>CP070770.1:0-27280 GCA_020345765.1 Deltaproteobacteria bacterium
GGACAGTAACCGAGGTTTATGATATTGATACCACTGCCCCGGGAAGCCTGGCAGCGTTACCTGCGGGAGGGTCATATTGTCTGACATCAGTGACTTTGAACTGTGACGATCCGGTGGCTACGATCTATTACACCCTTGATGGGAGTGGGCCGACGACAGCGAGCCCGGTTTATGCAGGGCCGATTGACATAAGTACGGATACCACGCTCAAGCTTATCGCAGTGGATGTCTGCGGAAATCAATCAGGCACAGTTACCGAGATTTATGATATTGACTCTGAGCCACCAACCGGTCTAATAGCTACTCCGGCAGGAGGCAGTTTCTGTGCGACCCCGGTTACGGTCAACCTCAGTGCAAGTGACGGGACGATCTACTATACCACTGATGGGAGTGGGCCGACGACGGCGAGCCCGGTTTATACGGTACCTATAGATATCAGTGTTGATACTACGCTTAAGTTTATGGCTGTGGATACCTGCGGGAACCAGGCAGGCACGGTAACCGAGATATACGATATCGATACCTCTGCCCCGGGCAGCCTAACGGCATCGCCTCCGGGAGGATCAGTCTGTCTGGATACATCGGTGACTTTAAGCTGTGACGATCCGGTGGCTACGATCTACTACACCCTTGATGGGACTGGGCCGACAACCGCGAGCCCGGTATATGCAGAACCGATTGATATCAGTATGGATACGACCCTTAAGTTTATGGCGGTGAATACCTGCGGATACCAGTCAGGCACGGTAACCGAGACTTACACGATTGATACTACTGCCCCGAGCAGCCTGGCGGCATCACCATCGGGAGGGTCATATTGTCCGACATCAGTGACTTTGAGCTGTGACGATCCGGGGGCAACGATCTACTACACAACTGATGGGAGTAGGCCTAATCCTCCCGACGGTAATGTTTACACCGGGCCGATTTATATAAGTGAGTATACCGTTCTAAAGTTTATGGCAGAGGATGACTGCGGGAACCAATCAGGAACAGAAACTGAATTCTATGATATTGACCTGGAGGCGCCAGCCGGGTTAACGGCAACCCCGGCAGGGGGGAGTTACTGTGCAACCACGGTCAGCCTTAGTGCGAGTGATGGGACGATCTATTATACCCTTGATGGAAGTGGGCCTAATACCGGCAGTCTGGTCTATTCAGTGCCGATTGATGTCAGCGTGGATACTACGCTTAAGTTTATGGCGGTGGATGCCTGTAGTCACCAATCAAGCACAGTAACCGAGGCCTATGATATTGACACCGAGGCGGTAGTAAGTATCACTTCTCCGGCGGATGGCGTTACCGTATTCGCCGGCGATATATGGGTCAGCGGGACAGCGAATACCGATATAACCACGGTTACGGTTACTTCTGACCAGGGGCACAGCGAGTCATCCCCGGTGTATGCCGGCGGTAACTGGTCGGTGGTTCTGACGGGTGTTACTCTCCCTTCCATAGTCATTAATGCCTCAGGGACGGATAACTGCGGCAATACCGGGAGCGATTCAATAACGATTTTTGTATATGGTGAGCCTGCTATCTGGTATGTGAATGACGACGCCACCGGTGCGGGCACGGGCTTGTCTTGGACAGACGCTTTTACCGTTATTCAGGACGCGGCGGATGCCGCCGCCAGCGGCGACTGGATCTGGGTAGCGGAAGGGACATACACTAATTCAATTGCCTCAACATCATCCGTCCTGACGATGAAGGCCGGCGTTGAGATCTACGGGGGATTCACCGGGACAGAGAGTAATCTTTTCGAACGCGGCGACCCGGCCGATCACCCCGCTATTTTCGACGGCGAGAATATGAGCTACCATGTAGTCGTCGGCACTTCGAACGCCCGTCTGGACGGCTTCATCGTAACGGGCGGCAATGCTGATGGAAGTGGCTTTGATGACAACGGAGGCGGATTATACAATGAATCGGCAACCAATCTTATGGTGGCTAACTGCACTTTCAGCAACAACTCGGCATACTGGTCTGGCGGTGGGATATATAATTATAAATCCTCGCCCATAATAACCAACTGCATCTTCAGCAATAACTCAGTCCGCTACGGGGGTGGAATTTCCAACGAAGACAACTCATCACCCACGATAATAAACTGTACTTTTATCGGCAACTCGGCAATCGATGCTGGCGGCGGGATCGACAACTACTATAATTCTTCACCCACGATAATTAACTGTAGCTTCAGTGGCAACTCGGCTACATACGGCGGTGGGACGAACAACGAAAATAATTCCTTACCCACGATAACCAATTGCATTCTGTGGAACGACAGCCCTGACGAGATATACACCGACGCATCCTCCAGCCCGATTGTAGCCTACAGCGATATCGACGGGGGCTATGCCGGTACCGGCAACATCGGTTTTGATCCACAGTTTGTGGGATATCCTGACCTGCGTCTTCAACACCGCCGATCACCCTGTGTAGATACCGGCACCGCCGATGGCGCCCCGAGCTATGACCTTGACGGTAACCTACGTCCCATCCTCGAAGGATATGACATGGGAGCTTACGAGCACTATCCGGTACCAAATTGGTTTGTTAATGATGATGCTACCGGTACCGAAACGGGCCTGTCGTGGGAAAATGCCTTCACCAATGTTCAGGAAGCAATGGATGCGGCCTCATGGGGCGAGGTGATATTTGTGGCGGAGGGAACATATACTAATTCACCTACCTCAACCTCAGCCGTCTTATACATGCAGTATGATATATACGGCGGTTTCGTTGGGACTGAGAGCAACTACTTAGAGCGCGGCGACCCGGCCGCTTATCCCACTGTCCTCGACGGCGAGGACACCAGCTATCATGTAGTTATCGGCGCTTCTAACGTTCGTCTGGATGGCTTCATCATAACGGGTGGAAACGCTAATGGAGGTGGCCTTAATGACTACGGAGGCGGGATGTTCAACTGGAACTCCTCGCCCACGATAACTAACTGCATATTCAGCAATAACACGGCCCGATACGGCGGCGGGATGTACAACAATAACTGCTCACCCACGATAATCAATTGCATCTTCAGCGGCAACTCGACGACCATTTTTGGCTACGGCGGCGGGATGTTCAACGAATACAATTCCTCACCCACAATAACCAACTGCATCTTCAGCGACAATTCGGCTGACGTGTCTGGCGGCGGGATAACCAACTGGGACTCTTCTTCACCCACTATTATCAACTGCATTATGTGGAGCAATTTTAATGGTAGTATATACAACGATTTGACCTCTAACCCGATCGTAGCCTACAGCGATATCCAATGGGGCTACCCTGGAACCGGTAATATCGACGCCGACCCCCAGTTCGTGAGCGGCCCCAATGGCGATTACTACCTGAGCCAGACTGCCGCTGGACAGGGCTCCGACAGCCCATGTGTGGATGCCGGCAGTGATACCGCAGTAAACCTCAGAATGGGCAATAAAACCACCCGCACCGATGGTGTCCCCGACAGCGGTATTGTGGATATGGGATACCATTACCTGGATATTATTCCCCCGGGTAATCTGGCGGCATCGCCAGCAGGAGGGTCATATTGTCCGACATCCGTTACCTTGAGCTGTGACGATCCCGGGGCAACGATCTATTACACTACCGATGGGAGTAATCCGACGACGGCAAGCCCGGTTTATACGGGGCCGATTGATATCAGTATGGATACGACGCTTAAATTTATGGCTAAGGATGCTTCTGGAAACCAGTCAGGCACGGTTACCGAGGTCTATGATATTGACGATGAACCGCCGACTGGTTTAGCGGCTTCCCCCGCAGGGGGGAGTTACTGTGTAACCACGGTTACCCTGTCCGCTGTTGGTGCGACGACTATTTACTACACCACTGACGGAAGCGGTCCGACGACGGCGAGTCCGATTTATACGGTACCTATAGATATTAGTGGGGATACAATGCTTAAGTTTATTGCGGTGGATACCTGTGGGAATCAGGCAGGAACGGTTACGGAGGTTTACACGATTGATAACACGGCTCCGAATCCGCCGACAATCACTTCTCCGGCGGATGGCGCTGCGATAAATAGCTCCACAGTACCTACTGATATAAACTGTGCCGAGGGTAGTTGTGAGCAGAGGCTGGATGGAGGGATCTGGACACCCTCCTGCGCTGTGACTTTCAGCGGGTTAACCCAAGGGCCTCATACAATTGAGGCAACCTGCACCGATACCTGCAATAACGTCTCAGTTGTGGAAACCAGCACCTTCTGGGTAGACACTCAGAGCCCATGGGTTATGTTCACCAACCCCGATGATGGCCAGACCGGCGTACCTACCGGAGTGAACATAGAGATCCGGTTCAATGAGGATATGGCTAAGGGCTCGGTTGAAAGCGGCTTCACATTATCCACTGGTACTGGTGCGCCTCTGACCGGAGGCTTTTACTGGACTTCAGACGACACGGTCACATTTGCCACCCCTGATCTGCTGACAGATTATACTACTTATACCGTTGATTTGGCAGGTGCTATTGACCTGGCAGGAAACCCCTTAATGCCCGGGAGCTTTCCCTTCGACTTCGAAACCGGTGATTGCACACCACCTCAGGTCACTTCTAGGGACCCGGACGGGACCACCCTGGTAGATTCTTCCACGCTTACTCAGATCACTCTCTGGTTTAATGAACCAATGGATACTACCAGGGGTCGGATGGAGATTAGGAATATATTCGGTCAGACTGTGGTTCAGGCTGAAGTTGGGGGGTCCAGTTTTGGGGGAACCCTTACCTGGACCGCCGGTGATACCCTCACCCTGACTCTTGGTACCCCTTCCCCCATTCAGGAAGGAGGCGGTTACCGGATTAATACTTGGGACCTAAACGACCTGAACTGGAACGGAGTATGGGGCGATGTCAGGTGGAGCATCGTTGCCCAGGGGCCTGCGAGCGATATAACCGCACCCCAAATTGTATTTTCCCTGCCTTTTGATGGCCAAACCGGTGTTCCGCGCAAACTGTATGACTTCGCCAGGAATAGTATAATGCTGGGCTTTGATGAACCCCTGGATCCCTCGACGATCATCCTGACGAATATAACCCTGACTAATTCAAGCGGCCCGGTTCCCTTTGACCTGAACTGGAGTGTTGGCGATGGGCCAAGCCCCTTTAGTATCATACTTACCCCGGATCTTCCCCTCAATCAATTAGAGACATATAATATTGGAATCTCCGGTGGCATAGAGGATAGCGTGGGGAATAGCTTCATCCCCCAGAGTATCTCTTTCACCACTGCAGATGAGCCCGATGATACTACCCCGCCCCAGGTGGAGGCTACCCTGCCCGGGGATGGCTGGATTGATCTAAGCTGGTGGGGGGTGGATGGGGAGATCGGCTTTAATGAGCCCATTGATTGCTCCACAGTGGATATCTCCGCCCTTACCATGATGGAAACCGATACCGGAATACCCATTAAGGGATTTAATTTTGAGAAACAGGATGACGGCGAGGCCGGCACCTGGAGTTTGGATTTCTGGTCCACCCAGGCCTTTACCGGGATGAAACCCGCTACCCAGTATACCTTAACGGTAATCGGCATTATTGAGGATATAAGCGCGAATCCACTTGCGGATTATTCATGGACATTTACCACCGTCCCTGAAGGTCCGATTACCGGACAGCCGGATAATCGGACACCTAGAATATGGAATGTATGGCCGAATTTAAATGCCAGTTCATTTGAGAATGGGAACGTCACTATTGCACTTGAAATAGGGGTCTGGGATGACGATGGTGATTCACTTACCATCTGGGCGGAGGATGACTATGCGAACAGCTGGACTCTGACCGAGAATTTCCCGGGCTCTGATGAGTATTCATATCAAACCGCTGTTGTCGGTGATCTTGACTCGGGCAATGAGCCTTTGATCACTTACGATGGATGGCAGACATTTACATTCTATATAGACGATGGCTACGGACACACTATATCCGTGTCCAATCAGGTATATATCTGGCCTACCGCTGACCTGCCCAATCAGGTGTCCCCTATTTACGGTGAGGGGGTAACCTCGGGAGGTCCAACCACACTTGTCTGGCAGAATGTGGATACCACAAACGCAGTGCTCCTGGTAGGACAGTATTTTAATATGGGAACCGGTGGTAATGGTATGTTCTTTACCCTCCCGGCATTTACCCAGGCTACCTTAACCGGGCTAACCCCGGGAAACTATATGTGGATGGTAGTGCAGATGGCAGAGGTACATGGTAGAATTTTCGATCAGGGAGGTATGGGGTATGGCTATCAGGGTGTTGGCGTAAGTAACTATAATGTAGTGGATCCGGGACTGGGCAGTATATCCGGGACTATTAGTTATGCCGGGGCATCGACAGGAGCTATTATTGTAGAAGGTTATACCAATAGTTCATTTTCCGGCGCCCCGGTGGCGTCTACAATGATTCCAGGCCCGGGAAGTTATACTCTGTATAATCTCCCTGATGATACATATTATCTGTTATCATTTATGGATGTGAATGGGAATATGCAATTAGACGCAATGGAGCCAACTGGAATGTACGGTGCTCCTGACCCGGTTACTATTTTTGGCGGCTCGTCGGAGACCGGGATTGATATAATCCTTATCGATCCAACATAATATTCTTGTATAATCTTATTTGAAAAAGGAATAAAGGTAAAGTGTAAACCATTCGAGTTTGGAGTTAAAGTTGAATCAGAGGGGTAGAATGAGAATAAATCAAATCCAAAATCCCAAATCCCAAATCCCAATGACTAAGTTTTTTTTCTTTCTCCTATTTTACTTCTTTCTTTTATTTGCCTTCCGGGGAGAGGCCCGGGCGGGTGAACTGTACTACGGCGACGCTCAGGCAAGCGTTACCGTTACCATCGATACCAACGACATACTCAGGATCCGTCAGAACGCCGGGGGGTATCCCAATGTGCCCCTGCTGGGCAATGCCGATGCCACCGGCCATGACTGCCGGCTGGCGGTAAGCGATGCCCTGGGTATTCGCCAATACATGCTGGGGTTTCGCCCCGATCTGCCCGTTTTTACCCCCGACCCGACCTGCTGGGCGATCGAACTCAGCATGACTGGCGGAGACAGGCAGGAAGGGTTCCCCAATCAGACCCTGCCGCAGCCCCTGGGGGTGAACCTGAATAACCTCCCTGCCTGTACCCAGACCATCTCCGGCTGCACCCTGGGAGGGGTAGCTATCACTTACGAGATCACCGGCGACACCACCGGAGGAGCAACCTTACCCGGAAGTGTAACCACAATTGATATCGATACCGATTCCTCGGGTAATGCCAGTGCCCTGCTGACTATGGGTTCGGGCCCGGGGACGGTTACTGTTGTCGCCAGTGTCGACCTATACAGCGCCGACGGTGTCCCGTTAACGACGGCGTCGGTAGCCTTCACTGCCGTGGCGATTGGGTGCAGCATCATGAGTGTAGGGCCTGATACCGGGTGTCCCGGGGATGCGGTATCTATTACGGGTACGACCTTCGGTGCCCTGACAGGTAGCGTTCGGTTCGACGGCGTAACTGCAGCCATCAATTCCTGGAGCAATACCTTAATCATCGTGGAGGCTCCGGGGGGAGATTTCTCAGTAGTGACGGTGATGCCTACGGTTGTCGGCTCATGCAGCCTGGCCGGTGTGTATTCTTATGACAATCTGGTGCCGAACGGGTTAGCGGCCTCCCCGTCAGGAGGGAGTTACTGTGTGACCACGGTCAGCCTGAGTGCGAGTGACGGGACGATCTACTACACCCTTGACGGGAGCGGGCCGACAACATTGAGTCCGGTATATACGATACCGATTGATATCACTGTGGATACGACGCTTAAGTTTATGGCGGTGGATTCTTGCGGGAACCAGTCGGGGATAGTGACAGAGATTTATGATATTGACAATGAGGTACCGACTGGGTTAGCGGCCTCCCCGTCAGGAGGGAGTTACTGTGCGACCACGGTCAGCCTGAGTGTGAGTGACGGGACGATCTACTACACCCTTGACGGGAGCGGGCCGACTACCTTGAGTCCGGTCTATATGGTGCCGATTGATATCAGCACGGATACGACGCTTAGGTTTATGGCGGTGGATTCCTGCGGGAACCAGTCGGGAACGGTTACCGAGGTCTATATTATCGATAATGCCTCCCCGGGACGCCTGGAAGCATCAACTACGGGAGGGGAATACTGCCCTCCCGGCTTGTCGGTGACCCTGAGCTGTGACGACCCGGGCGCAGCGATCCATTACACAACTGACGGGAGCGGGCCGACTACCTTGAGCCCGGTATATACGGTGCCGATTGATATTAGCACGGATACGACACTAAGGTTTATGGCGGTGGATTCCTGCGGGAACCAGTCGGGAACGGTTACCGAGGTCTATGATATTGACGCGGAAGCGGCAGTGAGTATTACATCACCGATAGACGGCTTTACCCTGTTTGCCGGTGACGTATGGGTCAGTGGGACTGCGGATACCGATATTACGGCGGTAATGGTCACCTCTGACCAGGGGCACAGCGAATCGTCCGGGATTGACACCGGGGGGAATTGGTCGGTAGTTCTGACGGGGGTCACCCTTCCTTCAATATCCATCGATGTCTCGGGGACGGATGACTGCGGTAATATCGGGGGCGATTCGGTAGCGGTGCCGATAGCTCAACCGTCCATCTGGTATGTGGATATTAACGCCACGGGCGATAGGAGCGGGACATCGTGGGGTAATGCGTTTATTGACGTTCAGTCGGCGGCGGATACCGCATCGAGCGGCGACTGGATCTGGGTGGCGCAGGGGACATATAATAATATTCCTGCCTCGACCAATCCGATCCTGGCGATGAAGGCTGGCGTTGAGGTATACGGCGGCTTCACCGGGACGGAGAGTGACCTCTCCGAGCGCGGTGCTCCGGCCGATTACCCGACCGTCCTTGACGGTGAGAACATGAGCTGGCATGTAGTTGTCGCTGCATCAGATGTCCGCCTGGACGGCTTTATTATCGCCAACGGTAATGCCAACGGGGGCAGCTGGGACAGCTACGGCGCGGGGACATATAACCGTGATAACTCGGCAGTCATAATTGCCAATTGCACCTTTAGCGGCAACTCATCCGTTGTTGACGGCGGCGGGATATGTAATTATCAGAGCTCATTGGTCAAAGTAACCGACTGCATCTTTAACGGCAATTCGGCACGGATCGGCGGCGGGGTGGTTAATTACTTTATAACCGATATCTTGGTTGCCAATTGCACCTTCAGCGGCAACTCGGCCAGTATGGGCGGTGGGGGTATGGAAAACAGGTATTCATCGCCCGATATAATAGACTGCACCTTCAGCGGCAACTCGTCCGACAGCTCCGGCGGTGGTTTGTATAATTATGACCAGCCCTCGCCCTCGGTAATCAACTGCACTTTCGACGGCAACACGGCTGACGGTTACGGCGGCGGGATCTACAACCAGAATTCATCACCTTTGATAACCAACTGCACCTTCAGTGGCAACTCGGCCGGTACTGGTTATAGCGGCGGTGGGATATTCAATTATTACAGCTCGTCGCCTACGATAACCGACTGCACCTTCGTCAGGAACTCGGCACAATACGGCGCCGGGGGGATATACAATTATTACAACTCCTCGCCCACGATAACCAACTGCACCTTCATTGGGAACTCATCTGCCTGGTATGGCGGCGGGATCTACAACTACGACTTCGCATCGCCCGTAATAACCAACTGTACGTTCATCGGGAACTCGGCATACTACGGCGGCGGGATCTGCAACCTGTTCGACACCTCACCCGTAATAACCAACTGTGAATTCAGAGGCAACTCGGCAAGCTACGGAGGGGGGATTGACAACCAGGGCTCGTCTCCCGAGATAATCAACTGCACCTTCAGCGAAAACTCGGCTACCAACGAAGGCGGGGGGATGCATAACGATACATCTCTGCCCATAATAACCAATTGTATCATGTGGAACGACAGCCCTGACGAGATATACGACGTTTCCTCCACCCCGACCGTAACCTACAGCGATATCGAAGGGGGCATTCTCCCTGGGGTTGGCAATATCAGTGTAGATCCGCTTTTTGTCGGTTACCCCAACTTGCATCTCCAGTCAGGCTCTCTCTGCAAGGATATGGGGACCGCCAATGGTGCGCCGGGTTATGACCTGGACGGCAACCCCCGACCTTGGGGGGGAGGCTATGATATGGGGGCTTACGAATACGGATACCCACTGGTAGCTGATTGGTATGTTGACACTGACGCCACGGGTGCCGGGACGGGTATTTCCTGGGCGGACGCTTTCACTACCGTCCCGGAGGCGGCGGGCGCCGCCTCCATCGGGGATACGATCTGGGTGGCGGAGGGAATATATACATCCGACAGTCCGACTACCTCGGTCCTCATCATGAAGGAGGCCTTTTTGGTCTACGGCGGATTCACCGGGACGGAGGGCGATCTCTTCGAGCGCGGCGACCCCACCGCCCATCCGACCGTCCTCGACGGCGAGGACGTGAGTTACCATGTAGTCGTCGGGGCGTCGAACGCACTCCTTGACGGATTTATCTTAACCGGCGGCAATGCCAGTGGGTTTAACCCGGACAATCGCGGCGGCGGGATGATCAATAACGGAGTAATCAACCTGCTGGTGACGAACTGCACCTTCAGCGGCAACTCGGCAGGCAGCTCCGGCGGCGGGGTGTATAATTACAACAACTCCTCACTCTCGATAACCAGTTGCACCTTCGCCGGCAACTCGGCCGCTGCCGGCGGCGGTATGTATAACTGGGACAACTCATCGCCCACGATAACCAACTGTACCTTCAGCGGCAACACGGCTAGCAACATCGGCGGCGGCATGTATAACTGGGACAACTCATCGCCCGTAATATCCAACTGCACTTTCAGAGGCAACTCGGCGGTTAATAGCTCCGGCGGGGGGATGTATAACAATCAGTATTCTTCGCCCATCTTGACCGACTGTATTTTCAGTGACAACACGGCCCAGGACGACGGTGGTGGCATACTCAACACTTGGTATTCATCGTCTACGATAACCAGTTGTACATTCATTAGCAACTCAGCCCAGGACTTCAACGGCGGCGGGATCGCCAACTATCAAGACTCTTTACCCACAATAACTAACTGTAAATTCAGCGGTAACTCAGCCGAGGAGGGGGGCGGGGTCTACAGCAATGACTCCTCGCCCGATATAATCGGCTGCACTTTTAACGGCAACTCGGCCGTCAGGGGCGGGGGAGTGAACAACACTAACAACTCCTCGTCGACAATTACCAACTGCATCTTCATCGGCAACTTTTCCACCGCATGGGGCGGTGCGGGGTTGGCAAATCTCAGTTCCTCACCCGAGATAAATAACTGCACATTCAGCGGCAACTCGGCTGTAACGAACGGCGGGGGGATATATAACTTGAACTCATTTGCTACTATAACCAACTGCATTCTGTGGGGCGATAGCCCTGACGAGATATATGACGACTCCTCCAGCCCGACCGTGACCTACAGCGATATCGAACGGGGCTATCCTGGAACCGGTAACATCGAAGACGACCCGCTTTTTGTGACCGGTCCCGATGGGGACTACTACCTGAGCCAGAGAGCGGCCGGCCAGGGTGTTGACAGCCCCTGCGTTGATACCGGCAGCGATATGGCGGCAGCCCTCGGTATGGATGACAAAACCACACGGACCGATAGCGAAACCGATACCGGTATAGTGGATATGGGATACCATTATCAGCCGTAACAATTTTCCTGGACGGAAAACAGGGACAGCGTCCATTTTTCGAGGCCATTTTATCAGTGATCTTTGATTTTAGAATTTTGGGGATGGAATTGAGAAATTGACTCGCAAAGGCGGTTTTCAGGTCGGCAGAGTTTTGATGATCTTGGGCTGGGGTCGGGTCTTGTTTTTTGCTGTTTGAGTAAGCAAATGAAGCCGCAGATTGAACTGAAGATAAAACGGGCGCTGGCGCTATTTCCCCCGAACCGATGTTCCGCATCTAATTCGGATCAGTCTAATTATTACTAGGTAGTAAATCGGAGATAAAAAATGGTTGAAATTTTCTTAATAATTGGTGGCTCAATTATTGGACTAATGGGTGCCGTTCACGCAGTAATAACCATGATAGACGTTTTCCGTCCCACTCAATTTACACCGATTGACGAATCTTTGCGGGACAGCATGAAATCCACTGGGGTTTGCTTTTCACGGAATCGTTTAAATATGTGGGATGCATGGCTCGGTTTTAATATTAGTCATGGACTTGGGGTATTTACATTTGGAGTGACTGTTATAATTTTTGGTAACTACCTGGCCCAGATAGAACTATCTAAAATGCTTTTATTTGCCCCCGTCATTATCGGACTTATCTATTTTTGTATATCCGTGCGTTTCTGGTTTTATCTGCCAACTATTGGTATTACGATAGCTACCGCATGCTTTATATGTGCTTGGTGGTTATATCAACCCACCTAGGAAAATAGAAAGGGATGGGTAATGGGGTCGCATCTTGAACTGTGAATTAAGATAGGCGCTGTTACTATTATATTAAGAAAAATGGCAGAGTTATTGAGAAAATTGTGGAAAGAAAAAGATGGGCGGAGGATGGCCGAGTATATCGTGATCGTCCTCATCATCGCCTTTGCGGGCATCATTATCGTGAGTGGTTGCGGCGACGATAGCAAAGATGCCATCGACTGTACCTGTAGTACACTGGCTGAAGTCGCCGAACAAACGGGGTTCTGGATTGGGGCTGCGATCGCCGACCCGGAAGGCGACCTAGAACAGAAAACCATCGGTGTCCATTTCAACTCGGTGACCGCCGAGAATGCGATGAAGTGGGGCAGCTTGGCGCCTTCCGTCGGCCAGTACGACTTCCAAGAGGCCGACGCGCTCGTCGACTTCGCAGACGAGCGCGGGGTTCGTATCCGTGGTCACGTTCTCGTCTGGCGTAACCAGCAGCCTGCCGATCTGGAAGCGGAGGTCCTTGGAGCTGACGACCCCGAAGCCCGACTCCGAGCAATCCTCGCCGAGCACATCGAAGCGGTTGCTGGACGCTATAGTGGACAGGTCGATACCTGGGATGTAGTGAACGAACCGATGGAACAGTATGGCATACAGATCGACAACAATCTGTTCTACCAATACCTCGGTGAGGAGTATATTGACGAAAGCTTTAGTCTCGCACGCGCGGCTGACCCGCAGGCACGGTTGTTCCTCAACGAGTACTTCTACGTGCATAACCCCACGGATGAGCGGGTTGTGGCTTTCCACGCTTTGGTGAAACGCCTCCTCGAGCGGGGAGTGCCGATCGACGGCGTCGGAATCCAGGGCCATTTCTGGGGCATCTTGGGTGTGGACGAGCTCCCGGCACGCACGGCCTTCGAGGAGATGCTGCGCTCGTTCACAGAGCTCGGCCTGGAAGTTGAGATAACGGAGATGGATGTCTCGCGGAATTATTTCCCCCACGCTGAAGACCCCTTCGCCGAACAGGCGCAAGTGTATGCGGATGTTTTTGCCGCTTGCCGCGCCGTACCGGACTGCATCGGAGTAACGACATGGGGAATGTCCGACATCAATACCTGGCTCGATCGCAATGAGCCGTTTTCAAACTACGCACCGCACCATCCGCTATTGCTCGATACCAACCTGCAGCCGAAACCGGCCTACTATGCAGTCTGCGAAGTTCTCCTCGGTTGTCGTTGAGATCAGCAACTAAAATAGGGAGAGAAGGTGACGGGTTAGGCCTACACTCTTGACAAATGAGCAAACGGCCGCTGGGACAATAGGTTTATTACTTGGTCATGCCTGCCCGAAATCTTGCCCGGGCGTTCAAGATCCCCGCCAACAGCCGTATCGGATAGTGTTTACCTTCCCGCTTCTTATCACCAACCGGATACCAAACTACCTTCTGCTATAAAATTCCGGGAGCTCCCGACAGGATTATATTGACTCAATACTGCCGGTCTGATAGATTTTATCCTATAGTAATGCAGGAGAAAGGAGATATTCATTATGAGTAAGATTCAGAGGATAGAGTTATTTAATGTGGACATTCCGTTAAAAAAGCCGTTTTATCCCTCCTGGATCTCGGGATACCCCCAGCTCCATAACCGATTTACCCTGATCCGGCTGACTACCGACGACGGGATTGTGGGGGTAAGTGCCGGGGTTTCTTTCGAGACGGAGCGGCAGGGGCTGGGGAAGCTGATCGGACCATACCTGATGGGACTGGACCCTACCGATGTGGGGAAGATAAATCAGCGGTTGAAGGAGGTCTCCTACCTGGGCTGGAGGAACTCATGGATTGAGCCGGCCTTTTGGGATATCAGGGGGAAGATGGAGGGGAAGCCGGTCTACAAGCTCCTCCAGGAGAGGGAGGAGGAAGTAAAAGAGGTAAGGGTGTACTGTTCTACCGGTGAGATTCAGCCGGCAAAAAAAAGACTGGAATCTATCGATAAGATCCGTGAACTGGGATTCAAGGCGGTAAAACTCAGGGTCCGTTCCGCTACCATGGAGGAGGATGTCGATATTGTCAGGGAGGTCCGGAAAAGAGTAGGGGATGATTTCGGGATCATGGTGGACGCCAATCAGGGATGGCTGGTTACCATTATCGATGAGCCACCCCGGTGGGATCTGGGCAGGGCAATATCCTATGCCCGGGAGTGCGAGAGATTAGGGGTCCTCTGGCTGGAGGAGCCCCTGGACATGTATGCTTACGACGACCTCAGTGCCCTGCGGGAGGCCACTAAAACCCCGATTGCGGGCGGGGAATTGAGCGCCGGCTGGCACGAGCTCAAGATAATGATCGAGAAGGGCTGCTTTAATATCTACCAGCCGGATGCAACGTTCGCCGGCGGGATCTCCGCATCCCGGAAGGTCATGGAGGAATGCCTGCGCCGGGATCTCGGCTTCTCTCCCCATACCTGGACCAACGGGATTGGACTCCTTATCAACCTTCAGGTTTACGCCGCCTTTCCGAGGAAAACCTATCTTGAGTACCCCTACGAGTCTCCCGGCTGGATACCCGCATCACGGGACGCTGTTCTGGAAAGCCCGATAGTGGTTTCGCCCCGGGGCACCATTCCGGTACCCAATACCCCGGGGCTGGGAATAGCGATCAACGAAAGAGCCCTGAGAAAATACGGTAAGAAATTCTATACCCTCACCCCGTTCCGGCTCGCCGTTCAGAGTATCAGGAGGATGGGGCTTAAGACCACCCTTGAGCTTGCCAAGAAGAAAGGGGTCCGGTGAGGCAGGCGATGTCCATAATGGGATTGGGTTAAGATTGACCGGGGTAACCAGGGGACTAAATTTTTACGGAGCATTTATTATTTATGGCAGAAGGCGAGAAAGAATCGTTAGAGGAATCAGAGGAGGAGCTGGAGGGCGAGGAGTTCGGCGAGCTTATCAAGTACACGGCAGGCGGATTTGTCGGCGGGTTGATCCTGGGCGGGATGCTGGACTATTTCGGATTCCATAAGAGCGGGATCGGTCAATGGGTCGTTCGCACCCTGTCAGGAGAGGGCGAGAGTATTTTCGAAGGGATATTCTCGCTGAGGAAGCGCATCTCCGGCGCGGCCGGGAGCATGGCCGAAGCCTACGGTTGGGGAAAACTTCTGGGGATGATCTTCCCCTGGGTCATAGACTGGGGAAGCCGCCTGTTGGGCGTGGATGTATATGGTATTGAGGCATTTTATATCCCCTACTTCTATGCCTTATCTGACCAGATCGGCGCCAATGTCTCCGGATTCTTATTCCTGCGCAGGCGGGAGGGTGCCCTAATACCCGCACTGAGCAGATATCTGCGTCATCCGGTCATGATCGCCGGACTGAGCATTATCCTCCTCGTTCCGGCCGGATTACTGATTGCGCGGGTTTTCGGTTTTGTTCCCGATACCCAGACATACACGGCAATCGAGACGATCGCCGCTAACCTGTGCTGGGTTCCACCGCTGGTTGGGTGGCTTGCGGAGAGGGGTCGGTCGAAATCCCTTAAGGATTGAACCATGCTGATGTTGACCGACAGATACCGGACACAAAAGGTAGCCGGCTTATTACTGGTATTAATTCTATCTTGTATTTACAGCCAGACGAACCGGCCAAAGAAGGATTTGACCCTTTGGGAGTGTTTGTCGGAGCCGGAGAAATATGACAACAGGGAGCTAATATTCAGAAAAGCACCAAAAATAGGTGAGGTTTTTCAAGATAGGTTCGAGATATTTCAAGGCAACAGGAAGGTAATGGTTTTCGGCCCTATGGAGAACCTGAAAAAGGGTGACTACGTTACTATGAGGGTAACCTTCCATAAGGAAGGACATCTCGTAGTCAAAGAGATACACATATATAAGTATAGAATATTAAAGATAGTCATCTCGATTATGACGGTAATCCTTGTTGGCTGGATATTCTTCAGGAAATACAGGTTTGTTTTACGAGAGACGATGTTTATGGAACGCTGATGCCGGATTTAGTTACACATTTTTCCGTAGCATATATACTTGTCAGATGGACAAAAGTATTAAAGTATAGTGCTACCTTCTATTTAGGGACGATACTGCCGGACATATTGACACGTTCTTTTTTTATCCCGTTCCCTAAAACATATTGGGTAGTTTCACCCTTCCATACACCGATTCCTTTGTTTTTTACCTGCTGGCTGATAGCTTACTTGTTTGAGGAACGTTTGAGAAAGGGTATCCTGATAAGCCTGGTCACAGGGGCATACCTTCATCTCTTGATTGATTTCTTTCAGAAATATATCGTCCCCGAGCATCTTCTCCTGTTTCCTTTTTCCTGGAAAACCTTTGGGTTTGGGCTTTTCTGGCCGGAAGAAAGCCTCTATGCAATTCCGTTACTGCTCCTCCTGATCCTGATTACGGAGTTTATTTCAATGAAGTATCGGGTCAGAGGGAATTGAAATCGGAAGGGATAAGTATAATTCCTTATATACCTGCCGGTTATTTACGGGAAGAGGTTTTATCCAGGGCCTGCGTGATCAGTTTTTCGAGCTGCTGAGGGCCCGGCACATTGCCGGTAAGCACCACCTGATCGTTTACGGTCATGGTCGGAGTGGCCAGAATCCCCTGGTCTGCGATCTCGCGTGCGTCCGTCACATATCGGTAGTCAGCGGTAATATCCTTGTTTGCGATAATATCCATGGTCATCCGGTCCAGCTTTTCGCAGCGCGGGCATCCCGCACCGTAAACCCGGATCTCGGGGACGGCTCCTTCAGTCGACCTGGCTTTAAGCTCCCCGGTGAAGACCTGGTATTCCTCGAATAATGCCTCTCGATAGGTGTCTTCCATTTGCGAAGGTACATAGTTCTTGGACTTTACTTCTTTGAGCAGGAAATTTTTAAGTTCCTCTTTATCCCTGATTTCCGTATCCCGTATCTGCTTAAAAATCTCATCCAGGTCACTAAGTCCTACCGGGCTGCCCCCGATATTTATCTGCTTAACCGACATACGCATCTCCTTATAAGGTGACCAGAAGTTTTGAAATTACTAAATAGACCCCGACCATCACGACGAGGATCCCGCCGGCTTTACGGAGCCTATTCCCTATTGAGCGAAAGGAACCTTCTTCGATCAATCTTTTCGCCCAACCCATACTGGTCCCGACCAGGAGTATTAGGACACTGTGACCGAAAGCGTAGATGATAAGCAGAATTGCTCCAGTTAACACATTTATACCCTTTGCTGCGATCCAAGTTAAAACCAGAGCCAGGATCGGCACCGCGCAAGGAGCGGATACGATCCCGAACATGGCGCCCAGGATGAGTGCTCCGAGTATCCCCTTGTGCTTAGGAGTGAAACCCGACCAGGCGGGTACGGGCACTCGGACAATCTCGGCAAGGTGCAGACCCATCAGGATCGCCACTGTTCCTACGATGTATGGCCAGTAAGGTCCCACGTCGCCGAGAAGCCTGCCGCCGAGCGCGGCCAACATTCCCATTATTGCGAATACGAAAGAGAGCCCGGCAACGAAGAAAAATGATATGACCAGACCTTCCCGCCACCCTTTGACGCTTTTTTCTCCGCTGACATAACCAATCATGAGAGGGACCATAGCGAGAACGCACGGGTTGGAGGCGGTAAGCATCCCGCCGATAAATACAGCAACGGGAGCGAACCAGGGACTGGACTGGGCAAGTGCTACCAGCCATTGATTGATCTCAGCCATCAGCGGACCCCGGCATATTGGTCAAGGATCTCATTGACATCTTCTTCATAGAATTCGCCCTCGAGCGTGTCGAGAAGGTTTCCATCTTTGTCAATAAAAAAAATGATTGGAAGCATCACCGCCTGGTATTTTTTGATAATTTGATTCACACGATCTTTTTCCCGGGCATGATCGAGCCTCTCCACCTGAGGAGCATCCGGGTGCCTATACATGGCTGCAGTCAGTGCCTGTTCTCCGTTACCGCAGCGGTCCATCGTGCAACGGCATGCTTTACTGGTAGTTATAAATATTATTTGGGCAAGGGATTTTTCTCCCTCGGCCTTATTTTCCACGACGGCCGTTTGGCCGGGATCTTCGCTCTTTGTCTTGCCCGAACAAGCCGAGGCGAAAAACGAAAATAAAAAAATTACCGAGAAAAAAATGGCCGGTTTCGTAGCTTTCCGAATATGTTTCACTGTTCGCTCCTTTATCTTCTTCTACACTTACGATGCGTTCCGGATAAGAGATTTTATTTTTTCAAGGTTTGGTAAAGGCTTGCCCTGGTGGGCCAGCTTATCGTCGATCACTAGTCCCGGTGTCATCATGACATATTTTTGGATTTCCTCCATATCGGTTACATGCTCTACCTCCGCATCCACTGCAAGTTCTTTCACCGCGGCTTCGGTGGTCTCGAGGAGCTTCCTGCAGTTCATGCATCCCGGTCCCAATACCTTGATATTCATTTTCCCCATTACTGCCTCCTTTTATTTAACTCTTCTGCTTTACTATTTCTTTTCCTTAAATGAACCAACCGGATCGTGGTCTCCGTCAAGATGCGACTTTAACCGGTCTTGCTGAGAGGTAATAAATTTCCGATATATGTTCTTTTTCAGAAACCTGAACGCCCCTTCCCGGTCCTCGTCGGTTATGATCCGCTCCAGCTCCATGAGCTCCTGTGGCTCCAGGGCAAGGGCTTTACGCTTCATCTCAAGCATGTCCCGACTCCTTTGTCTTAATCAAAGAAAAATCCGTAAATTAGACCCGATAAAGTGGCCATAAGCACCACCAGGGCGACATAGGTCAGGGTTTTTTGGGTACCCAGCACCCCTCTGATCACGAGCATGTTGGGTAGAGATACCGCCGGTCCCGCAAGCAGAAGCGCCAGAGCAGGACCGTTGCCCATGCCTGCGCCCATCAGGCTTTCCAGGATCGGTATCTCGGTGAGGGTAGCAAAGTACATAAGAGCCCCGGAGACCGAGGCAAAGAAGCAGGTCCAGATCGACCAGATTGCTTCGATGAAGTCATGCAGACTGCCAATGGTTAACCCGGTCAGAATAAAAAACTGCTCAGGCTCAGCGCCAACCACCGCTTCCACATATTTAGAGGGAATAATCGCCTCGTGTCCGGGACGCCCCAGGAAGAAGCCGGCGGCCAAAACGCCGATGAAAAGTAGTGGCAGGATGAGTAGGGCGAAGCCGTAAGTCTCGCGTGCCCAGTCCTTGAGCTCATCCTTCTTAAACCAGAGCCACAGCACCGGGACGAGCAGGATTAGGAAAAGAGCAGAAAGATACCACTTTACATTGTAGATTGCACTCCATAAACCATCGGGCTCCGCGGGATTGCTCCAGTTAGCAAAAACCAGAAAAGCTATCATCAGGCTGAAGTAGACTAATTCCTGCCAAAGCTTCCGTGACTTCTCGATCTCCATGGTCTCGATGCCGGGGACGGTCAGCCTCTCCTTATCCTGCTGACGGTAGATAAATGCCATCAAAAGTCCGATGACGATCGAGAAAAGAATCGCGCCTAAGGCCCGAGCAAGCCCCATCTTTAAACCCAGGACCCGGGCTGTGAGTATAATAGCCAAAACATTGATCGCCGGGCCCGAGTATAAGAACGCCGTGGCCGGACCGATCCCGGCACCGCGCTGGTAGATGCCGGTAAAGAGAGGGAGTACGGTGCACGAACAAACGGCCAGGATAGAACCCGAGACCGAGGCCATACCGTAAGCCAGAACTTTCTTGGCCTCCGCACCGAAATACTTGATCACCGAGGCCTGGGAGATGAACACTGTGATACCACCAGCAATGAAGAAAGCCGGAACCAGGCAGAGGAGTAAGTGTTCATGCGCATATTCCTTGAGCATGAAGAACGCCTCCAGTATCGCTACCTTAACGCGCGGATGGTTAAAAGGTATCAAGTAGGCCGCGATAAATGCCAGAACAAGATAGATAAACTTTTTTCGGTCACTCATAGTACGTAGATCATTCAGGCTCTCTCGAGGAAAAATCTTCTCCGGAAGTAAAGCGACAGGTTGACGAGGCTGATAAGTACCGGGACCTCGACCAGCGGCCCGATAACCGCAGCAAAGGCAACGCCGGACTGGATCCCGAATACCGCCACTGCTACTGCAATGGCCAACTCAAAGTTGTTCGATGCGGCGGTAAAGCTCAGGGTGGCGGACCTTGCGTAATCTGCACCTGCCTTCCGGGAGAGGAAGAAGCTCAGCACGAACATAAACACGAAATAGATGAGAAGCGGGACAGCCACCCGGACTACATCGATCGGGATCTTGACGATATACTCGCCTTTCAGGGAGAACATCACGATGATAGTGAACAAGAGAGCGATCAGGGTGATGGGGCTGATCCGGGGGATGAATTTGTCTTGATACCAAAGCTTATCCTTTATCTTTATCAGACCGAAGCGCGTTATGATTCCCGCCAAGAAAGGAATACCCAGGTAAATGAACACGCTCTTCGCTATCTGGGAGATAGTAACCTCGACTACCGCTCCCGAGAGACCGAACAGCGGCGGCAGGACAGTGATGAATATCCAGGCGTAAACCGAAAAGAACAGGACCTGGAAGACCGAGTTGAAAGCCACCAGACCGGCGGCATACTCGGCATCACCCTCAGCTAGGTCGTTCCACACAATTACCATGGCGATGCAGCGGGCCAGTCCAATCATGATTAGCCCCACCATGTATTCCGGGAATGAGTGCAGGAAGATGATAGCAAGTAAGAACATGAATACCGGCCCGATCACCCAGTTCTGGACAAGACTCAGTATTAGCACCCGGTAATTCTTGAAGACCCTGCCCATCTCCTCATAGCGCACCTTGGCCAGGGGAGGGTACATCATCAGAATCAGACCGACGGCGATAGGAATGTTGGTCGTGCCCACACTGAACCTGTTCCAAAAATCGGCTATGCCCGGATACAGGTAACCCCAAGCGACTCCAATCGCCATGGCAAGAAAGATCCATAAGGTCAGAAACCGGTCCAGAAAGGACAACCCACCCTTCCTTTCAGACTTCGGACCCGCATCTCCAGTGTTCATAACTTTGCCTCTTGATAAAAAGTATATGAATATCGATGAAATTAATTTGTGTATTCTTTAGATATTACCTTTTACAAATCTCTTCACGATTTACCTTCTTAGCCGCCTTTAAATCGTCCAGTATCTTCGGGTCATTGGTAAGACAATTTGAAATCAGATCGAGTAATTGAGAAGCATATTTGTTGTATTTCTCTTCCGATAGTTCATAGTCAATCCATAAGCCGTCCCGCAGGTCAACCACCAAGCCCGCATCCTTAAGTATCCGGAGGTGATGGGAAACACTCGGCTGACCAATATTGAGGACTTCGGTGAGCTCGCAAACACACATCTTCTTTTTTTCAAGTAGCTTCACTATCCTGATCCGCATGGGATCGGAGAGGGCCTTAAGTACTTTAACTAAATCTCTCATTTTGACACCCGATTAGATATATGTATATTTACATATCTAAATATAACAACATATTATCAAGATGTCAAGTGTTTTGCCCAGACTTGGAAAGATACAAAATTTTGATCGAAAGAAAAGATTGCCGTTCCACCTCGAAAAATTAACTTGGCTTTAGTCTTTTATGCTCTCCACCAAAATGTTATAATCTGCCCAATATGAAAAAAATTCTAATATGGGAGATAACCGGATTTTTCTTTATCGCGGTTTCGGGAAACCTGCTTCATTTTATCTACGAATGGAGCGGACATCATTTATTGGCAGGAATCATGGGGGCCGTCAACGAGAGTGTCTGGGAGCACTTCAAATTGGGGGTCTGGCCGGCAGTATTATTTGCCGTGACCGAATTTATCTTTATTAAAGACCTGTCTAAAAACTTTTTTGGTGCAAAGGCAGTGGGCATTATAAGTATCCCGCTAAGCATTTCATTAATATTCTATACCTACACTTCAGCGCTTGGGACACATATACTTATTATAGATATCGCAACGTTTTTCTTAGCGGTTTTTATTGCCCAGTATTTAAGCTACAAAATAATGGTTGGACGGGAACTACATAGAAGGATTAACTTAATCGGTGCCGTCGTCCTCGCTCTTATTGCCACGGCTTTTATTGTCTTCACATTCTATCCGCCGCATCTCCCCGTCTTCCAGGACCCCCTGACCGGCCAATACGGCAAGTTTTAATGATTGAAAAACGATTTAATAGATCTGGTAACAGAATTTACCAATAAAGCCGAAAATACTTTAGATAAGCTAAGGGATGGGGTATAATCTAAGTACTGGCTATTCCGTTCTTGTAAACGAATCCATACTTCGAATGAGGAGGGTAATGAGATGAAAAGGCTGAAAAATTCTATCGGTATCTGGGGGCTCGGTCCTAACGCGACCCGATTCATGCCGGGTGGCTATCATCCGGAGGCGAAGGAGCAGAGCACGGTGGAATGGACGACGCGGGCGGTGGACGGCCTCGGACCCCTTCTCGACGGGCTCGAATACCACTACCCGGGTGAGCTGAACGAGGAAAACCTGGAACAGGTTCGAGCATGTCTGGGCCATGTGGACATATACTGCCTGGCCCTCGGGCTCTTTTCCAATCCCCGATATTCCCTGGGCAGCTTCATTAACCCGGACAAGGAGATCCGGAGCGAGACGGTCAGGATAGCATGTCAGGGGGTAGATCTTGCCGCCAAAATTGGAGCCAAGTTCATCATCTGGCCGGGGGGCGAAGGATATAACTACCCCTTCCAGGTTAATCCGGTGAACTCATGGAACTGGTTTATCGAGGGGATCGCCGGGGTCGTAGAGCACGCGGCCTCTAAGGGTGTTACCGTGCTGCTCGAGCATAAGAACTCCGAGCCCGCAATGCGAATCCTCATGCGCGACATCGGGATGACAATGTTCGTGATCAAGAAGGTGAACGAGTGCGGGGTCGATGTATCCCGGCTTAAGATCAACATGGACTGGCAGCACCTGATCATGAATGGCGAGCCGCTGGCCGAATACGCCGCGCTGCTGTGCGCCGAGGGCCTCCTGGGTCATCATCACGGCAATTCGGGCTGGGGCAGCTTTGACGACGATAACATGGTCGGTGCCCTCTGCTTCATGGAGACCCTGGCTCTCTGTAAGGAGCTTCAGCTCCGGAATTACGGTGCCAACGGCGAGCGCATCGGCTTCGACCTCTTCCCTTATACCGAAGACCAGGTGGCCGCGCTCCGGCGCTCAATTCTGCAGTGGGAGTTTATCTGGGAGATAGCCGAGCGTATCGATACCGAAAGACTGCGGTCAGCCCAGGCAAAGAGTGATGCAGTGGCGGCCTACACCGAAGTATTCAATGCCCTCGGTCTGGACGAGGGATTTGAGCGCAGAATATTAGAGAAGCGACAGGCAGAGTTAAAATGATCAGCACCGGTTTTTTCATCGGGATCGACATCGGCACCAGCGGATCCAAGGCGGTATTAATTGACGATAGGGGGGTGATCCAGTATGAAGCCGAACTCGATTATCCGCTCTCAACGCCACGACCCGGCTGGAACGAACAGGACCCGGCCGATTGGTGGAACCGATCGGCCGAGGTGCTCTCAAGCCTAACTGAAATTGCGCGGAGCCGCGGGGCCGAGGTCCGTGGGGTGGGATTAACCGGGCAGATGCACAGTTCGGTCTTCCTCGATAAGAACGATCGGGTGATCCGACCGGCCCTGCTCTGGAACGACACGCGCACCGAGGCCGAGTGTCGTGAGATCGAGGAGAGGGTCGGAGGGGTCTCTCGCTTAATCCGGCTTACCTCCAATCTGGCCCTCGAGGGATTCACCGCAACGAAAGTCCTCTGGCTGCGTAACCATGAACCCGAGCACTACCAGAGACTGAGGCACCTGCTGGTGGCCAAGGACTATATCAGGCTCCAGCTCACCGGTGAGCGGGCAACCGAGGTAAGTGATGCCTCGGGTACATTACTCTTCGATGTAGGCCGCCGTGCCTGGAGCACTGAGATCCTCGAGACACTGGATCTGGAACCGGAGATTATGCCGCGATGCTTCGAGTCACCGGAGGTGACCGGACATGTGAGCGAGGCTGCATCCAAGAGGACCGGGCTCTCCGCGGGGACTCCGGTAATAGGAGGCGGGGGGGATCAGGCTGCCGGCGCGGTGGGCAACGGCGTGGTCCGTCCCGGCCAGATCTGCATTTCACTCGGGACTTCCGGGGTGGTCTTTTCGCCTACCGCAGAACATCGTCCGGAACCGGAAGGCAGGATCCATACCTTCTGCCATACGGTGCCCGGCCGCTGGCACGCCATGGGCGTTATGCTTTCGGCAGCCGGGGCATACCAGTGGTTCCACGATCAACTTGGAGGAGGCGATTCCTTCGAGGAGCTTAATAAGAAGGCTGAGAGTGTGCTCCCGGGGGCCGGCGGTGTGCTGTTCCTGCCTTATCTCTCGGGCGAGCGCACCCCCCACAACGACCCTCACGCCCGGGGACTGTTTACCGGGCTTTCGCTCAGCTCAGGCCGTGGTGAGATGGCCAGGGCGGTGATTGAGGGAGTGTCATACGGACTGCATGACTGCCTGGAGTTGATTCGCGGGGCGGGGATCGAATGGGATCAGGCCCTGATCTCGGGTGGGGGAGCACGCAGCGACCTCTGGTGCCAGATTACGGCCGATGTGCTGGGTATCACGATCAGCCGCCTGCAGGAAAACCCGGGGCCGGCATACGGGGCGGCGCTGCTGGCCAGCGTAGGCAGCGGTGTATACTCCAGTGTTGATGAGGCATGTGAAGGACACGGCCAGGTGGAGCGGGTGTTCGAGCCGAGAAAGGAGTATCAGAACATCTACCATGAGGGATACCAGCGTTATCGAGAGCTTTATAGAAGAATGCGGGAGTTTTTCCGGGAGACGGCAAAAAGCACCTGAAATGAAAACCGTTTAAATCTTGACAATTTCAAGAGGTAATGTAATTATAATAAGGTGGATGGTATATACTGAAAGGAGGTGATTAAGAAAGTCAATTAATTTTCGGACAGGTTTTAATAAGAGTTCTCTTGTCCTCAATAATATTGTTAATAAAGGGGTTAGAATTGCTGTCCGGCTTCTGCCTCCGAAAGAGATGTTATTGGACAGAGAAAGGCACCCCGTTAGAAAAGATTATGTTTTACACCATGTGCTTGCTGAGAATTTGATATTTTCCGATGGGGTAAAGAAGAAGTAATAAGGAGGTAAGAGTGCAAGGTAGCAAACTTTATGTTGGGAATCTTAGTTATTCGGTAACTAACGAGCAGCTGGAGGAATTATTTTCCGGCCATGGTGAAGTTAAACAGGTAAATGTAATTGTAGGTAGAGGTTTTGGTTTTGTTGAAATGTCTAACCCATCGGAAGCCGAAGCAGCAAAAGAAGCATTGAACGGTGCAGATTTTCAGGGACGTTCCTTGAAGATTGACGAAGCCCGACCACCTCGAAGTGGCGGCGGCAACAGACCGAGAAGGGAACGGAGATATTAGAACAATTGAGAGATCATCCACTTTAGACAGACGACGATAGTAATATACCAACCACTTTATAGGGCTTACCTCCTTTCAGGGTTTATTCACTGGAAAGTAGAGCGTAAGCCCTATTTATTTTAGCACCGCCCCCCGGGCCGGGGAGCTGACGGAGGCGCGGTAGCGGCGCATGTACCCGGGAGGGACTTCCCGCTCCAGGGGCTTGAAATCCTTTAGCCTTTTCTTGATCTCGTTCTCCGAGAGCTTAACCTCGAGCTTGCGGTTGGGAATGTCAATTGTGATTTCATCACCGTCCCTGACTGCGGCCAGTGGTCCTCCATCATAGGCCTCCGGTGAGATATGACCGATGCAGGGGCCGTAGGTGGCGCCGGAGAAGCGCCCGTCGGTGACAAGCGCTACCTTTTTCATCCCCATAAGGTCGAGCATCATCGTTACGCTGAGCATCTCTGGCATTCCCGGAGCACCTTTAGGCCCTTCGTAACGAATAACAAGGACATTGCCATCTTTTACCTTCTGCTGACGCAGAATATCAAATGCCTGGGTCTCGGAGTCGGCAACGATTGTCTTACCCGTAAATTTTCTCATCTCCGGAGTCACTGCTGATTGTTTGACCACCGCGCCCTCGGGTGCCAGATTTCCGAAGAGGGCTACGGTTCCGCCTTCCGATAGGTGGGGTTTATCCCGGGGAGGTATTACCCGGGGATCCAGGACCTCAGCATCAGCCACTATCTTGTTGATTGTTTCCCCGGTTACAGTTAACGCATCAAGATGGATATCATCAGCAATTATCTTCATTACTGCCGGGATGCCGCCCGCACTGTAGAGGTCGACAACTCCGTAAGGACCGTTCGGGGTGATTGCGCAAAGAGTTGGTATCCTTTTATTGAAATCGTTAAAAGCGGAAAGGGGAAGCTCGATGTCGAGCTCACGGGCAATCGCCGGAAGATGGAGGGTGGAGTTAGTGGAACCACCGATAGCCAGGTCAACCATCAGTGCGTTTTCCAGGGCCTCCCTGGTCAGGATTTTCCGGGCGGTGAGCTCTTCCTCGACCATACCAACGATCCGGATCCCGGCTTTACGGGCAAAGCGGAGCTTATCGGCATGGAAGGCCGGGACATTGGCTGAACCGGGCAGGGTAAGGCCCATTGACTCGGCCAGGCACTGAAATGTATTGGCCGTGCCCATAATCTCGCAGGCACCACAGGTAGCCAGGGTAGCGGTGGCAAGCTTGAGGGGGAGATCGGCGTAATCCTTATGGTCAACACTCTCCCCTCGGCCGGGGGTAAAACGAATCTGCCAGGCACCAGGCCCTCCGGGGAGGAAAATAGT
>CP070770.1:27380-47467 GCA_020345765.1 Deltaproteobacteria bacterium
GGACATTCAAAATGGAGCACCATCAAGCACAAAAAAGGGCGGGAGGATGCCAAGAGAGGCAAGATCTTCTCCCGGCTGATTAAAGAGATCACGGTGGCTGCCAAGATTGGAGGGGGAGACCCTGAGGGCAATCCCCGGCTTCGCACGGCGATCGCAGCGGCAAAGGCAGAAAACATGCCCAAGGCAAATATTGAAAATGCGATCAAAAGGGGAACCGGAGAAATAGAAGGAGCAGCCTACGAAGAGGTCAGTTATGAGGGGTATGGCCCCAGTGGGGTTGCGGTTCTAGTAGAAGTGCTGACTGACAATAAAAAGCGAAGTGCTGCCGAGATTCGTTATATTTTCTCGAAGAAAGGTGGTAACCTGGGTGAGACTGGCTGTGTGGCCTGGATGTTTGAGAGAAAAGGGCTTTTCACCTTCGATAAGGATAAGGTGAGTGAGGATAGTCTAATGGAGATAGCTCTGGAGGCTGGGGCTGATGATATTGTCGATATTGAAGAGGACGGAATCTTTGAGGTATACTCGAGTCCCGCTAAATTTAATGATGTCAGAGATGCATTTGACGGGAAAGAATTATCTTATACTCTGGCAGAGATAAGTATGATTCCACAGAATAGGATTGAATTGGGGGGGAAAGAGGCTCAACAGATGCTTAGCCTAATGGAGGCACTGGAAGAGAGTGATGATGTGCAGAGCGTTTATGCAAATTTCGATATCCCATCAGCAGAAATGGAAAAATTGAGCGGGTCCTGACAGTCTAAGTATGTACTTACTTTACGGTAAAGAAGATGAGAGTGCTGGGCATTGATCCTGGCTCTATAGTTACCGGGTATGGGGTCATTGAGGAAGAAAATAACCGACTGCTCCATATTGATAACGGTGGGATATTTACTGATTCTAATGCTGATTACCCTCAAAGATTGAAAGAGATCTACGAGAGGCTGAAGCTCGTTGTCAAACAGTTCTCTCCCGAGGTAATGGCAGTGGAGGATATCTTTTATGCCCGAAATGCAAGGGCTGCCTTAAAGCTTGCTCACTGCCGGGGGGTGATTCTGCTCTGTGCGGTTCACTCGGGGATAGATGTATGTGAATATACTCCTTTGGAAATCAAACAGGCAGTGGTGGGATATGGAAGGGCAGGGAAAAAGCAGGTTCAGAGAATGGTAAAAACTCTGCTTAACCTGCCCGAAATTGCCCAAATCGATGCTTCGGACGCCCTAGCAGTAGCCATATGCCATATTCATTCTTTCAGGACAGAAGAGAGACTCAAGGGTTGAAGGGAATTCGTTGAAACCTTTATCTTGCGTCTAATTATGATTGCCCTACTCACTGGAAAGCTAGTCTATAAGTGCTTTGAATATCTCATTGTTAATGTCGGTGGAGTAGGATATCAAGTTCAAATCCCTCTGTCAACCTTCTACAAAGTGCCCCAGAATGACTCAGAAGTCAGCCTCCATATATATACTCATGTTCGGGAGGACGCCCTTCAGCTTTTTGGCTTTTTAACTCCAGAGGAAAAGGGGATTTTTCAGCTTTTAGTAGGGGTATCGGGCATAGGACCCCGGCTGGCGAGGAATATCCTTTCGGGAATACCAGCGGAAGAATTGAGACAGGCCCTGAGCAGTGGTGATCGGGGAAGGCTGAGTGCGATTCCCGGGGTGGGGAGGAAGACTGCCGAAAGATTAGTCCTGGAGCTTAAGGATAAGATACCCGGGATGTCACGGGACGAAGTAACTGTGCCGGAAGGGGAAGCAGGGCACCTCCAGGTTATGGATGATGTGCTCTCGGCGCTGGTGAATCTGGGATATCGGACCGGGGAGGTGAAAAAGGCCTTAGATAGGGTCGGCAGGGAGGGCAAGGAAGAGGCCGATTTTGAACACCTATTTAAGGATACCCTCCGGTTTCTGGCAAGATAATTAATATGGACCCGCACAAACTATCTCCCGAAATAATTGAGGATGATAAGAAATATGATGCTACCTTACGTCCTCAGGTGATCGACGAGTATGTCGGTCAGACCAAGGTCAAGGAAAATCTGAGCATCTTCATCGAGGCGGCAAGGAGAAGGGGTGAGCCCTTGGATCATGTTCTCTTCTATGGTCCCCCGGGCTTGGGGAAAACTACCCTTGCTTATATTATTGCCAATGAACTGCGGGTAAACATCAAGGCTACCTCCGGTCCGGCCCTGGAGCATTCCGGGGACCTGGCGGCCTTGCTTACCAACCTGGAGGAGCGGGATGTCTTCTTCATTGATGAGATCCACCGGTTGAATCGGGTAGTCGAGGAGAGCCTGTATCCGGCAATGGAGGACTATGAGCTGGATATCATCATCGGCCAGGGCCCCAACGCCCGCTCAATGAAATACAAGCTTCCCCGATTTACCCTAGTGGGAGCAACTACCAGAGCAGGCCTACTTACTTCTCCCCTGCGGGACCGGTTCGGAGTTATTTTCCGACTGGATTATTATTCCCCGGAGGAGTTGCGCGAGATAATCAGCCGCTCGGCAAGGATATTGGATATTGAGGTTCAGGGCGGAGGGGATCTTGAGATCGCTAACCGGGCTCGCGGGACACCCCGGGTTGCCAATCGTTTACTCCGCCGGGTCAGGGACTATGCTGAGGTAAAGGGTGAGGGAATAATTACCAAGGAGGTATCCGAGCAGGCCCTGAAGATGCTGGATGTGGACAGCAGAGGCTTTGATATAATGGATCAGAAGATCCTGCTTACCATAATCGAGAAGTTTGATGGGGGGCCGGTGGGACTGGATACTCTCTCGGCAGCTATCGGCGAGGAGAAGGAAACCATTGAGGATGTCTATGAGCCGTTCTTAATTCAGGGGGGGTTCCTGGATCGTACCCCCCGGGGTAGAGTGGCAACTAGGTTGGCCTATGAGCATTTCAATAAAACTCAGGGAGGACTGTTTAAATGAAGGGCTCGGTCTTGGATAGCCTACTGAGATCAGGGGGGTGGTGGGTTTCCTCCGTGCAGGAGAATTTGGTGAAGCTGAAGGAGTTCATTGCCTCGGAAGTGGATAAGTTCAAGGAATCCGGGCTGTTTCAGCTTATCGAGCCCTACTATAATGATTACAATAACTATATCATTATCACCCTCCAGATAGTGGTGGCCCTAGTGGTTATCAGGATTGCCTGGAAGATTTTCCGACGCTTCCGGCCTAAGTCTCCCGAGGCCATGAGGGTAAGTAAGAGGTCGTTAGCAAAGAGTGCCCATGCTTACGCAAAAGCAAAAAACTATCTGCATGCCGGGGAACTCTACCAGACAGCAGGTATGCTTGACGATGCCCTGGATATGTATCTCAAGGCTCGGGCCTACAGTCGGGCAGCGGACGTATACCTGGAGAAAGGACAATTTCAGAAGGCCTCGAGGATGTACGAGCAGTCGGGAGATTTCAGCAAAGCCGCCGTGATTTATGCCAATCGAAGGAAGTACTCCCAGGCGGCCGAGTTCTATAAGAAGGGCGGCAAGTATACCCTGGCCGGGGAGATGTACGAGAAGGACAAGGATTTTACCCGGGCCGGCGAGTGCTTTGAGAAAGGTTCCTTTTTCCAGAGGGCAGCCGAGATGTTTTCCGAAGCCAGGGATATCCAGAAGGCCGCTGCCCTTTACGAGAAAGCCTACTGGGAGGAAAAGTCAAGCATCAGGGGGGGGGAGATCATTCCCAAGGAGAAGAAAAAGCGTATGGATAACCTGGCCCAAAAGGGTGGGGAACTTTACCAGAAGTGCGGGATGATGGCCAAGGCGGTCGATTTATTTTCCCACGGGGGGTTTTATAAGAAGGCGGCGGAGGCTGCCCTGAAGGGCAATGACCTGAAGAGGGCGGCGGAGCTTTATCTGGAGGGGAACGAGGAAGCCAAGGCGGCGGAGGTCTACGAAAAGATGGGTGACACCAAGCAGGCGGCCGAGCTGAGGGGGAGGGCGCTCAAGTCCGAAGGGGACACCTTGGCGGCGGCCCAGTCCTTCGAGCAGGGGGAGCACTTTCAGGAGGCCGCGGAGATTTACCGGAACCTGGGAAATTATTTAAAGGCCGCAGAGATGTACGAGAAGGAAAGGGACTTTATCCAGGCCGCGGAGATGTTCCTGAAAGGCAAGGAGCCCGGCTCGGCGGCTTCGGCCTACGAGAAGGGGAAGAACTACCGGGAAGCTGCTGAGATCTATCAGAGGCTGGGAAACTACAAGAAGCAATCGGAGATGCTGGAGAGGAATGGGTACCTGTTCGAGGCGGGAAATAATTATTACCAGCACGGATATAAAGACGAGGCGATCAAGGTTTTGCAGGAGATTAAGGAGGATCATCAGGATTTTAAAAAGGCCAGCTCGCTTCTGGGGGATATCTTCCGGGAGAAGGGGGAGTTGACGGTTGCAATACATAAGTACAAGAAATCCGTTCAGAACGAGGGGGTAAATAAATCCAATCTGCGCTCCTACTATAATCTGGCTATGATCCTCGAGCAGCACGGTGACCTGAAGATAGCGGAGGCCATCTATAACCGGATCCTGGCGGAGGACTATGTCTTCTCGGATGTGGCCGACCGGCTGGAGAAGCTCAAGGGTAGGCAGACGGAACTCCGTGAGGAAGCGGCAAAAGAGGAAGAACTACCAGAGGCACCCCTGGTAGAGGCACTTCCGGCGGAGGCACCCATTGTTAGCACGGGGAAGCGCTACACATTGTTGGAGGAGATTGGCCGGGGAGGTATGGGGGTCATTTATAAGGCGAAGGATAACCACCTAGGCCGCATGGTGGCCTATAAGATGCTTCCCAGTGACCTGAAAGAGAATGAGCTGGCGGTAAAGAACTTCTTAAGGGAGGCCCGGGCGGCGGCAGTTCTTACCCACCCGAATATAATCACCGTCTACGATGCCGGGGTAGAGGACGGTAACTACTATATTGCCATGGAACTGGTCGAGGGAATGACGATAAGAAAGATCCTTGATCGCGACGGCAAGCTGCCGGTTAATGTGGTTATCCTCATTGCCGGGCAGTTATGCAAGGCCTTGGATTACGCCCATAGTCACGATATTGTGCACCGGGATGTCAAGAGCAGCAATATCATGTGGACCGAGGAGAAGCAGGTTAAGATAATGGATTTCGGCCTGGCCAAGGTGATCCAGGAGGTCCTAAACTTCCAGACTATTGTCGGAGGAACCCCGAATTACATGTCGCCGGAGCAGATACTGGGAGATGAACTCAATCATCGTACCGATATCTATTCTCTGGGAGTCTCGTTTTTCGAGATGCTGTGCGGTGAGCTTCCTTTCAAGAAAGGAGATGTGGGCTATCATCACATCCATACCCTTCCCCCCGAGCCCAGAAGCATTAACCCGGAGATCTCGGAAGAGCTGAACCGGATCATCATGAAGTGCATTGAGAAGAAACCAGATGACAGGTACCAGTCCACCATGGAGATCTTCGAAGACCTGAAAAGAATAACGAAGACATAGTGATCAAATCCAAAATTCCAATGACCAAATCCCAATCCGCCGTAGCTTTAGCGAAGGAAGATCGGCTCAAATTCACTCTGAACATTGTACTCTGAACTTTGAACTGTTTGCTCTAAACCTAGAACTTACTGATTGACAAACCGTACGCTATCCCTATTTTAGATCCTTAAGGAGTGAGATATGAAAACATACGAGGGTAAAGTGGCGATTATTACCGGCGGTGCTTCGGGAATCGGGAGGGCGTTGGGGGAAGAACTGACGCGCCGGGGGGCGTCGGTAGTCCTGGCTGATGTAAACTCGAAACTGCTTGGGGAGGTCGTTGAATCGATAACGAAAGCGGGCGGGCGGACAAAAGCGGTAACCCTGGATGTTACCGACTTGGCAGCGGTTAAGAGACTAGTCGAGGACACCGTCTCCGAATGGGGCAGATTGAACTATCTTTTCAACAACGCCGGGATCGCGATAGGCGGTGAGGCCCGGGACCTCTCCTATGATGACTGGAAGAAAGTAATCGATACGAATCTGTATGGGGTTATTAACGGGGTCTTTGCGGCCTATCCGGTTATGGTAAAGCAGGGCTTCGGGCATATTATTAACACGGCATCGATAGCGGGGCTAGCTCCATTCGCCGGTGAAATCTCATATACGATCAGCAAGTACGGCGTAATGGGACTCTCCCACACACTTAGGGCCGAAGCCGCCGATCTCGGGGTAAAAGTCAGTGTCGTTTGTCCCGGCAAGATTGAAACCCCTATTTACCAAACCAGTAAGGTAGTCGGGGCTGATAGGGAAAAGGTTATGGCGATTTTTCCCAAGGGGATAACGCCCGAGAAATGCGCTTCCATTATCCTCCGGGGAGTGGAGCGCAACCGGGCGACTATCGTGGTGACCTCGCTGGCCAAATTCCTTTGGCTGCTGCAGCGGATAAGCCCAAGCCTGACGATCGGGATAGCAAGAAGATTAATGAGGAAAATACGGACTTTCAGGATCGATGATTAAGAAGTTTTAGGGGCAAATCCTAAGTAAGCGATTAAATAGATTGCAGATTTAGCAGGAGGTAAGCACATGGCAAAGAATTTTAAAGCGTGGCCGAAAGACTGGCCCAAAAGCCTGAACTACCCGGAAATACCGATATATGCCTTCCTCGACCAGACGGCAATTAGGGTTCCGAACCGGCTGGCGATCATCTTCGGAGGCATGGAGCTGACTTATAAGGAATTAAAGGAGCTCACCGACCGGTTCGCCGCCGCCCTGGCCGACCTGGGGGTTCGGAAAGGTGATCGGGTAGCAATCCACCTTCCCAATTGTCCGCAATTCGCCATCGCCTATTATGCGACCCTGAGACTCGGCGGTATCTTTACGCCGTTGAGTCCCCTGCTGGCCCCGCCGGAGGCGGCTTATCAGCTTAATGACTCCGGTGCCGAGACCTTGATCTCTCTGGATCTTCTGTTTCCCGGCATCAGCTCCGTCATCCCGGAGACGAAGGTCAGGCGGGTTATCACCACGAGCATTGCGGATTGCTTCAATGCGGTCAGCGCCCCCCTGAAGCCCATCGGCAAGCTGGAGGTTCCCGACACCATCGATATGGCTTCCCTGTTGAAACAATACGAGCCTCACACCGAGGAGGTATCCATCGATGTGACTCGCGACCTCGCCCACCTCGCCTATACCGGTGGCACTACCGGCCTCTCCAAGGGGGTGATGCTCACCCACGCCAATGTGGTGGCAAATGTCCTTCAGTTCGGTAACTGGTTCAGCGGTGCCCAGATCGAGATGGTTGACGGGGTCTTGAAACCGGTTTATCCGCCGGGTGTTGATCCCGTAAAAGACAGGCCCATCGTCCAGGACCAGGAGACCGCTTTGGTGGTCGTACCCTGGTTCCATGCGATGGGAACCGTCGGTTATCTCAATAACCCGATATTCGGCGGGATTACCATGGTGGTCTTCCCCCGGTTCGACCCCAGGGAATATATCGAAGCGGTAGGCAAATACCGGGCCACCATGCTGGGCGGGGCCCCTCAGCTTTACATCCCTCTGGTTAATCTCCCGGATTTTAAATCTTACGACCTTTCCGGGATCAAGTTCGCCGGCTCCGGCGCGGCTCCTCTGGCACTGCCCGTTCTCGAAAAGATGCATGAGGCCTTCTCGGGAATGGTGGTTGAGGCATACGGTCTGACCGAGTGCACTATGGGAGCAACATCCAATCCCCCGGATCGCGCCTCCGTCCGGCCGGGCTCGGTGGGTATCCCGGTCTTCGATACCGAATTAAAGGTGGTCGATTTAGATACTGGCAAGGATCTTCCCCCAGGAGAGGAAGGGGAGATCTGTATTCGGGGGCCTCAGGTCATGCAGGGTTACTGGAACAAGCCCGAAGAGACGGCCAATGTCCTCAAGAACGGCTGGCTCTTTACGGGAGACATCGGCCGGGAGGATGAGGGCGGGTACTTTTTTATCACCGACCGGAAGAAGGACATGATAATCTACAAGGGATACAATGTGTATCCGCGGGAGATCGAGGAGGTGATCTTCAAGCACCCGGCGGTCCAGCAGTGTGCGGTTGTGGGTAAGCCCGACTTGGAGGTGGGAGAGAGCCCGGTGGCTTTTGTGGAACTGAAACAGGGCGTCCAGGCTACCGGGGACGAGATCCTGGAGTTCACCAATTCGAAGATAGCCCATTACAAGAAGATCCGGGATGTGATCTTCCTGGAGGCAATACCCGTTAGCGGTGCCGGGAAGGTCTTGAAGAAGGAGCTCAGGGAACGTTTAAAACAGGGATGAGTTTCAATGAAATGGAGGTCAAGTTAGCATTTATTACGGAACAGAGCGCAAATATTGACAATATTTCAGAAAATAGTTATTATTTAATTTAATTATTGGGGAGTAAGATCCTGATGAAGAAAACATTTTTTATCGTTTTAACGGTGATCGTAGGTTGCGCAACCGGGGGAGTGCAGGAAGGCCAGCTGAAGGAGACTCAGGCTCAGGTCACCGAAATGAATAAGTCGATTAGCAGGTTAGACCGCCGGGTGGAGGAGCTGAATAACGATCTCTTTATCCTTAACGATAAGGTAAAGGATAACTACCAGTCCCTCGAGGAACTCAGGGCCTTGGTTCTCCAGTTAAAGCAGGACGGGGTAGCCTCGGATAAAAAAAAGGCAGGGAGTGCCCCGGTCTCCAGGAAAGCCGCACCGCTGGGACCGGATGAGTTCTATCGCCGCGGCTATGATTATTATAGCTCCCGCATGCATCAGGAGGCGATCTCAAGTTTTCGTCAATTCTTGAAGCAATTTCCCCAGCACGAATTGGCAGACAATGCCCAGTACTGGATCGGGGAGTGCTATTTCGATCTGAAGGAGTATCCGCAGGCAATCGATGAGTTCCAGATGGTTCTCGATAACTTTCCGGAGGGGAACAAGGTGGCTGATGCCCTCTTGAAGATAGGTATCGCCTATGCGGCAATGGGTGATCAGGAAAATACCCGGATATTCCTGCTGAGGGTGATCTCCGAGTTCCGCGGGAGCGAGGCAGCCCGTAAGGCAGAGGAGAGGCTTGATAGACTAAGCAGATGATATTTTAAATAATTTTAGAGAAATTAGAAAAATTTGTTGACTTTTAAATTCAATTTGTTTAAAATATATCATAAATATGGTATAATTATGAAAATTGAGGAGGACGGAAAATGAGAAAGAGTTTTTTAAATATGGTAATTGCGGTGTTGGTACTGGGCCTTACAGTAAACCTGATTGCCCAGATGGAGGAGAAGCTGAGCCCGGCTACCCAGGTATATATTGTCAAGCGGGGTGATACTCTCTGGGACATCTCGGCCCGGTTTCTGGACAATGCCTGGTACTGGCCCCGGCTATGGGAACAGAATAAATACATTACCGATCCTCATATGATTTTCCCCGGGGAGCCGATTGCGCTGGTTCCCTCACCGGCGAGGGCCGCATTACCGGCCGCTGCCGTTGGTTTGCCGGCCGCTGCTGCCGCTCCGGAAGAGGGGCTAATGCCAACGGGAGTAGAGGAGCTCCCTCTGGGTGAGGAGATGCCCGCTGAGCTCCCAAAAGAGGAGATGGTGGTGAGCCCGTTAGTGGTGGAACTGGAAAAGAAAGAGGGGACGGTCTATTACTCCCGGATGGGCTCTGCCGGGTTTATCTCTCTGGAGGAGCTGGCGGCTGCCGGACTGATCCTGGGTTCCAAGGAGGAAAAACTCATGCTGGGGGAGGGAGACAGTGTATATCTGAACTTGGGCGATGCCTCGGGAATTGCGGTAGGGGATAAATTTACTATTTATACCGTCAGCAAGAAGGTAAACCATCCGGTAACCAGAAGGACTATGGGATATAAGATAAAGATTCTGGGGGGGCTGGAGGTAATGGAATTAAACGGGGAGAATGTTTCCACGGCCACGATATTTCGTTCCTACGACGTGATCTCCCGGGGGAACTGGATCCGTCCCTTTGAGCCCTCGGTGAAGGAGATAATCCTCCAGGGAACTCAGGCGGGATTGGAGGGTTATATTATCGACTCGCAACATCCGGTTTCACTACTAGGCGAAGGGGATATCGTTCATATCGATAGAGGAAAGGTTGATGGGGTTGAGGCCGGTAATGTCTTCACCGTTTACCGTCCGGCAAAGAAGGTCAAAGACCAGATGACGGGCAGGAGGCTACAGATCCCCGAGGAGAATGTGGGGAAACTGGTGGTCCTGGAGCCCCGGGAAAAGACCTCGACGGCCCTGGTTACCAAGAGCAAGAAGGAGTTAGAGATCGGAGACCATATCCGGATCGAGGTTTTTTAAAACCTGCTAACCCAGGGTTAGCCAAGAAAGCAAGGATGTTGTCTCCTTGCTTTTTTTTGTTTTTCATGTAAGTTGAGTTCTGGTAAACTATAGTCCGGGGAGGGATCGTGGAGAGGAGACAGTCAAGGCAGATCTCCGTTGGAGGGATAAAAGTGGGGGGTGGGGCGCCGATCAGTGTCCAGTCGATGACCAATACTGATACCCGGGATACAGCGGCCACCGTGGCGCAGATCCATCGACTGGAGGAGGTGGGGTGCGAGATTGTCCGGGTGGCGGTTCCCGATCGCCCGGCGGCCGAGAACCTGAGAGAGATCAAGACCCGAATAAATATTCCTCTGGTTGCGGATATTCATTTTGACTACCGGCTGGCCCTGGAGGCGATTGCCCAGGGTGTTGATGGACTGAGGCTGAACCCCGGTAATATCGGGGATAAGGGACGGGTTAAGGAGATAGTCAAAGAGGCGAAGGAGAAGGAGATCCCCATCAGGATCGGGGTCAATGCCGGGTCCCTGGAGAAGGATCTACTAAGTAAATATGGCTGCTCCGGTCCCGAGGGGATGGTGGAGAGTGCCCTTCGTCATATCAGGATATTGGAGGATTTAGGGTTTTATCAGATGAAGATCTCGCTCAAGGCCTCCGAGGTACTGGCCACTATCGGGGCCTACCGGATGATAGCGGAGAGGGTCGATTACCCCCTGCACCTGGGGGTTACCGAGGCCGGGAGCCTGTTTACCGGGACGATCAAATCGGCGGTGGGCATGGGTGTACTTCTGGCCGAGGGTATCGGGGATACGATCCGGGTCTCGCTCACCGGGGAGCCGGAGGAGGAGGTAAGGGTTGGCTACGGGATCTTGAGGTCGCTTGGCCTTCGCCGTAGGGGGATTGAGCTCATATCCTGCCCCACCTGCGGAAGGGATGAGATCGGGGTAATCGAGCTAAGCCGGGAGATTGAGAAGAAACTTGCCCATATCGCCAGTCCGGTGAAGGTCGCCCTAATGGGCTGTGTGGTCAACGGTCCGGGAGAAGCGGTCCAGGCGGATGTGGGCATAGCCGGAGGCAAGGGGACGGTCATGCTCTACCTTAAGGGAAAAGCGGAGGGTAAAATCAAGCGGGAAGATATTGTCAAAGTATTGGTTAAGGAAGTCACCCGGATAAGCGAGGAAATGAGGTGAAGTATGATAACGGAAAGCGATAAAGTGATAATTATACAGTATGCCAAAAAATATAATGTATCTTCCGTTTATTTATTTGGCTCTTCATTAGATGATAGTCGTGAGGCTTCTGACATTGATTTAGGAGTAAAGGGAGTTCCGCCAAAATTATTTTTCAAATTCTATGGTGAATTATTGAGGAAATTATCTAAGCCGGTAGATCTCGTAGATTTATCTAAGAAATCATTATTTAATCAAATAGTCGAAGAAGAAGGAGTCAAAATCTATGGATAAATTAATTCGAGAGATCACGGCTGAAAAAGAGCATATTTTAGAAACACTTCACGCACTGCAAGAAGCTTTAAAACGAAAAAAGAAAACAGTTGTTGAATTAGCCGCTATTGCTACATTTTTGCACAATACATATAGCGGAATGGAAAATGTTCTTAAGAGAATACTAAAATCTAAAGGTGTATCTATACCCGTCTCGGAATCTTTCCACAAAGATTTATTGGATATATCCGTGAGTAACAGGGTAATTTCTTCTGAACTATCAAATAAATTTAATGAGTATCGCGCCTTTCGACATTTCTTTATGCATGGTTATGGGATCAAACTTGATGAAGAACGGATAATACCACTCGCTAAGAATCTGCCAAATATATGGAAAGAATTTGAATCTGAATTAAATATATTAATAGAATCGAGTAAAGATAAGAAAAATTTTAGGTTGAACGAAGAATAGAAGATTGGAGTTCAGGATGCGATATTCTAAGGTGCTAATCCCGACCCTGAGGGAGGAGCCGGCTGAGGCCGAGGTAGTGAGCCATAAGCTGATGCTGCGGGCGGGGATGATACGCAAACTGGCCGCCGGGGTGTATAATTACCTGCCCTTAGGACTGCGGGTTATCCGGAAGGTGGAGCAGATCATTCGGGAGGAGATGGATCGCTCCGGGGCTCTGGAGGTGCTTATGCCCTGGGTTCAACCGGCCGAGCTCTGGGAGGAGAGCGGACGCTGGGAGGATTACGGCAAGGAACTGCTTCGTTTCCAGGACCGCCACGAACGCTGGTTCTGCCTGGGTCCCACCCACGAGGAGGTGATCACCGATATAGTAAGAAAGGATGTCAGATCCTATCGCCAGCTCCCCCTAAATCTTTATCAGATCCAGACCAAATTTCGGGACGAGATCCGTCCTCGCTTCGGCCTGATGCGGGGACGGGAGTTCGGGATGAAGGATGCCTACAGCTTCGATGCCGATGAGCAGGGAGCGGAAGAGAGCTACCGGGTTATGTTCGATACCTACTGCCGGATCTTCGCGCGTTGCGGGCTTAAATTCCGGGCAGTAGAGGCCGAGACCGGTCCCATCGGGGGAAGCTTTTCCCACGAGTTTATGGTTCTGGCCGAGACCGGGGAGGATATTGTTGTGAGCTGCGACTCCTGCGATTATGCGGCCAACCTGGAGAAGGCAGAAATCGAGAGAAGTAAAACACCTAATAAAGAAAAGGCAAAACCTAAACCTTTAGAACTTGTTTCCACCCCGGGGATGAAGACGGTTGAGGAGGTCTGCGGATTTCTCAAGGTTAAACCCCAGAGTCTGGTGAAAACCCTGATCTACCAGGGTGACTCCGGGCCCATTGCCGCTCTGGTGCGGGGGGATCACGAGATCAACGAGACCAAGCTGAGGAGATTGGTCGGATGCGAGAGGCTTGAGCTTGCTTCCGAGGAGGTGATCGAGCAGGTCAGCGGTGCCCCTCTCGGATTCGCCGGGCCGGTGGGATTGAAAATGAGGTTGATAGCGGATCAGGGCATTGAGGATATGGTAAACTTCGTTACCGGGGCCAATAAGGCCGATGCCCATCTGGTCAATGTCAACTTAGGAAGGGATTTTCAGGTAGAGGAGTTAAGCGATGTCCGGGTGGCCCGGGAGGGCGATCCCTGCCCGCGCTGTGAAGGTAAATTATTATTCAACCGGGGGATCGAGGTAGGGCACGTTTTCAAGCTGGGTACCAAGTACAGCAAAGCCTTGAAGGCCACCTATCTTGACGAGCAGGGGACGGAGCGCCTTATAATTATGGGCTGTTACGGGATCGGGGTCGGGCGGACGGCGGCCGCTGCCATTGAACAGCACCACGACGACAAGGGGATAATCTTTCCCCCGGCCCTCGCTCCTTTCCAGGTCTTGATTTTACCGGTAAATGTTAAAGAGGAGAGGCTGAGCGGGGTGGCAGAGAATATCCACCATAGCCTGGAAGAAAGAGGTATTGAGGTTCTTCTGGATGACCGGGACGAGCGGCCCGGGGTCAAGTTCAAGGATGCCGATCTTATCGGTATCCCCCTCCGGGTTACTCTCGGAAACAGGTTTATTAAGGAGGGGGTGATAGAGCTTAAGTGGCGGTGGTCAGAAGAAATAGACCTGGTCAGGGAAGAGGATATGGTGGATGAGGTGCTAAAGAGGTTGAAATCAATTAAGGAGGGTGGAGATGACGAGCATAGTTGAGATTGTAGCCCGGGAGATCCTTGATTCACGGGGGAATCCCACGGTGGAGGTGGATGTAATCCTGGAAAGCGGATTTATGGGACGGGCCGCGGTAGCCTCCGGGGCCTCTACCGGATTACACGAGGCGGTTGAGCTACGTGATGGCAACAAGAAGCGCTACCTGGGTAAGGGAGTGGAGAAGGCAGTAAGGAATGTAATGGAGGTAATTGCCTCCGAGGTGGTGGGTATGGATGCCACCGATCAGGTGTTGATCGATGAAACCATGATCGAGCTGGACGGGAGTAAGAATAAGGGAAGGCTGGGGGCCAATGCCATCCTCGGGGTTTCTCTGGCGGCGGCCAAGGCTTCCGCCAACCTCCTGGGGATGCCTCTCTACCGCTACTTAGGCGGGGTAGGGGCCCGGGTCCTGCCGGTGCCGATGATGAATATCATCAACGGGGGTAGCCACGCCGATAACAACGTTGATCTTCAGGAGTTCATGATCATGCCCCTGGGAGCCAAGTCTTTCCGGGAGGGGCTGTGCATGGGCTCGGAGGTATTTCACAACTTAAAAGCGGTCCTGAAAAAGAAGGGATATAGCACCGCAGTAGGTGATGAAGGGGGATTTGCCCCTAACCTGAAAAGCAACGAGGAGGCGATCCGGGTGATCCTGGAGGGTATCAATAAAGCAGGTTACCGGCCGGGCCGGGATCTCAGTTTGGCCCTGGATCCGGCTGCTAGTACCTTCTACGAAAAGAATTCGAAGAGGTATGTTTTAAAAGGCGAGGGTAAGAGGCTTACCAGCGGGCAGATGATCGATTATTATGAATCCCTGGTCGATAAATACCCAGTAAAATCAATCGAGGATGGCCTGGCGGAGGACGACTGGAAGGGCTGGAGGCTGATGACGGAAAGATTGGGGGAAAGGATCCAGATTGTGGGTGATGACCTCTTTGTTACCAATACTACAAGGCTTGCCCGGGGGATCCGGGAAGGGGCGGCCAACTCTATCCTGATCAAGCTCAATCAGATTGGAACCCTGACCGAAACCTTAGAGGCGATCGCAATGGCCCAGCGGGCCGGCTTCACCGCGGTAGTTTCTCACCGCAGCGGGGAGACCGAAGATGCTACCATTGCGGATGTCGTGGTGGCGACCAATGCGGGACAGATCAAGACCGGCTCGGTATCCCGCAGCGAGAGGCTGGCCAAGTATAATCAATTACTCCGGATCGAGGAGGAACTGGGGGAGACCGCCCGGTATCAGGGCCACGAGGTGTTCTATAACCTTTAAATGACATAGTGGCAACGAAGGTTGAATTTTAAATGACAAGGCTGAAGGTTGAAATGAAAACCATTGGGGTCCTGACCAGCGGAGGGGATGCTCCGGGGATGAACGCCTGCCTGCGGGCGCTGGTGCGCAAAGGTATCTTTGAGGGCTTGAGTGTCATGGGGATAGAAAGGGGTTTCCGGGGGCTCATCGAAGGTAAGGCATACCCGATGCCGATAGGCTCAGTGGCCAATATCATTCAACGCGGGGGAACTGTCCTGCGCACCGCCCGCTGTAAGGAGTTTGTGAATAAAAACGGGAGGGCGAAAGCGGCTCGTTTTCTCCGCAATTTCTCGATTGACGGATTGGTGGTAATCGGGGGAGACGGGAGCTTCCGGGGAGCCCACGAATTATATCAGGAGCACAAGGTCCCGGTGATCGGCATTCCGGGTACTATCGACAATGATATCTACGGGACCGATTACACGATCGGCTACGATACCGCAGTCAACGTTGCCCTCGAATCCATAGACCGGATCCGGGATACTGCTTCCTCTCACGATCGGCTCTTTTTCGTTGAGGTGATGGGGCGGGATGCGGGGTTTATCGCACTCGAGGTCGGTGTGGGAGGTGGAGCGGAAACGATCCTGCTTCCCGAGACCAAGACGGATCTGAAAGAGATGTGTGATCGGATCAAAAGAGGGATTGCCCGGGGTAAAACCAGTAGTATCATTGTAGTAGCAGAGGGGGACGATGCCGGAAATGCCTTTGAGATCGCCCGTAAGGTTAAGGGAGTTATCGGTATGGATTTCCGGGTTTGTGTCCTGGGTCATGTTCAGCGAGGTGGCTCTCCAACCTCCCGGGATCGGTTATTGGGCAGCACGCTGGGGGCGGCGGCAGTAGATGCCCTGCTTGCCGGAGAGACGGATAAGATGGTAGGAATTGCCAATGATAAGGTAGTCTTGGTACCTTTACGGGATACCTGGAGGAAGAAGAAAAAGATTAATATGGATCTATCCCGCTTAGCGGAGATCCTATCTAAGTAGAAGAAGGAGTTGACTATGCTTCAGTCCAAGATTCTGGGGACCGGTTTCTATGTTCCCCCGCGGGTAGTGACCAATTTCGATCTGGAAAAATTGATGGATACCTCCGATCAGTGGATTCAGGAGAGAACCGGTATTGTCGAGCGTAGATTCGTCGATGAGGGGGTGGGGGTGGCGGATTTGGCCCTCGAGGCGTCCAAACAGGCACTGGAAAGGGCCGGGATCGGGCCTCAGGATCTCGATTTCATCATCCTCGCTACCTTGAGCCCGGACTACACCTTCCCGGGCTCGGCGGTCCTGCTTCAGGACAAGCTGGGAGCTGATACCATCGGTGCCCTCGATGTCCGCAACCAGTGTTCGGGCTTCATCTATTCGCTTTCGATCGCCGACCAGTATATCAAGACAGGATGTTTCAAGAGGATCCTGGTAGTCGGTTCCGAGACGCACTCCACCGGCGTGGATCTGAGCACCCCGGGGCGGGATGTGGCGGTGCTTTTCGGAGACGGGGCCGGAGCAGTAGTAGTCGGGCCCACCGAGGAGGAGGGAAAGGGAGTCCTTTCCACTCACCTTCACTCGGAAGGCAAGTATGCCAAGGAGCTCTGGGTGGAGGCTCCCGGAAGCATCTACCATCCCCGGATAACCCACGAGATGATCGACGAGGGGCGCCATTTTCCCAAAATGAAGGGGAGGATGGTCTTCCGGCATGCGGTCGCCAGGTTCCCCGAAGCGATCAATGAAGCCCTCAAGGCTAACAATTATCAGCTCAGTGATATCGATGTGCTCATCCTTCACCAGGCCAACCTTCGTATAATCGAATACGTTGCCCAATCTCTGGAGGTGCCCGAACATAAGGTCTATAACAATATCCAGAGATACGGAAATACCACGGCTGCTTCCATCCCTATCGCCATTGATGAAGCCCTCCAGGAGGGAAAAATTAAAGAAGGCAGTTTGGTGCTCCTGGCCTCCTTCGGCTCGGGCTTTACCTGGGCCTCGGCTTTGATCAGGTGGTAGTGTCCGGACAGATTGAGTCATGGAGGATCTGGAAATCGTCCCGATGAGAGCAAAGGATCTGGACGAGGTGATGCAGATCGAACGGCGCTGTTTTTCCAATCCCTGGTCGAGGGCTTTCTTCAGCCAGCAGCAGAGAAGCCGCAGTTTCGAAAACTTTCTTGCCCGGAGAGAGGATGGGAGTAAAAGAATGATCCTCGGCTATATCTGCCTGTTGCCGGTCAGGCGGAAAGTACACATCCTAAATATAGCAGTTCACCCTGAATTTCGCCGGAAAAGGATAGCTACCAGATTAATAAACTTCTCCCTTGATCATTGCCTGGCCAGGGGGATAAGGGAGGCGGTTCTTGAGGTACGCCGGTCCAATCGCCAGGCGCAGGAGATGTATAAGAAGCTGGGATTTAAGGAGGTTGGAATCGAGAAGGCGTACTACTCCGACAACCAGGAGGATGCGATCAAGATGCACCGGGAGATTGCTCCGCGGCCTAAATTTATCGCCGACGCCATGCTGGGCAAGCTTGCCCGGTGGCTGCGAATCCTGGGGTATGATACCGTATATTTTTCAGATAAAGGGGATGAAAATCTGATCAGGATTGCCCAGGAGGAGGGGAGGATAGTACTAACCAGAGATACCCGACTTATTAAAAGACTGGTCCCGGACAGTTACTTCTTTGTCCACGATAACAACCACTGGAAGCAACTCCAGGAGGTTCACCAGGGGCTCGAGTTGAAGGTCGATCCCCGCTTCCTCTTGAGTCGCTGTCTGGTCTGCAACGCCGAGATCGAGAGGGTTGCCAAGGATTCGGTGGGGGAGACAGTTCCCGAATATGTCTTTAAAACCCAGGAGAAGTTTTACTCCTGCCCGATATGTCAACGCATCTACTGGGGGGCCACCCACCGGACCAATATACTCGAAGTGATCGGGCATATACTGGGAGCGAAAGGCTTAAGATAAAACTATTTAGAAATCCCAATGACAAAATCCCAAATCCCAATTAAATTTGTCGAGCAGGCAGGGATCAGGGAATCGGCCATAACATTTATATGAGGCAATTTCGTTGTTAAGAGAACCAGTGTACATGCGGATTGTAGAGGTTTCGGAAAAAATTTTACCTCAAATTAGAACAGTTTTTCAAGGTCTGCGGGGCATTGTTAGGGGAAAGGCAAAAATTCACCCCCACCTTTTTCCTCCCCCATCAAGGGGGAGGAGACTGTATAGGATTCTCCCATCCCTTTCCTGAGTAATACCGAGGGGTTCAGGACAAGATTCCCCTCCCCTGGTGGGAGGGGATTAAGGGGAGGGGGATAGAAAAAAATGCTACAACGCAAATTCCTTTATATGGTTTATCCTTGGAGGTAAAGTTATGAATTTAGATGCCAAGCCGGTAGCCAATCCCATAGTTGTGCTCCGGGAAGAGTTTGACGATTGGGCAATTCTTTTCGATCCGGAGACGGGAAAGGGTTTTGGCCTTAATCCGGTTAGTGTGTTTGTCTGGAAACACCTTGACGGCAAGCATACCGCGGCCGATATCCTGGCGGAACTGCGGGAGAACTGTGAGAATGTCCCGGAGGAGGCGGAAGAGCAGATCAAAAATTTTATTGAGTCCCTGCTGGAGGAGGGGTTAGCGGGTTACGAGGTCCAGGAATAATTATGAAGTTAATGAAGACTCCCCGGTCACTGGACCTCTCGATAACGAGCGGGTGTAACCTGAGATGTAAATACTGCAGTCATTTCAGTAGCCCGGGTGATGTCGGCGGAGACCTGCCTGCCGGAGAGTGGCTTGAGTTCTTTGAGGAGTTAAAAAGATACGCCGTCATGCGGGTTTGTCTCCAGGGAGGGGAGGTGTTTTACCGGAACGACCTTAAGGAGCTGATTGATGGTATTGTCCTGAACAGAATGAGGTTCAGTATATTAAGCAACGGCACGTTGATTATAGATGAGACGGCGGAAATGCTTGCTGCGAGCGGGAGATGTGAGGAGGTTCAGGTCTCGATTGACGGATCAACTCCGACAGTGCACGATTCCTTCAGGGGCGAGGGGAGCTTTTTGAAGGCAATTGCGGGGATTAAAATCCTTGAGAAATATAATATCCCGGTTACTGTCCGGGTCACGATCCACAAACAAAATGTCGGAGACCTTAAGGAGGCCACCAGGCTGCTATTGGAGGAGATTGGACTTTCCGGTTTTTCGACCAACGCCGCCGGCCATATGGGGCTCTGCCGCCAGAATGCCGGGGAGATACAGCTTGGTGTCGAGGAGCGTTCTTTAGCAATGGAATTACTTATAGGGCTCAATAGGAGATATAATGGCCGGATTCAGGCAATGGCAGGACCGCTGGCAGAGGCCCACGACTGGTTAGAGATGGAGCGAGCCCGCCGTGCGGGAAAGAAGAACATACCGGGACGAGGTTATCTCACATCGTGCGGGGGGGTGATGGAAAAGATTGCTGTGCGGGCAGACGGGATTATGGTTCCGTGCATCCAAATCAGTCATATCGAGCTGGGCCGGATCAACAAAGATAACCTTCGGCAGGTATGGCAGGATCACCCGGAACTTAAAAAGCTCCGGGAACGACAGAATATCCCTTTGAGCGAGTTCGAGTTTTGTCGGGGATGCGATTATATAAACTACTGCGCGGGCGGTTGTCCCGCCCCGGCCTACAACATTATCGGCAACGAATACCACCCCGACCCTAATAGTTGCCTCCGGCAGTTCCTGGACGGAGGAGGAAGACTCCCCGATTTCGATTAGTCCTGCCCGGATTGCTGCTTTCTAATAAAAAACCGTTGGTGAAGGGGCCAGGACTTTCCCCATTTTTTTAGGTAATGGGTGGATAAGCGGGGATTTCGCTCAGATGAACTAGTCGAAAAAATGTAGGG
>CP070770.1:47567-67604 GCA_020345765.1 Deltaproteobacteria bacterium
ATCAGCTCCATCTCCGAGCATGAAGGCTCAGATCTTTTATTCGGCCCCACCCTGGGCCCGATGAGCCAGTTTGAAACTATAATGAGCTTGAAGGTTGCAACCGATTTCATGCATGAGAGGCTTAAACCAGAGGTACTTATCCTTTACTGGCTTGATAGCAGCTACAGAATTAGCCCGAAGGTTGGGTTTGAAGTCTTTGACTACTTGAATCTTGCGGTAGGTGCGCACATCTTCGGAGGGGACGAACAGAACCTCTTTGGTCAATTCGATGACAATGACCAGGCCTTCTTCGAGCTAAGATATGGGTTTTAACCCGCATCCCATTCTTCTCCCCACATATGATTACTCGAATGCTCTGAACATTGCATCGATGGGATCCAGAACAACTATACATATTCTCTTCCATAGCGGTCTATGTCCATCTATCATCAATTTTTTCTTGTAATGATATCGAAGCTCTCCCAGTAATGAACCGACCGGAGAGGTTATTATCAAATCCTGTCTGGAAGGCCTTTCAATCCAGGCCTCGAAAATATACTCCCAGCCGACAGAGACAGCGGTGCTAAAGAGGAATGATCCCCAGACAGAGTAACCCCGGTTTCTCGCAAGCAGGTATGTTTCGGCTCCAGCTATAGGATGTAATATATAATTCGTGTACCATTTACTTTCATCCCATACTGGTGGATGAGTGTATGCCCACTTAAACTGTTCCCAGCTTTCCTGGAATGAATAATTGCCACCCTTAATTTTTTCTCTCAATTCGTCTTGCTGAGGAGAAAAAGCAACGAGAGCAATCATATCTAATACACAAAAACCTGATATATACAAACTTACCTTAGTTAAGGAGGCATTTCGAAATTCACTTTCATCATTCTCTTGGATCCCGGTCTCGCCGAAATAGTAGAGTGAAGGATCTAATTGAAGACCGGAGACTTTCAATTGTTTAAAAGATTCCTTCTGACTGTTGCCGTTAAAAAGAATTGAGGAGAGGTCTGGATTGAATGACTTCGTTAAAGAATTTGCAAAGGCAGGGCCTGGGGAAATAACAATTGCCAGGATAAATCCAATCAGGAATTTCTTCAACTTAACCTCCATAGATCCTTTCTCCTTTACAAGGGGGACCTGTCCTTCGTAGTCCGCATCAGGAGGACGAAGTAGAATGAACCCTTTCTCTTAGCATCATTTACTCATTTGTCAAGATCAAAGACTTTGCCCTTTTCCCCTAATGTCCCTTCCCTCACCAAATTTCAAAATCCAGAACCGGGACGGAGGTATATCATATTTTTCTAGCGCTTCCGCCAAATCCTTTTCGTGTGCGTCGATAGCTTGTTCAGGGTGTTCTGCAAAAGTCCCGAAATGGATCCCAACACTCTGGCTGGCTCCCAGCAATATATGAGCCCGAACGGCATCATCCGGATTCATATGCTGCGTCTTCATAAACCATCTTTTCTCGTAATTGCCAATAGGCAGAATTGCAAGCCTGATGTTGCCGAACCTTTCCGCAATGGAATTCAGAAACTTGCCAAACGCGGTATCGCCGGCAAAGTAAATCTGCTGTCCCATTAAGTCTTCGATTATGAAACCAACCCAGATGGTTTTGTTTTCCCTGAACGGCCATCTGCCCGAACCATGCCTGGCCGGCACGCAAGTGAACTTTACTCCAGCATCCTCAGCGGTGTAAGACTGCCACCAGTCCATTTCTATTATGTTGTCGATCCCGCTCTCAGCTAAAAGAGATTTGGTACCTAACCCAGCAAGAATAATTGGGTGATGACTATTTGCGATCTTCCGCAAAGTCGGAAGATCCAGGTGATCGTAATGGTCATGGGAAATAAGGATGTAATGTATCGAAGGCAGTTCGTCCATCCTGACGCCGGGCGCCCGCACTCGCTTGGTCCCTAACCACAAACTCGGACCGGCGCGGAAAGACCAGATGGGATCGGTAAGGATGTTCAAACCGTCTATTTGGATCAGTACTGTTGCGTGGTTAACATATGTCAACCTAAGTCCTCCTTTCTCGATTCTTTCAAGCGGCTTAGGCTGGGGAGGATCTTCGATCCATTCCGGCCACTCGACGATCTCCATCTGCCAGAGCCATTTGATCATGTCAAGAAATGTATGATCAGATTCGTTGTTGAAAAATTTCGATCCGTCGAAGTGATCCGAAGACGGCCCTTCATATGCTGCACAACAGGCAATCAACCATGAGGCCAGTAAAATCTTTATAGAAATTATCGTGATTTTTGGCGCCAGAGAACTCATCATGAATATAATAGTTTAAGGTTTCTGGGCAGTAATTAATGAGCAGAGGAAAGAATTGCTGCTGATCTTGATCCGGATAAGGCCCAACTCGGCCAGCTTCTCGGCATACCAGTCGGCTCTCCGCATATAAGGGGAAAACGGCCGGGGAACCTGGATGGCCACTCTCCCTCCGCTACGGGCAACCCTGACCATCTCCACAATCGCCTTCTGCCGGTTGGGAGTCAGGTTCAGGTGAAAGATGGAAAGCACAACCTCAAAACTGCCATCCTTATAGGGAAGCTGCTCGGCATCACCCAGGTTTAGATAAATACTTTTTCCCTCTGCCTTCTCCCGGGCTTTCAAGAGCATATTTCTCGAGAGATCCAGAGCCACGACATTTATATCCGGAACTAAAGACATGATCCCGATTGCAGCATACCCGGTCCCGGAAGCAATATCCAATATCCTCTCCCCCGGTTTAATCCGGCATTCATCAATGATTGTTCTGATCCCCTCAAGGTCATGACCCGCAAATAAATTGGCCAGCACCTCATATATCTTCGGCCTCAGGGTGGTAACCTTTTTATACCGCTGTCTCCCGATTGGCAGAAGGAAAGACAGGTACATCACCAAACCCCAAAATATGGCCTGGACAATAACCCCGGCAATCAAGCCCGGCCAACCGAAATGCGCATAAGCTAAAATAAGCCCGTAAATGGGCACAACAACCAACAGCAGATTGAGGGCATAAGCCAATTTTCTGGGAAGTGGTCCCATCGTTTTCTACCCGAAGATTCTTTTAGCGTATCTGCCTGCCGGGCACTCCTCCTGCATCTCGCACTTCCGGCAGCTGACCCTGAGTTTTATTGTCTGAAAGGCAACCGAAAGGAGAAAAAAGGCGATCAGGATATAGTAGCGGCCCAGGTAAGCCAAACCGATCAGGGGAAAGACGGTCATCGTAACCCAGATAGCGGCAGTCAGGCGCAACTCCCCGGGCAGCCATTTCCCCTCCCGTTTCTTGAAGAGCCCGGCGGCACACTCTCCCCCCAGAATAATACAGCGCTCTCCGTAATGCCTGCATTTGGTGCAGATCATCCACCGGATCAGGATATAAAAAATAATCCACCCGCCGATATAGCTCAGGGCAAGCCACCTCACCGGTGATAGACCGTAGGCGGCCAAGGCTATCGAAATCAAATAGGCCCCTGAAACCAGCGCTACCTCTCGGTTACTCCAAACCGTTTTCATTTCTGACCATCATTCCTGGGTTTTCTATTGATATTATCATAATTTTTTAGTATAAAGTGAACAGTTTTATGGGCAAGATGCAATAATAAAAGAATTTCTCAATTTTAACAAGGCAGGTTAAATCTGAACATATGGCTAAAAATAGACTGATCGCATACCTTCAGAAGAGGGGATTAGGGATAATCTCTCTTACAATATTAATAATCATCTGGCAACTATTGTCAGTTTTTGTAATAAAAGACTTCTTTATCTTGCCGAGCTTTTCTGCGGTAGTTGTTTCTCTTTACAGATTGGGGCGAGAAATACCCATCGATACTCTAATCAGTTTTTTGCATTTTGGAATGGGGATAGCGGTAGCAATGGGCCTGGGTGTTCCAATCGGGGCAATAATGGGCTGGTTCCGGATAGCGGATCGAATTATAGACCCTGTCGTCGAGCTCATTCGCCCCATCCCTCCGCTGGCTTGGATCCCTTTTGCCATCATCTGGTTCGGTCTCACCCACGGCTCGGCAAGCTTCATAATATTTGTCGGGGCAATATTCCCTATTCTGATCAATACCTACGCTGGATTCAGAGGAACCCCTAAAGTCTTGGTTGAAGCCGCCCGGGTCCTCGGGTGCACCAAGAACCTTGACCTGATGCGGTCAGTCGCACTGCCTTCTGCCCTCCCATCCGTGGCGGCGGGAGTCCGCATCGCCATGGGTATCGGCTGGATGTGCTTGGTGGCTGCGGAGATATTCGGGAGGAGCAGCGGACTTGGCTACAAGCTCTGGCATTACTATCAGCTCCACCAGATGGATAATGTCATCGCCTATATGATCATATTGGGTCTGATCGGGTATCTCCTGGATTGGTGTTTCAGACGATTTGCGGAAGAAAGATTACTAAGGTGGCGGGAACAAATTGTCGCATAGTCTGGTCACTTACAAATCATTCACCTCCTCCATTACCTCTTTTAAAATCGACTCTCTAACCTTGACAAATTCGCTTCCTGACCGATCTCTTGGACGGGGCAGTCCTATCGGGTGAAAATTCTTGGTTCGCCCGGGACGGGCAGTAAGCACCAACACCCGGTCACCAAGATAGGCAGCCTCTTCGATATTATGGCTGACAAAAATAATGGTCTTGCCCGTTTCCTTCCATATTCTTAAGAGCTCATCTTGAAGAATATTCCTTGTCTGAGCATCCAATGCGCCGAAAGGCTCGTCCATTAAAAGGATCTCCGGCTCGGTAGCTAAAGCGCGGGCAATCGCCACCCTTTGTTTCATCCCCCCGGAGAGCTCATAGGGATACCTGCCTTCCCACCCGGTTAAACTTACCATCTTCAGATATTTCTCAATAATTTCCTTCCTCGCGGTTTGAGGAACATTAGTGAACTGTAGACCAAATTCGATGTTTTTCTCCACGTTCCTCCAGGGAAAGAGGGCAAATTCCTGGAAAATCAGGCCTTTTTCCGGGCCCGGTTCGTTCATTATTTTTCCGTCAATGTAAATATTTCCATTGGTTGCTGTCTCTAATCCGGCAATTATTCGTAGTAATGTAGTCTTTCCGCAACCGGAAGGACCAACTATACAGAGGAATTCCCCGACACCAACGCTCATACTCACATCACTCAAGGCAATTAAATTCTCTTCACCTTTATTGACGAACTCCTTGGTTATGTTTTCAACCTGTAGCTTAACTTGGGACATACTACCAGCTACTCCCCTAATCTTTTCCCCGGTCAAGCCTGGTGACTTCGTCGTAAAAAGTCGTATCGAAAAGATCCTTTTCGGTAAGGTATTCAGTATATCTTGGTTTATTCAATTCATAAATAACTCGGGTGAATTCCAGAGCAGGTTCGATCGTGGGGTGAGGATCATGGACCCAGGTCCCGTCCCATGTCTTGAGGGAATATTCAACCTTTTCAATTGCCCACCCCATCCTTTTTGCGTATATTTTTGCTGCCTCTTCCGGATGGGCGATAGCATATTCAGACGCTTTAATATGGATCCTAACGATTTCTTTGACGAGATTTGGATATCGGCTAATAAGATTCTCGGTAACCAACAGACAACAACACGGATGTTTCGGCCACATCTCTCCCGAGCCAAGAACCATCTTTCCGCTCCCCTCTATCTCGATTATCGCCGGTCCGGGATGGGGCAGAAAGATGCCATCGACCACCTCTGCTTTAATCGCCGAGATCGCATCCCCCGGCCCCATCGGGGCAATCACCAGATCCCTTCCCGCACTTAAACTGCTGGCCTTAAGCCATTTTCTAAAAACGGTATCCTGGACCGAGCCCGGCGGGAAGGTAGCAATCTTTAGTCCCTCCAGATCCCGGGGACTTTCATAATTAATATCAGGACGCAATACCAAATGAGAGCCCTGGGTTTGCGCACCAGCTACAATCTTTGCCTCGAGCCCTTCATATATTGCGGTCATCGGTGGAGAAATACCAACATAGGCAATATCGATTTCTCCGGCTAACATTGCCGTCATCTCCGGTGGTCCCGAGGGGAATTGATGTTCAGTAATTTTTTCTATCCCAGATCCTTTCAGACCATCTTGCCACCAGTTTTTCTCCATACTGATCATATGGGCAACCTGATGGATACTCGGTTGATAGCCAATACGAAGCTCGGTGAGGGGCAATCCTCTATCAGGCTTGTGCAACTTGGTATAGCCTATCAGTATTACTGCTAAGACCACCGCCGCAGAAATGATCTTAATGGCGCTTTTCATCCTTTCTCCTCAGCAGTCTACAAAGCCATATTGACCAGCTCGGTGATATCCCTCATCACGAGCGAAGAGTTTGTCTGGATTATTGCCGTTTTCAGGGCCTGCTGGCAGAAGGGACAGGCACTGACCAGGGTATCTGCCCCGGTAGCCTCGGCATCCTCTACCCTTAAGACCGCCATCTTCGCTTGGATCTCCGTATAGCCGGCCTTAAGTCCCCCGCCGGCACCGCAGCAACGGGAATACTCCCGGCTCCTTTCCATCTCGATTAATTCTACTCCCGGCAGGGATCTTAGGATCTTTCGGGGCTCATCATACAGGTCATTGTGCCTCCCCAGGTGGCAGGGGTCGTGATAGGTTACTTTAAGAGGAAGCTCCTTGGTGAATTTCAGCTTTCCTTCTTCGAGCATCCTGACCAGGAACTCGACTAAGTGGAGGATTTCGAACTTAAGCTCCCCGAGCTCGGGGTAGTTCAGCTTTATCGTCCGGTAACAGCCGGAACAGGAGGTAATAATCGTCTTTATTCCCATACTATTGAACCGATCCAGGTTCCCCCTGGCCAGGCGGGAATACTCCGGGTGCCCTACTCGTTGGAGAACGCTTCCGCAGCAGACCTCCTCCACACCCAGGATCCCGTAATCGATATTCAGTCGGTTGAGGAGCTCAGCGGTATTGATCGCTACCTCCTGGATATTGACATCGAAGGAAGCGGTGCACCCCACATAGTAAAGGACCTCGGCCTTCTCCTTGGATAGATCCTTTACCCCCCTGGAAAGCAATTTCTTTCTGAGTGCCCTCTCGGCCCACTTTGCCCGCCGGGATCGGGGCTGCTCCCAGGGATTGTCGTTACTCTTTATGCTGTTGATCATCCCCATATGCCCTTCCAGGGGGCCGGAGCCTGCCCGGACGAATGAGGCCCGCAGGGATTCCCAGAGCTCGATCGTATCGATCCCGCTCGGACAGACGATATGGCACTGCCCGCAGACCGAGCATTCGTACAGATTCCGGGAGAGTTCGCCTATCTGTCCCGGGTCCCCGGCACTATATCCGAACAGGTCGGCCAGGGGGCTGTGCTGGGAAGCAATTAATTCTTTTGAGGTATTTATCTTTGCCCGGGGGATAATATCTTCCCTCTCGTCATGTTGATAGACGGGACAGTAATTGAGGCACTCACCGCAGCTAACGCAGGCATCGAGCTCAAGCAGTTGATTTCGGTAGAGATTGTCCACGGGGAGCCTGGGGATTTCCCCAGTTTCGGCAATACTCATTCTGCGGACTACTACGAGTCCCATGGATATCAGGCCGATTAAGGCCCAGGCAACTCCTAAAAACACTATCCTTTCGCTCCGGTAGCGGACCGGCCGTTGTGAAGCAAGCTCGGGAATCCAATTCAGGAGCGCCTCAATCTCCTTAGCCTTAAGCTTCTCGGCGAAGGCGGGCATGGAGACGGTGTTTACCGTTCCCTCCACCTTGGAACCCTTTAATAGTTTTTCCCTGATTGTTTTCCGGTTAAATACCTCACCGAACTCGTCGGTGGTAAGGGCTATCTTCATGGCGCCGGTATTCAGGGGGGGGATAAGCGCGTCCGCCGGGTTCTTTACCCCAATATTGGGCTGCCCCCCTCTCCCGCCCTCCCCGTGACAGGAAAGGCAGTGTCGGCGGTAGATCTTTTCCCCCAAAGATACCTTCTTCTCCTCTCCAAATGCTAATTGAGTACTTAGAAGGATAATAGAGAAAATTAGCAGTGAAGCTTTAATTGATAGATGACTATATTTAATTATCTCTTCGACAGGCTTAAGACAAGATTTATCAGCCAAACAACTCGGTGTTCCCCTCCCCTTGTGGGAGGGGTTAGGGGAGGGGGATAAAATCTTTTCCGCCTCAGTAGATGATTTTCGGAGATTCTTTGCTATGGTAATGAAGTTTTTATTCATTAATTTCATTCGCCCCCACCTTAATCCTCCCCCATAAAGGGGGAGGAAACCTATTGTCTTGGACTTATCGGGGAACATATCAACCTACTGCTCCGAGGATAGTTAGGATGGATATTATTATCAGCAGGAGCGCCCCCAGGGTAATTACCCATTTCCGATCCTTAGGTAGCCTCGAGGGCTCCCGGTCGATAAAGGGCAGCCCCAGTAGTCCCAGGACAACCAACAGGACTACCACCAGACCTGCCGTGGTCGGGATGTATTTCAGAAGTTGAAAGAGCCACAGGAAGTACCATTCCGGCTTGATCGAGAACGGGGTAATCAGGGTATTAGCCTGCTCTTCATACTCCACCGGAAGCAGGACCGCCAGTGTGATCACAATTCCCAGCGCGATCAGGGCAACTATCGCCTCCAAGAATAGCTGGACCGGATAAAAGGTAAATTTCTTTTCGGTATTATTTTCCATCATTTTATAATGGCTCCGAGATCCCCCGCCGCCGCACCATGGCGAAATGCAGAGCTAGGATCAACCCCAATATTGCCGGTAAGACCAGGATATGGGTAGCGTAGAACCGGGAGAGGGTAGGCTGTTTCACCCCGTAGCCCCCCTGAATAAATAGAAGTATATACTCACCAACCAGAGGGACCTCCCCGGCAATACCGGTTCCTACCCTGGTAGCCCAGTATCCCAGTTGATCCCAGATAAGCAGGTATCCGGAAAAGGCAAAGGCCATTACGAGGAAAAATAAAAGGGCTCCACTTACCCAGTTAAGCTCCCGGGGGTTCTTGTAGGCCCCCCGGAAGAAAACGATCAACATATGAACGAATACGGTAATCACCAGGAGACTGCTGCTGTGGTGGTGTATCCCCCGGACAAGCCAGCCTAAATAGACCTCATCGGTAATGAACCTGATGCTCTGGTAGGCCTCCGCTACATTAGGACGGTAATAATAGGCCAGGAATACCCCGGTTATAACCTGAACAATAATAAGCAGGAAGGTTATTCCCCCCCAGCAGAACTTGAAGCTCATCTCGTGAGGGGAAACCGGTTTGTCCAGGTAGGGTTTAACGAACTCCCTTAGCTGATATCGCTCATCTATCCAATTTATCAATCTATCTATCATCTAACGATCTCTACTTAAAAAATAAAATTTTTAATCAATCATTGGGATTTGGGATTTTGTCATTTGAGCTTTGGGTTTCATTTGAACTTTGGGCTTTGACATTTGACATTAAATATTATTTATCCTCCGCTGATCATCGTGTTACGGAACCATGCCGGATACCCTTTTAACTTCTCCTCCGGCATCTCTACCGAAATATCTTCCCCCTCAACCTTTACCCTGAATTCAAGCAGATTATAGGGTCGGGCAGGCCCGCCGGTTACCTTGCCTTCTATGGTAAAAGAGGAATCGTGACAGGGGCAGGGGAACTCCCTCTTTTCCCCGTCCCACTTTATGATGCAGCCCAGGTGCGGGCAGATGGCCGAGAAGGCCGCAATGTCGTTCTGCCTTCTTAGCAGGAAGATCGGAAGGCCGAAGTAGGTAGTGCTGAGAACCCCTTTCTTCAGCTTATCCCGGGTAGCCACCTTCTGCCACCCACCTACCTTAACTATACTCTTGCGGGGTGGAATTAGGTAGGCAAGAAACCCGGAAAATAAAGCTACCACCCCCATCAGGTTTAGATACTTGAGAGCCCGCTCAAGAAAATTCCGGCGGGAAAGGACCGAGCCCTGCTCTTCCCTCGGTTGTTCAGATTGATTCAAAGTCTCTTCTTCCGGCATCTTACTTCGATCTGGCGGTTGAAATCGGACTAGTAATGATATGGATAAACCTGCTATAGGGAATATAGGCAACAAAAGCAAATGCCAGGAGCATATGAATATTCCACAGATAGAAATGATAGGTGCCCCAGGGAAAAGGGAGATCACGCATCCAGTAAGCCATCGCAAACCCGAAGAAGGAGAAAGCCCTCTCAACAGTAATGGGCAGTACCGACAGCCTCGCCGCCTCTACCAGGAAACCCGTAAATATGATGACAAAGATCAGAACCAGGGCAATATTATCCTCAACCGTACTCTTTAGCTGAGGCGAGCGGAGGACATACCTGCGGGCAAATGAAATTATTACCCCGACAAGCACGCTCAGCCCGAATAGATCGACCAGGAAATCAAGCACTAAACCAAAGGGAGGCTGGATCATAAAGGTCTTTACCCCCAGGGACAGCGCCAGAGCATAGACAATCAGCATTACCATCAACAGGCAGAGGAAGCCCAGGGAAAGGGTCAAGTAATTTACCCAGCGAAGCACACTGAGCTTAAGGATACCCCTTTGCAGTAATCCCTCGAGCAGGAGGGACCTTAAAGTATCAATTACACCTTTCTTTCCCGGCTCCCCACGCTTCCCCTTCCTCCAGATATATACCCGGGAGTAGATACCATAGGTAAAGAATAGCGCGGTTACCGAAAGACAGAGCCAGAAGAAGGTCCATTTATACTGGTCCTCGGCTTCGAAGAAGCTCCTTCCGGGATACTCGGTATTGATATGACAGTTGATGCAGCTTTTCTTGGTTTCCTTGACATAATCAACCCGGGCATGGGCAGGAAGGGCAAAGAAAGCTATTAGAAAGACTGTCAGTAGTAATGAACAGATCGTTTTATTTGTTATCGACACCGTCATCCAGTATACAGTAATAAAGGGATAAAAACAATCGGGTCATATTCCGTAGTTCCGTGAGCGCAGCCTCTGCCATCCCGGTACTCTCCCCCCCTCCCCTTACCCTGATGTTTAAGCGCTTTAACGCATCCCTGGCGGCGTGAACGGCGGCGAGTACTCTCTCGAGCTCCGTCAAATGAATCCTACCTGCCCCGCGCTGATGGTAAATCAACCTCTGCAGCGGCTTTATCCTTTTCCAGACAGCATCCAGGAATGGAAGGAATTGCTCGGGCTCATATACCTTGTCCCGGATCTGCCAGCGCAGCGGCCGGGAAAGCATCCCCATACAGTAAACCCGGGAATTGCTTACCTCCCGTTTGATCTCCGTGAGGATCAACTCCGGTGTTTTCCTATCCGCCTCCTCTTCAACTTCCTGTTCCAACTGCCTGATAGGGGCTTCTCTTTCTTTCATCCCCCAGAATATGGTATTGGCAATGATTGCATTGGCCTGGGGATAGTCAGGATGTTCAAAATGAGGACCGAACAGGAAAAGTGATCCCCGCCCCAGATCCTTTCGGATTGCGGCCGTCGTGCCCAGCACGACCTTTCTCCCGTTCCGGGCGTCGGTGAGATAGAGCGTTTTCGGGGTGAAATCCCGGTACTGCGCCAGGCCTAACGCCTCTTCCTCCTCCGGGGGTCTCATCGGCGGTCCTCCGTATAAGGGGGCAACCAGGGAATTATATTGATAGAACGGAGGAAGCCCCGATGCCGTAATTACCACTTCGTCCCTGACCGGATGGAATATATAGTCGGCCCCGTAAGGAGTGATATATTTCCATTCCATCCTGAGCGGTGGTGGAGGGGAAGTGCTGATATTATTTATCTTTACCTTTACCAGATTGAATAGGCTCAGCGGGGGCTTCGATGAGTGAAGCGGAAGGCAGGCCCCGGCGCAGGAGCCCAAGTATGTCCCCCCTCTTTTAATATATGATTTTAGATTCTTTGCCCCTTCCCGCCCCAAACCCTCGGCAATCCCCGAAAGCTCTCCCCCGGATACTATCAGGGAGTCAAGTGAATTCAGAGAACCAGGTAACTTGAAATCCTCTTCGTTCAGAAATCTGAGATTATAAAACCCCATCCTCTCCAGGACGGTAACGAACCAGAGCCAGGAATGGGAAGAGCCTTTTCCGGCATAGACCCCGAGGGCGGGATAATGCAGTAATTTCGTCTGCCCCTCTCTTTGCTTCCCGGAAAAGATAAACCTACCTTTCTCTGGCAGCAAAAAGGCCATCTTCCCCTGCCGGAGTCTTAAATTAACCCCCCGATATTTTTCGTAGATGCCTCTTTCCATCTCTGACCCAAGCATTTATATGATTATATCTGCAATATTATAGACTATACCTTTAACATAGGCAAATTTGATCTTGGATAAGATGCGATATTCTGCTCCCCATTGTTGACTATCGGGAATTCGTGATTATCTTATAAGTAGAGGCCTCAATATAAAGCGTCACGAGAAAGGAGGCTGTCTGTTTGTTGACAATTCGAAATTCGTGATTATCTTATTATTGAGGCCTCAATAGTAAAAAACAAGAAAGGAGGATGATAACGATGGAACTCACACTATATAACCCGTTTCGGGCAGTTAGTAGATTGGTGAGACCAGAGAGAGGCTTTTTGGCAGATCTATTCGGAGATGATCTTGATAGTTTTTGGGGTCTGACCGACAGGGAGAGGGCTTTTGTCCCCCGGGTAGACATAAAAGAGAACAAGACTAACTACAAGATCACCGCCGAGCTGCCGGGGATTGAAAAGGACGATGTCAAAGTGGAGGTTAAGGACCGCGTTCTTACTATCGAGGGCGAGAAGAAGGAGGAAAAGGAGGAAAAGGAAGATAACTACTACCGGGTGGAGAGAAGCTACGGTAGTTTCCATCGCTCCTTTAGCCTGCCGGAAGACATCACCGAGGACAAGATCAAGGCCGTGTTTAAGAACGGCATCCTGACCCTGACCATTCCCCGCTCGAAAGAGGAGCAGAAGGCCAAGCAGATCGACATCACGGCCTAAGGGGGCACCGGGCCCCCTTAGGCCCTTTCTTTTTCCGGCTTTCCTGCCGGGGTTTTCGTTTATTCTTTTTTCCCTAAGAAGCAGGATTATGATACCCCCGGTTTTTCGGCAATAAATGCCCGGAAGCTTTCAAAAGGGATCAGTCTCTTGCTCCAGACCTTTGAGAATCCCGCCTCCTCGAGCTGTTCACACAACTCCTCTGGATCAGGCAGCGCACCGTAGCCCTCGGTCACCGAGACCCAAATATTCAATGCCTGTATCGCGGGGCTGCCCCCCTGGCAGGCGGTTGTCAGCAGCAACCGTCCGCCGGGTTTAAGGAATCCTATCAGGTACCGGGCCAACTCCACCCGCTCATCCACCTTGAAGTAATAAATGTTCTGGTGCAGGGTAACCAGGTCGAACTCCGGTCCGCCCTGATACATGCGGACATCGGTTGTCTCGACGAGCGCCCGCCCCGAAAGGCCCCACGACTCTATATTCTTGCGCGCTAACTCTGCCACCCGGGGCTGAAGCTCCAGCCCGACTGCGGAAAGCGATGAATTACGCTCACAGGCCCGTTTGATATAAATTCCGGAACCGCAACCAACCTCCAATAGACGGAACGGCCCGCTTCGGGGAATTGCCTCTTCCACCACATCCATGATAAACGGCTCGGATACGCGGGAGGACCTTGCGATCAATTCGCCCGGGGATTCGTCAAACTCGAACCGCTTCTTCCTTTTCAGCATTGAGGGTGTCTGGGTAATATAGGGATAATGATTGATAGCGATCTCTTCTAGAAAAGCCCGGTACGGATCATTTTCCGGCCGGGCCAGCCTTTTGGACAAGGCACCCTTGATGCGGTAGCCCTGCTTACCCCGTTCGAGCTCTCCCAGGCTGACCCCCAGATCGAGCCAGGCCTGAAGTCCCTCCCGGCTTATCCCCGGCCCGAGCTCTGCCCCCAGCCACTCGATACCGACCGGGCCGTTGAGCAGGATATCATAGATGCCTTCCGAAAGGGCGGTGGACACAAAGCAGGTACGATAGAATTCGTTAACCGTCCGCATAAGCTTCATCGCAAAAGTTGACTGGCCCTTGAAAAACATAGTCATCATGGTCTTTAGTCTCATACCTGTTCCTTTCTCAATCCCCGACCTTTTTTGTCTTTAGATCCGCCACCCGTCCTGCCCGTCCGGAGTCCGTCTGTTCGTTATGCCGATTTATTTTCTCGGACCCATTTTACAAAAATAAACCCATAGGGTATCAGTGCGAGTGACTGCAGCCACAACAGGGTAAAAAATACCGGGCTGGCGAAAAAATCCGTAAATGGATAGGTAACCCCGTTTATCCAATCAGCACCCGTTCCCACATACAGAAGCCTCTTGTATCCGGTGCCATCCCAACCGATGGTTACCAGGAACACTGCCGCCCCAAAACTCCAGATAACCTGGGCAACCGCCGCAAAAGGTTTATCCCGGACAAGGAAAAAATATGTAACATAAAAACCAAGTGCGCCCAGAACCAGGATGGCGATCGGATAGACTGCCACTAGCCATGCCGGAATGTCCGAGTAATCTTTGGCCACGAACATGGACTCCCAGGCGGGGAACCGCCAGAGCAGATATAATACCTGGGGGACAAAACAAACCGAAAGCCAAAGGACGGTCGTAATGAAGTACTTATTCACCCAGGGGCATCCTTCGCTCTTTAATTTCTTCCCGGCCGCAATCGCAAGACCGGAAGAGAGTCCGTAAGAGAATAATAAATCGGGCTGTAACATAATAACCTCCTTCCTATGAACTTGGCGGGAGACGACCTCAGCTTAAATTCTCATGAAATCCGTAGCTGAACCCTAAAAACATTTATCCGGGAATCATTTAAACACCCGGTTAATAAACTTATGGAAGTAAGACACTGCCAGGTGATAGGGAAACCCGTACATCTGATCGGGGTTCTTCTCCAGGTAAGGGGCGGGGATCTTCAAATAATAGGGGGCCAGTGCCGCGAATATCGGTATCGCCACCGGGCAACCCCGGATCCGCCGGGTCTTTCCCTGTATGTTACCCTTGACCCTGGTGCAATTACCTATCAGGAGAACCGGATAACCCTGCCCGTCAATATCGCCCTCATACTCACCAATGACCATCGCCACCGGCTTGGCCCGTTTGAGCGAGCGCTGCTTGTAAGCCTCAAAGACCGCCAGTGCCCCCTTCAGCATATTTATGCAACCGCCCCAGCAGGGCTCATCTCCATCAGGATAGTTACCCAAGTAGAAGCGAATGCGGGTATCGATCTTATTCAGGTCCGAGTAGGTGTAGTCGAAGTCCCGTGTCTTCTCGAGCAGCTCATCCCAGGAAACATCACTTTTTATTTCGATCTGGTCATCGGTTACCGGCTCCCAGCCGCGCGACCTCGCAATCTTAAGATGCTCGATCTCCCCGGTTTCAAAACCCAGAAGCCGGGCCCCCACGGAATCGATTGCCACTCCCGAGGTTCCCATCATGATTGCCCCGAGGCGCAGCGGTTTGGGTACGATCTCGTTCTGCTGGCCGATATCTATTGCGTCGACGACCACCAGGTCGGGGTTGCCGACCTCGTAGAGGTCGGCAATCTTCTCTTCGAGGTGGTAGTCGTGGCCCCGGAGCCTTTCCTTTTTATCGCAGATACCCATGTTAAGCTTCATCGCGCAGGTAAGCTTGGTGCTCACATGGTGCTTGAGCTTGGGCGTATATACCTTGTAGTCGGCTTCGATCAGGGTCCGGGAGAAACGCAGGCGCTTATGAAAACCACCCTTCTCCAGGACAACCTCGACTAGCTTGTCTTCGTCAAAGAAGCAGACCTCGACCTTGGGTTTTCCCCTCAGGTACTCGTATCCGGCCTGGCTGAAGTGGTAACGGGTGGGGACATATACTCCCGTCCTCTCGCCCAGAATGACCTTCTCCACCTCCGGACGGGCTGCCAGTACATCAACGATCGCCTCCAGCACATGGGGATGGGTGTAAGCGAAGCGGCCGAACCTCTTGTGGGCGAATACCATATTGTACTTGAGCAGCACCCTGCCGAAGGGCTTCGTGCCTAAATCTTCCATACCCTCGGCGACCACCTTCCGGATGGCATCAATGTCCTGGTAATCCGGGACGCTGCGGATTATTACCTTATGATTTGCGGGAACGGAAAGCTCATTCATTCTACCGGGTCCTTCCGGCAATCAGGGTTCGTAAAGGGTTGCCGTTATGATTAAACTTTATTTAAGAAGATCAATATACCTATAAGGATAAATATCGAGGCCCCGACATATCGGATCAGGTCGGGCTTAATATATTTACCCAATGCGGCCCCGATCAATACCGAAACGAAGGTTATAATTGCATAGGCAGAGATAGAGCCCAGCAGTACCATAATCGGCTTACCTGATTTTGCCGCCATTCCAATTCCTACGAATTGGGTCTTATCCGCAAGCTCTGCCAAGAATATTGCGGAGAATGTTGTGAAAAATATCTTCCAGTCCATACCTCCCCTCCTCTTTCAATGATAATACCTGAATTGACATAATCCATCTTTTTTGTTAAATATAGCTTGGTTGTGACTTTTGCTCGGTATCATAATCACTTATCCCGGCAGGCACCATCAAAACTAAATTATCGCTCTGGCTTGATAACGACTATTTTACCCAAGGATAAACTCCTATACAAGAAAAATGTCTGAAATCTATGACATTATAATTAAAAGAAAGAATTATTTCTGCACGGTACTTGCTTTATTCGCTGTTCTTACCGCCGCCTTCAGCATCAATAACGGCAGGGCGTTGATCGGCCGCCCCTTCCCCGGATTCTCCACCTTGAGGAACAACCTGGTCCCCGTTGTCTGGATGCCCGCCTGGGGAGGGTTCGAAAAAGGGATCAAGTTCGGAGATATAGTCGTTGCCGTAAATGGACGACCGATGGCCGACGGCGACGCCCTTAACGAGTATGTGGCCTCGCTTGAGCCCGGCACGTCCGTGAAGTACCGGATTGACCGGAGCGGGGTTCTTCGCGACTTCACCGTCCCGGTGCAGATCTTCTCCCTCAAGGACTACCTGATCCTTTTCCCCGTCGTAGTTTCGATCGGACTGTTCTTCTACCTGATGGGAGTCGTGGTCTTTTTTCTGAAACCGCGTAATCCGGCCAGTGGGGCCTTTCTTTTCAACAGCGTGCTCGTGGGTCTTACCCTGATCTCGACCGGCGATCACAGCACTATCCACAGGAACAATCTGCTCCTGATCGTCATGCCCTTCATCGGGCCGTCCTTCGTGATCCTCGGGCTGTATTTCCCCGAACTGCTCAGATTCCGGAAGACCGTAACGGCTATTGTCCTGGGAATAGCCGCCCCCATTGCTTTCCTCTATGCCTATTTGTTTAACGACATCTCCCGGTACGTGGTTATCGACACCGTATTCCTGGTCTTCATGAGCACCTGTAACGCGGTAGCTGCGTTAATCATAGTTCGTTCGTTTTACCACTACACTGACCCGATCACCCGCCAGAAGGCCAAGATGGTCTTCTACGGGTTCTGCCTGACCCTATTAGGGTCAACCCCTTTCGTGATCGGGACCGTGATCCTCAAGAAGATGGTTTTTTTCTGGTTCATCCCCCCTGCCCTGATGATGATCCCCCTGGGCATCGGTTACGCTATCCTGATCAATAACCTGTTCGATGTGGATGCCTTCATCACCAAAACTGCAAGCTATGTTCTCGTCAGTGCCTTCGCCGTACTCGTCCTCTTCGGTACGATGGGCTTGTTCAGCTTCGCTTTGCAAAACATTACCGGTCAATCCTCTCAGATCGTCTCCGTCGTGTCCACCCTGATAGTGGTAGCGATGTTCCGCCCCCTCCGCGTCCGCGTTAACGATACCATAAACCGGAGGTTCTTTCGACAGGGTTATGAGTACCGGAACACCATCCAGAGAGCGGCCCGGTTCTTAAACAGTATCATCGAGCTCGAAGAACTCCTGAACAACATCCTCGACACTGTCGTCGACGCCATCCAGATCGAGTTCGGAAGCATAATGCTCAGGAAGAAAGACGACCGTTTCCGGGTCACGGCCGAACGGTTTTACTCCGCAGCACCACCGCCGTCCTCCCCCAGCAAAATCCGGGAGGAAGCGGGGGAACGATTCATTGGTGAGGCTCACCCTCTGGTTCGGTATCTGGAGGAAAGCAAGAAAGCCCTGCACCTGACCGACCTCGAAACCATGAATATTCCCGAAGACGACCACGCTCGTATCGAGGCCCTGATGCACGAGTCCCGGTTCGTGCTGTTCATTCCCATTATCTATGAGCTAAAGCTGATTGGGCTGCTGGGGCTCGGGGCCAAGCGCTCCGGGGCGTGGTATTCCTCGGATGATATCGACCTCATCAGCACCCTCATGATCCAGACCGCCGTGTCCGTCGAGAACGCCCGCAAGGTGGAGGAGCTCAAGAAGATGGTCGAACTCGAGACATCCTACCGCGAACTCAAGGCCCTCGACGAGTTGAAGGACAACTTCCTCTCCATGGTCTCCCACGACCTGCGCACGCCCATGACCGGGATCAAGGGTTACGCCCTTATCCTGAGGGACATGGTCAGGGACGAAGAGCAGCAGAAGTACCTCAATATCATCGTCCAGCAGAGCGAGAGGCTCACCCGGCTGATCAATGACCTGCTCGATGTCCAGCGCTTCGAGGACGGGAAGATGACCCTCGAGCTTGCCGACCTCGACCTGGCAAGGCTGGTCCGGGAATCCGTTGACGCCTTCGAGGGCGCGACCTACGAAAAGCAGCTCGTTGTCGAGAGATCGATCCCCGAGCGTGAGATCATCGTGAGCGGGCATCGTGACCGGTTGCACCAAGTTGTAACCAACCTCCTGTCAAATGCCTTCAAGTTCTCGCCTCCGGACGGCCGGATCCGGGTCTGCCTGGAGGTTATCGGTGACGGCAGCAAGGCCAAGGTCTCGGTAAGCGACGCCGGCCCGGGGATCCCGATCGAGCTGCAGGACCGGCTGTTCGAGAAGTTCCAGCAGCTGCAAAATCCCCTGGGAGAGAAGGACCAGGGAAGCGGGCTGGGCCTCGCCCTCGTCCGCCAGATTATCGAGTACCACAACGGCAAAGTGGGAGTCAACAGCGAGCCGGGAAAAGGGAGCGAGTTTTTTTTCTTCCTCCCCGTCAAGATTTAGGGTATAATATAATTAAAGGAGTTATAAGATGGCGGATAAAGTCCTGATTGTTGACGACGAGGAAATGATCCGTGACCTGGTAAAGGTGAGTATCAAGGATCTGGGAGTAGATACTTACGAAGCCCAAGACGGTGTCGAAGCCCTGGAAAAGGTGAAGGAAGTAAAGCCCGACCTCGTGGTTCTCGACATTCTAATGCCCAATAAAGACGGCTTCCGGGTCTGCAGCGAGATCAAGGAAAATCCCGAAACCAGCGGGATCTATATCCTCATCATTACATCCCGGGATACCGTTCTGACCCAGATAGCCCTCAAGCGAACCGGCGCCGACGATATCCTGTTCAAGCCCTTCGATCCGAAAGAGTTGAAAGAGAAGGTCAAGAAGGGACTCGGATTATTCTAACCGACTTACCAGCAAGCCGCGCTTTGTCAACCACCCTATTTAATTACGACTGAGTAAAACGGAAAAACGCCCTATTTTCCTCTAAAAATCCGGCATATCCCCGGGGACCTTCATCGACCAAGCTGGCTCCCTCTTCTCGAGAAAGGACATCACCCCTTCCCGGGCGTCGGGCTGGGTTCCTGTCCAGGCGAAATATACATTATTGATCCGTTCGGCCTTTTCGATATCTGTTTCGGTAAGGAACTCATACAGCATTTTTTTCGTCAGGGCCACGCTTACCGGGGCACAGTTGACGGCTATCTCCCTTGCCAGTGCGTACGCGGTCGGCATCAGCTCATCATCCGGCACCACCCGGCTGACGAGCCCGAACTCCAGGGCTTCCTGGGCGCTGAAGATCCGACCCGTGTACATGATTTCGGCGGCCCGGCTGATCCCGACAATACGGGGCAGTAGCCAGGCACAGCCAATCTCTGGAATTATTCCGCGGCGGTTAAAGACGATGCCAATGCGGGCGCTTTCCGCGGCGATCCGGATATCAAAGGGGAGGGTCATGGTTACCCCTACACCCACCGCCGGCCCGTTATAGGCCACGATGACCGGCTTTTT
>CP070770.1:67704-85539 GCA_020345765.1 Deltaproteobacteria bacterium
GGGAATATCTACGGATTGCCTCCTAAAAGCGATGGTCTGACCGGAGAGAACCTGGAAGCTTTTACCAGCGGAACTAATACCGGGCTGAATTTTCTCCAGTTGATTATGGAAGGCTCGGTGGCCGATCTCGAGGTGGCGGTAAGGGAGAGTAAGACTGAGTTCGATGTCCAATACAAGCTGATAAAAAGGCCCGCCCAGATAAACCTTCATATTCCGGAAAAGGTCCATGATTACATTATCGGTTGCCATAAGAAGATAAGGGTTGGAGGACCTCTATTTTTCGGGGTGAAAGCGGAGATAATTAGATAAATCCCAATGACCAATCCGCCAAAGGCAAATGTAAATTGTAAATTGCATAATGCAAAGTGAAAAATGAGGAAATCCCAGTTAGAGCTAAAGGGTAAAACCGTTCTGGTAACTGCGGGTCCTACCCAGGAGCCGCTTGATCCGATCAGGTTTATCAGCAATCGCTCATCCGGGAAGATGGGATATGCCGTTGCCCTGGCGGCGCTTAAATTCGGCGCAAAGGTGATCCTGATCTCCGGACCTACCCACCTTTCATCCCCTCAAGGGGTCAATTTAGTCAGGATAGTTACCGCCCGGGAACTGCGCGAGGCAGTCCTTAAGCATTTCCCCAAGGCCGATGTAGTCGTGGCGGCTGCCGCGGTGGCTGATTACCGGCCGGAGAGCAAGGCTGCCCGGAAGATAAGGAAAGAGGGGAGAAGAGAATTGACCATCCGTTTGGTAAGGAATCCCGATATACTACGGGAGCTGGGGAAGACGAAAGGCGATAAGATCCTGGTTGGTTTTGCCGCCGAAACCGGTCAGATGATTACCAATGCCCGGGAGAAGCTTAAGAAGAAAAATCTGGATCTTATCGTTGCTAATGATGTTACCAAAAAGGGCTCGGGTTTTGAGGTGGATACGAATATTGTGAGCATTATCTCGAGAGATGGTAAGATTATATCTCTCCCAAAACTTTCCAAGACACGGGTTGCGGAGAGGATACTAAGAGAAGCAGTTAAGATAATAAAAAATACTGAGAGAACTACGTAAGGAGGATGATTTGATCTTAGAGACACTGGAAGTCGGGCCGTTTATGAGTAACTGCTATATTTTTGGCGATGAGGAGGCTAAAGAGGCGGTGGTGATCGACCCCGGCTACGAGGCCGATCGGATCCTGATGACCCTCGCCAAACACGGTCTTAAGGTCAAGAATATCCTGCTTACCCATGCTCATCTCGATCACACCGGAGGGCTCAAACAGTTAAAGGACGCCACTGAGGCGGATATTCTGATCCACAAGAGCGAATCAATATATCTGAAGTCCTCACCGATGCAGGCACTGGCCTTCGGGATGAAGCCCACCATTGCTCCCAAAGCCGATCGGTTCATTGACGAAGGAGATACTATAAAAGTCGGGCAGTATGTCCTTCGGGTCCTTCATACCCCCGGGCATTCCCCGGGAGGGATCTGCTTGCTGGTTGAGGGGAAGGGGATGGTTTTCGTTGGGGATACTCTGTTTGCCTCTTCCATCGGCCGCACCGATCTTCCCGGCGGCGATTACGAGGAACTAATCGAAGGAGTGCGTAGCAAGCTTTTCCCGCTGGGAGATGAAGTGGTGGTCTATCCCGGCCACGGTCCTCCTACTACGATTGGACAGGAAAGAAGATATAACCCTTTTTTCGGTTAGCTGCTTGTTATGAGTTAGTCGAAAAATAGGATTATTTTCTCGGGGATTGCGGTGTGGATTGGATCATAACCTGGCAGATAGTATCACCTATCTGGAGCATGTCCCCATCTTTGAGCAGTGTTTCGGTAATCTGGTTTCCATTAAGGAAGGTCCCATTGGTGCTTCCCAGGTCTTTTAAGTTGAATTGACTTTTCTCAAAAAATATCGTGGCGTGCTGGCGGGAGACTTTAGGGTCAGATATGGGCACTCCGGCCAGGCGGTCGCGGCCAATAAATGTGGGACTATCTTTAACCTGGAAATCCATCCCTTTCTCTTTACCCTCTAATACCCTGATCACAATCTGGAGGTTTTGGGGAGGCTGGGCTTCAAGGGACTCCTTGCCAATCTTAGTTTTGGAATCTTCATCAATCCCGCTGAGCAGATCAAAATCGTCTATCTTATCAAACTCCTTCATGGCAAAATCCTCCTGAGTTCTATATTTATAGATTTACAATACTTTCTCGCTAAATTCAACAAAAAAAAAGATTAGATCGAAAAACACAACTTTCCCGAATATTATTCGCTCCAGTCCGGGAGAACTATCCTTATAGTCTGCAATAAAAACGGGAAATACTTCTAAAAAAATGTTGACATTTAGGAGGGGATTTTCTAAGATCACGAAAAATCAATTATTGTCCTGTATTTATAGAGAAGGAGGTAAAAGATGGGACTTTTAGATGGGAAGGTTGCAGTGGTTACCGGTTCCGGCGGTGGTATCGGGAGAGCCCATGCGCTGGCGCTTGCTAAAGAGGGCGCCAAGGTAGTAGTTAATGACCTGGGTGGGGCCCGTGACGGGACCGGGAAAGGCTCAGCAATGGCTGATCAGGTAGTGGAGGAGATCAAGAAGGACGGAGGAGAGGCAGCAGCTAATTATGATTCCGTCGCCAGTATGGAAGGGGGAAAGGCAATAATTAAGACAGCGGTTGACTCCTTCGGCAAGATAGACATATTAGTCAATAATGCCGGGATCCTTCGGGATAAGACCCTGTTGAAGACGACCGAGGAGATGTGGGATATTGTTATTGCCGTTCATCTCAAGGGAACCTTTGCCTGCACGCAAGCCGCTGCTGCTGTTATGAAGGATCAGGGAACTGGGGGGCGGATTATCAATACCTCGTCAACCTCGGGGCTGCTCGGAAACTTCGGCCAGTCCAACTACGGCTCCGCCAAGGCGGGAATAGCTGGTTTCACCCGGGTTACTTCCCTGGAGCTGCAGAAATACGGAATAACGGTAAATGCCCTAGTCCCGATAGCCATAACGAGGATGACCGACGATCTGCCGGCATTTTCCGGAGGGGATCCCGAAGAGATGGGGCCCCAGTTCATCTCCCCGGTGGTGGTATTTCTCGCCTCGGATCTGGCAAAGGATATCACGGGTAAATTCTTTGGGATTCAGGGGAGGAAAATAAACTCATACGCGATAAAAATGTCAGAGGGAGTAATCAAGGATAAGGGAATGTGGACTGCGCAGGAGATAGCGGATAATATTAATAAGATTCTTGATGTCTGAGATTATCCTGGGAAAAACCGGGTTACTATGTCCCCCTGAGGGGGACTAAAACCCAATAAAATGATTTACCCTGTTGGACAATCTGTCTGACAGGGTAAATTTTTTCTTTAGATAGCAGTTAGGTGGAGTTTGCCCAGAACAGCTTAAGATTGCTTCGCCCCGATGGACATCGGGACTCGCAATGACGGTTACAGTTTGCAATACGCTTTAAAAGGATGGGATCGCTATTCGTATCTGATGGCCTCGACCGGGGTCAACTGGGAGGCCTGCCAGGAGGGGTAAAGCGTGGCCAGGAAGCTGATACCGATTGCCGCGAGGGAAACTAGGAGAAAATACAAAGGCTTCATCTCTACCGGGAGGGTAGTGAGATAATAGACATCGCCGGGTAGATGAATGAACTGGTATCGATCCAGGAGGAAGCACCAAAGATAGCCGTCAATTAATCCCAGAATCGTCCCGGTGATACCGATAACGAAACCATCGGTGATAAATATCTTCATAATGCTTCTCGCCGTTGCCCCCATGGACTTCAGTATCGCGATCTCCCGGTTTTTCTCCATTACCATCATTATCAGGGTGCTGACGATGGTCAGGGATGCCACCATGGTAATTATTAATAATATGACAAACATGGTCCTCTTCTCCAACTTCAGGGCGGAGAATATATTCCGGTTCATCTCCTTCCAATCACGGGCATAATAGGGGTAGTCCAGCTCCTGTTGAATCTGGGCAGCGATCTTGTCGGCCTTATTGATGTCGGTCGTATTGAGCTCGATACCGGTTACGGTATCACCCATATTGAAAAATCTCTGGGCCTCGACGAGACTGATATAGGCTAAGCTGGAATCGTATTCATACATCCCGGAATCAAAGATGCCAACTACCTGAAACCGCTTGAGCCGGGGCTGCATCCCGAAGGGAGTCATTGTTCCTAAAGGAGAAACTACATTCAGTTGATCACCGTAGAATGCCCACAGGCTTCGGGATGCCTCTCTTCCGATGATAATCCCGGGGTAGGATGGGTTGCCGCCCTTTTCCTCCTGCGGTCGGTTAAGTTCCGATATATTTCCCTCGACCAGGTATTTGCCGAGCATGGTGACCTTGCCCACGGTTGCCGGATCAACCCCGCGTATGGCCACTCCCGTGACATTATAATCGGAGGTGAGCATAACCTGGTTGAAGATAAAGGGGGAGGCGGCCTCCACCCCGGGGAATCTTTCACTCACCTCCAGCAAATGGCGATAATCTTCAATCGCTCCGTTATGATTTAGAACTACGATATGGGAGTTGGTTCCCAAAATCTTGCTTTTAAGCTCTTCCTCAAAACCAGTCATTACCGAGAGAACAACAATAAGTGCCATTACCCCGGCCATAACCCCGGCGATGGAGATAAATGTAATAATGGGAATAAAGGGATGCTTCTTTTTTGAAAAAACGGCAAGAAAGAGGAAAAGGAAGGGCAGGAACAGGAAAGGACTGAGGATGGTCAGGGCAACGATCAGACCGAGAGTAATGACCGGACTAAGCCTTCCTTTAGGATTAAGGTATCTTGAGGCAATGAATAGTTCGTAGGACATCCTTACTTTGTTCTCACCGCGAATTGTTGTGGTTAAACAATTAAATCCAAATGCTATCCAATAAATTCTAAATCCAAAATCCTAAACCCTAAACAAATTCTAAATCCTAATATCAAATGTTCAAAACCTTGCAGGCCTGTTGAATTAAGTGTTTTGAGTTTTGAATTTTGGTCATTAAATATTATTTAGGATTTAGTGCTTTGTGCTTAGGATTTATTTGAGTCCTGTTAAGCATTAGGCGGATTGACATTACCTCACTTTCTATCTGCTGTATTCCATGAAGAGTCCTATTTCGGTCTCAGCTGAGGGAAAATGATAACCTCCCGGATTGAGGCCGAATCGGTGAAGATCATTACTAACCGGTCAATACCGATGCCCTCTCCCGCCGCCGGGGGCATTGCGTATTCCAGGGCACAAAGGAAGTCTTCGTCGATCTCCAAGCCCTCATCGGCTTCGAACTCTCTCCGCCGTTCTTGCTGCTGGTTAAACCTTTCTCTCTGTTCGAGGGGATCATTGAGCTCGCAGAAGGCATTGGCGATCTCCAGACCTCCAATGTAAAGCTCGAACCTCTCGGTCAGCTCCGGATTCTTTTCGTCAACGCGGGCCAAGGGGGAGACCTCGCGGGGATAGTGAGTTACGAAGGTGGGCTGGATCAGCCGGGGCTCGACAATCATATCGAATATGCCAACCTGGATCTCAGCCAGGCTTTCCTTTCCACTGAGTTCGAGTCCTATTTTTCGGGCAAATCGAGCGGCATTTTCCTTATTCAGGAGATCCTCGGCTTTAGCTTTCCCGTAGTTTTCAATTGCCTGCAAAAGGGTAAGCCTTGGCCAGGGTGGGGTAAGATCGATTTCCTGGCCCTGATAACTGAATTTCATTTCCCCCAGAACTTCCTGAGCAATTGAGGTCAGCATTTCCTCGGTCAGGTTCATCAGATCATGGTAGGTTGCGTAGGCCTGATAGAATTCCAGCAAGGTGAATTCGGGATTATGGATCGTGGAGAGGCCCTCGTTTCGGAAGTTCCGGTTGATCTCATAGACCCGCTCGAGCCCCCCGATAAGCAGCCTTTTCAGGTAGAGTTCGGGAGCGATCCGTAGGTAAAGGTCAATTCCCAGAGCCTGGTGGTGGGTCTTGAACGGGCGGGCGGCCGCACCTCCGGGGATGGAATGCATCATGGGGGTTTCTACCTCAAGAAAATCTCTTTTGTCGAGGAACTGACGGAGCAATTGAATAATTTTGGTCCTCTTGTAAAATATTTCCCGGACCGAGGGATTAGCAATAAGATCCAGGTATCTCTGGCGATAGCGAGTTTCGACATCACGCAGGCCGTGCCATTTCTCCGGGAGTGGTCTTAACGACTTAGCCAGGAGCTTGATCTCATTGGCCCTGACGGTCAACTCCCCGGTTTTGGTGCGAAAGATGATCCCGCTAATACCTACCAGATCCCCGATATCCAGGCAGGAGAAAAGCTCAAGCGCTTCCTCTCCGACAAACTCCTTCTTGACATAAACCTGGATTTTCCCCTTCCGGTCCTGGAGATGAAAGAAGGCGGCCTTGCCAAAGCTGCGAATGGAGACGATCCGGCCCGCAAGGTTGAAGCAATCCTTAACCTTTTCCAGTTCTTCTGCCGGGAGGTCCTGAAATCTCCGGTGGATCTCAGCGGTGGTAGTGTTTACCCGGAAGTCGTTGGGGAAGGGATCAATCCCTTGACGGCGCAGTTCCTCCAACTTTTTAAGCTGCTGCTGCCTCAGTTCTTCGATTGGTTCCATTGCAATCTAATTTGGTCTATCCTAATTTTTAAGCGGCCTTACTTAGTAAGTAGGCCTGGATAAATTCGTCGAGCTCTCCGTCCAGGATCGCCTCGGCATTTGTTGTCTCCAGATTTGTGCGATGATCCTTTACCATTTTATACGGATGGAGAATATAGGAGCGGATCTGACTCCCCCAGGCAATTTCTTTTTTGGTTTTTTCCAATTTCTCCTTTTCCTCGGCCCGCTCCTTCAATTTTCTTTCGTACAACCGGGCACGCAGCACCTTCATGGCAGTGGCCTTATTTTTAAATTGAGAACGTTCGTTCTGACATTGGACCACAATCCCGGTGGGAAGATGGGTTATACGGACGGCCGAGCTGGTTTTGTTAACATGCTGCCCGCCCGCTCCCCGGGACCGGAAGGTATCAATTCGCAACTCATCGTCTTTGATATCGATCACAATGGAATCGTCTACCTGGGGATAGACAAAGACCGAGGCGAATGATGTATGACGGCGGTTGCCGGCATCAAAGGGAGATAGCCTAACCAGTCGGTGGATACCCACCTCGGCCTTGAGGTATCCGTAGGCATAATCTCCTTCTACCGTGAACATAGCTGATTTGATCCCGGCTTCCTCCCCGTCCTGCCGGTCGATGAGCTCGGTTTTAAAACCTTTGACCTCGCAGTAACGAAGATACATCCTGAGGAGCATGGCTGCCCAATCCTGGGCTTCGGTGCCCCCGGCCCCGGCGTTGATGGAGACAATGGAGTTATTCGGGTCCTGCTCTCCGGAGAGCATCCGCTCAAGCTCCAATTCCCGGACCCGGTTGCTCAGGCGATCGAGTAAATCCTCTGCCTCTCCCTTTACTTCCGAATCATCCTCTTCCTCGGCTAACTCCAGTAAGGTTTCCGCTTCCTCCAAATCCTTTTGAATACTCTCCCATTGCTCGATCTTTTTTTCTAAGCCGATTTTTTCCCGGAGGATGTTCTGAGCAGATTCCTTACTATCCCAGAAGTTGGGTTGGGAGGAGATTTTCTCCAGGGCATGAATGCGCTGCCTTTTCCCCTCCAAGTCAAAGATGACCTCGGAGAGATTCCAGATTCTTCTTGAGCGGATTTAATTTATCTCTTAACTCTTTGGACATTCGCTGCCTCTTTTTTTATTTATACCATTTTTCTTAGTCTTTTAAAACCTTTATTTCTTTCTTTTAAAAAGGGCCATTACGATAAATACCGTGGATACCAGCGTACACAGCCAGGCGAAGATGTCCCCGAACCGGGTATAGAAGGTTTGCTTTACCCTTACCTTAACTTCTCCCGTCAGCCAGTCACGGGTAAAGATTTTGGTTGCGCTCGAGATCTTCCCGGTGGGCTCGATGAGGGCAGTAATCCCGGTATTGGCGGCCCGGGCAATCCCGGTTCGATTCTCCACTGCTCTAAGGGTAACCATAGAGAGATGTTGATAGGGGGCGCTAGTCCGGCCGAACCAGGCATCGTTGGTTATGGTAACCAGGAAATTAGCTCCTTTCTTAACAAACTTCCTTGCCAGAGCGGGAAAGATGATCTCATAGCAGATGAGGACTCCGAATCTTGCTTTAGGGATGGCTAGGATGGTTTCCTCCTTACCGGCAGAGAAACCGCCAATACCCTCCACCCATCTTTTAATAATGGGGAGGAACCATTTGAGTGGGATGGGAACATATTCACCGAAGGGAACTAGATGGATCTTATCGTATTGTCCCAAAACCTTACCTCCGGGCGAGACCAGAAAGGCACTGTTAAAATATCTCATTTTTCTATCCTTGTAACGGTAACCCGGACTGCCGAATAGAAGATAAGTCTTATTCTCCGTGGCAGTATTAAGGATACGGGGTCGGTATCTCTCGTTTGCCTGAAAATAGAAGGGGGCAGCGGTCTCCGGCCAGATAACCAGATCCACTCCCGTTTTTGCGGCATCCCGGGTCAGGCTCTCATAGATATTGATGGTTTCCTCCCTTGAGTGTTCATTCCACTTCTGATCCTGTTCGATATTCCCCTGAGTGAGCCCTACCCGGAGACGAGGAAAGATTGGTAAAATGGTATTCAATTCCTGCAAGCGCCAGGAGCCAAAGCTTACGGTAAGAAGCAGACAGCCACCGGCCACGATTGACTCAATCAGGTGAAGCTTTCGTGGCAGACTCAGAAACCCATTGATAAACTGGCAGAGGGCAGCGTTTACCAGGATGATCTCGAAGGAGATGCCGTAAACCCCGGTGAGCTCGGCAATCTGGATCAGGGGAAGATTCAGATACTGGGAGTAGCCGAGAGAGGCCCAGGGGAAACCGCTTAAGAAAAAAGAGCGGACGTATTCGAGGGTTACCCAGAGAAAAGGGGCGGTGAGGACAAACGGTAGCCTTAACCGAAGGTGAAGCCAGCGAGTAAGCAGGGTGAATGTTCCCGTGAATAAAGCAAGGATTGCTACCAGGGAAGAGAGGGCAATGACTGCTAATGGCCAGGCCAGGAAGCCTACCGCTGCCGGAAGCTTTCCGTAATGAGTAATGGCATGGGTAATCCAGTAAAGGATGCCAGTGAAGCCGATTACACCAGATAGGTATCCCAGCCAAAAGGCCCGGGTGGGTCGGGAGTCTTTGATGGCGAAAAAAAGGGGGACAAAGGTAACCCAGGCAAGGAATTCAAGATCCAGGACGGGAAATATCGAGATCAAAAGCAGGGCCGATAGGACCGATAAGCCTATTTGCTGGTATTTTTTTAAATTCAAATGTCAAATCAATAGGGAAAATCCAAATAACAAAGCTCAAATGTCAAATGTTTTGTCATTTCCCTGCCATTCCTTGAAGCATTACGAACAGCTTTTTTTGTTTCCTTCTCATTCGGCGGGCATCGGTTTTCGAACCCTGATGATCGTAGCCCAGAAGGTGAAGGATGCCGTGGATCAGAAGATAGTCTAACCGCTCTTCAAATGGTGTCCCTGACTTTTTGGCCTCTTCCTGGGCCCGCTCCAGGGAGATGACCACATCCCCCAGGAGCTGAGGGTTAATTGCAGAGGAAGGCCCTTCTGACATGGGAAAGGAAATAACATTGGTAGGGCCCTCGCGGCGGAAAAACTCCTTATTAAGCCGGGTTATTCCGTAATCGTCGAGGAGTACCAGGCTTAACTCCTTGTCAGGACATCCCAAGTCTTTTAAGATCCTCTCTGCGGTCCTTTTTATCCTCCTCCGATTGATCTTTATCTTTTTTTGCCGATTGTCGAGTAATATCTGCATCGCTTTTACGTTTTGAGGAAGCCTCCTTGGTAACGGGCTCCGAGTAATCGATCCGATGATGGAAAATACCTCCCAGGACTAAATTAAAACTTTTAGCAATCTGGTGGAGGTCCTTCAGGGTTAACATGCATTCATCCAGTTGGTGGTCGGTAAATATATTGTTGATTATCTTCTGCACCATCCCCTGAATCCTCGCCGGAGTTGGATCGGTAAGGGTCATGGAGGCGGCCTCAACGGCATCGGCGAGCATTACTATTCCGGCCTCCCGGGTCTGGGGCTTGGGGCCATGATAGCGGAAATCCTCTTCATTAACGGTCTGTAACTCGGGATTCGCTTTACCTTTTGCCTTGTCGTAGAAGTATTTGATCAGGGAAGTTCCGTGATGCTGGGGTATGAAATTGGTGATTACCGACGGGAGCTTGTATTTTTTAGCCATCTCCACCCCCTCCTTAACATGAGAAATCAAAATTAGTGAGCTCATACTTGGTGATAGTTTATCATGCTTGTTTTCACCGTTTGGCGGCTGGTTCTCGATAAAGTATTGGGGCTTTTTACTTTTACCGATGTCATGGTAATAGGAGCTTACCCGGGCTAAGATGGGATTGGCGCCGATAGCTTCCGCGGCCGCTTCCGCCAGGTTGCCTACTATAATACTGTGGTGGTAGCTACCCGGAGCCCGCAGAATCAGCTCTCTTAAGACAGGATGATCGAGATGTGTCAATTCCAGGAGCTTGATATTGGAGGTATATCCGAAGATAGCCTCGACCAGAGGGGCGAGTCCGGTTACAATTATGGCAGCAATGATCCCGTTGAGAAAGCCAAAAACCCCGCCAAACAGGGTTTCCGGCTGAATTATGCTGGAGTTTATCATATTGTGACAGAGGATAAATATGATATTAGCCAGCCCTACCTTAATCCCTGCTTTAAGCAGGGTGGAGCGCTGGATACAGTATCTAAGCCCATGGGCCCCAATCAGGCTTCCAATCAAGAAGTAGAGGGCGAACATTAAGCTGTTATCTAAGAAAAGGCCGGAAAAGAGGGCCATGATGGCGGAGAATATAATTGCGGTTTCTGAGTTCAGGATGAACCGGACCAGCATTGCTCCGGCGGCTACGGGCACTGCGTACTCAACTACGGTGGGAGTAAGGTAAGAAAGACGGTCTTCGAAGGTGACCGAGATAAAAACTGAGAATTTGATTAGTAAAACTACACTGATCAGGACGGAAGAAAGAAAAAGGAGATCCTTGGCCGAGGAATTGAATTTGCTGATATTCTTAAAGGAGAAATGGTAGATAGAGTAAAAGAACAAGCCGATTAGAAAGGTGAGCCCGAGCATCCCCAGTAGGTAGGTACGTGCTATCGGTTGCTGTACGGGGGTAAGAAGGAAAGCAAGGACGAGACTGGTGATGATCCACAAAAATGTCTTCTGGATCCGAGGGTCTTTAAAACCGTTCTTAATCGAAGTAAAACGGGGTTTCGAGGCACTCTTTAACATTTCTTTGCCTTCTCGTAAGCCTTAATGATCTCCTGAACCAGGGGGTGACGGACGACATCTTTCTCGGAAAAATGGATGAATTCGATTCCCGGTATCCCTTGCAGGATACCCCGGGCCTCGATCAGTCCCGAAGATTTATCTGCCGGAAGATCCACCTGGGTGATGTCTCCGGTAATCACTGCTTTGGAATCAAACCCCAGACGGGTAAGGAACATCATCATTTGCTCCGAGGTGGTATTCTGGGCCTCATCAAGAATAACAAAGCAATTATTGAGGGTTCTTCCCCGCATAAATCCCAGGGGAGCTACCTCAATGGTTCCTCTTTCCACCAGTTTCGAGGCCTGCTCATAATCCACCATATCGTGGAGTGCGTCATATAGGGGTCGAAGATAAGGGTTCACCTTCTCAAAGAGATCGCCCGGGAGGTAACCCAGCTTTTCTCCCGCCTCAACTGCGGGACGGGCGAGGACGAGGCGATTGACCTCCTTTTTCATGAGTAAATTCATTGCCATTGCCATTGCCAGATAAGTCTTGCCGGTTCCGGCAGGTCCGATGGCAAAAACCACATCAAACTTTCTGATGGCTTCCACGTATTTACTCTGCATTAGACTCTTGGGGGTAACTTTCCTCTGCTTGGAAGAGAGATAGATGGTATCGGAGAATAACTCTTTTAGATTCACCTGGGGATCAGTATTTGAGATCCGCAGGGCCTGCTTTATCTCCGAACCGGACAGAGAGTTACCATTTCTTATCAGCTCATAAAGTTCGGTCAGAAGCTTTTCCGCCTGGGATACCCCCAGGTCCGGTCCCTGGATGCTGATCTGGGTTCCCCGAATGTGGATATTGATTCCCAGAGCCTTTTCGATAAGCTTCAGGTTGATGTTGTATTCTCCAAAGAGGTTCTTGGCCACCCCAATGTCATCGAAGATAAGCTGGGAGAGCCTTTCCCCTTGACTTGCTTTCACTTTAGTCTTCAACAATAAATACCTTTTTTAAGAGTTAAAGTTCCTGCCCCCCTGATTTTCCCTGCCATTCCCTGTCATTACTTGCTATTTCCTTAAATTATCATTTTATCTTTTCGGCTCCAGCAGGAGATAGTCATCGCCTTCCCTCTGATAATAGTACCTCTCATTCCAGGGATAGCTTAGCTCCTTCGGTTTCAACAATTTCTTGTTAACCAGCTCTTCCAAGCTCTCGGGGTAATTCCCGTTCTCCAGTCGATAGATTTCGAGGGAGTATTTGATCCTTTCCCATTGGGACTTGCCCAAATAGATCTGGGGGTAACCGGTTTTGACCGGTTGGCGACCAGAGGGATAGCGCTGCTTGAGAGGGTTTAAATTAGAATAAATGACAATAAAAATGATGGCCCCGACTAGAAAGACGAATGAAAGGGTGTTCAATAGATAGTCGATAATATTTGCCTTTGGTTTTTCTCCGGTCTTTTCTATCGGAGTTTCTTCTTTTTCCGCCTGAATTTGCTCAATTTGCTCTACCCGGATCAAAGTGGCCAAAGCCTTACAGGCATCGAATTCTCCGAGGTGAGATAGGTGGATGATGTCCTCAACGGACCGCTTCCCATCAATAAGATCGAATACCATTTTTTCTTCTTCTGACAGGCTTGGGACTGAATTTTCTCCCGAAGAGGGATCTGATTTCTGCCGGAAGATCATATCGAATGAAGGGACAAATTTCTTAATGCCGGGCCACTCGTCGAGTATTCGATACCCTTCCATTAAAAGATGCTCGCAGCTCAGCGGAGTGTAGAGGTCTTTCTCATAGCTGACTTTCTGAGGATGAAACTCGTAGATCCCGTCGTGCCAATTGATCAGCTTAAAGACGGTCTCCTGGGTCTGAAGGAGAAGGGCCTTCCCTAGATCCTGTTTGCTTAGGATTCCGTTTTCTATCAAGATGTCGCCTATTTTCTGGAGGGTATGCTTCTGTGTCTCCAGGGCTTCCTCCAATTGTTCTTGGGTGACTAAGCCACTACGAACCAGAAGCTTTCCTAACTGATCCTTTTTATCCCGGGAACCGGGCTTAGCCATTATTACCATTCCCTTTTCGAATCCGATCTGAACCTGTTTATCCTTGCCGGCGAGGGTAAGTATTCCTGATTTCTGCTGGTGAGAGATCAGCTGGAAAATATCAGCAATACCAAAGTCTTTCAGTGTTCCTTTTAAAGCCATTTTTTATATTCCCTACTCCTTACGGTAGATATCCCTAATTCCCAACCCGTAGATGGTAAGGAAAAGAAGGAGGGAAATTATTAGCCTGGGCAGAGAGATGCTTGCATCAACCGGGGGATTATTGCGGAGCAGTCCGTCCCAAAAATAAAAGTTAAGAATGAAAGCAATAAAGATAATAAGGAGGGCTATCCCCCGCAAGGTAAATCCTTTAATCAGATGACCGGTTCCCAGAAGCAGAAGGGAGAACAGGCGTTGGAGTATCTCACTGCGGGCTTGGAAACGCTGAACCTGAAGCTCCTTCTTTGCCCTCACACCGGGCTCGACTCCCCCATGCTTGATATAGGTATAGTAACACTGCGGGCAGAGCCCTTCTTCCTGTATTCCGGATTGCTCGGATATAACCGGCTGGCACCGTTGGCACAAGGGCTTGCCGCATCTTCCACAGACCCGGGAGAACCCCATCTTTTTAGTTAAGCTGATAAGGAACAGGGAGAAAAGAATAAGGATTAGTCCTACTAGGGACATCTTTTTTAACTCCCACCCATTTAAAAAATGTCCTCCGGGAAGTTCCATGACCGGGTAAGGAGAAGAGGAAGAAGAGAAGAGTTTTCTCCAGATGGCACTTGAGGGGATTAGTTCGTCGATTACCAGACGGTTAATATTGGTTGATGAATAGATACTCGTATAATCGCTTACCCGATCCGAGTTCAGCCTTTTTGCTAAACCTAATTCCCTCTCGCCCTCGGTCAGAAGGGCCTGTTTGTAATAGAACTGGGCTAAGTTATAACGAGCGGAAACCATACTTGGATCCAATTCCTGGGCGCGCTTATAATGCCTCGATGCCTGGTTAAGTTCCTCCGTTGCCAAAAACACATTTGCTAAATTATTATAGGAAGGGGCAAACTTTGGGTCAAGCTCGATCGTCTTTTGATAGTACTGCTTGGCCATTTCATAGTTGCCTTTCCGTTTATTTAATATCCCCAGAGTAAAGAGGACTTCAATATCTTGAGGATGTTCTTGCAGCCACTCTTTTAACCTCTCTTCTGTATTTAAAGTCCATTCGTCTCTATTGGCCTGGGCTATTTCTGTGACTATCCCGGTATGGGGAGAGGTCAACAGAGTGGAGATTGTATTGAGGAGAAAGGGGGATAGGCCCAGGAGAAGGAAGAAAATAATGGTTAGAGCCTTTTCCCTGGTAGAGGAATACACTACGGTGATGAGAAGTGCCCAGATCAACATTAGAATCGCACCTTTTTGAAAAAAGAGCAGGGGAGCTAGGACGACCAGAATACCCAAGATTGCCGTCAGGGAAGAAGGAACCGCTTGAGGGAAAAGATCGCTGAAGTCGTGAAGAAACAGCTTCAGGTACTTAAGAAGCAAGATAAAGCCATAAATGGCAAAACTTAGAAAGATCGAGCCAAAGAAAATGAGCGCAGAATTGCTTACAAGGTTAACCCCCCAGAGAAAGTTTCGGCCGATAGCAGCACAGCCTTCGAGGTACTGGGTAATGATTCGGGCCGGATTGAACTTGTTAGCAGTCAAATATATACGAGCCAGGAAAAAATAAGCCGGGGGAAAATCCGGGGCTAACTTCTGGGAAAATTTGATTAACTCGATTGCCCGGGAGAGATTTCCTTCCCGAGCATACTGGAGACCTTCCCGGATCAAGGCGCTGGCATAAAGGGTCAGGTTTTCCAAAGAAAAGTTGAGCCTCTCCTGGTAGAGTTTTTCCAGAGCGTTCCGGGCCTCTTCCTCCATGCCCGCAGAAAGGAGGTTTTTCCGGAGAAACCAGGTCTCCCTGATAATCGAGAGTTCAAGGGGGGCTGAGTTCTTCGAGGATACTGGCTGAACCGGAGCATGTTCTATGATGGTGGGGGAGGGTAAAGTCTCAAGCATAGGTTCTCCGGTGGGCTCGACGATTATCCCTAGTTCCTCGGTGGCAAGAGCCGGACTCTGGGTCAATAAAATAATGCTGAATGAGAATGATAAAAATATCTTTTTCATTATCGGTCAGGCTTCAAGTTTTCTCAACATGACTACGGCATATGCGGCCATCCCCTCTCCCCGTCCGGAGAATCCTAGGCCTTCGGTAGTAGTAGCCTTAATGTTTATTTGATCCTTTTCTGTCCCCAATATTCGGGCAACATTTTCCACCATTGCGGGGATAAATTTCTCTAATTTAGGCGACTCGGCAACAATGGTAGCATCAATATTGCTCGGAGTAAATCCTTTTTGTTTTGCCAGGTTGTTTACTTGGTCTAATATTATCATACTGGAGATGCTTTGGTAATCGGGATCCGTCTCCGGAAAGTGTCTCCCGAGATCCCCTTCGCTGATGGCTCCCAGGATGGCATCGGCGAGGGCATGCAGGAGGACATCGGCATCGGAATGGCCGGCTAATCCCTGGGGATAAGGGATCTGCTCTCCGCCCAGGATAAGCTTTCTTCCCTCGGTTAATCTATGCACGTCGTAACCAAAACCTATTCTCATGGGTTTTTTGAGTCTATTGGGTCAAGGATTCATGGGATAAAACCCTGCTATTTCCCCCTGTCCTACGAAGCCTTGGCGAAGTAGGATGCTATTCCATGATACTCTATGATACTCCCTGCTACTTCCTATCTATTATACTATTTTTCCGTTCGGAGAATAAACTCAGCAAGTGCCAGGTCATCCGGTGTGGTGATTTTGATATTCTTGGTTGTGCCCGGCACAATCTTTACCTCTATTCCCAATCTTTCGACCAAAGCAGCGTCGTCTGTCCCGGTGAAGCCGTCTTCCGCTGCCCTTTGGTAAGCATCTTTGATGATCGGGAAGCTGAAGGCTTGTGGTGTTTGGGCTAACCAGATCTTACCCCGATCAAGGCTGGCCTCGATGATGAGCTCCTCAGGAGTAACCCTTTTTACTGAGTCTCGGGCAGGGACGGCAGCAATTACGGCCCCGCATTTTTCCGCTAACTCAATGGACTGCTCGATGGTTTCTCCCGAAACAAAGGGGCGGACTCCGTCGTGGATGACTATCAGATCACAGGTAGAGCTGATTGCTTCCAGGGCGTTACGCACCGAGTCCTGACGCCGATTGCCTCCCGGGACGATCCTTTTGATCTTGGAAAAGCCATGGGTCTCGACGATCTCCTTTTGGCAATATCCTTCCATATCTCTCGGGACGACTAAGACAATCTCGTGGATCCTGGGACAGAGTTGGAATTTCGTCAGGGTGTGGGCAATAAGCGGTTTATCTCCCAGAAGGAGGAATTGTTTGGGTTGACTCCCCTCCAGCCTTATCCCTTGTCCCGCGGCGGGGATTAAGGCAATTACCCTCATTTTCCCTTTGTCGTTCAGATTTCGACCTCGTCCTTAAGTTTGGTAAAGATCATCCTTCCGGCGGAAGTCTGGAGGACGCTGGATACCGAGACTTCCACCGAGTCCCCGAGGTATCTCCGGGCGTTCTCAATGACCACCATGGTTCCGTCGTCGAGATAGGCCACTCCCTGCTCCGGTTCCGTCCCCTCTTTGATTACCTTAACTTTCATGATCTCGCCGGGAACTACCGCGGGCTTAAGGGCATTGGCCAGTTGATTAATATTTAGGACAGAGACTCCCTGAAGCTCCGCTACTTTATTCAGGTTGTAGTCATTGGTGACAATCTTGGCCTCCAGTTTTATCGCCAAAGCGATGAGTTTACGATCCACTTCATTAATCCGAGGAAAGTCTTGATTGGTAATAGTTATTTTCAGATCCGGATTTTGCTGCATCCCCTGAAGGATCTCCAGCCCCCTTCTTCCCCGGGCCCTTTTCTGCGAATCCGGGGAGTCAGCGATATGTTGAAGCTCGTGGAGAACGAACTGGGGAACGATAAAGCTCCCTTCAATAAAACCGGTCTTTACGAGTTCGGCAATTCTGCCATCGATAATTACGCTGGTATCCAGGATCTTGAGGTTCTTCTCGGTCCCCGAGCTTTTCGATGAGAGCTTGAGGGTACTTAGATCAAAATCCTGTCCCCTCCTCCAGCCTAAGCTTACCCCTAAATATCCCAGGATCGAGTTAATTAAGATATAGATTGAGCCTCCTAAAAAGGGGTCTTTCAAGAATTTTATCAGAAAGAAAAAGGCAAACAGATTGGCGGTGATCAGCCCCAATACCAGGCCGACGATGGCACCCAAGATCGTGCTCAGAGGAACTTCCCAGAAATTCCGCTCGAGAAAAAGGACGGTTATTGCCAGCAATATTCCCATTCCCGAGCCGAAAAAAGCAATAACGGGGGATGATAGCAGGGCAAAACTGATGAGATAACCACTACCAGCACAAAGAAATACCAGAATAAGGCG
>CP070770.1:85639-103303 GCA_020345765.1 Deltaproteobacteria bacterium
CCGACACATTGGATCATAACCACGGTGCCCAGAGATTTCGGGTCAAGCGTTTTCTTGGCAAGCCTCTCCTCGAGCTCGAGCTGGGTAAGGACATTATCGAGCTCTCCGTAGAGGTACTCGTCGGGCTGGTATTCCCCCGCACCGGTTGCCACGATAACAATTCCGTGCTCGATCTCCTGAGCCTTGCCCGCGGACTTAAGGGAGGTCCTGTAATTTCCGACATAGCCGGCTATCTCTTCGATCTCGGCGCCGAGGAATACCTCGATATTCTTGTTTGCCTGGACCTCCGAGATTATATTTTTCAGATATTCCTGGGTGTCTTCTCCTTCCAGGGTATGTTGTATCCTTCTCAGGTTTCCCCCGAGCTCCAGCTCCCGCTCGACCAGGAATACCTTAAAACCCTGCTCGGCCAAGTTAAGGGCGGAGGTCATACCGGCAATTCCTCCTCCGATAACCAGGCCCGAGGGGTTTATACTGAGAGATGATGTTGCCAGGGGCTCAAGGAGTGCTGCCTTTGCCACTGCCATCCTAACCAGGTCTTTTGCTTTCCCGGTGGCTTTTCCGTGCTCATGCATATGGATCCAGGAGCACTGGTCCCGGATATTGGCCATCTCAAATAGATATTTGTTCAAGCCGGCTTCCTTTAGGGTCTCCTGAAACAGGGGCTCGTGCGTTCTGGGTGAGCAGGAAGCGACAATGACTCGGTTTAGATCATGTTCTTCGATCGTCTCTCTGATCTTTTTCTGGGTGTCATCCGAACAGGTGAAGAGGTTATTCTCGGCATAGACAACATAAGAAAGGGTCTTGGCATATTCGGTAACACTGGGGACATCCACCACCCCCCCGATATTTATCCCGCAGTGGCAGACGAATATCCCGATCCTCGGCTCCTTCCCGGCTACATCCTTCTCCGGGAGATATTCCTTGGTCTTGACCAGAGTACCCCTGGCCTCGGAGAGAATTGCCCCGACGCTACCTACCACACCGCTTGCCTGCATTACTGTCTCGGGAATATCTTTGGGGCCGCTGAACGCTCCGCAGACATATATCCCTTCCCGGGAAGTAGCAAGGGGGGCAAGCCCGCTTGTCTTGGCAAAATTATATTCATTCAGTTCGATCCCGAGCTTCTCCGCCAAGACCTTCGCACTCTCCGGCGGGTTGAATCCGACGGAGAGAACAACCATATTAAACAACTCTTTCCTGATCGTGCCGCCCTCGGTCTCATAGGTAAGCCTCAAATCGTCACTTCCGGCGACCCCCTCAACCGAGGCCACCCTTGCCCGGACAAACCGGACTCCATACTCTTCTTCCGCCCGATTCCGGTACTTATCGAAGTCCTTTCCGTAGGTTCTCATATCCATGTAAAAGATTGTCTCTTCGATCTCAACCGGAGCGTGTTCCTTGGCCACGATGGCCTCCTTGACCGCATAGGTGCAGCAAACCGAAGAGCAGTAGGGGTTAGTGCTGTCCCGCGAGCCGACGCATTGAATAAAGGCAATCTTTTTCGGAATATTCCTGTCGGAAGGTCTGAGCAGATTCCCCTGATAGGGACCGGTGGCACTCAAGATACGCTCGAATTCAATACTGGTTACCACATTCGGAAATCGTTGATAGCCATAATTATTGAGTGCTGTGGAATCAAACTCATCAAAGCCAGGAGCCAATATGACCGAACCTACATTGAGCCCAATTGTTTCTCCCTCCTGCTGGTGGTCAATTGCCTCCGCCTTACAAACCTTCAGGCACTCCAGACACTCCGAGCATATCCCGCAGTCAAGGCACCGCTCCGCCTCGTAAACCGCTTCTTCTTCACTAAAACCCAGTTCCACCTCCTTAAAGTTACCAACCCTCTCCTCCACCAGAATGACCGACACCGACTGACGGGCTCTCTTTTCTACCCGAGGAAGGTCGATGTCCAGGGGGGCATCGGTTGTGGTCAGGAACTCGTCCTCCCGATTGGTCTTCAGATCTTCACCACTTAAATACCGGTCAATAGAATGCGACGCCCTCCTCCCCGCGGCCATGGCCTCGATAATAGTAGCCGGCCCCTTTACCGCATCCCCCCCCGCAAATATTCCGGGAATATTAGTTTCCAGGCTTATCTGGTCAACCTCGAGTGTTCCCCGGCGACTCAACTTAAATTTACCCTCGGGAAGAAAAGATAGCTCTGGGGCCTGTCCAATCGCCGGTATAATCATATCCGCCTCAATCCTGAATTCTGAGCCTTTAATCGGTACAGGCCGCTTTCTCCCTGACTCATCGGGCTCTCCCAATTCCATCCTGATGCACTCTATCTCCTTTACCTTTTTATCCTTGCCCAATATCTTAACCGGAGCTACCAGATATTGAATCTTAACTCCCTCGTTCTCCACCTCCTCGATCTCTTCCTTTGCGGCGGGCATCTCCTCCCGGGATCTACGGTAAAGAATAAATACTTCTTTTGCCCCGAGACGTAATGCCGTCCGGGCTGAATCAATAGCTACATTGCCCCCACCAACTACCGCTACCTTTTTCCCTACCTTCACCTTCTTGCCCAGGTTTACCTCACGCAAAAAGGATACACCCGGATAGACACCCTTTAAATCTTCTCCCGGAATATCTAAATTAAGGCTCTTATGGGCACCGACTGCCAGAAATATTGCCTGATAACCCAGCTGGAAGAGCTGATCAATAGTAAGATCTTTCCCAATAGATTTGTTTAACTTAATCTCAACCCCCAGCTTCCGGATAGTTTCAATCTCATACTGAAGTATTTTTTTGGGCAAACGATATTCAGGAATACCCACCGAGAGCATCCCCCCAGGTAGGGGCAAGGCTTCAAATATGGTTACCCCGTAGCCCAGCTTGACTAGATCGTAAGCAGCGGTTAAACCCGCCGGACCGGAGCCAATGATAGCAACCTTCTCCTCTTTCGTTCGTGGTGCCGGCTCGATCTCCTCACCACTCATGCTCATCTCATAGTCAGCCACGAAGCGCTTGAGAGCCCGGATAGCAATGGGCTCATCCACATCAGCGCGATTACACTCCCGCTCACAGGGATGGGTGCAGGCTCTCCCACAAATAGACGGCAAGGGATTCTTCTCCCGGATCAATCTAAGCGACTCCGAGAATTTCTTCTGACTGATCAGAGCGATATAACCCTGGGCATTGGTATTTATGGGACAGGTGGTAACGCAGGGAGCTCTTTCGTTCTTATCAATCGTAAAGATATTTGGGATAGCCTGGATATAGGGCCGATAGATTGCCTTCCTGGCTGCCAGTCCTTCCTCATAAGCGCTTGGCCTTTCTACCGGACATGCCTCGACACACTCGGCACAGCCTATGCATTTATCTTCAATGATGTAGCGAGGAGCCTTTTTTAGTATGACCCGGAAGTTACCGGCCTTTCCAGCTACCCCTTCAATCACGGCTTGGGTTATGATCTTAATATTCTGATGTCTTCCCGTCTCCACGAGCTTCGGGGATAAAATGCACATCGAGCAGTCATTAGTGGGGAAGGTTTTGTCCAGCTGTGCCATTACCCCGCCGATCGAAGGCGTTTTTTCTACCAGGTAGACATAGTAGCCGGACTCGGCTAAATCGAGCGATGCCTGGACGCCGGCGATACCCCCGCCGGCGACAAGCACCGCACCAACTTTCTCATTTTTCATCATCTCAATTCCCCCTACAGATGCTTAAAGCTTTTGTCCCAACCTGGCTACGAGCTCGGCGGTTTTGACCTTATTCATATTGAGACCGAGCTCCCTCTCGTCGAACCCGAGAGCAAGCCCCAGGAGCTGGGTATAATAGAGAACCGGGAGCTGATAGCTCTCCGAAAACTTTGTCTCAATCGACCTCTGGTTATCGTCAAACATGACACTGCAGAAAGGGCAGATAAGACTTATTGCATCGGCCCCCGCCTCCTTGACATTCTTGAGTTTCTTTTCCGCGATCGCTAAAGAGATATTTTCGTTCATCGCCAGAACCGCTCCCCCGCAGCAGCGATCCTTCCCTTCATAGGAAACCGGTTTTGCTCTGATTGCCTCAATCAGCTCATCCAATGACTTCGGATTGCCCGGGTCATCAAAGCCACCATAGATCTCCGATGGTTTCAAATAATGGCAGCCGTAATGAGGAGCTACGGAAAGCCCGGTCAATTGTCGCTTTAACTGAGACTTTATCTTCTCGATGCCGACATCTTCATACAGGACTCGGGCAATGTGCCTGACCCGTATGCTGTCCTGGAAGCGGTAGGTCTTCCCCGGGCTGAGCTTTTCAACCACACTCTGTCGGAGATCCTTATCCTCGGAGAGCTTCTTATTCACCTCGGTAAGAACCGAGGTACAGGCGCTGCAGGGGCAGCAGATATCGAGGGAGTGTTCCTCCGCCAGGATCAGGCTTTTAGCCGCGAGGAGGAGAAAGGTCTCGTGATGGACGGACTTTATCGGGAATCCGCAGCACCCGAAGCCCTCGATATCCACGAACTCAATCCCCAAGACCGAGGCTGTTTTTCTCAGCGAAAGCTCATAGTTCCTTGCCCTTGCGGGGATCGTGCATCCCAGGAATAGAGCATATTTCATATCTTCCGCCTTTCTCAATATCCTTTCGATTGTCTAAGGAGAAGGCCTTACGGTTTTTGTCATCATCTTCTTTAGTCCTGACAGCTCGTAGGTCCTCTCGGCACCCCCCGCTTCCATCCTTATCGGGGGAAGCCCTTCTTTTTTCCGTTTCTTGTTATCGAAGTCGTCTATCGGATAGAGCCGGCCGTGGGTCCGGATAAGCTCTAGCTGGGTAATAAAAGAAGGGGGAATATGCCCTTCCCTCACGGCGATATTCTTGATGGCGTTGATTACCTCGGTAAATTTCACCCCTTGAGGACAGTATTCCTCACAGGAATAGCAGCTAGCGCATAGCCAGATGAAGTTGCTTGCGAGGACCTCCTCTCTCATTCCCAAGAGTGCCATGCGGATTATCTTTCTCGGGTTATACTCATCGTCGATCTCTCTCACCGGACAGATCGCGGTGCAGGTGCCGCAGGCGAAGCAGGATCTAATCTTCTCGCCCCCGGGCTCGGCAGCGATTTCGAACTTGAATTTCGGGTCCAAGGCGACCACATTTACATAATTTTCCTGTCTCCTTTCAATTATCTCGCGTTTGAGCCACCATTTAATTACCGCATCGCCGTGAAGGAGGTTCTTCAGATCTTCTTCGAGACTCGATGGATTTACCCGGGCTATCCATCCTTTCCCGTAAGGGTCTTTGTTGACGAGGCCGGCATCTCTTTTAAGCTCCTGATTTACCTCGGCAACCATACCGCTTATCGGCGAGAAGGATTGGTAGATTCGCTCTCCGGAGGCGTGGATCTCCGCATACGGGTTTCCCTGGGTAACCAGGCCGCCCGGTTCGGGCAAATCTATTTTTGTTATCCTGCCTATGGTCTTTTGGTAGACATCGTCGATACCGATCTCTGCTACCTCCTTCCCCTCGCCTACTCTTACCCAGGCATGCTCGGGAAGATAATAGAGGTCGTCGGGCATTACATATTCGAAAATCACATATGTTTTCTCGGCCTTGGAACGTTCTTCCCGGAGAAGGCGTCTTCTCTCGATAGCCCTTGCCGTTATATTGCTTAACTCATTCGGGGTAAAAGGCTTTGGGATATAATTGAAGGCCCCCAAACTCATTGCCTTTACCGCCGATTCAATACTCGAATATCCGGTAATCATTACGATGTCCGTCTCCGGTCGTATCTCCTTAATTCTGGCGATGAGCTCCATCCCATCGATGCCGGGCATCTTCCAATCGGTGAATACCAAGTCGTATCCTGCCCCTTTCATCTTTTCAAGGGCAACCTCTGGCCGGAGCGCCTCGTCTACCCGGTAGCCTTCTTTTGAGAGTATTCTATTGACACTCCGGCAGACTACTTCCTCATCATCAACTACTAATATCTTAATTTTCTCCTTCATCTTAACCGTCCTATCTTTGAACCCGCTCGATAATAGCCAGATTCTCTAAATCTTCCTTCAGGTTTATCGGCTTTACCCTGATAAGCCACCCATTTACACGTAGATCTTCATTTACAAGGGAGCAATTCTTGTTTATGGATTCATTTACCTCGATTACCTTGCCGGTAACCGGTGACCACAGTTTGTGGATATGCAAGCCACTCGCGGTGACATGCGCACAGACCTCCCCCTGCCTTACCTCATCACCCTCAAACGGGAGATCAATATTGATTATCTTCCCGGCAGTCCTCTGAAACATGTCCTCCATTCCCACCCGGACATTGCCGTCTACCTCTACCCTTGCCCAGGAATGCTCGGGAATGCAATAAAGCTCCCCCTCCTCCATTTCCTCCTCGGGTCTTGCTATGGGAACCTCCTTCTCCTCAATCGCCGCCTCGGGGGCCTTCTCTTCTTCGAGAATCCGGGTTCTTTCCAGTGCCCTTATAGTCACGCTGGAGAGTTCCTCGGGAGTAAAAGGCTTCGGAATGTAATCAAAGGCACCTAACTTTATGGCCTGCACGGCTGTTCTTATGGTAGGATAACCGGTTATCATTATTACACTGATTTTAGGTTTTTCCGCCTTAATCATCTCCAGAAGCTGCATTCCGGTAACCTCGGGCATCATTAGGTCGGTCAGGATAACGCTGTAGTCTTCTTCTGACATCTTATCTAATGCTTCTTTGGCACTAAGAGCAATGTCTACCTCAAGTTTTTTCTTTTTCAGTATCCTCTTGACGCCCTCGCAGACTACTATCTCATCGTCAACTACGAGTGCCCTTCCTTTTTTCTTCATCTCCATCCTCCTTTCTGAGAGGACAGTTTATAACCATGGACCATTCTGGAATTTTATCAAATAGCTCTTTATTAACTATAGTTTGGGTGAGCAATTATTGTGCCAGATTATCAATGAGGAGAAAGAATATTTTGGGTTTTTGGCTGAATACCAATATTTTAGGCGAGCTTGAGGCGATAGGAAAATTTAAAGTGCGCAGTTTCTGTGGGGTTTACCTCCTAAACGGTGTAGATTTGTTACACTCTTAGTTTATTAAAATATGCTGAAGGGTTATATGGGGAAAGATTGAGATACTATTGTTATTGTCTGATTTAACGGGCCCGGCGGATTGAGCGGGGATAATTCGCTGAGGCCTTTGGAAAGCTTGACTGCAAATAAAGAAGCGTAAAAAAACAACGCATATGTGTATTTTTCTGAATGAACATTCATTCATGATGTAATTATATATATCGTCAAGAAAATGGGCCTTCGGAATTCCCCCAATAAACATTAAGATTCTACCTGATTGCTGTCTTAATATCTTCCTGACGGCAGCAAGTCCTTTAAACGGAAACAACAAATTTGAGGTGAGATTATCTTGTAAGGATCTCCGCCACCCATTCGGCTTTGTTCTTTATTTCTTCGACAGGCCTGTCCTGAGCCTCTGGTCTTGGCCAGGATCAAGGATGGTCGAAGGGGTCAGGATTAGCTAAAGAAAGGATTGTTGGGCCTTATTCTCTTCAGAGAATATTTGAAAGTATTCGGTGAAACCCAGGATCTCAAATGTTTTTTCGATCTTCGAAGGTAAATTAAGAATCCTAACTCCCCCCTGATGTGTATTGGTTAGCAGATGTGCATCCAGGATGATACCGAGGGCCGAGCTATTTAAATACTTAAGCTCAGAGCAATCCAAGATGATTTTACGGTATCCCTTCTCGATTTGTTTATGAATCTGTTGGCTAAAAAAATTGATGTTACTACCGTCAATGAATCCAGCGATATTTAAGATCAATATACCAATATCGTCAACTCGGGAAGAAATCTCTAAAGTTTCAATTTTTCCTGGGGCTTTCCTCGATAGAGCATTATAAACAGCAACTGTAATATGCCTTGGAGAGAAAGGCTTTGGGATATAATCAAAGGCACCGAGTTTCATCGCCTCGATCTTCGATTCAGATGTCCCCCGTCCGGTGATAATGATCACCTCGGTTTCTGGCCATTTCTTTTTAATCGTCCCCAAAAGCTCCATTCCGCTGACTTGCGGCATAACCAGATCAACGATAGCGACATCGAATACCTCTTTTCCCATCTTCTCAAGAGCAATTTCTGCGTTTAGTACCTCAACTACAGTGCAGCCATCTTTTGAGAGTATTCGGTTAACGCTACGACATATTACTTCCTCGTCGTCAACTACTAATATCTTCGTTTTTACCTCCATATTAACCGTCCCATCTTTTAATACTTTTAATGATAGCCAGATTTTCTAAGTCTTTCTTTAGATTTGTCGGTTTTATCCTGATAAACCACCCTCTTCCACGCGGATCTTTATTTACCAAGGAGCAATTTCTATTTACGCTCTCATTTACTTCGATTATCTTCCCTGTGACCGGTGACCATAATTTGTGAATATGCAAGTCGTTTGAGGTGACATGCACACAGACATTCCCTTGTCTCACCTCGTCACCCTCAAAAGGGAGGTCTATATTGATAATTTCTCCGGCGGTTCTCTTGAACATGTCTTCCATCCCCACCCTGACATTACCATCTTTCTCTACCCTTGCCCAGGAATGCTCGGGAATGCAATAAAGCTCCCCCTCAAACAACAGGTCTTCTTCCTTCTTCTCTTCTTCTCTGAATTCAATCGCGACTTTGGATTTTATTACGGGAACACCTTTTCCCTCCACCATCGGGGGCAATTTCTCCTTGCCCCGCTCCTCCTCATAATAAATTCGGGTTCTCTCCATTGCCCGCAGAGTCACGCTGGAGAGCTCCTCGGGAGTAAAAGGCTTCGGAATGTAATCAAAGGCCCCCAACTTGATGGCCTGCACCGCGGTTCTTATCGTGGCGTAACCAGTTATCATTATTACGCTGATGTAAGGTTTTTCCTTCTTTATCGTCTCCAGGAGCTGCATCCCGGTAACCTTGGGCATCATCAGGTCGGTTATAACAACACCATAATCCTTTTTTTCTATCTTATCTAATGCCTCTTTGGCACTGAGAGCGGTATCGGTCTCGAAGTTTTTCTTGTTCAGTATCTTCTGGACGCTTTGGCAAACTATATCTTCATCGTCCACCACGAGTGCTCTCTCCCTTTTCTCCATTTCTATCCTCCTTTCTGTAGAGAACAGTTTTCAGCCGCTGAATGAGCTGAGGTTTTATAAATCGTCTCTTTATCTCCTCAGACAATTGAGCAATTGTTGTGCCAGATTTCCAATGGGTGGGAAAGAATCTAGGATATTGACAGAATCCCTATGTTTTATGCGGGCTTGAGGTGACAGATAACTCCAGGGGAAAATTTTCTGAGAGAATATATCCATCAAACTGTGTAGGTTTCTTACGCTTTTAGTCCATTAGAAATATAATAAGAAGCGGGGGAGAAGATTGAAAAATTAAAATGTTTATAGAGGAGATTTGCGGGTGCTTTTAGGTAGTATAAAGTATCTTTACAAATGGGTAGAAAGGCAACGCAGCTGTGTATTTCTATTACACTTTTCTAATAAGATGGTGAGTGCTTCGCCTAAAATTATACCTTCTCATCATAGCCTGAAAATTTGCCCGGTCCATGCCAACATCTTTAGCAGCGTGGGTTACATTCCATTCATTTCTGTTTAGAGCTCTGGTAAGAAACAACCTTTCAATATTCTCGACAGACTTTTTCCTGATAACTTTCTTAAGATCTTTTAACTCCTTAACATTCGAGGGGATCACACTCTTTATTCCTGCTTTCCCATTTTGCAGGAGTTGCGGTAACTCGGAAGCGTTTATGGTGTCGCCTTCAGTAATTATAACCATCCTTTCGACAATATTCTCAAGCTGCCGAACATTTCCGGGCCACTCAAAGTCCGTGAGAAACTCCATCGCCTCGGGTGAAATCCTGGGGACTTTCTTGCCGGTCTCACGACTATAAGTATCCAGGAAGTGCATTGCCAGAGACTGGATATCCTCCTTTCGCTCCCGGAGGGGGGGGAGGTAAATCGGAACCACAAACAACCGGTAAAAGAGGTCTTCCCGAAATGCTCCCTCTGATACCATCTTCTCCAGGTCTCTATTGGTTGCGGCAATGAGGCGGATATTTACCTTCTTCGGTTTTGTTCCGCCGACCGGGCTAAACTCCCTCTCCTGAAGCACTCGCAGGAGCTTGCCCTGGATATCGAGGCTGAGGTTTCCTACCTCATCCAGGAAGAGTGTGCCGCCACTGGCAATCTCAAAGTAGCCCGGTCTCGTGGTAATCGCTCCGGTGAATGAGCCTTTGATATGGCCAAATAACTCACTTTCCAGGAGAGTGGGTGAGAGGGCGGTACAGTCTACCGCGACAAAGTTCATATTCCTTCTGTTGCTATTATTATGGATGGCCCGGGCGACCAACTCCTTGCCGGTACCACTCTCGCCGATAATAAGGACGGTGCTATTTGTGGTCGCTACTTTTCTGATAAGCTCAAAGACCTCTACCATTTTCGGGCTCCGTCCGATGATGTCGTCGAAGATAAAAGGTGGAGTTACTTCATTCCCGGGAAGACAAAGAGACTGGTTCAGGTTTTTCTTTTCCAGTGCCTTCTCCACCATAACGCTCAACTTCTTGGGATCAAATGGCTTGGTAATATAGTTGTAAACCCCTGACCTCATTGCCTCAACTGCGCTTTTAACCGTTCCGTAGCCGGTAATCATTATTACCTCGGTGTCGGAATTCTCTTCTTTGACCGCCCGTAATATGTCCATGCCTCCGATTTCGGGCATCATTAGATCAGTAACGACCAAATCATAGGTATCCTCTTTTAGCCTTTTCAGGGCATCGTGGGGGTTCTGAGTTATTGAGACATCATGACCTACCCTTTCCAGTATTTTCTGACAACTCTGGCAGGCAATTTCTTCGTCATCAATTACGAGTATCTTTGCCTTTCTCATTTGATCGTCCTCCCTACTTTACCGGTAGTCTGATAATGAAGGTTGTCCCTTCCCCTACTTTGCTCTGGACTTCGATACTTCCTTTATGACTTGCAATAATGCCATGAGTGACCGAGAGTCCCAGGCCGGTCCCCAATTCCTTGGTGGAGAAAAAAGGATCGAAGATTTTCGGAATATCGGCATCTTTGATGCCACATCCAGTATCAGTAACTCTTATCTCGATAGAATTTCCATCGTTGGTTTTAGTCGTAGCGATCGTTACCGAACCACCTTCGGGCATTACCTCCTGAGCATTAGTCAGGAGGTTGATGAAGACCTGCTGCATCTTGTCTTTGTCAATCATTATCTGGGGCAGGCCGGGATCGAATTCTTTTATGATCCTTATGTTGCGGAAAGCTGCCTGATGTTCAAGAAGTGACGAAGCCTTCTCGACTGTCTCATTTATACTAAAAGGTGTCTTCCGGGTTTCGGCTTGCCTTGAGTAATCGAGGAGTCTTTTCACAATATCCCGGCAGCGGGTGGTTTCTCTTATTATAACTTCTATATCTTTTCTCTCTTGCTCCCCCCCCTCGGTTTCATCTAACAGCAGGTGACTGAAGGTCAGGATACCGGTTAGGGGATTATTTATCTCATGCGCCACTCCGGCTGCCAGCTTTCCTATTGATGCCAATTTTTCTGATTGGATGAGTTGAGCTTGCATTGCCTTAAGCTGCTCGGTCCTTTCTTCTACCTTCTTCTCCAGGGTTCTACTCCATTCCTGGAGTTCGCTATTTGCCCTTTTAAGGTCCCTGGTCATCCGGTTAAATGATGAGGCGAGTGCTCCAATCTCATCCTTAGTCTTCAATGGAATTGTATAGTCGAGATCGCCCGTAGCAATCTTTTTTGTGCCGATGACCATCTTTTTAATCGGCCGGCTGACGGCTCCGTAGATAAAGAACCCGACTGCCACGGATACCACAAAAATAGTGATAAAGGTGAAGAAGAGGATGGCATAATAGTTCCTCCTGGTCTTGGCATCCACTTCCGCCAGGGAGAGCTCGAAGTCCAATACCCCTAGAACCTTCTGTTCCTCGCTGTGGCATAAGAAACAGTCCTCCTCGTTATAGATAGGATTGATTATGCCAAGGATACGATAATTACGCTCTTCGGCCTTGGGGATTATCCTTGACCGGCTGGGAAGGTCCAATCTTTCCAGGGGCCTCTTCGGGGCATGGCACACATAGCACTGCTCCCTTTCCTTATCAAGAAGCTTGCCGAGCTCGTCCTTATCGGTCGAGAACATAATTTTCCCTTCGGATGAGAATATCCTCACCTTCTTTATTCCCTGCTGGGCGCCGATGGCATCGATTGCGTAGTGCAGGGCTTCTCGGCCTTCCTCTCCTTTAAGCATATCGTATCTTGTGCTTCTCTTGACAGCATCACTCAGGTCGCTTGCCCATTGGGTTGCATTTTCAATAGATTGCTCCCGATGAGTATCTATCATTTTGTAGGAGAAGAGCCCGACTGCCACGACGAGAATCCCGGCAATGAAGATGATAAGCTTGATCCCCAGGCTTCTTAGAAACATATTATTCTCCGTTAGGAAAATTTCTTTTAAAGGAATTCATCAAACAATTATTTTGTTATGAATTCTATCCAATCATTTGTGTCGTGCTCTGGTTCTGACTGGATCTGGCAAGTGCCTGCTCTATAGTGGTAACAAGGACACCGCTATCAACTGTTTTTTCCAGTACACTGAAACCACCACGGGCCTTAACTATTTTGCGAAATCTATGTGTACTTAAGAAGGGAGTTAATATTATCGGTGACAAGCTGGGGTTCCTGTCCCGCAATTCAATCAGCAGATCAAAACCGTTGCCATCCGGGAGAATCAGGTCAATGATTGCCGCATTCGGGTCGAAAACCTCCGCGGCTCTCATCGCTTCACTGTGCGAGCCGGCAAGCACAATACGCCAGTCCGGGTGTACCCGGCTAATATTTCCGGCAGTGAACTTAGCCATTGTGAAATTGCTGTCTACTATTAGAAGTGTTATGAGCATCTGATCAGATTTCAGTTACTGTTATACTTAGTCAGATAGATTGTTAAACCGACTATTAATGACATATGTAATCTATTGCAGATTCTTGCTTTGCCTTGGCAAGTTAGATATTTCACCGATCCGAAGCATCTGTGGATTTATACCTGAGATCGTATATAATGTCATTGCTAACAATATTTTATTTCATGCCTCAACTTCTCTTCTGGCTGAATTGGGCAATTGCTCCTTCTAAAGCTGTAATAAGTGCATCATTATTAGTAGGTTTTTCCAGTACACTGAAAGCGCCACAGATTTTAGCTATTTCGCGAAGTTTTTGGGGAAACGAAGTAGGGACTAAGATTATTGGTGACAGGCATGAATTTTTCTCCTGTAATTCAATTAACAGCTCAAGACCGTCACCATCTGGGAGCTCTTGATTAATAATTGCCGCATTCAGGTCGAAAACCTCCGCGGCTCTTTTGGCCTCAAGGTACGAACCGACTAAGACAGTATACCAGTCCGGGTGCAATATGCGGATATTCCCGGCAGTGAACTTAGCCATCGTGAAGTTACTGTCTACTATTAGGAGTGTTATGAGCATATAATTAGGTTCTAACTTACTATTCCTTTTATTTATAACTTTCGCTTCGCATAAAATATGCCATAACCAGAAAGTCTAAATAACCTCAATAAATTCAATTATTTAGCCTTTATGGTGCTTTTATGCAATTTTGGTAAATAGCCGTATTTCGTAAAAATTCTAAATTTCTTTTAGCAAAATTTAGAAATCAAAAAAGTTGATGTAAAAAATATCAAGAATTACAAATGGTTACAGTGAAGATAGAGTTGGGCGGGTAATCGTAGAGAAATTACAAAATCGCCTGATCGAACAACCTTTGAGAGATAGAATTCATTTAGTTCGTAATCTTTTTCTGTGGTAACGAAAGGTGTGGTGATTGATTTTCAAGAGCTTCGCGGCCTTGGTTTCATTGCCTCCCGTCATTTTGAGGGCTTCCTCAATATAATATTTTTCCAGGGACTCTTGAACTGAGCGAATGTCAATACCTCCCCGGGGGATGGGGGGGAACTTTGTTTTAACTCCTATTTGCTCTGATGCTGGACTTCTGCCTACGGCTTCTATCCCGAGATCCTCGATCGTTAACTCTGGTCCCTTACTGGTCAGAACCCCTCTTTCAATAATATTCTTTAATTCACGAACATTGCCTGTCCAGTTATGTGACTTCAAGGCATCCTTGGCCTTTAGAGAGATACCGGTAAATTTCTTGTTAAATTTGCGGCTAAACTCAAAAAGAAAGTGCTTGCTCAGAGGAATAATACAATCCTGGCGCTTGTTCAACGAGGGTACTTGCACCTTAACAACTCCCAAGCGGAAATAGAGATCCTTTCTGAACAGACCTTCCTCCATGAGGCTGTCTAAATCCTTATTTGTGGCTGAGACCACTCTGGTTTTGACGTTCAATTTTTTTATCCCACCTATTCGGTAAAATTCACCCTCTTCAAGAAATCGAAGGAGCTTTGCCTGGGCTTCCAGACTCAGATCTCCCACCTCATCAAGAAACAGGGTTCCATTTACCGCCTCTTCTATCAGGCCCTTCTTGCCCGATTCTTTTGCTCCACTAAAAGCTCCCTTCTCGTATCCAAAAAGCTCACTTTCAATAAGGTCTCGGGGGATGGCGGCGCAATTAACAGTTACCAAAGGCCCTTTGAAATTGGGGCTTTTGAGATGGATCGCTCTGGCGATCAATTCTTTGCCCGTGCCGGTCTCCCCAAGAATAAGAATTGGGGTATTCGGACTTTTAGCCACCATTCCCACAAGTTCCATCACATCCTGGATAGCGTTACTTTCTCCAATAAAGCAAGGGAAGTTCTCGGTAAGATATTTTTCCTGGAGGAACTGGATTTCCTTCCTGAGCCTGATTGTCTCGAGGGCATTACGAATTGTTGCTTCCAGACCTTCCATTTGGAGGGGCTTCATTATGTAATCATAGGCCCCGAGTTTCATGGCGGATACGACGGTGTTGATATCTTCATAAGCGGTAATCATTATAACTAAGACATCAGGACAAATACCCTTTATTTTTTTTAGGACTTCAATACCATTCATCCCAGGCAATCCGATGTCCAGCAGTATCAGATCCGGAGGATTGGTTTTTACGGCATCAATTGTTTCCTCGCCGGTGGAAAAGGCCTTTACCTGGTAATCCTCCTCAAGGGACATGGCCAACCCTTCCCTTACGGATTGTTCATCGTCAACTATATATATGGAGTAGGTAACAATCATGTATGGTCTATACTTCTTTCGCTGGGGATTTCTATTACGAATTCGGCCCCACCCCATTCACTTTCAAATACATCCAAAGTTCCGCCGTGGTCCGTGATAATCCTGTGACATATACTGAGGCCTATACCGGTCCCCCCGTCTTTAGTGGTAAAAAAAGGATCAAATATATCTTCCCTGAGATTCAAAGGCACACCCGGCCCCGAATCGGAAACCCTTAAGAAAATACGGTTGCCTTCTGCGGATGAGGTCACCTTTATTTTTTTTATGCCATCAAAATCCTTCATGGCATCAGCAGCATTGTTAATCAGGTTTAAAACCACCTGGGCGATCATTTGTAGATCAGCATAACATTTTGGCAGATCATGAGATAGTGCTTTTTCAATTTTTATCCCACTTTTGCGCAAGGAAACCGAACAAAGGTTAATTGCGTCTTCAATGGATTTATTTACATCCGCCAATACAAGCTTGGTCTGACTGGGCTTAGAAAAATCCATGACCCTCTTGATAACTGATTCGATCTTGCTCGAAGCTAAGCTTATCTGGGGGAGAATCTCGGCTATCTTCTCTAAATTTTCCCCCTTGTCGTATATTTTTTCTAATTTATTCAAATATATATTAATGCCGGCGAGAGGATTCCGGATCTCATGGGCGATACCAGCGGCTACATGCCCGAGTGAGGACATCTTATCTTGGATCCTTAAAAGGTATTCTAATTCTTTGGACTTTGTAATATCTATAATATTGACAAGTATCGCTTCTTTCCCCTGATATTCGATCAGATTCGCTTTGTATTGAATCCACTGCATGTCGGTTCCGCTTCCTTTTTTATCCGGAGGATAAAACCTGAAGTCGATACTTCGTGGATGAACAACTCCTTGACTTAGGCTCTGATGAAAGGATTTGACTTTTTCAATATCTTCAGGATGTATTTGGCTGAAATCTTCTGAATTAAGTAATATAGGTAAAAACCCTAATCTCTCTTGTTCCGGATTTGTATAAATGACCTGACCATCCTGGATAATGGATATGCCGGTAAGTGAGTTTTCCACTAAAGTACGGAAGTTCTTCTCGCTTTTCAGTAGTTCATCTTCTGTTTGTTTGCGCTCTTTTTCCAATTCCAAGTCGTGCAGGGCAAAAGCAATGTCTCCGGCAATCTCTTCCAACAAGGCTCGCTCTTCTTCGTCTGATATAAGGTCTTTGGAGATAGATATACACAATATACCGTAAATCGTTCCACCATGCTCCAATCTGACGGTCATGCCCGACCTGACAGCATATTTCTTCGACAAGGGACATTTAATGCATTCGGATACCGGGTCTTCTACGGAGATAACCCCGGGTCCCTCAAGTGCCCTTTTAAAGCAATCGGTCAACTCTCCACTTTCCAGAAGCTCGATCATGGATGAAAAGTCCTTGCCCAGACCTGCCTCGGCGTAGCTGACCACTCCCCGGGATTCATCAAATAGGGCAATCCAGGCGTTATAATAACTGCGATTCTCAATGAGAATATCACAGGTAATTTTGATCATCTTGTCGCGGTCATTTTCCCTGATAATAATCTGATTGATATTACGGATAGTACGAAGGACGCGGTTCAGGTGTTCTATTCTTTCTTGCGTCCGCTTGCGCTCAGTGATATCGGTGGTAATGATCCCAAGGTTATTCCCTACTCTAAATGCCTTTAGGGCTATATGCATATCTCCATATTTTAGATGAGGAATTATAACATCTATAAAGAGCGGTTTTCCTGTTCTCAATATATCCATGTACTTGTTGTATAAGCCTGCTTCCCTAATATCAGGCATAATTTCTCTAACACTCTTTCCTATTATATCCTTTTTCTCAGTGCCCGGCGGGAAAATATCCAACCCAACTTTATTGGTCTCAATATAATTCAACTCCGAGTCCAAGAGAAAGAAACCATCGGTTGCCGAATTCATGAAACTGCTCAACCTTTCCTCCGATTTCTGCAGTGATCTTTGTGCTTGCTCAATCCGCTCGCTCAATATAGCAACCACGAAGGAAATGACCATAAACATAGTAGCCCGGAAATAATCATTGGCAGTTGTTACAATGTCTCTAAGGAAATGGCGGCTTATGATTAGAAGAATTGCTGAGAGTATAGCTACGAATATACCTTTTCTTTTCCACCAGAATGCCGCCAATATAATCGGAATATAAAAGAAATGGGTGAAAACAGTGCCGGTTCCAAGAACCGCATGAAAATAGTAGGTAACGATGACGAGAGTAACTAAAAGGATAGCTATTACTGTAATTTTGTATTTCTCTTTTACTTCTAAAGAACCCACTCCCAGCCCCTCCAAAACAGTTCCTGCGCCCACATATCTTAATTATTTGATTTTCACGAAATCTCTATTGAAACAAGAGAATCCATCCCTAGTGAACTATAGGTATTATATAATTTGACAACTCAATTTGACAAGCATTTTTGGTTTCCGGATACTT
>CP070770.1:103403-121018 GCA_020345765.1 Deltaproteobacteria bacterium
TCTTTCTCCGGGAGAGTTTACATTTATGGGGGTCGCGAGCGAGGAGGGAAAGAAGGTAACGATCGAAGCCTTCAAGACCTCAGTGATCCTGTTTCAGCTGAAGGTAGTCTTTGCCTATATCATACTTGGATTCTTTCTGGGCACGATTACTTATTCTCTCTGGGCAACCCTCCCTTTTCGCCTCGGGAAGGAAAAGAATCCCTCTTTTTTTAAGGTTCTGTTGAGTTTAATTATTTTCCACCTTTATCTGCTCGCCCTGAGTATCCAGAAATATCCTGCACTTTATACTACGTATTTTTATGATCGTGGCGATTTTTTTCGCTCTTTGCAGGTTTTTATTACCCACTCCATAGACCGAAATATACTACTGATCCCGACATATTTTATTATTTTCTTGTTACTTTGCTTTTTAATAAAATTCTTTTATCAGTCTTTTCACTTCCGGCAGAAACCCCACAATTTCCTTAAAAGACTAAAATCACCCTCACTAATTGGAGGTATTTCCCTACTGGCTGTCATAAGTATTTTTGGATACCTTCGCAGTACAGCGGGCAAACCTGATAACCAAGGCCCTAATGTCCTGATCCTGGCCGCAGATTCCCTTCGGGCTGATCGTTTGGGCAATCAAGGTTATCCCCGGAATTTAACCCCAAATATAGATACTCTGAGCGCTTCCGGAGTAAATTTCCTTAGCTGCTTCACTTCTCTTCCCCGCACCTTTCCTGCCTGGATCAGTATCTTTAACTCTAAATACCCGAACGAGCATGGAGTAAGACATATGTTTCCCGAGAAAAGGTTGCGGGATCACCGGGCAGGCTCGATCCTGACCGCCCTGAAGGGTAAGGGATACCGTACTGCGGTTGTTGCTGATTATGCCGGGGATGTATTCAGCCGGATGAGAAACGGATTCGATACAGTCATCGCCCCCTACTTTAACATAAAAACCATTATTCGCCAGCGGGGCATGGAGATCCACTACCATCTCTTCCCCTACATCACTAACCATTGGGGAAGAGTTATTTTCCCGATCCTGAAAGAGTTCGCCAACCTATCGGACCCTTCTCTTCTCACTGATGAACTGAAAGGAACAATCTCCCGATTGAAAAATGAGGAAAAGTTCTTTATCCTTGCCTTCTATTCGGTTACCCACTTTCCTTACGCTGCTCCCTACCCTTACTACCGAAAATACACTGGCCCGGATTATCGCGGTCAATTCAAGTACCATAAGCCCAACCTGATTTACACCGACTCTTCCCTGAACCAGGATGATATAAACCATATCCAGGCGCTTTATGACGGAACGGTCAATAGCTTTGACGATGCGGCCGGCGAAGTTCTTAACCACCTGAAAAAAGAGGGACTCCAGGATAATACCATTATAATCATAACGGCTGATCACGGAGAAAACCTCTACGAGGAGGGAAGGGATATGGGGCACGGAGAGCACTTTCGGGGAGATAATGTGCTCCGGATGCCCCTGGTTATCCATAATCCCGGGTTACATTATCCGGCATCGAAGATAACCTCCATTGTTCGTGATATCGATATTTCCCCCACTTTAATGGAAATCCTTGGTTTCGAGCCTTTACCCAACTGGCAAGGCAAGAGTCTTCTTCCCTTAATGGAAGGCAAGATGGACGATCTCCACCTCTTAGCTTTTGCTGAGACCGGGATCTGGTTCTCTAATACGGGAAATGCCTTTTATCAATCTCAGAGGCTCCTCTACCCTGACATTTTGGGACTGGGAGAAATCGATAATCTCTATAATGACGAGGTAGTTATTCGGGAAGAATATCGGGAACTGATTAATATTGCTAAACATCGGATGGTTCGCTCCCGGGATGCCAAGCTGATCTACATTCCGACCCGGAAAGGGGTTACTTATGAATTCTACGATCTGGTCAATGATCCGGAGCAGACCGTAAATATAGCCTCGAGGTATCCGGAAAAGGCAGATGAGCTTAAAAGGCTCCTTCAACAATGGATGTCCCGGGAGAAAGGAGTAACCTGGGCAAACGAATTTCTGATCCCCAGCTACTCGGCACCTCCGCCCGGGAGCTAAAATCCAATGAACTATCGACAGAACATCTTTCGCTTCATTATAAGAGGAATTATCATATCATTTATCATTCTCACCGGTGGATTCCTGCTCTTCTATTTCCTCTTAGCCTATCCCAATGATCATCGGGTTAAAAGGCATTTAATTCACTTCGAGCCTGCTGTAGAACAGGAAGAGATTACTTTTAACCTTATTGATCAGCTGGATCAGGCAATCTATACCAGCAATGACTTCAGTACCTCCCTTAATGCGCTGGAAAACTACCCTTACATCAATAACAGCAGAGCTTACCACCGATTCCGCGAGAATATTCATATCTCCTTGGGCTGGGTCCCCCTGAAAGCAACCCATAAGAATGCCATCTATGCCCCAGCCCCAACCACTATTGAGTATCGCCTTCAACTGCCAGACAGCCCCATCCTTGAGTTCAGTTATGCAATTCTTTCCTCGATTAAGGGAGTGATTCAGGCTCCGGCGCGTTTTTTAATCCGGGTTGTCGATCAGGAGGGTGATGCTCACCTTCTTTTTGACGAGCAGGAAAGCCCAATGAAACCCTACCGATGGAAACACCGGGACCCACTTAACAAACAATTACTCCAGTATCTCAATGTCAATCTGGAGGACCGGAATGGACGATGGCGTGACGGACAGGTTGACCTTCAGAAATTTGCCGGTCAGGAAGTAATCCTGCAACTGCTCACCCGTGTCCCTGAAGATACCGAAGACGAGGATAGAAAACAAGCACATGCCCTCTGGGGCAATCCAATTATCTATAATCGTAAGCAAGCAACTTCTTCATCTCTTCCCTATAATTTAATTATTATCCTGGTCGACGCCCTGCGCGCCGATCATCTGGGGATCAACGGACAGGAGGGAAACCTTACCCCTAATATCGACAATCTGGCCCGGGAAGGAGTCAACTTCTCCCATGCCCTGGCTAACGGTAATATGACCATGATCTCGGTTCCTATGATCCTGACTTCAAGATACTGCTTTGAGATACCGAATGCCTGCCGGTATTTTGCCGGTAAGGTAAACAAGGAGGAGTTTTACCGTAAAAAGATCCCGAATATTGCATCAATCCTAAAAGATAATGGCTATGTTACCCGCGCAGCCGGCACCTTGATGTCTCTGTCCGGTGGTATGGGGTTCAATGTTGATTTTGGCTTTGACGATCTCGTGATCTTGGAGAGAGAAGGCTACAACACTGTACATCTAACCTATGATACCCTCCAGTGGCTGGAAAGAAATGCGAATAAGAATTTCTTTCTCCTCCTTTACTATAATGCTCCTCATGGTGGCGATAAGGCTCCCTTACGCTATTTGCCGCGAGCGTTTCGCTGGGATCTTAATCCCCGGGATTTCCTCAGGTTCACCTACCGGGCCGAGGTTGCCTATTCCGATGATTATGTTGGAGAGGTGCTTGACGCCCTTGACGAGCTGAGATTATCGGATAAAACCATGGTGGTCCTCATCTCGGACCACGGCGAAACCATGAAGGAATTCATCCTTCCTAATTGGAAGGATGACCATAAGAAAAGCATTATCTACCATAACCATGGGATCTCTCTCTCCGATGATGAATTGAATGTCCCTTTGATAATGCGTTTACCCGGAGTAATACCCCCGGGATTAAAGATCGACCGAACCATATCGTTAGTTGATCTCCTTCCTACTATTATCGAAGGGATAGGGATTACAACTTCTTATAGCTTCCAGGGCCGGAGCTTGTTCCCCTTTATTAGAGGGGAGCAGGTAGGGGCCGAGCCAATCATTTATGCCCGGGGACTTAATAGTAAATCGATCCGGTTGAATGACCGCTATAAGTATATCCGCTACACCCAAGAGCCGGAGAAGCTCCCCCCCCATGTTACTGGCCGGGAGGAGCTCTATGATCTGAAAAAAGACCCCCGGGGAAACCAAAACCTGGCAGTTCAGCAGCCGGGGATAGTGGCACAGTCAAGGGAAATTATGGATCAGGTAGAATCTACCCAACACCAGACACTGATCTCATTTTCCAATCTTAATGATAGAGTAGTAGAAGGAAATATTCATATTGACGGTAAAATTGAGAGAGCTTCATTGGAAAAAGAAGGGGATATAATCGATTCGGAGGGCTCAACCGTTAACTTTCGTATCAGTAGCGGCAATAACACGCTTCAGCTCCAGACCAAGCCGGATGACGCTCCCCTGCGGCTCCAGATCGGTCTGAATGGCAGATCCATCCTTCTGGAGGAGATCCTGGTCTCTGAATACGGCCTTCCTCTTCTCACTAATTCTGAGGTATTGATTAAAAAAGAGGATTTAAAATATATCAGGGGTATATATAAACCTGGCCCAGACGATAAAGAACCGGCCATCTATTTAGGAAGGGTTCCACTGGGCAGCTCTTGGAAATTGATTCCCGAGAGGAAGCTTTTGCCTCATGATTTAAAGGTCATGATGGAGGACTGGGGATATATCCAGGATTAAATCCAAATGTCAAAGTCCAAATGACAAATATCATTTGACATTTAAGATTTATTTGAAATTTGAGCTTTATCATTTGATATTAGATCCTCTTCGACATTACCCTTTCCACCTGGGTTAACACATCATCAACCGTTATTTCCCTCATACACCTGCGCTTCCGCCACCAGCAGCTCTTTTTAAAACAAGGGGAACAGCTCAGGTTTTTATATATGACATAGTCCTGATAGTTATAGGGAGCGGTCTTCCTTGGACTTTGAGCACCGAATAATCCAATGGTGGGTACCCCCATTGCCGAGCTTAAATGCATCGGCCCGGTATCACTGCTGATCATGAGCTTACATCCTGACATTACCGCCATTAATTCCCGGAGATTAAAACTACCCACCCGGTCAAGATATTCTAAGCCACAGTTCTCTTTAATTTCCCTCCCCATCTCCAGCTCCCGCTTACTCTTGCCCCCTACCAGAATAACCGATAGTTTGAGATCACCCTCCAGTGCTTCAATCAAATGGGCAAACCTATCCGGGAACCAAAGCTTAGCATCTTCACTGGCTCCAATATTAACCATCACCGCCTGGCCGCTCAACTGGTCATAATTTTTTTTGGCCATCGACTTTTCTTCTTCCGTAAAGTAAAATCTCCACTTTCCATACCAGGGAGGTAGCTCGAGAAAATCAGCGTATTCATGGTACTGCTCAACTACATGCATCTGGCTATCTCCTGGGGGAATCTTCAGGTTAGTAAAAAGCCAGTTAAACTCCCTTGAGCGCTTAAAATCGAATCCTACCCGATACTTAGCTCCGGTCCCCAGGGTTATCAGGCCGCTTTTTAGGATCCGATGGAGGTCGAGGGCTAAATCGTATTTTCTTTTGTGTAGCTGTCTAATGAATGATCGGAGCCCTTTAACCCAATTATTACGGGGGAAGACGATGATCTCATCTATCTCCGGGTTATTCTCCAGAACCGGATAGGACTTAGGCTCTATAACCCATGATATATGAGCATCGGGGTAACCTTTCCGTAGGCGGGAAAAAAAGGGAATGGTATTGACTACATCTCCAATCGAGCTGACGCGGACCAGACAAATGTTTTGGGCCTCAATCTTCATCAGCTTCTTGCCTGGGCAAAGAAAACAATTTCCTTAAATAGTAATCAACTATACCATTCAGATTAATGTTCTTTTATCTTCATCTTCTCCAAGATGGCGGAGGTCGAATGAAGCTTCGGATCACCAGTAATCGCAATCTTTCCACCGTAGGACTCCACTATTTCCCTTTCGGGTACTGTCTCAACGGTATAGTCAGTCCCCTTAGCCTGAATATCTGGTTTCAGAGTTGAAATTACTTCCTCAACGGTTCGCTGGGGAAATTTTACTAAGTAATCTATATAAGAGATAGAGGAAAGTATCTCTATCCTTTCATCCGCCGGGACAAGCGGCCTCCCTTCTCCCTTAATCAACCGGGCAGATTGATCATCATTGACCGCCACGATCAGTATATCTCCCAGGGATTTTGCCTCTTTAAGATAACGAATGTGCCCCACGTGCAGTAGATCAAATATTCCATTGGCAAGCACTACCTTTTTACCCTCCTTTTTCTCCTGTCCGATGATCTCCGCTAACTCTTTAAGGCCTTTTATTTTACCCATCTCTTCCCGTTAACCTATTGCTTGCAGGATTTCCTTTGGCGTAACCGTAGCAGTCCCTGATTTCATTACCACCAGACCAGCAGCAATATTGGCCAGCCGGGCAGCCTGCAATTCATCTGCTCCGGCGGCAATCGCCAGAGTAAAGCTGGCAATTACCGTATCTCCGGCTCCGGTCACATCGGCTATCTCATCACTGCCAAATATGGGAATAAACTCCGGCATCTTCTTTCTCACGAAAAGGGCCATTCCTTCCTTTCCCCTGGTTATGAGAAGACTTTTTGCCCTTATCCCTCGGATTATCTTCCTGCCAGCTCTCTCAACATCCCTATTATTTTTTAGAGTAATGCCCAGGATCTCTTCGACCTCAGGTTCATTAGGAGTAGCAGCCGTTACCCATCTGAACTTCATCAGATTTCGGCATGAATCTATAGCGACAATCTTATCATCTGTTTCTGCAATCTCATTAATATCTTCGATAATCCTATCGCTTACTACTCCCAATCCGTAATCAGATACCAAGATGGCATCAACCTTCTTGAGATTTTGGCGAATTCTCCGGCGGATCTCCTCTTCTATTTCTTTTTTTAAGGGAACATTTTCTTCCCGATCGACTCTTATCACCTGCTGCCGGGTGGTATGGAGCCCCCCGGCCAAGATCCTGGTCTTTACCGTGGTATTATAATCTCGGTTAACTATTATCCCCGCCCGCTCAATTCCCTTCTGCCTAAAGATCCCAAGCAGTTCCTTTCCCAAATTATCATTTCCTACAACTCCGACGGGGAAAACCTTACCGCCGAGACAGCGAATATTGTGGACAGCATTAGCTGCTCCGCCCAGAAGCAACCTCCGGGAATCATACCTCAAGATTAACACCGGGGCCTCTCGGGAGACCCGCGAACTCATTCCCAGGACATATTCATCAGCGATCAAATCGCCGATCACCATTACCCGGAGCCGGGGTACTTCTTTTAATATCTTCCGGTAATTTTCCAATAGGGCATTCAAACTTAATCCCTCATTAATTTGCCATAACCTTTCGGTACACCTCCAGTGTCCCTTCCACCATTCTATCTACCGTAAACTTTTCCTTCACCGTCCCTCTTCCTGCCCGGGCTAACTTTTTCGCAAGATCATCATTCTGAAGGATGGTCAGGACAGCCTTGGCCAAGGCCTTGGGACCACGGGGAGAAACCAGCATCCCGTTGACCCTGTCACTTATAACCTCCGGAATGCCCCCAGTGTTCGTGGCTACAACCGGAACTTCCGCGGCCATCGCATCCAATAAAGAGGTTCCTAACCCCTCCCAATGGGAAGGATAAACGAATATGTCCATCGATCTTAATAGGGAAGGAATATCATTGCGGAAACCCATAAATATAACCCTGTTTTTAACTCCTAAATCCTCGGCCAATCTTTCTAAATTCCTGCGCAACTTTCCCTCCCCAATTATCAGAATTGAGGCATCCGGGAAAACCCTGAGTATTTGGGGAGTAGCCTCGATCAGGTCTCGTTGACCTTTATGACCTGCTATATGTCCAATATTTCCGATTATCTTTCCTTCGGGTATCCCTAATTCTCTCCTGATGTTAACCGTCCCCCCACTTTCAAAACGGCCCAGGTCTATTCCACTATAGACAACATTTATCTTCTCAGGAGCAACGCCATCCGCGATAAGAACATCCCGGACAGCCTGCGATATACAAATATAAGTAAAGTAGCGATATTTTAGTTTATTAATCGGTCCCTTTCTAAGACGAAAAGTAACCCTTCGGGAAACTACCCCTTTTCCTCTCCATCCTCTGAGCCTTGCCAGGAGGCCGAGGGTATGGGCATGAGATGTATGGAGGTGAACGAGATCATATTTCCTTTCTTTCAGTAATTGCGCAATTCTCAGGGCCGCCCAGAGATCCCACTCTCCTCTCATCTTCAATTCTATTGTCTTGAGCTCTCTTTCCCGGCTTCTTTTTGCCAGTGGAACTTCCGGTTGACAAAGAACCGTACAGTGACAATCTCTACCTTCCAGTCCTTCAGTCAGATAAAGAAGTTGTTGTTCCCCCCCACCCCAACCTCTCTCGGTATTAATATGGAGAACCTCCAACCCTTTCTCCCCGGGGCTTTCTGAGAAATTTCCCTGCCGCCTCCAGAACCTCTTCGGCCGGGATGGAACTCATGCACTTGAAGTGCTTCTCAGGACATCTCCGGGATCCGTGGAGGCCGCAGGGACGGCAGTCCAATTCTTGCTGAATGACCAGAGAATCCGTGCTGTAAGGAGAAAACCCAAGTTCTGGTGTGGTTGGCCCAAAAATGGCTATAACCGGGACTCCCCGGGCAACCGCTATGTGCATGGGGCCACTGTCGTTCCCGACGAATAGCTCACAACGATCAATTAATGCTACTAATTGTTTAAGGGAACTCTGTTCGGTTAGATTAATAGGCTTTACCTCACAGTGAAACATAACTTCCTTCACAACCTCCCGGTCTTCGGGACCCCCTAGGATCAATACCTTTGCCCCATAAATGCTATTCAATTGGGTAATTAGTTCACCATATCCCTCCGGGATCCACCTCTTGGTAGCCCATACTGATCCGGGAGATACCCCAACCACCAGATCAGACTTCTTTATTCCTGCTTGCTCTAAGATAACCTGTGCCTCTTGTTCTACAACCGGTGATAAGTTCAGATAGGGATTTCTGCTGTTTTTCCTTCCCTCCCCCAGAGCCTCTAGAAGAAGCATTGCTCTTTCCACTTGATGGATTTTAGGATTCCAATGCACCTTCCGATTATAAAGAAAACTAAAAGAACTCTCTTTATACCCTATTCTTATCGGAATATCAGCCAAGAAGAGCAGCAGCGCCGTCCGGTATGATTGGTGAGGGGTAAGGCTGAGGTCAAAGCCACGGGCCCTAATAGCCCTGACCAGCTTAATTAATCCAATTATCCCCTTATCTTCCTCTTTCTTATCGTAAGCGATAATCTCGTCAAGCTCTTCAATGTCCTCCACTAGCTCCTTTCCCTTCGGTGTGGTCAGAAAAGAGAGTTTTGCTCTGGGATAAATTTCCTTTACTGCTTTAATTAAAGGGGTAGTAAGAACAATATCGCCGATAAAAGCGGTCTGGACAATCAGGATCTTCTCAGGCATTTTCTCGTGTCTTCTTTCTGTTCCGTAATTCCCAGAGCTTGGCATATTTGAGAAAGACGCTGAAGCTTGACATAAAGCAAACGATCAGACCCCGATATCCATCCAGGAATCCCTTCTGCAGAACGAACATTTTAAAAAAACGAAAGGGTGGATTGAATAGAATGTGATACCATCTTCCCACCTTCCCCTGCTTGTCTAGTTCCATCGCTCCCCAGGTACTATAGCGATGGAACTTTTCAAAATACTGATCGAAACTACGGAAGGTATAATGCAGCAGTGGGTTCTTTAATTGGCCAACTCGGCCTTTGATTACAATATCTGCATGAACCCATTTATTTAAGTATTGACCTTTACCCTTTCTGAATAGCCGTAGGACCTTATCCCTCTCCCACCCGCAATGTCTGATGGGCTTATCCAGAAAATGATTCAATCTTCTGATATAGTATCCGTCGAATCTCGGTCCATCCCGTAGTAACGCAAGGATCTCTTCCTTTAACTCTTGAGTAACTCTCTCATCGGCATCAACAATTAATATCCAATCATAGGTTGCCTGAGGTATTATCCAGTTCTTTTGGGTGGCAGAATTAATGTATTCGTGCTCCCGGACTTTATCCGTATATTCTCTGGCGATCTCCCGGGTTCCATCCGTACTGAAAGAATCCACCACGATCAGCTCATCCGCCCACTTCACTCCCTCCAGACAATCTCTGATATTTGCCTCCTCATTATAGGTAGGCACTATTACGGTCAACTTCTCCACTTCTATTTTTCATCGAGTTTAATTGCCTCATCAATGAGCATTATCGGGATATCGTCTTTTATGGGGTACATTAACTTACAGGCATCACAGATAAACCCGCTTTCATCTTCCTTCAGTCGAATATCCCCTTTACACTTGGGACAGGCAAGAATTTCTAATAATTCTTTACTGACTGGCATTTTATTTACCTCCTTTCAACCAACTCCATTTGTACCGCACTTCTTACTTGGCTTTGAATAGCAAAAAGATAGTTATCGAAAAAAGTCCTAGCCAGGCATTGTATTCTCCATGTTGTAATACCCGGAGCCAGTCGAAGTCGCCCCTACCTTTTCCTCTTTTGTTAAATCGAGGAATAAACCGGGGAACTCTGTCTTTATAATTAATATATTCCTCCCCAAAAAGTCTGGCCACCTTTTCTTCTTCCTTCCGGACTAATCTCATATAAACCACTGTGAAAAGCAGAAGGTAAATAAGCAGGAAGATGACATTGCCTCCCATTAAACATACACCTAACCCGATAATAAAGCTGCCCAGATAAAGGGGATTACGCACATAATAATAAGGACCCTGGGTAGCCAGAACCTTGCTCTTACTTATATAGCCCGAAGCCCAAGTGCGAATTACCTCCCCGGCCACGGCGACCACCAGTCCCAAAAGAATAGACGAACGGGTAGGTCGGGAGAAGATCAGGAAGAATCCGACCAAAAGAAAGGCAAATGCTATCCTTTTCTTCACGATAAAATCAAGTAGCTTTATCAAAAAATACCCCCTTCCGGTCATAAATACTCAAAGTCTTTGACCTCCCTACTTCAATTTAGTCTTTGAATAAAACCACTTATGAACTCTATAGCACGATTCCCCCAAAAAATCAATTAGAAGCCTATCTCACTGTTTCTTCTTCCTTGACGATCCGTCAGTAATAAACTATATATTAGTTAATGAAAGATAGAAATTACCTAGAGATTTTTGGAAAAGAGCCAGATATAGCAGTCCGGGCTCCGGGACGGATTAACCTGATCGGAGAGCATACTGACTACAATAAGGGTTTCGTACTTCCGGTGGCCATTGACCGCCAGATCACCTTGACCCTAGGGAGGAGAGCTGACAAAAAGGCGGTTATCTTTTGCGGGAATCTTGGCGAGAAGGTTAGCCTCGACCTTTCCCAAAACTCATACGACTCAAAGAGAACATGGTCAAACTATCCCCGGGGAGTAATCCAGTCCCTAATCTTAGAGGGGAGTGAGTTAGGAGGCTTCAATGCCTTTTTCCGCGGAGATATTCCGATGGGTGTAGGCCTAGGCTCATCAGCAGCGGTCGAGGTAGCCTTTGCCTACGGCTTGGATCAGCTTTTTGGCCTATCTCTTGAAAGAAAAAAGATGGCTATTCTCTGCCAGAAAGCTGAGAATAGCTTTGTCGGCGTTAACTGTGGGGTGATGGACCAGTTCATCTCATTTCTCGGCAGAAAAGACCATGCCCTACTGCTTGACTGTCAGAGCCTGGAATATAAATATATTAGGCTTAATCTAAAAAATTTCCGGCTAGTTATAATCGACACCGGGATCAAAAGGGAGCTACAAGACACCAGATATAATACCAGGAGAAATGAATGCGAACAGGGAGTAAAGGCAATCTCCAAATGTTTGAAAGCTATTAACTCTCTCAGGGAAGTCTCTCTTCTGGAGTTCAATAATATTAAAGATTTTATTCCCAAAAATCTACGAATGAGATCTCAGCATGTTATTGAAGAGAATAAAAGGGTAAAGCTCTGTTCGAGACTCCTGGAGAAGAACGATCTTCAAAGCTTTGGGAGACTAATGGTAAGATCCCATCAGTCCCTAAGTGATCTTTTTGAAGTAAGCTGTAATGAGCTCGATTTTATTGTGGAAAAGCTAAGGAAAGATCCCGGGGTTCTTGGTGCTCGGATGACTGGGGCTGGATTCGGAGGGTGTGCGATTGCTTTAATCAAAGAAGACCATATTGAATCAATTGTCCCGGAACTCTCGGGAGAATATCGGAAGAGATACTCCACTGAACCCCGCTTCTATCTAATAAATGCTTCCGAGGGAGCCAGCCGGATCTAAAGGATATGAAATAGGGTTATTTCCTCAATAAAAACTGCCCTAAGATCGAATTAAACTCCTCGGGTTTCTCCACCGCCACCATATGCCCTGCCCCATTGATAATATTTAATTGGGAATCTTTTATCCTCTCCCGTAGATATTCAGAATATCGCGTCGGGGTAAGCTGATCCTCGTCGCCACAGATAATTAATGTGGGCAAATCGATGTCCGGGAGTTGCTCCCGGACATCGAACTTATCGCAGGCTCGAAAGTCATTGATCATCACCCCGGGTTTTCCCTTGAGCATCTCCTTAATATGTGCATCTATGATATCTTGGGCGGTATCTTTTGCAAAGGAAAGCTGTGCGCTTTGCCTGATCGCAGTCTCGAAATCCCCTTCCAGGGCCTGAAAGATCATGGGAGCCACTTTCAGTTTTGCACCGGTACCTACCAGAACAAGACCGTTAAGTCGCTCGTGAGCATTAAAAGCTAGGCTTATGGCAATGGCACCACCCATCGAATGACCGATAATCCAAACTGATTTCAACCCCAATGCATCTAAAAATCCCCGAACGAAATCCCGGTATCCATCGATGGAGCTTTTCCCCTCTCCGCCTGAATCTCCATGACCGGGAAGGTTGATAAGAATAGTTTGATAATCTCTCTGAAAAAAATCAAACTGGGCCCTCCAAACAAAAGAACTCCCTCCGGCTCCGTGAACAAAAAGTAGAGCTTCTTTATCCGGTTTTATCTTTCTCTGGTTGGAGCAATAATAAATACTGTTTCCGCTAATCTTAACTCTGGGCATAAGATAACCTTAGTAAAAATCCTAACGCTATAATCAAATAGTTAAAGTCCTTGCTCCCCCCTATCCTCCGTAGCTTTAGCGAAGGAGGATGCTATTCCGTGAAAAGTATAAAAATTTTATCACATTTAACTTGGTATTTCCAGAAAGTTTCGTTAGAATATAGATCAAGATAACTAAGTTATTTTTAAGCAGATATAAAACGAAGGAGGGGTTCGATGTCAAAACAGCCGGAAAAAAAAGAGGTAAACGTTCAGATCCAGCTGGATGAGGAAATGGCCCAGGGAGTCTATGTAAATCTGGCAATGGTTAACCACACCGAGACCGAGTTTACCATTGATTTTATCTATGTCCAGCCCCAGAACCCCCGGGGTAAGGTTCGGGCCCGGGTCATCTCCAGCCCCAACCATACTAAACGCCTGATAAACGCCCTACTGGATAACATGCAGAAATATGAGGACAAATTTGGTAAAATCGAGCTTCCTTCTACTCCTCCCGAAAAAATAGGGTTCTTGCATTAGGCTTAAAAAACTCTTTGACAATCCTCTGAAATTAGGATAAGTTTAACTCGACTACTTGATTTGAGAGGTAAAGGATGGCAGTATTGGAGGCCTTTGATCTAATCAATGGGGAACTACAGAGGGTTGAAGAAACCCTGAGAAAAAATATTGAATCCCAGGTTAAAATCATTCCGGAGGTCGGAGACTATGTACTTAAAAGCGGGGGAAAGCGTTTCCGGCCTTCACTGGCTCTTGTATCCGCCAGGCTTTGTGGTTATCAGGGTGAACGTCATATAAATCTCGCCAGCGCGGTGGAATTTATTCATACCGCCTCCTTGCTCCACGATGATGTGATCGACGAAGCCGAGTTACGCCGGGGAAAGTCATCGGTCAACTCCATCTGGGGGAATAAAAACAGTATCCTAATAGGTGATTACCTTTCTTCCCGGGCCTCCTCCCTGGTAGCCCATGATGGCGATCTCCGTATTGTAAAGATCTTTTCCGAATTCATCTCCCGAATGGCCGAGGGTGAACTTCTGCAACACGCTAAAAGAAAAAATATAAATCTCCATGAAGACGATTATCTCTCGATAATTAAAAAGAAAACCGCAACTCTGATCTCGGTAGCCTGCCAGGTTGGTGCTATCTTAGGGCAATCCTCTCCTGAGGAAGAATCAGCCCTGACCGATTTCGGCCTGGATCTCGGAATGGCTTTCCAGTTGAAGGACGATTGCCTTGATTATACCTCGGAAAAAGAGGAACTTGGTAAAGGTATCGGTGCTGACCTAAAAGAAGGGAAGCTTACCCTTCCTCTGTTATTAGTTCTAAAAAAATGTACTGCCCAGGAAAAAAAAGCAATTAAGAAGATCGTCAGCGCCTCGGTTCTAACAAAAAAGGAACTCACAACGGTTGCCGATCTGATTGACAAATATGAGGGAATAGACTATACCTTAGATCGGGCCAACGAATACATATCCAAGGCCAAACGGCATTTGGATATTTTCCCTGACTCTCCCGAAAAATATGCCCTTCAGTTAATGGCAGACTACGTAATCGGCAGGAAGAGTTAGGAAAGGACGCAATTAACCAAGAAAGGAGGTGATTAGAAGATGAGGAAATTTGGATATCTTTTGGGAGTGCTTCTGGTTGTATTTGCCGTATCCATTTTAGTCCCAAGCTCCGATGCGGGTGAGGAAGCGAAGAAGGAGGCCAAGCTGGAAGGGGTGGTAAATATAAATACCGCCACTGCTAAGCAACTTCAGATTCTTCCCGGGATCGGTAAGAAGAAGGCCGAGGAAATCATTAAGTATCGTGAGGAGAAAGGCAACTTTAAGGCGGTCGAGGATATCAAGAATGTCAAGGGGATTGGTGACAAACTCTTTGACAAGATAAAGGACAACATTGTTGTCGAGGGAGAGACTACTGCCAAGGAGCCGGAAAAAAAGAAGGAGAAAAAGAAGAAAGAGAAATAGCTCCTCGGAATGAGTTGATCTTAAGAGAAAATAAGAACGACTCCTGGACTTTAAATCAGGGATACATCCCACATTCTTTGCCCTAAAACATTTTTAAGATATAATATCTATATTAGAATAATGTGGGAAGCATCCCTATTTTTTTGTCTAAAATACCAATTTCCGCTTCATTGTGAGGGGATGTAGCCGCTAATGCAGGTTTAGCACAAACAAGGTAAATGGAGAAATTCCACCTAACTACTGATTTTACCCCGAAGGGTGACCAGCCCCAGGCAATTGAAAAGCTGACCCGTAACATCCTTAAAGGAACCAGGCATCAGGTTCTCCTGGGGGTTACCGGCTCGGGCAAGACCTTCACCATGGCTAATGTGATCGCCCGGATCAATAAACCCACCCTGGTTATTGCTCATAATAAAACCCTGGCTGCCCAGCTCTATACCGAGTTCCGGGAGCTTTTTCCCGACAACGCGGTGGGATACTTCGTCAGCTACTACGATTATTACCAGCCCGAGGCCTATGTACCCTCGACCGACACCTATATTGAGAAGGATGCCTCCATCAATGAGGAGATTGACAAGATGCGCCATTCCGCCACCCATGCTCTGCTGGAACGAAACGATGTCATCATTGTTGCCAGTGTCTCCTGCATCTACGGCCTTGGCTCCCCCGAGGCATACCAGGGGATGCTGTTATATCTGGAAGACCAGCAGGAGATCGAACGGGACAATGTCCTGAAGAAACTGGTAGAGCTCCAGTATAAGCGCAATGACACCGACTTCCACCGGGGAACCTTCAGGGTCCGTGGTGATGTGGTGGAAGTCTTTCCCGCCCACGAGGAGAAGAAGGCCATCCGGCTCGAGTTCTTCGGTGATCTTGTCGAATCCATCTCCGAGATCGATCCCCTTAGAGGTAACGTCCTGAGCAGGCTGAAAAAGATTGCTATCTATCCCGGAAGCCACTACGTTACCCCGGAGTGGAGAATGAAAAGTGCGATAAAAGCAATCCGGGAGGAACTTAGAGAGAGGCTAAATGAGCTTAGATCACAGAATAAGCTGCTCGAGGCTCAGAGGCTGGAGCAGCGCACCCTCTTTGACCTGGAAATGATGGAGGAAATGGGTTTTTGCACCGGGATCGAGAATTACTCCCGGCATATTACCGGGCGCATGCCCGAAGAGCCCCCGCCTACCCTGATAAATTATTTTCCCCGAGACTACCTGCTCTTCGTGGACGAGAGCCACGCTACCATTCCCCAGATTCAGGGGATGTATCGGGGCGATCGGTCCCGCAAGCTAACCCTGGTTGAATACGGATTCCGCCTCCCCTCCGCCCTGGACAATCGACCCTTGAACTTTGAGGAGTTTGAGAATCTGGTAAATCAAGCAGTATATGTTTCCGCCACCCCGGCCGACTACGAGTTAGAGAAGAGCCGGAAACTGGTAATTGAGCAGATCATCCGGCCGACCGGGCTGATGGACCCGGAGATCAAAGTCATGTCCGTTGGCTCTCAGGTGGATGACCTGCTGGAAGAAATCCGGAAAAGGGCGAAGAAGAACGAGCGGGTGCTGGTAACAACCCTCACCAAAAGGATGGCTGAGGACCTCACCGAATACTACCGGAGCCTGGAGGTTCGGGTCAGGTATCTTCACTCGGATATTGACACCCTGGAGAGAACCGAGATAATCCGGGACCTCCGATTGGGCAAGTTCGATGTCCTCATTGGGATTAATTTACTCCGGGAAGGGCTTGATATCCCCGAAGTTTCCCTGGTAGCCATCCTCGATGCCGATAAGGAAGGATTCCTGCGCTCGGAGCGCTCCCTGATCCAGACCTGCGGGCGTGCCGCCCGGAATATTAACGGGCAGGTAATTATGTTTGCCGACGAACTCACCGGTTCAATGCGGGTGGCGGTTGATGAAACTAACCGCCGCCGCCAGATCCAGGGTGATTTTAATAAAAAGAATAAAATAACCCCGGAAGGGATCAAGAAGTCCATCCACGATATCCGCCGCTCGATCTATGAAGCCGATTACTACACCGTCCCGGTAGTTGCCGAAAAGGAGGAAGAGTACATTCCTCTGGACGAAATCCCCAGGATTATCAAGGGCTTAAAGCGGGAAATGAAAGAGGCTGCCGAAAATCTGGAGTTCGAGCGGGCAGCCGAGATCCGGGACAAGATCAGGCTAATCCAGCAGAGTGAGCTGGAAATGAGAGGAGAATTATTATAGTAGGGAGCAGCAAGGAGTAGCCCTGTCCGCCATAGCTTTCAGCCTTCGTAGCGCTACGGTGAAGTAGGCTTAGCGACGGCGGAAGTGGATAGCAGGAAAAGGTAGCTTAACTATGCCGGTTTATTGTGATAAATGCGGAGAGGCGGTTCCGGTTGACTCTCTTTACTGCCCATTCTGCGGGCAGAAGAGGGCAGCGGAGACTTTATCCCCGGAATCGCCGAAAGAGCCGGAAGAAAGCAGGTTGATTGCCAACCGCTACCGGGTGGAAACTGAGATTGGCAGAGGAGGAGCGGGAGCGCTTTATAAGGCATTCGACACCCGACTGGAACAGTCAATGGCAATAAGGATTATCCCCGGGGAGCTAACCCGCAACCCTCTGGCATTGAAGGCCATGAAAAAATGGGTTCAGACGGCCATTAATCTGGCTCACCCCAATATCGTGAAGCTCCACAACTACGAGGAATACGGGGAAGAG
>CP070770.1:121118-138666 GCA_020345765.1 Deltaproteobacteria bacterium
AAGACATGGCCAGGTAACGGTAAATATCACTGAGAACACTGAGGTCTTCCGCGGACTCAAGCTTATAAAGAAAGGTGCTTTTTGCTGTCTTTAACTTTTCGACCGCCTTATCGAACTTTGAATTTTTATATAAATCCCTCGCTTCCATCAATAGTTTGCCTGCGGTTTCGAGCTGGTAGGCGGTTTCGGAATAGAGCGGGCGGGCATCAAGGACATAAGCAATCTCCTCCGGCTTCAGAACGGAGAAGCCCTTCTCCTTAGACAACTCGTTCAGGAGGATTTGATAGAGCTCCGGCCAGGAAGCGGGGGGGATCTCCTTCTGGGTGACATCCACCACCCCCAGGGTCAGCCTTTCGGCAGCCCGTGCCTCGGTTATCAGGGCCAATTTGCCACCGGTGAGGGAGAGAAAAAATATGGGGGAAAAGAGCGATAAGCAAAGAATATACCTAAAAAAAGTATTTTTTTTAATACCCTGATCCATCTTCCCTCCCTTTTTGTGATAAGTTAAAATATTATTCTATTTACGCTGAATGTCAAGATAATTCTTGACAAAACCAGGTAAATTGGATTTAATAATGGACGAATTCAAGGTAGTTGATTGGGCTTTTTAGCTATGTCCTTATGAAAGGAGGTAGAGGAAATGTTAAGTTTGTTACAAAAGGTATGGAAGGATGAGGAAGGGCAGGGGATGACCGAGTATATCCTGATCGTCCTCCTCATCGCCATCGCCGGCATCGTTGTCTGGAGAGCCTTCGGGGACAAAATAAAGGATCTGGTCACCGGGGCTACCGATGAGTTAGGGGAAGTTGAGAGCGACATTCTCGGACAATAAGGCTTTTGGGGGAGGCTGAGGGTGAGGCGGTCTCCGAGTGATAGGGATTTCATAGACAGGAAATAAGGGCGGCCGAGGTCACCTTAAAGTTTGCCCCGCTGGAAATTCGTCTGTTGTGGGCTAAAGCTCCAGGGGGATTTCTCGCAGTATCTACCAACCCATCCCCGATCTTTCCTTATAAGAGATCGGGGATGTGATTGTCTGCGGTTATGAGAATCTTACGAAGGCTAAAGAATGATGAACAAGGACAGTCGATGCTGGAGTTCATCATCAGCTTCCCCATCGTTCTCTTCCTGGTTCTGGCGATCATGCAATTAGCCCTGATGTGGAACGCCAAACATGTGGTCAATTATGCCGCCTTCTGTGCCGCCCGCAGTTATATCGTTTACGGGGATGAGAGTAAGGCAGCCCAGGCGGCTAGGATTGCTACTATTCCGATCTCAGCGAAGGCATCGGGGATACTCTCAAGTGTATCCGGAATTAACCTTGCCGGTTTCCTGCCCTCCGGAATAATCAGTTCAGTGGCCTATGCCGCTGATAAGTCCGTCTATTCTTTCCTGGCTACCTCGATTACACTCCTGGACGGAAGCGGCAATGCTCTGTCAGATACCGGGGGTAGTCCGGGAGTGGGTGAGGATATCACGGTTGAGGTGACCCATAAGTTCAGATTGATCTTTCCCGTTGTCAACAAGCTGATCGGCAGAAACTTTCGGGAGACTTTCGGTCCCGGTAATCTTACCCCCTCATGGTTTCAATCGCTTGATAATATGGGATGGCTCCCGGTAGATATTCCGGATATTGAATCTAATATTGATAACTTTTTCGGAGACCTGTATTTTTTCCCGATTACTGCGCGCTGTACCTTGACCATGGAGGAGACCGGAGATTCATCCTCATCATCCTCATCGCCCTCATGTCCCTACTGTTTCAGGACCGGGCCCAATGCGGGAATGTGTTTTACCGCCGATCAGGTAGAACAAGTACCTGGGGGATGGGGATACAGGTTGAAAAGTGGGGTAGCAAGCTCACTCGGTTATACGGGGAGACCGTTTGTTTCCTCTAATTGCCAGGGGCTATGATGGCATAAAAGTATGCTGAAGATCTTTACTAGGCAGATTCAGAGATTAGGGAAAGACGAAGGCGGGCAGTCAATAGTCTTTGTCGCCATAGTCCTGATTGTCCTGGTTTGCTTTCTGGCAGTCACCATCAATGTGGGAAGCCAGGTCAGCCGGAAGATCCGGCTTCAGAACGCCGCCGATGCTGCCGCCCTCTCCGGGGCTACCTGGGAGGCCCGGGGGCTGAATATAATCGCCGAACTTAACGAGGGGATTATGGGAACGATCCTGGTGATGATTGCCTATGTAGTTCTTACCGGAGTCCTCTGGTTTGTCCCGGGTCTTCAGGGGACTGCCGCCACCCTGACCTGTAATGCTCCCAACCAGCTGAATAGGTTTTATAATGTCGCCTGCCGACTCGCCTACCTGGAGAAGAAGATCGCTAACTTCTTCCCGGTGGTTGCCGAGTTTGAGGTGCTCCGGATAGCCAACGCTAATGGAGTCAGGATCGTGGCCTTACCGTTCCCCATTATTCCGGTAAGTTATAAAAAAGTTGACGAGAAAAAAATGAATTTGGGATACCATGTAGCCGAGGCTGATATGAGCGAGCTGATGAGGGATGTTGCCAGCAAGATTTGGCAACTGCTTAACGATATAACCGGGAACGCCTTAGAGAAGGCTAATGAAGTCACGAAGTGGTTCGGTCTGGATCTCGAAGAAATTGTGACGAGTTCGGCAGAGGCCGCGGGCAAGGCCTTTGATTTCTCCGGTGGGGGGATGAACTTCGCTCCGGAAAAGAAATATGTGTTCGGAAAAGAGCGTTATTCCGAGATCGGAAAACTGATGGCTAGGGAGAATCCTTTCGAAAATGTAACTGAGATTAAAAGCAAGAAATGGCGTTACGATGTTCAGATCTTCAGGCCGTCCAGTTGCAGTCAGAGTGGATGCCCCACGAATGGCAGCCAGAAAAAGACATGCGAGATAAAGAAGTCTTATAGCTTTCCATACAGTGTTCCTCCCCCAAATAGCTGGTTTCTATTTGGATTTAGTTGCAGTGATGTTATGACTCGTGGGACTCAAATCGTAAAGGATCTTAAAGCCGGGAAGCAGATTCTTGATGAGACCTATGAAGTATATGATGAGTGCAGTTATTCAACAAATTCGGGGAGTAAAAAGTGCAGTTATATGAGGGAGAAATGGGAATTTGTCAGCCTGGAGGTAAAGGTGGTTGAGGAATATGATGCCGAAAGGACAGACGCCCTTAAACTTACACCTCTAAAGTTGGATTCGGATTTCTTCGACAAGCAGTGGCTGGCAGTGGCTGCCTGGGATACCCTGGAGAGTAGTAAGCCGACTATTCTTCCCCGGCTCCTAAGCAATACCAATGTCTGGGGAAGCCTTGCCTTTGCCCAGGCCAAACCTACGAGTGGGGATAATGAAGCCGATAAGGTTATTCTGTACAGTGATTGGGAAGCACGGCTTACCCCATTTACCGCGATTGAGGATATTGCCGGGGGAGCAGGCGGAAGCGGTAAGGTCAAGGGGACATTCGAGAAAATAGGGGAAAATATAATTTTGCATTGATCTTAGGTAATAGCATCCTACTTCGTCCCGCGTGAACGCGGGACTTCGGAGGACTGGGGGAATGGTCATTAAATATCTAAAAAGACAGGTTGCTAATAAATCCGGGCAGGCGATGGTTGAGTTTGTGATCATTATGCCGGTGCTTCTCTTGTTGTTTATTGCTATCATTTTCTTAGGGAGGGCATACCTGATCAAGGCTAACACATATACTGCCGCCCGTTACTATACCTGGAATGAGGGCCGGGGAGCAGGGGTGAATAGTGATAAGCTGAACGAATTATTTTTCCAGGGAGATCCTTCGAAAATAACGATTGAAGATGCAGATCCGCACAGTATTGCCGGATTCGATAACGATGCACTTACGACCATAAGTGAAATTTTTGATATCTTAAGCGGTACGACAAGGAAAAAGGTTACTTATGCCCTGGGGCCCATTCCTTTTCGTGGAGGGGAGGTAAAGATTTCTTCCTCCCACTATGTAGATATCGATCCCTGGAAGGGAATGAGTCCGGCGGCATTGACTCTGCTGGGGATTGGAGTTGTTTGGGGATATGCGGTGGATCCGGCAAAGGTTCCACCCTGTCCGGCCGATGTGGGTAGCCTAGTAGGAGATTTAGTGGCTAAAGTTTTGGGTGAAGCGGGACGACAAGGGCTCACTCAGGTGATTGAGACTGCATTAACTGAATTGAGGGATGAGATTTCTAATTATGCTACCGATTTTATCCAGGATAAGTTTATTAATGAATTGGAGAGTACCATTACTGATGAGGCCGAGAAACAATTGGATGGGGTGGTGGAGGGAATCAAGGGGGCGGCTTTAGACCAATTAAGCGGGTTTATAGGAGAAGCAGGGGGACAGGTTTCCAGTATTAACCAATGAAGTATATAAAAAGAATATTTTTATGTATGCTTGCTGTTTCTCTGGTTGGTTGGTTTGGAATCAGTTTCGGCCCCCAAAGGGGAGAAGTCGGGGCAGGGTTAACCGATTATTTCAAGCTTTTCTTCCGGGGTTCACCGCTTCCGGTCCCTCCTTCGGGAAAGGTGGATGAGCCCCGTTCATTGCGGATAAATAACATGAATGTCTACCTTACCCAGGGAAGCGTGAAGGGAGGGGGGATAAACGGGCTAATCGACTATTACTCCCGGCTTTATCAGGGGACGACGAAGAAGACTTTTCAGACAAGTGATGATAACATGGGAATATTAGGGGTGGTGGACGGCGACCTTCGGGAAGGAAAAGATAACATTGCTTCCATAGCTAAGTCCCTCAATACACTGCTGGCTTTCAAGGATAAACGGAACGGGGAGGTCAGTTACTTTAATTTTTTTACCGATGGAAGCTTCGGCCCGGAAGGCTTCCTTTACGATCGGAACGGTGATGCCCCGGGAAGGGATCCGGACGATGTCCCCCGGTATCCTGGCTCCCGGAGGGTTATGACCATCGAGACCGAGAGGAATAAGGGCCAGGGGGTGACCCTGATCTATGAAAATCCGGGTTCATTAGTCGGGAATAAGCTCTACTACCGAACCGCCTTCCGGAGGAAAGGCTGGGAGGTTGACCCTTCTTTTGAAGAGGGTCTGAACAAAAGGGATCTGGGCTTGCTTTTCTTTAAGAAGCCGAAAAAGGAATGCTTCATAAGCCTGGAGGAGAACAGAGGCCGGGGAGGAGTTAATGCGATCGTGGTTTGCCGCGAGGAGAGGTAGATTACTTTTCGACCAGTCCGGGCAGGCAATGACCGAGTATATCCTGGCGAGTATATTCGTTGCGATCGCCCTGGGAATTACCTTCCTGGCCCTCCGGTCGGCTCTGCAGGATTACTATGGGCTGCTGACAATCATCATCAGCCTACCGATACCGTAGTTCAAACTGAGTTTTTAGGAAAGGATAGGATCGATGGCGAAGAGGGAACCTGAATTGTATGTTAAACTGGACCGGGATGACATAAGCTTTGAGGTCCCGGGTGAAAAGATTATCGAATTTATCGATCTGTTAGCCCGGGAGTTAAAGGCTACCGAGATAGAACTGCGATATGAAGTAGATTCCCATTCAAAGCGCCTCTCCTGCAAACCGGAAGAGTTAACGGAAAAGCTGTTGGAGAGGAAGAAAATTGTCAGGGAAGAGCCGATGGTGATCGAATTGGAAGAGGATACTACCCTTTATTCTAACGGCGGCGGTTGTATGCTGCTTAAGACCGGGATAGACAGCAGACGGAAGAAAAGGCTTGCCCAGCATTTCCTGGAGCTATGCGGCTTCTCGGCTGAGGTTGAAAGTGCCAAGTTTACCGCACTGGTGATGAGGGGGGAACTGGAGGTAATTACGAAATGAAAAACATGGTGAAAGACACGCTGATACATTTTGAGATAATGCTCAAGCACAGTATGCGCGAATATGAGCCTTCGCCGGCACATATAATGAAGAGGTTAGTCGCCCCGCTGTGCCAAGACTTTACCAGATTAGCGGAAAAGGGGACCAGAGGCGATGCCTGGGAAGTAATTACGGGAATCTCCCAGACTTGCCGTAAGCTAATTAAGTAATAAACCCCGGAGAAGCTTGTCCTTTAGATAAACTGTCTATCCGGGCAAAGGTATTATAGGGCTCAGATGAATTTATAACGGGGTAAAAATTAATCCTGATGGTAATCGTCCAGACAATATTTTTTCTGCTCCTTTTGACCACAGCAATTACCGACTTGGCGTATAAGAAGATATATAATTTTATTACGATACCGGCCATGGTTCTCGGTCTGCTCGGTAATGCTTGCTTCGGGGGTTGGGACGGGCTCCAGTTAAGCTTGATCGGACTGTTGGTCGGCGGCGGCGTTTTCTTTTTGATCTTTATCTTCGGGGGAATAGGCGGAGGCGATGTCAAGCTGATGGCGGCGATCGGGGCCCTGATGGGTTATCCCTTCATTGTCGGAGCGGTTTTTTACTCAGTCCTCGTAGGGGGGCTGATGGCGATCATCCTGATGATCTGGAGAAATGCTTTGTGGTCGAGTGTTAAAAATATCTCCCTCAGCCTCTACACCGCCTTTGTCCCGGGACTAGAGAGGGTCCCCCTGAACCCGGAGAACAGTCTGCCGGTTCCCTATGGGATGGCCATCGTCCTGGGTACCCTTGGGGCATGGATCGAGAGATACCTTTTATAAATAGATTGTAGATTGTAAATATAAAATATAAAATTTAGTATTTGTAATCTGAAATCTAATTTTTAGGGAGGAGGTTAGGTATGAATCGAAAAACGCAGTTGATAATCGGAGCTTCCCTGGGGGTAGTGGCAATTTTTTTCATCTATCTCTACTTGGGAAGCATCAAGAGATCGGTTTACGAGGGGATGGAGATGGTAAAAGTCCTGGTAGCTGCTTCAAATATTCCCTCCGATACATCACTTGAGGAGAAACATCTGAACACCGAGTTAATGCCCAGGAAATATGTCCACTCCAGTGCCCTCTTTCCCCGTGACCTTGACCTTATCCTAGGTCAGAGGGTAGGAGCGGATATAAAGAGAGGACAGGTTTTGCTCTGGTCTGATTTAGGGGTCGAACAAACCGGCGCCGGCTTTGCCAGTATTATCCGGGAGAACGACCGGGCGATCTCCCTGGCGGTCGATGAGATAACCTCGGTCTCCGGATTGATCAAACCTAACGACAGCGTAGATATTCTGGGGACATTCGTTACCGGTGGATCATATGGCGAAGCGAAGACTACTACGATAACCATCCTGCAGAATGTGACCGTCCTGGCAGTAGGGAGGGAGTATGGCAGAAGCAGGGCCCCGGGAGCCTATTCCGGCGGCTACGGTACCGTAACCGTCTCGGTTACCCCTTCGGAGGCCGAGATTTTGACTCTTGCCCAGGAAAAGGGGAGAATCACCCTGCTTTTAAGGAATTCCCAGAATTTAAGGACGGAAGAGGAACTGCCCAAGGTTACGATGGATGATATCATCAAGCCGGAGAAGATCCGCGAGATCCAGAAGGAGAGAGATGTCCGGATAATTAAGGGCAGGGAGAGGTAGGTAGTAAGGAGTAAAGAGTAAGGAGTAAGGAGTAAGGAGTAAGGAGTAAGGAGTAAGGAGTCAAATACCACTACTAACACTCTGCGTAACAATGAGATAAGAGGGAGTTAAGAATGAATAGATATTTTAGTAATAGACAGTGGGAAAAGGGTATAATTCTGGCAACCTTTCTTCTCTGGAGTATAGGCTATGGTCTTTCAGGATTAGACCAGGCGGCCGCAGCAGAGAAGACGATCAGTCTGGTCCTGGGCAGAAGCGAGGTCGTTGATTTTCCGGGAGTAGTGCGGGTGGCAGTGGGGGACGCTACCATTGCGGATGTCAAGGTAATCGCCCGAAGGCAGATAATGATTACCGGAATATCTAAAGGGGTGACCAACGTTACAATATGGAAAGGTGACGGGAGAAAGGATTCGCTCCTGGTCCGGGTCCTGACCGAAGATCCCTTTCTGATTGCCCGGGATGTAAAGGAGATCCTGGGAGAGCTGGAGGGGATCAAGATCAGGGTAGTGGGAGATCTGGTGATCCTGGATGGGGAAATCTTTACTGACCGCGATTATGAGCGGATAAAGACGGTTACCCAGATGTTTCCCCAGGTCACAAATTTCGTCCAGAAGAGCGGCGTGAGTATAAAGCAGATGGTCCAGATAGATGTCAAGATGATGGAGGTCTCCCGGAGCGCCCGAAAAAATATTGGACTGAACTGGCAGGACCTCCTTAAAGTGGATGCCAGTGGCAGCTTCAGCATGCCTTTAGTCGGAGAGGAGTTAGGAGACCTAACGGGAAACATCGGTATCGTCTCCAATTTTGGGGTGGTTTTGAATATGATGATGTCCGACGGGAGCGGGAGGGTCCTATCCAATCCGGTGCTGGTTTGCAAAAGCGAGGAAAAGGCAAGCTTCCTTGCGGGAGGCGAGATCCCGATCCCGGTTAAAGCGGAAGAAGGCAGTATCACTGTTGAGTGGAAGCAGTACGGGATGATCCTGCGGTTCGAGCCGGTTGCCGATGCCTATAATAACATCAATATGAAAATTTTGGCCGAGATTTCCGAGGTTGATTTTTCCCAGGGGGTGGAGTCGGGAGGGATTGTGCTGCCGGCAGTCATCACCCGGAAGTCGGATACGATGGTCAACCTCACCCAGGGGGAGACCATTGTTCTGGCCGAACTGATGAGCCACAAGAACAGCAAGATAGTGGAGAAGATCCCCATCATCGGGCAGCTCCCGATAGTTGGCGAGCTCTTCAAATCGAGGGAGTTCAAACAAGAGAGGACGGAATTTTTAGTCTTCGTCACCCCAACCATAGTCAAACCCGGGAGCCTGGAACAGCGAAAGATAGTGGAGATGGAGGATAAATACCGGAGGGAAGGGAGGAAACAGAGGTTTCATCTTCTGGACTAAGGAATATTATGTACCAGATAATCATAGTTGACCCGGAAGGGAAGAAGAAATCTACCGAGTTCGAAAGCGAGAGGATTACTATCGGCAGGGAGGACACCTGCGACATCGTGCTCCCCCAGACCAAGGTCTCGCGCCGAAATGCCGAGATCTTACAGCGTGACGACGGCTTCTTTATCCAGGACCTGAAAAGCACCAACGGGACCTTTCTCAACGGCAAAAGGATAGACGGGGAAACGGTATTACGGCCTCAGGATGTGGTTGTCATCGGCGATTACCGCCTCCGGCTCCGGTTGATGGAAGACGCAAAAGAGCTTCCCAAAGCCGAGGTTAAAAAAGCAAAAACCAAAGTCAGAGAAGTAAAGCTGAGTGATGAGAAGCTGGATATTGCCAACCAACTGCGGGAAGAGGCTCACCGCAGCTTGCTTGATCGCATGGACCTGAGAAGCATCGATTTCAGCAAGACCGACCAGGAAGAGCTCAGGACCAAAACCAGTGAGGTAATTGTCGATATCGTGACCGAGATGGCTCCCCGGATACCGAACTGGATTGAGAAAAAGAAGTTCTGCAAGGAGATACTGGATGAGGCCCTGGGCCTGGGGCCGCTGGAGGATCTGCTGGACGATCCCGAGATCACCGAAGTAATGGTAAACCGCCGGGACCAGATCTACATCGAGAAAAAGGGAAAGATCGAGCTCACCGAGCGGAGGTTCAGCAGCGACCGGGCCGTGCTCAATGTAATCGAGAAGATAGTGGCCCCGCTGGGGAGGAGGATTGACGAGAGCTCGCCCCTGGTTGATGCCCGGCTCAAGGACGGGTCCCGGGTGAATGCGATCATTCCCCCGCTGGCCCTGAAGGGTCCTTCGATAACCATCCGCAAGTTTTCCAAGAATCCTTTCGGTATCGAGGACCTGGTTATATTCGGGTCCCTCACCAAGAATATGGCCGAGTTCTTGAAGGTTGCGGTCAGGGCCCGGAAGAATATCGTTATCTCCGGAGGGACCGGCTCCGGAAAGACCACCCTACTGAATGTCGTTTCCTCTTTTATTCCCGAAGGGGAGAGGATTGTGACCATTGAAGATGCGGCCGAGCTCCAACTCCCCCAGGCGCATGTTATCTCTTTGGAGTCCCGGCCGCCGAACATCGAGGGCAAGGGAGCGATCACCATCAGGGACCTGGTGCGGAATGCGCTCCGGATGAGACCGGACCGGATCGTAGTCGGGGAATGCCGGGGAGGGGAGGCCCTGGATATGCTCCAGGCAATGAATACCGGCCACGACGGATCGCTCACTACCGGGCACGCCAACTCCCCCCGGGATATTCTCTCCCGGCTGGAGACCATGGTATTGATGTCCGGGATGGAACTGCCCTTGAGAGCAATCCGGGAGCAGATCGCAAGTGCGATTGACCTGATCGTCCAGCAGACGAGGTTCGCCGACGGTTCCCGCAAGATCACCTACATCACCGAAGTTCAGGGGATGGAGGGGGATAAGATCACCTTGCAGGATATCTTTGTCTTTGAGCAGAAGGGTTACGATGCCCAGAGCAAGCTGGTCGGGGAGACAAAATGCACCGGCTTCGTGCCCAAATTTGTCGAGGAGCTCCGCCACCAGGGGGTGGAGGTTCCTCAGGAGATCTTTCAATAGTTGAGGAGATTACGTATGGGGAAAAAAGCTTTAGAGTTGCTGAAGACGAAATGTGATGAGAAAAACTACCAGAGATTAATAGCGTTAAATAACCAGAAGCTTATTGATTTCGTGGCTAAATATGTAGAGCACTGTAAACCCAAGTCGGTCTTTGTCTGCACCGATGCCGAAGAGGATGCCGAGTATATCAGGAATAAATCGATAGAAAACGGAGAGGAGAAGCGGCTCACTATCACCGGACATACGATCCATTATGACGGATACAATGACCAGGCGAGGGACAAAGAAAACACAAGATATCTGCTCCCATCGGGAACGGATATCGGCCCGCTCAATGCAGTAGAGAAAGAGAAAGGCCTAAAAAAAATCCACGAGATTTTGAAAAACATTATGGAAGGCAAAGAGATGTTTGTCTGTTTCTTCTGCCTGGGACCAGTGAACTCTCCGTTCTCCATTCCCGCCTGCCAGTTAACCGACTCGGCCTATGTCGCCCATTCCGAGTTAATCCTCTATCGAAGGGGATACGAGGAGTTTAAACGGCAGTGTCCCGAGAATTTCTTTAAGGTCGTCCACAGCGCCGGGGCGTTGGAGAATGCGGTGAGTAAGAATGTTGATGAGCGCAGGGTTTATATCGACCTGGAAAATTATATCGTCTACAGCACCAATACCCAGTATGCGGGGAATACGGTAGGGTTCAAAAAGCTCTCACTGCGAATGGCCATTTATAAAGCCGCGCAAGAGGATTGGCTGGCTGAGCACATGTTAATTATGGGAATCCACGGACCCGGCGGTCGGACGACCTATCTTACCGGCGCTTTTCCGAGTATGTGCGGCAAAACCTCAACCGCCATGGTAAAGGGCGAAACCATTGTCGGTGATGATCTGGCGTATTTGAGGAATATCAATGGAAAGGCATATACCGTAAACGTTGAATGCGGGATCTTTGGAATTATTCAGGATGTGAACCCCCAGGACGACCCTTTAATCTGGGAGGTGCTTAATAAACCGGGGGATGTAATTTTTTCTAATGTCCTGGTAACTGATGAGAATATTCCTTACTGGCTTGGTGACGGGAGGGAAGTGCCGGAGAAGGGGGTTAGTTTTTCGGGAGAATGGGTTAAGGGAAAGAAAGATTCCAAGGGCAATCCGATACCGCACGCCCATAAGAATGCCAGATATACCGTTGGGCTCTATGGCCTGAAAAACTGTGACAAAGAGCTGGATAATCCCCAGGGGATAGAAATAAAAGGAGTGATCTATGGAGGGAGAGACTCGGATACCTCCTGTCCGGTCCAGGAGGCCTTCGACTGGGATCATGGGGTGATAACAATGGGGGCGGCATTGGAGTCGGAGACTACGGCGGCAACCCTGGGGAAGGAGGGGGTAAGGGTATTCAACCCGATGTCCAATATCGACTTCGTCTCCATCCCTCTGGGTAGATATATCAGCAAGCATCTTGAGTTTGGTAAGGGTATGGATAATCCTCCGTCTATATTCTCAGTCAATTACTTCTTAAAAGATAAACAGGGGAAGTATATGAACGCAATGCAGGACAAGCGCATCTGGCTCAAATGGATGGATCTTCGGGTTAATGGGGATGCTGAGGCAATTAAGACACCGGTTGGTTACATCCCCAAATATGAAGACCTTAAGAGGTTATTCAAAGAGGTCCTTGATAAGGATTATAGCGAGGAAGAGTATATCGAGCAGTTCACCTTAAGGATTCCGGAGAATATCAAAAGGGTTGAAAGGATTATTGATACTTACCGGACAAAGGTCTCTGATACCCCGGCCATTCTGTTCGATATTCTTGAGGAACAGAAACAGAGATTGGAAGAAGTCCGAAAAAGCAAGGGAGATTATGTATCTCCTGCAAGTCTATAAGGGTAATCTTTCTCCATCCTGTATCTTCTTTTTAAACTTGAGCGGGTTTTTCCTTGCTTATGATCTGCTTGAACCACCCGGGCGGCGACCAACTTAAGTAGCTGAAAATGGCGAATGCGAGGATGCAGAGTTGCAGTACCAGTGTGGGGAAGAAGGGTTGAATGGCTTTGTAGGGGACAAAGGTTAAAGTTGCAAGGGCGCCGGTAAAGTAACTCACCCCGGCGAGGCCCCAGAGTAGGAAGCGGTTGACTACCAGGGGATCCAGATCTTTGCCCTCCTTGAGCTGCTTACGGTAAATCCACCATCTTGAGAGGGATTCGTAGGTCAACCAACTCCAGTTCAGTATGGCGCCTATGTGAAAAACAATCTTTATCTCGAGTCGGGCAAACCATGCGATTGCAATTAGTTTGTCTTCGAACATAAATATCAGATCGGATGAGCCGATCAAGAAGATTCCTATAAATATAAGAAAAAAGAGGCTTGCCGCACTCCCCGGCCGGAAGACCTGCCGGGTAAAGACGGCGATAAGGAAAAGCCCGATAACGAAGGCATTGCCACTTGCGATGCTGAGAAGCTTAAACCAGATTGGACCTTCCGGCCCCACAAGACCCGCAATGTCCGGACGAAACTGCATAATCACTCTCCCCACAGCAAGAAGAGGCGCAAAAATGAATCCCAGCACGAAGAAAGCCGATGCCACCAGCAGGGCCGGCTGGTATTTGGTTTCCCGATACCTTCGGAAGATAGAAATAGTAACCCACCACATTAAAACTGTAAAGATTATGCTGATGGATGCTTCAAATATCTCTCTTATACCTATCTCCATTTTTTTCTTTACCGCGCGGATATTTTATCTAAGATATTAAATCGTCAAATCTACAATAGATTAAAGACATCTGATAGTTTGAGGTCTCCTAAGCTTGGGCGGGTTTGCCTTTGTTTATGATCTGCTTGAACCACCCGGGCGGCGACCAGCTCAGGTAACTGAAGATAGCGAAAGCAAGGATAAAGATAGCCTTAGTTATAGAGGGGAAAAGTGGTTGCACCATTGCATAAGGTACATTGAGTATGGTTACCAGGCTGCTGATGGCGTAGCTTAGCCCGGCCAGACCCCAGAGGAGGAACCGGTTGATCACCAGTAGGTTCAGCTCTTTGCCTCCCTTGAGCTGTTTCCGGTAGGCCCTCCATCTGCTTAGAGATTCATAGGCCAACCAGCCGAAGTTCAATGAGTTGCCGATGGCATACATTAGTCTTACCTCAAAACGAGCATTCCACTGTACCACCCCGCCTTTAGCTTCGAATATTAGGATCAGATCCTTCGAACCGAACAGTAGAATGCCGATGAGGATGAGGAGGAACAAACTTGATCTCTGCCCTGGTCGGAAGACCTGGCGGGTAAAGACCGCAAAGAGGAATAGTCCAATGATGAAGGCATTGTTATGTAAGATTTCAATGATTCTTGCCCAGGCGGCCGTCATTTCCAAGTCCGGACGAAGCTGGATAGCTATCACCGAAAACAATGTGATCGGAGCGAAGATAAATCCCAAAACTAAGAAGCCCGAAGCGACTAAGAGAGCGGGCAGGTATTTCGTTTCCTGGTACCGGCGAAGGATGGCAATGGAAACCACCCACATAATAATTGTATTGAAAGAAATAGCGATGCCTTCGAATACCTGAGCGAAACTTAGCTCCATTTTTCTATCCTTTCCCAGTTAGAAATCCGTCTGATGTGAATTCTGTTTCAGATCTGGAATCCATAATTCAAAATCTTTCTGCCTCCTATATCTTCTTAAAGGCATCATAGGCGGTATCGGCAAACTTCGTCTTCTCCACATCAGCTACAACCTTCCCAGTAATCTCCGCCCCGCCTTCCACCCCCCTCTTCTCTAGCTCCGCCGGGAGGTGCGATTTCAGGGTTTCGATCATCTCGGTTTTTTCGACGGCTTGGGGATCGAGGTTGGCCCCTTTGAGGATCAGCCGGATGGTGCCCCGGCTCTGGAGCCGGGTAAAGGAGGTGTATTTTTCCAGGAAATCACTGGTCTTTTCGAAGACATCCGACATCTTGAAACTTCCTCAAGCCTGAACGGGCTCTTCCTTGCTGATAATCTGCTTAAACCACCCGGGTGGCGACCAGCTTAAGTAACTGAAGACGGCGAAAGCGAGGATGCAAAGCTGCAGTATCAGTGTGGGGAAGAAGGGCTGAATAGCTTTGTAGGGGACGAAGGGTAGGGTTGCGAAGGCGGCGATAACATAGCTCGCCCCGGCCAGGCCCCAGAGGAGGAAGCGGTTGACTACCAGGGGGTCCAGGTCTTTGCCCTCATTGAGCTGCCTTCGGTAGATCCACCATGTCGTGAGTGATTCATAGGTCAGCCAGCCGAAGGCCAGCGTATTACCTATCACATAGACAATCTTTATCTCGAGGCGGGAGGCCCACACCAGCCCATTCGCTTTAACATCGAACATGAATATCAGATCGGATAAGCCGATCAGGAAGATCCCTGTGAAAATCACAAAAAAGAGGCTTGCCGCTTTCCCCGGCCGGAAGACCTGTCGGGTAAAGACGACGAAAAGGAAAAGCCCGGCGACGAGTGCGTTGGCGGTAACGATGGAGAGAAGCCTGAACCAAATGGCTGCTTCATGCCCCCAAAGACCTGCTGTCTCCGGCCACCTCTGCATAGTTAGTCTTGCGAAACCCAGAAGGGGAGCGAAAATGAATCCCAGAACGAAGAAGGCCGACGCCACCAGCAGGGCCGGCTGGTACCTGGTTTCCCGATACCTCCGGAAGATGGAAATAGTAACCCACCACATCAAAACTGTGAAGATAATACTGATGGATGCTTCAAATAGTTCCCTTATACTTAGCTCCATTATTGACTCCTGCAATTTTTCTCCTATATTTTCTTAAAGACATCGTAGGCGGTATCGGCAAACTTCGTCCTTTCCACATCAGCCACAACCTTCCCGGTAATCTCCGCCCCGCCTTCCACCCCCCTCTTCTCCAGCTCCGCCGGTAGGTGCGATTTTAGGGCCTCGATCATCTCGGTTTTTTCGACGGCCTGGGGGTCGAGGTTGGCCCCTTTGAGGGTCAGCCGGATAGTGCCCCGGCTCTGAAGCCGGGTAAAGGAGGTGTATTTCTCCAGGAACTCACTGGTTTTTTCGAAGACATCAGACATATAGATTTCTCCTTAAGTTTGATCGGCCATTTCTTTGCTGATAATCCGCTTGAACCACCCGGGCGGCGACCAGCTCAGGTAGCTGAAGATGGCGAAGGTAAATATACAGGTATTCACGGTTAATGCGGGGATCAAGGGTTGAATAGCTTTATACGGCTCAAAGAACAGGCCCCCAATGCCGGCGATAATATAACTCATTCCGGCCAGACCCCAGAGCAGAAATCGGTTGACTACCAGAGGGTCCAGGTCCTTACCTTCCTTAAGTTGCCGCCGGTAAATACTCCACCGGGACAGGGACTCGTAGGCTAACCAGCCGAAGTTAAGCGCACCGCCGATAGTAAAAACAATTTTTATCTCGAGGCATGCACCCCATGAAATCGAGATTGGTATATCCTCGAACATGAATATCAGGTCGGATGAGCCGATCAAGATGATTCCTATGAAGATCAGGAAAAAGAGACTCCCCGGACTCCCCGGCCGGAAAACCTGCCGGGTAAACACGCCGAAGAGGAAAAGCCCGATGACAAAGGCATTGCCACATACGATAGACAGGAGGCTGTACCATAGGCTTGCTCCCGGGCCCACAAGGCCAGCAATCTCCGGCCGCTCTACCATAAGCGTTCTCCCGAGCGCAAGGATAGGAGCGAAAATGAAGCCCAGAGTAAAGAAACCTACTCCTACCACCAGAGCGGGCAGGTACTTAGTTACCCGATACCTTCGGAAGATGGAAATAGTAACCCACCACATTAAAACTGTGAAAGTAATACCCTGGAATGCTTCGAATATTTCTCTTATCCCTGTCTCCACTTTTTCCTCTTTTACTTAAATTAGGAATATTATCCGGAGAATTGCATTAAAAGATCGGTGATCTCCTTTTGAGTTCTTTTCATGCCTGAACGGCTCTTACTTTGCTGATAATCTGCTTGAACCACTCGGGCGGCGACCAGCTTAAGTAGCTGAAGATGGCGAAAGCGAGGATACAGAGTTGCTTTATCAGTGTGAGGGAGAGGGGTTGAATGGCCTCATAGGGCACAAAGAGCAAGGTTACGAAGGTTGCGATAATATAGCTTACCCCGGCGAGGCCCCAGAGGAGGAAACGGTTGACTACCAGGGGGTCCAGCTCACTCTCTTCCCTAAGCTGTTTGCGATAGATCCACCATCTTGATAGGGATTCGTAGGCCAGCCAGCTCCAGTTCAGGATGGCGCCGATAAAGAAGACGACCTTTATCTCGAGACGGGCAACCCATGAGATCGCGATCGGTTTTTCTTCAAACATGAATATCAGATCGGATGAGCCTATCAAGAAGATCCCGATGAAGATCAGAAGAAAGAGGCTTGACGCTTTCCCCGGACGGAAGACCTGCCGGGTAAAGACAGCGAAGAGGAAAAGCCCGATAACGAAGGCGTTGCCGGTAATGATAGAGACGAGCCGGTACCAGGTGGCTGCTTCCTGAGCCCCCAAACCAGCTATATCCGGCCACCTCTGCATAATCAGTCTCGCAAGACCCAGAAGGGGAGCGAAAATGAAACCCAGGACGAAGAAGCTCGAACCCACCAACAGGGCCGGTAGGTACCTGGTTTCCCGGTACCTGCGGAAGATGGAGACGGTAACCCACCACATTATAGCTATGAACATAATGTTAGTGGATACCTCAAATAGCTCCCTTGTACTCATCTCCATTATTGACTCCTGCAAATTTTCTTTTATATTTTCTTAAAGGCATCGTAGGCGGTGTCGGCAAACTTCGTCCTCTCTACATCAGCCACAACCTTCCCGGTAATCTCCGCCCCGCCTTCCACCCCCCTCTTCTCCAGCTCCGCCGGGAGGTGCGATTTCAGGGTTTCGATCATCTCGGTTTTTTCGACGGCTTGGGGATCGAGGTTGGCCCCTTTGAGGATCAGCCGGACAGTACCCCGGCTCTGAAGCCGGGTAAAGGAGGTGTATTTTTCCAGGAAATCACTGGTCTT
>CP070770.1:138766-153921 GCA_020345765.1 Deltaproteobacteria bacterium
GCCCCCAAAATCAGGAAACACACGATACAAATAATCTGCATATTCTTTTGTCACTGGCCACAACCAGAGCTTAAATTGCTTGAAGAGCTTGTTCATTTCGGTGGGATCTTTAACAATGTACTGCCGCTTTCCCTGAAAAAGCTCCCTTATCTCATTGGGTGTGATCTTGGCCTGTAACTTGGCCGAGCCAGCATGGGTATAACCCAAGGCCACATACCCATGTTTCGCAAAGACCTCCTCTACCAGATGCCAGGCTCGGGAATAAAAGCAATCTACCTCTTGGTTATTTTTTAAGAAAAAGGGAAGGGAGAAGACGACCGACTCCGGGGCCACTTTTTGCAGGCCACCCACAAGTATGATCAATCCGTGGAGCTGGCCGAGCCTAACCTTGCGGATCATATCATCTTCATCCCCCATTACTCCCCCGTAGTACCAGATATTTTTAATTCCTCCTCCCGTTTGCTCTTCAATCATATCTCTTATTCTTTCCAGGGTCTCGTTCCAGACGCCCATAGCCGGCATAATAGTGCCCCACTTGAGAATGTGTTTGTCCTTCGGCTCGGAACGAGCCTCATCCGCAATTATGAGGTTTACAGAAAAGGCAAGGAAAAGCAGAAATATATTGATTTTCTTCATTTTACGCCTCTTTTGGTTAATGTTTTTACCTAGGGTGAAAAGGGGACAGATTTATTTTCAGTAGCCTATTCCTTCAATAGCCAAAAATAGTTGCATAACATAAACCAGGTATGTTAAATTATCAGTAGTTGCGCCCGTAGCTCAGTTGGATAGAGCGGTGGACTCCGGATCCACAGGCCACAGGTTCGAATCCTGCCGGGCGCACCAGCGATTTCAAGGGGTTAAGGGAATTACCTTAACCCCCTTTTTTTCATATCCAATCCAGGGAGGAAAGCTCCTTTTCGATCGAGAAGCCCTTCCTTAAAAAGGCGGGGAACTCCGAAAGGGGAATATCGAGCGTTGCCTCGGCACCTCCAGTGAACACCTTACTCCGGTCGAACAAGTAGACCCAATCCCCGTCATCGGGAAACTTTACTGTGCGGCTCGTACCCGACTCGAGCATGGGGGCCACCAGTATGTCCGGACCTAAAAGATAGCGGTCCTCGTTATCCTCGATAAAGGTCATCAGTGAATTCCCTTTTCCAAATGCCTTCGCTCCCTCCTCCATTAAATAAGGAATAAGGGCGTAGTGGATTTCAGTGAACTTCCGATAGATATCGGTGGTCTCCGTATCGAACATCCAGGGGCGGTGTTCCCCGCCGCCGCCGTTCTCCATCACCGGCGAGAAGGCCCCCAGTTGTGCCCATCGAATGAATAGCTCCTTCGTCCGGCCTTCGGGGGGGATACTATCTTCCTCCCGGTAACCACCTATGTCCGAGCCAAACGCTATATAGCCGAGCTTGCTTGATTCGAGCATATTATTAAGGGCGGCCTTAAGACCGGCAAAGGTTGCATCCTGATCGCCCACCCAGCCGGCCCAATTAATCTCCCGGGGGGCAAAAGAAACATCCTCACCTCCCAGGCCGGTGCCGTAGTTATCCACCGGGCGGGCGGTAATGATCCTGTCCTCGCCTAACTTCTCCCTGGTATAGTCAAAGAAATCCCGGTAATATGCGTGCGAATACTCTATTCTCTCCACTCTCCTGCCGAGCCCGGGCGAATATAGCGCATCCCCCAATAAAGCATGATAATCAGTGCCGTCGCACTTCCAGCCGTCGATACCCAGGGCCAGGGCCTTATCCACGAGCCCATGCCACCAGGTCAGGGCCTCAGGGTTGAAGAAATCGATAAGCCCGCCATCCCCTTTCCACCATTCGACAACGGCCTCGGTTACCTCATCCTTTCGCATGAAATAGCCCATCTCCCGGGCATAACTGTAGAGTTCGGTATCAATATTAATCGTGCTTGTAATCCAGAGGAAGACCCGCACCCCCTTACTATGAAAATAATCGATCATGCCCTGGGGATCAGGATAGAGATCGGGATCGAACTCAAAGGTGTTATAGCCGGTCTCCCAGGGGCTATCGATGATGATTGCCCCCACCTGGATATCCCGCTCAAGGTAACCATCAACCAGAGCGGTAGCGCTCTCCTGGGTGCTCTCATCCTCCCAGACCCAGTGATGAAAGGCCCACTCCGGCCAGGGTGCTTCCAGTACTTCTGTTTCGTCTTCCCCACACCCAAGCCCGGCACCAAAAGCCAGAACACCGGCTAAGGCAAAAACCGATAACTTTATCATGATTCTGCCAAAGGAAATTCCTATCTTCATTAATCTTCTCCTTTACTATCTCCTATCCTGAACCATTTATAACCTTGCATAAGTAATTTATACCAGCAAAATCTTTCTTTCGCAATGCAATAATGAAGATACAATTCATGCAACATAGCTGAGTCGAAAAGTCCCATCTATCAATTCCTTTATGTCTCAATTGCAGATCCAATTTGACAAACCCGGGGTTTCTCATTAGGATATGGAGTATGAAAAATAAGAAATATGATCCCAAAAAGATCGAACCCAAGTGGCAGCGCTACTGGGAGGGGGAAAGGCTATTCGAGGTTACCGAAGATACCCGGAAGGAGAAATACTACCTCCTGGAGATGTTCCCCTACCCTTCGGGAAAGATCCATATGGGTCATGTGCGAAATTATGTCATCGGAGATGTAATGGCCCGGTTCAAAATGATGCAGGGGTATAATGTCCTCCATCCCATGGGCTGGGATGCCTTCGGAATGCCTGCCGAGAACGCGGCCATCGAAAACCGGAGCCACCCGGCCAAGTGGACCTACGAGAATATCGACTATATGCGTTCCCAGCTCAAGAAGATGGGCCTGAGCTACGACTGGACCCGGGAGTTCGCTACCTGCGATCCCGAATACTACCGTTGGGAACAGTGGCTATTCATCCAGATGTATAAAAAAGGCCTGGCCTACAAAGACTCCTCTACGGTCAACTTCTGTCCTTCGTGCCAGACGGTACTGGCCAACGAGCAAGTGGAAGGCGGAGGCTGCTGGCGCTGTGAGACAACGGTGGAGCAGAAGGAACTGGAACAGTGGTTCTTCCAGATCACCAAATACGCCGAAGACCTCCTTAAGGCATGCGACGAGCTTACCGGGTGGCCGGAGCGGGTAATCACTATGCAGAAGAACTGGATTGGAAAAAGCATCGGGGCGGAGATCGATTTTCCCCTCGAGGAAGGTAAACGGGTAATTACCGTCTTTACTACCCGCCAGGACACCGTATTCGGGGCTACCTTCATGAGTCTGGCAGCCGAGCACCCTCTGGCCCTCGAGCTGTCCCGGGGCAAAGAACAGGAAAAGGAAGTAAAGGAGTTTGTGGAAAGGGTGAAAAAGGAGGACAAGATCAAGCGAACCTCGGAGGACTATGCCAAAGAAGGGGTATTTACCGGCAGCCACTGCCTTAATCCCCTGACGGGCGCAAAGATGCCGATCTATGTGGCCAACTTTGTCCTGATGGAATACGGCACCGGGGCGGTGATGGCAGTTCCTGCCCACGACCAGCGGGACCTCGATTTCGCCCGTAAATACGGACTAGAGGTAATTGTCGTGGTCCAGCCCCCGGAAGGTCCCCTTGATTTCCAGACAATGACCGAGGCCTACCTGGGCGAGGGCGTAATGGTCAACTCCGGCCAATTCAACGATCTATCCAGTACCGAGTTCCGGGAGAAGATCGTCGAATACCTGGAAGAAAAGGAACTTGGAAGAAGCGCAATTAATTACCGGCTCCGGGATTGGGGAATCTCCCGCCAGCGCTACTGGGGTGCGCCCATACCGGTAATCTATTGCGACGAATGCGGAACTCAAACCGTTCCCGAGGATGCTCTACCGGTGGTGCTTCCTGCGGAGCTGGAACTGACCGGCAAGGGTGGCTCACCTCTGGCCTCTTCCCCTGACTTTGTCAAGGCGGAGTGCCCTAACTGCGGTAGGCCGGGACGCCGGGAGACCGATACCATGGATACCTTCGTCGAGTCCTCATGGTATTTCGATCGCTATGCCTGCCCGGATTATCACCAGGGCATGCTAGATCGGAAACGGGTGGACTACTGGATGCCGGTGGACCAGTATATCGGAGGGATCGAGCATGCCATTCTCCACCTGCTTTATTCCCGGTTCTTTACCCGGGTGCTCCAGGAGCTCAGCTTGATTGATTTTGCCGAACCTTTTACCCGGCTTCTAACCCAGGGTATGGTCTGCAAGGAGACCAACGAGTGTGAAGAACACGGGCTCCTGTTTCCGCGGGAGGTAAAGGAGGGAAAATGTATCCTCTGCGGCAAGCAGGCGATCGTAGGTAGAATAGAGAAGATGTCAAAATCCAAGAAGAATGTGGTTGACCCGGATGAGCAGATCGAGCGCTATGGGGTCGATACCATCCGGCTGTTCATTCTCTCCGACTGCCCGCCGGACAAGGAGCTGGAGTGGCGCGATGAGGGAATCGAGGGCTCCTTCCGGTTCCTCGGCCGGATCTGGAGAATGGTCCACGATAATCTGGAGAGTATTGCGAACATAACTCCCTACCGAGGAACTTCGTCTTTGGAAGGTGAATCACTCAAGCTCCACCGGCTTACCCACAAAACTATCAAGCAGGTAACCGAAGATATCGATCGGCGCTTTCATTTCAATACCGCGATCGCCCGCATCCGGGAACTGGTCAATTATATCTATCAATTCAATCTGCCCGAAACCTCCCGGGAGGCTACCGAGTCGGGCAAAGCCGTGCTTCGGGAGGCGATCGAGGCGGTGATTGTCCTGCTTTCCCCCTATGTTCCTCATATCACCGAAGAGCTCTGGGAGGTCTTGGGTCACAAGCCCAGCATTGTCCAGTTGCCCTGGCCGGGATACTATAAGGATGCAATTCAGGAGGAAGAGATCCCGATCATGCTCCAGGTTAACGGGAAGCTCCGTAGCAAGATTACCGTAGGCGCCGATTGCTCGGAACAGGAGATCAAGGAGGCCGCTCTGGCCAACAACCGCATCCAGGAATATACCCGGGGGAAAGAAATCAAGAGGGTTATCCTCGTCCCCGGCAAACTGGTAAACATTGTGGTGTAAATGACCAATGGCCAAATCTCATTGCTTCCTAAGGACTGACCGAAACCGGCTTTTTATTGCCCTGGTTTGTGTGGTTCATCTACTTATCTTATCTCGCTGCGGTTATCACTTTCCCGGTCGGGGAGAGTTCCTGACTCCCGAGATCCAGAGAATCGCCATCCCGATATTCACCAACCAGACGACCGAGGTTGGTATCGAAAACTATTTTACCGCCGCCCTGGTGGAGGAGTTTAACCGGAGTAAAAGGATCCGGCTCGTTCGGGAGGATCGGGCCGATGCAACTATCAAGGGAACAATCAAGTCATACAGCAGTGTTCCCATAACCTTTGATGCTGCCGGGCGGGTTCGGGAATACCGATGCTCGATGACTGTCGGGGTATCTCTAGTTGAAAAGGAAAGTGGCGAGGTTCTCTGGGGACCCTCGGATTTGAATGACAGCGAGGAATACTCGGCGGATCCGAATATACTCGTTACCGAATCCCGGGAGGGGGAGGCAGTAAAAAGGATAGCCGAGGATCTGATGGAAGAAGTGCATGAAGGGATCTTTGAAGGATTTTAATTTCCCCCCTCACCCTGCCCCTCCCCTCCGGGGGAGAGGAAACTATAAGGGCTTGATAGCCTACTTCGCCGTAGTGGCTACGAAGGCTGAAAATAAAGCCCCTACAAAAAGTAACAGGATATTTTGAAATATTTTCATCAGGAGGATAAACAATGGAATTAAAGACGGTAAAGCTGGAGATACCCGAGGGAAGCAATGTAATTTTAGGGGAGACGCATTTCATCAAGACCGTTGAGGATCTTTACGAGATAATGGCGGGAGCGACGCCCGGTGCCAAGTTCGGTGTCGCCTTCTGCGAGGCATCCGGGCCCTGTCTGATAAGGGTAGAAGGAAACGACGAGGAGATGAAAAAGTCGGCTGCGGCCAATGCCCGGAATGTGGGGGCGGGCCATATCTTTGTGATCGTAATGAAAGAGGCCTTTCCGATCAATGTGCTCAACTCCCTCAAGCTTTGCCCAGAGGTCTGCAGTATCTTCTGTGCTACCGCCAATCTGGTAGAGGTCATCGTGGCCGAAACCGGTCAGGGCCGGGGAATTCTGGGAGTTATTGACGGCTCCTCCCCCAAAGGGGTAGAGACCGAAAAGGACCGTACGGAAAGAAAGAACTTGCTCCGGAAATTCGGGTATAAGTTATAAAGTTCTTAAGGGAATATCAGGGAAAAGCAAGGAGTAGCAAGGAATAGCAAAGTTAAAATAAATCCTAAACACTAAGTTAATAGTTTAAAAAGCTAAGGGTGAAGGTAAATAACCAATAACCAAATCTCAATGACCAAATAATAACCAAAAGACCAATAATCAAACATAGTCTCGAACTTGAAGAAAGAACATTAGAGTAGTTTGGTTATTGATTATTAGTATTTGGAATTTATTTGATGTTTGGAATTTGGTGATTGGTGTTTAGAGGGTTTGGGATTTAGAATTTGCCAGTTGATATTTGGATTTAACCTTGTGGCAGGATAATTCGTGATGAAGTAGTCATAAAGAAATCCAAACTAACGGATCCTTACTTCGAACCAGGACGGCCTGCAATTAAGCAGGGAAACCTTTTCCGGAATTTTAATCGTGGCCCGGCGCCGGTATCTGCCGGGACCTAATCCCCCCAGATCGATATAGATCTGGAGCTCATTCATCGGGAAATTCTCCAGGAAGTTCTCCGGACCCATGATAGTCAAGTCAATGGTCTCCGGCTCCAACCGATACTTACGACTGGTATTAAGTATCTCGACGGGAATCTTAGATAATTCCTTCTTGATAAATCTCTCGACGATGTCGATCTTGACCTTCACCTGGCTGCTTTCGATCATGCTCAAGTGAAGTGAAGAGAGATCCAGAGGGATCTCCCTCTCCAGAATGTCTTTCATCCCGGAAATATCCACCGCTACGGTGGATACCTCTTTCAACTCCTTCAACTCACTCTTTGCCCCCTCCAATGTAACATTAGGGGGAATCATACTTATATCCGAAACCTTATACCCTTTAGCAGGCTCACCAAGAATGGCAACTTCAACCGAAACCGTCTTCTTGATAGTCGGCTCCAGCTCGATAGTGAACGCGGCCGGGCTGATCCCGATAACCTTAACCCCTCGGGGGAGAGGAATCATCTCAGGAAGGATCTGGAAATCGGAACTGCCGATCTTTAACTTGGAAAGGGGGATATCAATGCTGATATTCTCCTTAAGAATTTGGCGAAGGAGGTTTTGCGGCCCGCCGACCCTGACATTGATCTCGTTCACTACCCCTTTGGTAATTATCGTGGAGGGCGGAAGGTCGGACAGGTTCAAGGGAACCCTGACCCCCATCTCTGCTTTCTTCTCCCCCATCAAGAGTAGCCACATAATAAGCGCCAAGATTAAGGACAGGACCTTAATCTGGATATTCTCTGAGAATATATCTTTAATGTTAATGTTTAGCCTCACTTATCTTTCCCTCTTTTTCGGCCCTAATAAATCCTGCAGGCCCTGGCGAAGGGTGGGACCATCAAGCTTCCTGGTGAGCTCCCCCCCTACCGCCAGGGAGATGGTTCCCTGCTCTTCCGAAATGATGATTACTACCGCATCGGTATCCTCGGTAATTCCCAGGGCGGCCCGATGTCTGGCGCCCAATTCCTTGCTGTGGTCGGGATTTATGGTTAAGGGAAGAAAGCATCCTGCAGTGGTTATTCTTCCATTCTGAATGATTACCGCCCCGTCATGAACGGGAGAAGTAGTGTGAAAAATGCTAATTAGTATCTCCTTGGTTACCCTGGCATCAATACTCACTCCCCCCTCGATGTAATCGTTTAAACCCGTCAGCCTCTCCCAGACGATGAGCGCCCCGATCTTTTTACTTGCCAGAGATACCGAGGCCCTCACGACCTCCTCAAGGATCGGTGCCTCCCCCAGGAAGCCGGGATCGGAAAAAAGCGGGGTCCTTCCTACCTGGGTCAAAGCCCTTCTGATATCATTCTGAAACAAGATAATGATTATCAGGACGATGGGAGCCAGGAAATAACCCAGGATCCAGCGAAGGGTAAATAAACCTAACTCCTGGGATAAAAAATATACCAGGGTAATAAAGCCCAGACCGATCAGCATCTGGGCAGCCCTGGTTCCCTTGACCAACAGGATTACCCGATAGATGATCCAGGCAACGATAAGGATATCGGCGGCGTCCTTCCAACTAAATCCGGAGAAATACTCTGTCATTTTACTTCATCCACTACCCGCTACCCATCGGCGGACTTGATTGCATCGGTAATCAGAACTGCCTTCTTCGTCTCCTTTACATCATGAACTCTCACAATATTTGCACCATTGATGATCCCGGCCACTACCGAGGCAATACTGCCCTCGAGCCTGTCCCCCTCTTCATTATTAAGGATCTTGCCGATAAAGGATTTTCGCGAGGTGCCCAAGAGGATGGGTTTAACTAAGATCTTAAACTCCGAGAGGTTCCTGATTATTCGCAGATTATCCTCCGCTGATTTTCCGAAGCCGATTCCCGGATCGATAACGATCTTCCTGGGATTGACCCCGGTTGTCTCCGCCCGGTCAATGCTTTGACTCAGATAGGTCAAGATCTCGGGGATGAGGGAATCATAGTGAAGATCATTCTGCATATCCTTGGGGGTGCCGCGCATATGCATCAGGATCACCGGCACCTTCCTCTGTGCAATCAGGTCAGCCATCCGGGTATCAAAATTAAGGGCGCTGATATCATTAACGATCTCGGCCCCGCCGTCCAAGGCCCGGCGGGCCACCTCGGATTTGTAGGTATCAATGGAAATGGGAATATTCGTCTTTTTCGCAACTTCCTCGATTACCGGCATGACTCTTTTCAGTTCCTCATCCAACCCGACGGGAGCAGAGCCCGGACGGGAGGATTCTCCCCCAACATCAATGATATCGGCACCTTCATCAGCCATCTCCCGGGCACGTCTTACTGCCTTCCGGGAATCGAGGTATTGGCCACCATCGGAGAATGAATCAGGGGTAACATTCAGTATCCCCATAATATGGGTCCTCTCCCCCAGTGAAAGGTTGTGGTTACGCAACTCGAGTTTAAGATCGGGATGCTCCATCACCTTTAGAGCCATCTTTACTTCCCTCCCGATCTTTCCGAGGCCGAAGTATTGGAAGTCATTTGCCCGACTCCCTTTGGGTCAGCGCTGACGGTGATCAACTCCCGGTAGGTATCTTGGGGCGAGGAGATATGAAGGACTCGGAGGTTATGGGTCAACTCAGTACCTCAACTTCTTTTAACTTCTCTTCCCGTGGGCTTTCTTTTTCCTCCTTTTTTACACTTTTTACACTCGGTTTTGCTCTTTTTTTAACCAACCTTCCCTTTTTAATTATCATATCTATTTCGGCACCGTCGAGAACCTCCTTCTCTAGAAGGATCTTGGCAAATTTGTGGAGGGTATCCAGTTTCTCCTGAAGAAGAGACTTAGCCCGGTCATAGTTCTCTATTACGATCCTCTTCACTTCCTGATCGATCTCCACTGCGGTTGCCTCGCTGTAATCCTGATGCTGGGCGAAATCTCGGCCCAGGAAGATCTGTTCTTCCTTCTTGCCGAAGGTCACCGGCCCCATCTTCTCACTCATCCCCCATTCACAAACCATCCTGCGGGCGATGTCCGTTGCCTTCTCTAAATCGTCGCGAGCACCGGTTGTTAGCTGGCCGAGCACAATCTCCTCCGCCGCCCTGCCCCCCAGGATGGTAGCGATCTTATTAAGCAGGTATTCCTTGGGATAAGTATGTTTTTCGTCAATCGGGAGCTGCTGGGTTATTCCCAGGGCCATACCCCGGGGAATAATGGTAACCTTGTGAATGGGATCGGTTCCCGGGATCAGCTTAGCCACCAGGGCATGACCGGCCTCGTGATAAGCGGTGGAGCGTTTTTCTTCCTCGCTGATTATCATGCTTCTCCTCTCCACCCCCATCAGAACCTTATCTTTCGAGAGTTCGAGATCATCCATCTCCACTACATTCTTCTCCCTCCGGGCAGCCAGGAGGGCAGCTTCATTCACCATATTCTCGATGTCGGCCCCGGAGAATCCCGGTGTCCCCCGGGCCAGCATCTCCAGGTCCACATCCTTCCCGATCGGGGTATGCCTGGTGTGAACCTTGAGAATCGCTTCCCTTCCTTTGACATCCGGCAAGGGAACAACCACGCGCCGGTCGAACCTTCCGGGACGAAGCAGAGCCGGGTCAAGGACATCGGGACGGTTGGTGGCCGAAATCAGGATCACCCCTTCATTTGACTCGAAGCCGTCCATCTCTACAAGTAATTGATTCAGGGTTTGCTCCCTTTCATCGTGGCCTCCGCCCAAGCCCGCCCCCCGGTGTCTGCCCACCGCATCGATCTCGTCGATGAAGATGATACAGGGGGCGTTCTTCTTGCCCTGGGTAAACAGGTCACGCACCCGGGATGCTCCCACCCCGACAAACATCTCCACAAAGTCAGAGCCGCTGATGCTAAAGAAGGCCACCCCCGCCTCCCCGGCAATTGCCCGGGCCAGCAGGGTTTTCCCGGTTCCCGGAGCACCGACCAAGAGAACCCCTTTGGGGATCCTGCCTCCTAATGAAGTGAATTTCTTCGGATCCTTCAGAAAAGCGATAATCTCTTCCAGCTCCGCCTTGGCCTCATCAATTCCGGCAACATCCTTGAAGGTTACCTTATGCTGACTCTCGGTAAGCAGCCGGGCCCGGCTTTTCCCGAAAGACAATGCCTTGCCACCGCCGGATTGCATCTGACGCATAAAATAGATCCAGACCCCGATTAAAAGAATCATCGGCAGCCCGGACACCAACAGACCCTTCCACACCGGATCCCTTTCCTCGGGCACCGCAGTGATCACCACGCCCTTTTCGCGAAGATTCTTAATCAACTCAGGGTCATCAGGCACATAGGTTTTAAAATTACCCTGCTTATCGTAAATCCTCTGAACCAGCCCGGCACTCTCAGGCAACCTCCCTCCCCTTGCCCCTTCACTCAAAGTTCCCTCGATATCCCTCCCCCGAATAACAACCTCCCTCACCATGTCCTGATTTACCAGATTGACAAACTCGCTGAACTTGATCTCCTCTTGCCTGACAACCGGCTTGCTGAACATCTGGAACAGTAATGTGACCCCTAAAATTATCGCCACCCAAAGGGCCAAAGTTCGATAAAATGGTCTCAATTTATTCCCCTTCCGACGTATACGTTTATAATCCTTAATTTATCATGAGTTACGAGGCATTGCAATAGAAAATCACTGCTTAGGAGAAATCTCCACTTCCAGTACGCTCTTGGTTACTTCGTCTATCCGAACCCGGTGATCTATCCGGAAGCCGATAACCCAGACGATTCTGTCGTTTGCCACCAGGAGTGGGATCCGATCCCGCATCCGTCGGGGAAGTTTCTTCTCAATGAAGTAATCCTTGACCTTCTTCATTCCCTCCATCCCCAGGGGCTGAAAGCGATCTCCCTCCCGGAAATTCCTTACCAGCAAAGGCGGCTCCAACCGGTGATAATCGAAATAGGCCCGTTTTTCATCTGAAGAAAAATCCACCTGATTGCGGTCCGGCAGGACTCGGGTTTGAAGAACCTGACCGATCTCCTCCAGCCTGGTTATCCCGGGTACTTCCAGTGGATACTGGAAACTCAGCTTCTTCGGGAGCGTGCCCTTTCTAATAATAAGTTCCTGATAGACTTTCTCCGCCATAATTCCCCGGGGCAGATAAACAACCTTGTTAGGTAATTTGCCCCTGACTAAATCAGCCAACGCCTCAATATGATCGAAATCAATCTTCCACAGGGTTCCGGAGACGGCCTCAATGGCCCTTCTCAACAGACGAAACTGTAGGGAGAGCGGTTGATTAATAAAATAGGGAAGATCAAAGGTCACCTGATCTTCCAACTGTGACTTGCAGATAAGCCCCCAGGTCTCATTGGCAGCTGCCTCCAGAATGCCCTCCTCTTCCCGGAAAAGCCGGGCAGCCCGCAGGAGATTCTTCCTGATTCCGGGGCTATATTCCTTCTCCAGCTCGGGCAGAAGTTTCAGGCGAATCTTGTTGCGCAGATATTTCACCTTCAGATTGGAGCTGTCCGTAACAAAGGGGATTTCCTTTCTCTCCAGGAATCCCAAAATCCGCTCCCGGGGAACCTCGATCAGGGGTCGGATATATTTCCCCCGAACCGGAGGGACCCCTCCCAGACCTCTCGTTCCTGCTCCCCGGAGCATCCTCATCAGGATGGTTTCCGCCTGATCGTCGGCATTATGGCCGATCGCAATTCTCTGAGCATCCCATTTTTTCGCTGACTCTTCAAAGAACTGATACCGGGCCCTTCTGGCCGCCTCCTGGACACTAAGCTTCCAGCTTCTCTTCAGGGCAGGGAGATCAATCGAGCTGAACTCAATCGGCAGATCAAGCTTACCGGCCAACTCCCTGACGAAATTTGCCTCCTTTCGGGACTCCTCTCCCCGCAGCCCGTGGTCAAGATGTGCAACCGCCAGAGACAGCTCAAGCTCAGAGCGGAGATCATAAAGGAGATAAAGCAAGGCGACCGAATCGGGCCCGCCGGAAACCGCTACCAGAACCCTATCGCCTCGGGTAAGCATCCCATATTTTTCAATAGTCTTCTTGACCTCTTTGATCAGCACTATCCTTTCTTTCTCTAATCAGGAATTTATTTGGATCGGAAGTTTTTTCTGGCAAGAGTTGAAAAGTGGGACAATCCTGCAATAATAAGCATTGGTGGCGGAGCGGGGACTCGAACCCCGGACTCTACGGATATGAGCCGTATGCTCTAACCAACTGAGCTACACCGCCACTTACTGACTATTGTCGATAAAAAAACCGGATATGTCAATATTATTTCACTTTAAATAATTTTATCAGCTTCCCATCCAGATCGCAACTATTTTCACTGCCCAAAAAGCTCTTGACACACACAAATCGGTATGATATTGACATAATGAATGAACGGTCATTCATTTTCCCGGAGATATTTGTGAAACTATCATCCGTAATTTACATGAAATTAATTTTTTATCACGTTAGTGCTATGTGACACTAATTCTTGCTCACTCAAGCCCCCCTCACCTCAATCCTCTCCCCCAAGGGAGAGGAAGTAGTAAACAGTAATAAGTTCCCTCTCCCCAACGGGGAGAGGGTCAGGGTGAGGGGGAATCGGGCAAAAACTAATGTCATAGATCAGTAGTCTGCTTTTAGCTTTTAGAAAAGGAGGATCGCAACATGGATTTCAGATTTACCGAAGCCCAGGAAAGTCTCAGAAAAGAGCTAAGCGATTTTTGCGAGGAGCCGAGGGTCCAAGAGATCCTTAAGGAGCTTGAGTCCGAAGGGGACCTATACAGTGCCCACTCCTGGGAGCTATATAAAAAGATGGTCGAGAGGGGCTGGCTGGGCATGCAGTGGCCCAAGGAATACGGCGGTCAGGGGCTTTCATACGACGAAACCGCCATCTTTAACGAGGCAACCTCCTACTATCGGATCCCCATGATGGGCTATGCCCTTACCGGCATTGTGGGAAATTCCCTTGCCCATTTCGCCAGCGAGGAACAGAAAAAGGAATACTTACCCAGAATGGCAGCCGGGGAAATACTTTTTTGCGTGCTTTATAGTGAGGCCAATGTCGGCTCCGACCTGGCCTCCCTCCAGACCCGGGCAGTCGAGGACGAAGGCGATTATGTAATCAACGGGACTAAGATCTTCACCAGCCTGGGGCATATCTCCCATTACGGGTTTCTGGCCGCCCGGACGGATCCCGATGCCCCCAAGCATAAGGGGATATCGCTGTTTATTGTCCCCATGGACGCTCCGGGGATCACCATCAACCCGATGATGAGCCTGGGAGGCGAAAGGCTTAACGAGATTGCTTTTGAGGATGTGCGGGTTCCCCAGAAGAATCTGGTGGGCGAAAAGAATAAGGGCTGGCGCTTGCTGAACAAGGCCCTGGCGGTTGAGAGATCCGGCGTCGGTTTTGTCTCTATGGCCCGGCGGGGCTTTGAAGATATCCTTAAATATGTCAGGGAAAAGAAACTGAGTAAAGATCCGGTTATCCGGCAGAAACTGGCTCGATTGGCCACCGAAATCGAGGTAGCCGATGCCCTTGCCTGGAGGGTAGTTTCTCTCCAGTCCAAGGGACTTGTCCCTGACAGCGAGGCGGCCATGTCAAAGCTTTACGGCACCGAATTGATCCAGCGAATGGCCAACACCGGCATGGAGCTAATGGGTTTCTCCGGGCTTCTGAAGAAGGATTCCAAATGGGCGCCGTCAGGGGGAAGAATGGAGTCAGCCTATCGATCATCGCGGTTTGTTACTATTGCCGCCGGCACCTCGGAGATTATGAAACTGATTATTTCCTTCCGGGGTCTGGGGCTAATACCCGTCTACATGATGTAGCTAATTTCCTGAAAAGTAAATCTCTCTATTGGTATTAGAAAGGAGCAACTGAGATGGATTTTCAATTCAATGAAGAGCAGGAATTATTCAAGAACTCGTTTCGCGACTTCGTCAAGAACGAGTGCCCTACAACGGTGTTACGGGAGCTTGAGGAAAGCGAGAATGGGTATTCCCCCGATATGTGGCGGAAGATGGCCGAACTGGGATGGATGGGTCTAAGTCTTCCCGAGGAATATGGCGGTGCCGGGGCGGATTTCATCGCACTCTGCATACTCTGCGAGGAGATGGGCCGGGGTCTGCTGCCCTCGCCCTATTTTACCTCGGTAATCCTTTGCGGCCAGTTGATCCTGGATTACGGCAGTGAGCAGCAGAAGACCGATCTTCTTCCGAAAATAGCTACCGGGGAGACCATCGTCTCCCTGGCTTTACTCGAGCCTGATGGCAATTATAAGGCATCCTCGATCAACACTACCGCCCAATTAAAGGGCAGCGATTATGTATTAAAGGGAACCAAGCTCTTCGTGGATTATGCTCATGCGGCTGACTACTTCATTTGTGCCGCGGTAACCAAAAAGGGCAAGAACAAAGAAGCGGGGATCACCTTGTTCCTGGTCGACGCCAAGAGT
>CP070770.1:154021-168282 GCA_020345765.1 Deltaproteobacteria bacterium
CAGGGCCGCCCCGGTCCCTTCCCCAAGGCGGAGGTCGAGATCCAGCATTGCTCTTTGCCTTATTTCGTCCAAAACCGCCCGGTGACCTACCTCTACCGAGCGATGGGCTGCTAATATATACTCCTTGACCAGGGGCTGGAGCTTGACTGCTATTAAGGCCCCAGCCGAGGAGATGAAACCATCTACGACTACCGGTATCTTGTTCGCCGCTGCACCCAGAATTAGCCCGGCGATACCGCCGATCTCAAATCCCCCTACCTTGGCCAGAACATCCAGAGAATCCCTGGGATCAGGCTGGTTAACCTCCAGAGCCCGGTTAATTACCTCGATTTTTCTCTTAAGAGTCTTATCATCTATCCCGGTCCCCCTCCCGGTAACCTTCTCTACCTTTTCTCCGGTTAAGACCGCTGCCATTGCCGATGAAGGGGTAGTATTGGCGATCCCCATATCCCCGGTTCCCAAGAGGTCCATACCCTGTTCGACTGCTTCTTCCGCTAACTCTATTCCTATCTCCAATGCTCGAGTTGCCTCTTCCCGGCTCATTGCCGGCCCCTTGGATATGTTCCTCGTCCCCTTAGCAACTTTCTTAATAATCAACCCCTCCTGGGATTCAAAGTCGTGATCAACCCCGATATCCACCACCCTTACCTCAGCTCCCACCAGACGGGCCAGGACATTGATTCCGGCCCCTCCCCGGAGAAAGTTATAGACCATCTGGGCAGTTACCTCCTTGGGAAAAGTGCTTACCCCCTCTTCCGCCACCCCATGATCAGCGGCAAATGTATAGATAGCCTTCTTTTCGATCTTCGGGTTCTCCCTCCCGGTAATGGCAACGTATCTCCGGGCAAATTCTTCTAACCTGCCCAGGCTTCCCCGGGGCTTGGTCAGGTTATCAAGCCTTGCCTGGGTAGCTTGATGTAGTCCTTTTTTGATCGGCTCGATTGCACTTATCGCATCTTCCAATTTACCCATCTTTCATCCCCTCCTTTAAGTAATTCGACGACCGGGATATAGCCTCCTGACCCTGGAATAATTAGGACTTACTCCTTGAATAAAGCCTTCAAGGTAACGAGAGGACCATATACCACGAGTCTATCATTTTCTCTTATTGTTTCTTTCGCTTTCGGGATAGGAATCCAGCTCTTTCCCCGTTCGATGCCCAAAACCAGCAGCCCCTTTTCCGTCAATTTAGATTTAGACAGAGAATTCCCGACTAAAAGGGAGTCCTCTTTAATGACCGCCCGCACGAGGCCGTTACCCTCAACGAGATGAAGAAGGTCTTCGGTTGCACCTTCCTCAAAGGCTGGAGATTTCACCAGTTTATCCTCGATAAAGTTCTCCCATCTTCTTACAAATCCCTTATAGGTTGCTATCTTGTAGATCAGGAATATCCCGATCAGGAAGATAATAATATTAAGAGGGAGACTATGCCCTTTACTGGTTACCAGAGAAGACGTAGCCGTCACAATAACCGTTACGATCCCTGCATTTCCGAAGATCATAAGCATCGAAACAACTCGTCGCCTTACGGGATGGTTCACGACGGATTCGGCCTCCCTGGTTGTGAACCCGGTTCCGGAAAAAGCCGATAGTGCCTGAAACCTCGCCCTTTTCTCATCCATGCCGGTCATCATCAAGGCAATTGCCGCCGCTCTCACTACGAGATAAGACACTAAGATCACAAGCAAAGTCGGGAACAGAAAATATAATCCACTCACGGTTAGACACCTCCTATAACCATTTTTTCCTCCTGAAATAAACTAACATTATCGCACCGACAATCACCATTATGAATAAGGCAGCAAAATATCCCCAGTGCCACTCAAGCTCGGGCATATATTTAAAATTCATGCCGTAAATACCGGCGATAAAAGTCAAGGGAATGAATATGGTTGCAATTATTGTTAGGACCTTCATCACCTCGTTCATTTTATTACTGATACTTGAGAGATAGATATCGAGCATCCCCGTAACCATATCGCGAAATGTCTCTACGGTATCAATCACCTGAATGGTGTGGTCGTAAACATCCCGGAGGTATATACCCGTTGATTTTTCAAAAAGCGGAGACCCCGTTCTTTCCAAACCGCTTATTATCTCCCTCAGAGGCCAGACCGATCTGCGGAGAAACATCATATCCCGTTTCAAGTTATGAATTGTCTGCAGGGTCTCCGGGGTGGGATCAGACACCAATTTCTCTTCGATATCCTCGATCTTCCCCCCGATTTTTTCCAGGATGACAAAATAATTGTCAACGATTGCATCCATTAAGGCATAAGCGAGATAATCGGCCCCCTGCGTTCTTACCCTCCCTTTTCTCGTTCTAATCCTTACCCTGATAGTCTCGAAGACATCCCCTTTTTTCTCCTGGAAGGAAATAATAAAATTTGTACCGAGAATCAAGCTGACCTGCTCTATTTCTAATTCATTTTCTTCTTCGTTATGATAAAGCATCTTCAGGACGATAAAGATATAACTGCCAACGTCCTCCATTTTGGGGCGCTGGTCGGTATTCATAATGTCTTCCAGGAGAAGAGGATGTAAGCCAAGATGCTTTCCGATCTCTTCAATAACTCCTCCCTGATGAATGCCATTTATATTTATCCAGGTTACCGTTGATTTATCCTTAAAGGGGAAACATTCCTCAATCCGGGTTACCTCCTTTTCTTGATATTGCTCCTCATTGTAATTAATTTCGGTAATCTCCACCTTTTCGGTTTTCTTCTCCCCGATATGAACGAGGGTCCCCGGGGGAAGGCCAGCCTTTTTTGATCTTCTCTTAATTAGTCTTAGCATGGCAATTCACCTCTTATATTGGGAATCGATCACTTCGTAAATGCCTGTCGGTGAGATGGCTTTGTCTCTTTACTGGGAATTTTCATTTAAGCCTCAGAGGACTTCCTGAGAACATCACCACTACCCCGTCGGCGATTCCGGCGATCAGTTGATTTGCAAATCCGATCAAATCACGGAAGGACCGGGCCATTTCATTATCAGGAACAATCCCCATCCCTACCTCGTTAGTTACCATAATTAATCTCGAGCTTAATTTCTTAGTGCAATCAACAAATTCCCTAATCTCCTCTTCTGTCCGTGAGATGCTGCTCCCCCCTTGGTGCATCAGATTGGATACCCAGAGCGTCAAACAGTCAATAATTACTGCCTTAAAAGTACCATCGATCTCCTTCAGCTTCTGAGTGATCTCCAGGGGCTCTTCGATACTAACATATTCATTACCCCGCTTCTCTTTATGACTTCTGATCCTTTCCTCCATCTCCTTATCCAGGGGCTGGGCAGTTGCCAGGTAGGCCTTTTGTCCCCGGATCGCACCGGCCAATTTGAGGGCATAATCACTCTTCCCGCTCCGGGCACCCCCCGTAATAAGGACTATTTTTTCTTTTTTCAATTCTTCGATAAGGCTCTTCATCTCCCCGTAACACACCTTGATCCAGAGCTTTTTTATACTATTAATGTCGCTCGAAGTCAATTACAGTTTATAGATTTTGGCTATCTGCTTGACTCCTTTCAGGCTTTGGGTGAAAATGGTAAACAATTGAAAGGGAAAATAGCATTGAAGATAGCTATAGTCGGTCCGGGAGCAATGGGCAGCCTGTTTGCATACTTTCTTGCAGACTCCGGTCATGAAATTTGGCTGATTGACCATCGCCCTGAGCGGGTAGAAAAGATAAAAAAAGAAGGGATAAGAATCGAGGGTGTAAGCGGAGAACACCACTTGAGACCCCGGATTACCGCTGACCCTAAAGAAGCGGGTATCGTCGAGCTAATTATTGTCTGCGTCAAGGCATACGATACCGGGGAGGCAATCAAGGGATCATTTTCCTTGGTCGGCAAGGCCACTACTGTCCTCAGTCTTCAGAACGGTAAGGGAAACCTGGAGATAATCTCTGCGGTCGTGGGAGAAGACCGGGTTATCGGCGGCACCACCGCCCAGGGGGCCACCGTCCTCGGTGAGGGTCACATCCGCCATGCCGGCCTGGGCGAGACTATAATCGGAAGTTCCTCAGAGCCGGTCTCTAAGAGCCTCGATACGGTGGTTGATCTTTTTAATCGAAGCGGGGTCGAAGCCTCCAAAACCGATGATTTGGAAGGCCTCATCTGGGGCAAGCTTCTAATCAATGTAGGGATCAATGCCCTGACCGCCCTTACCCGCTTGAAGAACGGACAGCTCCTAGATTATCCCGGCACCCGGAGGCTCATGGCCGAGGCGGTAGGCGAAGGGGTAAAGGTAGTGGAGGCAAAGGGAATCCGCTTAAGCTACCCTGATGCGGTGGATAAAGTAGAATCGGTTGCCCGGGCGACTGCCGGTAATATCTCCTCCATGCTTCAGGACGTCCTGAAAAAGAAACGCACCGAAGTGGACTATATCAACGGTGCCATCGTCTCCGAGGGGCAGAAGCTGGGAATCGAAACCCCGGTAAACCAGAGCTTAACCTATCTGGTCAAGACCCTGGAGGAGAGTTACGATACTCAAATTTGGCACTTCACGGAAGGTAGTGGATAGTAAAAAAACCTAATGTCAAATGTCAAAGTCGAAAGTTCAAATGACAAAATATATGATTTAGAAGAAAGTTTTTGACATTTAGTCATTTGATATTTGTTTGGCATTCAGCCTTCGTAGCCTACTACGGCGAAGTAGGCTTTGGATTTTGGAATTTGAACTTTTACAATTGAATGTTTTTATCCTTCGTAGTAGGGTGAATCCTATCTTTTGACATTTGAATTTATCTGATATAATCTGCCTTAGATTTTTCAAGGAGGTACTGGAATGGCAGTAAATATTGTTGAGAAGATTGATGATCTGGTAGCGGTTAATAACATCCTGGTGAGTGTCTCCGATAAGAAGGGCCTGGAAAATTTCATCCCGGCCCTGATTGAGATCAACCCTGAAATCCGCATTTACTCCACCGGCGGCACCTTCGACCGGATCCGGGATATCCTCGGTCCTGATAAAGCCGCCCGGCATCTTACGCAGGTATCGGAATATACCGGCCAGCCGGAGATGCAGGGAGGTCTGGTCAAGACCCTGGATTTCAAGATCTATCTGGGCCTGCTGAGTGAAACCTATAACCCGGCCCATAACGACGATTTACAAAGGACGAAAGCGGTACCGATCGATATGGTCGCAGTTAATCTGTATCCCTTCCAGGAGACTATTTCCCGGGAAGACACAAGTGCCGAGGAGGCCCGGGCCAATATCGACATCGGCGGCCCGTGCATGATCCGGGCAGCAGCCAAGAACTTCATCCGGGTGACTTCGGTAGTAAGTCCCAATAATTACCCGACCATCATTTCGGAACTTAAAAAATACAATGGTAAAATCAGCCTTTCGCTCCGCTATGAGCTGGCCTGCAAGGCCTTTGAGCACACGGCGCTCTATGACCGGGCGATTGCCGATTATCTGAAGCACATGGATATTGAATCGGCAAGAAAATCGTATAAGGAAATCGGGGGTTAAGAATGGCCAAGGATCTCAAACAGATATATAAAACCATTATGGATGACCATTTCCCGGAGGTGATGGAGATCAGCTTCGGGAGCGGCCCTCAGCGCCAGACCCTCATCTACGAAAAGGTTAGTTGGGTGATCGACGACGTCCGCAAAGGGCTTCGCTACGGCGAGAACCCCGGCCAGGAGGCGGCGTTCTACCGGCTCACCAACGGCAACCTGGTTTTGGGCGAGGTACAGACAATTAAACCGGGCAAATACCTGGCATCCGACCTGGAGCTGCTCCAGTCCGGAAAACACCCGGGAAAGATCAATATCACCGATGCCGATAATGCCCTCAATATTCTCCGCTATTTTACCGACAGGCCGACCGCGGTCATCGTAAAACACAATAACCCCTGCGGGGTGGCCCGGGCCGAAACCCTGGAGGAGGCCTACCACAAGGCCCACCTGGCCGACCGGGTGGCGGCCTTTGGCGGCTGTATCGCCTTTAATCAGTCACTTGATCAGGCCACGGCCGAGGCCGTTGCCGGGCAGTATGCCGAGGTGGTAGTGGCCCCGGAATTTGAGGAAGGTGTCTTAAGTATCCTCGCTGCCCGCAAGAACCTGAGGGTAATAAAGATCAACAATATCAAGCAGCTCCGGGACTTCGTGGGCGAACGGTTCGTAGACCTCAAATCCCTGATCGACGGCGGGATTATCGCCCAGCTTTCCTATGACCCCAAAACCCGGAGCCGGAAAGACCTTACCCTGGCTGCCTGCACCTATAAGGGGGTTGAGTATAAAATCAAACGGGAGCCCACCGAGCAGGAGATTAACGATATGCTCTTCGGCTGGCTGGTGGAGTCCGGGATCACCTCCAACTCGGTAATTTATGTCAAGGACGAGGTTACGGTCGGGATCGGAACCGGCGAGCAGGACCGGGTTGGTGTGGCCGAGATCGCCCGGGACAAGGCCTACCGCAAGCTGATGGACCGATACTGCTTTGAGGAGCACAATGTTCCCTACAACGAGCTCAAGGACGGAGATGCCAAAAAGGAGATCGAGGAGCGGGTGAGGAAAGAAAAGGGAGGACTCATCGGCTCGGCCATGGTCAGCGATGCCTTTTTCCCCTTCCGGGATGGGGCCGATGTGGGTATCCGTGAGGGGGTTACCGCCATCATCCAGCCCGGCGGCTCGGAGAACGATTACCAGTCAATCGAGGCCTGCAACGAAGCCGATGTCACCATGGTCTACACCGGCGAGCGCAGCTTCAAGCATTAAAATCAATGACTTGGGATTTGGTCATTGCGATATGAATATCTTAATGATCGATAACTACGACTCCTTCACTTATAACCTGGTCCAGTATCTGGGGGAACTGGGGGCACATCTGCAGGTCTTCCGCAACAATAAGGTGAGCCTGAAGGAGATCGAATCCCTGAATCCGGACAAGATCGTGATCAGTCCGGGTCCGGGAAGGCCGGTCGATGCCGGGATCTCCCGGGATATCGTCCGGCATTTTGCCCCTAAAAAATGGATCCTGGGCGTATGCCTTGGACATCAATGCATCGGCGAGGTCTTCGGAGGTCGGGTAGTAAGGGCAGAAGCGATTATGCACGGCAAATCCTCGCTGGTTCACCACGATGGAAAACGGATATACCGGGGCCTGCCTAACCCCTTTGAGGCAATGCGCTATCATTCGCTGGTACTGGATCCCGAAACCCTGCCTGAGGCCCTGGAAGTAGTCGCCCGCACTGCCGACGGGGTTATTATGGGAGTTCGGCATCGGGAGTTCAATGTAGAGGGCGTCCAGTTTCACCCGGAATCATTCTTAACCTCGGAAGGCAAAAGGCTTTTAAAGAACTTTCTGAAACTTTAATGAAACAGTAATCTCCTCCCCCTTTATGGGGGAGGACATGTCCTCCGTAGCTTTAGCGAAAGAGGATAAAGGTGGGGGTGAGAATTTTATTGTGTTTTTCCCCTCACCCTGACCCTCTCCCCGCGTCCCGCGGGGGAGAGGGAACTATATTTTTGACTTTCTTGGAATTATTTCGTTCAGCCTTCCCCTTGGGAGAGCAGTCATCTTATGTCTGAATTACAGTTTTAATTAGAAATGATGGATTTCCTGCTGCCTCCCACCGATCGGAAACTGCGGATCCGGGAGCTTACTATTCCGGCACTCCCCTCGGAGCTGTTCGCGCTCTCCGAAGCTGAAAACCACAGCTTCTTCCTCGACAGCAGCCTGATTGATCCCTACGGCCTTGGCCGATACTCCTTCATCGGCTCCTACCCTTTTTTGGTGTTAAAAAGTAAAGGAAAATCCATTGAGTTAATCTATCAGGGGGAAATTCACCTCCGGGAGGGCAACCCATTTAATTATCTTAATACCATTTTGCACCATTTTTCGATCGAAACCGACAAGAGCGTTCCTCCGTTCGTCGGGGGTGGGGTGGGATACCTTTCCTATGACCTCCGTCATTTCATCGAGAGCCTGCCGGCAGAGGCGGTTGATGATCTGGGGTTTCCTGACTGCTACTTTGCCTTTTATGACCAGGTGCTGGCCTATGATCATAAAAAAAGAAAATGGCTTCTCTGCGAGCTGAATTTGGGGGACAAGAACAGGGGAGGAAGAACGGAACTTTTAACTTCAGCCTCTTTAATTAAGAAGCGGCTTTCAGGCGTACCGGCCACTGCTGAATTGGAAGAACCCTGGCAGGATGAGCTGGAGTCCAATTTTACCCGGGAAGACTATCTCCGGGCGGTGGAGCGGGCACTGGAATATATCCGTGCCGGGGATATCTATCAGGTAAACCTCTCCCAGCGGTTCCATACCCGAATCCACCTTCCCCCCAATCAGCTCTATCTGAGACTCCGCTCGATCAACCCCGCTCCTTTTTCCTGCTACCTGAATTTCGACGGTATCACCGTGGCCAGCTCCTCCCCGGAACGCTTCCTGAGGGTGCAAGGTCAATCGGTAGAAACCCGGCCGATAAAGGGTACCCGCCCCCGGGGCAGAACACCCCGAGAGGATAAACAGCTAAAAAAAGAGCTTCTCGCCAGCAAAAAGGACCGGGCCGAGCTCAATATGATCGTGGACCTCGAGCGGAACGATTTGGGCCGGGTCTGCGACTACGGCTCGGTCAGGGTAGCCCGGCATGCGGCGTGTGAGACCTATGCCACCGTCTTTCACCTGGTCTCCACGGTTGAGGGAAAGCTTCTACCCGGTAACAATGTGATCAAACTCCTGAAAGCATCTTTCCCCGGTGGCTCCATCACCGGCGCCCCCAAGATCCGCTCGATGGAGATCATCGATGAGCTGGAACCCACTGCCCGCAGTGTCTATACCGGGTCCATCGGATACCTGGGCTTTAACCGTCAGGCCGATCTGAATATCGCCATCCGCACTATCCTGATCAAGGGCCGGGAGGCATACTTTCAGGTGGGAGGCGGTATCGTTGCCGACTCTACCCCGGAGGGGGAATACCAGGAAACCCTGGATAAAGGCAAGGCCCTGATGCAATCCCTGAACATAAGGCGGAAAGATGAGCAATCTCGTTTATATCGACGGGAAGTTTGTTCCTGAGGAAGAGGCCCGGGTATCGGTATTTGACCGGGGGTTCCTCTATGGCGACGGGCTGTTCGAGACGATGCGGGCTTATCACGGGCAAGTCTTCCGGATCGACGACCACCTGGAGCGTCTTTATCACTCCAGCCGGGAGCTCAAGATTCCCCTGAAATTTGAGAGGAAGGACTTGAAAGAGGCTGTCGGCGACCTTCTGGAAAAAAATAAGTTATCCGAGGCCTACCTCCGGCTCACCCTGACCCGGGGACTCCACCGCGGCTCGTTAAGTTTCGATACCGGCAGCCAACCTACCCTGGTAATCACCGCCCGCGAGCTCGACCCCTACCCTCCATCATATTACCAGAAAGGCATCCGGGTGATTATTGCCGGCATCCGGCAGAACCCCTTCTCTCCCTTGAGTAACCACAAGTCACTAAGTTATCTGTTCTATCTTTTGGCAAGGGAGGAAGCCCGGGACCGGGACGCCTCCGAGGCCATCCTGCTAAACAGTAAAGGTGAGATTGCCGAGGGGGCAACCAGCAACATATTTCTGATAATAAACGGAGAGGCATTTACTCCCCCGGAACAGGCCCCTCTGCTTCCCGGGATAACCCGGAAGGCGGTAATTGAGATGCTTCCCCGGTTGAATCTAAGCTGTCGGATTTGCCCTGTCCCGCAAACAAGGCTCGAAGAGGCCGAGGAGGTCTTTATTACCAATTCCCTGATGGAGGTGATGCCGGTTACCTCCGTTGAGGACCGGAAGGTGGGAGATGGAACTCCCGGGCCTATCACCCGTTCAATTGCCCGGGCCTACCGGGAACTGGTGGAGGAAGAAACCACTTCCGGCTCTAAACAGGCTTGATTTGAAGAAATGTGAACCCGTCCCCAAAATTCCACTTTTTATTCTAAAACCTCTTCTATGAAGACCTTCACCTTCTGGAGCTTTTTTTTATCCTCTTTCCAGGAAAGCTTCTTTAATAGGCCTATTACTTCCTCCTCTTCTCGGGAGCGGACTGTTTTCGGGAAGCAGTATGCCAGTATTTCATTTAGCTCCATTCCCAGGCCCTTGGCTATCCGGGCAATATTGCCCAGCTTTATATCGGAATCGCCCCTTTCCACCTCCCCGATGAATTTCCAGTGAAGGCCTACCTTTTTCGAAAGCTCCATCTGAGTCAGCCCCTTCATTTTCCTTAATTCTCTTATCTTACCACCCCAACCTGGATTGTATTTCATATGCCCTCCTTTAAGGTATTATTGAAACAATAAATAATAACGAGCAAAGAACTTGCCCATTCTTCCTTAGGAAATAATAGCCCCAGCGGCCGTTTTATCATAATTAGAACCGTCCCCTTATTATACACCCGCTCAAATTTCATTCATTCTTTTTCTTTCCCGCGGATACCAAACAGGAAGTGCATTGCTATGCCGATCCCCCAGGCTATGAGCGGATAAAAGAACCAGATAGTCTCGGGAGAATATTTGAAGTTGATCGCTATCAACATAGCGTTAACCAGCAGGTATGCTACCAGATGAGCTAAAAACCCTCTTTTCCCATTTAATGATACTTTCCAGCGGATACTGAACAGGCAGTGTATTGCTATGCCGATCCCCCAGGCTATGAGCGGATAAAAGAACCAGATAGTCTCGGGAGAATATATGAAGTTGGTGGCTATCAACATAGCGTTAACCAGCACGTATATTACCAGATGAGCTAAAAACCCTCTTTTCTCCCTTAATAATGAAGTTCCTTGCGCCATACTTATTCACCTCCCTTATGATAAATTTGTGTTGAAGTGAGAAACGTTATTAACATTTTGACTTTTTCTCATCAAAGAAAAATGACTCTGACCCCAATTCCCCCCTTTATTTTTTTGCATACTCTGTTATAATAATATTATGTTAAAAAAGCCATTGGTCGAAACTAATCCTTACTTGAAAAAACCCAAGGGACGTCGAGAATCGCTCTATATATCGGTTTCTTCCTCTACTGCCATTGAAGGTGTCCACGCAACCGTCTCCCAAGCACTCAAATCACCTCAAAAACCTGGCAGACTTACTGTCATTCGTGATTCCGAAGAGTCCTATCGATCACGGAGATGAATATCTTTTCCATCGGTTTATAATCTTGGTCTAATCCAGCTTTTACTGCCGTAAAATACTCCTGCCGTCTTATTCCTTTAATGTTACTAAAATCCAGTGATGGTAGGCCAGCCTGCAAACCCATAAGAATAGCTAAAAGACGGGCAACCCTACCGTTACCCTCACGAAAAGGGTGAATCAGTAGCAATTCGGTATGGATAATAGCGATAGCTCTGGCTACTTCCTCAGTTAAAGTAAATCGACAGGGAGTGAATTTGTGAAGTGGTCCTTTCTCGAGTTCTCCCATCAGGTGAGGAACTTGCCCGGCAGCAGCGAAAGTAAAATTACCTTTAGTAATATTAACTTGGCGATATTGGCCTGCCCAGGCATAAATAGTTCCTAACCAGATCTTGTGGATTTTGCACATATCGTTTGCCGTAAAACGATGATGCTCGTCATAGATGTTGATGAGTTCTTCAAGTGCACGGAGTTGTTCGCGAGCCTCAACCCGATCCATCTCCCGCTTGCTCTTAATTGACAATAAGTTTTTAAGCACTCTGCCCCGGGAACCAGGCTCGTATTGGGCTTCTACCAAGTCGGAGACATCATAGCGTTTACCTTTTTTTAATGTCATGTAATGTGTCCCATCTCAGTTCTGGTTTCTCTGTTTCTTAGAAATTAATTGGAAAATAAGGACAAGGCCCGTTTTATCTTTTCAATAAATGAAAAATGAAGGTTCGACCCCCGCCCCTTCTATTTATTTTTGAATTTTTTCAACCTGGCTTTCCCATGGCGCAATTCCAGTAAGCGCTTCGCTTAGTTTCCAGAGAATGCGCCCGGCGGGCCGGTTATTGGCGTTTCCCCACGGCTTTTCCAGGTGAGTCATATTGAAATACATTCCTGTGACCTTCTCGAGTTCAGGGCTCGCGGCGTGATAGTAAATAGCCTCTCCGGCGATATGAGTCGGCTTCAGCATGCGATTAATAACGTGTTTTTTTATAAAGATATAGACCGGGCCGTTATCCATGCTCGCATTGCTTAATACCTCGCCCGGATGCACCGCGTTGACCGTTACTCCCGTGCCCTTCAGCCTGTCCGAGAGCTCTTTTGTAAAAAGGATATTAGCAATTTTTGAGGCTGCGTAGGCCTTCATCCCGCTGTACCTGCGGTTTTCCCATTGAATATCATTGAGGTCAAACCCGCCGAAGCGATGTGCCTTTGAAGATACATTTATAATGCGCGCGGGCGCGCTCGCCTTCATGCGGTCGACAAGGAGGCGCGCCAACAAAAATTGAGCCAGGTAATTAACAGCAAATGTTATTTCATATCCGTCGGCGGAGGTTCTTCTATCATTATATTCAACACCCGCGTTATTTATCAGGACATGGATCTTTGGATATTTATCGAGCAACACCTTCGCGAGCTTCCGGATCTCGTCAATCGATGCAAGGTCAGCGATAATCAGGTCAACCTTTCCTTTCGCTACACTCTCGATTTTTGCCTTTGCATCCTCCGCCTTCTGCTTATTGCGGCATACCATTACAAGGTGGGCACTATGTTTCGCAAGCTGGAGCGAAGTTTCAAAACCAATACCTGAATTGGCACCAGTAACAATACCGACCCTGCCGTTCATCTGAACATCTGTCGTGTACTGTTTTTTCATATTTATATCCTCCTAATCCCCCGGATGTTTCTATCATATTTTTATTTTCTTAGATAATTCTATATTGCATATTTCCTGATTGCAAGCTTAACTTTTTAAGTTTTAACTCAAAAAATTATTTGACAAAAAATCTAAATCAGCTATTGTTCCATTTATAATACTATTCATATTTTTTTGCTCGTCATTTTTCCAATACATAGCATGAGTATAATGGCCATTAAATCAGATAATAACAATCAAAAATCCCAAAGGCGGTCTTTCTATCGCAGGATACTCTGGATATCCGCTGTGATCCTGACGCTTATCGTGATAATCCCGCTTGCCCTCGGTATCTATGTCCATATTGCCACCCCGGGCCCGCCGGAACAATTGAATGCAATGGTTGAGGACTGCGAAAAACGCAAACAGGGATGCCCCAATTTTTTAATGAAATTCAGGGCATACCAGCAGATATATCTTGTTGATGCGGAAGCGGCAAAAAAGTTTGTGCCGCTTGACGTAGAACTTGTCAGCTTTTTCGGGCTTACCCCCGGCGCTGTATTCGTGGCCGAGTATTCCTACCTGAGCTATGACGATCCGCCGACGCCTCCTGCCGGCAGCATGGGAAATGAGCCGGACTCAATCTACCGCGAGGTGGACGTGCTTCAGTTGGCGGCCAAGGGCCCTGGAGGGATTAACGGCGCATGGGCGAGCCATGTGCTGGTAACACACCCGAAAATGGCCGATTTCGCCCGAGACCTTGGACTTCCCGCACAGGTTGTGCCGAACGGGATTGTAGTGCAATATAACTGCGATGAGTCGCGTCAGGGCATTGTATTCGATATCGGAAATCTCAAAGGGGAAAACGAACCTGAGAGAGTTCTCGGTGTAAAAGCTTGCCTCCCGCACGGCCCAGGCAAAGGTTTCATGAACCTGACGGAACTTAAAAATCATACGCTCCCAAATCTGACCGGACGCATTTCACGGGACAAATCACATATATATGGCGTCGAACCGCATACTATAAGAATTGAAGAACTTACTGATTTTATGCTCTACCTGTTCACGTTCTGGAAAGCGGCGATCCGTCTTTCGTCGCCTGTGCCCCAGAATGCTGCGGGCGACGTCATCGCAGCCTGTTCGTTTGCCGAACTTCTTAAGGGTCCGCGTCTTCCTTTTTCTACCGTATTAGACGGCGTTGAGTCTACTGTATGGGACACATTGGAACGAAAAGATGGTGAATGGATACGCAGTAAGGTGAAATTTAAAAGTGGGAAATAAGTTTTTAATACTGCTAGACCTGGCCGAACTTCTCTCGGAGCAATTCCGGGGACATCTTACCTAATTCAGGGAGTTCTACCCTAATTCTTGTTTTTAGTCTTTTTGAATTTTGAATTAGTTCCGGGAACATAATACTTATTAATTTGATTTTGGTTCTAAAACAACTTAGATAAATGACTCTGAGCCCGTTCCAAAAATGAAAAATGAAGGTGTGACCATAGAAATTCACAAATTCATGAATTCATGAAT
>CP070770.1:168382-182625 GCA_020345765.1 Deltaproteobacteria bacterium
CACCTGCCGCCAATCCCAGCACCAGGACCGGCAATAGCCCTTTCCCAATTCTACTTACTTTTTTCATTTCTCAGACCTCCTTAAATTGTTTTAGGTTAAAAAATTCCTTCCTTTTGCTGAAATTTATTTGGTATCTTACCCCCTTCCAATTTTTATATTGAAACTAACAGCCTCTAAGGAAGAAGGAACTTAGTCAACACATAGCTCGAAATCCGCTGCATCTAATACTAGGTTTCCAGGAACTCCTGGGACGCCTCCCTCGATACAAAACCCCTCTATTTCTCCAAGCCATTTACACAAATCTCCTTCACACTGACTACCAAAGCAGCAAAACTCTCCATTATCGTCCCAACAGTCCTCAATATCCCCATCGATATCCAACCACACGGCTACATTATAACACCTCCCCTCAGGAAGTGCAGGTATAAGATTTATCTCGACACTGCCACCGGCTTCTGGTACTCTGCCACCTCCTATAGCCTTCGGCTTATTCCCGCCTCCCTGCCGATAAGCGAAAGCATAGACATTTACGCCTCCCTTGCCGTCGGTGAAACCGTTGACTGTAATAGTAGCATTATGGTTATCAAGGCCACCCCCGGCGAAATCAAAGCTCCAATCGCAGCTATCGCCATCCCGCAGATCTATCTCCATTCTTCCCTCAATTTTATCAGCAGAGATCTTCCCGGTTATTGCCAAGATCAGAGTTATGGGACCATTAAGATCTGTCGTAACGGAATCAGTCGCCTCAAAGCTGCCGTCATTTTTGATAGTACCTCCTTTAAACCCCCAGTCGGTCCCATACCAGTTCATGTAAAAAATCAATCCATCATCGCTCTGCACCGCAAACAAAGGAGGAATATCTTCTTCACAGCCAGGCGCGGGTATGTCAAACGTGCAAAGATCTTCCTCAAACTCGTTAAGGTAATCAGCGCAAGTACCTTCCCCGGTAGGGAAGTTAGAGGCGATTGCAGTGTATTTCCCCGTGTAATTAGCACCCGTGGCTCCCACTGCACTAACAGTAATAGTAACCGTCTCGCTGTCACCATTTCCATTGCCGTCATATACGATAAAAATAACTTCATAATCGCCTGCTTCGATAACACCGGGCTCGGGGGTCCAGCTAAAGGTCCGCGTCGCCACGACGAATGTGGCTCCTGGGGGAAGATTCAATACCATATAACTCAGGGTATCTCCTTCAGGGTCGGTGGCGGTCACGACAATGGTCAGAGGACCACCGAGGTTTACTGCCTTGGCGCCAATTTCACCGAGCACCGGCGCATTATTAACCACCTCTACATACTCAGTGACGGTCTTCTCATCGCCGCATCCGAAGCTCAGTAAGGCACCTGCCGCCAATCCCAGCACCAGGACCGGCAATAGCCCTTTCCCAATTCTACTTACTTTTTTCATTTCTCAGACCTCCTTAAAAATTGTTTTCAGGTTTTAAACCCTCCATTAACCGAAATCCTTTAACTACCTCACCTCCCTTTCGACGTTATTATATATTAATTTGTCCTTGAAGGCCACTCTTTTTTCACTCGAGTCCTACTGCTTCCTTTTGACAACCAAACAGGATAGAAGTAAAATCTACTTATGATTTTGGGTATATAACAATTTTTAAGGAGGTGCAGTCATGAAGAAGTCGGGACTTATCGCGGTCAGCCTCATTTTCGCCTTTCCGCTCATTGCCATCTTAGGTGGATGTGGTGAAGACTCTACTACCTGCACATGTGATCTGTCGGAGTTGGAGGAGTTGGTCACTTCTCTGGAAGCGCAAGTAACGGCCCTTCAGGCCGATCTAGATTCCGTGGATAACCGCCTCAGTACAATTGAATCCGGTAACGCCCTTATGCTCCAGCTTGAGCCATGTTTAACTGTGACTGAGGGCACGATTAACGGTTTGGCCGGGCCTCATGTGATCTTCACCGGGGCTAACCTGCATGTCCGAAGCGGAGGCGGTGCTACTGATGCAGAGGTGAACGGCGTGGGCAACCTCGTAGTAGGATATAACGATGCCCCGGGTGACTTAGATCCCGGTGACCGGGGCGGCTCGCACAACCTCATCGTGGGCCCTGAGCACAAGTATTTAAGCTACGGCGGTTTCGTGGCGGGCTATGGGAATACAGTAAGCACACGTTATGCCAGCGTCAGCGGGGGATTGGGCAACACGGCCAGCGGCGATAACTCCAGCGTCAGCGGAGGTAGTGTCAACACAGCCAGCAGTTATGTATCCAGCGTCAGCGGGGGTGGTAACAATACGGCCAGTGGCCAATACTCCAGCATCAGCGGGGGATTTAACAACACGGCCAGCGGCGACGACTCCAGCGTCAGTGGGGGAGCGGCCAACACGGCCAGCAGCGCTACCTCCAGTGTTAGCGGGGGATACAACCAAACTATGATCGACGTTTACGGGTGGATGGCATGCGGCAGTTATTCGTGTACTGATGGACCCTGATTACTATGCTGTAATTCGTAGACTCGCAACTACATTTCTATAAAATAGAAAGGCGGTTGGGGGGTTTCCCCAACCGCCTTTTCTTATTTAAATCCAGGGCCCAGCCCTAAAATAAAGCCCCTAAAATAGGGACAGCGCCCGTTTTTTGTAAAATGCCGTGCCGGTGACAGTGATCGGTGTCGGGGATATTGCAGATTGTAGATTCCCCTCACTCTCTCCCCGGTCTATACATCCCCTCCCACCAGGGGAGGGGAGCATTTTATTCCCCCTCACCTTGATCCTCTCCCCCAGGGGAGAGGAGATTAAATGTCAGATCCACCTCCGCTAGCCTACTTTGCCATCCTCCTCTGTCCCGCGGGAACGCGGGACAGAGGAGGCCGGGAGCTACGGAGGACAAGACGGAGGGCAGGGTTCAGAGTTCAAATCCTTCGGGACACTCCGTTCCTTCAGGACATACGGGTGGGGTGGGTGGTATCTTATACAGAGGTAACCGAGAAGCCGGCTTTCTGGCGCAGGGAGAAGTAGGCCTCGGATACGCTGTAGAGCAGAAGCTCCTTTGCCTCTTCCGATTGGGAAATGGTCCCTTGGGGGTCCTCGTCTAAATTAACCTTTTCCGAGCGGGACTCTGATTTGATTACTGCTGAGATCGAGGTCTTCAGATCGTTGCTGAGCAGGAGACCGGTGCGATTGCCCGTCTTCTGCATCGCCTTGGACCATCGGGAGTAGTCGACTTCACTCAGGGCCTTACGATACTTATCCAGAGAGGTTTCCATGAGTTTCATCGCTTTTCGGGGGAAGGCCCGGCGCAGAAGCTTTAGTTTATTGTCTGCCTCGGAAGTCCCGGCTGTCTCCGGTTCGGGGGAGAAGAGCTTTGGGATTAAGGAGAATAGTGCTTTTACTTCCTCCCGGGACAAGTTCTGCAGGAGTATATGCTTGCCCCGGATATGTCCGAGGTATTTCCCCAGCAGGAACCGCTGTTCCGGGGTGGATTTGTTCGCTAATGCCTCGGAGCCTACGATTATACTGGGTGGCATAGTGTTTTCCAGGGCGATTCCTTTTTTATTGCTCTGCGATACATAAAAGGCAACTTCATTGAGCGTCAGATTAAGGACAAGCTCATCGCAGAGCCGGCGATGGTTGTGGATAGTCTTGGGAGAGATCCGATCAGATTTCTTCAGACCGTGTTTTTCCAGTTTCGGAGGAAATATTTTATCCATGTCATCGCTTATCTGGATCCAGATATCCCGGAGGAAGCTTTTTTCTTCCGGGTGGACCAGGAGATTCTCCCAGGTATCATTATCGATGACCTTTTTGGATTCCTTGGGAAGACTTTTCTTATAAGCGTCATAGATAAGCGTATCCGCCTTCTCCTGGGCTTTAAGCAGGTGAAGGACGTTATAAATACAGTAGGATTTGTCGTGGTTTTTCTGTTCATTGAATATTTTTACCAGAGCCCGATAGGATTCTATCTGTAAAGGATCCAGTTGGAGGATTTTGTAGTGCGCACTTATATATTCGTTAAGATACTGGCGGTTCTGTCCATAAAGGCGGGCAAGGGATCGGTGAGCCTCAAGATGACCACTATCCAGTCGAATGACGTTGTTATACTGGGCGATTGCCTTCTCCAGGTTGGGAAGCTTATCCGAATAAACCTCCCCCATTTTCAGGTAAAGGGGAACGGTATCTGCGGCCTTATCCCGGGGAATAAGCTTGATTACCTGCTCATAATTAGTAATCAGCTTTTCCCACTGCTCTTTCTTGGCGTAGATTATGCCCACCGCCTCCAGGGTCGGCATATTGGTAGGATCGAGCTTCAGGGCCTCCTCATACCACTGCATTGCCTGGTCTAAGTCTTCAAAGCCCTGTTCGGCAACCTTCCCCAGGGTCAAGTAATGACGGACTAGCTTTTCCGGGTCCTTCTCCAGCTCGATCAGTTTCTGAAGCTTGTCCCGGGACTCATCCCACCGCTGGAGTCGGAACAGTGCCTGGCTTGATCTCTCCAGTGCCGGAACAAAAGAGGGTGTGCAGTCCAGGGCCTTCTGGTAGTCCTGGATCGCATCCTCTTCCCGGGAGAGCCGGTCTTCCTTAATCTCCCCCATCTCCTGGAAGATATCGGTCTTTCTCACGATATCGGGAGTAATTTGTTCTTCCCTTTCCAGGGTGCTGATTACTGCCTCCCATGACTCCGCCTTCTGATAGATATTGTGGAGGGCCTGGAGGGGAGGGATGGCAGTTGGGTCCAAATTCCAGGAGTTTTCGTAGTGATCTTTTGCCTTATCCTCGTCCTTCAGGTTATCTTCGAGAATTTTCCCTATCTTGAACTGGATCTCGGCTTTGCTGGTAGGCTCCTCAATTGCCTCCTCTTCAAGCTGATAGTTATTTATTAACTCCTCCCATCTCTCCAGCTGTTGATAGAGCTTGATCAGCGCTTCCAGGGTGGGCAGATTTCGGGGATCACGGTCAAGACCCCGGCGGTAGGCCTCGATTGCCTTCTCTTTCTGATTTAGTCTTTCATCCCAGGTCTTCCCCAACCGTAAGCCGATATTGATGAGTTTTGAGGGCTCAGTGATAACCCTTTCTTCTCCTTCGAGTACCTGAATCAAATTCTCCCAACTTTCCGTTTGGGTATATAACCGGTCGAGGGAAAGCATCGCTTGCATGTTTTCGGGTTCAATCTCCCAGGCTTTCCGGAAGCTTGAGATAGCCTCCTCATTCCGCCCAAGCTTTTCCTCCCAGGTCTCTCCAATACGCAGATACAGCTGGACCTGAGAGGAAGGATCCGGGGCGACCTTAAGCTCTCCATTCAGAACTGATATCAGACTTTCCCAGCGTTCTAACTGGGTGTAGAGTCGGTCCAGGGCGGTCATTGCCTTGATGTTCTCCGGCTCCAGTCCCCAGGCCTCGGCGAAGTTTAAAGCGGCTTCCTCTTTCTGGCCAAGTTTCTCTTCCCGGATATTACCCAGCTTGAGATTTAGGGCAATTGCCTCCCGGGTCTCGATAGCAATCTCGATCTGACGCTGACATACCTCGGTCAGCTTCTCCCAGTCCTGTCTCTTTTCGTACAGGTTGCTTAAACTCATCAGGGCAGGGCGATTTTGGGGGTCAATTTCCAGGATCTTCCAGTAGGTTTCGATAGCTTTGTCTTCCTGGAGGAGCTTCTCTTCCCAGATGCCGGCTACTTGGAAATAGAGGGATAATGTCCATTGAAATTCGCCACTTACCTCAGCCATCCTATCGTAGATATTGATGAATTCTTCCCATCTTTCTTCCTGGGAGTAGATTTCCGCAAGGCTTCCCAGAGTAATGTAATTATTCGGCTCAGACTTAAGGATCGAAGAGTAACTATTGATAGCTGGATCAATATCTTTGAATTTCTCCTGATAGAGCTTTCCGATTTTGAAGGAGAGGGCAAGCTTCGTCCGGTTGTCGTCGGTGAAGGTAGCCAACTGGCTGTAGAGCTCCAGTACCTCCCTCCATCTCTCCTGCCGGAGATAGATCAAGATCAGGGCACTGAGTGCCGGACGGTGGGAAGGCTCAATGCCTAAGACCCGGTAATAAGCCTCAATGGCTTCTTCCTCCTGGGAGAGCATTAACTCCCGGATCTGAGCGGTCTCAAAGTATAAAGCCACTTTCAGCCGGGGATCTGGGCAGAGCTCCGCCTCCTTCAGGTAGAGCTCGATCAAGTCGCTCCAATTTCCTTCGGCTAAGAACCTCTCTTCCAGAGCCCGGAGGACATAGAGATTCTCCGGGTCATTCTGTAAAATAAGGTTATAAGTTTCTCTGACTTTTTCTTCCTGGGAGAGCTTATCTTCGTAGATTTCGGCCATTTTTAAATAGAGAAGGCTGGTGAGGGAAGTGGGGTCGATGATCGCTCCTGCCTGCCTTTCCAAGATCTCAATCTGTCCCTCCCAGTTTTCCTGCTGAGCATACAGGTCTTCCAGGGCCTTCATTGCCGGGAGGGATTGGGGTTCCAGCTCCAGAAGCCTACGATAGCTTTGGATAGCTCGGTCTCGATCTGATATTTTTGCTTCCAGGATCCGTGAGTGGGCAAAATAAAGCTGGGTAATTTTTCTCGGATCCTTTACCTCTTCCGCTTCTTTCAGGATGACACTTAAAAGCTCTTCCCATCTCTGCTGAGTAAAAAGGATCCTTTCCAGAACCTTCATTACCAGCAGGTTAGTCGGTTCCAGTTTCAATGCCTTTTGATAGGCTTCGATTACCTTGTCTGCCTGTCCGCCCTTTTTTTCCCAGAGCTTTCCTACCCGGAGAAGGTAAGATATTGCTAAGCTTCGGTCCTCGGTAAGCGAAGCCTCACCCTCAAGGATAAGCGTTATATATTCAACGGGTTCTTCCTTTAAATACAGCTCTTCGAGAGCCTGGGTAATAATTAGATTGGAGGGATCGTATTCTAGGGCCTTGATGTAGGAGGCAATTGCCCGCTGGGTATCCCCTAAATTTTCCGCGAAGGTTCTTGCCTGTCGGAATAGGAAATAGGCTACTAAAGCACCCTCCTGGACTGCCCCGGCTTCCATCCCGAGGATCCTCGAGAAGTCCTCCCACTTTTCTCCCCGGCGGTAGATTCCCTCCAGGGCACCTAAGGCAGTAAGGTCTTTTGGGTTAATCTCAAGGGCCTTTAAATATTTATCAACCGAATCATCCATCTTGGCTTATCCAGGACTAAATATTACTTTTTTGAATAATCTCACAAATTGAAGATAATATCAAGTCTGGAGTTTCTTTAACCGCTAATAAAATGCTATGTATTTCGTATACTAGATAGACGAGGCTTATAAGCATCTTCTATCCAGCCTTTACCTAAAAAACGGGGGGGAAGCCCTGCCTTTTTTCAGTTGACAACTCTACTTGAAAAAGTGTAAAGTTATAAAAAAATAAGGAGGTCCGGATAATGAAAAGAAAAGCTTTAAAGGTTGTGCTCCTGTCTTCTGTCCTTGCTCTAACCTTTGGATTGATGCCCGGATGCGGGGATGATGGAAGTAGTAATGGGACAAAGGAGTGTGAGGAAAAAAATACTATGCATCTCACTTTCCAGAATCGAAAGGCGGAGCTCGCGGATATTGTGCTGGATGGTGTAGCGATCGCTCGAGCACTTCCCACCTGCGGAGAGGTAGAACGCGACATAGAGGCTGGCATCAAACACACAGTAGACTTTATAAATAGTAGTACTGGCTCACGACTGTGTTCCGAAGCTGAACCAATCTACCCAGTGTGTACTTACTACATAATATGGTGTGGGGAAGCGACCTGCGATTAACACCTGGATCCCTATACTTATGTATTCCTGATCTTGTATAGCTTTATTATGAGAAGATTTTTAATATCATTTTTCGTCATCTTCCTTCTTCTGCCTTTTTTAATCGGAGGGCTTCCGGGAATAAGCCTTGCCCAGCGGGCGGCCAAGCCTAAGTCCCCCTCCCTTCGTATCCTTTCGAAAAGTCAAAAGATTATTCTCGCCAAAGATAAAAAAAGATATACCTGTCTTCTGCTTTCGGCCTCCACACCCCTTATCATTGAGATTGTCGGACCAGTATTACTGCAAGCGGATATCCGCCTTAACTTCAATATGAAGAATCTGACGGCGAAGAAGACCGGGGAACTGAGAATCCACCGGGATCAACAACTCCACTCCACCCATAAGCTTGAATGGAAGCCTTCCCAGAAGGTCAGCTACCCCGAATCCGGTGACCTTTTACCTTCGTTAGGCAATATCGTCAAGATCGAAATCCCTTCCGGAAAACATAGGGTTCAATTTGCCCTGTCATCCGATCTGTCGGCGGCAGTACGTTTATCGAAAACACCATTAGCCAAACCGGCGCCTTCCCCAGCAGTTAAAGGTAAGGAGACTAAACAGCCGGTTAAGCCGAAGGAGGCAAGAAAACCCATAGCTAAGCCGAAGGCGGTTAAAGAGCCCTTAATGGTGGGACAGAAAACGCCGGTAAGTGAAAAGAAAAAAGTTGCCCCGTCAGCTAAGCGGAAGGAGGTCAAGAAGCCCATAGCGGCACCGGTAAAGAAACCTTCGGTAATAAAGGAGAAAGAGGTTTCGAAGGAGCCGGAAACCCGTAAGGCATTTCAGATTTCTGCTCGACTTGATTGTGGGTATGATAGCAACATAATCCAACTATCTTCAGAAGAACAAGATAATTTCGATAGCTCCGATCGATTTGAGATCGAATCAATAGATGATTTTATCATTGTCCCCCGGATTGACCTCCTGATGAAGAAAGAGCTCTTGAGTGAAAAACTGACAGAGCTCAAATTTGACTACTATTACTCGGTTTATTCATCCAACTCGATAAAAAACTACTCAAATATTGGCTTTTCGGCCCGGCAACAGGTATTAAGGAATACAACTCTTAGCGGGGGTTTTTACTTTATACCATCATTTTATCTCAGGGAGCTTATTGACTTGGACGAGGGACAGTATAAGGAAGCCTCCTACCGTCTCAACTCCTTTTCTTTCGGGCTGGAGCAGGGGTTTCTCGACGGGCTTCTCGCCAGCCTGGCTTACCGCTGGAAAGCCTTAGATTACGAGACGAGTTTTGATGAGAGGGATCAGATATTTAACATAATTGAGTTCCTCCTGGTAGTGGAGAAGATAAAATCCTTAAAATTATCAGTGGGTTACACTTATATCATGGCCCCGGCCCGGGGAGACCTGTCGGGGACTCCCGATATCGTCGAGGGAGATATATCTTATGATGGGCAGGCTTTTTCCTTCGGGGCCGAGTATTATTTAGAGAGTGTCCTTAATAAAAAGATGGGACTGTGGTTTGAGACAGAATTTGAGTCCCGGAAGTTTACTACCTCAAGTGATAAAGATACTGATCCCATTCATTCCGGTAGAAAGGACGGCGTAAATAAGATCGGGGTTGGATATTACTGGGATTTTCTGGATAGCTGGACTTTTAGATTGGATTATGAATTAACCCTGGTTAAGACGAATCTTCCCTCAGATGTCTTAACCGATGAACCTACTGATTATTCGGAGAACCTTATTCTATTCGGTATCACTTACCACCTTCCCACCTTCGGTCCCGAAGTGCGCTAAGTAATATAGATAGGTTGAGTCAATATGCCTCAGGCGGATTGCGGTTGCGCCGATAGAATCGGGATTCGTAAAGCGGTTATATGACACCCCCACCTGAATCCTTCCCCATCAAGGGGGAGGAAATTTAGTGTTAAACAATCTTTTTATTCCCCTCCCCTCGTGGGAGGGGTTAGGGGAGGGGGATGTAAAAAATCATATATATTTCTTGCCAGTCCCTTTATAATCCCGGGGGCCTGCTCCAGGTCTTTTAGTGATGCCTCCTTGATCTTCTTCAGGCTTCCAAAATGTCGGAGGAGTTCCTTCTTCCTTACCTCTCCCACTCCCGGGATATCCTCCAGTGATGAGCGAAGCCTCTTCTTATCGCGCAATTTCCGGTGATAAGTAATGGCAAACCGATGGGCCTCGTCCCGGATTCGCTGAAGGAGGAGAAGGGCAGGGGAATCCTTCGGCAGGACGGTCGGGTTCTTTTTACCGGGCAGATATATTTTCTCATCTCCTTTACTTTTCAGCCTGTTCCTCAAATGAGAAGCCACCCGTGGCTCATCTTTTGATTTCTTTGCCAGGCTAATGACATTCAGGCCCTCAAGTTTCAACTCTTGCAGGACGGATAGGGCAATGTTCAGTTGCCCCTTTCCTCCGTCAACAATCAGCATATCCGGGATTTCCTTCCCCTCTGCCTCCCGGTATCTCCGGGAAAGGACTTCTTTCATCATACCGTAATCGTCTACCTGGGCGAGCTCTTTGATCCGGTAATGGCGGTAGCGGTCTTTCCGGGGAACTCCCCCCTCGAATACGACCATGGAGCCGACTGCCTGGCTCCCGGCGATATTGGAGATATCGAAGCACTCGATCCAACCGGGCAGGTTTCGGAGGCCAAGCTGTGATTTCAGTTCTATCAGGGATTTTTCCCGGCTGTGCTCGTAATCTTGCGAGCCTTTCAGGGCAAATTCGGCATTTTGGCGGGCTAACTCCAGTAGCTTCAGTCTTTCCCCCCGTTGGGGGACAATAATCCTTATCTTTTCTCCCTTTTTTTCCTGGAGCAGTTCCTCAATGAGTCTGCTATCATCGATCTTGATGGGCAAGATTGTCTCTTCCGGGATGAACCGCTCCTGATGATAGAACTGCTTGATAAATGAGGAAAAAACCTCTTCCTCAGTGAGCTTGGGTTCGATAAAATGGTAGGAACTGCTTCCGATGAGCTGTCCCTGACGGACGAAGAGGGTATGGATCTCCATTAGCCCACCTTGGCGGAAGTAGGCGAATATATCCTGATCCCGGCCTTTTGTTGAAACCACCTTCTGCTTTTCCAGGGTTGTCTCAATGGATTGGAGCTGGTCACGAATCCGGGCGGCCTCTTCGAAGTCCAGGGCCTCCGATGCTTTTCGCATCTTTTCCTTAAGAAGACCGGTCAATTCCCGGCTCTTACCCTCGAGGAAGAGGATAACCTCTTTGACCAACTCCCTATAAGTCTGTTTATCCACCAGGTTCAGGCAGGGAGCCAGGCACCGCTTGATCTGATACTGGAGACAGGCGCGGCTGCGGTTCTTGAGCATACTGTCGGTGCAGGTTCTTAATGGGAAGAGCTTATTGACCAACCCCAGGGTCTCCCTTACCGCATGGACCGAGGAGTAGGGTCCGAAGATCAGGGAGCCGTCCCGGCGGGGGCGGCGGACAATGGAGATACGGGGGAAGGGATGTTTAATATCAAGCTTAAGATTGACATAAGTCTTATCGTCCCGGAGGCGGATGTTGTATTTTGGCCGGTGCCTCTTGATCAGGGTGTTTTCCAGGATCAGGGCCTCCTTTTCGGTGTCGGTGGCCAGATAATCGATATCAACTACCCGGGAAAGCAAGAACTGGGACTTATAGTTTAAGTCCCCGCGAGGGAGAAAGTATGACCTGACCCGATTCTTCAGGTTTTTGGCCTTGCCGATATAGATCACCGCATCCCGCTTATCCTTCATCAGGTAGACCCCGGGAGCATCCGGCAGATTTTCTACTATTTTCTCGAGATCCATATTTTTATTTATCAAGATAAAATAACGGCAGTATGGTTAATTATGGCCTGAATATATAAAAAATATCAGGAAGATAGGCAAAAATCAATAATACAAAGGGCAATCCGCATTAAGCGGGACAAATACTATAAATGATAAAGAGGAAGCCCTTGCCAAGATTAAGAAATGAGGATACAATACTTTAAAAATAATAAGCAATTTTGCAGAAGAAAATGAAGCCGGAAGAAGTTTTTAACAAAGTAACCAAGGAACTAAAGGCCCGGGCAGTAGAGGGATACGAGATTTATTTGGCCAAGTCACGGAACCTGGCCATTGAGGTAAGGAAGGCGGAGATAGAGTCTTTAAAGAGCGCCGAGACAATGGGGGTAAGCCTGAGGGTTCTCCGGGGCAGATCACTGGGTTTTTCCTACTCCACTGAGCTTAATAACCAGTCACTAAAGAAAATGGTAAGCAATGCGGTCGAAGGCTCTGAACAGGTCAGCTCCGATCCCCATCTTGAATTTCCTTCATCCGACAGCAGTTCCCTGCCGGATCTGGAGATATTTGATGAAAATTTGATAGATATTCCCCTGGAAGAAAAGCTCCTTTTAGCCCGTGAGCTGGAGGAGGCCGCCCGGGCATATGATCCCCGGGTCAAGAAGATCCACCGTGCCACCTACCATGAGGGGCAGGAAGAGGTCTGGATGAGAAACTCGCGGGGATTAGAGAGGCATAAAAAGGCCACTTTGGCCTCCTGTAATATTATGGCAATTGCCACCCAAAATGGGGAGTCTCAGGTAGGATGGGACCTTGATTTCAACCATTTCTTTACCGGCTTGAAAAGGAAGGAGATTGGGGTAAGGGCGGCCCGGAAAGCAGTGGATATGCTGGGGGCGAAGAGTATCAAGACCACCAAAGTCCCAATAATCCTCGAGAACTCGGCAGCCTGCGAGCTTCTGGGCACGCTGGCACCCTCCTTCCTGGCAGAATCGGTCCAGAAAAAGAGGTCGACCCTCGCGGGTAAGATGAACCAACTCATTTTCTCCTCCTTGCTCAATATCACCGACGACGGGCTTTATCCCGGCGGAGTAGCCACTGCACCGTTCGACGCCGAGGGAGTGGAGAGGAAGAAGACACCCCTGATAGTTGAGGGTAGGTTAGTGAGTTACCTTTACGATATTCACTGCGCCAACCGGGAGGGAGTCAATTCTACCGGGAACTCCACCCGTCCCAGCCTGAAGCTTCCTCCCCAGATGGGTATCTCCAACCTTTTTATCGAGAAGGGCACCGCCTCTTTTGAAAGGCTTCTGTCAGACCTCGGTACCGGACTCCTGATCACCGAGCTACTGGGAGTCCATACTGCCGATCCCATCTCCGGAGATTTTTCGGTGGGGGCTACCGGCCATTGGGTAGAAAAGGGGAAAAGGATCTTCCCGGTCAAGGAGATTGCCTTCTCCGGTAATCTGATCCAGCTTTTCCGGAAGGTGGATCAGGTGGGCAACGATCTTCGCTTGTTCGGCCCGGTTGGCTCTCCCAGCCTAATGCTAAAGGAGATGACCATCAGCGGAGAATGAAACGAGTTTAGGAATGAAGGTTATATCCGATGGCATGACCCATATCGGAATGGTCCGGACAAGAAACGAAGATCATTTCATAGTGAATGATGAACTGAGTTTATATATCGTTGCCGATGGGATGGGCGGGCATGTCGGTGGGGAAGAGGCCAGCAGGATTGCGATTGAAACCGTCGAACAGGTGATAACCCGGTTAAAGAATAATCCTGATGATACCCTCCCCTATACTTACGAGGAGAAAATTGCCCCGCCGGCAAGAGCACTGAAATATTCCGTCAGGCTGGCCAGTGATAAGATCTACCAGAAGGCAAGACAATCACCGGAGTATCGGGGGATGGGGACCACCGTCACTGCCCTCTGGCTGGAGGGTGGTGGGGCACATATTGCCCATGTCGGTGACTGCCGGGGATATCTGCTCCGGGATGGGAAAATAGAGCAGCTGACCGAAGACCATTCCTGGGTTCAGGAACAGGTAAATGCCGGAAATATCTCAGCCGAAGAGGCCAAAAATCATAGGCTAAGGAATGTCATTACCCGATCGGTAGGATTCGAGGAGGATGTGGAGATCGATACCTACAGTGGAGATCTCAGAGCCGGGGACATCCATCTTCTCTGTTCCGATGGACTGTCAAGTTTAGTGAACGAGGCTGAATTAAATAAGATTGCCCGCGATTCGGAACCGGAGGAGGCCTGCCGGCAGATGGTCGATCTGGCTAACGAGCGGGGAGGAACGGATAATATCACCGTGGTTATTGTCAGGGTAGAGGAGTTATGAGGAAGTCTCTGGGCAATTATCAAATCGAGGAGGAGATTGGTAGTGGGGGGATGGCGGTTATCTATAAGGCCAAACAGAAATCTTTAGACCGGCTGGTGGCAATCAAGAAGCTCCAATCCGGCTTTGTTACCAATCAGGAGATAGTGCAGCGCTTCGAGAGGGAGGCCCGGGCCGCCGCCGATCTCCAGCACGAGAATATCGTCGTGATCCATGATTACTGGGAGAGAAGCGGCTCTTATTACATTGTGATGGAGTATGTTGACGGGATCGACCTGTCCCATATCATTCAGAAGGTGAGGGCCCTGCCGGTTGATATCGCCTTGTTCATTGCCCTTAAGGTTGCTAAGGCATTGGAGTATGCCCACGGGAAAGAGGT
>CP070770.1:182725-196314 GCA_020345765.1 Deltaproteobacteria bacterium
GGCTCGAACAGGAGGATGGCGATCTCATCCAGCCTCATCTTCTTGCGGACTTGTCTGAGGATATTACCGGTGGTTCGGGCCAGATCAGGAGAGACGCCGATCCTGGAGACGATTTCGAACTGCATCCCCAAGTTCTTCTTCAGCTCTTCAATCTGGTTCTTTAACTTCTCATTGGAAATGGTCTTATACAGGATATCCTGCTCTAATGAGGCTACCTTCTTCTTTGCCAGTTCAAGTTCTTTTTCTAATCGATTTTTTTCTTTCTTCATTACTGTGAAACGATTTGTCTCGGATGAAGTATATAATGAGATAATAATTTTGTTAAAACAAGTATTTTGTAGCTAAATGGTTGAATATTTTCATAAAAAGGAGGGTTTTTTGGGGGTAGTGGTCTAAGGTGTTTTACAGAATCGCTTGACCTAAGTGAAGTTAGGAGAGCTAATAATGCATGATTAGTAACCCTTCCCGTATCCGAATGAGCATCCGAAAGAATCATCGCGTCCGTCTTATCCGAAGCCAGATTTTTTATCTTAAGAGTTACCTGTCCCTTTTAGTAGCCATAGAAATTAGCACGAGTAAATATACTTGTCAAGAAGATTAATGTTAAATCATGTTTGAGCTTCTCAAAGGTAACCATGTTTCTTAAACCATTCAAAGGCCCTTCTTACCGCACCCTCTACCGGTGACTGGGGGATTCCCAGTTCCTTGATAGCCTTGGCCGGACTGAAATAATGGGGGGCATAGCCAAGCCTGGCGGTAACGGAATTGATCTGGGGCTCGCTACCGGTAAGCTTTCCGTAGATATCGGACATATATCCGCCGGCTAACGCCAGTACGTAGGGGATGCGGAATCGGGGAGGTTTGACCCCGACCACTTCAGCAATCAAGGTGAACATCTCCCGGTAGGTAAGGTTGCCGTCCCTGTTGGCCAGGATGTATTTCTCTCCGGCTCTTCCACTTTCCATAGCGATTATCATACCCTGAACAACATCTTCGACATCGACAAAATTGTTCCCCCCGCCCGGGTAGCCGACTACCATCCCCCGCGCAACCTCCAGGATCATCTGTCCCGAACTGGGCCTTACATCCCAGGGACCGAACATGTAGGTGGGGTTGACCACTACCAGATTCAGACCCTTCTTAACGAATTCCCAGGCACGTATCTCGGCCTCGTATTTGGTATCCACATAGGGGTTTCGGAACTTTGCCATGCTCTCGTGAGAGGAGTTCTCGTCAGCCGGGTTTTCCCGGCTGGAGAGCCCCAGGGTATCGACCGTGCTTACATAAACCACCCTCTCAACTCCGGCCCGGAGGGCTTCCTCCATTATATTAATCGTCCCGTTTATATTTATCTCTTTCGAAGCGGACAGATTTCCCCGCCACTGGCTGACCGAGGCGGCGCAGTGGTAAACCCGGCAGCAGTCTTTAAGCGCCAGGGCCAGAGAATCTTTATCTCGTATGTCTCCATAATGTCTCTCCACCTCGAGGTCATTGAGGGCAATCGTATTGCTTTTTTCCCGAATAAATACTCTGACCGCCTCTCCCTTGCTTATTAATGCCCGAACCAGGTTTCCTCCCACGAGTCCGGTGGCCCCGGTCACAAAGGTTTTCAAGAATGCCCTCTCTCTTTCTTCGCCTTCAGATACCAGGCTACCGTCCTCCTTATCCCTTCTTCCAGGGACACTCCCACCTGATATCCCAATTCTTCTTTAGCCTTTCGGTTCGAGAAATAAAAGTCCCGTGCCACCAGGGAAACCCGGTAGCGGGTCAGTGTCGGAGGATTCTTCGTTCCCAGAGTTTGATAAACCCCGTCCCAGAGAGCTACGAACGGATAAATCAGGGGGAACGGAACATTCAACCGGGGATAGGGGCATCCGAGCTCATCACAGAATTTTTCCGAGAGTTCCCTCCAGGTAGTTTTAATATCATCTGAGATAACATAGGTTTCCCCCACGCCCTTCGGATGGGTAGCGGCCAGGATCATACCGTCGGCCAGATTCTCGACATAGGATACGCAGAGGGCTGCCCTCCCACCGTTAATGTACCCATACTGGTCTTTTTCCATTGCCTGGGCCAGATGGTAGAAGCTGGTCATGTCATTGGGTCCGAAGGGGAATACCCCGGGACGGATAATGGTGATGGGGAGGCCTTTATCCCGATAAAGTGCTAAAACATAGTCCTCCGCCTTGATCTTTGAAAGAGAGTAGTGGAATTTGAAGCAGTCCCTCGGGGTATTTTCATCGCCGTCGCTTATGCCCCGGAAGGAATGGATTGCCAGTGAACTCATCTGGACAAAGCGGCTCACCCCGTATTCAAGCGAGATTTCTGCCATATTCCTGCTTCCTTCGGCATTCACTTTGAGGAAAAGCTTCCGGGGACCCCAGTCGCTGGCAATGGCGGCCAGGTGGAAGACCACATTGATACCCTTCAGTGCCTGCGGCAGGGTAGAGGGGTCGGTGATGTCCCCGTAAACCTTCTGGACATCCATGTCGTTCAGGGTGCTCTCATCGGTCCCGGGAAGGATAAGGGCCCGGACACTGTGTCCTTTTTCCAGGAGCCGCGAAGAAAGATTTGAGCCAATGAATCCATTGGCCCCGGTAACTAGAGCGTTCATTTAACCAGTACCTGAATTGATCAGGCAGAAGTAGTCGGTGGTAATCCCCACATACCAGTGGAAGATAAGTACGTATAAAATAGAGCGGGTCCTGAGCGCCACCGCCCCTAATACGATCCCGGACAGGATAGCAGCTATGGTTTCCCCCTCGGGTTTTCCGATATGGATTATCGTCGAGGGGATCGTCTGGGCCATAATCGCCATAAACGGCCCCAATTTATCTTTGAGTCCGAAGAGCATATAGCCCCGGAAGATGAACTCGAAACTGATATAATATATCAGATAGGTTAACTCCCAGAGAAGAAAATGGGTAGGGCTTTTACCCGCGAGCTTTGTCAGGGGATATTCCGCCTGAAACTCAGGGGACTGGGCGTTCAGGTAAAGGGGGAGGACCATGATCACCATCGCCAAAAAGAGAAATTTCAGCCCGAACCGGTAATCGCCGAGGCAAAGGCCCCACCCGGCAAGGTTTTCTTTTAAAAGTAGTTTGATCAGTAGTAGAGGGATAACAAACCAGAGAAGGAATGATACTATGTGCATGTAAAGGTATTGATACCAATCAATATACGGGTTACTGCCGAGGTATCTGGCGAGGTGCTCTTTAAAGAAGGAGGGGTGACCCTGGTAGAGCCAGACGGTCATTAATAGAACCGCGCTCAGCGTAACCACGGCACTCTTCTTCTCGATATCCCGGACGTAGGATTTTATCTGTTCCATAACCTAAGGACAAGGATAACACGGGAAGATACCGCTGCCAATAAAAAAATCGCTATTTTAAGTGGTTCAAAATATTATGAATAAGGATTAGATAATGTTCATTGATATTTGTGAATCTTTAGGATATTTATAATAAGAGGTTTTTTAATAAATTTATTGAATGGGGGTATTGCGATGCCTTATCAGGGTGGTTTTTCCCCGGGGATTTTTCCGATCAAGGACTTTAAGCGCTCCCGGGTAATGGAGATTGCACCGGATGTCTGGATGATCGAGGGTTATATATCGTCCAACTTCTTGAAAAATCCGCCGTCATGCAATTGTTTCGTCCTCCTCGACGAGGACATGGTGCTTCTGGTTGACACCGGGACCTACGGCTTTTACCGCGAACCGATACTGAAGATACTCAGGAGATACCGGCAAGAAGGGGCCAAGCGCCTGGTTTTAATGTTGACCCAGGGGCATTTTGATCATGTGGCAAATAACGATCTCATCCTCGAGGCCGGCTACGACGATGTCCGCTTCCTTCTGCCGGAGGTCGAGCTTACCACCATCGATTTATATAACCACTGGAACAACGAAGCCGTTGAGCTCCTGGAGTACTATAACCCCTTCCGGATGCTGCCCATGAAAGGGCCGACAGTGATCCCTAACCTGGTAAGCAGGGTATCGATTGAGCTTGCCCGGGCAATTTTCCGGTTAAATACTAAGATACTGTTCAGGGGTATAAAGACATTGGCCGATCGGGCCGAGATCCTCACGTCGGAGAGCCGTATAAAGAAACAATACGGCGATACGGAGCTGTGGGGATGGGAGGTAGGCCGCTTCTTTGCCATCCATGACGGCACTCATAGTCCGGGCCACACCTCATTCTATGACCCGAAGTATAAGCTCCTCCTTACCGGCGACGCTACTCTGGAGATCAACCCCCCATTTTTCAATGGCAGTATGGATGCCTGTATCGACTATATGCAGAGGTTCCGCCGCCTCGCCGAGCAGGGCGATATCGAAATCGCTACTGATGCCCACCGCAGTTCGATCTGGACACAGAAGCTCCAGGATGAGGCTAAATACGATCCGCTCCATCCCCTTCAGAAAGTGGATGTAGTAACTGGGAAGCAGGACTGCGCAGCCTTTTACGACTTTTTCGAAGAATATTTCCGGGCATTGAAGGCAGAGACCCTCGGTATCCTTAAGCGGCTCGGTCAGGCAACGATCCCGGAGATTGTGGAGGAATTCAGGGCATCCCCAAACCCGTATGCGCGTTTCAAGAATATCATCGCTTTCCCGAAGCTCCCTTCCCGGACGGATGTAATGGTGGCAAATATCCTCAAGGAAGCCGATGCGCCCCGGCGCCGGGAAGGAAACAGGATAATCTTCACCCCACCCGAAAAAGCATAGTTCAGGAAGGGTTTTATTGGGGAATAAGGATGAATGGGACGATCCTATTCCCTTGACAATCGGCCAAAGTCTGATATATTTTTCTATCATTGTAAAATGAGATTTACAGCATATCTGAAGGTAAACTCTAATTGAAATTCAGGCAATATTAGAAAATCGAAAGGAGGAAAAATGCCGGAAACCAAGATTATTCTCAGCGAAAAAGAGATGCCGACATCATGGTACAATGTTTTACCGGACCTGCCCGAGCCCTTGCCGCCCATATTGCACCCGGGGACCAAGGAGCCTACTATCCTGCCGCCTCCACTCTTTCCCAATAGTCTAAACGAGCAGGAGACGAGCCAGGAGCGCTACATCGAGATTCCCGATGAGGTACAGGATATCTACAGGATGTGGAGGCCCACCAACCTGCATCGGGCTCATCGGTTGGAGAAAGCATTAGATACCCCGGCCAAGATCTTCTATAAGTATGAAGGGACAAGCCCGGCCGGGAGCCATAAGCTGAACACTTCGGTAGCGCAGGCGTATTACAACAAAAAGGAGGGGGTAAAGCGTCTGGCCACGGAGACCGGTGCCGGTCAGTGGGGAAGTGCCTTAGCTATGGGCTGTCAGTTCTTCGGCCTTGAGTGTAAGGTTTATATGGTTAATGTCAGCTACCAGCAGAAACCCTATCGGCGTATCCTGATGGAGACCTGGGGGGCTAATGTAGTCCCCAGTCCCAGTGAGGATACCGAGATCGGGCGTAAGATCCGTAAGGAAGACCCTGATTGCTCCGGGAGCCTCGGCATCGCGATCAGCGAGGCGGTCGAGGATGCCGCTACCCATGACGATACCAAGTATTCCCTGGGCAGCGTCCTTAATCATGTGCTTATGCATCAGACCGTTATCGGGCAGGAGGCCAAGAAGCAGCTGGAGAAGGCAGATGCCTACCCAGATATCATTGTGGGCTGCATCGGAGGGGGCAGCAACTTTGCGGGAATTTACCTGCCCTTCGTCAAGGATAAGCTGGATGGGCGCAAGCTCAGTATTATTTGCGTCGAGCCCGAGGCCTGTCCCAGTGTCACCAAGGGGCCCTATACCTGGGACTTCGGTGATGTAGCAGGGATGGCGCCGATCGCCAAAATGTATACCCTGGGGCATACCTTTGTTCCCCCTAAGATCCATGCCGGCGGTCTCCGTTATCACGGGATGGCGCCTATAGTCTCCCACCTGAATAATCTGGGTGTGACTGAAACTAGGGCGGAACATCAGATTCCCGTTTTCAAGGCCGCTGTCCAGTTCGCCCGCGCCGAGGGTATTCTTCCCGCTCCGGAGCCGGCTCATGCCGTTAAGGTAACGATAGACGAGGCACTAAAGTGCAAGGAGTCAGGGGAATCCAAGACCATTCTCCTTGCCCTGAGCGGGCACGGACACTTTGACCTCGGTGCCTATGATGAATATCTTTCCGGCAATCTTGAGGACTACGAGTATCCCAAGGAACTGGTGGAAGAGGCCCTGAAACAGCTGCCCGAGGTTAAAAGGTAATACCGGATAGGGGGTAGGGCTGCCGTTACTGAAATTAGGGGAAAATAGCCGGGGAGGTCATGATTCGCCGGTGTGACGACAGCGAATTCAAGGCGATCAACTCCGTTATCAATGACGCCGCCCGGGCATACCGGGGTGTTATAGTGGAGGACTGTTGGAAAGAGCCTTACATGCCCGAAGATGAGCTCAGGCATGAGATAAATGAGGGTATTGTATTCTGGGGATATGAGGAAGACGGTGAGCTGATCGGGGTGATGGGCATCCAGCACATTCAGGATGTGACTCTCATCAGACACTCCTATGTTCGGACGGCTAAACGGAATAAAGGCGTAGGGAGTAAATTACTATCATTCCTCCGCGGGCAGACGACTAGCCCGGTCTTGATCGGCACCTGGGCGGATGCCGTCTGGGCGGTTCGCTTCTACGAAAAGCATGATTTCCGGCTGGTTACCCCGGAAGAGAAGGATCGCCTGCTGAGGAAATACTGGTCGCTTCCCGAGCGCCAGATCGAAACCTCGGTGGTTCTTGCCGATCAGAAGTGGTTCGCTTTTTTTCAACAGGAGGATAACAGAGCTTGAAGCCGGGAGACTGGCAGAAAAGTAAGCGGGAGGATAAAAATGGGCGAAAAAATTAATATCTTAGGTGCAGGTCTTTCCGGGATGGTGGCGGCGATCGATCTGGCCAGACAGGGCTATGAAGTGACCGTTCTCGACCGGGCCGCCCGGATCGGGGGATCGGAAACCCTGCATCCCTCGGTCCACGGGACCCCGGTCAAAAAGGAGCGGACCTGGAACTATGTGGGTATTGACTTGAGCCCCTGCTTCCACCCGGTTCAGGATGTCCGGTTCTATTACGGATCGAACGGCTACCGGATTCCGCCGGATGGGATATACGAGGTATATGCGGTGGAGAGGGGAAACCGGGAGAGCTCGCTCGATTCCTTTATCTATCAGAAGGCACAGGAGGCAGACGTCCGTTTCGAGTTTTCCCGGGATATAAAGAGTCACCGGGAGCTACCCGCCGGAAGTATTATCGCCAGCGGTTTGTTCCCCGAGATGTACGATTCCCTGAAGGTTCCATATGTACAGGTCCACTGCTATATGCTCAAATTCGAGACCGATAAGCCGACGGAGGTCGTGGCCTATTTCGATGATTATATCGGTGATTATTATTATCACGGGATTGTGAACGGGATTTTCTTCGGGCTCCTGTTTCAGAGGATGCCGTTTCCCCGGGATGCATTGAAAAGATGCCAGGAGTTCCTGGAGGAGAGGGAGGGCTTGACGGGAAAGGACTGGAAATATATAAACGTCTGGGTCCCAATTGCATCCATTCGGAATCCCCGGCTCTTCGCCGAGGATAAGATCCTGGCCGGAACCATCAGTGGGATGATGGACCCGATGATGCTGTTCGGGATCGTCGGGGCGATCCTGTCCGGTAAGATTGCGGCCCTGGCGGTATATAACCGGGAGCAGGCGGTCAAGGATTTCAAATATTACAACCGGAATTGGCGGAGGAATTATATTAACCGGAGGATCTTCGAAAGACTGCCGTTCCGGGTGAAAATAATGGAATGGATGACATTCTCGGGCTCCGAGAGGATGAGGCGCTCCTTTCTCCAGTCGGGCAAGCTGGCCATCCCCGGGGTGGAGTCCTATCCCGTGATAAAGAATATCGAGAAACTTTAGGCATAGGTTTCATTAGATCATCGTTCTTTTTAAACGAAAAGGAGGCCTTTGAGGTATTCGAGCATCAAGTGTAAATCCTTTATTCCCCTTTCCCTTCTAACTATTTTCTTCTATTTAGGCTCAGCAAAGCCGGCCCAGGCCCTGGAGGAAGGGTACTGCTTTAACAGCTCCACGGTAGTTGTAACGGGTAGTATTACGGATTCCAGCGGTATCTCCGAGATCATCGTGACCGTAGACGGCGCTACCCCGTCTGATTTCAACATTGATAATGGAAATTGGACGGCGACATTCACCGGTCTGGTCGACGGACCCCACACCCTGGTGGTTATTGGCACCGATGCCTGCGGAAGTGGAAACACTGCCACAACCGACCCGCTCGGATTTATAGTTGATGCTACTCCGCTCGTAATCACTTCTATCAACCCGACTACCGGGCCGGATGAGGGAGGAACCGAGGTGGTCATCGAGGGCAGCGGCTTTGCCGGGGTTGGTCCGGTGAGCTCAGTCACCTTCGATGGTGTTATGGTTACCGGCTTTACCGTAGAGAGCGATACCCAGATCACGGTAACCACTCCCGCCGGGACCATCGGGCCGGTGGATGTGGTAATCTCGGATGACTGCGGGAATACCGATACCTGCCCGAACTGCTTCGAATATGTCCTCCCGGTTTACTACGCCGTTATTGTCGGTGACCCCTCGGACGTGAGCATCAGCTCGATTACCGTCGCCCCTAATTCCACCTTCAGCGTAATGGTCTACGGCAGTGTGCTCATCGGCGGAGAGCTCTCCCCGGACTTAGGCTCCGGGCCCGAGAGCATGGGAGACTACGATTTCAGGCTCCGCCATGAGATTGCCTACCTTACCATTAACGGGATAACTAAAACCGGAACCCCATTTCCCGACCCTGGCTGTGAGTTCGATAGCCCGATGGTTACCTGGAGTAATACCAACGACGGCGATGGTTACGCTACTTCGTCCTTTAATGACACAAACAATGGGGCTACCACCTTGGTTGGACCAACTGGGGCTGATATACCGTTGGGGGTGGTTAACTTCAGTGCCGGCGCCGCAATTGGCCCAACTACCATCTATATTTCGGATGTTATTGATTACAACAGTAATAACCTTATAGCTCTGGATGACACCCCGAGGAGGGCACTTAGGGTAAATATCATTCCCCAGTATTACGCTGTTATTGCAGGAGTTCCCTCCGGACCGGCTACCGACACCATTGTTGTCCCACCCAGCTCGGACTTCAGCGTAATGGTCTACGGCAGTGTGCTCATCGGTGGAGAGCTTTCCCCGGACTTAGGCTCCGGGCCCGAGAGTATGTCAGCCTACGACTTCAGGTTCCGCCACGAGGTAGCCTATCTTACGATTAATGGCATAACTAAAACCGGGATTCTTTTTCCTGATCCCGGCTATGAATTCACTGATCCTCTGAGTATCCTGAGTAATACCGATGAAGGCGATGGCTACGCCACTTCATCCTTCAATGACGTTAACGGAGCCTCAATCACTACTCCCACCGGAGCCGACATTCCACTGGCGGTTGTTAACTTCAGTGCCGGTGCCGCGAGTGGCCCGACAACCATCTATATCTCGGAAGTCATTGATTACAACAGTAATACCTTTGTGCCTCTGGATACAACACCGAGGAGACCCCTATGGGTAAAGGTCACCGATGACTCAACCCCACCCAATATCCAGATATCATATCCGGCAAACGGGGATACGGTAAATGCGTATCGGCTGGTGGTAAGTGGAACGGTCAGCGAGCCCGAGAGCTGGATCGAAAGTGTGACAGTAGACGGGTTAGCGGCAGATATCTCGGCACTACCCGACTGGACCGCCACCCTGACTGATTTGCCCGCAGGCCCCCTGACCATCGTAGCCGAGGCCGTTAATGGGGCCCTGCTCAGCGACCAGGATACGGTAACAGTAAATGTAAGACCGATAGCTGCGGTAAGGCTTATGTCCGGAGGAGAATCCGTAGTGACGGTAGGTCTCTCGGCCAATCCCACTTTCACGATCGATGTCCTGGGGAGTGTACTCATTGATGGGGTGCTTTCCCCGGACCTGGGTTTGGGAGCGGAGAGCCTGGGCGTATATGACTTCCGGGTAAGGCACGAGGTGGCGAAGCTCAACTTAGCCGATATGAAAGGCAGTGGGATAGACCGGTCTCTATGTCCCATCCCCGGTTGCGAGTTTGACGAAGTTCCGATCTTCACCATCAGAAACAGCGATGAGGGGGACGGATATGCTACCTCGGATTTCAATAGATTTAACAATATGCAGACCTCAGGTCAAGGCCCGGTCGGTGCAGATATCCCTCTGTCCCGGTTGATTTTCAGCCCGGTGGAAACCGGCACTACTATTGTCTACATATCCGGAGTCGTCAGTTACGAAAGCAATAACTTCGAATCTCTGGATAAGCTGCCTAGAGAGGAGATTACCGTAATAATTACGCCGTAAATAGATTGCAGATACTGATATTAAATTTCAAAGCCCAAAGTTCAAATGAAATCCAAATGTCAAATGACTGAATAACAATTTTAATTTAATTGAATAAACCGCCTCAAGCGGAGTTAAAAAGTTAAATTAGGAGGGTAGAATGAGAATGAATCAAATCCCAAATCCCAAATCCCAAATCCCAATTCAGATATTCGCACTTTGCATTTTGCACTTTGCACTTTGCACTTTGTGCCTGCTATTTGCCTTCCAGGGAGAAGTGCGGGCTGGTGATTTGATCTACGGCGATGCCGAGTTGGACTCTTCCATTGATGCCGTTGATATGCTAAAGATCAGCCAGAACGCCGCGGGCTATCCCGATGTGCCCCTGCTGGGCAATGCCGATGCCAGCGGCCACGAATGCGCACTGGCAGTAGTCGATGCCCTGGCCATCCGCCACTACCTTCTGGGCTATCGCTCGGACCTACCGGCCTTCATCCCCCCTGCCTGCTGGGCAATCGGACTTACTGCTACTGATGGAGACGGGCAGGTATGTTCTCCCAATCAGACCCTTCCCCAGCCCCTGGAGGTAACCCTGAATAATATCCCTGCCTGCACGCAAACCCTATCCGGCTGCACGCTGGGAGGGGTAACGATTACTTATGATATTACCGGCGATGGTACCGGCGGGGCAGTCTTATCCGGAGGGGTAACCTCACTGGATATAGATACCAGCTCTTCGGGCAAGGTCAGCACGCTCCTGACCCTGGGGCCAGTTTCAGGAGTGGTTACCGTTGTCGCCAGCTTGAATCTACTTAGCGCTGAGGGCGGTCTCTTGAATACGATATCGCTAACCTTTACTGCCGGAGCGTTTTTATGCAATATCAGCAGTGTCGGGCCTACAACCGGCTGTCCTGGGGATGCGGTAACTATCAGTGGATCAGATTTTGGACCAAATACCGGTACCGTTAGTTTTAATGCAGTCCCGGCAGCGATTATCTCCTGGACTGATACCTCTATTGTTGTTGAAGCTCCGGGCGGGGATTACACGACTATGACAGTAACGCCCTCGGTCACTAATGAGTGCAGCCTAACCGGTTCATATTCTTATGACGATCAGGCGCCGACCGGTTTAGCGGCTTCTCCGGCGGGTGGGAGCTACTGTGTGACCACGGTTAGCCTCGGTGCGAGCGACGGGACGATCTACTACACCTTTGATGGGAGCGGTCCGACTACCTTGAGCCCGGTATATGTTGGACCTATTGATATCACTGTGGATACGATGCTTAGGTTTATGGCGGTAGATTCCTGCGGGAACCAGTCGGGCACGGTGACCGAGGTCTACGATATTGACAATGAGGCGCCGACCGGTTTAGCGGCTATTCCAGCAGGAGGTAGTTACTGTCCGACAACAGTAAGCCTTATCGCCAGCGATGGGACTATATATTATACAATTGATGGTAGCGGGCCGACTACCGGGAGTCCGGTATATGCAGGACCAATTGATATTAGCGTGGATACGACGCTTAAGTTTATCGCAGTGGATGCCTGCGGTAACCAGGCAGGCACAGTGACCGAGGTATATGATATTGACTCTGAAGCAGTGGTGACTATCACCGAGCCGGTGAATGGAGTAACCATATGGACAGGTGATTTGCGGGTTGCCGGTATTGCGGACACCGATATTATCACGGTAACGGTTACTTCCGACCAAGGGCACAGCGAGTCGTCCCCGGTGGTTGCCGGAGGCTGGACAGTGATCCTAACCGGGATTAGTACCCCCTCGATAGTTATTACCGCCGAGGGAACCGACGATTGCGGCAACACCGGGAGTGATTCGGTAACGGCACCTGTAACACCACCGTGTATCTGGTACGTAAATGATGACGCTACGGGTAACAATGATGGAACATCGTGGGAGAATGCTTTTACCGTTGTTCAAGATGCGGTGGACGCTGCCGTAAGCGGCTGTATGGTCTGGGTGGCAGAGGGGACATATACTAATTCACCTACTTCAAGTGCACCCGTCATGACCATGGAGTATGGCGTTGGTATATACGGCGGTTTTTCGGGGACAGAGAGTAGCTTCTTAGAGCGCGATGCCCCGGCTGGTTACCCGACCATCCTCGACGGCGAGGACGTGAGTTACCATGTGGTCGTCGGAGCGTCGAACGCACTCCTTGATGGTTTTATCATAACGGGCGGCAACGCTAATGGAAGCGGGTTTAATGACTACGGAGGCGGGATGTTCAACTTCGGCAACTCCTCGCTCAAAATTACCAACTGCACCTTCATCGGTAACTCAGCCTGGAAAGGAGGCGGGATTTACAACGAGTTCTTCTCGCCCGATATAATCAACTGCATCTTTAGCGGCAATTCGGCCTACTACGGGTGCGGGATGTACAACAAGTCCTCCTCGCCCGATATAATCAACTGTATCTTTATCGACAACTCGGCAGACTTCAGCGGTAGTGGCGGCGGGATGTATAACACTGACAATTCCTTGCCCACGATAATCAACTGCATCTTCAGCGGCAACTCAGCCGAAGGCGGCGGTGGCGGGATGTACAATAATTACTCTGATCCCACAATAGTCAACTGCACTTTCAGCGATAACTTAGCCGCCCCCGGTGGCGGGATGTACAATTATTACTCTGATCCCATAATAACTAACTGCATCATGTGGGGCGACGATAGTGAGATAATCAATAGTTCTTCTACCCCCATCGTAACCTACAGCAACATCCAGGGGAGTTACCCCGGAACCGGCAACATCGATGCCGATCCGCTGTTTGCCAGTGGCCCCAACGGCGATTACTATCTAAGTCAGACTACGGCTGGGCAGGGCTCCGACAGCCCATGTGTTGATGCCGGCAGTGATACGGCAGCAAACCTTGGCCTGGACGGCAGAGCCACCCGCACCGATGGTGTCACCGACACCGATATTGTGGATATTGGATACCATTACTGGCCGTTGGATATAACACCCCCGGCCGGTCTGGCGGCATCACCTGCGGGAGGATCAGTCTGTCTGGAAACATCAGTGACTTTAAGCTGTGACGATCCGTCGGCAACGATCTATTACACCCTTGATGGGACGGGGCCGACGACAGCGAGCCCGATATATTCAGGACCAATTGATATCAGTGTGGATACTACCCTGAAGTTTATCGCGGTGGATACCTGCGGCAATCAGG
>CP070770.1:196414-209229 GCA_020345765.1 Deltaproteobacteria bacterium
CTCCTCCCCCTTGATGGGGGAGGAAAAAGGTGGGGGTGAAAATTATATCCGCTTTCTCCTTCACCCTGACCCTCTCCCGCCAGGGGAGAGGGGAACTATGAGTAAATTTCCTTTACCCGGCTCAGGAGATTGTTCCTAACGGACCTTATGTTCCTGCTACCCGGAATGATGCGCTCAGGAGATCCTCCTGTCTTGAGGAGGGCCCGACATAAATGGTATATTCAATCTCTTCGACAACCCAGGTGTCGTTACCCTGGTCGTAGTATGCGAGATCGGAAGCGACAACCTCGAAAGCCACTGACCTGGTCTCTCCGGGCTTCAGGGATACCCTTCCGAAACCTTTAAGCTCCTTCACCGCGCGGTCGACCCGGGAGCCTTTACAACCAAAATAGAGCTGGACGATCTCTTCGCCGGACATCTCGCCGGTATTTGTCACATTGACTTCCGCCTCGAGTTTCCCATCCCTGCCGATGGTCTCGCTGCTCAACCTCAGGTTATCGTAACGGTAGGTGGTGTAAGACAGCCCGAAGCCGAAGGGGAATAGCGGTTCCAGGCCGTTTTTATCAAAGTAACGGTATCCGTGGTAGCGGTCGTATATCACCGTCTTCGCCCTGTTGTCAAACCGGAAAAGCTGGTCCGCCGATTTGGGGAAGGTTATGGGCAGCTTCCCGCTGGGATTCACATCGCCGAAAATTATGTCCGCCAGGGCGCGGCCTCCTTCCATCCCCGGGTACCAGATCATAAGAATGGCTGACACCCTGTCCTTCCATGTCTCCATAGTAATGGCAGTCCCGCTTTCCAGGACTACGATGCACCGGTCATTGACACTTGCTACCGCTTCGATCAGCTCGGTATCTCCCAAAAAGAGGTTGAGGTCAATGCGGTCGCCGCCGATCTTGAACTCCTTGATATACTCCCCCTCATCCCGCCAGGTGAAGCCGGCAACCACGATCACCGCATCCGCCTCCCGGGCAACCTTGCTGGCGCGGGAGAGGTTGCGGCCCTGGTCAAAAACAACGGAAATCGACCTGCCGGCCCTTTCCCTGATGCCCCGGAGCGGGGTAACCGCATAAGGGGGCCGGACCGAGCTCGAGCCCCGGTCCCCCAGGTTAACCCTTTCAGCGAGCCTGCCTACTACCGCTATCTTCTTAAGCTCTTCATAATTGAGCGGCAGTGCGGAGTTATCGTTTTTCAGCAACACGATCCCTTTCTGCGCGACCTTGCGGGCCAGGGCGGTGTGTGCGGGCCCTGCCACTCTTTGTCTGCTGTAACCGGCCTTCTTCTCCAGGTGGGAAAACCTGAGCTTTTGCCTTATTATCCTTGTTACCGCCTCATCAATGGCCCGCTCAGGCACCTTCCCGTCGATAACCGCCTGCTTGAGCTTCTTGCCTAAGTAGATCGGGATCGGCATCTCGATGTCAAGACCCGCATTGACCGGCTCCACCGTCCCCCGGATACCATAAAAGAAATCGGAGATGACAAAGCCCTCGAATCCCCATTCCTCCTTGAGTATCTCCGTGAGCAAATGCCGGTTGTGGCCGCACCGCTTCCCGTTGAGCTTATTGTATGCGCTCATGACCGACGCCGCCCCCGCATCCACGCACATCTTGAAATGGGGCAGGTATATCTCCCTCAGGCACCGTTCTTCCATCAGGACATCAACGAAGAGCCGGGACTCCTCGATGCTGTTGGCGGCGTAATGCTTCAGACAGGCCATGACATGGTTTTGCATTCCGGTAGCCATGCCCACTGCCATGCGGCCGATATGACAGGGGTCTTCCCCAAAGGTCTCCTGTGAGCGCCCCCAGCTGGGATGACGCAGTACATTCATGCAGACCGCACCGGAAAAGTTAGCGCCGCCAGCACGCGCCTCGTAGCCCATGGCTTCGCCCACCTTGTACTCAAGCTGAGGATCCCAAGTAGCGCCCCGGGCCATCGAAACCGGGAATGCAGTCGAACCCTTGAAGTTAACGCCGCGGGGACCGTCAATGAACCTAATGCCCGGTATTCCGATCCGCTTGATTGCCGGCGTTTCGAACGGTGCGTACTTACCGTAACCAAATATATGTAACAGGAGGCTAACCTGGAGCTTGCCCGACATCTGGGCTACCTTCTCGTCGAGCGTCATTTTGGAGAGGAGGTCGGCTACGAGCCTCTCCCGCTCCTCCCCTGACCACAAATCTTTTACCGAGACGTCATTTTTCATATCTTTCTCCGTTGCTCCTTAATTAACGAAGTTTATCCTATTACATCCGGCCGGTTTTTTCAATAGTTCCGTGTCAGTAATGATAGGCAGCAGCAAATGCTGAGCTAATGATTGGGATTTTCCGGTATTCGGGAGCCTTATAATCGATTAGTTACGGGTAAACTGAAAAGAACTCGATAAGATATGGTAAAAGAATTATGCTTTAGGCCGCTTTTGGCTAAATTTTACTATCTATCCACCTTTAGAAATAAAATCACTAATCATCTTCTCGGCGGCTGGATCCAAGTTCTGAAAGGCTATCCCTAAACCGCATTCTGGTTTAAAGCTTAACTCGTCGACTCTAACAATCTCCCCCTTAACTTCCATCCGGTATTCTACATCGGAAACCTTTTGACCGGGAAGGAAAAATTTAATGATAACCGCTGAGCCCAGCTTCATCGGTACCTTCGATTTGATCAGCATCCCCCCCATGCTGATATTCTCTGACTCCCCGTAAAAAACGCTATCTCCGGCTTCAGCTTCAATATCCATCCGGACGAAAACCCGCAGATCTTTCCTTTGAGGAACTTCCATAATCCGGGCGGCTTTTACCATCAATTGTTCCTGCTCTATCGGCTTAACTAAATAATCGTCACAGCCTGCCTTCCGACACCTCTCAATATCCTTTTTATCACCACTGACTGATACCATTATTACCGGGATATTCTTAGTCTTATCGTCTTTTTTAACCGATTCACAGACTTGATCTCCGTCCATATCCGGCATCATAAGATCGAGGAATACCAAGTCAGGGACCTCGGTGCGAATCTTCTCTAAAGCCTCCTTCCCGGATTTGGCGGTAATAATCTGGCACCCGGATCTTTTCAAAAAGCTCTTTTCCACCTCCAGAAAAACCCTTACATCATCTACCAAGAGAATTTTCTTTGCCGTCATCTCACTCTCACTCATCGTCCATTGGAAGGGTTCTTGTTAAACCAGCTAAATTCTTACCGGGATACCCTTGTCCTTTAAATATTCCTTTACCTCACCGATCGAAATTTCTCGAAAATGAAAGATTGAGGCGGCAAGCACGGCATCGGCCCTACCTTCGGTCAGGGCCTGATAGAGATGCTCTAAGTTCCCTGCCCCTCCGGAGGCAATCACCGGCAGGCTGGTCGCCTCGGCAATCGAGCGGGTCAGATCGAGATCGTACCCGTCCTTGGTCCCATCGGTATCAATGCTGGTGGGGAGGATCTCGCCTGCTCCCAGATCCTTCACCTTCTTAGCCCATTCGATAGCCTCAATACCCATAGGTTTTTTCCCCCCGTTAACATAGACCTCCCAGCCCTCCCCTGCCACCTGTTTCTTGGCATCAATGGCCACGATAATCTTCTCGCTTCCGAACTTCTCGACCGCCTCCCGGATAAGCTGGGGGTTCTTCACCGCGGCCGTGTTGATCGATACCTTGCTAACACCCGCCTGAAGCAGCTTCTCGATATCGGCAATCTCCCCGATCCCTCCCCCAACGGTAAGAGGGATTGATATCTTTTCAGCTACTTTCCTTGCCAGCTCTACGGTAGTTTTTCGCCCTTCGATAGTGGCATTAATATCCAGGAAAGCGAGCTCGTCGGCCCCCTCCTTTTCGTAGAAAGCGGCGTTTTCCACCGGATCGCCGGCGTCCCTCAGGTCAACGAAGTGAACTCCCTTCACTACCCGGCCATCCTTTATATCCAGACAGGGGATAACCCTTTTAAATCCCATAATTAGCCTCCTTGTCGTTTATATATATTCTATCGTGCTGGGCGGTTTCGGACTGAGATCATAGAGCACCTTGGTCACCGAGGGCAGTCCGGAGGTTATCCTCTTCTCAATCCTCCGGAGGGTCTCCCAGGGCACCTCGGTTACCTCGGCAGTCATTGCATCCTTGCTCTCTACCGACCTGACACAGATGATATCCCCAAAGGCTCTCTTGCCGTCGATTACCCCGGTAGCCCTATCATTAAGCAGGATCGCCGCTACCAGAAACGGTTGTAAACCCTTAAGCTCTTCCTCGACTATGCTTCCCGCTTTCCTTACTATCTCTACCCTCTCCCTGGTCACCTCCCCGATAACCCGGCAGGAAAGCCCCGGGCCCGGGAAAGGCATCCTCTGGTAGCTTTCCTCGGGTAAGCCTAACTTTTTCGCAACCTCTCTCACCCCGTCCTTATAGAGCTCCTTCAGGGGCTCGATCACCTTGAATCCGTAGCTCTGTGAGTCGATCCCGATCTGATCCAGGACATTGTGCTGGGTCTTTATTCCCCCCTTCGTTTCCACGATATCGGCCGCGATCGTGCCCTGGAGTAAATAGTGGGCTTTACTTTCCTTGACTGCCCTTCCGAGAACGGTATAAAAGGTGTTGCGAAAAGCCTTTCTCTTTTCCTCCGGGTCCTCGATCCCCTTAAATGCCTTGAAGAATTCATCCTGGGCATCGATCAATTCAACCTTGATCCCCAGGCCTTTAAAAATATTGATAACATTATCCGGCTCCTTTTCCCGCATTACCCCGGTATCAATAAAAACAGTTCTCAGCTGATCCCCGATTGCCCGGTGACCCAGGACCGTAACCGCCGAACTGTCTACCCCGCCGGAGAGGGCATTGATCGCCTTTTCCGAGCCCACCAGGTCTTTGATCTCCTTAATTTTCTTCTCAATAAATTCTTGATAGTCCACTTGCTCCTCCGTTAAATCAATAGTTAAAACGTACTTAATTCATAAACAAAAACCAGAAGGAAAAGGTTTCCTTAGTTAATCACGGGTTGACGATCTTTACCTCTTTTAAAAATCCGTACTTTTGCGTTCTTTTCCTTAAAGTATTTCGGCTGATGCCTAAGATTTTAGCAGCCTGAACCTGATTACCGCCTGTTTTTTCCAGGGCTTCCTTTATCAAAAGTCTCTCCACCTCATACCAGGCACTGCTTTGATCCTTATTCTTTAGAAGATTGTCTAATAACTCCCTGACTGTATTCTCAATCCATCTTTGCCTTTTTGCAATCATTTTAAAATCCAACTTGTTTAACCAAAAAGGCTTTAATCATTGAATATAAGCTGAAGGGCCGATAAGAGAGAATAGGAAAACTCGCCAATAATACTACTAATCCGATTAAAAGAGAATTAGTTTGATACTATAGTTTATATTCTTCCTTTAACCTTTCCACATGTTTATAATGTTCTATATTTTTTAGCTCTGAGGCGGCTTCTTTGTCAAGAACAACAGTAGTCTTGCCCGGATGAAGCTGGATTGCCGAGGCGGTGATCTGACAGGTCAAAGCTCCCTCCAGTGCCCGGGCAATAACCTCCGCCTTTTTCTTTCCATTGGCAAGCATGACGGCATGCCTCGATTCCAGGATCGTCCCGATCCCCATCGTAATCGCAAAATGAGGCATCTCCTCCTTCTTTACCCCTGCTTTTTTGTAGAAACTTTCGTAGTTGTCATCAATGGTTTGCTTATTTAATGGTTCAACCCTCGTCCTTGACGAAAGCGATGACCCGGGCTCATTGAATGCCCAATGGCCGTCCCCCCCTATTCCCAGAAGCTGCAGGTCGATCCCGCCCGCCTTTTTAATCTCCCCCTCATACCACTGGCAATGCTTCTCGGGCTCTTTTGCCAGCCCATCAGGAACATGGGTATTTTCCTTTTTTATATTTATATTTTTAAACAGCTCCTCGTGCATAAACCTTGCATAACTCTGGTCCTGATCATAGGGCTTTTTAAGATCGATACCAATCCCAAGATACTCATCGAGATTAAAGGTCTTAATGCCCGAAAAATCGAGCCCTTCTTTATGCATCCTTATCAGCTCCTTATATGTCCCAATCGGAGTGCTCCCCGTTGCAAGCCCAAGAACGCAATTGGGTTTTGATCTTACAAGTTCAGCAATAATCTCGGCGGCACACCTGCTCATCTCCTCATAATTTTCTCTGATAATAACATCCATTTTGTTACCCCTTAGATATATTTAAATTCGATTATTCATCCAGGATATTATCGTGTCGACCGGTCATACCTAATATTAACCTAATTTATCCTTGACTACCCCGGCGATCTTTTTTGTAAGCTTCTCGGTCTTCTCCTTTGTCGGCCCCTCCACCATCACCCGGCACATTGGTTGGGTGCCCGAGTACCTGACCAGGACCCTTCCTTTATCACCGAGTTCCTTCTCCGCTTCCTTAATTGCATTGGTTATTTCCGGGATACCCTTCAACTCCGGTTTGCTCTTGACATCTACATTGGTTACAACCTGGGGAAGTGTTTTCATGACCTTTGCCAGCTCCGAGAGAGGCTTCCCCTCTCTCTGCATAACCGCAAGGAGCTGGAGGGCGCTGATTATCCCATCCCCGGTCGTGTGATGCTCCAGGAATATTGTATGTCCCGATTCCTCCCCCCCCAGAACTGCACCACCCTTCAGCATCTCTTCAAGGACATACCTATCCCCTACCTTCGACTTGACATGCTTTATCCCCATCCCTTTGAGGGCAATAGCCAGGCCTAAATTACTCATAACCGTAGATACAACCGAATTTTTTTTCAGCCTGCCTTCCTTTTTCATACTTTTTGCACAGATTGCCAGGAGCTTATCCCCATCCACGATGTTCCCTTTCTCATCGGAAGTGATCAAGCGGTCTCCGTCCCCGTCAAATGCCAGCCCGACATCCGCCCTGCTTTTAGTAACCTTATCGGCAAGCCGCTCAGGGTGGAGGGCACCGCATTTAAGGTTGATGTTCTTCCCGTCCGGACTAACATTCAGGGGAATTACCTCCGCCCTCATCTCCCTAAACAAGGTGGGGGCGACCTTGTAGGTTGCCCCATTTGCACAATCGAGAACAATCTTCACTCCCTCGAGACTCAAGTCCCTGGGGAAGGTATGTCTCAGAAAAACTATATATCTACCCCGCGCATCCTCCTCCCGGTAAACATGACCGATCTCCCGGGGAGAAGAGACCAAACTCGATAGTTTATTGGAGAATATTAGCTTTTCAATCTTAAGCTCCTGTTCATCGGATAGTTTAAAACCGTCCTTGGAGAACACCTTTATCCCGTTGTCCTCAAACGGATTGTGGGAGGCGGAGATAACGATCCCGCAGTCCGCATCCATATTGCTGGTGATAAATGCTATCCCGGGGGTCGGCATGGGACCTACCAGGATCACATCGGCGCCCATCGAAGTAATCCCGGCGGTAAGTGCGTTCTCCAGCATATATCCCGAGAGGCGGGTATCCTTACCGATCACTACCCTTTGCCGGTGTCCCTTTCTCTTCAGAGCGCAAACAACCGCCTGGCCGATCTTCATCGCCATCTCCGCGGTCATCGGGTCTTTATTTGCTACCCCTCTTATCCCATCGGTCCCGAACAATTTCCCCATATCACTCTCCTTTTACCGACTCTTGATTCTGTCTTAACTTTATTACTGTATTTGAAGGATGGTAACCCCTTACCAGTGTATTGGGATAGACAAGAACCTTCTTCTCCAAGAGGGCTCCCGGTGAAGTTACCGTATTGCAGCCCGTTTCGACCCCATCCCCCAGGATCGCCCCAAATTTCTGAAGCCCGGTCTCGTATTTCTTTCCTTCGATCTCCAGGATAACCTCCGTCTCGACTATCTTCAAATTCGCCAGCTTCGTTCCCGCACCGAGATTCACGCTGCCCAGAATGCTGTCGCCAATATAGGCAAAATGTCCGGCCTTGCTCCCGCCGAGCATAACCGAGGCCTTCATCTCGGTGGTATGCCCTACTACGCACTTATTTCCAACCATCACATCCCCTCTTATATACGCTCCCTGGCGGACCTCGGTATTATCAAGTATAATCGTCGGACCCTTTATCAAGGCACCGGGTTCGACTACCGTTCCCTTCCCTATCTGAATATTATCATCCATCAGGGCAACCCCGGCATAGATCACCGAAGCATTGGAGAGGACTTTACCATCCTTCTTTACTATGAACTTACCCTTTGCGGCGTCCCCGGGTTCCAGGACAAACCCGGAATCAACTATTTTCCCTTCATGCAGAACGACCGTTTTCGCGAGAACAGATCCGTTTTTCCTTAAACCCGCTACATTCGGCTGGATGTTTGCTTTAATGTATCCCTTTATCTTCTTTAACGCATCCCACACATATTCAACCCCCTCAAAAAGACCGGAAAACGGGTTGCCTTCGAGTTCAAAGAAATCTTCAGGTTTGAGCATAATTTCCCCTCTTCCCATATATTTTTTATTTGAAGATACTAAAAAATTTAAGGAGGGTCAAGCCGTTAGCAAAGTCGGGATCTAAAACCTCGTGTGAGCCCCAAAAGAGGTTTGTCTCGTTAGCCCAGGATCTGTTCTACCTCTTCTTCATTGCACTCCATTTTTCTTTCGCTGTAGTTCAGCCTTTGCTGGCGATCTTTACCTTCCTTAGAAATCCATACTTCTCGATCCTGTTTCTTAGAGTATTGCGGCTAATGCCTAAGAGCTTGGCAGCCTTAACCTGGTTGCCCTCAGTTTTCTCCAGGGCTCTCTTGATCAGAAGCCTCCCCACCTCAGACCAAACACCGCTTTGATTTTCATTCTCAATAATGTTGTCCACTAATTCCCCGACTTTATTTTCAATGCATTTCTGACCCTTTGAAAACACTGTAAAAGCCCTCTGACTTAAAAATGCTTGAAAATCAAATCAAATAAAAAGGGGCCCGAGGCCCCAATCAAAAGCAGACAGCCAAAAGCGACTTTTATACCCATCCCCTTAACTTCATAGCTTCGGCTACTCTTCTAACGGCAACTATATAGGCTGCGGTTCTCATGTCCACCTTATATTCCCTGTAGGCATTTAATGTATCGTGGAATGCCCTGGTCATCTTTTGGTCCAATCTTTTATAGACCTCCTCAGCGCTCCAGTAATATCCATATAAATTCTGAACCCATTCAAAATACGATACAGTTACTCCTCCAGCATTGCATAAGAAATCTGGTATAACGAAAATTCCCCTTTTATCTAAAATCTTGTCGGCTTCTGGGGTAGTGGGACCGTTTGCCGCCTCGGCAATAATTTTCGCTTTTATCCTTCCTGCATTATCCCCATTTATCACCCCTTCAATTGCTGAAGGCCATAATACATCTACCTTGAGTTCCAAAAGTTTCTTATTAGATATGGGTTCTGTTCTACCGAATTTAACCACCGAGCCAGTTTTCTGTTTATGTTTTAGAACAGCTTTCGGGTCAAGGCCCTTAGCACTGTAAATCCCACCTTTTGTATCCGATACAGCTACGATCTTTGAACCAAATAGCTTTTTAGAAAGAATAGCCGCAAAAGAGCCGGCATTTCCATACCCTTGAACGGCCACCGTGGCATGATTTAGGTCAATATTTAAATGCTTGGCAGCCTCCCTCACGGTATAAATACCTCCCATGGCAGTAGCATCCCCGCGACCTTCAGAGCCTCCCAAAGGTATAGGTTTACCAGTGATAACACCCGGGCAATAATAACCCTTTAGCTTGGAGAACTCATCCACCATCCAGGCCATTATTTGAGGATTGGTATAGACATCCGGAGCCGGAATATCCATCTCTGGGCCTATGATCTGCCAAATGGCATCTATGTAGCCCCGGCTTAACCTTTCCAGCTCCCCTTGACTCATTTTCTTTGGATCGCAAATAACACCACCCTTCCCTCCACCGTAGGGAACGTCCACTAAGGATACCTTCCAGGTCATCCAGGCAGCCAGGGCACGGACAGTATCAATAGTCTCTTCAGGGTGATAACGGATACCACCCTTACAAGGTCCCCGGACATTATTGTATTGAACCCGATAGCCCTTGAATACCTTAGTCTTTCCATCGTCCATTTTTACTGGAATCGTTACATGCAATTCCTTCATGGGCTCCCTTAGAATAGAGTGGATTGCCGGATCAAGTTTCATAATCTTAGCTGCACTATCCAATTGCTCCTGAGCAAAATGAAATGGATTTGACTTCTCTTTTCTTTCTTTAGGCATAACATCCTCCAAAAAATTATTTTTACTTTTTTAGGTAGCAATTATTATGCCAGGTTGTCTTGTTGAAAGAACGGAGGATTCAGGGTATTATGAGGACATTATATTGTTGCATTTTATACAATCTGTTCAAATAGCAACAATATTGAGCTGGGATAAAAACCTATTACCCAATCCCGGACCCGCCAGCAAAAGTAGGTAAGAAAATATTTACAGGACAGGAAGATATTTCTTTATCTCGTAATCGGTAACGTGTGTCCGGTATTGATCCCACTCAATCTTTTTATTGGCGATGAATTTATTAAAGACATGCTCTCCCAGCACCTTTTTTGCCAGTTTACTTTTTTCCATCAGAGCTATCGCCTCAATAAGACTACCCGGCAGAGACTCAATTCCTTTCTTCGCCCTTTCACCCATACTCATATCGTATACATCCTCCTCCACCGGCTCGGGCAACCCATATCTCTCCTTTATCCCATTCATACCCGCTCCGAGCATCAAGGAAAATGCTAAATAGGGATTGCAGGCAGGGTCGGGGCTCCGGAATTCGGCCCGGGTGGCCTCCCCCTTTCCCGGCCGATACATGGGGATCCTCACCAGGGTAGACCTGTTTCTCCTCGCCCAGGCTATATAGACCGGTGCCTCGTAGCCCGGCACCAGCCTCTTGTATGAATTTACCCACTGGTTCAGGACCGCGGTTATCTCGGAGGCGTGCTTAAGCAGCCCGGCGATATATGATTTAGCGACTTTAGAAAGGTGGTGTTTGTCATTTGCGTTGAAAAAGGCATTCTTCCCATTCTTGAATAAAGACTGATGGGTATGCATCCCCGAGCCGTTCACCCCAAATATGGGCTTGGGCATAAACGTCGCATATATCCCTCTATTAATCGCCACCTGTTTCACCACTACCTTATAAGTCATAACATTATCGGCCATGCTCAGGGCTTCGGTATACCTCAGGTCAATCTCGTGCTGGGACGGTGCTACCTCATGGTGGGCATATTCTACCTTAATCCCCATCTCTTCTAAAACCGATATGCTCTCCCTCCTCAGGTCATGCCCGACATCCAGGGGGAGGAAATCAAAATACCCCCCCTGGTCAATGATCTCGGAGGCCTGGTTGGACTTGAAATAAAAGTATTCGAGCTCGGGGCCAACGAGGAACTTGTAGCCGAGCTTCTTTATCTCCTCGAGATTTCTTTTCAGCACATAGCGGGGATCCCCCTCATAAGGGGTCCTGTCAGGATTAAGAATATCGCAGAACATCCTCGCTACTTTACCGTTCTCCTGGATCCAGGGAAGAATTTGAAATGTCGCCGGATCGGGAACGGCTACCAGGTCGCTCTCGTAAATCCGGGCAAAACCCTCAACCGACGAGCCGTCAAAACCCATCCCCTCGGAAAAAGCCTGGCTTAACTCACGTCCGGTAATGACAAAGCTTTTGAGCTGACCCAGGATATCCACAAACCACAGCTTTATGAATTTCACATTTTTATTCTTTACTGTTCTGAGAACCTCTTCCTTTAATTTATCTTTCATTTCTCCCCCTTTAACATAACTGGTTGGAATATCTGCGGGAGACTCCTTTTATGCTCCGAAGCCCTAATAGTCTTCTTCACATTTTCAATCCTTTCCCCAGGAATATCAGGCACCTCCCCTTTATCTACACTCTGAATTATTCTATCCAGTTCATCATATGCTATCCCCATCTCGCCTTCATCCGTCTGCCCTTCCCAGAGCCCGGCCGAAGGGGGCTTATTAATGATCTCAGTTGGGGTCCCCAAAAATTCAGCCAGCTGCCTGACCTCACTCTTGGTAAGTCCCCCTAAGGGCAGAATATCGACCCCCCCATCTCCGTATTTCGTAAAATACCCCATCATCATCTCGCTCCGGTTCCCCGTCCCCACGACCAAATAATTGAGTTTATTCGCAAAGTAATAAAGGGCTATCATTCTCAGCCGCGGCTTAAGATTCGCCGCCGGCACTTCTCCCTTTTTACCTAAGTAGGGCTTACCCTCTAATATACCATAAAGCTCAGAAAGAATATTGGAAAGTTCGATAAGTTTATTTTCTATTTGGAACTCCTCTGCTACCCGTTGGGCATCGTCTAAATCCAAAGGAGCAGAGTTACAAGGCATAAAAAGTCCCAAGCTTTCATCGGGAAACGCCTTCTTGCATAATACCGCCACTACCGAAGAATCCAGCCCCCCACTCATTCCGAAAACCAGCCCCCTACTCCCCGCCTCCTTTACCATAGCTTTCAGCCAATCAACTATTTCCTCGGTTAATTTATTCAGATTAATTTTTCGCTCCGCTTTCATACTAAAATGCCTGCCTTACCTAAGATTAGACTAAAAGGTGTACATCTCCTTACTCCTTACTCCTTACTCCTTACTCCTTACTCCTTACTCCTTACTCCTTAGCTATCTGAGTCGTCTTCTTTCTCAACAATCTTGATCTCTTTGGATAACCCGTACCTTTCCATCCGCTTGCGTAATGTATTGCGGCTTATTCCCAAAAGGTTGGATGCCCTTACCTGGTTGCCCCCGGTCCTCTCCAGGGCTTTCTGGATCAAGATCCTCTCAACCTCGGGCATTACCTTCACGCCTCTCCTGCTTAAAAATACA
>CP070770.1:209329-221934 GCA_020345765.1 Deltaproteobacteria bacterium
CTTATCCGGTATTAGCACCCTTTTCAGAATGTTATCCCAATCTTAAGAGTAGATTACCTAAGTATTACTCACCCGTTCGCCACTTTACTCCCCCCGATTGCTCAGGAGTTTCTCGTTCGACTTGCATGTGTTAAGCACGCCGCCAGCGTTAGTTCTGAGCCAGGATCAAACTCTCCACTTAAAATCGTTAATAAATGGATTTAATTTTGAGAATCCTACCTTAGGTATGCTTACTATTTAGTTTTCAAAGAACAAAATCCTAGTCCAATTATAATAAAAATTTCCTTTTTGTCAAGTGAAAACTCATTTTTTAAATTTTTTTTCAAAAAATTCCACCTCAACCTAACGCAACATTAAACCGCTCAATACTCAACCCTTTCCCGGTCTCCGGATCGATCTCCAGAACCACCCCCTGAATCCTTACCCCCCCCTTGGCAACAACAAACCTCTCTGGTCTCTGGGTTAAGAACTTCTCAATTGCAACCTCCTTTTTTATCCCAATTACCGAGTCTAAGGGGCCGGTCATTCCAATATCGGTAATATAAGCAGTTCCCCCGGGCAGAATCTTATCATCGGCGGTTTGGACATGGGTATGGGTTCCGACAACCGCACTTACTTTACCGTCTAAATAAACCCCAAGAGCTTGCTTCTCCGAGGTTGCTTCCGCATGAATATCAACAATGATTATTTTCGTTTTTCCGGCAAATCCCTCAATCTCTTTAAGTGAAACCCGGAAAGGATCATCAAGATTTTTCATGAAAACCCTTCCTTCTAAATTTATCACCCCGATCTTCAATCCTGATAGACTCTCAAAGATAACACTTCCTTTGCCCGGAGAACTGCCCGGATAGTTGGCTGGCCTCAGTAAGCGTTTCTCCTGATCGAGAAAATCATTGATTTCTTTATGTTTCCAAATATGGTTTCCTGAAGTCAATATATCTATCCCATATCCTAAAAGCTCCCATGCAATCTCCGGATTGATCCCCAGCCCCCCCGCAGCATTCTCCGCATTGCCAATAGTAAATTCCACCTTATAGTTATCAACTAATTTAGGAAGAAGCTCACGTACCGCTTTTCTTCCGGGCCTGCCTACAATATCACCAATAAACAGAATCTTCACCTGTTTTAACAGAATCCGTTTTCGTAGCTCAGAAAGGAGAGGATCTTTGCCAAATTATTTGGCGTACTCGATCGCACGGGTCTCTCTGATAACAGTAACCTTAACCTGACCCGGGTAGCTAAGTTCACTTTCGACCTTCTTAGCAATCTCTTTAGAAAGAACTACTGCATCCTCATCGGCAACTTTATCACTCTTAACGATCACCCTCAGCTCTCTCCCCGCCTGGATAGCATATGATTTTTCTACTCCACCAAACGTATTGGCGATCCTCTCCAGATCCTCCAATCGCTTGACGTAGGTTTCCAGCATCTCTCGGCGTGCCCCCGGACGAGCACCAGAAAGAGCATCGGCAGCCTGGACAAGAACAGCCAAAAGTGCGGGCGGGTTATCATCATGGTGCCCCCCAATGGCTTCGACCACTTCCTGCGGTTCCCCATATTTTTTGGCGAGGTCTCTGCCGATAACCGCATGAGAGCCTTCTACTTCATAATCCACTGCCTTTCCAATATCGTGAAGCAACCCGGCTCTCTTAGACTGTTTAATATTAAGTCCTAGCTCCGCCGCCATGATCCCACAGATAAAAGATACCTCCAAGGAATGCTGATAGACATTTTGCGAATAACTGGTCCGGTATTTCAATCTTCCGATTAGCTTGACAATCTCAGGGTGGATTCCATGAACGCCGATGTCAAAAGCAGCCTGGTCTCCTGCCTCCTTGATGGAAGATTCTACCTCTTGGTTAGCCTTATTTACTACCTCTTCGATCCTCCCCGGATGAATTCTTCCATCAGCAATCAGCCTTTCCAGCACGATCCTTGCAACCTCGCGCCGGATCGGATTATGTCCGGATAGAATTACCGCCCCCGGGGTGTCATCGATGATGAGATCAACCCCAGTTGCAGACTCAATAGTCCTGATATTCCTACCCTCCCGGCCAATAATTCTACCCTTCATCTCATCATTAGGAAGATTTACTACCGAGACGGAACTCTCGACCGCATAATCACCCGCATACCTCTGAATTGCCAACCCGATGATCTTCTTAGCATTCTTTTCTGCCTGCTCCTTGGCATCCTCTTCGACCTGCTTGATCATCTTCGCTGCCTCATGCTTCGCCTCGTTCTTCATCATCTCCAATAATTGCCTCTTGGCCTCCGCAGATGTAATCGCCGAAAGTTTCTCTAACTTGATCCTAGCCTCCCCCACCAGGGTATTATATTCGTTTTGCTTCTCCAATACTGACTTTTCCTTTTGGCTCAAAGCCTTCTCTCTTCGAGAAAGCTCATTCTCTTTTCGATCGAGGAGATCCACTTTTTTATCAAGACTCTCTTCCCGTTGCAGTATCCTTCTCTCCGACTTCTGGAATTCCTTCCGTTTCTCTCTCGATTCCTTCTCAAACTCAACCTTTGCCTGCAGAAGGTTATCCTTCGCCTGTAACGCGGCTTCCTTACTTAATGTCTCTGCCTCTTTTTTCGCATCCTCGATAATTTTCTTAGCCAAACCCTCTGCTGTTCCCAGCCGTGATTTATCTATCAACCTACGGACAGAAAACCCGATCCCTCCCCCAACCGCCAACGATCCTAATAAAACAATTAACAATATTCCCCAGTTCAATTTATTAACACCTCCTTAAATTATCAATAATCCATCTCAATAACTCTTTGCTCCGTTATAATCTTATCTACCCGAATATCCCTTGAAGAATCCGGTATCTCATTTACTATTTGAAAATCAAAGACCAAAGCTATTTTTATACAGTCCTTCCGGAGCCCCTCTGCTATCCGGTCATAGTATCCCTGACCATAACCTAAACGTTTCCCTTCCCTATCGAAAGCTACCCCGGGAATAAACATCAGGTCTATTTGCCCAAGGGGAAATTCTTCAAGTCCGGTGCGTGGTTCCATAATCCCCCAGCTTCCCTTCTCCAAATCCCTCCTTTTTTTCACCCGGGCGAAAATCAACTGTTTTTCCCCCTTTGCCACTCGGGGATAAAGGAGAATTTTATCCTGACGGGAAAACTCGGTAAAAATTTCACCAGTGGCAACCTCTTTTCTGATTTCAGAATACAGCGCTACAACTTTTGCCGGTTGTAATCCCTTTAGATCAATTACCTTCCTTTGAATGCGCAAACTCTTCGCCAAGACCTCGCTATCTGACTGAGCCAAGCGCATATTCAATATCTTCTCCCTTAGTTCCTTCTTCGTCATATTAGAGAACAAGGGAATTTCCCATCTCAAGTCCCGTTAATGAGTCTGAAACCCTGTTAAGTAAGTGCTTAATCGGTAGCCAAAAAGGGCAGGCTAAAGGGTAAGGGATTTAGTCTTATTTAAGGTCGGATAAAACCCGTATTGTTTTTAACTTCGGATTTGTTAGTAGAAGGAGCCCTTTTTAGAGCAAGAAAGTTTTCCTCAATCATCAGAAGGGAAACAATTCCCCGGAGATTCCTCTTAAGACTATCCAAGAAAAATACCATATCCAAATTCTTCTCTCTTCTACCTTAGTTTAGCTATCAATTTCCTTAAAAAATCTATTCCCCTAACCATCAAAATACCGCCCCATTAAACGATGAGCACCTCCCTTAACTGTAAACCTTTCGGCGATTAAATTCAAAATTACCCCCCACTTTGCCGTGTGGGTTTTATGCTTGAACCTGGCGTACCAGGTGGGCGCCATATTACTGCTTGAGACTTCCCCGAATAAACAGGGCCTGCCCTCCTACAGTAAGGGACAGCTCCCTTAAATTAGATGTTGGTTCTAAGTTTTATGCCCATCACGAACAAGGCAGGGGTAACCCTTATATTTCAATCAAATTGATCAACTCCTGGCACTTTTCCTCAATATCTCCGATTAATTTTTGATTTTGGTCTTTGGCCCTAAAATATTCATCAGCGATATTCAAAGCAGCCAGGAGAACTACATTAACCGTCGCTACCGTTCGGGTGTCCTTGAGCACCTCCTCCATTTTTCTATTGACGTAATCAGCAATTTCCTTAACATAGCTCTCATCATTTTCACTTTTTACCGTGAACTCTTTACCCAGGATCTCAACTTGTACAGAGTTCTTCAAGATACTACTCGCCCGGTAAGTCCAATTTATCCAGGACCTTAATAATTCTTTTAACCATTTTAACGGCCGCCGCCTTTTTTTCGTTCAATCTCCCGGTCTCCTTCCTTCTCGTCTCAAGTTCATCATCAAGCACTTTATTTCTTTCAGCCATCTGGGAATAATTTTTTACCAATCTCTTGATCTTATTTTCCAGAACCTCAAGTTTTTCTATTTCCATTTAATCTGTATTCTAATCCATTACGACATTAATGTCAAGAATTTTTATTTCCGGATTTTCCTTAAAAAATCAAATATTTAAGTAAAATTTCTATATAATTTCAAATATCTTGACTGCCTTTTCAATGCTTCAAAGCCGGATCGGGACAGGTAGCTGGATAATCAGTATATAAGCATACTTTCAATGAATTGCATCTACTTATCGACGATAATGGTTCTAGGATTATCGTAGGATATCACCCCTTGTTTCCCCGACATGCTTTCAAACAAATCCCGCAGATATACTGACCCACAAATCCCTCTTTCTTAAACTGGCGTAATTTTTCGTAACAGCTTTGATGGTCGAAATCCTCCCTATTTTCCTTGATTGCCCCTGCCGGACAGACCTCAATACAGTCCCTACATTCCCCGCAGTCCCTTCCCATCGGCCCGTCACAATCTAAAGGGAAATTGGTAAGGACGGTAGCCAACCGGATCCGGCAGCCAAATTCGGGGGTAACCAACAGATTGTTCCTTCCGATCCATCCAAACCCCGCCCTCAAAGCTACTTCCTTATGGGAGAGATGACCCTTCTGCTTTTCCCAGTCAATAATCTGAGAGGCAGGTATTGGCAGAGCTTCCCACCCCTCTCCCTGAATGAATCTTGTAATCCGGAGCGCAGTCTGATCCAGAAAATTATTCACCTGACGGTAATGATGAAAATATAGCCTGGTCGGTCGGGTCTCGATATCATTTATTACTCGGTTAGACAATTCTGCTCCCAAAGATATTCCCAACTCAAGCCCTTCAATCGTCCGAGAGGAAAGCTCAAATACCTGCTGATTGGACTTTCTTAGATCCGCTACTCCAAACAGGGAAATCCCCAATTGCTCGGCAAAACTTCTAAGCCGGGAGTAATTCTCCTGCTTCTCATTTTTCTTTGTGTCCCGCACCTTCAATGTACCCCAATTTCTTAAGATGGATCATCAAAATGGAGATCGCTGCCGGAGTGATCCCGGAAATCCGGGAGGCCTGACCAATGGAGAGTGGTCTTATATTTGTCAATTTCTCGCAGACCTCATTGGATAGGCCGGGAATCCGTTGAAAATCCACCTCACTGGGGATCTTCAGGTTTGCCAACTTCCGGAATCTCCTCACCTGATCCAGCTCTCTCTCAATATAACCCTGATATTTGATCTGGATCTCAACCTGCTCGGCAACCTCTGCCGTTATCTCCGGAAACTGTTCGAAGTCAAACTTTTTCAACTTCTGATAAGTAATCTCCGGTCGACGGAGCAGCTCTTCAAAGCTGACGGCATTCTTTATCGGACTGGCCCCAAATCCCTGGAGCATTTCGATATTCGCCCGGGTGGGCTTAAGCCGGACACGACGGAGCCTGCTCAGTTCTCTCTCAATCGCCTCCTTCTTGGCCTTAAATCTTTCGTACTGCTCCTCGCTGACTAACCCCACCTGATAGCCTTTCTCGGTCAATCGGAGATCGGCATTATCTTCTCTCAAGATCAACCGATGTTCTGCCCGGGAAGTGAACATTCGGTAAGGTTCCTTGGTTCCCTTGGTAACCAGATCGTCGATTAAGACTCCGATATAGGCCTCGGACCTTTCCAGGACAAGTGGTTCCCGCCCTTGCACCTTAAGGGCGGCATTAATCCCGGCCATCAGCCCTTGGGCGGCAGCCTCCTCGTAACCGGTTGTTCCGTTAATCTGTCCGGCAAGGTAGAGGCTCTCGATCATTTTAGTTTCCAGGGTAGGCTTTAATTGGGTAGGCTCAACATAATCATGTTCAATCCCATAGCCCGGGCGTATTATCTCCACTTTCTCCAATCCTTCAATACTCCGTAGCATTTTCAGCTGAATATCATTGGGTAGGCTGGTAGAGAGGCCGTTAGGATAGAATTCTACTGTATTTAGTCCCTCCGGCTCCAAAAAGATCTGATGCTTATCCTTCCCCGGAAACTTCATCACCTTATCTTCAATGGAGGGACAATATCTCACCCCGGTTCCCTCGATCACACCGGTGAAGAGAGGTGAACGGTCTAAACCACTCCTGATAATCTGGTGGGTTTCCGGATTAGTATAGGTGATATAGCAGGGTACCTGGGCTTGTTCAATTTCCCCGGTAGAAAAGGAGAAGGGAATAGGGTGCTCATCCCCTCTTTGCGGTTCGAGTTTAGAGAAGTCAATACTATTTCCGTCCAGACGCGGGGTAGTCCCTGTCTTGAATCTTCCCAGAGTAAATCCCAAATCCTTAAGCTGCCGGGCAAGTCTAATTGAAGGGGCATCCCCAATCCTTCCCCCAGGAAAGCTTTCCAGACCAATGTGGATCAGTCCATTAAGAAAGGTTCCCGGGGTAATAACTACTGTGCTCCCAAAAAATTCTTGCCCGGTATCAGTCTTCACCCCCTGAATTATTCCCTCCTTTACAATCATCTCCTCGACCTCTGCCTGTTTAAGACTCAGACCGCTTTGATTTTCGACTGCCGATTTCATATACCGGCAATATGCCTGACGATCAACCTGAGCCCGGGAGGAACGCACCGCCGGTCCCTTGCTGGAGTTTAGCCGGCGGAACTGGATTGCATACCGATCGGTCGCCTTCGCCATCCCCCCCCCCAGGGCATCGATCTCCTTCACCAGTTGCCCTTTGGCCAGGCCGCCGATGGCGGGATTACAGGACATCAGGCCAATGGTATCGAGTTTCATGGTAAGAAGAAGTGTCCGGCAGCCCATACGGGCTGCCGCCAGGGCGGCCTCGCAGCCGGCATGGCCACCACCGATTATAATAACATCATGGGTTCGGGGATGCTTCCGCAAGTGAGTTCTCCTTCTACTAAAGCGGCAGGAGAAGGTTTAAAACCCTCTCGAAGAAAAGGCGAGAAACATACGGAGCGCCCGGATCTTATCACCGAGTGATTTGGCGTTGGTCGCCCGCATAGAAAACATCAGAGGTAAAAAGTCCTTCATCTTAAATGTAAGGATCCCGGAGCCCCTGGGCTCTCCTTCCTCGGACTCCCCGCGGTAGATTTTAATAAACAGCGTCTTCTGCTCCCCCTCTGAACTATAGTATCCCCTATCGCTGTGGATCTCCTTGACTCCTTTGAGATAAAACTTCTCCCCGCTTTGCAGGCAAAAACGAAATCGATAGGTAATATAGCGAAGCCCGCTTTCAGGTCCGCCAGAAAACATATTGAACCGCCCGTCTTCCAGAGGTAGGCCATTCCCCAGGGAATCGGCATCCAGATAGCCCTCTATTCTCGCCTCGTAATCCGGGTTCCGAACAAATTCCTGCAAGGAGTCAATGAAGATCTTTACCCGAAAGCTGATCTTTTTATCTCTCTTTCTCCCCTCCTGATAACCTTCGGCAGGCTCTCCCACTCCTTCGGCAAAGAATCCGCTCATCCTCTCTGCAAATCTGATCCCCCACGGGTTTCGATCTTCCACTCTACCTTCCTCCGACATAAACACAATTACTGCGGTTTCGAATCGGTCTTTATCCTCAGCTCCCGCTCCACGCGTTTTGCCATCCGGCTGTTACCTGCTCTGACGAGCCCGGGCAGAATGGTGTTGACAACCGCCAGAATCTTCATAAACGGGGTGATGAGAATTCTCGCCCGGTTTCGCTTGACCCCTTTGATGATTGCCTTGGCAGCCTTCTCCGGGGTTACGCCAACCCAGCCCGGTGGCTCATTGAGCACGAGTTTAAGCCCCTTAACCTTACTGGTCTGGAATATCGGGGTGCGGATGACGCCGGGGCACACGACACTCACACCGATATTGTGATGTGCCAGCTCGGCGCGCATTACACTACTGAGACCCACCAAGGCGAATTTGGTGGTGGAGTATGCCCCCAGAACCGGGACGGCGACGATACCGGCGCCAGAAGCTACATTGATGATGTGCCCTCCTCCCCGCTCGATCATCTGCGGCAATAGCTGATGGATCGTATAGATCGCTCCCCACAGGTTTATACTTATTATCCATTGCCAATCGGCCGGTTCCATGTCCCGGATCAGGCTCCCGAGACCTACGCCGGCGTTGTTCATAAGCACATCCACACCGCCCTCTTTAATTGCAAGCTGTGCCAGGGCAGCTATCTCCTCGGGTTTGGATACATCGGTTCGCATCCAGACGGCACGCCGGCCGAGCCGTTCGATCTCTTCGGCAGCCGACTTTAGTCCCTCCTCGTTCACATCAGCGATAATGAGGTTGGCACCCTCGGCAGCAAAGGCCAGAGCAGTGGCCCTCCCGATCCCGGAGGCGGCGCCGGTGACAAGCATATTTTTATCCCGGAAATCTTTCATCATTCTCCTCGCTTTGTTTTATTCCATTAGAAATACCCTGTCTCGCTATCTCCGCTGCTTTTTTAATCCCCAACCAGCTTTCCAGCCCGAAAAACTCCCTAAAATATAGTTGTTTTCCGATTAAAAGTCAAGAAACCATGGATCGGATTCCCTCAAATAATTACCAGTTCACCAGAGGTGCAGTGCGTTGAATATGCTTATTTAAATTGCCTAAAAATTAGGCAAACAGCAGAAAATATATATCTGGTCATTTCCCATTGAAGCTATCCACACAGTTATCCACAAGATTTCCCCAGAGGCTGGGGATAACGCTTACCTCCACGGATAATAATATATCTAGGTCTCGTCTCGGTATAAGTGCCGCGGGCCGATTATTTCTCCGCATCCTGCAGGACAATAACTGTCTCAAATTTCATTATGTCTCATTTATTAATGAGACATTATTCTCCTAAAAATCTCTCCCGGATTAATCTGCACTACCCCCAATAATACTACACATAAATGCACAAATTTAAGTTGCCCTTCAATACAAACCAGATTGAACTGTATCTCATACTGTCTCATTTAAGCCTGTTTAAATGAGATTTAATCCAACTTGTCAATCAGAAACGAACATTAAAAACAACTTTATTTTCAAATACTTAAAAAACATTTTAACAACCTGAACAGATTTGGCATACTCTTTGAATATCTTAGATAACAAAAGTGATATTCACCGCAATTACCTTTCCCTTTCATCTATATTGATAGGGCCAGTAAGGTGTTTAAAATGAATATTGTAAATCTTTGAATTTATTAGACAGGGTGTAAAAAAAAGAAAATGGAAAACTTGGAGATCATCCCCAAATTAAATGATAGGGGAGTACTGATTATAAAGGTCATTGGCTTCGTTGATGCCAGTAATATTACTCTATTTGACCGCCGGATGCATGAAGCGGTGGAGAACGGATACAGCAAGATTATCCTGGATTTATCCGAGCTTCAATATATAAATAGCTCCGCCCTGGGTATACTTCTGGACATACACTTATCGGCTAATAAACGCAAAGGGGATCTTAGGATTCTAAATTTACCCCGGAAAATGCAAAAAACATTTGATGTCTTGGGCTTCAACGATTATTTTCAAATATTCAATGATGAGAAGAGTGCCGTTTATTCCTTTTCTTAATAGAAAAAAGCAGATACAGAGGGTTTTGTAAAAGAACAGGAAAATTGAAAATCAAATCCAATCAACATATAAGCAAAGTGCTGGAAATGGCCAGGAAGCTAATTATTCTCGCGGATCAAGGTGATCTGGACAGTGAGGATGACGGATGTCGCGTGCTTTACGGTATTATCCGCGACTGCGCCTACAAGATTCGGATCCAGGCGGAGCGTGAGCGTGAGATACATAAAGCGAGAACAGGAATAAATATAAAATAAAGGTGGTTCTTAATGTCAAAGAAACCTCGAAATTTAAACAGCGATGACTCGGAAAAGAAGCCTCAGGTGGATGATTTTATAAAACCGCCACAAGATATATTTTCTACTCAAGAAGATTCTTCTTCGAAGCCTTTATTTGAGGAGGATTCGGCAAGATTATTGCTCGATGACGGAATCCCCATGGTTTCTTCGAAAAATCACTACATACCTTCAGACCCGTCGGGTCCTAAGAAGGGCCCTTTCATTACCTTGAGGTGGGATAAGAATAAAAAACTGATCAAGTTCTTTCTCATAAGTGGGGGGGCGACTGCTATACTGCTGCTGACCTTGAGAGCAGGAAGTTACCTGCTCAACAGCTCTGCCTCAATGGGGCAGATTGTGATTGCACCTGTGAATAAAGCAGTTGCCTCCCCGTCCGAACTGAGCGGTGATACCCCGACTGGTATACTACCCGTGGCATCCCCTCCCCTGATTCCTGTACCGGGGGAAAACAAGAGCCCCGAGCCCTTATCTCCGGTAAAAAAGGCTGAGGGTCCTCCCCCGACGAAAATTAAGAAAAGGCCTCCGGCCGCCGCCAAGAAATCGAATGAAAATGCCGAACAGGTCTATAAGCTTTACATCGATAAGAAATTTATCCTGGATGAAACCAGGGCTATCTCATTAAAGCTATCCATTCTTGGCATCGAAAACAGAATAGTAAAGCGAAAGGATGGGGGCTATACGATTTTTGCCGGTACCTATAAAGAACTGACTAAAGCAAGGGAAACATGGAATAAAATCCTAAATGCCGGGTATCAGGCCAATATTTATTCCGTTGCCATGAACTAAATCTTAAAGTATTACCGAATAACCTAAGCGTCCCCGCCAATCCCCATTACTCTTGACACCAGGTAGTCTTGCTATTATGAAAGACGGCTCCCCGGCCGTCTTTTTTTACCCCCGCAGAGACAAATTTTATTCCACCTAACGGCAAAGATGTGGTAGGATAAAAAAGGCTTCGGAAATTATGGAAAGGAGTAAAATAAAATGTCGGATAAAATAGAGATCGATGTTAAGAGCGCAAAGATCGTTATTGAACAGGGAGATATCACCAAACAGGCCACGGAGGCTATTGTAAATGCGGCTAACAGCTCGCTCAGGGGCGGCGGCGGTGTGGACGGGGCCATCCACCGCACCGGGGGCCCGAAGATTATGGAGGAGTGCCGGAAGATCGGCGGCTGCCCGGCGGGCGAGGCGGTCATTACCACCGGGGGAAACCTCAAGGCGAAGTATGTCATCCACACCGTCGGTCCCATCTGGAGAAGTGGCAAAGCCGGCGAGGAGGAAATCCTTACCCGGGCCTATCAGAATAGCCTTGCCCTGGCGCAAAAGAAGGGGATCCGGAGCCTGTCTTTTCCCTCCATAAGCACCGGGGCCTATGGATACCCGCTCCGGGAGGCCTCCAAGGTAGCAATCAATACCATCTCTGCCTATCTAAAGAGTCATCGTAAGATCGAGAAGGTGGTCGTCGTCCTCTTTTCCGATAACGACTTCCAGGTTTACCAGGAAACCCTTAAGGAAATGGGGCTTATTTAAAGGCACAAAGTGACCCGGACGGGTATTAGGCTTTTATATATTCTTTTTTGACCCATCCCCGCATTTTCACATCTACCTCATACCAGCCATTCTCTTCCCGAAGAATCTCTACGATAGTTCCTTTCGTCAAAGGAGCTGCGACCGTGCCGGCTTTCAGGCGGGGAGATTGCCGAATGTTCAGCTTCGATGCGGTCACCACTCCCTTAAACGGAAAGGGGCTCGGTTCTTCCTGAACTTCAGCCCCCCGATCGCGGTAGAGTAAAAGTTCGCGCAATTTATCCATGGGGAATGCGGGGCCGGGATCGACCTTCCGTCCCGGAGAGACCTCCTCGTGACCGAGTATCGAGGTAATTCCGTAATTTTCGATCAGATCGGCACAGATATCCTGGGAGATGGCAATTTGCTCCTCGGTGTACCGATGCCAGCAGGAAGGCTCGGATTCGTTTCGGTGCACCGCTTCCACTACCTCATTTTCCGGGTAGGCCCTGCCGAACCACGAAACATATTCCTCACCGCTTTTTGTCAACCGCCCGGCGTTGTCAAGCTCGATACCGATCGCATACTTATTAAACCCGACGCGCCCCTGGTGGGCGCTCCTACCCGCGTGCCAGGCAATCAAGTTGAACGGGACCAACTGGTAGATCGATCCCTCCCGGCCGATAACTAAGTGGGCCGAGGCCTTCGTCTTCGGATCACACAGCGTATTGACGGAGGATTCCGCCGAGCCGCCCGCGGTGTAGTGAATTATTATCGTATCCGGAAGACCGTTACCAAACGGGCCACTGCGGTTCGGCGTCTCTTTACGGACAACCACATCCTCATCCAAGTAATGATCACGGATCTTCATAACTTCTCTTTACCGGTATAAAATAAGGAGCTAAAATAGGGACAGCGCCCGTTTTTATCT
>CP070770.1:222034-234509 GCA_020345765.1 Deltaproteobacteria bacterium
ACGCTTCTAATTTTGGTGCCAATAATATGGGTAGTTATGGTAATAGTAGTTACCCGATACATTAAACCAGTAGCAACCCTCCTTTACGAGGAAGGAGAGAAAACGAATTTAATGGCGGCAGAGGCCTTGGAAGCTGCCTTAAAATTTCCTGTAATAGTTTCTTCTTTATCAATCATCGGCTGGTTGTTAATGGCTACAACCCAGACAATAGTAATGTTTCAGTTCATTAGTTTCCCGGCGAGTGAAGTAGCTAAGATTTTCTTAGGCGCCCTGAGTGCAGGCACTTTGATCGCCTTGTTTATGAATTACTTTTTCAAATTAGCATTACGGCCGGAGTTAGAGAGGATTATTGTTGAATACCCTGATTCCGCAAATATAAATAGGGGTAGGGGATTCAGGATGGGCATCCGCAATACTCTTCTTTCTTCCTTTGCCTTAATGATCATTATTTTTCTCCTTCTCTCCAGCGTTATGGACCACTCCCGAGCACGCCTTGCTTTGATGGAAGAGATAGCACAAACAAAGTTAGCCGAGTTAAGGGAGCGAGCAGAGGGGATCGGCGTATTAATAAAGGAGAAGCAGGGAATAGGCTTGCTGAAGAGTTACTTGAACGAGATTAATACTGGCTATTCGGGATATGCATTTATCCTTAATGAAGAGGATAAAAAGGTTATCGGAGAGTTAAAAGAGGAACTGGAACAAAGGGTCTATAACGCTATAATTGGCAAAAAGATCGGAGATGATAGGGATTCAGGCAGATCCCTTATTTCTTTCTTACCAGGAATCAGAGACTATTTTCTAGCAATTGATTCAAAAACTATTAGAATTGTAGTTCATACCCCGTTAGAGTCCAAAGGGTGGCATCTGGTTGGAGTGTATCCCTGGGAGGATTATAAGGCCAAGCTCTCGGGTATGATAAATGGCTCTATCGTATTAATTATTGGCACTATAATTATTTCTATCGTTATCGCTTTTTTAGTGGGTAACGATGTTTCAGTACTTTTGAGAAAGATTGCTGCTTCGTTAGAGGGCATATCTGGGGGTGATTTAAGCAGTGAGGTAACGGTGGTATCGGAGAGTGAGGTAGGGCATTTGGCGATGAGTTTGAGGAGGATGATTGGCAATTTGAGGGGGATGATTGGGAAGATAACGGAGACGGAGCTAAGTTTGGATACGGTTGCGGCTCGGGTGGGGGACAGTTCGGAGAGGGTATCACGGGGTGCGGCATCGCAGTCGGCTTCGGTGGAGGATACCTCTTCTTTCATGGAGCAGATGGAGGCATCGATCAAGAGTGTTTCGGAGAGTGCCGAGGTATTATCTACCTCTGCTGATGAGAGTTCGTCGTCGATATTCGAGATGGGTGCGACGATAGAAGAGGTAGCCGAGAGTGTTGAGAGTTTATCGAAGTCGGTAGAGGAGACTGTATCTGCGATCAGTGAGATGGCGATAGCGAATCGTCAGGTAGCGGAGAATGCGGAGGCGCTTTCGAGCATAACTGAGGAGACGGCATCGTCGATGATGGAGATGGATGCATCGATAAAGGAGGTAGAGTTTAGTGCACATGAGACATCGAAGTTATCGGAGAGGGTAGGGGAGAATGCCCAGCGTGGGGTACAGGCGGTAAATTCGACGATAAAGGGGATAGACCGGATAAAGACAGCGGTGCAGGAGGCGGCGCGGGTAATCAACAGTTTAGGGTTGAGGGCGGACGAGATTGGGAAGATATTGGGAGTGATTGAGGATGTTGCGGAGGAGACGAATCTTTTGGCGTTGAATGCGGCGATATTAGCGGCGCAGGCGGGGGAGCATGGGCGTGGTTTTGCGGTGGTAGCGGACGAGATACGGGATTTAGCGGAGAGGACGGCGGCATCGACGAAGGAGATAGCGGTATTGATACAGGCGGTGCAGGAGGAGTCGAGCAAGGCGGTGGGTGCGATGGCGGCGGGGGCGCAGAGTGTGGAGGAGGGGGTTCAGCTTTCTCGGAGGGCGGGGGATGCCTTGGAGAGGATATTGGAGAGCATAAAGAGGTCGAATGAGATGGTGGGTGGGATAGCGAAGGCGGCGGTTAGTCAGAGTGGGGCGAGCAGGCAGGTTACAGAGGCGGTGGAGAAGATATCGGAGATGGTGCAGGAGATAGCTCGTGCTACGCAGGAGCAGGCGCGAGGTAGTGAGCAGGTGATGAGGGTATCCGAGCAGATGAAGGGGGTGACATTTCAGGTTAAGCGGACTACGCAGGAGCAGTCTCGGGGGAGCAAGTTAATAACGAAATCGATGGAGAGCATATTGGAGATGGTCAAGCAGATCAATCAGGCGACCCGGGAGCAGGCACGTGGTGGGGAGCAGGTAATCAAGGCGATTGACAACATCAAAGGGGTTGCGCAGGGTAATATTACCGGTTCTACCGAGATGTTTAACGCAGTAGAAATTCTCAAGGAACAGATAAATCAACTAAAAGATGGAGTAGGTATTTTCAGGTTATAGAACTCAATAGACTGCATAAGGATATAAAAATAATAGATGGAGATATTTAAAAAAGGAGTAGTATGATGAAAAAAGTGGTAGTTTTAGTCTTAGGGCTATTTCTATTATTTAGTTGTGGGGAGAAATCAGAGGAGGAAGGCTTAAAGGAGCAGATTAAAGCCCTGAATGAGGAGATAATGGTACTCCAGGAGAGAATCGAAAATCTAGAGACATCGGCAGAAGGTGAAGAGGAGACTGAAGAAGATGAGGATATGGTCAGAATAATCCAATATACTAATGATATCTTTTCCGATTATCTTGAAATAGAGGGGAAAGTTAAGAATGTGGGAAAAAGGAATGTGGAAGGTATCCAGATTATCTTTAAACGTTTCGATTCCGTGAATCAATTTGTCGGCCTGAATTCCACCTTTACCACCCCCTCAATACTCCGGCCAGCTGAAGTTGCTACCTTCCATAAAACCATTGTCGATAAAAAAGGGATTCATCAGATCCAGCTCTCTCTTCAATGGGTCTATCAAGATCAGGAATATCGCTCACAAGAAAAGTTGGTATTGAATTTTGATTAATGGATATTGCCCGGGATAGTGAATTTTCTGAAGGAGAGGGGCTTTAAGATATCTAATAGATGAAAAAGGTCTTCATTGCCACACTCGGATGCAAATCTAACCAGTTTGATTCGGCGATTATCGAGGAAAATATCCTTAGATCAGGATTTCAGGTAGTTACTGCCGATGAACCTGCCGATATATATATCATAAATACCTGCACGGTTACCAGGAAGGCTGACTATCAATCCCGCCAATTAATCAGACGTTTTCAAAGAAAAAACGCGAATGCCTTGGTAATAGTTACCGGTTGTTATGCCCAGGTAAATCCTCACGAGATAGGCAAAATCCCCGGGGTAGATTATATCCTAGGCAACCGGGAAAAGGATAAGATCGAACAGTATCTTCTCCGGTTAAAGAAAAGGGATAAGCCCCAAATACAGATAGAATCTATCACTGGAGAAAAAAAACTTGAATACCCGTTAATCAGTAGATTTCCGCATCATTCCCGGGCATTTGTGAAGATCCAGGATGGGTGTAATCGCCACTGTACCTATTGCATTATTCCTTATGCCCGGGGTTCAAGCAGAAGCCTGGAACACAATAAGGTTCTTCGCCAAATAGAGCTTCTCGGCAGGGCAGGGTACCGGGAGGTAGTCCTAAGCGGGATTAATTTAGGGTCTTATGGAGCGGACTTTCATACTCGCTTTAGTCTTTCTGATTTACTCTTGAATATAGAAAAACAGAGACCGATTGAAAGAGTAAGAATAAGCTCACTCAATCCTGACGAAATCTCAGAAGGCATGATCAATCAGTTGGCTTCTTCAAATATATTATGCTCCCATCTCCATATTTCTCTCCAAAATGGTGACGATTGGATTCTTAAGAGGATGGGGCGTAATTACACATCTGAATTCTTTTCTGAGCTTGTCATGATGATTAAAAGCCGGATTCCTGAGATCTCTATCGGGGTAGATATTATTGTAGGCTTTCCGGGAGAGGGGGAGGAAAACTTTAATAATACTTATAAATTACTTGAAGTTCTTCCTATAAGTTATTTACATATATTCCCTTTTTCAAAAAGAATAAATACACCAGCTGCTAAATTCTCTAACCAGGTTAACGGTCAGATAATAAAGGAAAGAAGCCATTACCTCAAGGGGCTTGACCAGGATAAAAGGAAACAATTCTATCAAGATTTTATTGGAAAGAAGTGCTTGGTTCTGGTAGAAAAGAAAAAAGATAGCAAAAACGGGCTGCTTAGAGGATATTCACGAAATTATCTTCCGGTTTTATTAAAGGGCAGCGATGAACTAATGGGCAGGGAGGTTGAGGTAAAGATATCACGGTTTGAGGGGGAGAAGCTATATACCGAACTGATATCCGACTCATCCTGAATTATCAAAAGTAAAGGAATCCAAATAACAAGTAAGGGAACCTAAAGCCAACTTATCAGATTACTTCAATTACCCCACTTTCTCCCTTGGCCATCTCTCCTATTGCCTGGATGTTAGTAATACCTTTTGATTCCAGGGCCTTCAGCAATTCATCGAGCTTATTATTTGCCACAGAGATAAGCAGGCCGCCCGAGGTCTGGGCGTCGTAAAGAATCATTTGTAGGTTATGCGAGATAGATGGACTAATCCTTACCTTGTCAGCAAGGAAGTTTTTATTGGCATGAGACCCGGCAGGGATCAAACCTTCAGAGGCAAGTTCCAGTGCTTCCTCCAGATAATCAACCTTATCCGCATGGACAACAGCCGAGAGCTTGCTTGCATTGGCCATTTCATAAAGATGGCCCAGGAGGCCAAACCCGGTTACATCCGTGCAGGCATTTACCCCTACCTGTTTCATGGCCTCGGCGGCCTCGCGATTTAACCTCTCCATCACGCTCACCGCTTTCTCGATAGTTTCTTCCTTTGCCATATTTGCCTTGATTGCGGTTGAGATTATTCCCATCCCCAAAGGCTTACTGAGAATAATCTTGTCACCGTCCCTAGCCCCAGAGTTAGTGATTATTTTATCGGGATGGATTGTGCCGGTAACCGCCAAGCCATACTTTAACTCCTCGTCATCAATGGTATGACCGCCGACAATAACTACTCCAGCCTCTTTTGCTTTATCAAGGCCACCACGGAGAATGTCTACAAGAACAGAGAGGTCTAGTTTTTTAACAGGGAAGCCGACAATATTCTGAGCAGTCAGCGGTAGTGCACCCATTGCGTAGACATCGCTGAGGGAATTAGCAGCGGAGATTTTTCCGTAGAGGTAAGGGTCGTCTACAACCGGGGTAAAGAAATCCACCGTTTGAACTAAGGCAATATCCGGGCGGAGACGGTAAACCCCAGCATCATCGGCACTATCGAGGCCGATAATCAAATCCTCATGCTCACTAACCGGCAGCTGATGCAGAACCTGCATCAGGTCCTGGGGACCGATCTTGGAAGCTCACCCAGCACAGCGAACCAGGCTTGTGAGTTTTATTTTGTTCTTATCCTTCATGAGTTAGCTTGATGAAGTTCGCTATATGCCCGGCAGCAAGGGCAGTTCTTTTCAGCACGGATCATGAACTGAGAAAACTTTGTTTCCGGATTAGCCCTTTGGTAAATACAAAATGGGCAGATCCGGCAGATAAAAGCCAGAATTTTAGTGGATATTTTGTGCGGTGAATTCTTCATTCCTATTTACTCCTAGGTTAAATTAACTTAGTAAAGTAGGACATTATTTTATATTACTCTTTAACGAACAAAAGAGGGAATACTATATCACTTATGCAACACGGAATCCAGACCGCAAAGAATAAAAAAATGAAGATTATTATATAGGCAATCCAATTAATGCTTTGCCCTAATGCCATCATAACATGAAATAGTGATGCCCAGGTACTCAATAAGACATGCCCAGAATGGGGAAATTCGGTAGCGGGCCTGAAATATGCGATTGCAATACCTATAATAGCCAGAGGATTTATTAGCCACCACTTTTCAATAAAGCCTATATGAGCCCCCCGGTTGGGTAAACGAAGTAAAATTTCACCTAAAAAGGGAATAATCGAATCGCTTATGGTGGCTATACCAATTGCACCTATATATCCAATTAATAGTAACATCCAGATTTTACTTTTATTTTTATTGTGAAGTTTATACATGGATGCCGTAACAAATGCACTCAAGAGAACATGAATTGGATGTAATGTGTAAAAGATGCTATAAGAAGTCTTAGAAGGAATGCTATGGAAAGCTATCATAATGATTATTCCAGTAATAGCTCCAAATATAGTAAATGGAGCATGATGTTTTAATTCTACCGTTATATGTCTGAGCATGTTACAACTGGGCTGATCTGATAAATCACTAAAAAATATTAATATATAAATTACTCTATTTCCCGACGATACGCCTGATAAAATATTTCCTTGCCATGTAGCTTATATTCTATCAGCCCTTTCTGGGTTAGTGCGTCAATATACTTCGCTGTTTCAGCAGGTTTAATTCCCAAGGAATTTGAGAGGTCAGACAGGGTAGTTGGCCTTCTGCACACAATCTTTATTATCTCGCTTTCTGTCTCCATCATAATTGTACTTACTTGTCTTATAGTTTGTTTACTTACTATTTCTACCCGTTCCCCGATCAAATCCTTGATGGAATTCAATTCAGTTTCAGTTAAAGGTTTAGCAGTTCTTTCTGCGGGTGGGCGAACAATTGTGTTTAACTGTACTTTGTCAGGATTTATCTCTCTTACTGCCTCTGCAAGTCTCTTAATTTCTGCGGTAGAATCGTTTATGCCCTTGACCAACATAATCTCCAGAAACATATTCCCCTGAAAGTCCTTGCTGAAAAGCTTTATGCCGTTAATTATTTGCTCAATACGCAGTCCCTTAAATGGGCGATTTATTTGCTCAAATGTTGATTGTATTGCACTATCCAGGGAAGGAATTAGTAAATCAGCCTTTTTTAATTTTTCCCTAACATTTTCCTGAGATAAAAGGGAGCTGTTTGTCAAAACGGCAACAGGCAGAGCAGTAATTTTTTTTATTTCCCGGATAATCTTACCAATTCGTGAATTAAGGGTAGGCTCTCCAGAACCAGAGATTGTTAGATAATCAATTGGCTTTACGCTGGTTAAAACTTTTTTTAATTCGGAGATGATGGTATTGACCGGTATATATTCTTTCCGACTGATAGTTTTATTATTAGTCTTGCCTAACTGGCAATATATACAGTCGAAACTACAGGTCTTAAAAGGAATCAGATCGACCCCCAGGGAATTTCCCAGTCGTCGTGAAGGAACGGGCCCAAAAATATATTTCATTAATTACCCCTGATAATACTTGCCAAGATGGTGAATATTAAGAGGCTGACCATCCCTAAGCATCTCCGCATGTATTACCTCACCAAGAAATATCGTGTGGTCTCCGGGGTCGATAGATGAGGTTACCTTGCATTCAAGATATGCTAGGGCATCTTTGATGATTGGCGCACCGGTATCTTTAATAAAATAGGGGATTTCCTTGAATTTATCTGACTTTGTCTTAACCCGAGATTTAAAGATAGTTACTAAGTCTTTCTGGTTATCTCGCAAGATATTGATGACAAAAATACCGGAATCCTTGATCATATGATGGGAGTAACGCACATTTTTAACACAGACGACTATTAGGGGAGGTCGGGATGATACCTGGGATACCCAGGTAGCTATCATACCGTTAATTTCATCTTCTTTTTTGGTAGTCAATACATAGATACCCGTTGTCAGTTTATGCAGTGTATTCATTTCGATATTTTCTTTCAATTATATTGTCCTCCCATAGAAATTTTAATTCCCGTGCTTGTTTAATTACTCATAAATATGGTAAGATTATGAAAAAGAAAGAAAATATTATTTTCAAGTTTATAGTATAATCCTGATGATTAGAGTCGTCAAGAGTAATCAAACTTTTCTAACTTATTAAGAAGTAGCATTGAGTTATTTGAGTTCCTTAAAATTTTTGTTAAATCGACTTCCACCCTACGTAATTTTTTGGGTTACCTCAAGGTGTAATGCACGCTGTAAGCACTGCTATAACTGGGCTATCCTGGGAGAGGGCGAGGAGGATCTCAGGTTGGAAGAGATAAAGAAAATCTTTCAGAATTTTGGCCACATAAAATACTTAACTTTAGGGGGAGGGGAGCCGAGCTTAAGAGATGATTTAGCGGATATAGCTAGCCTATGTTATACGAACAATGGACTGCAGAATCTTAAGATAATAACTAATGGTTTGTTACCTGATAGGTTTGCCGGTCAGGTGGAGGAAATAGTGAGAAGTTGTCCGGGTCTATTCGTAGATGCCGGTGTTTCTCTCGACGCACTGGGTGAAGAACATGATACTATCAGAGGAGTAAAAGGAACTTTTAATAAAGCGGTTAACACGATTAAGTTACTCAAGGTCTTGCAGGAAAAATATAAAAACTTCGTAGTTTCGGTTTGCAGTGTATGTTTTAGGTCTAATCAGGAACAGACTGAGAGTTTATTCAAGTTCGTTAATGAAAAATTAGGCGTTCGTTTTTATTTTAGTATGATCCGGGCTGATGTGAAGGATAAGAAAGAGAAGGAAGTTGATATTAATCTTTTTCAGAAAATTGCGGGGCAAATTGCCCGGGTCCAAGAGAAAGAGGATAGGGATAAGTATCCTTTTTCTTCGATTAAGCATGTTATTGATGAGCTAACCTTAGAGATAGTAGCACAAACGGTTAAAGAGCAAAAGATGATCATTCCCTGCAAGGCCGGGAAGACCGAGGTAGTTCTAACTAATAACGGTGAGATTCTGCCGTGTGAGCTTTTGGGGCGCTCATTTGGAAATCTACGCGACTATGAGTATGATATTGCCCGATTATTGAAGACCGAGAAAATCAGATCATTTCTGAGGGAAATTCAGGAGAAGCAGTGTTTTTGCACCTGGGAATGCATCATCCGTAATAACATTGTATTCAGCCCTCGACTATATCCTCAGATATTTTTTCGCCTGGCCAAAAAGAGTATTTTGCCTCGATGGGAAAAATAATTTTTATCAATTCCCCAGTAAGCTTAGTGGAGCGATACGGGAAGCTAGCCCAGGGAGGAACAAATACTCCTCCCCTTGGTTTAGCTAATTTAGCTGCAGTTACCCAAAACCAGGGATATCAGACCGAAATAATTGATCCCCTACCTTACCGATTAAGCCAGCAAGAGATAGTTGAAAGTATCCGAGAGAAACATCCCCAATGGGTAGGATTTACGGCAACTGCAGTATCAATACATAGAGCAGCTGAACTGGCAAAACTAATTAAAAGATCTGATCCAAAGATTATCACTATTATCGGAGGAGCTCAACTGAGCGCCTTACCCGAAGAGATGATGAATGAGTTTTGTGACTTTGATATAGGGTTAGTGGGGGAGGGAGAGAAGACAATAGTCGATCTTCTTAGTTGCCTCCAGGAGGGAAGAAATCTTAAGGAAATTAATGGATTGGTAATCAGGGGGAATGGCGAACCCACACTTACTAAAGATAGAGAGTATATCAAAGATCTGGATCAGCTCCCTCTCCCAGCTTGGGATCTTCTGCCCGATATCAGAAAACATTATCAGCCGGCGGCCTTCAATTGTCGGAGATTCCCGGCTAGCTCAATTTTGACCTCCCGGGGATGTCCGGGTAAATGCACTTTTTGTGATCTTTCCGTTTTCAAGAATAGCTGCCGATCTTTTAGTGCCGAATATGTGATAGAGATGATCAGAATCCTATGGGATAGTTATGGTATCCGGGAAATCAGTATACACGATGACAATTTCTTGATGTTCAAGCAAAGGTTGGTAAAAATATGTGAGTTATTAATTACAGAAGGCTGGAGGCTTAGCTGGAGTTGTAATGGAAGAGTAGACCAGATGGACCAAGATATTTTGCAGCTAATACGTAAGGCAGGATGCTGGCAGGTGGGATACGGAATTGAAAGCGGCTCCGAGGCCATTCTAGAACAAATAAAAAAGGGAATCAATTTAGAACAGATTACCAGAGTAGTTCGCTGGACCCGCGAGGCAGGAATCAGGGTTAGAGGTTATTTCATGCTGGGTAATCCCGGAGAGACCAGGGAGACGATGATTGAAACTATTGAATTTGCGAAAAAACTTGGGGTGGATGATTTTCAACTTACCTATTTTACTCCATTTCCCGGATCGGAATCGTTCCGGAATGCGGATAACTATGGAACATTCACCAAGGATTATCGAATAATGACCACTTGGTTTCCCGTGTTTATACCCAAAGCTCTGAGCCGAGAAACACTTGAAAGCTACTACCGGAAAGCGTTTCGCGAGTTTTATATGCGGCCAAAGGTTATCTGGTCATACCTGAGGATGGTTCAGAGTCCTCGACATCTACTTCATTTATTCAGGGGATTTTTAAGCCTATTAAGGTTGATCCTTAATTTTAGTACTACCTGAACTCTGGGTTATATTGAAAATGAAAGCTATGCTAATTAATCCTCCTTCTCTTCGCGGGATTAGTTATTCTCGGGAGGGAAGGTGTATGCAGCATGAAGGGGCCTGGACCACGGTTTGGCCCCCACTTTCCTTGGCATTCATAGCCTCTATAATGAAAAAAGAAAATTGGGATGTTCAGCTTATTGATTGTGGGGTAGAAGGAATAAATATAGATGGGCTTAGATGGAAAATGATGGAATTTAAGCCTGATTTTATCATATTAAATACTGCTACTCCTACGATTGTAAGCGACTTGTCGGTTACTAAGTTAGCAAAGGAGGTATCTCCTAATGCGAAGGTTGCCTGTTTCGGTATTCACGTATCGGTTTTCCCTGAGGAATCGTTTCACATGGCCCCTGGTCTTGATTATGTCGTCAGAGGAGAACCCGAGTTTACCTTTAAAGAGCTTGCTCGGTCAATGAAGGAAGAAGGAGTAATTACAAAGATATCTGGATTATCCTATCAGGACGGAGGAGTAATAGTTAACAACCCTGATAGGGAATTCATTGATGAACTTGATGAGTTGCCTTTTCCTGCCTGGCATCTAATTACTCCCAATCGCTATCGGCTTCCATTCTCCGGGAGGCCTTTCTTATTGATAACTCCTGTTCGGGGATGTCCTTATAAATGTATCTTTTGTGCAGCGATGACATATTACGGGCGAAAACTTCGTTATCATTCTCCTGAGAGAGTAGTTGAGGAAATGAATTGGATTAAAAAAGAGTTTGGAGTTGGGGATCTCTTATTCTGGTCAGAACTGTTTAATGCAAAGAAAGATTATGTTATGGCTGTTTGTAACGAGATTGAACGTATGGACATCAAGATGAACTGGGTTTGCAGCAGCCGTGTGGATCAAGTAGATAGAGAGATGCTGAATAAGATCCGCCGGGCAGGGTGCTGGATGATCAGCTACGGGTTTGAGTCTGGCTGCCAGGAAATCCTAGACCGTAGCAAGAAAGAGACTAATTTGGTACAAGCACGTGAGGCAGTTCGCTTAGCTAAAGAGGCTGGATTGGAAGTTGTCGGCCATTTTGTTTTCGGTCTGCCGGGAGAATCCAGGGAGACTATCAGAGAGACCTACAAATTTGCGGAAGGGTTAGGACTTGACTATGCCCAGTTTTACTGTGCCGTACCATTTCCTGGAACAACACTTTATGATTTAGCTTGCAGCAACGGGTGGCTAAGTAACTCTAATTGGCCAGAGTTTGAGCAGAATTATTCAGTGATGAATCTACCTGGTCTTAAAGCAACCGAAGTGATGAAGTTAAGAAGGGAAGCATATAAAGATTTTTATCTAAGACCTAGAAGAATCATCCGAGTGCTAAAGCAAATTAAAGATTTAAATGAATTAAAGCGTTTCCTCAAAAAAGCACTTAATTTTTCTACCTGGATTTAAGGATCACCGATGAAGAAACTCTTAAAATTTCTACGTCGGGGCATAAAGTCAGAGTTTTTCGCTGCCCCACCTACCGCTATCCAATTCTCTCTTACTTCTGCCTGCAATCTCCAATGTATAATGTGCCATCAGAAAGCAAATTGGTTACCGGAAGATTTCCTTCGTTTGCGCGAAGGTGAGGAGAATATTTTTTCTCGTTTTCTTAAGATTGAGTCGTTGCTTGCGCAGGCCACACATCTTTCTTTGACCGGTGGGGGGGAACCATTTTTAGACCCCAATTTGTTTAAGATTCTTGAGATTACTTCTAAGTATCCTAACTGCAATACCAGCTTTAATACCAATGGTACTATTTTTGAAGAGGTGAAGATAAAGAAGTTAATCCAATATAATCTTACTCAGTTAGATATTTCGTTTGATTCTCCCAACAAAGTGACATTTGAACAGATTAGAAAAGGAGCCGATTTTAATAAAATTGTTGATAATATTAAGAAAATTAAGGAAATTAAGAGTTCTTTCCGGTCTAATAAGCCGAAAATAGTAATTAATATGGTTGTAATGAGGA
>CP070770.1:234609-246642 GCA_020345765.1 Deltaproteobacteria bacterium
GGGGAAAGCAATTATTTGGGGGATCTTTTCTCAATAATTGAAGATTGTTCTTAGTTCCTTTTCGATTTTTTCTTCCCCGGTATTCTTGGCAAGGGCGAGCTCTCTGATCAAAAGATTGCGAGCAGTGTCTAAAATCTTTTTTTCTCCGTAGGAAAGGTCCTTCTGCAATTTCAAGAGGTTTAAATCCCTTAATACCTCAGCAATCTCAAAGACCGAGCCGGTTTTAATCTTTTCGGAATACTCCCGGTAACGGCGGTTCCAGGTTTGGCTTTCTTTCACCGACAGCTTCTCTTTATCTTTGAGGATCTTGTATACTTGGGAGACTTGTTTGTGTGGTATTATTTCTCGCAGGCCAACCGATTCAGCATTGTTGGTGGGAATCATAATCGTCATGCCGTTATTCAATAAGCGCAGGATGTAGAATTTAACGGAGTTGCCGGAGATCTCCTTGTTTTCGATTGCCTCAACTACCCCTACCCCGTGGGCAGGATACACTGCCATATCTCCAACCTTAAACATTTTGGCCTCCTGTCGGTAAGAGTTTAAATTATTATATAATAAATTTTAAAAAATATCAAGGGAAAAATTACTGGAGCACCTCATACACCCCGATCTTGATCTTTTTACCTCTCAGTGGCACCGATCCCAAGGCCTGAACCTTAAATTGACCTCGGATCCGTTCATAAGTATTTTCCCCGATAAGTATCTGATTGGGTTTAGCGATTGATTCCAAGCGAGAGGCAATATTTACCGCATCCCCGATTACCGTATACTCCATTTGGCTCTGGCTCCCGATGTTTCCGGCAACTACCTGGCCCGTGTTGATACCGAGCCTTATGGAGAACCGCTTTCTCTCGTCAATGTTCTCGTTGTAGAACTGGAGCTCCCGGAGCATTTCGAGGGCTGCCTGGACTGCCATTTGGGCGTCATTTTCCTGGGAAAGGGGGGCTCCGAAGAGGGCCATGATAGCATCTCCAATAAACTTATTTATGGAGCCGTGGTATTTGAAGATCACCGAAGTCATCCGGTTAAAATAGCCGTTGAGGAGGGAGGCAACCTCAGCGGGTTTGAGCCTCTCGGCAAGGGAGGCGAAATCCTTGATATCAGAAAAGAGGATGGTAACCTCCTTTTCCTGGATTTCCAGGGTGACGCCCTCTAATTCCCGAGAACGCTGCAGAATGAGGGTTACCACATCGGGAGAGAGATATCTTTCCAAGTTACTTCTCAGCACCGCATCCTTCTTGTTCCCTTCGCGCAGCTTTTCTTGCCTGATTCCCAGAGCGATTAAATTGGCCACTGCGGTCAGCAACTCCAGGTTGTCCTCGGTGAAAGTATGGTTCTCCAAGAGGTGGTCGAGATAGATTACTCCGAAGATTTCCTTTCCTTCCCAGATGGGAACACAAAGGGCGGAGCGGATATTGTACTGGACGATACTTTCTCCGGTTCGAAGTCGGGGATCGTATTTGGCATCGGAGGTAATCAGGGACACTCTTTCCTCGATCACTTTTTGGGTGATAGTGCTACTGAACTTTAATTCTTCCTCGACAATCCTGCCCACCTGGGAGTGCTTAACCACCTTAGGGGTCAAGCATCCCTTTTCGTTAAGGAGGAAAAGAATTCCTCTTTCAGCATTGATGACCTGAAAGATCAGGCTCATCGCTGCTTCCAGAAGTTCGTTAAGATTAGGTGCGGAAATAAGGGTCTTCCCTAATTGGTAGAGAATAAAAAAGTACTGGTCTCTTTTTTTGTCATAACTCGGGGCATCGATTTGAAAATCTTTAAGGGGACGGATAATCTCCTGGGCTTTTTCGACCTCCCCCGGGGAAAGCTCGTTCTCGTGGAATGTAAGGATGTTCTCCCCGACCCTGATTTCATCGCCCTCCTGTAAAAACTTTTTCTGGACCCGCTGGTTATTGACGAAGGTCCCGTTGGAGCTTTTCAGGTCTTCGATGAGAAAGCGTTTGTCAGCGAAGGTTATCTGAAAGTGCTCCCGGGAGATTTTGGAATCGGTCAGGACAAGATTGTTCTTCGGAAGCCTTCCCACCTTAAAAGGAGTTTTTTTGAGGCCATCCATATTGAGAGGAATTTTTTTAATGGGCTTATTTTTTTCTTTTAGCAGGAGGTTAGGCATAAAATTCCTAAATCCCAATGACCAATGACCAAATCCCAATTATTGAATTAAATCAATCACCTTTTGAACTTTGCCCTTTTAATAGTAATTACCTTCACAAAAGATAAACCGCCAGCAGAACTATTAATCCTATAGTTAATAAGGACAGGACAGAACCCGTCCGAATAAGGTTTTTTCCCCTTAGGGACGAGTGGTCTGGCAGTTTACCTAGCGCAATCAGACCTAAAGTGATAGAGCTCAGGCAGAGGATAATCCCCACGGTCAGGGTGACGGTGATGCCAAGCACTTGCGGCCATTCACGGAAAAGATGGGATAAGGAAGAGCTGACGGTGAATGTTAGGGGACCTCCAAGGATGGCAAGGAGGAAGGAGAGGAAAGGCAAATTGGTTTCAAGGGGCACATCCATTACGGGAGCAGGAAAAATCTTGTTGCAGCGGGCGCACTTATCTCGTTTTTCCTGGTAGGTACCGCAGTAAGGGCACTGGGTAGTTTTTTTCTCGGTGGTCAATTTGGCCGAGGTCAGTTGGGCTCCGTAGAGCTCAGCTCCATCCATAATGGAATTGGAGAGGTCGGCGCCTTCGAGATTGGTCTGGCTGAGATCGGCTCCCCGGAGATTAGCCCATCTGAGGTTGGCATCAGTCAGGTTTGCCCCGACGAGGTTAGCTCTCTCGAGGCTGGTTCTTTCTAAATCGGTACCCTTAAGATTTGCGTTCCTTAAATTGGCTTCTTCTAACTCCGCCTCTTGGAGTTTGGTCCCGGAAAGATCAGCGGAAAAGAAATTGGTCGCCTTAAGCTTGGCATTAGAGAGATCGGAAGCGGTTAACTGTGAGTTTTTGAAGGAGGCATTCTGGAGATTGCCTCCCTTCAGGTTTATCTTGTTTAGTATAAGATTATCGAAATTAGCCCCATTTAACTGGGCCAGATTAAGGTTGGCCCCGGCCATATTGGTTCCCCTGAAATCAGCGTGGGGGAAGTAGGTCTCGTAGAAACAGGCTCCCTGTAGATCGGCCTCCAGGAGAGTAGCTCCCTTGAGATTAGTCTTGGAAAGATCGGCACCTTGAAGTTTTGCTTTCTTCAGGTTAGCTCGTTCTAAATTGGAGGAGGTGAGGTCGACACCTTGGAGAAGAGCTTCCTCCATATTAGCATTTTCTGCTTTGACCCCTACCAGAGAAGCTTCGGTGAGATCGGCCCGAGTAAGATTGGCATCAGAAAGTTGAGCTTCGTTCAGTTGAGCCCGACTCAGGAGAGCCTCGGTCATATTGGCGCCATTCAAAATGGCCTTTTCTAACAAGTCTTCCCGAAGATCGGCCCCGGTTAACTGTGCGCTGGTCAGGTGAGCACCCTTTAAATTGCTTTTGGAAAGCTTTGCCTTATTAAGTTTGGCGAATGAAAGCAGAGCGCCTTCTAGGTCGGCTTGGGTCAGATCAGCTCCTTCCAGGTCAGCGTTTTGAAGATTGACACCACGCAAGGAAGCTTGGCTGAGTGAGGCTTCCCGGAGGTTGGCCCGGGACAGATCGATATTACTAAGTGCTTCCCCCCTTTTTACTCTTTCTAGAATCTCTTCTCGGGAAAGTTCACTCATATCCTTGCTTTAAATCGGTATTATTGGGTCTAATCGTTGGAGATTATTTAATCGGGCAGCTTCTACATTTATAGAATAACTTCTTGTAAGTCATTTTGCAAGAAAAATGTGACCTAAATCACAAAAAAACAGAAGGGTGTAATTGCCCAGAATAAAATTGCTTGAAAATCCTGGGGATTATTGATAAGAAGGTGAGGAGGGATTTGGAGCTCTTCCGACTATAAATGTATGGGGATCCGGTTATGGGAGTCTGGCGAAAAAGGATTGAACAAGGCATAATCTGGTTTCTGTTTCGATTGGCTATGTTTCTGGCAAACAAAATACCATTCCGGTATCTCCACACCCTGGGAGGCGGGATCGGGGGCCTTGTTTTTTATCTATTGGGAAAAAGAAAGGATATTGCCCGGGAGAACCTTCGGATAGTTTTTGGTAAAGACCGAAATGAAAAGGAGCTAAGGGAAATTCTAAGGCTTTCTCTCAAGAATCTGGGTAAGGGACTTTTTGAGGTTATAACCTATTATTATCTACCCCCCGACTTTGTCGCGGGGCAGATTGACATCGAAGGGGAAGAGAATCTTCGGGAGGCACTCAATCAAGGCAAAGGAGTTATTGCCCTTTCGGCTCACTTAGGGAATTTTACAATAATCGGAGCCAAACTTGCCCAGAACTACTCGTTTAACTATATCATTCATTTGCCTCACGAGCGGAATATTGCCGGGTTTATTGAGGGTGTTCTGGAGAGGGCCCATGTCGGCTTGATCCCGGATCGTCCGAGAGTCACCTGTGTGAAAAGATCAATCGGATGCCTCAGGAATAATGAGATCCTATTTATTCAGCTCGATATCAGTGCCATTGACAGCGCAGTGTCGATTGATTTCTTCGGGCAGCCGGTAGCTACCTATACCGGCCCGGTAATATTTTCCCTGAAGACCGGCGCTCCTATCCTACCGATGTTTATCCTCAGAAACCAGGATAACCGGCATAAGATCGTAATCGAACCCCCGGTAGAGTTAACCACCAGTAGTGATAAAGATAACGATATTCAGGTAAACACCAGCCGGTTGACTAAGGTAATGGAATCCTATGTGCTTAGGTATCCGGAACATTGGTTTTGGCTCCACCGGCGGTGGAAAAGGGCTAGGAAAAATGTTAAACTTATTGAATATGCGAAATAAGGGAGCCTTTTTAGTCATTAGGGGATATAAAATTGTGACATTATCGTCACATTGTGATATTTTATTAACATAATTGATCCCAGCACACGAATATACGATGATAAAAAATTGAAAAATCGAGAATAAAATAAAAAAATAAATGATTAATAATTCCGAATCCGAGATCTATGTTCTGAGATCTGAGATCAATTCTGAGATCAGCAGTGAATTAGCGAGATTCCCGGACATTATGGATACCGAACCGGAAAGGCTTTCTTAGGAGATTCAAGATTTAATATCATTGATAAGTGGCTATTTATCTGCTAAGGTAGATTTATTGGCATTGTTTTTGCTATTTTCTCCGGAAATACTCATTAAGATACTATTCCCCATCTCGGGACTGACAGATGTATTTTCAAAGAACCATTGCGGAACCAGTTAATTGTACGGGGATTGGACTCCATACCGGGAGGAAGGTAAACCTGACGATTAAACCGGCTCCCGTAAATAACGGTATTACCTTCATCCGCACCGATTTACCAAAACCTGTAACTATCATAGCCCGAGTTTCCTCTATCCTTGATACCCGTTATGCAACCACTATTGGTAACGATGGGGCAAAGGTATCAACGGTGGAGCATCTTCTAGCCGCTTTTTATGGATTAGGTATCGATAATGCCCGTGTAGAACTTGATTCTCCGGAGGTTCCGATAATGGATGGCAGTGCCGCTCCTTTCATATATTTAATTCAAAGTGCTAATATCAAGGAACAGGAAAAACCAAAAAAATTTATGGTGATAAGAAAACCGGTAAGGGTATCTGATGGTGACCGGAAGGTCTCCCTCCTCCCTTCACGGGAATTTAAGATATCTTATACTATCGATTTCGACCATCCCCTTCTTCGGAGCCAATCATACCGTGCAACTCTTTCCAATCTGAATTTTAGCCGAGAGATTAGCCGGGCTCGCACCTTCGGTTTTCTCCAGGAGGTTAACCAACTCCGTTCTCAAGGCTTAGCCCGGGGTGGTTCCCTTGATAACGCTATCGTCATTGGTAACTTCAGGATTTTAAACGAAGAAGAGCTCCGGTACCCGGATGAGTTTGTCCGCCATAAGATCCTCGACTCGCTGGGTGATCTTTCTCTATTACAAATGCCAGTAATCGGGCATCTGGTGGCTCATAAATCCGGGCATTCTTTGAATTATCATCTGATAAAGAAATTGACGATGACGAAAGGTGCTTGGAAAGTTTTGGATTTATCGCATCCCCAACCGCTTGCTGAAAAGAGTAAGATCAAACTGCCAGCATTTGCCTCCTTGAAGCAACTTCCAACCTAATCTTTAACACCTGCAAAGCCTCCGTAGTCGTTACCACCAGCTCTACGAAATAATCATAAATATTGGCTCGGACCATATTTAACTTGCATTTTTTTTCTATTCCACTAAAATTAAAAGGATATACTGTGCTCGGTTAAGGGGGGGGCTTTTAGGGGGATCCTCCGGATAAGGCGGAGGAGGAAATTGAACTAATTGTTGATTTTACAGTCATTTTTTAACAGCCCTGTGATACGCCCCGGTGTCCATTGTGGCTCCTCAGGACAGGGCCCGGAACAAGCTTTGGCAGCTTTTCCCTAAAACACTACATTAAGGAAGAAAAGGATGGATACGGAACTCCATCAGGAGAAGGACGAAAAGAGGCGGCGGCGGGAGCAGATTATTATCGGGGTGACCGCAGTAGCACTTGTCCTATTGACTTACCTTTGGGCCCGAATATCTGAGCTCAGTTCCAAGATTCCTGTGCCCAATAATATATTGGTGTTTGGGTTCATCAATATTAACATTATCCTTTTAGTCCTGTTCCTATTCTTGACCTCCCGTAATGTCATCAAACTAATGTCCGAAAGGAAAAAGAGGGTCATCTGGTCAAAGCTGAGATCTCGGTTAGTGATTGCCTTTCTGAGCTTCTCCTTTATCCCGACAATTGTTCTTTTCCTGGTAGCGACCACATTTATCACGAAGAGTATCGATAGCTGGTTTAGCGATGAGATCGAGAGCTCACTTAAAGAATCCTTGGAGGTTGCCCGCAGTTACTATCAGTCTACATCTGGCAGCGCGATTAATTACGCTACGCTGATTGGTGAGGGCATTCAGGGGAGGGATCTATTCAGAGGCGGCCATGAGGGCAGCTTAAAGGAATTCATTCATCAAAAACAAAAGGAATACAACCTTGGAGTGGTGGAGGTTTTTTCCCGGGAACAGAAAGAACTGGTTACTACCCTGAACCCGACTATTCCTGTCGGCAGTTTCACTAGTCCCGATTCAGATTTTGTCCGGGAGGGACTTGAGGGGAAGACGCTCTCCCGGATTCAATCGGTGGAAGCAGGCGATATCATCAGGGGTATCGTTCCCGTTTATTCCCCGGAAGATGATCGTCAGATCGAAGGGGTGGTGGTGGTAAATCACTTTGTCGACAAATCATTAGTGGGGAAGATGGCGGAGATTCAACAGGCATATAATGATTACCGCGAGAGCGAGGTACTGAAGGCCCCACTGAAGATAAGCTATGTAATATTCCTATTAATGATAGCACTGTTAATAATATTTTCTGCTACCTGGGTTGGTTTGTATCTAGCGCGGGGAATTACGGTTCCTATTCAGAATCTGGCCGAGGGGACCCGGCAGATCGCTCAGGGCAACCTGGAGGTACATATCGATGCGGTTGCTGATGACGAGATTGGAAGCTTGGTTCACTCCTTTAACAAGATGGCCCGGGATCTCTCTCAGAGTAAATTAAAGGAAGAAGAGGCAAATCAGGGCCTTCAGGTCAGTAATGAGGAACTGGATAAGAGGCGCAGATATATGGAGATAGTTCTGAAGAATGTAGCTGCCGGAGTGATCTCTTTAGATAAAGAGGGAATAATTACCACCATTAATAAATCGGCAGAAAGGATGTTGGGGCTCAGGGCGGAAAAGCTCTTGGGCAAGGAGTATACCCAAGTATTACCCCCTCAATATCTGGAGTTAGTTCAGGGGATACTTAATGACCTAGGGAGATCGAGAAGGGATTCAATCAAAAAACAGGTTAAGCTCTCGCTGGAAGATCGAACCCTTACCCTGTTTATCAGTCTGAATGTTCTTAGGGATGAGAAAGAGCAGCAAATAGGAATGGTAGTAGTCTTTGACGACTTGACTCAGCTTTTGAAGGCACAGAGGGCGGCTGCCTGGAGGGAGGTGGCCAAAAGGATAGCCCATGAGATCAAGAATCCCCTCACTCCTATCCAGCTTTCCGCGCAGAGGTTAAGAAGGGGGAGGTTGGCGGAGTCACGGGTCCCCGATGGCATTTTAGAAGACTGTACTTCAACCATCATCAAGCAGGTGGAGGAGTTAAAAACCTTGGTTAATGAATTTTCCAATTTTGCCCGAATGCCCGCGGCCGAACCCGCCCCCAATAATTTGAACGATATCATCTCGGAAACCTTGGTTCTCTATCAAGAGGCTCATAAGAACATTGAATTTAGCTTCAACCGGAGCGATGGCCTTCCGATTCTGGAGATTGATCGGGATCAGATCAAAAGGATGCTGATCAATCTCCTAGAGAATGCGGTAGCCTCCATTGAAGGAGCCGGTGAGGTCAGGGTAGAGACCGTTTATGACGATATGTTGGGGGTTGCGAGAATTACTATCAGTGACAATGGATGCGGTATTCCCCCGGAGGATAAACCCAGGCTATTCGAGCCTTATTTTTCTACCAAGAAATCGGGTACGGGTCTCGGTTTGGCCATTGTCAGTCGGATTGTCTCTGACCATAATGGCTACATTCGGGTTCAAGATAATGAGCCCCGGGGGACCAGGTTTGTCGTTGAGCTTCCAGCCCCGGTAGAGGGAGTCAGAGTTGCGGCGAGTTAATGATGCCCGTTAAACCTTAGCTGATAAGGCAATGTAACGATGGGAAGGCGCATTTTAATCGTAGATGATGAGGAAAGTATCAGGCAGTCACTGAGTGCCGCTCTCGAGGACGAAGGCTTCCAGACATCAGTGGCAAAAGACGGAAGAGAGGCCTTGAAGATAGTGAACGATGAATCTCCCGATCTAATGCTCTTGGATATCTGGATGGGCCGGATCAACGGGCTGGAGACCCTCCGGAAGGTGAAGGAGGATTCCCCATGCCTCCCGGTAATAATGATCTCCGGACACGGAAATATTGAAACGGCGGTCAAGGCTACCAAGCTGGGAGCATATGACTTCATTGAGAAACCTCTCTCCTTGGATAAGGTTCTCTTGACCATCGACCACGCTTTGAAAGCCAGTCAATTGGAAGAAGAGAACCAAATGCTAAGGCAGAAGGTCGCGAAAAAATATGAAATAGTTGGTAAAAGCAAATTGATCACGCAATTGCGCCGTCAGATTGAGACAGTTGCTCCTGCCAATAGCTGGATTTTAATTACCGGGGAACACGGCACCGGAAAGGAACTGGTGGCGAGAAACATTCATTACCTGAGCCTCTGCAAAGACCAGAGTTTCATCGATGTGAACTGTGCCGCTATTCCCGAGGAATTGATTGAGAGCGAGCTGTTCGGTTATGAGAAAGGTGCTTTTACCGGGGCCAGTGGCAGAAAGAAAGGCAAGTTCGATCTTGCGGATCGAGGGACGCTGTTTTTGGATGAGATAGCAGATATGAGTTTGAAGACCCAGGCGAAGATCCTGCGGATTCTCCAGGAGCAGAAGTTTGAACGAGTCGGAGGCTCAAAATCGATTGAGATTGATGTCAGAGTTATTGCGGCAACTAACCGGGATCTCCCCCAAGAGATCAAAAAAGGGAATTTCCGGGAGGATCTGTTCTATCGACTTAATGTGATCCCCTTTCGGGTTCCTCCCCTGAGGGAGAGGAAGGAAGATATTCCGCTTTTCATTGACTTCTTTCTGGAGGAGCTTGCCCGGGAGAGTGGTCGGGAGAAGAAAGAACTCTCCCCGGAGGCGATCCAGTTGCTCTGCCATTACAATTGGCCCGGGAATGTGAGGGAACTTAAGAACCTGGTTGAGAGGTTGATAATCATGACCCCCGGCAAGAAGGTGGATGCGGGGGATATTCCTCAAATTTTTCGTGCTGATATTGAGGGGGATAGCGGAGTTGCTTATGGTCCGGACTCCGCCGAGTTCGCTGCCCAATATATTTCCTCCAGGCGCGCAGATACTTCTCTGAACGAAGCGAGGAATAATTTTGAAAGGAACTTCATCGCGGCTAAACTAAATGAGAGTAGGGGGAATATATCTAAAACCGCAAAGGCTATCGGCGTCTCCCGGGAGAATCTTTCCCGGAAGATAAAAAGTTTAGGGATTGAAGTCAATAAGAGACTGTAAATATCAGATTTCAGATAAGGAATCTACAATCTGAAATCTATAATATATAAGGATAATGGAAAATTTTATCGATAACCTTAAGAGATATTTCTGGATAATTAATATTTTATTAATCACCCTCTGTGCTTACTTTGCCTCCCAGATATTTACCGATTATCTGTGCCGTAAGTTGAGGGTTACTCCCAAGGTTTCCCTTTCCTCGGCGAAGGTGGCGACCGTGCCGGAAGTCAGCCCGCAGAGGGACTTGAGCTTTTATTCCGTAATTACGGAGAGAAATATCTTTAATTCCCGGGCCAGTGAGATGATGGCTGAGGCAGGAATAGCGGCACTGTCCGGCCCGGTTGTGGAAAGCAGTTTAAAGGCGACGCTATTAGGTACGGTTGCCTCCCAGTTTACCGAGTTCTCTTTTGCCGTGATCCAGGACAGTGTTTCGCAACAGGTCGGCATTTACCGGGTTGGCGATCTTATTTTGAACGAGGCTAAGGTAATAGTGATCGAGCCCAAGAGGGTTATTATTATAAGGAATGGGAAGCAGGAGTCACTTCTGGTCTTTGAGAAGGAAGAGCAGATAGTTTCATCTAAACCATCTGCACCAGCTCCTCCGGGCGAGGTAACGGTTCGTCAGGTAGAAGAGAACCGGTATGAGATCGACCGAAGGGAGTTCGAGGCCAGTACCGATAACCTGGCAGAGCTGATGACCCAGGCCCGGGTGGTACCCAATATGAAGGGAGGAAAGGTCAAAGGTTATAAGATCTTTGCGATAAAACCGAATAGTCTCTATGCTAAGATCGGTTTGAAAAATGGAGATGTGATTGAGCGGGTCAATGAGCTGCAGATCTCCAGCCCCGAGCAGGCTCTTGAGATTTTTCAACAGCTTAAGAACGAGAGCCATTTTCAGATTGATCTGCTTAGAAGAGGCCGGAAAGAGAGTATTACCTATGCGGTTAGGTAAATGATACTCTTATTTCATGGAATAGCAAGGAAAAGCAAGGGCTTGAATTTATGCTGTTTGCTACCAAAAATTCGTAATGAGGAATAGATGAGGGATAAATGAAGATAACTTTTAGAACATACTTAGTAGTATTTTTAGCAATCGCCTTGATTCTTCCCCCTAACCTTACCTTTGCCCAGCAGCCGGGGATCGTGAAGGTGGAGGATAACAAGGTAAGCTTGAACTTCAACAATGTGGAGCTTCGGGATCTGGTCAAGACGATGAGCGAGCTTACCGGCAAAAACTTTCTCCTCGATGATAAGATAAGGGGAAAAATCACTATCATCTCTCCCAGCAAGGTGTCGGTGGACGAGGCCTATAAGGTCTTCGAGACGATCCTGGCGGTTAACGATCTGACCATCGTCGAGGCCGGGCAGGTCACCCAGATCGTTCCCACCCGGGATGCCAAGTCCAGCACGATCAGGACGATAATCGGAAAGGGATATCTGCCCCGGAGCGATACCTTCGTTACCCGGTTGATTCCCCTTGAATATATCGACGCCAGCAATATTACTCAGGCCCTCCAGGGTCTGGTTTCCAAATTCGGGACCCTCCAGGTTTACCAGCCCACCAATACCCTGATCCTGGTTGATTCCGCGGCGAATATTAACCGTCTGTTGAAGATCATCCGGGAGCTGGATATCGACATCTACGAGGAAAAGATCGAGGTTATCCCTCTGGTGAATGCAACTGCCTCCGAGATCGCCCAGCTTATCAACTCCCTTTATACCGGAGGAGCCCAACCCACTGCCCCCAAGGCTCGGGCGCGAAGTGCTCGGGCACGAAAAGGAAAAACAGGGGCAGCAGCGACGGTAGGG
>CP070770.1:246742-258502 GCA_020345765.1 Deltaproteobacteria bacterium
GTTATAAGTATATTGGTCATCTTTTTGATTGTTGTCCTGGTTTACATGGGACCTAATTTTATCGGGAGGGTATTAACCGGATACCAATATCGGGATTTTACTTTAGGCGAGAGGGTAATGACCCAGTTGCGGGTGGTAATGTATTACTTAAGTCTACTGGTTCTTCCCTCACCATCCCGGCTTAACCTGGACCATGACTTCCCGGTATCTCACTCCTTGCTTAATCCGGCCTCGACTTTATTTTCCTTACTGGGGCTTATCGGATTAATCGGGTTGGGAGTTTATCTGGCTCGGAGGAAGCCCCTGGCTTCGTTTGGGATCTTTTGGTTCTTGGGGAATCTGGTGGTGGAGTCTTCGGTAATTCCGTTGGAGATGGTTTTTGAACATCGGTTGTATCTTCCTTTACTGGGATTTCTCTTATTTTTAGCGGGGATGGCCGGCAGGAAGGATAAAGGAAGGATATTTATCTATGGTGCACTTATTATAATTCCAATCTTTTCCATTTGGACATTCCAGAGGAATATTGTATGGAATGATGAATTTGCCCTCTGGAGTGATTGCCTTAAAAAATCACCTAATAAAGCAAGATCTCATGATGGTATCGCACTTGCATACCTTAATAATGGTATGTATGATGATGCTATTAGGGAGGCTCAGAAGGCACTACAGATTAATCCTAACTATACCAAGGCTTATAAGGTATATAGTAATATCGGATTTGCGTATCTTTATAAAGGTATGTATGATGAAGCTATCAGGCAATGTCAGCGAGCTCTGAGTATTAATCCTAATTATACCAAGGCATATACTAATCTTGGGGTTGCTTACCTAAATAAGGGGATGTATGCTGAAGCCATTAGAGAGAACCAGCGAGCCATAGAGATTGATCCTAATTATGGTCGCGCTCATATGAATCTTGCGATTGCTTATGCTAAAAAGGGGATGTCTGACGAGGCCATCAAGGAGTATCAGCGAGCCCTTGAGCTCGATCCTGATTATACCGAAATATATAAGCAAGCTTGGGAACGTTTACTTCAATAAAAGATAGTTATAATAAAGCAATCAAGTTATGTCAGAAGACCCCGGAAATAGATCTGCCTACCACTTCCTTAAGAATATTTATTGATAGGTGGAGCTTTCCAACTCCGTTAAGAAAATTTGGGGAAATTCTAAATACTCACGCAAACCAAACCCACTAAATTGGTGAAATAGATCTGCTAAATTCAAACATCCATTGGACTCCACACCTCGATCTTTTCGACCCGATTGAAATCGGTATCTCCCGTGGCAATGATTCCTATGCCATTTTGTTCCATTAAGGCTAAGCTGAGAGAATCATTGGTCAAAAACCCATCATTCCTGCGGTATTCCTGGCTATCCCTGATGACTTCAATATTGAGGGGTAAAATCTCTATACCCATCAAGGGGATCTGCATTGTGTATTTGTAATAACTTCTTAACCTCCTAACACCATCTGGATTTGTTTTCAATCCTTTGGCTACCTCTCCCGGGCCGGCCACTCCCTTTTCCACTGCCTCAATCATCATGAGCCGGTGGAGAACCTCGGCCAATATGTGGATAGATGTAATTCCTCTTAATTTTCCTCCTTCACATCTTTCCAAAAGCCCGGAACACTCATCGGATAACCCGGAAAAATGGTAGATAAAGATATTGGAATCAATAAATAGAATGCTCCTTTCAGGCAGCTTATTAGATCTCATAAAAAGGCTCCTGTCTGAGGATTTCATCTACTACTTTTTTATTAACTTTGAAAACTCCCTTAGTAGCCTGGACAATGCTTTTGTCCCTTCTGCCTTTATCCTTTTCTTTGATATAGCTTTCCAATGCATCCTCGATCAATTGATTTAATTTTTTCCCCTCCTTCAGGGCTGTCCATTTAGCCCGGTTTAAGATATCTTCTTCCATAATCGTTCCTATTTTCTTTTTCATAAAACCTCACCTCCACTATTATAATAGAGAGGTTAGATTGATTTGTCAAGAATTCTTTAATTATTTCTTGAAATCATGTATACTAAAAACGGGGAAAGTGGGGCTTTAAGAAATCCCCAGATTGTCATTCTGACACAGAATGAAATGAAGGGGAAGTATCTTATACCCCTTATAGATCTCCTTCTCGGAGCCTGTCATGAGTCCCGCCTTTGGCGGGGGTCACATAGTTCCCTCAGAATGACAGTATGAAGGGCTCAGGGTGAGACTTCTGAATTTTTCAAAAGCCCTGAAATCCTTGATCAAAAGACAGTTGAGTTTTGGGGATAAGTGTGTTATTTTATTCTATAATTTCGTTAGGTTAGGATAGGGAGATTGGCCAGGTCAAAGGTAGCGATTATAAAGACCGGAGCGGAAACGGTATTAGCCGATTACCGGAATCTGATGGAGCTGGCAGAGTTTGAAAGGTATCTGCCCAAGGATAAGGATACCGCTCTGAAGATAAACATAACCTGGCACCATTTCTATCCCGCCTGTTCCACTACCCCCTGGCAGTTGGAGGGGGTAATTATGGCGCTGCTGGCCAAGGGGTATAGAAAGGAACTGATTCACGCCTGTCATAACCGGACCATGGTGGTCAGTGCCAAGAGGGGAGAGGTAGCCAATAAGCATAAGCCGATAATCGAAAAGTACGGACTGCGCAATATTCATCTGTATGAGGGAGAAGAGTGGATTACTTATGAGCCCAAGGGGAAGATGCTCGTTCTCCCGAAGGTATTTCCCCGGGGTATCCAGATTCCAAAGAGATTAATAGGAGAGAATATCATCCATCTTCCGACAATGAAGACCCATGTATTTACGACGATGACCGGGGCAATGAAAAACGCCTTCGGTGGCCTGCTGCACGAAAAAAGGCATTGGACCCACTCGGTAATTCATGAGACCCTGGTCGATCTCTTAACCATCCAGAAGGAGATCCATTCGGGGATCTTTGCGGTGATGGATGCTACCTTTGCGGGTGACGGCCCCGGTCCCCGGTGTATGGTTCCTCACAACAAGGGTTATATCCTGGCCAGTAATGATCAGGTTGCCCTTGATGCCGTCGCGGCAAAGATGATGGGGTTTGACCCGATGAACCTGAAATTCATTAAATTAGCACATGAGGCGGGACTGGGTTGCGGGGAGATAAAAGAGATCGAGACCGTCGGAGAGGATGTGTCAGGATTAAACTTTGGGTTTAACGCAGGGCAAGATACCTTTGCCAGTAGAGGACAGAAGCTGGTTTATTGGGGTTCCCTCAAACCGGTAGAGGCGTTTCTTCTGCGCACACCATTGGTGCTTTTTTCCTATCTTGCTTCGGTTGCCTATCACGATTGGTATTGGTATCCTTTTATCGGGAAGAAGCGGGTTGCAGAAATGATGAAAACAGAGTGGGGCAGGCTGTGGGAGAGCTATTAGTAAAATATATTTACGTAATATTGGGTAGACCGAATTTGCTCACAGAATTATTATTGCTGGGTAAAGAAGATTTAATGTCAAATACCAAAGCTCAAGGTTCAAATGAAATCCAAAGTCCAAATGACAAAATAAAACAAGGAAAATCTTTTGATATTTAGTCATTTGATATTGATTTGACATTTGGATTTTAGCATTTGGATTTAGTCCCGCATTTATGCGGGATAATAAGGGGGTTTTGAATTGGGTAAAGAATTAAAAGAGCAGCGAAAAGAAATTGATCGGATTGATCGGCAGATCCTCCGTCTGCTTAACCGGAGGGCCAGGATAGTTCTGGAAGTAGGAAAGCAGAAGGCGAGGGAGGGGAAAGAGATCTATGACCCGAAGCGGGAGGAAGAGACCCTGAAAAGTCTGAGTGAAGAGAATAAGGGTCCTTTCCCGCAGGAGGCCCTAAACACGGTTTTCCGCGAGATCATTTCCGCCTCTCGCTCCCTGGAGGGCCTCCTCCGGGTTTGCTTTTTTGGACCGGAGGGAAGTTTTACCCATCTGGCCACCCTGCGGCATTTCGGTTCCTCGGTGAAGCTGGTCTCTAAGATCAGTATTGACGAGGTCTTTAAGGAGGTGGAGCAGAATAGGGTAGAGTTCGGGGTGGTGCCGGTAGAGAATTCCCTCGAGGGCTCGGTAGGCCGCACTCTGGATCTGTTTATTGATTCCGAACTGATGGTTTTCGCCGAGGTACTTCTTCCGGTATCCCACGATCTCCTGTCTGTCAGCAGGAACCTGTCTGATATCGAAAAGATTTACTCCCATCCCCAGGCTTTTGCCCAGTGCCGGAAATGGTTGAAGGAGAACCTTTCGGACCGGAAGCTGTGCGAAGTGGAGAGCACTGCCCTGGCAGCCCAAAAGGCCACCTCCGACCCCAAGGGGGCTGCGATTGCGAGTGGATTTGCCGGCAGAAAATATGGATTGTACCCGCTCAGGGAGGGGATCGAGGATAGTACTTTCAACGCTACTAGATTCCTGGTTATCAGTAAAAAGAAGGCCAAGAAGAGCAGGAGGGATAAGACCTCCCTGCTTTTATCCCTCAAGGATGAGGCGGGGTCACTCTTTCGGGCCCTGGAGCCGGTGGCCCGGGAGGGGATAAACCTGACCAAGATCGAGTCGCGTCCATTGAAGAGAAAGGCCTGGGAATATATTTTCTTCATCGATCTTGACGGGCATGTCAACGAGCGGAAAATCCAGAAGGCTCTAAGAGAAGTTGAAAAACACTGCCTGTTCCTTAAGGTTTTAGGTTCTTACCCTAAGGCAAGGAGTGAAGGTGTAGAGTGAAGAGGTTGGTTTCAAAAAATATTGAAGAGTTAATTCCGTATCCTCCGGGCAAGCCCATCGAGGAGTTGGAGAGAGAATACGGCATCAAGGGCTCGATAAAGCTCGCATCCAACGAGAATCCTCTGGGATCTTCTCCCCGGGCGGTAAAGGCAATCAGGAATTACCTGAGCCGGGCTCATTTCTATCCTGACGGGAGCTGCTATTATCTGAAGAGAAGGTTGGCGGAAAAGCTAAGGGTGAATGCCGAGAACATCATCCTGGGGAACGGCTCTAACGAGATAATCGAGCTCTTAGTGCGGACCTTTCTCCGGGTAGGAGAGGAAGCTCTGATATCGGATACCTCCTTTGTCGTCTATCGTTTGATCGTAAAGGCGGCCGGAAGAAAATTCAGCTCGGTGCCGATGAAGGGATTGCGCTACGATCTTAAAGGGATGCGAAAGAAAGTGAATGCTCGGACGAAGCTTGTTTTCATTGATAACCCCAATAACCCTACCGGGACTATTGTAAGGAGGAAAGAGTTGAGGGAGTTTCTTAGCGATCTGCCCGAAGGAGCGATCTGCGTGGTAGATGAGGCCTATTATGAGTTTGCGAACGACAGACAGTATCCCAATACTTTGACTTATCTTAATGGGGATAAGCTGGTAGTTACCTTGAGAACCTTTTCCAAGGTTTACGGGCTGGCGGGCCTCAGGATCGGTTACGGGGTGGCGAAGAAGGAGTTAGTAAATTATATGGAACGAGTGCGTCAGCCTTTTAATGTTAACTCCCTGGCACAGGTAGGGGCATTGGCTGCCCTCGAAGATAAGGAACATCTTAAAAAAACCCAGGAGAATAACCGCCGGGGGCTGGCTTACCTCTGCCGAGAGATGGAAAGGATGGGACTGGAGTATGTTCCCACGCAGACTAATTTCTTCCTGATTAATCTAAAAAGGAATGGAGCTAAGGTCTATCAGGATCTTCTCCGGGAAGGGGTAATTGTGCGACCAATGGCGGGTTACGGTTTGCCCCAATATATTCGGGTGACCGTCGGTCTGCCGGAACAGAATAAAAGGTTTATCAGTGCTTTAAGGAAAGTGCTATTTACCCCAGGGAATAGCAGGGATTAGCAGGGAATGGTAGGGATTAGAACCCTTGAATCCTAGAATCCTTGGACCCTTTAATCCTATTTTTATCATTGGGATTTAATTAACATGGCCGTTCATTTTCAACATCTAACAGTAATCGGGGTTGGGTTGATCGGGGGCTCTCTGGCAATGGCCCTTCGTGAGCGAGGGTCAGTGGAGCGTATTATCGGGGTAGGGAGGGGATTGAAAAACCTGGAGAGAGCAAAAGAGTTAGGGATAATTGATAGCTTTTCCCATGATCCGAAGGAAGGCTCCCGGGGAGCGGATCTGGTGGTGGTGGCGACCCCGGTTCGCGCTATCCCGACGATAATCAAACAGATTGCCCCAGAACTTCGGGACGGAACTCTTATTACCGATGTGGGTAGCGTTAAGCAAAGGATCATGGAAGAAGTGGAGTCATTCCTTCACCCCGGTCTATACTTCGTAGGGGGACATCCTTTGGCGGGGATGGAAAGGTCGGGGGCTGAGGCGGCTTCTGCCCGGTTATTCCAGGGGAGTAAGTGCATTCTCACTCCCAGCGCGAATACTAACCCCGAAGCATTAGAGAAGGTTACTTCGATCTGGAAGGAAAGCGGTATGGAGGTGGTCTTGATGGATGCTCAAAGGCACGATCGGATTGTGGGAGTAATCAGCCACCTGCCCCATATAGTGGCTTCCGGACTGGTTCACGCAATAGAGGGTTTGCCGGAGACACCGGAAGAACTACTTAGCTATGCTGCGGGAGGATTTAATGATACTACCCGGGTGGCCTCCAGCCATCCGGAGATCTGGCGGGATATCTGCCTGTGGAACCGGGAAGCGGTTCTAGAGGCAATCAGCCAGTTTGAATTGTCGCTAGGCAAGCTCAAAAGGCTGATTGAGGAAGAGGATCAGGCAGGCTTACTAAAAGAGCTGGAAGAGGCAAAAAAATTGAGGGATCAATTAAAGAGATATTAGGTTTCAGATCCGGAGTTTGCCGGATATTAGCAGTAAGAAGTGAAGGAAAAGACCAAAATTAAGAAAGTAAGGAGGTTGAGCGGGGAGACCCGGGTGCCCGGGGATAAGTCAATCTCCCATCGGGCCGCAATCTTGGGATCAATTGCGGAAGGGACAACCAGGATAAAAAGCTTTGCCGATGGGGATGACTGTAACCAAACCTTAAAGGCATTTCGTCTTATGGGGATGCGGATAGGGAGGAGAAGGGAAAGTTCGACAGTAGAGATTTATGGCCGGGGCCTCCACGGTTTAAGGGAACCAGACGGGATAATTGATGTAGGTAATTCCGGAACCAGTATCCGGCTGCTGACCGGGCTGCTCAGCGCCCAGCCGTTCTTTTCGGTATTGAGCGGTGATAGCTCCGTCCGTAGCCGTCCGATGAAAAGGGTGGTGGAGCCGCTCAGGAAGATGGGTGCCCAAATAGGGGGGAGGGAGCAGAGTAATAAGGCACCTCTGGCTATCCAGGGAAGCTCACTCACGGGCATAAATTATGATTCTCCCATTCCCAGTGCCCAGGTAAAATCGGCCCTCCTCCTGGCGGGGCTATATGCTCAGGGCCATACCGAGATAAGGGAACCTTTACCCTCGAGAGATCATACTGAACGGATGCTTGAGGTTTTTGGGGCAAGGATTGAAGCGGAAAAAGGGGCGACAAGGATCAGCCGGACAGAAGGACTCAAGGCCCAGGAGATAGATGTTCCCGGAGATCTTTCCTCGGCCGCCTTTTTCCTGGTAGCCGGATTGATCACCAAGGACTCGGAGGTTAACATAAAGGGGGTCGGGATAAACCAAACCCGCAATGGAATTATCGAGATCCTGAAGCAAATGGGGGGGGATCTGCGGCTGGATAATGTTCAGGAGATCTCGGGTGAGCCGCGGGCCGATATCACGGTCCGCTCCAGTAAACTCAGAGGGGTGAAGATCGACGGTGAACTTGTCGTCCGGAGTATCGATGAGCTTCCCATCATCTGCGGGGCGGCAGCATTAGCCGAGGGGGAGACCATTATCCAGGGGGCCGGGGAACTTAGGGTGAAAGAGACGGATCGTATCCGGGCAATGGCGAACGAGCTAATTAGGTTTGGAGTGAAAGCGGAGGAATATCCTGAGGGGATACGAATTATCGGAATGCAGAGGTTAAAGGGCTCCACCTGCTTCAGCTACGGCGACCATCGGATAGCAATGACCTTAGCCATATTGGGATTAGTGACAGAAGGGAAGACAATAGTAGTTGATACCAGTTGCATTAAGAGCTCTTTCCCCGGGTTTTGGGAGGTATTAGACAAGCTTGCCGGGTAACTGCAATAGATTCCAGATTACAGCATTTCCAAAATACAATCTGCGATCTAAAATTTGTATTGGGTGTGGAGAAACAACTAATCATCGCCATTGATGGTCCTTCGGGTTCAGGCAAGAGCACCCTGGCCAAGTTGTTATCGGAAAGGTTAGGCCATCTTTATATCGATACCGGGGCAATGTATCGAACCGCGGCGCTCGGGGCCAGGAGGGCGGGGGTGGACATTGATGATGTCCAGGTGTTTGCCAAGTTTTGCTCCGAGTTGGACATCAGTTTTACGATTGAGGAGGGGAAGGTTAAAATCCTGCTTAGGGGTGAGGATGTATCCGGAGAGATTAGAGATCCCGAGATGGGAATATTGGCCTCGGCGATATCGGCAAAGCCGTTACTCCGGGAGAAGTTAGTCGAGCTCCAGCGAAGAATAGGAGAGAAGGGAGGGGTGGTTCTGGAGGGCAGGGACATCGGGACGGTGGTATTTCCCCAGGCAGATCTGAAGTTCTATCTCGATGCTTCCCTCACCGAAAGGGCCCAAAGAAGGTGCAATGAATTGAGGCAGAATGGGAAGGAAATAGAACTAAAGGAGGTTCTGGAGGAGATAAAGGAGAGGGATCTTAAAGATAGCACCCGAGATTTTGCCCCTCTGAAAAAGGCAGATGAAGCGGTTGTTATTGATTCTACCAATAAAGGGATACAGGAGGTCTTAGAGGAGATGCTGGGATACATAATAGATTGTAAATTTGAAATCTAAAATTTACAATCTACAATATGAAATTGAGATGGAGATATTGTTAGCGAAATCAGCGGGTTTCTGCTTCGGGGTCAAGCGGGCAATCAATTTGGCCTTCAGCACGGCCAAGAAAAGAAATAAGGTCTTCTGTCTTGGTCCCATTATCCATAATCCTCAAGTAGTGGAGGAACTTAAGTGTTCCGGGGTTCAGGAAAAAGAAAAACTTGAGGAAATCAAAGAGGGCACGATTATCCTTCGTTCCCATGGGGTTAGCCCGGAGGTAATAGAGAAGGCCCGGGGCCGGGGGTTGGAGATTGTTGATGCTACCTGTCCTTTCGTAATGAGGTCGCAGCAGTTTGTTCGCCGCCTTGCCGAGGAGGGATACTTTATTCTGATCGTGGGAGACCGCAGGCATCCGGAAGTCCAGGGAATCATGGGGCAGGCAAGAGGGGAGGTTTTGGTAATTGATTCCCCGAAAGGGCTGAGAGGACTGAAACGAAGGAAGCGGGTGGGGGTGGTGACACAAACTACCCAGACGCTGGAGAACTTGAAGGAGATTGTAGCTAAAGTCCTGGAGAAAACCCAGGAAGTACGGGTCTTAAATTCCATCTGCAGCGCTACTGCCCAGCGTCAGTTGGAATCCAGGAGGTTGGCCGGCAAGGTGGATTGTATGTTGGTTGTTGGTGGGTATAATAGCTCAAATACCAACAAATTAGCTGAGATCTGCCAGGAAGTGAATCCCCGTACCTATCACATCGAAGAGGCCGGAGAAATGAAGGCTTCCTGGTTTAGGGGAGCGAGGAGGGTGGGACTGACCGGGGGGGCTTCTACTCCCAGCTGGCTAATTGACCAGATCGTAGAAAAGGTTCAAGATTTTGAGAGGAACGGGATAAAAGCTTGATATTTATTTTTGACTATGCTATAAAGTAGTTGAAAATACTGGTAAAAAGGAGGGTTACTTAATGCAGAATGAGACAAACATTCCCGAAGCCGATGAGCCGAAGGATGCTCTTGCCGAGGACGCAGAGGCAGAAGAGAGTCAGGAAGAGATTCAGCGTCTATATGAGCAGAGCTTGAAGGATATCAAGGAAGGGGAGATCATAAAAGGGAAGATCATCCAAGTTGATAGAGACTTTGTAGTGGTGGATATTGGATATAAATCCGAAGGACTCATTCCGATAAACGAATTTATCGATGAAAAACAAAACCTAAATGTAGAGGTAGGTAATGAGGTAGATGTGCTTCTGGAGAGGAAGGAGGATGAAGATGGCATAATCGTTCTCTCCAAGGACAAGGCTGATAAGATGAGGGTCTGGGATAAGATCAGTAAGGCGAGCGACGGGGAGGCGGTGGTAGAGGGCCGGGTCATATCCCGGGTTAAGGGAGGTCTTTCCGTGGATATTGGAGTAACTGCTTTCTTGCCCGGATCGCAGGTAGATGTACGTCCAATAAGGGATCTGGATAGCCTTATTGGTAAGAATTTCAAGTTCAGAGTACTCAAGTTCAATAAGGCCAGAGGTAATATTGTTCTTTCCCGGCGAGCTCTTCTGGAGGCGGAGAGAGACCAATTGAAGGAGCAGACCCTTAAAAGCATGGAAGAGGGTCAGGTATTGAAGGGAATTGTCAAGAATGTCACCGAATATGGAGCCTTCGTTGATCTGGGAGGGATCGATGGCTTACTGCATATTACCGATATGTCCTGGGGAAGAGTGAGCAGCCCTTTAGAGATTCTTTCGGTAGGGGATACAATTGATGTGAAGGTGCTAAAATATGATCCGGAGAAGGAGAGGGTTTCCCTGGGGCTAAAACAGCTTGCTCCGGATCCCTGGACTCAGGCAGCGGAAAAGTATCCTATTGGCTCCCGGGTCCAAGGCCGGGTGGTAAGCCTAACTGATTATGGTGCCTTTATCGAGTTGGAGAAGGGAATTGAGGGACTTATCCATATTTACGAGATGTCCTGGACCCGGAAGATTAAACATCCGTCAAAATTGCTATCGGTCGGAGATATGGTCGAGGTAATGGTTTTGGATGTAGATCAAGAGAGCAAGCGAATTTCTTTGGGACTGAAGCAGATGGAGCCCAATCCTTGGGATCTTATCGAGGAGAAATATCCTGTTGGGACCGAGATCGAGGGGAAGATCAGGAACATTACCGATTTCGGGATATTCATTGAGGTAGAGAAAGGCATTGATGGATTGGTGCATATCTCAGATCTCTCCTGGACTCAGCATATAAAGCACCCTTCAGAGGTATATAGTAAAGGCCAAACGCTCAAAGCGGTGGTTCTGAATATAGATAAGGAGAACCAAAGATTGTCATTGGGAGTGAAGCAATTAGTTCCTGACCCCTGGCAAGAAGCGGAAAAGGAGTATGAGGTGGGAAAGGCAGTCAAAGGAGAAGTGACCAGCATTACCGATTTCGGAATCTTTATAAGACTGAGAGAAGGTATTGAGGGATTAGTGCATATTTCCGAGTTAGGAGAGGAGAAGAAGACTGCGGCCGAAATGGGAGTGGAGGTAGGCGATACCATTGAGGCGGAAGTCCTAAGAGTCGAGCCGAAAGAAAAAAGAATCGCCCTGAGTGTCCGGGCCTTGGAGTTTTCCCGGGAGAAGGCCGAAGTTCAGGAATTCATGGATAAACAGGGGAAGGCAGTCCCAAGCTTGGGAGATCTTTTCCCCCGAGAGCTTCCGGAAGAAGATTTTTCTAAAACATCTGCTAAGGAGGAGGCTCAGGAGGAGGTGAAAGCGGAAGAAACCCAGGAGGAGGTAAAAACTGAGGAACCCCAGGAGGAGGTGAAAGCGGAAGAAACTCAGGAGGAGGTAAAAACTGAGGAACCCCAGGAGGAGGTGAAAGCGGAAGAAACCCAGGAGGAGGTAAAAACTGAGGAACCCCAGGAGGAGGTGAAAGCG
>CP070770.1:258602-270048 GCA_020345765.1 Deltaproteobacteria bacterium
TATGGGTGTCATTATCTAAAGCCGTCCGAAATTTATGATAACTTTGACGACCCGGAGGCACCGCAGTCACTGCGAGAGCTGATTGAGGTAACCGGGGCGAAATATGCGGATTATCAGAACAATATGCAGTGCTGCGGAGGGGCAGTGATCGCAATTAATGAGAAGGTCTCATTAGGCATATCAAGGGAAAAACTGGATAATATCAAGGCGGCGGGAGCGGATGCAATTACCCTGGTCTGCCCTTTCTGCAATGTTATGTATGACAGTAATCAAAAGTCCATTGAGGCTGCATTTGAAACGCAGTATAATCTGCCGGTCTTTTACTATCCCCAGCTCCTCGGTTTGGCAATGGGATTTGATCCCAAGGATCTTGGGTTGCAGATGAATGTAGTAAAGACCAAGGAACTGCTCGGAAGATTGGAGCCGCAGGGTTCAGATGGCTAAAGATAGTAAGAAAGCCCTAATAATCGGTGGCGGTATCGCCGGGATGAGCGCGGCCCGGGAGTTGGCTAACAATGGTGTTGAAGTCACTCTGGTCGAGAGGGAGCCTAATATCGGCGGTTACGGGGCGCGCTTCTGCTGCAAGGCCTCGGAGGAATGTAATAAGTGCTCGGTCTGCCTGATCAATTATAATATGGATGAAATCGCGGCCCATCCGGGGATAACCCTTCTTGCCAATTCGGAGGTCAAGGGGCTAACAAAAAGTGGGGATGGTTTTGAGGTTAAACTAAGCCAGCGGCCCCGTTTCGTGGATTCCGGCAAATGCACTGCCTGCGGCCTCTGCACGGAAAAATGTCCTACCGAACCAAAAGCGATAAAGCTTCCTCAGCCCCAGTCAGTTCCTAACAGTTATTATATTGATGTAGCTAAATGCCTCAACTTTCAGGGTAAGGATTGCCGGGTCTGCCAGGAGGTGTGCCCAGTAAAGGCGGTGGACTTAAAAGAAGAGGCCCGGGAGAGCACTCTCACAGTGGACTCGGTAATTGTCGCTACCGGGTTCAAGCCCTTCGATCCCAGCGAGAAGAGGCAATACGGATACGGAAGGATGGCGAATGTCATAACTGCCCTGGAGCTGGAGGAACAGTTCCGGTTCCAGGGAAAATTGACCCGGCCTTCCGACGGGAAAGAGCCGAAGAGCGTAGCCTTTATCCAGTGCGTGGGAAGCCGGGATATCCGGCAAGAAAACAGTTACTGTTCCCGGTACTGCTGCGCATTCGCGATGAGATCCGCCCGCCTGATCCGGGACCGGTTGCCGGAGACCGATGTGTCAATATTCTATATGGATCTCCAGAGTGCAGGTAAAGGATTCAATGAATTCTACGAGAAGGTCCGCAAGGAGGTGGATTTTATCCACGCAATGCCTGGCAACTTGGATGAGACCCCCACCCAGGGAATAATTATTGGGTATGAGGATATTGCTGGGGGTAAGATTTGTCAGAAGGGATTCGACTTGGTGGTACTCTCAGTAGGGATTACCCCTAACGATAATGCAGAGAATTTGGCCGAAACCTTGGGGATAAAGGCAGGAGAGGACGGATTCTATCAGGTAATAAGCTCGAATGGCTCACTGAAGGCAGCGGATGGGGCGATATTTTTAGCGGGTGCATGTCAGGGCCCCAAGGATATTAACAGTTCGATAGCCCAGGGGATGCGGGCGGCGGAAGAAGTAGTCTCATTATTAACATCTAAAAATTAATATTATGTCTGAATCTGCTAAAATCGGGGTCTTTTTCTGTAATTGCGGTAAGACAATCTCCGAGAGGATTGACATCAAGAAGCTCAAAGAAGAGGTTCAATCCGCCGGGGGAGTTCAGTGTATCGAGGAGTTTGAGTCCCTCTGCCGTAAGCCGGAACAGGAAAAGCTGAGCTCACTTATGAAGAAGGAAGGGGTCGAGCGGGTAGTTATTGCGGGATGCTCCCCCAAGCTCTATGAGGAGCTGTTTGCCCGGACCTTGAAAGAAGCCGGGATTAACCCAGAGTTTCTCGTTATCAGTAATATCCGGGAGCAGTGTTCCTGGGTCTTCCCGGAAAAAGATACTGCTACCAGAAAAGCCCTTGAGGATATCCGCCAAAAAGTAAGCCGAGCTAAAAGCCTGGAAGCCTTTGATGAGGTGGATGTTCCGGCTGAGCAAAAGGTGCTCGCTATCGGTGGGGGTATTGCCGGGCTTGAAACTGCTTTGGAGCTATCTAAACTGGGATTTAAGGTTACCCTCATTGAGAAAAGTTCCGCCCTGGGAGGAAGGACGCTTAAGCTTAATAAATCTTATGTGATTGAGGAGAATCCCAAGGATTATGTTCAGGCGAAGGTCGACCTGGTTAATAAAGACGATAATATCGAGATCCTAACTGAGACCGAACTGGTTAAACTAAATGGTTCACCGGGAAACTTCACTGCGAAAATAAAGCAGTCAGGAGAAAAGAAGGATCTTAATGTAGGGGCAATCGTGGTCGCTACTGGTTTAAGTACCAGATTCCCCCGGGAAAGCTATGGTATTGACCTCTCGGAAAAAGTCGTTACCCAGCTTCAATTGGAGGAGATCCTTGCTTCCCCGGAGAAGAGCGATGCCCGGTTCAAGGGAGATAATAAAGCGCATGTGCTGTTCGTAACCGGGATGATTGGTGAGGATTCCAAACTTTCGACAGCCTCGGCACTGAAAAATGCACTTTTACTGAAGGGGAAATACGATTGCCTTACCTATGTTGCCTGCCAGGAGATGAAGGTAGCCGGGGACCGGCTGGAGGAAATGTACCGGAAAGCAAGGGAAGAGGGGGTAATATTCTTCAAATATAACGGGAACCCGCCGAGCTTCGTCACTAACGGCTCCGAGATCAAAGCGGTAGTTAGCGATTATTTCTTGAGTGCCGGGGAGAAAGGAATTCCCCAGGTCAAGATCCCCTGCGATCTTTTAGTATTGGAGGAAAACCTCGTCCCGACTGAGGATTTCGCAGCCCTCCGGGGCACCCTTGATATCAAGCTCGGTCCGAGGGGGTTCTTCCAGCAGGACAATGTTCACCAAGTGCCGGTAAAATCCAACAAATCCGGGATATTCCTGGTGGGTTCCTGCCGTCAGCCGATGGATATCGTGGAAGTCCTGGCCGATGCCGGCAGTGCGGCGACCCAGATAGTAAGCCTCCTTTCCCCGGGCAAGATAAAGGTCAATGACAACCGGTGGACGATTGAGAAGGGCAAGTGTACGCTCTGTCTCACCTGTGTCCGTTTCTGTCCTCACGGAGCGATCGGCTGGACCCGGGCCGCCGAGGCCTCCGAGGGCTTGTGTCAGGCCTGCGGTGTTTGTGCCAGCGAATGCCCGGCGATAGCGATCCAGGTGAAAAACTATACGAACGATCAGATCCTGACGGAGCTGGAGGAAATTTTAAATAAATAGATTGTGGGAGTGAGATTGGAAAAAGCCTCTTCAAAGATCGTTGTATTTTGCTGTTATCAATCTGCCTACGAGGCAGCGGATATGGCCGGGACGATGGGATTAAGCCTGCCGGATAATTTGAATGTTGTCCGGGTTCCCTGCACCGGAAAAGTCGATACGATTCATATCCTTAGAGCTTTTGAACTCGGGGCCGAAGGAGTGATAGTACTTGCCTGTCATGATGAAAACTGCAAGTTCTTAACCGGGAATATCCGGGCAAGGAAAAGGGTTGAATATCTGAAAGGAATTCTGGAAGAAATCGGTCTGGAGAAAGAGAGACTGGAGATCTACAATCTGGCTCCCAATATGGGGCATAGGTTTGCCGAGGTTGCCAGTTCAATGGCGGAAAACCTAAAGAAATTGAGGTCAGCTGAAGTATGAAGCTTAGTGAAGTACAAAAGATACTCCAGGCAGAGGTTCTGTGCGGAGAAGAAAGTCTGGATCTTGAATTAGACACTGCCTGTGGTTCCGATTTAATGAGCGATGTCTTGGCCTTTACTAAACGGGGGGCGCTTCTTTTAACCGGACTGACCAATGCCCAGGCAATAAGGACGGCGGAGATAGCGGACATTAAAGCAGTTGTTTTTGTCCGGGGCAAGAGGCCGGATGAGGGAGTAATAAAGCTGGCCGAATCCAAGAATATACCTATTTTGGCTACCCGGTTCCTTATGTTTGAATCCTGCGGAATGTTGTATGAGAATGGGATGGTTGGTGTTTCTCAATTAAAAGAAGCAGTTGGCGATGGTTGAGGAGAGTAGCATCTTTGGAAAGGGTTTTACCGTCAGGGGAGGGGATTTTGCCAATGCCGGTGAGGTATCGTGCAAGGTAAGGAACATACTTAAGGAGATCGGAATTAATTCAGATATTATCCGACGGGTAGCAATTGTGGCCTATGAAGCAGAAATGAATGTGGTAATGTATGCCCGCGAGGGGACTCTTAGCTTTGAGGTAACCCCAGACAGGATAAAGCTGGTGATGGAAGATGAAGGAAATGGGATAGAGAATATTGAGCTGGCCATGCAGGAAGGATACTCTACGGCTACTGATGAGATAAGAGAGATGGGATTTGGGGCGGGTATGGGATTACCAAATATCAAGAAGAATTCCGACGATTTCAAGATCAATTCAATTGTGGGTAAGGGAACCAGGGTGGAGGTAACTATAAGTACCTGATTATGGATTGGAGAATGGTAATTGAGTAACTATCATTCCATAGCAGTAAAGGAAGATAAGTGCGTCGGCTGCGTGGTCTGTATGAAGGCCTGCCCCACCAATGCGATCAGAGTGAAGGAAGGTAAGGCGGTTATCCTTGACGAGAGATGCATCGATTGCGGCGTTTGTTTGTGGGCATGTCCTAAGCAGGCCATAATCCCGCTAACTACCGCTTATCTCGACCTCATGTATAAGTTTAAATATAATATTGCCATGCCTTCGCCCGCTCTCTATAGCCAATTCGGCAAAGATGTTCTGCCCAACAAGATACTTTTGGGACTGGAAAGGCTGGGGTTTGATTATGTCTACGATGTGGCCTGGACCTGTGAGATGACAACGGCTGCGATCAGGTATTACTTGGAAAATTTAAAAGGTCAGGATGAACGCCGGCCGAAAATATCCTCGACCTGTCCCGCGGTTGTCCGCCTGATTCAGGTAAGGTTCCCGGAGCTCACTGATCTCATCATTCCCATTGACGCTCCCCGGGAGTTGGCCGCAAAGGCATTAAAAGACAGGATCTCCAATAAACTTGATCTTTCCACAGAAGAAATCGGGGTTATCTACATTACCCCCTGTCCGTCGAAGATGATATCCATCAATAATCCGCCAACTAGAGAAAAATCATATTTTGACGGGGCAATTGCAATCTCCGATATTTACGGTTCCCTGTTGTCTTACTTAAGAGACTTGGAAGAGGATACCGTCTTACAGCAATCTAGTGGCGTGGGAATAGGTTGGGCGGTAAGCGAAGGAGTAGTTAATGGTTTGGGACTTGATAACTGTCTGGCGGTAGCGGGAATAGAGAATGTAAATAAGATGCTGGAGGATATTGAAAGTTATAAGTTAAAAAATATTGAATACCTCGAATGCCACGCCTGTCCCTTGGGTTGCGTCAGTGGTCCGCTGACCGTGGAAAATCAATATTTAGCTAAGAGTAAGATATCAAGGCTGATCAAGATGTTTGGGGAACAAAGCCGGGTCATTGATGAGGCGATATTGCAACTCTGGGAGGAAGGTTATTTTTCCTCGGAGAAAAAGGTAGCGCCAACTCCGATCCCTCCTCTGGATCGGGAACCCCGGGTAGCCATTGAAAAGATGAAGGAGAGGGAGGAGATAATCAAGCAGTTGGAAGGGAAGGAGTGCGGCGCCTGCGGGGCTCCGGATTGCCAGACTTTGGCCGAGGATATTGTTCAAGGAAAGGCAGAGATAACCGATTGTGTGTTTAGATTGATTGAAAAAGCAGGGGTGAGGGTCTAATTGTCGCGGATTTCAATTAATTTATGTTTTAGCCGAAAGAGGAACAGATGAAGTTGAAGGAGCTTGTTGAGAAGCTTGATTTGGAGGTAAAATCAGCCAGCGGTAACCTGGAGACCGAAGTGACGGGTGGGTATGTGAGCGACCTCCTTTCTGATGTTATGGCAAACTGTAAAAAGGGGGATATCTGGGTAACCCTCCAGATTCATCCTAATATTGCGGCAGTGGGTACTTTGAAAGAACTTGCGGGCATAATTATTAATAATAGTAGGGAACCGGAGGAGGAGACCCTAAAGAAAGCAGAGGGGGAGGCACTTCCCATTCTGATCAGCAAATTACCGGCTTTTGAGCTGGTAGGCAGAATGTATGAGTTGGGCATTTCCGGGCTGCGTTGATGCTCAAGGAGTTCAAGGCGGATTTGCACATTCATACCTGTCTTTCGCCCTGCGGCGATCTGAAGATGTCACCGAAGGCAATTGTTGAAGAAGCAGAAAAGAAAGGGTTGGACATTATTGGCGTCTGCGATCATAATTCGGCGGAGAATATCAAGGTAGCAATAAAAGTGGCATCGGGAACAAAAGTGAACATTTTAGCAGGGATGGAGGTTACCTCCGCGGAGGAAGCCCATTTAGTTGCCCTATTTGACGGACCGGAACAAGCATTAGAGTTACAGGACATTGTCTATGCTAACCTGCTTCCGGGAGAAAACGATGAAAGCATTTTTGGCTACCAGGTAGTGGTCAACGAATTGGATGAAGTGGAGGATCTTAATAAAAGACTGCTAATCGGGGCAACAACCTTAACCCTCGATAAATCCGTAGAAATCATCCACTCCCTAGGAGGGTTGGCAATTGCGTCCCATATTGACAAGGAAAGCTTCAGTATTATCGGTCAATTAGGGGTAATACCCGAGGGTCTGGAGCTGGATGCCTTGGAGATCTCGCCCCATATGAACCGGGAGGAAGCAAAGACTAAGTTTTCGCAATATTCCGATTATCCTCTGATAAGCTCCTCCGATGCCCATTTTCTAGAGGATATCGGTAAGAAGTCTACGGTATTTTTATTAAAGGAAGCGAAGATCGGAGAGATCAGGAAAGCCTTCGGCAATGTAGAGGGAAGAAGGATATTAAGTTAAGGTATTCACGTTGCAAGAGCTTTCCCTCCATATTCTGGATATCGTTGAGAATTCCATAATTGCCGGGGCCAAGGATATTGGGATAAAGATTCGGGAAGATTTGAACAAGGATCAATTGAGTATCGAGATTAAGGACAACGGTAAGGGGATGGATAAAGAGGTAGTGGAGAAAGTCCTCGATCCCTTTTATACTACCAGAACTACCAGAAAGGTGGGTTTAGGATTATCACTGTTTGCGGAGGCAACAAGAAGGAGCAACGGTAATTTTACGATTAACTCTACGAAAGAAGAAGGCACGACTATTCAGGCAACCTTTCAACACAGTAATATCGATCGACAGCCGTTAGGGAACATTATAGATACTATGGTGACTTTAATCATTGGAAACCCTGAGATTAATCTTTCCTATTATCATAAAAGGGATGATTTGGATTTCTCTCTGAATACATCGGAGCTTAAAAAGGCTCTTGACGGAGTTCCTCTGGATAATCCAGTAGTTGTAAGATTCATTCGGGGGATTTTTAAGGAAGGCCTAGAGGAAATTGGAGTTAATTCCTGGTGAGATTGTTTTCTTTTTCTTGCTAAGAGGGGAAGAGCTATGGCTAAGTTAAAATTAGAGGATCTAGAGAAGATCAGAGAGAAGGTAAGGGGAACTACCATACTGCGGGAAGGGGGAAGCCGGGCAAAGGTCACCGTGCATATGGGAACCTGCGGGATTGCCTCGGGAGCAAGAAATATAATGAGTACCCTATTGGATGAGATTGAGAAAAGAGAGATCAAGGACGTTATCGTTACCACTTCTGGTTGTGCCGGACTGTGCAGCCGCGAGCCTATGGCTACGGTAGAATTGCAGGATCAACCCCCGATTAAGTATGTAGACCTTACCGAGGAGAAGATTCTGAAGATCTTTGACGAGCATGTCCTCGGGGGTAAGGTTGTCCAGGAACACGTCTTAGGTGTAGGGAGCGAAACTACTTATTAGTATTTTTTAATTAATAATAAGGGGAGTTCATATGTATATAGAGGAGACTGAGAATATCCTGGAGAGTCATGACTATAATGACTCGGCACTGATTGCGGTACTGCAGGATATCCAGAAAGAAAAGAACTACCTTCCGGAAGATGACCTGAGAGATGTGGCCGTAAGATTAAATGTTCCCTTGACTCGAATTTACGCTATTGCTACTTTTTATAAGGCTTTCAGCCTGAAGCCGAGAGGGCGGCATTTATTGAATGTCTGCCTGGGAACCGCCTGCCACGTTAAAGGAGGGGCTGGGCTCTTAAGAGGGCTCGAAAGGGACCTTAAGATCAAGGAGGGAGAAACCACCGAAGACGACCGTTATACCATGGAGACGGTGCGCTGTGTGGGTTGCTGTGGTTTGGCTCCGGTAATAGTTGTCGACGGGAACTTTCACGGAAAGCTGGAACCGAGCCAGGTTCCGGATATTCTGGAGCTATATAAATAGGTTGAAGAAGTGGAAGATAAACTGAAGACATATCGAGCGCATCTGCTTGTCTGTGCCGGGACCGGGTGTGTTTCCAACCGTTCTTACCGGATCAGAGATGCCCTGGAGAAAGAAATAGTAAAAAGGGGCCTGGAAAAAGAGGTATTGATCGTAATGACCGGATGTAACGGCTTCTGCGAACGCGGACCAATTATAGTAGTCCAGCCTGATGGAATCTTCTATCAACAGCTCACGGAAGAGGATGTTCCATATCTGGTCGAAGAGCACCTGCTGAAAGGTAGGCCGGTAAAGAAACTGATGTATCAGCCGGAGAAAGAGGCCGTGCCAGTTCCCAAGATGAGTGATATAGAATTCTTCAAGCATCAAAGGCTGATCGTGCTGAGGCATCGGGGTCTTATTGACCCGGAGAAAATCGATGAATACATTGCCTTCGATGGCTACCGCGCCCTGGGGAAGGCCCTGACGGAGATGAATCCGGAAGAGATAATCCAGGAGGTAAAGAAGTCCGGGCTCCGGGGAAGGGGAGGGGCCGGTTTCCCTACCGGGATGAAATGGGAGTTCTGTCGAAATGCCAAGGGGAATGAGAAGTATATCATTTGCAACGCTGATGAGGGAGACCCGGGAGCCTTTATGGACCGAAGTGTTCTCGAGGCCGATCCCCACGCGGTTCTGGAAGGGATGCTTATCGGTGCCCGGGCAATGGGGGCCCATGCTGGGTACATTTATATCCGGGATGAATACCCTTTAGCTCTGCAAAGAGTTAATGTTGCTATTGAACAGGCCCGGGAATACGGTCTTATAGGTGAAAATATTTTTGATACCGATTTCAGTTTTGATTTTAAGGTAATCCGGGGTGGAGGGGCTTTTGTCTGCGGAGAGGAAACCGCCCTGATTGCTTCCATCGAGGGGAAAATCGGACGGCCCCGGCAGAGACCACCTTTCCCTGCCCAGAAGGGCCTGTGGGGAAAACCGACGAATAACAACAATGTTGAGACCTGGGCCAATATCCCGCCGATTATCGAAAGAGGGGGAGACTGGTTCTCCCAGATCGGGACGGAGAAGAGCAAAGGCACCAAGATCTTCTCCCTGGTTGGGAAAGTAAACAATACCGGTCTGGTGGAAGTTCCGATGGGTATTACCCTGCGGGATATCATTTATGGGATCGGGGGAGGTATCCCCGATGGGAAAGAGTTCAAGGCGGTGCAGAGCGGAGGACCTTCAGGGGGATGTATCCCCAAAGAATTAATTGATCTCCCGGTTGACTATGAGCGGCTGACCGAGGCTGGGGCAATCATGGGTTCGGGGGGCTTGATCGTAATGGACGAGACCACCTGTATGGTGGATCTCGCCAAGTTCTTTCTTGATTTTATTGCCGATGAGTCCTGTGGAAAGTGTACCCCTTGCCGTCTCGGGACCAAGGTGATGCTGAACATCCTTAATGATATCACCGAGGGTAGGGGAAAAGAAGGGGATATTGAACTCCTGGAGGAGTTATCCCAGAACATCAAGGAGCTTTCCCTCTGCGGTCTGGGGCAGACTGCCCCCAACCCGGTACTGACTACCATCCGTTACTTCCGGGATGAATACGAGGCCCATATTAAGGAAAAGTGGTGTCCTACCTCGGTCTGCAAACGATTGGTTCCCTGCGACTGCCAGCATGCCTGTCCGGTGGGACTTGATGTCCCCAGTTACGTTGCCCTCATTGCCCATGGCAGGTTTCAGGAGGCCCTGGATCTTATTAGGGAAGATAATCCTTTTCCGGGAATCTGCGGCCGGGTATGTACTCATCCCTGTGAGGGTAGATGCAAAAGGGGCGAGGATGACGACCCGGTATCTATCCGTTTCCTGAAGCGCTTTCTCGCTGATTGGGAACTCGCCCATCCGGGGAAAAAGCCGACAGCCACTGAGAAGACCAGGGAAGAGCAAGTCGCGATTATCGGCTCGGGTCCGGCAGGCCTGACTGCTGCCCATGACCTGGCGCTCCGGGGATATAAGACAACAGTGTTTGAGGCACTCCCGGTTGCCGGAGGGATGCTTACCGTCGGTATTCCGGAATACCGCCTTCCCCAGGAGATAATCCGGGCGGAAATTGAGGCAATTGAGGCCTTAGGGGTGGATATTAAGCTTAATACTACCATCGGTAAGGATCTTACCCTGGATGAGCTTAGGGAGCATGGGTATAAAGCAATATTTATTGCCACCGGCGCATATAAAGGGCTAAAGTTGGGAATCCCCGGCGAGGATGAATATACTGGCGTCCTGGACTGCATCAGTTTCCTTAAGCAGGTAAACCTGGGAGATCGAAAAAAGCCCGGTGATAAGGTAATTATCATCGGCGGAGGTAATGCCGCCGTTGATTCTGCCCGGACTGCCCTGCGGCTCGGCTCCAAAGAGGTTAACATTGTTTATCGGAGATCCCGTCAGGAGATGCCCGCCCATGAATCGGAGATCCAGGCCACGGAGGAGGAAGGGGTGAAGATCAATTACCTGGCAGCCCCGGTCAAGATCCTGGGTAAGGACGGGAAGGTAACCGGAATGGAGTGCATCAAGATGGAGTTGGGAGAGCCAGATGCCAGCGGAAGAAGAAGGCCGATCCCAATTGAGGGCTCAGAATTTACCATTGATGCTGATGCAGTCATCCCGGCAATTAGTCAGGAACCGGACTTATCTTTCCTCCCATTGGATAAAATAAAGGTCACAAAGTGGAACCTCTTGGTGGTCAACGAGCAGACACTGGAGACTACACTCCCCGGGGTCTTTGCTGGGGGAGATGTCGTTTCCGGGCCGGCAGCAGTGATCGATGCAATTGCCGCCGGGCAGAGAGCAGCGGTTTCCATCGATAACTATCTCCGAGGTGAGAAGGAGTACCGGGGATATAAGAGACCGAGGCCGAAAAGGCTGGTTGAGGCCTTCGAAATTACTGAGGAGATGGAAGGGGTCAAGCGAGCGAAGAT
>CP070770.1:270148-281413 GCA_020345765.1 Deltaproteobacteria bacterium
CAAAATCAAGGGAATCAACCACAAGCGGGTAGGATATTACCTTACCCCAAAGGGATTCCAGGAAAAGTCGAGGCTTACCTATAATTATCTGAAGCGGACAATTAATTTCTATTTGGAGGCAAAACAAGAGGTATTCACCAAGCTTGAGGAGATCTTTGCCGACGGGGCCAGGAGCGTAGTGTTCTGCGGCACCGGCGACCTGATGGAGATAGCATATATCACACTCCAGGGGGTTAACTTAAAGTTTTTGGGCATTGTAGATGAGGATTCTGATGGTAAGGTTTCATCGGTTGGAGTAATGGTGCAGCCGATAGAGACTATCTCCGAATTGAAGCCGGATGCGGTATTGGTAACCAAAGCCGAATACGATCAGAAGGTTATCTCGAGGTTGAAGAGAGTTCGGGCGGGAGGGACAAAGATATATACGCTTATAAAGGATGAATGGGAATAAGAGAGAACAGGCGGTTTCTTAAGGAAAAGAGATTTCTGTGGGCCCAAATCGTCAAAATTAGAAGAAAATAAATAAACCACACGAGCGGGAAGGTGAAAGTATGAAGGAATTTATTGCATTAATAGGGGCAGGTTATTGGGGCAAGAATATCTTAAGGTGCCTTGATGAGCTTGATGTACTACATACCGTCTGTGATTCTGATAAAGAGATCATAAGAAAGTATAAAAGAAAATTTACCCGGTTAAATTTTACTACTTCATTTGAAGATGTTCTGCTTAACTCTGATGTTAGGGCCCTTGCCATCGCAACCCCGGCGGAAAGCCATTATCAACTGGTAAAGAAAGCACTGGAAGCGGGCAAGGATATTTTTGTCGAAAAGCCCTTAAGCCTTTCGACCGGTGAGGGAGAGGACCTTGTCCGCCTTGCCCAGAAGGCGGATCGTATTCTCATGGTCGGACATATCCTGCAATATCACCCAGCCATTGTGAAACTCAAGGAGATGGTCGATAAGAGCGAACTTGGCAAGATTCAATATATTTATTCCAACCGCCTCAATATCGGTAAGCTTCGAACCGAAGAAAATATTCTCTGGTCCTTTGCCCCCCATGATATCTCAGTCATTCTTATGATCCTCAACGAGGAGCCGGTAGGGGTCCGTGCCTTTGGAGGGGACTATCTGAATAGAGGGACTTACGATACAACTATGATGACCCTCGATTTCAAGAAGGAGGTGAAAGGCCATATCTTCGTCAGCTGGCTGCATCCCTTCAAGGAGCAAAAACTTGTAGTGGTAGGGACAAAAGCTATGGCGGTATTTGACGATCTGTCACAGGAAAAATTATTCATATATCCTCACAGTATCCAGTGGATGGAAGGCAAGATCCCGATAGCGCAAAAGGCGGAGTATCAAACCGTGGATATCGAAGAAAAGGAGCCACTGAAGGAGGAGCTCGGTCACTTTATTGATTGTATCTCCAATCGAAAAGCTCCCAGAACCGATGCCGAAGAAGGCTTACGCGTGTTGAGAGTCCTGGAGTTTGCGGAAGAATCGTTAAGAGGCAGCATAAATACCAAATCTGCTGCAAAGGACAATAATTATTTCGTCCACGAGAGCAGTTATGTGGATGATAATGTTGAGATAGGAGAAGGCACAAGGATATGGCATTTCTCCCATATCCTTAAGGGTTCAAGGATAGGGAAGAACTGTATAATCGGGCAGAATGTTACGATAGGTCAGGACGTTATAATTGGAGACAGATGCAAGATTCAAAATAATGTTTCCGTCTACAAAGGGGTGAGGGTTGAAGACGAAGTGTTTGTTGGTCCGTCCGCCGTCTTCACAAATGTTTATAATCCAAGGGCATTTATCGAGAGAAAACACGAGTTCAAAAATACCCTGGTCAGGAGAGGAGCGACAATCGGAGCAAATGCTACCCTCGTTTGCGGAGTTACCATCGGCAAGTACGCCGTAATCGGGGCAGGGGCGGTAGTAAAGACTGATGTTCCCGATTACGCCGTTGTTGCCGGTGTCCCCGCAAAACAAACAGGCTGGGCCTGCCGGTGTGGAACCACGCTGCGATTCCAGGGCGATTACGTTGAGTGTACCTATTGTGGGGGCGAGTACAAATTGAGGGATGGGAACCTGGAAGTAATAAGGGAATCTACCTGAGGAGAGTTCCGGGGGAAGGAAGAGGAATGAGAAAAAAGAACCGGTCCCATAAAATTTTAGTGACGGGTGTTGGCGGCTTTATCGGCTCTCATCTTGCCGAGCGTCTTGTTAAGGACCAACACGAAGTTATTGGCATTGAGTGCTTCACGGATTATTACCCTCGCGGGATGAAGGAGAAAAATATCGAGTGGCTCAAAAAACAGCCTAACTTTAAGTTCCACGAAGAAAACCTCCTCACTGCTGATTTTGGTAAAATATTGAAAGTTAGTGTATCTGCTTCACCCTCCCGACTTCCTGAGCGGCAATTAGTTATTTTCCATCTCGCCGCCCAAGCGGGCGTTCGCGCCAGTTGGGGGGAGATCGAGATTTACACAGAGAATAATATTAGGGCAACCCAAAGACTCCTTGAATGGGCAAAAGATAACAGGATAAAAAAGTTTATCTATGCTTCTTCCTCATCCGTTTATGGCGATACCGACGATCTGCCCATGACAGAAGGCAATTTGCCCAAACCTGTTTCTCCTTACGGAGTAACCAAACTGGCTGGTGAGCATCTATGCTATCTGTATTCTAACAATTACAGAGTACCAGTTACCATCCTCCGCTACTTCACCGTTTATGGCCCCCGTCAGCGTCCTGATATGGCATTTTATAAATTCATCAGAGCGATGTTTGAAGACAGAGAGATAGAGATTTACGGAGACGGCACCCAGACCCGCGACTTTACCTATATTGATGATATTGTTGCGGGGACAATATCAGCCGTCGATGCTCCGGATGGCGAGATCTTGAATATCGGCGGGGGAACAAGGACATCGGTTAAGGATATTTTGGATGTTTTAGAGAATATCCTGCAGAAAAAAGCGAAATTGAAATATGTTTCCGTTCAGAAAGGGGATGTTAAGCATACAGCAGCTGACATTACCAAGGCAAGGAAACTCTTAAAATACAATCCTCAGGGCAAGCTGGAGGACGGACTGTCTAACGAAGTTAACTGGCTGAAATCTACCTTAACCCGATAATTTATTTAAATAATAGCCCAATAGCTAAGAGACAAATGAAGATCTTTCTCGTTGCCGGAGCCCGACCTAATTTCATGAAGGTTGCCCCAATTATCCGGGCCATTAAGAGACATAACCGATTAATCAACAAAGTGCTGGTTCATACCGGTCAGCATTATGACTACGAGATGTCAAAGGTTTTCTTTGAAGACTTAGAGCTTCCCGAGCCCGACATTTATCTCGGGGCGGGATCGGGAAGCCATGCGGAGCAGACCGGTCAGATAATGATAAAGTTCGAAGAAGTACTATTGGAGGGGAAGCCCGACTTAGTTGTAGTAGTCGGTGATGTAAACTCCACTATTGCCTGTGCATTAGCTTCGGTAAAATTGCATATTCCCGTGGCCCATGTGGAGGCGGGCCTGAGGAGTTTTGACCGAACCATGCCGGAGGAAATAAACCGTTTACTTACCGATGCCATCTCCGATTACCTTTTTACTCCTTCTCCGGATGCCGATGAAAACCTAAAGAATGAGGGTATACCTGATTCAAAGATTTTTCTCGTTGGCGATATCATGGTCGATAGCCTCCTTTTTAACCTGGAGAAAGCCAAGAAGTCAAAGATATTGGAAAGACTCGGATTGCGAAAATCTTTATCAGATGGCGGTTCCCTGACAACTGATTATTCGTTGTTGACCCTGCACCGGCCGAGCAATGTTGATGATAAGGATTCATTCTCGAAGATAATTGCCGCCCTGACCGAAATAGCCAAGCGTATTCCTATTATCTTTCCGGCGCATTTGCGTACTAAAAAACAGATCGAGACCTTTGGTCTCCGGCGTCATTTTAATGATATGGGCAGCGGCCGTAGGAAGAAGACCGTCAATAAAGGTATCTACTTGCTCGAACCCTTAGGGTATCTGGATTTTCTGAACCTTATGATGCAAGCAAAATTCGTATTGACTGACTCCGGAGGGATTCAGGAAGAAACTACCGTTCTTGATATTCCCTGCCTGACCTTGAGGGATACTACCGAGAGGCCGATAACTATCAGCCAGGGGACGAATGTTTTGGTATGGAATAATACCCAGAAGATAATAAACGAAGCATTCAAGGTCTTGGATGGCAAAGGGAAGCAGGGCAAGGCTTACGAATTATGGGACGGCAAAACCGCTCCGAGAATCGTTGATATTTTAGTCAACAGTTTTCAGCCGGCTGCCAGGTAGAAACAAACCGAGCTAATTAAATAGATACTCATGACGAATATCGATCATGGGAAAGATCGGGAAAAAGAATGAGAAAAAATAGCCGTTCTCCCGCTTTTCCGAGGATGCTATGAAGGATTATAGAAAAGAATATTATGAGCAACCCACTTTTTGGAATCAAGACTATTTGAAGATGCCAGCAGAGAAGGAGAGAATACAAGAAATTATCAACGCTGTTCCTCCTGATACAGGTAGTATTTTAGATGTTGGATGCGGCAACGGTGCTTTCGTTAATACCTTTGTTGGCACCTTTTCAAATAAGAAAGTAGTAGGATTAGATTCGAGTGAAGAAGCATTAAAATATGTGAGAACAGATAAAATCAGGGGGAATATTACTAGTCTACCTTTTGAAAATGATACTTTTGATTTAGTATTATGCCTTGAGGTTTTAGAACATCTTCCCGAAGATGATTTCAGAGAGGGAATTTCAGAACTTCAGAGAGTAAGTAAAAGCCATATAGTTATTACAGTACCTAACCAGGAAGATTTAGAACTTTCTTTAGTAATGTGTCCAAAATGTTACTGTTGGTTTATTCCCTATCTCCATATGAGAAGCTTTAATAAGGATAATCTGGATAACTTATTTAAAGATTTAAAATTACTCTGCGTTAAGGAAATAGGGCCTGTTATAGAATACCGTTCTTATAATTATTCAGTGCTTAGATTTTATCACTTCTGGAGAAGACCGCTTCCCCCAGAAACAGCAATATGTCCCCAATGTGGGTATCAGAACAAAAAAGAGTTGCGAAACCGTGAAAGCAGTAAATATTTTGATCATCTTTTATCTCTGCTTGTATCTTTGATTAAACCCTTAGTTAGACTAATAACACCTCTGAGAAGGAAGAGGAGATGGCTGTTAGCCGTATATGGAAAATCAAGTAGGTAAATTTACATTAGATACTTCAATTACCTTTATCACAAGGATATTGCAGCTTGTTTTAGGCATTGGATCTTCTATTGTCGTTGCCCGAGTCTTAGGACCCAATGGTAAAGGAGTTTACTCGTTGGCAATTTTACTTCCTTCATTACTAATGACTTTTGGTAGCTTTGGCATCGGACAGGCTTCTGTTTTTTATATCGGGAAAAAGCAGTATGCGCTGGATGAAATCCTTGGGAATAATGTAATGCTTTCCTTTTCACTTGGTATTGTTGGATTGCTGGTGGGTTTAATAATTGTAGTATTTTTAAGTGAATCATTATTTCCTGGAGTTGCAAAAATATATATTTACTTAGCCCTTTTATTAGTTCCCTTAGGGTTTTTCTTAACTTTCATAAATTATATTCTTTTGGGATTGCAGAAAATAAAAGAATTTAATTTTATTAATATTCTTCAGTCTTTTACATTTCTAATTATATTATTTGCCTTTCTCTTGACATTTAAATTTGGAGTGAAAGCGACGATTATCGCTAATGTTTTATCCTGCTTTGTCGGGGCGATAGTTCTATTTTATTTAGCCAAAAGGAGCGTCGGAAAGTTCTACTTATTTTTCAATAAGTCTTATTTAAAGGAAGCTTTCAAATACGGTTTTAAAGTTTATCTGGGTAATATTATTGGATTTTTACACTACCGGATAGATATATTTTTAATTAACATCTTCCTGAATCCGTTGGCAGTTGGATTCTATTCGATAGCGGTAGCACTGGCTGAAAAAATATGGCTCGTTTCCCAATCAGCAGGATTAGTGCTTTTTCCCCGGGTATCTTCAGAGACAGACGAAAAGAGACTAAAAGAGTTAACACCCGTTGTCTGTCGTAATGTTTTACTTATCACCAGCATGGGAGCTCTCTTTTTATTTTTTTTAGGTAGGATGTTAATAATTATGTTTTACTCGGAGAGATTTTCAGATTCTGTTTGGCCATTGCAGATATTGTTGATTGGAGCAGTGACAATGGGTGGTTGGAGAATCTTGGCTAATGATCTATATGGTCGGGGAAAACCGGAGCTGAATATTTATATTAGCCTTATTTCTACTGTCTTAAATATTATCTTAAATATCCTCTGGATCCCTGAATTTGGCATTGCCGGTGCCGCATGGGCAACATCAGTTTCTTACACATTTGCCTTTATAGTAATATTAATTGTTTACAAAAGAATCTCGGGGAATTCCGTTTGTAAGACCGTCTTTATGCAGAGAGCTGATTTTATACTCTACAAAAGACTTGTGACCTCGGTTGCCCGGCTGAGCTGATTAACTACATAATAATAAAGATACTTTAATAAAAAAGACAGACGGTGGAATAAATAGGAAGACAAGGCGCTTTGTTGGAAGGTGGAGAGAAATTGTTATGTTGTGGGAAAAGTTAAGTGAGTTACAGGAACGAGTCAGAGTTATAACTGTGAACATTCTTGTTAGGCCTTTTACAATTGTAAATCGTTCTGTATCCGTTCTACGAACGGATGGTATCGCGGGCTATGTTAGATTCATAAGAAAAAAGATTTATACAAAGTGGTTAAGATATCCATCATCTCTTCTCATTGAAGTATCCAGTAAATGCAATTTGAATTGTTCAATTTGTCAGGCCGTAAAAGCATCAAAATATAGAAAAAATAGTCTTTTATTATTTGATGATTATAAAAAGATTATTGACGATGTAAGTTTCTTTTGCTTCCAAATAAATTTATCATTTTGTGGTGAACCATTACTCAACAAAGATATAGAGAGGATGATAGTATATGCAGCTAATAAAAAGATTGATGTTGTTATCTCAACAAATGGGGAGTTGTTGAGTCCAGAGTGTGCACAAGCAATTCTTAAAACACCGTTAAGCCGTATCATCATTTCGCTTGATGCAGTAAATGAGACAACATACAAAAAGATAAGAGGCAGCGGCAATTATGATGCAATCGTTAATAATATAGGGAATCTAATTAACAAAAGAAAGAAATTACATTTGAAAAGTCCTGTTGTAGAACTACAAATGGTATGTACTAAGGCTAACGAAGGTCAGATAGATGAATTTGTTCTCTTGGCGGATCAGATGGGTGCTGATGTTGCTTCTATTAAAACACTATATATCGACCCTCATGGTGGTGAATCATACAAGAAAAATTTAATAGAAAATTTTTTACCTAAGGAAGGAATATCAAGGTATGATGTAGATGACTACAAAAATATAAAGTTAAAAGAAGGTGGTCCATGCCCCTCTCTAAATATGGCGGTTATTACATGTGATGGAGATGTAGTTATGTGTTGCTTCGATATATACGGAAAGTTCAATTTCGGAAATGCAATAAGAGAAAGTTTCAAAGAGATCTGGAAGGATGGCAAATATAAGTCATTCAGGGAAAATGTAATGAAGAATAGAAAATTAGACCTTTGCAAAACATGTATTTACTCTGATTGTCCTTCCATCAAAGTTGAATTAAACACTAATCACGGGCGACAAGTCGGTAAAAGTGAAATACGGTGAATAATAATTCGATTAAAAAACGTATCCTGTTTATATCTCATCGAGTTGGCTTGTCCGGCTCGGAAAATAGCCTTTATACCTTACTTAAGAACATTGATTCTAACAAGCTCTTGCCCATTGTAGTTGTGCCGGGAGACGGACCCTTGGTGGAAAAACTCAGCCGCTTATCAATCATGGTGTATACAACCCAACAAGGTCAATGGGTAGGCCACCTGGGGGCGATTCTTGGCTTTATATTTCATTTCCCAAGACGATTTATTAAAATGTACAAATTCGTCAAAAATAATCGTATTGAATTAATTTACAGTAATACCGAATTATCGCCTTTAGGGGCGCTGGTTGCTTATGTACAAGGGATTCCTCATGTCTGGCATATGCGGATGTATCTAAATCATATTCCCGATTTAGGGTTAAAACTTTTGCCTGCCAGGTTATTATTCTATATTATTATAAAATTATCTAAGTATATAATCGCAAACTCCAAAATTGTTGCCTCGCAATTTAAAGGATTAAACACCAACGGAAAATTATTTGTGATCTATAATGGTGTTGATCTAAATAATAGGCCATTACCCGATGTGCAGAAATTAATCTCCTGGGAAGATGGTAAAAGTATAAGTATTGGAGAGATTGAGGAAAAGATTATTTCGGTTGTCGGGTATATTGGTCCATACAGATGCCAAGAGGATGCTATCAATGCGCTTCCGATAATCGTTAAAAGAACTAAATCGATCAAGCTGGTAATAATTGGCGATGCCGATCAATTCTACCTGCGATATCTTATACGTCTCACCGAGAACCTGGGAATCCGCCAACATGTCTTCTTTTCTAAACCGATCAAGGATATCCTCTCCTTTCTGAGCAGGTGCTATTTGGTACTAATCCCTGCCCAAGTTGGTGCTTATGGCCGTGTTGCTATAGAGGCAATGAGCCAAGGAATACCAGTAATTGGCTCAGATATCCAGGGCTCCGAAGAGGTCATAATAGACGGTGTTACTGGCTACTTACACCGATTCAGTGATTACGAGGACATAGCAGAGAAGTGTACATACCTATTAGATATGCCTCACATGCGCGATGAGATGGGGATGAATGCCAAGAAATTTTTCGAAGAAAGATTCACTGCCGAAATATACACGAAGGAAGTAGAAAATGTACTTCTTAAAGCACTATATGATCATTGAGATGATTTTTATTTAGATTTAAAAATGATAGAAATGCATACGGACCGGAAAATAGTTTCAGTGATTGTCGTTAACTACAATACATGGCACTATTTAAGGCCTTGTTTAGAGTCCATAAAAGAGCATTTCAAACCAATATCGTATGAGATCATTGTAGTAGACAACAACTCTACCGACAACTCTCCCCAACTGATTAAAGACCATTATGCTGATATAAATCTAATTGAGAACAATGAAAATAAAGGTTTTGCGAAAGCAAATAACCAGGCGATCAGAGGAGCTAAGGGGGAATACCTGTTTTTACTAAATTCGGACACCCTGATCCTGAACAGTGGACTGAGCGAGATTATTAACTACCTGGAACGAAATCCCGAGGTAGGAATTATTGGTCCGGCTATTTTTAATGAAAACGATGAATTTGTAAACTCATTTTCAGTTAGTAGGACATTAAAGCAACATCAAATAGAAATGTTAAAGGATGCTTTTTATGTGCAAAGGTTACGAATGGTTTTTAGTAGGAATCACCATGAACCGTCATTAGCTCCCTTTCAAGTAGGCATTGTTAACGGAAGTGCCATGATTGTTCGGAAAAGTGCTCTTGCGACAGTAGGCCTGTTGGATGAGCGATTTTTTTTCTGTGCAGAGGAAGTGGACTGGTGTTTTCGTTTCAATGAGGCGGGGTTTAAAGTTATGTATTATCCTGATTATAAAGTCCGGCATTATCTTAGATCAGGACAGGGAATCAATCTATGGTTATTATTACAGTATCATAAAAGTAATATAAAGCTATTTAAGAAATATCAAGGACACCCGGGTGAGTATTTAGCACGAGTTATCTTTATAATTTGGATTTTAAGTCGATCATTATATTCCCTCGTCAGTTATTTGTTTTTATTACGGGAGAGAGGTGTTATTGGAAGACATCTCGAAATATATTTAAAAGCACTTATTTGGCACTTTACCCTTGAAGGAATAAATTTTAATGAACAAATCAGATAGCCGAAATAAATAAATTGACCCCCCAGAGAGTGTAGTAAAAGAAAAGCCAATAATAAAATAAAAAATATGGATTTGAAATTAATTATTTTATTAGAATTCAGCCTTTTTATTGTTCTATTTAGTTTAATAAAGCCAAAGAATTTCGTTTTGTTGTATTTCTTGATTAAACCTATGGTAGATTGGTTTGCCGAAAGGGGCACTACTTTCATGGGAACATATGTTGGTCCGCAACATATGGCTGGTATTTTAATCCCCGTATTAGTCATGTTTTATATTCTTATCTATAAGGAAGATATCGGCTTGATGCCCATGAAGTGGTTGTTGCTGACATTTGTAGCAATAAATATATACGACTACATCATATGGGAAAATTATTCGATTCAAACATTTGGGTGGTTAGCACGAGTTATTTTCCCAATAAGTTTCTATTTTTCGATTCCGTATATTGTCAAGGAACGTTCGGATATATTAACTCTCACTAAAATGGTAGCTTTATCAGGTATTTTCCCGGCAACAATGGGATTTTTACAATTGGCAGGAGTTATTTCTTATACCAGATTACCAGAGACTTTTGGTGTATATACTCTTGATCGAGCCACCGGGGGATATTATGATTCCTTCTCATTCTCTTTACCAATAATATTAGCTATTTTTTCAATTCTATTTCTATTTCAATATCAAAAAGGGAAAGGGGAAACTAAAGGAACAAATAAGCTTTATGTGTTTCTTTTAATTGCTTATGTCTCAATTTTAGCTTTTACCTACCATCGGGTAGCTTATATTACTCTTACGATATCAATAGGTCTGTGGTTAATATATAATAAACACAAAAAATTATTATTGTTGCTGATTATATTAATTATTTTTACACTGCCAGTTACATCAAGTTTTCTGACGGAGTTTTTTGCTGATTTATACAAGCCATTCTTGTCTGAGTCGAGTTTACCAGTCGGGAGAGCATTTCATGGAAGATTGGGAGTGTGGGAAACGGTATTATCAAGTTACTCAAGATACTCATTTTCCGAGAAGTTACTGGGTAAAGGAATAGCAACAAGATATTCTCATAATGACTTTATTCGTATCCTGCTATCAAATGGCATATGCGGACTTATAGTTTACCTATCAATATTAGGTACTATCGGTAAAAGGATTTTACAACTGCGAAGATTATACTCTAAAGGGAAAGACGAGTTTATGTACCAATTTTCAATTTTATGTCAACTTATTTTTGTCGTGTATATACTTGCAAGTTTTACTCTGGCAATAAGTTTACTGTCAAGCCCGACAT
>CP070770.1:281513-292483 GCA_020345765.1 Deltaproteobacteria bacterium
TTTATCCTAAATATATCCTGATTACTTCCGTAATTTATAATTATCTCTAAAAATTTTTAAAATCTAAAGACATAAAAAACTTTTTGAATTTTATACATATTGAAGGCAAGCTAACTGTCGCAATTTGCGACAGCATCGATTCGCGACAGTTATTGCTAAGTTTTTGCTTAATATATTATTTTTCCATTTCTTCTCAATACAACTGTCTCCTTATTCACCTTTCCTTACTGTTGACAATACCGAGGTTTGAAATCATTTTCCCTTACCTCCCCTGTCAATTAATCATTCCATCCCCTTGGTGCGCCTATCCCTAGTGAGTCTGGGTAATCTGTCCTGAGTTCATCTTAGCCGGGAAAAATGAATTGGCACGCAATGTGCTATATTCATAATTCGTCGGTTTCTACTCCCCGATCCCCTGTTGGTGGTCCGATAGGTAAGATGGTTAAGTATCGTTTAGAACTCATCCGGTACGAGAGAGGCGCAACATATGAAGAAGATTTTAATCGTCGATGATGAGATAAATGTCCTCCTTCACCTGAGCAAGGCTTTGAGGGGTAACGGCGTAGACGTAATTACCACCACAATGATCGAGGAGGCCGAATACGCCCTCAAACACACCTACTTTGACCTGGTGATTGCCGACATAAGGTTGACCGGCGTGGTAGGGCGGGAGGGCCTTGGACTTCTCGAGTATGTCCAGAAAAGAAGTCCCGGGACCAAGGTAATTATCATAACCGCATATGGATCCAAGGAGATCGAGAGTGAATCTTACGATAAGGGGGCCTATTATTACTTCGACAAACCTCTTGACCTGCGGGTCTTGAATAATTGTCTGAAAGAAATAGGGATTTATAGCGATGTCCTGAATCAGACAAAGCCATAAAACAGATTTTGAGGATTTAAGGGATTATTCCCCCTTGGATCCTGGGGGCCGGGAAATTTTAAAAAGAGCCGCAATGTTAAACACAATACTGATTGTGGATGACGAGGAGTCTATCTGCCGGAATCTGAAAAGACATTTCAAGGCTAAAGGATTCGATGTTCATGTGGCAAATAACGGTAAAAGTGGGATCGAACTCTGTCAAACGACTCCGATAGACATGGTTATCCTTGATCTTAAACTTCCGGACGTAAACGGACTGGATGCGCTCAAGAGTATCAAGTCCGCCTGCCCGGATACGGGGGTGATCATTATCACTGCCCATGGCGACGTGGAGACCGCGGTCAAGGCCATGCAAATGCAGGCCGACAACTTCGTACTTAAACCTATTGACCTGACCGCGCTGGGGGGCATGGTAGACAAGGTTCTGGACGGTTACCGGACCCAGCCCGAGGTCTTCGATCTAAAGCGAAAAGTGTCCCGTCTGAATGGTTCTGTTCGTCTAAAAGAGACCTATAGCATGGTAAAGGCCCTCTCCGGGGCGATTGAGGCCAAGGACCCATTCACCAAAGGGCACTCTTACCGGGTAAGCCAGCTCTCCGTGGAAATAGGGAAAAGGCTCGGTTTAGCGGAGAAGGAGTTGGAAGTCTTAGAATTTGGCGCTCTGTTACACGACATCGGAAAGATCGGGATCAGAGAAGCCGTCTTAAAAAAACCTCGCCGCCTGAGTGCAGTCGAATACGCCCACATCCAACGCCATACAATAATCGGAGAGGAAATCATCAAACCAGTAGAGATCTTTCGTCCTGCCACGACAATACTCCGCAACCACCATGAGCATTTTGACGGCCGAGGCTATCCTGATGGTTTCAAGGGTGAAGAGATAAACATTTTTGCCCGTGTCATTGCCGTTCCCGACGCTTTTGATGCCATGACCAACGATAGACCCTACCGGAAGGCACTAAAAGTTGAAGAGGCTTTGCAGGAAATGAAAAGAGCTCGGGGGACTCAATTTGATCCCCAGATAGTTGATATCTTTATCGAGAATAAAATATATAACCGGTATATGATCTGAAATTATATATGCAGGATCATCTTGGGTAGGAAAGCGGGGTAAATTCAAGGAAAGGAGATGACGATGTCAGCAGGAGCAGGAATCATTGGAAAAGGGATTGTTATCAAAGGAGAATTACACGGGGAGGAAGACCTGATAATCGAGGGCCGGGTGGAAGGCAGTATTGCCCTGAGGAAGCATCTGATCGTAGAGAGTACCGGGGTGGTTATGGCCGATGTGCAGACGGAGAACATCACCATCAAGGGGGAGATGAACGGCAATATGATTGCTTCCGACAAGGTGGAGATCACTGCCGATGCCAGGGTTATCGGGGATATTAAAGCCCCCCGGGTAGTGATCGATGATGGAGCCCGTTACCGGGGGAATGTGGAGATGGTGGTTCAGCTTCCCGATGGTATTTAGGCAGGGCAAAGGATTCGATTATTTCTATAATTCCTTTTTTATTAATAAGGAGGGATAAGCGATGGCCAAGACAATTATTGGTAATACCATTGTGATTGATGGGGAGATAGAGGGGGGAGAGGATCTGGTAATCAAGGGGACCGTTCACGGCAAGATTGCCCTGAAGGAGAGTCTTTTTGTTGAGAGTTCCGGGGTGGTTGAGGCGGATATCGAGACCCAGAATGTGGAGATCAGCGGGGAGCTGACCGGTAATGTTATTTGCACCGATAAGGTTGAGGTAAAGAAGGATGGCAAGATGACGGGAGATATTCGGGCTCCGCGCATCCTGATTGCGGATGGGGCTCATTTCAAGGGTAATGTTGATATGGAGAAGAGGTAGATTGTCCTCAGGAGAGGAGGAGAAATGGTTGATCAGAGATTTGACGAGACCGTCAATACTACCGTAGGCAGTACCATCATAGTCCGGGGTAACCTGGAAGGTGATGAGGATCTGACCGTTCAGGGTCGGGTGGAGGGGAAGCTTTCACTGGCGAAGGATCTTTTCATTGAGCCTTCCGGGGTGGTAAAAGCAGACATCAATGTGCAGAATGTATACATCAGCGGGATTTTGGTGGGGAATATAGTGGCGATGGAGAAGGTAGAGATTGCTTCGGACGGGAGGATGGTAGGAGACATCAATTCTCCCCGGGTGTTGATTCACGATGGGGCATCGTTTCGGGGAAGGATTGAGATGGGTGATATGGCGGCGGGACCGCGGCCGTCCGTTGAGCGACCGTCGCCCCGGGCGACTTTGCCTCCGCGTCCGGTAGTCCGTCCCACTCCTGTGCCGTCGACTCCTGCACCCCGGGCAGAGGAGCGGCCAGCTCCCAGAGCAGAAGGGACGAAACCCCCGGAGAAGAAGGAAGTCAAACCTATTCTTCCAACTCGACCCAAGGCCAAGGTGGAAGCAGAGGGAAAGAAAACCATAGTAGTGGGAAAGAAGGGGCGGGGGAAGAAAAGGTAAAGCCCGGTCCCGGCATGGGAGACTGGTAGCCAAAAGGGATTAGCCACAGTCCTCAAGAAGAAAAGCGATAGATGGTGCTAATGTGGCAAGGGTTATAGCCATCTCCAATCAAAAAGGAGGGGCGGGCAAGACTACCACTGCAGTTAACCTCGGCGCCCGGCTGGCCAAATTCCACAAGAAAAGAACCCTCCTTATGGATATGGATCCCCAAGCCCATTGCACTCTCTGGTCGGGTATCAATCCCGGGAGTTTCTCGGTTTCCATCTACCATATCATCACCCAGAATCTACCGCTAAAACAATGTTTAATCGAAGCCGGTGAGAATCTTTTTCTGGCCCCTGCTGATGCCCGGCTCTCAAGGTTGAGGGCCCAGGATGTCAGGCTGATGAAATCCCCATTTCTCCTCACCCGGGAAGAGGCAGATAGCTACGATTTCACAATTATCGACTGTCCCCCCGCAATGGGTCTTCCGACCTTATTTGCCCTCGCAAGTGCTTCGGAGTTGATAATTCCCGTACAGACCCAGTTCTTGGCCTTGGAAAGAACCATAGAACTGATAAAAAATTTAAGAGTTTTAAGGCAAAAATTTAATCGGAGACTGCGATTGGGTGGAATTGTCTGCACCATGTATGATCCCCGTACCAATATCTCCCGAGAGGTAGTAGGACGATTACAAAGGCTATTCGGAGATAAGGTATTTAAAACTATCATCCACCGTGATGTAAGGCTGGAGGAATGTCCGGCGCACCGCAAGTCAATATTTGAATATTCTCCTAACAGCAATGCCGCCAAACAATACGAAGAATTTACCGAGGAGGTGTTAAAAAGTGGTTAAGAAACCCCTGGGAGATATAGATTTCTCCGACAATCTGGGCTCGGATATCGAGCTAATTGTTCCCAATATGGGACGGACAGTGGAGGAGGTTCCCATTTTCCAAATCTACCTGGAAGATGATACCTTTCAGATCCGGGAACCGGTAAGGCTGGAAGGACTGACGGGAAGTATTGAAGCCGCCGGACAGCAGAATCCGGTCATACTTCGCCGGAAATCTGATGAGAAATGGCAGATTCTTACCGGATTCCGCCGCATTCGCGCACTCAGGGATTTGAAAAAGGAAGTAATCAAGGCCTGCCTATTCGATGAGCTCTCCGATGAGGAGGCAGTAAAACTGGGCATTCTTGACAATCTCTATCGGGAGGAGTTGAGTAAGGAAGAGATCGAGAGATATCAGGAAAAGCTGAGAGAAAAAGGTATTTTGAATCCTAATATTGAGAGCTTCTTACAAGAAAAAATGGCGATAGTGTCTTATACTCCGACTTCTAAAAAGGAAGTGGAGGAAGAAGAGAAGAAAGCGGTGGAGGAGGAAAAGGTAGAGGTAGAGGCGGAGGTAGAGGAAGAGGAAAGAGAAGAGGAAGAAGAGGGGGTAATATATCTCGAAGATCTGATTAGTGGAACCCGGGAGAAGCTAACGGAGGTAGCGGAAGGGCTCGATCAACTTTATCAGTACTGGGAGGAGGTATCTTCAGAAGAGAGAGAGGATATAATCGCCCAGTGCCAGTATATCCATGATCTGCTGCCGTTTCTGAAGAATGAGTAATTCTTACTGTAATAGGCCGGAAAAATTACCACCCATTGAGAGGGATTTGAGACTTAAGTTCAGGGGATTTTCGGCGAAAATATCCCGGCAGGGCTTGCAGAGAAGATAGACCATCCCTTGATGAACTTCTCTTTCCAGTGTCTCCTGGTCCATTTTCTTCGCTTCTCGAATAAGGCGGGCAATCTCTCTTTCATCTACCTCTTCCGGCAGGATCCCGTCAAAGTCAGCGATTATATTGATACTAATGATATATTTCACACTGCCGGGACGGAGCCTTTTGCCGCACTTTGCACACACCTCGTAACTCATAACTTCCTATTCTTCCAGTTCCACATTCCAGTAGGAGGCATCAACGATATACAAAAAGGGCTTCCATTCCTGATAGGTAAGACGGCTGAAGGAGAAGTTTACGTAAGGAGTCCATTTGGGCCTTCTGGGGATGGACAACAGCTTCATCCCTGCCTCCTCGGGAGTTCTTCCTCCTTTTTTCCGGTTGCAGTTAAAACAGCAGCAGACAACATTCTCCCAGGTGCTGGTTCCCCCCCGGGAACGGGGGATTACATGATCCAGGTTTACCTGGTTGCGGGAAATGGTCTTACCGCAGTACTGGCAGGTATTGTTATCCCGGGCATAGATATTCATCCGGCTGAAACGGACATGACGCTTGGGAATGCGGTCAAAGCCGGTAAGCAGGATTACCCGGGGGACTCTGATTGCCCGGTTTACCAGGCCAATGCTTTCCCCTCCCGTTTCCACGGATAGCTCACTCCAGCTTTTGAAGTCAAAGGTCTGATACTGCTGATCCACTGCCCGGGCAAGCCCCAAGTAGAGCAGGGAAAAGGCACGCCGCAAGGTAGTGATGTGGATAGGGAGAAATGAGCGATTGAGTACTAAGACATTAGAGTTAATCATCAACGATATTCCCGGTCAGATTAAATAACTTTCTACATTTATCATACAAATAGGCAAAATGCAATTATTTTTTCGTAGTTTGGTAAAGAGTACTTTCCAGTGTCTTCTCAACAGATTTAAGTTCAGTATCCTGGACGGTTCGGATGTCCAGGAGCAGGCGATCCTCGTTCAGTCGGCCGATCACCGGAAGATCTGCACCCCGCAGTCTCCGATCCAGCTCTTCCACTGAAAAACCAATAGGCTTAAGGGCCAATGCCTTACTGGGGATGTTAGCCTGGGGGAGGGTGCCACCTCCTACCTGGGAAAGCGTATCTACCACTTCGATCTCGAAGTGGGAGGAGAATTTCTTTTTTAGCCGTCGCAGGAGCCTCTTTGCCCTTTGGTGGACGGCATCTAAAGGGGTGGTTAGGAGGCGGAGGGCTGGTATTTTCCTCAGGACGGTTTCCTGATCCAGGTACAGACGGAGGGTGGATTCCAGGGCCGTGAGGGTTAATTTATCGATCCTCAGTGCCCGGTGGATGGGATTGGCTTTGATTCTCTCGAGAGTTTCCTTTCTTCCTAGGATTATCCCGGCCTGGGGGCCGCCCAGAAGCTTATCGCCGCTAAAGCTTACTACCTCTACTCCACTCTTTACTACCTCCGATACCGTGGGCTCCCCGGGCAGACCGAAGGGGGACAGCTCGATCAGACAGCCGCTTCCCAGATCCTCCATGACCGGAATACCTTTCTCTCTTCCCAGCTCAACTAACTCCGGCAAGCCCACCTCCGAGGTAAACCCGATCATCTGGAAGTTGCTCCGGTGAACCTTGAGCAGCAACCCGGTCTTTTCACTAATTACCTTCTGATAGTCCTTGAGGTGGGTTTTATTGGTGGTTCCTACTTCGACCAGCAGGGCGCCGCTGCCCCTCATAACCTCGGGGATACGGAAGGAGCCTCCGATCTCCACCAGCTCACCGCGGGAAACAACCACCTCTTTACCGCGGGCCAGGGTATTGAGGGTCAGGAGCACAGCACCGGCATTGTTATTTACCACCACCGCTGACTCCGCCCCGGTGAGACGGCAGAGGAGCTCCTCGACATGCGAGTAACGATTGCCCCTTACCCCCTGGGCGAGATCGAATTCCAGGTTACAGTAGCTGGTGGCGATTATACTGAGGTCTTCCCAGGCCTCTTCCGCCAGGAGCGCTCTTCCTAAGTTGGTATGGAGAATTACCCCGGTTGCATTGATTAGAGGACGCAGGTTCCGGCGGTTGAGGGTTCGGGTCTGCTCCCGGATCCTTTCCGATAGGTAGGGAGCCTCTAAGATTTCCTCGGATGGAAGAGACGAACTTGATAGGATCTTTTTTCTGATGTCATCTAAGACCTTCTGAATGGCCTCCACCACTATCCGACGAGGGTATTCCCTCTGAAGTTCGCTTCCCACCTCGGCTCGCAGCAGCTCGTCCACCTGGGGTAGCTTTCGGAGTAGGCTTTGTTTTTCTTCATTCCCCATAGCACTTTTACCGATACCCTGAGGCTAAGGTAACAAAGCTAAGTCTATCAAATAGCTGAGAAAATGGCAAGTATCAGAAGGGTGATAACACTCCCCGGAGTTTCCTCAAATTTTATGTTTTATGTGGTCCAGCTAAGGTGGATTGAAATATTTAGGGAAATTATCCTTTAGCCCAGAGGGCGTTGTTGGAATTGGGATGGCAATATTTATTAAAGAATTTTTAAGGAATTTCGCTGAGGGGGGAGTTACAGTTTGCCATCAGGCTAATATCTTTTGAATCTTTTCCCGCAATTCTCTCGGGTCAAAGGGCTTGACCATAAATTCATTAGCACCCTTGACCATTCCGGTGTGTTCCGAGAGCGGCTTTCCCCGGGCGGTCAATAGAATGATATAGGTATCCTTAGTGGTTGGGTCCTTCCTTAGCTCCTCACAGACCTCATATCCAGTTTTCTCGGGCATCATTAGATCCAGGATAATTAAGCGCGGCTTTTCCGCCAGCGCAATTTTAATGCTCTCGTTGCCGTCCCGGGCTTTGACTACTTCATATCCTTCCTTTTCTACTATGTGACTTACCGCAAGCAGGATATTTTCGTCATCGTCACAGACCAAGACCTTTTTTGCCATAACTCCCTCCTTATCTCTTGCCATAGGGCAAGGAAATCTTAAAATCACTCCCCTTATTCAGTTCACTTTCAACCCAGATCCTGCCTTTATGATGTTCTACGATCTCTTTGGCGATGGCAAGACCCAGGCCAGTTCCCTTAGTCTTCTCCCAGGCGGAATTATCAACCTGCTGGAATCTATCAAATATCCTCTCTCTCATATCCTCCGGGATCCCCCTGCCGTTATCCTTTACCGAGATTAAAATCTCGTCTAAATTTGCCTCCGCGGATACCACAATTCGACCGCCCTCAGGGCTGAATTTTATCGCATTAGATAGCAGGTTCGTAATCACCTGAAATAATCTGTCCCGGTCCCCACTGATTATCGGAAGTTTTGCCTCAACCCTTTCAATTATCTCAATCTTTTTATCCCGGGCTCCTCCGGAGAAAACCTCCACGGTCTCCTTGAGCAAATCGGAGAGATTGATATCCTCATATTTCCATTCAATTTTCCCGGCTTCTATTTTCTGTAAATCCAGAAGGTCTGAAATTAACCTGATTAATCTGTCACTTTCTTTGATAATGATGTTTAAGAATTTTTCCTGATTATCTCTATCTAACTCGTCAATCTCATCGAGCAGAATGGTAGAATATGCCTTTACTGAGGTCATCGGTGTCCTTAATTCATGAGATACATTTGAGAGGAAGTCCGATTTTAATTTGTCCATTTCTTGATATCTTATCACCCTCGCCTGTAAATCCCTTTGTTCCTCGATAAGGCGACAATTCTCCATAGCCACCGCAGCCTGCTTGGAAAGGGGATTTAATATCTCGATATCCTCACTAATATAGCCCTCTCCCGAAAGCTTGCTCCCCAGGTTAAATAGACCGATAATTTTGTCCTGATAGACTAAAGGTGCACAAAGCTCGGCACCCATCTGCTCCATAGTCTTTCTTACCGCCTCATATTTCTTTACATCCTCAATCTCTTTTTTAATTAATGCTCTATTTTTGTTGTTCCTGATAAAATTTAGCAGAGGGTCGTTTTTCTCGATGGTTGAATTTTTTGGGGGGATGCTTTGGGTTATTCTCTCTCGTGCCAGACTGAAGTTGCCTCCCTGAGGGTCTGCTATCATGATGGAAGCCCGCTCGACCTGGATGGCTTCGGAAACAGTGTTTACGAGCTTATTCAGAAGGTCATCGAGGTTTAATATAGAGATTACCTCCTCGCTTGCTTTCTTGATTACCTCCCTGAATCGAATCCTTTCCCTGTTGAGGGTTTGATCGATAAAATTACGGACCCTGTCCCTGAGGGGACTGAAGACAAAGACTATTATAAGGGCGAAGATGAAGGGGAAAAGAGGGGATTGAGAGAATTCAAACCTTCCTAAAAGTAAATTGAAAGTGCTCAGGATTAATACATAAATTACCGTAATAATTAAGGTAGTCAGGGCATAGGTTATACCTCTTATTATTGCCGGATCTGTCTCAAATATATTGTGTTTGATTATTGAATAGAATATGGACGCAAAGAAAAGTAAACTAGCAACTGGGAAGAAATAGAAGGCCGTTTGAATATGAAGAGCCAATGTTAATAGAATTATAATAAGCGACAAAAACATGCTAATTCCTGATCCCCAGATAGCGACCTCCGCCCTCTTCCTTGCCTCCTGAGAATGGGATCTGAGCAGGGTGTGAATAATGGAGTATATAACCCCCGTCATTCCAATTGCTACATATGTCCAAACCGATAAATCCACATAGCGATAAGCCCAGGGTATGGGTAAGCACAAGAAGTAGAGGATAATGAAGAGGAAGGATAATCCACAGAGGGAAGGAAATAAGTATCTCTTCTGAATTACCCGCCTTTCTTCAGGGTAGCTCAGTGAAAATACTATAATAAATGCTGGCAGAAGGGATACATCAATAATTAGCAATTTATAGAATGAGTAGCTTGTAATGAAATCAAAAAGGAGAATTGCAGTAAAACCGAGGGTTATTAAATTACCTGAAAAATAGCGGGCAGCCCTGGATGCATGCATTGACCAGTATAAAATTATACCAGTAAATATTGCTATCAATCCGGGAATATATGCGATACCAAAGGTAGAAAAGACATCTGTAGGCGAGAAACTTTGAGTGGATATGGTCTTTTCAAATGTCTTTCCAAATCTATCAATCTTATATTTTACCGGTGTGCCAATCTCTACATTTCTCGCAACTTCATAGACATCCTCTGCTGATTTTATCCTCTTTCCTGAGATCTCAAGTATTATATCAGGGTATCTAATACCAAATTTGGCAGAGCCCAATGGTTGTATAATGCTTAAAATGCAATTTTTATAAAGGAGGATACCTGGATAGGGCCGACCAGTCCATTTAATGGCATTGAGAAGACAAGATACTCCTATGACTAAGACAAAGATTAATAGGGCGATACAAAAAATTTTGTGCCTATTGATTTCCAATGACGTTCTCTTTAATATAATAGTAGGTTTTTTAATATCCTAACAATGGCGGTATAGTCATGTCAAGAAAAAGGCCAAGGATGAAACAAGTTTAAAGTTTTTCTGATCTAAGATTTACCAATGGTGCTTGTTTTATTTTTTGGATATGGTAGAGTTAGCTTTACGGGTGAAACATAGAGCAATGATATACAAATGAATTGAGCTAGAAATCTTTAAGGAGGATAGAGATGAGTGAGGTTAAAGGAAAGATTGTTTTGATCACCGGTGGAGCTCTGGGAATGGGGCGGGAGGTTGCCCGCCTGTTTGCCCGGGACGGGGCCCGGATCGTTCTCTGGGACCTGCGGCAGGAAGACCTGAATAAGACGGCAGAGGAGCTTAAGGCTCTGGGGGCCGAGATCCATACCTATATCTGCGATGTGACCAATCGACAGACGGTTTATGAGACCGCCGATAAGGTTAGGAAGGAAGTTGGGGTGGTGGATATTCTGGACAATAATGCGGGGGTGGTTTTTGGTGGTGAGTTTCTGGAGGTTCCGGA
>CP070770.1:292583-303424 GCA_020345765.1 Deltaproteobacteria bacterium
GAACAAGGTTTATCCGAGGTCGGCTTCAGTGGCTCGGGGATCACGGTTAATTCGACAGATGTCGATGATACCGAGACCTTAACTGCCGATATAGCCATTGATGGATGGGCAGAGACGGGCTTCCGGACAGTCACCGTTATCACCGGCTATGAGGAGGTATCTTGCCCGGGGTGTTTTGAGGTTACCCCGGCTGATTCCATAATCAGTATCACTCCCTCATCGGCGTGGGCCGGGGAAACCCTTACGATGCTAATCGTTGTGGAAGACAATTACGTTCTTAACGGCAACTCCGAACTTCATTTTAGCGGCCTTGGGATTACCGTCAATGGGATCACAATAGGTGGTAAGGAGATGATGGCCGATATTAGTATTACTTCAGAGGCCCGGGGCGATCTGAGGGATGTAATAATAGTTACCGATGGGCAGGTGGCCTTCGGCGAGAAGATGTTCGATATTATCCATCCCGACATCGACAGGGCCAGTCCCCGATGCGGTTATCCTGGCTCTGCCCTTGATGTTACAATCTTTGGTATTGATACCAATTTTGATGATAGCTCTACCGTTGAATTCAGCAGGGAAGGTATCTTTCTCAATTCCACTTCTATTGGAGGCCCTCTTACGATAGTAGTAAATATAACTATCGCTTCCGGTGCCCCGATTGGTAGTAGAGATATAACTGTTACTACCGGAGGGGAAGAGGTTGTGGGAGAAGGGGTGTTCTCGGTCTGTGAGCCCAGACCCATTTCCAAGAAAGACGACGGAATGTGTTCCTGTATTACGATAGAGGGGGAGGCAAAACCGGAAGAGATACTCGGAGCGATACTTCCCTTTCTCTTGGGTATGGTTCTATTTGTATATTTAAGGAATTACCTGTCCAGAAATAGTTAGTACGGTTTGCATTTCAGTGAACCTGGAAGGGCTCAAAAGGATTAAATTAGGGGATCAGCCGGATTATTTGCCGGGAACAAGGGTTTACTCAACAACCTGGGTATTAGCCAGGCGGTCGCCGAAGCGATTCCCCATCTCATCGCTGAGGATAAAGAGTGATTCAGCGATGACAATAATCGGGGCAATAATCCAGCCAATAACGGGGATTAGTATCAGGATATAGGCCGCTGCCAGGGGGAGGTTCCTTAAGATCGAATCTAAGAAATTGGCGTTCTGATTCTTTTCGAGATGTAAGACCTTCAATCCCAATATCTTCTTCCCCAAGCTTCCTCCCCCCAAGAGTCCGTCTCGAAACAGAATATAGAGCGTCCCGATAATCCAGCCCAGTACAGGGACAATAAACAGAACGATACATAAAGTACCGTCAATGAGTGCTGCCAGAAACCTTATCCCCAGATCGGCTTTAATGTGCTCTTCGGCCATCTTTATTTCCTTTGTTTATGGGTTTAAAGGGAACTTAATATTAATAATAAGTTATAGTATTATATCTGTCAAGAATAATTGACAACTGTTCAATCTTTAGCTAATATCTTAAAAAAGTGTTAATCCGGGCTTCTTTCATAACATCCATCTTTATTTTGGCCATTTCCGGGGCCGGGCCCGCGCCTGATTCCCCGAAGGATTGGTTAGTCAATCGGATTGTGGCAGCAGTAAATAATGAGGTGATAACCCTTCGGGAGCTGGAGGCTGAGTGTGAGTTCCAGCTAATAATCCAGGCTGCCCCAGGCTCCCGGGAGTCATTGAACCCGCATCACTCCAGAGATTTTCAGCAGAAGGTCCTGGAGGGAATGATTAATCAGATATTAATCCTGGAGGAGGCTCAGCGAATTGGTTTAACCGAAATAAATAAGGAAGAGCTTGCAGGCAGGTTGCGGGATTTTAAACAGAGATTTACCTCAGAGGACGAATTTAGTAAATTTCTGAGGAGATGGGGATTAAAGAGAGAGGGACTGGAGGAGAGGTTCAAGGCCCAGATAATAGCGGCCAGATTCATTGAGAGGATGATTGTTCTGCCTTCAGAGCCGGGAGGAGAGGCCTTGGGGAGGCAAGAGGAAAGGATCAGGGCCTTTCAGAAGAAGCTGGCCAAGCAGATTGAAGAATTGAGGGGTAAAGCCGATATCAGATTTATGGAGTGGGAAACGCATCTAATTGAAAAATAAAGAGATTTTCTACATTTCTACCGAAGCTTACATAGAAGCCGGATAGATTACCAATATCAAAACAGTGTGTTAAACCTTATCCTATAATGAAAGGGGGATAGAATGAAGGTTACTTTAAGTGTGATTAAGGCTGACATAGGGAGCATCGGAGGACACATTAAACCGAGCCAAAGACTGATGGACCGAGTAGACGAGTATATCTGCGACGAAGGCAGCCGGTTACTGATCGATCACTATATTGGGCACACCGGCGACGATATCGCTATCCTCTGCTCGCACCAGGAGGGAGTGGGGTCGAGAAAAGTCCATAAATTGGCCTGGGATGCCTTTAAGGCAGGAACGGATACCGCTAATGAGGAAGGGCTTTACGGGGCAGGGCAGGACCTTTTGAAGGACTCCTTCTCCGGAAATATAAAGGGGATGGGGCCGGCGATAGCCGAGATGGAGTTTAAGGAGAGGGGGAACGAGCCGTTTCTCCTTTTCTGTGCGGACAAGACCGATCCCGGAGCCTATAACCTTCCTTTGTATTTTACCTTTGCTGACCCTATGCACTGTTCCGGTTTGATCCTGAGCACAAAGATGTCCAAAGGCTTTAAATTCACGATTATGGATGTTGAGTACACCCGGGGCGACCGCGTTATTGAGCTCAATGCTCCCGAGGATATCTATGACATTGCTACGTTGCTCCGGGATTGCGAAAGGTTTGTGGTCGAATCGATCCAATCCCGGCAAGATGGAGAACAGGCGGCCGTAGTGAGCACCACGCGACTCCACAATATTGCCGGGAAATACGTCGGCAAGGACGATCCGGTTATGCTGGTTCGGGCCCAGGGTAGCTTCCCGGCAACCGGGGAGATACTCTCGCCCTTCAGCATCGGCCATTATGTAGCCGGTTTTATGCGGGGAAGCCATGTCGGGCCATTGATGCCGGTACCGAAGAATTCCTCTGTCTCCTTTTTTGATGGTCCCCCGGTGGTGAGTAGTCTGGCTTTTTGTGTGCACGAGGGGATGCTAACCGAACCAGCGGATGCTTTTGATCACCCTTACTGGGAATGGGTAAGAGGGAACGTCTCCCGCAAGGCCACCGAGATCCGCCAGCAGGGATTCTTCGGGCCAGCCATGCTCCCTTACTCTGAGCTGGAGTATGGGGGGATTGTGGAGAAGTTAAACAAGATCGATAAAAAGTTCAAGGTGAGGAAGAAAAAGTAATCCCCGGTGAGAGAGGCTAAATACTATCATAAGGAGGAAGCTGGCGAGGTAAAATGCCTTCTCTGCCCTCAGGGATGTCGGCTTGTTTCCGGGGAGAAGGGGAAGTGTCTGGTTCGGGAGAACCAGGGAGGGACACTTTATGCTTTAACCTACGGGAAGGTGGCGGCGATCCAGATGGATCCGATCGAGAAAAAGCCCCTCTATCACTTCTATCCGGGCCAGCAGATCCTTTCCTTGGGAGCAATCGGCTGTAATCTCAGTTGCCAGTTCTGTCAGAACTATCATCTGGTCGAGGGGAAGGTCCCAATGGATAGCCTCACCCCAGAGCAGGCGGTAAGGCTTGCCCGGGATAATAACTCGGTAGGGATTGCTTACACTTATAATGAGCCGCTCATCCAATTTGAGTACGTCCTGGACACCGCTAAAATGCTAAAGGAGGAGGGGCTAAATAATGTCCTGGTTACGAACGGGTTGATTAATCCCAAACCTCTGGAAGAGCTCCTTCCTTTCATTGATGCTATGAATATCGACCTGAAGTCAATCAGAGAGGAATTCTACCAGGAGCTTTGCGGAGGATTTCGGGACCCGGTCTTGAAGAATATCGAGAGGTCCAATAAAGTCTGCCACATCGAGCTTACCAACCTTCTTGTTACTGAAACCAATGATTCCATCGAAGAGCTCCGGGATCTCGTTGATTATGTTGCTTCGTTGGACCAGGACATTCCCGTGCATTTCTCCCGGTATTCCCCTCAGTACAAGATGAGCAAGCCTCCCACCCCGGTGGAAAAGCTGATGGAGGCCTATAAGCTGGCAAGAGAAAGGCTGAACTATGTCTATCTGGGCAATCTCTGGACCGAGGAGGGCAGCAATACCTATTGTCCTAAATGCAAGTCACTGCTGATTCGTCGACAGGGGTATTCTACCAGTATTATCGACCTCAAGGGAAAGTGCTGCCAAGAGTGTGGACAGGAGGTAAGAATCATAAACTGATCCTCCCCTGTCATGAGCCCCGCCAATGGCGGGATCGAGGTATTTAGAGGAAGAATATGGCGAATATCAGAGCACACCTTTATGTTGAAGGATTTGTTCAGGGGGTTTTCTTTCGGGCTGAGACTCGTGAAGAGGCACGGCGATTAGGGGTTACCGGGTGGGTACGCAATCTGCCTGATGGGAGGGTTGAAGTGGTCGGTGAAGGAGAGGAGGGATCGGTCAAAGGGCTGGTTAACTGGTGTCATAAGGGACCATCCGGTGCGAGGGTAAGCAAGGTAGAAGTAAAATACGAACAGTACCGGGGCGAATTCGACTCTTTTTCCGTAAGGTATTATTAAACTACTTGTAGTTTAAATAACAAATGTCAAAGCTCAAATAACAAATATATTTTTACATTCGGATTTTGAAATTTGAGCTTTATTTGACATTTGGGCTTTGGTATTTGACATTATTTCTTATTAGAAATATTCAACTGCTGGATCTTTCTCCTCAGGGTATTGCGGTTGATCCCCAGTATCTCCGAGGCCTTGATCTGATTCCCCCTGGTTCTTTCCAGGACAAGTTTAATCAGTGGTCTCTCAACCCGCTCTAATACCAGATCATAAAGTCCATCCATCTTTCCCGGTCCAAGCTTCCTGATGAAATCCTCGAGTTTCAGGTGAACAATCCTCTCTAAAGATCCGCTTTTCAGGGAAGTAATCAGCTTGAGGTCAGATTTACTGAGAGGATTATCTTTGGCCGGGGAAAACAGCGATTGTTCTGTCCCATGGTGTTCTTTAAGTTCCTGATGGAGTAAGGCATTTTCGAGTTTAAGGTTTCTAAAGAGCAGGGCCCGGTTTACCGCAACCTTTATCATTTCCGGGCTGATCGGTTTTATTAGATAATCAAAAGCACCTAATCCTACTGCCTCCAGGGCATTTCTAAGCCTGCTTTTTGGGGCAACAATAATTACCGGTACGGTTTCCTTTTTTTTTCTTAAAGTATCAAGAAGTTCCGAAAAGTGGAATTCTGGAAACTTGATGTCAATGAAGGCGAGCAGATAGTCCTTTTTATCAATTAGTTTTAGTAGGGTTTTTCCATCAGAGGCAATATCCGGGGGGAAATGGGACTTTTTAAAATATTCCTGGAGGACCGCGGAGCTTAATTTTTCCTTAACCGCAATTAAGACTTTTCCCGCAGTCATTTATTTCCCTTATCAGTAAACCATCTTATGTATGTTGTTTGCTATTTTAACATAAGAAAAAGACATTTCAAGGGTTTTTTCTGCCAAATAGGTATTTTTTATTGACAAGAACTTGCTATTGAGATAGTTTGAATTAACTACTACTAAATAGAGGATTTTTATGGAATTAGAAGAGAGAGAAATTAAAAAAATCGTCTTTGTTGAGCCCAGCTCACCTGACTATCATATTTTCAATCGCTACCCACTACCCCGGTTAGGCACTATTATTCTGGGCACTATCCTGCAAAATAATGGCTATAAAGTGAAGGTATTTATTGAAGATATTAAGGAGCTTGATTTTGCCGAGATTTTCTCCGCCGATCTGGTGTGCATTTCCACTATTACTTCTACGGCCCCGAGAGCCTATGAGGTTGCCCGACAAGTAAAGAACTACGGGATTCCGGTAGCTATGGGGGGGCCTCATCCGAGTGCTCTGCCGGAAGATGCCTTGGGGCACTGCGATTTTGTTCTCCGGGGAGAGGCCGAACAGACCATCCTGGACTTCGTCCATGCACTGGCAAGCGGAAAAGGCTATGAAGAGGTGAAAGGGCTATCCTTCATCAAGGAAGGGGAGATCTATCACAATGAAATACCTCCTTTTTACCATGATCTCGATACACTTCCCTTTCCCAATTTTTCTTTGATTCAGGGTTACCATAAATATAAGAATGCCAAGAAATTGATCCCCAAAATCACCCCGGTATTAACCTCCCGGGGCTGCCCTAATGACTGTCATTTTTGCTCGGTTACCAAGATGTTTGGGAGGAAATATCGTTTTCGCAGTAATGAGAATGTTATGGAAGAGCTACGCCAGCTCGAATTAGGGTATATATTTTTCTATGACGATAACTTTACGGCCAGCCCGAAAAGAACCAAAGAATTACTCCGCTCAATGATCAATGAGCGTCTCTGTCCGGATTGGTCAGCTCAGGTTTGCATTGATATCGGCAGGGACCGCGAGCTTCTTGACCTGATGAAAAGGTCTAATTGTCATAACTGTTATATCGGGCTAGAGTCAATTAACCCGGATACCCTCAAAGCCTTTAATAAGAAGCAGACCCTGGAAGGTATGAAGGAATGCCTCACCCAGCTTAAGCGAAGGGGTATCAGGGTCCACGGAATGTTCGTTTTTGGCTCCGATGAAGACTCGGTAGATACTATCCGCCAGACGGTTAAATTCGCCACGAAAAACCGTATTGATACCATCCAATTCATGATCCTGACCCCCTTGCCCGGTACAAAGTTCTATTACGATCTGGATTCTCAGGGTAGATTGGTTTCCCGGGACTGGAGCCTCTATGATGCCCATCATGTTGTCTACGAACCGAAGAAGATGACATTCTTCGATCTTCAGTTTGAGACCTTTAAAGCGATGGCCAAATTCTATTCCTGGCGGCAGGTCCTAAAAAGGTTGGCTAAATTCGACTTTTACAATTCCATGCTCAAGGCCTATGGTAATAGGGTGATTAAGAAGTGGAAGAAGAAAAATAAATATTTTGTAGAGCTTACCAAGGAGTTTACTTCCGATGCGGGGAAAAGGATTGAAATCGCTGCCCGGAAAACCGCCGAGGACATTAAGGAAAGGGTAAGACAGTTCCATGCCCGGGAAAAGCTTTCCCAGTTATATCGAAGCAACGAGGGAGCCCCCAACCGCCCAGCCCAAGAAGACCCTGACAGTTAATAACAGCCTTCTACTAGCTAACCTCTATTTTTAATAATTTTTTAAAAAAGTATTGACATTTATTATAAATTCTTATATATTTAACAAAATTTAGAAAAAATATATAAAGTTTATTAAAATATTAATAATTTCAGGGACTAATAGAAGGGGTTTAAGGATGCGAAAATTAGTATCTTTCTGCCTACCTATACTATTTATTGTGGGGTGTCTGGGGAAGGCCACTATAAATGAAGACCGTCTGCTACAATTACCCTCGGAATCTACAGATCTTGAAGGGGATGGTCAATTTTCCTCTACCCAAGATGAATTTGTACCGGAAGGCATGATAGAGCAAGAACTCCCTCCGGGCACCGAGGAATGGATCGCGAGTGTCCAGCATGAGTTCGACATCCCCGTTTTCATCAATGACGAGGTAAGGAGGTTCCTTGTCTACTTCCAGACCAAGGGGAGGAAGACCTTTACCAGATGGCTCGCCCGTTCTTCCAGGTATCTTAAGATGATGAAGGATATCCTGAGAGAGGAGGGTCTGCCGGAGGATTTAGTCTATCTTGCCCTCATTGAGAGTGGTTTTAGTACCCACGCTCGTTCCCGGGCAAAAGCAGTGGGGCCCTGGCAGTTTATGTACCGGACCGGAATTAAGTTCGGTTTAAAGATAGACTGGTGGATAGATGAGCGGCGGGATCCGGAAAAATCAACCCGGGCGGCGGCCAAGTATTTAAAATGCCTGTACGAAAGATTCAACTCCTGGGAACTGGCCGCAGCAGCCTATAATGCCGGGGAATATAAGATAATCCGGGCGATGCAAAGACATGATACCGAGGATTTCTGGGAGATGAGCCGTTATCGCTACTTGAGAAGAGAGACCAAGAACTATGTCCCCAAATTCATCGCTGCCGCCATTATTGCCAAACATCCAGTGGAATTTGGGTTTGAGAAGATCGAATACCAAACCCCCATAGCTTATGATAAAGTCAGAATCCCCGATGCCACTGACCTCGGGGTGATTGCCAAGGCCTGCGGGGTAGGCTATCAGGAAATAAAGCTACTCAATCCTGAGCTAAGAAGATGGTTTACCCCTCCCGGGTATCCTGGTTATCAGGTAAAGATTCCCATGGGTAGCAAGGCTCAGTTTGATGATAATTTTACTAAAATAAAGCCCCGGGAGAGGATAACCTTCAGAAGACATGTTGTTGATGAAGGGGAGACTCTTTCTGAGATTGCTGAGCTCTATTCCTGCGGGGTGAGAGAGATCATGCGGATAAATAACCTCAGAAGCTCACACTGGATCCGGGTTGGTAAAAATCTAATAATTCCGGTAAGAAGGGATTTTGTGCCTAGGAAGAGGAAAAGGATCCGGAAAGAAGCAGCGGTAATTGCCAATACAAAGGAAAATCACTATAAGATTAAAGAAGTAACCTATCGGGTTAAAAAGGGGGATACCCTCTGGGATATTGGCCGGGAATACGGAATCAAACCTTCCCAGATTCGACATTGGAATAATATCAGATTTGGTGAACAAATCTATCCCGGAGATGAGCTTAAATTAAAGATTAAGAGCGATACCAACACCTGAGATCCTCCAAATCCACATTTTCTCTAAACCCAATCGCCAAATTCCGAATTACAATAACCAAGCTAACCTTATTGGGATCTGTTAATTTGTTATTTCCTTCCACCCATAAATCTTTAACTCTTAGCAATTTGGATTAGTTCCAGGCACGATCTTTCCCAGGATCACCGATCCAGTAGCACCGGTAGCTGCGGGGATATTTCCGGGGCGGCTCTGGATAGTCTCGTAGGCCAGAAGGGCAAAGGCGATCGCCTCAATGGCATCACTATCGAGGCGATAATCCTCGAATGTTGAGATTCGGAGGGGCTTTAGCCTTTCCTTAAGCATTGACATTAGGACCGGATTTCCTACACCCCCGCCACCGACAATCATCTCGACCAGTTGGTATCGGGGAAGAATGAATTTTTCCAAGCTAATACCGATACAGTGGGCGGTAAAGGCAGTGATGGTGGCCATAAGGTCGGTGATGGGTATTTTCTTTCTTCCGGCACTTTTTATAATATCATCGATAAGTCTTGCGCCGAATTGCTCTCTTCCTGTTGATTTGGGAGGTGGCTGGTGAATGAAAGGGTGTTTTAATAGCTGTTTCAACAGGCCGGAATTCACCTTTCCTTTTGCGGCCCTCCTTCCATATTTATCGTATCTCGACCTACCCTGAGTAAGCCTCTCCACTACCCCATCGATCAGCATATTTCCGGGACCGTTATCGAAGGCAAGGATGTCCTTTATTCCTGCTCGGGCAGGGATAAAGGTAATATTGCTGATCCCCCCGAGGTTTTGTACGGCCAGGCCCTTTTTATTGTTCGAGAAAAGTAAATAATGAAGGTAGGGTGACAGCGGAGCGCCCTCGCCCCCGGCGGCTATATCCCGGGGGCGAAAATCGGCCACGGTGGCTACTCCCGTCCTTTCCGCGATTATTGAGGGTTCTCCGATCTGGAGAGTGGAGCGGATTTTATATCCGCCTTCTCTTTTCTCCCGGGGAAGGTGATGGATAGTCTGCCCGTGAGAACCGATAAGATCGACCTCTCGTATCCCTAGTCCCGCCTTTTTGGCTACGGCTCGGGCGGCTTCGGCAAACAGCTCTCCCAGGTAGAAATTGAGATGGCAGATTTGGTCGATCCGGGCTGTTTTTGGATCGGAGGCATTCAGGATCATTTTCCGAACCTTCCGGGGAAAGGAGTAGGTTTCAAAGGCGATGAGTTTAATCTTTGTCTTTAGTCCCTCACCCCTTATCTCCGTTAGGGCAGCATCGATCCCGTCGGCAGAGGTTCCGGACATCAGGCCGATTACCTTCATTAATTTTGCTCCTCAGGATTAATCCCGTTCTTTATGATAGATAGTATTATTTAGATTTATATCTGTCAATGGTGGGATTTTACCGGATGTCCGCCCTTAAGCCCCGGCTTGCCCCGATGTTCATCGGGGTGAAGGCATCGGGGTCGAAGGAGTGATGGCCTTAATGATGTTCCAGGTAAGCTTCCAGTAATTTCTTATCGTCTTCCTTGAGGTTTAAAAATTTAATCCCCATTCCTGGAACCAGTTTACTGTCCCGGGTTATCTCATCGGTTACTAAATAAACAACCTTCCCCAGAACTTTAAGCTGCTTTGGTTTTCCAGGAAGAGAAAAGGCCAATTCAATTTCGGTACCTATCTCATAATGATCCAGCGATTCTAAAAAAGCTCCTCCGGAGCTTATGTCTTTGGAATCAAAGTAGGCCATGCCCAGACTCCGCCTATTTTTAACCACCATTTTTACCTTCAGGGGTTTCCGGTTATATTCCCTTCTTTTAGGAGGCGTTATACTCAAATTTCCCTTCCGTTAAAAAATACCTTCCGACATTCAATGTTATAGTAAGATATTCATTAATCTATGTCAATAAAAGAAAGGATCAGAAATTTTCCTTTTTGTAATAAAGATTGGATAGACGGGGCTTTAAAGCCCCGGTATTTAGTCCAACTCAGGTAAATACTATTCCTCTGGCACCTTATAAATGTATACCGCAGTAGCAGTAAAAATCATCCGAAATGAGTATGCAGGTTCACCATCGCACTCTGTATCGG
>CP070770.1:303524-314198 GCA_020345765.1 Deltaproteobacteria bacterium
TTGCCTTCCCGGGATTTAATTTCTCCGGCAATATCCTTGATATATTCGCCGGGATACCCGTCCTCGGGAAATTCCACATTTTTTCCTAAGAGCTCCTGATAACGAAAGTAAACCGATCGGCCGAGCTTATTCATCTGGCTTCCGGTATCGTTGATATAATATTCCCGGAATACCTCATAACCCGAGGCGGACAAAACATTTGCCAGACTGTCCCCCACCGCCGCTCCCCGCCCGTGTCCTATGTGGAGAGGCCCGGTAGGGTTGGCACTGACAAACTCGATCAACACCCTACTTCCCTTACCAAGCTCGTTCCTTCCGAATGAGCTGCCTAAACGGTGAACTTCCCCTAAACATTTATACCAGTACTCCTTACCGAAGTAAAAATTGATAAATCCCGGCCCGGCCACCTCGATTCTTTCAAGGTAATGGGTTGAATCATCCATGCATTCGACGATCTTATCCGCCACCTCCCGGGAACGCTTCCCCGCCTGGGAAGCCAGAGACATGGCAATACTTGTTACATAGTCTCCGTGACCCCTATCCCGGGGCACCTCGACAAATACCGGAGGAAGCTCCGGCAAGGAATTGAGCCCCATCTCGGGCGGACAGGATTCGATAGCTTTTCTTAAGTTATTACTCAGAAGCTCTTTGATATTTATTTGACTCGACACTAAGACTCTTCTTTCTCCTCTTCAGAAGTGCGTTCTTTACCGGCCGTCTCTTTCAGGGTAACATCACGGGCATATTCCGGACAACGCAGAGCGATATCGGGAGAAGAGGTAAATCTCTTCTGACAGTTTTCGCGCCAGGCACAGACCACACAGGATCTTTTCTCAAGATTGCTCAATTCCTTCTCCTTTAATCCCGCCAAAGGCGGGACTCAAGAGAGCCCTTAAATGTTTATTCCAATTGTATTTCTATTCCTTCGCTAAGTCAAGAATAACAAATCCAAAAACCCCATGGCCATTTGATTTCATATTGTAGTTTCTGAAATCAAAAATCTACAATCTATAATATTATCAGTTAGCTTGACATACAGGGCCCAGTAATATATTTTCAGAAGTGGTGGACCTCATCAACCCGATATTTATCGCGATACTCCTTGCTACCGGAGGCATCGCCGGATTTCTGGCTGGTCTCCTGGGAATCGGCGGGGGAATAGTTATCGTCCCTATCTTAATGTGGGTCTATCCGGCCAGCGGCTTTCCCGAGGAAACCGTGGTCCATCTGAGCCTGGGGACAAGTCTGGCAGTAATCATCTTTACCACGCTCTCCGCCACCTTGGGGCACAATCGGAACGGCAATGTCAATTGGAACCAGGTTCTTCCCCTGGCTCTCAGTGGAGTAATATCTGCCCTCCTGGGCTCTTTCCTGGCCGCTAAGGTCGAAGGAAATGTATTGAAGATACTCTTTGGAGTTCTTGAGATAATCATCGGTTTTCGTCTATTCTACTCCAAGCCTATTCTCTCCTCGGGGAAAACCCTAAAATCTTCTCTTGGGGCTTTCTTTCTGGTAGGCGGGCTCTCGGGGCTGTTCTCCTCTTTTTTCGGAGTTGGAGGGGGAATAATCGCTGTCCCCTTAATGCTGATCCTCCTGAGCTTACCTGCCCATCTGGCCATCGGGAATTCCTGTTCCATGATTGTTTTTATCTCTCTTTTTGGCACCCTGGGTTATATCTTTTCGGGATGGGACCGGCCCGATCTACCTGAATTTTGCCTCGGTTATGTCAACTACTTAGCCTGCGGGCTTATCTCTTTTTCAAGCATAATTTTTGCCCAACTCGGGGTTAAAGTCTCGCAGAAAACGGCGACCGATAAGCTCAAAAGATACTTCTCGGTGATTTTGATATTGGTTGGAATCAAGCTCATTATCTAACCGTTCGCCTCCGTCCCGATGTCCGACGGGACTATGGCGGAGAAAGGAGGCAAAACGATGATTAGAAAACCGTCGGTAGCCCACCAATTTTATCCCGGTGATAAAAATAAACTGGCCAGGGAAATTGAGTCCTACACCACCAAAGAGGCGAAGAAAGAGGATGTTCTGGGTCTGGTAGCTCCCCATGCCGGGTATATGTACTCGGGGATGGTCGCCGGAAGCGTTTATTCGGTGGTCAATATCCCTGACAATGTGGTTGTCCTCAGCCCCAATCATACCGGTCTGGGCTCCCGCGCCGCCGTTATGTCCGAGGGAGCATGGCAGATGCCCACCGGCGATGTGGGGATAAACCCTTCCCTGTCCCGGCTCATCATGGAACAATCCAAATACCTTGAAGAAGACGAGCAGGCCCATCTCCGTGAGCATTCCCTGGAGGTGCAGCTTCCCTTCCTTCAATATTTTAACCCTGATTTTCAGATGGTTCCCATCTGCCTGGCAGGCCGTGATATGAAGTTCTGTCAGGACATCGGCCTTGCCGTGGCCCGGGCCTTGAAAGAATTTGGCCAGCCCGTATTAATTGTCGCCAGTTCGGACATGACCCATTATGAATCACAGCGAGTAGCCAAAAGGAAGGACGAGATGGCCATCGAAAAGATCCTCTCCCTCGACCCTCCGGGTCTCCTGGAGATTGTTCGGAAAGAAAGCATCTCAATGTGCGGGGTGATCCCGACGACGGTAATGCTAATTGCCTGCAAAGAGTTGGGAGCGAAAGAAGCCCGGCTGGTGAAATACGCCACCTCGGGCGATGTCAGCGGAGACTATGATCAGGTCGTAGGGTATGCGGGAATAACTGTGAAATGATATTCGCTATTTTCTTAATGACTTGCTAAAACCCCTTGAGGGGGCAGGTGTCACACCCGGGGGTTCGGCGGCAGTAAAGATGACCCAGCCGGACAATTAATGCGTGGAATTCGTTGAATAACTGGACATCGGCTGGCAGATTGTCCATGAACATGTTCTGGATCTGCTCGTAGGATGCATCTTCCGCAACTAAATTATGGCGCGAGCATAGACGATAGGTATAAGTGTCCACAACGAAAATGGGTTTTTCCAGGGCATAGAGGAGGATACTGTCAGCGGTTTCCGGCCCGATCCCTTTCACGCCCAGCAGCCTTTCCCGCAGAGGATAGAGCTCCTCAGCTGACATCGCTTTCAAATCGCCGCCACAATCATTAAAAAAGAACTTCACGAAGCCCTTTAGCTTCTTCGCCTTCTGGTTATAATATCCGGAAGGCCTGATGAGCGCCGCCAGCTCCGTCTCGGTTATACTCTTGAGTCCTTGGGGGGATAGAAATTTCCTTTCCTTCAGGTTCCTGATTGCTTTTTCCACATTCTTCCAGGAGGTATTCTGGGTAAGGATGGCCCCTACTATCACCTCGAAACTGTCATCCGCCGGCCACCAGTGCTGAGGGCCGAATGAAGCATAGAGATTATCGTAGATCTCCCTCAGCTTTTTCCCCGTCGAGGTAGGCATATTAAAATAAATTCATTTGGTCAATTCAGTCTTCTGCACCTTGCCGGTCCCGGTTCTGGGCAGCGAATCCCGAAACTCCACCATCTGGGGAACTTTATAATTTGTCAGTTTTTCCCGGCAGTATTTTATTAAATCCTTCTCTCCCGCCTCCGCCCCCTTCTTCAGAACGACTACCGCCTTGATGACTGCTCCCCTTTTCTCATCGGGAACGCCGACCACTGCCACCTCTCCGACCGCAGGATGTTGGGCCAGGAGATTCTCCACTTCGGCCGGATAAACATTCAGGCCCCCGGTAATAATCATGTCGTCCTTCCTGCCCATGTGATAGAAATAGCCGTCTTCGTCACACTTGCCTATGTCCCCGGTATGGAACCAGCCGTCCCGAATTATCTCGGCAGTCATCTCAGGCTGGTTGTGGTAGCCCTTCATTATCTGAGGTCCCTTCGCCACAATTTCTCCCACTTCGCCTACGGGAAGCAGCGCACCTTTTTCATCCATGATCGCTACCTCGGCGCGGGGAACTGCCTTGCCGATACTGCTCATCTTCCTGTCAGCATCCTTAAGATAGGTAAGGGTAAGCAGGGGAGAGGTCTCGGTCAGTCCATAGCCCTGGATCATCTTGGTGTGGGGAAAGTTTTCCTGGAAAGCCTTCATCAGTTCCGGTGGAACTGTCATACCCATCATCGCGGCAATCCGGAGACTACTGGTATCAAATTTCTTGATATTGGGCGATTTCAGGATCATCGAGAAAATGGGAGGAACGCCATGAGTCCAGGTAACTCCATGCTTCTCAATAGCCCCCAGAATAGAATCAGGACTCAGTTGCTCGAAGATCACCATGGTCATCCCATACACAATGCTGATATTGCAGTATATCGGACCGGAAATATGAGACATGGGAAGGAGAATCCCGTTTACATCCTCCCCCGCAATATCCAGAACCTTATTAATCGTTTCCGGGAAGAGGTCAAGTTGGTCGAATGTCAGTACCACCCCCTTCGGTCTTCCGGTAGTCCCTGAGGTATAAAGGTAAAGGGCTTCATCATCTCCTTTAATATCTACCTCCATCTCCTCCGGGGTTCCCTGTTCGACAAGTTTTTCGTAGGACACAAATTTATCTCCCTCATAGCCGGAGACAATAATATTTTTTAGGAAATCGAGACCCTTGCCCGCCTCTTCGACCAATTGAGTAAATTGATTGGTGGTTATCAGGGCCGCCGTTCCGGCATCGGAGAGGATATCCCGCAGTTCCTGAGCCTTGGTGCGAACATCGATGGGCATTGCGATCCCCCCCAGGTTTACGGTGGCCAGGTAGCTCTCTTCGAATTGGATTGAGTTGGGAAGGATCAACGCCACCCGGTCACCCTGTTTTATTCCCAAATCTTTCATTCCGTGAGAAAGCCGGTTCATCCTTTCATATAGCTCAGAAAAACTCAGCTTTTTCTCCCCCCAGATTACCGCTGCCTTCTCCCCATACTCCTGAGCGGTTTTCTTCAATGTCTCTCCGATAATCATCTCCTATCCTCCTTTTCCAGAATGTTATCTTTCTATCAACGGGCTAATGTCAAGAAATAACATACATTGAGGTGTAAGACAAGGGAAATATTACCTGAGGCAGCTTGACAGTGCATAAGGGCTGGACTATAAATATACATAAAAGATGGCCCGAGTTAAAAAATTACTTTTCGAAAGAACCTTAAAGGCGCTCGGTTGGGAGCAGCTGACCCGGAGATTAGCCGATCTTGCCGTTACCTCCCTTTGCCGGGAGCTCTGTTTAAATCTCCCCCTGAATACAGATCCGGAGATCATCAACCGGGAGCTTAAGCAGACCTCGGAGCTTAAGTCGCTTCTCGAGGAGGAAACTGATATTCCCCTCGAGGAATTTCAGGATATCCAGCCGGCGCTCCTCCGTTCCGCCAAGGAGGGTATCTTAGAGGGCAAGGATCTGATGGCGATCGCCCAGACCCTGAAAGTAGCTAATGAAATAAGGAAATTCTTCCAGCACCGATCAAAGAGCTGCCCCTTGCTTTATCAGATCTCTTCCCCCTTAGTTACCCTACCTCCTCTGGAAAGGAATATCAGCAAATGTTTCGACCCCAACGGCGAGATCCTGGACTCGGCCAGCCCTACCCTAAAAAGGCTTCGGCGGAAAGCAACTACTCTTCGCAACCGGATAACCAAAAAGCTGAATACCATCATAAACTCCCCCGCTAACGCCAAGATCCTCCAGGACCGCTATTACACCATTCGGAGCGAGCGCTATGTCATCCCGCTCCGGGCCGAGGCCCGGACAAAAATCAAGGGAATTGTCCACGACAGCTCGGCCAGCGGTGCCACGGTTTTCGTCGAACCCCTTGAGCTGGTGGAGCTTAACAACCAACTGAAGAGGACCGAGCTCGAGGTGAACCGGGAGATAAGGGAGATACTCAAAAAGCTTACCCTTCAGGTAAAGGATAATACCGAAGCTCTCCAGTCCAACCTGAAGATCCTGACGGCGATCGACCTTACCCTGGCCAAGTCCCTAATGAGCAGGCTCCTGAACGCCAGTGAGCCCACGGTTAACACCAAAGGGCGCATCCACCTTTACCAGTCCCGCCATCCTCTCCTGGTGCTCCGGGGGGTGGAGGTAATCGCCAATGACATTGCCCTCGGCGATGAATTCTTATCGTTAATTATTACCGGCCCCAATACCGGGGGCAAGACGGTAAATCTGATGACCCTGGGGCTCTGTTCCCTTATGGTAAGGGCAGGCCTTCATATACCCGCAGCCCCTGCCTCGGAAATGGCGATCTTCAAGGACATCTATGCCGATATCGGCGACGAGCAGTCCCTGGAGCAGGATCTCTCCAGCTTCTCCAGCCATCTGGTGAAGATCGTCGACATCCTTAAGGCCGTCTCTTCCTCTTCTTTGGTCCTTCTGGACGAGATTGTATCCTCCACTGATCCCTCCGAAGGGACCGCCTTAGCCCGGGCCGTCCTAGAAAGACTGATAGACAGGAAGGTAAGAACAGTATCTACCACCCATTACAGCGGCCTGAAAGAGCTTGCCGCCAACGACCACCGGTTCCGTAATGCCAGCGTGGAGTTCGACCTGAAGACCCTCTCTCCCACCTATCGTCTCCTTACGGGCCTGCCCGGGCGCAGCTCGGCAATCGACATCGCTCACCGGCTTGGGCTTGAACCCGGGATCATCAACCGGGCCCGGGAGCTCTGGGGAAGAGAGGACAAGAGCCTGGATGCCCTTCTGGCCGAGATCGACCAGGAACGCCAGAAGCTTGAGCGTGACCAGAAAGAGATACTGCAGATAAAGGCGGAGACTAAGGAGCTGAAGGAGCAGTATCAGGAAAGGCTGGCCAAGACCGAAGATGAACAAAGAAAGCTGGCCGATAAGATACAAAATGAGGTATCCCGGGAGATCTCCTCGGCCAAGAAAGAAATCGCCCGGATCATCAAGGGACTCCAACGCCAGAAAACCCTTCCCCAGGCACAGGATGCCCGGGAGAAGATGATGGAGGTTGAAAAAAAGGTAGCCTCTGAGATTAATAAATACGGTGGCCATCAGAAACCTCCCGCAGGTGAGATTGCCGACATCAGTGCACTCAAAGCGGGGGAGAAAGTGAAAGTTATTTCTTTAGGCAAAGAAGGGAAGGTTCTCGAGAAGCCCCGGGGAAAAGAGAAGGTAAAGGTTCAGGTAGGAGGGATTACGATGATCGTTGACTCAAGCGTCTTGAAGCCGATCGCCCCCGGAGAAGCATCAGCTGAGCATAAGCTTTCAATTCCCAATGACCAAATCCCAATGACCAAATCCCAAATCCTGATGGCTAATGACCAATACTCCTCAGGCGATCTGATCCCCCTATCCTGCGATCTCCGGGGCAAGAGAGTGGATGAAGCCCTGAATGAGGTGATAGATTTCCTCGACCAGGCCACCCTTGCCAATCATCAGAGAATAAGTATTATTCACGGGCACGGAACCGGTGCCCTTAAATCAGCCGTCCGGGATTATTTAAAGGACTCCCCCTATGTCCGCCGTTTCCGGGCTGGCGAACTGAGTGAGGGTGGAGATGGAGTGACGGTAGTCGAACTTGGATAGAAGATGAAATTTCAGTTCCTCCCTTACTCCCTACTGCCTACTTCTTACTTCTTACTCCTTACCCCTTAATTTTAGATATCACTTCCCCTCGTTATTTCAAACGAGCCTGTAATTCTTACCGTATCGCCCGAAGGATCCCCTCCATCATAAGCGTCTGCGATAAAGGTAAAGGTTCCGACTATCAACTCCCCAACTGACCCCATTTGGGTAACAACCACGCTTCCCGAAGTATGGGCAAGCCCCTCCATTGCGGCGTAAACATTGCCGGAAGAATCCGAGCAGCTGAACTCCGCCACACCGCTTTTGATCGAATAAGTATCCGCCGTCGTTCCCTGAAATGAGATTGCCAGGTCGGGATCGGAGCCGTTAATTGCTACAACTGCTGTCGATGCCGGAGGGATAGGGGGAGACCCCGCGGCCGTATAGAAGGCCTTAACGCCATCCGCTGTACCGCTAAAGGTAATGTCCGGATCGGCGCCTATCGTCAAAATTATGGTCCCGCTCGCTGCCCCATCGTCATCATCACCACAGCTGGACAACAAACTGGCCGTGATGAGTGCTAAGATGACCACCGCCCATACCGTACCTTTGCTTTTACCTTTCATTTCCTACCTCCTTAGTTAAAATTAAGACAATGAGTAAATCATTTACACTAAAATCAAAAATATTCCCTGAGAAACCTCAGGATAAATAATATGAGACCTAAGATTAAAAAGACTATATAAACTACCCTTTTTCTCAGAAAGTCCTGAAATTTTCCGAGTTCCGGGTAGCATTCCATGTTCTTCGGTCTGTTCATTTGCACATTTCCGTTCTTAATATATAGTTCCTTTGAAAACGGAGGGGACAGATGCTATCGTTCAATTTCTTTACCTCTTGTAAATTCACCTTTAATGGTTGCTTTTAGGGCCTGACAAATCAAGCCATAACAAAATGAACTCAGTGGAGAATATGTTGGTCAGTAGTGTTTTCAGGGCCGGTTCAATAAGTCTTGAATTCATTATCGCGCGGTAAAATCCCCCACTGACGATAAATCTAATAAAAGAGAAAGTTTGTTACTGTCCTTCGTGTTTCTCAGAACTTATCGCTGAATTTCTTTTCGGTTCCCTTCGGTGGGATGCCGTTCTTATCCCAGCCCCTCTTCTGATAATATATATCCAGCATCTTCTCGTATTCTTTCCGGGACAGGGACTTCCCCGCATGGGGCCCGGTGCGGATGGGGACGGAAAAGACCCGCTCCGGCGGGTAGTCGTCTTTCCGGCTTACCCCCAACTTGACATTTATCATACGGGTCATGTCATAGATATCGTTCGATAGCTTAAGCATATCCTCCAGGGAATAGTCAACCCCGGTCGTCGCCCGGTAGAAATCGGCATACAGCCGCTCATCGATACTCAGCTCGATCCAGGGCAGGCGGCAGACCCCCAGCATATCGAACAGAGGCCTGATGGTCTGATGGTAGATAACCAGATCCACCTTCTTCTCCAGCCCCCATTCGAGCCCCATCTCGATCTCCTTGGCCAGGGTCCAGGCCCGGGTGTGATGGGCCCCGATATCCGAGGTCCCGTAGGCCAGTGCCATCGAGATCGCCACCCGGCCGTCGTAGGCCGACTGCTCCATCCCCTTGACCTGGGAGATAATCGGCTTCAATTTCGGCCATTTCTTTATTACCTTCCGGGCCCCTCCGGCCAGGACATCACCTACCCCCTTCCGGTGGGCAATCTTGTCCATCAGGGCCAGGATATTCTCTTCGTCCCCCCAGTGAAGGGCCATCCCGTCAACATCGTCGAGGCTGAGGATCCCGCTCTCGTATCCCTCGATCATCACCCCGATGAGGTTGCCGCAGGAGATCGTATCCATCCCCAGCTCGTCGCAGACGAAGTTCCCCCTCACGATGCAGGCAAAGTTGTCGACCCCGATATTGGAACCCAGCATGCAGGCGGTCTCGTATTCCGGCCCCTCGATCACCGTGCCCAGGTATTTTCCCTCCTTCACCAGGCAGACATTACTGCAGGACATCGGGCAGGCAAAACAGGCCTTATCCCCGATCTTGTACCTCAACTCCATTTCAAATCCGTTGATCTTATCCGCCCCCTCAAAAACCGCATCTCGGAAATTGTAGCTGGGAAGCAGCCCAGCCGAGTTCAAATAGTCGACCACCGACATCAGACCCTGCTGCTGCCAGAACTCAAAGAGGGGATGGCTCTTGAGGCTCTCGTACCCCTTCTTGCCGGCCTTCCTCAGGCCTTTGATATCATAAACCGGGAGGTCCTTCGAACCCCGGACCGCGATTGCCTTGATGTTCTTGGAGCCCAGGATGGCGCCCATCCCGGCCCTTCCGGCGTTCCTTCCCCAATCGGAGGTCAGGCCGGCAAAACTGACCAGGTTCTCCCCGGCAATCCCGATGGAAGCAATCTTGACATCATCATCCCTCAGTTCCTTCTTGATCGTCCCCTCCGTCTCCAGACAGCTCTTACCCTTCAGAGATCCGTTTCGCACGACCCTGACATCATCCTCGTCGATCCAGAGATAGGAAGTGGACTTCGCCTTTCCCCTGATCACGAGGGCGTCATAACCGGCCTGCCGCAGCTCGATCCCGAAAGCTCCCCCCATACTGCTGTCGCCGTAGATCCCGGTGAGGGGGGAGATAGAAATAAACGAGCACTTGCCCGAGGCCGGCAGATACAGCCCGCTCAGGGGTCCCGGGGCAATAACGATAACGTTTTCCGGACCCAGAGGGTCAATCTTCTTCGTCTTCGAGAGATTGTCCCAGACGATCTTGGCCCCGAATCCCCGCCCCCCGATGTATTTCAGGGCAAAATCGTCGGGGTAGTCTTTTTTGACGATCTCTCCGCTACTAAGATCCACGTAGAGGATCTTCTGAAAATAGCCCCCCTTAACCCTCTTCTTTTTCCCTTCCGCTACCGACATACCGTAACCTTTTTTTCTCACCTTTTTCAATGTATAACACCTCTTTCATATGGGTATATTTTAAGGCATTTACTACCCGCTGAGCCTGCCCGAGAATGTGCTCGGGCTGATAGAACAGGGCATTGTTTGGACATTCCCGAACGCATTGGGGAGTCCCCCCGCACAAGTTACATTTGAAGGGAACCGGGATATCCTCATGAAGGAATATTGCCCCGAACGGGCAGGAGACCACGCACTGCTG
>CP070770.1:314298-324711 GCA_020345765.1 Deltaproteobacteria bacterium
ACGATCACCTTCGGGGGTATTACCGCTACCAGCTTTACTGTGGACAGCGATACCCAGATCACCGTAACCGTGCCCTCCGCAACTCTGGGGATGGTAGATGTGGTAATCTCCGATTACTGCGGAAACACCTACACCTGCGTCAACTGCTTCGAATATACCCCGATTTACTATGCAGTCATCGTCGGTGAGCCCTCGGATGTGAGCATCAGCTCGATCACCGTGGCTCCCCATTCCCAATTCCAGGTAATGATCTACGGCAGTGTTCTGATCGACGGGCAGATCTCGCCGGATCTGGGAGGCCCTTACGGAGCCGAAAGCCTGGGATCATATGACTTCAGACTGCGTCACGAAGTAGCCTACCTAACCGTTAACGGTATCACTAAAACCGGAATATCCTGCCCTGACCCCGGCTGTGAGTTCGACTATCCTCTGGGCATCCTGAATAATACCGATGAAGGTGACGGTTACGCTACCTCGAGCTTTAATGACGTGAATAACGGAGGTACCGGATTTACCGGTCCGGTAGGAATAAATATACCATTAGCCATACTTGACCTTACCGCTGCCGATAATCCCGGAACTACGGTTATTTATATATCCGATATCATCAATTATGAGAGCAACTCCCCCAATTTCCTGGATACCGTCCCTCGCCGGGCCCTGACGGTAAATATCGTTCGCTCGAACTATGCGGTTTCCGTGGGTAGCCTCTCCTCTGCCACGATTAGTTCAATCACCGTTGCCCCCAACTCTACCTTCAGTATCAAGGTTTATGGCAGTGTACTCATCGATGGTGAGGTCTCCCCGGACTTAGGGTCTGGTGCCGAGAGCCTGGGAAACTATGATTTCAAGTTACGCCACGAGGTAGCTTACCTGACAATTGACGGAATAACCGGAAACGGGGCAGTTTATCCCAATCCCGGCTGCGAGTTCAATGACCCTCTGGGAACCCTTAGCAACACCGATGACGGTGACGGCTACGCTACCTCGATCTTTAATGACATGAATAACGGGGCTACTACTATGATTGGCCCGGTAGGGGTTGATGTCCCGCTGTCAGTAATTACTTTCAGTGCCGGCGGCGCAATCGGCCCGACAACTATCTATATCTCGGAGGTTACCGATTACAAGAGTAGTAACTTCGTAGACCTGGATACTACACCCCGAAGGGTCCTCCGGGTAAATATCGTCCCCGAGTATTATGCGGTTTCCGTTGGCAGCATTTCCTCGGCTGCCATCAGCTCGATCGCCGTTGCCCCCAACTCTACCTTCAGTGTCAGGGTCTATGGTAGCGTCCTTATTAATGGTGAGGTTTCCCCGGACTTAGGGTCTGGTGCCGAGAGCCTGGGAGGTTATGACCTGAAGCTACGACACGAGGTAGCTTACCTGACAATCGATGGAGTAACCGGAAGTGGTGTGCCTGAGCCCGAGCCCGGCTACGAATTCAAAGAACCGCTGGGAACCCTGAGTAATACCGATGATGGGGATGGCTACGCTACCTCGATGTTCCATGACATCAACCAGGGAGTTACTATTACTACTCCGACCGGGACCGATATCCCGCTGGCGGTGGTTACTTTCTCTGCCGGCGCCGTGACGGGCCCGACAACTATTTATATCTCGGAACTCGTTGATTACTATAGTAATAATTATGTGGCTCTGGATATTACTCCGATTAAGTCTTTAAAGGTAAATATCACCAATGACTCAACCCCGCCGGATATCCAGATATCCCTTCCGTTAGACGGGGATACGGTAAATGCTTATCAATTGGTGGTGAGAGGAACCGTCAATGAGCCCGAGAGCTGGATTGAGAGTGTGGATGTAAACGGAGCACCGGCAGATATCACGGCACTGCCCAACTGGACCGCCACCATGACCAACTTGCCTGAAGGCCCCTTGAGTATTTTGGCCGAGGCCGTCAACGGGGCCCTGCTCAGCGACCAGGATTCGGTAGCGGTGACAGTAAAACAGATGGCCGCAGTAAGGCTTATGGCTGAAGGGAATTCGGAAATAGCAGTCAGCCTCTCGGCCGATCCCACTTTTACCGTTGATGTCCTGGGAGGTGCGCTTATTGGCGGTGTGCTCTCCCCTGACCTTGGTTTTGGACCGGAGAGTCTGGGGACATTTGACTTCCAGGTGAGGCATAAGGTAACAAAGCTCAATTTAGTCGATATCAAAGGCAGCGGGATCGACCGTGCCCTCTGCCCCACCCCTGGTTGTGAGTTTGACGAAGTGCCATTCTTCACCATCAGCAATAGCGATGAGGGAGACGGATACGCTACCTCGGACTTCAACGGGATGAACAATATGCAGACCGGAGGGACTACCCCTGTCGGCGAATACATCCCTCTGGCCCGGTTGATCTTCAGCCCGGTGGGGACTGGAACTACTACTATCTACATCTCGGATGTTGTGAATTACGAAAGCAATAACTTCGAATATCTGGATAATTTACCCAGAAAGGTGATAACCGTGATTGTTACACCCTAATTAAGGAAACTGCAAAGTGAAAAATGCAAAGGATTTTTGAACTGAGAGGAAATTTTAAATGAAAAGTACTACTCGCATTATAATTTTTATAGCAGTAGCCCTTCCTTTACTGGCAGTAGCATTTTACATTCGCTACCGTCCGGAGCTCGAGGACAGACTCTTACCTCCGATTATCGATATTAAGTCACCTTTGAACGGATCTATCCTGAAGGATACCAAGGTAACGGTGGAGATCTGCTGCGAGCGAATCCGGACTAAGGGATATTCACTGGCGGTCAATCTGAACGGAAACCGAATTAACCATAAATTAGGGATAAAAAGGGGTTGTTTCTCCGGAAAAGTAAAGTGCAACTCCGGCTATAACCTCCTCAATGTGGAGCTTTACCGGGAATGCATTCCGTCTCGGGCGGACTGTCGGCCCAGACTCCTGAGTCATGAAATCAGTCGGTTTACCGTTGCTCCGGTTAAACCAGCTTCCCGAGAGAAAATGATCACCAAACCTCCTTCCGGGCAGGAGCCTCCTTCTGCTCCTGACGGGGAGGATGTCGAGCTATCGCCGGAGGAGGTGGCCGTTAGCGAAGCGGAGCTAACAGTTTCCGAAGCATCCCCTGCTCCCGGCGAAGATGCCCGGACAGAGGATGAAGATGAAGAAATAGGTGGCCTCTTGGCTCAGGATCGAGACCAAACCGGAGAAGATGATGACGAGCCACCAGAACCACTGCCGGAAGAAGAAGCGGAACCGGAATTAGTGGAGCTTTTTGTTACAATCGAGAGGCCCATTGACGGCGACCTTGTTAACCAGAGAGAACAGATTGTTAGCGGTGATGCCAATCCGCTAATGCAGGTAACTTATAGTAATCCTCGCAACGGCGATTTGCGTATCACCACGGCCACAGAAAACGGCAAGTATTTTTTCCCGTTAGTACCTTTTAATGAAGGAATGGATCAGATATTTGTAACCGTCAATGATACCGAAGGGAGGACTGCCAGTGCTTCCTGTAATTTATTGGTGGATACTATTCCTCCATTGGTAAGAATTGATAAACCTAAGGATACATCTATTCATTCCACACTGAGAATAGATGTTCATGGCAGCACCGAGCCGAATATCCTGGTTGAGATTGTGGAACCTTACTCTTCGACCCGGAGTGACGGACTGGGAAAGTTCGATTTTCCCCAGGTTACCTTTAGGGAGGGAATGAACAGCCTGACAATCAGGGCAACCGACGCCGCGGGTAATGTTGGAACTATAACCGTCAATTTCAAGATAGACATAACAAGACCCGAAATAAGTTGTGATGATGGACTGCAATGTACGCGGAATTTTGGTCTATCAGGTAGAACCGAGTCCAATAGCACGGTACTATGGCCGGATCAGGATTTACAGACTACGAGTGATGCTGAGGGCAATTTCACCTTTCCTTATGTTTTGTTCCCGGAAGGAGAAAATAACATTCAGCTAAGAGCCATAGATCCAGCTGGAAACTCCTTTGATACGGTTTGCTTCTTCGTAATAGATACAACTCCTCCCGTGGTAAATCTGACTAATCCTCAGAATGGCGGCATAATTAATCCCCGCACCGAGGATGTAACCGGGATAACCGAGCCGTTTTGCCCGGTAGTGGAACTTTTCGTTCATGGGACAGAGGAGAGGAGGGAAGCCGGCAGTGATAATAACGGACACTTTGTCTTTCCGGGAATAGCATTTCCAGAAGGACCTAATACATTGACGGTCGAAGCTACCGACCGATGCGGCTGGGAAGGAGCTTCCACCATCAACTTCTTTGCCGAGCCGGATTTCTATCGGGTAACTATAGACTACTGTGATGCGCTGGAGAATCCTATCGATTTTCCTGAAGTGACCCAGTTTGATGAGTGTGTTTATGTCAATCTTCCTGATGAGGGGCGCAGCCTGGGGGCTTATCACCTGTTCATCAGTTATGACCCCGAGGTAATTCAACTGCAAAGAGTAGCCGGAGGTGATGCGATAGAATTCAACACAGTATCTGCCCGGATCAACAACATCCCTGACCCAGATACCGGTCTCGCTACCTCCTTCTTTTTTGAAGCCAATAATGGAAGAACTAACTGGACGGCACCCAGCGGGATGGATATTAATGTAGCTAAATTGACATTCGATGTGATTGATCCGGGAATAAGTACTCTTGCATTGAGAATTAAAACTCTGTCAGACAATAATCGACAGCCGATTAGCGGCTTTGCCCTGAATGGATTTGTGGAGATAAGGTAATATATTTATTGTAAATTGTCATTCTGAGAGAAGCGAAGAATCTTAAGCGAGATTCTTTGGTCATTCTGTTCCCTCAGAATGACACCTGTAACAAAAGGAGGGGTAAAATGAATCACGGGACAAAAAGAGAGTTAAAGGGATCAAGAAGGTGCAGGAAGACTGGGATTTGGTTATTCATATTCCTGTTTTTTGCCTTCAGCGGAAAAGTTTGGGCAGGTAGCTTGACCTATGGCGATGCCGAACCTGATGTTACCATTGATGCCAACGATATACTCAGGATCCGCCAGAACGCCGGGGGCTATCCCGATGTACCCATGCTGGGTAATGCCGATGCCACCGGACATGACTGCCGATTGGCGGTAAGCGATGCCCTGGGTATTCGCCAATACATGCTGGGCTTCCGCCCCGATCTGCCCGTCTTTACTCCCAGCCCGGCCTGCTGGGCTATCGGGCTCAGTATAACTAACGGAGACGGACAGGTAGGGGCTCCCAATCAGACCCTTACCCAGCCCCTGGAGGTAACCCTGAATAACATCCCGGTCTGTACCCAGACCATCTCCGGCTGCACCCTGGGAGGGGTTACTATCACTTATGATATCACCAGCGATACCACCGGAGGGGCAGTCTTACCCGGAAGTGTAACCACACTCGATACTGATACTGATTCCTCGGGTAATGTCAGTACCCTGCTGACCCTAGGGTCAGGCCCGGGGACGGTTACCGTTGTTGCCAGTGTTGATCTGTATAGCGCCGATGGTGCCCCTTTAACGACGGTATCGGTAGTCTTCACTGCCGTGGCGATTGGGTGCGGTATCAGCAGTGTCGGGCCTATTACCGGGTGTCCCGGGATAACGGAGATAACCATTAACGGAACAAATTTCGGACAATACCCCGGTACCGTTACCTTTAATGGAACCTGGGCAACGGTTACTTTCTGGAGCGATACGATCGTCAGGGTCCTTGCTCCCAGCGGGAATTATAATGATGTGATGGTAACCCCCCTGACTGTTACTGAATGCAACCTGGCCGGCACCTATTACTATGATGACCAGCCACCCACGGTGGATGTGGATCCGATTCCCTGTGATAATGATGGTGACGTAACGGTATCGGCCGCTTGTTCCGATGCGGGCAGCGGGGTCGACACCTGCGAGGTAAGTATTAACGGATATGACTGGTATCCTTCACCCCATTTCTTTAATGGCTTAACCAATACCAATTACACGGCGGTTGGTCGGGGAAGTGATAACTGCGGCAATATCGGCCTGGATATGGTGGGAGAAACATTTGAAGTGGACACCTGGGTATGGTTGACCATCACCTACCCAACGGGTACCCAGAATATACCGGAAGGCGCTGCATTGGTTAGTGGATATGCTAATACCGATATAACCACGGTAACGGTTACTTCTGACCAGGGGCACAACGAGTCATCCGGGGTAGATGGCTCGGGCAATTGGTCGGTAATCCTGTTAGGGGTTTCTGGTCCTTCTATGGATATTACCGCCCGGGGGACGGATGACTGCGGAAACACGGCGATCGATTTTGTAACGGCGTTTGTAGTACCTCCTCAATGCAGTATTACCAGCATCTCGCCTACTACAGGATGTCCGGGATCTATGGTGAGTATTAACGGCTCAAATTTTGGAGCATTTTTCGGTACTGTTTATTTTGACGAAACTGTAGCACCAGCTTATACGTGGATGACTGATTACCTTGAAATTCAACCTGTTCCCGGTGGCAATTTCTCAATTGTAAAAGTAGTCCGTAGTGGTGGTGGCATGTGCACTATGCCTGCAGATCTTTCCTATGATAATGTGCCCCCGCCGCCACCGACGATTACCTCTCCGACGGACGGTGCTATAGTAGGCAGTTGGGTTCCTACTACTATAACCTGTACTGAGGGGACTTGTGAGGAGCAAATTACCCCATTTGGATGGCAGCCATGCAATACTGGCTTTGGGCCGTTAACCGATGGGCCTTATACACTAACTGCAAGGTGCACTGACAGTTGCAGCAATTCTTCGACGGCAACCAGTAACTTTACCGTTGACACTATGGGCCCATGGGTTAATTCCACTACCCCCTGCAATTTCTGCAGCAACGAACCTACCGGGGTAAACATAGAGATCGAATTCAATGAGGATATGGATAAGGGCTCGGTTGAGAGTGGACTTACATTATCCGCCGGTACCAGTGGACCTCTGCCCGGCAACTTTTACTGGAGATCGGGTGACACGGTCGTATTCGCCACCCCCGGATTACTATCAGATAGTACCTGGTATTGTGTCGATTTAATAGGTGCCACTGACCTGGCAGGAAATCCATTAGGCTCCTACTCATTTTGGTTTGGTACCGACGATTGCACATCACCTCAGGTCATCTCTAAAAGTCCAACCGGCGATACCCTGGTGGATTCCTCTACCCTTACCCAGATCACAGTCATCTTCAACGAATCAATGGATGCCACCAGAGGACAGATGGATATCAGGGATGTATATGACAATACTGTGGTTGATGCTAACATTGGAGGAGGTAGTTACGGGGGGACACTTACTTGGACCACTACCTCAATCAGTAACGATACCCTTCTCCTTACTCTTGATCTTCCTTCCCCCATTCAGGAAGGATCCGGTTACCAGATTGAGGTCTCGGACCTTAGCGATCTGAACAGTAATTGGATTAATAGTGACTACTGGAGCCTCATCACCCGGGGACCTTCGAGCGACATAACCCCGCCTCAACTCATCATTACCCTGCCCTTTGACGGCCAGGAGGCTGTTCCTCGAAAGCTGTATGACTTTGTCGAGAATTCTATAATGCTGGGCTTTGATGAGGCCTTTGATCCCTCGACAGTTAACCTGACGAATATAACCCTGACTAATGCAAGTGGACCTGTTCCTATTGCCTTAAATTGGGATGTAGGGGACGGGCCAAGTCCTTATGTTATTATACTTACGCCGGAACTTCCCCTCGATCCATTAGAGACATATACTGTAGGAATATCAAGTGGTATAGAAGACAGTGCTGGAAATAACTTCATTTCCCAGAATATCGTTTTCACTACCGCAAACCAGCCCGATGACACTATCCCGCCCCAAGTTGAAGCTACCGTGCCCGGAGATGGATGGATTGATTTAGACCGGTATGGAATAGATGGAGAAATCGGCTTCACCGAGGGCATTGATAACTCAACAGTTGATATCTACGATATCACATTGGAAGAAACCGATACCGGGATACCCGTTAAGGGATTAATACTGAGGGAGAATGAAGACCCCAATTCTTGGAGGTTCGATTTCCAGTCAACCAGGGCTTTCCCCGGAATGGAGTACAATACCCGGCATACCCTAACTATAAGTTCCAGCAGTATTACGGACATATGCGGGAATCCACTTGCGGGTTATTCGTGGACATTTTCTACCGTCCCTGATGGCCCCGGGACCGGGATTGGTAACCGGTTACCCAGAATATGGAATGTATGGCCGGATACAAACGCTACATCATTTGAGAACGGTAATGTAACCGTTAATTTTAAAATAAATGTCTGGGATGATGACGGGGACCCACTCACCGTGTGGGTCGAGGACGAACATAGCAACAGTTGGTTTTTGACCTATATGGGCTCCGATGAGTATGAATATAACACCCCTGTTCCGGGTGACTTAGACTCAGGCGATGAACCGGGCATCACCTACGGTGGATGGGAAACATTTACCTATTATGTAGATGATGGCCAACCGGGTCACACTATCTCTGTATCCAACCAGGCATATGTATGGCCTACTGTCGACCTGCTTAACCAGGTATCCCCTATCAACGGCGAAGCAGTAGACTCTGGAGGCCCGACCACACTTGTCTTGCAGAATGTGGATACTATAAATGCAGTAGTACTTATGGGACAGTATATGAACTTTAATACATGGGAACCGGGTATGTTTATTAACTTCCCCGAATTCAACCAGACCATACTACCCGGGCTATCCCCTGGGTTCTATTTGTGGGTTGTGATGCAAGTGGCATCGGTTCACGGTACTATCTTTGACTCCGGGGGTGCAGGGGCCGGGTACCAGGGTATGGGTGTGAGTAACTTTAATGTGGTGGACCCAACCCTGGGCAGTATATCCGGGACTATCTCTTATGCCGGGGCATCAACCGGGCCCATTCAGGTCCAGGCCTATGACAATACAACATTTACCGGTGACCCAGTGGGAATTACAATCATTCCGGGCCCGGGGAATTATACTCTCTATAATCTCGATACTGGTGGATATTATATCCAGTCATTTATGGACACGAATGTGAATATGACATACGATACCGGGGTAGAGCCATACGGGATGTATGATGTGCTGCCGGCAATAGGGGTACCAGATCAAGTCACTATTTCAACTCCTACGGAGAGTGTAACTGGGATTGATATAACAATCACCGATCCATAAATGTAGTGGATCAAATCTGTAAGAGCAGAGTTTTTCTGGATATGCATTTGTTCAACCAATAGTAAAAGAGAGGGAAAATGAGCAATAATCGAATCCCAATGCAATCCCTTCGACAGAGTTTATCCCGAGTGAGGCTGTGGGACTCAAGACAGGCATTTGTTCTTTGTACTTTTTGCTTGCTTCTTTTCTTCACCGGAGAGGTAAGTGCGGGTGAGTTCTACTACGGAGACGCGCAGGTAAGTGTTACCGCTACCATCGATGCCAGCGACTTACTCAGGATCCGCCAGAACGCCGGGGGCTATCCCGGTGTGCCCCTGCTGGGCAACGCCGATGCCAGCGGTCACGACTGCCGATTGGCGGTGAGCGATGCCCTGTTGATCCGTCAATATCTGCTTGGGTTCCGCCCGGATCTACCAAGCTCCATCCCCCCTGTCTGCTGGGCGTTTAGTCTTACCATTACTAATGGAGACGGTCAGGAGGGACCCACCAACCAGACCCTCCCCCAGCCCCTTGAGGTAACCCTGGACAATCTCCCCGCCTGCACCCAGACCATCTCCGGCTGTACCCGGGGAGGGGCAACTATCACTTATGATATCACCGGCGACACCACTGGAGGTGCAACCTTATCCGGAGGAGTAACCTCACTCGATATTGATACCGATTCATTGGGCAGGGCCGGCGCACTGTTAACCCTGGGCCCTAATGCCGGGGCAGTCACCGTTGTCGCCAGCATCACTCTGCGTAGTGCCAATGGAACGCTGTTGACCACTATATCCGCCCTTTTTACTGAAAATGCTCTTGGCGTAAAAATCGCCTCCCCGGCCGCGGGTACCTGCCTGAACACCTCCCAGACCGATGTGACCGTTACCACCAACATCGCTGACGGGAATACCGTATACTTAAGCGTAAACGGCTCCCCGGCCACAGTTAACGGGGGCAGCCCTCTTCCCCTGATATTGACCTCGGGAGGGCAGGCAACTATTAATAATGTAGACCTCCCTGAAGGCTGGGTCGTTTTAATCGCCAGTATCTCCGGGGCAGATTCTCCTCCCGTAATTATCATGTCGGACTTAACCCCGCCCGCAGTGGATGTTGATCCGTTGGCGCCCTGCTATTCGGTAGGATCGGTGACGGTATCGGCAACCTGTGATGATACGGGCAGTGGGGTTGATACTTGTATGGTGAGTATTGATGGTGGAGGTGATTGGTATCCTTCACCCCATTTCT
>CP070770.1:324811-335079 GCA_020345765.1 Deltaproteobacteria bacterium
ATCTTGGGGTTTTCTACTATAGTATATTTATCATCAAAGTGAAAAGAAGCTTCCTGAGAATTAAAATAAATTGTCAGGGAAATCAGGATAATTAAAATCGAGGGGGCATAACTAACAAAATATTTTCGACTCATTACAATTTATTTGATGAAATAAATTAAATCCAAATATAAATTGATTGATTTGGGTTTCTAAATCTATGATATTCCCTGAAATAAAAAAAGTTATTGTTTTCGGAAATAGTTAGAGATATTTCTCATACCCAAAATCATGGTTTTCCAGAGACCGAGATTGGTGCATCTAGAGTACTGAAGACCTAAAGATATCAAGTAGATGATTTCGAAAGAAATATTTGGAGGTAACTTGATGATCATCTTAAGAAACGTCTTCAACCAGGGGAAAGTAGTGCCCAAAGCGCTGAGTTTATGCAGATTAATAATTTCTCGAATATGGTCTTGATTTAAAGGACTATCTTTAAAATAAGTCTGACTGAAATCGTCAATATTATAATTCTTTCCCACCAGGCCTTCCCTTATAGCATAATCTCCTAATGTAGTTCTGGGATATGGATGATAAACAAAATACCTGGGGTAGCTGGTTTTAATCCTCGCATTAATCTCCAAAGTTCTAAATGCATCTTCCACTGTTTCATGAGGGAGTCCCAACATATTGAAGGTAAGGAACTTTAACTTGTATTTTCGTAAAACATTAGCGGCATCAATAATGTCCTGATCACTGGTATTTTTTCGGAGTAGCCCTTTTCGGGTTGATTCCTTTCCACATTCAACCCCAAACTGGACAGTAATGCATCCTGCTTCCCTTAAGCCTTCGGCTATATTATCGGTAATGCCATCCGGTCGAATGTTACAGATAAAAGGAAGCCCGATTTCTTTTTTATATCGGGATAAAAAGAGCTCAGTCCACTGGGGAGAAAGAAGAAGAATATCATCACCAAAATATATAGTCTTAACTCGAGGATATTCCTTAATATCTTTAAGCTCAGCGATAACGTTTTCCACACTCCTCTGCCGGACATATTTCCCTTTGCCCTTTAAAAAAGAATGGAGCTGGTAGTTAAAACAATAACTACATTGATGGGGGCACCCCCTACTAGTAATAAGGTGCCTAATGTTTTCACTTTTGAAGAATCTGTATTTTTGATAAAGAGAGCGGTCAGGGAAAGGGAGGGCATCTAAATCATTGATTAACTCACCAAAATCATTTTGGATAATTTTTCCATTTTCTTTAAACCAGATATTTTTAATATCACGGTTCTTATTTCTTTGATCAAGGTTACTAAGGAGCTCGAGGATTGCCTTTTCTCCCTCACCCCGGCAGATCATATCTATGTTAGGATCACTGATTACTTCCGGATAGAAGGTAGGATGTGGACCTCCTAAAATAATGGGCACCCGAAGTTTTTTTTTAATTTGGCAGGCTGTCTTCAATGCCCAAATATGGCTCCCGGTTATAATGGAGGTGCCAATAATATCAGGATTTGCCCTTTCAATAGCCGTTAATAAGTCTTTCTCCCCACCAGCCAAAAAGAGCTCACAGTGATGCCCGTGAAGCTTTAGATAGGAGGACAGGTACATCAAGCCTTGTTGTTCATACCAGATGTTATGAAAAAAGACAATCTTCGCCATTTTATGAAAACTTCATTATCTTATTGAATATTAGGGATAAGTCTAATGTAATCGATCTGTATTTCTGTGGGGAAACATACCGGATCTATACGCAAATGGGTAATAACTCCGCTCATCTGCCAGTAAATGTTCTTTTCTACTGGTATCTGATAAGTATGAAACTCACCATCAGCAATTACTGGGAAACTTATTTGTTTCTCTCCTGCCCAGGTAGGATCATATTCATTTATCCATAATATCATGCCATATTTCTCAGGAGGAGGCAAATATCTTCTCCGGGAAAGCTTCATCCTGATCTCAATCATTTCCAAAGTTAATGATGGAATTCTGATCTCAGGTCCGATCATGTAAGGATCGTCCCCGGTCGATTTTAAGCGAGGAGGAGATTTATTAATTTCCTTTTTATTATGCGATAATATCAACTGGTTTGCTATTTTCCATTGTCTAAATTCTCCTTTTTTTGAAAAGTTCCAGGCTAATACTTTATTATGTTCTTCCTTTTGCTGTAATTCTTCTCTCTTCTGAGCCAGCGCTTTTATCACTCGGGTTATCTCTTTAAATCTTCCTCGGGAAAGATACTGGAAAAAATAAGCATCCTTATCCACTATTGCTGTATTTAGAAGATCAGGAGGTTCAACGGACTCTATGGAATTCTTTTCATCCTTAAAAAATACTGTTTTCTTAAGACTTAAATATTTTTCTAAACCTGCCGATTCCTCAATAGCCCTAAACCGCCAGACAAACGTTGGCTGGTCTCCTAAAATAAAGTAATATCGGTGAAAGAATTCTGATAAAACCAGCTTAAACATAATATCGAAACAATATGGATGATCCTGCAATCCTAAAAAGTAGAAAATGCTTCCCGGTGGAAATCTTGAGGGATCTTTCTGGATAATGTTCTCTATGGTGGAAACTATCTTTTTATTTTCACCACACCTTTCCTTCCAGATGATACTTTCTTTCACTGATATAAGGGAGTAAACTCCGATTAATAGGGCAAATATTCCAATAGATATCTTTTTTTTAACATTATCCTCTTCTAATAATGACATTATTAGTATACAAAATCCCACCATTGATAGATATAAATATCGATCCCCTTCAACCATTATTAGATGTGAAGATGTGCTAAGAGGTATAATGCTAATAAATATCCAGATTAATCCAAAAGAAAACGCTTTAATTTTATTAAGTCTTTTATCTTTAAAAGACATGATCAGAAAAAGGAAAAAAATCAAAGCAAAACCAGAAAAAATAAGGTTGCTCCACTTACCCATTATTTCATAATTTGAATAAATCATTTTATAAAACACATGATAAAATAATCTCGGTAGGTGGTAATAAATTTGTGGGAAAAAGCTTGATAATGATGTTTTTTGGTTTTCATATCCTCCCCAACCACCCAAGACATACCATCTTAGCATCAGGAAGATTACGGATAATAAGAAGAAAGGAAGGTATATCTTTACTCTATTTATCCAATTGCGTTTTTCTCCAAAGTATAAATCAAAGGCTACAATTAGCAGGGGTAAAGTTATCATTGTTTCTTTGCAAAGGAAAGATGATGCTGTTAAAAATACAGAACAGATATACAATCTTTTTTTCTTTTCTGAATTAAACTTAGCAAAGCACCATAGCGCCATTAGATAAAAAGCACTGCCCATCACATCAAAACGTGACGAAAGCCAGATAGAGGTCTGGATACAAATGGGATGGACCGCAAAGCAAGCTCCGGCAACTATTCCCTTTTTCCTATCATTGAATAACAAACTAACTAATGAAATAACTATTAGCGAGTTTAAAAAGTGCAGAGCCAAGTCTATCGCATGGTAACCTAAAGGGTTTAATCCAACAATCCAATAGTTAATTACCATCGAAAGAAGCCCCAGAGGGCGATACCAAATTCCTTGCCATATATCAGTAAAAAATATTTTCCCCGGAGTTTCCCAAAAACGCCCGAGAGCCAAAAAATAGAAATCTCCGTTAAAAAAATAACTCCTAAGAAACCAAACCTGAATGCCTGCTAAAAGGATAAAAATGGTTGCGAAACCGAAATACAAATATCTCCGCTCCTTTCGAGATAGCGATGTGATAGTCATATTGTTCATAATTTACTATATTTCAAATCTTTTCTGCTAATTATGATAATATTTTCCCTAAATCAAATCAAGGAATTTAATAGTAAGCATCGACTTTTTCGTGTTGATTATTAATAGTATACTCCTTTTAACTGCTATAATTACCTCATTCTTTACTGTATTACCTTCCATCGAGCACGCCTCTTGTTTTTTATCTTCTCACAAATATTTTACTGGGCATGTTCTTTTTTCCCCTCCCTCTGTAAGTAAAAGATTTTGCCTCCGTTGCCAAGAATTTTTTCAACCCTGCTTTCAACTTCGCTATGGTTATGGTATTATCATTACAAGTATTTTTTCTTGACAAATTTACTGGTTTCTATAATACTGATATGTTAATTCTAGGATCATATCGTTTTTAGTTAGGAACCCGGGGGGGAAATCAAAAATTTTCCTGAGTTCTGCCTGTAGCGGGATCGTAAGGCCTTTAAAGGACAAAATGAAGATTAAGCTTGATAATATACCCGAAAGTGGTTTAAATTTAGAACTTTCCTATGAGAAAGACTGGCTGAAATATCTCCAAAAAGGGCATCGGGAGGAGGATTTCGAGTTTATTAGTCCAATAACTGCCTACCTGGAACTTAGTCGTTCCCGGACGGATGTATTCATCAGGGGAGAACTTGCGGGGAAGCTTCAACCCCAGTGCTCTCGTTGCCTGAAAACCTTCGATTATGACTTAGTGGCAGATTTTCACTGTAGTTTAGCTCCCCTGCCCCAGAGCTTCGATAAAGAAGAAGCTGAGCTTTCCCGCGAAGATATGGAGTTAAGCTTCTATCAGGGAGGAGAGATTGACCTTGATGAGGTTATCTCGGAACAATTAGTTCTGTCAGTTCCCCCTGCCCCCCTTTGCCAGAAGGAATGTAAAGGGCTTTGTCCTCTGTGTGGGACCGATTTTAATGAAAAGGGGTGCAATTGTCAAAAGGAAACCATTTCAGGTTTAGCGGTTTTGAAAAATTTTAAACTCGAAAAATGTTAGTCTTAAGAAAGGAACGTGACGAAGATGCCTAATCCGAAACGGAGACACTCAAGAACAAGGGGAAGAAAAAGAAGGACTCACCAGGGTTTATCATTGCCGGCATACATTTCTTGCCCTCAGTGTACGGAACCGAAGCTCCCTCACCGGGTCTGCCCTCACTGCGGCTATTACAAAAATATCCCTGTGATCGAGGTAGAAGAAGTTTGATGATAAAATCAGAACTCTGTGAGATCCTGGGGATCAAATACCCGATCATTCAGGGAGGTATGGCCTGGGCCGGGACCGCTGAGTTGGCATCGGCTGTCTCCAACGCCGGCGGTCTTGGAATGTTAGGTGCCGGAGTAATGTCCCCTGCCCGGATTAAAGAAGAGATCAAGAAGACGAAAGAAAGAACGGATAAACCATTCGGAGTAAACATCTACTATCTCTCTCCCGATGTTAATGAGCTGGTAGATGTAGTTATCGAGGAGGCAGTACCCGTAATAACTACCGGTGCCGGGAATCCCGGCAAAGATATCTCAAAACTGAAAGACGCCGGGATCAAGGTACTCCCGGTAGTAGCTTCGGTAGCCCTGGCCCGGCGGCTTGCCCGGCTGGCGGTAACCGCTCTGATTGCTGAGGGAATGGAGGGAGGAGGACATGTGGGAGAATTGACAACGATGGCAATGCTTCCCCAAATGGCCCAGGCAGTTGAAATCCCTCTTGTCGCCGCGGGAGGGATTGCTGATGGACGGGGATTGGCCGCCGCTTTCGCCCTGGGAGCCCGAGGAGTTCAGATGGGAACAAGGTTTCTCTGCTCCGAAGAATGTATTGCTCACCCGAATTTCAAACAGGCTGTAATTGAGGCAACGGATCGCAGTACTATAGTAACCGCCCGGAACTCAGGGCACCCGGTAAGGGTGCTGAAGAACCGACTTAGTCGAAGATTTGCCCAGCTGGAGGCAGAAGGTGTTTCTAAGGAAGAATTGATGAAAATCGGTGAGGGGGCACTGCGGGCAGCGGTTATTGACGGTGATGTTAATGGGGGGTCTTTGATGGCCGGGCAGATCGCTGGCTTGATCAAAGAAATCAAACCGGTTAAGGAAATCATTGAGGAAATTACCGCAGATGCTGAAGGAATAATTAAAAGGATGGGACATTTAGTGCATTGAGTACTCATCCGAGAAAGGAGGTTTCAAACCGAGGTCATGGCACTAATTGGCTTTATCTTTCCCGGTCAGGGCTCACAGTACATAGGGATGGGAAGGGATTTATACGAAAATTTCAGGGCCGCTAGAGATGCCTTTGAAGAGGCCAGTGACAGTACCGAGATCAATATCAAAAAGCTTTGTTTCGAGGGGCCCGAAAGTAATCTCAACCTCACCGAATATACCCAGCCTGCGGTTTTAACGGTGAGCGTTGCCGCCTTGCGTGCCCTGCAGGAGGAAAGCGGGAAAACCCCGGCAATATTGGCCGGTCATAGTGTCGGAGAGTATACCGCTTTGGTTGCCTCCGAAGCCCTGAGTTTATTCAATGCGGCGGGGATTGTAAGAAAACGGGGCCAGTTCATGCAGGAAGCCGTCCCCCCGGGGGAGGGTGCCATGGCTGCCGTTATCGGATTACCTAAAGAAGAGGTAGAGCAGATCTGCCGTGAGGCAGCCGAGGGGGAAGTGGTCAGCCCGGCCAATTATAATTCTCCGGAACAGATTGTCATCTCTGGTCATTCTTCGGCGGTCAACCGGGCAACCGTTCTCGCCAAGGAACGGGGGGCAAGGCGGATGGTTATGCTGCCCGTCAGTGCCCCTTTTCATTGTCGTCTCATGGAACCGGCCCAGCGGAAACTGGCCGAAGCTTTAGTGGAGACCGATATCGCAGCGCTCAAGAAACCCGTTATTGCCAATATTAATGCCCAGATCAATCAGGACTGTGCTAAGGTTAAAGATCTCCTGATTAAGCAGATGTGCCACCCGATTCTCTGGGAAGACTCGATGAAACTAATGATAAAAGACGGGATTGAGCAAATAATCGAGATCGGACCGAAAAATATCCTTTCCGGGTTATTTAAAAGAGTGAATAAACAGATCAAGATCAGTAATGTTGAGGATACTACCTCACTTAAGGGGGCTATTTAGGAAAAGTCGTGGAATTTAAGGATAAGCTTGCCGTCGTCACCGGAGCCTCCCGGGGGATCGGGAGGGCTATCGGGGATGCCCTTACCCGAAGAGGGGCAATGGTGATTGAGAATGATATACTAGACTTTAACGGGAAAAAATGTAAGATCGGAGCATCGGGAGAGGACTTCTATCGATTCGATGTCTCCCGGAGCCAGGACACCAAGAAGGCTTTCGAGAAGATATTGAAAAAGCACGGGAGAATAGATTTCTTAGTCAATAACGCCGGAATTACCAGGGACTGTCTGCTTTTAAGGATGAAAGATGAAGACTGGGAACGGGTAATCGAGGTTAATTTGAAAGGAACCTTTAACTGTACCCGAGCAGTTCTCGGGTCAATGATAAAGAACCGTTACGGAAAAATCGTCAATATCTGCTCGGTAGTCGGATTGACCGGAAATCCCGGACAGGCCAATTACGCCGCCTCGAAGGCGGGGATTATCGGTTTTACTAAGGCGGTGGCCCGGGAAGTAGCATCGAGAAACATCAATATTAATGCGGTGGCCCCCGGCTTTATCGAGACGGAAATGACCTATAAATTAAGTCCGGCGGTAAGACAGCAACTGAAGAAGCAGATCCCCTTAGGCCGCTTCGGTAAATCCGAGGATGTTGCCGAAGTCGTCTGCTTTCTGCTCTCCGAAGCGGCAGATTACATTACCGGTCAGGTTATTCAGATTAATGGAGGAATGTACATGTGAAGGTTAAAGTTAAGGGAGGTGAAAAAAGATGGCCATAGAGGAAAAAGTAATAAAGATTATTGCCAAACAGTTAGATTTGGATGAGAAGGAAGTAACCCCGCAAGCTACTTTTATCGATGATCTTGGTGCCGATTCCCTGGACGTTGTCGAGATGGTAATGGCAATGGAAGAAGCTTTTGAGCTGGAAATACCCGATGAGGACATTGAGAATATCACCAGCGTCCAGGATGTAATAGACTATATCAAGAAAAAAACCGGTTAATTAACGACCAACCGAGGTATATAACACCCGGAGAAGTTTATAATAAAAAACTTACAAGGGAAGAGGAAGATGTCAATTGCCATTGCCAGTGACCACGGTGGCTTTGAGCTGAAGGAGGAAATTAAAAAATTTTTACTTGAAAAGGGAGAGGAATTACTGGACCTTGGAACCAACACCGATACCGCGGTTGACTACCCTGAGTATGGAATGAAGGTGGCGGAAAAGGTCTCCCGGGGAGAGGTCGAAAAAGGCATCCTCATCTGCGGCACGGGGATCGGGATGAGTATCGTCGCCAATAAGTTTTCCGGGATAAGGGCAGCTCTTGTTACCAATGAATTCATGGCAAGGATGGCAAAGGAGCATAATAATGCCAATATCCTGGTACTCGGAGGGAGAGTAACTGACTGCGATAAATCGTGCCGGTTGGTGGAAATATGGCTTAGTACCAAGTTTGCCGGAGAAAGACATCAGAGGAGACTCGATAAGATAAAAGACGTTGAAACAAAGTTGGGAGGATAAAAGGAAGATGTCGGCCTTAAAGCTAACTGACCCAGAAATTGCGGAAGCCATCCGGTTAGAGAAGGAGCGGGAAGAGCTGAAGCTGGGATTGATCGCCTCGGAGAACTTCGTCAGTGAGGCGGTGCGCGAAGCTGCCGGCAGTGTGATGACCAATAAGTATGCGGAAGGATATCCCGGCAAGAGGTATTATGGAGGCTGTGAATATGTTGATATCGCTGAAGAATTAGCGATCTCCCGGGCAAAGGAGCTATTCCGGGTGGACGCTGTCAATGTCCAGCCCCATTCCGGTTGTCAGGCTAATATGGCGGTATACTTTTCTGTCCTTAATCCGGGCGATACCATATTGGCGATGGATCTGAAACACGGCGGCCACATTTCTCATGGAAGCCCGGTGAGCTTCTCCGGAAAGCTCTATCGGACCGTCAATTACGGAGTTACCCGGGATACCCACAGGATAGATTTTAACCAGGTAAGGGATATGACAAAAAAACACCGTCCTAAGCTTATCATCGCCGGAGCGAGTTCATATCCACGAGCAATTGATTTTCGGCCATTCCGCGAGATCGCCGATGAAGTCGGGGCAATGTTGATGGCGGATATCGCTCACCCGGTAGGCCTAGTGGCTGCCGGGCTGCATCCCAGCCCTGTCCCCTGGGCGGAGTTCGTCACTGCAACCACCCATAAAACCATGCGGGGGCCCAGAGGGGGAATAATAATGTGTAAGGAGGAGTTCGCCCCCAGCATAAATAACCATATCTTCCCCGGGATGCAGGGTGGCCCCCTGATGCACATAATTGCGGCCAAGGCGGTTGCTTTTAAAGAGGCACTGACACCGGAATTTACCCAGTATCAAAAACAGGTTATTGATAATGCCCAGGCCCTGGCCCAGGAGATTGCGAATCATGGTTTCGATCTGGTCTCCGGCGGTACTGACAACCATCTAATCTTGATCGATCTCACCAATCGGAAGATAACCGGAAAAGATGCTTTGGACGCCCTGGGGATGGCCGGTATTGTCCTTAACAAGAATATTGTCCCTTTTGACCCCCGGCCTCCGGCAATAACCAGCGGGATAAGAATAGGAACCCCGGCAGTGACTACCCGGGGGATGAAAGAAGAACAGATGAAAATAATTGCCGGTTTTATCAATCAGGTTTTGCATGATATTAACAATATTGGTAAAATGAACCGGATCAAGAACGAGGTAAGAGAGTTCTGTCAGGAATTCCCCGTTTATCTGGAAAGGTTGGTAAGGGAGTAAGCTAACTGATGGAAAGGCCTTCCTGGGAAGAATATTTCATGGATTTCGCTTATCTGGCGGCAAAACGCACTACCTGCCTGCGCCGCGCGGTAGGAGCGGTTATCGTCAAAGACAGGAAGATAATGGCTACCGGTTACAACGGTGCCCCCTCTAAAATTAAACACTGCCGCGAAGCGGGCTGCCTTCGGAATAAACTAAAAGTCCCCTCCGGCAAACGTCATGAATTGTGTCGCGGGCTCCATGCCGAGCAGAATGCCATCATCCAGGCCGCCTACCACGGGGCAAACGTTAACGGAGCCGACTTCTACTGCACAAACCGTCCCTGTATCATCTGTATCAAGATGATAATTAATGCCGGAATCGAAAGGATATTTTACCATCAGGACTATGCCGAGAAGGACTCAACCACCCGGTTGGCCGATCAAATGACGAAAGCAGCGGGGATAAAGCTGATCAAGGTAAAAATGAATAAAGATAGGTCATTCGCCAAGGGGGGAATAATAGGATGAGGCTGTTAATGTAATATAGTGGATAAGTGATTAATTAACCTCAAAATCCAAATGACAAAATATTTGACATTTAGATTTTGATATTTGTCATTCATTTGGCATTTGGGCTTTG
>CP070770.1:335179-345048 GCA_020345765.1 Deltaproteobacteria bacterium
GCCTCAACCGTAATGTCTTATGCCCTTTATACGATTTCCGAAGCTCCTCATAAGTTCGGAACTAAAAATATGATCTTCACCATCCCTTTTGTCCTCTACGGCATATTTCGCTACCTTTACCTAATTTACAGGAAAAAGAAGGGAGGAGAGCCTTCCCAGATATTATTTACTGATTGGCCATTGATGATAGCTGTAGCCCTATGGGTGTTGATGGTTATAATTATTATTTATTGAGAAATGAAGGTAGAACTTTTAGACCTGAAAGCTCAATATCAGGAGATTGAAAAGGAAGTCAAGACCGCTATCGATCAGGTTCTTGCTCATCAGCATTTTATCCTGGGTCCTGAGGTAAAAGAGCTTGAGGAGGAAATAGCCAGATACTGTGAAGTTAGTTATGCAATCGGTGTGGCTTCCGGCAGCGATGCCCTTCTGCTTTCTCTAATGGCGATCGGGGTGGGAGAGGGAGATGTTGTGCTCACTACTCCCTATACCTTTTTCGCCACCGCCGGTTCCATTTCCCGTCTGGGGGCAAGGCCGGTCTTTATTGATATTGATCCGAAGACATATAATATCGATCCTGTAATGATCAAGAAGTATCTAAAAAGATATTCAACGCATAAGGGGCGACGGGCAAAAATTAAGGCCATCATCCCGGTTCACCTTTTCGGGCAGTGTGCCGAGATGGAGCCTATCCTTGAATTAGCTGAAAAAAATGGCTTAAAAGTGATCGAAGATGCTGCCCAGGCCTTAGGCGCGGAGTACAAAGGGCAGAAAGCAGGCACAATGGGGGATGTTGGCTGTTTTTCCTTCTTTCCCTCCAAAAACTTAGGGGGGATGGGAGATGGGGGGATGATCGTTACTAATGATCAATCTCTGGCCAAGCGTTTCCGGTCCCTCCGAGTTCACGGTACAGGGAAGATGAAATATAGCTATAGTCATATCGGGATAAATTCAAGACTGGATACCCTACAGGCATCAGTATTAAAAGTAAAGTTGAAATATCTGGATGAATGGAATGAGGGTCGGAGGGAAAATGCTACTTTTTATGATAAGGCTTTTAAAGATTCCCAGGTAGTTACTCCTTATGCGACTGATCACAACCTACACATTTACAATCAATATACTATTCGGGTTCCCAATCGGGATGGCCTGCTTGACCATCTTAACTCGGCTGAAATAGGGTGTGCAATTTACTATCCAATACCTCTCCACATTCAGGATTGCTTTAAGTCCCTGGGTAATAAGGAAGGTGATTTTCCCGAGAGTGAAAAGGCTGCCAAGGAGACACTCTCAATCCCGATTTATCCGGAATTAAACGAGCAGCAGAAGAGCTATATAGTAGATAAAATCTTAGAGTTCATTAACTGAAGCTATCCTGTGGTGGACTAGACAATTCAGCCACACATTTTTTAATGTCAGAAGAGGTTGGCTTGATTGTATTGAAGGAAATTTGATAAGGCAAAGATCAAATTTTTCTTTCAACAAGAAAAATACTAAGAGTAAAAATTGAGGAGTAGATTAAGATCTTGAAATCTAAGCTAGTTCCAATTAAGAGGCAATCACATAAGTATATGAAAAATGGGAAGAACGGAGAGAGATTATCTAATAACTTTTGGGACTGAATTTTTTAACTTGCTGTGCGGAATTGTGGTTTATAAATTAGCCGCTGATTTCCTCGGGAAGGAAGGATTCTCTGAGTATGCCTTGAGTAGAAGGACAGTATCCCTTATCCAGACAGCAATACTTATGGGTTTAGGTGTCGGGATACCAAGGTATATTGCATATGCACATACTACTCAAAATTCCAAGAATCAAGACATTTATTTTTTAGGTGGTCTATACATAATTTTATTTATATTGCTGGTTTTTACATTACTATTGAATCTACTTACAGATAGGTTTTCCTTTCTTATATTTGGGAGTTCTGATTATGCTTATCTGATCTTCCCTGTCAGTCTAATGCTTGTAGGATTAGTCCTTCATTCTTCTTGTTATAGTTATTATAGAGGTAAATTGCTGATGTTTGAAGCAAATCTGTTGCAAATGATAAATTCAGGGCTTGTCCCATTATTCTCTTTTTTCATTAGCAAAAATATTACGGGAATTCTTTTGCTAACTGGGGTATTATGGATTGTTATATCTGCTATATTCCTTACGTCCATTACCAGAGGTCTAACCCGGGATTATTCAAATATCGTTCCTTGTTCAAAAGAACTCTTATCGTATGGTTTACAGCGCGTCCCGGGAGATTTCGGTTTAGCAGCACTTCTCACACTTCCTGCTATATTTACTACCCATATAGCAGGGGTAAAAGAGGCAGGGTATGTCGCCTTTGGAATGTCTCTATTGAATTTAGTAGGTTCTGCATTTGCTCCTATTGGGTTAATTCTTCTGCCCAAAGCAAGCCAGCTTATCGCAAGTAGAGACTTTAACCAGCTGAAATACTACATCTCTAAGCTATTAAAAATAACGCTTTCTTTAACACTGGTTGGTGTAATATTTTTTGAGATACTCGCGGATAAAATTATCGATCTTTATCTTGGGCAAGGCTTTTCTGATCTGATATTAATCGCAAGAATAATAATGATAGCAAGCATAGCATATACGGTTTATATTTCGATGAGAAGTATTATTGATGCTTATTATGTTAGGGCAATGAATACAAAGAATATCCTATTATCCCTTTTATTATTTATTCTTTTTTCTTCGGCAGCAGTATTATTTCCAGTTGGATATGTTTATATAACAATTTGTTTTACGATTGCAATCTTTACACTCGGGAGTCTAACGATGTTTGAGATAAGGAAGTTTCAAAATTTCAGAGCAGAATAGAAAAGGATTTACGCTAAGACCCCCAAAAAGTGGGCACACTAAACTTGCCTTGTAAAGCAGAGGTGTAGAGATTAAACCCCATCTACAACCAGGTAATTACCTTATGAAATTGGAAATATAAGATATCAATATGTTAAGGTACATTTTAATATACATGTCAATATTGAGATTTATTGGAAACTATAAAAAATATTAGCAAGATCCCTAATTATGGATAACTTAGCCAATATGCCTGAAATTTCTATTATTATTCCCTGCCGTAATGAAAATAATTTCATTGGAAAGTGTCTTGATTCCATAATTGCCAATGACTATCCAAAAGATAAGCTTGAGATTCTGGTTGTTGATGGGATGAGCGATGATGGGACAAGGGAAATAGTAAGTAGATATTATGAAGAATATCCTTTTATCAGGCTCTTGTATAATCCGGAGAAGTTTACCCCGATGGCTATGAATTTAGGGATTAACTGCTCTAAAGGAGAGGTTATCGTGATGGTAAATGCTCATAGTGTGTTAGATAAAGATTTTCTTAAATATAATATCGAATATCTGGATTTAACCAAATCGAATGCAGTTGGAGGAATGCTGAACACAATAAATGATGAAATATCGTTAGTAATGCAAGCGATACCGTTGGCGGCGGATTCCATTTTTGGAAGCGGCGGTAGGCGATACAGAAGTAGAAGGGAAGAAGGTTTTGTTACCGATACCCTTCCATATTGTGCATATCCGAGGAAAACATTTGAGCAATACGGATATATCGATGAAGAACTTATCAGGGATCAAGACGAGGAGTTCAATTATAGAATATTGCAAAGAGGGGGGAAAATATTTTTTACTCCAAAAATTAAATCTTTTCTCTATGTGAGACGATCATTAAAGATGTTATGGAAACAACATTTCCAGTATGGGTATTTCAAACCTCTCGTGACAAAAAAAGTTGGTGCTATTCTTTCCTGGAGGCAGTTAATCCCAGCTGTTTTTGTTAGTACTTTTTTTATTTCGGGTATGCTTTCCTTCATGCTGAGGCCGTTTTTATGGTTATTTCTTCTAATATCATTATTTTATCTCGCTACTAATTTGGTGTTTTCAATTACTATAGGTGTAAATAAGGGGTCCCAATATATCTTTATTTTGCCAATTATTTTTACTATGCTTCATTTTAGCTATGGATTAGGTTACTTAAAGGGAATTTTGGACTTAATAATATTGAAGAGACAAAAGAAAAAAATAATCGAAGATATACCATTAACGAGATAAAAATGCAAACTAGTAAAGAAGAATTAGAGAGAATAATGAAAGTCTACAAGAATCGGGAAAGAAAAGAATTATTGAATCTATATACATACTTTAATAGAGGAAATCTTTTTATAATACAAGATCGAGAAAAAAAATTGTTAGACTTACTGGATAAATATGGAATGAATCCTTTAGATAACAAAAAAATATTTGATATAGGATGTGGTTCAGGTGGGTGGTTGAGAGATTTACTTCAGTATGGAGCAAAACCAGAAAATCTTTATGGGATAGAATTATTGCACGATAGGTTTGAAAAAGCTAATTATTTATGTCCAAATATGAATATCACCCAAGGAAACGCAGTAAAAATAGAATATGATGATGAAATGTTTGATATAGTATTGCAATCTACGGTTTTTACTTCGATTATGGATTACGAGATAAAGAAGCGTATAGCCATTGAGATGTTGCGGGTACTCAGTAAGGATGGCATAATTCTATGGTATGATTTTAGATACAATAATCCTAATAATCCTGATGTAAGTGGTATCAAAAAAAGGGAGATAAAGGAGCTTTTTCCTGAATGTGACTATGAGTTTAAAACTGTAACATTATTACCGCCATTAGTGAGGAAGCTTGCTAAAATAAGTTGGTTAACTTGTTTTTTATTGAATATGATTACATTCTTAAGAACACATTATTTTGCAGTTATAAGAAAACGAAATTATGTTAATGAAGATAGGGAGTAAAATTTGAGATCTGTATTTTTACCGTTTTCCCTACCCCTAATTGGGAAAGAGGAGATTGATGAGGTTATTGATACCTTGAAATCTGGATGGATTACTACTGGGGGAAAGACAAAACAATTTGAGAAAGAATTTGCTCAATACATCGGATGCAACAATGCTATTGCAGTGAGTTCTTGCACGGCAGGTTTGCACCTTGCTCTTATTGCAGCAGGAGTGAGGGAAGGTGATGAGGTAATTACTTCTCCTTACACCTTTGCTGCCACAGCAGAGGTTATTCTTCATGTTGGAGCAAAACCAGTATTTGTTGATATCGAAAGAGATACATACAATATCGATCCAAAAAAAATTGAAAAAGTAATAACTAAGAATACCAAAGCTATTATACCAATCCATATTGCCGGGCATCCCTGTGAAATGGAAAAGATAGTGGAAATCGCTAAGCAGTATAATTTACTACTTATCGAGGACGCCGCCCATGCCATTGCGGCAAAATATCAAAATAGAATGGTAGGAACAATTGGAAACATTACGGTATTTAGTTTTTATGCCACTAAAAATCTGACAACCGGGGAAGGGGGAATGGTTTGCACTGATGATGGAGAAATTGTTGAAACAATTCGGGTTTTAAGCTTGCACGGAATCAGCGCTGATGCCTGGAAACGCTATAGTGCTGAAGGGAATTGGTATTATGAGATCCTATATCCCGGGTACAAATATAACATGACGGATATTCAAGCATCTTTAGGGATACATCAGTTGAAAAAGATTGAGACTTTTCTTGAGAAGAGAAGAGAATATGTAGATTTGTATAACGAGGGATTTTCTGAACTTTCAGAAGTAAAGACTCCTACTGTTAGGGGAGGGGTGAGGCATGCCTGGCATTTATATATTATCCAGTTGGCTCTCGAAAAATTGAAGATCAGTCGAAATGATTTTATTAAAGCGTTAAATCAGGAAAAGGTTGGTGTGAGTGTCCACTTTATTCCTCTCCATATGCATCCTTACTACCGTGACACCTATGGATTTAGACCCGAAGATTTCCCTATTTCAAAAGAAGTCTACGAAAGAGTGGTGTCTCTTCCCCTTTATCCTAATATGGGTGAAGATGATATTAAAGATGTAATTTCAGCAGTAAAGAAAATAGTTGAGAGTAACCGCCGATGAGCAAAAGAATTTTTGATTTTACAATCTCTTTTTTAAGCTTGCTTCTTTTATTTCCTTTTTTACTGATAGTTTCTATAATGATCAAATGGGATTCACCGGGCCCGGTTTTTTTCAAACAGAAGCGGGCAGGAGAAAATGGTAAAGAATTCAATATCCTTAAATTCAGGACGATGATCAACGGCGCGGAGAAGTTAGGTCCACATATTACCAGTAATAACGACCCCAGAATTACTAAAATGGGAAGGCTTATCCGCTGGGGAAAGCTGGACGAATTTCCCCAGTTAATCAACGTCCTTAAAGGGGAAATGAGTTTGGTCGGGCCGCGTCCCGAGATCCCCGTATTTGTCCGGGAGTACACCCCCGAGCAGAAGAAGATTTTACTAGTTAAACCAGGGATAACCGGACCTGCGCAAATATACTTCAGAAATGAGAGTAAGCAGATTCCTTCGTCAGCAAAAGTCGAAGATTATTATCGAGATCATATCTTGCCCGAAAAGCTTAAGATCGATCTAGAGTATCTCCAAAGCCGCTCCTTTCTATTCGATCTAAAGTATTTGTTTATTACTATAGGTAAGATTTTATCGTAATTAAATTAGAGATGAAACTAAGAGGTATAAACAAAATGAGGATATCTTTAACACTTATTGATTTTGTGTCAATTGTTGGAGCTTATTTTCTTTCCTATTTCATTCGTTTCGAATGGGATATACCCCCGGCGGAAATGTCTATGTTTCTAAAAACTCTTCCTTTGGTAATAATCATCAGATTATCAACTTTTTATTATTTTAAACTTTTTCGGGGAATCTGGAAATATGCCAGCATTAATGATCTGAAGATAATTTTTCAAGCAGTAACTTCTGGCTCCATCCTAATAGTGTTTGGCATAACTTATATCTTCCACTTCTACGGTTTCCCCCGTTCGGTTTTCATAATTGATTGGTTGTTAGTGATGTTGCTGGTAGGGGGTTCCCGTTTTGCATATCGGCTTTTTCAGGAAATCTATCCCTTCGAGCGAATAAAGGGAAAAAAGGTTTTAATCATCGGTGCCGGTGATGCGGGAGAGATGATCCTCCGGGAGATTAGAAATAATCCTAAAATCCAGCTCAATCCAGTTGGTTTTATTGATGATGATCCCAAGAAGCGAGATTTGAGAATTCGCGACATCCCGGTGCTGGGGACGATTAATGAGTTGGAGACGATAGCAGTGGGAAAGGGAATTGAAGAGATTATCATAGCCATCCCCTCAACCAGCGGCAAGCAGATGCGGAAAATAATCAGAAAATGCCGAGATGCTGGGGTTAAATTCAAAACAATTCCCGGGATCGGAGATCTCATTAATGGTAGAGTAAATATAAACGAAATACGGGAAGTAAATGAAGCCGACCTTCTCCGCCGGGAAGTAGTGGAGATCGACTCAGAGAAGATTGCGACGGAGATAACCCAGCGAAATATCCTGGTTACTGGGGCTTGCGGATCAATCGGGTCTGAGCTCTGCCGCCAGATCTGCCGGCTTAAACCTCAGAGGCTGATCCTTTTTGACAAGGCAGAAAATGGTCTTTATCACATGGAATGGGAACTCCAGGAGAGTTTCCCGAAAGTAGAAATCATTCCTCTGGTCGGTGATATCCTTGATCAAGTAAGGGTTAGCCGTGTCCTGGAAGAGTTTCGGCCCGAGATTATCTTTCATTCTGCTGCTTATAAACATGTGCCAATGATGGAGTCTAATCCTTTAGAAGCAATCAAGAATAACCTACTGGGGACTAGAAATATTGCTTTAGCTTGTGAGCAATATCGAGTAGCAAAGATGGTACTAATCTCCACCGATAAGGCAGTTAATCCCTGCAACATTATGGGGGCAAGCAAACGGGGAGCAGAACTTTTTGTTCAGTGCATGTCCCAGAACGGAGTGACGAAGTTCGTTACCGTCAGATTCGGTAACGTTCTAAACAGTGATGGCAGTGTAGTCCCCCGCTTTAAGAGACAGATTGCCACCGGTGGACCGGTAACAGTTACGCACCCGGAAATCTATCGCTACTTTATGACTATTCCCGAGGCCGCACAGTTAGTTCTCCAGGCAGGCTCAATGGGACAAGGAGGAGAAATATTTATTCTTGATATGGGAGAACCAATCAAGATTGTAGAACTGGCGGAAGATCTAATCGCTCTTTCGGGGCTTAAGTCGGGAGAAGATATTGAGATTATTTTTACCGGTTTACGACCTGGAGACAAGCTTTACGAAGAACTGTTGAACCCGGGGGAAGTAATCAAGCCCACTTACCATAAGAAAATAATGATTGCCGAAGGCGCCGCCGTTAATGATGAAAGATTAAAACGGATGATATCTGAACTGGAGGAGCTAACTCAGCTTAATGATACCAAATGCACGATAGATAAACTCAAAGAGATTGTTCCTGAGTTTAAATCTCAGGCCATAATGTAAGTTTGACGGTTTAAAATGTGGAAATATAAGATGGATAATCAGGGTGGTTGGTTGAAGTTATTTAGCCCAGAATAAGGAGGTTTATAATGTCTACTCGGCTAGAAGAGGTTAATTTAGAAGAAATTGATTTGATTGATTATTTGGGTGTGATCTGGAACCGAAAGTGGCTAATTGTTTTAGGGACTTTTGCTTGTATCATGGCAGTAGGAATAATAAGCTGGCTCTTGCCTCCATCCTATCAAAGTGAATTAATCTTGAATATCGGACAAGTAGGTACAGTTGATGAGAATGGAGAGTTACAGAGGATAGTAATTGAGGATGGAAATAATTTAAAGACAAGACTGACGAGTGAACCCTTCCTTTTCTCGATAATTGAAAGGAACCAATTGGAACTGGAGCCTAAAGACCTGAAAGCTAAAGCCGAGGTGGTGAGCAGAGAAGCAAAAGAGCGTGAGGAGAACATGATAAAATTCAGCATTCGGGCAAGAAGTCCCGAAGAAGTAATAAACCTGATAAACTTAACTGCTGAATATATAATTGATCAACATAAAAAGAAATTTGACGAAGCAATGAGAATAAATCTTCTCAGCCAGGAAGAGTTGGAAAAACAGATAGAAAGCACCGAAGGAGAAATTAGGGGGATGAAGGATACTTTAACTCAGATCCAGGCACACCCCAGAGTGGATGCACCAGCGGTGATCCTGTTGCAGGCAAACCTTGCAGAAAAAGTGGAGTCTCTAACTAAGCTGAAAGGAACATACCGAAAGGTACAACTTGCCAATAGCCCGATTGGCTCGGAAAATACTAAAGTATATGACCCGCCGATTATGCCCAAGCACCCTATAAGTCCTAAAATATTATTGAATATTATAATATCCGCGGTGCTGGGAGTAATGATGACAATGATACTGGCTTTCTTTCTGGAATCAACTCAGAAAATTCGGGAGAAAGTGGAGCAGTAAACAAAGGAGAATTTGGTAAGGGCGGAAAGATGAAAAAGAAAGCATTAATTACCGGTATAACCGGTCAGGATGGCTCATACCTGGCGGAATTTCTTTTAGAGAAAGACTATGAAGTCCACGGGATCGTTCGGCGGGTAGCACTGGAAGATCCCGAACATAGATTATGGCGAATAAGAGATATATTTCACAGATTGATTTTACACCCAGCCTCTTTAGAAAGCTATGCTAGTATCTTTGACACGGTAGAGAAGATAAAACCTGATGAGTGTTACCATCTGGCAGCACAGAGTTTTGTCAGCTATTCTTTTGAGGACGAATTTTCTACCATCAACACCAATATTAATGGCACCCATTATGTCCTTTCTGCCTTGAAGCAAAAAGCTCCTCAATGTAAATTGTATTTTGCTGCCTCCAGCGAGATGTTTGGGCATGTCAAAGAAACACCCCAGAGCGAAAATACTCCTTTCCATCCCAGGTCACCTT
>CP070770.1:345148-354505 GCA_020345765.1 Deltaproteobacteria bacterium
CGGGTCAAAAGATAGTAAATACAAGACTCAATCAAGGTGAAATCTGCGGGACGGCCTGGTTTAACTCAGAGATCGTCTCCTACTGCTGGTTAGTCTTTCGGCAGGCAGAGGTAGGGGAGATTGACCAGGTCATCAAACTAAGGAGTGACGAGCTTTACCTCTATGATGCTTTTACCCTGCCGGAATACCGGGGGAAGGGCTTTTTCCCGGCACTGCTAACGGCGGTTCTTAGTTTCGCTAAATCACAAGACTACACCCGGGCCCTCATCTTCTCACTCCGGGATAACCGGCCATCGGTCCGGGGGATCGAAAAAGCAGGGTTCTGCCTCCTTAAGTCAATCTACTTCATTAAGATCATGGGCCTTCCCTTATGTCTTTCCGGAGGAATGAGAGATAAAGAGTTCGGGGTAGAGTTGGCCAAGATGAAAGAAAATGTTTGAACCACGCCTTTTCGGAAAATATATCCTCGTTGACAAGATCGCCATTGGCGGGATGGCCGAGATCTTCAAGGCCAAGACCTTCGGGGTGGAAGGGTTCGAGAAAACGGTGGTGATCAAACAGGTCCTGACTCAGTTTTCCCGAGACGAGGAGTTCATCACCATGCTTATCGATGAGGGCAAGATCGCGGGGCAGCTTTCTCATTCCAATATTGCCCAGGTTCACGCTCTGGATCGGGAGATTGATAACTACTATATTGCCATGGAATTTATTGACGGCAAGGACCTGCGTACAATCATAAAGATGGGGCAGAAAATGGGGGAGCCCCTTTCCCGGGAGTTCGCTATCTTCATCGGGATGGAGATCGCCCAGGCCCTCGATTATGCTCACCGGAAGCGGGATGCCCGGGGGACCGAGCTCAACATCATTCACCGGGATATCAGCCCCCAGAACATCCTTATCTCCTACGAAGGGGAGGTTAAGCTCACTGACTTTGGAATTGCCAAGGCCGCCATTCAGGCCCGGATGTCTCAATCCGGCGTTCTCAAGGGGAAATACGCCTATATGTCACCGGAGCAGGCCCGGGGAGAGACCATCGATCGCCGGAGCGATATCTTTTCCCTGGGGATAGTTATCTACGAAATGCTCACCGGTAAGAGACTTTTTCTGGGTGACAGCGACATCGGTACACTGGAAAAGGTCAAGGAGGCCCAGGTGGAGCCCCCTTCCAAAATAAATGAGAATATTCCCAAAGAGCTCGAGGCCTCGGTGCTTAAGGCCCTGGCAAAAGAGCCTTCGGACAGATACCAGGACGCCTCTTCCTTCCATAAGGACCTGGCCCGTTCTCTCCATCCTTCCTGGGTATCTTCGGCCGATCTGTCCCGCTATCTGACCGCCGTATTCCAGGAAACAATCAGGAAGGAAAAGCAGAGGATGGAGGAAATCGACAACTCGCCGCTTATGCAGAGATGCCGGGAGACTCTTATGGCGCAAAAGGATGAGCCTGCTCTTGATATCGACTATACCCGCACTACCACTCAGGGCATTCATCCGGATCGGACCGGGAAGTTGAGCCCCCAGCCGCCCCGGTCAAAAAAGAGGACCAAGTTTCCTCGCTGGGCAGCTGCGGCAGGGGTTATTCTGATCTTGATAATTCTGGGATTCGGTATCTTCTGGCTTAAATTCCTGCCCACCTCGAAGCCCCTAACTCCGTCTACTACCCCAGTAGTAAAACCGATTGCCGAGAAAAAACCCTCCGCGACGATCCCAGAGCCAAGTCCGCCCCAACCCACCAAAGCCGAGACCAATCTCCCCCCGAGGCCTCCCCCGGCGCCGCAGCCCAAGCCCGTGGTTAAAAAAGAATACGGTTTCCTGGACATTAACGCCCTGCCCTGGGCCTATGTCTACATTGACGGGGTAAAATATGAGAAACCTACCCCGATCCTCGGTTTAAAGCTTACGGTGGGAGAGCATCACCTCCGCCTGCTTAACCCCTACAAAAATCTGGAAAAGGAGCTTACGGTAGAGATCAAGAAGGATCAGACGATTAAGAAGATTATCGACTTAAAACAGTAAACCCTTAAAAAGCGAGACAGATTTAGGATTTGGTTATCGGGCGATGCTGTGATATATTAATATCGAAGGAGAAAACTATATGCCGATCCCGGAAGAGTTGAAGGACTATGCCATGCGGCTCGGTTTCCCCGAGTCGGAAACCCTGGCCCGGATCTTCGAGATCCTTTTCGCAGGAGAAGATGATATTGCTCTGGTCCAGGCGATGCCCGGAACCGCGGCGGAACTGGCCGAACAAACCGGAATACCGGAGGAACGGGTCCGGAAGGCTGTCGATCGATTGATAATGATCGGTGCCGTCAGCCATCCCAGGAACCAGCCGGATGTTTACCGGCGCTTTCCCGCCATGATTGAGCTGAGAGACTCTTCCTTACTGTGGCCGGATGCATCCCAGGAGCTTTTCGAGCTCTGGGATCGGCTCGTCACCCAGGAGATATCCCAGCTAATCCCGCTCTTAAAGGACTTGAAAATCCCTTCCGCAATGAGAGTAATTCCCATCGAACGCTCGGTGGAGGCGAGGAGCACCGTGCTGGACATTGACTCGGCGAGGAAGATCTTTAAGGACGCGGAACTGGTCACCGGGTTACCCTGTGTCTGCCGCACCGTCGCCCGCAGGAACGGCCGGGGCACCGATTGTCCCGCTCCCGAGACCTCAGTCTGCATGCAAACCAACGCCTTTGCCCAGGCGGTTTTGGGGCGCGGGCTGGGCGAAAAGCTCACCAACGCCGAGGCAATAAAACGCATCGGCGAGGCGGAAGACGCCGGCCTCGTCCACATGGTGCGTAACAATGTGAAGCAGGACATGTTCATGTGCAACTGCTGCTCCTGCTGCTGTACCGGACTATACCTGGTCAATCAATTGGGGTATCCCGAAGCTATCGCCCCCTCGCGTTTCCGGGTGAAAATAAATGTTGATACCTGCGACGGCTGCGGTATCTGCGTGGACAAGTGCCTGTTTCAAGCTCCCCGCTTAGATGAGGTAGTCTCCATCCAGTATGATAAATGCTTCGGCTGCGGGAATTGCGTCATGGCCTGCCCCGAGGATGCCATGACCCTGGAGGAGGTTCGCCCGAAAGAGCATATCCGGGTAAAATAGTTCTCTCGAGCAACATTCTTTATTCGGACAAACCGGTTATGACTGGAGGCTACTATAATCTCCTTATCATCCCGATCTCTCCCCGTCAGGAGGAAGTCGATCACCATCTCCCCGTGGTTTCCGAGATCACGAAATTAGACCAGTACACCCTGCGTCAGCGTCTTCAGGGACGGGGGATAGCGGTCCTCCGGAGAGAAACGGACAAAAACAATCTTGCCGAGATATCCCGGAAGCTGTCGGAAGCCAATTATTCCAGCCTGGTGTTCTCCGATTCGGAATTCCGCTCCATCCCCCCGGCCCGGAGGGCGGTAACCCTGAAGGCCTCCAGCGGGAGGATTGAGTTCTTCGATGCCCGCGGGAAGGTGGTCAACTCCCTTTCCCTTCAGGACGATTGCTTCCTGATTGTTGGTGATCTTAACCCGGGTCCTGTCTCCGCCCGGCAGCTGAAGTCGAGGCTCACCGCCCCGGATGAAGAGCTTCTGGCCGTTGCTACCCGGGGGGAGCCGGTCCTGGATATCCATCCCCGGGGGCGATCGCCCCGGATCCGAATTTTCGGCAAACGCTTTAATTATACCTCCATGGGAGAAACTGCCAATCTGAGTGCGGTGCAAAACTTCTCCCGTCTGATCGAAGCTGTCCGTTCCCATGTCTCCCAACATCGCTTGGATCTTTCTTTTGGTATCGGGGCGCTGCCCCCTATCGGCGGGGTTTCCCTGAGCCCGACCGAGGTCCCTTCCCTCTCTCCTCCCTCAAAGGATCGGCTCAAGCAGTTTGAGACCCATTCCCGCTTGTCCCTTTTTGCTTATGAGGCGAAGCTTTCTCCTCCCAAAGCCCCGGCACAGGCTGAACCGACCCCGGAAAAGTCCCAGGCCGCTCAGGCCCCTGAGTTTGTTCCTCCGAAGATTGGCCGCCCCCCGGCAAAGGTCGAGGCGTTCCTCGATAAAGTCCGTCAGCTCGGTCCCCCCGGGGTTTTTCTCCCCTTGCTCGTATTAGTCGCTATCTTCGGAGTCATGTTATATACCACCGAGGATATTCGCTTCCTTGCCCCTGCCGGCGGGACTCTGGGCCTGCTTCTCTTCCTGCACGGATTCGTGTGTCTCCGGAGGGCCCGGCGGATTGAGAACATCCCGACCTCCCGGATCCGATCGATGCCCATGGGTCCGGTGGAGATCGCCGGGAAGGCGGCTTCCTATGTCCCGCTCAAGACCCCGTACTCTCTGGTTGATTGTGTCTGGTACAGCTATGTGGTTCAGGAGTACCGCCAGCGCTTCAGCACCCATGGCCGCCGCGGCGGCTTTGTCACCGTCGCCTCCGGAAGCAGTGAGGACACCCCATTTTATGTCGAGGACGATACCGAGAAAACCCTGGTGGATCCCCGGGGGGCAGTGGTCGAAGTTAAATGCCGGGAGGTTACCCATCGCTCCCCTCCCGGGACCGGATGGCGGGGTATTGGAATGGCCGAGGTTTATACCCGGATCACCGAGACCTATATCCCCTGGCAATACCCGGTCTATGTCATGGGGGTTGCCCAGCATTACAAGGAAAGCGGCGATTCGGGACGGGCCGACTATCTTCAACGCCTCCGGGAACTCAAGCAGTCACCGGAGAAACTGGTGCGTTTCGATAAAAACAAGGACGGCCGGATTGACACCGAAGAGTGGGAACACGCCCGGGCAGCGGTAGAGAGGGAGCTTCTCGTGGAAAAATTAGAATCCCCCCAGACTGAGGAGGTGGTTTATATCGGTAAGGGGGAATCCGGGGAGCTCTTTATGATCTCGGACCGAAGCGAGCATGAGCTTGTGCGAAGCCTGAAGATTCGTACTGCATTGACAATCTTTGGGGGAGGGGGAATAATACTAATAATGCTCCTCTGGGGAATTAAATTATCTATATTTTAAGGAAGGGGGGAAAAATGATTGCAGTAATTATTATCGGCATAATTCTGGTGGCCATCATTCTCTATTTCGTCACCATTTATAACGGTCTCGTTCGTCTCCGGAACAATATCGACAAGGCCTGGAGCAACATCGATGTCCTCTTGAAGCAGCGCTACGACGAGATCCCCAAGCTGGTGGCGATCTGCGAGGGTTATATGCAACACGAAAAGGAAACCCTGCAGAAGGTGGTCGAGGCCCGTTCGCTGGTGGAAAAGGCCCGCGGCAGCGGCGGGGTGGCCCAGACCGCCCAGGCCGACGGTGTCCTGACCGAGGCCCTGAAGAGCCTCTTTGCGGTAGTGGAAAACTATCCCGACCTCAAGGCTAACGAGAACTTCCTCGGGCTTCAGGCCCGGGTCTCCTCTTTGGAGAACAGTATCGCCGACCGCCGGGAGTTCTTTAACTCATCGGTCAACCTCTTTAATATCCGGATCGAGCAGCTGCCGGATGTATTCGTCGCCCGGCTCTTGAACTACCAGCCCCGGGAACTCTGGCAGATTGACCCATCCCACCGGGAAGATGTCAAGATCTCGTTTTCTTCCAAGAAGGCCTAATAATATATGATGGACCGGAGGGATTTTCTAAAATATTCGGCGGCTTTCGGCAGTGCCGCCCTGGCGAACATCGCCTCACCAGGCTGTGTATCTCCGAGCAAACCGCTTAAACCCGCCGACTTTCCGGTCCCGCCCGGCAGCGGGCTCCTCCTGAAGAACGGCCGGATCGTGGATGTCGAGGGGGGTAGGGTCGTATACCCGGGGCATATCTTGATCCGGAATAAGATTATCGAAGAGGTATCGGAAAACTCCGATACTCCCCCGGCGGATATCACTATCGACCTTCAGGGCAGTTACGCGATGCCCGGTTTAATCAACAATCACTGTCACTTGACCCTTCCCGGGGCCGCTGACTTGGGGATCAAGTTCTTCCTCTCGGCATTGAGACAGATGGAGCGGAATGCCGAAGAGTGCCTACGTCACGGTGTGACAACCGTCCGGGACATGCTCGGCTTTCCCGGTATAATCGAGCGGATGAAAAAGGATATCGCGAAAGGCAGAATGCTGGGTCCCCGGATTCTTAGGAGCACGGCGATCCAGGTAAAAGGGGGCTATCTTTCACCCTTTGCCTGGATCGGGGGAGACCACATGATCAGCATCGTCGGCTCCGCGCCGGAGGCTAGGGATGCGGTAGCGAAGGCATGTGATGAGGGTGCAGATTTCATTAAGACCTTCCTGCAGTACACCCAGTTATGGATACCCGCCGATCCCATTCCCGTCCTGGGTGATGAAGAGCTGATTGCGATTAACGATGAGGCAGAGAAGCACGGGCGGTTCGTGGCCGTTCACCACACTAATATCGAGGGATTCCGGAGAGTGCTGAGAGCGGGCATCCCCTCCTTTGAGCACATGCCGCGGGATGAGCTCCTGACCGATAATGATATCGGGGCGTTTGTCAAGAGAGGGTTTAGTATCGTCCCTACCGCCTCGGTCGCCTGGGCATTGAGTAACCGGAGAAACGGGGACCCCTATTCGGATCACCCTGATGTTACCGAGACAATCGAGGACCGGAAGGGGAGATTAGGGAAGATCCTGGACGAGTTTGCCGAGGAAGGGATCAAGGAGATTGTGCTGAAATATCTCCGGCGGTTTTCCGACCCCGAATATTTTGACCGTTGGCACCTCATGCTTACCACGGAACCGAAGATCTTCAACTCCGCGGCGGTTATCGGCTACCAGAACCTTCGCCACCTGGTAGAGGCCGGCGCCCTTATTGGATGCGGGAATGACGGTGGGGTTCCTTTTCTTTTCCCCGGGGCGATGGCACTCGAGATGGAGATCCTCCAGAGGATCGGGATAAAGCCCAAAGATATTCTGAAGATGGCCACGATAAATAATGCGAAGATACTGAGGATGTCCGATAAAATCGGGAGTATCCGGAAAGGCATGCTGGCGGATATCGTTATCCTCTCCGCAAACCCTTTCGAAGATGCCGGGAATCTCTGGGGGGTCGAAAAGGTATTTCTGGAAGGAAAACTGAAATTCTCCTCCTGAGAAAATCAAGGAGACGAAATCCATTAACTCCTATTGACCTCTGCTTGTATTTAATGTATACAATTAAATTTAGGGGCTCCTCGCCCGAGAAAGAGTAAAAAGAAAGGTTTTCGCGGATGCAGAGCCGGGTGCTGACCATAATGATCACCGACATAAAGGGGTTCACCGAGCGGACCTCAAAGACCTCGCGTGAGGAGATGCACAAGCTCCTCAACGACCATGAGTCACTCCTGCTCCCGCTGGTGGCAAAATTCCGCGGGACCCTGGTAAAAACCATGGGTGACGCATTCATGGTCACCTTCGAGTCACCCACCAACGCGGTCCTCTGCGCGGTGATGATGCAGGATAAACTTTGCGCCTTCAATGAAAAAAGGGAGGAAGAAGACAAAATCCAGATCCGTATCGCCCTCAACGCCGGTGAGGTAGAGATAAGGGAGGGCGATGTGTTTGGCGAGGCAGTGAACACAACCGCCCGGATAGAGGGCGTCACCGAGGCGAACGAGATCTATTTCAGTGAGTCGGTATATCTGTCCATGAACAAGGCTGAGGTGCCCACAAGCGAGGTTGGCCTGCACCGGTTCAAGGGCATCCCGGAGCCGGTCAAGCTCTACCGCGTAATCCAGGACCGTGAGTCGGAAAAGTTCCGGATGTTAATCGAACAGCTTAAGACCAGCGGGCCGCGGGAGGCACCGGATGCCCTGCCGGCCGAGGCGGCAGTGCGTCCGGTGCGCGGGTTCCGCCCGAGGCTCCTGCCCGTTTTGATAATCCTGGTGCTGATTGGTATCGCCGCGGCGATCCTTTTCCCCCAGATGAATGCTTGGCGGGTAAAAAGTCAGAAGAAAACGGTTCTGGAGGCGCTTCGGACCGGGGACTTCGGCCTCGCCCGGTCTCGGGCGGATAAAATAATCGAGCAGTTTCCCAAGGCGAAGGAGGCGCACGAAGCCGTGTATGCCGTGATCGAGGCCGAAGCTAGGAAGCTGAAACAGGAAGGTAAATATGATGGGGCGCTTGCCCTGCTGGAAGATCGGAAGAAGGAGCGGGCGTATTTAGTCACTGACGAGATCGAAAAGGAGGTACTGCTGGCAAAAGGGGCGGTATATGCGGAAAAAAACAACTACAATATCTCGAGCGCGGTTTATCGTCACCTCCTGGACCGGTTCGGTGAGGACGAACAGGTCCTGAAAGAGACGGTCAAACACATGGGTTATGCTTACCAGGATAGACCGACCTCGATCGGCGTGCTTGCTGCCTACCGGTTCGCGGAGAGGAGCACCGGAGCGCTCGACGAACTGATGGGGGGAACCCTCCTGAACGGCTACTTGAACGAGCAGCCGTTCTCCGAATACACCAAAAACATAAGGGCAATTCTCGCCGAGCGCTACCCGCCCGCTCTCGAATCGGCGAGGGAGGAGTTGACGAGCAGGGGCTACGAACGCAGGCTGAACTCCTATTACCTGCTCAAGGAAGCCGGCGTGATTACGGCTGAGGAGGAACTGCGGTACCATTTCGATAACCTGCGGCTTCTGAACAGTTCGTACCAGAAGGTCGGCCGGGAGTCAATCGCGTATCTGCGGGAGGCGGCCAAAGGGGCGGATTGGTTGCAGAGAAAAGAGGACGCCGGTATCGGCACAATCGAGGAGATCGCTCTCATCTCCTGGAGCGACTACCAGGGTGAGGTATCGCAGCTGCTTGCGGAGGTGTTTTTCGATGAGATCGAGCCGACCGTGATGAAGTGGTGGGAAAGCGACGAAGAGCAAATGCGGGCAAACGCCTTCCAGATACTCGAGCTGGCAGGCCGGCTGGACAAGGTGGATGAGTGGAAATTCCACGCTAAAACCTTGGCGGGATTCGACGCCCGGTTCATGTCCCCTTATGTCCAGTGGTACCTCCAGAAAGCACTGGATTTCTATAAGAAACATGCCGGCACGAAGCGGGCGGGGGAAGCCCGGAAGGCGTTAGCGGCAGGCCGGGATTACGTGAAGAAACAAATTGCGGTATTCAAGAAAGAGGGTAAGGACTGGTTTGCCGAACAGGCTGCAAAGAAGGGCCTTGCGAGGATAGAGGAAGCGCTGGCGGTGTTCGGGAAAGGCAAATAAAATCCCGGCAGTGGGACTATTGAAAAAGTATGTTCCTCCCCCTTTGATGGGAGAGGATAAAGGTGGGGGTGAACAATTTCAGTAAAAAATCCAAATAAAATCACCCTCCCCTTAGTCCCTCCTTCGTCCCGCAGGAACGCGGGACTACGGAGGACAGGCCCCTCCCATCAAGG
>CP070770.1:354605-363891 GCA_020345765.1 Deltaproteobacteria bacterium
ATCTTGGACAAGGATAATAATCGTAAGGGAAGACCTTATATGGAAACAACAGTTCACATTAATGTACCTTTTAATATGCTAAAAGACAGGCTGGATTTTGCTAAAGAACATCGACTGAACCCGGAGATCTATTTCAACAGCAATACCCTGGATGGCCTGAGGCCGGATGAAGTGGAGTGGGTATCCAATTCCCTCCGGAATGGGGGGCTCTCGGTTACTGTTCATTGTCCCTATATGGATCTGAATCCCGGTGCCCGGGATGGTAGGGTAAAAGAAATAACCCAGTTGAGATTGATTAAAACATTAGAAGTTGCTCGGTATTTCTCCCCCAAGGTTGTTGTATGCCATACGGGATACAGCCGCTGGCACTATGACTCCAAGGTCATAACCTGGCTGGAAGGCAGCCTGGATACCTGGGAATTTCTCGCCCAGAAGGCCGAGGAACTCGACATTATAATCGCCATTGAGAATGTGTTCGAGGAATCACCTGATATCTTAAGCAGGTTGTTCCGAGATATTAATTCCTCCCGGTTTAAACTCTGCTTTGATATCGGCCATTGCTATCTCTTCTCCGAGATCCCAGTAAGAGAATGGCTTGGTCTTCTGGGGGAACAGATAATTGAGTTTCACTTGCACGATAACCATGGGAATGAGGACGAACACCTCCCGATTGGTGAGGGAGATATTGATTTTGATGAATTCTTTTCCGAACTGAACAAATTTACGAGACCTCCCATCCTTACCCTGGAGCCCCATTCCGAGAAGTTGCTCTGGAGAAGCCTGGAGGGATTGAAAGGATACCTCTGATGAGACCGATATTGTTTGAGATTCCGATACCTTTTCTGGAAACCAGTATTCCCATCTCCGCCTACGGGACGATGCTATCCCTATCCCTGATCATCGGGATCTATCTTGCCAGCAGGAATGCCAGAAAGCAGGGGCTGGACGAGCTCAAGGTTTTAACCGCCTGTATCTGGGGGGTAGTTTTTCTTATAATTGGTGCGAGGGTATTTTTTATCATCCAGCACTACCCGAGATATCTTGCCGACCCGATGAGGATTCTCCGGGTTTGGAAAGGTGGTCTGGTTTTCTACGGGGGTCTTATCGGGGGGGTCGCCGCGTCGGTTATCTACATGAGAATAAACCGAATCTCGGTTGGGAAGTTTGTGGATGCCTTTACCCCTACGATCCCATTGGGGCTTTTTCTTACCCGGATCGGGTGTTTCCTGAATGGCTGCTGCTACGGGAAGGTCTCCGAGCTATCCTGGGCAGTCCAGTATCCCCAGGGAAGCCGGGTCTTCAACGCCCAGCTCGATCAGGGGTTGATTGAGGCCACCCGGGAGCTTTCCCTCCCGGTCCATCCCACCCAGCTTTACTCGTCGCTTAACGGGCTTATGTTGTTTCTGATCGTTACCTACTGGGCAAGGCGCAAGAGTTTTGATAGCGAGCTCTTCTGGGGATTTTGTCTTTTTTATTCTATTGCCCGGTTTATTCTCGAGTTTTTCCGGGGTGACCAGAGCCAAACGTATCTCTTTTCGCTTACCGTCCCCCAACTGGTCAGCATCCCTTTAGGGATTCTGGCAATAGGTTTTCTTGCCTATGGTTACCGGAAAGTTTCTAAGTCTGACAGGGTAAATGTAACCTAAGTCATGGGTTTTCAACGAAAAAGTTTCTCTTGACTGTTATCCGGTAATTTGAAATAATTTTAAGGTTGAGATATGTTTGAGAACCTGACGGAAAAATTAAGCTCCACCTTCAAAAAGCTCAAAGGACACGGGCGGTTGAGTGAGCGCAATATCGAGGAGACTCTCCGAGAGGTGCGCATGAGTATGCTGGAGGCGGATGTTCACTTTCGGGTGGTTAAGGAGTTTCTGGAGAAGGTTCGCCAGAGAGCTTTGGGCAGGGAGGTTCAGGAGAGTCTGACCCCGGCCCAGCAGTTCATAAAGATCGTGAACGAGGAGCTGACCAGATTGATGGGGGGAGAAAATAGTGAGATGGATCTTTCGGGAAGCCCCCCGGCAATCGTTATGCTGGTAGGTTTGCAGGGGTCGGGTAAAACCACAACCGCGGCAAAGCTGGCAAAATACCTGGGACAGAAGGGGCGGAAATCTTATCTGGTTCCGGCTGATACCCGCCGTCCGGCAGCCATTGAGCAGCTGAAGGTTTTGGGAGAGCAGTTAGGGGTAGAGGTCTATGACTCCCGGGGTAAAGGTGACCCGGTAAAGATCTGCCGAAAGGCAAGGGAGGAGGCGGAGGCGGAGGCGAAGGGGATTGATACTTTAATAATTGATACCGGGGGGAGGCTCCATATTGACGAGGAGCTTATGGGGGAACTTGAGAGGATAAAAGAGAAAATTGAGCCCCGGGAGATTCTTCTGGTGGCGGACGCAATGACCGGTCAGGATGCGATCAACGTAGCCGGCCGGTTCAATGAGGCCCTGGATATTGATGGGGTGATCCTGACCAAGATGGAAGGGGACGCCCGCGGCGGTGCTGCCCTGACCATCAGGGCATTAACCGGGAAGCCGATCAAGTTTGTGGGGACCGGGGAGAAGCTTGGGGCACTGGAGCCTTTCTGCCCGGAACGAATGGCCTCAAGGATACTGGGAATGGGGGATGTCCTTTCGCTCATCGAGAAGGCCGAGGCAGTGGTTGAACAGAAAACCGCGGAGGAGTTGGCCCGAAGAGTACAGAGGAACCTCTTTACCCTCGAAGACTTCCGGGAGCAGTTGAGGCTGATTAGAAAGATGGGGCCGCTGGAAAGTCTGGTAGAGATGATCCCGGGTGCAGGTAAGCTGATGAAGGGAGTGAAGGACCTGAGACCAGCAGAAGAAGAGTTGAAGAGGACCGAGGCAATCATAAACTCGATGAGCAGGAAGGAGAGGGTTAATCCCTCCATTTTAAATGGGAGTCGGCGTCTGAGGATTGCCCGGGGCAGCGGGACCCGGGTGGAGGATGTGAACCGACTGGTAAAGAATTACCAACAGACGAAAAAGCTTATCCAGAGGATGAATAAATCGGGAGTCAAGGGAATTCCAAGAGGGATAATGCCTTTTTGAGCCCCGCCTCCGGCGGGGTCGAAGAAATAGCAATTAGTATTAGATGAAGGGAGGTTAGAATTGCCGATAAAAATTAGATTGACCAGAATGGGGAAGAAAAAGAGTCCCTTTTATCGTGTGGTAGTAGCGGACAGTGAGGCTCCCCGTGATGGGAAATTCATCGACAAGGTAGGTACCTATAATCCCAATACGGATCCCGCCGAAGCAAGTTTTGATAAGGAAAAGATCCGTAAATGGCTCAAGAGGGGAGCAAAACCCACAAAGACAGTCCATCAGCTTCTGAAACGGGAGAAATTAAAAGCCAAGACTCTCTTGGATACTAAGGAGGTAGAATAAAGAGGTAAATATGGACATAAAAGACCTGGTCGAGTTTATCGCCAAATCGTTGGTGGATAGTCCTGATCAAGTGCGGGTTTCCGAGACCGAAGGGGAGCATACTATGGTAATTGAGCTGGAGGTGGCTAAAGAGGATATCGGGAAAGTTATTGGGAGGAGGGGGAGGACTGCTCAAGCCGTAAGGACTATTTTAGGGGCCGCTTCGGCAAAGCTGGGCAAGAAAGCAGTTTTGGAGATAGTGGATTAATTAGCAGGCAGATCCAGGCATGTCTGAGTTGGCGGGATGGAAAAGGAATTGATTTCGGTTGGTAAGGTTTCCCGGGCGCACGGGATCAAGGGAAGATTTATTGTTGTACCTTATGATCGTTCGGGGGAGGGTTTCCGCAAAATAAGCAGAATATTCCTTCGTAGCCGGGAGGGGGGACTCCGCGAGTGCAGGGTTCAAAGCGCGGCGCCTTATAAGAAATGGTTTTTGCTTCAGGTGGAAGGCTGGGAGAAGATAGAAGATGTGGAGAAGTTTCTGGGAGCAGAGGTGCTGGTGGACAAAGAGGACCTTCCGGAGGTATCCGAAGGAGAATATTATTGTTTTGACATTATTGGAATGAAGGTAATTACCGAAGAAGGAAGGGGCTTGGGTGAAGTTCAGGAGATCATTGCTACCGGCAGTAATGATGTTTATGTTACCCGGGACGATAGCAAGGAATATCTTATTCCCGCTATTGATGAGGTTGTGCTCAAGGTAGATCTGAATAAGAGGGAGATAATTATACGCCCCAAGGAAGGTCTATTGTAAGATGCTCAGATTTGATATCCTTACCCTATTCCCTGATTTCTTCAGCTCTCCTATGAATCAGGGTATTTTAATGAGGGCCCAAAATAGTGGCCTCATTGAGGTAAATGTGGTCAATATCCGAGATTTTGCCCCGGGCAAGCACCGGATAGTTGATGATATGCCCTTCGGGGGAGGGGTAGGGATGGTGATGAAGGCCGAGCCCGTTATCAGGGCTATCGAGTCTCGGAAACAATCAGGGATAAACGGGCGCGTTATCCTGCTTACGCCTCAGGGGGAGAAATTCCAGCAGGAGATGGCCCGGGAGCTCAGCGGATGGGAGCAACTGATATTGGTCTGCGGCAGGTATGAAGGTGTCGATGAGAGGGTAAGAGATCATTTTGTCGATGACGAGATTTCGATAGGGGATTATGTCTTGAATGGCGGGGAGGCCGCTGCCCTGGTAGTGGTAGAGGCAGTGAGCCGCCTTGTTCCCGGGGTCCTGGGCAATGAGGAGTCGGCTCGGAATGATTCCTTTTCTCAAGGGTTACTGGATTACCCTCAATATACCCGACCCCGGAAGCTACGGGGAATCCCGGTTCCTGAGATCCTTTTAAGCGGCCATCACCAGCAGATTGAGCTCTGGAGAAAAACCGAGGCCATCCGCAGAACCTGGGAACGAAGGCCGGAGTTCCTCAAGCAGGAAGAGCTCGGAGAGGAAGAGCGCAGGATACTGGAAGAGGTTAAGAGAACTAACAGGTAGGTGGGATATGAACACAACGGATTCAATTGAAAAGGACCAGCTTCGCAAAGATCCATCCCGATTTAGTATCGGTGATACGGTAAAGGTCTATATGAAGATCAAGGAGGGAGAGAAGGAAAGGGTTCAGGTTTTCGAGGGGACGGTCATCAGGAAAAAGAAGGGGGGGAGCCGGGCCAGCTTTACGGTGCGGAAGGTTTCTTACTCGGTGGGGGTAGAGAGGATCTTTCCTCTGCATTCGCCTCTAATCGAAAAGATCGAAGTAGTTCGGCAAGGCAAGGTCCGACGCTCACGCCTTTATTATTTGAGGCAACTGAGAGGGAAAGGGGCTCGGATCAAGAGGAAAGGAATGGTAATGGCTTACGGTACAGAGGTAGAGGAGACGGCTACTCCCGAGGCGGATACCGAGGAGGAGGGATCTCCGGACCCGGAAGCAGAGCAGAGCCAGGTGCAAGAGTCGGATACCTAAGTTCCGAACGCCCTGCTTAAGTTTAAGGATTGGTCCATGCAGCTATTAGAATTTTTCCTTCAAGCAGTCCGTCGCTTTTCTTCCCAGCTCCGATTTACCTTCAAGCCCGGGTATAATACCGTTTACGGGCTCAATGAAAGCGGCAAGTCGACAATCTACGAGGCATTGATTGCTACCCTGGACCAGGGGTATTTTCTCGAGAAACGTGAGAGCTTCCTGGCACGGGAGGCAGGAGGGACTCCCAGTCGGGTTGGTCTGGGGTTTAAAGAGGGTCAGGATACTTTTCGCCTCTTAAAAGAATTCTCCTCGGGACAGGTACAGTTAAGTAAGCGCAATCTCACTACTGGTAAGTTCGAGCCCTATTCCCGGGACCCTGCCTGGATCTCCGATTTCTTCTCCCGGGATTTATGTTTCCCTAATTTGGAGATCTATCAGAGTATTTACCTTAAGGATCTTGCCGGACTTCCCTCGGTGGGAGGTGTTGCCACTACCCAGCCGGCAGAACCGGTTTATTCGGCGGCAGTCGAGCAGAGTGATGTGCCCGCTTCCCCCGCATTTGAGCCTCCCCCGGTTGCGCCCCCACCACTACAAGGGCAGTCCCCGGAAGAGATAAGGCAGGAGCTGCAAAGGCTGAGTGAGGAACTGGCCTGGGCAGAGAAGATGGAGGAGATGGAATTTAACCTGGATGGTCTGGAAAAGAAGCTCTTCGAGATGGAGGCAGGTTCCGAGGATGTTAAAGAGGTAGAGCGCTACCTGAATGAGGTCAATGAGGAATTAGCTAAGTACGGGAAATTTGATGATCTTCCCGAGGACATAGATGAACGGCTCGAGGATTACCTGAGATTAGAAAAGCAAGAGAAGGATATTCTGCTCAGATATGACAAAGAGATAAAAGAGGCCAAATACGATATAGATATGTTGACGGCAATTCCGTTATATAAAGAGAAATCGCTCATCTACGGGGCGGCCGTCATGTTAGTCTTTTTTGTGGGAGGAGGGATCTTAAGCTCACTGGGAAAGATCCCGAATTTTGTGCCCCTGGGGGGGCTCGTCGGAGTAGCGCTGGTTGCCTATGCGCTCTGGCATTTTTTCTCCCGGAGGGAGAAGCTGGAGAAACTACGGGTCAAGGTGGATAAGAGGGACGAGGACAAGAAGGTAACGGTGAAAAAGTTCGAGATCGAGGGGGCAGTAGCTCATAGCCTGATCGAATCGAGCGGGGCAAAGTCGGGAACAGACCTGGTGTGGCAATTGGAGCGATGGCGAGAATTGAAACACAGAAAGGAAGAACTCCTGGCCAAACTGGGGGGCTTGAGGGAGGAGAAGGACTACGAAAGCTTGAAGGCAGAACAGAAAAAGATCCAGGACGAGATTCAGGGAATACAGGAGAAGCTCCGGGATATGGGGGGGCTTTCCATGGGTACCCACGAGATGCGCCGGGAGATAGACCGGCTGAAAGAGCTTCTCTCCCAGACTCCGGGCCAGGCTTCATCTCCGGAGAGTAGTTTTGACAGTTTTTCCTCTCCTCCGGTTCCGTCACCCGCTCCGGTTGAGCCGATAACCCCCAAACAGGTTCCTATGGTCGTATCCCCCCGTGACCCACTGCAAGACCTGATCAGCAATTGCCAGAAACTTTTAAATACAGATTTGACAGGCCTTACCACAGCGATTAAAGACAGCTTTTGTCGCAATCTCAAGGCATTCACCTTGGATAGCTACCAGGATGCCCGTTTCGAAGAGGGTGGAAGTCTGGTTTTAATTGGCAAGGGGACCCGGGAGTATAAATTTACGGAGCTAAGCCCGGCGACCAAGGACGCGGTTTATTTCGCCTTGGATTTTGCCCTCCTGGAGAAGAGCTTGGAGATTAGACCCTTCCCGATAATCTTTGATACCCCTTTTCTCCACCTTGACGAGCCTCGATTGTCGGCAGTGGCCGAGGCACTTAAGAATTTAGGCCAGATCAATCAGGTCATTCATCTGACCTCCAATCCCGTATTTAGCAAGCGGGCTGAGCAGTCTTTCAACTTGGAGTAATGTCTTCAAATATGTTTAGCGGGGCTCACTCTGGCGCTGAGCACGGGTAATGACCAAGGGGAGGAAAGATTTTGGAAAGGCAGGGGAGGAGCTTGCCGCCAAATATCTGAGGAAGAGAAAATACAAGATTATCAAAAGGAACTATAGCTGCCCTTACGGGGAGATTGACATTATCGCCTTGGACGGCAAGTCCCTGGTTTTTATCGAAGTAAAGACCAGGAGTTCAACTACCTTCGGTCCTCCCCAGTCGGCAGTTGATCGAAAGAAGCAGATACAGATCTCCAAAGTGGCTACGGATTTCATCAAGAGGAAGAAGATTACCCGGATGGATATGAGGTTTGATGTAGTTTCGGTACAGTTACTCCCCGGTGATGAGTTCAGGGTGGAGCTGATCAGGAATGCCTTTGACCTCTGCCTTGGCTAAATACAGAGTCTAATCGAAGTTATTGGGAGGTTCCTAAATGCGGAAAAAAATCTATCAAGTTCTCTTGGCCTTGATCCTCCTCGGCGGATGCGGCCCTTCCCTGAAAGAAGTAGATTTGGCCATGTCCCAGGCAGAAAATGCCTATGCCCTTTATATGAGGGAGAACCCCCCGGCGGACAAGACCATGTCTTACCGCATGCTTTATTCCCAGGCCCTGAAGGAAAAGGAGAAGAAGAACTACCCCCAAGTTTTCAAGTTATCTAACCAGGCAAAGAAGGAGGCGGAGAACGGATTGCTCCGCCGCAAGGCATATAAAAAGGATGTCGAAAAGAAGCTGGCCCGGGTAAAGCAGGGGATGGAGCAGTTGCTGCATCCCAGTCCGATCGTCGTCGAAGCTTACTTTGCGGCCTACCGTTATTACAAGGAAAAGAACTACGAGAAGGTGGAAGAGCTTTGTGTCGATGCGCAGAAGAGGATTGACCTGGATAAATCTACATCCTTTCTGGATACGGTAGTATTAAAGTGTTCTAATGAATATCAGCAGCGCTACGGAGGTATTCCGGTTTATTCCTTTATTGGAAAGGACGGGAAGCTCCACGAGGTAAAGGGGATGATTGAGAACGGAACCAAGGTGAAGTTCTTAAGAAAATATTTCCTTAGCCAGAAGACTCAATTCTATCAAATCCAGCAGACCACCGGTGGCTCCCTCGAGGGATGGGTCTATCAGCTGTTTGTCAGTGAGTAAGAAGTCTTCCCGCCCATTAATCCGGGACACTATGACAATTTTCCCTGGTTTTATGTTTATACCTGTGTTCCCAGAATACGCGTATTTATTCGGGAGTGAAAATCAGGTTCATCAAGACCAATGTCCGATAGTCAAGATAGCAAAAGATCGCTTTTAATTCGATTCCCCGACAAGGCGGATCTCTTCTGCTACGATCTGCCTACTAAACCCCGGAAAGATATAGGTAAGGTTTTAGTAACCGGCGCCACCGGCTATATCGGTGGTCGCCTGGTTCCCGAACTGCTGGAACGTGGTTACCAGGTCAGGGTGATGGTAAGGGGATTAAGTTCCTCATCCAAAGCGCCCGGGCCGGGAATGGAGATCATAGAGGCAGATGCCCTGAATTTAAGTAGTCTGAGGAAAGCGCTTGTGGGTATTGATACTGCTTATTATTTAATTCATTCATTAATGCAAGGACCGAGGGAGTTTGAAACGGCGGATTTACAGGCCGCCAATAATTTCAGGAGGGCTGCGGAGGAAAATGAAGTTAAAAGGATCATTTATCTCGGAGGACTCGGCGAAGTTAAAACCTTAAAATCGCCACATCTGCAAAGCCGGGTCCAGGTGGCTGATGAGTTGTTACGCGGCAAGATTCCGGTGACGATTCTCCGGGCGGCGATAATCATAGGGTCGGGAAGCTCTTCTTACGAAATC
>CP070770.1:363991-373171 GCA_020345765.1 Deltaproteobacteria bacterium
AGCCGGCGGCAGTCCAGTTATTAGCATCATCGTCGCATTCGTCCGGGCCGGGCCGGGAATTATAAGCGTCACACCCGGCATAGTAGGTGTCGCTGTCACCATCCAAGCAGGTCTCGCAGGATTCCCAGTTATTCACATCGCCATCGTCGCAGTCCGGGCCGTCGATGCTCGTGTATGCGTCACATCCGGCATGATAGCCGTCTGAGTCGCCGTCGAGGCAACCGGCGCAGGAGACCCAGTTGTTTTCATCGCCATCGTCGCAGTCCGGGCCGGGATTACAGAGCTTCCCGTAGCCGTCCCCGTCATTGTCAATGCACGGATAGTCAAAACCCCTATCCGGGCCGCAGGCGCCGGAAAAAACGAGCACCAGCCCCAAATACGTAAAGGCCAGGATAAGCCTTAATGCCTGGCTCTCCCATAGACTCCTAAACCTGTTTCCCATGACTCACCTCCGTTCAGGGTATTCGCAGCAAGACCACGGCCTTAACTTCCGCCGGGGTTACTTCGAAATTGACTGAAAAAGATTCTTCACCTTCGAAAAAAGCAGTACGGGGCTTCCCCCGGGACGGCCAGAGGTAGATAACCAGTCCGGTAACGGCAAGACCTCCGCCCACCCATTGGAAAGTTCGGCTTAAATTATCGTACCTTTCTGTTTCACTCTCCAGCTCACGCACGGCCTCGATATCCTCACCTCGATCCACTTCACTTTTAAATCTCGAATACGAATCCTCGGCCTTAACGTGAAAATAATACGCCGCTCCGAAGGAGGCAAGTGATGCCGCGCCCGCCCCCAGAGCGAGTTTTTTCCTCGGCCAGCCTTCCTCCCGGGGGACTTCCGTGACAAACGCAGGGACGGGGGCTTCCTCGACTTCGACCTCAGGCGAAACGGCTTCTTCCTCGACCTCAGGCGAAACGGCTTCTTCCTCGACCGACGGCGGCAATGCCACCGGAGGAGAGACTTCGGTGGGGTAGACAACCTCCTCTTCAACCAGGGACGGCTTTTCAACCGGTCGGGGCATCTCCGGGATAATGCCCAGGCTCTCAAGATGGCTTCCAAATTCGCGGGGCAACTCAATGTAAACCAAAGTGCCCGGCTCAAGGGGCTCGTCCGGATCGATATGCAGATTCATCCTGGCCAGCAGGGGCTCGGCCTCCGGGGAATCGAAATGCTCGACGGCAATCTCACGCAGTGTCGTTCTCGCCTCGACCCGGTAAACACCTTCCTGGCCCTCAACCGGTGCGGGGAACCTCACGCATTCCGGCGGCAAACTTATCAATTGACCGGGTGAGATTACATCGGGGTCATCAACACCAAGATTCTTCCAGAGAAGTCCGCTCCAGCAATATCCGTCCGCCCACAGCCTCTTGGAAATCTCCCAGAGAGTATCCCCCTCCCGCACCTCCACGGCGTTTTCCTCCGCTCCCGATCGGGGAACCATCAAGCTAACCGAAACGATAACTGCCAGTGCTGCCGCGATCACCCCACGCATCATCCGATTCCTCCTGGTTTCCATTAGAACTCCTTTTCCGGATTATGTCCGCATTATTGGCAAAAAATACCCTTTTAAGGCTATCGCCGCGTGCTTTAAACCATAAACTTATTAATTCAAATATCTATTATTCTGTCAAATGCGTAAAAATATTACTGTACCGCTTAGGGTCAGGTCTTGCATTGACACATCTTGCCTCTTCCCTTCCTTCCCTTACTCCCTACAGTAAAATCCCCCTAATTCCCCCTTTTTCAAAGGGGGATTTTAAACCCAAAAATGTGAACCCGTTCCCGATTTCCATAGAAAATGCAAAAACTAAAATGCAAAATGAAAGTGAGATTGCGGAGCCTGCCCCGAGCAATGTCATTGCGAAGTCAAGCCGTGGCAACCTTGAGATTGCTTCAGAGACTATGTCTCCTCGCAATGACATTCTTTCTCGGTGCGGAAGAAGCGGGTCGGACCACGCGGGAGCGCGTGGCGAAACCCTACATTTATGCAATATTTGAGATATTGAGTTAAATTACTTGCTAATAAATACCATCTTGGGGGGATAATTGCAAGGGGAAAATTAATAATAATGGGATTAGGGACTAATAGGAAGTATGAAGTAGGCAGTAAGGAGTATGGGGTTTTTCAACAGCCCCGCCCGTCCCCGATTTTCCGTGTTTCTATTTGAAGTTTAACGAATCAATGAACATCTTCTCAAAGTTGGGATGGATGGTAAGTTCGAGGCATTTGATGGAGCCGGAGAAACGCTCGACTGTCTTCCTGCTACCCTCATCCAGAAGAAGCATCCGGGCGCCGGAGGACGCCGAGTTACCCGCAAAGACAATCTTGCCAACAAACTCTTGGGGGATTAGGCCTATCTCTGCCAGGCTCTCCGGCCTTAAATGATACCCGAACCCGCCGGCGATATATACCCGGGAGACATCTTTCGGAAGCAGCTTGCTTTCCTGCAAAAGGAGCATGATCCCGGTGTAGATGGCACCCTTTGCCAGCTGAAGCTTCCGGATATCCCCCTGAGAAACATAAATATCCCTCGTCGAGCCACCCTCTCCTTTTCTCACCGCCAGAAAGACTTTAATTCCTCCTACCTTTCTCAATCGGTCAGCAAGCGGATCTTTTCCCACTTTTTGCACCTCAGCCCGGCTCCGCAGTCGGCCTCGGACATCAATAAACCCCCTTTTTAGCAGCTCGGCGATAAGATCAAGCAGCCCACTCCCGCAGAGACCCCGGGGAGGGACCTTATTAACCGTCTTATAATTTATTTCCGGGCCCACCAATCTCACCTCCTCAATCGCCCCGGGCTCGGCCCGCATACTACAGCTGATATTCATCCCCTCAAAGGCGGGGCCGGCCGCGGTAGAACAGGCGGTAAGCTTGCCCTCCCGGGCTAGAACAACCTCCCCGTTCGTTCCGATATCAATTAGCAGGCAGGGTCTCTTTTTTCGGTAAAGCCCGGTGACCAGTATCCCGGCAGTGATGTCCGCTCCCACATAGCCGGAGGCGCAGGGAGGGATGTAGGTCAGGGCGTCCGGCGCCGCTTCGATCCCCAGCTTTGCCGCTTCAACGGATAAGGCTTCCCGGAATACCGGAACATAGGGGCTGACGGCCAGTGAGGAGGGATCTACCCCCAGCAGGAGATGGAGCATGCAACTATTGCCCGCGGCGGTTAGCTCATAGATCTCCGAGGGCTTAACCTTAGTCTCATAGCAGAGCCCGGAGATCAGGTCGTTTATCGCAGCGATGATCTCTTCCCTTAACTGCTCCAGACCCCCGGGATTGGTCCGGACATAATGGATCCGGGAGATCACATCCTCCCCGTAGGAAAACTGGGGATTAAGCTGCGAAGCCACCCCCAGCACGGCACCGCGATTAAGGTCGATCAGTGATGCTACCACCGTAGTGGTACCGATATCCAAAGACAAGCCGAACGACCGTCCCCGGGTATCGCCCTCTTCCAGACCGATAAGTCTCTCCCCGGCAAAGACACAGGTTATCTTATTCCCTGAGCGGCGAAGTATTAAGGGAAGCTTCCTGAGCAGTCCGATATCTATCTTAGCAGAGGAGAGCTTGGCCGGAAGAGAGCCTCTGAGCCGCTCCTGATCCGAAAGCGAACCAGTTTCGAGCCGGGGCTCCGGCACCCGGACAGACAGCTTACTGATATAAGGGCGACGTCGAAAGTTTCCCGGCATACCCTTCTCCAGGATCGCAAGGGATAAAGCCGAGGTTCTAAGAACCCGAACCCGGGCATCCCCCCGGAGCCGGGCCCGGCAGGCCAGCCGGACCCCCCGGGAGATCTCTTTCTCGCTAAGCAATTCCTTTTCCGACTTCTGCGGCAGCGAAACATTCGCCTTGGCAATAACCCGGCATCTCCCGCAGGTGCCTTTTCCGTTACAGGAGCTGTCGATCAGGACTTTATGCCGGCGGGCAACCTCCAGGACGGTCTGTCCCCGCCGGGCCGCTGCCTTCTTACCCGAGGGCAGAAACGAAACCTTAACCATATTTTTCTCTCCCGTTTGAGCAGACATTTCCCCGGGAACACCGATCAGACCGATTCCAGCCAGGTCCGAAGCTCATTCTCCCGCTCCGCCCGGGACACCATCAGCTTATTCTTTCGCAGCAGGCTCCATGCCGAGCCGCCGTAGCGCAGTAGAATATCTTTCAGAGACACCGCATAGTAGAAATAAACCCGTAAGGATTTCCGGGGAACGGAATAATTATAAGTTATATACTCCTTTGAAAGAAAGACATTCTTCAGGATAAGAAACGCTTCCCTTAAAAGATTAAGTTTGCCCTCCAATCCCTTACTCCCCCATAGACGGATCAGCTTCGGCGACACTGCCTGGTTGGAGTCCCGGGAGTCAAAGATCTGCTCCCTCGCCCGGACGGTCATTTCCCGGTCGAAACCATGCGGTCTGATCCTTTCCAAGAACCCATTCGGAACCTCCGCTCGGAGCAGCTCCTTAGCCAAATCGAGTGTGAGATAAACCGGCCGGGCGACACCCCATTGGCCGATGCGATCCTGAACTTTCCCCCAATCCAACTCGCCTCGATAATGTTGGATAATCCTTACAATATCACAGAGTGGTAAAAGCCCGGTAAGGAATGCATTTTGAAATGAAGTATGCAAACACATATGCAATAATAAATCTTCCGGGGATAAAACCAGGACGGGGGTGCCGTCAATCGTGGCCGGACAGGCTCTCTCCCACAGCCCTTTCGGGTCGATATTGAAAGGGGAACCCAGTCCGATACCCCAGTGGATCTCCACCACACTCCCCCCTTTTGCCGGCACGTAGGCACGGTTACCGATTTTCTCCGCGATCCAGCTTCTATTCGCATACGCAAACGGGCCGTAGCTATACCCCAATCCGAACATCCTCTCTTCGGTCTTCGGCAGATCCTCATCTTTTACCAACAAATCTATGTCACTCATCGGCCTGAGCGCCACATTACCGTAAACGATCTCTGCCAGGTGCATCCCTTTCAGTGCGATAACCGGGATGCCGTCGCTCGTTAATGCCCGGAGCAGTTCCGAAAGCTGGCGGGAGCGGCGAAGGTTCTCCAAAGCACTCCGTAGGTATTTCCCCTGCATTCTCTGCAGAACACTGTCCGTAATATTTACCCCAGTCCCGAGCACCTTTAGCGACTGATAGAGTAAGGGCACGATACCATGCCAGTCCGCCTCCTCAATTACCTCATCCCAATCCGATGACGGCGACGGGAAAGACCTACCCACCGTCTTTTCGTCAGTCTCCGTGCCCAGGCAATAGCGTAAAACCTCTATCAGGAAATCCATCCGGCTGCCCGATACCTCCGAAACGTTTTTATTTATAATACTCGGCCTGTTTATCGAACAGGCTTGCATAGATCCCGCCACCTTGCACCAGCTCTTCATGCGTGCCGCTCTCGATTATCGTTCCCCGGTCCAGCACATAAATGCGGTCAGCCATTCTGACCGTCGAAAACCGTTGACTGATGATAATAGCATTCCGGCCCTTGGCCAGTTGACGAAACCTCTTGAAAACCTCGTATTCGGCCCTGGCGTCCAGAGCACTGGTCGGCTCGTCCAGCACAATAAACTGCGAATCGCGCAGGAATGCCCGTGCCAGCGCTACCTTCTGCCACTCGCCGATACTCAGTTCCTCACCGTCCTCAAACCACTTGCCCAGCATCGTCTCGTAACCCCGGGGCAAGCCTTTGATAAAATCGTCAGCACCCGAAATCTCAGAAGCGGCTACGACCCGCTGATCGCCGGGGGCCAGGGCAACGTCCCCGAACCATATATTCTCCCGGGCGCTCAGATGGTACTGGGCATAGTCCTGGAAGATTATGCTGAATTCGCGCCGCAGCTCCTCTACTTTAAACCGACGCAGGTCAATCCCGTCGAGGGTGATGACCCCGGAGGTAGGGTCGTAGAGCCGACACAGCAGCTTGACTAATGTCGTTTTACCCGAGCCGTTTTCACCCACCAGGGCCACTACCTCTCCCGGCCGCATCGTCAGGTTAACCTCCTTTAGCACCGTCGAGGTGCCCGTCGGGTATTTGAAACTCACCTGGTCAAATACTATTCCGGTTTTCATCCTTTGGGGGATGGGCTCGGGACGGGGTGGGTCGATAACATTCGGTCTCAGATCAAGAAACTCAAAGAGATTTGAGAGAAACAGATTGTCTTCATAGAGGTCTGCCAGTGAACTTAGCATCTGTCGGAGAAATCCGATTCCGCGCTGAAAGGCCTGGTAATACATGACCAGATCGCCGAGGGTGATTGAGCCCTGCACCGCCCGCAAAGCAATGAACCCCAGCGAGCCGAAAACTGCCAGGGTCCCGCCGGCCTGAGCGGCAAACTCCGCCGCGGAACGCCTGGAGGCGATTGCAAGTCTTTCGCGGCGGAGCGTCTTGCGTAGCTCACGAAAGCGGCTCATGAGAAGGGATGCCAAGCCGAATATCCGGACTTCCTTGGCGTGCGTGTCTCCGGTAAGTATCCAATTGATATACTGGGCCTGCCTTTCCGCCGGAGTCCACTCACGCTGCCAGCTAAACAACCTGCCGGCATATTTTATTCTTATGAGGATCCCGGGAAGGACGGCGGCAAAGAGGACTGCCGCAACCGCCCAATGGAACGAAACCAGCAGGCCGGCCATCGCCAGCAGGGAGATTCCGCTCTGACCGACAGCTACCATATCATTAACGATCCGGGTAGGCCGGAAGGGAGCCTCCTGTTGGGCCCGGTGGAGCGTATCGTAGTACCGGGGGTCCTCATAATATCCCAGATCCACTTCGATAGATTTGGTATGCAGAACACCATACATGCTGTCGGCTACCATCTGTCCCTGCGTCTCGCCGACAATGTCAGCTAATGAACTTAGGAGAACACCGAGCAGGGCCACCGCCCCCATGAGGCCGATCCAAAGCGCTGCCTGCCAGAAAACCTCCCCCTTATCGGGTGCAGTCAGGCCGGCGGCGATCGCATCTATTACCAACTTCATAAAGTAAAGTGTCAGAAGAGGGAGTATCCCCTGCACCGTCAGGAGCAGCACGCTGGCTACTGTCCAGCCCGGTCCGCTTCGCCAGACGAGTCGCAGCGCACGCCCAAGTAGCAGGGTGTGCCTTTGTCTCGGTACTGTTGAGTCTCTTCGCATGATTAGACTTCTAATAAAGCAAAATTTCAGTATATAAAGATAACAAAAAGACCCTCTAATCTGCTGAGGGCCTTAATCCAGGTTGGTTTAGGTATCAGATATTATTAAGGTAGCGCCGTTTCATCTACCAGCAACCTGAATGGACGCCGTATCTGCCATTTGTTTTGTCCGGGCGGGCGAAGGCCGACAACGTAATGCCCTATGACTAATTGCATCTCTGTCCCAGTCGGTCGATTGAATGAAAGAATTCGTGTTTTAAACCGGACGGTCACTAGCCTAAAGATGTTTGTTCGAGCTAATCGGTGATAGGCAGGATGGAAAATTTGGGAGACATTTACATCGATCAGGTGTATCGCTCTAACTGCGGCTGCGTATAAGCGCCCGACCACCCCCCCGTATATAGGCAGTTGCCAACTTCTCCTCTGTGAGCAGGCCACACGTCCCAGCACCTGATCCGGGGTAATAACCCAAGGATCGTCATAAGGATTATTATCCCCCCTTGTCCGGATTCCTTCCGAGTCAACCGATATTACGCGGTGAGTAACCTTACGGCTTAGTCCGGGAGGACTAAAAACTATTATATCTCCGGGTCGGATCGGGCGTCCCCCATAAGGGACGATTCGAAGTCCATCCAGGGTCTTAAAGGTAGGACTCATACTCGGGCCTGAATATATCTTATAATAGTCTCTTGACATATTAAAGAACCTTCTCTATCTCCTCCCAGAATCGTCCGGAGCGACTGAAGCGAAGAATGTATCCCGGGATCGCTTTAGCTATCCCGCAGGCATTACGAAAACTTCTCATTCTTGAGGCCATCACCTCTTCCCGGTCCAGAATTTCCCGGTTTCGTAAAACCACACATGATTCCGATCGGTTTATTAACAAAGCTGTCTGTCCCTGCCCCAGGGGGATTACCTCATCGGTCTCTGCCTGCAGGAGAAAGAATATCGCGGCCAGCGAAATACCCCGCTGGACATTCCAGGTTCTCCCGGAATCCTGCCACATGTAATCGCTCCAGGTAGGGAAAGGGTGTGCCATGTATCCGTTACCATTAACTCTTACGACCATTGTCTCGTCATCGCACCGGGAGCTCCAGGGACGAGGAATACGGCGGCAGCATGTTGACTTGCCTACTTCTCCCGGGGCCGCCAGAAGCACCCCGATCCCGTCCCGCTCGACCAGGGCGGCGTGAAGGGATATCCCTCCCCGGTGCTGTGTCTGCTGATAAACAGGAAAGAGGGAAAACCACATTACCAGGTAGTTCATCGCCCGGGCTCCCTCATGCCCGAGCTCACAAATGGTATCAGGGAGATTACGGTGTGACCAGAACCGGAGCCATTTCCGGCCCTGAGACCGCCAGCCGGTTTTTGGAAGATCATTATGTATCTTCGACTCAAGCCTGCAGATTAGGCCTTTAAATCCCGGCTCCCTCCGGGCAAAAATAATCTCCGGGTATTCCCCGGTATCGCCGGTTTCCAGTTCCATTATTCCGGCCAGCTTCTTTACCCATTCCCTTGTCTCCGGGGTTGCAGTAAAATGCCATCCCTGGCCGTCGGCCAGCCGCATTCCATATCTATCTTCTTCACCTGTCATGGCTTACAATCACCGACCGGTTCCCGTGCGACAAAGACGGGTAGCTGCGTAACCCGAACCACATACCCTTCCCTCGGGGGCAGCGCCTGAGGGGACACACGGTCCAGTTGCAGCAGTCCCCGTTTTACAAATTCCGTCAGCAAACAGGCCTTCGTCTAAATTTACCAATTTAGGCTCGGTATATTCTATTTTCTTTTCCTTCTTCCTGTCCTTCTTCATATCTGCCTTTCAGGGTTGATCCCGGAGCTATCCGGGTCTCCGGGAAAAGTCCTTTTCTCCGCGCCTCCCGGCAATACCAGGACGGGGCCCAGAAATTTTTATTAATATAATAATTATAGGCAAGACAGTATCCCAGGCAAACCCTCCTCATGAGGCAATCACTACAGATTCCCTCGAAACGGTCGGGAATCCCCTCCCTGATCTCACGCAGAACCCGATTGTTGTTCCAGATA
>CP070770.1:373271-382338 GCA_020345765.1 Deltaproteobacteria bacterium
CCCAAGGGAATTAAGGCGGAAGTGGAAAGAAATAAGATAATCATTACCGGTGCCGATAGAGAATTGGTAGGTCGGGTAGCCGCGGAGATCCGAAGCTTTCGCCCTCCCGAGCCCTATAAGGGGAAAGGGGTTAAGTACGCAGAAGAAAGGATTCGGCGAAAGGTAGGAAAGGCCGGAGTGACAACCGGAGCAGCATAAGATGGATCGCAATAAGCTTAAGAGGATATCCCGAGCAAGAAGGAAAAGACATATTCGTAAAAAATTTAACCCATACCGCCAAAGGCCTCGCTTGAATGTCTTTCGCAGTTCCCGGCATATCTATGCTCAGATTATCGACGATATGAAGGGGGAGACTTTGGTCCAGGCTTCCTCTTTAGTGAAGGATCTGCGCTCAGGCCTAAAGACCGGGGGCAACATTGCGGCGGCCGAAAAGGTAGGAGAGCTGATAGCCAGAAAAGCACTGGATAAGGGGATTAAAGAGGTCGTCTTTGATCGCAGTGGCTACCTTTATCACGGAAGGGTTAAGACCTTAGCCCAGGCGGCCAGGCAGGGCGGGCTTAAGTTTTAAATCATCGGAAGAAGAGGAGAAAGATTGAAAAAAATCAATACTGATGAACTGGAGTTAAAAGACACCGTAGTGCATATCAGCAGAGTGGCTAAGGTAGTAAAGGGGGGTAAAAGATTCAGCTTCAGTGCATTAGTAGTGGTGGGAGATGGCAATGGCTTGGTAGGGTATGGTATGGGCAAGGCCAACGAGGTTCCCGAGGCTATCCGTAAAGGGGTTGAGAAGGCTAAAAGGGATCTGATAAAAGTTCCTCTCCAGGGCGACACCATAACCCATGAAGTAACCGGCTGTTTCGGTGCCGGAAGGGTTTTGTTGAAGCCCGCTTCTACCGGTACCGGGGTAATTGCCGGGGGAGCGGTGCGAGCGGTAATGGAGGCAGCCGGTATCCAAAACATCCTGACAAAAAGTCTGGGTTCCAGTAATCCCCACAGTGTGGTAAATGCAACCTTTCAGGGACTAAATATGCTCATTAGGCAGCAGGAAAGTGCCCGGAACAGAGGGAAAATTGCCGAAGAAGCAGAAGGATAAAGGGAGCGGGGCAGTGGCCAAGCAGTTGCAGGTTACCCTGAAGAGGAGTGGGATTGGGCGGCCAGAGCGACAGAGAAAGACGCTCATAGGCCTGGGACTGACCAAGCTTCAAAAAACAGTTATTCTGAAGGATACCCCGGCAATTAGAGGAATGATCAGGAAGGTAGATCATTTGTTGGAGGTAGAAGAGATTGCGTAATAAAACCCAAGCACCAAATTCTAATCCGCCAAAGGCGGATTCAAATGCTCAAAGCCTAAAACTCAAAACACTGTTTTGAAAATTTAGTATTTGAATTTTGAATTTGTTTAGGATTTAGAAATTAGGATTTAGTATTTATCAATTTTTTAAATTTAATTTTCTATCCACAACGATTGATAATGAGCTTAATTTAATAGGGATGAGATAGGTGAAACTGAGTGAATTAAAGCCCCCAGTGGGAGCAAGGCATGCCCGGAAAAGGCGTGGCCGAGGATCCAGCTCTGGGCATGGGAAGACAGCATGCCGCGGCACTAAAGGCCAGGGAGCACGAGCGGGGAGAGGTGTCCCTCCGGGCTACGAAGGAGGACAGACTCCCCTCAAACGACGGGTCCCGAAGAGGGGATTCGTAAATATATTTAGGAAACATTACCAACTGGTGAAACTCGAGGATTTAGAGAGGCTTGCTCAGGGGGGAACAGTAGTGGGATTGGAGGAGTTCCGGAAGGCAGGACTGATAAAGAGGCGCAGTGACCGGGTCAAGGTCCTGGGCAACGGGGAGTTAAAGGGAGCCTTTACGGTAAAGGCACATAAATTCACCCGAAGTGCCCGGGAGAGGATCGAGACGGCGGGCGGAAAGGCAGAGGTGGTCTGAATTGGTAAGTGGTTTTGATAATATCACTAAGATCCCCGAGCTGAGAAAGCGGCTTATTGTTACTTTCCTGCTGCTGGCGGTATATCGCATTGGTGTCGCAATACCAACACCGGGAATCAATAGTCAGGCGCTGGCGGATTTCTTTGCCCGGGCTCAGGGAACCCTCTTCGGTATGTTTAATCTTTTCTCCGGAGGGGCACTGGAACGGTTATCGGTCTTTGCCCTGGGGATTATGCCTTACATCAGTGCTTCGATCATCTTACAATTGCTCACGGTAGTTATCCCCTATTTGGATCGGTTATCGAAGGAAGGGGAAATGGGGCGAAAGAAGATAACCCAGTATACCCGATACGGGACGGTTATCCTCAGTGTTATTCAGGGTTTTGGTATCAGCTTCGGACTGGAGAAGATGCAGGGGCCGGTCGGGGAGGCGATCGTGCTCAACCCGGGCTGGGCATTTCGACTGATGACGGTAATTACCCTTACCTCGGGAACCGCTTTCATCATGTGGCTGGGAGAACAGATCACGGAAAGGGGTATCGGTAACGGGATCTCCCTGATAATTTATGCCGGGATCGTGGCACGAATACCCTCGGGTATCGCCAGTAGCTACGAGCTGCTCAGGACCGGGGAGTTGGGCCTTTTTATAATTTTAATAGTAGTCGCAATCATGGTATTGGTTGTGGGCGCAATAATTTTCATGGAGCGAGGGCAGAGAAGGATTCCGATCCAGTATGCTAAGAGGGTAGTGGGCCGAAAAATCTACGGAGGACAAAGCACCCATCTACCTTTGAAAGTAAATACCGCCGGGGTTATCCCCCCGATCTTTGCCTCCTCGTTACTGATGTTCCCCTTGACCATTGCCAATTTCCTGGAGCATCCGATAACGAATGCGATAAGGAATCATATGTCCCCCGAGAATTTAGTCTATAACATCTTTTATGTTGGACTTATCGTCTTCTTCTGCTATTTCTATACGGCGGTAGTCTTTAATCCCGTTGATGTAGCTGACAATCTCCGTAAGTTTGGCGGTTATATCCCCGGGATCAGACCGGGTAAGAACACGGCGGAACATATAGATAGAGTGCTTTCCCGGATTACTTTGGGAGGTGCATTCTACGTTGCGGCGGTGTGTGTTTTGCCTACTATCCTGGCGAGGCAGTTTCGGGTCCCCTTCTATTTTGGGGGAACTGCGGTGCTGATTGTAGTAGGGGTCGCTTTGGATACAGTTACCCAGATCGAATCACACATGCTTACCCGGCATTATGAGGGTTTTATTAAAAGCGGCAGGCTGAAAGGAAGGAGAGGGTAGTTGGAGGAGGCAATATTAAAGCTGATCCTCTTAGGCCCCCCCGGTTCGGGTAAAGGTACTCAGGCGAAGCTGTTAACCGAGAAGTACGGGATCCCTCAGATCTCTACCGGGGATATTCTCCGAGAAGCGGTCAAGCAGCGGACCGAACTGGGACTTAAAGCGAAGAAGTTTATGAATCAGGGAGAACTGGTTCCTGACGATGTGGTGGTGGGAATTATCAGGGAGAGATTGGAAAAAGAGGATTGCCAGAGGGGTTTTCTTCTTGATGGCTTTCCCCGGACCACCGAACAGGCCCGCGCTCTGGATGAAATTTTAAATAAATTAGAAGACTCGCAGATTACCGGGACCATTAATCTGGAGGTGGACGAAGAAGAGCTTCTCAAAAGGCTTTCGGGAAGACGAATCTGTCGGGAATGCGGAGAAGGTTATCATGTCATTTTCGACCCCCCTACTAACAGCGATAACTGTAACGAGTGTGGGGGGGAGCTTTATCAGAGAGAGGACGATCAGGAAGACACCATTAAGGCCCGGTTAGCGGTTTATGCCGAGCAGAATGCTCCTCTGGTCAAGTATTATCAGGAGAAAAAGATACTACACAGGGTTGATGGTAAGGGCAGTATCCAGCAGATCTTTGAGAGAATAATTGCCGCCATCAAAGGTAGTAGCAAGGATGATTGAATTGAAAACTCCCGAGGAGATAAAGAAAATGAGGGCCGGTAACCTTATCGTGGCCGAGATTCTATCCCGAATTCAAGAGGAGGCAAAACCGGGAGTGACTACTGCTGATCTGGAACGCTTGGCCGAAAAACTTCTGGCAAAGAAGAGGGCCGTTTCGGCCTTCAAGAATTATCAGGGTTACCCGAGCACTCTTTGCACTTCCGTCAACGAGGGAGTAATTCATGGTATCCCTTCCAAAAGGGTATTGAAGGAAGGGGATATCTTATCCGTGGATTTTGGGGTATTTTATCGCGGTTATTATGGGGATGCAGCTATCTCCATACCCATCGGTTCGGTCTCGGATGAGGCCCAGAGATTGCTCGATACTGCTGAGGAGGCACTCTACCAGGCAATTGATAAGGCACGGGTAGGCAACCGACTGTCCGACATTTCGGCGGCGATCCAGAGTTATGTGGAGCAGAGGGGTTTCTCGGTAGTCCGTGATTTTGTGGGACACGGGATTGGAAGGAAGCTGCACGAAGAGCCCCAGATTCCTAACTTCGGGCCTCCCGGGATGGGGGTCCGGTTGAAGGCAGGAATGGTTCTGGCAATCGAGCCGATGATCAATGCCGGGAAGAGTGAGGTAACCATCCTCAGTGACGGATGGAGTGCAGTCACTAAGGACAGGAGTCTCTCTGCCCATTTTGAGCACTCAGTGGCCATCACCGAAAACGGCCCTTTTATTTTAAGCAAACCTTAGATTTGAGGTTAGATATGCCTAAGGAAGAGGCCATCCAGGTTGAGGGGAAGGTATTGGAACCTTTGCCCAATGCCATGTTCCGAGTGCAGCTGGAAAATGGGCATAAGGTTCTGGCCCATATCTCCGGGAAAATGAGGATGCATTATATCAAGATCCTGCCCGGTGATAAGGTTACCTTAGAGCTTTCCCCTTACGATTTAACCCGGGGTCGGATCATTTACCGGTCAAAATGAGATTTTCCCGGATTGCTGCAATTGAAGAGTTATTGAGAGGCATCAGTAATGAAAGTCCGTAGTTCAGTCCGCCGGATCTGTGACAAGTGCAAGATCGTTAAGAGGAAAGGGGTTGTCCGGGTAATCTGCCAGAATCCACGACATAAGCAGAGACAGGGGTAAAAATATTAAATATCAAAATGCAAAAATCAAAACGACATATTAAAATGCAGAAGCCTACTTCGCCCCGCGGGAACACGGGGCTACGAAAGCTGAATGTCTTAATAATTTTAATTTTTACACTGTTGAGAAAAGGAGGGAAAGTTGGCACGGATTGCAGGAGTGGACCTACCCCGGAGTAAAAGGATAGAGGTTGCCTTAACTTATATTTTTGGTATCGGCAGATCCTCTTCGAGGAAGATCCTGAGCGAAGCCGGTGTGGATTTGAACATTAGGGCAGGGGAGCTTTCAGATGAGCAAGTTGCCAGTATCCGCAAGGTCATCGACAGCGAATATAAGGTGGAAGGGAGTCTGCGTAAAGAGATTTCAATGAATATTAAAATGCTTATGGATTCCGGCACCTATCGAGGTTTAAGGCACCGTCGGGGCCTTCCGGTTCGGGGTCAAAGAACCCATACTAATGCCCGGACGAGAAAAGGTCCCCGTCCCGGGATTATGGTTGGGAAGAAGAAAACTAAAGATAAGGCAGAGTAGCGATGGCAAAAGATACGAAGGACAGAAAAAAAACTACTAAGAGGAAAAAAGCGGTCAAAAAGAATGTTCCGCTGGGAATCGCTCATATACAATCTACCTTCAACAACACGATAATCACTATCACCGATATGAGCGGTAATGTTGTTGCCTGGTCAAGCCCAGGAGGCAAGGGTTTTAAAGGGTCCCGGAAAGGTACCCCTTTTGCGGCCCAGTTGGCCGCGGAAGATGCGGCCCGTAAGGCAATGGAGCACGGGATGAGAACCGTAGAGGTCTACATCAAGGGACCCGGGGGAGGACGGGAAGCTGCCCTCCGATCGCTTCAGGCAGCCGGTTTTAAGATCAGTCTGATCAGGGATGTAACACCGATTCCCCACAATGGCTGCCGTCCGCCAAAGAGAAGAAGGGTCTGATTTCAAATTAAGGAGTAAAAGTGGGAAGGTATACTGATTCAGTTTGCCGAATATGTCGTCGGGAAAACCTTAAGCTTCAACTAAAAGGGGAACGCTGCTATACCGATAAGTGTGCAATGGAACGAAGGGCTTATCCACCAGGACAGCACCGTCATGAACGAGCCAAGTTCAGCCCCTACCGGATTCAGCTCCGGGAGAAGCAGAAAATAAAAAGGATGTACGGAATCCTGGAAAAGCAGTTCTACAACTACTTCCGGCAGGCCGCAAGGCAAAAGGGAAAGACCGGGGAGAACTTGCTTGTTCTGTTGGAGAGGAGACTTGATAATATGATCTATCGCCTGGGTCTTGCGGAATCGCGTAATGAAGCCCGGCAGATTATCCAACATGGTCACCTCCTGCTCAACGGGAAAGGGATAAATATTCCTTCGTGCCTGGTCAGGATCGGGGATATCGTCGAGGTCAGGGAAAAAAGCAGGAAAATGCCGAGGTTGCTGGAGTCGCTGGAGAGCGCCCCGCGTCGGGAAGTTCCTTCTTGGCTGGAACTGGATCAGAAGAATCTCAAAGGAGTGGTCAAAACTTTTCCTAAGAGGGAAGAGTTGACAATGCCCATTCAAGAGCAATTAATTGTTGAGTTCTACTCCCGATAAGATAATGGAGGTTGAAGCTAATGGTCAATGACAGTAATTGGAGAGCTTTAATCAAGCCGAAGAAGTTAGAGGTTGAACCGGACTCACTTACCGATTACTACGGAAGATTTTTTGCCGAGCCTTTTGAGAGAGGTTTCGGGATCACCATCGGTAACTCTCTCCGGCGGATCCTGCTCTCTTCGCTTCAGGGAGCAGCGATAACATCGATTAAAATTGACAAAGTCCACCACGAATTTTCCACAATCCCTGGGGTTACTGAGGATGTTACCGAGATTATCCTGAACCTTAAGGAAGTAAGATTGAGGTTGCTTAGCCAGAAGCCGGAGGAGATAAAGATTCGGGCTAAAGGTGAGGGAGAAGTGAAAGCCGGTGATATAGAAATCGGCAACAATGTAGTAATTACCAATCCCGACCAACATATCGCAACCTTAGGTAAAGATGCGGTGCTAAATATTGATATGACGGTCAGTATGGGGAGGGGCTTCGTTCCGTCCGAGAGGAACAAGACCGAAGGTATGCCGGTAGGGACTATTCCGGTTGACTCGATATTCTCCCCGATAAAAAAGGTCAATTACACGGTTACCAATGCCCGGGTTGGGCAGGTCACCGACTATGACAAGCTGACCTTGGAGGTATGGACCGACGGCAGTGTCAGGCCGGAGGATAGCGTGGCCTATGCGGCCAAAATTCTAAAGGATCAGATGAATATCTTTATTAACTTTGAAGATGAAGAGGATGAAGTCGAGACGGCGGTTACGAGAGAAGACAGGAAAATCAACGAGAATATTTCCCGGAGCGTGGATGAGCTGGAGCTTTCCGTCCGCTCATCCAATTGTCTGAAGAATGCCAATATCAGAACCATTTCCGACCTGGTGACAAAGACCGAGGCGGATATGTTAAAGACAAAGAACTTCGGAAGGAAGTCCCTCAACGAGATTAAAGAGATCTTGGGTGAAATGGGACTTTCCTTGGGGATGAAGCTGGATAAGGTGCCCTCCGGGGCAGATAAGGAAGCAAAAAAGGCCAAGTAAGAAGTTCGGGGTCAGGGATCAATGCGTCATCAAAAAGCAGGGAGAAAACTTGGACGAAACCCGTCTCATCGCCGGGCGATGTTACGCAATATGGTGACCTCCCTGTTCGAGCACGGCAGGATCGAAACCACCTTGGCGAAGGCCAAGGAGCTGCGCCCGCTCGCCGAGAAGATGATTACCAAGGGGAAGAGAGGGGATCTCCATGCCCGCAGGCAAACCCTTCAGGTAATTCGCAGTAAGGCGGTGGTCAAAACCCTGTTCGAGGTGATCTCACCGGTTTATCGGGACCGCAATGGAGGGTATACCCGGATCCTGCAGCTGGACCGAAGGCAGGGAGACGGGGCTCCCATGTGCATAATTGAGCTCGTAGATAACCCGGTTAAACCGAAGGCAGCGGAAAAACCTAAACCGAAGGCCAAGGAAAAAACACCCTCGGAGTAGGGGGAAGGAGGAGCGAAATGAAGGACGAAGAGAAAAAGGCTACGAATGGTAAGGGTACTAACATGATCTGGATAGGGGCTACCGTTATCCTGGCAATACTCTTAATTCTGTCCCTCCTCCTTGGTTGGCAGATACCCGGGAAGAAGGGGAAAACAGGGGCTGCCAAGGAGGTTTCTCCCGAGCTGTTGGGCGATCTCCGGACCGCTTTTGGACTTCCTTCAGACTCCAAGGTGCTCGGGGTTACTGATCTCGAGGTAGGGATGGTTTCCAAAGTAAGCTTGGAGACTCCCCGGGGCAGTAGAACCCGGACGATAGATGTCTATGTTTCTGAGGATGAGCAGTTTATCCTGATCGGCAATGTGTTTAGTCAGGAACAGCTCAAGGAGTTAATCGAGAGAAGAAAAGTCACTTCGGCGGAAAAGATCGACCCGGCCCAGATTCCCATTGCGGGACGACCTGCTAAGGGACCAGCGGATGCCCCGATAACCATCGTTGAGTTTTCCGAGTTTCAGTGCCCCTATTGCGGGAGGGCGGCAAATACAGTTAACAACCAGGTTTTGAAAGAATATGGCGACAAGGTAAAGCTGGTCTTCAAGCATTTCCCCCTGAGTTTCCACAAGTGGGCCGAGCCGGCGGCCGTTGCCTCGGAGTGCGCTTTTCAGCAAAACAATGACGCATTCTGGTATTTCTTTGATAAGCTTTTTGGAAACCAGAGAAGCATTAATGAGGGCAATGTCAAGGAGAAGTGTCTCCAGTGGGCGAAAGAGGCGAATCTGGATGTGGCGAAGTTCACCAGTTGTTATGACAATAAAGAGACCCTGGACCGGGTAAAGCAGGATATGCAGGAAGGACAGGGTATCGGGATCTCCGGGGTGCCGGCCTTTTTTGTCAACGGCAAGAAGTTGAGTGGTGCCCAGCCCTACGAGAAGTTCAAGGAAG
>CP070770.1:382438-391294 GCA_020345765.1 Deltaproteobacteria bacterium
CTCAAGGCGGGTTCCGACCGGGCGAAGCAGCAGCTCAGGCTTGCCGCAACCGTAAAGGACCTCCAGTACGATCCCGACACCGGGGATATCTCCTTCAAGGTGCAGAACAATACGGGCCACAAGCTCATCTCCGGCTTCCCCGAAGGCCGGAGGATGTTCGTTAACATCAAAGCATATGCGGGTGGGGATCTCATCTATGAGGTGAATCCCTATGACTACACGGTCGGGACCTTGAAGGGGCTTCCGCATTCCGTAAGTTCCCCGACCCTCGGGCCCAGTGAGGATTATGTCGACGAGCTCGTTTACGATGTGCATCCGAGCAGCAGCATCACCGGCGAGTATGAGACTTTCCACTTCGTTCTGGCAACCGGTAGGTATAAGGACAACCGGATTCCCCCCCGGGGGTTCGACAGCGTCGAGGCATCGGTGAGGATTTCCGAGCCGGTACACGAAGGCACGAGCGACCCCGGTTATTTCACTACCGAGGAATACGCCGGCGGGTATGACGAGTCGAGTTTGGGCATTATCCCGGGCGCGGATTATATAGTGGTTACCGTTTACTATCAGGGCACATCACGGGAGTATATCGAATTCCTGAGGGACGAGATTAACGGCACGGTTACTACCCTTCCCGCTAGTGCCTATATCGTGCAGACCGATCCCTTCTTCAGCCAGCTCAAGGCATGGGGGGATACCATCTGGGATCTCTGGTTCCATAACCACGGGCTTGACGGTATCGGCACACCCGTTGATTGCATCGTGCCGTTTGAGATGACCGTAGCAGACTTTGTAGTTGAAGGAGATTGTTATAACAGTTCCACGGTGGTGATAACGGGAAGTATTACGGATGACAGCGGGATCTCCGAGATAATCGTTACCGTGGACGGCTCCACCCCGTCCGCTTTCGATTTCGATAGCGGTAGTGGCAACTGGACCGCAACCTTTACCGACTTGAGCGACGGCCCCCACACCCTGCTGGTTACGGGAACCGATGCCTGCGGGAGCGGGAACACCGCTATGACCGACCCGGTCGGTTTCAGGGTAGATACGACGGCGACAGTAAACATTACATCTCCGGTGGATGGGGGGACGGTACCCGCAGGCGATGTGCAGGTCACCGGGGCTGCGGATAGCGATATCCCCTCGGTTTCTTTAGATGCAACTCAAGGGACCTGGAGCAATACCAATCCTTCGGTTTCAGGGGGAGCATGGTCGTCTACTTTGCAGGGCTTAGTGGCGGGCCCGGCAACCATCACGGCTACGGGAACGGACAATTGCGGCAATGTCGGATGGGATTCAGTAACAGTAACCGCTGAATAATGATAGCCGACAACTATTTTCCTTATAAGTGATCAAGTTAAGCTCTCCCGCCTCAAAAGGGTAATATTTCAATAATGCCCATTTTACACGATATTGACAGTGCAGAAGATAAATGGTAATTCTTTAGCTGTGAATCTTCGTGTCCTTTGTCTTCTCATTCCGGTTTTCGTTTATTCCTCGGTCAGCTATGCGGAGCTGTCCGGTTATATCGAGGCACGGGGGTTCTGGCCGCAGGGTGTCACGGACGACGATGAGGAGTACATAACCATTGAACGGTTCCGGCCCACCATTTCCTACGATCATGAAAGTGTACCCTGGATAAACCTCACTGTTACACCCCAGCTCTATTTTCAGCAAGGCCGTTGTTACCATTACGAGTTTGATGAGACAGACTACTCCCTTAAAAAGGTTCGCTGTAAAATCGAAGAGGTAGATGACTATCTTACTATCGAAAGGTTATACCTCGATTGCTACCTTAAGAGGATTGACTTCCGCCTAGGCCGACAGGCGGTTAACTGGGGTTCTGCCCAGATCTGGAACCCTACCGACCTTTTCCGCGAGTTTTTCCTCGCCGATTACTGGGCCGAGCGAAAGGGGATAGACGCCGCAAAGGTCTTTTTCCCTCTACCCGGAAACCTATGGTTGACCGCAGTCGCCGCAACCGATGATACAAGTATCTCGGATAACCGCTACGGCCTCAAGTTAGGCACTACCTGGAAGGATGCTGATATCGCCGTTGTATTTATGGACGACACCGTAGCCGAAAGGCTGGTCGGGGGGGTGGACATTAAGGGACAATTCGAGATCGGCTACTGGTTCGAGGGGGCATGGTTTTTCCCAACGGACAGTGATCTGGATGATCATCTGGAGTTCGTAGTCGGAGTGGATTATTCGTTCCCCTTGAAAGATGGGCTGATTATTGCCGCCCAGTATTATTATGATGGTAGCGGGGAGAGATCAAAGCAGGATTACGATTGGTTGGATTACATTAACAGATTCAGCATGGCCCGGGACTATGCCTCGCTCTTGGCCTCGCTGGCCTGGAACGATGAAGTATCACTCTCACTGCTCGTGATCTCAAACCTCAACGATAGCACTGGAATTATTACTCCCTATTTAAACCTGCTGCTTCCCAGTAACCTTCAGCTAAGCTTCGGTGAAAATATTACTGTAGGTCCAGAGGGAGGCGAGTTTAGGCCCGGTGATGACCCCGCAAAACTCACGGACAATCCATTTTTAAAAGATATGCTTGCAAAATATTTACTGCCGGAAGTGCCCGAAAGCATTTATTATATATGGCTAAAAAGGAGTTTTTAATGAAAAGAACTTTTATGGTTTTCTTAGGGGCTGCGGTGCTGTTTGCCGTTCCCGCCCGGATTCATTCCCTAACCGGCACCGAGTTTCTCAAGAAAATTGATGCCAACATGCTCTACGAAAAAAGAACCACGGTTGCAGCCATGACGATTAACCGGCCTAACCGTTCCGCCAAGGTAATGGAGATGGTTATCTATTCCAAGGGTCTCGACCACGCCGCCATTGAATTTAGCGCCCCCGCGCGCGAGAAGGGCACCCGATTCCTTAAGATCGAAGATAACCTTTGGATATACATGCCTTCTACGGAAAAGGTAATGAAGATTTCCGGCCACATGTTACGCCAGAGCATGATGGGTAGTGACTTCTCCTACGAGGACTCGGTGCGGAACGAATCCCTCGAGGAACTATTCCGGGCAGAGATTGTGGGCGAGGAGGAAGTGGCGGGCAGGCCGTGCCATGTGCTCAAGCTGGAGAGCAAGAAGCAGGATGTCAGTTACCCTTACATGAAATTATGGGTGGATAAGGAGTGGATGATCCCGATCAAGGAGGAACTAATGGCCCTCTCCGGTAAGGTGATCAAGGAGGTGGAACTGGGAGAGGTGAAGCAGTTGGGCGACAGGAACATTCCTACCAGGATCATCATGCGTGACCTGCTCCGGAAAGACACCTCGACCGAGATCCAGCTCAAGGATGTCCGGTTCGAGCTGGAGCTATCCGAAGATCTGGTCTTCAGCAGGCGCTGGCTCGAGCGCGGAAGATAAACTTTGCACTAAGATGGATTTGGAGGTGAAAAAATGACCATTGCTCGTCTTGATGATGTAAGCAAGGATTACCAGACCGGCCAGGTGATGGTGAATGCACTCAGGGATGTCGACCTGGAGATCAAGCAGGGTGAGTTTCTTTCTATTGCCGGACCTTCCGGGTCCGGAAAGACTACGCTCCTCAACCTGCTGGGTTGTCTGGATGTGCCCACCAGGGGCAGGGTCTCTCTCGACCAAACCGACATTGCAACCCTTAAGCCCGAGGACCGCGCGGAGATCCGCCGCCATCAGATCGGCTTCATCTTCCAGACCTTCAACCTGGTGCCGGTATTGAGTGCCTTCGAGAATGTGGAGTTTCCCTTGACCCTGCTTGGCGATATATCCGGGGAAGAGCGCAGGTCCCGGGTTGAGGGATTGCTTAAAACCGTGGGTTTGGAAGACATGATGTACCGCCGCCCCCTGGAGCTTTCCGGAGGGCAGCAGCAGCGCGTGGCCATCGCCCGGGCATTGATAAAGAGACCGAAGCTGGTCCTGGCGGACGAGCCGACCGCAAACCTCGACTCGAAGACCGGGGAGACAATCCTCGAGCTGATGAGGGAGATCAACCAAAAAGAAGGAACAACCTTTGTTTTTTCTACCCACGATAAGATGGTCATGGATTACGCCCTGCGCCTGATTATCCTGCGTGACGGCCGCGTGGCCGAGGATCAGAGGAGGTGATTATGGCCGAGCTTTATAAGCTTGCTTTCCGTAATGTTTTCCGAAACCGGCGCCGCTCGATCATAACCCTCAGTGCCATCGCCCTCGGTCTCTTATCGCTAGTGGTAACCCAGGGGATGATGAACGGGCTCGGGAAGCAGTCCGAGCTCAATATCATTAATTATGATACCGGGCACCTGAAGATCTATCGCATCGGCTTCACCGACGATAATGCTGGGTTTGATTTAGAAAAGACCATCACCGACCCGGGTGGGATCGTTACCGAACTGGAGAGATTGCCCGAGATCAAGGCCGCCACCGGTCGTATAATCTTCCCCGCCCTGGTCATCCACCGCGGCGAGAGCATGCCCGCAATCGCCACAGGGATTGACCTGAAAAACGATGGTCGGGTATTCAGTCTGGCCGAGACCGTCACCGAAGGCAGGTTTCTTAAACCCGGAGATAAGGGGGTGCTGGTGGGGGAGAAGCTGGCCAATGTTTTTGGAATCAAACCCGGAGACGAGATTATCCTCCAGGCGCGGACCCGGGCCGAGGCCGATGAGATCAGTCCGATCCAGGCCCTTGACCTTGAGGTCGTTGGTATCATCTCCACCGGCAACCCCAAGATCGACGGGCTCAATTTGTTTCTGCCTTTAAGCCTGACCCAGGAGTCAATGCGTATGCCCAACATGGTTACGGACATAAGCCTCCGCCTAAGTTCCCTGCGATTCCTGGCGCGGGTAGAAAAGGAAATCAATTCCCGGCTCGCGCCCGGAGAATTCGAAGTCAACACCTGGATTGACCTGGCCCAGAGTTTCCTCAGCCTTCATCGGTTGAAGAAGACCGGGAGCATGATCTTTCTTGCCATCTTCGTAATCATCACCGCGGTCGGTATCGTCAACACCATGCTCATGGCGAGCTTCGAGCGGACAAATGAGATCGGAATGATGGCGGCGCTGGGCATGAAGGCCAAGGAGATCCGACGATTGTTTCTCCTCGAAGGAGGTATCCTCGGGGCAATGGGGTCAGGTATTGGGGTGTTTATCGGGAGCATCATCACTTATCTCGGAGAGGTTTACGGGATCGACCTTACTGCGATCTACGGCGATGTGGATATGGGATATCCAATCCGCGGATACTGGTATACTGATCTCACCGTCGGGTTGGTTATCAGCTCTCTGCTTTTCGGGATCATTATCTCGGTTCTGGCGAGCTACTATCCGGCCCAGCGGGCGGCCAGAAAGGAGCCCACAGAGGCATTAAGGCATGTGTAATATGTAGTTCAGAGTACAGAGTACAAAGTTAAAAGTTTTTATGAGTAAGAAATGAAGTCTTTATTTAAAATGTCATCACGAAATATTATGCGGAACCCGCGGCGCACATTTCTCACCGGTACCGCCATCGGGATCGTAGTGTTAATCATTACTTTCGGCCAGTGTTACTTCTTCGGCATAGTTAATCAAATATTTGAGAACTTTATCAGCACCGAGGCCGGGCACATTAAGATCTATCATAAGGGCTACCCGGACAAAGAGGTTCTGCTTCCTCTTGAGCTATGCCTGAACAACTCCTCGGCCCTGGCTGAGGCTGCCCGCCGGATCGGGGGGGTAACCTCGGTCTCGGAGCGGCTGCGCTTCTTCGGGATGATTGATTTCGAGGAAGAGAACGAATTTGCGATCGGTTACGGGGTCGATCCCGAGGCCGAGCGGGCTATTATGCACCTCGACCGACATGTTGCCCTGGGTAATTATTTTACCCTTCCCCGCGGTGAAATCCTTATCGGATCGGGCCTCGCGGAGAAGTTCGGCCTTAACCTGGGGGATGAGGTTTCGGTGATCTCCCAGGATATCTTCGGTATTAATCTCCGGGTGGCCGGGATCTTTCGGTACGGGTTTGATTACCTGGACAGTAAGGTCTTTTACCTCTCCCTGGAAGATGCCCGCTACCTCCTGGACATGGAAGGGATGGCCTCAGAGATCGTGATCAAGGTTGATGAAAGGGATCGGGCCCCGGACTTTGTTCCGTCCCTGGAGAAAGAGCTGGGGAAGATTGCCGACCTGGATAAGATCGAAATCCTTCCCTGGCAGGCACAGGGGTTCCTTTACAGTATGTTTCAGACATCAAAATATTCGATGTCCATCGTCCTTTTCATCTTGTTTTTCATTGCGGGAAGCACGATCGTAAACACTATGATGATGGCGGTGATGGAACGAACCCGCGAGATCGGTATGCTTATGGCCATGGGAATGAAGGCCCGGGAGGTTCTGCTTACTTTCCTGTTTGAGGCGGGCACCATTGCCGTGATCTTCGGGATCATCGGGGCCATACTTGGCGGAGTCATTGCCTATGTTCTTGAGCAGACCGGTATTCCCGTCGGGGACGCGAGCAAAGGAGTGCCCGTTCCCTTTGGCAACACAATAAGACCGATTTTCTACTGGTGGTCTCTACCCATCGCCTTCTTCTTCGGACTACTCCTCACTTTTCTGGCAACCCTCTGGCCAGCCCGAAAGGCAAGTAGATTTGATCCGGCAAGGGCTCTCCGCTCAATTTAATTATACCTGGGTTATTTCCTAATTCGATTTCTTTCCGGCTACGAGATAGGTAAAGTCACTGGGGATAAGAAAGCAAGGGTAACGGTTCACTAATTTTTATCACCTACGGCGATCAGATAATATTCCCAATCGGCGTCCGGGGCCGAGTAGATTATGCCTTTTTTGATCTCGTCAAAATGGGCATTCTGTTCTTCCTCGTTTAGCCCGGAATTCCGCAGTATAGCCCTTATCCTTTGTAGATAGTCATCCCAGTATCCCTCGGGGAAACGGTAATTAAACTTCTGTTCTACCATCTCCAGATGAGAATTAGCCTCATCGATTGTAAACCCGGCCTCCTCAATTAGCTTGCGCACCTCGGGAGCGGTGTAACAGTGGACCCTCCCCCTCGATTTGCCACCGGAAGTTGCGGTTGCATTAGCTGAATTCAAAAACTCACGAAAGCCCTTTTCATGGAGCAGGTTGTAGAATTGGAAATATCCCTTCCCTCCTTTTTTTAAAACCCGAAAGCTCTCTCTCAGGTAATTAAATATATCTTCCCGGTCCAGGTGAACCAGGACGATCTGGAAAAAGATCCGATCGAATCGGTCTTTGGGGAAGATACGGAGGTCATCATTGGTGAGTTGCTGAAGATGGACATTACCTAGATCTTTTAGCCTTTCCCGGGCGAGATTTAGCATCCGGGAAGAGATATCAACCCCGTAAAACTCCCGGCAGTGGGGGGCGATATGCTCGGCCAGTCTTCCTATCCCAACCCCTACCTCAAGAACCGAGTGCTCAGCATCTATCCCCAGGCTCTCGATTATCACCCGGGCGGTGGGTTCACCGTGGAGCTTCAAGCTCTCATTGGTTGCCGGCAGGCCGAAGGGCAGCCCCGCTACCCCATAGCATGCTCCCTCCCTGGTAGCAGCCATATTGTCCCAGAACTCTTGATAACTTGCCCCCGGTTTGGAGAAAAACTTAGGTTTTAAACTTTGGCTGATCTCATCGAGCTTCTCAATCTGGGGCTGGTGCCTCTCTTGAATCTCCTGGCGAAGGGAATCGAACTCCTCCTTCAGGCCTACCCGGAGAGCTTTCTCTACTAATTGTTTCAGCCTTGAGCGAATACCCATAGATTAAATCCAAATACCAATGGATAGGATTCAAGGGTTCAAGGATTCGAGGATTCAAGGGTTCTAATCCCTGCCATTCCCTGCTATTCCGTGCTACTCCCTATTATTCCCTTAAATAAATTGATTTATAGATAGCTTCCAGCTCGGCAGCGTTTTCTTCGATGCTTTTGACCGGAGTGATACCATTTTTAAATTCAGTTATCCGCTCCGGTTTATCTATGATAGATTTAATTTTATCTCCCAGGTCTTCAGACTCTCCTACCTTAAACAAATAGCCGTTTACCCCATCCTGAACCAGTTCGGCCATCCCTCCGATATTGGAAGTGATTACGGGAATTTTAGCCATAAAGGCCTCGTGGATGGTCAGGGGAGAATTCTCCCACCAGATCGAGGGGACTATAATGACATCTATCTCGGAGAGTATCTTAGCAACATCTTTATTGTCGAAACCACCGAGAAATCTTATCCGGGGGCTTTTGACCAGCTTTTCGATCCGGGAGAAATATTTAGGATCGACTTCAGGAGAACCATAGATTCGAAGTTCGGCCTGCTCGTTATATAATTTATTAAAAGCTTCGATGAGCAGGTGGACCCCTTTATGCTCGGCAATCGTTCCGATAAAGCCAAATCGCAGTTGGTCTGAACTCTTCGGGCTAAAGTTCTCGAATGATAGTTGGTTAAATCCGTAATCTGAATGGATGATCTTCTCCTCGTCGATCCCGGCTTCCAGAAACTTCTCTCGCAAGAATCGTGACGGGGCGATTACTAAATTGGCCATATTTAACAACCCCAGGAGATACTGAAGGCGGAAATATGTGAGCGACCCGGTTGCCTCGGGATAGGAGGATTTCAGAAAGAGGCTTTTCAGTTCATTAGGTATACTCTTCTTGGTCCAGTTGAGCAGTGTCCGGATCACCTGTCTTGATGGTTCCGGAAGGAAGGACAAAGAATCGCTGGCATAGTAGATAAAGGGAACCGCACTGCCGCAGGTGAGGCAATTTATTCCCCCCTTCGGCCCCGGGCAGAGCTCCAGGTTTGGTTTTAGCATCTGGATCTGGGGGCAGATGAACCAATAATCTGCGAGGGTGAGCACCGAGGGGA
>CP070770.1:391394-400216 GCA_020345765.1 Deltaproteobacteria bacterium
ACCGTATCCACCTGCACATTAGTTACGGTATCAACCGGCCCGATATTCCCGCAGAAATCTACGGCCGAAACCACCAGGTCATTAGTTTGTTCCCCCACACCACTAACATCAAGATAAACCGGGAAGCCGGCCGAAGTTGCACTGTAAGCGCCCCAGGTTGCGTTGATCTCTGCTACCCCGCTGCCGCCTTCGGTAATCGTTCCGGTTACAACCACCATATTGCTGTTAATACAATCGCCACTGATGGGAAAAGTAACCGAAACTACCGGTGATGTATAGTCAAAAAGGATATTTACCGGGTTGGAGTCGGTAGAGTTGCCCGCATTGTCCATTGCGGTGGCAATGAGGGCTATTGGTCCCTCGGGCTGTCCGGTAAGGGTGGCTACCCAGTTTCCATCGGATACCGTGGCAACCTCTCCATTTACCGTAACACCGGCGATTCCAGAAGAGGACTCGGGATCGTCCACGCTCCCGCTGACCAAAACCGTGGGGCTATTGAAACACTCATCATTTGTTGGGGTAGCAATGGATATGGTTGGTGCGACGGTATCTATCAGGACATTTACCGTATCCGGTATAGAGAGATTTCCGCCGTTGTCCATGGCAATAGCATTAAATATAAGGAAGGGGAAGTTGAAAATGGAAACATTTATTACCCTGAGCCCATACTCCTCATCCGCAACATAGGCATAGCCTCCGGTTACATAGACTCCCCAGCTATACCCGGGAGTATTCCGATATACCGGGGTGCCGGGATTGGCTGGATCGCTCACATCGATGATCGCTAAACCGCTATCATCGTCCGCCACATAGGCGTAGTTTCCGGCCACATAGACTCCCCAGCTATACCCGGAGGTATCCCGGTAGACCGGGGTGCCGGGATTCGCCGGATCGCTCACATCGATGATCGCTAAACCGCTCTCATCCGCTATATAAGCATAGTTACCGGTTACATAGACTCCCCAGCTATACCCGGAGGTATCCCGGTAGACCGGGGTGCCGGGATTCGCCGGATCGGTTACATCGATGATCGCTAAACCGCTATTATCATCCGCCATATAGGCATAGTTTCCGACAACATAGACTCCCAGGCTACACCCGGAGGTATCCCGGTAGACCGGGGTGCCGGGATTGATCGGATCACTCACATCGATGATTGCTAACCCGCTGCTGCAATCAGCCACATAAGCATAGTTTCCGGTTACATAGACTCCATTGCTCTGCCCGGAGGTATCCCGATAAACCGGAGTACCGGGATTGGCCGGATCAGTTACATCGATGATTGCTAAACCGCTGCGCCAATCCGCCACATAGGCATAGTTTCCGGTTACATAGACTCCATAGCTATGCCCGGAGGTATTCCGGTAGACCGGGGCGCCGGGATTGGTCGGATCACTCACATCGATGATCGCTAAACCGGTATCATCGGCCATATAGGCATAGCCCCCGGTTACATAGACTCCATAACTGTACCCGGAGGTATCCCGGGAGCTTATCTCAAACGGCTCTCCATATTGATTAGTGAAGGTAATGCTCCAAATGTCGGTGCCACTGGCGGTCTGACCATTAACGAATACTGCGGCAAGCCCACTATCGGTATCGGTAGCCGTCCCACTGACCACAATAGTGGTAGTGTTGAGGTAAGCACCATCGGAAGGGGAGGTAATTGTCACTAGTGGCAGGGTGGCGTCAACATTGAAGTTAACCGAGTCCGAGGCAGAATTGCCACAGTTATCCCAGGAGATGACAGTTGCCGTGTAATTACCCTGAGCGACATTAGTGTAAGTTCCGGTAAAGACGCCACCACCGGTAACAGATTCGACCGTAACGGTCTGAATAACAGTCCCGTAATTATTGATATAAATGAGATTCTGCTCATAATAGTTGGCGACGATGATATCCAGGTCACCGTCCCCATCCACATCCCCGAAGTCCATATCCCGACTCGAGTTCATATCTACCGGCAGATGCGGGTCGGTGATATCACTGAACCCCCCCCTACCATTGTTAAGGTAAAAGCGATTTTGCTGATTATAGTTAGCAACGACGATATCCTGGTCGCCGTCACTGTCAATATCCGCCAAAGCCACATCTACACTATTATCAACCAGTGGCGGTAGGATGAAGGTGGTATAGTCAATAAAGCTGTGAATAATTTCCTTTTTTATTTCTCCTCCTCCCCCTCCTCCTGTTCCTGACCAATTGCCATCATTGTAATAAAAACTGTTCTGCCCGAAATAGTTGGCGATCACCAGGTCCGGATAAGAACTCATCCCGGCCACATCTACCAACTCGGCATCCCGGCTGTAGTCCGCATCTTCGGGGAGGTGTTCGGTACCGTCACTAAAGATCCCGGAGCCGTTATTCAGGTAGAGGCGGTTCTGCTCTCCCCAGTTGGAGACAAAGATGTCCCAATCTTTATCTTTATCCACATCTCCCAGTTCAATATCAAAGCTTCCATCCACGTCTTCGGGCAGGATACCGGTGGCCTCGGTGAAATAGCCAAGGCCGTCATTCAGGTAGATGCGGTTCAGGCCGTTGTAATTAGCAATGACGATATCCAGGTATCCATCTTTGTCCACATCTCCGAACTCGGCATCGCGGCTAAGGTCGCTATCTATTGGTAGTCGGGCAGAAGTCCCATCAGTGAATATCCCGCTGCCATTATTCAGGTAGAGGCGGTTCTGACCATAATTGGAAACGAATATGTCCAGAGACAGATCCCCGTTCACATCAGCAAGCTCAACATCGTAGCTTAGGTCGCTGTCCGGGGGCATTCTGGTGGTGCCGTCGGTAAAGACTCCGGTTCCGTCATTTAGATACAGGCGGTTCTGCCCGTTGTGGTTGGCAACAACGATATCCAGGTCTCCGTCTCTATCCATATCCCCGAAGTCGGCGTCGAGGCTACCTGATTCACTATAGGTCGGGGTGGCCGTAGGAGCGGCGAGGGTGAAAATAACACAGTCCCCTCCCTGTGGAACCAGGCAAAGCGTAGCCGAGTTCCCGACCTCTACGGCGTCGCTAACCGTCCCGGTAATGACTACCGTTCCCCCTGACCAGGAACCAGGAGAGGGAGAGATGATGCTAACCACGGGAGCAGTAGTATCAACATTAAAGTTATGGGGAGCCGAAAATACTTCATTGCCCCCGCGGTCGACGGCACGGGCCACGGCGGTATGGGGGCCGTCACTCAGTCCGCTGACGGTGTCCGGAACATCCTGCCAGAGCCCGCCGTCAATTTGGACTTGGCAGGAAGCTATCTGCCCGCCGACATCTTCGCATATCGCACTAATATCCACGGCAGAGCTGGTCCAGCAGCTTCCGTCAACCGGAGAGACGAGTTCAACCATTGGCAGGTCGAGATCAATGGTTATACTTACTACCTGAGGTGACGATTGTTGCCCGCAGTAGTCCACTGCTACCGAGGAGTAGGAAGGGGTTCCGGTCTGGCCGGTGAAGGTAATCGACCAATTCTCCGTCCCGGTTGCGGTCTCGCCATTAACTAATACTACTGCTACTCCACTACCGATATCATCGGTAGCGGTCCCACTTACGGTAACCGTGGTGCTGTTGACATAGCCTCCGTCAGTGGGGGAAAGGATGGAGACTACCGGGGGTAGTGTGTCAGTAGTGATATTTACCGGAGGGGAGAAGGCAGAGTTATTCGCCTTATCATAGGCGGTAGCAATAATGGTGTTGGAGCCGTTAGCGAGCCCGGTCAGGGTGACGGTCCAGCTTTCTCCTCCGGCGGCGGTGATCCCGTTGACCTTTACCATCGAGATAGAGCTGATTAGATCACTGGCGGTCCCGCTTACGATGACCGTGGAGGTGCAGAAGTATGCACCGGAAGTGGGTGCGGTAATGGTAACCGAGGGAGCAGTATGGTCAACCGTTATGTTGACTGATACCGGCGGATCGGTTTCGTAGCCGCAATAATCGACTGCTTTCACCGAGTAGGTATTCGGCCCCTGGGGCTCACCGAAGTAGGTCAAAGACCAGGTGTAGGTGCCGTTAGCGGTCTGACCGTTCACTAACACCAGGGCTACTCCGCAACCCGGGTCATCTTCCGCGGTTCCCTGCAGGGTAACTGTCGAGGTATTAAGGAAGTCGCCCGGAGAGGGTGAAGTAATCACCACAGTCGGGGGAGTATAGTCAACAGTGATATTCACCGGGGAAGAAACAGTGGAGTTATCAGAGTTATCCTGGGCATTGGCATCAATGGTTATATTGCCCTCCGGCAAGAGGAACAGGGTGGTGGTCCAGCTCTCTCCGGTCACATTTGCTTCGATCCCGCCCGGATTTACAATTACCTTATTTATCCCGGAGGCGGGAACCGGGTCGCTTACGGTCCCGCTTACGATCACGGTAGAAGTGCAGGCAACCGAGCCCGAAGTGGGAAAGGTGATAGACACCGTCGGGGCAACAGTATCCAGGAAAATAACGATCTGGTCCGGTGAGGCAGGATTCCCGGCCTGGTCTTCGATTTCGGCAATCAAGGTATTCGGTCCTTCGGCCAAGGTTATATCAGAGAAAATGCCAATACCTCCGGTTACCGCGATCAGGGACGACAAACCATTAACCGTTAATATTGCTAACTGTCCGTCCTCGGCATCGGTGCTGACAGTTACGGTAATCTGGACATCGTCTAACAATAGGTTGGTGTCGTCGTCAGGACCGAGTAATGCACCAGCTGAGGGCGAGGTGATGGCAATAAAGGGCGGGGTAAAGTCCAGGGTAATGATAATGGTGTGCTGGACCGGATCCTGCGGAGATTTTGTTACTACGGCCGTTATGGTCAGAGGGCCTTCGGGTTGACCAAAGAGGGTTATCTCAAAATTACTGCCCGGTAATATGGTTGCGGTCCGACCGTTAACCGTTATTAAATCTACGTTCGTTGGCGTAAAGACACCATTAACATCCACATTCGCAGTATTTAGCATAGCTCCATTCAGGGGCTCGGTAATGGTTACGGTTAGTTCGGTATATTTCACCATTACCCTTACCGGGGCGGAATCGGCCTGGTTATCGGCATTATCGGTTGCGGTGGCGATTATCGTCAAGGGGGAGTTATTGGCCTGTCCGGGCAGTAGGGCTACGAATGTATGCGCTACCGGATTGATATTTGCCGTTACCCCATTGACAATTACCTGCTTCACCCCGGTGACGGCGTCGATAACGGTCCCGTTTACGGGGACCGTGGGGCCGCCCACGGTAGTGCCGTCTATCGGAGAGGTAATTACAACTAAGGGCGGGGTGTAGTCGATGGTAACATCCACTGGTAGGCAGTCAGCATAATTACCGGCGTTATCGGTTGCGGTGGCAGTAATCTCCAGGTTACCATCAGCTAATCCGGTCAGGGTAATGCTCCAGGTACCTGGTCCGGGGTTATAATCGGCGCTCTGGCCGTTTACAATGACCTGTGAGATACCGCTGCCGGGATCGCTGGCAGTCCCGGTTACCATCAGCCAATTAGTAGTAATTATTTCTCCCTCACCGGGTGATGTGATTGAGATTAAGGGGGAAGTATAGTCAATGGTAATCGTTACCGGAGCTGAGTCAGTAGAACGACCATAATTGTCAACTGCGTTGGCAATCAGGGTCAACGGACCTTCGGTTAGTCCGGTCAGGGTAATGCTCCAGGTACTTGATCCGGGATTATAATCGGTGCTCTGTCCGTTTACCGTAACCTGGGAGATACCACTGCCGGGATCGGTAGCTGTTCCAAGGACAACTACGGTATCGGTATTAATTAATGCTCCGTCAGTAGGGGAGGTGATGGCCACCAGCGGGTCGTTAATATCAATAGTAATATTTATTGAGTCAATATCCAGGTTGTTAGCAGTGTCCCATGCTTGGGCGGTAATGGTCTGGGGTCCTTCGCTTAAGCTCAGGGTGGCCGACCAGGTGCCGGAGCCGGGGTTATATGCAGCGGCCTGGCCATTTACGGTAATCAGGCTGATGCCGCTGCTGGGGGCCGGATCGGTTACCGTCCCGGTTACCACTACATTAGTGGTGTTTAAATAACTACCGTCGGTAGGGGATTCAATCACAATTGCGGGAATGAGACTATCTATAGTTATATTAACCGAGTCAGGCGGGCTGGGGTTGCCGGCCTGGTCCCAAGCCTGTGCGGTAATGGTCTGGGGGCCTTCGCTTAAACTAAGGGTGGCCGACCAGGTGCCGGGGCCGGGATCATATGCAGCGGTTTGACCGTTTACGATAATCAGGTCGATACTGCTGCTGGGGGCCGGATCGGTTACCGTCCCGGTTACCAATAGCTGGGTAGTATTTATATTTTCTCCCGAGGAGGGAGTGGTGATGGAGAGAAGAGGATCTGTGGTATCAATGGTTATCAATACTTCGGTAACCTCGGTGTTACCGGCCTCATCCCGGGCAGTTGCCGTAATAGTAAGCGGGCCGTCGGGTTGACCGATGAGGGTAGCGGTGTATATTCCGGTATCCAGATCGGCGGTAATCCCATTGACGGTAACCCAGAGTATATCAGAGGTAGCATCGGTAACAGTTCCGGTCACGACTACATCCGGACTATTCAGGGAGGTGAGGTGAGTAGGAGAGGTAATGCTTACCAGGGGCTTGGTAGTATCCACCGTAATCCAGATGGTATCGCTTTTAGTTTCAGCACCATCATCGACTATCGCCGTGATGGTATAGGGTCCGTCAACGAGGATAGTCAAGGTAGCGGTAAAACTGCCCGTAGTAGTACCGGTAGTAATGGTTGAAGCGGTTACGCTGTTAACCGTAATTACAACATCTCCGGGATCAAGGGCCGAGAAGATCCCTTCGACTGTTAGGTTGGAGGTGTCTACCAGTGTTCCATTAAGGGGGGAGGTGATGAACACCGATAAGAGGTCAAATTCTACGTTGACGATAACCGGAGAGGAATCAGCCTTATTTCCGAGCAAATCAGTGGCTGTGGCAATGATAGTAAGCGGACCGGGGAGTTGATCCGGCAAGATCACCATGAAGGTTCCTGCCGGGTAATTGATGGTTGCGGTTTCCCCGTTTACTACTACCGAGCTTACCCCTATAGTAGCATCACTTACTGTCCCCCGGACGGTTACCCCGGGGCCGGGTACGGTGGTGCCGTTAACCGGGGAGGTAACCGCAACCAGTGGAGGAACGGAGTCAATAGTTATACTAACCGGGGCCGATATGCCGGAATAGCCGGCAATATCTTCAACAGTGGCGGTAAGTATGTTAACGCCCTGAGTGAGCCCGGTAACAATCGCAGTCCAGGTCTCGGTACCGGTGGCGGTAAACCCGTTTACCTTCACCCAGTCTATCCCACTCCCTTGATCAGCGGCAGTCCCGCTAACCGTTATGGTAGTAGTATTAAAGGCCTGCCCGTTGGTAGGTGAACCGATGAAGACCTGAGGTGGCGTAGTGTCGATGGTGATCACTACGGGAGCAGATAGACTTGAATTGCCCGCAATATCCCAGGCCCGGGCCTGAAGGGTCAGGGGGCCGTCTGCAAGCCCGGTCAGGGTAGCTACCCAGCTTCCCGCAGAGACCTCGGCGCTCACTCCGTTGACCGCGACTCGGTCAATGCCGGAGGATAAATCGCTTGCCGAACCGGTTACCACTACCTCGTTCTGAAGGAATAAGCTGCCCGGAGTGGGGCTGTTGATAGCAACCAGCGGAGCAGTGAGATCCAGGATTACCCCGATTGTGTGAGTATCGGTGTTGCCGGCCAGATCAATGGCCTGGGCGGTAATGGTATGAGGACCTTCACCGGGCAGGGTAACATTTGCAATCCAGTTGATTCCATCCATGGAAGCAATATAGCCGTTCACAATTATCTGGTACCCGGAAGAGGGAGCCGGGTCACTTGCGGTTCCGGTCACGATTACCTCGGTAGTATTGAGATAGCTTCCATCGGAAGGGGAGGTAATGGTTATAGACGGCGGCAGCAAGTCAACGGTGATATTAACCGGGGCTGACTGACCGGAATTGCCAAAATTGTCTCTGACAATAGCAGTAAAGGTATTCACGCCCGGAGATAGTCCGGTAAGGGTAACTGTCCAGGTATCGGTACCGGTCGCGGTGATACCGTTTACTTTTACCCAGTCAATCCCGATCCCCCCTGAATCAGTGGCCGTCCCCGTCACTACCACCGTGGTGGTATCGAAGACCTGGCCGCTGATGGGTGAGTTGATAAAGACCAAAGGCGGGGTAGTATCGGTGATGACATTTACCCGTAAAGACCTCCTCGGTATTCTATCCAGATACTCAAAATTGTTGCTCTGATAATCGAGGACTTCCGAGATATAAATGGTAGTCGGGCCATCTACGGTGCCGGTACTGAAGTTAACCACCGCCAGCGGGATGTTAATTCCGGTCGGGGTGGTGAAGGTTGTTCCCTGATTGAAGTCATTGAAGCTCGAAGTGGCATAGCCGTCACCGTCGTCGGTATTACTCAGGGATCCCATAGGGCTGTTGAACTCATAGCCGGGGTCAGGTTCTACCATACCGCTTCCGGTTACTCCGTTGATTGTCAGGTAGGCAACCTCGTGGCGAAGTCTGAAGTCATAGAGTCCCAGACTCTCGGCACCAAAACCTAAATCCGGGGAGATCTCTCCATTTATCAGTACGCTGCCGTAGACCATGACGCTGAAAACCGAGTTCGATGGGACAATAATATTATCATTATCCGATCCGGAAGGAACTCCCACGATAACTGCATAATGCTTGGGAGCGATATTTACCCGTAGTGCTCTTAGGGGTGTTTTATCCAGAGGCTCGAAATTGTTACTCTGATAATCGAGAACTTCCGAGATATAGATAGTAGTCGGCCCCATCAA
>CP070770.1:400316-409089 GCA_020345765.1 Deltaproteobacteria bacterium
CCCCTCACCCTTTCCCTCTCCCCCCCACCGGGGAGAGGGAATAAAGGGGTAAATAGCGACAGCGGGGCTGTTGAAAAACCCTCTCCAAAGAAATTTTTCAATAAACCTCCTCTCCCCCGCGTCCCGCGGGGGAGAGGATAGAGGTGAGGGGGGAAAGAAAGATACCTTTTCAACCGTCCCACAACGCCCGCTTTTACCTTCAATAAATCAATATTTCAATAACACCCCTAATTTTCCTTAAGGGCGAATGTCTCCGAGCTTCCCTCAAGTGACAAGGTGATATCGTCCACCTTAAGATATGTCCCCCTGACCACAAACCCAGATATGGGAGAATCGTCAAGCCCCACAAAGGCAAACCTGCCATCCGTCTCGACGGTCATATCACCAGGAAAGGTTACAGCTACGGTATCTCCGGTGTGATTGGCAATTACGAGGTCCTTTCTGCCGTCGGCATTGGTGACCATCAATGCCGCTGCATCTGCCGGTGCGGTTATCACCTGGACATCCGCCGGCATCTCGGCCTGGTTCACCGTTCCTTTTTTATAGGGATAAAGCACAGCGATGTAGGATATGTCAACTTCCCCATTAATAATGGCATCAATGACCACATGATTCCTCAACTGCCTGTCGGTATCAAACTTATGAACGCCCGGAGGCTCATCTTCCACATGAGGCGGCTCAACGAATGACGGGGTCCCGGCCGTAGAGGTTACCGAGAGGTCAAAGCCCGCCTTCTCCCGCTCCCACCTTCCTCCCAGGGGACTGCCGGTACTGGTATATGTCCCCCCGCTGTCATAGCCTCCGTAGCCGTGGACCCGGAAACTGTAATCGTGCTCTGTGGAGGCGTCCAGGAAATCCGAGATCGCCACATAGCGGTTTCTGACGAACAGGGCCGAGCGGACCACATCGGTCTCCTGATAATTGGTCCGGGCCTCGGCGTAATCGAATACCCCGCCGTCGTGGGTGTTTTCCAGAAAACAATCGGTATCTCCGAAATCGAACAGCAGACCCTTGTCCGGAGGGCCCTCGCCGTCTATCAATACGATATTATGGTTCCAGGCGTGGGAGGTAACTGCATTGTCGCTACTATTCGGCTTGTAGTAGCCGGTATCCATCGCCAGGTACTCACCGTAGGCATACAACTGAAAACTCGTCCCGTCCACATGGTCGTGGACGGTCATCCGCACCGGTTTTTTCTCTGCCATCATCATGAACCAGACGGCATCGCTGCCCCAGTCGCTCCGGAACACCGCATTGCCGGCATCCGTTAAGAACTGGGTTGGGGGCCACGTAGGCTCAGCTGCCCCGACGCCATCGTCGAAATATACCAGGTAATACATCTCGAGGCTCATACCATGACTCATCGCATAGGGATTCCTCTCGTTCTCAATCCAGTCCCAGGCATAGCGCGGCTCGCCCAGGATACCGGCACAGAGCCCGACGGAATTGGTGGGATTAAAGTTGGCATCGCCGACGGGCGGCCGGTCTCCGCTGGGGAGCCTGATCTTCATCGTCCAGTCCAGGGAGTTCTGGAAACGCTCGGTATAAAGGGGGTTGGAAAAGGTATAGGACTCTCCCTCGACACACGAGACATCATCCCACGGCGGGTTGTTGGTTCTCAATTGGCAGTCACGCGAAACGACCGAGGGCTCTCCAATTGTATTTTCGTAGGCAATCAGGGCGGGCATTGCCCCCGCAAGGGCGAACCCGAAATAGAACGGCCCCTCGGAGACCCCCCCGTCATCCTGGATGTAATGGCTCTCCGGACCGAACATGAATCCGAGCTCCGAGAGGGAAAAGTTCCACCATTTCTCCCACTGCGCCACATCCGGGAAGGCAAGGGCGGTATAGGCGATGGTAGCGGAGGTGCGGATATTATAGTTGTTCTGGGTGGGAAGCATTATTACCGACATCATCCCTTCAATGTATTCTGAGTAGAACTTATCAACCAGCTCAACGATCCGCGTCTTGGCATTGTCAGCTTCCTCCTCGGTAATATAGGGAGTAGCCAACAGAAGGTCCCAGGCGTTGATATACCCTATCACCGCATGGGGGATGCGGATATTTACATCCCATACCTTGTTCGTCTCAAAATCGGTTCTTATTTTCCCCAGAAAGTCCACTGCTTTCCTCCCGGCCTCCTCATCCTCATAGATATAGGCAAGGAAAGCATTTGCCTGCGCTGCCTCGGCGTTATGCCCCTCCTCCTGGTGGTCCCATATCTCCGGGTCCCCGGGCTGGTACTCGTAAGCGGCCATCTCCTCTATTTCCGAGAGGATCATATCGTAGGGCTCCCGGCCGATATGACTTAAAACCAGGGCCCGGTGTTCGGGCAGCATCAGCATGTGGGGATGCTCCGGCTGCGGCGGGGGTTTGCTATCGTCCCCGCAATCTACCGATAACATGCAAGCACAGAGGATCGAAATCAACCCAATCTTTTTATCGTGGTTTAACATGTTCACTCCTTTTGCAGGTTCTGTCTTAGCTCTTCCTCACAAAATGCCAGGATAACCGCTCCTATGCCAAAGTTTACATTATCCCATACCTCTACCCCGGCATAATCATCGAATCCCCCGGGCTGGGTGCCGACAGAGGTTCCCGAAAGGATAAGGTTTCCCTCGCCATCAATACTGATCTTCCCCTCTAAACCTTCTATTCCCGCCTCAATGTTGGGAAGGTATTCCTCGCCGATCAGCCCCTGGTTTATCCCCTTGGCCAGGCTGTAGGTAAAGAGCGCCGATGCCGAAGTCTCAAGATATGTTTCACCCGGGCGATCTATTACCGTCCACCACAATCCCGTGTCGTTGTCCTGGCATTCTACTACCGCACTTACCAGCCGGTTATAAATATCCATTACCCTGCCCCTCTTCGGATGATTGGAGGGAAGCACGCTTAAGAGCTCGGTCAGGGAGGTAAGCACCCATCCGTTTCCCCGTGCCCAGAATACCGGCTCCGTCGGGACCGGCTCCCCGTCTATCCAGGCATGCCGGAACAGTCCTGCCTCCTCATCCTGAAGAAGGGAGGCAAAAACATCTACCTGTTCGGTAATAAGGTCGAAATATTTGTTCTCCCCGGTCAGGTAACCGAGCCGGGTAAGGACAACCCCGAACATGAACAGAGAATCGATCCACAGTTGAGGATCACCCGGAAGGTGGCTTATTCCCCCCTCAGGTGTTCGGGGTGCTTCGTTTTCTAAATATGTATAGATCCGATCAAGTGCCTCTTTATATTCCTTGCTGCATGTTTCCTGGTAGAGGGCGCTCAGGGCGATTCCCGGGGGACAGTGGTCACTATACATGAGGGGAAATTCGTTGGCGAGGTGGTAATCGATCCAGCTCTGGTAATAGGCCTGGAAGCGGGGCTCTTCCGTGTATTCGTAGATCTTCACCAGACCGAACATCAATACCGCTTCCTGCCAGTTCCACCAGTTCTCCTCCGGCAAATTCTCTTCCATCCACTGATCGGCCAGCGCCTGGGCGGTATCCAGCAGGTCCCCCGAAAGGCTGTGATAGATAGGAGGGACAGTACACCTTTTCTCCCCTTCATCTTCCCCGCAGAAGAGCAAGAGGGGCAGGAAAAGTATGATAAAGAGAAACCTTTTCATTAACTGATGAAAGTATATGGCTGTCTTTTTCATAACCCCGGGTACCAGAATAATTTAAACCGGGAGAATACCACTGTCAAGCTAAAAAGCTCTTTCTTTTGGCGGGAGTTAATCCGTGTCACCCCACCCCATTTGGAAAAATATCGATAGCCCCGCTGCCCCTATGTTCGCTGCCCCTTGGCCCGGGGAGCGGTGCTAAAATAAATAGGGCTTACACTCTACTTTCAGCCGGGTAAAACCCGGGAAAGAGAGGTAAGCCCTAATGAGTGGTCGATATATTAATTGCCCGTCTTCGGCGGGTTGGATTTAACTACCGATGATTCTAATATCTTCGATATTCCCTCCTCCCGCCTCCGCCTCCGCCTCCGCCTCTCATCCCGCCACTTCGCGGGGGGCGAGCCTCGTCGACTTTCAAGGTGCGTCCATCGAGTTCGTAACCATCCAATGCTTCCTTTGCTTTTTCCGCTTCCGACGGGTTAGACATCTCAACGAATCCAAAACCTTTGCCTTCGATTACGTTAACTTGCTTAACCTCACCATGACTGGAAAACAATTCTTCCAACTGTCCACCGTTCACGGAATAAGTAAGATTCCCTACATAAAGTTTGCTACCTTTCACTCTGTCCTCCTTCTTTTCTTTACCCCGTTAAAAATATCAACTTCTTAGTGAGATGGTACTTCCATCCTTCCTAACCGGGGTTACTTCTCTCTGTCTGATAACATTTTCTTTCGGAGGTAGAAGCCAGATAGCAATTCTAATCTCTCCAATGACAATATTACTAAACACAAGAGAACTCTAATTAAAACTTGTTCCAGAAAATTTAATTGAGTTTTATCACCACCTCCTTTCAGTCCATATCAACCACTTCATATCTATAATAACATTAATACCGTCGATTGTCAAAGTTTTTTTCCTTTTAAACAATCTTAACCTTCCTTTCTGTCCTTCCATCAACCCGAACCTATCCAATCCCTTTTGAGGCGGATCTTTAACAGAGTAAAAAAGGGATTAAGGTGATTCCCCTAACCCCTTGAAATCATTGGTGGAGCTGAGCGGGATCGAACCGCCGACCTTCTGAATGCCATTCAGACGCTCTCCCAAACTGAGCTACAGCCCCACTCTAATCCATTAATTTTCAATTAATTTACTACTCGGCAGTTTACCCGGTGTTCTTCTTCGCACTGGCGCTGGAAGCCTTTTTACCCCTTGATCCTCCGGTCCTGGCTTTGGTGGCCTTCGGGCGCGGCGCCGAGGCAGGTGCCTTCACCCCTTCTTTCATTGAGGCCTTACTTACCTCCGCCTCCAGCGCAGAGACCTTGTCCTCGACCTTCTCAATTTTGGTTTTGAGAGAACTCAATTCAGTGGATCTAATTTTCCCCTTTTTCAATAAGTCGTAAGTCTTTGAACCGAGATCGTTAAGCAGGTTGTTCTTTTCCCTTTTAAGGGTCATTATATCCAGCTTGGTCTTACTTACCTTCGATAGCTCCAGGGCCTCATCTTTCACCCTCTCGGCCAGCTCATATATCCTCTCCTGGATTTTCTGAAGGGCATCTTTTGCCTGTTGAGCCCTTTTCTTTCCCTCCTCTGCCATCACTCCTCCCTTCTAAGTCTTTCAACTTTTAACAAACATTTACCCTAAAAAATTAGCACGGGGCCGAGGGCATGTCAATAACTTTTTCGCTTGACAACCCGGGAGTGCTTCATTATTCTTTAATTTAGGCCGGGATGGCGAAACTGGTAGACGCACGGGACTCAAAATCCCGCGGTCGCAAGACCATGGGGGTTCGATCCCCCCTCCCGGCACCATGTTCTATATAAGAGCAATATTACTTAACGACCTAGTTAAAATAAAATGAATCCTAACCACTAATTACCAATAAGGTAAAATCCTAAGCACTAAATTCTAATCCGCCAAAGGCGGATTTAAATGACCAAAATTCAAAGCTCAAAGCATTCCCTTCGACCCCGCCAAAGGCGGGGCTCAGGACAAGGTTTTAAATATTTGATATTAGAATTTGTTTAGAGTTTATGATTTCGGATTTAGAATTTATCGGATAGTATTTAGATTTATTTAAGCAGTCAGTTTAGTTATATGGAATAAAAAAAGCCACTCGCCAAATTGTGGCGAGTGGCTTTTCCCACCGCTTAGCACTTCCGTTTAAAAGAGCCGTGAGCAGCCCTCTTTTCGCCCGAGGTAACCGGAGGCCTAAGCTACTTTTTTTGGTAGAAGAGAGGGCTGCTCTTCACTTTTTCTTCTTGGTGGTTTTTTTGGCCTTTTTCTTCGCTGCCGGCTTTTTGGCCTTTTTCTTTGCCGGTTTTGCTTTCTTCTTTGCAGGCTTCTTAGCTTTCTTTGTTGCCATTTTTCCTCCTTTTCACAGTTAACTATAATTAAGAGGTAACACCCAAGTTACCCCAGGCGAACCTGAATAAATTAATCAATATGTTGTTATTAGAAATTATATAACCCCAATATATAGTATGTCAAGTAAAATTTTAAAAATTTTAAAAATTTTTTAAAAAAGTCCCTTGCCCGGAAAATTGGAATAAAATCCCTTAAATAAATTGTCTAACAGGAATAAGAGGAGTTGTTATAAGAATTACCGACTAAATAAGGGCCCGGACTGCCTGTCGGACCAGCTCCAGGATCGAGGAGGGAATTATTCCGAGGACAAGAACCCCAATTGCGGTAATTGTTATGGAGAGAGAAGCAGCAGCCGATCGGTTGCGGGGGGTTACTTCCCCTTCCGGCTCCCGCATATACATCACCACTAAGACCCGAAGATAATAATAGGCCGAGATTACACTGCAAAGCACACCGATCACCGCCAGACCAATGTAATCGGATTTCACTGCGGCACTGAAGATATAGAACTTGCCGATGAAGCCAGCGGTAGGTGGTATCCCGGCCAGAGAAAACATGAAGACAGCCATTGCTAAACCTAACAAAGGATGCTTGAACCCTACCCCGACATAACCGGGAATAAGCAGATTCTCTTCCCCCTTCTTCTCCAGCATGGTCACCACAGAAAAAGCACCGATATTCATTAGGGTATAGATTGCCAGATAAAAAACCACACTTATCATTCCCAGCTCGCCCCCCGAGATAAATCCCACCAGAACATAAGCGGTCTGGGCGATGCTGGAATAGGCCAGCATTCTTTTGATGTTATCCTGGGCAATGGCAACTATATTCCCGACGATCATCGTTATCACCGCAATCACCCAAAGGATTCCGCTCCAGTTGGGCTCCAGGTCTCCGAGGGCAATAAGCAGAACCCGAAGCAGGGCGGCGAAACCAGCGGCCTTAACCCCCACCGACATAAAGGCGGTAATGGGCGTGGGGGCACCTTCATAAACATCCGGGGTCCACTGGTGAAAGGGAATAACCGCCACCTTGAAGCCGAAGCCCACAATCAGGAGACCGCAGCCGATGAGCATAACCGGATTGACCGGGCTCTCCTGCGCCTTAAGGAATTCCACTATCCCCTGAAGATTGGTCGTGCCACTCGCTCCGTAGATCAGGGCAATCCCGTAAAGTAAAAAACCGGTGGCAAAGGCCCCCAGGAGGAAATACTTAAGCGCTGCCTCCAGTGATCGAGCCCGGGTGCGGCGGAAGCCGGCCAGGATGTAAAACGAGATCGACATAAGCTCCAGACCCAGGAAGATAGTAATCAGGTCGGTCCCGGCCGACATGATCATCATTCCCAGGGTAGCGATAAGCAGCAATACATAGTACTCCCCGTAATCCATCTCCTGATCTTTGAGGTAATTGTATGAGATCAAGATAGTAAGAGCGGCGGATAATAGAAAGAGCAGATTGAAGAAGATAGAAAATCGATCAAGGATAATCATCCGTTGAAAGGTTAAATCCTCGATTCCCCAGAGAATGAATGAAAACAAGGAAGCGGCAATTACCCCCAAAAGACTTAAGTGTCCGCCAAGCGCCGTCTTACCCCGGAGGACAAACAGATCGGACAGAAGAGCCAGGAAGGCAAAGATGACAAGAACGATCAGAGGGGCAACGGCAATAAGGTTTATTGAAGGTAGAGTTATACTCATTTTATATAGATCGTTTAAATATCTTTGGATAATATTTCATTCATCATTATGCTGATAAACTTTAAATCCTAAATTCTAAACCCTAAATCCTAAACAAATTCTAAATTCAAATATCAAATGTTCAAAACAGTTCATTTGAATCCGCCTTTGGCGGATTAGGATTTAGTGCTTAGGATTTTACCTTATTGGTGCTTAGTGCTTAGAATTTGTTCTGTCATATCTATAAGTTTATTTTGCCTTTTCGTATAATATATAATCTTCCGGGTTGACAGATACCTGCTTTATCTCCTTGGCCCTGACCATCTCCATCGGTACATGAGTCTTCTCGGCCACCTGGGATATGAACCCTTCTACCGAGGCATCCATCTTCTTTAAAAAGGGCTGGGGGTAGAGGCCGATAAGGAAGATCACGAGTATTATCGGGAGAAGCACCACAATCTCCCTTCCGTTCATGTCCTTGAGGTTTCGATTCTCCTCTTTTTTTATCTCCCCGAACATCACCCGCTGGAACATCCAGAGCATGTATACCGCCCCCAGAACCACACCGGTTGCGGCCAGGATGCCGTAAATATATCGGGCCTTGAAGACTCCGATCAGGATCAGGATCTCCCCGACAAACCCGTTTAGACCCGGAAGCCCGATAGAAGAAAGGGTTACGATCATAAAGAAGGTGGCAAAAACAGGGATAGTCCGGGACAATCCCCCAAAGTCTTCGATCAGCCGGGTGTGCCGTCTTTCGTAGATTATTCCTACCAGCAAAAACAGAGCCCCGGTGCTTAATCCGTGATTTACCATCTGGAGAATTGCTCCCTCGATTCCCTGAATATTCAGGGCAAACAGACCAAGCATGACAAAACCCAGGTGGCTGACACTGGAGTAAGCCACCAGTTTTTTCAGGTCCGGCTGAACCATTGCCACCAGGGCACCATAGATTATCCCGATGATCGACAGCACGGCAACCAGGGGCATAAACTGCTCGACCGCCTCGGGAAACAGAGGCATGGCGAAGCGAACGAATCCGTAGGTTCCCATCTTCAGCAGCACCCCGGCAAGGATTACGCTCCCGGCGGTGGGGGCTTCGACATGGGCGTCCGGGAGCCAGGTATGGA
>CP070770.1:409189-417947 GCA_020345765.1 Deltaproteobacteria bacterium
ACTACTGAAGTGTATTGAAAAAGGAATAGATTTTACCCAAATAGATGGGTTGGCATTCAAAGTGAACGGGAATATTCGGGTTAATCCTAAAACTGAGTATATTGAAAATCTCGATGGGCTTCCCTTCCCGGCAAGAGAACTTCTGCCGATGGATAAATATCAGCAAATAAATATGCCCCATGGTTCAATTGCCAAAAGCACGAAGAATACTACGCTGATAACCTCACGGGGATGTCGGGCAAGATGCATATTTTGCTCTTCGACAAAATTCTGGGGCAATAGATATCGGTTGAGATCGGCAGGGAATGTCCTGGATGAAATAGAACATTTGGTAAAAGATTATGGAATAAAAGAGATTCATTTTGAAGATGATAATCTAACCTTGGATAAAGAGAGGGCAAGGCAGATTTTTCAGGGGTTGATCGACCGCAGAATTAACATTCTATGGAATGCACCTAACGGAATTGCCCTGTGGACCCTGGATGACGATCTGCTGGAACTAATGAAGAGAAGTGGTTGTTACGAGTTCACTATGGGGATTGAGAGTGGGGATCAACAGGTGCTAAGTAAGATTATCAAAAAGCCACTGAATTTAAAGAAGGTTGAACCTCTAGTAAAGACTATGAAAAGATTGAAGATCCGGACTCGCTCCGTTTTTATTATTGGCTTTCCCGGGGAAACTAAGGTCCAGATGCGTAATACCTTTAATCTCGCTAAAAAGTTAAGGCTTCAACTTGCAGATTTTTTTATTGCCTCTCCTCTTCCCGGAACAGAACTTTACGAAATCTGTAAGGGAAAAGGATACCTGAAAAAGGGATTCGATTTTACCGAGCTTGAGTTTCTTAACTCAACTATTAACACTCCGGAATTTTCAGCCGAGGAGGTAGCGAGATTAGCTGCCCGGGAATATTTAATCTATAACTTAGGTTTGATGCTAAGAAATCCGATCGGATTTTTTATGAGATACGGAAAGACTATTTTACAAAAACCAATATTTTCCATAGGAATGGTGGTTAACAAATACCTAAAAAAGGCAATATTCTAATATGAGGATTTTTATTTAATGACTCTGGGCCTTGAGACTATTACGATAAAGTCCCGGCAGAACCATTTCAACGATGGAAAGTGTAGGTTTGCGAATCTTTTTAAAAAATCATAGAATTTATCTACTAATGTAATTAAATGTGTAGGAAGTAAATTAAACAAACTATCGGGTTTTATCTTTGGCACACCAGTTAAAAATAAATCTGAGTATATGGATACTCTAAAGGTCAGTCTTAAAGGAAAAATCATAAAATCATCGGCTAATATCTCTACCTGCTCAAAATATTTGCCTACTATTTTTTTAATCTCAGACAGGTGATACCTTCTTATTTCGATGGGTGATATAGGCTTATTTAGTAATTTACGAAAAAAGCTTATAACCCAAGCTACTAATGACATTAAGTGTATTCGATTCTTGAAGTGTAAGTAAGCACTACCGTCAGATTTAAGCACCCTTCTAATTTCCTCAAGTGTTTCTTTCGCCTTGCTTTTCGGAAGATGCATTAAGACTGCATATCCCCATACTATATTAAATGAGTTTTCCTTATAAGGAAGCTCTGCTGCATTACCAAGAGATAAGTGTATTTTAAGCTTATCCTTTTCAGCTTTTTCTTTGGCCTTGGACAACATGACTTGGGAGATATCCAATCCCCAGCATTCCATCCCCTCCTTACCGCAAGAAATTAGAGTCTTTCCCCAACCACAGCCGATATCTAAAAGTTTTTTTCCAGCAGTAGGATTAAAATAACCACTGAGTGTCTGTATATATTCATTATTATTTCTTGAATAGTGGGGGTTATAGTGCTGGAGACCGTCGGTGGCTAATTCAGCGTCTATTTCAGCTAATTTGTCCCACATCTGCGCTTGGTTTTTTAAAAGCTTCCTGTTGTTATCAATCATTATCAGTCCCTTTATTATTTCTATATAAGATGTTAAACAAAAATAAAAATTTATGTCAAGAAGAATAGATTTCAGGAGATACTAAGTTTTGTTATTAAATTTAGTCTTTTTATTAAAAATATCGTCTAACTATTTGATATTATATGATATTTCTATTTATCAATTGTATTCAATCAGTTATAAGAATAATTGTAATTGATTTCATACGGTTTTGAGGCTAAAATACTGAAGGATAATTGTAATGAAAGTTTTATTCATTTATAGCGTATTTGAGAACATTGGTATAGAATACCTTTCCGCGGTTCTTAAGACGGCCGGCCATCAAACTGATATCGTTTTTGATCCAAGACTTTTCAGGGCACATCGAAAAGATCTTTCAAACAAATTATTTGCCAGAATTTTAAATTATCGTAAATATCTGCTTCAACAGATCTTAAAACATGATCCCGGTTTGATAGCATTTTCGGTAGTAAGTGCTGATTATCTCTGGGCCTGTGAGTTCGCCCGGGATATTAAAAAGCTATTACCCGTTCCCATAGCATTTGGAGGAATTCATCCGACCGCTGTCCCGGAAAGGGTAATTAAGAACGATTTTGTTGATTTTGTTATCCAGGGGGAAGGTGAATATGCACTGTTGGATCTGGTTAATTGTCTGGAAAACGGCGAGATTGATTATAGTATTAAGAACATTTGGTTTAAGAGAAACGCTGAGGTAATCAGCAATCCCTGTCGTCCTTTTATTCAAGACCTCGATTCTCTGCCTTTTGCCGACAAAGATTTATTTTATCATAAAGTCGGTTATCCTTTTACCATTGGTCATTATTGTATGGCTCGTCGGGGCTGCCATAATAACTGCACTTATTGCTGCAACAATGTCAGGAGGAAGATTTATTTCAAGGATGAATCTAATTTAGGGGGTAGTAAGTTATTGAGGCGAAGGAGTGTAGATAATGTTATTGAGGAGTTAAGTTGGGCCCGGAAAAATTATGGAATAAAGGTAATCAGGTTTAATGATGACGATTTTACCGAGAGCAAGCCTTGGTTGAGGGAATTTAGCGAAAAATATACTGGTAATTTAAAGGTTCCCTACAAGTGTTTTGTTAATTGTTCTTCAATAGATGAAGATACTACAACTTATCTTAGGGAATCTGGGTGTCAGGAGGTTCAGTTAGGGGTACAGCACATTGATCCGGAGATCCGGAGGCAGTTAGGCAGGCCGATAGCAAACGAGAAGATAATTGAGGCTATTCGGTTATTACGGGATGTTGGGATCAATGTATTAGCTGACAACCTCTTTGGGGTTCCCGGAGAGAGGGAGGAGCATTATCACGAATTGGCAAGATTTTACCAGGAAAATCCGGTGGATTTAATCCATGTTTATTGGTTAAACTATTTTCCCAGGACGGATGTTATTAAACAGGCTAAAGAAAAGGGTATGCTAGACGATGAGTTGATTAAACAAATGGAGGAGTATCCTTATCAAGGAGATATAAATGTTAAATCAGAACTCCATTCCTCTAAATGGCTAAAATATAAAATGGTTTTTGAGACAATGAATTATTTTCCCATGAGTCTGGCTAAATTCATTATTAAATACAAGCTTTACTATATATTTGTTTATTTAAATATTTTTATTCCGATAAATATAATAAACTACCTAATACCCAAAAAGACCAATACCTTTCCGCATCCCCGAAAGGGTTATGAAATGAATGCTCTCCGGTATCCACGACTAATCTTTCGCTTTGGTTGGAAAAGAATCAAACTATTCTTTAATAATAAAAAATTATCAGGAATTTTGTAATAATCTTTTTGCAGGATAATATTGAAGTCATCAGAAAGACTATTAAAAATTGCCAAAGCAATAATTAGAAATGAATATTTTCAAGTTGCTTTGCTACTCTCTTTTTTAATTGTCCTTTTCTTTGGAAAAGATCTCTTATCAGGTGAAAGCATTTATTTACAGATTAAAAAAGATCCAACACCTTTTCATGTATATTATCCCTGGAATAAGTTTTCCCGTGATGTTTTTCATTCCGGATATATTCCTCTCTGGAATCCTTATAGCGGCCTTGGATTTCCTTTACTTTCCGATTTTCATAGCGCCATATTATACCCTCTGAAAATACTAATCTATTTACTCCCCCTCAAGGCTGGTATTGAAATATTTATATTAGTCAGGATATTTATTGCTGGTTTTTTTACTTATTTATTTTGTAGGTCTATTAATATAGGAAAAACCGGATCGTTATTGTCAGCAATCGCATTTATATTCTGCGGCCACTTTATGCGCTATTTAAACATGATATTTTTAAACACTGATATATGCATACCAATACTTCTATGGACCGTTAACAATGTAATGGATAAAAGAAAGATATCCTCATTATTTTTGGGGAGCGGTGTTATATTTATTTCAATCGTTGGCGGGCACCCAGAGACCACTTTATATACTTGGCTTTTAATTGGATGTTGGGTTATATTCAAGCTTCTTTTTTATAGTAAAATTAAAATTACTGAACAACTTATAGTATGTTGTTTTCTTCTTGGAGGTTCAATAATTTTAGGTTCTTTACTATCTACACTCCAGGTTTTACCTTTTGCTCAATATATGAGTAGGGCATGGAACTATCATCATGTGAGCCCATGGAGCGTTCATTTGGATATAAAATTCTTAATTTCACTTCTACTTCCCTGGTTCTATGGTAACAGCTTTAATTCATTGGTTGATACCTATAATTTAATTCCTTATTCTGGAATAATAACCGTTACTTTGGCATTACTAACTCTGATGAAAATTAAATCATCTAATCGCTACGGAGTCTTTTTTGCGGGCACTTCCATATTTTTTATGGGGCTTGCATACGGACTTCCAGGCTTTAAATTAACAGTTTATTTACCAATTATTGATCGACTATTCCTTTTTTTAAGAGGCCCGGTTGCGGCAGTAAGTTTTTCAATAACAATTATGGCAGGTATAGGGTTAGATAATTTGATGAAAAGACAGAATTACGCCAGAGCTTTCTACTGGTCTCTGGCTACAATTACACTTTTTATTATCATAATATCTCTATTACATTCACTGAAATTATTCTGGCCGACAAATTCTAGCTATATAATGTCTCAGATTGGATTAGCTATTCTCTCATTAACATTAATATTTATCCTTTTTAGATGGTACAGTTATAAAAGAATAAAAATATTTTCGTTTGAAATACTTATATTATGCTTAACCTTCTTTACTCTCTGGATAGATAATCTTGGGAATAAATCAATATATCAAGATGAAATTGAAGAGCAGTTAAACCTAAGCCATACTGATTACCTTAAAAAAGATAAAGAGATATTTCGATTTTGTGCTTTTCCATTGTTACTTTTACCGCCTCATTTTGGATCACTTTATTTACTCAGCGACATTAGGATTGCAGATGCATTAATTGAAAAGCAATATTTGAGTCTACTAAATTCTATAAATGGTATAACAGAAAAGGAATTTGCTTATAATTATTCGAAGGGATCCATTTCGGGTCCCCACCAGGATAAAATTAATTCTCCGATTCTTGACCTTATAAATTTAAAATATGTTGTTAGTAGATATGGACTTTTAAGCCAACATATTTATGATGAAATCTCAGTAAAATCTAAAATATTAACCATGAATAAAAGATATTTTAGTATTGAAGAAAATAATGAACATTTGGGCTTTTGGATGAATGTTATCAATCAACATCCACCGACTCTCATAGAATTTTTATTAAGAATTCCCGAGGAAGGAGCTTACATACATTTTATTCCAAGAATTAGTCATCATGTTTGGCTACCTGAAAAGGGAGACGGGATAAATTTTTCACTTGATGTAATTACAGGGGAAAAAACAGAAAAGCTATTTCATAAATATATAGATCCAAAAAATAACAAGAAAGATAGGAAACGGAGGCGTATTAAAATTAATCTTGTTTCTTATCGAGGAAAGGAAGTGATTTTTAGATTGATCACTGATCCCGGTCCAAAAGGAAACAATTTCTGCGATTGGGCAAGTTGGGAAGAGTTTCGCTTGGAGGAATCTGACCCTGATTGGGGATATGAATTAGTATCAGAGAAAGATGTAAAAATTTATAAAAACAAAGATTTCTTTCCCCGAGCGTTTGTCGTGCCGGAAGCAAGGGTGGTGGAAGAACACGAAGAGGTTTTGAAAATAATGGATTCCGGTAATTATGATCTGCGTAAGGTTATTATTTTGGAGGAAGAAATACCTCAATTGATGCCCAAAAATAAGTTATCAATTGGTACTTCAAAGACGAAGATTACCGATTATCGGGCAACTAAGGTTGATATTGAAGCCCAAATGGATGGGGAGGGAGGCTTTTTGGTTTTGAGTGACGTTTATTATCCGGGCTGGAAAGTATATGTTGATGGGAAAGAAGAGAGGATTTACCGGGCTGATTATCTCCTGCGTGCAGTTTACCTGTCTTTGGGCTTCCATCAGGTGAAATTTATCTATGATCCAATGTCATTTAAGGTAGGGTTATGGATAACTTTTATCACCCTACTTTGTTTTGGTGGATATTTTATTTATTCAAAAATATAATTGGTAACAGCAGGTTTCAAGATAAGAGAGTTTGACTGATTTTATTAAAATTGTTAAAATAGAAATTAAGGTTTTAAAAAAAGCTTTAAATTTCCATAATTAAGAAGATTGATGAAGATACTTCTTTTAACAAGTTGCTTGCGAAAAGTTTAAGGGGCCGATGTATTAAGAGTTTCGTTAGATACCCCTTATTGACTGAGAATTAAAACGATGAATAGTATATTTACATTAAGATTTAAAAAATGGTTTTGGTAAAGATATATCAATGAAAATTATGCTAATCATACCTCCTTCATCGATGAAGCAAAGATACGGAGAATATGAGGCGGTGGGATCCCTATATCTACCACTGGGATTGGCCTATATTGGTGCAATTGGGAAGGCTGCTAATCATCAGTTAAAAGTTATTGATTCCGAGATTTTGCAATATTCTTATGATGATATTAGAAGAGAAGTCATAGAGTTTAGTCCGGATCTGATCGGTATGCAAACCTTTACGAGCACAATTGATTATTGTTATCAAATTGCAGAAATTGTTAAAACGGCGAATCAGAAAATAAAAGTAGTGCTGGGAGGTAGTCATGCAACTACTCACCCTCAGGAAGTTATTGGAAATCCAGATGTAGATTTCGTGGTAGTAGGAGAAGGGGAACTGGTATTTAATAATTTACTTAAGACCATTGACGAAGAAAGTGACTGCAGCAGAGTTAATGGTCTTGTTTGGAAGAACAATGGTACGATAACAACAAATAAAAAACAGGATTTCATTAAAAATCTGGATGAAGTTCCTTTTCCGGCGAGGGAGCTTTTTCCCATGACTCGTTACCATTCTTCAGCGCAACTCCGGGGAAGGAGGACTCTACATCTGGTGACAGCAAGAGGATGCCCTTTCCGATGTTCATTCTGCAGCAGCTTCCTCTCTTCTGGAAGAACATTGCGACATCATTCGGCTGAAAGGGTGATCCAGGAGGTAAAAGTTCTTGTTTATGAATATAAAGCGGATGGAATTCAGTTTTATGATGAAGTTTTTACTGTAAACCGAGAAAGGGTTTTAGCAATCTGTGATTTACTACAGAAAAAGAACCTCAAGGTTCCCTGGTCCTGTTTCACCCGGGTGGATCAGGTTGACCGGGAGCTTCTCCGGAGAATGAAGGAAGCAGGTTGTTATCAGATATTTTACGGAGTCGAAACCGGGATTCCCCGTCTTCTGGAGTTGCTCAAAAAGGATATCGATATAGAACAAATAAAGGAATGCTTTAAGCTAACCAAAGAAGCAGGAATAGAAATACATGCATCTTTGATGTTAGGACTTCCAACCGAAACAGTGGAGGAATCATACCAGACTTTTAATTTTATTATTAATTTAGACCCTGATTATGTTCAGTGGGAGAAATATAATCCTGCTCCCCGGACTGAGCTTTACAATCTCGCCCTTAAAAGTGGGAAATTCATTACCACCGATAGAACAAAGTTTGATGGCTGGAGTAGTTTAGTTTATGTTCCCGCAGGAAGAGAAGCACTAGAGATTATTAAAACCGAGAAAAGATTTTATCGAAAATTCTATCTTCGTCCTGCCTTAATTTGTCGTTACTTTTCGAGCATAATCAGACTACCCTTCCGCAAGCAAATAAAACTACTTAGAGCTGGAATAAGGAAATTTTTTAATTGAATTACATTAAATAGGGATAAATAAGTTTTTAATATTTCAATTCTTCTACCAGTCTGTGGCGGACTAATGGATACGTAATTTGTTTGTTTACGTACAATCTGGGATGAATAAAAAAGCTTTAAATATCTATAAGTAATAAGATTAATGAAGATACTAATTTTAACAAGTCCCTGGTGCCAAGAGGATTTATCCATCAACTTTATGAAAGCGAAAGGTGGCTTTCTTAAGAGGTTTCTTACCCGTCCTGAACAGACAATATTAGGAGTTTTCCCGCCACTCGGGCTTCTCTATATTGGTGCAGTCTTAAAAGAATCCGGACATCATGTTGATGTATTAGATGGATATTTTGTTAACATTGAAGATATCGTTTCATTTATTAAGAGGGAAGGACACGAGATTATTGGAATCTCTTCTTATACCGCCGGCTGGGAGAATGACAAAATGATTATTACCTTACTAAAAAAAAGGTTTCCGGAAAAGATTTTTGTTATCGGCGGGCCTCATCCTACGGTATGGAAGGAGAATTGTCTCCGAGAGTGCGGTGCCTTGGATGTAGT
>CP070770.1:418047-426731 GCA_020345765.1 Deltaproteobacteria bacterium
CTAAGCACTAAGCACCAAATCCTAAACAATCTCAAATCCTTCGACATGCTCAGGACAGGTGATCAAAGTCCAAAATTCAAAACCCTATCCTGAGCCCCGCCTGTAGCAGAGTCGAAGGAGCTTTTTTGAACATTTGATATTAGGATTTTGAATTTATTTAGGATTTAGAGTTTGGGATTTAGAATTTATCAGAATTTATCAGCTTAATGATATCTAAGATATTATCCAATGCGCTTTAAATAAAGGATTATCTTAAAAGGATCTATAGTAAAAAAGGAGTAAAAGATGAAAAGAATTGCCATCACGGGATTGATTTTTCTCATTCTGAGCGCCCTCGCCATTTTAAACTGCGGCGGTCCCGACGAACGGGAACCGCTCGCCGACCGGCCGCCTACCCTGGACCCGATCCCAGATATTACTGTCTATGCCGGGGAGACGGTGACCATCGAGCCGTTTGCTCATGATCCCGACGGCAATGCCACAATCGTCTCTTACAGCGGCTGGATGAATTCCAATACCTACACGACCGTCCCGAATGACCGGGGGGAGCATACGGTGACGGTCACCGCCAACGACGGGATCCTGGATGGCTCGGTTGATGTTAATATCACCGTCCTGAACAATCCCCCGGTAATAACTATAGTAGATTTTACTCCCGTCCAGGCGGAAGTGGAATTGCTGATTCAGTTGTATGGAATCTACGAAGACTACGAAGGAGACAGCCTGAGTATCACCTGGACCCTCCTGACCCCCTCAAACAGCTCGACCCCCTTATTCGATGACGATACCGATTATCCCTACTTCACCCCGGATTTAGAGGGTGAATACCGGGTTACCCTGGTAGTGACTGACGGAATCGATAACAGCATCCCCTACTCGGTGGTAATCAATGTCGGGCCGATCACCGGAAGGGTTAACAGTAGAGTCCTGGATATCGCCGGCGGGCCCGCCACTACTATTAATTACCAGATCCTCTCAGCCGTGGGTCAACCGGGAACCGTGGGGATATCCTCGAGCACCAATTATGTGGGAAGGTTCGGGTTTATTCCCACCGTCATCGAACAGGGCTGGAGTGGATTCGGATTCATACCTATTGTCAAGGAGGAATAGGATTTGGTGCTTGGTACTTAGTTATTTATATATCTGTCTATATTTACATCACTGACATATGTGCAACTATTTTTGTCGTTTTATAAAAAAGGAGGTGTCACAATGAAGAAAACGTTAACTTTGGCAGGGCTATCCATCTTATTGGCATTCACCCTGACCGCTCCGGCCGGTGCCCAGACTCAGACCGTCCCCCAGTTGATCAACTTTCAGGCATACTTGACCAATAGTCTCGGCACTCCCCTTAACGGCCCCCAGACTGTCACCTTCGCTATCTATAATGTGAAGGCTGGAGGAGCACCTCTCTGGAGCGAGATCCAGGTTGTAACTGTTAACAAGGGAGTAACCGATGTTCTCCTGGGAAATGCAAATCCACTGACAAATACCACTACTACTCCTGACGCTCTCTTTGCGGGGGGGACAAGGTATCTGGGAGTCAAGGTAGGCACTGACACCGAGATGGTGCCCCGTAAGAGGATTACCTCGGTAGGATACGCTTTAAACGCCGGAATGCTGAACGGGAAACTTCCAAGTTTTATTCTCCCGCCGGGGTCAGTTATTGCTTATGCGGGCGCAACCGTCCCCGATGGGTTTTTAGAGTGCGATGGTGATCCTCATGCCATTTCATCATTTCCTGATCTATACAATGCAATTGGTACTATGTATGGCGGCAGTGCAACTACTTTCAATGTCCCTAATTATCAGGGGTATTTTCTCAGGGGTTGGGCTAAGGGAGCAGCCGCTGATCCTGATAGAGATGGAAGAACAAACAGGGGAGATGGAACGATAGGCGATAATGTAGGAACAAAACAGGATGATGCTTTTCAAGGGCATTACCATGATTATCATACTTACTGGCGGGATTATGTGGCAGCAACTCAAAGTGGAAGATATTTTGATCATCTGGGCCATGGGGGGATTGATGAAGGTATAACTGATAGAATATTAGAACCAATTGACGATGGCACACACGGCGAACCAAGGACATCAACGGAGACCAGGCCCATAAACATTTATGTGATGTATATTATAAAATATTAATCCTGGGGTCTTGATGCTGATAGCAGTGGTTCGTATTAAACCCTATTTGGGGCTGATAAAAGGGTGGACACAGAGGTCCACCCCTACTTAATTGGGAAAGTAAATTGTTAATATGCAAATAATTAGACTATTCATGCATTATTAGGATTCAAAAAATGGAGATAAAATGAAAAAGAATTGGTTCTTCCCGGTTGTCTTAGTTTTTCTGATTCTTGCCTTTTCCCTCAACTGTGGTGAAAGTGAACAGAAATGCACTGACACCGTAGCGCCGACAAATCTAAGGGCCTCTCCCGCCGGGGGTATTTACTGCTCGGCCACGGTTACCCTGAGCGCAAGTGACGGGACAATCTACTATACCACTGACGGGAGTGCGCCTACTGATAAAAGCACGAGGTATGCGGAACCGATCGAGATCGGTGAGGATACGACACTTAAGTTCACCGCAATAGATGCCTGTAACAACCGGGCTTCTACCTTTACCGAAGTCTATGATGTTGATACCGAACCGCCCGCAGTAAACTTGGGCTCACTGCTTTCCTGTTATGCGGTGCCTTCATTTGCTGTATCCGGAACCTGTACGGATGACAGCGGCTGCGTGGCTTCCATTACGGTCCAGGCAGGAGCCTATAATTTCACGGACACCTCCTTTCCCGTCAACCTGAATATCCCGGTTGATGGCTCATATACCATCAGTGCCCAGATGGAGGACACCTGCGGCAATATCGGCCTGGATACCATTGCCGATGTGTGGGTGGATACTACCGATCCCGCATTAAGTATAAGCCAACCGACTGCAGGGCAGTGTATTAACAACTCGGCAGTGGTCATTGATGGCAGTATAACCGAGGAGGGCAGCGGGGTAGCTGTGATTACGGTCCAGGCCGGGCCTTACTCCACCACCGGCACCTCTTTCCCGGTTACCCTTAATATTCCGGCCGATGGTGTATATACGATAACCGCTTGGGTGGAGGACAACTGCGGGAATATCGGATCCGTGAATACCGTTGCTGATGTCAGGGTGGATGCCACCGCTCCCGCGGTGGATATCAGCCTCCCGGCTGCGGGGGTTTGCTTCGCTACAAATGTAGTGGTCGTTGACGGGAGTGCCACAGATGAGGGTAGTGAGGTGGCTATGATTACGGTCCAGGCCGGGGCTTACTCCGCTACCGGCACTTCCTTCCCGATTGATCTGGTTATTCCGGTTGATGGCTTATATACGGTTACCGCCCTGGTAGAGGACACCTGCGGGAATACCGGCCAGGATTCGGTAGCTAATGTGAGGGTGGATACGGTATTGCCGCTAGTAGGTATCAGTTCACCGGGTTCAGGAGAGTGCATTGATAATTCAGCGGTAGAAGTAAATGGGACTGTAACTGAAGATGGCAGTGGGGTGGCTGTGATAACGGTCCAGGCCGGGGCTTACACTGCCACCGGCAAATCCTTTCCGATAACCCTGGTCATTCCGGCCGATGGTGTATATACGATTACCGCCTGGGCCGAGGATAACTGCGGGATTGTCGGCCCGAAGGATACGGTAGCTAATATTATAGTGGATACCACTGCGCCGATGGTGGTGAGTATCAGTTCGCCGTCTTCGGGAGAATGTTTAAACACATCGACAGTAGTAGTAGATGGTAGTATAACTGATTTTGGTGGTATTGGGGTGTATGAGATAACGGTGGAGGCGGGCATTTACACTGCTACCGGCATCTCCTTACCGATTATCCTTAATGTTCCGGCAGACGGGGTATATACGATAACTGTCTGGGCGGAGGACGACTGCGGGAATGTTGATCCGAAGAATACGGTAGCCGATGTGTGGGTAAACTCGAAACCGACGGCTTCCGTGACGATCACATATCCGGTGGATGGAGTAGCCGCATACATTAACGATGTAACCGTCAGCGGGACTGCGGATACGGATATTACTACGGTAACCGTTACCTCCGACCAGGGACACAACGAATCGTCCGGGGTAGATGCCGAGGGCAACTGGTCTGTTGTCCTGACAGGGGTTACACTTCCTTCCCTGTCTATCAGCGCCGCAGTGACAGATCACTGCGGTAAAACCGGAATCGCTGAGGTAATAACGGTGCCCATATCGGAACCAACCATCTGGTATGTGAATATCACTGCTGCGGGTAATTACACCGGGACATCCTGGGAAAATGCCTTCACCGTTATCCAGGAAGCGGTGGATACTGCATCATACGACGACTGGATCTGGGTGGCGGAGGGAATATATACATCCGGGACCACCGCATCCGTGCTCACGATGAAGGCCGGAGTCGAGATCTACGGTGGCTTCACCGGGACGGAGAGCACCCTGTCCGAGCGCGGCGTCCCGGCTGATCACCCGGCAATCCTCGACGGCGAGGGGACAAGCTACCATGTAGTCATCGGCGCTTCGAACGCCCGCCTTGACGGCTTCATTGTGGCGAATGGTAGTGCCACTGGGAGCGGCGTTGGCATCTATGGGGGTGGGATGCTTAATGACGGTGTAGCCAACCTTATGGTGGATAATTGCACCTTCAGCGGCAACTCAGCCATGTATGGCGGCGGGATGTCCAACGATAATTCCTCGCCTGTAATAACCGATTGCCAATTTGTCGGCAACTCGGTCACCTATGGCGGCGGGATGTTCAATTATAACAATTCCCTGCCCAGGATAACTAACTGTATCTTCAGCTACAATTCCGCTGCCTACTCCGGCGGAGGGATAACCAACGGTGACAACTCATCGTCCATAATAACAAATTGTTCCTTTGCCTGTAATTCGGCCCTTTTCTCCGGAGGTGGGATTGACAACTGGGACGACCCCTCATCATCAAAGATTACAAACTGCATTATCTGGGGTAACCATCCCGATTCAATATCATTGCCGGAATCCACATCCGGCGGTACACCGGCAGTAACCTACAGCGACATAGAAGACGGGGTTTGGACCGGAACCGGCAATATCAATGAAGACCCGCTGTTCGTTAATGCTCCCATAATGTGTGACATCATTACCACCGCTAACGGTGCAACTACCCACATCATGGTAGCCAATACTACCTACACCATAGATGATATTATCGAGATTGGGAACGATAGCGTGACGCGGACCGTGACATCGGTTACCGTGATATCGGCTACCGTGACAACCTTGACATTCACCCCGTCGCTGACTTCGCCTCCAGCTGCGGGGACGCTCGTTGAAAACTGGGGCCCCGGCGCAACCGGCCTCGACGAGGATTTCCACCTGAGTCAACCTCCCGATCAGGTCCCCACCAGCCCCTGTGTCAATGCCGGCAGCGGCCTTGCAGACGATCTCGGTCTGGATGACAAAACCACATCCACAAGTGGTGACTTAGATGCCGATCAGGTGGATATGGGATACCACTATAGTCCATAGCAAAATGCAAAAATCAAATTGAAAAATGTAAAATGTAATTGTAGATTATTTATTGTAGATAGCAGTACTTCAAGGAATAGCATCCTACTTCGTCCCGATGGACATCGGGACTACGAAGGACAAGGAGAAATGGCAGGAATTAGGCGGCAGGAGACAATCTTCAACCGCCTTTTTTATTAAAATCCAGAGATCAGCCCTAAAATAAAGCTCCTAAAATAGGGACAGCCACCGTTTTCAAAGGAGTAGGGATCAAGGATTAAGGGGTATGAAGTAGGCAGCAAGTTAAAATTGCATAGTGCAAAATGCAAAGCGAAAAATAAAAGAAAGAAGATTATCTATAAAAAGGCCGTGGATTTATTCTACGGCTTTTTTTTGACAAAATTATTCTGATCGGTTAGTATTAATAACTAATCCGGGTTTAAGAAAGGCAATTTATGGCTGGTTTTCAACTTGCAGTGATCGAGGGCCGCAGCCGGGAGAAGGAATTCTCCTTCACGAAGGAGCTCGTCAAGCTGGGCCACGACCCCAAGAACGACCTTATTATGAACGACTGCCTGGTCTCACCCTTCCACGCCGAGATCTGCCTGGACAAGGACCATTACCGGATTATTGATTTGGGTAACACTTATCCTGCACTGGTTAACGGCAGCGAGGCGGAAGGGTCCTACCTGAGTGATGGGGACGAGATAACGATCGGGAAAAGTAAATTCCGCTTTTCCGGCAAAACCGAGGCGGGCGGGAAGGCCAAAAAGCTCAACCTGCCGCCTGCCCGCCAGTTAATCCTGATCGGCCTGATACTCCTGTGCCTGATATATCTCCTGATCCCCAGCGGGAAGAAGGATGAGGAGCAGCCCGGGGAGGAGAAGGTCCCTACCGTTACCCGCCGGACCGAAAAACCACCTGAAACGACTCTGAAGGAAGCCGAATTACAGGAATACTCCCAGCTGACCCGGGAGGAGCGTCTGAACGAGGCCCTGAAGTCCTACGAGCTGGGGAAGAAGAAGCAAGAGGACTGGAGGATCAGCCTGGGGAATCTCCATGCTTCGATAAAATTATTCGAGAAGTCCCTCTACCTGATGGACAACCTGGAAACCCGGCCGGAGATCTACCAGGATACCAGGGACCGTCTCGCCGAAGCGCAGGATAAACTGGAGGAAATTTTCAAGGAGCATAGGTTTACCGTGGAAAAATACCTCAGGTTTAAACAATGGGAGCAAGCCCGAAGTGAGTTAATTACTATTCAGGAACTTATCCCGGACCGCTCCGATCCCCGGGCCGTATATGCCCGGGACAAGCTGGAGCAGGTCGAAAAGGCACGAAGGAAAGCATGGAAATGAATGATGCGACGGAAGATTATACCGATGACCTGCCCGAGCTGGTAGCGGTGGAAGGCCCGCTCAAGGAAGAGTCGTTCCCCCTGGGCGGGGACGAGTTCACGATCGGCCAGGGGGAAGAAAATAACCTGGTCCTCAGTGACCCCTCAATCTCCCCGAGCCATGCGGTGATCCGGGCCGAGAGGGAATCGTTCGTTATCCGGGACCTGAGCGGCACCGGGGGCACCCTGGTGAACGGAGATCCGGTCAGCGAAGAGAGAACCCTGGAAATGGGGGACATAATCAAAATCGGGTCCCATGAGCTCCGCTTTGTCGAGAGGGGGGAGATCTACTTGCTTGCCCCCGAGCAGAAAGCCGTGACGGCCGGCTTGAGGCCCGAGGACGGTCTCGCGGGATTACCACCCATTGTCTCGAAGATAAAGGAACTCGGCCAGACGATGCGGAAAAGGCCCTTGATCCCCGCTGCCTCGGCGCTGATAGTAATATTTTTGCTCATCATCCTCCTTCAAAACGGCTCGGAGAAGCCCAAAGAACCTCAGCCCGACCCCTCCCAAATTAAGATCCAGGCGCTGGAACAGCTAAACCTGGGTATGGAGCACTATTACTCCCAGCGGTGGCAGGAGGCCCGGAATTACTTTGACCGGGTCTTAACCCTGGACCCGGGGAACGAGAATGCGGGAGTTTACCAGGAGAAAGCCCTCCGCGAGCAGGAAAACCAGATCGCCCTTAATAAAGGCAGGGAGTACTGCGAGCAGGGTGTCTGGGAAGACGCCCTGTCCGAGCTGAGCAGGATCCCCGAAGACAGCTTCTATTACTCATCCTCCCTCCAGGAGAGAGAAAAGGTTGAGGAGAAAAGGATAGAGGCCCTGATCGAAGAGGGCAAGAGCCTCCTGAAAGAAAAAGAATACGACCAGGCCAAGGAGCGTTTCGCCGCGGTTCTGGATTTGAAACCGGACGACCCACGGATCCCTCCCCTTATGGCCGAGGTAGAAAAGGGGAAGAAGCCTCCTAAGGCCAAAAAACCACCTCCGGAGGTAATAGCCGGCAGGGAGCGCAAAAAAGATACTTCTAAGGCTACCGAAGCTAAGGCAAAAAAAGACACCGGAAAGAAAATCAAGCCGGGAGGATCGCAATTGGACTCCTCTCGGGAAAAATACCTGCAGGGAGACTTAGATGGGGCAGTCAAAGACCTGGAAGATATCATTGCCCGCAGGGATTCCCTGGACCCGAAGCTGGTCAAGGCAGCCCGGGAGAGGAGCGTCCTACTGTCTAATGCAAAGCAGTACTACGATAAGGGCAAAGAGAGCTACGGGGCAGGAAATAAGGAAAATGCAATAACGAGCTGGCAAAAGATGCTTGATTTCGACCGGAAACTATCCGGTGGCAAAAAAAGTCTCTACGCAAAGGAGGTGGGGCCCCCCGTAGCCCGGGATCTCGCGGCCCGGGGGGAAGAGAAATTTTCGCGAGAACAGTATCCGGAGGCCTTTACCCTCTGGAAAAATGCGTTAGGGTTGGACCCCTCGAACCAGGTGGCGAAACAGGGATTGACCAAGCTCCGTCTCAAAGCCGAGAAGCTTTACCGCGAGGGATACACCCTGGAGAAGGTTAACCGGGAGCAGGCGATCCAAAAATATAATCTGATCTTGAAGATCTGCGATCCCGATCCCTCCTCCCCTGACGAAGATTACTACAACAAGGCCAAAAGAAAACTGGATCAATACCGGTAAGGCCTAAAATAGAGACAGCGGGGCTGTTGAAAAAGTATCTTTCCTCCCCCTTTGATGGGGGAGGATAAAGGTGGGGGT
>CP070770.1:426831-434988 GCA_020345765.1 Deltaproteobacteria bacterium
AAATCTCCCTCTTTGAGGTTATCAACCCATATTGCTTTCCCTTCCCGGTTCTTCTTGTGAACGCTGACTTCTCCCTGGCTAATGATGAATATCGAATTGCCCTCTTCTCCCTCTATACAGATCATATTTTCCGGATCAATTTTTTTCGGGGTTATTTTATTAACCACCTTCATGAATTCTTCGGTAGTGAGGTCAGAGAAGAGGGGGATATGGGGGAAACTGTTTATATCGATTTGGGCGGAACTATCTCCCGGTTCGAAAGGGATGGACTCATCTTCCGGCTCGAATGGGATAGACTCATCAGATGGCTTAACCCTTTGCTCCGGAACCGGTGTTCCGGTCTCCTTACCCGTCTTCTTGGCATATAGCTGAGCAAGCCTCTGCTGAACCTCCTTCTGAGAGGGGTCCAGGCCCTGAATTATCTTGTTGACTGCGATCGCCTTTGCCAGGAATCCACCCTCGGCGTAGCTTTCTGCTAATTCTTTATACTCTTCGATGGCCTCTTGTTTTTTCCCCATCTTTGTGTAGATGTCGCCGATCTTCTGACGGATCTTTAAATCTTTGGGCTCCAATTTAGCAAGCTTCTGGTACGCATCCAGAGCTTTGTCCCAGCGGCCCCCCGCAAGATATTTCAGGGCATCTTCTTTGATTTTTACCTTGTTATCGGCCATTTATCTTCTCTGATTAGTAGTTATTTGTCGCTCCATATACCCCGCTTTTTCTCTATTGCTTCCTTCTCCAGCTTGATAAATAATTCCTCGTACTTAATATTAGGAGGGAAGGTTGCTACCCGAGCCCGTCCCTGCTTGACCAACTCAGCGCTGACAAAGAAATCTCCCACAAAGACATGGGCTAGGAGCCTCCTTTCAAAATCCATCTTCTGTTCTTCCAGCTCTAATCTGACCTTTTTCCCTTCCACTAACTTCTTATTTAATTCGTAGGACTCCTTTCCGTAGTATCTACCCTGTTTTGGAGGGGCTTTCATTTCGGGGGCATCGATCCCGATGTAACGGACCTCCTGACCCGATGCCAGGACAATGGTATCCCCGTCGATAGCTTTCTTTACTACTCCCTCAAAGCTTTTCCCCTGGTATTCACTTCCTTTTTTCGGATGAGGTATCTTTCTCCCCCACAACCCAATTTTTTTCTCTTTTGCCTCCCTTTCGAGTTTCTCAAAGAGATCCTGGTGTTTGGTATTGGGGGGATATCGGGCAGCCAATGCATGTCCTTGTTTAACCAACTCGGCATTAACAAAGGTATCTCCCACATAGACATAGGCCAATAGCCTTCCCGTCGGGTCCTTTTCCTGGACATCCAACTCTAACTTGACCTTTTTACCTTCTACCAATTTTTTATTATACTCCCAGGGCTCCTTTCCATAAAATTGAGATACACCAAGCTTCGGCAAGTACGACTCCGGGGCATCAATTCCTATATAGCGGACCTTCTGACCAGATTCCAGAACAATGGTATCCCCATCAAGGGCACTTATAACCTTTGCTTCGAAGACCTTTGATTTCTGTTTGGTTTCCCCGGCAGACAGGGTGTCTGGGCTGCCAATTAAAGCACCACCAGTGAAAACGAACCATAAAAGTAAGGAGTTAATGAAAAAAATAGGTTTCTTCATGCCTCACCTCCTAAAAAACTTTACCAATAAATCTATCCTCCAATTGTATCCCTCAGCCTCTTAGTCAGCACCTTAAAAATTCCCTGAGCGATCTCGATCTTATCTGATAGAATTTCGTAGAAATCATCATGTCCGATTTTAAGAGCCAGAATATTCTCCAATGTTGTCACCGAAGCCGACCGGGACTCGTTATCCAGAATAGCCATCTCGCCGAAACATTCCTTCTCTCCTAAGATTGAGATCTCCTGACCCCCTTTATGAATCCTTACCTTTCCCTGGATAATCAGATAGAGGGAGTCTCCCGGATCGCCCTCCTCGAAGATAGTGGCTCCTTTCTTAAATGATACTTCCTCCGCTATTTGGGCAATCTGGGCGAGGTCTTCTCCCGGGATATGAGAAAAGATACCTACGCTCTTTAAAAAAAGCACCTTTTCTACGGTTGTCAGCATTCACCAATATTTACCAGGTTATATTATTAATATATTCAAGTGATTATATAATATAAGTTTAACCAAATCAAGAGTTTCTTTAAAATTTCATGTTTATTGCATAATATAGGACAAGTTGAAGCATCTGAAGTTCTTTATTCATACACCCGGAGCTTCCTCAGACAATCATGAGCCATTTCTTTGACGATGTAATCGTCATCTTCCGTGATTGGTTTTATCTTCTCGGCCAGTTCCACCATCTGGTTCTCACCAATGGCATATAAGGTACATGCCCGGATCCAGCCACTATTACTGTGGAGGAGATCGATTAGATGCACCGTGGACGGTTTCTCCGGCAGCTCGTAGAAACTTTTCCCCTTTTTTATTTTCTCCGAGGGAGATGAGTCCTCCAGGATCGGCAGCAGTAATCTCTTCATCTCTCTTTCCAGGAGGTTGTCCATCAGCTCGGTGGCATTGGCCCGCTCGAAGGAGAGTGTGCTCCGGAGATTGGTAAAGATAACCGAGATAGTCTTGGGGGGATATATGAACCCGAGCAGGACAAAGATCTCCTCAAGGAGCTCATCCAATCTCTCTTCCAGAGCAGTTTTTAATATTTCCACTTTAGAGAAGCCCTCCAGATCTAACGCTATCCGTAGGGTCTTATAATATTGGGCTATTTCTTTATGGATAATTTCTTTGACTCTCTCCGGATTCAGATAGGCATTGGGTAGTCTCGTCCTGATTGTCCCGATCGCTTTGATTATCCTGTATCTGAGGAGACTGTCGTCCTGCTCGATACTTCTCATCAGAACATTCAGTGCTGACTGGGTTCCGATCTGACTCAGGACCCGGGGGATACTTCGCCTGATTAATATGTCGATCTTCTTGTCATTTATCGTTTCCTCCAAGATTGTCAGGACATATTCCCCATAGTTGGCCAGAGAGGAAATGGCGATCGACCGGGTCTTTCTCTTTCCCAATTTCGTCAATAGTGGAGGTATTAGCTTCATGTTCCTCATCCGGCCGGCGGCAATAATTGCCTCCTTCTGGATCGTTTCTGATTCCTCGGCCAATAGCTTTAGAAGCGGTTGATAAAAATGTTTAATATCAATTTCACCCAGAACCCTTACTCCCTCCACTACGACATTAGGATCCTTGTTTTCCAGCATCTGTTTCAAGCCCTCGGTGGCCAATAAAATTCCATCGATCCCTCCGTATTTAATCAATCCGGTTATCGTGGCCGCCCGTATCTTGGGTGAGGGGTCGTTCAGACAACCGACGACCTGAGGGATAGCTTCTGCTCCCCGGAGGCTACTGAGGGAGACGATTGTCTGGGCCCGGACATTGATATCAGGATCGGCTAAACAATTCTGAATTAACGATACATGTTCCTTCTGGCCGCCCTGGGCTAATTGTTCAAGAACCCCCAGCCGGACCTTCGGCGAACGATGATAAAGTAACTTGGAGACATCCGGATATAATCTTTCCGTTCCGATATCACGGAGGGCCTTGAGAGAGTAGATGACCTGATTCTCGTCTTCACTCTCCAGGGCGCTCTTTAGAACCTTGAGCGTTACCGCATCAGGAGCAATCAGGGGATGATCTTCCAGATTTAACTTCTTGGTCCTTAAAGTATGTAATAGTGAGTTATTGTATTCCTGTTTGATGTTGATGGTGAAGAATATCCAGATTAATAAGAGTATGATCGATACATAACTCATTTGGGTAGCGGAAAAAATCAAGGAAAAACCTACCAAAAGTGCTCCACTCAGGCCGATTGCGCTGGGTCGGACTACCCCGCTGAGAAAGGCGGTAACCCGGCCTTTCAGTTCCGGAGAAAAGGGTAAGTATAATAGCTGGACCGCGACATTATGAATAGTGTAGCGGAAGGTGTTATCAAAGAATTTGAGGGCGACTACCGGTCCGAAGGCAGGAATAATCAGGGGGAAGAAAGAGCCAAACAGCAGGCTTCCCGGAAGGATCGAAAGGGAGAAAAGGATACCGAGTTTTTCGAGGACCCGACCGGCGATAAAAAACTGAAGAAAGAATGAGATAATCCCCACGCAGGCCCAGTAAACCCCGAAGAAGGCCGCCAGTGATTCCTCCTGGTAAAAGTCTCCCGCAATGATCTTGAACTGGTAATCAATAATAGTTCCCAGGATATAGGTTAAGCCGACGATAACCACGATCAATTGGAGATATTTTGAGCTTCTTAACTCCCGGGAGATGCCCTTCTCACCCTGTTCTTTCCGGGAGAAGGTTCCCGGGGAAGTCGGCTGGGTAGTCTTCACCTCGGGCAACCGGGAAACAAAATTTACCAGGAAGATGAACAAAAGAATGGCCCCCGCACACAGATAAAGGAGATTTTCCGTCCCAAGCTGGTGGATGACCACCCTTATCGAGAAACCGCAGATAATATTGCCCAGCAACCCGCCGGCACTGATGATCCCGAATAGTCTCTTGGCCTCCCGGGTGGTAAAGATATCATCGGCCAGGCTCCAGAACTGGACAAGCATCAGGGTTCCCACGACTTCGACCCAGATATACAGCAGGGGATAGAACCAGCCCCAGTTAAATCCGAGGAGCGCCCGGGCCGCCCCGATACTTAAAATAAGAAAGAGTGATACTATCGAGATCGAAATATTCCTTCTCCATCTTTCGGCAATTCTTGTATAGATCAGGGTGATGATGCTGACAATGAGTGCGGCCCCGATATATAGATATGGTAAGACGGAGGGATCGTATCTACTCAGGAATAAGGTGTCCCCGGTAGTTCTTCCCAGGATCAGGGTGGCAACTACCAGGAAGTAACCGCAGAACATCAGGAAAGACCGGGCGACCTCCTTCCTTTGCACCTTCAGGGTCGCCGTCAGGATATTCAGAATAGGCTCTGAGCTAAACAATTTCCTCCCGCTCCTTATCTTCATTATAAATTATCACAAATCTTCCTTATGACAAATAAAAAATAGTAATAGAATAGAAGAAGGACTCTGGGCATCGGCTCCTACATTAACACATTATTTGGATTTAAAGACGAGGCCTTTGGGGCAAAAAACCCCGTTAGAGATCTACCGGAGATAGATTTCTAACGGGGTTTGACATCCGAAATGATATTAAAATTGGAGGAATTGGGTCTTCTCGGGATTAATCTACTTTGACGATGCAGTCTACCGGACAGACCTCAACACACTGAGGACCTCCCTCATCGGCACACTCAGTGCATTTACTGGCATCGATTGTATAAATCGGCTCCCCTTCACTGATGCAACTCCGAGGGCACTCCGGCTCGCAGACTCCACATGAGATGCACTCTTCGGTTATTTTCATTGCCATCGATGTTACCTCCTTTTAGCTCTGTGGTTGATCCCTCATCCCGGAAGATTATCTGTCCGAGACCTTAATACCTTGCTTTTTTAAGCTCATTAAAAAGGCTTATTACCATAACTAAAAGGCCAAGTCAACCTTTTCTTTTGCTTTTTTTTATTTCGCTAATATCGGCGATTGCCCTTGGCAAATATTTAGATTGAAACTTAATGTTTTTTGTGGTTTAATCCCTGATGATACAAGTAAAGAAAGGAGTAAATCATGGGAAAATCATGCAAAAACTATCTGCCTGCCACATTAGCCTTACTTCTTGTTTGCCTGACATTTACTCTCGGTCTTTTCAGGTGCTCTGAAGATAAGAAGGGTGATGTTACCACAAGTGATGCCCAGATCTTAAAGGGTCCCTATCTCCAGATGGTTACGCAAGACAGTATTATCATCCGCTGGGAAACCGATATAGAGAGCCCCAGCAAGGTGGCTTACGGGAGCAGTGTCGCCTACGGGAAGTCTGTTAGCGGAAGAAGCTTTACGATCGAGGCCCCGACAAACGGGACCTTACCGACCCCCGAGGGTGTCCAGCATGAGGTGGTCATAAACGGACTGCTTCCTTCTACCGAATACCACTATCAGGTAACCTCGGTTGCCGTCCCCTCGGAAGACAGCACTTTCACCACCGCGGGAACCATTTCTGAACCATTCCGCTTCGTTGTTCACGGAGATAACCGGACTAATCATGACGATCATCGGAAAGTAGTGGAGGCTATCATCTCCGGCACCGGCAAGCCTGATCTAATAGTTAATACCGGGGACCTGGTAGGGTCCGGGATGCTCCTTGCGGAATGGGACAAGTTTTTCGAGATCGAACAGCCTCTGCTGAAAAGCTCCCCGCTATTCCCCTCCTTCGGCAACCACGAATTAGGGGGTGCTCATATCTTCAAGGGATACTTTTCCCTGCCGGAGAATACCGGCAGCGGTCTTTATTATTCCTTCAACTACGGCAACTCCCACTTTATTATCATAAATACCGAAGAGGATTTTACTTCGGGGAGCGACCAATATAACTGGGCAAATAGCGATTTAACCGCGGCGAAGAGCGATCCGAATATCCAACATATCTTTGCCTCCTTCCACCGGCCGGCTTACAGCTCGGGAAACCACGGCGGCAACGAGGCAATTGTTACCAGTTTGGTTCCCTTATTCACCGAAAACGATGTGGATATAGTATTCAGCGGCCATGACCATAATTATGAGAGATGCCAAGATCCCGAGTTGGACCTTAATAATCCCGAGGGAACCGTATATATTGTGACCGGCGGGGGAGGGGCACCGCTATACAGTAAAGATGATCAGAATGAGGCAAACAACCCCTTTTCTATAGGAGTCTTTCATAGCAAACTCCATTTCTGCCAGGTAGATGTCTCCGGAAGTGATATTACAGTAAAGGTTTTTAATACCGATGGTAATATAATAGACTCCTTTACTACCCAATGAATTTAGCCGCCTTAGTTAATACCTCAGGGATTTACCCGGGAAGAGCTTAGTTTAGCCAGTCCCTCTTTATCCTTAATAAAGATATCCTTCCGGCCTAAATCGATGAATCCTTTCCGCTTGAGCACCGCTAAGGCCATCAGGATATTTTTCTTGGTTGCCGCAGTGAGGTCGGCTAACTCCTGATAGCTCAACCTGATTCCGAGACGGATACCCAGGGGTTGGGTAACCCCATCCTCAGCAGCCAATTTTAATAAGAGCCCTGCCAATCTCTCAGTGGCACTTTTGAATAACAACTCCTTAATATTAGTCTTTATCTCCCGGGTCCGCAGTCCACGCCGTTTAATCAGCTTTATCACCGGTTCCGGTATCTGCTCTAGAAGTCGTTCGAAGTGTTCCCGGGGGGTCATCCAGATAACAGCTTCCTCCAGGGTCTCGATTACCGTTTTCCCCGAGCTATCCTCTACCCGGTCCAATTCCCCGAAGATCTCCTCCGGCTCCAGGCAAACCAAGGTCAGTTTCCGGTTGTCCTCCCCCCGCCTTAAGCGAACGATCTTTATTCTTCCCGACTTAAGCAGGTATATTACCTTTCCGCCCCCACCAGGGAGATGTATCTGTTGGTCTTTTTTGACTTTTTCCGTAGTTGAGGTTTTGGCCAGTTTTTCCAACTCTTCCGGAGATAAACCGGCAAAGGGCTTAACACCGCGAAGATACCAGACACTAAAGCTCATTTTAGCTATTCTCTCGAATTTTTGGAGATGTTATTTATAGTATCCTACTAACAGAATTTGCGAAAAAATTCAAGGGCAAAAGAATTGACTTCTATTCTGAACTAAGCTAATTTATATTCAGCCAGTTACGGAAAGGAGCCGGAGGCCGATCATGAAAAAGCATACCTACAAAGAAGCCGGAGTGGACATTGATGCGGACATGGATTTTGTGGAGAGGATAAAGCCGATTATTAAATCTATTCACCGCCCCGAGGTTTTGACCGAGATCGGGGGGTTCGGCAGCCTCTTTTCCCTGGGAGGCAATAAGTATCAGGACCCGGTTCTGGTCTCCTCTACCGACGGGGTGGGGACCAAGCTCAAGATCGCCTTTATGATGGACCGGCATGACACTATCGGGATCGACCTGGTAGCCATGAATGTAAACGACCTGGTCGTCCAGGGGGCCGAACCCTTATTTTTTCTCGACTATCTGGCAACCAGCAGGCTCGATTTCGAAAAGGGAATCAAGATAATTCAGGGGATCGTTGAAGGCTGCCGCCAGGCCGGCTGTGCCCTGATC
>CP070770.1:435088-443163 GCA_020345765.1 Deltaproteobacteria bacterium
TCCTCATCGATCTCGGAGGCGATCGGCGCAATCTCCTTCTCGGTGAACCTTTCCACCATATCCTTAATTATCCGCTGCTCTTCGGTAAGGGTAATGTCAATCATCGTTGACTCCTATAAACCTTAACCGGCACTGAAGCTGCGGGGCTTACCCCTCTCCTTCTTGTAAACCTTAAGCAGTCTCGCAACTAATCTTTTCGGGTCAGAATCGTAGAGCACGGTACTGCCGGTCTTCTTCTTGACCGCCTTGACAATCTTCTTTATCTCCCGGGTTATCCCCCCGGTACCTTCCATAACCCCGATCGGCCTTCCCTCGTCGTAGGCGATGGAAAACTCACCCAGGGTTCCCGATCTGCCGCTGACCACCACTACCACATCGCAGCTCCGTATCCCGGTCACCTCCCTCCCCATCAGGCCCGTTCCGGTGAAGATCAGGATATCAAGGTAGTCGGTGGGCGATTTATACCTGACCACGTGCTCGTTTAAGTCGATCCCCGGGGAGATACCCACGACTATCCCCCCGGCCTCCTTGGCACCCCTGGCCGCATCGAAGGGGATCCCGGGGCATCCCCCGGTCAGGAGAACACAGCCGCTCTCGGCGACCGCCTTGCCCAGCAGGTAGGACTTCTCCCGGGCGGTCTTCGAGATTCTCCCCCCGGCAGAGCCGATTACTCCGACCGTTATCTTCATACGTAAAAAGGATTCGAGGATTCGAGGATTCTAGGGTTCAAGGGTTCAAATAGTTTGTCCATTTTTCTTATTGGAAGCCTTTTTTAAGGAATAGAACCTTTATTTTAACACATTATCTACTTCGGGGCCGACTCGAGGGCCGCGATCGCCCGGCCGATCCGGGCCATCGTGATGGCCTTACCCACTACCTCCATGCTCTCGCAGAGCGGCGGGGTCGCCCGCTTTCCGGTGACCGCCACCCGGAGGGTCATGAACAGATCCCTGGTCTTGTAGCCTTTTTCCTCGCATAACTTCCGCAAGGTCTCCTCGATCTTATCTGTCTTCCAGGAGACAAGCGACTCAAGGGTTTCCTGGCACTGGCCGAGTATGTCGGCCGCTTCGCGGGCGTCCTTCTTCTTGGGGATAAGGTCCTGGAGGTCGGGGCGGATATCGCCGAGGAAGAAGAAGTCGGCAACGTCCAAGTACTGGGAAAGCATCTCGAGCCGTTCACGGACCAGAGGAACAACACTATTCATACGCTCTTCCGGGAAAACCTGCTCCCGGATCCGCCGGAGGAGCTCCTGATCGGAGAGCTCCCGGATGTAATTGCCGTTCAGCCATTTAAGCTTCTCCAGATCGAATACCGGACCGGCCGGGCTGATCCGCTCGAAAGAGAAGTGGGCGATCATATCCTCCAGAGAGAAGACCTCCCGTTCGTCCGGCATGGCCCAGCCCAGCATCCCCAGGAAATTGAGCATCGCTTCCGGCAGGAAACCCATCTCCCGGTAATAATCGAGGGAAACCGGGTTCTTCCGCTTGCTGATCTTGGAGCCGTCCCGGTTCCGGAGCAGGGGCAGGTGAATAAACTCGGGGGGCTCCCAGCCCAGGGCCCGGTAAAGGATCAGGTGTTTGGGGGTGGAGTTGATCCACTCCTCGGCCCGGATTACATGGGTTATCTCCATCAGGTGGTCATCCACCACATTGGCCAGATGGTAGGTGGGCATGCCGTCGGATTTGAGGAGCACCTGGTCGTCAATATTGCTGTGATCAAAGCGGATCTCATCCCGGATCCGATCGGAAAGCACGGTCTCCCCGGGGCGGGGTATCCGAAGCCGGACGACGGCCGGCTCCCCGGAGCTAATTCGCTTCTCCGCCTCCTTCTGCCCGATCCCCCGGCAGAGACCATCGTAACCGGGTGTCTCCTTCCGGGAGATCTGCTCGGAGCGCATCTGGTTCAGGCGCTCCGGGGTGCAGAAACAGGAATAAGCCCGGTCGTCTTTCAGAAGGGCCCCGGCGTATTTTTGGTAAATCTCCTTACGCTCGCTCTGCCGGTAGGGCTTATAAGGACCTCCCACATCGGGACCCTCATCCCAGTTCAGCCCCAACCACCTCAGGGACTTAAGGATCGCCTCCTCGTACTCCGGTCGGGAGCGCAACTGGTCGGTATCCTCGATCCGGAGGACGAACTTACCCCCCCGCTGGCGGGCGAATACATAATTGATCAATCCCACATAAGCGGTGCCCACATGGGGATCACCCGTGGGACTGGGAGCGATCCGGACCCTTACTTTCTTCCGGGATTCAACCATCTCCTGTTTCCTATCCTGTTCCAAGCCCCTACCCGCTTTTAATTATAACCCCATTACCATTTGAAAGTCAAAGAGCATCCTGCCCCAAGATTATTGACAGGCATCATCAAATCGTGGATAATCAACGATATCCGGTATCAAAGGATGATAATGTTTGGGGAGGTCGATGCAGAAGGACGATAACGAGAAAAAAAGGCGTCTGGATTTTTTGAAGGAACTGGTCAACTCCTCCCCCTATTACCAGCACCTGGGGATGGAGGTAACCGAATCTCTGGACGGAAGCTCCCGGATGCGCATGGAGATCCGCCGGGAACATACCAATATCTACGGGACCGTCCACGGGGGGGTTATCTGTTCGATGGCAGATTCAACCTGCGGCCTGGCCCTGGGCTCCCTGCTAAACGAGGGAGAAACCGCAGTTACCCTGGATCTAAGGATCAATTATTTTGCTCCTCTCCGGGAGGGTGAAGTCACCGGGATCGGAAAGGTAATCCATAAAGGGGGGAAGACCGCGGTGGAGGAAGCGGAGATCATGGATAAGGACGGCAAGCTCGTCGCCAAGGCAATAGTAACCCACTTCATCATCAAACCGGCAGAGAATCCTTAGCGGTAGCAGCCGTCAATTGCCTGCCGGAACGCAACCCGCCGGAGGACATACCTCTTTTTTAGCAAAAAAAGTCCGGAGCATCTACGTCTCCGGACCTAATTATCCGCTTCGTAAATTCTGTCGGCTTATAAGGAAGACTTCAGTCCCGGGGCCGCCTTGAAACCAACGGTTTTGCTGGCCTTAATATTGATCTCCGCCCCGGTCTGCGGATTCCTCCCGACCCTTGCCTTCCGGCTTCGCACCGTAAATGTCCCGAAACCGGGATAGGAGAATCTTTTCTCGTTCCTTATTGCCTTAGCAATCGCCTCGAAACACGCATCAATAACCTCTCCTACTGCCTTCTTGCTCAGGTCCAGTCCTTTTGTATCCGCTACCTTATCAATTAGCTCTACCTTGGTCATTTTTACCCTCCTTCGATAAAATTAATATTATTAAAAATGGTGGGCGATATCGGATTTGAACCGATGACTTCCACCGTGTGAAGGTGGCACTCTCCCGCTGAGTTAATCGCCCGATTGCCTTATTTAAAATAGTTAACTTAAAAAACTATGTATTTATCAGACCTGGCAAGATGACCGCTACTTCTTCTCCTCCTTCTTCTCCTCCTCCTTCTCCTCCTTCTCCTCCTTCTTCTTTCTTTTATACCTCTCCATCTTCTTTCTCTTGCCGATTTTGCGCTTCATCTTGCGGGATTTTTCTTTGAAATTTTTACCCATACTTATAACTTCATTTATCCCATATTTTTAAAAAAGTCAATACTTTTTTGCCCTCAACCCCTTTTCATACCTGAATTTCCTTCCCCCCAATCCCGTTCTCCGGATCCTCTGACAGGCATTTTTTCATAAAAAACCTGCTAATTTATGGTTTCCTTTTTCCCGACAATCTGATATCATTTAGATGAGTAGTTTTATCCCTTGTTTTTTAGCAACTTAACCCAATATACATATGAAAAATAAGGAAACCCGAAATGAGAAGAAAGAAAACCATTGTCACTTTGATTTTAGCGACCGGGCTCATGGTCTCCTGCCCGATACGCACATGGGCTGCTACCCTCATCTTGACGCCCGATAAAAAGTTGACCCTGAGGGTAACCGCCGGCGAGGGGATAGTCGGAAAGACGGAGAAGAAGGGGATCGAGACATTTCGTTTGGAAGAAAAAGGCTGGGCCGCGGTGCAGATCCTACCCGACGGCTCCACCCAGATAAAAGCCATCAAAGGAACGGTCAAAGTCATTTATAAGGTAAATACCATCTTTATTCCCGAGAATTCGCATGTTTCCCTATCACTATTACGCTCCATCAAGAGGCTGAAGGTTCTGGCACCGGGCTCAGCTCTCAAGCCCGGGAAGGTTGCCCCGCCGATCCTGGTTATGTCGGGCAATGCCTCGATTACCCTGGAAAACGGCCAGGGGGTCACAGTTACTCACCCCGAAGCAAAAAAGTTGCATATCTCCGTTACCGAAGAGAGTATCGGGCAGGTCAAAGTAACTGTCTGTCGTACCCTCGCCCGTTTGCATCCCCGGGGTGAGATCTCCTCGACTCTCTGCGAGGACACACCCGGGGTGCTGTTAAAAATAGAGTCCGGGATAGTAGACTTTATCAAGGATAATGGGGAAATGGTTGTGCTCAGCTCCGGGCAGACCATCAATGATACCTGTACCCCACCCCCAGCCGAAGTCCTCGCCGTGCCGGAAGAAACTGTGATTAGCCCGAGTGCACCTTAAGCACGATTGAGTAATGTTGAAGCGGAAAAGGGGTTCAATCCTTCCCATTACGGTAGTCCTTCTCCTGTTCGGCAGTTACACCCCGGCATTCTCTCAGGGAAATCTCAAAATCGGGCCCCTGGAGCTCCATCCCTTTATCAAAGCATCCGAGGTATTTACCGACAATATCTACCAGAGTGAAGAGGACAAAGAGAGCTCTTTTATCACCACCTTCACCCCCGGACTGGAGTTCCGTATCCCGACCAGATGGCATCTCCTGCGTCTGGAGTATCACAACGACCTGATCTTCACCTCCAAACCGAAACAAACCCTGCCAAACCACGCCGCCTCCGCCAACCTGGACCTAAACTTCCCGGGCGGGCTTCTCCTGAAGGCCGGCAACCAGTACTACCAGAGCATCTATCCGGCTTTATCCGAGGAGACCGGGCTGGTAGAGCGTTCGCAGAACGATTTATCTTTCGAGCTGGGTTACGAGGTTACCGATCATTGGGTAGTGAAGGGAGGATACTATAACACCATCCATAACTACCAGGAAAGCGAAATCATGGATCGGATGGAGCACAAGGGGGGAAGCACTTTCCTTCTGCGTATCTTATCCCGGACCTCCCTGCTTGCTGAGTTCCAGGGCGGAGGCATCGCTTATAAGAAAAGCACGGGTCGCAATTCTACCTTCCAGAACGGCCTCATCGGGATACAGGGGGAAATAACCCCAAAGACCAACATTCTCCTCAAGCTGGGCTTCCACCACCGTAACTACGATGATACCGAATTATCTGATTTCAGCAAGTTCATCACAAGCTTTTCTCTCCTGAATAAGCTCTCCTTCTATACCACCCTCTCCGTCACTGCCTCCCGGGACGTGTCGGAGTCGTTTTGGAAATTCAACAACACTTATCATACCTCCAATAAAGCGGGCCTGAGCATTAACCGCAAGTTCCTCCGCAAATTCTCGGCCCTCCTTAACTCCTCTTACGGGCTGAACATATATCACGAGGAAGAGGAAGTAACCGTTGGAAAAACAAAGCTCAGGAAGGATATGATCCTGGAGATGGAATTTAGCTTGCTTTACGATATTCAGCAGTGGCTGAAACTGAGTGCGGGCTACGGCTACAGAAACAGGAGCTCTAACTTCCCCCTGTTAGGCTATTCCGAGAACCGGGTTTCATTTACATTCGCGGTTGTATTTTAAGTTGATATGTGATATAATTTCATGTGAAAATGGGGACTAAAGTTTTTTATATACTTACTGCGCTCCTGATAACCCTGGGATGCGGTCAATCGCTTCAACGCAGCTATATGGCACCCGACTATGCCCCGGCGGCGATGAAGAAAATCGTAGTGGCTCCTTTTCAGAACCTTACCTCATACCCTCATGCCGGGGTCATCATCTCCGATCTCATCGCCTCGGAATTCATTCGGAGGGGCGGGATCCTGATTGTTAAAAGAGACAAGGTAGAACGCTATCTAACTGAAATAAAAATGGAAAACGAAATCATCGACCGCTCCCTGGCTACCGAGATCGGTCGGGCATTGAAGGCTGATGTGGTCCTTTTCGGTTCGGTCTCGCAATTCTGGTACCAGGAGACAAAGGACCGCTACCCCGATTGGGAGCCCACGGTGGCGGTTAATGCCCGTTTGGTCGATATCGACAGCGAGGAGATCGTGTGGGCAACAAGCACGAGCCGCTGCGGCAGTGCCGCCTTTACCTATCTCTTCCGCGATTCCAAGGAGGCTCTTCAGAATGTGGCCCAAGCAACCGCGAAGGAGATCTGTTCCTCGCTGATGGGTAATTAGGAGGTGATAAGTCCATAATATGTCTCGATATCTTAAATCAATTATCAGGAAAATAATCCCGTTAATACTTATATTTGTTATCATCCCCCTTATTGCCTGGAGTCAGGACTACCTGATTCAGGAAAGGGATAAGCTCAAGATCCAGATTTACGAGCACCCGGATCTAAGTGTGAGTGTGCGAGTGAGTGGAGATGGACTAATCACGTTTCCTTTATTAGGGCAGATAAAGGTGGTAGGGCTCACCGAGAAACAGGTCGAGAGGATCATCACCAATCAACTGTCGAATGGCTATATCATAAATCCTCAGGTTACCGTCCTCGTTGAAGAATACAAGGATTATATCTATATTACCGGTGAGGTGAACAAACCCGGAGCGTATCCCTATAACGAGGGTATGACCGTGATTAAGGCTATCATCTTGGCCGGGGGTATGACGAAAAGTGCCAAATCGAAAAAAATCAAGATCATGCGTAACGAAGAGGAAATAAACAATCCCAACAAAGATGAAGTAAAAAATAATCCAGAAGTTAATATTGAAGATCCCCAGCAAGGTCAAAAGAAGTTTAAGACAATCAAAGTAAATATGGAAGACCTGGTTAAACCGGACGATATTATAATCGTACCCGAGAGATTCTTTTAAAGAGAGAGGAGCGTTTTGGATCAACAGAGCAAAGAGGTTCACCTTAGAGATTACTTAAATGTCATCGTCAAGCACCGCTGGATAGTAGCCACGTTATTCGTCACTATATTGGCATTGGGGATTATCAAGACGATCACCACTACCCCAATATATCGCACCACTACTCAGGTACTGATCGAAAGGAAAGACCCCAATATCTTTACCCTGCAAGAAGTTTTCATGGTAGACGCTACCAGCACCGACTACTATCAAACGCAGTACAAGCTCCTGCAGAGTCCCAGCCTGGCCCTCCGGGTTATTAAAAACCTGAAGCTGGATAATAATCCTTTGTTTTATCCCCTACCTGCCCGGGCAAACAATAGGCAGGAATCGGCCACCGCCTTTGCCAATAATCCGGAACCAGATCCACAGCAAAGGCAATCCGCCCTTATTAGTAAATTCCTGGGAGGCCTAAAAGTAGAACCCATCAAAGGCACCCGCTTGGTGGATATCAGCTTTGAATCCCCTTATCCCGAGCTGACCGCGAAGGCCGCCAATGGCCTTGCCGAAGCCTATATCGAGCAGAGCCTTGAGCTGAAAACCGGGACCTCGCAGGACGCCATTAAGTTCCTTACGAAAAAGATTGAAGAACTGAAGAGGAATGTTGAAGAATCCGAATCAGCCCTTGAGCAGTACAAAGAGGAGAAGGATATAATCACGGTGGACGAAAAGGAAATGATCACCCCTCAGAAGCTTGCCGAGCTCAACAGTCAACTACTCAAGGCCCAACTGAAAAGGGTAGAACTCGAAACCCTTTATAACCAGATAGAGCAGCTCTCGGAACAGCCGGAGATGGTAGAATCTACTCCCCAGATCCTAAATTCCGTCTTTATTCAGCAATTGAAGGCTGAGAAAATAGCGCTGGAGAAGGAATACTCGAAAATCCACCGCAAATATGGTCCAAAACATCCAGCCATAATTCGCATTACCTCGCAGATCGATACCATCAAGCATAAAATCGAGCTGGAGGTAGAGAAGATTGTCAGTTCAATCAAGGTGGAATATGAGCTTTCCA
>CP070770.1:443263-450999 GCA_020345765.1 Deltaproteobacteria bacterium
CACCAATCACCAAATTCCAAACATCAAATAAATTCCAAATACTAATAATCAATAGCCAAACTACTATAATGTTCTTTCTTCAAGTTCAAGACTATGTTTGATTATTGGCCTTTTGGTCATTGGTTATTATTTGGTCATTGAGATTTGGTTATTGGTTATTTCCCTTAATTTAGTGCTTAGGATTTATTCTGTCTTGTCTATGAAAATTATTTTTTGTTCTATATAATACTTGTTCTGTTTATGGGCGGGGTGAACTTATCTCTCCCGTAAATACCACCTCGGGTTCCCCGCTCAGATATAGATGATTGTCCTTACCCCATTCCACCTCCAGGAGACCTCCGGGAAGCATAAGCTTTACCTTCCTCCCGGTCTTGCCATTGAGAACCCCTGCCACCACTGAGGCGGAGGCACCACTGCCGCACCCCAGGGTCTCCCCGCACCCCCTTTCCCAGACCCTTAACTTCACTTGCCCTTTATTGATCACCTCGATAAACTCAACATTTATCCGGTTGGGAAAGATCCGGTGGTTTTCCAGAAGCGGGCCGTATCTCCCCACCGGAAAATCCTCTACGTGGCCAACGAAGGTGATACAATGAGGGTTACCCAGGTTAACGCAGGTGACCCTGAATTCCTTCCCTCCTACTTTCATTGGCCGCGAGATTATCTTTCCTCCCAGACGGGCCGGGATCTGTTTTCCTTCGAGCCTCGGCTCACCCATATCCGTAACCACTTTGTTTTTATAAGTCCTTAATCGGGCCGTCCCTGTCATGAGCTCGATCTCGATATCCCTTTTTTTACTCAGCTTATTAAGCCTGATGTATCGGGCCAGACAGAGTAGCCCGTTCCCACATATCTCCGCCTCGCTGCCGTCGGGGTTGAATATCCGCATGCGAAAATCGGCCTTCTTCGAGGGGAGAAGTAGAAGGAGCTGGTCGGCTCCGATCCCGAATCTTCTCCGGCAGAACCTTTTCGCAAACCGTGCCGGTTGTACCAACCGGTTTCCCCGGCAGTTTATCAGGATAAAATCGTTGCCGGTGGCCTGCATCTTGGTGAATTCGATTGACTTCATCGGCGCTTAGGGTTCAGGAATTCCGGTATACTTTCTCCCCGGATCAGATCTTCATAGGACTCGTGTTCCCGGACTACATAAAAATCTTTCCCGGACACCATTACCTCGGCCGCCCGGGCCCGGGAGTTATAATTGGAGGACATCACGAAGCCGTATGCACCCGAGCTCATTACCGCCAGGAACTCCCCCGGCCGGAAGCGGGGCAGCCTCCGGTCCCGGGCAAGAAAATCCCCGGTCTCGCAGATCGGCCCCACCACATCGACGACTATCTCCCGGGCTCTGCTTATCTTAACCGGGACGATCTCCTGAAATGCACCGTACAGACTGGGACGGATCAGGTCGTTCATTCCCGCATCGACAATAACGAAGTTCTTTTTCTCACTCTTTTTGGTATAGAGCACCCGGGTAACGATGATCCCGGCATTGCCGGTAAGCACGCGTCCGGGCTCCAGGATCAGGGTGCATTTCATTCCCTTAAGCTCTTTGAGTAGGGCCCTGGCATACTGCTTCGGGTGGGGAGGGGTTTCTTCGCTGTAGGTAATCCCCAGGCCTCCGCCCAGATCCAGGTAACTTATGTTGATCCCCTCCTTCTTCAACTGGAAGATAAGATCCTTAATGCTCCTCAGGGCATCGATAAAGGGTGCGATATCGGTAAGCTGGGAGCCGATATGGCAATCGACTCCGACTATCTCCAGGTTCTTAAGCTTCCTTGCCTCCCGGTATTGCTGGAGTGAGGTCTTAATGTCGATACCAAATTTATTTTCATTCAGACCGGTAGTGATATAGGGATGGGTCGAGGGATCGATATCGGGATTGATCCTCAGGGCAATCCTGGCCACCTTGCCCGCTTTCCGGGCAATCAAGTTTATTATCTTTAGCTCCTGGGATGATTCGACATTGAAAAGCAGGATATCTGAGTCCAGGGCGTATTCGATCTCCTCCTTTTTCTTTCCCACCCCGGAGAAGACGATCTTCCGGGGATCGGCACCGGCATTGAGGGCACGCATCAGCTCTCCCCCGGAGACAATATCCGCCCCCGCTCCCAGGTTGAAGAAGGCGCGGAGAACCGCCAGGTTGGAGTTGGCCTTAACGGAATAACAGGTCAGATGGGGAGCCTGGGCGAAGGCCGAATCAAATGCCTTGAAATGCCTTTTCAGGGTTCGATAACTGTAGACATAGAAAGGGGTCTCCACCCTCCGGGCGATTGCCCTGAGGGGAACCTCCTCACAAAAAAGCTCTTTGTTTTTATAATGAAAATAATGCATCCTACATCATGAACTAGTCTTCATGTTAGTAGTGAGAAATAGTTAATATTGAAAATCTGTATCCCTGAACCCTTTCAGCAGGGGCGAAATCACGACCCGCTATATACCTTCCCAGATGGCTCCGGTTCCGGAAGGGTGGGAGGTCCTTTTTTACCACACCCCAAGAGGAATAGAGAGAAGAAAATCAAGAGAAAAAAGGCTAAGCAATACTTTTTCATAAGCCTTTCCTTTAAGCCATTAACTCCTTAACTATTAAGGAAAATTATCAATATTTATTAAAAATGTCAAGCAGGAGCAACTCTGAAGAAACTGTAAAAAGCAAATTACTTATATTTAGTAGATTATAGATTTTAGATTCCAGACTACAAATCTACAATCAATAATCTGAAGTCTGCAATCGATTTGGTCATTGCTCATTGACAGAATGTCTGTTTAATAGTATAAGAATTGGTAGATTACGGTATGATGGGACCGATAGTTATGCCCGGTGACAAATATGATGTGATCATAATCGGCGGGGGACCGGCGGGCCTCACCGCAGGCCTGTATGCCTCCCGGGCAAGGTTAGCGACGCTATTGATCGAAGAGTTAATCCCGGGAGGACAGGCAGCCGTTACCCATCAGATCGACAACTATCCCGGATTCCCCGGCGGTATCTCCGGGGAGAAGCTGATGGAGAGTTTCAAGCAGCAGGCCGAGAGCTTCGGGCTGGAGATCGCCCAGGGGAGAGTGGAGAGGTTGACCCTAAACGGGGATCATAAGGGTATCCGCACAGATGATAAGGAATATACTGCCAAGGCAGCAATAATTGCCACCGGCTCCCGGCCGAATAACCTGGGAGTGCCCGGGGAGGAGAAGTTCAAAGGCAAAGGGGTCTCCTACTGCGCTACCTGTGACGGAGCGTTTTTCCGGGATGCCGAGATCGCGGTAGTCGGCGGGGGGGATTCCGCCATTAAGGAGGCGCTTTTTCTTACCAAATTCGCCCGCAAGATAAACGTGATCCACCGCCGTTCGGAGCTTCGGGCCGAGAAGGTAATTCAGGAGAAGGCCCTGGGCAACGAGAAGATCGAATTCGTCTGGGATTCGGTAGTGGAAGAGATCGGGGGAGAGAAGATGGTGGAATACTTAAACCTCAAGAAGGTTAAAGGGGACGAAAGGGTTCGGTTAAAAGTGGAAGGCGTCTTTGTATATATCGGTAACCGGCCGAACAGCGATTTTCTTCAGGGAGTAATCGAGCTTGACGAAAAGGGATATGTGAAGGCCGGCGATAATACCGAGACCTCGAGCCCCGGCATCTTTGCCGCCGGGGATGTGCGCACCAAGCTGCTTCGTCAAGTGGCAACGGCGGTAGGCGACGGGGCCACCGCGGCAATGGCCGCGGAGGAATACATCTCCCGGGCCGAATAGGAAGTTATCTGTTTTAGAGTTCATTGTCATGCAGATATTTAGGACACTTCAAAAAAAGCAGTATTTACTCATTTTTGTGTTGCTTCTAATCTCGGGCTGCGCGGGGGCTAAGGTCAAGGAGATCCCCCCGGCGGAAGATCTTTATAATGAAGCAATGGAGGAGTTCGACCAGGAGAAGGGGTTGGGGATCTTTTCCACCAGCGATCCCCTCAAGCTTATCGAAAAGTTCCAGAAGGTTATCGATTATTACCCGGTCAGCAAATACGCCGTTCTGGCGGAACTCAGGATCGCCGATGTGCATTTTCGCAACCGGGAGTATCAGGAGGCGATAATCTGTTACCAGGAGTTTAAAAGGCTCCATCCTACTAATGAACACATCCCTTATGTCCAGTACCAATTAGGTTTATGCCATTACAAGCTGATCCTGTCTATCGACCGGGATCAGCGGGCGACCGAGAAGGCAGTGAGCCATTTCGAAGAGCTGATCCGGAGGTTTCCGGAGTGCGAATACGCCGGGGACGCCCGGGAGAAGCTGCTGAGCAGCCGCCGGAGACTGGCTGAGCACGAATTCTATGTCGGTAAGTTTTACTATCGGAGGGGTGATCATCAGATCGCCCTGGGAAGGTTTAAACGGATCCTGAGGGATTATCCGGGCCTGGGGTATGACGACAAGGCCCTTTACTTTATTGCCCGCTGTCACTTCCAACTGCGGGAGTGGGACGAGGCCCGAGAGGCCCTTCAGAGACTCAGTGATAACTACCCCGATAGCAAGTATCGGAAAAAGGCTCAGGGGCTCCAGGCGGAACTAAAGGATTAGGCAACACCATGCGGCTCAGGATCCTGCTCTCGGCTTTTCTGTTATTAAGCCTCGCATACTGTTCGTCCTCTCCTCAGGATGAGATTGTCGAGGTTCTCAAAAGAAGGGAAAAGGCGCTGGAGAAGGGTGATCTTGCCCTTTACCTTTCCTGTATTTCGGAAAATTATCAGGATAAAGGAATGGACTTCTCCGCTATCGGGCAGAAGGTGGCCGGAAGCATTAAATCCCTGAAAGGTATCGAGCTTTCATTTTTCGACCGGAGTGTCTACCTGGAGGGTGAATACGCTACCGTCTACCAGAAGGTTGAATTGAGCGTGGATGTTGGTGGGAAGGAAAGGCATTCTTCCACCCGCGAGCAGTTAACCTTGGTCAAGGAGAAGGGTGGATGGAAGATCATTAAAGGCTTATAGAAAGGGGCAATAGGATGGAAGAAGAACTGAAAGAACTTTATACTCTGGGAAAGGAACACTTTGACCGCGGTCTTTACTACGACGCCTTGGGTCTTTTCTCCGAGTTCATCAAGAGGAATACCCGCTTCGCCGATGTTTACCACATGCTGGGGGTGATCTACCATCAGCGGGGGGAATACGATATGGCAGTAAGGGCCTTCAAGCGGGCGCTGAAGCTTAATCCCAACTACACGGAGGCCTCCCTGAACCTGGCGGTGACCTACAGTGACCTGGGTAAGTTTCAGAAGGCCGAGGAGGTTTATGCCCAGGCGGCTGCGGCTTCCCAGGTGCAGGCGAAATCCGGCATTCCGGATAAATTTGCCCGGGGGAAGGTGGCTAATATGCATGTAGAGATCGGGGATGTGTATAAAAGCCTCGGTATGTATAATGAAGCCATCGAGGAGTATCATAAGGCCCTGAAGCTTCAGCCCGGCTTTGTGGACATCAAGACGAAGCTGGGGATTGCCCTCAGGGATAAGGGAGATACCAAGCGGGCGATCAAGGAGCTGAAGGAGGCTAAAAAGCTGCGTCCGGGTTACTCGGTGGCCGGGATAAACTTAGGGGTCACCTATTACTCCCTGGGTAAGGTCAATGAGGCAAGGAGGGAGTGGAAGGAGGTGCTCAAGCGGGAGCCCGGAAACGAAACCGCCAAGATGTATCTGAGGTTGGTGGAGGGGAAAAAGTAGGATTACTACAATAGATGTGCAAAGTCTTTTGAATAAAGATTGACCGGACTTCCTCCGGTCGAACCCGCCGTAGCCCGCCCCAAAAGGTTAGTATTATCAAAGAAGAAAAATAGAGAGGGAACCCTTTGATTACTATTTCCAGATATCTCTCCCGGGAGTTTTTCCGGATATTCCTCCTCAGCATCGTGGCCTTCCTGGTGCTTTATCTGATTGTGGATCTGTTCGAGCGGATGAGTATGCTGATGAAATACGAGGCCTCTCTCCTGGACGCCTTTCATTATTTCCTTTATAAAACTCCCCTCATCCTTTTTCAGGTAATCCCGGTGGCGGTGCTCCTGGGCACCCTGCTTTCCCTGGGGATCCTCAATCGAAATAACGAAATCACCGCCCTGAAGGCCGGGGGAGTGAGTCTATACCGGATTGTCCTTCCCTTCCTCGTAATCGGGATCCTGGCAAGCGGCTTCTCCTTTTTCTTAAACGAATTCATTATCCCCGACAGCAACCGCAGGTTGAAGTTTACCGAGATGATCAGGATTAAGAAGCGCAAGTCGCTCGCTACCATCAAGCAAAACAAGATTTATCTGCGCAGCCGTAATTCCATTTACAATATCGATTTTTATCTTCCGAAGAAAAATTTACTCCAGGGGATAAGTATCCTCAGGTTCGACCGGGACTTTCGGCTGGTCCAGCGGATCGACGCCAAAAGAGCCCGATGGAACGGAAATGTATGGAATTTCGAGCAGGGGACGATCCGGGATTTTCGGGGCAGCGTCGATAGGATAGAGAGTTTCTCCGAGCGGGTGATTCCCTTTTCCCAGACCCCGAAGGATTTTGAGCTGGTAGAGAGGGAGCCGGAGGAGATGAGCTACGGCGAGCTAAAGAAATATCTTAAAAAGCTTAAGGGGGAGGGGTTCGATACCAACCCCTACCTGGCCGACCTTCAGGCAAAGCTCTCCTTTCCCCTGATTAATCTGATCATTGTTCTGATCGGGCTCCCCTTTGCCCTCCAGACCGGCAGGAGGCCAGGATACGCCAAGAGTGTCGGCCTCAGCATTCTTATCGGTTTCTCCTACTGGATAACCTTCGCCTTCAGTCTTTCTCTGGGCCGTTCCGGTGCCCTCAATCCCATAATCGCTGCCTGGGCGCCGGACATCCTGTTCGCCGCCTCGGGCATCTTTCTGCTGACCCGGGTGCATAAGTAAATCCAGCCCTAAAATAGGGACAGCGCCCGTTTTTTGGAGAGAATCTTCAGCCGCCTTCTTGTTTGCAGGTTCAGAACCGAGGTAAAAAGATATAAAATAATCCCTTTCTAAGTCATTGGGATTTGTATATTTCAGTCCCCAGCAACATAGATTCCCCGGCTTTCTCCATCGGTATCCCGATAGATCACCGGTGTGCCGGGATTGGTCGGATCGCTTACATCGATAATTGCCAAACCGCTAGTATCATCAGCCACATAGGCATACCCCCCGGTAACATAGACTCCGTAGCTACTTCCATTGGTATCCCGATAGACCGGAGTGCCGGGATTTTCCGGATCGCTCACATCGATAATCGCCAAACCGCTACCACTATCCGCCACATAGGCATAGTCTCCCGCAACATAGACTCCGTAGCTATTCCCTAAGGTATACTTATAGACCGGAGTGCCGGGATTTTCCGGATCGCTTACATTAATAACCGCTAAACCATTACTAGTATAATAATCAGCCACATAGGCATACTCCCCGACAACATAGACTCCGTAGCTCAACCCATCGGTATTCTCATAGACCGGGGCACCGGGCTCTGTCGGATCGCTTACATCAATGATCGCTAATCCATAATTATGATTAGCCATATATGCATACTCCCCGGAAATATAGACACCATGGCCATTCGTCCCTAAGGTATCCCGATATGCCAGGGTGCTGGGGTCGGTCGGATCGCTTACATCTATGATCGCTAAAGCACTACCTACTTCAGCATCATTAGCCATATAAGCATAGTCCCCGGCAACACAGACTCCACGGCTATCCCCATCGGTATTCTCATAGACCGGGG
>CP070770.1:451099-458805 GCA_020345765.1 Deltaproteobacteria bacterium
GGTAGATGGTATTACCGCGGTTATCACCGGTGGGACGGCGACGATTACCGGTTTGGCCACGGGCTGCTATACCGCCACGGTAACGGTAACCGACGCCTGCAGTCTGTCCAGCAGCACGAGTGTGGGTTTCTGCGTGGATGTCACCCCGCCGACGGTATCAATCACCCTGCCTACTGACGGCTCTACTATAAATACAAATCAGGTAGTTGTTCAGGGGAGTTGTACCGATATCGGCTTCGGCCTGGCGGTTAATGGGTGTGTAGTTGAGGTTGGTGGATATACAGCCGATCTGAGCGGCGGGAGTACCACCTTCAGTCTGGCTAATGGATATTATACTGCCACACTCACCGCTACGGATGTCTGTTCGCTCTCAAGCAGTACCAGTGTATCCTTCTGGGTATTTGTATCTGAAGGGAGAGTTAGTATTTCTTCACCAACGCCGGGTGTCTGCATTAATACAATGCCAGTTACGGTTACCGGAACTTTTGACAGTTTTCCTGGTTTCTCGGTGGTTAATGTGTTTGTCAATGGTGTGACTGCGGATGTTGTGCCATTGGGGGCAACTACCTCAGGGGATTACACAGCGACGATTACCCTTCTGGAGGGACCGCAGACAATTACGGTGGTAGCGAGTGACGGTGCCTCTACGGCCGTTGCCTCGATCACGGTGACTGTGGATATTACCCTGCCTTCGGTGGCGATTGATGTGCCCACTGCCGGGGTGTGCATAAATTCACCTACGGTAGTAGTTAGCGGGACGGCCAGCGATATTGTTACCGGGTTACTGAATAATGGCGTGACTGTGCAGCTGAACGGCTCCGTGCAGTTTCGCCCGGTGGTGGCGGGGAACTGGACGGCTACCTTCACCGGGGTGACGGATGGAGTGAAAACAATAATAGCATCGGTGGCGGATAATTGTAGCAATACGAACTCTGCCGTTCGGGTATTTTCTGTGGATACGATTGATCCGGTAGTGACGATTCTGGAGCCGTCTGAGGGAGAGTGCATAAATAGTTCGACAGTAGTAGTGAGCGGGACGGCGACCGATCCGTTCCCGGGCAGTGGTCTGCCGGCTAATATTACGGTAAGTCTGGATTGTTCAAACGAAAATGTGTTAGTAGTGCCGGTAGCGGTGGACGGCAGCTGGAGTGCGTCCTTTACAATTCCGGCAAGTGCCCCTTGTACGGCGATAGCATCGATACAGGATCTGTGCGGGAATATTGGGGTGTCGACATCAGTGCCGTTCAGTGTAGATATTGGGATACCTACGGTTACGGTTACAGAACCTACCGTTAATGAGTGTATTACCACCTCGACGGTAGTAGTAAGTGCTTCTTGCAGCGACGATTTGGGAGTATTCTCCTGTGAGGTGACCGTGGACGGCGTTACCTGGAAAGATTCCCCGGCGACCTTTGTCTTAGCGGATGGTCCACACACTGCCTGGGCACGGGCGGCTGACGACTGCGGTAATACCGGGGTATCGACACAGGTGCCGTTCTATGTAGACACCACCCCACCGGTGGTTAACATAACGTCACCGACTAATGGGGCGACATTATGCACTGCCACCGTGGTGGTTGCGGGGAGCTGTACCGATCCTGCCCCCGGAATTGGAATTACTTCCTGCATTGTTGAGGTAAATGGAATAACCGGCGATCTGTCTGACGGGACCGAGACCTTTACTGTCCCCGGGACGGGAGTATATACTGCCACGCTTGTTGGGCTTGACAGCTGCGGAAATGGGGCAACAACGACGATATCGTTTGAGGTGGATGTCACCCCGCCATGGGTAAACATAACCTTGCCGCTTGACGGGGCGACGTTCTGCACCTCGACCGTGACGGTGACGACTACCTTTGTCGATGTGGGCTTCGGGGTAGTAGGTGCGGTGCTTGAGGTGGATGGTATTACCGCTGGTATCCTTGGCGGGACGGCGACAGTTACCGGTTTAATTACCGGTAGTTACACCGCCACGGTAACGGTAACCGACGCCTGCAGTCTTTCCAGCAGTACGAGTATTTCTTTCTCGGTGGATACCACTCCGCCGACGGTTAGCATAACCTTGCCGCTTGACGGGGCGACCTTCTGCACCTCGACCGTAACGGTAAACGCTACCCTTAGCGACATCGGCTTTGGGGTGGCGAGTGCGGTGCTTGAGGTAGATGGTATTACCGCGGTTATCACCGGTGGGACGGCGACGATTACCGGTTTGGCCACGGGCTGCTATACCGCCACGGTAACGTTGACCGACGCCTGCAGTCTGTCCAGCAGTACGAGTGTGGGTTTCTGTGTGGATGTCACACCGCCGACGGTCAGTATAACCTCGCCGACCGACGGGGCGACGTTCTGTACGACGACGGTGACGGTAAATGCTACATTTAGCGATATCGGCTTCGGAGTGGCGACTGCGGTGCTTGAGGTAGATGGGACCACGACTAGTATCATTACCGGTTCGGCAATAGTTTCCGGTTTAACCACGGGCTGCTATACATCTACGGTAACGGTAACCGATGCTTGCAGTCTGTCCAGCAGCACGAGTGTGGGCTTCTGCGTGGATGTCACTCCGCCGACGGTCAGCATAACCTCGCCGACCGATGGGACGACCTTCTGCACCTCGACGGTGACAGTGACCGCTTCCTTAACCGATATCGGCTTCGGGGTGGCAAGTGCGGTGCTCGAGGTAGATGGTATTACCGCGGTTATCACCGGCGGGACGGCGACAGTTACCGGTTTGGCCACCGGTAATTATACCGCCACGGTAACGGTAACCGACGCCTGCAGTCTCTCAAGCAGTACGAGTGTATCCTTCTTGGTTGATGTAACCCCGCCGATTGTGGCCATTACATCGCCCACTGCCGGTTCTACGATCACTTCATGCGATGTGGTAATTATTACCGGAACCGTTAGTGATCCCTCACCCTCCGGAGGCCAGCCACTCCAGGTAAATGTGACCCTGACAGGAGGGTCATATAGCACAACCGTAATGGCGATAGTAAGTCCTACCACCGGGCAATGGACGGCTACCCTTATCGGGATCGCTGCGGGAGCTTATACAGGGGTGATTACCGCAACTACTAATGATGGCTGCGGAAATACAGGAATTGCTCAGATTCTGGTTAACGTTAATTGTGCCGGTATGATCCTTGCCATCACCTCACCCCCTGACGGCTGCACTCCTGGCGACCTCGGCTGTCCCTATATAACCTGTAATGTGACGGGTACATCCGAGGTGTATCTGGGCGGAGTTATCTTTTCGGGTGCCGGAGGGCAGACCGTTGATGACGGTGACGCAGATGGCTTTACGAATATCTTTACTGATAATACCGCTACATTCCTTACCGATGGAATCGGTCGAAAAGACCGATTGACGATAGGTGCAAGTAATTACATTGTGCTTGGGGTTATGGATGAGAATAATCTGCGGGTATTCACTGATACTATTCCGGATAACCTGGTCGCTGCTGCCTGGGAGGTTACGCGTCCCTATGTCCTCGCAACTTTCCCTCTTGAGGCCACCCTCTATACCAACGGGCTGACTGCAGATGCCACGACACTTACAGTTACGGTGACCGGGCCTACCCCCGTGGGCTCGAGAGTCCAGGGGACCAGTCAGTTTGCCGTAACTTTCTATGGATTGACCATTTCTTCCGGCATTTCCGGGGAAACCGTAGATGACGGCGACGCCGATGGTTTTACTAATATCTTCACTGACTTAACCGCTTCATTTGTAACCGATGGGGTTAAGCAAGGGGATCTATTGGATGTTGCAGGGCAAGCAGTTATTGTCTACGGGGTCAGTGATGAGAATAATGTATTTATCAGGACTGACACTTTGCCTGATAATTTAATTGGAGTATCGTGGTATATACTTGAGGAGACCACTACCAATGCGGCCGTCGGTAGGGTATCCGGTTATGTGGAGATCCCGATACCGGTCTATCTTGGCTCGGACGGTCTTGCTCAGAATGTGGTGATTTCTGTAATCCTGGATGATACCGATCCGGGAACCCCTGCCGCAACCGATATATCAATTGTCAGTATGCAGCTCGCCCACTTTGGGGTAGAGCAGCAAGTTGCAGTTTCAGTAGATTCATCTACGGTAGGGGTAAAGGTATGCGCCTTTGTTGACCCGATCTGCCAGGTACCACCATTTTCCGTTCCTATTAACCCGATTAACGGACTCTTAAGCTACGATTTCATGTTCGGTTATGACGAAACGATAATTTATTTTGAGTTAGTGGGACCTCCTCCTGACCAGGTTTACGATCCTACCGGGCCTTTTGCTGCATTTGAGATGGGTGTAATTAATGAAGCGAATCCGGCTATTGGCGGATTTGATATGCGGATAAATTCTGATAGTGGGTCATATTGGTATTCTCCGGCTAATTTTATGATTCTCGCTGAAATACCCTTCCAAGTACTGGGCAGCACAGGGGATATGTCGGAGGTAGACATCGAACTGTTTAACTGGGAGACCTTCAGGTTTGTGGATAGGGTTAATGTAGATTTGCCTTCCGACAGGCAACAGGATGGAGTGGTGATAATTACTGAACCGCCGCCGCCACCGCCGGGCCCGGAGATTACGAGTGTCTGTGATGGAACTGAGACTATATGTGATCCCGCTCATATTCCGACCGGGTTCCCTTCACCATTAGTTATAATTGGTAACAATTTTGATTGCTCAGGATCAGGAGTTAGTATCACCTTTAGTAATCCTTCGTTTTGGAATTTAGGTTTACTTTCCTGTTCCGCTACTAGATTGGAAATTACTGCAGCTGCTTTTGCTCCGGGAATTACCGATGTAACTGTTACTAATATTGATGCCGGTTCTTCTGATACCTGTGTTGGCTGTGCGCAAAGTCCGTAAGGTGTTTGATAAATAAATAACTTTGTATTTCATATAAAATAGTGAATTACTCGAGAATAAAGAAGACTATTTTACTGATAACGGTATTTCTCTCAGCCACTGTGGTTCTTGGGAGTAGCGCCCATGCCGATCTTATCCTCGCCAACGCCACCAAGGCCCAAACCGGTGATTCGAACCTGTCTGGTGCCGATGCGGCCTTTATTTATCAGACAATAAATAGCTATATCCCCGGACCGGTTTCATATGTTCTCCCGGTTGTTGATGTTACCGGCGAGGGGCTTGTAACTGGTGCCGATGCTGGGTTTGCCTACCTGAACTTAAATGGCTTCGATATCGTCCTCCCCGGGAGAAAGATCCCGATGCCTCCGGGAACCAGTATTGTAGCCGGGCCTAATTTTGGGAAGGATCTTCCCATTTTAATTACCGATCCGGTTTCCGGGACTACTATCGGTAGTACGAGGACAGTTTCACCAAATTATGTTGATTCGATTACATTCAATATAGAAAATACCCTTGGGCCTACTGCGGGGGTATTACTTCCGGCGATATCAGTTAAGGGAGTTCCGATCACCCTCTATATTGAGAATTCTACCTGCGCGGGGCCGAGCCTGACTGCAACTGATATGGGCGGTATTCTGGTAAGTGGCACTACTGTAGGAGATCCTGGAGTTCCCCCCTACGATCCCGGCAATCCCCCCTTCGGTGGCATTCCAACCGTTTTAGTTCCGGGGACGACCAATCAACGCGGGACGGTTTCGGTTACACTTGATGTCGGTCCTTCGGGAGGTTGTGAGTTTGATTTAGTTGCCAGGTGCGACATTTACGGCTTTGATACTACCGTCCCTGCCTTTCCGACTATTGAATGGCTGAAGAGAATCTCCGCCCGGATTCATTTTATAGTTGTTTCTGTTGGTCAAGTAGCCATTACCGCTCCTTTAGAGGGGGAATGTATAACTACTAATATAGTTGATGTGACGGTGAGTTCAAATGCGCCGGATGGAACGACGATTCAGCTTATAGTAAATGGGACTACAGTAGCGGAAACCTGCAATCTATCTTTGGGCCAATGCATTATCCAGGATGTATTTATGTCCGATGGCCCCAAGACCCTGGTGGCCAGCATTCCCAGCGCCACCATATCTCCGGAGAGGCATATCATTGTTGATGCCACCCCGCCGGGGGCGCCGACGATTACCACTCCGGCGGATGGGAGCACGTTATGCACCACCACGGTGAACACCGTTATCAGCTGTGATGATTCCCTGGATACCTGTGAGGAGCGAATTGATGGAGGGTCCTGGCAGACCTGCGGCACCGGGTTTGTGGTTGGTGGTAGTGGCATCTATACGGTGGAGGGGCGCTGCATTGATCCCTGTGGGAACATCTCGGCCTTAGCCTCTTCCACCTTTGCAGTGGATGTAACCCCGCCGGTGGTAAATATCACCAATTTTGTGATCGTCCATTCGATGGTGACAGTAGAGGGGATAGCTACTGATATTGGGGGAAGCGGTATCTTCCGGGATGGGGTAACGGCGGAGCTGCCCGGGGCCACTGAGACCCCGAAGTGGGCGCCTTTAGATGTAGGGGGTAATTGGTCTGCTACCTTTTATGTTCCTGCGGGTGGCTCCTATACGATAACGGCTTTGGTAGAGGATGGGTGTGGCTGGATTGGTATTGATAGTGTAACTATCACGATACCCATTCCGGTAGTTACTATTATTTCACCCATCGAAGGGGAGTGCATTAATAGCTCAAATGTGTGTGTGGATGCCATCGAAGACGGTGGGGAAGAGGTTGCCTGCACGATGGATGGCTATGGGCCGATCAATCCAGCAAGTATATGTTTCACCGGAGTAGCAGATGGAGAGTACACGATTACCTGTTCCGCTACCAATATCTTTGGTTATTCTGATTCGGACACGGTGGCGATCACGGTGGACGCGACACCGCCGGTGGTAACTATTATTGCACCCACGTGCATAAATGGGCCGACAGTGGTAGTGAACGGGACGGTGACCGATCCGGTTCCGAGCAGTGGCCTGCCGGATTATATTACGGTAGAGCTGCCCGGATCGAATGAAGTCACGGAAATCGTCCCGATTGTGGGTGGCGTTTGGAGCGCGACCTTTACTGGTTTGGTGACTGGTCCTTATACGGCCACGGCATCGATCCAGGATATATGCGGGAATACGGGTTCAGAAAGTGTAGATTTTTACGTAGATTTGGATCCACCCACGGTGGATGTAGACCCGTTGGCCTGTCAGACGACGGGTAATGTGACGGTATCGGCGATCTGTGATGATGTGGACAGTGGGCTTGCCACCTGTGAGGTTAGTATCGATGATGGGGCTAGCTGGTTTCCCTCGCCGCATCTCTATGTCGGTTTACCCGACGGCGATTACACGGCGATTGGGCGGGCGACGGACAACTGCGGGAATACGGCCTCGGATATGGTGGGGGAGACATTTGAGGTGGATACGGCGGTGGCGGTGACGATTACCTATCCGGTGGCGGGAGTGACCGTAGTTGCCGGCGATCTGACGGTTACCGGGACTGCGGATACCGATATTACCACGGTAACGGTTACCTCTGATCAGGGGCACAGCGAGTCTTCAGCGGTTGATCCCGGGGGCAACTGGTCGGTGGTGCTTATCGGGGTTACGGTTCCTTCGATTGCCATCACCGCCACGGGGACGGATGACTGCGGCAATATCGGGAGCGATACGGTAACGGCTCCCGTAGTCCCTCCGGTCTGCCTTATTGTCAGTGCCGAGCCTACTACCGGGTGTCCCGGGGTTCAGGTGACGATTACCGGCACCGGTTTCGGGCCGATTGCCGG
>CP070770.1:458905-466576 GCA_020345765.1 Deltaproteobacteria bacterium
AGACGACGGGGTTTATTAAAGCAACTACTTTAAAAAATATCAACAGAAAACCACTGTTATGGTTCAAATCCCAATGACTAATTTCCAAATCCCAATTATTTCTCTATTTTTTACTTTATAACTTTCTTTTCGTATTTTTAATAGCGGTGGAGGCTATAAGGCATTGAAATGTAAGGGGATTCCTGCTAAATTGTTGAGCAAGTTTGACAAAAACAAGGGAAAATGTAAAATAAAAGGAAGGGAGTTAGCTAAGCTTATGAAAAAAACCCTTATCTTCAGCATAACATTGGGCTTTTTAATCGCTCTGTTTGGGCTGAGCTATACCTATGCCTTTGGTGAAGAAGAGGTAAAGCAGACAACGGAAGAGGCCGGTAAAGAAGCCAAACCGGAGCCAGAAAAAAAAGCCGAAGAAAAAGCGCCTTCGGTCAAGGAAAAGCTAATACTTGAGGCCAAAGACGAGAAGGCTCCAGCAGCCCCTATTTATCCCCAGCCGATCGAGAGGCACAGCATTGATTTTCATTACGGAATCAGTGCTATTCCGGAATTCATTAAAAACGAAATGGACGATCCCCAAGAATTTAATCTTTCTGGACCGACATTAGGTCTTGCTTATACTTACCATGGTAAGGGGGGAATAAAGGGGATTTTTTCCGGCAGGTTCTCACTTGATTGGGTTGATTACAGATCGCTTCCGAAGCAAGAGGATTTTGGTGTTGAGAAGTTCTATTCGGTCGTATTCACAACAACCGGCATCTGGACAATCTTCCCTTCTTCTCCGGTGAATCTGTATATTGGGCTGGGGATGGGAGTCGGGGGAGGTGAGTTTGAGGGAACGGAGATACTGGAGCCCGATTCTGAAGATGAACCAGAGCATGTAGATACTCCGTATCTCCTTCCATTCATTCATATCCCGATTGGCCTGAATTTTAGGATAGAAAATTTAACTATCTTTGCGGAGACCGGGATTTGGGATATCCCCTATGCCCGGGGAGGCATCTCGTATGCCTTCCTTAAGGGGGAGGATACGAAAATTATCCGGGAAGTCGAAACCCTGTCTCCCCCGCCGACCGAGGGTAAGGTTTCTGGCCAGGTGCTTGACGCCGATACCAATAAGCCTCTCGGTGAGGTGATAATAGAGATGAAAGGAACTGGATTGACAAACCTTTCGACTGATCCAAAGACCGGTGCCTTTATAACTCCGGGAATAAAGGAAGGCCCGGCTGAACTGATCGTGTCCAAAGACGGCTACCGGAAAAAGCTGTTAAAGGTGAAGATAGCTGCCGGTGAAACAGTTAAAGATGTTCGGATTACGCTAAATAAGGCGATCACGGTCGGAAAGGTTATCGGCCAGGTTACCAACGAGAAAGGCCAGCCTTTAGCCGCAAATATTTCCTTTAGCCTGAAAGAAGTCATACCGGTGCAGTCCGATCCCCAAAGCGGTAAATATGAGGTAATGTTACCCTTCGGTAATATCACCATAACCGCAGTGGCAGAAGGCTACCTCTCTGTTAGTAAACAGACGACAGTAAACAAGGACGATGTATCCGTGGTGGATTTTCAATTAAAGGAGATCCCGCCCCCACCCCTGGTGATGAAAAAGAAGTCCAAGGTTTACATCGAGAAAAAGAAGATAGTAATTACCGAGACAATCCGCTTTGAAACGGGAAAGGCAAGGATCCTTCCCGAATCCTTTTATTTATTGGACGAGGTAGCCAATATTTTAGTAGCAAATCCCCAGATAAAAATTCTAATCGAAGGGCATACCGACAGTGTGGGATCGGATTCCTACAATCTCAAACTGTCCCAGGCCCGGGCTGATAGTGTTATGAACTACCTACTCTCCGCCGGGATCTCCCCCGACCGGCTAAAAGCACTGGGTTACGGCGAGACGAACCCAATAGCCGATAATGCCACTCAAATGGGGAGGGCGAAGAACCGGAGAGTGGAATTCACCATTGTCGGCCAGTAAAATAACTGAAAAACACTTAACAGGCATTTATTCCTATTTTATACAAGTAAAATATTGGTAAATTACCAGTACTTATTAAAGAAAACCCTTTAAAAGGAGGAAGAAGATGAGAGGAAGAAAGGAATCGGCATGGGCAATAGTTATTTTTGCTATCCTCATTATATCTGGGTCGATGTTCGCCTGCGGTAATGGTGACAGTAGTGGGAAAACATACTCTGCCAAGGGGACATATGTCTATGACTCAGAATATGGGGAGTTAATTGTTACCTGGACTGAAACTAATTTTGAGTGTGCCGGACCTGAGTTTTTAGGAGTAGAATATTACTATGTTATAAGTATCGGGGCAACAACAATGATTTGGGAGGATCCATATGAATATGGGCAGTTAACCTGGACGAGGCCTGAAGGTACGGAAGGCGTTATTGAGGGCACCTGGACTATGAAGACTGATGATGGTGCAACGTGGACCATGACTCTTGACGGAAGTAACGTGGCTTTAAGTACAAGAGGACTAGACTGCTCTGAGGGATATTAACCTTAATTCCCAACAATAAAGAATCATTCAGAGGAGGCCCCGTGAAAAGGGCCTCTTTTTTTGTTAAAAATGGACAAAATGGGGACAGCGGGACTGTTAAAAAAAATATAAAAAAACCGCGTAATTGTTGACAAATCTGAAAGCAATGATTAAATTTTAAGTTGAAAGGGATTTTATCCCGAAATATCTTGGGTCAGGCTTAACCGGCTGACCTATTCGACATATCTAAACTAAGAAGGAGGAAAAAATGGGTAAAATTATCGGAATAGATTTAGGAACTACCAACTCAGTAGTATCGGTAATGGAAGGAGGGGAGGCGAAGGTAATCATCAATGAGGAGGGTAATCGGCTTACCCCTTCGGTGGTAGCCTTTACCAAGGAAGGGGAGCGCCATGTCGGCCAGGTAGCCCGCCGGCAGGCAGTAACCAACCCGGAGAACACCGTATTTTCCATCAAGAGGTTTATGGGGAGGAAGTACCCTGAAGTCACGGAAGAGATGAAGATGGTACCTTTCAAGGTGGCAGAAGCCAAGAACGGGGATGCGGTCGTCCAGATCAAGGGAAAGGATTATCCTCCCCCGGAGATATCGGCCATGGTTCTGCAAAAGCTCAGAGCCTCGGCCGAGGCTTATCTCGGTGGGAAGGTGACCGAGGCGGTGATCACCGTCCCGGCCTATTTTAACGACAGTCAGAGGCAGGCTACCAAGGATGCCGGGAAGATCGCCGGCCTCGATGTGAAACGGATAATCAATGAGCCTACCGCGGCCGCTCTCGCTTATGGGCTGGATAAAAAGAAGGATGAAACCATTGCCGTCTTCGACTTCGGGGGGGGGACCTTCGATATCTCCATCCTCGAGGTAGGGGACAATGTGGTCGAGGTCAAGGCAGTCAACGGCGATACCCACCTAGGTGGGGACAATATCGATCAACGGATCATTGACTGGCTGGTGGCTGAGTTCAAGAAGGATCAGGGAATCGATCTGAGCAAGGACCCGATGGTAATGCAGCGTTTGAAGGAGGCAGCGGAAAAGGCGAAGATCGAGCTTTCCACTACTCCGGAGACCGAGATCAACCTTCCCTTTATCACCGCCGACTCCTCCGGCCCCAAGCATATGAATATCAAACTGTCCCGGTCAAAATTCGAGCAGATGGTGGGCGACGTTCTCGAAAAGACCATGGAGCCCTGTCGATTGGCATTGAAGGACTGCGGCAAAAGTACGAAGGACATCAACGAGGTAGTGCTGGTAGGGGGCTCCACCCGGATACCCAAGGTCCAGGAACTGGTCAAGAACCTTTTTGGGAAGGAGCCCAACCGCAGTGTCAACCCTGACGAGGTAGTGGCGATCGGGGCGGCAATCCAGGGTGGGGTGCTGGCCGGGGATGTTACTGATGTGCTTCTGCTCGATGTAACCCCCCTTTCCCTGGGTATCGAGACCCTGGGAGGGGTAATGACCAGATTGATCGAGCGCAATACTACTATCCCCACCAAGAAGAGCGAGATCTTCTCCACTGCCGCTGATAACCAGACCAGTGTGGAGATCCACGTGCTCCAAGGGGAAAGAGAGATGGCCCGGGACAATCGGACCCTGGGTAAGTTCCATCTGGTCGGCATCCCTCCGGCCCCTCGGGGTATTCCCCAGATAGATGTAACCTTCGACATCGATGCCAATGGGATCGTTAATGTATCTGCCAAGGATATGGCTACTGGTAAGGAGCAGAAGATCACCATCACCGCCTCCAGCGGGCTCTCGGAAGAAGAGGTTAAGAAGATGGTCAGCGAGGCGGAGACCCATTCGGAGGAGGACAAAAAGCGAAGGGAGCAGATCGATACCAGGAATCAACTGGATACCATAATCTACACCACTGAGAAGACCCTCAATGAGAATAAGGATAAACTCCCTTCCGCCGATGTCCAGTCGCTGGAAGATGCCCTGAAGGAGGCAAAGAAGGAGCTGGAGAGCGAGGATACCGAGCGGATGAAAAGGGCGATCGAGAACCTCACCCAGGCCTCCCATAAGCTGGCAGAGATAATGTATAAGACCGCCTCGGCCGGACAGGCCCAGCAACCTCCTGGGACCGAGCCCGACCAGCAGGAACCGCCCGGGGAAACCAAGAAGGATGAGGATGTTATTGATGCGGAGTTTGAGGATAGCGACAAACCGTAACTCCACTATTATGATTTGAAAGGAGGTGAGTATTATGGCTCTGGTAAGATGGGACCCCTTTAAAGACCTGGTTTCTTTTAAGGAGCGGATGGACCGCCTGTTTGAAGATACCCTTTCCCGCTCCCGGGGTATTGACGAAAGTCTGGCACCGGGGATCTGGTCACCTCCGGTGGATATCTATGAAACCGGTGATAATATAATCATGAAAGCCGAGCTGCCGGGAATCAGTAAGAATGATATTAACCTGGAGGTCAAGGACAATACCCTAACCCTGAAAGGCGAGCGGAAGTTCGAAAAGGAGGTCAAGGAAGAAAACTATCATCGGATAGAACGCTCCTACGGAACTTTTCAGAGGTCATTTGCTCTCCCCACTAATATCGAACGGGACAAGGTCGAAGCGAAATTCCAGGATGGGATCTTGGAGGTAACCCTGCCCAAGGTGGAGGAGGCAAAGCCGAAGCAGATCAAGGTAGAAGTTAAATAATCTCCAAAAACATACTCTTAAAAGGGGAGGCTAAATGCCTCCCTTTTTTATTTCTGTATTTGACAGGAAGGAAGCAAAAAGCTATAATTTTAAATGTTTTACCGGTATTATAATAAGGTTTATTAGGGATGGCAAAAAGGGACTATTACGAGATTCTCGGTGTTAACCGGAATGCCACCGAGGAAGAGATCAAGAAAGCATACCGCAAACTCGCCCATAAATATCATCCGGATGTAAATCCGGGAAACCAGGAGGCCGAGGCCCGGTTTAAAGAGATCTCCGAAGCCTACAGTATCCTGGGTGACAGGAAGAAAAAGGCTAACTACGACCAGTTCAGCCACGCCGATTTCAAATCCAACTTCGATCCTTTCCGGGCCTATACCCGGTCCGGGGCAGGCTTTCAGGGATTCGATTTCAGCGGTTTCGATTTCAAAAGAGGACCAGGGAACTTCGGCGACTTGGGAGACATCTTTGGCGATATCTTCGGGAAAAGTCAAAAGAGAAAGCCTAGCAGAGGTAAGGACCTCAATTACACGATGGAGATCGACTTCGAGGAGGCAGTAAAGGGAATTACCAACCAGATGAGTATGCAGAGGCTGTCCCCATGTCCCGACTGCCAGGGAAGCGGCGTCCGTCCGGGAAGCGGGAAGCACTCCTGCCCGGATTGTGGAGGTTCCGGCCAGACCAGGGCTGGTCAGGGATTCTTGAGTATCACTCAGGCTTGCCGGAGATGCGGGGGCACCGGCCAGGTAATAGGTGATCCCTGCCAGAAATGTCGCGGCGAAGGGAGAGTTCGCAAATCAGAGCGGATCTCCGTTAAGGTGCCGGGGGGAGTGGATACCGGTGCCAACCTGCGTTTAGCCGGTAAGGGAGACGCCGGTAATAACGGGAGGGCACCCGGTGATCTTTATATCTCTATTAAAGTTAGACCCCATCCGCTTTTTACCCGGAAAGGAGAAGACATCTACCTGGAGCTACCCGTAACGATTACCGAGGCGGCCCTGGGGGCAAAGATCTCGGTCCCTACTATTGACGGTCCGACTACGATGACCATCCCCTCGGGCACCCAAGGGGGTCAGAAGCTTCGCCTCCAGAAGAAGGGAGTCCCCAAACTAAAAGGCAAAGGTAGGGGAGACCAATATGTAATTGTGAAGATCGTCCCGCCGAAGAAGCTAAGTCGCCGCAGCCGAGAGCTGCTCGAGGAATTCGAGAAGATTAATCCTGATAACCCGAGGGCCGGGCTTTTCTAATCTGAGAAGATTACCCCAGTCAATGGCCGGCCTTATCTATTCAATCTCTTAACTCCCGAAAATGGAATATCAGATAATTAAAGATAAATTCATCGGGGCCGTCCTGGGAACCTTTGTTGGGGACGCCCTGGGACGGCCTTTTGAGGGAGCTCCACCGGGGAAAGGCTGGACCGAGAACGGTGAGGAGATCGAGAGGGTATTCTCGGGAGTTTACACGGACGATACCGAGATGACCCTGATCCTCGCCGAGTCGCTTTTGGAGTGTAAAGGATTGGATACGGCAAGATTGGCAATGAGATTTTCCCGGGGCTGCCATCCGGAAAGGGGCTATGCCTGGGGAGCAATAAGATGCCTGAAGGCAATCGCTCAAGGGGTAGCCTGGCACCAAGCCGCCCAGATAGTCTTCCCGGACGGGTCTTTTGGCAACGGGGCAGCGATGCGGGTCGCCCCGGTGGGAGTGTTCTTCCATGACGATTTCTATCAACTCCGCAAGGCTGCCCATGACCAGGCCTTAATTACTCATTCCCATCCTTTGGGGGTGGGAGGAGCGATCCTCCAAGCAGCCGCCATTGCGGTGGCTACCCGGGCCGATCCCCGGGAAAATCCCCGGGGAGAGACGTTCATCGAATCAGTCCGGGGAGCAGTCGGGAATATATCAAAGGACTACCTCCAGGTGCTGGATGATGTGGAAACCCTGCTTTACTCCGATCCCAAGCCGGAACCGTTACAGATCGCTTTGAACTTGGGTCATGAAGTTACTGCCCCGCGATCGGTCCCGGCCGCCCTCTATGCCTTCCTTCGCTCTAATCTTTCCTTCCGGGAGGTGGTGATCGGCGCTATCTCTCTCGGCGGCGACGCGGACACTATCGGGGCGATGGCCGGGGCCGTTGCCGGAGCATACCACGGGGTATCGGGAATACCGGAGCGATGGATGGAGCAGCTGGAAAACGGCGAGCGGGGAAGAGACTTTGCTCTCGGTCTGGCGGAGTCCCTGTTCGAGCTGTGGAAGCTCCGTCAGAAGGAAAAGAACACTTCATTATCAATAGGTCGATGATGATTCAGAAGGCAAACCAAATCGTTCGGACCCTGCGGGAATCCGGTTTCGAATCCTATTTCTGCGGTGGGTGTGTCCGGGATATACTCATGGGCAATGAACCCAAGGACTACGACATCTGCACCAATGCCCGTCCGGAGCAGATCGTTACCATTTTTGCGAAAACCATCCCGGTCGGCGCTCAGTTCGGGGTGGTCATCGTCGTCCTGGAAGGA
>CP070770.1:466676-474248 GCA_020345765.1 Deltaproteobacteria bacterium
AGTACCCAGTGCCGCCAGCGCCAGGATAATAGAGATTATCCAGAATCTGACGATAATCTTCGGCTCGGCCCAGCCTTTCAGCTCAAAGTGATGGTGAATCGGCGCCATATCGAAGAGCCTTTTACCTGTCCATTTAAAGGAAGCTACCTGAAAGACCACCGAAAGGGTTTCCAACACGAAGAGTCCTCCCACCAGAATCAGGAGGAGCTCATGCTTGCTTATCACGGCTACGGTCCCCAGAGCCCCACCTAGGGCCAGGGAGCCAACGTCCCCCATAAATACCTGAGCAGGATAAGTGTTATACCAGAGAAAACCCAGACCTGCCCCCACCATCGCCCCGCAGAAGATACTCAGCTCCCCGCTTCCGGCAACATGAGTAATCTGAAGATATTTGGCGATGATAGTATGTCCGCTGACGTAGGCCAGGATTAAATAAGTGCCGGCAGCAATGGTAACCGGCCCAATGGCCAGTCCGTCAAGACCATCGGTCAGGTTCACCGCATTGGAGGTACCCGCGATAACCAACAGGGCAAAGACTATGTAAAACCAGCCCAGATCCGGGGAGAATATCTCCGGCTTCAAAAACGGAACCGCCAGGATTTTAGGGAAATTGGGATCGAAATAAAGGACAACACCAACAATCAGGGCAAGGAGAAGCTGGGCGAGCAGTTTATATCTTCCCTTTACTCCCAGCCCTTTCCGCTCTTTTTTAATCAGCTTGAGGTAGTCATCGAAGAGACCGATGAGCCCGTATCCGGCGGTGAGCAGAAGGATAATCCAGACATATCGATTACTGAGGTTAGCCCAGAGCAGGGTCGATATGGTAATGGCAAGCAGGAGCAGGGTCCCCCCCATTGTGGGGGTCTCTCCCTTGACCAGATGGCGGGAAGGGACATCCTCGCGGATCTGCTGCTGGATCTCCTTTTTCGAAAGAATCCTGATTAACCAGGGACCGAAAGCAAGGCAAATAATCAGGGTAGTGAGGGTTGCCCCGAGGGTCCTGAAGGTGATGTATTTAAAGACATTGAATACAATAAAGGTATCAGAGAGTGGATAGAGCAAGTGATAAAGCATTAACTGCCCCTTTTCCCGGAGAGTGAATCGACGATTCTCTCCATTCTCATTTTTCTTGAGCCCTTGACTAAAATCCAATCGCCGTTCCGAACGGTCTCTTTTAGTTGTCGGACAATTTCTTTATGATCTATACCGATAGATACGCTTTTATTATTCATCCCTTTCTCTTTAGCCCCGCTTATGACCGCCTCTGCCCACTGCCCGGTAACAAACAGAAGGTCGATATCGAGATCAGCGACCGTTCTGCCCAGTTGACGGTGGGAAGCTTCCGCGGTCTCCCCCAGTTCCAGCATGTCTGCCAGGACGGCGATCGTCCGCCCGTCTTTACCCAGATTACTCAGGGTATTGAGGCTCTCCTTCATGGATTCCGGATTTGCATTATAGGTATCGTTGAGCAGGTAGATCCCCTTGTCTAAATGGATAATCTCCATACGCCCGGGGAAAGAGGTGAATTTCTCCAGGGCCTTCTTGACCGTTCTGAGCTCAGTATTGAAGATCAGGGCGACTGCCGAAGCGGCCAGGGCGTTGTAAACATTGGTTATTCCGGGGACAGCAAGGTTGAGGGAAATCCGTCCGTCCCGGGTAATTAATTTGAATTTCGTCCCCTTCGTGCCCCGGGAGAATATATCCCCTGCCCGGACATCGGCCGGGGATTTGATCCCGAAAGAGAGCTTATTGCCCGGATAGGAGTCTGCCAGTGCCGCTACGCTGGGATCATCGGCGTTGAAGACAGCGGTGCTGCCGGTTCTTAGTGTGTGAAACAGCTCCCCCTTGGCCCGGGCTACCCCTTCTTTGGTCTTGAGGAATTCCAGATGGGAATCACTGACATTGGTAATGACCCCCACCTGGGGTTCGGTAATCTCGGTCAGGCGGGTAATCTCCCCGGGCTGGTTGGTCCCCAGTTCCAGCACCGCGATCTCGTGCTCGGCGGAAAGACGGAGCAGGGTCAAGGGAACCCCGACCAGATTATTCAAATTTCCTTCGGTTTTCAGCACGTTATATGAATGTTCCAAGATCCCGGCCAGCATCTCCTTGGTGGTGGTTTTCCCATTACTTCCGGTAATGGCAGCCAAGGAGATGGGATGCATTTTCCTCCAGTAATGGGAGATCTGGCCCAGGGCGTAAAGGGTATCGTTTACCTCGATTACCACCGGCTCTTTCCGGTCCGCCTCGGGCGGAGGGAGTGTCCGGAGCAGGGGAGAAGCGTTTTGGATAAGGAGTCCCGTTGCCCCCCGTTTGACTGCCTGCGGAAGAAAATCATGCCCATCGTAATGCTCACCTTTCAGGGCGATAAATAGCTCTCCTGACCTGACCGTTCGGGAATCGGTAGAGATGTCCTGAAAGCCGGTCGACAGCTCCCCCCGGGTCAACTTTCCTCCGGTTGACTTCAATATATCCGGGCAGGAGAATTTATCTGGACTCTGCTTTACCATGATGGTTTAAGCTTTTAAATGCTTCCCTTACCTGCTCGGCGTCATCAAAAAGGACCTGCTTATTCCCCACGATCTGATAATGCTCGTGTCCCTTGCCGGCGATAAGAACCGAATCGCCCTTACGGGCAACCGCAACGGCCATCCGGATTGCTTCTTTTCGATCGGCGACGGTCAGGTACCCTTTGGTTTTAAATCTTTCCGTTATTTTCCGAGGGGAGTACTGGCGGTGCCCTCCTAAGACGGATTCCGTGCCCTGACTGATATCGGAGATTATCCTGTCCGGATCCTCCCCTCGGGGATTGTCCGAGGTTATGATGGTAAGGTCGCTGAGCCGGGCCGAGATCTCTCCCATCAGGGGCCTTTTGCTTTGGTCGCGATCTCCTCCGCAGCCGAATACCGTGATTATTCTGCCCGGTGTGAGCCCACTCAGGCTTTCCAGGACACTCTGTAAGGCCTGAGGGGTATGGGCATAGTCGACAAAGATGTTTATCCCGCGCTTGTTGGCAACCCTTTCCATCCTCCCGGGGATCGGCAGGGCCGCCTTTATTCCTTTTCTGATCTTTTCCCGGGGGATTTTCAGGCTCACTCCCACTGCGGTGGCAGCCATGATATTGGACAGATTAAACTCTCCCAGGAGGGAAGAAGATATCTCCAGATTGCCCTGCGGAAGCTTTAATTTAGCCCGGATCCCTTCCAGAGAGAGCCTGGCATTCTGGGCAGTCACCTCGGCTCCTTCCTTCCTGCCGAAGCGGAGAGGTTTCAGCCCCGGGGGGATGCCGATTGAGCTCACCCAGGGATCATCGAGATTGAAGATGGCCCACTTATTCTGCTTACGACTCTCCGGGAGCTTCTCCAAGAAAAATTTCTGTTTGCTGGCAAAATAGTCCTCCATACTGCCGTGATAATCCAGATGATCCTGACTGATATTGGTAAAGAGTCCAACATCGAACTGACATCCGTCCACCCTCCGGAGGTTCAGAGCATGGGAAGAGACCTCCATTACTGCACAGTCAACGCGGTGATCGGCCATCTCCCGGAGGATGCCTTGAAGCTCCCAGGACTCCGGGGTAGTGTGCTGGGCGGTTAATACCTTTTCCGGGTACCAGTGCTTGATCGTTCCGATCACCCCTACCCGATAGCCGTTCTGCTTCAAGATGGATTCCGTCAGATAGGCAGTGGTAGTCTTCCCGTTGGTTCCGGTTATCCCGATAAGCTTAATCCCCTCCGAGGGATCACCGTAGAATCTGGCGGAGAGGAGTGCCAAGGCCTTCCGGCTGTCCGGTACCGTTATCCGGGTTGCCCCGTTGAACTCGGGTTTCGGTATTTCCATTACTACTGCCTGTGCCCCCTTGCCTACCGCCTCCTCGATAAAATTGTGGCCGTCCTCCTTCAGCCCCCGGATAGCCACAAAGAGGAATCCCGGCTCGACCTTGAGAGAGTTATACGCAATTCCTTTAATCTCCGGAGAAACGGATCCCCTTAACTCAACTAATTCCAAACCCTTAATTAATTGGTCCAGTTTCATCTTATAAAGAGCGGGGACGCAGTTTTATCCAGCACTCCTCGCCTCGGCTCATGGCAGTTCCCGGGGTCGGCCTCTGTTCGACGGCCTGACCACTACCACTGATCCTTAGTTTTAGTCCAGTGGCCTGCCCGGCAAGCAGGGCCTGGCGCAGGCTTAACCCGGTAAGATTGGGCAGTTGAACCTCATCCGAAGAACTCGTCCGGGGTATTTTAAGCGGGGGCGGCGGTTCCGTAACCCCGGGTTTCGTTTTGAATTGGGTAGAGGAGGGAACAGAGACGAACTGAGTGGGGGGGGTCCCCATAATTAAAAGGGCCTTTTCCGCAACACGTCGAAAGACGGGTGCGGCTACCAATCCCCCGTTGGCATTTTCCTGGGGTTCGTCGATGATCACCAATATTGCCAGCTTAGGGTCTTCTGCGGGGACAAACCCCATGAAGGAGCCGATCAATCGGTCCTCGGAATATCCTCCGTTAATTATGTCGGCCTTCTGGGCAGTTCCGGTTTTCCCGGCAACCTCGTATCCCTCGAGAGCAGCTCTCCAACCCGTCCCATTCTCCTTCGTTACGCCGGTCAGGATCCTGGTAGCGGTCCGGGCGGTTCCGGGGGAAATGACTCTCCTCATAACACTGGGCTGGGTGGTACGGATAATTTCTCCCCGGGGATCAACGACCTTTTTTACCACAAAGGGTCTCATGAGTTGACCTCCGTTGGCGATAGCTCCCAGGGCATTAATCAATTGAATAGGAGTAAGAGAGATTCCCTGCCCGAAAGAGACGGTTCTTAATGTCATTTGGTACCAGCTCCGGAGCGGGCGGACTAAGCCGGAGATCTCACCGGGGAGATCAATGCCGGTCTTTTCTCCAAAGCCAAAGGCAGTTATATAGCGGTAAAACTTCTCTTTTCCAAGTTTTTCCCCGATCTTACCTGCCCCGATATTGCTGGAGAAATGGATGATCTGCTTCAGGGTAAGCCAGCCGTATTCCTTGGGGTCCCGGATGATGTTATCTCCGATTTCCAGGGAGCCCTGCTCGCAATAAAATAGATCATCGGGCCGGACGATTGACTCCTCAATGGCGGCCGCGAGCAGGAAGGCTTTAAAGGTGGAGCCCGGCTCGAAACTGTCGGTAATCGCCCGGTTTCTCCAGGTGGAGGGCTGATACCGCCAGAAGCAGTTGGGATTGAATTCAGGCTGCAAAGCCATGGCCAGCACTTCACCGGTATGGGGGTTGGTAACAATAACCGTTCCGCTTTTGGCTTTAGTTTCCAGAACCGCTTTCTTAAGCTCTTTCTCGGCGACATGCTGGATCCCTTTATGGATGGTTAGGTAAAGATCATTCCCCTCGAAAAATCGCAGAGAGCTTCCTCCCTGAGGGGAAATAATATAGCCCCGGGCGTCCCTTTCGGCGACGAATATCTCGGACTCTCCCTTGATAAGATAGTCATACTTCAGCTCCAGCCCTTCCAGCCCCTGACTGTCCAATCCGGCAAACCCCAGCAGATGGCCCGCTAAAGTTCGATTGGGATAAAATCTCTTGTTCTCCCGGATAAAACCGATTCCGTTCAGCTCAAGAGCCTTGATCCTCTGGGATTGAGAAGGGGAGATCCGGCGAGATAGCCAGACAAATTGCCTCTCAGAGGAAAACCTTTTCAGGAGTTCTTTCCGGGAAATTCTCAAGACGGGTGAAAGTTGGCGGGCGACCGCTTGCCGGGTCAATATCTTCTGAGGTTGTGCATATATTGAGTCCACCCCGACGCTTGCCGCCAACTCCTGGCCCTCGCGGTCGAAGATCCTTCCTCGTCGAGGGGTCAAGGCAATGGTCTTTCGTTGTTGCCTTTCCGCCCTTGCCCTTAAGGTTTCACTGCTCAAGACCTGGAGCTGGAAAGTCCTGCTCAGGATTACCAGATGGCAGAGAAGAAAGAATAGTCCGATTACAATTATCCGCGTTTTCTTCATTATTTAATAACGATTATCTGCTCAGGTTGAGGAATATTCAGTCCTAAAGTACCGCGGGCGATACCTTCTATTCTCTCCGGAGCCTTCAGGGTTGCCACTTCCAGGCGCGCCTGGGCATTTTCTTGGGAGAGACCCTCATGGACGGCGGTAGCCTGAGAGAGTTGGTACCCCAGTTTGAGGATCTGGAGCTGCGACCAGACATGGAAGAGCGAGCTGGCCAGCAGCAGGGCAATAACGAGTAGGGGAGACAGGAGCGTTTTGCCCATTCCAGATCTTTTAGGTTGAGTCCTGCGTTTTTTACTCATCGCAATTCATATAAAACGTTTTAAAAATCTGCGGATGATATTTCATATGTCATTATGCTGATAAACTCTAAATCCCAAATCCTAAACCCTAAACAAATTCAAAATTCAAATATCAAATGTTTAAAACAATTCCTTCGACAACCCTACTAGTAACTCAAGATAAGGTTTTGTATTTTGAATTTTGGTCATTTAATATTGTTTAGAATTTGGTGCTTAGTGCTTAGGATTTATCCATCTTTATGTGTTTACAACACTAACCTATCTATGAAATTATTCTTGTCGTTCTATTTAAGAGAGGCGTCTCTCGGCAACGCGGAGCTTGGCGCTTCGGGAGCGCAGATTCTCTCTTACTTCCTCGGGGGATGGGATGATCGGCGATCTGGTCAGGATCTTTAACATCTTTTCCCTCCCGCAGACACATTTAGGTAGATGTGGGGGACATTCACATCCCTCCGCCCAGGATTTAAAGGCTCTTTTAACTATTCGATCCTCCAGGGAATGAAAACTGATAATTAAGATCTTCGCCCCCGGGGTCAGAAACCTTACGATCTCTCGGAGAAAAGTTTCCAGATTCCCGAGCTCATCGTTTACCGCAATGCGCAGGGCCTGAAAGCACCTGGTTGCCGGGTGGATCCTCTTAGGACGGTAGGTCCGGGGAATAGCGGCATTGACTATCCCTGCCAGTTCCGTGGTAGTTGTAATAGGATGGCCTCCGGTCCGCCTCAGGATTATTGCTTTAACTATTTTCTTAGCCCATTTTTCCTCACCGTACTGTCGGATGAGCCTTTCCAATTCCGAGGCATTTAGCCGGTTTACCAAGTGAAAAGCCGATCTCTTTTTTCTTCGGTCCATTCTCATATCGAGCCTTGCCTCGGAAAGAAAGCTAAAGCCCCGGTCGGCCTGTTCCAGCTGCTCGGAAGAGACCCCTAAGTCTAACAGGGCCCCGTCGAGAGAGGATACATTCAGGCTTTTAAGGAACCTCCCGACATTCTTAAAATTATCCCGGACAAATATGACCCTCCGGCCAAATTCTTTTAACCTGATCCGGGCGACCTTCAGGGCTTCTTCATCCCAATCCACGCCGATCAGTCTTCCGGCAGGGGAGCTTGCCCTCAGGATCGCCTGGGCATGCCCACCGCTTCCCAGGGTTCCATCGAAATAGAGCATTCCCGTTTGGGGATTCAAAAAATCAATTACTTCATCTTTTAGTACTGTTCGGTGATATTGCTCCATGGGTAACCTTACCCCGTTAGAAATCCGCCTGAGGCGGCAAGTTTCCGT
>CP070770.1:474348-481914 GCA_020345765.1 Deltaproteobacteria bacterium
GGGCAGGAGGTACTGGAAAGAACCTCGATATCGGTCACCTCCCAGAAGGTTGAAGCCCGGTTTTTTATGGGACTTCCTGCCCGGGGAAGAACTATCCTGGGCCGGGAGGCCGGGGAGATGTTTTTCAATGAACTCCCCCGGATCGTAAAAGACTCTCTCTTCTTTATCAGCCTTCCACAAAAGGACCTCCTTACCCATATCCAGGTAGTGGAGGACTACGCAGAAGTTCCGCGGCAGCTGAAGGAGAAAGGCCTAAGCGCTTTCATTGCCGACGGCTCCATCCTGCCCCGCCGTAGCGGAGTGGATGACCGGGTCCTGATCGAGGGCGGAGAGGTAACGAAGGTAATCACTTTCAACTCCCCGGAAAAATTAAGGGTCGATCTCGATCTGCCCAACCGGGGGAAAACCGTCGGGATGGGGATCCCCCAAGGGGTAACCCTGATTGTGGGAGGGGGATTTCACGGCAAGAGCACCCTGCTCAACGCCATCGGGATGGGGATCTACCCCCACATTCCCGGGGACGGCCGGGAATATATCGCTACCGATCCCGGTGCCGTCAAGATCCGGGCCGAGGATGGGAGGAGGGTGGAAAAGGTAAATATCAGCCCCTTCATAAGCAACCTTCCCTTTAAAAAGGATACTGTCCGGTTTTCAACCGATAACGCCAGCGGCTCCACCTCCCAGGCGGCCAACATCATCGAGGCCCTAGAGGCGGGCTCCAAACTGCTCCTGGTGGATGAGGACACTTCGGCTACCAACTTCATGATCCGGGATGCCCGCATGCAGGAACTGGTAGTCAAGGAGAAGGAGCCGATTACCCCTTTTATCGACAAGGTGGGTTCGCTTTTTACCGACTACGGAGTCTCCACCATACTGGTGGCCGGAGGGTCGGGGGAATACTTCGAGGTGGCCGATACTATCATAATGATGGATGAGTTCGTCCCCCAGGATGTAGGTACGGAAGCCCGTGAGATTGCAGAAAAATACCGGACCTCAAGGACTACGGACAGGGACTCAAATTTCGGCACCCTCACCCCCCGCTCGCCTTCTCCGGCAAGCTTTAATCCCAGCCGGGGGAAGAGGGAGGTAAAGATCGATTCCCGGGGATTGAAGCAGATCCTGTTCGGGAAAACCCCGATCGACCTCTCGGCGATTGAGCAGCTCGTTGACCCGTCTCAGACCCGGGCAATCGGGGAGCTTATCCATTACTATTCCGCAAGATATGCCGGTAGGGGGGAAAGCCTGACCGAGGGTCTAACCAAGCTGATGGATGACCTTGAAAAGAATGGATTCGACCATTTCTCTAATTTCAAGCCCGCCGACCTGGCCGTCCCCAGGCTCTTTGAGGTGGCAGCGGCAATCAACCGCATGCGGACCCTGAAGGTTCAATAATATGTTTCGGAAGACAAAATCCCAATGACCAAATCCCAAATCCCAATTCAATGTGCGGACGATCATATTGACAAATCCACAAAAGTATATGATATTAATCATTAATTAAAAAAGGGAAAGGGGCTTAAAATTTTTAAGAAATTAAAGGACCTGATCAAGAAATATTTTGCTACCGGCCTTTTAGTCCTGGTACCGATAGCGGCTACCATTGTGGTGGTGAAGGCTCTCTTCGGGCTGGCAGGGAGTTTTTTCGATTTCGTACCAAATAGATTCCATCCGGATAATATCTTCGGCACTCACATCCCCGGATTAGCGGTCATCTTTACCCTCATAATCATCCTTATCGCCGGCATCTTGACCAGAAACTATATCGGAAAGAAACTGGTCAGTTATGGGGACCATATAATTGCCCGGATCCCTCTGGTAAGCACTATCTACCAGGGAATAAAACAACTGATCGAGAGTATCTTTACCCAGGAGGCAAGGCACTTCCGGCGGGTAGTATTGGTTGAATGGCCGAGGAAAGGGGTTTATGCCGTTGCGTTTGTCACCCAAGAGAACGACGGTGAGCTTCAGAAGAAGACCCAGCAAAAGACAATCGGTATCTTTCTTCCCACCTCCCCGAATCCTACTACCGGCTATTACTTCCTGGTTCCCGAGGAAGAGACCGTTCCCCTCGATATCTCGATTGAGGACGCCTTTAAGCTCATCCTCTCTGCCGGCATCCTCACCCCTCCGGAGGGCAAGTGAATTACCCCGCAGCAGAACTACGGGGCAACCAAAACAAATTCCTCCCCCTTGATGGGGGAGGATCAAGGTGGGGGTGAAAATTCTATCTGTTTTCCCCCTCACCCTAACCCTCTCCCTCCAGGGGAGAGGGAATTATATGGATGTCATTCATCACCGTTCACAGAACGGGGTATTCTGACATATTTTTATAAATTTCCAAAAACCTACCCGGTTTCTTCCAGGCTATCGGAGCTGCAGCGGCGGCAGCGGCGATCGTATTTCCCCACGCTTCCCACCCATCCGCAGTTCAGGCATTTAACCTTAATCCCGAAGGAAGTCTCTTTCTTCCCACCGAAGGCACTGGCGATCTTCTGGATAATTATAAAGCCGACAACAACTGCCCCCAGGACAATAATTATCTGAAGCAAGGTGTACCCAAAGAATTCCTGCTGAAGAATTTCTGACATCTCTAACCCCCTTTCATTATATTAACTTTTTCCAATTCCGTCTTGAGATCTCGACCCATCAGATCGCTTACCGCCCTCTCCGGCTTCTTATTCCTGTAAAGAATAAGATATACCTGCTCGGTAATTGGCATCTCCACCTGATACCTCCGGGAGAGCTCATAAGCGGACTTGGCTGTCTTTACCCCCTCGGCTATCATTTTCATTCTTGAAAGGATCTCCTTTATTTTCATACCTTTACCCAACTTGATCCCTACCGTTCTATTCCTGCTCAGATCCCCGGTACAGGTAAGAATAAGATCGCCCGCCCCGGCAAGCCCGGATAAAGTCAAGGGGTTGGCTCCCATCTTGACCCCCAGCCGGGTGATCTCTGCCAGTCCCCGGGTCATCAGGGCGGCCCGGGTATTGAAACCGAGGCCCAATCCGTCACTCACTCCCGCAGCCAGGGCAACTACATTCTTCAGCGCCCCCCCCAGCTCGACCCCGATAACATCCGGGCTGGTATAGGTCCGGAAATAGGGGGTCCTGAAAAGCTCCTGAACCCTTCGGGCGACCGCCGGCTCCTTCGCTGCTATTACCACTGCGGTAGGAATCCGGCGGGCAACCTCCTGGGCAAAGCTAGGGCCCGAGATAACCGTAACCCTGGAATGAAACCGCGAAGGGAGAATCTCCTTAAGAACCTGCGACACGGTTAAAAGGGTCTTATCCTCTATCCCCTTGGAAGCACTGACAAAAATGGCCCGGGGATGAAGGTAGGGAACCGCCTTCTTCACTACCCGGCGGATCACATGAGAAGGACTCGCCGTAACCAGGATCTGCCTGCCTTTCACCGCCTCCCGTAAAGAGGTGGTAGGAGTAATTCCTTCCGAAAGCCTGATGCCGGGGAGGTAAAGGGTATTCCTTCTCCTTCTTTCAATTTCCCGGCAGAGGTCCTTCTCATAGACCCAGAGGCTCACCGGATACCCCTTACCCGCCAGGAGGTTGGCGATCGCAGTCCCCCATCCCCCGGCCCCGATGACGCCAAACTGCTCCTTCATTTGTTTTTGTCTTTCCACTCTCCGATCGCCTTTGCCATGGCGGCAGTATGCTCCGGGGTCGTCCCGCAGCAGCCCCCGACAATATTCACTCCGGCATCCAGTATCTCGGCAACTAACTCAGCCATCTTCTCCGGGGTCTCATCGTACACGGTTTCTCCCTCAACAAGCCGGGGCATCCCGGCATTGGCGTGGACCAGGATGTAACCGTCAAACGAGCGGCGAATCTCCTTGACCAGGGGGATCATCTGTTCCATTCCCTCCCCGCAGTTGGCCCCGATCACATCGGCGCCCGCCTCGAGGCTGGCCTTGACCGCCTTATCCGGGTCAACCCCCATTATTGTCCGGAAGCCCACTTTAGTCAGATTATAGGTGAAGGTGCAAAATACCGGAAGATCGGTATTCTCCTTTGCCGCCCGGATTGCCAGGGTGGCTTCTTTTAAGTCAGTCATGGTCTCCAGCAGGATCAGGTCGGCACCGCCGTCGGCCACGGCAACTATCTGTTCCTTAAAGGCATCGATCGCCTCTGCCTCCTCGACCGGGCCCAGCGGTTTCAGGAGTTCACCGGTGGGACCTACCGAGGCGGCCACAAAAGCCTTTCCGCCGGCAGCCTCCTTGGCGTTACTTGCCGCCTGGCAATTAAGCTGATAGAGCTGGTCCTGAAGATCGTATTTTTTTAGCTTGAAGCGGTTGGCCCCGAAGGAGTTGGTCAGGATCATCCGGGCGCCCGCCTGGACATAGGCGGAGTGGAGCTCCTTGACCTTTTCGGCATTAGTGAGGGTCCACCGCTCCGGGCAGTCCCCCTTCTTCAGCCCCATAGCCATCAACATCGTCCCGGTAGCCCCGTCCGAGAGCAATACCCCTTCTTTCAGCCTTTGTAAAATATTCACCGTTACCTCTCTAAAATAATTATTGTATATATTGACAAACCCATCCTCCCCCTGTCAACTAAAAATCAGCGAATGGCCCTCAAAAATCATTCAACCCGCCTTAAGCCAACGGAGGATGGGAGTTTAGGGGAGGGGGGGGGTAGGATTTCGGTATTAGGATATATCCACACCAGGCGGATCAGGGATTTGAGTTGTCAAAAGATTGAAAAAATAGGCTAAATGGCGTAAGATAAAACTATCTTGAACAAGTTGAGTTGTCCTTAGTAAAGTCATAGTGTCCATAAAAGATAAGATGAAAGATAGAAGGAAGGAGGTATTTCTGTGAAACAGTATAAAATCATTGTAGAAAAGCATCCTGATGGGTATGTGGCCTATCCTTTGGGAATTAAAGGGGTTGTCGTGGGACAGGGAGATACATATGAGGAAGCTCTTTCGGATGTAAAATCCGCGATCCGTTTCCATATCGATACCTTTGGAGAAGATGTTCTTGAGATTGATCCACCAATACTTGAAGCATTCATTGGCGAGGCAGGGGTATAAACTTAATGGTAAAGTTTCCTGTTGATGCGCCAAAACGCAGAGTAGTTAATGCGTTTGAGATTTTGGGATTCCGTATTGTTCGAGAAAAAGAGCACATTTCTATGGAACGGGAGAACCCGGACGGCACCAAAACCCTCTTGACCATGCCAGGCCACCCTAAAATAAAAGCCTCTACATTGAGAACAATTTGTACCCAAGCTGGTATCTCAAGAAATGAATTTCTTGATGCTTATGAAAAAACTTAATAACAGTCATCAACTGGCAGTTAAAAGAACCAGCTTGCTTAGAGATAATATTCCTTTTTTCCCCCTATATTTCCTGCCATTCTCTTCCATTCCTTGCCTATCCTGAACCTGCCGAAGGAAATTCTAAACGAAAATTCCTCATATAAAAAAAACCTTGACAAGGATATTTTGCCGTAATATATCTTGAAGTGCTTGGATAAGCGTCCAGATCGAGTGGACTTTAACTAAAAAATTTGCATAAACTCCGGCTTAGGCGATAAACATCCTGTAATCTGCATCATGGGAAGCTCTTCTTCGGTCACATCAAGCGATGTGCCTAAGACGGATAATCTCGCGGAATATACTCTTACTTGATAGCTATACTCAATAAGTATAAGAACTATGCTAAAAATATGGCTATTGGCTATTATTTTCTTATTTTCATGACTAAAAGAGCATCAAAAATGAAAAAATTAAATAAAATAGGGAGGAGATATGAACAAGTTACTTAGTTTGTTTGCTGCCAAAAGAGGAAAGATTGTAGCTGGAGCTTTGACATTAGCACTGGCTGGAGAAATAGCAGTAGGGGGTATATGGAATAGTGTGAGTCCTAACATAAGTTTTGCCGGCGAGACTGAAGTCCAGAAGACCGTTTTTGAACCAGAAGAGGTGGATAAGGGTGAAACACAAACCTATGAGTTTTCTATAAGAGCTGACTACGATGCTACGTTTACTATGGCTGAACTCATTGTGATCAACGGGGATATGGGATCTGACCTTAATCGGGTACAAAGCGCTACTATAATACTTAACGATAAGGAGGTCTTGGGTTCGGCTGACATCAGTGAAGCGGTTGATAGAATTGAAGTGCCGGTAAGGCTGAGTCAAAATAATGAGCTTATTGTATCCATTGGCAATGAAAATGGGGAGGGAAGTTATCTTACCATTCAGATTGACTATGAAGTAGGGCCGACCGGTCCGATTTTCTCCGGTCCCCAGCAATATCCCTTTGTTTGCCGGACTGAATACGGAGAACACCATCTAGGACAACCACTGGTTGATAATGAAGTGGTAGACGGGCAAGGCATCCAAATTAAAGATGAAACAGGAGTAGTAATCGGATATTCTAAAGACTGCCTTATACCCACCCAGGTGGATTATTTCTATCGCTGGGATGGAACATTTTATCATTTAGCTGATCCTACCAACCTGCCGGGAAATATAGACGAGACTGTGACTTCCGAAGGTGATAGAGTCAAATTCATTGTGCGCCTGGAAAGAGGGACTATTAACCGGTTTATCTACGGCATCGCTATGTTGGTGGACCCTTCTGAAGACTTGGAATCTCCTTGGGATCTCTCGGCCTGGAACAACAAACTGGTTTACAGCTTCGGCGGTGGGGTGGGCATAGGACATGATCAGGGAATACTCGGACTGGGTCTTAATGGGTTGTGGTGGCTTGGGCTTTTGTACCACGAAGCGCTTCCACTGGGATATGCTGTGGTGATCTCTACCGGGAACGTGACAATTTTCAATATGAATATTTTGCTTGGTGGGGAAACCGCCTTAATGGTCAAGGACCACTTTGTTAATAGATATGGTGAGCCGGAATACACCATTAGTGCGGGGTTCTCAGGAGGCGGTCTTCAGCAGTATGTCTACTCCCAGAACTGGCCTGGTCTCCTTGATGGGATCGTCCCGTCTGGCTCTTACCCGGATATGGATACCCAGACAATTCCGGCTGGGGATTGCAATCTTCTGGAGTATTATTTTGATGTGGTCGCTCCCTGGCCAGACTGGCTAGAGGGGCAAAAAGATTGTACCTTCGGCGGTCCCAACTGCGAAGATATTAATCCTTCACAAGAAAACAGGAAATTGATTGAAGGGATGAATTCAACCGTTTCTAACACCGAATGTTGTGCAGCATGGCAGGGGCTTGTGCCATTGTGCATGAATCCTTTATACACAAATGTCAGTAAGGATCTTCTGGATCTTCAACATCCTCAGGAGCTAGTGAAGGCGGTCAAGTGGACCCACGCGGATAATTTAGTAACTATCTTCGGTCTGGATGAATACGGCTATGCACGGACCTACTGGGACAACGTGGGTGTGCAATACGGCTTGCAGGCCCTTAAAGAAGGGAATATTAGTATAGAGCGGTTTCTAGATATCAATGCCAGAATCGGTGGCTGGAAACAAACGCATGAGATGGTACCAGAGGATCTTGGTTCTGATCCCTGGAGTATTCGTAATGCGAATATACCCACAAATGATGAGGTCGCCCCAAGAACCG
>CP070770.1:482014-489486 GCA_020345765.1 Deltaproteobacteria bacterium
GTTTGTAATTCGATCCACTACCAGAAATTGGCGTCCAATATGTAGTTTAAGTTCCCCCACCAGGGTTTTAAGCCGGGCAGCGGTGCGTAATCCTTTGAGTGTAGGCTCAGCAACCATCAGAAGAATATCGATCTTCTGGGTGGTGCGGCGTGATAGATGCTCCATCCCCGCTTCGTTATCCACTACCGTCCACTTATAATTCTCGGCAAGATTCTCCAGGTAATCCCGCAGCATTACGTTGACTGAACAATAGCAGCCCGGTCCATCCGGTCGGCCCATTACGATCAAATCTATCCCTTCTGACTCTTCCACTAACTCGTGTAATTTAAGCTCCAGCCAGGCCTGCTTGGAAAGGCCCGGGGGGATATCGAGCTTCTCTTCCATAAATTCCTCTTGCACCTGACCGATAGTCCTTCTTGCCGTTAATCCAAGGCTCATCCCTAAATTGGAGTTGGGGTCGGCATCCACTGCCAGGATCGGCCCTCCCTGACGGTGCAGGAAGCGGATAATCAAACTGGCCAGTGTTGTCTTTCCGCTACCCCCCTTTCCGGCAACTGCGATAATTGTGCTCACATTCCGGCCTTTCCCCTGACTTGCCGATAATGCTTGCCCGGATCCTAGTTAATCCTCAGTTTTGCTGCCTTAATAGTGTTCTTCAGGAGCATGGTGATGGTCATTGGCCCCACGCCGCCCGGAACCGGGGTGATCTTCGCAGCTACTTCCTTCACCGCTTCGAAGTCAACATCCCCGCAGAGCCCGCTCTCCAGTCGATTGACCCCTACATCGATGACTACTGCTCCTTTCTTGACCATATTCGCGGTCACTGCCTTCGGTTTTCCGGCAGCTACGATTAGGATATCGGCCCTCTTGGTATGAGAGGGCATATCCTTGGTCCGGGTATGGCATATTGTAACGGTAGCATTAGCCCCATCGCTTTTCTGTAGGAGGATATTGGCGATGGGTTTACCCACGATATTGCTCCGGCCGACAACCACTACCTCAGCTCCCTCAATCTTGGTCCCTGAGCGGATGAGAAGCTGCTGGATGCCGGCAGGGGTGCAGGGCAGAAAATCGGCCTCCCCGATCATCAGTTTTCCCACATTGACCGGATGAAAACCATCTACATCCTTCTCCGGCAGAATGGTGTAGAGCACCTTGACTTCGCTGATGTGCTTGGGCAGGGGAAGCTGAACCAGGATGCCGTGCACCTTATCGTCTTTGTTGAGGGATTCAATCAACTCGATCAGTTTGTCTTCGGGGTAATCAGCCGGGAGGCGGTGCTCGATTGAGTTTATTCCTACCTTCTCACAGGCGATCTTCTTGTTTTTAACATAGACCTGGGAGGCCGGATCCTCCCCGACCAGAACCACCGCCAGACCGGGAGTAATCCCGTGCTCTTTCTTGAGTTTTTCAATCTCCTCCTTGAATTCCTCCCGCATCTCTTCCGCCACCTGTTTTCCACTAATTATTTCTGCTGGCATTTTCTACTCCTTTTAAAAAATGAATGAACATTCACTCAGTAAAATAACACAGCGATCTTAGGCTGTCAAGGATTTTTAATCATAAATTTTATTTAAGTTGGTCTCTTTTTCAATGATATAACTGGTTGAAATAATTAGGAAAATAATCAGTAAGGGGGAAGCTCATTTGCCCTGCCGAAAAATATTTTCCCGAACTCATAAATAAATGATTTCACCTTTTATTCCCTTGTCACTGGTCTCCAAGATACCCACTGATCTCACTGACTTGCCGACATCTGCCCCTGCAAATCCTGGATTGAAATGCAATACCCCGCCTTTTGTTTCATTAACCGCAAAATGAGTGTGGCCGTAAACCAGGACATCAGGCTTCAACTCCCGGATATCCTTGGCAATCTTCGGATGGATCATCCCGAAATTATCATACCAGTGGCAGAGTAGTATTTTGAACCCCGGGAGATTAATTAATTTATCCCAGGGGTAGCGGTCATAAAGGTGGTAATCCTCGTTTCCCGAAACTGCTTCTACCTTTGCGACCGTCTGCAGCTCGAAAATTACCGATTCATCTCCGATATCACCGGCATGAAGGATAAGATCTACCCCTTTAAATAGAGCATGAATCTCTCTTTGAAGGTATCCGTGGGTATCTGAAATGACTCCGATTCTCATAAAATAAGTATTTTTTATTGAGACTATATGACGCCCAATCAGAATTTTATTAACATAAGCAATCTTCAGAAGTCAAGGAAAATCCTCCCAACGGTATAGGGTTTTTTTACCGTAATAGTCTCTTCTGGGCATATGATATTACTCTTGATGGAGCTTCTTATCGGAGAGCCTCCTAACAATTTTTCACCTAAAAGTGGGGGAGTTAGGGCGGGAAAAAAGGATTGACTTTAGACTGAAATTGTGCTTATTTGGTCAGGTAAGGCTTTATTTTCAATATAATTTTACCGAGCATAATGGCCGGGATTCGTAGTTTCGTTGCGGTTGAGCTCAGCCCCGAGATAAAAGACGGGATTACCGAAATTCAGGAAAGGCTGCGCAGCTCCGGGGCAGATGTCCGCTGGGTCAGGCCTGAAGGTATCCATCTGACCCTTAAGTTTCTGGGGGATATCGAAGAAGAGGATATTGATAATATTGCCGGTTGTCTGAAATCAGCGGCAAACGGCCTCAACCCTTTCGCGGTAGAGATTAAAGAAGTAGGGGCCTTCCCCAATCTGAGAAACCCCCGAACCCTCTGGGTGGGGGTTACGGAAAATAGAACTCTCAGCAGCCTTCAGAATGAGGTTGAAAAAGCACTGGAAGGGATAGGATTCCCCCGGGAAAATCGTCCCTTCCGGCCCCATTTGACCCTTGGTAGGGTTAAGTCACCGAAATTAAAAGTAAAACTCATTGAGGCTCTGGAAAAGGAGAGAGCCCAGGAGATCTTTTCACCGAGACAGATGTCAGTGGAGGAATTGACCTTATTTCAAAGCGATCTTCGCCCCGGAGGGGCAGTCTATACAAAGTTAAAAACCGTGAAGCTTTAGTACCCTTTTATCAGGAGGAAATATATGGGGACGGATCCAAATAGAGAGAAGGCGATTGACCTAGCAGTGAGTACCATCGAGAAGCAGTTCGGCAAAGGCTCGATAATGAGACTGGGAGCGGACGAACCTTTGGTGGTGGACGTTCCGGCAATATCAACCGGCTCTTTGGGCCTAGATATTGCCCTGGGGGTTGGAGGAGCACCCCGGGGACGAATAGTGGAGATCTTCGGCCCGGAGGCTTCGGGAAAAACCACCCTTTCCCTGCATATCATCGCGGAGGCCCAGAAGAAAAAAGGGATTGCTGCCTTTGTCGATGCCGAGCATGCTCTGGATGTCAATTATGCCCGAAATCTGGGGGTCAGGACCGACGACCTTTTAATCTCCCAGCCAGATACCGGGGAGCAGGCCCTTGAGATCACCGAGGTTCTGGTGCGCAGCGGAGCTATCGATGTCCTGACGATTGATTCAGTGGCAGCCCTGACTCCCCGGGCGGAGATTGAGGGGGAAATGGGGGATTCCCACATGGGTCTGCAGGCCCGGCTACTCTCCCAGGCAATGAGGAAATTGACCGCAAGTATCAGTAAATCGAAAACTACCGTAGTATTTATCAACCAGACCCGGATGAAGATTGGGGTAATGTTCGGCAATCCGGAGACGACCACCGGAGGGACGGCGTTGAAATTTTATGCCTCGGTTCGCTTGGATATCCGCCGCATCGGGGCGATCAAGGAGGGAGATAAGGTGGTGGGGAACAGGACCCGGGTCAAAGTAGTTAAAAATAAGCTTTCCCCCCCCTTTAAGGAGGCAGAGTTCGATATCTATTACGGGAAGGGGATATCCAAGGAGGGGGAGATTATCGATTTAGGTGTCGAGAGCAAGATTGTGGAGAAGAGCGGTGCCTGGTATTCTTACGGGGGAGAGAGGATCGGGCAGGGAAGAGAAAATGCCCGGGCCTTTTTGCAGGAGCATCCGGAGGTAACCGAAGAAATAACCTGGAAGCTCTATGACTACTATGAAATCTCCCGGAAGACAGCTAAGGAGGAAGAAACCAAAAAGTCAGGGAAGGGTTAGGAGAATATTAAGGCATTTTTCGGAAGGTAACCCGTTCCTATCTATATAGGGTTAAAGATTTTTTCAACTAAAACAACAGGAGTTAATGAATGGAGTTAAATGAAATCTTAAAGATTGCGATGAAGGAAGGTGCCTCGGATATCCATATCAAGGCCGGGCTTACCCCAATGTTCAGGATTCACGGGCAGTTAATTCCCTTCAAACAGTGTCCCCGGCTGGTACCCGAGGATGTCAACCGGCTGGCCTTCGGAATCATGAATCCCTCCCAGAGGGAAAAATTCAAAAATGACAATGAGATCGATCTGGCCTACGGGGTTCCCGGACTGGGACGCTTCCGGGTAAATGTCTTTCAGCAGCGAGGGACAATCGGGGTCGTCCTCCGGGTGATCCCGTTCGGTATTCTGAGTTTCGAGGAGCTTAATCTTCCCAAGGTTATGGAGAAGATCTCGATGGAGGAACGGGGGATGGTGCTTTGCACCGGAACTACCGGAAGCGGAAAGACGACTACTCTGGCAGGGATGGTGGATCATATCAACTCCCGGGCAACCCGTCATATCATCACGATCGAGGACCCCATTGAGTTCCTGATCCGCGATAAGCGTAGTATCGTTAATCAGCGGGAGGTGGGGGCTGATACCAACACTTTTGCCGGAGCCTTGCGCAGTGCCCTCCGCCAGGACCCGGATGTAATCCTGGTAGGGGAGATGCGGGATTTTGAGACAATCGAGACCGCCCTCACCGCTGCCGAAACCGGGCATCTGGTCTTAAGTACCCTTCATACCATTGATGCTACTGAATCCATTACCCGGATCGTTTCGGTTTTCCCTCCGTATCAGCAAAAACAGGTCCGTCTCCAGCTGGCCTCAATCCTCAAGGCGGTAATATCCCAGAGACTGATCCCCCGAATCGACGGAAACGGCCGGGTTCCGGCAGTGGAGATCCTGCTTTCCACTGCTCGGACGCGTGAACTAATCGCCGATAAGGACCGGACCAAGGAGATCCCCGATGCCATTGTCAAGGGCTACACAACCTACGGAATGCAGAGCTTCGACCAGTCGATAATGTGGCTTTTCCGGCACAGACTCATCTCCTATGAGGAGGCACTCCGTCAGGCAAGCAACCCCGATGACTTTGCCCTCCGGGTCAAGGGGATATCATCCACCAGCGACCTTTCCTGGGAGGATTTCGATAAGGAAGAGGCCGCCGAGGAAGAGGTTCTTGCAGAAGAGCTTACCGAAGAGGTTCCCTCCAAGAAGGAACCCCCCGACGAAGGATCATCAGGAGGCGACGATTTCGAAATAGAGAGGTTCTGACCAGGATGACCGGTCACCAGATCCGCAGGAGCTTCCTGAAATACTTCGAGGGTAAGGGGCACCGGATCCTTCCCAGCTCTTCATTGGTTCCCGAAAAAGACCCCACCCTGCTTTTCACCAATGCCGGGATGGTCCAGTTCAAGAAAGTCTTCACCGGGGAGGAGAAGATAGAGTTCAAGCGGGCAACTACCTCCCAGAAATGCCTCCGAGTCAGCGGCAAGCACAACGATCTGGAGAATGTGGGGCGGACCGCCCGTCATCACACCTTCTTCGAGATGTTAGGCAACTTCTCCTTCGGGGACTACTTCAAGCAGGAGGCGATTGATTTCTCCTGGGAGTTCCTCACGGATATACTGTCCCTGCCTAAGGAGAAGCTCTGGGTCAGCGTATTCCAGGATGATGACGAAGCCTACGACATCTGGAAGGGCAAGGACGTAAGACCCGAGCGGATTGTCCGGATGGGGGAGAAAGAGAATTTCTGGGCAATGGGGGAGACCGGACCCTGCGGCCCCTGTTCGGAGATCATTATTGACCAGGGGGAGGAGGTCGGCTGCCACCGACCCGAATGTGCACCGGGTTGTGATTGTGACCGCTACCTGGAGCTCTGGAACCTGGTATTTATGCAATACAATCGCCAGGAGAACGGCAAACTGGTTCCCCTCCCTAAACCCAGTATCGATACCGGTATGGGCCTGGAGCGGGTTGCCGCTGTCCTTCAGGGGGTAAAGAGCAACTATGAGACCGATCTGCTTCGGGTGACCATCCGGAATACCGAGGAAATAACCCAGATTAAATACGGGGAGGATGACGAGAAGGACATCTCCTTCCAGGTTATTGCCGACCACTGCCGGGGGATGGTGTTCCTCGTCGGTGACGGAATACTGCCGGCCAACGAGGGCCGGGGCTACGTGCTCCGCCGGATAATGCGCCGGGCCGCCCGCCACGGGAAGAAGCTGGACCTGAATGAGCCTTTTCTATATAAGCTTTCGGGTAATGTGGTTGATCAAATGGAAGAGGCCTACCCGGAGCTTAAGGAGCGGCGGAGTTACATCGCTATGATAATCCAGAAAGAAGAAGAGAGGTTTCTGGATACCCTGGACCGGGGGCTTCAGATACTCCAGGAGGAAATGGAGCGATTGCGGGGATCGAAGGGGCAGACTGTCCCCGGAGAGGTAGTCTTTAAGCTTTATGATACTTACGGGTTTCCCCTCGATCTAACCGAGGACATTGCCGCGGAAGAGGGCTTTGCAGTCGATACCGAGGGATTTAACCAGGAGATGGAACAGCAGCGGGAGAGGGCGCGGATGAGCTGGAAGGGCACCGGAGCTCAGGAAATAAAAGGAGTTTACTCCCGGCTTTCCGAAGACGGACTTACGGTCACTTTCCTGGGATACGACCGGTTGAAGAATAAATCCAAGGTGGAGAGGATCATCCGTAACGATGAGTTCGTTGAATCTGTGAAACCGGGTGATGAAGTAGAGATTATCACCCGGGAGACTTGCTTCTACGGAGAGGCTGGGGGACAGATGGGAGATCAGGGGGTAATTCAGGGTAGAGGGAGTGAGTTCCAGGTAATGGATACCATTCGCCCATTGCCTTCCCTGATCCTGCACCGGGGCCGGGTAAGAAAGGGTCAGATTAGCGTAGGCGATGAAGTGACCATGAAGGTGGACGAGAACTGGCGCCAATCCACGGTGCTTCATCATACTGCTACCCATATCCTCCAGTCGGCCCTGCGCCAGGTTCTGGGAGACCATGTCAAGCAGTCCGGCTCCCTGGTCGCCCCGGACCGGCTTCGCTTCGACTTTACCCACTTCTCCCCGGTTGAGGAGAGGGAGCTTAAGAGGGTCGAAGAGTTGGTTAACCAGAGGATAAGGGAGAACCACCCGGTGGCGACAAAAACAACCTCTTATAATGAGGCAATAAAAGGGGGGGCGATCGCCCTTTTCGGGGAGAAATACGAAGATAATGTCCGCCTTGTCAAGGTCGGGAAGGTTTCCTCGGAGCTCTGTGGGGGAACCCACGCCCGGCGGAGCGGCGATATCGGGTTGTTTAAGATTGTGAGTGAGTCCGGGGTG
>CP070770.1:489586-497030 GCA_020345765.1 Deltaproteobacteria bacterium
CACTTCTTATGATACAAATTGCTCGCAGAGGTGAGTGGTGTAACCTCGCGGCAACATTGCCTGCGGCGCAGGTGGCTTGTAGTTGAGAGCACTGTGGGGCCGCACATGATTGTATTCCCCCCTCCAGTCTTCTGTCAAGACTTTTGCCTCCAGCAGCGTATCGAGCGCCTCTCGCTTCAGGAATTCGTCCTTGAATTTCCCGATGAATGACTCGCAATAACCGTTCTCCCACGGACTGCCTGGCTCGATATAGAGAGTCTTGACACCAACAACTCCCAAGAAATCCCTGACTCTATTAGCAGTGAACTCACTCCCGTTGTCAGAACGGATGAAGTCAGGCAGGCCGCGGGTGGTGAACAGCCGCCAGAGAGCATACAAAACATCCTCAGAAGTGAGACTTCGACCAACTACCAGGGCTAAACACTCCCGCGTATATTCGTCCAGGATGGCGAGAAATCTCAGTGGCCTTCCGTCAGAGGTTCTGCCGGCCGTAAAATCATAGCTCCAAACGTGGTCTTTCCTCTCCGGCCTCAGCCTTACACAAGAACCGTCGTTAAGCCACAACCTCCGCCTCCTAGGCTGCTTTCTCGGCACTTTCAGCCCCTCCTGACGCCAAATACGCTCTACACGCTTCCGATTGACTAACCAGCCCGCATTGCGAAGAAGCCCGGTAACCTTACGATAACCGTAACGACCATATTGCGTGGCCAACTCAATGACCGAAGCAACCAATCGGGACTCATCATCTGCTATCCTCGCTTCGTACCTCTGCGTCGACCTCGGCTGACCTAATGCCCGGCAAGCTCGCCTCTCGGATACCTTGAACCTTTCTCGCAACCACCCCACTATCCGCCGCCGCTTCGCCGGGCTTAGAATTTTTTTGATACCACCTCCTTAAGCATCTGTATGTCCAATGCTTGGTCGGCTACAAGCCTCTTGAGACGGGAATTCTCCTTCTCCAACTCCTTGAGCTTCTTCGCCTGATCCACCCTCATCCCACCATACTCCTTCTTCCACCGACAGTAGGTATTTCGGCTTACCTCAATCTTGCGCAGGGCTTCATCCAGCTTCGTCCCCTGGCCCTGTAAAACTTCAACTTCTCTCAGCTTTCTGATGATCTCTTCAGGCGTATACTTCTTCCCTGGCATAACACTACCTCCCTTTTTCCGGTCCTTTATGCTATAATTGTATCATACAAACTGGACCAGTTTCCGGGGGGCATGTCACTATCCACCGTTTGTATACGCCAGCCTGACCCATCCCATACCGCATACCTTAAATCGCCATTACCTACATCGTAATAGCTTATCCGGGGATATCCATTCTTGTCCAGAGCCAGGGAAGTATACAGACCGACACTACCTGTATCATCCACTGTTTGAATATCCCAATTCGTTCCGGTCCAGGAGGCATACTTTAAGTTACTATTCCCCATATCGTAATAGCTTATTCTTGGAAAACTGCAGTAATTAAACTCCAGGGATGTTTGACCTCCTACATTCCCAAGATCGTCAACGATCCCTGATGGGGCAGCAATTAAACCAGAACAACCCATCCCTTTTATAACAACTTTAACAGTAGCTGAATTTGCCGTATTACCACAATTATCCCGGACAGTTGCAATAAAGGTATGTATACCATCAGGCAAAGCATTGAAAATAGCTGTAAAATCTCCTGCAGATATTGATGCAGTCTGAATCGTAATCCCATCCAGCTCCACATCTGCCGTGGAAGTGGGGCCGCTGCCGGTATCGGTCACGGTTCCCGTTACTATAATCGTCGAGCTGTAAACCGTTGACACATCAGTGGGGGATGTAATGCTCACCTCAGGATGAGTGGTATCAACCCGGAAGCCGATGGACTTGTTCCCGGTATTGCCGCAGCCATCAGTGGCCTCGACTATTAGAGTATGGAGATCATCACTCAGGGTAAAGGTTGCTGTCCACTCACCCGTGGTCGTATAAGTGAATTGACCCGGTCCCGGGGTGCTGCCGTCAACCATCACCACTACCGAGTCCGGATCTATCCCACTTGCATCGGTAATAGTGCCAGTAAGAACAACAGGCGATGTATTAATGCAGTCCCCTTCACTTAAGGCAATAGCCGAAGTATTATAGGAAATAAGAACCAGGCAGACAGTAATTAAAGTAAGGAAGTATTTAGGGACCTTTGAAGAGAAATTCATAAATCTAATCGAAATGCCTTTTGAGGTTAGCTGTATGGGTAGACCTCCGTGTCCACCAGTGTATTTGTGCCGACAGATAACAAACTCCGCCAAGGCTTTGTCGGGCAGGTATTGGCCCTTACAATTTACCATTATTGGGATTGGGCAAAATCTATGTATGTATTCCTATAAAAAGAGAGAAAATGCTGCTATGCAAATTTATTGGGGGGTATACTTTGGGTAGAGCAGGAAGAAGAAATTCAGCATTCACAATGGAAGTTTCAGGTTCGCAGCGTCATGTACTCTACCCAAATACCTTCCACTGATAATCTAACAAACTAATATATATTTGTCAAGTATGGCAAAATATAAGGATATCCGGTGCCTATCCACCAGGGTTTTCTTAGAAAGAATGACCGGAAAGGGAACCGAGGATAAAGTTGCTCAGCTTCTGCCAGAGAATTCTGAGCTGTGCCGGACCTCTCAAATACAGCCAAAACGCAATAGCGGTTAAGAGAAGGAGGAGTCCCCAAAGCAGGGATGACCGCTCGACTTTGAATCTTATTAAAGGTTTGAGGGTGCCCTGATCGGTCTTGATCTTGGCCTTCACCTGGTAAAACCTGCCTCCTTTAAGCTTCTTCGGGTCCACATCGACCTTAACGATAACGGTCTCTTCGTCGAACTTGTCCGGAACCGCCCGAACCCAGGGCTCGGAGAAGGAAATACTCCCTTTCAAGCAGGCACAGCCCAATGTGGGCAGACAGAGCTCAAAAGAACGCTTTTTCCCCCGGGATATCTTATTTATGTCGGAACCGAGCCTTAGTCTTTTTGTTTTAGGCTCGGAAGTTTTTGCCGCGGCAACCAACGCCTGGTAGATATCGGACTTCATCTTCGCGGCGCTCTGGTAGCGCTTCTCCTGGTCGTTCTCCAGGGCCTTCATGATTACATCAGATGTCTTCCCACTTATCCTTTCATTGATCTCCCTGGGCGATTTGAACTCGAAAGGGTTCAGGTTCGGGTCGGCCCCGGTAAGACAGTGGTGAAGGGTGGCGCCCAGGGAGAATATGTCCGAGCGGACATCGGTTTGCCCCGTGCCGTACTGTTCGGGTGCGGCGTATCCCGGCGTCCCGAAGATGTAGGTGTCCTGTTCCTGCTCTTCCTTGAAGAATCGGGCGATCCCGAAGTCGATAAGCTTGATCCGGCCGTGGGGAGTCACCATAATATTGGAGGGCTTCAGGTCCCGGAAAACAACCGGCTTTGGTTTCTGGATGCTCAGAAAGTAGAGCACCCGGCAGAGCTGGACCGCCCAGTTCAAAACCTTTATTTCGGGGAAGGGCTTGGGGCCCTGCTTTTCCAGATGCCTTTCCAGGGTATCTCCCTCGACATATTCCATCACCAGGTAGTTATGACTGCTGTCGGAGAAGTAATCGGTAACCCGGGGCAGGTTAGGGTGATTCAACTTTGCAAGGATACGGGCCTCGGTCTTGAATTGTTCCAGGATCTGACTTCCTTCCTCCGAGCGGGCAAGCTTACTCTTCACCGATTTTAACGCAACGATCCTGCCTTTCTCCTGGAGGTCTTCGGCCCGATATACCGCCCCCATTCCTCCCCCCCCGATAACTTCGAGGACCTTATAGCGGTTCTTGAGTACCTTTCCGGTCGGTAACATTTTTTCCTGACCTAAAGCTTCTTTCCGCAGTGCGGGCAGAACCTGGCCTGTTGCCGGAGATCACCCTGGCACCCAGGGCACTTTAGCCCGGGCCCCTTCTTCTCCGGGGCCTCTCTCTGAAAGCGGAAGAGGAGCCGGGCCGTTCCCAGCCCGATAATATCCCCGTCTTTTAATTCCGCCTTGCCGGGTATCCTCTGATGGTTGACCCAGCTTCCGGTGCCGCTCTCTTTATCAAGAAGAATAAAATGACCATCTTCCTTCCGGATCTCGGCGTGGAACTGTTCGATATCCGGGTCCCGGAAAAGCCCGATAGTATTCCTCTCGTCCCTGCCAAGCGTAACTGTCTCATCCTCCAGGGGAAATTCATTCCGGGTTGAATGGCCCCGGACGACCCGGATAAGGGCCCGGTCGTATCTCCTTTCCACCTCCCGGAGGGAGAAGGCCAGGAGGACGGCGATCGCCAGGACGGGTGCCAGGAATACCCAGGGAGGCAGTTTCCTTTTTGCCCCGAATAGGGTAGATTCGGGCTGGAAATACTTTCTTTCGGCGGTTTCGGTTTCGTCCTGATAAGATAACGTTACTTTGACGTTGCGAAGATACTCCCCGCTTTCCGGCGCCCGGTAGCTTATCAGGTATTCATTTTTCAGGTGACGGCTGATAGTCTCGTAGATCCCCGGGAGATCCTGTGCGGTGGGGGAAAAGAAATACTCCCCTCCCGTCTCCCGAGCAATCCGGCTCAGCCTTTCTTTCCTTACATCCTTGCCCAGACCGATGACATAGACCGAGGTATAATTCTGAACGGCGTAATCAATGGCATCTCCAATATTGTATTGCCCCCGGTTGGCGATCCCATCGGTCAGCACGATAACCGCCTTTCTCCCGATAAGACCTTTCACGGAAGCCGCACCCTGGTAGATCGCATCGTAGAGGGCGGTATGCCCTCCAACCTCGACACGGTTGACATTCTGCATGAGTAATTCTTTATCCCTGCTCAGCTCTCCCGGAAGCGTTACCTTGTCCGCAAAGGTAATGATCAACCCCCGATCCGTTTTTTCCATCAACCGAATGAACTCTACGATGGATGTCTTCGCCTTCTCGATCTTTTCCCCTTTCATGCTCTCGCTCTTATCCAACACCAGGGCGAACGAGGCTTCTTTCCCCTTCTTTAGTCTGCTTACCAGGTTGAAGTCCCGTATGGTTACCGGCTCGTCGTTCTCAAAAACGGCAAAATTATCCCCGGAGGCATCTCTGACCGGATCGCTATCCGCATTTAGAACAGAAATATAGGCCTTGACCAGAGGGTACTCGGAGAGGTCGAACTGATTGATATTGACCGAGCTCCCCCCGGAGGCAAAAAGACCGATGCTCCCACCCAGAGATATCCAGCCAAAGAGCAGGGCCCCAAGTGCTATCGACTTTAGTAACCTTGAAGGTTTTTCTCCCTTGCTTATTGTTACCATCAGGATAATACTTCCAAGCCTCAGGAGATCGCCGTCCCCGATCTCGGCGCGCTCGGTTTTTACATCGTTGACATAGACGCCGATCTCGCTTCCCAGATCCTGGATAAACAGTTTTTTGTCCTGACGGTGGATCTCGGCATGGTTGACCGCTACCCCTTCGCATCCGGAGAGACAGATATCGCAGCGGTCATCACGACCGATGGTAAATATGTCTTTCAGGACGGGAAATTCCTTCCCTTCGTTACGACCCTTGACGATTGTGAGCTTGACCGTGGTAAGCATCTCTTCCACCAGACCGATGAAAAATCCGATACATCCCCCCAGAATACCGAGACCGAGGGCGGTAGCGTAAATATTGTCTCCGTGGAGATGATTAAAGGCCAGGCCGCCGGAGAAGCCGCCGATTGAGCCCCCGATTATCCCGTAAACGGCCTTCCTCCTGGACCTTCCGATTATTCCGCCGCTTCCGCCGATAAAGAAACCCAGGATCATCCAGCCCAGGGTCAGTCCCAGCGAAACCCCGGCCTCGGCATACTGACTGGCTTCTTCGGTAACCAAAGTCCCGATTTTCTGGAAGATAGTGGTCCCTACCAGTCCGCCGATCATACCTCCCACCAGACCCGTAGCGCCGCCCAAGAAGGCACCCCTGAATGCCGCGGCCGTTTCTCTGCTTGCAATCCCCTCAATCGACCAGACAAAGATACCGACAAAGACACCCACCAGCCCTCCCAAGAGGACCTGCTGGAGATAATGGGATTCCACCAGATTAAGAACCAGGAGCACAAAGGCCCAGCTGGCAATTCCACCCAATAGGCCGGCCACTAAATAATAAAACATCCGTATCCTGGTAGACATAAGAACCTCCTGAACCCGGCAGCCGCAAGCAGGGCTGGAATGACCCGAAGAGTTATTATTCTCTTACGTGACGATCCAGCCCCAGCTTTACTGGCATGCACTTATTAATCCTTGGCCTTGAAGATCAGAACTACCTTCCCCAGGCGGATCTCGTCCCCATCATTAAGGGGTTCCGGCTGATGAGGTTCGAGCTTCTTCTTATTCACAAAGGTAAGGTTCGTGGACTCCAGATCCTCGATCTTATACCCGTCCCCCTGCTTGATGATCTTACAATGGCTTCGGGAGACGCCGCCTTCCTCCCCTCCGTGAGGGGTGAGGTCGATTTCCGGGAAGACCTCGCTTACGGGGTCTTCTCTCCCGATAATAAACTCATCTCCCTCCGGTAGCTCGATCTCCTCTCCCGAGTCCTTCAGAACCAGGACCATACCGGCCGCGGCCGGAGCCTCTGAGGTCTCCGGGGTCTCTTCCATGACTAAAATCTCCCCCTCGGCCATCTTTGAGCCGCACTCATCACAAAAGAGTGCTCCTTCAATATTTTCGTTTCCGCATTCTGGACACTTCATCGAAAACACCTCCTTCCTATAAATCCTCCGGGTTTAGCTTTTGGGTAAGTTTTCTTGTCCCGTACTGGAGCTTCTTGGTACCGGCAGGGCTCATCTTGCCAAGCTTCTCCAGGTTCTCCGCTTCCTTTTTAGTAGCCTCCGACAACTCAAGCTCTCCCAGATCCAGGAGTCTGGTTGCGGCAGCCCGTAGCTTCCGGGTCGCCCCTTCCATATTCCCCAGTTCGGCCTCTTTCAAGGCCCGGGTCTGGAGCTTAAAAGCACTGATCTTCTCCGCGAGATTCATCACCTGGGAATTTACCTGAGCGGAGGGACTGGTGGAATAAGTTAAAACAACATCGGACTTCAGCTTATTCCGCTTGCCCCCCTGTCCCGGCAGATCGTAGCTTACTTCTACCTGCCCGGCACGGAACTTCCCGGCATCGCGGGGCGGCAGGAGGGCTTCAATCAGCAGGGATTGACCCCGATCCTGGTCCAAGGCACCCAACGACAAGCTGAAACTTTCCTGTCCCTGAGGGATCTCGAGACTCGAGATCATCGGCTGGGTCCGATGAATGCTCTGAAGCTTAACCCCCTTACTCATCCTCACCGTTGCCTCCATCCCGGTAACCATTACCGATTGCACGGTCTTAATCTCCTTCTGGAAACAGTCCAGAATCTCCCCGGGCTCCTGGATCCAATGGGATCCGCCCCCGCTTTCTTCGGCAATCTTTAGCAGCAGATTCTCATTCCACTC
>CP070770.1:497130-504568 GCA_020345765.1 Deltaproteobacteria bacterium
CCTTGCCCTCAACCCGATAACCTAAACCGGTTATCTCCAATTCCTTCCGGAATCCCTGGGAGACTCCCTGAACCATATTCCCCAGCAACGCCCGACTCAATCCGTGAAGGGCTCTTAATTTTTTGGTATCTCCCGCTCTCTCAACCAAAATGGTATCCGCCTCCATCCGTAAACTTATCCCCTGACCGATCTCCTGAGTCAGAGAACCGTTTGGTCCCTCTACCGTAACCTTGGGACCAGAAACGGACACTTTAACCCCTGCGGGAATGGAAATGGGCAATCTTCCAACTCGCGACATACTCCTATTCCCCTTTTATTTCACCAGACGGTGCAGAGCAGTTCCCCACCGAGATTTAACTTCCGGGCCTCCAAGTCCGTCATAACCCCCTTCGAGGTAGATATGATGGCAATCCCTAATCCTCCGAGAACCTTGGGAATCTGTTCCTTATTCACATAAACCCTTCGGCCGGGCTTGCTGATCTTTTTGAGTCCTTCGATGAACCCTTTGTTATCCGGGCCATATTTGAAATAAACCCTTAAGACCCCCTGTCTGTTATCCTCGATAAGGGTAAAATCCTTCAGGTAGCCCTCCTGCTTCAGTATCTGGGCTATCCGGAGCTTCAATTTTGAGGAAGGGATATCCGTGCTTTCCAGCTTGGCCATATTGGCGTTTCTAATCCTGGTTAACATATCCGCCAACGGATCAGTCATACTCATCGGTCTCTTCCCCTCTTACCAGCTTGATTTAATTATCCCGGGAATCTGGCCCACCTGAGCCATCTTCCGAAAACAGATCCGGCACATATCAAACTTCCTTATATATCCCCGCGCCCGGCCACAGATAGGACAGCGGTTATACTGTCTTACCTTGAACTTCGGTTGTCTTTTTGCCTTCTCACACAGAGCTTTTTTAGCCAACTTTAACCCTCTCAATCCTGGAAAGGCATCCCCAGCAGACCCAGCAAGCGTTTGGCTTCCCGGTCGGTCCTGGCAGTGGTAACAATGGTGATATTCATACCTTTGATCTTATCTACCTTATCGTAGTCAATCTCGGGAAAGATTATCTGCTCTCCTATTCCTAATGTGTAATTTCCTCTTCCATCAAAGGACTTTCCGGAAACCCCCCTAAAATCAAGGACCCGGGGTAAAGCAATATTTACCAGTCGATCAAAAAACTCATACATCTTATCCCGGCGCAGAGTAACCATACATCCTATCGGCATTCCCTTCCTCAGTTTATAGGTCGCGATGGACCTCTTCGCCCGGGTAATCACCGGCCTCTGCCCGGTGATCGTAGCCAATTCCTGAGTGGCGGAATCCAAGATCTTGACATTGCTGCTGGCCTCCCCCAGACCCATATTAACCACGATCTTCTCCAGCCGGGGCACCTGCCAGGAATTCCGGTACTGAAATTCCTTCGTCATCGTAGGGAGTACTTCTTGATAAAAGAGATCCTTAAGTCGAGTCACTTCCTCTTCCCTCCCTACTTATCCAGTATCTCTCCGCATTTTTTACAGAACCTAACTTTTCTCCGATCATCCAGAATTTTATATCCTACCCTTACCGACCGATCACATTTGGAGCAAACCAACATTAAATTTGATATGTGCAACGGCCCCTCCACCTCCACGATCCCCCCCTGTCGGCTCCTTGCCCCCGGACGGGTGTGGCGCTTGGTGAAGTTTATCTTTTCCACTATCACCCGTTCCTTCTTCGGGATTACCCTAAGTACCTTGCCCCGTTTTGTCTTCTCCTTCCCGGCAATTACCTCCACCTCGTCATTCTTTTTAATTCGGAAATGCGGTCGACTCATCAGATCCTCACATTAAACCTCAAAGAACCTCAGGGGCCAGGGATACTATTTTCATAAATTTCTTCGCTCGCAGCTCGCGGGCCACCGGTCCAAAGATCCGGGTCCCCAACGGCTCTAGCTGGGGATTGAGGAGAACTGCGGAATTAGTGTCAAACTTAATATAGGACCCGTCAGGCCTTCCTACCTCTTTGGTGGTGCGGACAATCACCGCTTTCATCACATCACCCTTTTTAACCTTGGAATTGGGGATCGCTTCCTTAACGGAAACAACGATCACATCACCCAGGGTGGCATATCTCCTGCGTGAGCCTCCCAGTACCTTAATACAGAATACCTTTTTAGCCCCCGAATTATCGGCAACATCCAGAGTGGTCTGCATCTGGATCATAATTATCACCTCGAGTGTACTACCCCCAAGAAAGAATAACTAATCCCTTATCCCCTTTTCCAGAATCTCCTGAACCCGCCACCGCTTCTGCTTACTTAGAGGGCGGGTTTCCATTATCCTGACCCGATCTCCAACTCTACTCTGATTTTTCTCATCATGCGCCTTGAGCTTGGTAACTTTCCGGATGAATTTCTTATAAACGGGGTGTTTAACTCTTCTTTCCACCAGCACACTGACCGTCTTTTCCATCTTGTCGCTGACTATTGTTCCTACCAGTATCTTTCTTCTGCCCCTCTCTGTCATCTTATTCTTCCTTACCCAGACCCAAGGTCCTTTCTCGCAGGATAGTCTTTACCCGGGCCAGATCCCTCTTTACCTGGGGAATCCTCATGGTATTTTCTAATTGCCCGGTAGAGTGCTGGAATCTCAAGTTAACTAATTCCTTAGCGAGTTCCTGCTCCCTTTGCTTTATCTCCTCATCACTCAAGCTTCGTATCTCGCTAGCTTTCATACTCCATCTCCCGAGAGATAAATTTAGTGGGGAAGGGTAGCTTATAGGATGCCAGGCGAAAAGCCTTCTGGGCAATCTCTTTACTTACCCCCTCCATCTCATAAAGAATCCTACCCGGCCTTACCACAACTATCCATTCCTCCGGGGCGCCTTTACCTTTTCCCATTCTGGTTTCGGCTGGTTTTTTGGTAATCGGTTTATCCGGGAAAATCCTGATCCAAACCTTACCCCCCCGTTTAACCGAGCGAGTGATGGCAATCCGGGCCGCCTCGATCTGACGGCTGGTCATTCTTCCCCGTCCTACTGCCTGCAGACCGTAATCTCCGAAATTGAGAGTGTGACCCCGGGAGGCCTTCCCTCTCATCCGCCCCTTCTGCTGCTTTCGGTATTTGACCTTACCTGGCTGTAACATCTGACTCGGTAGCTCCCTCTTTATCCAGGATTTCGCCTTTAAAGACCCATACTTTAACCCCGATTAACCCGTAGGTTGTGTGGGATTCCGCGAAGCCATAGTCAATATTTGCCCGAAGTGTATGCAGGGGTACCCGGCCCTCCCGATACCATTCCGTGCGAGCGATCTCCGCCCCCGCCAGTCTTCCGGCACAGGAGATCTTGATCCCCTTTGCCCCTAACTTCATCGCCGAGCTTACACTTCTCTTCATTGCCCGACGGAAAGAAACCCGGCGTTCGAGTTGCAGGGCGATGTTCTCCGCCACTAATTGGGAGTCCATCTCCGCCTTACGAACTTCCTGGATGTTTAGATAAAGCTCCCTATCGGTCATCTTCTCGAGATCACCTTTAAGATTCTCTACCTCAGTACCCCGCTTGCCAATGATGATTCCCGGACGAGCGGTATAGATATTAACCTTAACCTTCTGAGCTGCTCGTTCAATGGTTATCTTGGATATCCCGGCATGCTGGAGTCTTTTCTTTATATATTTCCGTATTTTAATGTCCTCATGGAGTAATCGGGAGAAATCTTTTTCCGCATACCAATGAGACTCCCAGGTCTTGGATATCCCGAGTCTAAAACCAACTGGATGAACTTTCTGCCCCACCTTCTTCTCCTACGGATTCCCTGCTTATTCCTCTTCTAAAACGACTTTAATGTGGCTGGTGCGTTTTCGGATAGGATGAGCCCTTCCCATCGGTGCTGGCCGGAATCGTTTGAGCACCGGTCCCTGGTCCACACAGATAGTGCTTATATACAGGGTGTCCACATCAATATCTCCCCTCTGCTTGGCATTGGCTACTGCCGAATTTACTACCTTACTCACGGGCCGGGCCGCTGCTTTTCGGGTAAACCGCAAAATATGCAGAGCCTCCTCCACATTTTTCCCCCGGATTAGATCTGCCACCGGCCTCACCTTCGTAGGAGAGATCCGCACATATTTGGCAACCGCTTGAACTGCCACTTATCCTATCTCCCAGATTCTACTTAATGCCCCTTCATTACCTTGGTCTTCCGTTCTCCGGAGTGGGCATGGAAGGTTCGAGTGGGAGAGAACTCTCCCAGCTTATGGCCTACCATATTCTCAGTAACAAAGACCGGAATAAACTTCTTGCCATTATGAACCGCAAAGGTAAGCCCGATCATCTCCGGGGTAACGGTAGAGCGACGTGACCAGGTCTTGATCACCTTCTTACTATCTTCCTGCCTAACTGCTTCAACCTTCCGCATCAGGCTCTCTTCAACATAAGGTCCCTTCTTCAAAGAGCGCCCCATTTAACCTCCTACTATTTTCTTTGTTTTAAGATATGTATACCCTTTTTATTTTTCCTGGTTTTGTAGCCCTTGGTAGGGACGCCCCAGGGAGAAACCGGATGGGGATTGCCCTGACCAGCTTTCCCTTCTCCTCCCCCATGGGGATGGTCTACCGGATTCATTGACACTCCCCGATTGTGGGGCATCCGACCCAGCCACCTTTTCCTCCCTGCTTTTCCCAATTTAATATTCTCATTATCCACATTTCCGATCTGTCCAATAGTAGCCAGGCAATCCTGACGAACCAGACGGATCTCCCCCGAGGGAAGCCTGATAGTGGCATACTCTCCTTCCTTGGCCATTATCTGCCCGGAAGAACCCGCACTCCGGATCATCTGTCCTCCCTTGCCTTTCTTCAGCTCCAGGTTATGGATCAGTGTCCCTGCCGGGATATTGCGTAACGGTAAGGTATTGCCCGCCCTGATCTCGGCCTCACTGCCACTTATCACAACCTGTCCTACCCTGAGTTCCAGGGGAGCAATGATATAGCGTTTCTCTCCGTCGGCATAGTTAAGCAGGGCTATCCGGGCCGAGCGGTTGGGATCGTACTCAATCGATGCTACGCGAGCGGGTATCCCAAACTTATCGCGCTTAAAATCAATCACCCGATACCTTCTTTTATGCCCCCCCCCGATGAAGCGACTGGTGACCCGCCCATAACAGTTTCGGCCTCCGGTTTTCTTCAATGGTCGGAGCAGACGCTTCTCTGGCCTTGAAGAAGTAATCTCTTCAAAGGTTGAGACCGTCTGAAAGCGCCTCCCGGGAGAGGTCGGTCGGTATCGCTTCGTCGCCATAATCCTTAAACTCCTTCAAAGAAATCGATTTTTTCTCCCTTATTTAGGGTCACCATTGCCTTCTTCCAATTGGGTCGCTTCCCGGTATTTCTCCCCATTCGCTTTACCTTGCCAGCGACCTGAAGGGTACGGACCTTAAGCACCTTTACCTTGAAGATCGCCTCCACCGCTCTCTTAATCTCCAGTTTATTTGCCCTCCGATCTACCTCAAAGGTCACCTGGTTCTGCTGATCCCGGGAGATATTACTTTTCTCAGTAATGAGCGGCCTTTTGATTAATTGATAGATATCCTTCATACACTTAGCTGCTGGGTAATCTTCTCCACTGACTGTCGGGTGAGAAGCAGCTGCTCATATTTAAGTAGGTCATAAGTATTCAGCCCTTCCCATCGTATAACCTTGAATCCCGGGAGATTTCTTGCCGATCTCTCCAGGTTGAAATTTCTTTCGGTAACAATCAAGGCATTATTCAGCTCCATATTACTGAGTATCTCGAGAAAGGAGCGGGTTTTGATCTCGGTCAGCTCTAATCTATCAACGACCATTAGCTTCCCTTGGCTTAACTTTAAGGCCAGTGCGGAACGAAGAGCAGCTCTCTTGACCTTCTTGGGAAGAGGGTAACCATAGCTGCGGGGTTTGGGGCCGAAAATTACCCCTCCCCCATGGCGAAGCGGCGAGCGAATGCTTCCGGCTCTCGCCCTCCCGGTCCCCTTCTGTCTCCAGGGCTTCCTCCCCCCTCCCCTCACCTGACCTCGACTCTTGGTAGAGGCCGTCCCCTTCCGTCGACAGGCTAACTGCCACTTGACCGCTTCGTAGAGGAGATGGTTTTGGGGTTTAACCGCGAAAACCTCTTCGGGCAACTCAACTTGTCCGACTTTCTCTCTTTCCTGATTGTAAAGATCCAAAGCAGGCATTACTTTTATAAAAAGTTATTAAATCAAGCTACTGCGCCATCTGACTGGCGGCTGTCCCCGTTTATTGTCAGGATACCGTTATTCGCTCCGGGAATTGCTCCTTTGAGAACAAGTATATTCTTCGCCTCGTCTATTCCCACAATCTGAAGGTTCCGGAGGGTGACCCTTCGGTTGCCCATATGCCCGGGTAGCTTTTTCCCCTTAAATACCCGGCTGGGAAAAGAGGAAGCCCCAATGGATCCGGGTGCCCGATGAAACATCGAGCCATGGGAAGCAGCCCCCCCCCGGGCATGATGCCGCTTGATCATCCCGGCAAATCCCTTACCCTTGCTTTTCCCAGAAACATTCACTAGTTCCCCTACCTTAAAAATACCAACGGAGATATCCTGTCCCACTTCATACTGGTCTATCTCCCGCACTCGAAACTCCTGAAGATGATAGTAAACCGTTCCCCCGCTCTTCTGGAAATGTTCCTGCAGGGCTTTATTGACCCTCTGTTTTTTCTTCTCCCGAAAGCCTAATTGAAGGGCGGAATAGCCATCCTTTTCTTCGGTCTTCTTCTGAGTAACCTTGCAGGGACCGGCTTCAACCACTGTTACTCCAATCCTTTCCCCTTCCTCAGAGAAGATCTGGGTCATTCCCACCTTTCTTCCAATAATCCCCTTTAGCATCCTGTCTGCCTATCTTCCGTCCCAAGATCTAAAATGATCTAATCCTAAATCAATCATTTGCACTACAATTTACAATATTTTTTAGAATCTTCTCAGCTCTTGATCTCAACGTCTACCCCTGCCGACAGATCCAGCCTCATCAGAGCATCCACGGTCTGCTGGTTGGGCTCCAGGATATCCAATAATCTCTGGTGAGTGCGCTGTTCAAACTGCTCCCGGGACTTCTTATCAACATGGGGGGAACGCAGTACCGTAAATTTCTGGATCTTAGTAGGTAAAGGAATAGGTCCTATTACCCGCGCACCGGTTCTTTTAGCCGTCTCCAAGATCTCCTGGGCCGACTGATCCAGCAGCCGGTGATCATAGGCCTTGAGTCTAATCCTGATCTTCTGGGTTATCATCTTTTAAATCCAAATACCAACTAATGGGATTTAAGGGCTCAAGTTCCTGATATTCCTTGCTATTCCCTGCTACTCCCTCATTTTACTTGTTGATCTCGCTTACCACCCCGGCCCCTACCGTCTTGCCCCCCTCCCGAATCGCAAACCTCAACTCCTTCTCCATCGCTATCGGCGTTATCAAC
>CP070770.1:504668-512059 GCA_020345765.1 Deltaproteobacteria bacterium
ATTATAATATAACATATGCCATCCAAAGTCAAATTTTCAGCCTTTCAGCACAGGAGGAGAACAACATTCCATCTCTTTAGAAACCTGGGTTAACACCTTACAACCGTCCCGGGTAACTACTATCATATCCTCGATTCTCACCCCCCCCCAGCCCTCAAGGTATATCCCCGGCTCAATAGTAAATACCATCCCCTCCTCGATCAACGTTGAAGAATCCGGAGAGATCAGGGGCTCTTCGTGAATCGCCAACCCAACACCGTGCCCCAGAGCATGACCGAAACCGCGGCTGTAGCCGGCCTGGCGAATATACTCCCGGGCAACCTTGTCGATCTGGGAAGCCCTTTTACCCGGTCTGATGAAATCTATGGCCTTATCATGCGCCGCTTTTACGATTTGATATATATTCTTTTGCTTTCTGGTAGGGATCCCCATCAGTAGGGTACAGGTCTCATCGGAAAAGTACCCTTTATAGCGGGAACCGTAATCTATCACTACCATCTCCCCATTGCGGATCTTCTTTTCACTGGCTACCCCGTGGGGAAGGGCTCCCCGGGGACCCGAGGCAACAATAATATCGAAAGGAAGCTCTCCCGATCCCCCTTTTTTTAGTTTATACTCCAGCTCAATTGCCAGATTCCTTTCCCGGGAGCCGGGCTGAATAGTATCTTTTAGCTCAAGAAAGCACTGGGCGGCAATCCTGGCTGCATTCTTAATTGAATTAATCTCATCCCTATCCTTAACCGCCCTTAAGCTATCTAACTCCTTGCTAAAGGGGAGTAGCTTTACCTTAGCCAGCAGCTCCTGAAGCTTTTGATAGTCCTTATAGGTAAGGTCGCCGGCTTCAAACCCCATTCTCTTCATACCTGCTGCCCGGCTAAGTTCAGCAATCCCCTCGATTATCTTCCGGTATTCCCTGATTATGAATCCTTTAGTCTCCTTCCGGGCCTGGCTGTAGTAGCGAGAATCGGCTAAAAAATAGCCATCGTCTCTGTTAATCAGCAGGGCCCCGCTGCTGCCGGAGAAGCCGCTGAGGTAGCGAAGGTTCGGGAGTGAGGTTATCAGCAGGCAATCTAACTTTTTCTTTTTCAATACCTCCCTGACCTTGGCTACCCGGTTTTTGAACATTACTATTCACTGCAATCTGACATAATATTAGGCTTATCCCGGCACTTATCCCGAGTTTGCCTAAGAATAAAAAAGTGTTCAAGGATTCGAGGATTCAAGGGTTCGAGTGCTTCTTTTTCCTTGAATCCTTGATCTCTCTTTTAGGTAACTTACCAGTCCCTCCAGCCCCAAAAGATAGCTTCCCGGGCCAAACCCCACCACTTGGCCAAGGGCGATATCCGAGATAAAGGAATGCCGGCGAAATTCCTCCCGGCGGTAGACATTGGAGATATGAACCTCGACTGCCGGTATCCCTACCGACAAAATGGCATCTCGGAGAGCGACACTGGTATGGGTGTAGGCAGCGGGATTAATCAGGAGTCCCTGATATTTACCTTTAGCCTTCCCGATTTTAGTTACCAACTCTCCTTCATTATTGGACTGGAAGATCTCTACTTCTACTTTGATCTTTTTAGCCGTCTTTTTAATCTGCCTATTTATCTCCGGCAGGGTTAGACGGCCGTAAAGTTCTTGCTCGCGAGAGCCCAGAAGATTCAGGTTAGGTCCGTGAATAACCAGGATTTTCATTATAAAGCTACGAAAGGGAGGGCTTAATACCTAAAACTCTGCTCTTATCTTTGGTATGGCCATACGCAGGAGGTAGCGTCCCTTACCGTAGTTCCCTTCAGGTTTCAGGGCCAAAGCGGCGAAATAATCCTCATTGATTGAATGGATTATAAGTATGAAACCTTCAGAGAAAGTAATGAACTCTTTCAGTTTCCCGGACTTCAGCATTTCGGAGACTCCCTTTACCTGTTCCACGATAACAGCATATTCTGCTCCGACCGACTGAATCTCGAGTTCGCCCCCCCCCTTGATGTAATTGTCGACGGCGATCCCGTCAACCCCCATTATTACTCCGGCCAGCCCTCCCTCAACCCTTTCAACTACCTCCTTGATAATTTCCCCAAAGACCACAATTACCCTCCTTTTTTGATCTTATCTAGCCATATACTCAAGGATCGGATGTTTCCCTCAACCCTTTCAATATGGTCTTCCGGGGGAGGAGGCGGCTTAATCTGCCCTGATAGTTCCTCAATCTTTTTCTTAATCTCTAAATTATCGGGATCAGAGGCAAGGATTTTCTGATAAACATTTAGCGCCTTTTCCGGATACCCCTGTTCAATATAGAGCTCTGCCATCGTAGCGGTATCAATTTCTTCCCCACCGGCTTCCGGCTCAACCCGGTAAGCTTCTTCTTCCCCGGCAATATCTTGCTCTCCCAAGGGAGGCTCCATCCCTGTTTCCATTTTTACCTCTGGCTCAGGTGTGGATACTGGAGGCTGTTCTAACGGTTCTCCCCGAGGAATCTCACTGTCAGCCTCAGGACCAAGAACTTCCGGCTCTCCGGCCGGGAATGGCTCGGCTTCCTCCCTCATTTCAACTTCTTTTACTGACGTCTCTGGCGGGATTTCCTCAAACTTCCCAAATGCCTCATCGAATTCCTTAATACCCTCGGACTCCTCCTGACCCACCTCAGCTTCTCCTGGCGCTGTCGATGAAACCTCCTCCTCACTAATCGGGAGAGGCTCTACCTTCTCTATTTGTTCTGGGGGAGATGCCTCTGCCTCGGCTTGAGGAGTTTCAACCGGAGTCTCAGCTACCTCAGGAACTGTCTTCTCCGGCTCGGCCTTTACCTCCTCCTTCTCCTCAACTGGGGGTGCCTTTACCGGTTCTTCCGGGACCGAGGGAGCTGGTTTCCTGCCTTCCAGGATATCGAGGGCCTCGGAGACCTCATTATCTCCGGGGCTGAGCGCCAGGACGATCTTAAATGACTTGACCGCTTCTTCATTTTTTCCTTCGGCCTGATAGATCTCTCCGAGAATCTTATGGGCCATAATATTATCAGAAGCGGCCTTAACAACCTTCTCTAACTCCACCCGCGCCTCAGCTTTCATGCCCTTATCGTAATAAGCCCGTCCCAGGGCCATTATTCCACTCACGTAGTTGGGATTGAATTTCAGCCCGTCCTGGGCTACATGAATTGCTTCATCAAGGAGCCCGCCCTTTCGGTATGCCTCCGCCAGGGGGGCGAATACGCGGGATTTGGGGTCTTTGCCCAAAATCTCAATATATTTCTCGATTTCAGGAGAAAGGGTAAAGACCTTTTCCTTACCTTCCTCAGCCATTTAAACTCTATTCAGAATTAATTCACGGTTATCTGACTGTCTTCGGAAATCACACTAATTGCTCCGCCGTCCGGATCTAAAACAGCATGATTAATTAGACGAAGGTCGGTGATGCCTTTGCCTATTGTCCTGAATTTAAGAACACATAATTCTCCTGAACCAGATTCACCATCGGAAGAAATATCTTTTTGCCGGGTAATTCCCACTACCAATGTGCCGGGACCATCACTAAGTAAACTGGTTTTAAAAAGGGTATCATCTGCCGGCCCGAGGAATCCCCCTGTTCCTATGGTGCCACTCTCATAAGTAAGAATATCCGGGTTATAACTGAGGTCAAAACTGACGGAATAAACATTCGAAACACCTTCTACCAGGATACTCACTTCTGATTCTTCATTGGTCCCTGGATAACTGGTTGAATCCGGTTGGACTAGAATCTTTGCCGGCGGAGGGGGTTCCGGTCTGTCTCTAGTCGTTGTCTCATCCTTCTCCGGCGCACAATTTGCCATAATTATCAAAGCCCCCAAAATGATCGCTAATGTGTAGCCCCTTAGCTTCATAACAATCTCCTTTTTTATTGAGAGTTATTTATAATTGCTTACCTTAAATGTCCGTACATTAAGTTAGGTTTATTAATACCCTTAAAGTCGTCGGGCAAAATCAGCCAGGTCAAGGCCGTCAACCCTTAGATTCTGGTCAAGATCCACCTCGGCCCGATACCTCAACTGGCCAAAAGTACTGCCGAAAGCAGCTTCCAGGGTCGGATAATCATCCATGGTAACATCCCCATCACAGTTGAAATCGCCCGGGATGTGTGGCCATGCCCATACTTCCTCACAATCATCAAGATCCGATTCCCGTATTCCCCCCTCCTCCACCGCAGTAACCTTGAAGTAATAGTTCTGGCATTCGGTCAGTCCGGTAACCAGGTATGTTGTCCCGGTAATTGGAGCAACATTTACTTTGGTAGTTGGTCCACCCGAGGTGGTAGCATAGTATATATTATATCCAGCCAATGAGATTTCATACTCCGGCTCCTCCCAGATAAGCTTGACCGAATCCTCTGTTACGGGGAAGGCAATAACATTCTCCGGGACCGGGACAACATCGACAAGGTAAATAGTTTGAGAGTCACTCTCTTCGCTTGCTTTTCCTACATTATCCACCGCAATGACTATATAGCAATAGGTATTCCCGGTGGTCAGGCCTTCATCAACAAACTCCGTTAAGCCGGCGATAGGTCCACCGGTGTTGGCGAGTTCAAAATTAGTACAGGTTACATCGCTGCGATAGACATTATATCCACTCAGGTCGCCTATTGGACTGCCGTCTTCATTAGTTGTTACCGGATCCCACCTTACCACTACGGTGATAGGATCCCTCTGTGTTAATCTCACATTCTGAGGTGCAGCCGGGGCAAGCTCATAGAGAAGGTTGACCTGGAGCTCCGGGCTCTTGTTACTCTCATTATCAAATATATCCAAAGCAGTAACCTTATAGTAATATGTCTCTCCCTCCACTAAGCCTGAATCATTATAAGTAGTCGTTGGCTCAGGAATAAAGGCGACGAATTTATAACTGGCTCCACTTACCTCACTGCGGTAGAGGTTATAACCCTTCAGATCGATGATTGGAGTGCCGTCTTCATTAGTAGTAACGGTATCCCAGGACAGGGTTACATTTGTCCGTTCAATTACTACCGCTACCGGAGTCCCCGGGGCTGCTGGGATCTTATCAAGCAGGACCGCACTTACCGTCTCCGAGAAGCCGCTTTCGTCAGGGTATAAGATATCATCATTTACCGCAGTGACGGCATAATAATAAGCAACTTCCTGGGTTGCGGTATAGTCGCAGTGTTGATTTATCCCGGCCTCAATGAAGGTCAGGAATGGCTCGTTAGTGGGTTTTTGCCCATAGGGGAACTCAGTCGCATTGGTACTCCGGTAGATATTATATCCCCCCAGGTTACCCTCGGGATTATGATACCAGCTTAAGGCGATACACTGTTCATTATCATTCGCAACGGCATCCAGTCCCTGGGGAATATTGTCCTTTGTGTCAAAGGTCAGGATAAAGTCATCAATCGGTGAGCCTTCCGCTACCCCGTCCTCATCCCCGTCAAGGGAGTTACCCACAAGATCCTTGATCACTCCCCTAAGGGTAACCGTTACCCTTTCTCCTACCCGGAAATCTCTCTCGGGAGATATAAGTAACATACTCTCTTCAGTATAATAAATAAGGGTTGCTTGGAGTGGACCGCTCTCGGAGCCTTCCACTTTAACAGTTTCCGGGTTAAGGGTGGTATGGTCAATTTCTTCGTTAAAGGTAAAAACTATCTCGGACTCGACGGGAACATCGCTGGCGCCATCGGCGATAGATGACTCGGTAACATAAGGAGGCTCCCAGTCAATAACCTGTCTCCATACCTCGATCCCGATCCCGCCGGTAATATCATGCGCCCCGACAATATCCAGTAGACCATCCTGGTCGAAATCAACTATAGTTACTCCGGAGTAATTGCCGATATTTATCGGGCACTCCTCGGCTACCCAGGGATCAAGGGTATCATCTCCGGGATTCTTAAGCCAGACCCCCCTCCCATTATTTGTCCATACCTGAATACCACCATCCCCTTTATTGGCCGCAACAATATCATCGTATCCGTCCCGGTTCAGGTCGGCCACTGCCACATCGTAGTAAGTCCCGTTGGTTACAATACCAGGATAATAAGTAGTAAATTCATAAATATCGGCTTGGGGTTTAACTGCTGCGTTTCCATACATAGTAAAGGCTACTTCATCATTCCAATAGGCAACATAGGGGACGCTAAAATAGCCAATATGCTCAGAAGGCCGCTCGGGTTGATTGTCGGTGAACGAACAGGGAACGGTGCGAAATTTTAATATATCACCCGGCTGAGCCAGGGTACTGGAGGTTACGGTGAATGTTACCTCGTTGTAATCAGAGGTATATACTTCCCCTACCGTTCCCGTGTTGGCCTGAGGGCCTAAAGACGCTGCCTCAACTGTAAAGGTGGTAGTTGGGGTACCAATCGTAATAGTCCATTCATCATTTACAACGGTGTAACAGTTTAATAAGATATCCACTACCTCTTCATTTCCCCGATTATTTTCACCACGCTCCAGGTCTTCGACTTTGGCTAATTCTTTTACCGTAATCACCCAATCGAAGTCACTGGTTAAATATCCATATGTTTTTACCCCCACATTATTAGGAGGATAACAATAAAGCGGATACAATGAGCGGGGATCTCTGGCAATACAGGCTGCCATGATATCCGCGCCGGCATTAATAAAGCTATTCTCAGTGGTTATGTATCCGGCGCCGGCATTCTTGCATTTAGGGTTGGGCGGCGTTGCCTGGGCCAGACGCCACTCACCTTTTCCATTACCAAACCAGACCTGAACCCCCCATCCCCCGGCGTTACCGGCTACGATGTCGAGATTACCATCCCGGTCGAAATCCCCGGTAGCCACGCCGTCATAAATCCGGGTCATCCCTAAAATTTGCCCCAGCCTCTCCGGCCTCGGCCCGACACCACGGCTGCCGGAAGCCGTCCTGAATTGGAACCGGTCACCTATTCTGAAAGGAATAATCCCAGAGGTGATTGTGAAGGAAACCTCCCCATCATCAGAGGTATAAGGCACATTGGTAATTGCTTGATTTACGTGAGTGTTATAACAAAGGAATCCGTTATATATGCAATTATTTACCTCCCAAACCTCACTACCTGGCACTGAATCATCAATAACAACCACTGACCATTCTTCAGTAGTTGTAGAAGCAGAGGAAAGTGTAATTGCGCTTAACTGGCCGTCTCCTATCATTCTCTTCGCGAGGACGACCTCATTATCGGCTACCGGTGGGGTTTCCAGGTAGGCATCCCACCAGGTTCCATCCCCGTTTCCGAACCATACATCAATGTCCCCAACCTCGCAGTTTCCGGCGATTATATCCGGCTCCCCGTCCTCATTGACATCCCCTACCGCCACTCCGTCATAACCGCCTATGTTTACCGGCCCTGAGTTTCCACTCCAGGTAACACTGCTTGAAGTAAAGCCGGTATTAAGCCAGACC
>CP070770.1:512159-519427 GCA_020345765.1 Deltaproteobacteria bacterium
ATGAAGAAGATTTTATTATTAATGGTAGGAGTGCTTCCTCTGGTCTTGGTTCTTTCCAGTAATGTTCAGGGAGCTAAAGTTGATGAAATCGCAGACAAGATACAGGCCAATTATGAAAAAATACAGGACTACCAGGCAAACTTTGTTCAAAAGGTTACGCTGAAAAATATCAATAAGATTCAGAAAAATGAAGGAGTAGTCTACTTCAAAAAAGGGGGGAAGATGAGGTGGGATTACCAGAAGCCTCAGAAGCAGGAATTCGTCAGTGATGGAGAGACGATCTGGCATTATATGCCCGCTGATAATCAGGTATGGGTGGATAAGGCATCGCATAGTTTTACCTCGAAGACGCCTTCAACCTTTCTGGCTGGTATGGGTAATCTTAAAAATGATTTCAAGATCAAGTCTGCTAAATCACCACTGGTTGACACCACCACCAACTATCTTCTGGAGCTCTTCCCGAAGGAAGACCAACCGGGAGTGAAAAGGCTCCTGCTGGTAGTAGCCAAGGATTCATATCAGGTAGTGGAGACCTTGGTTTACGACCAGTTTGATAATCTCACTCAGGTAATATTCAGCGATATTAAGGTAAACAGTAATCTACCCGATGACCTGTTTACCTTTCGGATCCCGAAAGGGGCAGAGGTAATAAAGCCACCAGTACTTCCCAGGAAGGATAAACCCTTACCTGAGAAGCCAAAAGACTGAACTCAACTCAGTCTATCCAGATTAGTAGAGATCGCTTCCCGTAGCCTCTTTACTAATTCTTCGCTGTTCTTCCGGGTATAATTCCGGGTTCCTATCGGCTTCCCCAGAGCGATTTTGATCCTCCCCGGCCGAATCCTCCCGCTGCCCCGGGGGAGGATATCCCCGCTGCCCTTAATGCTTATCGGGATGATGGGGACCCCGGATTTTATTGCCAGTGAGATCCCTCCTTTTTTAAAGGTCTGGAGCCTTCCGTCAAAGCTCCGGGCGCCTTCCGGAAAGACCAAGATGTTCGTGCCCTCCTTTAGGTTCTTTAGCGCCCGCCCGATGTTTCTTAGGGTTTTTCGGGGATGGGCGTGGTCAACTATGATATGACGGGCAAGGTAGAGTGCCCATCCGAAGATAGGGACCTTGATAAGCTCCCTTCGGGCTAAGAAACGGATTTGTCCCGGAAGATAGACCATCAGGGCGGGTACATCGAAGTAGGATACGTGGTTGGACATAAAGACTACGGGTTGCCCGGAGGGGATATTATCCTGCCCCTGGACTTCTACCCGGACCCGGCTGGTTAAGAGAATAAGCCGGGCCCAGAACCGGGCAATTGAATTGGGTAAGTTTCCGCTGGGGCTAAAAAAACTGCTGAGGATGATGAGGCTTCCCAGGATAATGGTATTAAGGGCTATTGCCAATATAAAGAGCCCGGACCTTAATAAAACCACGATATATCCTAATTTTAGACTATTTCCAAATTGCAGAGTATCGATTTGGTAATAAATCCAAATGCCAATAGATATTCCCTGCTATTCCTTGCTACTCCTTTCTATCCCCTGCCATTCCCTAAAGTAAATGAAGATATAAGACCCGGTAAGTAACAGGAACCAGAGGATGATAAAAAATTCCCCGGCGGCCCTTACCTTACCATTTTCCGGGATTGAGGTGCAGCCGCACCCGTCCTCCCCGTTATCCTCCCAGGAAATGGTTACCGTTCTCTCCTCTACCCGGTCGAAATCCTCCGGATTGTAGACGGCCATCAGGGAGAGATATACAAGACTTGCCTCCCAGATATGGGGAACCGCCACCCGGTTGGAGAACTCGGAAAGCAAGCTCCCATCATACTCCCTGATTACCGAAACCTCCCCCATATGCCTGGCCCCTTTGGTGGGAACCTCCTTTGCCAAGATGTCTAAGGCATCTTTGACCGTATTTAGTTTTTCCGAGTCATCCTTCCATATCCGGGCCAGGGCGAGGGTGGTCTTTCCCTGATAAACAACCCCATTAGTCTCTTTATTCAAATGTGGCCACATGCCGGCGGAGGCATAGTCTGCCTGAGACAGCATCCGGGAGTCATCAAAAGGCAGGAGCTTTACCGGCCATATCAGCCAGGAGCCGGAGCCTCCCCCAACCCCGAAATTCCCGGCTTCCTCGGAATAGTAGTTTTCCAGAGTAGCCCCCTCAAGCTCACTCAGCCTGTCTCTCCACTGGTTAAGAATCTCCTCTGCCTCTTGGTAGGCCTCCCCGGCCTCGATCGCCGAGCGAAGCCCAAGGTGAACCGTGACTGCCCCATGCAGGCTCTGGGTAAAGGCAGGGTTGTCATCCTCATTAGCCAGGCACTGCAGCCCGGTCACCTCATCCCGGCATCTCATCAATGCCTCTGCTCCTAACCTTATCGACGGGTAGATAGATTTCAGATAGGCCTTTTGTTCCGGTTCGCTCTCCAAAAACTTGGTATGGTTCCAAAGCGTCCACACTGCCAGACCGACCTCATCGATCTCGAAGTCAATCGGGCCTCCCGGGACCCCATCGGCATAGTAATTCATGGCAAAGGAACCCGCTGGGGTCGGATATGATCCGAGGGTATCCTCGCCGTCTTCCTTTCTCTGAACCGAAGCGTAAAAGAGGTTATGTTCGGCAACCATTTCAGGATACCCGGCAATATCTAGGGCATAATTGAAAAAAGCGCCGTCACGAGGCCAGTCTTCACCGTAAGGGGGTTGGACCGAGATCGAGGCCATTATTGCCCCGATCCCACGGTCGGTTCCTGTCTTTAGGGAGATAAGGGTTCTTTTGGAAAAAGCGATAAGCTCATTATCCGGGGTATTGGGAAGATTTGCTTTGCCCAGCCAGTCCTTCCACCAAGACTCAGTTGTATCCATGTGATCCGAAACCGAAGTTCCTTTTGCCTCTTCCAGAAGCTCTTTGGCCCCTCCTTCTCCGTTCAAGTGTCCGGAGAAGGCAATAAAAATGGTCATCTCCGCATACCCGGAGCCGTCAAAGCTCAAGCTCCACTGAAGAGCCGAATTTGCCTGACAGCCGGCCGCCGGGGATCCGGATAAGTCCCCATCCAGGACATCTTCAAAGGCACTCTCCGGGGTATGATCCCAGCTCCCCCTCGAACAGGGCAGTGAGCCTACCTGATAGCTGAGGGGAGGATTATATCCCCCTACCACGGCATAGATACCCTCACCCAGCTCGGTATCTACCCGGTCAAGGAAATCCTCGGCTCTACCAGACAGTCCTGCCTCACTTCCATTCAACACCTGGTCCAGATTCCCCAGGCTTTCATCCCCGGGGAGGAAGTGGACGACTGCTCCGATACGGGTATCGTAAATAGCGGCATAATCATTCAAGGTATCATCTATCCAGTCCTCGGTAGGGGCAAATGCAGTCTTTCTCTTTATCGGCGCCATGTTCTCATAGTATACGAATGATGCCGAGGTAACCTCCGATCCGGGAAGCTTCTGGATCTCATAATACCTTACCAGCAGATCCTTCTCCGGGAGGACAAAGTCGTAGCTTTTGACATTCAGTCCGAGCTCATCATCCGTGGATGTGGTAACCAGGATATTAGAGTCTTCATTAAAATAGGCTTGGATATGGGTAGTAGGAAAGTCACGGAACCATTTCAGGCCGGTAGACGGACCAGTATAATAGATCCCCGCGAAAGAGCCCATATCATCGGCTGCCCCAAAATGGGGAAGTTCCCGGGCATTCACGGCCATGCTGGTCTTATAGTGCAATTGGTCATAGTAGCTGGGACTGGGCCATTTCAATACGGTGATCTCTCCGAGGGAGGAGAAGCCCACCGACAGCCCCCCATTTCCCACCGCCCCGTTTATATTGGTTGCCCCGAACAGGTGCTCGATCCCATCAATATCGTGGGAAAACAGGGAATGAGGGGATACTAGAAGAATAATCACGGAAACCAGGCAAAAACACATAATCCTTCTTACCATTATCTCTCCTCCCAAAAGTTTTTGTTTTTTTACTATAGATAAAAATTAACATCCCGATAGTAATATTACAAGAGAAAAACCTGCTAAGCAGGCTAAATCCATTCCAGGTTTTTGGATTTCAGATTTTCGGTCTGGAATCTTTGCCAAAAAACCCTTGACTTTGGATCGCCTGATGATAGAATTCAAAAAAATCAAAGTAAAGGAGAAGCCATGGCAGCCAGAGGAGTAAATAAGGTAATTCTGATCGGCCACCTGGGGAGAGATCCCGAGGTCCGATATACCAGCAGCGGACAGGCGGTAGCCAACTTCACCATTGCTACCAACGAGACCTGGAAGAATAAGGACGGCAATCAGGAGGAGTTGACCGAATGGCACCGGATCGTTGCCTGGGGAAAATTGGGAGAGATCTGCGGTGAATACCTTTCCAAGGGGAAACAGGTCTATATTGAAGGTACTCTCCGCACCCGCTCCTGGCAGGACCGGGACGGTAACAAGAGGCAGACGACCGAGATCCACGCCCGGAATCTCCAGATGTTAGGAAGAGCAACGGATATGCCGGAGGTTCCCGACGATTTCAGTCCTCCCGATTCCGAGTCTCACGAACCACCACCCGGAGATAGTGAGGACGATATCCCCTTTTGAGGGGAGTCCGGTTAAGCGGGCTGTTTTTTCCCCCGGGGAAGATTCCATCTCTGTCTTTTTTCCCAGAGGGTTTTGGAGTTGATCCCAAGGAGTTGAGCCAGTTTTTTTTCACTATACTCACTCTCAAACCTCTTGATGAACTCCCGGGTATATTCCTCGATGGACAATCTCTTGTCTAAGGCCTCTTTGACGAACCTTTTCTTCCTCTCCGCCTCTCTTTTTTCCAGAAACAGGGGAAGGTCGGCTTCTTCGAGGTATCCATCTCCGTCATGAAGTAATACCGCCTGCTCTATGGCATTCTCCAACTCCCGGACATTCCCGGGCCACGGGTAATTTTTCAACATCGCCAGGGCATTAGGGGAAATCCCCTGGATATCTTTACTGCTTTCCGAGGCGTATTTCTGAACAAAATGCTCGGCAATAATACGGACATCCTCTCCCCGAGCCTTCAAAGGGGGGATGTGGATGGGGAATACATTGAGGCGGTAAAAGAGGTCTTCCCGGAATTTGCCGTTTTTAACCTCCTCCTCCAGGTCTTTGTTGGTGGCGGCCAGGATCCGAAGGTTGAGTTTAATCAACTCGTTGCTTCCCACACTGCGGATCTCCTCTTCTTCAATGGCGCGAAGTATCTTCGGCTGCAACTCGAAGGGAAGCTCCCCGATCTCATCCAGGAAGAGGGTACCCTCGTTGGCTTCCTGGAAAAGCCCCTTCTTGGAGCTAACGGCATTAGTAAAGGCACCCTTCTTGTGCCCGAACAGCTCGCTCTCCAGCAGGTGCTCAGGGATCGCACCGCAATTGACCACAACGAAGGGCTTGTCCTTACGGGGACTATGGCAGTGGATAGCCTTCGCGAATAACTCCTTTCCGGTTCCGCTACTACCCGTAAGGAGAACCGTGCTTTTGCTGCCGGCAACCTTTTTGATAATATCAAGGATATCCGTTATGGCCTTGCTTCTGCCGATTATTTCCGGAAACTCGTCCTCGATTTCCTTTTTATCCCCGCCCTGCTTGCTTCCTCCGCTCCCCCGGGATCTTTCCAATGCCTCTTCGATGGTATGAAAAAGCCCCTCTTTCCTCTTTCTTCGGGAGAAGTGAGCCTGGGCTTCCCTCCTGACGGCTTCCAGGGATGAGTCGATCAGATTAGTAGCGTTAACGATAAGGAACGAGGTATCAGGACTTAGACTTTGAAGCTCCTCTAACATCTTCTTTCCCGGGAGGTCAGATAGGTTGAGGTCACAGAAGGCTCCTTCAAAATCGAATTCAGAGAGCATGCGGATCGCCTTTTTCCCGCTGTCGGCCTCCAGCACGGAGAAGTCTTCATTGGCCAGGATATCCCGAAGGACTTGCCGAAATGACTTGTCACTACTGACGATAAGTAGCTTTGCGGGGGGCATATTTATCTCACGAGCGAGGGTCTATTGAGACAGGTAGCTCTCCAGTTGCTGTATAATAATCTTGACTCTTTCCACCTCGGCATAGTCTTTTGAGTAGTGCGTGAATTTCTTGAACTCGCTGAGGGCCTTATCATATTTCCCCAATGTATAGTATACATAACCCAGGTTATAGTAAGCACTGGCAAAGGTGGGATCTACCTGAATAGCCTTCTTGTAGTATTCGATTTCCAGATTGGAGTTGTCATTCAAACTCCTCCCCATATTGTACCACTGCTCGGCGGTATGGGCACTTGCCGGCCCGACATCGATTGAAGGAACCGCGGTGGGAGTCCCCCCAAGCCGTGACAATAGGTTTTGAACCTCCGCCCTTTCATTAGGGTCCTTGCAGTAGGTCAGGAATCGTCGGAAATATATCACTGACTCCTCAACCATTCCTCGCTGGACATAGATCGAGCCGATGTTATAGTAGGCCCGATCAAAGGTAGGGTCAATTTCTAATGCCTTCTTGTAGTAGATCACTTCCTGATCCGAGCTGTCTCCTAATTCTACTCCCTTATTGTACCACTCTGCTGCCTTAGCCCTCCTTCGTTGTTCCGCCGAAGAGGCTGCTTGGGTACTGTTTCTTTGTAATTCTATTGCCCTTTGTCTTTGAAGCAGGACTTGAGTTGCCTCATTTTCGGTACCGGCTGAATACCCTGCCGGCCTCCGCCTACCCCCCTCAAAGTCACCGGCTGGTGCTTCCCCTCTTTGCTGTTGAATGATTCTCATGGTTGCTTCGTCTTCTTTAGCCGACGAATAAGCTCCGGGGGAGCCCGTAGCTGTCTTCGGGGAAGAAACCGGTTCAGGCTTAGCCGTTGTCGGACTCGCGACCTTATCTCCCGCAGTGGCCGGGGAAGCAGTCTTGGCATCAGAGGGGGTTAGGGTTCTTTTAAGACTATCTCCGACACTGGCTACCGTCTGATCCTGAAGATCGAAGATGTTATCAACCTCCCCTTTCTTTGAGATCGTTGCTATTACCTTACCGGTGCTGACCCTTATTATGTGGGCAGTAATCTGCATTTTATCCGCAAATTTTTGGTAGTCCCCGAATATGATCACCGCGGCCCCCACCAGCATCCCCACATCGGCAGCCCGCTTGACATCCATTGACTCCTCCCGGTCGAAACCAATCCCCATCAGGGCCCTCTCGATCTTCTCCTTGCCTACCGGCGCGAGAGACGGGTTCTTGGCCAGCTCCGCTCCGATCTTCTGGGCAATTCCCTCGCCAAACCATGCCAGCTCCTCATTCTTGGTT
>CP070770.1:519527-526786 GCA_020345765.1 Deltaproteobacteria bacterium
ATGGACCACCAGCTACCGGTGAACAATTACAATCTACGCCGATAGCGAAGGGTCCCGATATACGTACCACCCCGATTATATCGCCAGCCTGAACGGGAAAGGGAGGTGAGGTAAAGCAATTTTCCCCGTTGCCCATAATAGTCCGACCAGGCCCTACATAAACCCGATTGCAATTGGTTGCTACCCCGAATAACGGCTCGGGTATATCGCATCGTAGAACTACCAATCGCACCTGATCAGAAGGGTCGCCACCATTAGCCACATACATGCACCAGTCAGTGATCTCGCCATCGCGGTCAATCGGCTGATTTACGTTAAAGTAACCCCAGTTAATGTTAGGCATTATCGAACTGTCGGTAAACTGCCAACCGGTCCAATCAGGCTCTCCCCCGGAGATTGGGACATCAGCGGCCTCGCCGGTGCAGGTGATATCGGCTGCCTCGCCCGGAACCCCGACACCGCCGCTCGTTAGAGTAATGGTAAGCTCTTGTGACTGGCAGTTTGTCTGGGTAGGAGCAGTTATCGAAATCGCATCGGGAGGATCAGCTATTATGGACACCGTTACCGAATCACTCCCGGTATTACTGCAGTCGTCCGTCCCTATGGCGGTAATGGCTATGGAAGGAACAGTAACCCCAGTCAGAACTACCGACCAGTCACCTTCAGCATCCACTGGGGACGACTCGCTGTGCCCCTGGTCGGAGGTAACCGTTACCGCAGTAATATCGATATCCGCGGTCCCGGTAACCTTTACATCACCGACATATACGGTTGTTCCAGTTACCGGCTCGGTGATGGTTACCCCCGCCTCGGTATCAATATCATAGACCTCGGTCACTGTGCCCGACTGGTATCCGCAGGTATCCACTGCCATAAACTTAAGCGTCGTATCCGCACTGATGCCAATCGGTCCTGCATAGACCGGACTTGCGGTAGTAGGCTCACTACCATCAGTGGTGTAGTAGATTGTCCCGTCACTTGCAGTAAGGCTAACTGTGGTTGGACAATAGCTCCCTCCCGCCGGAGAAGCTACGGGAACATCCGGAGGGGTAAAATCCACTGTGATATTTACCGGAGCGGAATCGGCAGAATTACCAACAGCATCCATTGCGTTGGCAGTGAGAGTCAATGACCCTTCAGACTGTCCAGTCAGGGTAACTACCCAGCTCCCGCCGGTAATTTCGGCGCTCACTCCGTTTATCCAGACCCCGGCGATTCCGGAAGAGGGCTCGGGATCGATTACTGTGCCAGTAACCACCACCGTGGTGCTGTTGACACAATCGCCATTTGTTGGAGTAGTAATGGATATTGCCGGTGCTGCGGTATCTATCAGGACACTTACCGTATCGGCCAAAGAGGCATTGCCGCAGTTATCCATTGCAATAGCGTCATAGATGCGGGGAGAGAAACAAGATACATCTACTATCCCGAGGCCCGAAGTCCAAGCAGCCATATAGGCATAGCCCCCGGTTACATAGACTCCCCGGCTACTCCCAACGGTATCCTGATAGACCGGGGTGCCGGGATTGGCCGGATCGCTCACATCGATGATCGCCAAGTCGCTGCCATAATCTGCCAGAAAGGCATAGCCCCCGGTTACATAGACTCCATAGCTATTCCCGGAGGTGTCCCGATAGACCGGGGTGCCGGGATTGGCCGGGTCGCTTACATCAATGATCGCCAAACCACTAGTATCATCCGCCACATAGGCATAGCCTCCGGCTACATAGACTCCAATGCTATTCCCGGAGGTATCCCGATAAACCGGGGTGCCGGGGTTGGCCGGATCGCTCACATCGATGATCGCCAAACCCAAACCACCAATACCATCAGCCAGATAGGCATAGCCACCGGTTACATAGACTCCCGAACTACTCCCGGAGGTATCCCGATAGATCGGGGTGCCGGGGTTGGTCGGGTCGCTCACATCGATGATCGCTAAACCGCTACCCCTATCAGCCACGTAGGCATAGCCCCCGGTTACATAGACTCCCGAACTACTCCCGGAGGTATCCCGATAGACCGGGGTGCCGGGATTGGCCGGGTCGCTTACATCGATGATCGCCAAACCGCTCAACCAATCACTCACATAGGCATAGCCCCCGGTTACATAGACTCCCGAACTACTCCCGGTGGTGTCCCGATAGACCGGGGGCCCAGGGTTGGCCGGGTCGCTCACATCAATTATCGCTAAACCGCTCTGCCAAGCAGCAACATAGGCATAGTCTCCGGTGACATAGACTCCATAGCAAAAACCTGAAGTATCACGGAAGCCCACCTCAAACGGCTCTCCGTATTGATTAGTGAAGGTGATGCTCCAACTGTAGGTGCCGGCGGCGGTCTCACCATTGACCAATACTGCAGCAATTCCACTTCCCGTCCCATCGTCCGCCGTTCCACTCACAACCACTGTAGTTGTGTTGAGATAGATCCCGTTAGTGGGAGAGATAATAGAGACAGTCGGCTGAGTATAGTCGATTGAGATATTTACCGGGACGGAATCGGCAGAATTACCAACAGCATCAATTGCGTTGGCAGTGAGAGTCAACGACCCTTCCGACGGACCCGTCAGGGTGGCTACCCAGGTTCCTCCGGTAATTTCGGCGGTTACTCCGTTTACCCAGACCCCGGTGATCCCGGAAGAGGGCTCGGGATCGATCACCGTGCCGCTGACTACAATCGTGGAAATATTAATACATTCACCGTTTATTGGAGTAGCAATGGATATCTCCGGTGCTACGGTATCTATCGTGACACTTACTGTATCGGGTAAAGAGGTATTACCGCAGTTATCCACCGTAACAGCAGAAAAAACGGGGTAATTGAAACTGGATACATCTATTACCCTGAGTCCAGAAGCGTTATCTGCCATGTAGGCATAGCCACCGGTCACATATACTCCCATGCTGTTCCCCGGGGTATCCTGATAGACCGGGGTGCCGGGATTGACCGGATCGCTCACATCAATGATCGCCAGACCACTGCTCCCATCCGCCATGTAGGCATAGCCCCCGGTTACATAGACTGTATAGCTGTACCCGGAAGTATCCCGATAGATCGGCGTGCCGGGATTGGCTGGATCACTTACATCGATGATCGCTAAACCCCAAGACCGGTCCGCAAAGTAGGCATAGCCACTGGTTACATAGACTCCGTAACCATCCCCGAAGGTATCCCGAAAAACCGGGGTGCCGGGATTAGCCGGATCGCTCACATCGATGATCGCTAAACCGCTAACCTGATCTGCTATATAGGCATAGCCTCCGGTTACATAAACTCCATAGCTAGATCCTGCGGTATCCCGATAGACAGGAGTGCCGGGATTGTTCGGATCGCTTACATCGATGATCGCTAAACCGCTGGTCCTATCACCCACGTAGGCATAGCCCCCGGTTACATAGACTCCCCAGCTAGATCCTGTGGTATCCCGATAGACAGGAGTGCCGGGATTGGCCGGATCGCTTACATCGATGATCGCTAAACCACTCGATCCAGTAGTCATATATGCATAGCCCCCGGTTACATAAACTCTTCTGCCATCCCCGGAGGTATCCCGATAGACAGGAGTGCCGGGATTGGCCGGATCGCTCACATCGATGATCGCTAAACCACTGAGCCTGTCAGCCACATAGGCATAGTCTCCCGAGACAAAGACTCCATAAGCCAAATCTGCAGTGTCCCGGAAACCTACTTCAACTGGACCTGCGTATTGATTACTGGTTAAGGTAATATTCCAGCTGTTTGTGCCGCTGGCAGTATAACCATTGACCAGTACCGCGGCAATTCCACTGCCCGTCCCATCGTCCGCCGTCCCACTCAAAACGACAGTGGTAGAATTAAGATATGACCCATTAGTGGGGGAGATGATAGCGATAGTAGGGTTCTCATTGTCAATATCATAAAGTTCGGTCACCGTGCCTGACTGGTTCCCACAGGTATCCACCGCCATAAACTTAAGCGTTGTATTCATGTTGATATCAATAGGTACCGTATATATTGGGCTCGCCGTTGTCGGTCCACTGCCATCAGTGGTATAGTAGATCGTCCCGTCACTTACAGTAAGGGTAACAAGCGTCGGACAGTAACTACCCCCTGTCGGAGTAGCTGCTAATCCGGTAGGTGCTTGAGTATCCAAGGTAATATCGTCAGAGACCGGGGTTGAAATATTGTTGCAGGTATCCTGAAATTGGACTAATACAGTTTTTAGTCCGTCCGGGGCAGGAAGAGTTACTATCGGAGAGGGTTCCACTGCCTGCCAGGGCTCGGTATCCAAGATCCCGTCGGTACTTATCCTCATCTGGACAACATCGGGATCATAGGTGAGGCTCAAAGTCACATCGGCTGAGTTAGTGCAGATACTGCCGCCATTGATCAGAATAGTACCGCTGGAAATAGTAAAATCCACTGTGATATTTACCGGTGCGGATTCGGCAGAATTATCAACAGCATCCATTGCATTGGCGGTTAGGGTCAACGACCCTTCAGACTGCCCGGTTAGGGTAGCTACCCAGCTCCCACCGATAATTTCGGCGGTCACACCGTTTACCCAGACACCGGCGATTCCGGAAGATGGGTCGGGATCACTCACCGAGCCGGTTACCACCACCGTGGTGCCGTTGACGCAATCGCCATTTGTCGGGGTAGCAATGGATATCGTCGGCGCCAGGGTATCTATCGTAACACCTACCGTAGCAGTTGGAGAAATATTGCCGCATTCGTCCATGGCAACAGTATAAAAAACGGGATAAGGGTATTTGAAATTGGATATATCTATTACCCTGAGGCCATAATCATGATCCGCCACATAGGCATAGCCCTCGGTTACATAAACCCCACGGCTATACCCTGGAGTATCATGATAGATCGGGGTGCCGGGATTGGCCGGATCGCTTACATCGATAACTGCCAAACCGCTGCTTCCATCCGCCACATGGGCATAGCCCCCGGTAACATAGACTCCGGTGCTCCAACCTGAGGTATCACGATAGGCCGGGGTGCCGGGGTTGGCCGGATCGCTTACATCGATAATCGCTAAGCCGCTCTGCCGATTGGCCAGATAGGCATAGCCCCCGGCAACATGGACCCCATAGCTGATATCCGTGGAGTCCCGGTAGACCGGGGTGCCGGGGTTGGCCGGATCGCTTACATCAATGATCGCTAGGCCTTCCTGATTAACCGCCAGATAGGCATAGCCCCCAGTAACATAAACTCCGTAGCCCCAATCGGAGGTACTCTGATAGACCGGGGTGCCGGGGTTAGCCGGATCGCTCACATCAATGATCGCTAAACCTTTATCCCAATTGGCCAGATAGGCATAGCCCCCGGTTACATAGACTCCAAGGCTATAATCTAAGGTATCACGATAGACCGGGGTGCCGGGGTTAGTTGGATCACTTACATCAATGATGGCTAAACTGCTATAATCAGCCAGATAGGCATAGCCCCCGGTTACGTAGACTCCCACGCTGTTTCCATTGGTATCACGATAGACCGGGGTGCCGGGGTTAGCCGGATCGCTCACATCAATGATCGCTAAGCCGCTGCCATAATCAGCCACATAGGCATAGCCCCCGGTGACATAAACGCTGCGGCTATTCCCGGATGTATCTCGGTAGCCTATCTCAATAGGCTTTCCGTATTGATCGGTGAAGGTAATGCTCCAGGTGTAGGTGCCACTGGCGATCTCGCCATTGACCAATACCGCTGAGACTCCACTACCCGTCATGTCATCCGCTGTTCCAGTAACTACGACAGTGGTAGAGCTGAGATAGGACCCGTCAGTGGGGGATATAATGGAGATAGTAGGATTCTCATCGTCAATATCATAAATCTCAGTCACCGTGCCCGACTGGTTTCCGCAGACATCTACCGCCATAAATTTAAGCGTCGTATCCTCACTGATATCAATCAGCCCGATATATATCGGACTTGCCGTCGTAGGCCCAGACCCATCAGTGGTGTAGTAGATCGTTGCCCAAATATCATCACAGCTCAAAGCAACTGATAGGCCTGGAGGACAGTAAATGTCTCCTGGTGGAGAAGCCATTAGATTGTTCGGTGCTACCGTGTCTATATCGATATCTACCGTGGTAGAATCGGTGGAGTTGCCAGCATTATCCAATGCAGTGGCAATAAGGGTTAAAGGTCCCTCCGGCTGTCCGGTCAGCGTGGCTACCCAGCATCCGCCGGTAATTTCGACGGGTACTCCGTTTAACGTTACTCCGGAGATTCCAGAAGAGGGATCAGGATCGATTACCATACCGCTGACTACCACCGTGGTGCTCCTGAAGCAATCACCATCTAATGGGTCAGCAATGGATATCCTCGGTCCCAGGGCATCTATCGTGACACTTACCGCATTAGCGGAAGAAACATTGCCGCAGTTATCCCTCGCAACAGCAGAAAAAACGGGGTGGAGATAATTGAAGCTGGACACATCTATTACCCTGAGGCCATAATCGTAATCCGCCATATAAGCATACCCCCCGGTAACATAAACTTCCATGCTAAACCCGGGAGTATCCTGATAAACCGGGGTGCCGGGATTGGCCGGATCGCTCACATCAACGATCGCTAAACCACTACTTCTAACACCCAGATAGGCATAGCCTCCGATAACATAGACCCCATAGTTAAAATCAGAGGTACTCCGATAGATCGGGGTGCCGGGATTGGTTGGATCAATCACATCAATAATTACTAAACCGCTACCTCCATTAGCCAGATAGGCATAGCCTCCGGTAACATGGATTCCGTAGCTATCCCCTGAAGCACTCCGATAGATCGGGGTGCCGGGATTGGCCGGATCGCTTACATCGATGATCGCTAAATCACTATCCCGATCCGCCACATAGGCATAGCCCCCGGTAACATATACTCCAAAGCTCTCTCCGGAAGTATCCCGATAGATCGGGGTGCCGGGATTGGCCGGGTCGCTCACATCGATGATCGCTAAACCGCTCAGCCGATCACCCACATAAGCATAACCCCCGCTAACAAAGACTCCGTAGCTATTCCCGGAGGTATCCCGATATACCGGGGTGCCGGGATTGGCCGGATCACTCACATCAATGATCGCTAAACCGCTATCACCATCACCCACATAAGCATAGCCCCCGCTAACAAAGACTCCGTAGCTATTCCCGGAGGTATCCCGATATACCGGGGTGCCGGGATTGGCCGGATCGCTTACATCGATGATCGCTAAACCGCTACTACCGTCGGCCAGATAGGCATAGCCCCCGGTAACAAAGACTCCA
>CP070770.1:526886-534032 GCA_020345765.1 Deltaproteobacteria bacterium
TATTATTAAAACCTCACGCTCAGGTTGCCGAACACCCTCAGCGGTATCTCTTCCCCTACTCCCACTTCCTTATACTCATCGATTAATAGATTCTGACCGGCCATAGCAACTTCAAAGTGGTCATTCAGAAATTTATAGGAAACCCTGGCGTTAATAATTATATATGGGTCGAGTTTCTCCAAATCCGCCCCCAGCCTTATTATCCCAGGCACTGCATATTCCTTTTCGGTGACACCCACATAATGGACTAATATATTAGCGGAAAGCCCGTTTTTTAGGACAGCCCTCAACCCTCCATTTACCTTATGTCTTGGATTGGATTCAATCAGGTTATCATCTTGATCGGTTATCCATTGATAGGAATAATTAATTAATCCATTTAGCCAGGAGGTAATTTTGTATTCCAGTCCTACCTCCCCTCCAACTCCTTCAGCATCGTCAGTATTCTCACTCCTTACCGGGAATGTGTCAGTTGCAAAGATGATAATGAGGTCTTCTATCTTATTATAGAAGATCCCCAAGTTAGCCTTGAGCCTCTCAAAAAGGGCTGCCCGGTATCCAATCTCATAAGATATTATGCTTTCGGGATCGAGATCCCCCGCTCCCTCAGCCACTTTTTGCTCTAGTATTGGGGAATAGACATCTGCATATAAATCAATATAGGTAGGATTTCTAAAGGCACTCCCCACCGAAAAGCATAAAGTATGACCCTTTAAAGGAGTAAAAATAAAAGAGCCTCGGGGAGAAAGGTTGGTTTTTCTCTTTGTATAGTCCTGATAATCCACCCGGATTCCAATATTAAAAATAACACTGGGGATTGGTTTAATCTCATACTGGAGAAAACCGGCATAGGCATTTAATTCCCCCTGTTCCGTATAATTGCTACTTATGGTATAATGTCGGTAATTGAGCCCTCCCATCAAAGTATGGATCTCAGCTAAGCTAAATGATTTCTGAAGCTCCAGATCATATATGTTATATTTCGCCCTTATATCCCCTTCTAACAATGATACGGATTCCGAGGAACCCAAAAGAGCAGAAAGGGGCATATCAAATTTAGTGCCCCTCCAGGAAAATTGGGCTTTGAAATCCGAATAATTATAGTCGGTCTTAGCATAGGCCTTTTGAAAATCCGTGAGGGCTCCCGGGAAACTGACAACTATCTCGCCCTTACCGTCGCTTATCCCTCCTTCGAGGGAAACTTTCGACGATTCATTGATCTTATAGTTGAATATCCCAAAAAACCTTCCCACTTCCTCGGAATCTCTGTCTCGCTCTTCCAATTGGGAAGCTCTCTCCCAACCACCTGATAACCGATAGCCAAATTCACTGATCTTGCCATCATAGATCAGGCTGCCGACATAATGGTTAAACTGCCCCCCGGTGAAAGATGCCAACCCTCCCCTGGATTCGCCGGGAGATTTGGTAATGATATTGATAACGCCGGTAAAGGCATTGGCCCCGTAGAGGACCGAGCCCGGTCCCTTGACAACCTCAATCCTCTCGATGTCCTCCAGTTGAATGGGTAGAGATTCCCAAATAGTGCCGCCGTAGAAATCCTCGTATACCGAGCGGCCGTTTATCAGGACCAGGATCTTGTTAAGAACATTAATGTCGACAGATAGATCACTAAAACCACGTATAGCGATTTGAGTATCAAATACCGTGAGGGGAGCCAGATCGAGCCCGGCTACCACCCTCAGAATGTCAGGGATACCGTTCAAGCCTGATTGCCTGATATCTTCGGCAGTAACTACCGTAATTGTGGCCGGAGACTCCTCAATCCTCTGTAACCTCTTAGAAGCGCTAACCACATACTCCTCGAATCTGAACAAGGCCTCCTCATCATATTCCTTCTCAACCTCCTGGGCAAAGACGGGATTTAAAGGTAAGAAAACCAGACAATGTAAAGAAAGTAGTAAGATTAACCTTTTATACAGCATTACTCGCCTCATAATTTTATCTTTGTCCAATTAACCTCCCCTCCCTTGATGGGAGGGGACAAAGGGGAGGGTGGATGGTATAAGACCCTTTTCTAATCACCCCCTCCTTTACCCCGATGTCCATCGGGGCAGGCCCTCCCCCATCAAGGGGGAGGGAAGTATCAAGTTAAAATCATTTCTGGGGCTAAAAGCTGCAACTAACCGTTCCCACAATCTTCCTGCCTATTTCTTCTGTTAGGGGATACTCCCTATGTTTATCTTCCAGCAGGTTGAAAGCAGAGGCCGCTACTTCTATCTGATCATTCAAAAATTTGTATCCTACTCTCAAGTTGACAATGGTATAGGAGTCTACTTCGCCTAATTCAACCAAATTAGCCTCTATAGGTTCCTCTATTGTGAGAAGAGGGGGTAAAAATGCTTTGCTCACATAATGAACGGACAATTCAGAGGACAAACCATTTCTCATTATCAACCTTAATCCTCCATAAATCTTATGTTTGGGTGCTGTTTTTATTACCTTATCAGTATCAGTGTCTTTTACCTTGGTGAAGGCATAACTTAAGAATCCTTTAAGCCACTCTGTTATAAAATAATTCACATCAGCCTCCCCGCCTAGGGCTGCTCTATTATATCTATTAGAATATTTAATTATGATATCTAGTGGGAATTCAAGTTCAAAATCTTCAGCTTTAAGAGCGATAAGCTTACTGATCTGGTTATAAAATAGATTAAGATTGAATTGGATCTTATCCAATAATTTTGTCTGATATCCTATCTCATATGAAGTCAGTTTTTCCGACTTTAGCTCCTCATTTCCTTTGCCATATATTCTACCAATATGTTCTTCTGGGTCAGAAATTAATACAACTGGGGCAAACATATCTACATATGACTCCATAAAAGACGGCGTCCTGAATGCCCTTCCCACAGATAGACGGAAGATATGAGGCTGGAATGCAGATATTATCAAGCTCCCTCGGGGGCTAAGAACATCCTTGACCAGAGGGTGTTTATCATATCTTACGCCCAGGAATGAAGTCAGGATGTCCCGAAACCGGAACTCGTGCTGTAGGTATCCGGCATACAAATCCTGGGTACGATATTCCTCAACAACCAGGTCAGAGTCTATTGTATTGTATCTAAAATCGGCACCAACTACGATGGAGTTCATCCTCCCGATATCAAAGATATATTGCGACTCGACATCAAATGTATTGGCGGAAAGATATTTTTTAAAATAATAGTTCGAGGCTATATCGATATTTAAATCGGGAGGAAAACCGCCTTTAGGCACCATGTCATCCGCATCGCAATAGAGTTCGGCCACATCCAGCCCATTCCAGAATGTGCGGAGATAAAACTTAGGGCTTTGATAATCAAGCATAAGATTATATGATGCCCCCTCGGCATCTACTAACCCGATGACATTATGGAAGACCTCACTCTCCCCACCTGTCGCTCCACCCTCAAATGTTATCTTTGAGTCATTGCCCAGATTATAAATTAAAGACGCTCTTCCCCGGGGATACTTCCTTGAAATCCCCTCACCTTCCCAGTGGGAGGTCTGATCCCAACCGGCTGATAAAAGGTAACCTAAATCTCCATATTTCCCGGAGTGGATAGCGGTCCCGATATAGGTATCCAACTCGCCCCCGGTAAAGGAAAGATCGGCATGCTGAAAATCTTCCGGCCCCTTGGTAATAATATTAACCACCCCATGGAATGCATTGGCCCCATAAAGGGGCGAGCCCGGCCCCCGGATTAACTCAATCCTCTTAATCGATTCGAGCGGGACGTCTATATAATCCCAGAGGACCATTCCCCAGAAATCCAGATAGATAGAGCGCCCGTTGACCATGGTCAAGATTCCATTCGACACTGGTTTATTCTCCCCCCTTGCCCCAATCTCGTGGTCCGATGGGCTTAATTCCATAACCTCGTATCCCGGGACCATCCTTAAAAGGTCCCCCAGGTTGGTTGCCCCGGAATGTTTAATATCCTCTTCGGTAATTACCGTAATGGTAGAAGGAGATTCGCTTATTTTCTGCTTGTATTTGGCCGCGGTAACCACATACTCCTCAAATCTGAATAACGCCTCTTCCTCAAATTCATCCTGGGCCAGAGGAACGCTAAGTGGAAGAAATAAAAATAAAACAAATATTGCTGCAAGAAACCGAATTTTCTTCATCATGACTCCACTTTTCACATTCTGCTTAATCGATTACCTTTGCCTTCCGCTTGATCTCTTCCGCTATCTTTATCCCTAAAAAATCAGCTATGTTCAAATTGACGGCAAACTCACCACCCGGAGAGGCCAAGGCAAGGGTACCGGGCGCGGTCCCGGCCAATATCTTCTTCACCAAACTGCCCGCTAACTCACCCACACTCCGATAGTCAACCGCAAACGACATAAGCGCACCGCCCTTGACCAGGCTCTCGGAAAAGCCTAATAAAGGTATCTTCTCCTCCATCGCCGTCTTCAAGATAAAACTGAAGGATGCCTTGGTTAATACGGTAGTATCCGGCAGCAGCCAGATGGCGTCCACTAACCCCACCAGGCCCCGGAATGCATCCGGCACCTCTTTGGGGGCGCTGACCGTTATTTCAGCAAATTTAATCCCCAATCTCTGACAGGCTCCCCTTCCTTCTTTTACCCTTTGGCTGCTATTTTCCGGATTGTAGACAACTCCAATACTTTTTAGCGACGGTAGGGCCGATTTGAAATTGGAGATCTGTTTCTCCGGCGAGACCTCCATCCCTACTCCGGCGATGTTGTTACCCTTGAGCCCCAACTTCTCCGGCTCAATCACCATACAAAAGACAATGGGAATATCAGGTATCTCTGTATTTGCAATCTCCGTCGCCTTCTTGCCAACGGCAAGGATAGCCGATGGTTTTGTTTGTTTTATCTTATCGATAATATCTTTACCCCCCGTAGGACTGTCTTCAATATTATATGTATCAGTCCCGATACTCCCTATTTCTTTTGCAAAGCCTGCCAGAGCCTGATTATAGGCAGCAATATCAGCACTCTTAAGCACTGCCACTTTCTCCGCCGAGGCCTCCCGGGCAATGAATCCCGACAGCAGAACTAAAAAGATAATTGTCCAAACAAATGGGCTACTCTTCCGCTTCATAACCTTACTCCTTGGTGAAACAATACTTCTAAATTGAAGCCCTCTTAATTTAATTTAAAATAATTCCTAAAACCTTACCCTCAGGCTACCAGAGACCCTCAACGGGATTGAGTCGGTGCCCGGGTCGTTATAGAGCTTACCCTTATAATTTTCGTAATCCAACAGGTTCTGCCCGGACATGGTAAACTCCACCCTATCATCAATTAGCCGGCAAGAAACCGAAGCATTGAGCAAGACATAGTGATCGAGTTCCGTGTATTTAAATTCATCTAATAAGAATTCTATTATATACCTTCTTCTAATTGCCCCAACATAGTGAATAAGAAGATTGGCTGAGATCCTATCTAACAATTCAGCCCTTAAACCCAAATTCAACTTGTTTCTGGGTTCGTTCCTCCTGATACTTTCATCCTTGTCGGTTATATATTGGTGGGAATAATTAATTAGCCCACTGAGCCATGGGGTAATCTGGTAATTAAGCCCGGCCTCGCCACCAATTCCTGTAGCCTTCCCGGTAGCATTCGGGGTTGTCATCACCAACGCGAGGGGTTCTTCTATCCGACCACCAAAAGTATCAATAAAATCCTCCATCTCATAATAGAATAGATCCAACTTAAACCTGACTCTGCTGAAAAGACTCGTTTGGTAGCCTAAATCATAAGAAGTAACACGTTCTGGTTTAAGATCCTTATTACCTATTACATAAACATAATCAAAAACGGAGACGTCAGCAAATAAATCTATATAGGTTGGGTTCCGGAATGCTCTTCCAACGGAAAAACGAAAGGTATGATCCTTAAAAGGAGTAAAAATCAAAGAGCCCCGGGGAGAATAAGTAGTTCTTTCTTTAATGTAGTCCTGATAATCCATCCTTATCCCAAGATTAATAATAACATTGTGGATTAGTTTCACCTCATACTGAAGAAAGCCGGCATAGGTGTTCAAACCTTTCTCCTCAGTGTAATTGGAATTCAGAGTAAAGTATCGATAGTTGAATCCTCCCATTAAACTATGTGTGTTATGCAACTCAACGGTTTGTTGGAGCTCAAGGTCGTAGGTATAGTAATCTGCCCGGACATCATCCAGTATGAAAATATCACCTATAGGTTCTATCCCCCAAAGTTCCGGGCCTATATCTATTTTCCCATCACGAAAAAATGTTTGTGCCTTGAAGTTTGAATAATCATAATTGGCCTTTACATAGCTTTCCTGAAAATTACCCGTTGCCCGGGGACGGTAAACAAATGGTTCTCCCTTTCCATCACTTATCCCGGCTTCTAAGGTAGCTGTGGAGCTGTCGCCGATCCGATAAGTTAATTGCGTTGTCCCTCTTGTTATTTCTTCAGAAGTTTCATCGTGGTCTCCAAACTGGGAAGCCTGCTCCCATCCCCCGGTTACCTTATAACCAAGGTCACTGAACTCACCTGCATAGATGAGAGATCTGATATAATGGTTAATCTGCCCACTTCCGTTAAACCACCCATCTGTTACAGAAAACAATCCACCTCTGGATTCTTCGGGAGACTTAGTGATAATATTTACTACTCCGCTGAAGGCATTTGCGCCATACATAACGGAGCCGGGACCTTTGATGATCTCGATCCTCTTGATGTCCTCCAATTGGATAGGCAGCGATTCCCAGAAGACACACCCAAAAAAGTCTTCATATACGGATCGGCCGTCCATAAGAACCAGGAGCCTGTTAGTAATACCACCACTGTAACCACGGACATTAACCTGGGAGTCAAATTCAGTTAGCGTAAAAACATCAAGTCCGGCTACCTGCCTTAAAATCTCAGGAATACTATTTAATCCCGATTGCCTGATATCCTCATCGGTAACTACAGTAACTGCTGCCGGAGCCTCCTCTATCCTTTGAACCTTTCTTGCTGCCGTAACCACATATTCCTCAAACCTGAATATGGCTTCCTCCTCCTCAAACTCCTCTTGAGCTAAGGAGATGCTAGATAACAAGTGGAGAAAGATAAAAATAAAAGGACCGATTCTCTTCAATGGAATGCCCAATCTTATTTATCTACATATAGTTAAAACTTATAATTAACAGT
>CP070770.1:534132-541270 GCA_020345765.1 Deltaproteobacteria bacterium
TTTATTCCGGCCTTCGGCCACCTTAACCCTGACCCGGTATCCTCCGATACCCGCACGGCTCTCCCGCGAGACCTTCAGACTATATCCCTTAATCGGCAGTTTGGCCAGTTCCGCCAAGAGCTTCTTCTGGGAGAGTCCGAGGTCAATGAGTGCTCCCAGGGTCATGTCCCCACTGATCCCGGAAAAACAGTCAAAGTAAGCAATTCTCATCGGTTAATTTTTATCCCCGATTTATCAGACTGGCAATATAACCGGCCCCGAAGCCATTATCGATGTTGACCACCGCCACGCTGGGGACACAGGAATTAAGCATACCTAACAGCGCGGAGATCCCCCCTAAACTTGTGCCATAACCGCTGCTGGTGGGAACGGCAATTATTGGCTTAGCGACCAGTCCCCCGATAACGCTGGCGAGCGCGCCTTCCATTCCGGCAACTACGACCAATACTGTGGCCGCCTTCAATTTGTCTCTTTTGTCCAGAACCCGGTGAATCCCTGCTACTCCAACATCGTAGAGCTTTTCTACCTTATTCCCCATCAATTGGGCAGTAACATATGCCTCTTCGGCCACCGGGATGTCCGAGGTCCCGGCACTGACGACCATAATACTACCCTTGCCTTGCTTTCTTACCGGGTGTTTCTTCAGGACCATCGTGCGGGAGACGGGATCATACTTTATTCCGGGAACCGTTTTCTTGATGAAGGTAACTTTATCTTTGTCTACCCGAGTAGCCAAAACATTGTTACCACCCGCAGCCATCTTCTTGATAATGTCGGCAATCTGCTGAGAGGTTTTTCCCTGACCGAAGACCACCTCCGGGAAACCTAAGCGGAGTGCGCGGTGGCTATCGATGGTGGCGAAATCAAGGTCCTGAAAGGGAAGCTCTTTGAGCTCCTCCAGGGCTTCATTTATCGTAATCTTGCCCGCTCGAACACCTCGGAGCAATTTTTTAATATGATATTCTTCCATTCAGTAAGCTAAGGTAATCCCCGGCTTCCGATAATATTCTATTAACTTTTTCCTGGCTCCTTCCGGGATTTTTGTCTTTGGCCGACTGCCTTTAAAATGATACTTAGGGATTGGGGAGAAGGGAGAAGAAAGAAGTGCCCCTGAATATCCTCTTTCTTAGTTTTAAGCTGGGTACGGAGCATCAGAGTTAGATCTCCTTTCTGGCCATGTGTTATCGAGGTATAATCCATTACTGTCCCTGCCGTATCCCAGATAAAGTAAGGAATGGAAGGGATTAGAGTTAGCCCCACCATACTCCCGAAGGCATTAAGAAAGGACCCTGAGAGTATATTTCCTACTTCCTTGAGCGCTGATTCGCCCTCAACGGTGGCTAATATCCCTTCTTGCTTTTTCTTTTTGAGCAGTTGCGAACTCAGTGCCTCCGCACTTTTTTCGGGAAAGATCAGCAGGATATTTCCTTGGGCATCGCCAAATATCTGAAAATATACTGCCGCTACTGATATTTCGGTACCACCGACAATCTCCAGTATCTGGGATAACTTGGCGATCTTAATCTCGGTTATATGAATCATAACCTGCTGTTTAACCAGTTGGGAGAGGGCATTGGCTGCATGCCCCGATCCGATTTTGGTTATTTCCCTCAGGGCATTTGTCTGGATATTATTCAGGGAAGGGAAGACCATCGGCTTTTCTTAGAATATGACTCAATTGTTATCCCAGGTTTATTTCTCTTCGATCATGAGGCCGTCAGCTTCTTGATTATATTCAATACGTTTTCCTTCTTGAAGGGTTTGGTGATGAAATCTTTGGCCCCGGCCTCGATTGCCTCCTCTACCAGAGACTCCTGGCCCAGGGCACTGCAGATAACTATTTTGGCGTCCTTGTTAAAACTGACGATTTCTTGAACTGCTTCAATTCCGCTCTTCATTGGCATAACGATATCCATGGTAACGATATCCGGCATTAGTTCCTTATATTTGCTGATAGCCTCCTCTCCGTTAGCTGCCTCACCGGCTACCTCATATCCGTCCTCCTCTAAAATATCCTTTATCATATTCCTCATGAATGCAGCATCGTCCACGATCAGAACTTTTATCCCCATGAACTCTTCCTCCTTGATTTTGGGACCGAAAAATACTTTTGGACCAATAACCCTTCAACTAATGTTTGCCCAGAAAACCGTAAGATGATAACCTGTTTCCCCCAATAAAACACCATTTTTATAAATATTATCACGAAATTAGAGAAATAATCAAGTAATTTTATTTCAGAGAGTCTCCTCCAAGGGTCATTCAATCCGTTGGTAGAGTATGCTGGATAATGAGTCCGTCTCTCAGCGCTCACCGGTTATCTTGTTTAGTTATGTTGGATTTTTTAGAAAAAATTAGACAAAAAATGGGAAGGTAAGAATTTTTTCCTGATAGAAATGGATATTTTATACCTAAAAAGTCTAATAAGTTGCCATGAAATTGTTATCATGACAAAGTCGTTATTAAAGGCTGAATAATCATTTTCTCTTTGACTAATAAGGATTTTTAGGTTAAGTTAATAACAGATAATATTAAAGAAAAAGACGGTGAAAAAATCCAGAGGTAACCCGGCTCATGAGAAGATGATCGACCGGCAAACCAGACCTTTGGGTTTTTATTATTGAAGGAGGGGATAAAATGACCAAGTTGGGAGTAAATGTAGATCATGTGGCCACGGTGAGGGAAGCCCGAAAAACCCAATATCCGGATCCGGTAACCGCAGCAGCTATAGCCGAACTCGCAGGGGCTGACGGGATCATTGTCCATCTCCGGGAGGATCGCCGCCACATTCAGGATCGGGACCTGGAGATTCTGCGGAAGACGGTAGAAACCAAGCTGAATCTGGAGATGGCCGCCACCCAAGATATGATAAAGATTGCGCTCGATATTAAACCGGATATGATCACTCTGGTTCCGGAAAGGAGAGAAGAGTTAACTACCGAAGGGGGCTTAGAAGTGGGATTGAATCTGGAGGCCTTCAAGAAATATGTCCACCTGCTCCAGGAGGCGGAACTGGTGGTCAGTCTTTTTATCGACCCTGATTTGGATCAGGTAAAGGCCGCTCACCGGGTAGGGGCTGATTATATCGAGATCCATACTGGGAGATACTCTGAGGCCCGGAGCCGGGCTCAGGTGGAAGAGGAGTTTACCAAGATTCTGAATGCGGTGAAGATGGCGGAGAAGCTGGGTTTGGGGATCAATGCCGGGCATGGTCTGAATTATCGGAATGTAACAAGAATAGCCGCTATAAGAGAGATTGAAGAGCTGAATATCGGACACAGCATAATTGCCCGGGCGGTTCTGGTAGGATTAGAGCAGGCAGTCCGGGAGATGAAGGAGCTTATTAGATAAAGGGAATATCATCCTACTTCACCGAGGCTTCGTAGGACAAGGGGAAGTAACAAGGAATAGGAGCTTATGGTTTACGGGATTGGTATTGATTTAGTGGATACAACGAGAATGGAGAGGGTGATTAAGAGGTGGGGTGATCGTTTCATCCATAAGATTTTTACACCCGGAGAGGTCGACTATTGTCAGAAAAAGAGAACCCCCGCCGTCCACTATGCGGTCCGATTTGCCGCGAAGGAGTCTTTGTTCAAGGCTCTAGGTCGGGCTCAAGGGAGAGGGATTCGCTGGAGAGAAGTGGAGGTGGTAAGGAAGAGGGGCGAGCCGCCTTCGCTTGGATTCTCGGGAGCTACCGAAATAAGGATCAAGAACTCAGGGGCAAAGCGGATCTTGTTAAGCCTTTCACACGAAGCAGGGATAGGAATTGCAACAGTAATTTTAGAGTCATAGTCAAATGAAGTTGGTTACTGCCGAAATAATGCGGGAGCTCGACCGCAAGACCATCGAGGAGATAGGAATTCCCGGAATGGTATTGATGGAGAATGCCGGGGTCGGAGCAACCAAGATGATTTGCCGGTATTTCGCTGAACCTCTGGGCCAGGGAGTAGTTATCTTTGCCGGAAGCGGGAACAATGGGGGGGACGGCTTCGTTATCGCCCGGCACTTAATTAACCGGGGGGTTCCGGTCAAGGTTTATCTTCTAACGGATAAGGGGAAGGTAAAAGGGGACGCGAAGACTAATCTAAATATTCTGACCAATATGGGGATAGAGGTATATTCCTTGACTGACCTGGATGAGTTGAAGGCCCAATGGGCAGTGGTAGAGAGAAGCGGGGTGATTATCGACGCCATCCTCGGGACTGGTCTCCAGTCAGAGGTAAAAGGATTTTATCGGGAGGTTATCGAGCTTATTAACCGTTCGGGGAAGCCCGTGGTGGCAGTAGATACTCCTTCGGGTTTGGATAATGATCGAGGAAGGCCGCTAGGGGCGGCAATAAAGGCAGACTTAACCTTAACCTTCGGACTCCCCAAACTCGGCCAGGTGATCTATCCCGGGGCAGATTATGTGGGGAAGTTGGAGATTATCGATATCAGTATTCCCCAGGATCTTATTAATAATGAGGGAATCAAGAACAATCTGCTGGAATCTCAAGATTTTGTGGGCTTCTTCCCTGCGAGGGACAGTAGTTCGCATAAGGGAGATTACGGTCATCTGCTGGTCTTAGCAGGCTCGCCCGGGAAGACGGGAGCGGCTGCAATGACCAGCATGGCGGCGATGCGGGTAGGTACCGGTCTGGTAACCGTAGGGGTTCCCGAAAGCCTCAATTCAGTAATGGAAGTAAAGCTGACCGAAGTAATGACTGAGCCTCTACCCGAGAGCAACAAAGGATACTTCGGCTTAAAAGCCCTACCTCCGATAAAAGACTTGCTCAGGGGGAAAAATGCACTGGCTTTGGGCCCCGGGATCTCAACGACAGAAGAGGTTAAAGGATTTATGGAGGAGATCATTCTTACTTGTGAGGTTCCCCTTGTGGTTGATGCCGATGGAATCAATTGTTTAGCCGATCGAGTCGAGCTAATTAAAAAGAGGAAGGCCCCACTGATACTTACGCCTCACCCCGGGGAGATGGCAAGGCTGGCGGAATGTTCAGTGAAGGAGGTTCAGGAAGATAGGGTGGGTGTTTCCCGGGAGTTCGCTAAAAAGTTAAACATCTATCTGGTGCTCAAGGGTGCGCGGACAATAGTAGCTGAGCCTTCAGGGGCGATTTATATTAACCCCTCGGGGAACCCCGGGATGGCCAGCGGGGGAACCGGGGATGTATTAACCGGGATGATCGGAGGATTTTTAGCCCAGGGAAGTGATCCCGTTGAGGCCGCCAAGGCCGGGGTGTTTTTCCACGGTTTAGCCGGAGATGAAGTGGTCAAGGACAAGGGGATCTCGGGGATGATTGCTTCGGATCTTATCGAGACCCTGCCCCGGATCATCAAGCAATTCGAAAAGTCCTGAGATGAACGGTTTGATTTTAAGGTCAGGTTCTGAGGAAGAAACGATAAACTGTGGTCGAACCATAGGAAACCTGCTCGATCGGGGGGATGTGATTGCTCTCATCGGGGAGTTAGGGGCAGGGAAGACTTACTTGACCAAAGGGGTGGCTCTGGGTTTAGGCGCAAAAGATATCAAGGAGATTACGAGTCCCACTTTTACTATTATCAACGAGTATTCGGGGAGACTACCCATTTTCCATCTGGATTTCTTCCGCCTGAATGAGGAATTCGAGGTTGAGGATCTGGGATATGAAGAATTTTTTTATGGGCCCGGGGTTAGTATCATCGAGTGGGCCGAGAAATTTCCTCAGATCCTGCCGAAAGAGTATCTGGAGGTAAAAATTAGTATCTTGGGAGAGAGTAAAAGGGAATTAGAATTTAAGGTGTGGGGGGATCATTACCGCGAAATGATAGAAAAGTTCCAAATAGAAGGATCGAGACGGGTTAGAAGGGATTAGGAAATGGCTTTAATTGTTCAGAAATACGGGGGGAGCTCCGTTGGGGATATTGAGCGGATAAGGAAGGTGGCGCAGCGGGTAATTGAGGCCAAAAAAGAGGGGAATCAGGTAGTAGTTATTGTTTCAGCGATGGCCGGGGAGACCGATCGGCTTATTGGCTTGGCCCATCAGATAACAGAGATGCCCAGCGAAAGGGAGTTTGATGTTCTGGTTTCTACCGGTGAGCAAGTAGCGATAGCCCTAATAGCGATGGCTCTGGAGTCCCAGGGTTATCCGGCAAGATCCTTTCTGGGAGCGCAGATCAGGATTACCACTGATGGAGTGTTCACCAAGGCAAGAATCTTAGGAGTGGAAGCGGAGAGGATCCTCGAGGAGTTGGAGAAAGGTACAATTGCGGTAATCGCGGGCTTTCAGGGTATCGATGAAGAGGGGAATATAACTACTCTGGGAAGGGGTGGATCGGATACTACGGCAGTGGCGATTGCGGCAGCCCTGAAGGCTAATGCCTGTGAGATCTATACCGATGTGGAAGGGGTTTACACCACTGACCCAGCGATTTGCCCCGAAGCAAGGAAGCTGAGTAGGGTAAGTTATGAGGAGATGCTGGAGATGGCGAGTTTGGGGGCTAAGGTTCTTCAGAGCCGCTCGGTGGAGTTTGCCATGAAGCACCGAGTGCCAATACATGTGAGATCGAGTTTCTCGCAAGAGGAGGGAACTTGGGTATTGAAGGAGGATGAGAAAATGGAAGAAGTCCTGGTGTCAGGGATTACCTGCGATAAAAAGGAAGCAAAGGTCACGATCAGTAAAGTGCCGGATAAACCAGGGATAGCATCCAAGATCTTCGGTGCGGTCTCCGAGGCAAATGTTGTGGTGGATATGATTATTCAGAATGTAAGTGCTGAGGGGTATACCGATGTCACCTTTACGATTCCCCAAACCGATCTTAAGAAGGCTCTGGAGGTGGTCAGGAGAGTTTCTCAGGAGATTGATGCCGGTGGGGTTGAGTCGGATTCCAATATCGCCAAGGTTTCAGTAGTGGGCGTGGGGATGAGAAGCCATTCGGGGGTGGCTGCCCGGGCCTTCAGTGCACTGGGCAAGGAGGGGATAAATATTATGATGATCAGCACCTCGGAGATAAAACTGTCCTGCGTAATCGAGGCCAAATACGCCGAGCTGGCAGTCCGGGTTCTCCATGAGGCCTTTGAATTGGAAAAAACGAAGCGTTAGGCAGTTTTTATCTGGGGAGGGATTTAAATGCGCTCAGTGAAGATCTACGACACTACCCTGAG
>CP070770.1:541370-548430 GCA_020345765.1 Deltaproteobacteria bacterium
CGATGCCCTCCCACCCGACGGTTTGCCCTTCGGCGGAACCAATGATGGGATCCCCAGCACGGTTGCCGATGATGTGATACCGATGATCCAGGACTATATTGACCTTGCTCAGGCTGCCCTACCATATATCGAACAGCTTCTCGTTGACATTGATGCCCTTATCCCGGATAACTTTAACCTGATATCTTTTATGAGTAACCTGATGGGTGGTGCCGGAGCAGCCCTGGTCGAGGACATAAATGCCCTAATCCCCTTCATCCAAGACGGTCTGACAATCCTCGATGAGCAGGGGATTCCCATCGCCTATGACCTGCTTGATGAAATTTAAGCAAATCTGCCGCCTGAGGGCCTTCCCCTGGGGGAGATATCCGAGGTCCAAGAGTTCTTCAACCAGCTTTCGTTGATTCTGCCCCCTGATGCTACACTCTCGGATCTGCAATATTTCCCATTCCTCGAGCCGATTCTGGAGGGAATTCTACCCCCGGAATGGGGGCCGGTGGGAAATGTAGGTATCTTTGATACCCTCATTCCTGCTATCGAAAGCATCGATGTAGGAGACGAGATAATCCCCGCGCTGAGGGATGCCCTTGATGCCCTGGATGCCGGACTCCCCGGCATCATAGACGCCCTGAGTGGTGGAATAGGAGGACTACCCTTCTTCCCCTGATCACATACCTCTGACTCTATCCGGCTATCCGTATCAAGCGAAAATGGCCCTTAAGGCAATAATGTAGATGTTGCAGAGCCCGTGAAACAGGGTGGGGGCAATGATACTGCCGCTTCTCTCCCGCAGCCAGCCAAAAAGCAGACCCGGAAAGAGAACATTCATCTGCCACCATTGGAGACTGATGATGAAATGGCCGAGAGCAAACAAAAGGGCGGCCACAATGAGGGCCCAGCCGAAATCAACCTTGAGGACCCTGAATCCCCGAGGAAAGGCTTGATTCAGCCTTGACTGGACATACCCGCGATAGAAATACTCCTCTGGTAAGGCAATAAAGAAGACCTGGTAAACGGCCAACGCCATCCACCCTTCTGGCGGCGCTCCTCCGGTTCCCAGACCCAGGGTGAATCCCAATGATCGGTAGAGCCAGTAACCCAGGAAAAAAGGAGGGAAAGTGACTGCACCCAGGAGTAATGTGTACCCAACTCCTCCCCACCATCTCCTAATTGTTATTCCATAATCCTCGATTTGCCTTTTTCCTATTGAGATTATTACGGTAGGAACATAGACGAAAAGAACGGGGATAAGGATAAAAAGGTAGCGGGAGATAAAAGCAGACTGCCTTGCCTCATAGAGAGCCTTACCGGTCCCCAGGACAATGGTAAATACTATCAGGACCTCGGCTAAGACCCTAATCTTCGATCCTAAAGAAATTGAAAATTGCAAAGTGCAAATTGTAAAATACTGATTGGGGATTTGATCAGATAATTGCTGCCCTTACTACCCCCTGCTATTCCTTGCTACTCCTTGCTATTCCCTGCTTTAACAGATTGGGATTCGTTTATTGTTTCTTCGTCTTCTTACTCAGCTCTTTCAATTCATTAAGCTTGTTCAGGGCCTCCAGTGGGGTTAAGGTAGTTGGGTCAATCCTCTCCAGTTCCTCCCAAACCACATCGGGCTTAGGGTTAAAAAGCTGGAGCTGGAATGTTCCCCGCTCCCTCACCTTCTTTTTCGAAAGTGCCAGCCTCGGCATTCCTACCTCATCGAGCTCCTCATTCTCCAGATTGGCCATGATCTCCTTGGCCCGGTCGAGAACCTCCGGTGGGAGACCTGCCAGTCGCGCTACCTGAATCCCGTAGCTGTGCGAGCTTCCTCCCTCGACGAGCTTACGCAGGAAGATAATCCGATCATTCCACTCCTTCACTGCAATATTGAAATTCTTAACCCCTGGCTTGGTCAGGGCCAGTTCCACCAGTTCGTGATAATGGGTAGCAAAAAGGGTTTTTGCCCCGATCCGGTCATGAATGAACTCCGCCACTGCCCAGGCGATGCTGATCCCATCGAAGGTGCTGGTTCCCCGTCCGATCTCATCCAGGATAATCAAGCTGTCCTTGGTTGCATGATGGAGGATGTTAGCCGACTCGCTCATCTCTACCAAAAAAGTACTCTGCCCCCGGATCAGGTTGTCAGAGGCCCCGACCCGGGTAAAGATACGGTCAACCAACCCGACCCTTGCTATCTTCGCCGGAACGAAGCTCCCGATCTGGGCCATCAGCACAATCAATGCCGTCTGCCTGATTATTGTCGATTTTCCGGCCATATTAGGCCCGGTGATTATCAAAAGCATATTATCGGTGCAATTCAGATAAGTATCGTTGGGGACGAATCTTTCCAGCTGATTAATCTGTTCCAGAACCGGATGTCTTCCATCTTCTATCCGGATCTCCTCTCCCTCCTCCACCTCCGGCTTGATATAGTTATTCCTGCTGGCAACCTCGGCTAAGGCGGCGATGACATCGAGCTGGGCCAGATGATCGGCGGCCTGCTGGATCCGGGAACTCTCTTCGGCAACATCCCGACGAATCCGGCAAAAGATCTTATACTCAAGCTCCTCAATCTCCTCCTCCGCCTCCAGAACCTTCGTCTCATATTCCTTCAATTCCGGGGTAATAAAACGCTCGGCTCCGGTAAGGGTCTGCTTACGGATATAATCCGGGGGAACCCGGGAGAGATGGGAGCGGGTAACCTCAAGATAGTAACCAAAAACCTTATTGAATCCAACCTTTAGTGTACCGATCCCGGTTCTGGTCCTCTCCTTCTCCTCCATTCGGGCAATCCAGCCTTTTCCGTCCCGACGAATCGCCCGGAGTTCATCCAGCCGGGCATCATATCCTTCCTTAATAAGTCCTCCCTCCCGCAGGCCTAAAGGAGGAGCCTCTACCATCGCATTTTCCAAAAGACTCACTACCTCAGAAAACTCGTCAAGCCCCTCTATCTTCAAAAATTGAGTATCAAGACCTCTAAGAAGAACCTTTATTCCCGGAATCATCTGCAAGGAGATCCTCAGGGCTACCAGATCCCGGGCGTTGGCACTCCCGACCACTATCCGGGAGTTAAGTCTTTCCAGGTCATAGACCTTGCCTAAAAGTTCCCGGAGCTCCCGACGGATCTGAGCTTTCTGCTGGAGGACTCCTACCGCTTCCAAGCGATTCTGGATTTCCTTCAGATCACGGAGGGGATAATTCAACCAGCTTCTAAGCCTCCTTCCGCCCATCGCCGTCATCGCCTGATCGAGCAGAGCCAGTAATGAACCACTCCTTACTACTCCTTGTTGGGTCTGGAAGATCTCCAGATTACGCTTGGTAGCCTCATCGACTATCATGTAATCGTGACACTTATAAGGAAGCAGCCGATTGATATGGCTCAATTCTCCTTTCTGGGTATCCTTGAGATAACTCAGGATCGCCCCGGATGCCTCGATTCCCTCTCTTAGACCCTGGCACCCGAAGCCGTCAAGAGAAACGGTATTAAAATGGCCGGTAAGCAGCTCAAAGCAGTTTCGATACTCAAATTTCCCATCCTCTAAATAATTTACCAGACGACCCTCCAGCATGGGCAATATCTTTTTGAGAAATGGTTGTTCTTCCAGCGACTTAGGCAGAATAACCTCCTTTGCTTTGATCCTCTCCAGCTCATCCTTCAGGGTATCAAGATCCTCGACCTCAGTTACCCTAAACTCACCGGTAGATAGATCTAGGCATGATATCCCGTAACGCCTCTCCCTTACGGATAAGCTCAGTAAAAAGTTATTGTCTTTCGCCTCCAGAACTTCGGGGTCAACTATCAGGCCCGGAGTAACAACCCGGGTTACCTCCCTCTTGACTATCCCCCGAGCATCCTCCGCCTCTTCCATCTGGTCGCAGACCGCTACCTTAAAACCCTGCTCTACCAGCTTACCGATATAGTAAGAGGCCTTATGGTAGGGCACCCCGCAGAGGGGAATCGCATCCTTCTTCCCCTTATCCCGCGTAGTCAGTGTGATCTCCAGGGCCTGGGAGGCCACCTGGGCGTCTTCGAAAAACATCTCGTAAAAATCGCCCAGGCGGAAGAAAAGGATGGTATCAGGGTACCGAGCCTTGATCTCTAGATACTGCTTGATTACCGGAGTAATATTGGCCATAACTGGTATTAACCTACCAAATTTATTAATTCAGGTAAAGTAAAAATTGACACCTAATAAGTAATATAGTAATATGAATGCAAAAAAGAAAGGAATATTAACAATGGCAAAATGGAAGAAAAATAATATAATTCTGGTTCTGTTCTGTATTCTTATCCTAACGGGAATAGGATTAGGATACAGTAAAGGGTGCAAATCCTCACTTAAAGATTTCTTGACTAAAGAGCAAGCATCAACTCCTTCAAAAGATCTGCAAGAAATAACACCTTTTCCACCGGACAAAGAGCCAGAAACAGAGGAGCAAGCTGAGAAGGAAGCTAAGATTAAAGACTTAGACATTAAATTCCTTGAGGCCGAAGAAGACAGTAAGAAAATGCTTTCGGAGGAAGAAAGAGAAAAAATTATTTCTTCCCAAGCGCCTAAAACTCGCCAGCCGGAGGATGGTAGCATAAGCACCATTATAGAGGGGAAACCGGAGGGAGAGGAACAAGAGGAACCCCCTGAAGAGGGGAGAGAAGAGGAACTGGAAAAAGAAGGGGAGCAGGAAGAAGAGAAAACGGAAGATGAAGAAACCGCACCGGATTCGGATACTGTCACGGCCCAACTATACGAGATCGGACTAGAGGATGTAACTGTCTATGAGTTTGTGACTAACTTTACCGTACTGGTTAATGTCTACTACGATTCTCAATTCTGCGCAGCTAACAATAGTTTTGGTGGTTATGTCCTTCAAATAACTTACGATCCAACCGTGGTAAAAGTTGGTACTAATGCTCTGGATGATTGTTCAGGCGACAACCCGATTACGGGGAGTAGCGGGAAGTTCGCAACTCCTGGTCCGGAGTTCGACGCAGCTCCAACAATTACTTTTTGCGACAATATTGCTGGTTCGTTCCAATTCTGGGGTAGCCAGGGGACAGATGCAAACAGTCCTTGTGGTTTAATCAATGTGGGTAATATCACTTTCACCAGAATAGGGTTAGCGGGGACTGGCACGGACCTTACGATAAATACTGTCTTTCCTCCATTTGACTTCTGTAGCTATAATACAGAATGTTATAGTTCCGGGACTGCTCCTCCGAGTTATCCCTGGCCGGTATTCCCGAACTATATCAAGAACGGCAGGGTGGATGTAGTATCAGCTCCGGCGCCAGAGATTGTAGGGGTGGATAATGATGGGGTTTGTTGTGACAATAATGTGGTTGCGGGATATCCGAGTACCTTTTCGATTTATGGAAGTGGTTTTATGCCAGGTCATGTTATGGCAGCGGGGCAGGGATGTATTGATAATGGTGCTGGTTGCGCTTGTTTTGATGGCTTGCCGGATGAGGAGACGGAAGTCTGCATTGAAGGCGGTGGATTAGTATTAGGGTTCCAGACCGGACAGGTGCTCAGTGGTGGCGAAATAACTACCAGTTGGTTCATAAAGGAGGGGCCTGGAGGACCTCTAAATCTGTATGTTGAGAATCCGGATGGAACAGTAGATAGTTGGGGGCCAAGTTTCGGAGATCCGGGACTTAGCATCTTTTAATTTAAGTTAATTAAGCTGCTAAAGCTCAGCATAAGCGAGGAAGGATCCTAAGAGTAGCTATTCTTGAGTCCGATGGTATCCCAGGTTAAGCACTGGGGGCATTTCCAGAGCATCTCTCCCGATTCGTAGCCGCACTTATTGCACTGAAAATTCTTTGTCGGAAGGGTAATTGTCCCCAGCAGGCCCTGGTATTCCTTCAGGGCTTCTGCCTCTTTTCCCATCTCCAGGAGAGTTGTCCCCAACTCTTTTCTCGCCTCAATACAATGGGGATCTATTGCAACGACCGCCTCAAGCTCCCTGGTAGCCTCAACAACTGAGCCTTTCCTTCTCAGGTGCTTGGCCAAGGCCAGATGGGCTTGAATATCCTGATAATTCCTGCTGATGCACTCCCGGAGCAGGTCTTCCAGAAGATTGGGCTCTTCCAATCTAAGATAGGCCTCCTCAAAACGATGGTAGGTGAGATGGGACAGCGAAGGTTCGACCTTTATTGCTTTTTTCCAGGTGGCGATTGCCCTCTGAATGCGATCCTGGGAAAAATAGAGATCCCCCAAGTGAAGGTAGGTATCAACGCAGTGCTCATCAAACGATAGTGCTTTCTTATAGTTTTTTCCTGCCTTGGCATACTCACCCGATTGAAAGAACTCTTTACCAATCTCTGTTTGCAGGTGGGCTAGGATATTATTGCCATCCTTGCTCCTCTTCAGCCGATTTATCTTGAGCTGGGTTGCAAGCGCTTTCTCCCACTCCTTGCTCTTCTCAAACAGATCCTCTAATTGGATATAGGCATCCAGAAAAACCGGGTCGTGGCTGATAACCTCCTCGAAGGCAGATATCGCCCGTAGAATAAATCCGGCCTTCTTAAAATCCAGGCCGAGCCCATAAAGGGCCTGGAGTCTGGTCTTTTCATCCAACCCCGGACGGCTGATAATACTCTGGTGAATACGAATCGCCCGGCTCACCTCTCCCTTACTCCGAAATAGATTCCCCAGAGTAAGGTAAGTCTCTACCGTATCGGAATTAATCTGGACTGCTTTGGTAAACTCTTTAATGGCCTGATCCGGATCATCGGAAAGAATATAGTCGACCCCTTTAAGATAGGCTTTCTTCTCCTTGCCCTCCTTCTCCCGGGCAGAGCCTCCCCGGCGCCGGGAAAACAGGCTGCTTATTAGCCATCCCAGAAAGAGCCCCAATAAACTAAAAATAAGTGGAAGGTATAAAGGGTTAGCCGAAGAAAAGTCCATTTGTGGACAACCTTTAACCCGCCTCTTCCTCGTCAGAAAACTTGTCCTCGGTAATCGGCAGGTTTCTAAGTGAGTTAACCTCCCTCTCCAGCCGGGCAACCTCCCTGGTCTTACTTCTGGCATTATGCTTTATCACATATCTCTCATAGAGACCAAAGAGGCCG
>CP070770.1:548530-555500 GCA_020345765.1 Deltaproteobacteria bacterium
CTAAAATAGGGACAGCGCCCGTTTTTACATAATCCTTACCCCCTTAGTCCCTGCTTCCTTTTGACATTATCGTATCTAAATTATATAAGTAAATGGACAGGGAAATGTGGTCGCAAATTGCGACCGCAAAATTAACCAGGCGTAACAATATTTTGAAGGGAGGTGATGTTATGAAATGGTTAGCTCGTTTCGTTGTAGGCCTCGTCTTGCTCCTCCCGCTCCTTTCCGCCTTAGGCGGATGCGGTAACGGCGATGGCGGTGAAGCGACCGAGCGCACCTGCACCTGGGACGGCTCGAACTGGGATGAATGCGAATGGGAGTAAAAGTAGATTTTAGATTGTAGATTTAATGTTCAAGAAAGGAGTAAGTCATGAAGAAATTTATCTGGAAAAAGAGGTTTTCGCTGCCGGAGGCGATCGGGCTTATCGGCATCGCCGTGATTTGCGTATCAGTAGTGAGTTATGCCGTCACGGTACCGCACACATTCTCGTCGGGCACGACGGCCAAGTCCAGCGAGGTGAATGCAAACTTCACGGCCCTCGTGAGTGCGGTAACTGCCCTGGAGACCCAGGTAGCGGCCCTTCAAGCTGACCTAATCACTGCCGAGGGAAGTATTACCGCCCACGACGGCCGGCTGAGCACAGTCGAATCCAGCAATGTTTTTCTGCTTGATTCATATTTAACCATAAGCTCGGCCACAACTAACGGTCTGGCCGGTCCCCATGTGATCTTAGAAGGAGTCAACCTGCATATCCGCAACGGCGGCGGCGCAACTTCAACCATAAACGCCCTGGGCAACCTGGTAGTGGGCTATAACGAGGATCCGGGTGACTTGGATCCCGGGGACCGGGGCGGCTCGCATAACTTCATAGTGGGTCCTGAGCACAGGTACTTAAGCTTCGGCGGATTCGTTGCGGGCTTAGCGAATACAGTAACCACCCTTTATGCCAGCGTCAGCGGGGGCACTTATAATACGGCCAGCGGTCAGTACTCCAGCGTCAGCGGGGGCTGGAGCAGCACGGCCAGCGGCGACTATTCCAGCGTCAGCGGGGGCTATGGCAACGAGGCCAGCGGCATTGTCTCCAGCGTCAGCGGTGGTACTTATAACACGGCCAACGAAAGCTACTCCAGCGTCAGCGGGGGGCAGGGCAACTCGGCCAACGGCATTTTCTCCAGCGTCAGCGGGGGACAATCGAACGATGCCAGCGGCGAGGGCTCCAGCGTCAGCGGGGGTGCAGGCAACACGGCCAGCGGCGTGGGCTCCAGCGTCAGCGGGGGTGCAGGCAACACGGCCAGCAACTTCTATACTGGTGTAAGCGGGGGTCGTGATAACGAGGCCAGCGGCAACTATTCCAGCGTCAGCGGGGGGCGAGAAAATACGGCCAGCAACCAGTACTCCAGTATCAGCGGGGGGTATATAAACACGGCCGGCGGCCGATACTCCAGCGTCAGCGGGGGATATTTAAACACGGCCGGTCCCGGCTGGTACTCCAGCGTCAGCGGGGGTGATGACAACACGGCCAGCGCTAATTACTCCAGCGTCAGCGGGGGGTGGAGCAACACGGCCAGCGGCTGGTACTCCAGCGTCAGCGGGGGTGCTAGCAACGGAGCTACTACTCAATACGCCAGCGTCAGCGGGGGGTATGACAACACGGCCAGCGGCTTTGCTTCCAGCGTCACCGGGGGTATTAACAACACGGCCAGCGGTGGCAACTCCAACATCAGCGGGGGTTCAGATAATACGGCCAGCAGTAGCTACTCCAGCGTCAGCGGGGGCTACTACAACGAGGCCAGCGGCTATATCTCCAGCGTCAGCGGGGGCTACAACCATACTATGAGCAGCGATTACGGGTGGATGGCGTGCGGCACATATACATGTACTGATGCCGGACCCTGATTTGTCCGCCGTAAGTCATAGGGTCGCGGCTACATTTTTACAAAATAAAAGGCGGTTGGGGGTCTTCTCCAGCCGCCTCTTTCTTATTAAAATCCAGGGCTCAGCCCTAAAATAAAGCCCCTAAAATAGGGACAGCGACTATTTTTCAGGGATTATCAGGGAGTAGCACCCTACTTCGCTAGCCTACTTCACCAAGGTTACGTAAGGCTGAGAAGCTACGTAAGGACTACGAAGGACAGGGAGGAATGGCAGGAATTAGGCGGTTGGGGGAGATAACCTCCAACCGCCTTTACTTTGACATTGTCATATCAGAGTTATATAAGTAAATGGATAGATAATTTAGGTCGCAGATTGCGGCCGCAAGATCAATCAGGTGCAGCAGTATTTTAAAAGGAGGTGCAATCATGAAGAAGTCGGAACTTATTGCGGTCGGTCTCGTGGCCCTTATGTTACTCGTCGGATGCGGTGGCGGGGTGGGGGTGGGAAGCGGAGGCACATCAAATAGCTCATCGGACGAGCTGGGGTGGGAGGAGCTGGTGGGGGCAATTAACGACCTTGAGACAAAGGTGGCGAAACTGGAGAAAGAGAACGCAGAGCTCCAGGACATACTGAGTATGGTGAGTGAGCATCTGGTAGCCGCGGAGGAGGACATCTCTGACCTTACCGGCAACATCGACATAAACGTCGGCGCCCTTGCCGGCCGTCTTACAGCTGCCGAGGGGAACATTACCGACCATGACGAACGGCTTACAACTGCCGAGGGGAATGTTACGACACTCCAAGCCAATCTCACTGCAGTGGATAACCGTTTAACAACAACTGAAGGGGCGGTTACTACCCTCGGCGGCCGAATGACCGCAGCCGAGGGTAGTATTACCACCATTCAGGGGACCCTCACCGCTTTCGATAACCGTCTTACCGTACTCGAAGGATATGATCCCTTTCTGCTCGATCCGTATTTAACCATCAGTTCGGGCACGGTTAACGGTCTGGCTGGCCCCCATGTGATCTTTACCGGGGCCAACCTGCACATCCAGAGCGGCGGCGGCGCCACTGACGCAGCGGTTAACGGCGTGGGAAACCTAATAGTAGGCTATAACGAGTACGCAGGCGGAGGCAGGGGCGGCTCGCACAACCTCATCGTGGGCCCCAATCATATCTACACGAGCTACGGCGGATTAATTGCTGGTTATTATAATGTAGTAACCGGTCCCTATTCCAGCGTCAGCGGGGGCAGATGGAACATGGCCGTCGGAGGCTTCTCCAGTGTCAGCGGGGGTGAGGAAAATGATGCCACTGGTGACTATGCCAGCGTCAGCGGAGGACAATACAACGAGGCCAGCGGCCAATACGCCAGCGTCAGCGGAGGGTGGACAAATACGGCTAGTGGCTGGTACTCCAGCGTCAGCGGGGGAGAAGAGAACACGGCCAACGGCAGTAACGCCAGCGTCAGCGGGGGCCGGAACAACACGGCCAGCGACAGTTCTTCCAGTGTCAGCGGGGGTTTGGGCAACACGGCTAGCGGCTATGCCTCCAGTGTCAGCGGGGGCTGGAGCAATGAGGCCAGCGGTAATCGCACCAGCATCAGCGGAGGGTATCAAAATACGGCCGTCGGCGAATACGCCACCGTCGGCGGGGGGTGGAGCAATACGGCAGGTCCCGGCTTCTGCTCCAGCGTCAGCGGGGGGTATAACAACGAGGCCAGCGGCGACTACTCCAGCGTCAGCGGAGGGCAATCCATATCCGTTTCCAGCGATTACGACTGGGCGGCCTGTGATGTTACTTGTGGTCCGTAGCTGGTAAATCATAAATCTGGAATTGAAAGAATAAAAAGGCGGTTAGGGGGATTGTTCTTCAGCCGCCTTTTCTTATCAAAATCCAGGACTCAGCCCTAAAATAAAGCCCTTAACATAGGGACAGCGCCCATTTTCTGTCAAATACCGTACCGGTGACAGCGGTCGGTGTCGGGGATAGCAGATTGTAGATTACAGATTTCAGTCACCGACAACGTGAACATCATAGCTGTATCCATCGGTATCACGATAGATTACCGGGGTGCCGGGGTTTTCCGGATCGCTTACATCGATGATCGCTAAACCGCTAGCCTGATCGGCCACATAGGCATAACCTCCGGTAACATAAACCCCAAAGCTTTCCCCATCGGTATCCCGATAGATCGGTTCGCCGGGATTGGTCGGATCGCTCACATCGATGATCGCTAACCCACCACCCTCATCATCACCCACATAGGCGTAGCCACCAGTAACATAGACTCCACGGGCCTCTGTAGTCTCCTGATAGATCACCGGGGTGCCGGGATTTAAAGGATCGCTTACATCGATGATCGCTAAACCGCTATACCGATTAGCCACATAGGCATACCCTTCGGTCACATAGACGTCACGGGCCGTATCTGTGGTATCCCGATAGATCACCGGGGTGCTTGGATTTTCCGGATCGGTTACATCAACGATCGCTAAACCGCTGCCCATATCAGCCAGATAGGCATAGACCGTGGTATTACCGCTTACATAGACTCCATAACTACTCCCTGAGGTGTCCCGATAAACCGGGGTGCCGGGGTTTTCCGGATCGCTTACATCGATGATTGCTAAGCCGCTGGCCTGATCGGCCAGATAGGCATAGTCTCCGACAACATGGACCCCTCGACTATACCCTGTTGTTTCCCGATAGACCGGGTCGCCAGGATTGGTCGGATTGCTAACATCAATGATCGCTAAACCGTTAGAATCAGCCACATAGGCATAACCCCCGACAACTTGGACTCCATTACTACCCCCTGAGGTATCACGATAGATCGGGGCGCCGGGATTCGTTGGATCGCTTACATCAATGATCGCTAAACCGGTATTAGAATCAGCTACATAGGCATAGCACTTCGAGCTCCCGTTACAGTCCTGGTCTATCCCATCCCCACAGATCACAGGCGCTCCCGGATAGATGGAAGCGTCAGCATCGTTGCAGTCGGCCGGATCCTTCCCGTCGGGGTTCACGGCATCCCCTGACCCGCAGACATCCCAGCCGTCGCCGTCACTGTCCGATGGGGCGTCCACGGTAGCGGCATCGCAGTCGTTATCCGCACCATCGCAGTTAACCTCAGCGGCCCCGGGGTTAATGGAAGCATCACTGTCATCGCAGTCCGTTCCGGGAGAGCAGTGTTCTCCGTAGGCATCGCCGTCATTGTCAATGCAGACTGATGGCGATGTTCCATCATCCCCGCAACTGTGCATAAAGGCAACTAACAGGATAGCCGCAACTACCGCCAAAAAACCTGACTTCTTCATTTTTTGCCCTCCTTTGAATTTTTAAGATTTTACCTGCCTGCCGAAGCTTTGGCGCAGGCAGGTCATTGGGATTTATATAAATCAGTCTCCTACAACATAGACTCCGTTGGCATCGACGGTATCCCGATAGACCGGCTCGCCGGGATTCGTCGGATCGCTCACATTAACGATCGCTAAGCCATTACCAGCAGCACCCACATAGGCATAGTCCCCGGCAACATAGACCCCGGAGCCATACCCTATATCTTTATAGATCACCTGGGTACCGGGGTTCGCCGGATCGCTCACATCGATGATCGCCAAACCGCTACCTCCATCAGCCACAAAGGCATAGCCCCCGGTTACATAGACTTCAAAGCTAGCCCCTGAGGTATCCCGATAGACCGGGGTGCCGGGGTTTTCCGGGTCGCTCACATCGATGATCGCCAAACCGCTACTCCTATCAGCCCTGTAGGCATAGCCATCAGTAACATAGACTCCCCAGCTCCAATGTGAGGTCTCCCGATAGACCGGGGTGCCGGGATTCGTCGGACTGGTTACACTAATAATCGCTAAACCAGGCCCCTCATCAGCCACATAGGCATAGCCCCCGGTAACATAGACATTTTGGCTATGTCCATCGGTAACCCGATAAACAGGGGTACCTGGATTTTCCGGGTCGCTCACATCAATGATCGCTAAACCAGATTCTAAAACCCAGTCGCCTACATAAGCGTAGCCCTCGGTAATATAGACTCCCGAGTAATCTCCACCAGCACCCGTACTGACCGGGGTGCCGGGATTGGTTGGATCGCTCACATCGATGATCGCTAAACCGCCGCTTCCATCAGCCACATAGGCATAGCACTTTGCGCTCCCGTCACAATCCTGATCTATCCCGTCCCCGCAAACCGTTGGCGCTCCCGGGTAGACGGAAGCATTACCATCGTTACAATCCCCCGGGGTCTTACCATCGGGGTTCACGGCATCCTCCGCCCCGCAGACATCCCAGGTATCACCGTCCCCGTCCGGGGGAGCATCCATAGTGGCGGCACTGCAGTCGTTGTCCACATCGTCGCAGTTAACCTCAGTGATTCCGGGATTAATCGAAGCATTGCTATCGTCGCAGTCCGGGCCGTTCCGGGTGGTGTAGGCATCGCAGCCGACATAGTAGGTGTCGGTGTCACCGTCTACGCAGGACGCACAGGAATCCCAGTTGTCCACATCATCATCATCGCAGTCCGTTCCGGCGGAGCAGTTCTGGCCGTAGGTATCGCCGTCATTGTCAATGCAGGCCGGCGCCCCATCATCATTACCGCAGCCGAGTGTAAAGGCAACTACAAGTACAGTTGCAACAGCTGCCAAAAGACTTAGCCTCTTCATTTTTACCTCCTTAGTTATAGATTGTAGATTAAAGATTTAATATACTATTTCTTTTTCAACGCCCTGTCCACCAACGAGCCTGCCGTTTTTGATCCTAAAAAAGGCGGTTAGAGGTGTGTTTCCCAGCCGCCTTTCTTTGACAAGTGTCCGAGATATAAGTATAATCCATTAACAGTTTTGGTAAGGAGGTGATGTTATGAAATGGTTAACTCGTTTCGTTGTGGGTCTCGCCTTGATCATCCCGCTCCTTGCCGGATGCGGTAACGGTGATGGCGGTGAGCCAACCGAGCGCACCTGCACCTGGGACGGCTCGAACTGGGACGAGTGCGAATGGGAATAGTGGATTTGAGACACAAGTTACAAATGTCAAATGACAAAGCTCAAATATCAAATGTTTTGTCATTTC
>CP070770.1:555600-562505 GCA_020345765.1 Deltaproteobacteria bacterium
CGTTTACAAGAAGAACCGGGAAGGAAAAGCAATGTGGCTTAACAACCTCAAGGAGGGAGATTTCTTCGGTGAATTTGGCTTCCTATCGGAGTCAGGGAGGAAGGCCTCGGTAAAAGCAGTTGTCGAGACCGAGGTTCTCGAGATCTCCAAACAAGACTTTAAAGAGATTATTGATGAATTTCCCCGGGTCTCTGAAGTACTGGTCGACCTTTACAAAAACAGGGTTCTGAATAATCTTTTAGCTCTCTCACCCCTATTTGAGAAACTCAAACCGGAAGAAAGAGCAAAAGTAGTTGAGAAATTTCAATTAATAGTAAAAGATAAAGATTCCATTGTCGTCGAGGAAGGAGAAGGAGGAGATTGCCTTTATGTTATCCATTCCGGGGAGGTCGAGGTTTATACCAAGAAGGATGATAGCAAGGTGGTTCTTGCTCTTCTGCGAGAAGGGGATTTCTTCGGAGAGATTTCATTAATTACCGGTGAGCGGCGAACCGCTACCGTCAGGACCACTCAAGAGACCAGATTAATGGGGCTATCCAAGGAGGATTTCGACAGTATTGCCAAAGAGTATCCCCAGGTTATGGAGGTGGCCAGGAAATACCTGGAAAAGAGGGCAGATGACACTATCACCAGTCTGGTAACATTCGAGGATAGAGGAGAGAAGCTCCAGTTGGTATGAAGATTAAGTATCCGACCATTTAATAAATATGGGTTAACCATGAAAAAGAAGGCAAGAAAAACCGCCCGGACAAAAAAGAGCAAAAACGAATCCGAACCGAACTTCCGGGATGATGATTTGAGTTTAGCGGAGCAAGAGGCAATTGATCTTAAGTTTGAGCTTTCCCGGCTGAAAGAAAAGATACGTATCCAGGAAGCGGAGCTGGATGTCTTCCGGGAAATGAGCAACATCTGCAGCAGTTCCTTCGAGCTTGACCACCTTCTGGATCGTTACATGGATCTTGTCTTGAAGATTATGAGGTCCGAGGCGGGCACCCTGTATCTGACCGATGAGTCAAAAAAGGATTTGATCTTCAATGTGGTTAAGGGGAAAGTCAAAAAGAAGATTACGGGAATGAGGATCGGTCTGGGGGAGGGAATCGCCGGGTGGGTTGCTCAACAAGGCAGGCCCTATGTTGCCACCGATGTTAAAAACGACCCCCGGTGGCTGAGGGAGGTTGGCGATAGAATCAAATTCGATATCCGGGATATCCTCTGCGTTCCCCTGCGGACCTCTAACAAGACCATTGGATCGATCGAGATTATCAATAAGATGGACGGGAAGTCTTTTCAGAGAGAGGACCTGGAGCTGCTTATCTCCTTAGCCAATCAGATCGCAATGGTGATTGAGAACGCCCATTTACTGCTGGATAAGGAGAAAACCCTTTCCCAACTTTCGGGACTTACCGCAATCAGTGCTCTGTTGAGCTCCTCCCTCGATCCCAGAGTGGTCAGGAGAAGGACGATGGAAGCAGCCACCCAATTAATGGACTGCGAAACCGGTTCCCTTTTCTTGATCGACGAAGAAAATAATGAGCTATACTTTGAGGTGGCATTAGGAGAAAAGGGGGAGAAGGTCAAGCAGATCCGGCTGAAAATGGGGGAAGGAATCGCCGGCTGGGTTGCCCAGCACGGGAAGCCCCTGCTTATTGCTGACGCTACTAAGGACTCGCGCTGGTTCCGAAAGGCTGACCGGACCTCGAAGTTTGTCACCAGGAACATGCTGTGTGTCCCGGTTAAGGTTAAAGACAAGGTAATCGGTGTCCTGGAAGCAATTAATAAACATAATGGTGCAACCTTCACCCAGGAGGATCTGGAGCTGCTGAACTCTCTCGCTAACGAGGTGGGAATAGCCATCGATAATGCCAATCTTTATGAAGAGAAGCGAAACACCTTCCTGCAAACTGCCGAGGCCTTGGCGGATGCCATTGATAAACGTGATCCCTATACCGGCGGACACACAAAAAGGGTTACCTCTTTCAGCCTGGCGATGGCCAAGTATCTGGATTTGGATCCTGCGGATTCCGAGAACTTGAAACTCGCGGCGATCCTTCATGATATCGGCAAGATAGGAATCCCGGATGATGTTTTGAGGAAGAAGTCAAAGCTGACTGATACTGAATTCGATTCTATCAAGAAACATCCGATCTTCGGCTATGAAATAATGAGCCACATCAAGAGCCTCAAAGATGTGATTCCCGGGATGCGTTACCACCACGAGAGACCGGATGGAAAGGGTTATCCTGAAAGGTTGAAGGGCGATAAGATTCCTTTGATTGCCCGGATAATCTCAATTGCGGATACCTTTGATGCGATGACATCAGACCGACCTTACCGGAAGGGACTATCTGATGAAGAGGCACTGAATGAGCTAAAGAGGTGCGCTGGAACTCAATTAGACCCAATGTTGGTAAAAATATTCCTTAAGGCATATCAAAAAGGGGAGATTGCTTCTCAAAAAAAATGAGATTTTTAAGAAAGTCTTTTAATAAAAATACGGAAAAGAGGCATCCATGAAAATCCGCATTTTAGGCTGCTACGGGGGAAAGCTGCCGAAATATCGAACCTGTAGCTTTTTGATCAACGATTCCCTGCTAATTGATGCGGGAGCGATCGCGGCGGTTCTTAATCTCCGGGAGCAGCTAAAGATCCGTCATATCCTGGTCAGCCATGCCCATCTTGATCACATTAAGGATATACCTTTCTTAGCTGATAATATATTTTTCGAAAATACCCATTCGGTCAATGTTATCAGCACCCATAGGATAATTGAGCAGATGAGGAAACATCTCCTGAACAACCTAATCTGGCCGGATTTTACCATAATGCCGACAAAGAAGGCCCCGATCCTGAAGGCAAAGCCCATCAGGGTCGGCCGAGAAATCAAGCTGGACGGCATTACCGTTAAGGCCATCAAGGTTAATCATACCGTAGAAACAGTGGGCTACATTATCAGAGACGGCAAGAGTGCCTTTGTCTATTCCGGTGATACCGGCCCTACGGAAAGGCTCTGGAAGGAAGTGAATAAGATTAAGAATCTCAAGGCGATTTTTATTGAGACCTCATTTCCTGACGGTATGTCCCGTACTGCCGAAGCCAGCAGACATTTCACTCCCGTCACAATGAAGCGGGAGCTTAAGAAGATAAATCATTCCCATGTTCCCATTTACGTCTATCATTTAAAGCCACAATACATAAAGGCTATCCAAAAGGAGATAAAGGCCTTCCGTGACCCTAATATCACCATTCTGGCTCCGGAGACAATTTTTAAGTTCTAATTCCTGGAAGGATTAATCTTAATAACCCAGGTTCTCCCCGATAACTATCACCAGAATATCGGTAAGTACCGGTTTTCTTTCCATGATCAGGGTTATCCGGCAGATCCGGGTCGGGAGGTTACAGTCCTGGCAGACACCTGTCTCCACGCAGGGGTTGGCGGTGTTCAGGCTCTTATTCCGTAAGGGGGCAGCGACTTCTTTAATCCTCTTCAGGGCTGCATGAACATCCGGGACGATCTTATTTGTCCCGGCGGCAATGATTACCTTGCCGGGACCGAAGCACATTGAATTGGTCCGGTTCCCTATCCCCTCCCGGCTTACCAGTTCACCGCTCTCGGTAAGGGCATTGGTTGAGCTGAGGAAAACATCGCTGGTCATCTGGGCCTTGCGTGTTTCAAGCACCTGCTCAGGGCTCAGCTCTTCATTCCAGTGATCGTAGATAACATTGCCCTGCTCTTTTAGCCTGGGGATAATCCCGATCTCCCGGATAGTAGCTGAGCCGCCGATACCGACCTTAGCAGTTGGAGGGATATGCTTGAGGATCTCCGCACGGGCTTTGTCTTTATTTTTGACATAGATCGCCTCAAAGCCGTGGTCCTTTAAGGAGCTGATCGTCCTATTTACTTTTTCCTCATCCTTTTTCGTCATATCTCCTACTTATCTGCTCGCCTGCTCTATTTTTTTGCTAGAAGCATTTACGGTTGTCCTACGATGATCACGCAGCTTACTGCCCCCGGCCCTCCCAGGGTGTGGGCAAGTCCGGTTTTGGCGCCCTTTACCTGCATCTTTCCTGCCCTTCCCAGGATCTGCTCACTCACCTGGTTGACCATCCGGATCCCGGAGGCCCCCACAGGGTGCCCGCAGGATTTCAGACCCCCGCCGGTATTTACCGGGAGCTCCCCGGTCAGGGTGGTTACTCCCTCATCGATTAACTTCCACCCCTCCCCTTTCTTGGCAAAGCCCAGATCCTCATAGTTAACGATCTCGGTAATGGTAAAGCAGTCGTGAAGATCGACAACATCGATCTCCTTGAAGGGATTCTTTATCCCTGCCTGCTTATAAGCCTGCTGGGCCGCCTCCTGGGTCGAGCGGAATCCGGTAAAGCTGAAGGTCTGGTCGAACTGGGCGGTGAAATACCCCCCGGTGACCGACAGTCCGATGCCCCGGATAATGACATACTCGTCCGTGAATTTACGGGCCAGATCCGCCCGGGTGAGGATCACCGCGGCCGCCCCGTCGGTCGTGGGGCAGCAGTCATATAGCCGGAGCGGCTCGGCAACCGGAGGAGCGTTTAATGCCTGTTCCTCGGTAATCGCCTTACGGAAATGCGCCTTGGGGTTGAGTGATCCGTTATAATGGTTCTTTATTGCTACTTTGGCCAATATACTTCTATCGATCCCGTATTCCTCAAAATAACGGGTGGCAATCAAGGCAAACATACCCGGGGCGGTTCTTCCTTTGCAATAGAGGGGATGCCCTCTCTCCACATGCTGGGCCACCAGAGAGCCCCGGGAGGGCACCTCCCGCATCTTCTCCACCCCCACGGCCAGGACCAGATCATACTCTCCGCTCGCAACCGCGATAGCGGCATTACGGACGGCTTCCATCCCGGTACAGCAGTAGTTGGCTACCCGGGTGACCGGAATCGGGTATAGGTTCAGGGGCTCGGCGATAGCGGTGCCCGCATTCCCTTCGAAGCCCCAGGAGAAAGGCAGGTAGGTTCCCACCCATCCGGCCTGAATCTGCTTGGGCTCGATCCTGGCGTCTTCAAAGGCCTGATAGCACGCATCAACCAGCATGTCATTATAGCCCATCTCAAAATTCTCCCCGAACTTGGTGGTCCCCATCCCGATAATGGCAACATTATTTGCAACTGGCATCTCCTCCTCCTTCTTTTTTATCTAAGGCATCTTAAATATCTACGGATAATATTTCATCCATCATTATCCCGATGAAATTCTAAATCCTAAAACCTCTAAGCACCAATCACCAAATTCCAAACATCAAATAAATTCCAAATACCAATAGCCAAATTAATTTCGTAGTCAAAACTATGTTTGGTTATTAATGTCTTAGTGATTTATTATTATCTGGTTATTGAGATTTGGTCATTGGTTATTCCCCTTCACCCTGAGCTCCACATTTGGCAGATTAGGATTTACTGCCTACTGCTTACTACTTACTACCTACTTGCCTACTACCGGGCGGAATTTCCAGAAATAGTTGTAGAACTCATCCCCCTCATGGAAGCGCCGAAAGGTAAGCTCCACCTCCATCCCTACCTTAACCGCCTCGGGGGCGCAGTCGGTCATCTGGGTATAGAACCTCCCCCCATTTTCCAGATCCACCGAGACCATCACTACCGGCAGGTCCGGGCTGGGGACCAGGTGGTCCTTGGCAAAGGTAAATATCTTTCCCCGGGTGGACAGCCGGGCATCCATGAAGTTATCCTTCTCGCTGCATTTCCAGCAGACCCGTCGAATCGGATACTGGATCGACCCGCATTTATTGCATTTCTTTGCGTAAAGACGGACATTATCCCTCTCCTCCCTCCAGAGCACCGGAAGCGAAGAGAACGGCTTCACTGTTTCCGTAGGGAGGAATCGCCGGAATTGTAAGTATTTTTCGTAGCTGGACAGTTCCCTCTTTAACTTGAGCTGGGTGCTAATCCCCCTATCCTTCGGGAATTGAGAGATATTCTCGGTTACCTCCAGCAGGACCGCATCGCTTCCGCTCCCGTGGCTTGCCAGGATTATCTTATCCCCCGGAGAGGCATCCTCCAGGGCAGTGATAAGGGAAAGGCAGGGCTGGGCCGAGCCGGTGTTGCCTACGCTGCCGAGTAGATTATCCTTCAGGTAGGCTTCTTCCGGGAATTTCAGCTTCTTGGCTAGTGCCTTATCGGTACGGGCATCAGGTGCATAAAAAACCACCTTAACCGGCTGGTCGTCTTTCAGTTTATATTTCTTCATGATCCCTGCTACCGATTCCGGAACAAATCTCAGGTATCCGTAGTCGGAGATGAACTTGGGATCGCCGCTCAGGAGGTTAATATCGGCCCTCTTCCTCCAGACATCCAGGAATTCCTCGGAGATGGAATAGAATCCCTTGATCTCGGCAATAACATTCTCCTTCCCGACCAGCAATGCTCCGGAACCGTCCCCCAATGTCCCCTCTAGCGGTGATCCGGGATCGGCAGTGCGCAGATCCGCGGCCGTAACCACCACATTCGTCAATGTCCCCGCCTTGACCGCATCATAACCGGCCCGGAGCGCCATCGTCCCCGCCCTTAAGGAACCGGAGAACTCAGCGGTAAAGGTCTCCCTTTTCAGGTCCATTACTGCCCCGATCAGAGAGCAGTTGAGTCCCTCCGAATAGGGGGCGGTGGTCGAAGCAAAATAGAGTCCATCCACCTTCTGAGCGTCGAGGCCGCGGAGACAATTTCGGGAGGACTCAGTGGCCATAGTAATGGGATCTTCATCGTGGTTGGCAACCGAGCGCTCCCCCTTACCTCCGCTCCCCCAGGCCTGCTTGAGCATCTGACCGCTCATCCGGTAGCGAGGAACATAAGCACCATAACTAACAATTCCAATCATCCCCTTCTCCTTCATAAACTTAGTAATTAAGTAATAC
>CP070770.1:562605-569401 GCA_020345765.1 Deltaproteobacteria bacterium
GGAGATTGAATTGAAGATAAAAACAAGCGCTATCCGTATTTTTCAAATGAGAGAGTATAGGTAAGGATCTAAACTGGAAATGAGAGGTGAAATATGAAAAAAGTCGGTATTGTTTTACTAATCCTGATCTTTCTGGCGACAAATGTATTAGCAAACCCATATCCTGAAGAAGAAGATGATGACTTTGATGTATTTACAATAGTTGCTCTAGCTTCTTTTATAGGTATGGTCGGAGTAGTTATTTATGCGATGCATATCAATAATAAGAAAGCAAGAACGGAGCAAATGGAGGGTGAAGAAGTTAGAATTAATATTGAAGAAAATGGGTATGTAGATATTAAGGGTAAATACTGGATAACAAATGATTCAAGGGATGAGAGTAGTATGAAGATAAATTACCCATATGCCGAAGCTGATTATTTACATTCTCCGGAATGTATCGAAATAAAAACTGATTACGACGGTTCTACCGTAATACATGAATATAGAAAAAAGGGAAATGGCTGGGTATTTGATACCTCTTTAAAGCCGGAAGGAACGAATGTTATTGCCGTGCATTACAATCAAAAGACTGAAAAGAATTCATTTAAGTATCTTTTAACCACTGCCCGGCAATGGGGAAGTCCGATAGAGAGTGCTGAATTTACCATAAAGATACCCGAGAAATATGAGTTAACTAAATCTACTTATAATTATGAGTATGTTGGACGCCATTCAAACAAAAATGTATATAAGATTTCGGAAACCGGGCTGTTTCCAAGCAAAGAATTAGAGTTCTCCTGGAAGGAAAAACAAAACTGAGTCTCGGGCCTGCAGGCTTGAGGGAATCAAAGGAGGCAGGGGATGAAAAAGTTACTTGCGATAATTGCAGTTGCCCTTGCGGCAGTGTTCACCCTCTCTTCTACCTCTGTCTATGCAGTCGAAGGACTGTCAGTGGGAATCAAAGCGGGATTGAACCTTGCCGACCTTTATGGTGACGATGTTGATGCCTTTTCCGTTCACCGTGTGCTTCCCAGTGTCAATGATATGAAAAAGGAAACAAAAACAGGCGCTTCTTTTGGAGCTTTTGTTACCTACGACATCAATGACTTCTTTGCCGTTCAACCTGAGTTACTATACTCTATGAAAGGAGCAAGATGGAAGGGAGTGTGGGTTGAGTCGATGTCTGGTAATGTAACCTACGAACAAACGATGAGTCTGAATTATCTGGAAATCCCGCTTTTAGCCAAGGTATCGATACCAATTGGAGAGAATTTTAAATACAACATACTTATCGGCCCTGCCTTAGGCATAATAACAAGTGCCAAATTGAAGCATGAAATTACAGGAGTGAGTGAATATTTTAAGCAAATGCTTGAGGATATTGGTGTTTCCACTTCGGGAGAGGAAGACATTGATCATGCAAAAAGTATTGAATTCGGGTTAGTTTTTGGAGGGGGGGTTGATTTCAAGCTTGGCCCGGGAAAAGTCATAATTGACGCCCGGTACACTTTGGGATTGACGAATATCTTTTCAGATATCTCTCTGGATTATATAGCTTTGTTTGGTCTCGAGCCTATTTATATTGAAGACCCGGACATAAAGAACTCAGTGATTTCAATAATGGCTGGATATAGTTTCTCATTGGGAAAATAGGGACAGCGGGGCTGTTGAAAAACCCTCACTTTTCTAGAATATTAAGCGACCATTGCGAAATTAGGGATGAATCGGGGTCAAACCCTAAGTTCTAAGTTTAAGGTAGCAAATGATGCCGCAGAATAGTTCGGTGTCAGTGTCAGCAGCCTGTGTCGGGGAATACCGGAAATTGAAGATAAAACGAAACATCATCATTTTTGTGATCGGTACACTTATTCTATCCGGATTAGGTGGTGTATTGCTGGCAGGGAAAAATGATATCGGAGGCTTGGTATTCATTATGGGTCCGATCTTGATGATGGTCATTCTCCGTACTTTTGGTCGAGATGGTTGGAAAAATGCTGGTTTAAAACTGAATTTTAGAAACAATAATCAATGGTATCTTGTCAGTATTATTGTCTTTCCCGTTACTTTTTTCATTGTAATTATTCTTGGTATATTGACCGGTGTTACTTCGATAGAAGTTAGTTCCGCTTCATTTCTTCAGCTATTTGCTACCGGGGTGGTTGCTCAATTTTTACCACGAATGTTTTTCGCATTATGTGAAGAGTTTGGATGGCGTGGATATTTAGATCCACAGCTATCACTTTTAAAGATAGCGGATGTTAAGAGACATTTGATTGTTGGTTTAATCTGGGCTGTCTGGCACTTTCCGCTTATACTATCAACAGATTATACTGATATACCTCTCAAGTTCTTTTTGCCAGTTTTTACAATAGGTGTTATGATTGCAGCTATTGTTTATGGTCAAATCCGTAAATACAGTCAATCTGTATGGCCTGTTGTAATCATGCATGGGATTGGCAATACAGTAGCTTGGGCAATAGTTGATAAGCAACTAATTGTATTTAAAAATAAACTGTTTGCAAATATATCACCAGAAAGTGTTTTTACAATTATATTGTGGTCATTTTTTAGTTGGTGGTTATTAAAGTATAATAAAAAGTTAATTAGCCAAAACGAATAGAAAGAGGATCAGATCTCAATTATTAATTATTCATTATGAAAGGAGAGGGGCCGAATCTTCACTCTTGACAAATGAGCAAATGATGCCGCAGATTGAATTGAAGATAAACCGGGTACTGGGCCTATTTTCCGAGCCGGTAATGGATATTGTATAATCCACAAAGAGAGGGACAATACATGAAGGTCACTTTGATCATCTTGGGGTGTATTGTCGGTCTGATCTTCCTGTTGGTGATTGCCTCTACAATCGGATTGGTTTTTTTTCGGGGACAGGCGCGACAGGAGGCAGCGGGTCTGTTGTCGAGCACAAGTAAAGAAGCAGGTGCCGTCGTTATCGAATCCGATCTGGAAGGCCTACCCGAACCGGTCCAGAAGTACTTGCGCTATACCGGAATCGTCGGCAAGGAGCGGACCCGATCCGTTCGGCTCAAGATGAAAGGCAGGTTCAGGATGAAGCCTGAACAGGGTTGGTTCCCGATGACGGCCGAGGAATACTACACGGTAGACCCGCCTTCCCTGGTCTGGTTCGGAAAGGTTAACACATTTCCTTTGCTTTCGGTCACCGCTACGGATAAATACGCCTTAGGAAAGGGTAGAATGCACGTCAAGCTGCTGTCGCTGTTCACCGTGGCCGACGCCAAGGGGGTCGAGATGAACGAAGGGGCCATGATCCGTTATCTGAACGAAGCCATGTGGCACCCGACGACTTTCCTTGCCGACTACATCAGTTGGGAGCATATCGACTCCCGATCAGCACGGGTTATTATGACTGACCAGGGCCTCTCGGTTTCGGCAACCTGTCACTTCAACGAAAAGGGTGAGATGGTCAATTTCACCGCGGACCGGATCTACTCGGGAACCGAAACGAAGGAAGAGTGGCATACGCCCCTTGTGGAGTACCGGGAGTTCAACGGTATCAGAATCCCGTACCGGGGAAGTGCCCTCTGGAAGTTGGAACAGGGTGATTTTCACTACATCGATGTGGAGATCACCGAGATTGACTACAACAGCGGCTCGACCTATTAAATTAGAGAACCCTTCGACCCTTCGGCTCTGCTCAGGGCTCAGGGCAGGAGGGTGCGAGGAGTCGAGGAGTCATCCTCCTACGCCGAGGCTTCGGAGGACAAGGGGATTCGAATGACCCTGATTTTTGGACTTACAATTAACCACCATCCCAAAAATCCTATTGATGCAAGATAATAAATAATGTTAGATTGGAGAAAAGATGAAGGACTACAATATTTCGTTCAATAAACATTGTCCCTGTATACAAAAAGACTGTCCAATTAAAAACAACTGTGTTTTATGCGTTAGTAATCACTTGAAGCATAAAAGGCATATTCCTGAATGTATGCAAGATCTAATTCGGCAAGAGATAGTCAATTTGTCTCAAAAGGTGGAATTAAAAGTTTCGGATGAGAGACCGACAAAAGAGTACTGGGAGGAATTTGATAAGGAAAAGTTTATTAAAGAATCTCTTAATAAACACAGGGTCAAAAAGGAAACGTAGTAAAATCCTAAGTTCTAAGTTGAACGTAGCAAATGATGCCGCAGATTGAATTAAAAATAAACCAGCCTCTGTCCCTATTTTCTTCCAATCGAGGAGGTGAATGTTATGAGATGGTCTTTTAAGCTCGGAAAGATATTCGGAATAGATTTCCGGATTCATGTGACATTCTTTTTGCTTCTCTTCTTCGTCTTTATCTCCGGATTGTCCCAGAGGGGACCGGAGCAGGCGATACGGGCAGTGCTCTTCATCAGTGCCGTATTTGCCTGTGTCATCATTCACGAACTCAGCCACAGCCTGATTGCCCGACGTTTCGGCAAAGAGGCAAAGAGTATTACCCTGCTTCCTATCGGGGGAGTTGCCACCATGGAAGAGATGCCGGAAAAACCAGGTCAGGAAATCGCAATGTCCATCGTCGGCCCGTTCATTAACCTGTTAATCGCCGGCCTTCTTTACGTCTTAATCGGTCACTGGACCGGAATCAGCGTACCTAATCTGTATCCTGAATCGACCCGCGAGTTTTTCGCCGGTCTTATCGGGGTGAATATCATTTTAGCAATCTTTAACCTGATCCCGGCTTTCCCCATGGATGGGGGGAGGGTGCTCCGCGGGATCCTGGGTATGAGAGTGGACCATGTCCGAGCTACCTCGATGGCAGTCGCTATCGGCCAGGCTTTTTCGCTACTCTTCATCTTCTATGGGTTATTTTTCAACTGGTGGCTGATATTGATTGGCCTGTTTCTCTACATCGGGGCCGGAAGCGAGAAGCAGCAGGTTATGCTTCTAGCTATCCTCCGGGGAGTGCCGGCAAGCGAGATAATGGCAACCGACTTTCGCAGCTTACGGCCCAATGAACCTCTCTCCCGGTCGCTGGAACACATCTACCACGGCTGCCAGGAGGATTTCCCGGTAGTGGGAGACCGAGGCATCGAAGGTGTCCTTACCCGTATGGGTATTCTTTCAGCCATCCATGAGAAGGGTGTGGAGGTTCCCGTCTCGGAGGTGATGGATCGGAACTTTCCTTCGATCGATCTCAGGACGTCATTGGACCAAATATACCGGAAGCTTCAATCAGCCCAAAAGACATGTGCTGCCGTTCTTGAAGGCGATCAATTGAAAGGGATGCTCTGCCTCGACGGCATCAGCCGCTATTTGATGATCCAGTCTGCTATGAGAGGAATAGAGGCAGAGAATATTCCTGTAAAAAGCTAGGAAAATTAGGGGGGAAATAGGGGCAGCGCACATTTTTCGAGGCCATTAAATAGGACTCATCCTCCTACGCCATCCTCCTTCGCCAAGGCTACGGAGGACAGGAGGCTTCGGAGGGCAGGGGGGATTCGAGGGTTCAAGGATTCGAGTGGCTCTGATTTTTTGGAAATGCAATTACTCACCATCCTCCTTCTTCGAAACTGGGCGTAGTTTCTGTTGTTAAGAAGGTATTGTTGAGATGTTAAAGATTTTAATTACATTCCCGATTTCTTTTGGTTTAGCGCTACTTTGGTGTCTTATGATTCCCGCGATCAATTCTGCGGCGGAAGCGAGAACAGCGACGTTCGCCGGTGGATGTTTTTGGTGCATGGAAGCCCCTTTCCAAGATCTGGAGGGTGTCCTGGAGGTGACCTCAGGATATATGGGGGGTAAGCTGGCTAACCCGACATATGAGCGGGTTTCCTCGGGGAAGACCGGCCACCGGGAGGTAGTGCAGATAACTTACGACCCCGCTAAAGTAAGCTACGGTCAATTACTGGAAGTCTTCTGGCGCCAGATCGATCCCACTGATGACGGGGGACAGTTCGCGGACCGGGGGTCGCAATACCGGACGGCAATCTTTTACCATGACCGGGAACAGAAGGCTTTGGCCGAGAAGTCCAGGAAGGAACTGGGGCGTTCCGGACGTTTCCCCGGCCCCATCGCTACCGAAATCATCAAGGCCACCGAGTTCTACCCGGCGGAGGATTACCATCAGGATTATTACCGGACATCTCCTGCCAAATATAAGCGTTACCAGAAAGGATCGGGACGGCAGGATTACCTGGAGAGGATGTGGAAGGGGGAAGATAAGAAGGACGCTGAAGGGAAGGGAAGGGAAGGGTTCGTGAAGCCCGGCGAGGAGGAGTTGAAGAAGAAGCTGTCGCCTCAACAATATAAGGTTACTCAGGAATGCGGGACGGAGCAGGCGTTTCATAATGAATACTGGGACAACAAGAAGGAAGGGATTTATGTGGACGTGGTTTCGGGCGAGCCTTTATTCAGCTCGCGTGACAAATATGATTCCGGCACCGGTTGGCCGAGTTTTATTAGACCTCTTGAACCAGAAAATATTGTGGAGAAAGAAGATCGTAGCCTCTTGATGACCAGGACGGAGGTAAGAAGCAAGCTCGCCGACTCTCATCTGGGACACGTCTTCGACGACGGTCCCGAACCCACGGGTTTACGTTATTGCATTAATTCAGCGGCCCTGCGCTTTATTCCCAAGGAGGATCTGGAGAAGGAAGGATACGGTCAATATCTAAGATTGTTCGAGAAAGAATAAATGATAAGGGAGTCGGGTTTATATCTTCATAAGAGTCTGTATCGGTGGTTTAATGAGAAAGGCGAGAAGGATCGCGATAGTCAGTAGAAGTCGTCCTACGATCGAGGGCGCCGGTGTTAAGCTCAAGCGGGCCTTTGGCGATGTAGAACCTTTAC
>CP070770.1:569501-576139 GCA_020345765.1 Deltaproteobacteria bacterium
AGTAAAAGGAGATGAAGAGTATTTTAAGAAAATCTCGTTACTGTCTGTTTTTAACCCTGTTAGCCTTCGTAGCAGGTCTCGTTGGGCCGTATCCAGCGGATGCCTTCAGGGAACTGAGCACCTTTGGCAACTTTGGTGAAAACGAGGGAGAACTCAAGAATCCCTACGGATTGGCGGTAGATGAGGTGAACGGCTTCATCTATGTTGCCGACACTGCAAACCACCGGGTCCAGGTATTCAGCATCTATGGGGACTACATAAGTTTCTTCGGAAGCAGCGGAACCGTAAACGGGCAATTCCGCCATCCTCAGGGAGTAGGCGTGGATGCCTCGGGTAATGTCTATGTTGTGGGGACGGTAAATAGCAGGATCCAGAAGTTTCTCTGTAGCGGGGGCAACTGCACTTATGATATGCAGTTCGGCACTAAGGGAAGCGGTAACGAGCAGTTCTTCCTGCCCCGCGATATTAGTATTGATTCGGCAGATAATATCTATGTCTGTGACTCGGGCAATGACCGAATATTGAAATTCGATCCTTCCGGCAACTGGCAGGCAACCATCGGCGCAGGAGATATTTTCAATCCCTACGGAATAGATGTTGATGATTCCGGGAATATCTATGTCGCCGACACCGAGAACCACCGGATAGTAAAATACGATCCGAACGGAACAATTTTGATGCAGTTTGGCAGTTACGGGACCGGTGACGGAGAGTTTCGCCATCCGCACGATGTGGCCGTGGATGGGGAAGGGAATATCTTCGTAGCTGATACCAATAACTACCGGATCAAGCGCTTCAACCCATTAGGGGAGTACGTTTACTCCATCGGTAGATTCGTTGAGTATATCACTCCGCAGAAGGTAGTAGTGGATAATTCTCAGAGGCTTTACACCATTGATTCCAATACCAACCGGATCCGTATCTATGATGTGAGGGACTTTATCACCAATGTCTATGCCGAACCTACCACATTCTCCCCGGACGGAGACGGCATCCATGACGTCACCAATATCCATTATACGATCCCCGAACCCGCCCTGATCACAATTGCTATTTATGATGCGAATAATACCCTGGTGAGAACCCTGCTCAGCGATGCAGAGCGGGTGACCCCGAACAATGTTGAGGTGTGGGACGGAGTCAAGGACGACTTTACCTATGCCGAAGAAGGGTATTACACCTGCAGGCTCGATGCCCGGGCCTCCGGCAATTACCATCCCCCGCAGCAAAGGGTAGATCTCCGGGTCCATTACCCGCTGGGGCAGATCTCAGGGTCGGTTACCGATGGTTCCGATCCCCTGGAGGGAGCTACGGTTACTGCCGAGACCCACTCAGTATTGACCGATCCCTTCGGGGATTATACGATTACCGACCTCCCTACCTACGAGTATAATGTTGTTGCTTCCAAGGCAGGATGCTCGGAAGTCGCCCGTTTGGTTATCCTGGATGAGGACGAAGTAGTAACCGGGATTGATTTTGAGCTGGGCTGCTATCAGGTTTCCGGGGTAGTGACGGATGGCACCGACCCGCTCGAAGGGGTTCTCGTCACCAATGGAAATCAGAGTGCCTTCACCGATTCAGCGGGTCAATATGTGCTGGAGAACCTACTTGCCGGCACCTACACGCTTACAGCCGAAAAGGCAGGGTGCATTGTGGCCTATCAGCTGATATATGTCGACCGCAACCAGCCCATTGCCAATGCCGATTTTACCCTGGATTGCACCCCTCAACCTGACATCAGGGTATATCCCGAATCGCTCTCGTTCACCGTTATTGATTCAGCGGGATCTGTAGAATCTCTGCCTTTGTCAGGCTCCCAATCGAGCGGTGACTATGAGATAGAGCTTATGTCGCGTAAGTTCACCCCTGAGGAAAAGACAATTGATTTAAAATTGAAGGGAAAAAAGGAAAAAAAGTTTCACGCCATTGTGCAATTTTATCGGGTACCGGATAAGTGGGAGAAAAAGGAGTTAAAGAAGCTGGGGTTGAAGATGCTCTCCTACCTGAAAAGCAATGCCTGGTTTTCGAGTATACACACAACAGACCTTGATGCCATTATAAACCATCCGTTGGTACGCTGGATCGGAGAGCTCAAACCCGAGGATAAAATTTCACCTAGGATTGTGGAAAGTGGATTTCCCGTCTGGTCTATTCAAGAAGATGGAAGAGTGGAAGTAGTAGTTAAATTCTTTGACAATGTTGATACAACTGATATCGATAAACTAATGGCAAAGTTTGAAGGTGATATTGAAGAGCGCTATTACTTAACTAATGCGATTAGAGTAATCCTTACTCAGGAAGCAGTTCAACTCCTTACTGAGGAGGACATAGTGCAGTGGATTGAGGAATCTCCTCCTCCTTTTCAATCATTCAATGATGGCTCCCGGGCCTCCGTAATTGTAGATGATGTTCAGGTAATCCCCTATAATCTTTCGGGGCTTGGGATTGTTGTAGGTATTTGGGACGAGGGGCATGTGGATGCTGATCATGATGATTTTTATGGTCGGGTAATTTTTGGAGATAGTGCTGATATCCACCCCCATACCACCCACGTTGCTGGTACTCTTGGGGGGGATGGAGGTTTGAGTTTTGATAGAGGCGGATCAATATATCAGTGGCGAGGAATGGCGCCGGATGTTCAGATTATCTCCTATGATTGGAATGGGTCCACTGGAGAGCATATCGGTGCTATTAACATGTATGATATCTCAATTTCCCTAAATCCATGGGGATATGATATTGATGAAGCAATGTATGATAACTGTTCTTTTTATGGGGATTACGATACTTTTGTAGCTGAATATGATGCTATTGCCCGCGGTGGTAACGGGAAACCTATAGTAATAGTCGCTGCCGTGGGTAATGACCGGGATGACCTTGATTGCGGCTTTGTTTCTCCGGTTATGGGATATGGGACCATCCCTCCTATAGCTACCGGGAAGAATCTCCTGGCAGTGGGGGCGGTCAACTCCGATACGGACTCGATGACCGTATTCAGTGCCTGGGGACCGGTTGATGACGGAAGGATCAAGCCCGAGTTAGTAGCCCCGGGATGTGAGGAAGGGGGAGAAGGGTTTATCAAGTCCACGCTTCCCGGTGATCAATACGGTGCCCCAGGATACTGCGGGACCTCAATGGCAGCGCCGGTAGTTTCGGGTGTTGCTGCCCTTATCATGGAAAGGTTCAAAGATAATTATGGAAGCGAGGCCCTTCCCTCGACGGTAAAGGCCTACATGATCCATACGGCGGTTGATCTGGAAACTCCGGGCCCTGATTATCAAACCGGGTACGGGAAGGTAAATGCCCTCGCCGCGATTGACGCTGTCGACTCGTTCAAGTTCGTGGAAGAGCAATTGGAGCACTCTGGCCAGGAAGACACTTTTCTCATTACGGTTCCCGAAGGCGCGCCGGAATTAAAGCTTACCCTGGTCTGGGATGATCTCCCCGGTGTTCCCAATAGCCCGGTGGAACTGATTAATGACCTCGACCTTGTCGTTACGGATCCGGACGGTATCATACATGCCCCCTGGATATTGGACCCCGGCAATCCGTCATTTGCTGCAGGAACAGGGGAAGACCACTTAAATACTATCGAGCAGGTTTATGTCCTGAACCCGATTCCCGGCACCTGGAGTGTTAAAATCCAGGGCACTTTTTTAGCCGAGCCGCAAAGCTACTCCCTGGTGACGGAAAATATCGGGACGGATAAGGAAGGTATCCTAACGGTTTATAATGACGGGACCCTCGATCTCAATATCAGTGAAATCTCGAAGACCCAGGACTGGCTCAGTGTAGATCCTACCGACCCGCTTACGATATCAGTAAATGGCTCAAAGGTTTTGAATGTTTCGGTCAGCACCATAGGGCTAGCTTCCGGTTCATATACAGATAACATAAAAATTGTATCGGACGACCCCGACGAGGGTATAGTTCTCGTTCCGGTGAACTTTACCTACGATGATACTCTTGCCCCGATAGTTTCCGAGGTCCGCTCCTCGGTAGACGGAGACACCGACAATGAATACCCAGTTGACTCTCTCGTGCGTATCGAGGTTGTCGAACAGAATGGAGAGGAAGAGTTAACCGGAACCATTACTATTACCGGGGTAGATGATCCGGGGATTGCCGGGGAGCCGCTCACTGAAGAAGGAGGAGGGGTCTATTTTTATCTGTGGGATACTCAGGGCAGGCTCGATGGCGATTATTATGTGGAAGTAACCCTGATGGATGCTTCGGGTAATGAAGATTCCGACGGGCTGCTAACAACTCCCGATCTAACCATTACCCTTATAGATGTTATTCCTCCTGTCGTTTCGATTACTTCCCCTGGTGATGGAGTTTGTATCAATAACTCCACGGTCACAGTCGAGGGGACCGTATTCGATGCTATCTCCGGAGTAGCTTCAGTAGTAGTCAATGGTGAATTGGCATCCATAGACGGGGGAAATTTTACTGCCATTTTAACTGGCTTGCCGGATGAGCCTTTAACAATAACTGCTACTGCAAAAGATAATGCTGGCAACGATAGTAGTTTTTCGATCAATGTGGACATTAGTACTCTACCACCAAACATTTCCATCATATATCCGGTTGATGGAGTAGATGTAATTATCGGTGATGTAACGGTTACCGGGACTGCGGATACTGAAATTACTACGATAACAGTTACATCTGACCAGGGGCATAGCAAATCATCTGCGGTGGACACGGAAGGTAACTGGTCGGTAATTCTATCGGCGGTTAATATCCCCTCCATAGTTATTACCGCTCAGGGAACAGATGGTTGCGGCAATATCGGGAGTGATTCGGTAACGGTGCCCGTATATATACCACCAATCTGGTATGTGAACGATAATCCTCCCACGGATGTTAGGGATGGTCAGTCGTGGGAAACCGCCTTTGATATTGTTCAAGATGCAGTGGTTGCCGCATTGAACGGGGACTGGATCTGGGTTGCGGAAGGAGTATATACATCTGGAAGTACTACAGCGGTACTCACCATGAAAGCCGGCGTTGAGGTGTATGGCGGATTTACGGGAACTGAAAGCAACCTTTCCGAACGAGGTAACCCGGCCGATCACCCGACTATCTTAGACGGCGAAGACATGAGCTATAATGTCGTCATTGGCGCATCGAACGCCCGCCTGGATGGTTTCGTCTTGACCGGTGGCAGCGCCAATTGTAATAGCGAAATTAATAGCTGTTATGGTGGTGGGATGTACAACGATGGTGTGACCAACGTTATTGTTGCCAACTGTACTTTTAGCGGTAATTCGGCCAGCGAAGGCTGTGGTGGCGCGATGTGCAACAACGGCTCCTCTCTAGAAATAATTAACACTACTTTCAGCAACAATTTTGCTTTTCGCGGTGGCGGGATATGTAATTTTAATATTTCTTCGCCCACGATAAGGAAATGTACCTTCAGCGGAAATTCAGCTGTTGAATTCGGTGGTGGGATATTAAACTGGTGGGGTTCTTCGCCCACGATAAGCAAATGTACCTTCAGCGGCAATTGGGTAGATTTCTTTTTTGGGGGGGGGATGTATAATGCAGGATCCTCCCCTACGATAATTGATAGCTTTTTTATTGATAATTATTCGCCTTCGGATGGGGCTGGGATGTTCAACCGGTCTAACTCCTCGCCCGAAATAAACAATTGTACCTTCAATGGTAACTGGGCAGATGGTGGTGGTGGTGGTATGTGGAACGATGAATCCTCACCTAAGATAACCAACAGCACCTTCAGTGAGAATTTTGCCGGAGGCGGCGCTGGGATTGGTAACCATGAGTCTTCACCCGAAATAACCAACTGCATATTCATTAACAACCAAGCTGGTTCCGGCGGCGGGATACATAATCAACGTTCCTCCTCCCCTAAGATAACCAACAGCACTTTCAGCGGAAACTCAGCCGGCTACTGGGGTGGCGGGATTTTCAACTATAGATACTCTTCGTCCACGATAACTAATTGCATTATGTCGGGAGATATATCTCCCGTCGGATCTGAAATCGCCTTGTATGGTATTAACTATCCATCAACGCTAAGCATTAGCTACAGTGATGTTCAGGGAGGATGGGCATCTATATATGTTGATCCCGGCCACACCTTGAACTGGGGTGTGGGGATAATCAATGATTTTCCGCTATTTGTGAGTGGTCCTAACGGTGATTACTACTTGTCTCAGACTAATGCTGGTCAGCTCTTTGATAGTCCATGCATTGATGCCGGCAGTGATACTGCGGCAAACCTTAATCTGGACGATAAAACTACTGCCACTAATGGTGACCTTGATATAGGTTGGGTGGATATGGGATTCCACTACAATCCATTGGATATTACGCCTCCCGGTGATTTGGCGGCATTACCTTCGGGAAAACCTTACTGTCCGACATTAGTGGCTTTGATGTGTAATGATCCAGAAGCAACGATCTACTATACCCTTGATGGCAGTGGGCCAACTACCGGAAGCCTGGTTTATACAGGGCCGATTAATATTACCGAAGATACGACGCTGAAGTTTGTGGCGGTGGATGCCTACGGGAATCAGTCTGGAATAGTTACCGAGATCTATGATATTTACACAGAGACACCAACCGGCTTAGTGGCCTCTCCAGCAGGCGGTAGTTATTGTGCGACC
>CP070770.1:576239-582827 GCA_020345765.1 Deltaproteobacteria bacterium
GTTGGGGGCAGTATCCGCCGAAGAGGATACCCAGGTAACTGCCTCGGGAACCGCCAAGATCATTAAGGGAAACAAAGATGCTGCCCGGGAGGCCGCCCTAGACGAGGCAAAAAGGGCGGCGGTGGAGCAGGTGGGAACGGAAGTGGTCTCAAAGACAGTAGTGGAGAATTTCGAGCTGGTAAAGGATCAGATCGTGTCCCAGGCCAAGGGTTACGTTTACAATGTTAAGGTCTTGGAGGAAGGACGCCGGGAGGGCTCTTATTTTGTCAAGATTCAGGCCTCGGTGAACCCGGATAAGGTCAAGGAAGATGCGACCATCATCTACCGGGAAATGGACAAGCCGAGGATGATGGTGCTGGTTACCGAGGCGGCCGGGGAGAAGGAGCTTAAGTCCAGTGCCGCCGAGAATGTGGTTACCGAATCTCTCCTAGAAAAAGGATTCCAGATGATCGACCAGGCCATTGCCAAGGAGAATATCAAGAAGGACGAGCTCCGCCTGGCGGCCGAAGGGAATACCAAAGCCGCGGCAAAGATCGGCCTGCGCTCCGGGGCGGAGGTAATCATTGTCGGGACCGCTACCGTGGGGGAACCGGAGGAATACATGAGCCTGTATTTCAGTGAGTCCGTCGTTTCCCTGAAGGCGATCAAGACCGATAATGCCAATCTCTACGCCGCCATCAGCAAGCCGGCAAAGTCACAGGCGGCGATCAAGACCGCCGCCGGTCCCGGTGCGATCAGAAAGGCCAGCAAAGAGGCAGCCCGGGAGATATTCTGGAAGATCATCAAGGCCTGGAACGACGAGAAGCTCCGCGGGATAAATATTGAGGTGGTGCTTTCCGGGGTAAATTATTCCTCGCTCCAGAAGATCAAGAAAGCCCTGAAAAAACTGGATGGGGTTAACGAGATTACCGAGAGAAGTTTCGACAGCCCTACGGCTACCCTGGACCTCACCTTTAAGGGGGACAGCAAACGGCTGGCCGAGGTCATCAGCAATACCAACTTTGTGGGCTTCCGGCTGGAGATCATCGGCCTCACCCCGGGCAAGGTCGAACTAAAAGTAAAATAGTCGTGTCATTACAATGAACCTCCCCGCCCCGATATCCATTGGGGCGGGGCATCTAATTTATCTCCGGACCTCGCCCTTACATTATTTAGGATGAATAATCAGTCGAACAAAAACAAGTTTAGGTTGCGTGGGGCAGATTTGACTGACGGTCTGACAATAGGAGAAGGAGGAAATATGTTTAGAAGAACCCTAACGGCTCTGGCGCTTATCGGCATAATGGCACTTTCGGCTTCCCCGGTTCTGGCCCAGGAGGAAGAACTGATCGAGGATACCGGGGCAGTGGAGCAGAAGATCGAAGAGCTCGCTGATAAGATCGTCGCGGCATTCGAGGGGGTGGAGGGTAAGGAAGAAATGAACCGCATCGCGGTGGTTCGCTTTACTAACCTGGGGCCTACCGCCTCGGAGAAGCAGCTGGGACAGATCGTGGCTGAGCTTATGACCACCTCCCTGGCTCGGAAACCCCAGTTTCTCCTGGTGGAGAGGGAACAGATCGAGAAGGTTCTGGATGAGCTGAAGCTCAGCCTCCTCGGATTGACCGAGGCGGATAACGCCGAAAAGGTGGGTAAGCTTCTAAACGCCCGGGCGATTATCACCGGAAGTGTCTCCGAGGTGGGAGAAGTTTACTCCGTCAATGCCCGGCAGGTTGATGTAGCTACCGGAGAAGTCATCCTGACGGCTGATGTTCGGATTCACCAGTCGGCCATGCTCGGCCTCTCGTATAGATACCTGGTAAGGCGGACCAGATCCGAGGCGATGTTCCGCTCCTTTGTTCCCGGCTGGGGTCAGTTCTATAATGAACAGCCGGTCAAGGGATTTTTGTTCAGCGGGGTGGAGCTGGGGCTGCTGGGCTCGGCGGTTACTTTATATATACTGGCGAACTCGGCCCAGGACAAGTCCGACGACCCTAATGAGCCGGACCGGGGAGATTATTACGAAAAGGCAAAAGACCGTTATCTGGCCGGGGATATCCTCCTTTATTCTGCCCTGGGGGTCTGGGTCGTGGGGATTGTTGATGCCTATCTGAACGGCCCTGATTTTGAGGAGGTCAAGGTAGCGGGCAGCGGACCGGCATCAGGTTTTAGTAAAAAAGAAGGGCTGTCGCTTTTCGCCGTGGATAGCAAAGAACGGGAGATCAGAATAGCCTATAATTTCAGATTTTAATCTTGATTGATTCCTAACAAATAAACCAAAATCAAGCGTTAATGTAGTAGCCGGCGCCCTGAGAAACCCCGATGCCTTCACCCCGATTAACATCGGGGCAAGCCGGGAAGTCTATGTGACTGAATGATGGGAGGGGATTTGGTAGAGTAAAAAAGGGAGGGGGCGGAGGTTACCGGGAAGCACTGAGATAAGAAAAGGCGGCTGGGGAAGTCCCCCAACCGCCTTTTCTTATAATAGCCCCGCTGTTCCTATTTTCGGATCAGGCGCTTTTCATTAGCAACGCGATAAAAAAGGACGAAGCCGAACGCGACAAAGACGATATTGCCGATCCACATTGCCAGGAAGGGAGGGAGAAATCCTTTTTCCCCCAGGCTCCTCCCCCCCACTAGGAGTAAATAATAGACGAATAGTAGGGCTAAGCTTATCGAGAAACTCCGGGACCTTCCCGAGCGGGGAGGCTGAATACCCAAGGGGACTCCGATCAGGGCGAATATCAGGCAGGCAAAGGGAATGGCGAATCTCTTATGAAGCTCCATTAGCGGAAAGGAGAAATTCTGCCCTTCCTGCCTGAGCCGTCCCGCAGCCTCCCGCAATTCGGAGAGGGTCATATCTTGGTATCGTTTTCTCCCCCCTTCCTCCCCGTCCCCGAGAGTAAGCTTGAGCTGGTAATCGCCGAAGTTAATCTGGTGATAACTCAGAAGGTCTTTGCTGATTTGATGGATACTGCCGTCAGTCAGGTGCAGGGTCAAGCGGTACCTTTCGGGATCGCTCCGGAGGTATCCCTCCCGGGCAAGAACGGTAGTAGGGGTCCCGAGATCCCGGGTGTCGGACAGAAAGATACCTTCCATCTTTCCGTCTTCGCTGGACCGGCGTTGAATATAGATGATGAGACCGGTAAAGTCATCGTTAAACACCCCTTCGTTTATCCCGACCTCGGCTCTAGTCCGGACAAGGTGAAACAGCTGTTTCCTTAAAGAAACATTTCCCCAGGGAAGGGCAAAGAGGGATAGAAATGTGGTTAAAATAAAGGTAATCACCGCCAAAACCGCCACCGGGCCCGTCAATTGATAGAGGCTCAAACCCGAGCTTTTTAAGGCAATCAGCTCGTTCTCCGAAGAAAGCCTTCCGAAGGTCAACAGGAGGGCCAGGAGGAAGGCCATCGGGATGGTAAAAACGAGGACGTAGGGAAGGAAATAGAGGAAAAGCCTGATAATATCTAAGAAACCAACTCCCTTGCCAGCAATAATATCCATTAACTTGAGGATATTGCCGATGAGTAAGACGAAAGTGAATATACTCAGGCCGAGGATAAAAAAGATCAGGCTCTCTTTGAAAATATAAAGATTTAAGATCTTTGTCTTCATAGCCTTTGACAAGCCTGTCCGGAACCCCACCTGTGGCGGGGTCGGAGGGCTCAGGACAAGTTATATGTATATTATCCCAGGATATGCTATTTGTAAATTGATTTTAGTTTGTTTTTATTATAATATGATAAAATTAAATAAACTCGGAACCTAAATTGTGAAAGTAATCAGGGAATTAGAGAACCTTAAGGGGGTAGCAAACTCTCCGGTGCTGACCATCGGCAACTTCGACGGGGTCCATTGGGGACACCGGCAGATCTTCAGCAAGGTAGTGGAGAAGGCCCGACAACTCCAGGTAGATTCGATGGTCCTAACCTTCGACCCTCATACTTTAAACCTGCTCCAGCCTAACCGGGAGCCCTTTTTACTGACTACCTTTGAAGAAAAGACCGGGCTCATCGACCGGGAAGGGATCGATCTGTTAGTGGCGGCGGCTTTTAATCAGGACCTTGCCGCCTACTCTCCCCGGAGGTTCGTGAGTGAAGTGCTCGGCAAGCAGCTTGCCCCGGTCGAGATCCTGGTAGGAGAGAATTTCAGCTTCGGCCAGGGAGGCGAGGGGGGTAACGAGCTGCTTAAGGAAATGGGGAAGGAACTGGGCTTCAAGGTAAATACCGTTGAGCCGGTGACGATCGATGGTGTAATCATAAGCAGTTCGAGGATCCGGGAGCTTATACGCACAGGAAGGGTTAGAGAAGCGGCCGGACTTTTAGGCCGCAACTACACTCTCAAGCGGCCGGTCATTTCGGGCTGCGGGAGGGGAAAGTCAATCGGCTTTCCCACGGCGAACTTTGAGCCGGGTGAGAAGCTTCTTCCCCGCGACGGCGTTTACGCTGCCTGGGTCAACTACCAGTCCCGGTATAAAGGGGCGGTCAATATCGGAACGAACCCCACCTTCCCAGATACCCCTTCCGGGCCGAAAGTAGGGGTGGAAGTTCATATACTTGACTTCAACGGAGAGATCTGCGGGGAGATAATTGAGATAGAATTCATCGAGCGAATCCGGGACGAGCTCACCTTCTCCGGGCCGGCGGAGCTTCATGAGCAGATAGAGAAAGATCTGGTCCGGGTTAATGAAATCCTTGAGCCCCACCCGGGGCGGGTAAAGGAACAGTGATGATCGATGCAGAAACCAAGCTATGTGCCTTGATCGGCAATCCGGTAGGGCATTCTCTTTCCCCGGCGCTCCACAACGCCGCCTTTAAGGAATTAGGTCTGAACTATATCTATTTGGCCTTTCAGGTGGAGGACCTGGTAAAGGCAGTAGCCGGGATCAGGGCCTTGGGAATAAAGGGGGTAAGCGTTACCATCCCTCACAAGGTTCAGGTAATGGAGTATCTCGATGAGATTGATGATACTGCCCGGGAGATCGGGGCGATAAATACCATCTTAAACGTTAATGGTCGGTTGGAGGGTTACAACTCGGATTCTTCCGGGGCTTTGAAGGCATTAGAGGACGCCGGGGTATCCTTTGCCGGGAAGAGGATATTGATCCTGGGCTCCGGAGGGGCGGCCCGGGCAGTTGCCTTCGGCCTGGCCTTCCATTCCTCAATCAATTTAATAAGCATCCTGGGGATAGTTGAGGACGAGCTTAAATCATTAGGAAAGGATTTATCAAAAAAGGGGGGGCCGGATATCAATACCGGGCTCCTCTCGGAACCCGTTCTCAAGAATACCATCAGTGATGCCGAAGTAGTTATTAACTGCACCCCGCTGGGAATGCATCCGGAGGTTGACCGCAGCGTGATCCCTCCCGATATTCTGCAAAAAGGTCAGGTGGTTTTTGATGTCGTTTATAATCCCTTGAAGACAAAATTACTCCGGGAGGCCGAGGAGGCGGGTTGCCGGATAGTCCCCGGTATTGAGATGTTTATTAACCAGGCCGCCACCCAATTCGAGCTCTGGACCGGGGAAAAAGCACCGGTAGGTGTTATGAGGGAAGTAGTGGAGAAGGCCTTTGAAAAATAAGCCCTAAAATAGGGACAGCACCCATTTTAACTCCAGTTTTAGCTTACCTCCCTACCCCCTACTCCCTACTTTTTATTCCCCCATTATTTTTGTCGTTCCATGTGAAATCTATGGTATAGTAAAGAATCAGATGGATAGGAAAAAGGCAAAAGACCTTATTGAAGGTCTTCGGCAGAAGATTCACTACCATAACTACCGCTACTATGCTCTTGATGATCCTGAGATCTCCGACGGCGAATATGACCGCCTGATGGCGGAGCTCCGGGAGCTCGAGAAACAGTTTCCCGAGCTCATCACTGCCGACTCCCCCACCCAGCGGGTTGGCGCTCCACCGCTGGAGGAGTTCAAACCGGCCCGCCATACCCTTCCAATGCTCAGCCTCGACAACGCCTTTGACGAAAAGGAACTGGGGGAGTTTGATCAGAGGGTGAAAAAATTCCTGAAAAGCTCCGGGGAGATTGATTACATTGCCGAGCCCAAGCTCGACGGGGCCGCCGTCGAGCTGGTTTACGAAAAAGGAAGGTTCACCTCCGGCTCCACCCGGGGGGACGGAATAACCGGAGAGGATGTTACCCAGAACCTGAAGACGATTAAATCCATTCCTTTAGTCCTATTGCCGACGGCCCCAAAAGATAAATCCCCAGCCTCTCCCGTGGAGATACCTGAGCGGCTGGAGGTCCGGGGAGAGGTAGTTATCGGCAAAAAGGAGTTTCGCGCGCTTAATAAAAATCGCGAAGAGCAGGGGGAACCTCCTTTTGCCAACCCCCGCAATGCTGCCGCGGGTTCGCTCCGGCAGCTCGATTCCTCGATCACTGCCCGCCGACCCCTGGATATGTTCTGCTACGGACTGGGTCAGGTCTCCGGGATAAATTTCTCTACCCATCAGGAGATTCTGGATGCCCTGCGATCCTGGGGGCTTAAGGTAAATCAATATGAAAGATACAAAGGCATCGAAGAGGTTCTTGAGTATTATCGCCGGACAATGGAGAGAAGGGAAGGGCTCCCCTACGAGATTGACGGGGTGGTGTTGAA
>CP070770.1:582927-589372 GCA_020345765.1 Deltaproteobacteria bacterium
GAGATCGCCAAGAGCAACCTCTCGGCGGTGGAGCAGCTCTCCCGTTCGGCCCAGGATCTGGCCCAGCAGTCCGAGGGACTCCAGGAACTGGTCCAGGAGTTTAAAATAGATTGAGTTAAGGGAGACAAGTAAAAACCAGTTCATGTCTCTCTTATCCTCCGGGGGTACGGCTAAATGCCGTGCCCCTTTTTGTATTTTATAGCAATTAGGGGATGTTCTTATAATTTAAGATCATCAAATGTATTCTCTGCGGAAGGTGTGTTTAGCTCTGTAACGAGGCGCAGCAATTTTTTGCCCTTGATTTTCCCTTACGGATTATCTATCTGCCCACCCCAGTCTCCCGGCTCTGAATTAATGCGGGAAGCAGCTGTTGAATCTTATTTTCCAGCTTCCAGGGCGTAATCCCATCGATGATAATCTTATCCTCGGGGCTTAGTTTAACTTCGGTGCTGTAAGTTGTTACGCTTTCATGACTTGTAGTCATAAAATACCTTAATTCAATTAGTCTTCCTTCATAATTAATTATCCTGAGCATATCCTAATAACCCTCCTTCCGGCAGAACCATGATTATGGCAAAATTTATGCCCAAGCTTCATAGTCAGGTTGATTGCCCGGCAGGAAAACGCAGATAAAAGGTTGTCCCCTTCCCCATCTCACTTTCTACCTTGATGCTGCCTTTCATCTGCTCAACCAGAGTTTTTGAAACTGCCAGGCCCAAACCCAGCCCCTTCTTTTTAGTAGTAGTATAATCGTCAAATAACGTCTTGAGCCTTTCCGGGGAAATTCCACATCCATCATCGGTAAAACTTACCTCTATATAATCAATCTCTTCTGTTGACTGTCCGGTTATTGGTCTGGTGGAAATTTTCAGTTCTCCCTCACCTGGTATTGCCTGAATGGCATTGTTAATAATATTTTTAACTACCCGCTCCAAGGCAAACTTGTCTACATAAATCCTTAAATCTTCCTGGTAATAATTAGCCGTAATACTTACACCATTACCCTGAAAGTTTTCAACAATCTCTTGTATCTCTTTATGGAGGTTAATACTAATCGGCTGGAGCGGGGCGGGATGCGTGAGGTCATAGAGATCGTCCAGAAACCGATTAATATTGGTAAATTCTCGCTCAACCGTCCGCTGAAAAGTCTTCCGATAGGCTTCGTCATCGAACATCCGCTGGATGAGCCTGCTGGAGTTCTCGATATTTTTAATGGGGGTTCTTAGGTCATGGACCAACCCGGCGGCGATCCGGCCGAAGGTAGCTGAACGTTCCTGACGGCGGATCTCTTCCTGAAGCTCGCTGAGTCTCTCCCTCATCATATCAAATGAGCGGCCCAGTTCGGAAAGTTCGTCCCGGGTGGTTATCTCCACCCTCTGGCTCAGGTCTCCCCGGGAGATGAGTCCGGTGGCCTCAATAAGCTCCCGGATGGGGCGAACGATCTGCCTGCCGCCCAAAAAACCAATTGATACCATAATCAAAAGAAACAGTGTTATAAGAACAGTGAGTTCATAGGTCATTATCCGGGCGGCCCGGAACGCTTCGCTGGTGGGCTGCTCGATAATTACCCCCCAACCCAGGGAGTCGATGGGAGCGGTAACCCCCAGCATTTGTTCACCTTTTCTGCCCGGATAAATCTTGGTCAGCAATCTTCCCCTCAGGACATCCTGGACGACCTCTTCGTCACCCAGGTTCTTTTCCTGGAGGACCAGGGCCTTGGCGTCTCCCTCTCCGTGAGCAATGAGCAGCCCTGAATGGGAGACAACAAAGGCATATCCCTCCTCTCCGATCCTGATACTGTCAACTAAATGCCACATGTCCACCAGGTTGATCTCGGCGGCAATTACCCCATCGATCTCGGTCAGCCTTTTTAAGGGAACGGCGATCGTCATCGTAGGCACCAGATTATCGGAGACGAAGACCTCGGAGCGGTAGGTCTTTCCGGAGATTGCGGTTTTGAAGAAATCTTCCCCGGATCTATCCGTCAACTCCATACCCAGGATGGTGGTGACTACCTCTTTGCCTTTCTTATCGGTGATGTAGATCTGCTCGAACTCCTCGAAATTAATAACATAATTTTTTATTACGCGCTCCTTCTGCCAGTCTTTCAGGTCGGCCCGGTTGATATTTTCCGCCAGTGCCTTAAGGACATCAAAGCTATTCGATACATACAACTCGATCTGCTCCGCTGCCCTCAGAGCAACATTCAGGTTCCCCTGGGAGACGGAAGCATAGGTGGTCTGGCGGGAAGTCCAGATGGAGATTATCCCGAAGGTAATCATCGGAACCAGGGCCGAAAGGATCAGTAAGGCTATTAATTTATTCGAAATCTTCTTCATTTCCTAAGCATTCTCAAAAAACTCGTTGAAATTAGCAAGCACCATGGATAAGCGGGCAGAAAGTTTTTTCACCTTATACTTCACGCTTCAGCATATCTATTATTTTAATCTATCCCATTACATTATGCAATTGTATTTACCCAGTAGGCAGAACGGGTCTCAGTTCTAAAATCTATAATCTGTAATCTACAATCTATCTATACTTCTGCTCCTCTTCCAGCACCCACCATTCAGTTATGTTTTTCATAGAAAGGCCTCCTGGATCTATTTCAATCCCTTTAAATCTCTTGTCAATTGCCCACAAACAATCCCTCCAGAACAGAAATATTCCCGGTGGGTCTTCAAACATTTCTTTTTGGAATTCGTAATATATTTCCTTCCTCCTCTCCTGATTCCGAGCTTCACACCCTTGTTCTAAAAGTCTGTCAACCTTTCGGTTTCTATAAGAAAATACATTTTTACCTTCTTGCTTCTGGGAAGATTCCCAGAAGATATAATTAATATCAGGATCGATTCCTGAAAAGATGTATATTACTACAGAAGTAAAGTCCTTTTGATTCAAGTGCTTAATAAGGTTCAACAACGGGATAACTTCAACGGTTATTTTGATTCCTATATCCAACATAAATTGTTGTATAAGCAGAGCGCATTGCATAAGCATATCATCGCCTTCATTAAGATATAAGGAAAAAATAAATTTTTCCCCATTCTTATCCAGGATATAATCGCCATTAGTATCCTCCCAGCCTGTTTCTTTTAACAGCCTTAAGGCCTTTTCTGGATCATAGGGATAAGGCTTAATATCCGGATTATAAGCCCAGGATGAAGGACATATAGTCCCCGAGCAAGCTCTTCCCTGTCCTTTAAGGACTTTATTTATGATTTCTTCCTTATCTACTGCATAGTTGAGTGCCTGGCAAATCCTTTTATCTTTCAAAAGCTCTTTTTCTTGATTGAAACCAATAAAATAATAGTAGGGAGTAAGGTAAGTATATAATCTTATGGATGGAACTTTTTTTGTTATATCATATTTTCTGGGGTCTAAAAGGTAAACAAAATCCACTTCTTCGCTCATGAGTTTTGCCCAGGCAATCTTCTGGTTTTCAAGGATTTTTACAACAATGCTATCAATATAGGGCCTGCCCCGGAAGTATTCCTTATTAGCTTCCAGAATTATTTCTTTTTCAGAAAAGCTCTTCATCTTAAAGGGGCCGGTGCCAACGGGATTATAATTAAATTTTGATGTTTCAAAGTCTCCCTTTTCTAAGAGATGCTTAGGTATTATTCCCACGTTCAAACCTGATAAAAATGAAGAGGAAGCTTTGAGAAGGTAGATTGTAATAGTATATTGGTTAATAATTGTTACTCTATCTATTAACCTAAAGCTGCTCGCATAGACATTTTTTTCTTGGTATTCTCTAAATTTATCTAAAGAGAATTTAACATCTTCAGCAGTTAATTCTGCTCCATCGTGAAACTTCACACCTTTTCTGAGATGAAATGCCCATTCCAAGCCGTCTTCCGAAATCTCCCACGTTTCTGCCAGATTAGGCTTAATCTCACCATTCTTATCTAATCTGATTAATCCATCAAAGATTATATCTAATAACATGGCCGAGATACTACCCGAAGTTAAAATAGGGTTTATTACCGTTGGTTTTGTAAAAGCACCGACAATCAGTGTATCCCCGTAATCTTTATGTGTCTGTGGCGGGGATTTTTTGCATGGAGTTAATGATAGAGAGAAAGCAAAGATTGTGATGATTAGGGCAATTCTTTTTATTTTCATTTGAATCTTTGAATCAATGAATAGACGGCACCTTGTAGGATTGGAAAGCCCTGTCTATCCCAAAATTTTATATAGATAATATATTTTCATAGCAAGGACATTTCATATAAATAAAGAAGATAAGGCAAAAAGTCAATAAAAAACAGGGATTGAAGATAAATTCAATCCCTTTATCAGCCTATTAATTTTGAATTTGGAACTTTTCTTAAGTTGAAACAAACCAAGCACAATAAAGCGTCTTCTTATCATCCTTCCTCGTCCCCTTCTTTATTACCTGTAATTTCATTCAAATCACCTCCTCTCTATGTGATTTTTTGTGCGAGAATGAGGTCTTTTTCATCGGGATATTATTAACGGCGTTGGAAAACCGCCGATCCCCTTTTAGAAAAGTTATGATTGCGATTTCAATTAAGTAGTCGCCAGGAACTCTTTCACCACCAGTCTCAAGGCTACCTTATCGAAATACTCCTTCTCGCAGGCGACCCTTCGGTAATCACTTCCTTTCATATAAGCGCTGCAGCGGCATCCACCCCCGCAGAGGGGAATGTAAGGACATTCGCCGCACTCCCTCCAGGGGTCGCAGTCCACAAATCTATCCGCTTCGATATCCGGATCTTGGGAGAAAATATCACCGATAGAAAACCCTTCCATCCCGACAAACCCGGCACATTTGTATATTCTGCCGTCAGGATCGATGGTATATGCGTGCCTATTTATCACCTCGCAGGGCCCCAGGGCAATACCGTCCATCGTCCGGAATCCCCGCTTTTCTGTTTCTTCACGCAGCCAGAGCATATCCTCCACCTTGCTTTCGGAGAAGCTGCAAACATCGCAGTAAGAAGATTGTTTATATTGGCTGTTGGCGAAGATTGGACGGAAGTTAAGCATAGTTATCTGTTCGGGAAACCCTGAATCCCGAAGTCTGTCCAAGAGGGGTGGAATGTGATCTTTGTTGCTCTCATCGTAGTTTCCCCCGATTAGTATCGAGACCTTATCTTTTATTTTCAGGAGGTTACTGAATATCGTTTCGAATGACCCCTGCCCGTTCCGGAAGGGTCTTTTCCTATCGTGGGCCTCCTGATCTCCGTCCAGGGTGACCTTTATTCCCTTCAGGCCTAAGGGCAGAAGCCTATCCAGCACCCCCTCGCTCAGAAGAACACCGTTCGTTATGATCTGGATATTTAGCTCTGTTCCCCGCTCTTTTAATCCCTGGTAGAGCTCCTCGCTTAAGAAATAGAGGGCCAGGGGATTAAGTAAGGGTTCGCCGCCATAAAATGTAAGTTTCAATGCCGAAGGCTCAATTTCCTCGGTCCTTTTAAAAATCCACGCTAACACCCTCCGGCAGGTATCCTCCCTCATTGTGGTAGTAGTACCTATCCCGTCCTGAAAGCAGTATACACAGCCTAAGTTGCAGGCATAGGTGGTCAGGATAGTGATATTCATTTCCGAATTATCATTCTTTTTGGCTTCAAACCACTTCTGCAGTTCCCTCTCTTCGCTCTGCTCATCCTCGACAATAACTCCATTCTCTTTGAGCTTCTCAAGAAAGCTTAGATTCTCAGCGGACATTTCTTTATCATGGTGGATGTCTTCCATGAAGGTTCTCAGCTCTTCATTAACGATCAACCGGGAATCGGTAAAAGTATTAAAGAGAAGATATTCACCATTAACCGGCAGGGGAATAAAGATATTGAATCGGGATTGCCGCATAAGTTAGCTTAAGAATGTTGACTTTTCCGACGCTGTCGCATAAAACTTTCTTCAATTGCGACACTGTCGCATAATACGCAATCCCTGTGCCAGATGTTACAAAAACGGGAGTAAATACTTGGTTGGAGGCAGTAGAGGTAATAATTGTAGGAGTGGACCTCTGCCTCAAACCCACCATAGGCGGGGCTCAAAACGGGTTCTGTCCACCTTTTATCGGGTTGACAGGGACATCGGTCCCTACTTAAATTTTGGAAATTTTATCGAATGGGATTATATCCTTAGTGGGGAATTTTTCCTATTGATAGATAAAGATTTAGCGGGATTAAGATATAAAAAAGTATGAAAAAAGGGTAATTACAAAGGCATATTATATTTTGGCCAAAAATTTGCCGGTCAGATAATAATTTGGCTGTTTTCTACTATAAAACCACCTTCAGGCCGGCGAGGAAGGTGAAACCGGGAGCGGGAAAACCCATTACCTCGAAATACTCCTTATCCAATATGTTATCAAACTTACCGAAAAGCTGAAGCTCGTCTATCATTCTATAATCTTTAAAGAGTTTGTAACTCGTAGCAAGATCCATCTTGATATAACCAGGATTCCATT
>CP070770.1:589472-595886 GCA_020345765.1 Deltaproteobacteria bacterium
TCAATCATAGAGTTCGATAATTGTCCAAACGAGGGAGCATATTTACAAATTAACTGTATGATTACAGTTTCAAGCACATTTTGCCCACAAATGCAACTCAAAAGCCATATCTTCAAAGGTTCGAGTAACGTACAGTTGGGGGAGTCAGCAAAATCAAGCACTTACTTGCCCCAATCTTTCTTTCATTTTCCATTAATGGCAAGGTCTTGTTAATTCATCTATTATATGGTAATGATAAAAGCCGGTTGAACAGGTGGAAAAGATGAAAGAGCTGATTCAAAGAGCAGCCCAGGACCTGGTCAGTTCAAAATATGCTATCGCGCTAACCGGAGCGGGTATGTCAACCGAATCCGGCATCCCCGACTTCAGGGGACCAAGCGGGATCTGGACAAAGGACCCGGAAGCGGAAAAAAGGGCCTACCTGAGCTACGAGAAGTTCAAGGAAGATCCAAAGGAATATTGGGAAGAAAGACTAAGCAGGCCCTCCTCAATGTTAGGGGATTTGGGGAAAATGGAGCCGAATCCAGGCCATCACGCCTTGACCAAGCTGCAAAAAATGAATATTTTAAGATGGATAATAACTCAGAATATAGACAATCTGCACCGGAAGGCGGGGAGTAAAAATGTCCTGGAATATCACGGTAACGCCTTCAGACTGAGGTGTGTGTCCTGCAATTCCAGGTATGATCCGGAAGAGTACGACTTGAAAAAGTTGAAGGAAGAAAGGAAATTGCCGCCTTACTGCAAAGAATGTAAGGGTGCGGTAAAGTCCGATGTGGTTTATTTCGGGGAGCCCATCCCTTCGGATGTAGCCCACCAGAGCCTGGAGGAAGCCTGGAGGTGCGATCTGATGCTGATCTGCGGGACCTCCGCAGTAGTTTACCCCTTTGCCAACTTGCCGATAATCGCAAGACAGAAGCGGGTTGAAAAAGAAGGGAAAACCGACACGGGTTTATTCTTCGTAGAAAAAATCCCGGGGGTTATTATAATTGAGGTGAATGCCGAGCCAACCCCTTTGACCGGAGAGGGGATATCGGACTATCTTATTCAGGGCAAGACCGGGGAGATCTTACCCAAGATTGTTGAAGAGGTTGAGAAGACAAGATCTACCGGTTAAATAAATCCGTAACTTAACCAACACCGCCAGATATTCTTGCAGTCACTTTAAGTATATGATAGAGTGTTGAGCATTTAAATAATGCACTAATATGCTATGACCAGATTGTCTGAATAATGAGAAAGGAGACACCTACAATGAGGGTTAAGAGCATAATAGCAGCGGTTGGGCTGATAGTATTCCTAACCATAGCGCATTATTCTTCCGCCGAGACAACCGGCAGGCATAGCAGATTGCTTTTAACCAACCAGATTAAGGGCCGAGCTATCCCCGAAGGCGTATCGGACACGATCGAACTTAACTACCGATACTATTACTCCGGCTCCGACTCCATATTGTTCCAAAACAACCATTTAGGTATAGGATTTGCGGAGTCCATAAGCCCCGCAACCAATTCCGTCGGGGGTTTTATCGAGATCGAGCCGGTGGCCGTTTTCAACCTTCGCATTCAGTACGAATATATTCAGTATTTCGGTGTCCTTACCGCGATCTTAACCTTTCCCGATAAAGATTCCGATTATTCCGACGACATCCTGGATGAGAGAAAGGAGAACGGTGATGCCGAGTGGGCTACCGGGAGCCACATCAGCATACTGCCGACTTTTCAAATAAAAATCGGGCGATTCGTCGCTTTGGATATGTTGAGCTTTGAGTGGTGGGAAATAGATAAGAATAATTACTTCTATGAGCCCTCCAACGACACTCTCATGAAGACCAGCGATTATTTCTTCACCAACGCCACCATTGCCGGCCTTGAGCTGTGGAGTCGCGACGAGAACACCATGATGATCCTCGGGACCCGTTACACCCATTTCCGGGTGGAGTCCGCTGATAAGATACGGAAACAACTCGACGGAATTATGATCTGGATGATGGGCGAGAAGCGCTGGTGGATGGAGAAGCCAGTGCTCGTGACGGTGGCGGGAGGAATCCTCGAAGATAAGTATCGGGAGGGGAGCTTCTTCGCCGGGATAGTCTTTGAGTTCGAGTACTCGTTACTCCCGCGGCAGTAATAGATTGCAGATATAAAATCTATTGTGAATTTAGGATTTGTTCGTTTTTGGAGGTTTAAAGATGTTTGCGATCATCAAAAAAGAGGTATTTTCCCCGGAAGTAAAATTAATTGAAGTGGACGCCCCGGCTATCGCCGCTAAGGCCCGGCCGGGCCAGTTCGTTGTGCTCCGGATAGCTGAGGAGGGGGAACGCATTCCCCTCACGATAGCAGATTTCGACCGGGAAAAAGGCATTATCACCATGGTCTTTCAGGAGGTAGGGAAGTCAACCGTATATCTCGGCGCCCTGAAGGAAGGAGATAAACTGGCTAATCTGATCGGTCCCCTAGGTAACCCGACCGAAATTGAAGGTTACAAGAAGGTGCTGTGCGTGGGCGGGGGCATCGGTATCGCTCCCATCTTCCCTATCGCCCGGGGCTTCAAGGAGGCCGGGGCCGAGGTAATATCTATTATCGGCGCCCGGACCAAGGAGCTTCTGATCTTCGAGGAGAGGATGAATAAGGTTTCGGACCGGCTGATAATAACCACCGATGACGGGAGTTACGAGAGAAAGGCCCTGGTTACCGAGCCGCTGAAGGAGATCCTTGAGGAGGATAGCTCTATCGAGAAAGTCGTTGCTATCGGCCCCCCCATTATGATGAAGTTCGTTGCCAAGACTACCCAGCCCTTCGGGATAAAGACCATTGTCAGTCTCAATTCCATCATGGTCGACGGGACCGGCATGTGCGGGGCCTGCCGGTTGGAGGAGGGTGAGGAAACCAAGTTCTGCTGTGTGGACGGGCCCGAATTTGACGGGCACAAGGTGAACTTCGACCTTCTGATCTCACGGCTGAATATGTATTTAGACGAAGAAAAGGCCTCCCTGGAGGCATACAGGAAAGTGGAGGATAAGTAAGATGTCCGCTGACGAAAAGACGAAAAAGAGCAGAGTGCGAATGAAGGAGCAGACGCCGGAAGGGCGCATCCGTAACTTCAATGAGGTGCCGTTCGGATACACCCCGGAGCAGGCGGTAGAGGAAGCCGGGCGTTGTATCCAGTGCAAGCGGCCGCAGTGCGTTGACGGCTGCCCGGTGGAGGTGGATATCCCGGGATTCATATCCCTGATAAAAGAAAATAAATTCATCGAGTCCGCCCACAAGATCAAGGAGAAGAATAGCCTACCCGCCGTATGCGGCCGGGTGTGCCCCCAGGAAGAGCAGTGCGAGGTCCTCTGCGTCCAGGGCAAGAAAGGGGAACCGGTAGCAATCGGGACCCTGGAGAGGTTCGTTGCGGATTACGAGGCGGAACAGGGTGAGTTGGAGCTGCCGAAGCTACCTCCCAAGCTCGGCCGCAAGGTCGCCGTAGTCGGCTCGGGGCCGGCCGGCCTGACCGTGGCCAGCGACCTTATTCTCCTGGGATATGATGTTACCGTATACGAAGCCCTGCACAAGTCCGGAGGAGTGCTCGTTTACGGGATCCCGGAGTTCAGGCTCCCCAAGGTAATAGTGCAGAGGGAGGTGGATTATATCAGCAAGCTGGGAGTGGAGGTAGTCTGCGGGGCGGTGATCGGGAAGATGCTCACGGTTGAAGAATTACTCAATGAAAAGGGATATTCCGCCGTATTCATTGCGAGTGGGGCCGGTCTGCCGCTATTTTTCGGGATACCCGGGGAGAACCTGAACGGTGTCTATTCGGCCAATGAATACCTGACCCGCTCGAACCTGATGAAGGCCTATCTCTTTCCCCAATATGATACCCCGATCAAGAAGGGAAAGCGGGTGGCGGTATTTGGTGGCGGAAATGTGGCAATGGATTCCGCCCGGACGGCACTGAGGCTTGGGTCCGAGGAGGTTCATCTTATTTATCGCCGCTCCAGGAAGGAGATGCCTGCCCGCCATGCGGAGATCGAGCATGCCGAGGAGGAAGGGATAAAATTCAATTTCCTTACTAACCCGGTCAAATTTATTGGGGACGACAAGGGAAACCTGAAGGCTCTCGAGTGCCTGCGGATGGAGCTCGGTGAGCCTGACGATTCCGGGAGACGGCGTCCTGTTCCGATCAAGGGATCGGAGTTCACCATTGATGTCGATCTCGCCGTGGTAGCGATCGGTGCCGGGCCTAATCCCTTGCTCCTCAGCACTATCCCGGATCTGGAGTTGAACCGGAGGGGATATATCGTCGCCGATGAGGAAACCGGGAAGACCAGCAAGCGGAGGGTATTCGCCGGGGGCGATATCGTTACCGGCTCGGCTACGGTGATACTTGCCATGGGCGCCGGCCGGAAGGCTGCCCGGGCAATCCATCAGTATCTGGAGTGGACAAACTGGTAAATGCTTTCCCGAGTTAGACTTTATAATATGGGGGCAGAGGTGATTGAAGGATGAAAGAGCCGGAAAATATAGTAGTTATGATAACTGCCGGCAGCAGTGACGAGGGGCAAACGATCGCCGACGAGCTGACCAAACAGAGGAAGGCCGCCTGCGTAAGTGTCATTCGTAATGTTCAATCCTTTTTCTGGTGGGAGGGCAAGATAGACACCGCCCAGGAAGTGCTCCTGATTGCCAAAACCAGGGCCGCGGAGCTTGGCGGGCTTATTGAGTTGGTTAAGGAACTTCACAGCTATGATGTTCCGGAGATAATTGCATTGCCGATCGTAGGGGGCAATCAGGATTATTTGGATTGGATCAAGTCGGAGACGAAGAAATAGCCTGGACATGAAGATAGAAGTAAAGATTTTAATGGTAATCAAAGGAGAGATTGTCAATAAGGATTTAGAGGAAGAGCTGGAAGGGGGCGAGTGCATCAAGGACCTGCTTAAGAAATTGAACAAATCCGGAGTATTCCCCCGGGGGTTTCTCAGGTCAATTTTAAAGAAGAGTAAGTTCGCCGTTATCCTCCATAACGGAGACCGAGTGGACATGACCTATATTGAAAATAGGCCATTAGCCGACGGGGATAAGGTGGCAATCCTTTCTCCCATGGGCGGAGGATAAGGAGGATGGAATCGGGCTGGATTCGGAAGCAGAATTCATTGCCCCTGTCATTATTGTCGTTTATAACAGAAAATATCTGAGAGTATATTATCCGCGGATATCGATTTCTACAGCAGCAATCTTTTCTTAAACCCTTCAAAGTAAAAAAGTACTTTTTACATATCAATTTTTAGGCATTAAACCTACTTTTGGTGAGTTAATATGATGCTGGTAACTGGAGGTGCAGGCTACCTGGGAAGCCATCTTGCTAAGGAGCTCCTCCGCCGTGGCCGCAAGGTTCGCATCTTTGATGTCCAGTCGACGAAATACATTCCGGAGGGAGCGGAGTTCATTCAAGGAGACATGCGGGATTCGGAGGCAGTGAGGAATGCGGTGGAGGGTATCGATACCGTGTTTCACCTCGCCTTTGTTCAGTCCCTTTCCAAGCTACCGGAGAGGGAAAGGTGGGATATAAATATAAATGGCACGGAGAATTTTCTGAAAGCCAGCGTGGAAAAGGGTGTCAAACGCTTTGTCCACACCTCCACGATAGAGATATACGGAACGCATCCTCCCTACCCCTGCCCGGAGGACTCACCTACCGATAACCCGGTGGGATGGTATGGTCGCCATAAGGTGGAGACGGAGAAGATCCTGTGGAGATATCACCGCGAGCAGGGGTTAGATGCTACTGCAGTTAGGATGCCTACTGTCTGCGGTCCCGGTTTCTATAACCACAGACCGCTGCTAATGCTGATGGACCGGGTCATTGATGGGAAGACAGTAGCTGTCATCGAAGACGGAGGGACCAAGGGAGACTTCGTCTATTACCAGGATGTTATTCAGGGGTATTTACTTGCTGCCGAGAAGAAGGAGGCGGCAGGCGAAGCATTCAACCTGTCCTGTGATGAGTCCTCGACGCATTTAGAGATTATCCAGGCTCTCCGCCGGGCGGTTGGGAGCCGTTCCCGGATCGTAAAGATTCCAAGCAGTCTTATTAAACCGTTTCTTTACTTCCTGACAGCTATCAAGGTGACGGACCTCCCCAGTTATCAGTTCGATTACTTGATCTACCATCAGGTATTCTCCGTCGAGAAGGCGAAGAGGCTCCTGGGATACGAGCCGACGAAGACAGCGGCCGAAGCGGTAGTGGAACTTGTCAAAGGCTACCTCCAGGATCGGGAGTTTGTGAAACGGAGAAGCAGAAGCTATTGATGCGTTTAGCTGGGTGAAGTTATGCCTTGAGGAGTTTATCCAGCGCTTCCTCTCCCTTCATTCCTGCGGCAATTCCTAGTTCCTTAGCCTTTGATGTGGCATCCACAATCTTCGCCGC
>CP070770.1:595986-602345 GCA_020345765.1 Deltaproteobacteria bacterium
TGGATAAGAAAGAATGGTTATGTTCCGTTAAGGGAAGAGCTCTATAACGAGAAGGGTGAAATAGTAAAGCTCCTGACCTTTTCCGATATCAGAACCGTCTCCGGCAGGGAGGTTCCCATGGAGATGGTTATGAAGAACCTGAAAAAGGATAAGTACCAGACAATGATTAAATACCATGTCCTGGACTTCAACCCGGCAATTAAAAAGGATACCTTTTCCCTCGGAAAGCTAAAGAGGTTGAGAAAATGATGACCTTTATTAGAATGGTCTGGCGTAACCTGTGGCGTAACACCCGCAGGTCCCTGCTTACTACCTCGGCCATCTTTTTTGCCACCCTGCTATTGGTATTCATGTTAGCCCTCCAGAAGGGCAGTTACCAGGGGATGATCAATAATGCGGTCAAGATCCACACCGGCCACATTCAAATCCAGAGAGAGAGCTATCTTGATGAGATGAATATCAACCTGAGTATTGATAACCCGGAAATGATCTATCCGATTTTAAATCAGGGGCATCATATTCAGTCCTTTGCCCCGCGCCTCAACTCCCCTGCCCTGATCAGCAGCGCCGGTAATACCTTCGGGGTCCTGGTGATCGGAGTGGACCCGGATAGGGAGGCGGAGGTCTCTACCCTGAAGAAGGTTATCAGGGAAGGAAGCTACTTATCTTCCGAACCTGATCATGGAGCTCTTCTGGGAGAAACAATGGCCAAGAATCTCGGGGTGACAATCGGGGATGAACTCATATTTATGGGTCAGGCGGCCAACGGGGCACTGGCTGCCGATAGATTCTATGTTAAAGGAATCTATCGATCCGGTTTATCCGAGTTCGACCGGAACATCGTCTGCATCGACCTTAAGGAGGCCCAGGAACTCTTCTCCATGGAAGGGAGGGTCTCCGATATCGCCTTGATCCTCGATGACTTTCGCTCGATTAAAGAGGTAAAAGACTACCTTATGGATATCTTTGGTAAACGGGGCTGGGGGGCTTATAAGGTTCTCACCTGGAGTGAGATTACCCCCGCCCTCAAGCAGGCTATCGCCCTCGATGCCTCAAGCGCTTATATCTTTTATTTCATTTTACTGATGGTAGTCGGGTTCGGGATCATGAATACATTTCTGATGTCCATATTTGAGAGGATGCGGGAGATCGGGGTTATGATCGCCCTGGGTGTGCGTCCGGGCCTAATGTTCTTAATGGTGATCCTGGAATCGCTGACACTTTCCTCCATTGGAATCCTTTCCGGGGCAATTGCCGGTTCGGGCCTGGCTTATTATTATGAGCGGACCGGGATCCACCTGTCTGAGCTCTCGGAGATGATGGAGTTTTTTGGCATGCCTTCGGGGATATTCCCCGACATATCTATCGGCGTGGCCATGGTTGCCGTAATTGCAGTCTTTGCTATTACCCTGCTGATTGCGATCTATCCCGCAATCAAAGTCTTGAGAATCAAGCCCGTTGAGGCCCTGAGGTATATCTAATATGGGAACGCTTTTCAAGATTGCCTGGCGAAATATCTGGCGCAATACCCGCCGGACGGTCATTCTGGTCCTGGCCATCGGCATCGGGCTGATGGGGATTATCGTAACCGAGGCATTTATGAACGGGATGGAAAACAATATGGTGCAGAATATCATCCGTTCCTCCCTCGGCCATATCCAGATCTATGCGAAGGGCTTCGATGAGAATCCGGTGGTGGAGAGGAGTATGGGCGACTCTCCGGAGCTTTTAACCATCCTCGATAACCACCCGGGAATTAAAAACTACTCCCGGCGCATCAGGGCCATGGGTCTCATCTCCAATCCTGAGCATTCCCGGGGAGTAATGATCGTCGGTATTGAGCCATCCCGTGAGCCTCATATTACTTATATCGAGCATTCTATTGTGGACGGCAGATATCTCCGGGAGGGGGATACCGGAAGACTCATTGTCGGGAAAAAACTGGCGGATGAGTTTGAGCTCGAGCTCGGAAGCAAGGTAGTCCTCATGGCTCAGGACCTGGAAAAGGATATCGCCTCGGGAGCCTATCGAGTTGTTGGTATTTTTCGGACTGATTCCAGTGAGTTCGATAAAGCCACGGTCTTCATCACCCTTCCCGACGCCCGGAAGCTCCTTTCCCTGAGCGAACAAATCTCTAAGATAGTAATTGTCGTTAATGACCTAAGACAATTGGTGGCAGTAGCCGGGGGTCTGAGGACAAAATTGGAATTCGATCTCATGGTTCACACCTGGGAAGAGATCGAGCCTGTTTTAGTGAGGATAGTTGAGCTATACGGTCAATTTACCTATATCGTTTATCTGATAGTCTTCGTGGCAATGGCTTTTGGAATCATCAATACCATGCTGATGGTTATATTCGAGAGGGTAAGGGAGATGGGGGTGATGATGGCCCTGGGGATCAGGCCCATTCAGATTGTGCTCTTGGTAATCCTGGAAACCGTATGTATCGGGATCGTGGGCCTGTGCCTGGGGAACCTGCTCGGGGCTTTTTTCCTGGGCATTTTCCACAACGGTATGGACCTCTCATTTTTAGCCGAGGGGATGGAGTATTGGGGAATGAGTCATATAATATTCCCCTCAATCGGACTTGATAATCTATTGATAGCTAATTTATCTACTATAGTCACCGCAATTATTATCTCGATATACCCTGCTATCCGTGCCGCCCGATTCCGGCCGGTAGAAGCACTCCGGCACCACTGAAGAGGGCTCTATATGGTATATATTAGATAAATAGAACATCCATAAAATATAATGCTCACAAGAACGTTAGCTAATGTCAAATGCTAAAGCTCAAAGTTCAAACAAAGCCCAAAATTCAAATGACAAAAATAAATAAGAATTCTTTTGACATTTAGTCATTTGACATTCATTTGTCATTTGGATTTTGATATTTGGTTTTTTTATCCATTTAACATCTTGATTTTGATGTTTGGCATTTTTTACCCACAATAATCCGGGATTAGCCTTGAAAAGGAGAGCAATATGCCTGTAGTCCAAACGGAAAATCTAAAAAAAGTCTACCGTGACGGTGCGGTGGTGGTTAATGCCCTCAACGGAGTGGACATCTCAATAGAAAAAGAGGAGTTCGCCGCTATTGCCGGTCCGTCGGGCTCCGGCAAGACCACCCTCCTTAACCTGATCGGAGGCCTCGACACCCCATCCGGGGGAGAGGTCCTATTGGAGGGTCGCAGTATAACCAAAATGGGAAAAGGAGAGCTTTCAAAACTGAGGTTGAGGAACCTGGGTTTCATCTTCCAATCATACAACCTGATCCCGGTCCTTACTGCCCGGGAGAATGTAGAATTCGTTATGCTCCTTCAGGGAGAGGATAAAAAAACCCGCCGGGAGAAAGCCGAGGCGATCCTGAAGGAAGTAGGCCTGGGGGAATGCCTTCACCGGAGGCCCGATGAGCTTTCCGGGGGACAGCAGCAGAGGGTGGCAGTAGCCCGGGCCATCGTGAGCGAGCCCAAGATAGTCCTGGCGGACGAACCCACCGCTAACCTGGACTCCAAGACCGGTGAAGAGCTTATGGAGTTGATGCAGAATTTGAATGAGAAAAGGGGGATGACCTTTTTGTTTTCGACCCATGATCGAATGGTAATGGACCGGGCGCGCAGATTGATCCTACTCAAGGACGGAAAGGTGGCAAGCTAAATGTGTGGCCAAATATTTTGTTTGACGATAGTTCGTAAAAATGATAGTATAAACCGAACAATACGAACAGTTCGACTACAGATTCAAAATAAGTGAACAATACGAACGGTTCTAAAAATTTATTCTCAATTTCGATCAATTAGAGGAGACATGACAAAAAAATTAAAAATTGAACACTACATTTCTGCTAACCCCTTTACCGACAAAGTGATTGAGCCAGAAGAAACAGGATTATTGTTAGCGAACCGGGAAGACGAGAAGGAACGGATTGATTATGTTATTACTTCAGCATCAAAAGGATTTCCCCAAAATATTGCTATCTTGGGAGAGATTGGAATGGGAAAGTCATCCATGCTGAACTACATTCAAGCACGATGTCAAATCAAAACAGGAATATACTTTTCTAGAATTAATGTTACTGAAGATACATCAGAAGAAATTCTTATTAAATCCTTAGTGAAAGATTTATTGGATCAGGCACGTGTGGGATTAGGTAGTTCTTTAATTGGGATGGTTGATTTTGGTAAAAAGCGGCAAGAAAAGGAAATAGATAAACAAATCAAAGGTATCAATGTTACTAAAGCCTCACAAAAACAATTAGGAGATCCTCTTTTAAGGATTGTTTCTGTCTCATCTCAAATTATAGAAGAGAAAGGAAGACCGGAAGATATTTTTGAGGTAATACAGTTATTGAGAGAAGTGATGAAAATCATTAAAAAGGATGTAAAAACGATTGCAGTGCTGTTTGATGAAGGTGGTTATGTAGCGAAGGAGAAGTCTATAGCTCTATTACAAAGAATGAAGTTAATCTTTCAAAACAAACCTTTTATGTTATGCATAGGAGGTTCTCCAACATTATTTTCTGAATATGGAAAAATTGAGCAAACTTTTCCAAATCTCTTCCTTCATCATAATCGTCTATCTCTCAAGCCATTGGATAAACAAGGCATAAGAGAATTAATTCAAAAAAGATTAGCCCTGGTAAGAATAAAGGGTAAAGATGTTGAACCTTTTAGTGAGAAGTCTATTCAGACAATATTGGACGAATCTAGCGGAAATCCTAGACGAATTGTGGGAATTGCCGGCTACACTCTATATCTTTCAAGGGGTAAATATGGTTATATAGAGCCAGTTACTGTTTTAGAGGCTTCAGATTCTACTCTTATAACCTTGGGGGGTGAAGCATTTGACAGGTTGAAAAAAGATTTACATGAAATATGTTTAATAATAGGGAAGTACCCTAATTCAACCTTTGAACAAATACGAAAATATTTAAGCCAAATCACTAAGTCAGAAATTTCTAAATCAACGCTTAGTCCGAAGATAAACGAATTACAAAAACTTGGCTATATAGAAATTAATCAAATTGGGAGGGAAAAGAGGTGCTTTTTGAAAAGTTTTTTACAAAAATATTATAACCAAATAATTCGCGAATAGAGAGGAGAACTAGATGAAATATACAATGGATTATACTGAGATCAAAAAAGGGTGGACACGGAGCCTACCCCTACAATCCGTCTAAGAAGGATTACACTAAAAAGGTATAAGTTAAATGTTTTATTAGTTCAGATATTTCGCATTATTTAAGATGAAGATAAAAGGTTTATTAATTATTCTCCTAATTTTCATCGTCTCGATTATCACTTTAGCTTGTGGAGAGGATAAAAAGGATAAAGGGACTGATGAGGGCTTCAAACTCTCGGTCTGGAGCGAGTTCGACTCAGCCCCTGAGGTGATAAGCTACTTTCCCTTTCTAAAAGAGCATAAGCTTGGACTGTATTTGGCGATCCATTACGATAAGATTGGGGATACTGAGCTTAAGGAACTCTTTTTTCAGGCAAAGGACATGGGAATTGAGGTTCGCGCCTGGATCCTTCTGGACTATCCCCAGGGCTACTGGCCCAATGAGGATAATGTGGAGCTGTTCTTTTCCCAGACGGTGGATTTTATGGATTGGTGTGAGGCCGAGGAACTTCCGATAGAATGGCTGGTAGTGGATATGGAGCTTGGCTGGCAGGAGATGGGTGAGGTTGAGGAGGCATTCCAGAGTGGAGATATAGGCATGATAATATCACTGCTCACCGGTAACATTAATGAACAGGATTTTCTCTCCGCTACTGGAAGATATCAAGACTTGGTAAGCTTAGCCCATCAGCGGGGATTTAAGGTAATGGTAGTGACATTTCCTATGGTTTTGGATGATTTCGGTGACGGTGACACCACCCTCCAGGACGCTCTGGACATACCCATTGAAGGGATCGATTGGGATGAGGTCTCCTTTATGGCTTATCGAACCACATTTAGCGAACTCTGGGGGGAAGAGTTCGGACCATACCTTATCTATTCTTATTCCCGCGATGCGTTGGAATCCTATGGCGATAAGGCAGGCATTGATGTGGGTTTAGTCCGTGACCAGGAACCAACTGATATCCTGGCTGATATCGGCGCCTCGAGGGCCGCCGGGATCAATAAGGTTCATATCTATTCACTCGATGGAATAATGGATAATCCTCCCCCTGATGATTGGGTCAATCTGGATGATGCCAATACCACAGTCCCTGAGGACGACCAGGCAACCGGGGAAATACGAAGTCTCATTTTATCTATCGACGAAGCGATTAACTACTGAGAAACCTCCCTCAAAATTCCCCTTCAATAATAATGAAAAGACTGAATATCATCATTTACCTATTCGTCCTCAC
>CP070770.1:602445-608759 GCA_020345765.1 Deltaproteobacteria bacterium
CCCTTGATGGGGGAGGATTAAGGTGGGGGTGAAAGACTGTAATTTCGGGTAGAGTTTTTTTCGAAACTTTTATAACCCACATGTACACTAACCCTCTTGACAACGAAAATAACTCTTAATTACTTTTCCGATCAGCCCAGATATTTACTCTTATTTTCCAGGATATACTGACCGGTTCGGGTGGCGAGCGCCATGATAGTCTCCTGGGGATTAACTCCCAGCGAGCTCGGGACTACGCCGCTGTCCGCGATAAACAGCTTTTCCACATCCCAGCTCTCGCCCCAGGGATTGGTCACCGAGCGTTTGGGGTTTGCGCCCATGCGGGAGGTGCCGAAGGCGTGCACGGTGAGAACCTCCATTTCATCCGGCTGGATGTTGGAATCATAGATCTTCTTGATCTCATCCGGCCCCTTGATCTCGGTGAGCCGAGCAAAGGGCAGGAAAACCCGCTTTGCTCCTGCCGTGAACATGAGCTCGGAGAGGAGGGCAGTGGCCCGGATCAGCCGTTCCCTCTCCACATGGTCGATATAGTAATAGGCCAGAGGTTCGCCCCAGAGAGCCCGTTTAACCACGCCCGTAGTGGTATCGTCGACCAGAGAGCCCGCAATCAGCATGTGGTTCCAGAGCTCCATAAGCTCCAGGCTGTTCCGGCCGTATTGGGGAAAGCTCATGGTGGCCAGCCCGGGATGAACCACACCGATAGCTAACAGGATTCCCTCATCAATGAAGTGATGGATCTGGTGGCCCTGGTGAACTCCCTTCCAATAGTAGATCGGGTCATCAAAGATGCCTACTATCTTGACATTGGGATGGCAGTGGAAGTGTCTGCCCACATTATTGTTCTTGATACCGGAGTTCATGAGCATTACCGGCGTCTGGAAAGCACCGCCTGCAAGCACAACCACCCGGGCCTGGACCGTGAGTTTATAGGGTTTTTTCTTCCCGCTCCGCCGGTCCAGCACCCTCGCTTCCACTGCCTGGGCGCTCCTATTCTTTATCTTAACCTTGATCGCCTTTACATCAGTGTAGAGACGGGCTCCTTTATTCAGGGCACGGGGGATGTAGGTGATAAGCACGGATTGCTTCTTGTCGGTAGGGCAACCGAATACGCAGATACCCTCGCCGGTGCAGTCCTTCTGGTTCCTCCGGTTGGGATGGATCAGCCAGCCCAGCTTGTCCGCAGCCTGGCGGAAGAGCATGTCACCCTTGCCCAGAGATTCCGGGCTCTGCGGGGCTACATTTATCCTTTCCTCTACCTTTTCGAAAAACGGCTCCAACTTTTCGGGAGTGAGGTCGGTAAGCCCCATATCCCATCGCCACCTCTGGAGTACCTTCTCCGGTGTCCGCCAGCACATGCCCCCGTTTACGACCGTAGAGCCGCCAACACAACGGCCCTCTTGAAAGATTATATTGGGCTTTCCCAGGATCGCGGAGGCGCCCGAGTCCCGGCAAAGCAGGGGAACGACCCTGCCCGGGTCAAGTGAGAAATCCTTGCTCGTATAGTAGCCGCCTTCTTCCAGGATCACTACATCCAGGCCGCCCTCGGCCAGCTCGGCGGCAATCGTGCCGCCGCCACCGCCGGAGCCGACCACGCAGACATCGCAGGTCTCCACGATGTTTCTGTTTATATCTTCGCCGATCGTGATCATTCACTCACCTCCTTGGTCTCCGTGTTTCCTTCCGGTGGAGGAGTGTCATGAGTAATCAGATCAACGCGGTCATAGGCAGGATAAGGGATGGGGGAGTTGCGGTCATATCCCAGATCCCGGAAGAACTTGCAGGCTTCAGAATCACAGGGTTCGCCCTTATTCACCCGCTCGATGTGCCCGGTAAGGTCATATTCGATATGCTCCATGACCTGGGGTATGGAATAAAAAGCGGTGAGGCAGAGCCCCTTTACTCCCTTGATCAGGTCGCGGCGCAAAGCCATACTGCTCTCGATCCATTCCGTCACATATACCTCCTTTTCGCTCAGGGGGAGACTGGTGAAAGGCCTTAGGTGCGCTTTGAAAATAAAGGTGCCATACTCCAGTAGATAAAGCCCCACGGGAAATAAGAGCTTCATGTGCCAGGGGAAATAGGAATAAAAATTGTCCAGGAATTCGAGCATCTCATCCTCGACCGGCAGATCGAAGCCCGGTTTCCTGGGTTTTACCACCTCGATCAAGGCCCGGACGATCTTTCTCGCCTTCCGGGGAAGGTAGCCTTTGTTCATCAATCTATTCTCCTTTCATGCCCACTATTGGTAGAATTGGAATTTGGTCATTGGGGTTTATCTATCTACCTCGGTTGGCGCCTTCCGGTCCCGCTCGATTATAAAGAAGGACGGCATAACCCGTGCCCGACCGATGGCGGTATAGGCCTTTCCCAGATAGAGGTCGTTGTTATTAGGGTCAACCTGCTTCAGGTAATCCCGGAGGAAACTGCCATCCCATGGCAAATTCTTCCCGTCGCCGTAATTGAGGATCAGTGCGTCCTGCTCCTTGTTCTCGGGTCCTTCCGGGATAACTTTCTTTACCGAGAAAAACCCCATCCGCCTGGGGTTATGGTCAACCGGTTTGCAGCGCCAGGGCTCTTCAATCGGCCCCTGGTAGATTTGGATATTATAACCCCAGTACTCGTCTTTCTTCTTGTAGAAGCCCTTCTTGAACTTCTTTATCCCCAGTAGCTTGGTGATGAAAGGGACATTGTAGCCACGGAACTCCCAGCCCACAAGCTTTTCCGGATCCGGAATCTTGCCGTTCCGGAAAATTTCTTCGAGCTCATTATCCGAAAGCCCGGCCAGGTCTTCCAGTGTCCTTTTCTTCCCCTTCATATTATCCTCCTCTGGTCAATTTGGTAGTTTACAATAAATCGGGCAAAAATACAAAGGGATATCTCTGAACGAGGGGTGTTTGAGGTGTTGGCGGAGATGGAATCTTATTAGTGGTGAGTCTGAAGAGGTTATAGGGTAGGGCACTTGATACTGCTTATTTTTTCGGAGAGTCTTTCACCTCTAAATGAAAATCGCAATCTGTATCGATAGCAGGGTTATATTTTGTTTCTACCTTTGTTTCAAATCCGCTGATTATCTTGGTAGCTCGCTCCATCCAAGCACCGATAAGGAGACAATTTGCCTCGGTTACCTCGGGGAAGCCTTTAAGCCTGAGGACACCTTTTTTGGCCTCTTCGATTGTTTCAAATTCTATTTCGCCTTTACTAAACATCTGACTCCAGATCACCGGGGTAGATCGATAGATAAGGTTTGCTTTTCCTTTATAAACATCTTTTGTATAAAATTTGAGAATCCCTTTTTCAGGATCGAAATCCTGTTCAGCAGACCAATGGCCTATCTCTATGCATAGTCTTTTATCCCCTTTTCCAACTTCCCTGACAATAGCACCCAGAAGACTTTTGAATGTCCGGTATGGATACCATTCTGCTACTGAGATCTTTTTAAATTTAGGACTATCAGCAGACTCAAAAAATACCACTCTGTCTTCATCGTTAAGACTTTTTAAGAGATGTACTCTGCCTTCCGGGCCAAGTTTTTCCCTGGTATATTTAAGTAAGCCGAGTAAAAGAGTGCCTTTAACAGTAGGCCGCTCTTCGGGATTGTTGTTCTGTTTTAAATTATCTTCGGGAGTCATTCTTAAATTAAAAATACCATTAGAGAAATATCCCTGTCAATAAAAATATCACGCTCTTGAAAATTAAATCATAGAATTATAATCCTCTTTATATTTAGCTACTTAGACAATATTATGAGAATATTTCTATTTTTAAAATAGAGGGGAATTTGAATTACGAATTACACTAATTTAACGAAAAGAAACGAAATCCTGAGCCCTTCGGGATGGCTGGCCGATTTTTCGACAGAATCAGAACAAGAAGATAACTATCCCAATTTTCAATTATTCATTCAACAATAAGCGATTCGGATCATCCTCATCCTTAGTGCTTATAAATATATCGAGATCGCCATCGCCGTTAACGTCGCCCAAGTCAACATCCCAGCTTATATCGGTATCTACCGGCAAGAAACTGCCGGTGACATCGGTAAAGTTACCGCTTCCATCATTAAGATAAAGTCGGTTTTGGTCAAACCAATTCCCAATAATTATATCTAATGTTCCGTTGCCATCCACATCTCCAAATTTTGCGGATGTGCTTATATCAGTATCTAAAGGTAATGAACTATTTGTTACATCAATAAAATTTCCACTGCCATTATTAAGGTAAAGGCGGTTACGAGAAGTTTCCATTGCTAAAAAGAGGTCAAGATAGTCATCGCCGTTGACATCGGCAAAGTCAGCATCAATACAGTACTGAATTCCTGCCAATGAAGCATCGGTTGTCCCGTCGACAAAGATTCCACTGCCGTTGTTGAGATATAGACGACTCTGTTTATTAGAGGTATTAACAATAAAAACGTCGAGATCACCATCGGTATCAACATCGGCGAAATCAGCATTCCAGCTCCACTCACTATCTATCGGGAGTGCAGAACCGGTTACATCGGTAAATTTACCAGTGCCATCATTGAGATAAAGGCGGTTCTGCGAGTCTTCGTTAGCAATAAAGATATCAAGATCGCCATCACCGTCGACATCGCCAAAAGCGGCATCCAGACTCCAGTCGCTGTCTACCGGTACCGAGTCTGTAGTGCCATCGATAAAGATACCACTGCCATCGTTAAGGTAGAGGCGGTTTTGATTGAGGTCATTAACGATGAAGATGTCGAGGTCGCAGTCCCCGTCCACATCGGCAAATTCAGCATCCCAACTCATATCAGTATCTGCTGGCAAGGCGCTGCTGGTGATATCGGTAAAATTACCGCTGCCGTCATTGAGGTAGAGGCGGTTCTGTCTCGTCGCCTCATTTCCTATCAATCCCCAATTAGCCAAAATGATATCGAGATCGCCATCGTCGTCGATATCGCCAAAATCAGCGTCTCTACTGTCATTAAATACTATTAGAGGATTAGTTGTGCCATCGACAAAGATACCACTGGAGGTAGTTGATAGTACGGTAAAAGTGTGGCCGCAGGTATTTAGACCACTTCTGATTACAGTAATAAAAGCCGGCCCAAAGGCAGCGTCAGTGGGGACTTTAGCAATAATTTTCTTATCCGACCAAAGGATAATATCATCGGGCAATATCTCGGTATTGTCGAGTTTAATAATGCTACTGCCCTGGAATGCCCCGAAGTTGACACCATGTACGCTTACATTTGTGCCAGCAATTCCACTCTTAGGATAGATACTTGTAATAATGCTGATAGTAGATATTACGGGCAACGTTGCCGAATCGCTCCCGGTATTGCCGCATTCATCCGTTCCCTGGGCAAAAATAGTTATAGAAGGCTTAATAACTCCCATAAGGATCACCGACCAATTGCCCTCGGAATCGACCCCGGACGACTCACCGTGCCCTTGGTCAGAAGTAACCGTTACTGTGGTAATATCGGTATCCGCTGTGCCGGTAATCGTTACATTGCCGGTGAATATGGTTACTCCATCCACCGGAAAGGTGATGCTAACCGTTGCCGCCGTATCATCATTATATACCTCGATAATGATCTCCGAGATATTGTCACAGATGTCCACTGCAATAAATTTCAGAGTCGTATTAATAATAATGTCAATTGGGTCTGTATAAACCGGACTTGCAGTAGTAGGCCCACTACCATCAGTAGTATAGTAGATCGTTCCATCACTCGCAGTAAGGCTAACATTACTGGTTACACAATAGTCACCCCCTGCCGGTGTTGCCGCTAAACCGGTCGGAGGCTCAGTGTCAATATCATAGACCTCGGTCACTGTGGCTGACTGATTTCCGCAGACATCCACCGCCATAAACTTCAGAGTCGTATCCACAATTATGTCGATCGGCTCTGTATAAACCGGGCTCCCGGTAGTAGGCTCGGTCCCGTCAATGGTATAGTAGATCGTCCCATCACTCGCAGTAAGGGTAACAGTTGTAGTTGTACAATAACTATCCCCTGCCGGTATTGCTACTAAACCGGTTGGTGCTTGATCATCATAGGAATAAAATCCGGGTTGGATGCAAGAGGCAGAAGCCGTAGGTGTTATTATCACACTTGAGTAATCCCCACCCGGAGCACTAACTACGATAATAGTATCACTCCAAAAAATAATCGCTGTCCCGGTTATATCAAAGCTAACATTACCCTCAATAGCTCCAAAGTCAGTACCAGTTATGACTACAAAATCCCCGGGACATCCGGTAGTAGGTCCAACACTGGTGATACTGCAGGGAGGAGGTATTACTGGTACAGTTACCGAATCGCTTCCAACATTCCCACAGTCATC
>CP070770.1:608859-615018 GCA_020345765.1 Deltaproteobacteria bacterium
GGAAACGCTGAATTTGCAATTAGTCTTAGGTGATTCGCCTAAGGCGGAGGGCTGCCTTGCTAATAGGAGATTTGAAAAAGAGTCTGATTTTGGCCCTCCTGCTGATGGGGTTTACCTCCATCGTTGCCCAGATCCTGCTGATAAGGGAACTCCTGGTAACCTTCTCGGGCAACGAGCTCTCTATCGGCATTATCCTGGCTAACTGGCTCATCCTGGAATCCCTGGGAAGCCTTATCTCGGGTAGAATTACGGACAAGGTTAGAGGACAGACTCAGATATATGCCGCTACTCAACTGATTATCTCCGCCTATCTTCCGGTAGCAATATATCTTGCTCGGATATTTAAGAGTTTCATTGGCTCCGCCCCGGGTGAGGGGGTGGGCCTCTTTCCCATCTTCTACGGCTCCCTACTTATTCTTGCCCCTCTTAGTCTCAGCGATGGAACCCAGTTCAGCTTCGGCTGTCAGCTCTATTCTCAAATTACGAAGAGGGAAGCTCCGGCCATCGGCAGGGTCTATCTCTATGAAGCTGTCGGAGCCACCGCAGGTGGATTTGCTTTTACCTATCTTTTTCTTCCCCATTTCCACTCTATTCAGATAGCCCTAGGAATAGCGGTAATGAATCTTCTTTCTGCCCTTTTCTTGCTGAAGTCTTTCAGGAGTGGTGTGCATGCCCTTTCCGGCATCAACAAGCGGAAAAGCTCAGGCGGAATTACCATAGCTATCAGTCTCCTTCTTTTACTCGTCGCCTTTTACCTTTCCTTTTCTGCTGGTGCCGACCGGATCCATCGTGACTCCCTCCAGCGACAGTGGCGTGGACAGATCCTTAAAGCATATGAAAACTCCATTTACGGCAATGTCACCGTTACCCAGAGGGAAAACCAACTCACCTTCTTTGATAACGGGATACCGATAACGTCCACACCAAATCCGGACATAGCCCGAATTGAGGAACTGGTCCATCTTCCCCTCCTTTTTCACCCCCAGCCGAAAAAGGTTCTGCTCCTCGGTGGCGGCGCCGGTGGAGTCCTGCGAGAAATCCTGAAACATCCGGTCGAGAGAATTGACTATGCCGAGCTCGATCCACTCATAATCCATGTTATCCGGAAATTCACCAGCCCCCTGACCGATCATGAGTTGAATAGTCCCCGGGTAAATATTGAGTACATTGACGGCCGCCTGTTCGTTAAGAGGACGGCCCGGAGATACGATCTGGTCATTATCAACCTTCCCCAGCCCTCTACCCTTCAGTTAAACAGATTCTATACGAAAGAGTTTTTCCTGGAAGTGAGAAAAGTCCTGAAGGAAGGCGGTATCGTGGTCATCAGCGCACCGGGATCACTGAGCTATATTAGCGAGGAGCTTAAGCTAATCAATGCCTGCCTATTTAATACCCTCAACGAGGTCTACCCCTATATCCGGCCGATCCCGGGAGAACCCAATCTATTCCTGGCCTCCGACTTAAAAGATATAACCATGCTCAAACCATCTATCATTTTCCAAAGGTTCAATGAGCGTTCACTGGTAACTGAACTCCTGACCAATTTTCACATCAAGTATAAGCTTGATGAGAAACGAAGGCAGTGGCTCTTAAAATCAATAGTTGATGGGGATAATAATATAATTAATAAAGACTTCCATCCCTCGGGACTATGGTATAACCTTACTCTCTGGCACGCTCTTTTCTCCCCGGGCCTCAAAGGAGTCGTCCGGCTGATTGGCCGGATAAAACTCTGGATGCTCCTTCTTCCCCTTGTCCTGTCTGCTTTATTCTTCATTGCGGTTAAGCGCCGAAGTCAAAAATCAAAAAAGGCACTCCTTCCCCTGGCAATAGCCTCCACTGGATTCGGGGGTATGGTGTTTGATTTGGTATTAATCCTTGTCTTCCAGTCGCTCTATGGATATGTCTTTCAGATGATCGGCCTGCTTATTGCCTCATTTATGGTGGGATTAATCCTGGGAGGTCTGGGCATGATCCGCCATATGGAGAGGAAGAAAAGCTCGCTCCCTTTATTCTTAAGGCTTGAGCTACTACTTGTGCTCTACGGTGCAGTCTTCCCCACAGTGCTTATATTACTACATTCTTATATGGATGTCCCCTCAGTATTCCAATCGGCTCCGGCCTTCCTATTATTGTTAAATATGGTAACCGGCCTTCTGGTAGGCATGGAGTTTCCTTTGGCTAACCGGATATATTTGAGCAGTCCGCCTGAGGCGGAGCACTTGAGCCGGGTTGCCGGCACCCTTTATGCCTCGGACCTGGTGGGAGCGTGGAGCGGGGCAATGATCGCCTCGGTCATCCTGATCCCGGTCCTGGGAGTTCTGAAAACCTGCGGGCTGGTCATTTTCCTCAAGCTAACAAGCCTTATCCTGCTGGCTACCAGAAAGTAACAGAAATGGGATTAACTCCACACGCCGGGGATTGGGTAGTTGCAGAACTTGCATTTTCCCTTGACGATATGATTCTCGCGCACCTTGAAATGGGTCCGGTGGATCAATCTCTTCTCACATTTTGGACAGAAGGTACTGTTATACTTATGCCCCGGGGTATTGCCGATATAAATATATTGGAGCCCTTCCTCCCGGGCTATCTCTCGGCCCTTTTCCAGGGTTTCGATAGGGGTGGGTGGAAGCTTGGTTAGCTTGTAGGCGGGGAAAAAGCGGTTGAGATGGAGAGGGACATCCTTGCCCAGATTCTTACCAATCCACTGGCACATATCCCTTATCATTTTCAGATCGTCGTTCAGGGTTGGGATGACTAAGTTAACCACCTCCAGATGAACCTTGGCCTTCTTAATATTCTTCAGGGTCTCCAGGACCGGGGCGAGTTCCGAGGAGGATACTTCCGAATAGAACTTCTCGCTAAAACCCTTCAGGTCAACAGTAACCGCATCCATATACTTAAGCAGGGCGAATAGGGGCTCGGGATTGATCGATCCGTTGGTATGGTAAAGGACTCTTAATTTCTCTTCCTTTGCCTTCTTGGCAATATCGAACATATATTCATAGAAAACCGTGGGCTCGCTGTAAGTAAAGGATAAGGCCGGACAATTCTCCTTCTTGGCCAGTTTGACTATTTCTTCCGGGAAAAGCTGGTAATTATCCAGTTCCTCTACGCTTTTCTGGGAGATGTGCCAGTTATGGCAGAATTTACAGCGGTTATTACAGCTCGCGGTTGCGGTACAGAAGATATTGATTCCGGGCAGCATATGGAATGACGGTTCCTTCTCAATCGGATCGATCTGGAGGGCGCTGGGCCGGGCATAAACCAGTGTGTAATACTTGCCCTTTCGGTTCTCCTTATTCCGGCAGAATCCCCTCCCGCCCTCAGGAACCAGGCATCGCCGGAAGCACATCTGACACTGGATAAATTCATCGGATAATTTCTCATAGTACCTCGCCTCATAAAGACTCTGCTCCTCCCCTTCTGAAAAAGTTATTTTAAAAGGCCAGGCAAGAGCGCCCAGACCACCCAGACCGACTCCCAGGAGAATCCCCTTTTTTAGAAACCCTCTCCGGGTAAGGATGGTGCGAAGGGGCCCTTCTTCTGCCATTTCATTCTCCCATTCTCTCCACCACCATTGCTACCGCTTCCCCGCCCCCAATGCAGAGGGTTGCCATTCCGGTCTTGGCCTTTCGATCCTTCATGGCATAGAGCAAAGTGACCAGGATCCGGGCCCCGCTGCCACCGATAGGATGGCCGATTGATACCGCCCCGCCGTTGACATTAACCTTTGCCGGGTCGAGGCTGAACTCATCAATGGCCCTTATGGTAACCACGGAAAATGCCTCGTTGATCTCGAACAGGTCAATGTCGTCCTTTTTCATCTTGGTTTTTTCCAGTACCCGTTTTACTGCCTCAACCGGTGCGATGGTAAACCACTTCGGGTCAATCGAGGCCTCCGCATAGCCTGAGACCCGTACCAGGGGCTTACAACCCAGGCTCTTTGCCTCATCGGAAGACATTACCAATACCGCCGCCGCTCCGTCGCTGATCGAGGAGGCATTGGCAGCGGTAACCGTCCCGTCTTTCTTGAAAGCGGGTTTAAGAGTAGGGACCTTTTCCGCCTTCAATTTACCTGGGTCTTCATCGGCATCGAAGATTATCGGCTCTCCCTTTTTACCCGGGATCTCGACCGGGACGATCTCCTCCCTGAACCTCCCCTCCTTCTGGGCCTCCTGGGCCCGGCGGTAGCTCTCCAGGGAAAATTCATCCTGTCGCTCGCGGGTAATTTTATATTTTTCCCCGCAGACCTCGGCAAAGTTTCCCATATGGCAGTCGTCATAGGGATCCCAGAGGCCGTCGTTGATCATCGAGTCGATTATCTCGCCATCACCCATCCGGTAGCCGCTGCGTGCTTTGGGCAGCTGATATGGGCTATTGGTCATGCTCTCCATCCCTCCGGCTACTATCACCCCGGCATCATCCACCATAATCGCCTGGGCCGCCAGCATAACTGACTTAAGCCCGGAGCCGCAGACCTTATTGATCGTCAGACAATTTACCGCATCAGGCAACCCTGCTCCCAGGGCGGCCTGACGTGCCGGTGCCTGACCCAAGCCGGCGGAAAGGACATTACCCATAATTACCTGATCAATATCATTCTTTTTTATCCCCGCCCTTTTTACCACCTCTTCGATAACAACGCTCCCTAACTTTGTGGCGGGTAGCGAGCTCAGCCCGCCCTGAAAGCTGCCTACCGCGGTGCGGGCAGCACTGACAATTTGAACCTCCTTCATCAGTCTCCTCCTTCGGAAATTTTAACCTGTACTTTTTAAAAACTAACAAACCTGCCAAAGCTTGTCAATCTAACCCTTGCATCCCCTATCCTACCCTGATAGAATTAAATCCAAAGGAGGCAGTTATGTATGATTATATTATCGTTGGTGGTGGGATTACCGGATTGGAACTCGGTGCCCTCTTGGCCCACGATGGAAACAAGGTGCTCCTTTTAGAGCAGACGAAGGAAGTCGGTGGGCGGGCACTCCTGCAAAAGAGGGACGGTTATACAGTTGAATACGGAATCCACCTCATCCGCTTCGGGCCCAAAAGCGCCATCTCCCGGATATGCCGGCATCTGGGCCATGAGGTCAAATACGCTGACCTGGGAAAGTCTTACCTTAAGGACGAAGACGGAAAGGTAAAGGTGTTTCCCACGAGCCCGGGCGGTTTTCTAACAAGTAAAATGTTTACTCTCAGTGAAAGGTTGAAGCTCATCAAACTCATGACCAGGCTCCGGAGGGAGAGCTTTGCCGACCTCAAGTCTGTAAGTGTCAAGGAGTGGATGGATAGGGAGGGGATCCGGGGAGGCATGCGAAGGTATTTTACCCTGGTCAGTGCCTCCATGATGGTCTGCCCCTTTATTGAGAAGTCATCCATTGGCGAAATGCTGACCAATATGCAGAAGGTCCTGCAGACGGGGAGATCGGTTATGTATCCCCTCGGAGGTTGGGAGCCTCTGTTTAATCTCTTTCTCGAAAAGATTAAAGAAAAAGGGGAAGTGAGGGTAAAAACTAAAGTCGACCGGATAGTAATCGAAGAGGGTAAGGCGGTGGGGGTGAAGGTCGGGGAGGAGCTTATCAGGGGAAAGGCCGTGATAACCTGTGTCCCCTGCCAGAAGCTGTTTCCTGCAATCCTGTCGGAGGAGGACTTTCCCGACGATTATGTAAGAATGTGTAAGAGCCAGAGGCCGACATCCGGGGTAGTGCTCGACTACGGGATCAAGCGTAAGATCACAGGGGATTCCGGGCTCTGGTATATGTGGAATCCAATCTCCTTCGGGATCTTTACCTCGAACCTCTGCCCCGAGCTTGTCCCCGAAGGAAAACAACTCCTGACCTGGATCTACCCGACGCCGCGGGAGGACATGGAAGATTCCTCCGTTGCCAAAAACAGGGAAGAGGAGTTGGAACGGGCCCTCTTTGAGCTTTTTCCGGAGCTGGAGAAGAATATCGAGTGGCGCAGGGCCCTTCACCTCACCATGGTTGATGGGGTCGAGGTCAATATCCACCAGACCAGTGATAAGAGACCGGGGTTCAAAGTCCCGGGTGTGGAGAGCCTCTTCCTTTTAGGCGATTCCACAAGCGCCCCCGGTGCCGGCGGGGATGTTGGTCACGAATCAGCCCTGGAGTGCTATAAAACGATTACCGGAAGAGAGGT
>CP070770.1:615118-621272 GCA_020345765.1 Deltaproteobacteria bacterium
AAATTAGAACAGTTTTTCAAGGTTTTTAGGATAAACATAGTAAATATTTGCAAAATAACTAGAAATTCCTTATAATTCAGGAAAAATATAGGAAGGACTCTTAAAAATGTCAGATTCTAACTCAATACAGCAGGGAAGAGCTGATAAAAATATTCGTAAGAACCTATACCTAACCGCGCTCTTTTGGTTCACAATTGTAAACATTCTTATTGGCTTAGTCAATGGATATAGTTATTTGAAATCTGCTGAATTCAACAGAGGATTGCTTGAATGTGGCTTTATTGGAGTTGCTTATCTTTCACACTTTGCCTCGATAAACATACTTTTGGGTTTGATTGTTCTAATTATCACAAGATTATTCTCTTTATACCACTTAATGATGGTTTTGGCACCACTGTTGTTTTCACTTCAACATGCCTTTGTTTATTTAGACAAAAAGATTTATCAATTCTATCATTTCCATTTTAATGGATTGGTTCTTAATGTGCTTATGACAGAGGGGTCTTGGGAGTCATTGCATCTCGGAAGCCGAAACTTCGCTATTTTTGCTTTTCTTGTTCTGGGGATTATAACAGGCGAATTCCTCCTTATCTCTATTATCAAGAATATCCTTACGAAGAGCCCAAAATTAATTCAAAAATACTGGAAAAAATGGGTGGTAGCCTTTCTAATTATTATATCGCTAACCCTGATTGACAAATTTACCTATGCAATATGTGACCTTTATAATTTTACCAGGATTACCAGGCATATTAAGCTCTTGCCACTTTATCAACCAATGACAATAAAGCGCGTAGCAAAAAAATATTTAAAAATCCAGATAGACCGAGAATTGAACTTTGAGTTTAAAAAGGAAGAAAGTGCCTTGAAATACCCCAAAGCCCCCCTAAAATTCTCCAAGAAGGAGTACTATCCAAATATAGTCTGGATCCTCACGGATGGATGGCGTTATGATACACTAAATCCAGAGAATACGCCAAATATATGGCGTTTCGCGCAAGAGTCTACTGTCTACCTCAATCATTTCAGCGGAGGCAATGATAGCAGATTTGGTGTATTTAGTCTGTTTTATGGCTTATATAGCTATTATTGGTTTCAATTCTTGGGAGAACGGCGCGGTCCGGTAATGATTGATGCCCTCAAGGATTTGGATTATAGCTTCAAAGTATTATCCAGTACACCGTTAACATTCCCTGAGTTTAGGCGAAGTATTTTCGTGGAGGTTCCTGAGGTTATAGAAGACCGTATTCCGGGAGAAGCAACTTCAGAAAAAGACCGTAATATGCTGGAGCGATTTATCAAGTGGCTTGATAGTTCTCCTTTAGAAGAGCCTTTTTTCACATTTATGTTCTTTGATTCCACCCATCCCGGATTTTCTTTTCCCGAAAGTCATGCTCGTTACCATCCGTATATTAAGGACTTTAGATATGTTGGGCTTAGTCTTGAAGAAAAACGCGATCAGGTCTTCAATAGATATCGAAATTCCGTTTACTATGTAGACCATCTCATAGGTAGGCTTCTCCAGGCTCTCAAAGAGCGAGAGCTGTTAGATAGGACCATTGTTTTAATAAGCACCGAGCATGGAGAGGAGTTCTGGGAACATGGACATTTTGGGCACTGTTCTGCCTACAATGATGAACAAGTTCGTATTCCATTAATTTTGTATATTCCAGGAAAAACTCCAGAAGTGGTTAAGACCCTGACAAGTCACTTAGATGTTCCTGCAACAATGCTTTCACTCCTCGGCTGCCAGAACGACCCGAGCGAATATAGTCAGGGAAAGTCATTGTTTGAAAAGCCCGCACATGATTACGTGGTTTCCTGTGGCTGGGATAGTTGTGCCATTATCGACCAAGAGGTAAGGATCGTTTTTTCGACAGAATCGTATAATGTTACCTTTGGAGAGGTTCGTGATAGCAATTATAACGAATTGAGTGGGGCCAAATCATTACTTAATCAAAGAAGAGATATACTAATAAATGTTTGTAGTCAACTACAGGAATTCATGAAGTAGATTTTTGCCTTATGGGGATATGAAAACCTTATTAATTACTCAAGACTTTCCTCCTCAGGGTGGAGGGATGCAAGAGTACTATCTAAATATTTGTCTCAATTTGCCTCCGGAAGAGATTGTCGTTACTGTTCCTAAAGTAGAGGGTTATCAGGAAGCGGATAAAAAATTGCCCTTCAAAGTATACCGGGCCCCTTTTCCAATAAGAAAAGCAAAGATATTCACCTACAATTTGATATGGCTTTTACAACTAATATGGATAATTAGAAAAGAAAGGATCAGCACTGTTCAATGTGGGGTGATCCTTCCGATAGGCTATCTTAGTTTGATATTAAAATGGATTACAAGAACTAAATACGTAATATATTTTCACGGGAAGGACATATTAGTAGCAAGGGAAAAGGCCGTGAGATCGCGATTTAAAAAGAGACTTCTTGATAGAATAATTTCGAGATCGTCAAGATTAATAGTTAATAGTAAATACACCTTGAGGATTTTGGATGGGTTGAATGTGCATAGGGATAAATGCGAAGTGATCTATCCCGGTGTGGAACTCGGGTTTTTTAGAAGAATATCAGTTTCTCCGGAGATCATTAAAAGATATAACCTGGAGAATAAAAGGATAATCTTGTTCGTTGGGCGATTAATTAAAAGAAAGGGAGTAGATAATGTTCTCTTGGCCTTACCTAAAGTAATTGAGAAAATTCCTAATTTAAAATATTTAATCGTGGGTAAGGGGGATGATGAAATAAGATTACGGAAAATTGTTGAGGATGTAGGTCTGGATAGGTATGTGGATTTTTTAGGTTATATATCCCGGGAGGATTTACTGCATGTTTATAATACTTCAGATGTCTTTGTAATGGCCTCCCGGGAGGTCAAATCCCAAAGTACAATAGAGGGCTTTGGGATTGTTTACCTGGAAGCAAATGCCTGTGGGGTGCCGGTGGTTGGTGGAAGATCTGGTGGAATACCTGAGGCGGTTATTGATGGAGAAACTGGTTTATTGGTGGATTCCGATAATATAGAAGAGATTTCACAGGCGATATTGAGGATATTAAAAGACGAGCATTTTGCCCGAGAGCTGGGAGAAAAGGGGAGACAGAGGGCAGAGGCAGAATTTTCTTGGGATAAGATTACGAAGCGGGTCCATTCGGTACTGGAAGAACTATAATGATCTTTTTTACCTAACCCCTGAATTTATAGAGGATGAAATAATGAGGGTTTTATTAAATGCGACAGTGAAGCGTCCTTGGAATTCAGGAAGGTATGTGTATCAGGCACTTAGAGATTTAGGGCATCAAGTTAAGATTTTTGATTACCGCGTGTCGAGAAATATCAATCATGAGTTAATAGAGTCAGCCGATACCTTTAAACCCGATCTTATGCTTACCCTCAAAGGGGAAAGGATAGAGCCGGAGTTGGTGAAAAGGGTTATAGATAAAGGAATTTATACTGTGCTCTGGTATCCCGATCCACACCGGGAGATTCCTAGGTGGTTGTGCAAATTGGCAAGGACAAATAACTTTTTCTTTACTATACTCAAGGGGATGATCTCAAAATTCAGGGAAAGGGGAATAGAGAAAGTGGAATGGCTGTCACAGGGATTTGCTCCCTCTTTCTACCACTGTAATGGGATAAACGAAAAGGAGATGAGAAAGTATGGCTCGGATGTAACGCTAATAGGGGCTATTGATTACCGTGCTATTTATAAAAAAAGGTATTATATGTTAATGAGGGTGATGGAAGAAGGGATAAGGGTCAAGTGGTGGGGGCCGCGCATATCACTTGAATTTAGAAACATTCCCATTATTTTTTCCCGGTTAGTTCTTCGGTATGGAGGCAAGTTTATCTATAATGAGGAATATGCCAAGGTTGTTCAGTCTTCCAAGATATTTTTAGCAGCAGATGCCTATCCCGAGATCGAAGGATCAGTGAGTGCTAGGATATATACTGCTACTGGTTGTGGAGCTTTTTATCTCAGTGAATATGTTAAAGGGATAGAGGAGATATTTGAGATTGATAAAGAAATAATCGTTTTTAGAAATCCAGAGGAAATGATTGAGAAAATAAGGTATTATCTTGACCGGCAAGAGGAGAGGCAGGGGATTGCCAAGGCAGCGCAAGAAAAGGTGTTAAGTAAATATACTTATGTCCATCGGCTTTCTGAAATGTTCTCGGTACTTAAGGAAAGGGATGGGTTAGGCTGACATATGAGCTATGAGTTTTCCAAATGGCAATAATAGGGGCCAACTTGATTATTAGTGAGAGAATAATTCACATAGCAATTTTTTCCTTCGTTTTATTTTTACCTCTTTCGATTACCGGAGCAGAGGCTAGCTTGGGGCTAGCGTTGGCTATTTGGTTGGGGCAGCTGATATTTGCCAAAGAAAAGCCTTTTACCAAGAGCTCTTTGATTCTACCAATCTTGGTTTATTTAGGAGCAAATATAGTAGGGGTAATCTTTTCCCAGGATTGGGTAGGCAGTTTAAAATATATTAGTTCACTTTGGATAATCCTTACCTTTTTCATCATCATTAATTACATCAAGGATATAAAAACTATTCGCAGGATTCTTACTTTATTGTTGGTAGTATCCTCAATAATGGGGGGCTACGGGAACTTGCAGCATTATCTGGGAGTGGATCCTGAGAGTACCTGGAAACTTCTTGGCAATTACCCGAGGGCGTCAGGGTTTTTTGGCCTTTCGTTAACCTATGGAGGGCAACTTTTAATCCTTTTCCCGATAGCGGTTAGCCTGTCTTTTGAAGAAAGGAATTGGAGGAGGAAGATTTGGTATATTGTCTCTTCCATCCTGCTCTTTTCCGGAATTTTATGGTGTTGGCAAAGAAGTGTGTGGTTGGGAGCGGTAGGTGCTCTGATTGTTCTGGGGGGTATGAAGGGCAAGAAGTTCTTGCTCTCGATTGTTTTGGCCCTGATAGTGGTGGTGAGCTTTCTTTTACTCAGCTCACCTTCATTCGTTCAAAGGGTAAAGAGCATAGGCGATATATCTGAAGCTAACAACCGAATTCCCCTTTGGAGAAGTACCATAAGAATGATCAAGGATTATCCCATCGTGGGAGTAGGGCCGGGAGGTTACTCCACGGGTCAGAAAGAGTATCGCATAACCGAAAAAGAAAAGAAAACTTCCTGGTGCCATGCACACAATAATCTTTTACAGGAATTAGCCGATAATGGTATAATTGGTCTTCTGAGCTATCTTTGGCTATGGTGTGTTATTTTTAAGGTAGGAATTGCTACTTTATTAAGGATCTCTGGAGGGCAGGGTTATCGGCGGACTTTCCTCCTAGGGGCTATTGCTGGTCTGGTAGGTTTCCATATTGAGGGAATGTTTGAATATAATTGGGGGGATTCGGAAGTGGCCTTATTGATGTGGCTTGTCGTCGGGATAATGATGGTAATTGCCGAAGGACCTGGGGCTGAAGTTCAGGATGAGGATAAAGTTCTAAAAGCAGATGGTTAAAGCAGTCATTGTATCAATGCGTCCCGGGCAGTGGCTCAAGAATCTCTTTCTGTTTGCTGCCCTACTATTTTCGGAAAATTTAATGGAGATCTCCAAAGATGTTAAGATCTTAAAGGCCTTTCTCCTGTTCTGCTTACTCTCCGGCAGTGTATATATTATCAATGATATTTTTGATCGAGAAAAAGATCGGGATCATCCGCTTAAATCTCAGCGTCCGATAAGTTCTGGTAGAATAGCAGTTGAAAAAGCAATAGTAATAGCGATTGTTTTTTCTCTTCTTGCTCTTATTGTTTCCTTTCTATTGGATCGATATTTCGGATTAGTAGCTTTGGGTTATTTTCTATTAAATCTGGGATATTCCTGGAGATTGAAGGACGTTGTGATTATTGATGTTATGGTAGTGGCATTAGGATTTGTGCTTCGAGTAGTCGCAGGAGGAGTGATAATTAGGGTAGAGATTTCCGCTTGGATATTGGTCTGTACTACTCTATTGGCACTATTTTTGGTACTTAGTAAACGCAGATATGAATTAGTATCATTGAATAAAAGGGCGGAAAGTCACCGGAGTACCTTAGCGCAATACAGTCCCTATTTTTTAGATCAGATGATTGGCGTAGTGACTGCCTCAACCTTAATGTCTTATGCTCTTTATACAATTT
>CP070770.1:621372-627495 GCA_020345765.1 Deltaproteobacteria bacterium
AGCGAATACGGCCGGATCGTGGAGGATGTCTTCAGCCGCTTCCACCTTCCCCTTTACTTCCGGCGCGGGAATCCCTTGATTTCCAATCCCCTGATAAAAACAATACTTACCCTGATTGAGATAATCCGATCCCAATACGCCCGGGACCAGGTGCTTAAGTTCTTAAGCTCCAATTATGTCCGGTTTCCCAGGAAATCCACTCCCGAAGGGCTCAGTGCCGGAAAACTGGAGGCAACCATCCTCGAGTCCGGTATGATCGACGCCAGATCCATGTCCTGGGACGAGTGTCTCCGAAGGCACGGGCAAAGGCTGGAAAGAAAGCTCAAGGGAGAGGGCCGGACAGAGAAAAGGGGCGAATTGGAGAGTAAGCTCTTCACCCTCCGGCCGATTAGCGAAGCAATAGGTCAATTCATTGACCTACTGGAGGATTTCAGGAAGCCGAAAAGCTTCGGAGACTTCTTGGGAGGACTGAAAAAGCTTCTGGACCTCTTCGGGCTCCGCTCCCGCATCCAGGATGCCAGTGAGCCGGAGATACTTAAACGCGACCTCGCGGCTTTGGATATATTCGAGGAGCTCCTTGGTAATCTAAGTGAGACACTCCGGACAGCCGGGCTGGAGCGGAAGCAGACGGAGATCGATGAGTTCTTCACCCTGCTGCTCGAATCCCTGACCGGGGCTTCCCTCCCGGACAGCGGGATCAACCGCTCCGGGATCAAGGTCCTCCATGTCCGGGATACCCTCGGGCTGAGTTTTGACTACCTTTTTCTGGGGGGGCTAACCGATGGCCAGTTTCCGGAAAAGAAGTATGAAAGCCCGATCTTTACCGATGACGACAAGGCCAGATTTAACGAGCAGGCCGGTAGGGCGGTCTTCCGCAAGCTACTGATCCGTCACCAAGAGGAACCTCTCCTTTTTTACCTTGTCCTGACCACTGCGAGAAAACACCTGTATCTGACATACAGCACTCTGGACAGCAAGGGCAACCTCGCCCTGCCATCCACGCTGCTCAAGGGGTTACTCCGGCTTATCGATACCCCTCCCCTGAAGGAGCAAAAGCAGCCTGATAGCCTGTTTCAGGAGATAGACTTCTTCCGCGTCCCCAAGCTCCTGGAGGCATATGAAAGGAATGAGCTGCTGGAAAGCCTGATCAAAGGCCTTTACGGCAGCAACCCCGGGCCGCCCGGTCCGGAGCTCTACCTTGCTACCTATAACTCGTTGATCTTTGCCGATCGTCATTCCGACCTCAAGCAGGCCCTCCGGATGATCTTCCATTCCGCCAGGATTGAGAGAGAGAGGGAGAAATTCTATCTTGCCGAAGAAGAGGAGAGAGAGCGACAGGCAAGCCCCTGGACCGGCAGGATCACTAACGATCTTATCATTAAACAGATCAACGAGGAGTTTATCTGCGGGGAAGGGATCCGCTTGTCCCCGACCCTGCTGGAAGACTATGCCCAGTGCCCCTTCCGCTTTTTTATGGGGAGGATACTGGGTATGGCCGAACTACCCAGCCCGGAGGTCGAGCCTGACCGGATGACCGAAGGCACAGTCATCCACGATATCCTCCGGGTCTTCTACCAGGAAAGATTTGACCAGGGGAAGCTTCCCCTGTCCGGGAGCGAGGAGGAAGACCGGCATCTCAAGGAGGTCGGTAAAAGGGTTTTTGAGAAATGGGAGTTACAGGAGCACCTGGGGGACGATCGTTTCTGGGAGATAAGGAAAGAGGAAATCCTTAAAAGACTTCACCGGTTCATCCGTTTCGAAGCCTCCCTGAAGGAGAAACAGTTTATCCCTACCCGTTTCGAGCTACCCTTCGGGGCCAAAGCCTCGGAATTATCGCCCCTGGTGATTGAGGACGAAAGTGGTTTCCGGACAGAGTTCAGGGGAAAGATCGATCGCCTCGACCTTTCGCCCGATGGCAGCAGCTACCGGGTAGTGGATTACAAGAACAGCAGGAATGACTACGGCGAACTCAATCAAAAAAAGCTCGGCGAGGTCAGCTTTCAGATACCCGTATATCTACTTGCCGGAGAGATGTTTGTTCAAAAAACCGGAAAGGCTGAGCAAGGCTCCGGGAGAAAAGCTACTATCTATCTATTAAAGAACTCTGAACCTAAGAAAAGTAAGGATTTCACTTCCGATGACTTGGAGAGATTCAAAATCCGGATTGTCTCCCTTATCCAGAGGACCAGCAAGGGCATCTTTGATATAAGCCCCTTTCAGGACGAGTGCTCACCCTTTTGTGAGTTCCGTAATATCTGCCGGTATCAGCCGGTAGAAAAGAAGCAAGAAGAGTGATGATCTACAGCTGGGAAAAGGAAATCCAGGGGGCCTTCCGGTTCGAGAGAAATACCTGCATCCTGGCCGGGGCGGGGACCGGTAAGACCTCGGCCCTGGTCGAGCAGTACCTGGCCCTGCTTTCCGAGGGAACCATCCCCGGTCCCTTAAACGTTGAGGAGATCGTGGCCATCACCTTTACCGAAAAGGCGGCGGCCGAGATGAAGGAGCGTATCCGGGAGGAAATAGAGAAGAGAATAACTGCCGGCAATCACGAGTTTGGATCTATCACCAATGGGCAGAAGTGGCAGGAGATCTGGAAGAAGCTATTCGGGGCAAATATTACTACTATCCATTCCTTCTGTGCCCGTCTGCTCCGGGAGAATCCGATTGAGGCGGGGATCGACCCCGGCTTCGGGATTTTGGACGAGCGTGAGGCCCGGACACTTCTGGAGAGGGTAGTTGAGCAGGCGGTAATCTCCGGGGTTCAGGAGGGGGATCCTCATACCATCCGTCTATTAAGTGATTATGAGCTGCGCCGCCCCGGCACCTTTGGCCCTAACCGGCTGATTGAAAGCCTGATAAGCCTGCTTACCAATATCCGGAACGAGGGGATAAGCCTCGATCAAGTCGAAAGGCAAGCCCAAGATGCTAACAAGCAGGCCCGGGAAAGGCTTCCCCGGGCTATCAGGACATTGAAGGAAACATTTACCGAGCTAAAGACGGCGCTCCGGGAAGAGGGAAAAGAGGACAAATTCAGCTCCGCCAGGGAGAAGTGGTCTTCCCTGGAAAGGAAACTCAAGCAGAAGGATTGGGATTTCGAAGGGTTGATTAGCAAAGCAATCCCTGACTTTCTCGGCTCTCTTAAAATATCGGGGGAAAGGGCTAGAAACATTAAGGACCCGGTCAAAAGAATCCGGGCAATCCTGAATACAGACGATAAGGGAAAGGGATACGAGGACAACCTCCCCCGGCTCTATGCCCAGATCCAGTCCGGGGATATTCCTGCGGCCCTTATTAAATCACTCCGGGATATTGAAGCTTCTTACGCCGAGGAGAAAACCCGGGATTCCCTGCTTGACTTCGATGACCTCCAGATCCATACCCGGAACCTGCTCCGCTCCTCCCCCCGGGTCCGGGAGCGCTACAAGCGGCTTTACCGGGCAATCATGGTGGACGAGTTCCAGGATACCAACGATATCCAGCGGGAGATAATCTACTACCTGGGTGAAGACCCCAAATACCTTACCCGCCTGAAGACCCGGGAGGATTACCGGGGGAAGATCCGTTTGGGCACCAACCGTCTGTTTGTAGTGGGCGATCCCAAGCAGTCAATCTACGGCTTCCGGGGTGCGGATGTAGGCGTGTTCCTTGAGGTCATGGAGGATCTGGAGCAGCGGGGCAAGAAGTTCTTCCTCCGGGAAAACCGCCGCTCCCTCCCACCACTGATTGACTTTACCAACGCCCTCTTCTCCGAGTTGATGTCCGCCCCGGGCGAATTCGAGGAGGAGAGCCACCTGTTCCCGGTCCGTTCCGGGCAGGACGGGGATGGGGGTGTTGAACTGCTCCTGGTCTCCCAGGGAGACAGCATTGACGAAAAGAGACGGGTCGAGGCCCGGGCGATTGCCAGCCGGATCCTTCAGTTAGTGGGAAAGATTGATGTGTATCCGAAGGACGGTGAAAGAAGGTGCGCCAAATTCAGGGATATTGCCATCCTCTTCCGGGCAATGACCAAGTCGCATATCTACGGGAGGGAGCTGCGCCGCCGAAATGTCCCCTATTATACCGTCCGGGGCAGCGGCTTCTACGGCTGCCAGGAGATCCGGGACATGCTCAATGTCCTCAAGGCGCTGGAGAGCAATAATGCCGAGATCAGCCTGGCCGGCTTTCTCCGCTCTCCCATGGTAGGCGTCTCCGACGAGACCCTCTACCGGCTGCGCCGGGAAGGAGGAAGTCTATACTCGATCCTCTCGCCGGCAAATTTAGTCCTGAGAAACCTTAATGAAGAAGAACTGGAGAAGATAAAGTTCGCCCGGGGACTTCTGCAAGAGCTTAAGGCCGCTAAGGATCGACTCACCTCCGCCGAGTTGATCGCCCGTGTCCTGGAGGGCACCGGATACTCGGCATTCCTGCTTACTACCTTCCAGGGTGAACAGAAGGTCGCCAACCTGCATAAGCTGATCGAGGTGGCAAGGGATTTCGAGAGGAAGGAAAGCTTTACCTTCCGCGATTTTGTCCGGCATCTGGAGAACCTGGTCAACGAGGAATCCCGGGAGCAGGAGGCCCAGATATTCCCGGAGGGCTCCGACTGCGTCCAGCTGATGAGTGTGCACCAGGCCAAGGGACTGGAATTCCCGGTCGTATTTGTCGCCGACCTTGAGCGGAGCTATTCCGGGAGGGGTGCCAATATTGTCTATAGTAAGAACCGAGGTATTGCGGTGAGACTTCGGGAGGTGACCGGGGGCAATTACTTAGAAACCTCTCTTTACGATAAAGTAGCGGAAGAGGCACGTAAAAAGGAGGAGGCTGAGGATAAACGCTTATTCTATGTCGCTGCCACGAGGGCGAGGGATTACCTGATTCTCTCCGGACCAATTTTCAGACCCCGCTCTAAAGATAGCTGGGCAGCAAAACTCAATGATTTTCTTTCCGATTACTCCGGGGAAATCAATTCCTTCTTGACTGAACCGGAGCCCTCCACACTGAGGTTAAAGATAAATAAACCCGGTCAGTCAGCAGAGGGATATATGATAAACCTCCTTCTCTCCAAGGCAGAGAGGGTTGAAGAGAAACCCCGGGAAGAACCTCAGCCGCTTATCCAGGAATATCCGGAGATCGAAGAGCTTAAAAGCCTGACTCAGCCCCTCTCCGATCAGGTTCAAGCCGAGGCAGAAAGGATCCTCACCCAGGCCTGTGATTTTCATCCCGGATCCCGGAGGGAGTTTTCGATTTCCGCCACTTCTCTCAGCAATTTTATGTTCTGTCGGAGGAAGTTTTATTATACCGAAGTCCTCGGGCTCGCCGAGTTTCCCCTAACGGCAAGTAAGGCCGGGCTTTCCCCGATGGAGGCAGGGAGCCTGGTCCACCGTACTCTGGAGAGGCTTGACTTCTCGCTTGCGGGAGAGAACCTTTCTCACCATATTGATGAGCTTATCCGGCAAGATCCATGCAGTCTCCGGGCGGGAGCCAACGAGTTAAAACAGATGAAAAAGTCGATCCAGGCGTTTGTCGAGGGTGAATCCGGAAAGAGAATCAGCCATACCCCGGCCGTCTACCGGGAACTGCCCATTATGCTGAAGCTCTCCGAAGACGGCTTCTCCCTTTTTATCCATGGGATTGCCGATATCCTCTTTTGTGAGCCCGGGGATAAGTGGACCGTGATGGACTACAAATACACCGCTCAGAAACAGGAGAACCCGGAGCAGTACCGGACTCAATTACTGATCTATGCCCTGGCCGCTTCCGAAGCCCTGCCGGAAGAGGTTCGGGTAAGGGCAGCGATTAAGTTCCTCAAGGACCACCGGAGCCCGGTCGTGGACCTGAGTCCGGCCAAGGAGGAACTCATGAGCTTCTGGCAGAACCTGATAAAAGAAGGAAAGGAGCTTTCCCAGATCATTACGGTGATTGACGAGGAGTTCTGGGATAAGAATGACAGAGCCGCCTCCGGTGAGTGCCGGCAGAAAGACTGCCAATTCCGGTCAAGATGCTATCCTAATCCTTAATAAAGGTAGTATATTTCTATAGAACGATAAAAATAATAATGTATAAAGTAATGTAGTAAATAAAAAAAGAAGGATAAATTCTAAGCACTAAATTCTAATTTCCAAACAATTTCAAATGACCAAAACC
>CP070770.1:627595-633634 GCA_020345765.1 Deltaproteobacteria bacterium
GATCTTTCAAGGCATGATTGACCGTAAATTGAAACTAAAGTGGAACACTCCCAATGGCATTGCTATCTGGAAGCTCGATGAGCAATTGTTAAAGCTGATCGAAAGTGGGGATATATATGCTTGTTTTTTAAGAGCATAGAAAAATCACAATAATACGTGAAAACGTAAATGTCTTATATAATCCGAACAAGGCTTCAAATTTCTATCCCGATTAATCGGGATCAAGGTACTCCCTTAGGAGTAAAAATATATTTTATAGTATTCCAATATTCCTTGTCCCGATAAGCCAAAGAAGTTATCCCGATCAAAGTTTGATGTAAAAATGAAGAGTAAAAGAAATATCTATATATCTTTTTACGAATCAACCATTGGCATAATATTCGTGGAAGTAAAGGAATAAGATCAAATAAGATCTGAATCTGAGCAACCTCCCTCATCGCTCCATTTTTTTTAACACTAGGAAAGTTATAAGGCGTGCAATAATAGCCCTCCTCCATTTTTTCGGTGTTTTCTCTAGAAATAATATTACCCTTTCTGGCCGTCTCTATGATTTCTGTCCCTGGGTAATAAGTCATCCAGTGGCTATTAATGCGAACAGGCCGAATCTTGTTATAAAACTCTGCTGCTTTTTCTTGTTCTTCGACTCCTTCAAACGGTAAATTAAGTATATGATCAGTAGAATACTGAATTCCATATTCTCTAAGCAGGAGAGCTGCCTTAGAAATGGAATCTTTTGATCCCGGTCGATGTAAAATTTTTCGGTGGGTCTCCTCAGAAACTGTTTGAACACCAATTTTAATATGGCGACAATTAGCATTTGCCAACAACTTAACAATCTCTCGGGAAAGGGTATTTGGAAGTGAATAGCAATAGAAAGGCAGACCTATTTCTCGGCTATACTGTTCGGAAAACTCACTTATCCATTTGGAATCAATGGTGAAAATATCATCCCAGAAGGCCACTGCCTGCATTCTCCCGCGTTTTTTATATAATCTCAATTCGGAAATAACATTGGTTACGCTTCTTCGTCGAAAATGCCTCTTTTCACTCGAATACAGTCGGTGAAAAATATTATTACAACAGTAACTGCATTTAAGTGGACACCCCCTGCTCGTCATAATCAGAAAAACTTCTTCAAGTGCTGGCACCTTTTGGTAAAAAAGCTCTTTATTGGGCAATGGAAGTTCATCAATATCATGGATATATGGCCTCACCGGATTGGTAATAATATCATTATTCTTCTTGAAATATACGTTTCTAATTCTTAAATCATTAAATATTCCATTTTCCAGGCTTTCAACCAATTCTAATAATGGGTACTCACCCTCACCGACCACTACTGCATCAATACACTCATTCTGAATGACCCGCTGGGGTACTGCCGTGGTATGAATCCCTCCAAATACTATCGGAATTCTTTTTTTATCTTTAATCTTCTGAGCTAAATCCAAACTCCATCGATAATTGGCGGTATAAGCTGAAAAGGCTATGAGATCGGGATTAGCTGAGATAACCTTTTCAATTACCTTATCCTGATAATTTCGAAACATTCTGGCAAGAAACTTGCTGTCCCGTCCACGATCACTGCTGAATACTGCAGGATCAAAAACCAACTCGGTCTGATGCCCTTTATTTTTGAGAAAGCTGGAAAGGTATTCAATTCCAAGGCTTTCCGAGCCTTTATAGACGAATACTACCTTCATACCTTATTAATCTTCATTTATGCTGAATCTGTTACAGAATTAGCCTTAATGTAAAAATACTACCACAATTTAATTCGAGCAACAAGTTCTTGACTATTTGCTGATTTTATGTATTTATATTGCAATGCATTTAGAAGTTGAAAAAAAAGAATTACCTAAAGTAACTAATTTTATTAGCTGCTGTGTTTGTGGCAATAAAGATTATAGTCTTAAATATGTCATTAATTGTTACAATGTGGTCAAATGCAATATTTGCGGATTCTTTTATTTGAATCCTCCTCCTGATCCTACGGTTCTGGATAAAATATATACCAAAGAATATTTTAGGAACCCGGCCTTTAATACTTTGGATACTGAGCGATATTATGGTTACGATATTTATATCGATGATAAGATTAATATTCAAAATAAATTTAAAAAATGCCTCCGCTACCTGAAAAAATATAGTAACGGTGGAAGACTTCTGGATATCGGTTGCGCTACCGGATTTTTTTTAGAATTAGCAAGACAAGAGGGTTGGGAGACTATCGGGATAGAAGCATCTGATTTTGCTTGCGAATATGCTCGTGAGAAATTAGGACTAGATGTAATCAGGTCATCTCTGATCGATGCAAAATTCAAGGCACAATCATTTGACGTAGTTACAATGTGGGATCTAATCGAGCACCTTTTAGACCCATTAAGTGAACTACTTGAAGTAAACCGCATTATGAAGATAGGAGGCATACTGGGCATTATCACCCCTGATATCGGGGCCCTTATCCCCCGGATCCTAGGGAAAAACTGGCTGGAACTGCGCCGGATCCCGGCTCACCTCTCCTTCTTCTCCGTCCGGACCCTTAAACAATTTTTAAATAGGACTGGATTTGATTTACTGGAGACCAGAACTATTGGAAAGAAATTCTCAATGGATTCTCTAGTGAAAAACCTTCGTTTTCATGATAAGCTTGTTTTTAAAAAAAGATGGATGTTAATTAAATATCTTCCTCTCAAGACTTTTCCCTTTACCATCAATCCTTTCTATAAGATCCTGGCCTTTGCCCGAAAGGTAGAAGAAATCTCCGACAAACCAGATATCCGATTAGAGAAAAAAGAGTAATTATACTGCTCCAGAGTCCTAGCTTAAAAGAAACTGGATTGAAGACGAACTCGACTCGGTGTTGTCCATAAGATAAGGGGACGGCTCGCAGAAGATAATCAGCCCGGTAGATCCTCTCTTCTTTTCCATCTACATAAACCTTCCAACCCGGATAATATGCATCGCTTAGGATTAAAAACCCATTACCTTCCAATTCAGTATTTATTCCAACACTGTCTGCCTGATAATTAAAAATTTCAGCACTGGGATTACTATTTAGTCGTAAACTATTCACCATTAAATTTATTTCAGGTATCTGATATTCTAAAATTGCTACTTTTCGAGGATTGAACTTTTCTGAGCTAATTCTTTCCAGGATATTATCCTCCTCTTCAACCACCTCTACCTCAGGAACAATAAAGGCCCGGGGAATAACTCTCTGATTTCGATAAATCTTGATATTTTGCTCGTAGGCCAGTTCCCATCTTTGCTCGCCTTTTTCTAAATGGATTTCTCCCCATCCTGCCCAGTCAAAATCGGTATTCTGCTTAGACGAAGTGATCAAGCTCAGTAAAATAGTTCTGTCGCCGAAGGATGATAGCTCAATCACCTGCTCAATCCATCTCCTATCCTGAGTATTACTTTTAGGGTCCACCGCCCGGGAAAAGATCTTTTTTTTCTCTCCTTGATCTTCGGCAAATAGCTCATAAATTACTCCATCCCCCTTCTCCGACCTCCAGCTCTGAGGATCAAGGCCCAGAAAAAAACGGAGACTTATGCCATCGGGAGGAATTTTAATCGGGAACTGGATCAGAGCTGGAGGATGCTCGAATAATACTATCTTCTTTTCCCCTTTAACCAAAAAAACTCCTTTGCTAATATGATTAATATGAGGAATTGATCTCTTCCCTTTTTCCAGAACCTCTTCAATAAATTCCTCACTCGAGAGCTTATTGTATGATAAAACATATTTCAAATTGAGCAGGTCAAGAAATTTTGAATTAATCTTCTCAGACTTCGGCTGAAAATAGGAATATCGTCTAATATAGTAATCCGCTCCTTCCTCCTCAGTGTAATTATTAACGAAATTTATTAGCTTTACATAGCGTTTGAGGTAAATCCCGTACATCCCTCTGATATCGTGGAGATGGAAGAGGATACCCAGATTAGGAAAAAGAAAAGGAGGGAGGGAATGAATTCGAAAAAGATCTTCGTCTTCCTTAAGGTATTTATCAAATTGAAATTTTGATAGTTCATCCAGATCCTTCCTTACGATGGGCTTATAACCCAGTGTATTGACGAAAATGGCAAGGAAACAAATTCCTATCGTGATGTTGACAAAAATACGTTTATTCAGATTAGATCTAATGTAGAGAAAAAATACTAGTAAGATAGCCACTAACCATCCTGTAGCAATAGCTAAAGCCAGAGAAATATCATCTGCCTTTAGGGGTTTCAGGAGTTCGGAAAAATAAGCAATGCAAAACCCAAAGATCAAAAAGAAAATAATTCCCAGAGATAGATTGAAGCCTTTTCTTCTAAATTTATCGGAAATTAAGATGTCGAACCCTACTGCACCCAATACCGCTAAGCTAAGTGTAAGCACCGGTATTGCGTATCTCACATTTGATGAGAGCCTGAATATTGGCAGCAAGCTGGTCAAACGGAAAAATGGAAGGCCGTAGATCATTCCTAAGAAGCAGATTAAAAAGGCAGAAAAAAAATAGCTCCATCTAGGAGAAATCTTTAAATTAATTAAGGAGTAAACTGCAAAGACCGCGGAGAACAGCCCCAGATAAGGAGGCAACCAGGATAACGAGGTTGCCTCGTAGCCCGAGGATGTAGATATTGAACTGATTACTTCCCAGGCAGGAAGGATTCCGGGAAGTAAAGAGCTTCTGAAGTCACCAAAAAACCATGGGAGAATCAGAGAGATAAAATGCTTGATATTATAATGGAACAACCCCAGGCCCTGAGGATGAAGATGCCAGGAATGCTTTAGATGCTCAGCAAAAGGTAAAAGTTGTATCAACGAGAGAGAGAAACCCAGGGATACCGAACCTAGGTATAAACAAAATCTTCCACATAAACTGGCCTGCCATCCCTCATCTCTTTGTCTAAAGAAAATCTGATAAAAATAGAATAGGGAAACAAAAAATAAGGCATAAAAGGCCGAGGATGGATGACCTCCTAAAATAATCAGGGAGACTGCGAAAGAACATAGGATTATAGAACCTAACCCTCCCCTTTTCCCCAGCCGGAAGAAGCAAAATAACAAAAGGGGAATGAGAGACTCAACATTCAAGTGACCTTCGTTAAGGTATCGAGTAAAATAACCACTAAACATGAAGTATATCGATCCAAACAAAGAACCAGCCTTCCCGATCATCAAGTAACGCAAAAAAACATAAGTAAAAAATCCTGCTATGAATAAACGGCCTAACAGATATAGGTCCTTTATTGTCATCGAGTTGGAAGAGAAATAGATAAAAATTTTGGGAAGGAAAATGCTTGAGGTAAGAAGATTAGCCAGAAAAGGAGTTCCCAGAGCATTAAAGGGATTCCATAGCGGGAAGTATCCCGAACGAAAGCTTTCCGCGATAAAAATATCCCAGGGATAGTAGGCATAGAGTGACCACTGATCCTCAATCATGCTCAAGCAGAGGCTATGTCCTTTAAGAATATAGGGGGAAAAGAAAAGCCCAAGTAAAGCTATAAGAAGCAGGGAAATACGAAAGTATTCATTTCTTAATAATTTTGCCATAAAAGGTCAGTTTTGTCTTTTACCTCAAAACATCCAATTTGGCTTATTTAGTATATAAAATCTATCCTCCCCCCAGAGATAACAGTGATGGCACTCTTTTGGGAGCTTGCCATTGGCAATAATTTGGCGAACCTTACGGGCCTTATTTCCGTTCCAGATAGCCTCCAGAGTTTGATTATCCAGATTCCCCAAGATCGGAGAAGAATAACAACAAAACCGGATATTCCCATTGGGGAAAACATATAGGTTATCCCAGGGAAATCTACAGGGTGGCCTACCAATTCTCTTTATCCGTTTATCATCATTAACCTGATCGTCTATCCTTATTCCCAACGGCTCAGAAATGACCTCTACCAGATCTACTTTCAATTCACTTGCCTTATAGTAAGTTTGAAGCATCATTTCCTTTACTAAATCTCTGTAAAGCGATATAGATTCCTGATACAAATCATTTCGGTAGATCTGGGCATAAAAAACAGTCAACCCCTCTAATC
>CP070770.1:633734-639752 GCA_020345765.1 Deltaproteobacteria bacterium
ATCCAAAATTCAAAACATATTTTGAGCTTGCCGAAGGAACTGTTTCGAACATTTGATATTGGAATTTTGAATTTGTTTATGGTTTAGTGCTTAGGATTTACCTTTCTACATATTCTGTAAAGATCCAAAAGGCAGGGGGAATTAGTGCAAAGAAGCGAAAAGAACGCACTTTTCATGAAGGTCTGTCTTAATCTTGCTCGCCGGGGCGAAGGCCGGACCAGCCCCAACCCAATGGTCGGGGCGGTAATTATTCGCGCGGGACGTATTGTAGGAAAGGGCTATCATCCGAAGGCGGGTCAACCTCATGCCGAGATCGAGGCCCTTAAGGATGCCGGAAAGGCCGCTCTCGGGGCCGAAATGTGGGTCAATCTCGAACCCTGCAACCACTGGGGAAGAACGGGTCCGTGCACGGATGCAATAATAAAGAGTGGAATTAAACGGGTGTTTGTAGGGATGGAAGACCCCAACCCCCGAATAAAAGGGAAAGGGATCGCTAAGCTGAGAAAAAACGGACTCTTAGTCAAACTGGGGGTTATGGAAACCGAATGCCGCCGCCTGAACGAGAGCTACTCCAAATTCATCCGTACCAAGACCCCATGGGTTATCCTCAAGGCAGCTGCCAGCCTCGACGGCAAGACAGCGACCCGGACGGGGCAGTCCCGCTGGATCAGCGGGGAACTTTCTCGCAGATATGTCCACCGGTTGCGAGGAAAAGTGGACGGTATCCTTGTGGGGGTTAATACCATAATCAAGGACGATCCTCTTCTTACTGCCCGCCTTCCGGGGAAAAGAGTCAGGGATCCCGTCCGGATCGTGGTTGATAGTAAGCTCAGTATCCCTCTTACCTCCCAGGTCCTGAATCTGAAATCAGAGGCAGTCACCATTGTGGCTACTACTGGAAGGGCATCGCCCAAAAAACAGAAAAAGCTAAAACAGATGGGGGCTAAGATCCTGACGGTTAGATCGGATAAAGGAATGGTCAATCTGCCTGCGTTGATGAAAAAATTGGGGGCACTTAACATTACATCTCTTCTAATCGAAGGTGGCTCCACCATCAACGCCTCGGCTCTAAGCAGTGGGATTGTGGATAAGATTATCTGTTTTTATGCCCCCAGGATAATCGGCGGCAGGCAATCTCCGGGAATGGTGGGAGGGAGCGGAGCTGAAACCCTTGATCAGGCAATCATACTTGAGGACCTCCGGGTAAAGAGGCTGGGAGAGGATGTCCTGATTGAGGGGTATGTTAAAAGATAACAGGGAAATAGTCCACCACCCGTTTTATCTATATTGAATTTTGAACATTGAACTCTGAACTGTTACTTTGGTCCCCCAGCGCCCGCTCTATCAAAAAGATAACCATCCCCTTTTTTAAACAACGCAACAAGTAACAAAAGTTCCCTCCCCCATTCTAGGTCAATTTTATAAAAAGTAGTCGAAATAGAAGAAGTTATTTCTTGATCACTCCCATTTTTAATGGAAGCCACCAGACAAAGCCAAAAATCAACGTTTTAATTACTGTTCTCCTGATAGAAAGTCCTGCCTTCTTTCCTATCGGTATAGACACAAATAGTTCTAAAGGATGACCAATTGCCCAAATGAAGAGAATAGCCATCCAAACTATCTTTATTACATCGTTCTCAAATGGACAACCAAGTCCGAATATTGAAAAGATCCAACCAACAACAGCGCCCATCATCATAACATACCAGAACAACTTGCTCTTAAACATAACTTCCTCCCTTTTAGTGTTTGTGTGAAGTAGGGTAGAGTAGAATGCTGGCGTAGTGGCTATCGTTCGCAGTTTATTTTTCCCTGCCATTCCACCCGTCCTCCGAAGCCTTGGCGTAGGAGGATGAATCCTCGACTCCTCGAATCCTTTCTATATTAATTAGAAAAATTTAGGAAATAATGACTCTGACCCTTTTTCAAAAATGAAGGTTTAACCCAAAAAGTTAAGAGTTACATTAAAAAATGATGTCGCCGTTCATCTGGTATATGTCAGCCATTTATCGTATTTTTTACTTTCTCCGGATATGATCTTATTGAATTCGTTATTGAGCCTCCGGCTGATCTCCCCTACCTCGCCGTTATTTATCAACTTTTCATCCACCTGGATAACCGGCCAGATCTTCACGGAGGTAGCGGTGAGAAACAATTCGTCCGCCTCGTATAGCTCCTCCTTCCGGACCCTCCTCTCCTCCACCCTTATTCCCAGATCACCGGCAACCTCGATAACCGACTTCCTCGTTACCCCGCTGAGGATATAGTCCAGGCCCGGGGTGGCGATCACACCGTCCTTTATGAGGAATACATTCTCCGCACTCGCCTCGGCCACATTCCCTTCCCGGTCCAACATTATCGCCTCATCCGCACCGGCATCCCGGGCCTCGTACTTGGCAAGCATTGCGCTTAAGTAGTTTGCCGATACCTTTGCCTTCACCGGGGCGGTGTCCGGGTGCAGTTTTCTCTGCGAGATAACCCTCACCCTGAGATTGGGTTTTACCCTGGTGCTCTTATGTTTCCGGAGCAGCGCTAACATATCCACGGCGGCAATCGCTACCTGAACCAGGTCATCGGGCGGGGCAACATCAAACTCCTCATTCGGGTAATGAGCGGACATCTTTATATAGGGATTCTTTATGTTGTTGATATTGACGGTCTCCTTTACCGCCTCCTTAAGCTCCTCTTTGCTGTAGGGAAGCTTCATCCTGATGAGACCGGCGGAGTTTATAAAACGGTCGAGATGGTCATCGAGCCGGAATACGGCTGTCCTCCCCTTGATATCGTAGCAGATAATCCGCTCGAAGATATTCGAGCCCCGCTGGAGGCTGTGGGAGAAGATATCAATCCTTGCCTTCTCCCGGTCTACGAATTTGCCGTTTATCCACACCTTCCCTGACATCTTTATCTCTCCCTGTCCCTCGATCAACCTTTCAAACGATCCCTTTTCCATCGGGGAATAAACATGGGCACTTCCTTCTTGTATTCAAGGTACTCGTTACCAAGACGCCTCTCTAGCTCCGGCTCTTCGATCATTTTTAACTCCAGCACATTTATCAGAATAAAAAGAGGAGTGAATATGATAATAAGGGATACCGACCCCAGCAGAACCCCGATGCCGAATAATATGATGAATAAACCGAACATCATCGGGTTCCTGACATAAGCATAGGGACCGGTATTGACCAGCTTGGGCGGCGGGTTGATCGGCACGGGGGTGCCCTTTACCCTGGCGAAATTAACGATTGACCAAACGCTCAGGAACAACCCGATACCAATAATGGGGAAAGATATGATGAAATTAAACGGTATGAGAAAGAGCCTGGAATACCCCAGGAGCTCATCGACTTTAAGGGAAGCGACGACAAACAGCCCGACCAGAATAAAAAAGAAAATCTGGCCTATGGGGGTAAGAATAGTCCGGGCCTTGCTGCTGGTTGTCGCCCACCGGTATATGATATCAATCCATTTATCGCGTAAACCCATGACTGCGATTTTATCTTCTACTTATTGCTTTTTTTTAATTTTCTATCATATTACCCCAATCAAGCCGATAAAAGCAATAATAATCCTGCTAACCGGCAAATCCCAATCTTCCGGAAATCGAATGGACTCTCCGATTTTCGAATACCTTTCCTTAATCAACTCAATAAAAAAGCTAATAAGATTTGGCTGATCTTTCTTCTTTTTAGCCGACCCCTCATATAAAATCACCTTATATTTCAATATATTAAGGCATTTCGGGTTGCAGCCGAATGTAAGAAAAGTGATCGTGATCACATTTTGGCATAGACATTGCTGCTTTAAATTACAAAGCTTAAGCTAAAAATCTTGTCTTTAGCGGGAAAGGAGAGATGGGGGTTTTGATCATGATTAAGAACTGGTTATTTAAGCCTCTGCGCGGCCAACCCCCCTTGGAAGCTCCAAAGGAAGACGATCTTAATTTTGAAGAAAAGAAGACAATGAAGCTCTCCCCGGGGGATTTCAAAACCCGAATGCTCCGAAAAACGGATTATCTGGAGGACGGAACAATCCTCAAGGAAAGCTATCGGATCGAGGAGTTCCTCCGGAGCGAAGGGGGAATGAATAAGTACCTGGCGTTCAGGGTGGGAGATGACGCCGACCGAAGCTGCTGGGACTGCGGAAATAAAGCAAAAGACCTGGCCGATCCCTTCTGCTCCGTCTGCGGGGCAGAGATCATGAAAAAGGTATATCTGATCACCGAGGCCCCTATCAGCAACTTCTTCTCATCCGAGGCCGAACTCCTCGGCAAAGATATCCTGAACCCCGGAGTAAAAAGGATCTACGATGTATTCGAACAGAGCGGTAATTCCTATTTAGTAGAAGACTGGCTTCCAGGAAGGTTTTTAGCCGAGGTCCACAAGCCTATGGAGACGGGAAAGGCAAAGGAGATTGGGATTGCCCTGGCCGAGAGCCTCAGGTATCTCCACCAAAACGGCATTTGCCGGATCAATCTGAGCGAAAAAAATATTCAATTTTACGGAGGGTTGGTAAAGATCTCCAGCCTGGTAGGATGCGATATCGGACCGGGGGAACCTCCGGAGAAGAAGAGGAAAAAAGACCTGAAAAATCTGAACAGAACCCTTAAGAACCTGTTGGGAGACGAACCGGAATCAGTCCCATTAAGAAAGCTTTGCGAGAACGGTGCCCGGGAAAGATTTTCCTCGGCAGAGGCAATGCTTAAGGAGTTTAAACGGCTTGATCTTTCGGAGATACTTGCGGCCAAGAAACTCCCCAATGCCGGGGGGCTGACCGATGTGGGAAGGGTGCGATTTCTTAATGAAGACAGTTACATCATGAAAAGGTTGACCGGTGAACTTGGGCTTTACCTGCTGGCTGATGGAATGGGTGGGCATGAGGCCGGTGAGATAGCCAGCCGGTTGGCACTGGATACCGTCCTGAGTAGTATTCGCCAGAGACTCGAAGGGATGGATCTGTCCCGGCCAGAAGTAGATTATTCAGAAATCCTGAAGGCATCGATAAAAGCGGCAAATAATACGGTTTATCAGTATGGCTGCGAAAATCAAAAGGATCTGGGAACTACCGTTGTTGCCGCGTTCGTTTGCCGCCATGAGGTTTACCTGGCCAATGTCGGTGACAGCCGTGCCTACCGGATCTCCGCGAAGGAAATCGTCCCGTTGACCGTTGACCATTCCTTGGTGGCCAAGCTGATCTCATTAGGACGGCTCACCCCGGAGGAGGCCAGAGACCACCCTAAGAGTAATGTCCTCTATCGGAGCATCGGCACTGATGAAACGGTAGAGGTCGACCTGTTTACCTTCAAGGCGGGAGAAGGTGATTTTCTGCTCCTCTGCTCTGATGGGCTCTGGGGCGAGTTAAATGATGAGCATATCCAATCGATCGTCCGGGAATGCTCGTCGCCCCAGCAAGGATGCTGGGAACTGGTCCGGGCCGCAAAGGAGCAGGGAGGCCGGGATAATATCACCGCAATCCTGGTAAGAATATAAACTTATTAAGAAAGGAGGGAATAATAATGGCAAAAAAACCAACCCTGACGGTATCGCTCAACCGGGATGAGGTTCCGGTGACCGGGAGCGAACAGTTAATTTACGCCCTTCTTGAGTTAAAACCCGGTGAGGCGGAAAGGACCGGGATGCCCATCAATCTCTGCCTGGTGCTGGACCGCAGCGGCTCTATGGAAGGAGATAAGATCGATAACCTTAAGCGGGCGGTGAACGAGGTAGTCGATCAATTAGGAGAGGAGGACTATCTCTCCCTGATTATCTTCGACGACGAGGTTGAAGTGATCCTCGACAGCCAAGCGGTTTCGGACCGGGAGGCAATCAAACGCCAGGTAGATCTGCTTATTCCCCGCGGGGGTACCCAGATCTCCCTGGGCCTTAAGCAGGGGATGGAGGAGATCGGGAAAAACTACTCTAAGGAAAGAGTTAACTGGATGCTCCTTCTCACCGACGGAGAGACCTGGGGTGACGAGGAAGACTGTTTAAAATTAGCTCAGGATGCCGAGAAGATGGG
>CP070770.1:639852-645834 GCA_020345765.1 Deltaproteobacteria bacterium
ACCGATCAGAGGATTGGTGGTGTTATAGTACTCCCGCCGGATCTCATTGCCGTCTTTATTCGTTACCACCTTACTGAAACCTTCCATGATAAAATCTTTGCCCGGACGGAAGAAAAAGGTATATGTGGCCGTCGTCTCGTTATGACGCTCTTCGATGAGGGTTACCTCCGGGTGACGGGAATCCCCCTCGCCTACCCAGTAAACATGGTGTTTCAATAAGGACGGGGCCTCCAGGTAGAGCATACGCTGGACCGTCACCATGTCTTCCAGGACCACGTCCCCTTCCTTGTAATAGATCTTGGAGTCCCTCACCTCGTCCTCCGGCAGGGGGGGAACAGCGAAAGGCTTAGTCTCCGCAGCCGTTGGCAGAATAATAATCAGCGAAAGAATTATAATTGAAAAAATAGCTTTCCTCATGATCAAGCCCTACTCTTTCTGTTCCCCTCCCCGGATCTCGACGAGGTCCTGGGTCTGATACCGGGTGCGTAAGCCCGGGACTAACCCGGAGCTGAGGGGCCAGCGGAGGCGGACAAACCCGTGAGAGCCGCCCTTCTCCACCCAGAAGTAATATTTACCTAATGCCTTACTGAGGATGATCCCGGTTAAATCCGTGAGCCCCTCGGGGATAAGGTGTCCTTCGATCCGGTAGCACTCGAACGTGCCCGCCGGAACGGTTATCGTCTCTTCCCCTACAACCGTGAACCGGAAGGGGTAAACCGCCGTTGGGGAGAGCCAGACATTCCAGGGTATCCTTACCCCAACGGCAAGATCAACGCTGCGAATTAACATATTACCCACATAGATACTGAAAGTCCGGTCCGGGTACTTGAGGCTGGGCTCCGTAAAGTCATAATACGAATCCCTCAGTTTCGTGCCGTCAGGGGCATGGATGATATTCCGGAAGTCGCGCAGTCTGAAGTCGGGGCTGGTATCGAAGGTAAACGTTAACCGGGCAATCGCCCCGTTAATAAGTGTCGCATTCCGCTCGTAGATAAGCTGACGTTTCTCTCCTTCACCCTCCCAGCGCATCTCCCCGGTGTAATTCTCCGGAGCAAAGGGGAGCATGGCCTTCATCAAAAGGTTATCCATGTCGGGTTGATCCTTCTTGGTAGCGTAGTACGATTTGAAGACCCGGACCTCCCCTTCCGGAATTTCGGGTGCCTTAAGGTCGCCGGCAAACGAGATATTGCTCAACAGAAGAATCAGGCAAATAATAAGAGAACCCTTCGATTTCATGAGATTCACTTTATAATGACTTGTCGTTATAACTTGTCTTTTGACTCCGCATATCATACCGTATCCAATTATTTTTGTAAACAATTTAATAAGAAGCACGACTTAAATCGGCTATTTAATTTAAATATGTCTTTTAATATCAATTACTTAGATAACATGAAAGCGATTGTAATTTCCCAATTGCCTTTCTTATATATTTTTAGTAGTATGGGAATATCCCAATATACTACCTAAGGGAGAATATTATGAAAAAATATATTATCGCTTTTACCTGTATAGCTATCTTAGGAATGTCCGTAATCGATTGTGGAGAGGAGAAATCCGATCAGGTGCCGGTGATAAACAGGATCCATACTGACGGAATGTGGATAAAGGATGAGGATGGCCGCACCCTGATCCTCCACGGCGCCAATATCAGTAATTACGCCAAGCATGCACCCGGCTATATTTCCTGGCACACCCCGGAGGACTATGAAAGGATGAGAGAGTGGGGTTTCAATGCGGTGCGCCTGTTGATATTCTGGGTAGCCCTAGAGCCTTCTCCGGGTTCCTTCGATGAGGAGTATTTAGATGAGGTTGAACAGAGGGTGGAATGGTCCGCGGCTAACGGACTATACGTAATCCTGGATATGCACCAGGACCTCTACAGCGAAAAATACACCGGGGACGGCGCCCCGGAGTGGGCCTGCCTCGACGACGATCTTCCCTTCGAACAACAGACGCCCTGGAACAGGAATTACACGGAACCGGCGGTGAAGAAGGCCTTTGACAGCTTTTGGGAAAATAGGGAGAACCTCCAGCAGCATTTCATCGATTCCTGGAAATTAGTCGCCGAGAGGTTCAAGGATAACCAAACGGTAATAGGGTATGACCTTTATAACGAACCCTTTTTCGGCAATCTCCTCCCCGAGGAATTCGAAGAGGAGCACCTCACACCGTTTTATGAAAAACTCATTACCCAGATGCAAGAGATCGACCCTAATCACCTATATTTTATCGAGCCCCATGCCCTTACCAGTGCGGGAACCGAATCCTACTTGAAGAAGATTAACCTCACCGACTTAGGATACGCCGTCCATTATTATCATGCCGGAGTCCACGAAGGGAATGATTACAACCTTGATCCCACACCCTTGGAGTATGCCGCGGACCTGAGGGAAAGCGAAGCTCGTTATCTGGAGACCCCCTGGATCATGGATGAATTCGGGGTCAATCCGGAAACCGTCAATGGACTTGTATACCTCGAAGACCTTCTTAATATCCTGGACGAGAAGATGGTGGGATGGACCTACTGGAGCTACGACAAGGGCGGCGGTTTCTGCATGCTCGATAGCGAAGGTGAGGAAAGGGAGATCATGCCCCTCCTCATCCGGCCTTACCCTCAGAAGATCGCCGGACTGCTTAAGAGCTATTCGTTTGACTATGATGATAAGGTCTTCGAACTGGTATTCGAGGACGATGGGAAGGCAAGTGGGCCTACGGTGTTATTTGTTCCCGCGGATAGACACTATCCCCAAGGATTTGATGTAAGCTTGAGCGACGGGACCTATAGCTTTGACGAATCCACCCAGATCCTGGAATACTCGTCTGACGGAACCGGGAACGAACACCATTTAACCATTACCCCCAAGTAATAGCTCGGGGCAAGTCAAAAATCCGGAAAGAAGGTAGAGGGCTTGAAATTCACGGAACTGGACATCGATCTTCCCGACGAAGCAAAGGCCATGCGCGACCTGGCCCGGAGGTTCGGGATGGAGGTCATGCGGCCGGCTGGCATCGAGCTCGATAAACTCCATGATCCGGCCCAGGTTATCGCCAAAGGCTCGGTCCTATGGGATGTGATCAAGAAGCACCGCGAGCTGGGCCTGCATAAGTTATTGATCCCGAAGGCGTTCGGCGGCATGATGGGGGAAGTGCCCCCGATAACCGAGACCCTGATAAGCGAACAGCTGGGATACGCCGATGCCGGTCTGGCGATCAGCCTGGCGGTCTCCAGTATGCCCTTTGCTATGGCCGTTCTTTCTCCTGATGCCGAGGTCCGGAATTGGGCCCAGGAGTATGCCGAGGACACCGAGGGCAGGATGATCGGATGCTGGGGAATTACCGAGCCGGACCACGGCTCGGACTGGGTAATCGGGACTACACCGGCTGGTGCGAATCCGAAAATCGCTCCCTCTCTCCGTGCCCGGAAGAAGGGGAACGAGTATATCCTCAACGGCCATAAGTCAGCCTGGGTCAGTAACGGAACGATTGCTACCCATGCCGTCCTCCATGTCGGCCTGGACCCGTCCTCGGGGATGCATGGGCAAGGACTCGCTTTCTGTCCCCTCGACCTCCCCGGAATATCGCGCGGAGAGCCCCTGGACAAGATGGGTCAGCGCCCCCTCAACCAGGGAGAGATTATTTTTGAGGAGGTCAAGCTACCCAAGAAATATATGTTTAGCTCGACCCCCGGCGGCCTGGCAGCCGGTGGTTCCGGCATAACCTTTCTGGGCATAGCCAACCTGGAGACGGGTGTAATATTTTCTGGCCTGGCTCAGGCCGCCTTCGACGAGGCACTCAGATACGCAAAAGAGCGGGTCCAGGGCGGGAAACCAATCATCGAACATCAGAATATCAGACTTAAGCTTTTCGATATGTTCACTATGGTCGAGTCCGCCCGTGCCCTCGCCCGGAGTGTCTCCCGATATAACCGTGGCAAGATGTTCGCGGGTTCGGGCAAAAGCGGCATCGCCGCCCGGATCATGTCCACCAAAGCCACCTTTGCCGTGACCAGCAAAGCAATTCAGGTTTTTTTAAAACTCTACCATTTGTCCAAAAAGGTTGATCTGACCCGTGTCTTTCCCCGCAAGGGACCGCGTAATAAACGCGCAAGAACCTCCCTGGGATCGGGTATGCATGGTATTGCCGTCAAGGTCCTGGCCACCGAGACCGCATTCAAGGTAGCCAGCGAAGCCGTTCAGATCCTGGGTGGTTACGGTCTGGCCCGGGAGTACCCGGTCGAGAAGATGCTCCGGGACGCCCGCGCTTCCATGATCGAGGACGGGACCAACGAGACCATCGCCCTTGCCGCCGCGGAAGACCTTTAGACGCCAATAATGAGAAAGGAGACATTATAATGGCTAACGAAGACAGCTCAATTAAACGACTTTTAGCCGCCCGGGGTGAGGGGAATCTCTGGGATAACGCCCGCTTTATCCTTGCGGATGTACCCCTTGACCCGCGGGAATCCAAAAGGGTATTGCCCTGCGGCCTGCGGCCCTCCGATCCACCAATTGCGACCCTGTTCGTATCTAATTACCCCAAGGTCTCGTTTACTGTGCCCTACCGTGAAGCGGCCGTTCTGATCCATGTGCGCACTCCCCTGGGCAAGGGACTTCACTGCTGCTGGATGTTGGTTGATGACGATACCGCCTTGATATACGGTCGTGAGCTTCTGGGCTACCCAAAAAAGATGGCGGATATAACGTTTGAGGAAAAAGACGATCATATCAGCGCCAGCGTAAGCCGCCGCGGGGTAAAGGTGCTCACGATGGAAGGTAAGCGGGGACCGGCCCAGAACCCGCCTCCCCCTGTCTTTAATCATAAGACTTTCAATGCCGGTGGGCCGGGTCAATTCTTCGCCTTTAATCCCATCTGGTTCTTCCGGCCCAAGGAGGTGGTCCGCGAATCCTATTCCGCCGAGGTAAAGTTAACCCTCGCTGACTCGGATTATGACCCGATCGCCCGTCTCGTATCCGGCGAGCCTCTCAATGGACGAATTGCGGTAACAGACATCCTGGGCTCAAAATACAATCTGCCGGTCTGGCTAACGGGTCTTATCTGGTTCGCTAATGTATACAATATGCGTTTCCGTTGAAGATACGGGATACTATCCCCCCGGTCCCCGATAATTCTTCCGCACCGTATGATCAACGATCCTCATTGCCACGGAGGGTAAGATCTGGCTCATACGGCCCAGGAGCCGGGCCCGTCTTCCGGGGATAATCAGATATCGACCCCTTTTTACTCCTTTAATGACAGTATCCACGACCTGATCAACCGAGAGAACCGACATAATCCTGGTGAGCATCTTATTCTCAATCGGCCTGCTCTGGTTCACTTTTGTCAGCATCGGGGTATTGACCTCGGGCGGGAGGACAAGGTGAATTGCTATCCCCTGGAGCTTGAGCTCGGCCCGGAGCGTTTCGGTAAGCCCTACCACTGCATACTTGCTCGCACAGTAGGAAGCGTATCCAAACACGCCGATCATACCGGCGATCGAGGAGATATTAACGATATGCCCCCTTCCCTTTTTCTTGAAATGGGGGAGAGCCGCTTTGATGAAATGGAGGGTGCCAAAAAAATTAGTATCCATTATCTCCCGGAAATTATCCCGGTGCAAGTTTTCAAAGTAATCGACTATAATAATTCCCGCCGAGTTAAATAGATAGTCCGGCGACCCGAGCTCATCCACGATCTTGTCCATGGTCTGCCTGACCTTTCCATCATCCGTTACATCACAGGAGAAGAACTCCACTCGGGGCCCAGGACTTGAAGCTCGTGAAATAATCTCTTCCCGGGTTTTGGAGAGCCTCTCAGGATCTCTTGCTACCAGGGCCAGGCTTGCCCCTTCTTTGGCCAATCTCAGGGCCAGGCCCCTGCCGATACCGCTTGACCCGCCCGTGATAATAATATTCTTTCCTTTAAACATCATATCCTCCGATCAAATCACAATAACCAATAGCCAAATCCCAATGACCAAAT
>CP070770.1:645934-651809 GCA_020345765.1 Deltaproteobacteria bacterium
GCTGACCGGCCCCTACCTCGCTATTGCAACTCTGGGGTTCGGGATGGCAATAACCCAGATCATCGGTCATTGGGAAGGTCTTTTCGGGGGTCGAATGGGCATCGTTACTCCCAAGATATCCCTGGGGGGGTTTATCCTCTCAACCGATAAGCAGATGTACTATTTAATCATGATCGTAGCGGTCATCATGAGTATCGCCGCGAGAAATATAGTCAAGACCAGGGTGGGGAGGGCCTTTGTCGCCATCAGGGATAGCGATATTGCTGCCGAGACCCTGGGTGTCAACCTAACCTATTATAAAACATTATCATTTGCCCTCAGTGCTTTTTACACCGGGATCGCGGGAAGTCTGTGGGCCCACATCCTGGGTTTTATTAACCCGGCGAGCTTTAATTTAATTCTCTCGATCATGTTTTTGGGGATGATCGTGGTCGGAGGTCTGGGGTCAATTCCCGGGTCAATCTTCGGAGCTATTCTGATTACCATCTTGCAGATAGAACTCAATAGCATTCAGGAGATCACGCTCCTGGGCCCTCTCGTGCTCGCGGCCTCTCAGAAATGGTTCAGTGTAAGCGGTATAGCTAATGTCTCCAGCATAATATTCGGCCTAATCCTGGTTCTGATTATGGTTCTCGAGCCCCTGGGGATGTATGGGCTCTGGATCAGGTCGAAAATTTATTTTAAAACCTGGCCTTTCTGACGGCCTTGAGGAAAAGCGATGCTTGCACAGTTGATTGTAAGTGGCTTAGCCATCGGTAGCTGTTACGCCCTTTTAGCCCTGGCTATGGTCATAATCTACAAGACCTCGGAGGTTCTGAACTTTGCCCAGGGGGAGATGGCAATGGTTTCCACCTTTATCGCCTTTATGCTCCTGGAGAGTTACCACTTGCCTTTTGCCCTGGCTTTTGTCCTCTCTCTGGTCTTTGCCTTCGTCCTGGGAGTAACCTTGGAATTTATCTTCCTGCGGCCCGCCAAGCAGCCCACTGTCCTGGGACTTATCGTTATCACCCTGGGATTCGAGATGATCCTATACGGGGTTGCCGGATGGAAGTGGGGAGCGGAGCAGAAGTCGCTTCCCTTCCCGATCCCTGATACCAGTGTTTATAATATTAATGGAGTGATAATCAGTCAGCTCAGTGTGTGGACATTCATCATCTGCCTCTCATTGATGATCATTCTCTTTCTCTTTTTTAAATATACAAAACTGGGGATTGCCACCAAGGCAACCCAGCAGAATCAAATAGCCGCCCGCCTGATGGGAATCAGGACCAAGAGGATATTCTCCTTAACCTGGGGGCTCAGCTCCATGATCGGGGCAGTTTCCGGGTTACTCCTTGCTCCTATCACTACCCTTGACCCTAATCTGATGATGGATCCACTCCTTAAAGGCTTTGCCTCCGCAGTTTTGGGCGGGATGACCAGCCTGCCGGGAGCGGCCCTGGGGGGAGGTATTCTGGGGGTAATTGAGAATCTGTTTGCCTGGTACTTAGGTGAGGCCGGATTCGTATTCAAGTCGGTGGTTGCCTTTGCAGTAATCATCCTTGTCCTCTGTTTCCGGCCCAGCGGGCTCTTGGCCCGGCATTATGTGAAGAAAGTATAAAATAAAATCCCAATGACCAAATACCAAGTCAATTACATTTTAAAATTTACAATTTAAAATTCACATTTTACAATTTCAAAAGATAAGGAGAGGGAAGCGATCGATACGATCCGTTGAGCGTTAGCCAAACAGCATCTCGAGTAAACCCGCAGCAAAAGGAAGGAAAAATGAAATTAAGAAAGAATGTGATGTTAATGATTGGAATTTTAATGGCAGTTTCACTGCCTATGCTTCTTAATTGCGCCAAGAAGGAGGTAGGGGTTACTGAAGACGAGATCTTGGTAGGGGTCTGGTCTGCTCAGACCGGGCCGGCCGCACTTTGGGGGGCAGTGGCCCGGGGAACGGATTGTTATTTTAAGATGATAAATGATGAAGGGGGCATCCACGGGAGGAAGCTTAAACTTTTAATAAGAGACGACGGCTACCAGCCGGCACGCACGAAGGCCGTGGTGAAGGAGTTGGTGGAGAAGGACGGGGTCTTTGCCTTCGTGGGCGGGTTAGGGACTGCGACCGGGATGGCGGTGAAGGATTATCTTCATGCCAATAAGATACCTTCGATAGCTCCCGCTACCGGCTCGCAATTATTCGGTAATCCTCCTACCCGGTATCTATTCACCATCTATCCTACTTACACGACCGAGGGTTCCCTCCTCACCAAGTATGCCGTCGAGACACTAAAGAGCGAAAAGATCGCCTTTTTCTATCAGAATGACGATTACGGAGAAGAGGGGTTAAAGGGAGCAGAGGATCGGCTGGCCAAATACAATATGGAATTAGTAGCTAAGGTTTCTGTTGAGATTACCGATACCGACTTAAGCTCTCATGTCCTGAAACTTCGAGAGTCAGAGGCGGATACGGTTATTATGTTCCTCTTACCCAAACAGGCTGCAATGACATTGAAAGAGGCAACCAAGCTCGACTTCAAGCCAAAGTGGCTCACCACCAGCACCCTTAGTGATGTAGATGTGATGAATAAAATAACCGGAGGACTGTGGGAGGGAGTGTTTTTTGACAACTGGGCTGAGCTACCGAATTCGGATCATCCCCTGATGGTCAAATACCGGGAGGTCCACAAGAAATACGCTCCTAAAGAGCACTGGGGGGTCTTTTTCGCCGCCGGCTTCGTCTTTGCGGAACCTTTTGTTGAGGCACTGCGCCGTGTCGGCAGGGACCTGACCCGGGAGAAACTCGTTGAGGCAATGGAATCAATCAAGAACTGGAATGGAGGCTCTACGCACAATGTCACCTTCGGACCGAATCTCCGGCAGGGTACCAATTCAATATTCATTGGCAAGTGCGAAAACGGAAGAGCGGTCAGAATCAGTGACTGGATGGAGATTGAACAATGAGCAATTCCCAAATCCCAAGTCAATTACAGTTTTACAATTTACGATTTATAATTTTTTATTTTACAATTTCGAAAGATAAGGAGAGGGAGGTGATTGATGTGATCCGTTGAGCGTTAGCCAAACAGCATCTCGAGTAAATCCATAATGGCAAAAGGAGGGGAAAATGAAATTAAGAAAGAATGTGGTGCTTATGATCGGAGTAGCAATGGCAGTCGGGCTGCCTATGCTTCTTAATTGTGCCAAGAAGGAGGTAGGGGTTACTGATAACGAGATTTGGGTTGGGACTTGGTCTCCTCAGACCGGGCCGGCCGCCCTCTGGGGATCAGTGGCCCGGGGAATAGATTGCTATTTTAAGATGATCAATGATGAGGGGGGCATCCACGGGAGGAAGCTCAAGCTTTTAATCCGGGATGACGGCTATCAGCCCCAACGCACAGTAGCCGCGGTGAAGGAGCTGGTGGAAAAGGAAGGTGTCTTCGGCTTTGTGGGCGGGGTAGGAACTGCAAATGGAATGGCGGTGAAGGATTATCTTCACACCAGTAAGATCCCGGTGGTTGCCTTGGCTACCGGTTCAAAACTGTTCGGCGACCCTCCTACCCGCTATCTATTCGCCCTGTATCCCACCTACACGACCGAGGCATCCCTGCTCACCAGGTATGCCGTTGACACACTTAAGAGCGAAAAGATTGCCTTTTTCTATCAGAATGACGATTACGGAAAAGAGGGGTTAAAGGGGGCGGAGGATCGTCTAGCCAAATATAATATGGAATTAGTAGCGAAGGTCCCGGTGGAGATTGCCGATACCGACTTAAGCTCCCATGCCCTGAAACTGCGGGAGTCCGGGGCGGATGCGGTTATTATGTGGCTTTTACCCAAGCAGGCCGCGATGATATTAAAGGAGGCAACTAAGATCGACTTCAAGCCGCAGTGGCTCACCAGCAGTACCCTCAGCGATGTAGACGTGATGTATAAAATAACCGAAGGGCTGTGGGAAGGAGTGATCTTCGACAATTGGTTTGAGCTGCCGAATTCGGATCATCCCCTGATGGTCAAATACCGGGCAGCCAACGATAAATATGCTCCCAAAGAGCGCTGGGGTGCTTTTTTCACCGCCGGCTTTGTCTTTGCCGAGCCTTTTGTTGAGGGGCTGCGGCGTGCCGGCAGGAATCTCACCCGGGAGAAATTCGTTGAGTCAATAGAATCCATAAAGAACTGGGATGGAGGCATTTCGCACAGTGTCAACTTCGGACCAGATCTCCGGCAGGGTACCAATTCAATATTTATCGGCAAGTGCGAAAACGGGAGAGCAGTCAGGATCAGCGACTGGATGGAGATGGAGCAATAATAAGCAATGATCAATGACCAAATCCCAAAATAGATTACAGATTGTAGATTAAAGAATCCAAAATCTACAATCTGTAATCTAAAAACCACAATGGCTTTTTTCCAGGTAGATAACCTTTCGCTCAGTTTCGGGGGACTGAATGCTCTTGATGGGGTCAGCTTCGAGGTTGAGAAAGGGGCAATATACTCGATTATCGGCCCTAATGGTGCCGGAAAGACTACTATATTCAATTGCATCAATGGGATCTACCGGCCCGACAGCGGAGGCATAACCTTCAAAGGGAAGGACCTCTTAAAGCTCAGACCTGACCAGATCGCCACGGCCGGGATTGCCCGGACCTTCCAGAATATCGAGCTATTTTCCCACATGAGCACTATGGATAACCTCCTGCTCGGAAGACACTGCCGGATGAAAACCGGGGTCTGGTCAGGGGCAACTTTTTTTCGCAGGGGATCAAAGGCGGCCCGGGAGGAAATCGAGAACCGCGAAAAGGTGGAGCAGATAATCGACTTTCTGGATCTCCAATCGGCCCGGGACCAGTTCGTTATTAACCTTCCTTTTGGAACCCAGAAGCTCGTTGAACTCGGCCGGGCCCTGGCCCTGGAGCCGGAGTTGCTCCTCCTGGATGAGCCATCGGCAGGGATGAATATGGAAGAGCGGCAGGATCTGATAATCTGGATCCGGGATATCCGGGAGGATTTTGGGATTACCATTGTCCTGGTCGAACATGATATGAGTCTGATAATGGATATCTCCGACAAAATATTAGCACTCAATTACGGGAAGAAGATAGCCGAAGACCGGCCGGAACAGATCCAGAACCATCCGGAGGTGCTGAAGGCCTACTTAGGGGAGGAAGTAGTTGCTTAAGGTAAAAAACATCGAGACCCTCTATGGGCGTATCAACGCCATTCGTGGGATTTCTCTCGAAGTCGAAGATGGCAGTATCACTGCGGTCCTGGGGGCCAATGGGGCCGGAAAGACTACTATCTTGAAGACAATAATGGGGCTCCTCGAAGACCAACCCGATAAAGGAACAATCGAGTTTTTGGGGAAGAGGATCGACGGCAAATCCACGGAGGATATTGTCCGCCGGGGTATATCTTATGTCCCGGAAGGCAGGGAGGTGTTTCCGGAGTTGACGGTTTGGGAAAACTTAAGAATGGGAAGCTATATCCGGAGGGATAGAGAAGGAATAAAGCAGGACTACGATCGGATTCTTACCCACTTTCCCGTCCTTAAAGAAAGGAGCTCACAGCTCGCCGGAACGCTCAGCGGGGGAGAGCAGCAGATGCTGGCCATCGGCCGGGCCCTGATGGCCCGACCAAAATTGCTTCTGCTCGATGAGCCGTCCCTGGGCCTGGCCCCTATTTTAGTGAAGGAGATATTTGGAATCATTAAGGGAATTAACAAAGAAGGGACTACCATCCTTTTGGTGGAACAGAACGCCCGGATGGCCCTTAATATCGCTGATTATGGATACATCCTGGAGAACGGAAGGATAGTCTTGGCTAATAAGCCCGCTGTATTGCTCGAAGATGAGGATGTTAAGGAATTCTACTTAGGGATCAGGGAGGAGGT
>CP070770.1:651909-657779 GCA_020345765.1 Deltaproteobacteria bacterium
GTTCACCCCCACCTTTTTCCTCCCCCATCGAGGGGGAGGAGATTTGTTTTGGATACAAATCCGTGAGTAAAAGATGAAGAAACTGAACATCAGCCTGCGCACCGAGATCGTGATAAACATCACCATCCTGATGATTGCCGCCGTCGGTCTGATCGGGATCGTCGTCCTCCGCATGACCCAGGCGGAATATCCCCCGGAGGTGGTGAGGAGGTGGCTCCTTTTCTATATCATATTGGATTCCCTTGTCCTGGTTGCCTTCGGGAGCTTTCTGATCTCGAGAATTGTCGTAAAACCCCTTAAGGATATGGTGAGAGCCACCGAAAAGATTGCCGAGGGAGACCTGGAGCATCGGGTGGAGATTCCCGGGGAGAATGAGATCGGGATGCTGGCCCGATCGTTCAACCGGATGGTGGAAAGACTTAAGGAGAATAGGGGTCTGGTGAAAAAGCAGATCCAATCCCTGGAGAAGCTCAACCAGGAGCTGAAACTCGCCCAGGAAGAGCTGATCCGCTCCGAGAAGCTTGCCATGGTGGGGAGACTGGCGGCCGGGGTAGCCCATGAGATTGGTAACCCGATTGGCGCTATCCTGGGTTATACCGGGATACTTATGAAGGGAGGAGTGGAGGAAAAGGAAGGGCAGGAACTTTTAAGCAGGATCGAGGCCGAGATAAATCGAATCAATAAAATCGTCAGGGACTTGCTTGACTTGGCTCGGCCCACAACGACCTCAATGGAAGAGGTGGATACTAAAAAGGTGGTTGAAGATTGTATCTCTCTGCTTTCGAGCCAGAAGGTCCTTGATGGGATTGAGGTCGATCTCGAGTTCCGGGACGGATTTCCCTCAGTAATCGCCGATCAAGACCGTCTTCAGCAGGTCATGGTTAACCTTATCCTTAATGCTGTCGATGCAATGCCTGAGGGAGGAAGGCTAACAATAAATGCAAAATGCAAAAGCCTACTTCGCCCCGCGGGAACGCGGGGCTACGAAGGCCGCATGCAAAATGCAAAATGCAAAAAGGAAATTGAGGATGAAGAGCCTTTAGTGCAACCGGAAAGGAATCTTATTGAAATTGCCGTGAGTGATACCGGTAAGGGGATCTCCCGGGAGGATCTGCCCCGGGTCTTCGACCCGTTCTTTACCACCAAGGAACCGGGTAAGGGCACCGGGCTCGGCTTGGCTATCTGCCAGAGGATAATCGAGTCGTTCGGAGGAAATATCGGGCTGGAAAGCAAGGTGGGGGAAGGGACGAGGGTGAGGATAGTGCTACCGGTAGGAGACAGGGAATTGCAGGGAGTAGGAAGTAAGAAGTAAACAGTAAGCAGTAAGAAGCAGTATTATAAATGTCAAATGTCAAAGCTCAAAGTTCAAAACCCAAATGATAAAAAATATGAATAAATCCTAAGCACTAAATTAATTAATAGTTAAAGAGTTAAAGTTGAAAGTGAATAACCAATAAACAAATCTCAATGACCAAATAATAACCAATTAGCGGAATTACCAATAACCAAATTTCAATAACCAGATGATAAGCAATAACCAAGAAACAAATATTTGCCCTTGAATTTAATTTGATTATTGGAATTTGGTGATTGGTGTTTAGAGGATTTGGGATTTAGGATTTCTCAGTTATTATTTGGATCTAATCTACATACGAGCAAGATAAGTATGGAAATTATTTGAAAGGGCGACAAAATTGCCTAAACCGAGGGTCCTAATAATCGATGACGAGGCCGGGATGCGGCATATGCTCTCAGTCCTGCTGAGGAAGGAAGGATACGGAGTGGATGAGGCAAAGGAAGGGGAAGAGGCCCTGGAAAAGCTGGCCCGGGAGGAATATGATTTTATCCTCTGCGATATCCGGATGCCGAAGATGGACGGGATGGATTTCCTTAAAAAGGCAGTTGAAATGAGGGTTCCGTCCACCATCATTATGATGTCCGCCTACGGGACAATTGACACCGCGGTAGAGGCAATGAAGCTGGGAGCCTACGACTATATCTCCAAGCCCTTCAAGACCGATGAGGTCCTCCTCACTTTGCGTAAAGCCGAGGAGCGGGAGAGGCTGATCAAGGAGAATCTCTCCCTGAAAAAGCAGTATCACTTCGAGAACATCGTTGCCAAGAGCAAACAAATGCATGAAATATTCGAGACGATAAAGAAGATCTCGAAATATAAAACCACGGTATTGATTGCCGGAGAGAGCGGAACCGGGAAGGAGCTGGTAGCCCGGGCTATTCACTTCAATTCCCCCCGGGCCGACAAGCCCTTCGTTACCATAAACTGCGGGGCGATCCCAGAGAATCTCCTGGAAAGCGAACTTTTCGGTCATAAGAAGGGTTCGTTTACCGGGGCAATCCGGGATAAAAGGGGCCTGTTTGAAGAGGCCGACGAGGGGAGTATCTTACTGGATGAGATCGGGGAGCTTCCCCTCCCGCTTCAGGTGAAGCTACTGCGGGTCCTCCAGGAAGGGGAGCTTCGGAGGGTAGGGGATACCAGCCAGATCAAGGTGGATGTCAGGATCATTGCCGCTACCGTCAAGGATTTAGAAAGTGAAGTAGAGAAAGGGAACTTCCGGGAAGACCTTTTCTACCGGCTCAATGTGATAAATGTCCGCATCCCGCCCCTCCGGGAGCGGAAAGAGGATATACCCCTCCTGACCGAGCATTTTATCGGTAAACATAATCAGATACTGAACAAGAAGATCGAGGGTATCGACCCGGAGGCGATAGAGCTCCTGCTTGACTCCGAGTGGCGGGGTAATATAAGGGAGCTGGAGAATGTAGTTGAAAGGGCAATGGTGCTGACTGATGAGGGGGGTAAGATCCGGGCTGAGCATCTCACCCTGGGCCTTGCCTTGGGAGGAGAGAGACTCGAATTCCAATCTCTCCCCGGAGATAAGCTTTCGATCAAGAAAGGCTCCCGGGATCTGGAGATCGAGCTGATAAAGAGGGCACTGGAAAGAACCAAAGGGAATCGCACCCAGGCAGCCCGCCTGCTGGAGATAAGTTACCGGGCACTTATTTATAAGATAAAGGAATATGGGATAGAATCGTAGTCAAATCCTTCACCCCGATGAACATCGGGGCAAGATGACCAATGACCAAATCCCAATCAATTAATAGGGAATAGTCCTGTCCGCTATAGTTCCGATGCCTATTGAGGCGTCTTAAAAGGCAGACAAATTTACATCATATATGAAAATATTTCACAATTGTGATCAAAATCACAAAATAACCACCACCCGGTAATTTTAAAAAATACTATAATATCAACCTCTTAGCTGAGAGAGACGATCCTGGCATAGTATTTGCTCATTTTTATACACAAACAATAGATTTAGAGAGAGACGGAGTAAGATGTTTTATTCAAGAAAAAGGTTAAGCTTTATAAACGAAAAGAAGGGGTTTACCCTGCTTGAGATGATGGTTGTGGTGGTTATTATTGGAGTATTAGCCGGTGTCGCCGTTCCCAATGTTGCTGACTGGGTTACGCGCTATAGATTAAGGAGTGCAACCAGGAACCTGATCTCTAATATGATCAAAGCTAAGTCTCAGGCAATCTCCGAGAATATGCCATATGTAATTGCTTTTAATGATATTGAGGGTCAGGATACCTATACTATTACTTCCGGGACAGCTGTCTGGGGTCCGATTGAGCTTTCACCCGGTCATCCGGAGGTAGAGTATGATACGATCAGCTTTAACCCTCCTCAGCTCACCTTTCGCTCCAACGGAATGGTTGGGCAAGGAGGGAGTATCACGCTTACAAACGATAGAGGAGAAACCTATATTATTACAATACGTATTACCGGGGTAATGGAGATTAACTAAGTAATAAATCACAAATCCCAATCTATTTGTTTGCAGTCCGCCTCTGGAGGAGGGAGGAGAGATGAAAGAGAGATTTAGGGACATTCGGGGGATGAGCTTGCTGGAGGTTATGATCTCACTGGTTATTCTGGCAGTGGGCCTGCTTGGCTTGTCAGGACTTCAGATCACGGCCATGGAAGGCAACCGCTTTGCCGGCGATATGACCCAAGCCACCAACCTTGCTTTGAATACAGCGGAAGAGCTCCGCGGTTTAAGCTTTGACCCAACGCCTTGCACAGGCAGTCCTGATGATAGTCTGCTTTGTATGGATACCGGTTCCGGATGGACAGATAATAATAATGATAAAATTCCTGATCAACAGGGGGCATTTTTCGAGGACGCTAAAGATCACCCGTTCAGTGTCGTAAATGTCGGTGCCTGGGAGTATAATCTGGGCTGGAACGTTTTTGATATTGATATTAGTGGTAATGGGACAATTGATACAAAAAGCATTTGTATTATTGTTACCTGGGTAGATATGCTGGGGCTTAATCGGAGGGTTATCTTCAACACTATGGTAACCCGTTCAAATCCTTTTAATTTTGATGATTGAACAGAAAGGGCTTGAAGAAATGAAGCTATTTTTAAAAAAAGACTTTCAGGGAATTACTCTAATTGAGCTGATGGTTGCTATGTTAATCGGCGCGGTTCTTCTGGCCGGGCTGTTTACCGCCTTCCTGAGCCAGCACCGTTCGTATACCGTCCAGGATCAGATCTCTACCATCCAGCAGAGCGTGCGGGCGGGAATGGACTTGATGGTGCGAGAGGTCAGGATGGCCGGGTATAATCCGAGACTCAGCCCGGTTACCGGATGGGCACCCTCACCATCTCCCTGGTTTGGAATTTTGAGTGCCGGCCCAAACGCCATTACGATCAGTTTCGATCTTGATGAGGATGGGGTCCTTGACCAAGGAGAAAATATCACTTACTCTCTGGCTGATTTTGACGGGGATGGGGACGACGATCTCGTCCGTCAGGAGGTAAATGTTACTACCACAACGACATTGCCACAACTGATGATCGAGAATGTTGTCAATGGACTTTCTGGCATCAATGAGTCCTTGTTTGATTACGAGATCCTGGCCGATGGCCGGGAGGTTGACTATGGGGATCGTCCGGCTGCGGTAAGTGATGGAATGGATAGTGACGGGGATGGATTTATTGACTTTGACGACCCGGATGGGGATATGATATTAACTCCTGATCCTGATAATTATCCTATTGGTAACTTAGGTCCTTTAGGGGGTGGAGATCTCAATGGTGACGGTGCGGTCAATGACGGAGATCGCCAGTTTTTCCGGGATGCGATCAGAAATGTTATCATCACCCTGATAGTCCGGACCGAGATGGAGGATCCGGGCTATGCTAGCGGGCTGGATATCCATGGAAGTGCCGCCGATGGGACCTGCCGCACCCGGACGCTTTCAACCCGGGTGCGGGTCAGAAACCTTGGATTAGGGCTCTTACCCGGGGGAGTTTATGTTAGTTATTAGTATATTTTAAAAAGGGGGAAAGCGATGTTAAAGAAGGTAGGAAGACTTTTAAGAAGTAGAAGAGGGGCCGCCCTTATCGTTGCCATGCTGCTTTTGATCATTCTCACCGTCCTGGGGCTGGCGGCGATTCAAACCTCGAAAACCGAGATCGAGATCGCCGGCAACGAAAGAAGGTCACGGTGCGCACTTTATGCTTCCGACGCCGGGCTGCAATATGCTCTGGAGCGGGTTTGCGGATTGAATTACGAAGCGATCCCTGTTACGGATATCGGGAATGATGTCTTTTTCTGGAGCAATGGCCCGGTAACTACAGTGGGGTCGATTAGAGTACCGGGGGGGTTCGATTTCACACTTCAGGGATATCAGGTAATAGGAACCTGCGGCGACCCCGGCGCCTCCGGCGCCCCCAAGGGGCCTGAGATAACGGTTAATATCCAATCGAGAAACTTAACCCGTGGCTCCTCCGGCTGTACTGGTCCTAATTGTAAAGTGGGAGAAGGGGGTGAA
>CP070770.1:657879-663689 GCA_020345765.1 Deltaproteobacteria bacterium
ATCCCCTCCCTTGAGGGGAGGGAATTAAGGGGATGGTGATACTATTTGATCACCCCCACCTATATCCTCCCCCATCAAGGGGGAGGAGTTTTTGAATGCCCTGTTTGAAAGCACGGGGAGTCTTAACGCAATATTAACATAAAAAATTATCCCTGTAAAATAAAAAATGAGCCCGAGGTGTTTCCTCGAAATATTATGTATTTATGGAATAAATCATTGATATATAAGAAGAAATATATTATTTTAAAGATCCGGGTCTTTTTCTTTATAAGGCCTAAGGCAGGATAAGGGATAGTATAAATATCAAATGATAAAGCTCAAATTCCAAATCAAATCCAAAATCCAAATCCCAAAAAAGAAAGCGGGGTTGGAAAACCCCGGCTATACTACTGAAATCTGTGATCTAGGATCTAACTTTTAGACGGGCGTTTGATGATCAGAGAGTCGAGGGCCTTTACCCCTTTACCTTCCGGGAATACCATCAGCGGGTTGATGTCCATCTCCTCGATCTCGTCACGGAAATCCTGGATCAGACGGTTGACCTTGAGGATTGTATCGATTATTGCCTCGATATCCGCGGGCGGGCTGCCCCGGAAGCCCTTGAGGATCTCTATGCCCCGGATCTCGTGGACCATCTTCAGGGCATCGTGTCGGGTAAGAGGAACTACCCGGAGAGAGGTATCCTTGAGAACCTCAACGAATACCCCGCCGAGCCCGAAGACAATAGTAGGCCCGAACTGTGGGTCCCGGCTGCTCCCGATTAGGACCTCGGTTCCCCCGGAGACCATCTCCTGAACCAATACCCCACGGATGTTCGCATCATGATTGAATTTTTTAGCGTTAGCGGTAACCTCGGCAAAGGCTTTCCTTACGGTATCCGTATCGGTCAGGCTCAGGCGAATCCCGTCCGCATCGGTCTTGTGGGTTATCTCCGGGCTGTCGATTTTTACCGCTACCGGGTAGCCGATACTCTCCGCCGCGCTGACGGCCTCATCGGCGGTTGCCGCCGGACGGTCATTAGTGGTAGAAATACCATAACAGGCAAGGAGTTCCTTGCCTTCGTGTTCAGAGAGGGTTTCGCCGGCATTATCCCAGATCTTCCTGGCCCTTTCAGTGTCAGGATGGAAGACGGCCTCTTCATCCTTTCCCCGGGTTTTCAGGTAATTACTGTAGCGGACCAGCCCCACCATGACATTAACCGCCTTTTCCGGGCTTCCGAAGGCGATCAGACTATACTTTTTGTAGAAATCGCTCAGGTCGAAGGCATCGGAGGCAACGGAGATAATAGGTTTACCTGATTCTTCCATAAAGCTTTGAATCTTTTTAGCATATATCCCGGGTCCCCACTGACCGAACTCCCTGGGGTCGAGCCTTTCGGATCTGCTGCCGATACCCTGCTTATAGCTCTCTCTGGCGATTTTGGCCTCTTTCGATAGCCGGGAAAGACCCCGGAATATTATGTTATGGAGGAAGAGGGGAACCCGGTGCCGGTAATAAAGGAAGACCCTCTTGACAATATGTGCAACGGTCCTATAACCGCTCCAACGATCCGTCTGTCCCCCCAGAAGTGCCCCCAGGGTTATCATGCCGTCGAAGTTATCGTCCTCGATCAGTGCTTGCATTGCCTTGAAATGGCTGGAGCGCCGCAGGGATCCGACCAGATCCACCGGGTTGGAGTGGCTCCAGAAATCGGGCAAAAACCTGTTTATTTGCTTTATGGTTTCTTCGGATAGCTGGGGCAGGGCAAGGCCCCGAGCCTCACACTGGTCCGCAGAAACAACCCCCCAACCGCCGCCGAGGGTCATCAGGGCCACACGGTTTCCCTTCGGATAAGGCAGTTGCCCGAAGCTGCGGGCCATATCAATCATCTCCTCGGTGGAAGTGACCTCGATTATCCCCGCCTGTTTAACTGCCGCCTCAAATACTGCGCGGGAGCCGGTAATGGAGCCGGAATGGGAGCGGGCGGCCCGGGCTCCGGCTTCACTCTTTCCAATTTTCAAGGCGATGATCGGCTTCTCCCGGATGACTTCCCGGGCAACGGAGAGGAATCGCTCGCCTTCGTTAATGCCCTCCAGGTACATAATAATGACCTTGGTTTCCGGGTCCGCACCCAGATATTCCATGAGATGATGACTTTTGGTGTTAGCCTCGTTACCGCTGCTGACAAAGCGGCTGATCCCCAGGTTCGCCCTATCGGCCCAGGACAGGAGCTGGATCCCGAGATTGCCACTCTGGGAGATAAAGGAGATATTTCCCGGGGGAGGGCCGACGGGAGCTCCAAGGGCAAAAAGCTTGTTCTTGGGAGAGCAAATCCCCATGCAGTTTGGCCCGATGATCCGGATGCCGAACTCGCCGGCGGTATCAATCAACTCTCTTTCGCGCTTTTCCCCCTCGGGACCGGTCTCCCGGAAATTTGCCGATATGACAACGACATTCTTGACTCCTTTCTCTCCGCAATCCCGGATTACACTGCTTACCACAGGGGCAGGAACGGCAACTACCACCAGGTCAAGATCGTCCTCAATGTCTTTTACCGATTTATAGGCCGGGGAGCCCAGGACAGTTTTTTCGCTGTGGTTAATCATAAATACCTTCCCGGAGTACCCCCGGAGGATCAGGTTCATCGGGATGATAAATCCCCACTTTCCCGGCATGCTGGAGGCACCGACAACCGCCACCGAGCGGGGATTAAACAATGGCTCATAGCTCTTTACAAGTTCAGAGTTATGCATTTTACCTTTTCACCTTATAACCTGCCTTTTCCCGGTCCCAGGTATTGGGTGTCACCCCTTCTTCCTTCAGCGGCGGGTAAATCGGCCGGTGGGTGCCGGTTTTGGGAATACTATCTTTGAACTCAACATATCTCGGCACCATAAAATAGGCCATCCTCTCCTGACAGAAATCAAGTAATTCCTCGGGTGAGAGCTTCTCCCCCTCCTTAAGGACCACAACGGCCTTTACATCCTCCTCTCCCAGCTCGAAGGGGACCCCCACGGCGGCCGATTCCAGGACTTTCGGGTGAGAATTGATTACCTGCTCAACCTCCCAGGAAGATATATTTTCCCCCCTCCTTCTCATCGCCTCCTTCTTCCGGCCCGCAAAGTAATACCAGTCCTCTTCGTCCCGGTAAGCTAAATCTCCGGTATGGAACCAGCCACCCCGGTAGGCCTCCTCGGTCTCTTTCTCCATTTTATAGTAGCTGGTCGGCCTCTCTCCCGGGACCCGGAAGGCGAGCTCCCCGGTCTTCCCCGGCGGTAGTTCATTGTCGTTATCGTCAAATATAGCAAATTCAGCCTCCCCGATCGGCTTGCCCATCGCCCCTACCTTGCCCTCGGTGTTTATCAGGTATCCCGGAGAGTCCACCATACCGAACCATTCGACGATCTTCAGGTTAAACCTCTTCTCAAAGGCCTCCCAGACGTCCTTGGGCGTTGCCGCCGAAAGGACAATTCTTACCGGGTTATCGGCATCGTTTTTCTTTTCCGGCTGTTTCATCAGGATAGGTATCATTGCCCCGAGGGAATTGAACTCGACGGCATTGTATTTCCTGATCTCGTCCCAGAAGCGCGAGGCACTGAGCCTCTCGCCTAATGCCAGAGAGCAACCCATGAAAAGGGTACCCATAACCGAGATCCCCAGGGCATTTCCATGATAAAGCGGTAGACAGGTATAGATCGTATCATCCGGGCCCGCCTGCATAGCCCCCCAGAGGGTTAAGAACCCCTCGACGTTTATTTTTTTAACGGCAACCCCCTTCGGGCGACCCGTAGTGCCGGAGGTGTACATTACGCCGAAACTGGGCTCTCCGATATCGATATCAGGGGGTGTCGGCGGGGATTTGAGCAAATCTGAGTATAAAGTGGCATTTTTGGGAATCTCTGCCTTGGCAGGCTCTTCTATACGGTATATCTCTTTTTTGAGGCCGGATAGCTCGCTTCTTACCCGTTTCAATGATTCCAGAAAACTGGAATCGATAAAGATGGCCTTGGACTCGGAATTGTCAATAATATACTTCAGTCCTTCCCCCTTGAGGGCGACATTAATTGGAACCGGCGAGGCACCGATCCTGAGGATAGCGAAATGCGAATAGAGGAACTCCGGGCAGTTGGGCAACATGATGCCCAACTTATCTCCGGGCCTGATTCCCAAATCATGGAGGCCATTGGCAACACGATTTACATTTTCGTTTAACTCTTTGTATGTAACCTGTTGATCTTTAAAGTAAAGGAAGACCTTGTCCCCATACTGTTCGATCCTCTGCTCGATAACCTGATCCATGAATGATTTCTGCCTCTCCGCCATTTTTAACTTCCTTCCTTTATCCCCCCTCATCATTTCACTATCCCCTAGGGGAGAGGGAACCTTATTTTCCTAAGCTGAGAAAATGCTGTTTATATCAGATCCTCTCCAAAATAGTAACCACCATTGCGGCCTCTTCAAGGCCGATGTTGCCCCCGCCATTCTCGGTCAGGCCGATCCGGGCACCTTCAACCTGCCGCTTTTCCGCCTCGCCGCGAAGCTGCCAGACGATCTCGGTAATCTGGGCAACCCCGGTGGCCCCTACGGGATGACCCTTGGACTCCAGGCCTCCGGAGGGATTTACCGGTATTTTGCCGCCTAGGGAGGTGTTGCCAGCCTCGGAAAAAGGCCCGCCATCACCGACCGGGCAAAATTTCATGTTCTCCAGGGCACGGAGCTCCCCGAAAGCAGTGGCATCGTGCACCTCCGCTAAATCAATATCCTCCGGATCCAGGCCGGCCATCTCGTAGGCCTTGTCCGCCACGATCTCGCCGATATCGGGGTCGTCCATGCCCCGGTCGCGGCCGGATGCTTGGATGGCAGCCCGCACCTTGACGGGCTTTGAGACCCCGATCTTCTTCAATGTTTGCCCGGAGCAGAGGATCGCTGCGGCCGCACCGTCACCTACGGGAGCGCACATCGGCCGGGTCAGGGGGTAGGAGACCTCGGGTGCGGAAAGCACCTCCTCGATCGTCATCGGCTCCTGATACTGGGAATAGGGGTTAAGGGCACTGTTCTGATGGTTCTTTGCGCTGATAGCGGCAAGCTGGCGCTGGGTAGTCCCGTATTTTTCCATATGCCAGCGCGTTGCCATGGCATAGACATCCATGAAGAGGCTCCGCTTGCCGCCTTTGCCTTTTGCCCCGGATTTCTTGGCGGCGGACTCGGCACTAGCTTTTGCCATCTGCTTAAATGCCTCGATAATATCCTGGTCCATGGAAGCGGAGAAGAGCGACAGCCGCTTATCCCGATCCTCGAGATACATCTTCTCCATCCCGAGGACAAGGCCGATATCATGCAGACCGAGAGCAATATCCATCCAGGTGACCATGAAGGCCGATGCCGATGAGGCACAGGCGTTCTCGATATTATAAACCGGCAGCCCGCCGATACCCATAGCCCTGAGCACCACCTGCCCGCGGATCGACTCCTGGCCGGTGGCTATCCCGGCATAGGCATTGCCCACACTCGCAACCTCAAGCTTGTCCTTCTCCACACCTGAATGTTTTAGCGCCTGATCTACCGCCTCCTGGGTCAGCGATTTCAGTCCCCGATCCGGAAACTTGCCGAACCGGGTCATACCCACTCCGATTATATACACATCTCTCATTTCATACCTCGTAAAGTTTTGAATAAGAAGTCTAACATAAAATTTCTACCCTAGCCCTTATTGATTGGGACTTGGTCATTAGAATTTGAAAAGATATTCTTTTATACATTACTTCCCTCTAATATGTCAATTACTTTAAGTTTGATGTTCCCTAGATAGTTTATAGGATTATGATATATAT
>CP070770.1:663789-669432 GCA_020345765.1 Deltaproteobacteria bacterium
ATCAGTATGTTTCGTCTCATAACTCCACTCCTTTCATTGGGTAACAATGGCCTTCATTTAAGGAATTAATCGTTATTAACTAAACCAAAAATAGAGTTAACACAAGGATTTGAGCTTGTCAAGAAAAAATTAGAATCTTCTAATATTTTTATGAGGTCTTAAATAGCGTAGCTGTTTAGCCCGAAAATTATGAGGTTTACACCCCGGTAGGTAAATAAACTGGAATAAAGCCAATAACCGCAGGATTGTGATCCTATCCCCCCTCCAACCGTAGGCAATCCCGCTATACCCGTAAACTTGAGAGAATTTAACGGAGCTCAATAATCTCCTGAAAACAAATCTCCCCGACCCAAGGAGCGTGGAATTACAGGTTAAAATTCATACTAAAGACAAAGCCTAATTCCCCACTCATGCTGTAATATGGAACTACGCTGGTTTTTCTTGCATGCTCTGCGGGTTCCTCTGGAAAGCTGAGGAAGGCCAAGATCGCCGAACCCGCGGCCGCCGCACCCACTCCCAGAAAAATATTCCCGTAAAGTGCCTTTGATCTGCCCTCGTCAGCCGCATCCTTTAACTTTTGATAGTGGAGCTCAGCCTCCTCAGTACTGGTCGAATTCAGGTAAAGTTGATTCTCGGCCTTGTTCGTATCCTCGGCGTCCGCTGCCCCCACATAGAGAACACCCGCCGCCACCCCGCAGGCAGCCGCACTCCCCACCGAGCTCCAGAACCAGATCTGGCTTCGCCTTTTCTCCGCCTGATAATCGCTATATTCCGACGTACCTTCAATCTCAATAGGTAACCGAAACTTCCTCTTTTCTATTGATACCTGCTCTTCATCACTTACCTCCCCGGTCAGGGCAGAAATTAGCCGTTGCATCCTCTCGGCAAGATCAGTGTCCGCCACATCCACTTTCTCCTCCATACGCTTGATCATCTTCTCTCCCCAAACATCAAAGAGAAAAACCGTCAACAGATACCTCTCGACCAGCGGGGTCATTCTCCCGACCGTCAGATACCGACAATCAAGGATCCTCCCCAGCTTTGCAGCATGGTGGGCCAGCACGTTGTCCCGTGCCCCCCGCTTCTCAATCTCATCCACCAGTTCCTTCATTACCACCACTCCCCCGGCCTCCCGCAGGGATATCTCGAAGTCCCGAACCTCCCCTGGAGCTACCTCGATCTCCCGGTATTCGGTCTGATAACCTTCCTTCTCCAGGCGAAACTGATGGCGCCCCGGCGGTGTTTCCTTAATAGTCAGCGGGGTAACCCCTACCTTCTGGCCATCCAAATAGACCTCACTCAGGGAGGGAGAAGAACGGATATTTATAATCGGCTGCGGGGAGCTTAATACCTCATCATTCATCTTATCAAATGCGTCATACACCTCCGGGAGATAATCACCCTTGACCAATTCCCTCCCGGGGTTCAGTCGAATCGACTTCCGGAACTCTTCCTGTGCCTCCTCTATCTGCCCGATTGCTAAATAGTTCAATCCCAGGTAAAAGTAGACATCACTCAGAGGAGTGACATCTTCCATGACAGCGAAATTACTCTCGAATATGTCCCGCGCTTCCTTAAGGCTCTTGAAGGATTCATCAAATTCCAGATGAGTAAACAGCGACTTTCCCTCATTAAAAAGGTTTTCCGCTCTCTCAATCTGCCTTTTCTCCTCGGCCGAAAGCACCCTGCCACTGAGCAATGCCTCTGCCTCCTCCGGCGGCATGACTACCCAGCCCTCTCTCTCAGCTAATCCCTGAATAAGTCCTTTAAAGACGGTATTACGGTGCTCTTCGAAAACCTGCTCTTTATCCGAGAGGTCCAACAGACCTGTCCTGACAGTCTGTTCGGCCTCAGCCGTGTCGGTTCCCATCAGGCCCAGGAAGATCAAGGCTGGGCATAGTATTTTACGGACTTTCATCTCAACCTCCTATGTCAAATCCCATCCTTCGACCCCGCCACAGGCGGGGCTCGGGACAGGTTACAAAACTAAATGACTTCGGGTTATACTGATTCAGGTGGGGGGAGCGGCCGGTCCAATAAGCAACGGAATCACTGTCACAAGTAGCAATCAGAAATTCCCCACCTGCCAATAAGCTACAAATAATTATCAGGGATGTCAAGTGTTTTTACTCAGGGAATAGCCCTTCGAGACGCCCTATACGGGACTCCTCAGTCAAAAAAGGGGACGGTTCTATTTTTGATAAAACGGGCGCTGTCCCTCTTAGAGAAAGGGTTCGAGGATTCTAGGGGTCAAGGATTCGAGTGATTATTTGTAACTGAGCGAATCGATAGCCCTGAATTTAATAAGAAAAGGCGGCGGGGAAGAAATCCCCAACCGCCTTTTTATTCGGGATAAAACTCTATAGCTTACCTTTTAATCATTTGAACCTTGAACCCTGAACCTTGCACTTTGCAATTTCAACTTAATCCCTACCCCTTAATCCTTAATCCTATTGATTATTCCCTAATCCCGATTCAACACCTACGGAGTACACGTAACATCACAGGCCGCCCAGTCGTAATCGTCGGAAACGGATTTGCCAGAACCCCCGCTGACACTGGAACCTTCGCCGATGGCCGTGTTTTGTCTGCCTCCGCTGACGCTGGAGATAATACCGCTGGCCGTGTTCAATCTACCCCCGCTGACGCTGGATCTATCGCCGCTGGCCGTGTTGCTCCACCCCCCGCTGACGCTGGAGTAGCTGGCGCTGGCCGTGTTTTGGTAGCCCCCGCTGACGCTGGCGGTAAAGCCGCTGGCCACATTTAAATACCCCCCGCTGACACTGGCGTATAAGCCGCTTGTTGTGTTGGTTTCGCCCCCGCTGACGCTGGAGTACCAGCCGCTGGTAGTGTTCTCCCTGCCCCCGCTGACGCTGGAGTACCAGCCGCTGACAGTGTTCTCCCTACCCCCGCTCACGCTGGAGTAGGCGTCGCTGGCAGTGTTCTCCCTGCCCCCGCTGGCGCTGGAGGCATATCCGCTGGCCATGTTTTTCTCGCCCCCGCTCACGCTGGAGTAGTCGCCGCTGGCCGTGTTCTCCCTGCCCCCGCTGACGCTGGATTCATAACTGCTGGCAGTGTTTAAATACCCCCCGCTGATGCTGGCGGCAACGCCGCTGGCCACATTTAAATACCCCCCGCTGACGCTGGCGTAGTCGCCGCTGGCCGTGTTGTCTGCTCCCCCGCTGACACTGGCGTAACGGGTGGTTACCGTATTCCTATAGCCCGCCAGGAATCCGCCGTAGCTTGAGTAGTTATGCTGAGTGCCCACGATAAGATTATGCGAGCCGCCCCTGTTACCGCTCAAGTATTCGTTATATCCCATTATTAGGTTACCTACGCCGTTAACCGCTGCAGCCGTCGAGCCCCCTCCGCTTCTAACATGCAGGTTAGCTCCGGTTAAGATCACATGGGGCCCGGCCAGACTCTCAATCGTGCCCGAGCTGATGGTTAAATACGGGTCAAGCAGAAGGGCATTGTTGGATTCGACTGTACTCAGCCGGTTGGCGAGGGCACCGACGTTTATATCGATGTTTCCGGTGAGATCAGCAATGTCTTCCTCGGCCGTTAGCAGATGCTCGGTCACCATGCTCAGTATGTCCTGGAGGGCTGCGTTATCTTTCTCCAGTTTCTCCACCTTTACCTCCAGGTCGTTAATCGCCCTCACCAGCTCTTCCCACCCCGGCTCGTCCGATGTGCTGTTAGATGCGCCTCCGGCACCTACCTCCATCCCGCCACCGCATCCGACAAGTAACGAAAAGGCAAAGATGAGGCTGACCGCGATAAGTCTTGACTTCTTCATGACTGCACCCCCTTTTAAAATACTGCTGCACCTTGTTGATCTTGCGGCCGCAATCTGCGACCATATTTCCCTGTCCATTTACTTATATTACTTAGATACGACAATGTCAAAGAAAAGACGGCTGAAGATTCTCTCCAACCGCCTTTTTATTCGATATAAATTTAGGTGATTTACCTTTTTAATAATTTGAACTTTGTACTCTGAACATTGCACTTTGATAAAATGGGCGCTGTCCCTATTTTTACACGAATCAGGGCACGACATCAAAACACGTATAACCGCCGCAGGCCATCCAACCGTAGTCGCTGATCATAATATGGTTGTATCCCCCGCTGACGCTGGAGAAGTCGCCGAGGGCAAAATTATCTAACCCCCCGCTGACGCTGGAGCACCAGCCGCTGGCCCAATTATACCTGCCTCCGCTGACGCTGGAGGCATAGCCGCTTGTTGTGTTGGTTTCGCCCCCGCTGACGCTGGAGTAGGCGCCGCTGGCCGTGTTGTACCGGCCCCCGCTAATGCTGGAAGACTGGCCGCTGGCATTATTATTATTACCCCCGCTGACGCTGGCGTAACGGGTGCTTACTGTATTCCGATAGCCCGCCAGGAATCCGCCGTAGCTCGAGTAGCTGTGATAAGGGCCTACGATGAGGTTGTGCGAGCCGCCCCGGTCTCCGGGATCTAAGCTGAAAGGCTCCTCGTTATATCCCACCAATAAATTACCCAGGCCGTTCACCACTGCGCCAGTTGACCCGCCTCCACTTCGGACGTGCAGGTTAATCCCGGTCAGGATCACGTGGGGACCGCTCAAGCTGTTAATCGGGCCTGTTTCTACGGATAAATACGGATTGAGCAGAAGGGCGTTGTTGGCTTCTACTGTGCTCAGCCGGACGCCAATAGCAGTGAGGGTACCCTGTATGGTGGTAATACTTCCCTCGGCTGTTGTGAGTCGGCCGTCGTGGGCGGCAATGTCCCCCTCGGCTGTGGTAAGCCGGTCGGCTAGGGCACCGACGTTTATATCGATGTTTCCGGTGAGGTCAGCAATGTCTTCCTCCGCGACCAAAAGATGCTCAGTCACCGTGCTCAGTATGTCCTGAAGGGTTTCGTTCTCCCTCTCTAATTTCCCCACTTTTACCTCCAGCTCGTTAATCGTCCCGATCAGCTCCTCCAAATCCGGCTGGCCCTGTGTGTCTCCAGCGCCTCCCCCCATGCCCACACCGCAGGCAGTGAGGAGCGAGAGGGCGAAGAAGAGGCTGACCGCGATGAGTCCCGACTTTTTCATTTCTTACCTCCGTTAAAAGAGTTATAAACCTAAAAGCGTCAGTGGATTATACTTCTATCCCGTGCGGTTGTCAAAAGTAAGTAGGAGATTAATCCTGCTTCGTCCGCCTTAGGCGGACTTCGTAAGGACAGGGGGGATTTGGTTAAAGAAAAGGCGGCTGGGGAAATTCCCCCAACCGCCTTCTTAATTCCCGATTTACGATTTACAAATTACGGTATAAGAATTAGGGACCTTCACATAAATAGTCGCTGCAGGCCGCCCAGTCGTAATCGTCGAAAACGGATATGGATTGCCCCCCGCTGACGCTGGAGAAAAAGCCGCTGGCTGTGTTGTCATAGCCCCCGCTGACGCTGGGAGACATGCCGCTGGCCGTATTTTGCTGGCCCCCGCTGACGCTGGACCAGCTGCCGCTGGCCGTATTGTCACCGCCCCCGATGACGCTGGACCCGTAGCCACTGGCTTCGTTGCTCCCCCCCCCGCTGACACTGGAGTAGGCGCCGCTGGTCGTGTTGGTTTCGCCCCCGCTGACACTGGAACTTTCGCCGCTGGCCGTGTTCTCCCTGCC
>CP070770.1:669532-675098 GCA_020345765.1 Deltaproteobacteria bacterium
TGGAAGATGAACCGCTGATGGTTCTGGCTTGCATGCCGGACGTCAAACAGCATCTGATCCCTTATCAGAATATTCTGCATGGTCGTATTAGTCGGCAGGTTGGCCGCATTAAGTGCCCATTCCAGCTCGAAACCGTTGGGAACACCGGTCTCCGCCTCACTCTCGAAGGTGAAGTTAGCACCGGTCAAGCCCAGACCATTGATCTCCGCCACCGTCGGGACCGGAGGCAGATGGGCCTTTATCGTCGCTGACGGGTCTAAACTCGCGGGAGCATAGAACCTCCAGACTGAATTGTCCACCGGCACCTGTTGCGGGGTATCCCCAACGTAATCCCTTATAGTGTATGAGGGATCCAGTACAGATGCGTTGTGGTCGCAATCTATCAGCCTGCTCATCAATATATCGGTATTGAAATAGGCATCGGGAGGAGTCCCGTCATCGGAACCGGGCGCCTCCGGAGCCTCAAAGATCCGGTCTATCAGGTCGTTAGCCGGAGACGATGCAGCAGCGGGTCCTGAATCATAACCGCCGCTGACCCCGGGATCAACCGGGTTTACCCCGTATACCCACGTCAACCATTCCGAGTTCGGGACAAAGAAGCAGGGACCGACATTGCATCCTCCGCCCGTCCCGACATCCGTAAAGCCCCGATCGTTCAAGGCATTGAACCGGATCTCCCAGTCGAACATCACGCTAGCTACGCCAATCTCGATCGACCCGGGAGTAAGGCCGAGATCGCTCTCGATAGCTCCCACATCCGGAAGCCCTAACAGGTTGGAGGAAACGGCAGTCGGTCCGGTACCGGTCGTGAGGTTCTGGACCGCCATCGAGATCCCTACCTGGGTGCCGTCCGGCATACCGAGGATACCGAGCTGCAGGACCGGGATCCGGCAAGGTGCCGCCTGAGGAGGTTCGCGGTTATCCAGGCAGGTCCGCCGGGCCGAGTAGTTCTCCGACATATCCGGGTCGTAGGCCCAGTTACTCATATTTACCCTCATCGCGCTGTCGAAGCTGAACGTAGGGCTGTACCAGAGATTTGTCGGGTGCTGCCAGCCGAACTGATAACGATCGAGCTGCATCCGCCGCCCGTCGAAAGCAACCGGGCATCCGGTGAAGGAATCGTTGGCAAGACCGTGGTTGTTGTCATCCACGATCAGGGAGAGACAGCTTCCTGCCCCGGTATCCGGGATAGTCACCCTCTGGATATCAGATTCGACTCCGGCCATCATAAGTGAGGATATAAGACCAGTAAGGTCTGGGTTTGAAAGCAGAGACTTTAAATTCATAAGCTGGATATTGGCCGTAGCCCCGTTCACGGCGACATATACATCCCCGGTTCGCTCGGTCCTCAGCCGGTAGAAGGCTTGTGGTTCAAAACCCGTTCCGCCGGTAGGTATGTCCTCCCGCGCGGAGACCATATCCGGCAGATGGATGTTACAGGGAAGCGGCATACCCATCGACTGACCGATTATCGTTAATGTCTGCCACACATTGGGACCGAAGATATCCTTCGTCTCCAGGGTGGTCAGAGTCCTCCGGAAGAAGCCGAAAGAGGCCATTCCGAACCTGACCGGATTGGGAACATCAACACTTCTTGCGTTATAAGCGTGGATGCTGTCAAACCCGGCCGGAGGGAAATCCCCGATAATATCGGTCTCCTGCAGGTTGGTAACCCCCAGACCCCGGTACCGGAGCCCCAGAACCACCTCGCGGGCATCCAGCCCGGTGAAGGTCAGATACTCATACCCGGGAGCCATGACCGTAATCGTTATCGGCTGGTTCAGGGGGACAACAGCGCTCATAAAAGTAATCGTCCCGCCGGTATAAGCCTGAACCTCTTTCGCCCAGCCGGGATCGTCCCAGGTTACCGAGGTATTGATCTGGACTACCGCCTCGGTAAGCACCACCTCGTTCACATCATTGACTACCCTTACCGTCAGCATGCCGTCCAAGAACCCCTCACCGTTCTGACCGACATCCGCTGCAGTAACCTCTCGGGCCGTCCGCAGGCTGAGGTTGATCGCCGGCGCCGGATTGCCTTCATCACAGTCAACCACACCGGAAATACCCAGCGTATAGTCGGTCTCGTAGGACAACCCAGGACCATACCACGCCACGGTATCGTTAGTGTAATTGGTAGTCTCCAGGGCCAGAGAGCCACCGGCGCTACCAGAGAGAGTGGCGCCGCTAATGTCTACGTCCTGATCATAAACGAACTTCAGGTAGGCATCCACCGGCATATTCTGGGTCACCGAATCCGGCGGCAGGTTACTCGCACCGTCCCTCGGAAGCGACAGGATTAAAACCGGTGCACCAGGTACCGGATGACTGCAAGTACCGCCAAATTCAAGCCCGATTGCTACCGTATTAGTTACCGTCCCCACTACTGCACCTGACGGTCTTCTCAGAGTAATCGTCGCAGTCAACGATCCTATCCCTGAGTTTGGACCGCAAGTTAAAGTAGTCGTTACCTGACAACTGGCATCAGCCACCGCGGGGGAATCAACCGAACCCCCGGGAGGGCAGCCGTTGCAGGTAAAATCCACAACAATCCCCGCACAGCTCAGGTTACCCCGCGGAGGAGTAATTGAAGTGACGATATTTAGAGTTACTGGCATGGTGCTATCAAGCGGGATTATAACATTCGCCGGTCCGGTAATGTCCTCAATTGCATTGACACTAGGCGGGGCCACTACCGGCAGGTCAGCCCGGTAGAAAGCGATAAGCTGCTGGATGGCAAGTACATCGGAAACCTTTATTGCCGCATCATGCCCAGAAGCATCAGCATTCGGTGGCACGCCAAGGCTGCCGATTATGCCCTGCTGGACCACTCCGGCATCGGCTCCGTCGACTGCCCCGCTCAGGTTGGCGTCACCATAATACACATCACCGGCAATCGCCGGGGTGACCGCCAATAGGGCAACTAGGACAAAGGCTGCCGCCGCCATCCCTCCTTTCAATTTAAAACTCATTTTATTCCTCCTTCAAGATAAAAGAATGATTGCTAAAAAAGATATAAAAACCGCCACAAATAAGCCCTTCTCCGATTCACCTCCTTTCATGGTAAGATGATTGGCATATATTAAACGCCTCATTGGGGCCTCTTCCTCAAGCCCCTGGCGGGTTTCACGTCTATTATAGTCTATCCTAAATTTCCCCCTTTGTCAAGCTTTTTCTGCGAATTTTTGCTATTTTTTTTGAAGTACCAAATCTCATATTTTTCATGCATCATTATCATGATAAATCCTAATATCATTTGCATTTTACAATTTACAATTTTCATTTTTCATTTCGCCAAAGGCGTATTACTCTAATCTTTTCCTGACAACCCTCCGGATAATACCGTTATCCACCCCCTGCTTGACGATTACCCGGCCGATTTCGGTCGGGAGGACATAACGGTTTACCCCGTTCACCACCTTCTTATCCCGCTTCAGGAGCTCCAGGATATCGCTGAGCCGGCAGTCCTTCGCCCGGACCGGGAGCCTGACCGCTTTGATCAGCTCCTCGATCCTTTTAATCCCCTCCTGGGGGAAGATCCCCAGTTCACGGGCGATCTCGGCCGCACAGACCATCCCGACCGCTATCGCCTCCCCGTGCTTGTAATGCAGGTTGGCACCCTCGATCGCATGCCCGACGGTGTGGCCGTAGTTCAGGATCGCCCGGATCCCCTTCCGGTCCTTCTCGTCCTGCTCCACTACCCTCGCCTTGATATTATATGATTTTTTAACGATATGCCTGAGCGCCCCGGGCTCGAGCGAGAGGATATCGCGGTGATGCTTTTCCAGGTATCCGAATAGCAATTTATCCTTAATAATCCCATACTTAATGACCTCGGCCAGACCCGATTTCAGCTCCCTCCGGGGCAGGGTCTTAAGGACATCGAGGTCCGCATAGACCAGCCGGGGCTGATAGAACTGACCGAGCAGGTTCTTGACCACCGCCTTCCCCCGGGGGAAGTTCACCCCGACCTTCCCGCCGACCCCGCAGTCCACGAACCCCAGCAAGGTGGTGGGGATCTGGATATAATCGACCCGGGCCGAGCTGTCGCCCCGGTTGAAGGTAGCCGCCACGAACCCCCCTAAATCACCGACGACCCCGCCCCCCAGGTTGGCAATAATTATCCCACCCCTCCCGTTGGCGCCGTAAGACCGGCTGGCGAACTCGACCAGCTTGGCGATTACCCTGCTGTAGCTATTAAGGGATTTGTTCCTCTCGCCGTCCGGGAACAGTCCGGTTCCGACATGCCTGAAGCCGGCCTTTTTGAAGCTCTTCGCGACCGGCTCGCCGTAGAGCCCGTAGATCCGGGGACTGCTGACGATGAAGACCCCCGAGACATTCTGCTTGAGGCGGGCAGTGTGCTCGCCCACCTCCCCCAGGTTCCCGCACCCGACCAGGATCGGGTAGCTCCTCTCTTTGCCTAAATTGACCGTTATCTTATCTATCATTATAGTGTCTATTGGGTCTTTTGGGTCCTTTGGGTCTATTGAGTCTGGTTGACACAACAACTCAACAGACTTATTGAAATATTATCTCACCCTCACCAGCGCATCCCTGGATCCATGAGGAGAGACCGGCTTGAGATTAGTGTCCCACAGGCCGACACATTGGAGGGACAGCCGGCTGCTCCCCGCTCCCACCGCCCTGAAGGTAAGCTGGGCCACATTTATCCTCAGCCCGCGGGGGGAGCTGAACATGGTCGACCCGTTATTGACCCCGTTAAAAGGAGAGACCGCCAGACCGCCTTCTGCCGGGACGTTCTGTTTGTTTATCACCAGGCTCCCGAACTCAGGGGCATCCCCGCCCGAAGCTTCCACTATATTAACTACGCTGGGATCATGGCTTATCCTCATGTCATAGACCATCAGGTTGCTTTCGGGAAAGCAGATATTGACCCCGCAGGTAAACTCCTCGTCCACGGAATACGCTTCCCTCGCCGGGCAATCGAGCCAGACGCTGTATCTGCAAGGAGAATCATCCTCTCCCTCGTCATTATCCTCATCCAATTCTACCTTGAAATTAGATTCCGCCCAGGCAATATTCCCTGCCTCGTCAGCGACAACCACCTGGATCGAATTATCGCCATTCCGGAAGCGCACCCGGCGGAATTCATATCTTCCATCGGTTCTGGCCCGGGTAATCAGGACCTCGTCCCCCCCCAAACGATGAAGGACTACAAAGAGCTGGACCGCCAGCTCCGGACAGGTCCTACCCCTCACCGGCAGTTCCACCCGCTCGTACACGCCTCCATTGGCAGGGTTGGTAATGGTTATAAACAGCGGACAGACCGCGGCTTCACCTTCACCCCCACCCTCATCTTTACCTTCCTTAACCTTAGCCTCTTCTACCGGTGCAACCGGCTTCTCCCCTGTCTTCGGTAGTGTCACTCCCCTGAAGGCCAGGGGTGCTTCGTCATCGGTCCCGGGGTGGAAGACGACCTCCGGCACCGTCTCTTCTGCTTCCTCCGCCTCAGGCTCTCCTGCCATCTCATCCGGCTCCTCTTCCCCGGTTGTTATCTCCTCTTCCGTCCCCACTTCCTCGTCCGATTCGGGCTCTTCGTGAAGCG
>CP070770.1:675198-680755 GCA_020345765.1 Deltaproteobacteria bacterium
TTATTATCGCCAAAACCGTGCTCCCGCTGCAGAGTTGATATCGGTTTGCCGGTAATGGAGTATACCTCCAGTGCCCTTAAAACCCGGAAAGAATCGTGAGGATGGAGTCTTGATGCCGTAACCGGGTCTATTTCCGCCAGTTTCCGATGCATATCCAGCTCACCATACTCTTCTAGCTCCCTCTTTAAGCTATCCCGTAATTTGGGAGCCTTTCCTGCTCCTTCAAATAACCCTTTGGTCAGGGCCTTAATATAAAGGCCAGTTCCTCCCACCACAATAACATTCTTCCCCTCATTAGTTAGTTTCTCAATAACCTGATTCGCATGTTTTTTGAATTCCGCTGCACTGAAATTCTCATCCGGATAGACCAGATCGATACAATGATGTTTAACCAATTCCTGCTCCTTTTTGGTCGGTTTAGCGGTACCGATATCCATCCCGATGTAAACCTGCCTCGAATCAGCACACAGTATCTCGGCATTAACTTGCTGAGCCAGCTCAACTCCCATCTTGGTCTTCCCGCTGGCGGTGGGACCGCAGATTATAATTAACCGGATCTTCCTGCCCTTATGTCCAATATTCTGCATTTTGCCATCAATATAAGTAATGAATTCAGTTCTTTAAATATTATTCGCATAATCAAACGGATTTCACCGTCGATTAAACATTTTCTCTAACTCCTTGAAACTTATTTCCTTTACCACCGGCCTCCCGTGGGGGCAGTTTGAGGAATACTCCACCTCATCCAGTGACTGAAGTAAACTTTCGATTTCCCTATCGGTAAGGGGCTGGTTAGCCCTTACCGCACTATGACACGCCATTAGAATAAGGATCTCGTCTATCTTATCTTCTAGCCTTTTTGACTTAATATCATTAGATAGCTCATCAATCAGGTCCCGGATCAGCTCCCGGTAGTTGGCATTGCTCAGGAGCTCTGGAACCGCCTTGATAATAAAGGTATTCCCACCAAAGTGTTCTAATTCCATCCCCAATTCCTTTAGTTCCTCCTGATGCTTCTCAAGTACCTTTGCCTCCTGATAGCCCAGTTCCATGGTCTCCGGGAAGAGAAGGCTCTGCCGGGCTATCTTTGTTTTGGAATAACCTTCCTTCAGATGGACGAAAGTAATCCTTTCCTGGGCGGCGTGCTGATCGATAAGGAAAAGGCTATCAGAACTCTGGCAGATTATATAGGTATTGGCAGCCTGACCAATAATCTGGAGTGATGAATAAAAACCTTCCTTCCTATCCGGATAAGTAAGCTCTGGTGCATACTGTTCATCGCTCTTGATTTTTAGCTGATATTTCTTTGGAAAACCCTTTTTGGTGATGGTTTCCTTCTCTTGGAACGAATATTTTGCTAAAGCCTCCTGAACTCCTTTCCTATATTCCCTCCTCCTGCTGGTAATGTCAGGGTCTTTTTCGATCTCCCCTTCGGTTTTATCTTTGACCCAGGGGGCCTCCCGTAGAGTATTTTGGATTGCAGATACGATGGCGTCGTGGACCCTATTCTGGTCCCGGAATCGAACCTCTCTCTTCATGGGATGCACATTTACGTCCACTAACTCAAGGGGCATTTCCAGAAATATAACCGCTACCGGGAATCGGTTTCGTTGACCCAGATCGCGATAGGCTTCGATAATGGCGTGGTTTATTACCCGATCTTGGACATACCTGTGATTGACGAATGTGTAGAGTCCTTTTGAGGAGGCCCTATTATAATCGGGTTGGGAGATATAACCGGAAATAACATATTTACCGGTGCTAAAAGATACGGGAAACAGGTTTCCCTTAACCTCACCCCCTAACGCCTCCACCGCTCTATCTAATGGGCTCATTTTTGCGGATGCCCTGAGGAGCGACTTTCCGTTATGGATAAGTTTAAAATCTACTTCGGAAAAGCCTAAAGTGAATCTATTCATGTTTTCGGTTATCCAACCCAGCTCGGTATTTGTGCTTTTCAGAAACTTTTTCCGGGCGGGGGTATTAAAAAACAACTCTTTCACCTCCATATCCGTTCCCTGAGGACAGCCGGCATCAGCTACTTCAAGTATCTTCCCTCCTTCTATTTTCACTCTTGTTCCTGCCAGGGCACCTTCAACCTTGGTAATCATTACCACGCGGGATACGGAAGCGATACTGGCGAGGGCCTCCCCCCTGAATCCGAGTGTGCTGATAGAATGAAGCTCCTCTTCCTGATATATCTTGCTTGTTGCCCAGCGTTCAAAAGCGAGTTTAGCATCCTCTCTCCCCAACCCCTCGCCGTCATCGATCACCCGGATCAGTCTCTTTCCCCCCTCTTCTACCTCCACCGAAATCCTTGAGCTTCCTGCATCCAGGGAATTTTCAACCAGCTCCTTTACCACAGAAGCCGGCCTTTCTACCACTTCACCGGCTGCGATTTTGTTGCTCAGCTGCTCTGGCAGCACCTTTATCTTACCGGCCATTAGGTTATCCTTCTCTTATTATTAGTTAATTAAAACTTCAACAGGTTCAGGATAAGACCTGATAAGTATATACCACCCTCATCTGCAGTTCAAGAATTAAATACCCTAAAAATTTAAATCAATTCCTCGAAACATTATATTATTATCGGATATTTACTTGAAATAATTAATAATATTATTATCTATTTGCAGGCCTTTTATCACCCCAGTACCGGAAACCCTAAGGATCTTTAATAAGTTATCTCTTGTTATACATTGACTTGACATTTTCTACCCCGATACTAACATATAGCCTGCAGGAGGTACATATGGTCTATATCCCGGGATTTTTGGTTAGCAAAGTTTATGAACGAGGTAGTCTTAGGAATACCGAAGATGGGTTCGAGTTCTGTTTCACCAACCGTATGACCCCGGTACGGATCAGTGGAATGCGCGATATCAGTCTCGAGGTGGACGGGTTACATTACTCGATTAACAAATTAAGACTATCCCTTGGAGGACGTTTACGTAATTTGAGTGGAGGTCGGCTGGATGAGGTCGTCAGTTTCGCACGGAACTCTAAGCTGATTATCCAGGTGGCAGGCAACCAGCTGCCCGATGGTAAGCATTTCATCAAGATAAACTTTATCACCAACGAATATGGCGGTGCTACCCTCAAGGTCAGCGATACCATCGGTGAGATAGAGCTTCCCTCCCTCTGGGGACGGATAAAAAACCGTATCACCGGTACCGGGAAGGAGATACAGAAAGAACCTCTCTCAATTAAGGGAGAGTTAGGGGGAGTTCCCCTCGATCCTGATTTTTCCCGACTTGAAGCAGTGCTTCGCCGCGAGGAACCTGATCGCGTTCCTCTTTTCGAGGCCGAGATAGCAATACCCATCCAGGAGTGGTTTCTGGGTCGGGAGATTAGCAGCGCCGCTGATGAACTTGAGTTTTACATACGGGCGGGTTACGATTTCGTCCCGGTATTACCGCCCTTTTTCTCTCCCCGCCTTATGCGAACTGCTTCAGACACAGACGGCTCCCTGAACGAGGCTGCCCGCGAACGTGCCTGGCTTACCGAGAGTGAGGGAATCATCAAATCCGTCAAGGATATAGAGGAGTTTCCCTGGCCTTCCCCCGAAGAAGTCGACTTTACTTCGTTTTTTGAAATGGCCGAACTTCTGCCGCCTAAAATGAAGATCCTGGGCATGCTCTCTCCCGCAGCCATTTTCGGAAACTGCTCCCAGGCCATGGGGTTAGAGAATTTTTCCTATGCCCTTTACGATGATCCCGTTGTTGTCGAGGCGCTTTTCGAGCTCGTGGGCTCCACCTATGTGCAGATTACCAGAAGGCTTGCCCAGATACCCAGGGTAGGCGCGGTTTTTATGTCCGATGATCTTGCCTTCACTGAAGGAACCTTAGTCTCGCCTCAGGTCTATCGTAAATATGTTTTTCCCTGGTATAAGAAAATCGGGGAAATACTTGATCGTGCCGACCTGCCCTTTATCTTCCACTCCGACGGGAAGCTCTGGGATGTCCTGGACGACCTCATTGACTGTGGGGTCAAGGCCATCCATCCCATTGAGCCCCAGGCCATGGATATTGTCGAGGTCAAGAAACGTTATGGTGGTAAGCTCTGCATCTTTGGTAATATTGATTTGGAATACACACTGACCCGAGGAACGGTCGAAGATGTTGAGAGACAGGTAAAGAAAAGGATAAAAGAACTTGCTCACGGAGGCGGCTATGGGCTGGCGGCCTCAAACTCGATCCCCGATTATGTCAAGCCGGAGAACTATAGGGCAATGGTTGAGGCCGGGAAAAGATACGGCAAATATCCAATCCGTATCTAACCTGCCAGGGGAGATCTGTGTGTTAAGAAATCAACTTAAACGGGTTGCAACCGAATGTTCTATTCTATCAATTATGGCCTTGAATACCCTGATGATGAAAACCCACCAGATAATAAGCCACAATGGCAGCCCCCAAATGAAGCCGTTCTGATAAACATAAAGACCGCACCTGATCAGGGCTATTTCATATACCGGGCCTAATAAGAGTATGGTTATCATTAGCTTGCGCTCATCGGTCTTGGGTGGCAAAAGGAGCAGTCGGGCAACCAAGATACCGGCATAGAGTGCGTCTGGAAGCCAGGGCACGGATGCATAACGATAAATGATTATTCGGTAAACGGCAAACAGTATTATATCCAGGGCAAGGGGCAGATCCAGAAGTCTTTTGCGAGGGGTTTCCGGGCGGAGAAACGGGCCATAACGTATCAACTTCCGAAAAAATACAAATATCTCCCCCCAAAAAAGCAGCATCCACACCGGAATGGGCACCGGCAAAATAGTTGCGGGTGTGTAATAATATACCCCTCTCCACATCGACATCAGGTCATTCCCCCCACCCAGGATTACCCCCATTAAAAAGAATATAACATCACCTCTCCGGTTAAAGAATACAAAACGAAATATAACTATCGCGGCAAAAACAATCGACATAATTTTGGTGTTCTGAGAGAACAAACATATTGCGAGCGCGGTAATAATTAGCACAGCGGCTTCTCTTAGTAATTCACCTAAGGTTGTCTGATAGGCCCCGGGCTCGGGTCTATTTATGACTTCTTCCATCTTCTTCATTTATCGGTTTTGAAAGACGAACTCCCGGATCTCGGAAAATATCCCGGAGCGCAACGGTGAGGTGATAAACTCGTGGTATCTCCCGGTCGTGTAGTTCTGCATCCAGGCACAATTATCTCCGCACTGGAGGGGTTCGGGACCGTGGAAATTAGCGGCTGATTTTAACTTATCAGCCGCTTCCCAGCATTCATCCACATTTCGATAATCCAGGAGGTTCACATAGACGGGATCCATGTTTTTTGGTGCCCGGCAGGGCCAGGCGATCCGGCCGTCGGGGTCTACATGGGGACGGAGGGTAGGCAGGCAGGTATAGGGTTTTACCTGAAGCAGCATCTCCAGAATATGTTCCGAGCCGATAAGGAGATGACCTGATTTCTTCCGTTCCAGAATAAGACTTGCCAGCGTCTGGTAGTCGCTTCGGTTGATCATATCACGCTCGAAGGCGAAGGTGCTTTTTCCCCTTTTCCCATGGTAGTTTGCCGGCACCGG
>CP070770.1:680855-686367 GCA_020345765.1 Deltaproteobacteria bacterium
CCGAACCAAGCGCTCTACCAGGCTGAGCCACGCCCCGAACCTTACGAGCAATTTACATAAGATTCTAAGTAAAATTCAGAAGAAAGTCAAGGAAACTCCAGATGGTTTATTGACAAACGGTTTAAATCCAAGTATTCTTTGTATTAATGATGTAAAACCATTTTTCTAAGGAGTCTGCAATGAAAAAATCAATGGCAATAATCTGTTCCTTAATTCTGGTCATATTTTTCTCTGTTTCATCCTTCGCTTCGGATGAGTTGGGTGAAACGGAAGAATGGGAGCTGGGAGATGTTACGGTTGGGGGTGATATCCGGATCCAGGGAATAGCCACCAAGAATGTTACCGACCTCGAAGACGATATTTACAAACCTCAGGAAGTCGATCTGGACAACTCCGAGTTTCTTCGCCACCGCACCCGGGTCTGGCTTGACGTAGATCTATGGGATGACGCTAGGGCATATATAAGATTGGCCGCCGAGCCGACCTGGGGGATACCGGACGAGTCTCTATCGATAGAACATCTTATCGTGATTGACAACTCTTACATTCAGTTGTCCGAGTTGTTTGGTACCCCGGTCTCGGTGAGGTTCGGTCGGCAGGACCTTGCCTACGGAGAGGGCTTTCTGGTCAAGGAGGGTACCCCCGCAGACGAGTCCCGGACATCCTACTTCGATGCCATCAAGATATCCGCTGATTTAGGCTACAGCACCACCGGCGATATCTTCGCGGCCAAGATAAACGAGAACTGGAAACAAGATGTATACTACGGGGTAAGCCGGGATGATGAGGACCTTTACGGGATCTATCTTACCAACAAGTATCTGAAGGATCATCACGCTGAGCTCTATGGTCTTCACCGGGAGCATCTCCATATGAACACCACTGCCATCGGGCTGCGGGTGAGCGGAAAGATCATCGCGCCCCTCTCCTACGGGGCCGAGTATGCTCAGCAGTTCGGGAAGTATAATGGTCGCTTAACGCTATCGGATTTCGTAGAACAGGATGCCGATCGGAATGCCTGGGGATGGTACGGCCATGCGAGTTATCAGCCTGACCTGCCATTTAAGCCGCTCTTCAAGCTGGGATGCTATATGACCTCCGGTGACGACCGGGGCACCTCCGATACCTACGAGCAGTGGGACAGCTTTTACTCCGAATGGCCGAAATACAGCGAGCTCTATTTATATACCAACCAGGATCATTTCAGCTACGAGGGACTGGATACGGAGGAAGGGGCCTGGGGCAATATGCTGATCCTCGAAGCGAAGGCCTCTGTCGAGCCGATCGAGGATTTAACCGTTACCTTAAAAGAATGTATTTTCCGGGCTAATGAGGAGAACGGGCCGGGTGATGGTAGTAATCGGGGTAACAACCCCCAGCTTCTGATCGGATATAAGCTTACCGATAATGTCTCTACTAGTCTACTGGGAGAATACTTCCTGCCTGGGGATTACTATGCTGAGGAAGCGGACAATGCCTACCTTACCCAATTCCAGCTCTATGCCAGATTCTAATAGGCAATTTCTAATCCTATCCTGACCATATCGGGGCGGTACGCCCGAGGCGGATCAATGCCTGCCCTTATTCCAGGAAAGTCCCGTCTCTATTCCCTTTACCTAAAAACAGGGGAACCCCCAGCTTTTTGAGAATTGACTTTTGGCCGGGAGGGGTTTAATCTGTTAGCATACCGAGGAGATTTTTCATGCTAATTCTGGGTATCGAGACCTCTTGTGACGAGGCCTCCGCCGCGGTTGTCGAGGACGGGGTAAAGATCCGTTCGAATATTATCTACTCTCAGGATGAGGTTCATGCCAAGTATGGGGGTGTGGTCCCGGAGTTGGCCTCCCGCAAGCATATCGAGACAATCGTCCCGGTGGTTAAGGAGGCACTGGAGCAGGCCGGGATTACTCTAAAGGAGCTCGACGGGATCGCGGTCACTGCTGGACCCGGACTGATTGGTTCTCTCCTGGTCGGCCTCTCGCTGGCCAAGTCTCTGGCCTACTTTCAACATATACCTTATATTGGTATCAACCACCTTGAAGGTCATCTGACCTCAATCTTTCTGGAGGAGGAACTCAGTTTCCCTTATATTGGTATGGTAGTTTCGGGCGGGCACACCAATCTTTATCTGGTTCAGGGCTTCGGTGACTACCTACTCCTGGGAAAGACCAGGGACGATGCTGCCGGAGAGGCGTTCGACAAGGTGGCAAAGCTGCTGGGACTGGGGTATCCGGGCGGGGTGGTCATCGACCGGCTAGCGAAGGACGGTGATAATCAAGCCTTCAGTTTTCCCCGGTCAATGATCAAGGACGAATCCCTCGATTTCTCCTTCAGCGGGATCAAGACTGCAGTAGCGAACTTCGTTAAGGAGAGGGGAATGGAAGAGGTTAAAAAGAGGCTGAATGATGTCGCTGCCAGTTTCCAGCAGGCGGTGGTGGAGGTATTGGTTTCCAAGGCGGTCCGGGCCGCCCGAAGCCGGGGGGTGGATAAGATTGTGCTCTCCGGCGGGGTGGCATCCAACAGTGCACTCCGTTCATTATTTAAACACAGCCCGGAAAAAGAAAACATCAAGGTCTATTTTCCCTCTCCGCTTCTTTGTACCGATAATGGAGCGATGATCGCCGGAGTGGGTTATCGTTATCTGAAAGAAGGGAAAAGCTCCCCTCTCAGCCTTAATGCCCGCGCAAGATGGGACTTACCTACCGATCCAGCGGAGTGAGTAGTAAGCCAATAATTGTTGAACCAACAGCGAAGAAGCAAATATCTACAACTAAATCCCAATGACCAATGATCAAATCCCAATGATTGAATCCCAATTCCCAAAAGCAATAGACCTCAGTATCAGCCTTAATTAAGAACATGCAAGATCCAAAGCAGCAGTTAAAGAAGCTCAAATATGTCCCCCGGAAGCGGTTGGGTCAGAATTTTCTGATCGACAGCTCCATGCTGAAGAGGATAATGGATATTGCCGAGATAAGTAATGAAGATGTAGTGGTGGAGATCGGGGCCGGTCTGGGAGGACTTACCTCTTATCTCGCGAGACTGGCCCGGGAGGTAATTGCCCTGGAAGTGGATAGTAAGCTCTATAATTATTTAAAGGAGAATTACGGGGACACAGCTAATTTGCATATCCTGCAGGAAGATGCGCTGAAGTTTGATTTCGGCCAGGTTGCCCGGAAATACCAGTCCCGGATCAAGGTAGTGGCTAACCTGCCCTATTATATTTCCAGTCGGATGGTATTTAAGCTCCTGGAGGCACGAAGTTATATCTCCCGGATGGTATTGATGCTCCAGAAGGAAGTGGCGGTGAGGATAGTAGCCACCCCGGGCAATAAGGATTACGGGGTTCTCTCGATACTCACGCAGCTTCATACCGATGTTTCCCATAGGCTTACCATACCGCCGAAGAGCTTCTACCCCCGGCCCCGGGTGGATTCCGCAGTGGTGGATTTTAAGGTCTTATCCCAACCGAGGATAGAGCTCGAGGACGAAGACGGTTTCGGGAAGATGGTAAAGGCTGCCTTCTCCCGGAGGAGAAAGACTATCGGCAATGCCCTCCAGGCCCTTCCCGAGATCTTCCGGGAAGATATCCCGGTGATATTTAATGAATTGAAGATAGATCCCCGCCGGCGGGGGGAGACCCTGAGCCTGGAAGAGTGGGGCAGATTGAGCAACTACCTTTCCCGGAGGCAGATTTATGCTTGAAAGATTTGATTTTTATTGTATATTATAAGTAGTAGACAATGACCAGGAGAGATATTAGATGAGCCCGACAGGAAACAGAAGAAAGGGAGAAAGAAGGAAAGAGGACCGAAGGAGGGATCTTCGTGTTCCGGTGGTATCTCTGGCGAAGCTCCGCTTCCCGGATTTTGATGCCTTCCTTGATGAGTATTCACTCAATATAAGCAGAGGTGGGATCTTTATCAAAACCAAAAATGCCAAGCCGATAGGGACCAGGATAATTTTTAGTTTAGCCCTCGATGACGAATCCAAGCTGATCGAAGGTCAAGGGGAGGTAGTCCGGGTAGTACCGGACGAGCCAGGAGGGTTGGGCGGCCAGATTCCGGGAATGGCGATTAAATTTACCAGGTTGGATAAAAGCAGCACAGAGCTGATTGAAAATATTATAAAAAATTATAAGGATAAGGATTAATCCGCACACAGCGGGTCAAGAGGTAGCCGGTTGAAGCAATATCTTTTAGATTATACCCGGGAGCTTTTCCAGTCCTGGGGTATATTGGAAAATATTGAGAACATCTCCCATCCGGAATTTTCTTTGACCCTCTTTTACCTATCGATTTTCGGGGCCCTCTTTACTATCGTTTCCGCCTTCCTTTTACTGTTCCGCCGGGAGAAGTATTTATTGCCTTCTTTGGTTCTTTCACTCCTTAGCTGTTTTCTTGCCGCTTACCTCATTGAATGGAGAGGATTGCTCGGGGAGGGAGGTTATTTTTATCAAAACCCGGAAATAAAATCCTCAAACATTATCCAAGGGCTGGGGCTTCCCATCCCCGAAAAGAAGGGTTTGGTAGTCCCCCCCTCCATCCCTCTGGAATCTCCGGAAGGCTATCCACCCCAGACGGGAGAACCTCTCCTTCCTCAACTTCCTCCAATCGAAAAGAAGGGGGAAGTAAAGCTTACCAAACCGTCGGGGGTGGACATGGTCCCAAAAGAGATGATCGAGGCCTCGTTACCCAAAGAAGGGGGCGCCCCGCCAAAGGCGGATAAGGTGAAGAAAGTAGTTGAGGTGACCGGGAAAGACAAAGTTGAGACTCTACTCCAGTTCTACCAGGTTCTGTTTAACGACCTCTTTTTTCTCCCCCGGGGAAGCTCCGGGTTTGCTGAGCTTCCTAAAAAGACCCAGACTAATCTGATTAGTAAAATGAAGCCGATGGTTCAACTGGAATGGAAGGAAGAAACAGGTGGCAAGGTCTCTCTCCAGGGTGAGGTGGATGAGAAATCCATGCGCAGCCTTTTACAATTCATGGGATACGAGTTCAAGCCAGCATATGTCTCCTTCAAACTTAATAAAAACTTGACCCCATTCGATCCGAGAGAGATCGAAAAGAGTTTACCTTCCCTCATTAAGAGTCGCTCTTGCTTTTGTCTCAATGGGTCTTTTTACACAAGCAAGGACAATCTGAGGGGAGAGATCGAGACAATGAGATTCAAGATCCGAGGAGGTGTCTATCAGGCAAAGGTCATCTCCATCTATTCGGTTGCCGAGACGGAAGAGGGCTATAGTTATATATTTAATGTAGATTTCATCCAGAGGGGTTAGGGGAGTGCCGATCTACGAATACCACTGTTCAAAATGTGATCAAGACTTTGAGGAACTTATTATCGGGGGGAATACCCAGGTCAAATGTCCTAATTGCGGAAATCAGGAAGTCCAGAGACAGATGTCTGTTTTTGGGTTTAAAAGTGGGGATAGTTTTACGAGTTCTTCCAGTGGGGCCAGTTGTGACAGCTGCACTACCAGGAATTGCTCCACCTGCGGACACTAGATAAA
>CP070770.1:686467-691925 GCA_020345765.1 Deltaproteobacteria bacterium
AAGAAGTTTCGCGTAAGGAAACCGGAAAATGTTTTTTCCGAGATTGAAATATTGTATCATGAGTATGGTATCCGGGAATTCCATATAATAGATGATACCTTTAATTTGATCCCTAAGCGGGCAATGAAAATATGCAATTTAGTAATGAAAAATGGAATGCGTATTGATATAGCATTTCCTAATGGGTTAAGAGGTGATTTGATTGATGATGAACTATTGATCAAACTAAAAGAAGCAGGAACCTATAAAATAAATTTTGGAATAGAATCTGCTACTGATAGGATTCAGAAGATAATAAACAAAAGACTTGATATTAACAAAGTAAATACAGCGATATCAAAGGCTGTTAAAGCGGGGATATTTACCCACGGCTGGTTTATGTTGGGGTTTCCTACCGAAACAAAAGATGAAATGATTAAAACCATAGATTTTGCCTGCAACTCTAAACTGCATACTGCGGGCTTTAATATAGTTATACCATTCCCTGCTACTCAACTTTACGAAATGAAGGAAACGCAGCAGTGCCTGAAAGAAATAGATTTCGATAACTTTAATTATCGCACAGCAACCATGAATCTATCAGCTGTCTCGCTATCAGATCTGCGCAGATTGCATAAGTTAGCTCACAGAAAATTCTACTTTAATCCAAGCCGACTTACTCGTATTTTTCTTAGTACTCCAAATAAATTAGATATTATCAGAAACCTCCGGGAACATTTAAGGGCACAATTCTTTTAGGATATTATTGGATCAGAGAAAGCAATAAGATATGAAAAAAGAAGAAATCACTATTGTTATTCCTACAAAAGACGAGGAAAGAAGCGTAGGAGAAATAATTGAGAAATTAAAGGTCCATGCTGATGAGATAATTGTAGTTGATGGACATTCAAATGACCAAACTCGTGAGATTGCCTCCCGGAAAGGGGCTAAAGTAGTTTTAGACAGAGGGAGAGGTAAGGGTGACGGGGTTAGGGTAGGCATTGCTGAAGCCAATGGAGATATAATTGTCTTTATTGACGCCGATGGCTCGCACGACCCCGCTGATATACCCAGATTGATAAAGCCTATTCGTGATGGTGAAGCAGATCTGGTAGTGGGTTCAAGAATAAAAGGTGGTAGTGATGAACTAATGGGAGATATGGGAAGATTAATAAGGATGACGGGAAGTAATATAATTACTCAGGCAATTAACTTTCGTTGGGGAGTTGAACTAACTGATTCCCAGAATGGTTTTCGTGCTATCCGGCGTGATGTGGCAGGCAAACTACGGTTAAAGGAGAATATCTTCACGATTGAGCAGGAAATGATTATGAAATGCCTCAAAAAAGGATATCGAGTATATGAAGTTCCCACTCATGAATACCAGAGAGAATTCAGCCGATCACGAATAGTCGTCTGGAAGATGTGGCCCCGATATGTCTGGTGCCTGATAAAGAATCTATTTTAAATCAATATGAGTAAAGATTTAAAAACTAAGGTATCGGTAATTGTGCCTTGCTATAATGCGGCGATGACACTTCCGACCTGCCTTGAAGCAATCATAAATTCTGATTATGAAAATTATGAGTTGATTGTGGTTGATGATGCTTCTACTGATAGCTCTTTACAGATAGCAAGAAAATATTCTAATAAGGTCCTGGAAATAAAGGAAAATCGAGGGGTTTCTAACGCCCGTAATCAAGGGGCAAGGGAAGCCTCAGGTGAAATATTACTGTTTGTTGATTCAGATATAATTATAAAGAAAGATACTATTAGTAGACTAATTGAAGGATTTTCTTGTCCGGATAATATGGTTCATCAGGGGGTCCACTCAAAAAGACCGGCCAATCCTGGTTTTGGCTCATCTTATATTGCTCTTGAATGGCATTTTAATATGACCCATAATCTGAGAGATGGGAACATTGCTGAGTGTTTTTTTGCCGAATGTGGGGCAATCAGAAGAGATTTATTTTGGGAGATTAGTGGCTTTGATGAGGGTTTTAAGAGTTCGGGAGGGGAGGAGTTTGAGATCTCACAAAGAATTATGGCTAAGACTAAAATTAAGTGTAACCCCCTGATAGAAACAGATCATTTCTATCAGGGGATCTGGAGCCGTACACAGACCCTATTTCACAGAAGCCCCAGCTATCTGGAGGTAATGAAAAGGCAGAAGGGATTTACCCGGATAATAAGATGGAATATTATATTTGGTAGTATCTTTTCAGCATTAGGTTTAATAAGTCTTTTAACTGCTTTATTAATTAAAATATTTCTAATCCTTTCACCAATTTATTTTATAACTGCAATTATTATCAATTACCGTTTCTTCTTATTTTTACTTCGGGAAAAAGGTTTAATTTTTACCGTATTAGCTATTTCCCCCTTTTACCTTTTTCATTTATCAATATTTTTTGGCACTTTGTTGTCTCTTCTAAAATTGTTTAACAAAAAACAATAATAAAGATTCCTTATTACATAAAACTTCAGTCTGCGAACAGAATGTAAAGTGATAAAATAATAATTAATATAAACTCTATCTATATTGACTTAAATAGTTAAAAAATGAACGAAAGAAGAATTTGTAAGAATAAAGAATTAGAGAATAAAATAAATCATAAGTTTAAAAACACAGAACTCATCGATCAGGCACTTACCCATAAATCTTACATCCATGAATGCGATCTTCCTCCATTAGCAAGCAATGAAAGGCTGGAATTCTTAGGTGACGCGGTCCTTGGTTTAATCATTGGTCATGAATTGTTTAAAAAATATCCCGGATACTCGGAAGGAGAACTTTCAATACTAAGGGCGGCGGTCGTAAATGAGCGGCAGTTAGCCAGAATTGCGAGAGAGATAGATTTAGGTAGTTATCTTTTATTAGGGAAAGGGGAGGAACAGACCGGCGGGAGAAATAAAGACTCATTATTAGCTGATGCTTATGAAGCAATACTCGGAGCTATATACTTGGATGGAGGCATAGAAGGAGCGACAAACTCGGTTTTGAACCAATTCTCAGGAATATTTCAGGAGTTAATTGAAGGGGGAACTGATTTTGACTTTAAGTCCCGCCTCCAGGAGATTACACAAGATATATTCAAAAAAACACCAAATTATTCTGTGATAAATGAATGGGGCCCCGATCATGAAAAATCCTTTGAAGTTCAGGTTTTAATCAATGATGAAATTTATAGCTCAGGAATAGGTAAAAGTAAAAAGGATGCGGAGCAAAAAGCAGCAGCTGAGGCAATCAAGATAATTCAGAAAAAAAATAATTACAATGATGATAAACAATAATTTCAAATCGGGTTTTATTGCTATCATTGGACGTCCAAATGTAGGCAAATCAACCCTATTGAATAAAATTCTGGGAAAGAAGATTGCTATAATTTCTCCCAAACCACAGACTACCCGTAATCGGATCCTGGGAGTAAAAAGCCTTCCCCAGGCCCAGCTTGTATTCCTGGACACACCGGGGATTCATCGAGTCAATTCCGGACTTAGTAAAAGAATGGTAATTACTGCCTTGACTACACTACAAGAGGTTAATCTGGTTCTTCATTTAGTAGAACCAGAAGAATACAAATGGGGAAAAGAGGATTTTATTCTGGAAAAACTATCATCTGTAAATGTCCCGATTTTCCTCCTGATTAATAAGATTGATACTATTATTAAAGAAAATTTGCTCCCCCTGATTAAACAATGCGATTCTCTCGGAATTTACCAAGAAATATTACCGATTTCCGCTTTGGATGGAGAGGGTATTGACCTTCTCATTGATAACATTATTCGCGCTATTCCTTGTGGTCCCCGATACTTTCCCGAGGATATGATTTCTGATCAGATGGAGAGGTTTTTGGTAGCGGAGATAATTCGTGAAAAAATCTTCAAACTTACTGAGCAGGAAATTCCATATTCAACGGCGGTATTGATAGAAGAATTTAAGGAAAGAGAAGAAAAAGAGCTGATATCAATCCGGGCGCTCATTAATGTAGAGCGCGATTCTCAAAAGGGTATTATTATCGGTAAGCAAGGGAAAATGATCCGAAAGATCGGGGAAAAAGCCAGGTTGGAACTTGAAAAATTGCTAGGAACCAGAATATATCTGGATCTTTTTGTCAAAGTGCAGAAAGACTGGTCAAAAGACCCTCGGGCCTTGAGAGAGTTTGGTTACCAATAATCCGGTATAAACCAAATCCCAATGACCAAATCCCAAATCCCAATTTTATCTTTCTACAATCTTAGGAAAAACTGCTTCCTCTCCCCTGATGGGGGAGGAGATTAAGGTGGGGGTGAATAAAATAAGCATGAAGCCGATTTTGGCCATTGTCGGCCGACCTAATGTAGGTAAGTCAACCCTGTTCAACAAAATCGTCCGAAAACGAAAGGCATTAGTTGATGATCTTCCCGGGCTAACCCGTGACCGTATCTACGGAGAGGCCAATTGGAACAATCGACAGTTCATCGTTATAGATACTGGGGGCTTTGAGCCGGTTAGTCGGAATAGACTCCTTCAGCAGATGGAGGAACAGGTTAAATTAGCGATTGAGGAAGCAGACGTAATAATCTTTCTATTAGATAGTAAGGATGGATTAAATCCATCTGACCTTGAGATAACCAAGGCACTTCGACGGGTTAAAAAACCTATTCTATATACAGTAAATAAGATCGACGTTAAGAAAAATGAAGAAAAATTATATGATTTTTACCGCCTTGGGGTTGAGAAGCTTTTCCCCATATCGGCAGAGCATCGCAGGGGTATCGGAGACCTGTTGGATGAGGCGGTTAATAGCTTTCCCGATAAAGAAGATAGTGAAGAAAAACAAGAGATGACCAGAATAGCGGTAATTGGACGGCCAAACGTAGGGAAATCCTCTCTGGTCAATAAGATCCTTGGTTTCCAAAGGGTTCTGGTTGATAAAGACCCTGGAACTACTCGTGATCCAATTGATACCGCCTGCAAAATAAACAACCGACCATATCTCCTGATAGATACTGCTGGAATCCGACGGAAAGGGAAAGTCAGCCAACGATTGGAAAAATACAGTATTATTAAGGCTCTCAAGAGTATTGACCGCAGTGAGATAACCCTACTTATGCTTGATGCCTCTCAAGGGATTGCCAATCAGGATATAAAGGTTGCCGGCTATGCCTACCAGAGGGGAAGGGCTTGTATTATCTTTGTAAATAAGTGGGATCTAATCGAGGAAAGTGTGGAGGTCAAAGGAAAATGGGCAAGGGAGATCAAGTATAGATTCAAATATCTAAGCTTTGCCCCAATCGTCTTTGGCTCTGCTCTAACCGGTGAGGGGGTAGGGGAGGCCTTGGATGAGGTGGTAAAAATAGATGATGAATACCGTCACCGTGTCCCAACAGCCCTCCTTAACACGGCTCTGGAGCGGGCATTAGAAAAACACAAACCGCCATTATATAGGAATAGGCAGGTGAAGCTCTATTATCTTACTCAGGTTTCTATCCGGCC
>CP070770.1:692025-697475 GCA_020345765.1 Deltaproteobacteria bacterium
CCGGCCATCGGAGCAGATGGGACAATATATGTGAGCTCATTTGATTATAAGGTATATGCAATTAATCCTGATGGAACAGAAAAGTGGGTTTTCGCAACAATGGGGTTCGTTCGTTCCTCCCCGGCTATCGGAGCAGATGGGACAATCTATGCAGGCTCTTATGATGATAATGTCTATGCAATTAATCCTGATGGGACAGAGAAATGGTCTTTCCCCACGGGGGGCGATGTATATTCCTCGCCGGCTATCGGAACGGATGGGACGATCTATATAGGTTCTAATGATAATAATGTCTATGCAATTAATCCTGATGGGACAGAGAAATGGTCTTTCCCCACGGGAAGCGATATAATCTCCTCGCCGGCCATCGGAGCAGATGGGACGATCTATGTAGGCTCATATGATTATAAGCTCTATGCAATCAACCCCGATGGGACAGAAAAGTGGGTTTTCCCCACAGGAGGCAATGTGCGCTCCTCGCCGGCGATAGGAGCTGATGGGACGATCTATGTGGGGTCTGATGATGGCAGGCTCTATGCCATCAGTCCCGCCGGGACGCAAGAGTGGTTTTTCACAACAGGGGACGTTATACGCTCATCGCCGGCGATAGGAGCAGATGGGACGATCTATGTGGGGTCATATGACAATAAGGTCTATGCGATCAGCTCCGCCGGGACGCAAGAATGGTCTTTTACAACAGGGGACAATGTGTTCTCCTCCCCGGCCGTCGGAGCAGATGGGACGATCTATGTGGGCTCATTTGACAATAATCTCTATGCGATCAGCCCCGATGGGACAGAAAAATGGTTTTTCACAACGGGATCGAGTGTGAACTCCTCCCCGGCCGTCGGAGCAGATGGGACGATCTATGTGGGCTCAGCCGATTACAAGCTCTATGCAATAGCTGAGGGGGTAAAGTGTTGGGGACATAACTCGTATGGTCAGTTGGGTGATGGAACCACAAGTTTGAGTTCAATTCCGGTAGATGTTTCTGGGCTTGGTAGTGGGGTAAGTATAGTTTCTGCGGGAGAGTATCACACCTGTGCCCTGGGTTCAGAGAGAGGGGTGAAGTGCTGGGGGAGAAACCAGTATGGTCAGTTGGGAGATGGAACACAGACTAATAGTTTAACCCCGGTAGATGTTTCTGGGCTTGGTAGCGGGTTGAGCATAGTTTCTGCGGGAAGATGGCATACCTGTGCCGTGACTTCGGGAGGAGGAAGCAAATGCTGGGGGAGAAATGTATGGGGTCAATTGGGAGATGGGACTACGAATGATAGTTCAACCCCGGTAGATGTTTCCGGTCTTAGCAGTGGCGTGAGTGTGGTTATCGCAGGATGGGGGAGTCACACCTGTGCCCTGGTTTCTGGAGGCGTAGCTGATGAGCACTGCACGACCGATGGGAGTGCACCCGATTGTTCCTCTCCTCCTGCCCCGGCGACAATAGACTCCGCTATGACCCTGCGGTGCATTGAATGTGATGCCTGCGGTAACCCGGGAGAGGAAACCGTCAGGGATTATACCATAGATACAATGGCGGTAGTGACCATCACATTTCCGTTGGGTGGAGAAATCATATATGCTGGTAATTTAACGGTCACCGGGACTGCGGATACGGATATCACCATGGTAACGGTTACCTCTAACCAGGGACACAGTGTGTCGTCCCCTGTTATCGGGGGCAGTTGGTCGGTGGACCTGATTGGAGTTAATGAACCTTCCGTAACAATTGCTGTTGAAGGAGTTGATGCCTGTGGTAACCCGGGGAGCGATTCGGTACTAATATTTATAATATCTCCTCCCTGATTTGTATATGGAACGGATTCATAGGAATCATTTCCTTAATTAAACCCAAAAATGGGCTAAAGGAGGGTAAAATGAGTTCCAAATTGAAAGGTGGGATGGGGGTAACTGCTTTTTTTCTGGTGGCTCTTTTTATTTTTGCACCAAAAGCAAGTGCGGGTGACCTGTATTACGGTGACGCTGATCTCAATGGAGTGATTGATGCAGCCGATGCCGGTTTGGTCCAGCTGTGTGTATCAGGAGTCATTGCCTGTCCGGCGAATTCTGACGCCTCGGGGCATGATGCGGCAATATTAGCTTCCGATCTACTTGCTATCCAACAGTATATGGCTTTCTACCGGACTGACCTGCCGGTAGTGTTTCCACCGGTTGCCAATGCAATTGATGGTATTGTCGGACTACCTTATGTTTACGTCCCGATCAGCACCAGCGTGCCAGTAACATTCGATATTTACACTACTATTTACCATCCGCGGGGATACCTTACCTGTGCGGGGATAGTAGTGGATTTTACCTGCAACGGCTGTCCTCCTGGGACTATGGTTGATACCCCCGCGGTGGCTGACGCCACTTGTCAGGTAACGACTACAATATATGCGGGCCCAACCTCAGGATCAGGGGCGATAACTGCGGAGATTGTTCTGAGAAGGCCATCAGGCGCGGTAGTGGATATAATAACATCAGAAACCCCAATAATTCCACCTCCTCCACCCTGCCCTTGTGGGATGTGGCCCGGTACCCCTGCTCTGATCCAGTCACTTCCGAGGAACGGCCCGGGTAACCTACCGCCGGATTCGGTAACCCAGAATATTCCGGTGAATGCCTATCTCAAGTTCATTTATGACCAGTCATTAGATATCTCCGGTGCCAGTGCCAGCATCGGCACCTTATCTCTGGAGGAGACCATCTGCGGTGATGATACCATGGTCTGGACTGCTACCCTGGATTACGAGACTGATTATAACTTGATTATCACGGGTGTGGTTGACTGTTATGAATCGCTTGCAGTATCGGACATCAACCTCAGCCTCCGGACGGCCCGACAGGTTACTTTCCAGAATGTGGGTCAAACCGGTGAGGGATTCCTCGATGGTATGCTGATAGTCAGGGTGGTTGATGATATGGAAGAGACGGAGCTTACCGAGGCGGTGGTCCGGATCAATACCTCGATAACCCATGACGATCCCGGCTGGGCAAAAGAGGATCGGGCTTACACCGGCGGGACGATTACCTTTATGAGCACCACGGTGGCGCTGAACCAGCCGATAACGGTTTCGGTAATGGCTCCCGAGTATGAATATCTGACCTTCACCGGTCTGGATGCCCGCGAGGTGGTCCTGGGGCTCCGGCTCCGGGGTGAGGGGATTGCCGCCCGGCAGCAAACCGATGTTATCGGGGACTTTGATCCAGCGCAGTTTGACAGCATTCACCCGTATAGCGAGAGAGAGATAGGTGGTATTCCCAACCCGATCAGGATGGGATTAGCCACTTTTGGCTTCTATCGGCAGAATTTGAGCACCCTGAAGGAGGCGGACATATTAGCCCCTAAACTAGTAGTAATGGTGCCGTTATGTTTTTGCCCTATTATAAACCCTGGTAACCTCCTTATGCCGGATATGATTATGGGTAGAGATGATGCTCCTGCGGCGTCACCGGCTTTTGCGGGAAAATCTTTCTACCGGCTGAGGACGGATCGGACCGGGGATATGTATGTTGCTGTCAGCGGGGGAACGGCCAGTTTTCAGAATATTGGCGATTTCTTACGGTGTATGGCAATAGGTATATGTGATCCGGCGGAATTTGTTGCCGCTTTTAATATGACCGGAACTCACTGCGATATCCAGAGGATAAATGTCCCGGATATAGGGGCAGGAAACTGCCTGACTTTGGTCATGGGCACCAATAATATTACTGCTCCTGTCGATCCTTTGACTGGATGTTCCAACTTTGCTAATACCGGGCGGCGGACAATCCTGGATAATTATCCATTTGGCTGGAGTCATCCGGGGGATCTCTGGGAGGAGCCTCTGTTCGAATTCGATCGCGCGGTCAGGGTGAATATGTCCAACTGGCCCTACGATCCGGATATGTTGGAGAACTACTCGAACCGGCGAACATGTGAGGATTATAACCTTAATCCTGCACCTTGCCGGATCCCGACTATGCAGTTTGCTCTTCTCGATATGCCGGATGGTACCCAGGTAGGAGTTTCCCTGGCGTTTCAAAACCTTACGCAAGGAGGACCCGGGACAAATACTGTTTCCTCCAAGCTGTTAGGGCTTCCGGATGTGACAGCTATCGAAACCGATCTTGGCGTTTTCGGGATCGAGCCTGCCGTAGCTACTGCGGCCTTTGACTGGGAGATGAGGTTTAATGCCTTGAGCGATCAGGGCATGGTGGATGTTGGGACGGGTGGTATGCCCCACGGGCAATGCAATGTCGGTCCCTGCTATTTTGTGGAGAACTCGGAGTGGGTGAAGTGGATATATGGGTTAAATCCGGTGGATCCAGGGGTCCCCGGTTATAATGAGCAGGGCAATCCCGCATCATCCCCGGTTAACGACCTGGTTGACCGGCTCTTCGAGGTTCCGGAGTTGCCCGGTTCCGATGACGGGAGTCCTTCCGATGCCCATTTCAACACCGATATGGTGGTGATGAGGCTGATGGATTCGGTTACCGACCTGGCAACTTGTCTGGAGCCCTCATACCAGGTAGAAGACTATGAAGGGTTGACTCTTGTTGCGGTACCGATTGATAACCCGATCTGGAGGTTCTACGCTCCCGCGAGGCTAACCGCAGGACCGATAAAGGCCCATCTGCCTCCGGTCCCGACGGTGGCGGAGATCAATGCTCTGGGCTTGACCGGTGCCAACTACACCTACGAGACCGAATCGCAGACCGGTGTACCCGACGGTTTCGAGCTGGAGTGGGCACTTAATGCGGTCAACCTGCCGACTAATGTGACAATGGATAATATCGTGATCCGGGACGATATGCTTTTTGGCGTAAGGCACACAAGCCAGAACCATCAGCGGTTTATTTTCCAGAACCAGTAGTAAGGCGGTGTTGATCGCTTAAGGAGAGTGGCCTAATAAGGGACATTCAATTATCCGCCTATTTTATGCCTCCTAAAATAGGGACAGCGCCCGTTTTTTACAGGATAAGTAAGGGGCGTCACCGGCAGCGATTCGTGCCGTATTGTATGCAATGACCCGGGCGCGCAATGCAAAGCCATACCAGCAACCGTTGGGATCGGCATATAATACGGGCCAATCTTTCGTCGCATCGCTGCGGTAAGGGGCAAGGAGTGACTCGCGGGCCAGACGTATCGTGTGAAAAATCTCGTTCGACCAGAAGACATCGGCAATCGGCGAAGCCGCCTCGGCCCTGATCCGCTGAACCAGGCCGACCGTTTTGCTGGCTTCCGTATCAAAACGGGTCAATACGTCGATACCCAACTGTTTTTCAAACTCGGCTATGATCGGCTCTGCAATTTCCTGGTCAACCGAACAATACAAGACAACCTTTCTGTAGTCTTGCTGGGGGGATTTTCTGCAGGATAGCAAGCTAAAGAAAAGAGAAGCTGTGATAATGATGACAAGACCGGGAAAGACAATTTTTCTTATTCTTCGCATACCGGTAATTTCTTG
>CP070770.1:697575-702984 GCA_020345765.1 Deltaproteobacteria bacterium
TGTGGCGGGTTCGGGGTTACCGATCCGGCTAATCTGGCTACTCAGGTGCCCGGAAATAAAATCATTAGCGTTGTTTATAACGATTATGTTCATCCGGGAAGTGTCATCGTATCGGGCACCCCCAACCCCGATTTAGACACTGTCTTAATTTCCCGGAATAGTAACTATATACCAGTAGAGATAGTTGATATTTCCTATGTGGACCCCGCACAAGATGAAACGATAATATATTTTACGGCAAGGGACGAGTATTTCATCGGAGGGACTAGTTACCAGGTAGACTTGACCACGGGTATAACGGATATTTCTGCCAACGGTGATTGTGGAGCGGTGAATTTCTCTTTTACCGCCGATGACCAACCGCCCGTCCCGATCGGGAGTGTCACCCCGGTTCTGGCTACCGACAATATCGAGGTCTGGTTCGACGAGGACATGTGTGATAATGCCGGTAAATGCTCCGGGGCATTCACTGCCACCAACTTCACGCTCAGCAACGACACCGACGGGGTGACGGTATCGGGGACAATAATTGTCGATAACTCACCAACGGGAGGATACGAGAGTAGGGCAATCTTTGATCCGGACCTGCCGCTTCCCGGGGGGAAGAACTATACCCTGTATCTTAAGGCATCGGTTACCGATCTCTCCGGTAACGGCCTGGACGGAAATGATGATGGCAGCAGCCAGGGCTCCCCGGCCGACGATTTTTCAGTAAGCTTTACCACTGAGAATACCCCCCCGACGGTAACCCTGACCTCGCCCACGGATGGTAATACCATCAACTACGCCGGGGTCAGCATCATGGTTACCTTCAGTGAGGATGTTGATCCGGCTTCGGTTACGGGGAGTATAGTAGGTACAGACGGGAGCTTCCAGCTTACCTACGGTGCCGGGATTCAGGTTTACGGCTGTATTACGGTATCAGGCAATGTGGTTACATACGAGCCCCTTGCCAATTTGCTCTCCGGCACACTTTACACGGTTACGGTCAAAGGTGGGGTAGGGGGCGTTACCGATCTGGGAGGTACTCCCCTGGCATCGGATTACACTTTCGATTTCTATACGGAATAGGGGTAAATCCAGGAGGGACTAGTTATGATGAAACATATCTTTAGGTTATTTAGTTTCTTCGCTTTAATAGTGTTGGTCTTTTTTGGTCCCTTAAGCCGGGTAGCCGCTCAGACAGATGAGGGTGCCGCGGAGGAGAAGAAAACCATTGAGCTTCTTTCCAATAACAGGCAGCTCACAATGGAAGACGGAGAGGATAGGCAGTTCCTGTCGATAACCAAGCATTCTCCGGTGGTGATCCGGGTACAGGGACCTTCTACCCTGAAGGTGTATTTTCGTAAAGTTGTTTATCCTCAGCGTCCCGAAACCCTTGAGCCTTTTGAGCTCTCGGTTATACTGAATGGTAAGGAGAAGCAGTATCAGATTGAGCCCGCGAAATTCGTTGCCTATCCGGGGGGTAAAACGTATCAGACCTCCCTGGAGAATATCCTCCGTTTTTCCATACCCGAGGGTGAGCATCGCTGTGAGTTCAAACTCCCTCCCGCGGTGATAGGAGGAGGGGGGATAGCCTTCGAGTATGAGGAGGTACCGGAAGAGAAGGTTGCCAAGAAGGGAGAAGAAAAAGTAAAACCGGTGGGTCCGGTAAAAGCAAAGAGAGAAGAGATCGGCATAAGCCTGGGCCCTCAGGTTGGGTATATCTTTTCCCTGGGGGATGTGTCCAGTTTCTATCCCGAGTTGGATATAAGATACCGCCTGCCGGTTCTCGATAACAACACTTATGTTTCTTTTGTCGGGGGCTATTATACTTCGTCCGAAGAGGAAAGTTGGAACAAGCCAGACATCGGGAGCTATAATACTAAGTGGGAGCTTTCGGTAATACCATTGACCCTTAATGCACTTTATTACCTGCCCCTGAAGCTTAATAAGCTTAAGGTTATTCCCTATGCGGGCTTCGGATTCGGGTATTATCTGGTAAAATTCGAGTATGGAGTGACTAATTCCGAGGGGGATATTTCTCCCCCCAAAGAGCTGGACGGCTCCAACTTGGGTATGCAGATGTTCGGGGGGGCTTCGATGAAGCTGGGGCCCGGTAAGACGGTGCTGGAATTGAAATACAGCACGGTGAAGATAACCGCGGACGAAAGTGAAAGCACCGGGGATGTGGGGGGGATTGCCTTTACCGCAGGGTATCTTTATTCCTTTTGATGAGTTGGGGGTAATCATCCGTAAGATAAAACAGCCGATATTCGACCAAGACTTCCTGGAAACCTCGCAATTCGCAACAGTATTGATTGACAACAGCCGCACTTAACTTATCGTTATTCTTACTCTTTTTCCATTTGGCTTTAGTTTGCTGTAGCATAAACCACCTCTACTTGCTGAGGGGTCGTTCTGAAGGTTTAAGGGGATTCCCCCTGCCTGCCTTGTTAATAAACCATTTGCGCATAATATGGTCATGGTTGGCACGAAATGTGCTGTTACTAAGAAGGGACTAAAGGAAAATAATTATAGATGTCTCGGGAGCTTGCAATGCCGGTAAAAGGTAACTATAGGCTGCTGATATTCCTGATAGCAGACGAGCCAATCGTCATCGAAACGCTTCAAGAGCTGCTTAACGGCCTCGGGCACGAGGTTGTCACGTTCAATTCCACTAAAGATGTATTTGACGATCTGGAAAGGGCTTCTCAGCCCATAGACATCATCCTGATTGAGCTAAAAATGACTAAAGGGGAGGATATTAAAATTATAAAAGAGCTCCACCAGAGATACCCCGAAGCGGATATAATCATTATGACTGACTGTGCTCCAATAATTTCTTCCCGGTCAGCCGACTCTGATGGTGTATATGCGTGCCTTAATATACCGTTCCGCCTTGTCGAATTGGAGCTACTGATGCGGCTGATAACGGAAGGCCGTGCCGATTTCAGGTATATTCCATATGTGGCCGTGGGTATTAACAGAGCTTGACATTGCTTTATGCAGCCATCTATCTGAAAAATTGTCGCAATTGACAACAGTATTAATTGTCAACAGCCCTTTCCAAGTTATCACCATACCTGTCCTTGTTCGATTTCATTTCAATTTTACTGTAGCGTTATGCGACATCTTTGCGGATAGACTAACAAGAAAGTTGAGGCAAATACACCTTATTTACCTTGCTAATCAAGCATTTATACCCTAAATTGGGGTTGGCATATATTCTGCAGTTGAATACTCGATAAATTCCGTTTAACGGCTGTAAAAATGGTATCGGAGTATTGAAGTGAATGATAGAATGGTGTAGTGTGAAAGGAATAGTTAATTAAGGTGTTAGATGGCCAAGGAAAATATTAATGTTCTCCTGATAGAAGATAACCCTGACGACAAGCGTTTTATTCGGGAAACATTGTCCAAGGTAAGGGGTGTGAATTTTAATCTTAAGTGTGCCGGACGGCTTTCTGCGGGGCTGAAACGCTTAGGTAAGGAAGGTATTGATGTGGTCCTCCTGGATCTCGACCTGCCGGACAGCAAGGGACCCGATACGATTAGTGGAGTGCTGGCGCAGGCACCGAATGTCCCAATCATCGTAATGACCTATCTTGACGACGAAGCTGTTGCAGTCAAAACGGTCCACGAAGGCGCCCAGGACTACTTAGTCAAAGGTCAGATAGACGGCCATATTCTCCCGCGGGTCATACGTTATGCCATCGAGCGTCAGAAGATGATGGCCGAACTCCGCAATCTGTCCCTGGTTGATGAACTTACTGGTCTGTATAACCGGCGAGGGTTCTTTACCCTCGTCCAGCAACAGCTGAAGATAGCCGACCGGACGAGGAGGGGAATGCTCCTGCTTTTTTGCGACATCGACAACATGAAATGGATTAACGATACCCTGGGTCACCAGAAAGGCGATCAGGCGCTGCTCGAGACCGCTGAGGTTCTCGAAAAAACATTCCGCGATTCGGATATCACTGCCCGCATTGGTGGGGATGAGTTTGTGGTCTTGATGATAGAAGTCGGTAAAAGCAGTGCGAAAAATTTTATCAATCGTCTGCAAAACAAGTTAAAGGTATATAACAATAAGGGAGATCACAGATACAAGCTGTCGCTCAGTATCGGTATAGCGCAATACGATCCTAAAAATCCCTGTTCAATCGAGGATCTGCTGGCCCGGGCGGATAGATTGATGTATGAACAGAAACGGAGTAAGCAGAAGGATTAGATTCAGGAGGTAACTGAGAATTCCGCTAAGGTCCTCTACCGGAATGGCCGTCTTTTCAACTAATTTCCATCTGAAATCTACAATCTATAATCGTCCGTCAAAGTCCCCGCAGGAACTCCGGCCGCAGATAGCTGGAATCGGTCATCGCCCGGTCGATGAGTTTAAGCATCCGGTCTTTATCTTGAGGCAGGTTGCCTCCGATAGGAAGATAATTGGAGGCGTGGTTGCTGCGGAAGATACAGTTTTGGACATCGAGGTTCTCAACCAGCAGCCTGAGCTCCTGAAGACTTTCCTTTTTGTCAATGGGCTGCCAGTCTCCGCCGACTTCCTTTCCGAAGGTATCTTCGAAAGGCCCCAGCATCAGGGTTAAGGCACCGATATACCGGGGGTCTATTTTACTGCAGACCTCCGCCGTTTTCAGGATATGTCTTTGACTCCCTGATTTCCCACCCAGGCCGAGAAGCACGGTTACCGACAACTCCAGGCCGGCATTCGTTGCCTTCCGGCACCCTTCGATCATCTGTTCGGTGGTAGCACCCTTGTCGACCCGCTTAAGGAACTCGTCGTCCCCGGATTCCACCCCGTAATAGAGGATCTTCAGTCCGTTTTCCTTGAGCTGCCGGAGCTCGTCCTCACTCTTGATCAGGAGGTTACCGGGATTGGCATAGAGGGTAACCCTTTCCAGTAACGGGAACTTGGAGTGGAGCAGCTTGAGGATCTTGAGCAGGACCGGGGTCTTTATTATCAAAGCGTCTCCGTCGGCCAGGAAGATCCGGGTTGCATCCGGCCACGCCCGGACAGCGTCTTCGATATCCGCCTCTATTTCCGCAAAGCTCCGGATGCGGAACTTCTTCATCTTATACATACCGCAGAAATAACAGCGGTTGTGGGAGCAGCCGATGGTTGCCTGAATGATCAGGGAGTTCGCCTCGCTGGGGGGGCGAAAAAGCGGCATGTCGTAGTCTAATGGCATATGTTCCTAATTATACGGGAAAATCTAAATCAATAAAAAAATCCAATTAAGGTTAAACACCAATCACCAAATTACAAACATCAAATAAATTCCAAATAATTGATTATTATTTGGTTATTGAGATTTGGTTATTATCTGGTTATTGAGATTTGGTCATTGTAATTTGTTATTTGGGCTTTGTTTGAACTCCTGTCCTGAGCCCCGCCTTTGGCGGAGTCGAAGGATT
>CP070770.1:703084-708448 GCA_020345765.1 Deltaproteobacteria bacterium
TGAAAGGATTGTCTCCATGGCCCCCAGCCTTACTGAGACACTCTTTGCTCTGGGGCTGGGCAGCAGGGTCGTGGGGGTAACCAGCTTCTGCAATTATCCCCCGGAGGCCCGTGAAAAGGATAAGATCGGGGGATTTACCAACCCTAATTTGGAGAAGATAGTATCTTTGAAGCCGGATTTGGTTATGGCCACCATCGATGGTAATAAGGCAGAGGTTATTGAAAAGCTTAGGGAACTGGGGTTAAAAGTCCATGTTGCTAATCCTAAGAATATCGAAGAGATATTGGGGGCAATAATTCAGATCGGGCAGGTGACCAACCAACGGAAAAGAGCATCTGAGCTGGCGGGCTCCATGAGAAAAAGGATAGATACGGTGATCAAGTCGGTGGAGGGGCTTGGTAGGCCCCCGGTTCTATTTATCTATCAGGAGGATCCTTTAATTGTGTCGGGTCCGGGAACATTTGCCAATGATCTGATCAGGTTAGCCAGGGGGAGGAACATCTCCGAGGACTCCCGGATCCCATATCCCAAGTACAATATTGAGGAAATCCTGATAAAGAAACCGGAGCGGATCTTTATCTCTTCTATGGAAGTTACCGAAAAAGCCCCCTCGAAAGTCCTCAAGAGGTGGAAAAAGTGGCCCGGGATACCCGCGATTGCCAAGGAGCAGGTTTTTCTTATTAATGGAGACCTGATTGACCGCCCCGGTCCCCGGATTGTCGAGGGGCTTGAGTTGTTGGCCAGGCTGATCCACCCGGAGATATTCAATACTGATGGTAATAAATAAGGTTAAAAAACGGGCGCTGTCCCTATTTTAGAGCCTTTAAATATGCCGGTTACGCTGAAAAAGGTATTAGTTCTTTCTGGATTCCTGTCCCTGTTTCTGCTGACAGTGGGCTTGATCTCCCTCTCGATTGGCAGTGCGGGGATAGGATTTACCAGAATATTATCGATTATCCTGAGTAAACTGCCTTTTTTGCCCTCTTCCCCTTTAGATGAAACCGAAGTAGCGATAGTGCTCTCCATTCGTCTGCCTCGGATCCTATTGGCTGCACTAGTGGGTGCCGCATTATCAATAGCCGGGGTGGTGTTTCAAGGCCTGCTTCGCAATCCCCTGGCCGAGCCTTATATCCTCGGTATCTCTAACGGCTCGGCAGTAGGGGCAATTCTGGCCATTATGGCCGGAATTATGGCCTCTTCCTGGGTTTTCCCCCTGACATCCTTTGGAGGGGCATTACTAACTATCCTTCTGGTTTATCGGATCGCCCGAGTAGGTAATAAGATGGAGACCAATACCCTCCTCCTGGTAGGGGTAATTGTGGGTTTCTTCTTTGCCGCAATCGTTATGTTCCTTCTCTCCATCTCCACAACCCATGGCCTCCAGAAGGCTTTTTTCTGGCTGATGGGAGACCTAAGCACTGCTAACTATTTGAAAATTATTATTATCTTGCCTTATGTCCTGGGAGGAATGGTATTTATTTATGCCTGGGCTCGGAGCCTTAATATAATCAGTATGGGTGAGGAGGCGGCCCTCCAGCTGGGGATCGAGGTAGAGAGGGCCAAATTGACCCTTTTCGTTGCCGCTTCATTAATTACCGGAGCGGTAGTGGCGGTGGGGGGGGTAATCGGCTTTGTCGGGCTGATTATTCCCCATATGGTAAGGCTTTTAGTGGGTCCGGACCACCGCCTGCTCCTGCCGGCCTCGGCCCTGGTAGGAAGCTCCTTTATGATCATTGCCGATACCCTGGCCCGTATTGTTATTTCCCCCTCCGAGCTTCCGGTAGGGGTGGTGACGGCATTCTTCGGCGCCCCGTTCTTTATTTACCTGCTCAGGAGGAAAAAACAAGAAGTGTTATATGAAAATCCCCCCTAACTCCCCAATTTCAAAGGGGAAATTATGAGGAGGTTGTTGAAAATGCCTACTAAAAGTAGTATTTACGAGCTTAATGAAGTATGGTTTAGGTACAATCGGCATTGGATCCTAAAGAAAATTAGCTTTCAGGTGGAGAGAGGGGAGCTACTGGGAATAATCGGTCCTAACGGCTCGGGGAAGACTACCCTGCTCCGGATTCTTGATAAGATCCTTATCCCCCAGAGGGGCAAAGTCGTTGTTGACGGCCTGGATATAAGAGGGATTAGGAGGAAGGAGATCGCCCAGATGGTGGCAGTCGTCCCCCAGGAACCGCAGTTCAGCTTTTCGTTCAGCGTCCTGGAGGTGGTCCTGATGGGTCGGGCCCCTCATTTAAGGAGTATGGGATTCGAGGGAAAGAATGACTATGATATTGCCCGCCGGGCGATGGAGCTTACCGATACCTGGAGGTTTTCCGCCCGCACGATTACCGAACTGAGCGGCGGAGAGCGTCAGCGGGTTCTGATCGCCCGGGCCCTCACCCAGGAGCCGGAGATCCTTCTCCTCGATGAGCCTACCAACCACCTGGATATTAATCACCAGGTAGAGATAATGGACCTGATCAGGGAGCTAAACACATCAAAGGGGCTCACCGTAATTGTCGTCTCTCACGATATTAACCTGTCGGCGGAGTACTGCGACAGGATAGTAATATTGAGCGAGGGAGAGATCCACAAGATAGGAAGTGTCCGAGAGGTGGTAACTGCCCAAAATCTCCATGATGTTTACGGGGCCAGGGTCCTGGTCGATACCAACCCGGCAAGCCAAGCCCCCCGGGTTACTTTACTGAGCAGAGAAGGGTAAAAAGGAAGGTTAGCAAGGGGGGTGATCATTTTTTGACCGCTACCCTTGATTCTATAAGCCCTAAAATAGGGACAGCGCCCGTTTTTTAGCCTATATTTTTGGGATCTGGGATTTGATGAATTACCATATCTTAAATATCTCTAATCCATTTTCCCCGTCAGCCACATAGACATAGCCTCCGGTAACATAGACTCCCCGGCTGGTTCCAATTGTATCCCGATATACCGGCTCGCCGGGACTGGTCGGGTCGCTTACATCAATAATCGTTAGACCTCTACCTCCATCCGCCACATAGGCATAGCCCCCAGTTACATAGACTCCGTAGCAACTCCCTAAGGTATCTCGATATATTACCGGCGTGCCGGGACTGGCGGGGTTGCTTACATCAATTATCGCCAATCCGCTTATATTATCCGCCACATAGGCATAGCCCCCGGTTACATAGACTCCGTAGCTTTCCCCGGAGGTATCCCGATAGACCGGAGTGCCGGGGTTGGCCGGATCGGTTACATTAATGATTGCTAAACCGTTATCCTTATCCGCCACGTAGGCATAGCCCCCGGTTACAAAAACGTTTTGGCCATAATCCAAGGTATCCCGATAGACCGGGGCGCCGGGATTAGTCGGAGTACTTACACTGATGATCGCTAATCCGAAACTCCCGTTAGCAGCATAGGCATAGTCTCCATCAACATAGACTCCTTGACTATAGCCATTGGTACCCTGGTAGTACATTGTGGCGGGGTTGGTCGGATCGGTTACATCAATGATCGCTAAGCCGTACGCATCAGCCACATAGGCATAGCCCCCGGTAACATGGATTCCGTAGCTGAGACCAAGTGTGTCCTTGGAAACTGCGGTACCGGGATTAGCCGGGTCGCTTACATCAATGATAGCTAAACCGCTACCATAATCAGCTAAATAGGCATAGTTCCCGGTAACATAGACTCCAGAGCTTGACCCTGAGGTATCACAATAAACCGGGGTGCCGGGATTCGTCGGAGTAGATACACTAATGACCGCTAAACCACCAGTATCAGCCACATAGGCATAGTTCCCGGTAACATAGACTCCGTTGTTACTACTTGAGGTCTCTTCATATACCGGGGTGCCGGGATTCGTCGGATCGCTTATATCAATGATCGCTAAACTGCCCTCCCCTATTGTGGGTCCTCCAACCGCGATATAGGCATAATTACCGACAACAGAGATTCCCTGGCTACCTCCAGAGATACCCCGATAGGTCACCGGGGTGCCGGGATTGGCAGGATTACTCACATCTATGATTGCTAATCCGCTATTCCCATCTGCCAGATAGGCATAGTTACCGGTAACATAGACTCCGTAGCTCGTATCTGAGGTATCCCGATATACCGGGGTGCCGGGATTCGTCGGATTGCTTATATCAATGATCGCCAGACCATCCCACATCGCAGCGATATAGGCATAGTTACCAGTAACATAGACTCCCCGGGGATAAACTGTAACTTGATAGATGGGGGCACCGGGACTGGCCGGATCGCTCACGTCAATGATCGCCAAACCGCCACCCATATCCGCCACATAGGCATAGTTACTGATAACAAAGACTCCAAAGCTCTGCCCATTAGTATTCCGATAGACCGGGGTACCGGGATTGGCGGGATCAGTTACATCAATGATTGCCAAACCGCTCATATTATCCGCCACATAGGCATAGTTACCGGCGACATATATTCCATAGATAATATCAGATAAATCAACCTTTGCTATAATCACCGGATTGCCGGGATCTGTTTTGTCAAAAATCTTTAAGGTTCTGCCGGAACTGTAGTAAAGGTAATTGCCATCGGCAAAGGTTGCCTCAGTCCTACCAAGAGCGTGGCCAACGCCGATTACATCGGGGGAGTAATCGCCATCGCAGTTGTCATCTTTTTTATTAAAGGGAATTTCGTCAGCCCCGGGATTAATATCAATATCGCTATCATTGCAGTCGTCATCCTGATAAAGGTCACAATTACTGCCAACTACCCCGTAACCGTCCTCGTCGCTGTCTACACAGCTTCCGCAATCCAACCAATGAGCCAGATGATCATCATTGCAGTCATCATCCTGGTAAAGGTCACAAAGGCTTCCATCTACCCCGTAACCATCTCTATCGTTGTCCACACAGTTTTCGCAATCCAGCCAATGAGCCGAATGGGTATCATCGCAGTCAGCCGGATCCTTGCCATCGGGATTCACTGGATCGCCTGCCTCACAGATGTCCCAGGTATCGCTGTCTACGTCCGGAGCGTCCAGGGTGGCGGCACTGCAGTCGTTATCCACATCATCGCAAGTAACCTCCGCGACCCCGGGGTTAACATTGGCATCGCCATCGTTACAGTCGGCCGGGTCCTTGCCGTCAGGGTTCACGGTATTGCTTGCCCCACAGACATCCCAGGTATCACCGTCACTGTCCATGACATCCAGGGTAGCAGCGTTACAATCATTGTCCACATCATCACAGATAACCTCAACAACCCCGGGATTAACGGAAGCATCACTGTCATTGCAGTCCGGGCCGCTACGGGTAGTATAGGCATCGCACCCGACATAATAGGTATCAATATCACCGTCTAAGCAGGTTGTGCAGGAATTCCAATTATCCACATCATCATCATCGCAGTCCG
>CP070770.1:708548-713688 GCA_020345765.1 Deltaproteobacteria bacterium
GGATTGCCAGATTTCATGTTAAGCCGAGTTTTTTTAGCACCTCTTCGGTTGGGATTCCGGTCTTCGGGTCCCATCCCCACTCGTCGTAATAATCTTCAATCATCTGCTCCAAATCCTGCCGAATTGCCGGCTTCCCGGTGAGATAATCCTGAAAACCGGGCTCCTCAAACCACTTCTCCGGGAGGGCGTCGTCCTTTCTGGTGAACCCTTCCCTCACATTGGCCATCCTCAGCAGGGTCCAAACCCGCTCAACCCGCTCCCTGAGCCCCTCCAGATCGGTCTCGATACCGGTTACCGCTTCGTAGAGCTCGGCACAGAGGGATGCGTTATAGAACCGATTGATCTGGGCCCGGGCGCAGATTCCCAATGATCCCAGGATCGAAAACCAGCTATGGGAATACTTAAGCAGCCTTCCGACCTTCAGCTGCTGCTTCTCTGTACCTAAGCCTAATAGTATCCGCTCAATAGCCTCTTGGGGAACACCCATCCGGTCTAAATGACGGGGGAAGACATCAAGGGGTCTCTTGGCGAAATATGTAGGTGAGCCGCTGGCACCTACATGTGGTCCCCGCGGATCCAGAACCTGCCCGAGTTCCATGGTCCCGAAGAGGCTCCAGGCCAGCGGGGCTTTCGGTCCGACATAAGGAATTAACCCCTTCACCACGGGTGGTGCATACCTTTTCACCTCTTCACCGAACTCCTTTAGTATTCCCTTAAACCCGTCGGCCAGGACACCTCCCAGCCCCTCCCGGAGGCTTATCTTCTTCGCCCAGGTCTCCAGGGATGAGAGTGAATCGAGTCTGATCTCCGTTTCAATACGGTCCTTGGAGATTATCCCCTGGTCGCAAAGGGACTTGGCAAAGCCCATCACTCCGAAGAACTCGAACATATCCAGACCTAATTCGTCGAGGATGGCGATACACCTGACCGCCTCGCGGTAATCCTGGAAGCCGTAAATCATCGGGGTGAGCAGGTTTGCCGCGGAGGTGGAGCAAACAATGAGCCCCTTGAGCTTCCCGTCCGGGATCTCGACTACATCCTTGTCGCCGATGGGACAGGATACGCAGGCAATCCGTCTCTTCTTGATATTTTCGTAGACCTCTACTGGAACAAGGGGAAGGGATTTAAGCAGCCCCAGATCCTGCCACTCCTTCAGGTAGGGGTAATCCCGGATCCTCTGGAAAAGTGTTTCACTCAGATCTTTGTAGCCCTTTCTGTCTGCTACCCTGATCCCGCCGTTGCCCTTAACTATGATCCCCTTGAGGTTCTTGGAGCCCATCACCGCCCCGAAACCGCCCCGCCCTAAGGTAGATAATCGGTCGATATAGGCCATAGAGAAGGAGACCAGGTTTTCCCCTGCCGGGCCGATGGAAAGCACGCCCGCCGGCCTCCCAACCGTCTTCCAGAGCTCTTCGCAGCCTTCCTCCACGCCACTACCCCATAATGAACGGGCATCATCGATCTCCACCCGGTCGTCGATAATCTTCAGAAATACCGGCCGGTCGGCCCTCCCCTCGATTACCACCTGGTCGTATCCTGCGTTTTTTAGCTGACAGCCGAAGTTGCCCCCACCGCCTCCACACCACCCGACCGTCCCGCTTGCAGGAAGCTTGGTGACGGCATAAACCCGGGAGGTGGCCGGGAGGCTCGTCCCTACCAGAGGCCCCGCCCCTAAAACGATAGGGTTTTCGGGATACAGGGCATAACTCCCGGGAGTGATACGGTCATAAGCAAGCTTAATGGTTAGGCCGAGGCCGCCAATAAACTTTTGGGCAATGACAGGGTCCAACGGCTCCTGTCTTATCTTCCCCTGCGTAAGATCGACATAAAGAACCTTTCCGGCAAAGCCTCCCATGGTCATCCGACGGCCTCCTTGCGCAATGCCTCATAAAAACAGTAGTCAACGCACACCCCGCACCCATTGCATTCCTCGGTAAATCGGATCGAGCAGTCTATCCCTGATACATCAACCTGGACCCGCGCCGCCGAGGGATTAAATGAACCGGTATAGTGCTCCGAGCAGGCCAACTGACACAGCAGGCAGCCGGTGCAACTTCCGGGATTGACCCGGATCGTAAATTTTTCCATATACTTGCCTTATATTGCAGTCATGGTTCAAAATACAAGAAAACAAGCCAAATCTTACCATAAAATCGATATATCAGACAACAATATCCAGGCAATTCTATATTGAAAAAATCGACAAAATGGAATAAGATAAGGTAAAACTGCTAACAAAGGAGGGGGGAAATGACAGAACATGTCCAGAAAAAGAACCCCGGTCTGGCTACATTATTATCGCTTCTCTGGTGCGGATTAGGGCAAATCTATAATGGTAAAATAGTTAAAGGCCTTATTTTAATGAGCATTTACCTCGTTTGTGTAATATATTTCGTCAGGTGTATCCTGGGGGTAATATCCGGCACGGAAGAGGAAGTCGCCGCGAAGGGTATGATTGCAGTAATATTAGGAATTATAGTACTGATGCTCTGGGTATACGGGATGATAAATGCCCACGAGACTGCTGAAAAGATAAACAAAACCGAATAAGGAATGGAAGAACATAAAAGTTCTGAGCGGGCCATCGCCACTTTTATCGGCCATTCCTCGGTTCTGATTGAACTTGGTGGCCTGAACCTGATCACCGATCCTAACTTCCGACGATTTCTCTTCACTATATGGCGGCGCTCGAAGGTCGGCTTGAGGGTAAAGGACCTGCCTCCCCTGAATATCATCCTGATCTCCCACGGTCATTACGATCACATGAGTCTTTCCGCCCTGAAGAAGTTTCCCCGGGAAGCGGTAGTAATCATCCCTCCGGGACTGGAGAAGTATCCCCGGAGGTTGGGTTTCCCGGATGTGAGGGTGATCCGATGGTGGGAGAACACCGAGATTAAGGGGACCAAGGTCTTTGCCGTACCGGCCCGTCACTTCTCGGGTCGGAGTCCCTGGCACCGGGGCAGCCTTTATCAGGGATATATTGTCCAGGGGACGAAGACCGTTTATTTCGCCGGGGATACCGGATTCTTTCAGGAAATGGAGCGCCTGGGAGAGCGTTTCTCTATTGATCTTGCCTTCCTCCCTATCGGCGCTTATAAGCCCTGGTCGGTGTTCGGCCACCATATGACTCCGGAAGATGCAATTGAGGCAATGGAGAGACTCCGGGCAAAGAGGATGGTCCCCATCCACTGGGGGGCCTTCAAGTTGGCATTTGAATCGATGAAGGAGCCGCCAGAGAGACTACTCCGGGCGGCCCGGAAAAAGGGAGTTGACTCCCGGATAAGTATCCTAAAACCCGGAGAGCAACTTTACTTTTAATATAAATTTGAAATTACTTATGATTTAGTGCTTACTGCATACTCCTTACTGCCTACTCCCTACTCCTTACTGCTTACTGCCTACTAAATCTCTCCTCCCACAATGATCCCGGGGATCCTCAAGGTCGGCTGGGCATCGCCAACCGGGACCCTCTGGCCTTCCTTGCCGCAGGCACCCACAGCAAAGCCGAGGTCGTTTCCTACCATATCGATCTCCCTTAAAACCCTGGGGCCGTTTCCGGTCAGGGTTGCACCCCGCACCGCCTCCCCAACCTTCCCCTTCTCGATAAGATAACCTTCGCTGACCTCGAAGACGAAATCGCCGTTAACGGTATTCACCTCTCCTCCTCCCATCTTCTTAACGAACAGTCCCCGCTCGGTCGACCTGATGACCTCCTCCGGGTCCGAGTTTCCCGGGGCAATGAAGGTATTAGTCATCCGGGGAAATGGCCGGAAATGATACGATTCCCGTCTTCCGTTACCGGTGGAAGCGACCGATTCCTTCATCGAGGTAAGTAAGTCATAGAGATAGCCCTGAAGGACACCGTCCTTTACTAAAACAGTCTTTTGTGCCGGGGTCCCCTCGTCGTCGAAGACAAATGAGCCCTGCTTCCGGGGAAGGGTGGCATCATCAACCACGGTGATCAGGGGGGAGGCCACCTGCTCACCAACCTTACCCGCATAGACCGAAAGACCCCGCTGGGTATGGTCGGCCTCGAGGCCGTGCCCGATGGCTTCGTGGATCATTGTCCCCCCGGCTTCACTCCCCAGGACTACTGGCATGGTCCCGGCAGGGGCCCTGGGGGAGGTAAGCATCAGGATCCCCCGACGGGCAGCGCGGAGGGCAATCTCTTCGGGCGGGTCGGTGTCGAAGATCTCCAGGCCGAGAAGACCGCCGGCCGGCTCGTAGCCGCTCTGGATGGTCTCGTCTTCCCGGGCGACTACTCGGACCAGAAAGACGGTCCGGATCTGCTCATCCTCAACCCAGTTACCCAGAGAATTGGCGATGGCAATCTTTCTCACCGTGTCCCGGTAGGTTACCTGGGCCTGCTGGATCCTCGGGTCGAAAGAGCGGGCAGTGGAATTGGCCTGATTAACATAAGCCACCTTCTGCGAAAGCTCACTATCCTGGGGCGGTTTCTTGATCGGGAAACTTAGCGCGGAGGTGCTTTTACGCAGATCAATGTCCTTAGTGAATTGCTCTCCTTGGACCGCCTGGCTCACCCCCCGGGCCAGCTCAATCAGGCCTTTCTCACTCAAGTCGTTGGAGTAGGCATAAGCGGTCTTTTCCTGGAAGAGCACCCGGATCCCCACCCCGCGGTCGGTTCCGCAGACGACCTTCTCGATCTTGCTATCCTCGCAGACTACAGAGGTATTGGTCACCTCCTCACCGAAGATCTCGGCCAGATCCCCACCCTTGCCCAGTGCGGTCTTGAGAATTTTTACAATGTTTAAATCCTTTAGCATCTTTAGCTAATAAAAGGGGGCAAGGATTCGAAGGATGGGCGGCTTTTACCGTTAATTACAGTTCCTGGGATACGTGCTTAGCCCATATCCCAAGAAGGCATATGGTCGCCGATATTTTTAAACGGCAATCCTCTCGTTTCTGTCAACGGTTTGCTGAGCCTGACTCAAAAGGTGCTTTGCCAGTCGTTTCCCCAGTCCGAGAATCGTCTGCGTCGGCGGCAATCCCCACGCCTCGGGGATCACGGAACAATCGCACACATAGAGGTTATCGAATTTTGTTTTCAGATTGACATCAAGCACATCGCCGATCTTTACCGTTCCCCCGGGATGCGCAGCCAGATACTGGGTCTTATAAA
>CP070770.1:713788-718909 GCA_020345765.1 Deltaproteobacteria bacterium
ATAAATAACCTGCGTCCTTATGCCTACCTGAATAATACCTTTCAACCCATCCCCTACCAGGTAGATGAATACTCGGATAAAGGGGATTTCGTCTATACTGAGGGGAAAGAGGCTAACCCGGGGGATGGCAATGGTCTTCTTAATGATGTTGACGAACTGGTTCTCTGGAGTGGTGACCTGGGAGATCAGGTCTCCCTCGAGGGGCGCCTCTCCGGCTATGATATTGTCCAGGAGATCGAGGTAACCGATCCCCTGACGGAGAATAAAGGATGGTGTTACCTCTTCCATTTCCCTTCCAATCCTCCTCCTGGTTCAACCCGGGACTATACCGATTATTACCCGGAGACGGACAGTTACTCCGGGCTCCCTCCCTACAGTGGGCTCCAGAAACTTGCCTTCTGGAATAACCAGGGAAGGCCCACCACGATCTATAATCACTACAGCTTCTGGAAGGAAACCGGGGGGAACGAAAAGAATGTGATCGATCACCTGGTATTAAGGTTTGGGGTTAGATTTCTCTGGGGGAAGATCAAACTGACATTTGATGAAAGGAAGTTGGTCGGTGAGACCCTTGCCTATAAATACGGGACGGTCCGAGAAGTCAGGATGCAGGAATTCTATATGCTGCTTCCACTGGGCCTTAAGAGCCCGACAATCAAGGGCCCCTGTTTCGGTTATGCCAGCTACGCCCGGTGCCCGATCATATTCAACATACCGATAAATCCAAAGTATATCATCACCAATATATCGCTTATGCTTGGCCACGACCTCAGCCCGGATGGTAAAGGGATGGCCTTCTATAATTCCTACAACACCCAGGGCTTCTTATGTGATGGGAAAATGAGTAATGAGGAGAAAGCCTTCAATTCTGCCCCGGACGAATGGCGTTTTTGGACCGGCCCCTCGGGCACCCTCGGACTGGGGCTTTTCTGGGACCCCGGACTCAAACGGCAGGTTCAAGATAGAACGACTGTCTATTTAGATGACGAAGACAACCACGAATATGATTTGGACTCGGTGCCGGAGGGAAACCGGCCGGTGTATCCCGGGCAGATCTGCGGCTATTACCAGACGAGTGTCTTAGGTGACTTGAAGACGGGAAAATATGTGATGTATTTCGTCGAATACTGGCCCCCCAATTTTGATATCTCCCAGGCTGAAGAATACATGAATATCCACGAGAAACCACTGCGGTTCAAAATCGGGGATATGGAGGGAAAATCGCTTAACAGTATGCCCGTATCCTGGAAAATTGTCGAGGAGTGGGAGAAAACTTATAAAAAAAGCTTCCGTTAGTCTTCAGGCTGCTAAAAGACCCTCAAAAAGAATCGTTTCAAAAATCTTGACAAGGAATACTTAGGTATGCTATGGTTAACTTTAGTTAGGAGGTGTTGAAATGACCAGTAAAGAGGCATTTGCTACAAAACTTCCCCCGGATCTCAAGCACTCTCTTGACGAAGTCTGCCGTAAGCTCGGGCTGAAGAAAAATTTTGTCGTTGAGACTGCGATTCGCGAGAAGATCGAAGACCTGCTTGACATCCACGATCTCGAGGAAGCCATCAAAGAGGGGACCAGCTTCCGTCCCTGGCAGGAGATAAAAAAGAAATGGCGGAAAAAAGGCCAACGGTGACCTATCAGGTTCTGGTTGAACGCAAGGCTGAGAGAGAAATGGAAGCCCTCCCCGAGGATGTTTTATCTTTGATTGGTGAGGTCTTGGATGACCTCGGGAAAAACCCGAGGCCGCCAGGGGCGAAAAAGTTGACCGGTAAAGAAGGCTACCGGATCCGGAAGGGAGCATATCGAGTTCTTTATACCATTGACGATCCATCACGTATAATTCGTATCTATCGAATAGGCCACCGAAGAGAAGTCTACCGCTAAACCGGAAATAATGAAGGAACGAACCTTATTGCCCAATACTCTTCTTGCCCTATTCCATTCTAAAAAGGAAAATAAAAAAGTTTCATGAAATACGAGGTAATCGTTGTAGGTGCGGGGCCGGGAGGGGCCTTTGCTGCCCGGCAGCTGGCCAAAAAGGGAGTCAAGGTCCTACTTATCGAAAAGCAGACCATTCCCCGGAAGAAGCCCTGCGCAGGCTGGGTAACCCCCGAAGTTTTCGATCTTTTAGGATGGGATCCTAAGAAATTAAATATCCTCCTGGAGGAGACTCGCGGGGGAATTCTTTGGATCAAAGGGGAACCGCTCCATACCGATTACCAGCGTCCGATTGCCTACGGGATCCTCCGGAATGAATTCGATACAAAAATAGTCGAAGAGGCCCGGAGCGCCGGTGCCGATTTAATTGACGGTACTAAGGTGACCGATATTGATATCGGAAGTGATCGGGCAATGGTGATTACCTCTGGGGGAAAGACTTTCGAGGGACAGATAATCATCGGGGCGGGAGGCACCTACTGCCCGGTGGCAAAAGGGAGCGGGCTCAGAAAGAGCTGGGCCCGTGATGAACTGTGTGTAACCTTCTCCAGCGAAACCAGGATCGGAAAGGAAAAAGCCGCTCAGCTTACCAAACACCGCGGCTACCCGGAGTTTTTCTTCATGCCCTGGGAGATGGGTTACGGCTGGTATTTCCTTAAACAGGATTATCTTAGTATCGGATTGGGGGTGAGATGTAACCTGCTCTCCCGCGATAAGAACCTGAGATTCCTGCTTAATAATTTCCTTAATCAGCTAAGAGAGTTGGGCAGGCTCGACGATAGCGTAACCCTTTCCCCGTTCCGGGGATATAACTATGGCACCTACTTCGGCCCTACCGGGATGACCTACGGCAACCGGGTACTCCTCGTTGGTGATGCCGGGGGATTCTCCCTCAACTCTTCAGGAGAAGGTATCCGCCCTGCCCTGGTTACTGGAGGCTTCGCAGCGGAAATTGTTTTAGATGCTCTCCACCGCGGCCGCTTTGATGAGCATACTTTAAGCCCATACGAAGAGAAATGGTATCCGGCACTAAGGAGATACTATCGGAGGGGAAGCTTTCTAATCTATCAACTCAGACACACAACCATTACTGAGGTATTTCATAATTTTATCATGAAGGAGGACGACCTGCGTCGACTGCTCTTCTTCGACCCATTCTACAATGTAGTACCGCCGAAGAAGACCTACCTCGGTATTCTCTCCCGCATACCCAAACTAACCAGATATGCCTTTAAAACCATGGCCGTTGAAAGCATCTCTCTTAGCGATCTATGGAGACCAAACTACCCTTGACAATATCCCGAGGCTGGCTTCAGGAAACTGTAATAATCTCGGAGGGAGTTAAGATATAGTCTACCTTTTTGTCGGTCCTCTCGGTAAGCCTTGAGAAGTCATCCACGATTTGAAGCTCATGAACCAGAGTAACTACCTTCGCCTCGGGATCAAGCAGGTTTCGTTTTAGAAGATAATCCCACTCCTTATCCCCATAGCCTTTACCCTTACCAAGACGATTTCCGCTCCGGTCGACCGCTACACTCCCCTGCACAAACAAATCTATCTTGGTGCGGATTGGCCGACCGCATTTTTTGAATCCCTTGATATTGGTTGCCTCCGCAATATTGTCCACTGCTCCGATCTCAACAAAATCTTTCATATGCGGGAGAGCAACCGCTAACGGTTTTCCTTCTTCCAGAACGATCTCCCGGATCCTCTTCAGGACGAAATCCGGCGCACAGAATACGCACCGGGCAGATTGAAACTCGGCAATCTCTTTTATCCTCTCCGAGGCCTGCCGGCTTCCGGTAAAATTGGGGATCCTGCCGAAACAAGGCCGGGGAAAATCGGCAACATTCTTATCTTCAAGCACCTGCCACACCTTCCGCCTGATAACCTGCTTACTTCTCCTCAAATAAACCCTCCTGTCTATAGCAACCCGTTCATTTTTTACTATCAAGTATATCTCGGACCACCTTGTGCTCGTCGAGGGATATGAGGTTACCCTGCCCGTCCCGGAGCGGGACATCATAAGCTGCTGCGAGAGCAAACTCGGCCTCCGCCCGGGGGCCGGGAGGGCTTGTAAGCAGACTAACTATAATGATTACTCCCGTGCTTATGATGAAGGCCGGCAGAAGCTCCCAGATAATGCCGCTCAGCATTGGTACATTGCGCCAGATGAGCACGGCCGCAATCCCGCTGATCATCCCCGCGGCCACCCCCCACCCGGTCGTCCGCTTCCATCTAAGCGATAGCACCAGCGCCGGCCCGAAACCGGCGGCCAGCCCGCTCCAGGCATCGCTGACGAACTTGAACACCCCCCGCTCGGAGTTCCAGCAGATAACTACCGCCAGTACCCCAATGATCAGAGTCACTGCCCGGCTGAGCATTATGCACAACTGCTCGGGTGCATCCCGGTGGAGTATCTTTCTATAGAAATCCTCGACCACTGCGGAGCCCAGAACCAGTATCTGGGAGTCAACCGTACTCATGATCGCGGCGGCGATGGCGGCGATCACTATCCCCGCCATCCACCCCGGCAGAAAAAAGGTAGCCATCTTGGGCAGTACCATTTCCGGGTCCTCCAAGCTGCTGCCCAGTTGGGCGTAGCCGACTATCCCGACGGCCATGGCGCCCCAGAGGGCAAGGACCACCCAGACCATGGAGATCAGTGTGCTCTTCCTGAGCTCCCGGTCATCCTTTATTGCCATGTACCTGACCGTGATATGGGGCATGCCCGGATAGCCGAGTCCCCATGCCAGCCCGCCTAAAACCAGCATTCCGAACAGGTCCCAGTTGGAAAGCCCTCCGGAGACCTGCACTAATTCCGGTCCCTTCTCGGCCAGGGCCGAAAAGACCTTGCCAACACCTCCCAGGTTATTTATCCCGATCACCGGCAGGATCACCATCACGAAGACCATCAACATTCCCTGGAACAGGTCCGTCCAGGCAACGGCGAAGAACCCGCCCATCATGGTGTAGAATATGATCACCACCGCACCCAGCACCAGGGCCTGATGGTAGCTGAGCGCATCGAAGGTTGAAGACAGGGTCAGCCCGGCGGCCTTGAACTGGGCACCGATATATAACGAGTAAAACACAACGATAACCAGAAGTGCGGCAAAGCGGATGGTTCTTTCCGCCTGTCCGTGGAACCGGGCCGTTAAGAAGTCGGGGATGGTGAGGGCACCG
>CP070770.1:719009-724102 GCA_020345765.1 Deltaproteobacteria bacterium
AGAGACAATCAATAAAAGTGACATATTAGTAAATCGGTTGAAATTAATAAAGGTATAAAAATAGTAGCCAATCCCAAGAAATATTAAAGAAAGGCTAGATGGCAGAAATATTTTCATCGGAGAAAAGAGAGTGGCAATCTTGAACATAATCAGAAAAAATCTTAAGCCATCAGAAAACAACCTGATCTTGCTCTTCCCCGTTCTCGAGCGAACTCTTATTGGTTCATATTTAACACTATAACCGGCACGTATCAAGGAAAGGGTAATGGTACTGGGATAGGAAAATGTATTGGGTAAAAGATAGACAAATCTTTTCGCGATATGTGTCTTCACTGCTCGAAAACCCGAGGTCAGATCATGAATTTTCCCCCCGGCCACATAAGTTGCAAATAAATTATAGATCTTATTAGCAAAATTTCGGTGAACCTTAGTCTCAGAATCTTTTGACCTTGCCCCTACAACCATATCGTATTTTCCTATGTCCTGAAGAAGTTTGGGAATATCTTCAGGGCTATGCTGACCGTCTCCATCCATCGTCACCAGAATCTCCCCTTTTGCTGCCCTAATACCTGTTTTGACTGCTGCTCCGTTACCGATATTATATGGGTGTTTAATAACTCTCGCCCCGGCTTTCTCGGCAACTTCCTCAGTTCTATCAACAGAGCCGTCATCTACCACCAGGATTTCATAATCTCCTTCCATTATCTTTTTTATTCCTCCTACTACCTCCCCAATGATCTCTTCTTCATTATAAGCAGGAATGATAATACTAATAAGTTCCATACTTCATCACCTTATTTTCTCTACTATCTATCATCTGTAATCTTCAAAACATCTCTGAGATTATAATTTCTTTAATATTCTCAAAGCCACCTCAAGGGCCCTCTTCCCCTCAATCCCCGATACCAAGGGGGCACGGCGGCTGATAACTGAATCAATAAAAGAGTTTAATTCCTTCTCCAAAGGATCATTCCTCTCCAGCCCAATATCCTCCATTCTAACCGAAAAGTCTCCCCCCCGTCCATCCTTGGTGTATTTCCGACATACGGAGAGTTTCGGAAGATGATAGTCTAAGAATATGTAATTATCCGGTTGATATATCTTGAGCGTTCGTCTCTTATCCTGGGAAACCCTGCTCGCGTTTATACTGGCTACACACCCATTCTCGAAGCGTATCCAAGCATTGGCAATATCTACCTTATTCGTAAGAATCGGTGCTCCCACTGCCTCTACTCTCTTAATCTTTGAGTTCACAATACTCAAGATAATATCAATATCGTGGATCATCAAATCGAGTACCACATCTACATCTATACCCCTTTCTGGGAAAGGGCTCATTCTTTGGGACTCGATAAACAGAGGTTGGGTCAGAAGCTTTCTCATTGCCGTTACCGCGGCATTAAACCTCTCCAGATGCCCTGCTTGAAAAATAAGGTCTTTTTTCTGGGCAATCTTGATCAATTCCTCTGCCTGGCGGAGAGTAGTAGTAATCGGCTTCTCTAACAGGACATCCACTCCCTGCTGAAGAAAATCTTTAGCCACCTGGTAATGAAATTGGGTGGGAACAACTATGCTTACTGCATCTACCTTGTCAAGGATCTCTTGGTATTTCTTGTAGGCCTTGGTTCGATACCGACGGGCGGCACTGGTAGCCTTTTTATGATCAACATCCACCACTCCGACCAATTCCACCCCGGGCATATTGCAGTATTTCTGGGCATGGAACTTTCCCAGATAACCTGTTCCCACTACTGCGACGCTAATTTTTTCCATTCTTCTCGTGCCGAAATTACCAGAACTTAATCTTTTCTCCCGGCGGCACATCATTCAAGGGTTTCCTGTGGAATAAAAACATCAATGCAATCCCTATCAGTTCAACCAAAGTTATCCAGACCCGGGAACCAAGTGAGATAATGATCGCCGCCGCCGGCGGCATATAATTGCTCAACAAGAGGCTCAGCACCCCTTCCCTTACCCCTAATCCCGAAGGCACTGCGATTGCTAAATAACCAATCACAAAGGATATGGCAAATATTCCTGAGGTGATTACTATTTTTGAAAATTCGATCTTATAAATGGAATCAATAAAACAATAGAAGGCTATCCCGAAAACCACCCAGTATCCCAAATAAAAGATGAAAGTTTTGAACAGGGTGTAGAAAGAAACATCGATCACAAGCGGGTCTCTCTTCATCCACCTCAAGATCGGGTTCAGAACTGCGGTTAGGGGCCGGGGATGGAGAAAAATTAAAAGTACCGGGCAGATAAGGAAAGCCGAAAATACGCTTTTCAGCGAACTCCAGTCATGCCAGAAGGCCAGGGAGAATAAGAAGACAACCATCCCGGTTATCAGCATATAAGACTGCTCGAGGATAACGCTGACCCCGGTTTTTGATTTCGAAATACCTTCCCTCTCACACATGTAAATCCTTCCCACTGCTGACCAGATAGTACCCGGTAGATACCTGCCTAAAATTGAAATGAACCAGATCGCCATACCCTGAGTATAGTCTAGCCCCGCCCCAATTCTTCTCAGTATCCGGTTCCACCCAAACGCTCCGAAAAAATGGGCAATCAACAGCCCTGCCGTCGATAAAAACAGTTTGATAGGTTCAATCTCCCACTGGTAGGAGGAAATCTCGCCCCAATCGTGATAGAGCATTTTCCCGAGAAAGAAAAATATAATGACAACAATCAATAATTGGATAACTTTCCTAATCATTTCTCGACCGCTTAAAAATCCTCTTGTTTCAGGAGGATATTTATGTCAACTCCTTAAGTCTCTAATCCCAGCCGGTTATAATTCCTCCGGCGCAGATATTATTTTGACGCATAAGCACAAATCTTCCTAATTCCTGAACATCGCTAAACTTTTCGATAACAACCGGCTTCTTCGCCTTTATCCGCACCTCACCAACATCTAAACTCCCCAAGTCATCAGCATCTTCCTGGACTATCGTTAAGCTCGAAGAATTGATTCTCCGGTAAATGTCCGGCACCTCAACCATTATGCTTTGGGTGGCACATCTCAGCGTAATTCTTTCTGATTTTTTCATTGGTGACCTGGCCATCCAGAAGACATTAGCCTTAAATTCATTAGTTACTTTCGGCATTCGATCCGAATGACACATCACCATTCCTCGTTCGACAAACAGGGAGTTCTGTAACATTACCCCAATACTCTCTTGGGCAACTGCTGAAGTTCTTTCTTCCTGAAATCTCTCAATTGATTTTACTGTGGCTTGATAATCCTCCGGTAGAATCTTAACTACCTGCCCTGCCCTGATATTGCCTGCCTCAACCCTTCCAACAATTACCTTCCGGGAGCCAATCTTATAGATATCCTGCACCGGAAAGATTAGAGGGCGATCAGCCGCTGCCAGGTATCCTTCTAAAGAATCAAGTCCTTTTAGGAATGTGGGGCCCTGATACCACGATAGAGCTTCGGCCTTATTAACAATATTATCCCCTCTCAATGCTGATATCGGAATATAATAATCCGTTTCGATATTGAGTGATTCGATAAGTTCCTGGGCCTGTATTTTTAGCTCTTTATACCGGGCCTCATCATACCCGACCAGATCCATTTTATTAAATACCACAATCACCTGGGAGATACCCAGAAGCGATAATATATAAGTGTGACGCCGGGTTTGCTCTTTTATTCCCTCGGCTGCATCAATAATCAAAACCGCCGCCTCTGCCTGGGAGGCTCCGGTGATCATGTTCTTTATAAACTCTATATGGCCGGGAGCATCAATGATCACATAGTTCCGGAATGAAGAGCGAAAGAATATTTGGGTAGTGTCTATTGTAACTCCCTGTTCCCTTTCCTCCCGTAGCTGATCCACAATAAAAGCAAACTCGGTTTCTTTACCCAGCTCCCCCGATGTCCGTCTCATCTCCTCAACCTTGTCAGGTTGAAGCGAATCGGTATCATAAAGCAGGCGCCCGATCAGGGTGGATTTACCGTGATCGATGTGGCCAACTATCACAAATTTCAGATTTGTTGTGAGATCTGTCGAAAAATCGGACATTTCTACATATACCCCAAAGATCTCAATCTTTGCATAACATAGGCCGCTTCCTTATCCTGGGCCCGACCACTACGCTCGGAAACTCTGGAGATCTTCAGCTCCTCTACGATCTTGTCAATTGTATCGGCCTGGGAATCGATCGGATCACAGCAGGTCTCACAGCCAATGCTTCGGTAACGCTTACCGTTTCTGGCAAAATATAAGGATACAACCGGGATCTTTTCCTTCTGAATATATGCCCAAACATCAAGCTCCCTCCAACCTAAAAGCGGATGGATCCGTAGATGTTCTTCATCTTCCGCTTTGGTTTTATATTGATCCCAGAGCTCCGGTGGCTGATTTTTATAATCCCACTCGAAATCTTCATCCCGGGGACTGAAGACCCTTTCCTTGGCCCTGATCCCGTGTTCATCTCTCCGGATCCCCAGGTATAACGCCCGAAATTTGTATCTGGCAATTGCCTTTTTCAAGTTTACCGTTTTAAGCTCGGTACAGCATTCAAACTTGCCCGTTTCCGGACCTACCCCCGCATTAATCGCTTCTTTATTCTTTGCCACAATCAGATCCAGATCCCAGTTTTTGGCGTATTTATCCCGGAATTCATAGATTCCCTTGAATTTATAGCCGGTATCAAGATGCATGACCGGGAAGGGAATCCGGCCAAAAAACGCCTTCCTCATCAGCCAGACAAGGGTAGTGGAATCCTTGCCAATGGACCACAGCATAGCCACTTTTCGAAATTGGCTGTATGCCTCCCGAATGATAAAAATGCTTTGGTTTTCTAACCTATCCAGGTAATCCATAATAGTTGCCTTGGTTTATTTGATTAGCCTGGTTAGTCCAGGGAAAGAAGTCTTCTATTCCTTTAAAGCTATCTCTTTGACACCCATTCCAAAAATTTTGAACCATTCCCGGATTTTTTTATTCGGGACCTTTTTCAACTTCTCAATCTCTTTTCTCTTCCGCCACATTCTCGGCAATTCCTTAAAGGCAGAAAAGTAGGCCTTTGACAGCGTTGATAGAATTTCTTTCCGGGAGGATCCCTGAACAAACCTC
>CP070770.1:724202-729278 GCA_020345765.1 Deltaproteobacteria bacterium
AGCACCCGTTTTATCTTCAATTCAATTCCTTCATTCCTTCGACCCCGCCAAAGGCGGGGCAGGCAGGACAGGCATTTGCTTTAAAACAACTTAGTCAATAGTCAAGAAAAAACTGCTCTGCCCCCTTCCCTCTCTTATTATGCTAATACCAATTCAGGTATTCTTCAGGAGGGAATTTACCTTCTCAACCAACTCCTGATAATTACTGGATTTTGTTAAAAAATCGTCCGCCTGTGACTCCGCTGCCAACTTCTCAAGCTCATCCTGGGATTTGATGCAAAAAAGGATTATTTTCAATTCCTTATAAATCTTACTTTCCTTGAGGCTCTTGCAGATCTTATCTCCGCTAAGACCGGGCATGCCCACATCCAGGATTACTAAATGAGGTTTAATTTGCGCTACCTTGTTGCTTGTACCCAAAGGCTGATCCGATGTAAATACGGAATACCCTTCTTTGGTAAGTGTGTCTTTAACTATATCCAAGATTACTTTGTCGTTATCGACTATCAGGATCTTTTTCTTTTCCATGTGATACGGCCTCGGTGTTCTGTCCTGGTTGGCGGTATCAATTTTGGAGTCGGCGATAGTTTCGGTCTTTTGCGTCGGTGGTTGTTAACAGAATTAATAGTTTTTATAAACATCGAGTTCAGTTCCTTACTACTAAGAATGAATTAAGTCAGGTCTTGCAATAACACACTCCATAGGAAATCTAAGAATTGAAATTTAAAATGCAAATCTTAGAGTTCACGGTTCAATGGGAAATTGTCCCAGCGGCCGTTTTATCTTCAATTCAACCTCCGCCCCTGATTAACCTTTATATTAAGATCCCCCTCACCTTAATCCTCTCCCACCAGGGGAGAGGAGAATTTTTGTTCCCCCTCACCCAATAGAAAATGCAAAGTGCGATTCCCCTCCTTCGTCCCGTGTGAACGCGGGACTATGGAGGGCAGGCCCGACTTCGCCGGACAAGGTTATCCAGTAAAAAATGCTGTTTATAGATCGATAGATAGACCTGTTCCCAGGTCTCAATGGGGTAATAGATGATGTAGTAACGATGATCTCAGAAGCTATTCAGTGTTGTTTCTTGCTACAGCAGTCAGTGTTGTTTTTCCAGTTTACTACCCCATGGTGGTAATCTATCAACAGATTTTAACGATGTCAATAAAAAAGTTAATTTTCTCTTAATATTTCTGAGGATTAATTATTGATCCTTTTCCCGCTAAAATTACAAATAAATAGGTATTTTATTGGCTTTTGGGCAAATAAATGCTTAGTTATCAACTATTTCAAGGAATAGCATCCTCCTTCATCCTGCGGGAACGCGGGACTATGGAGGACAGGGGGGGGGTACGGAGTATGCAGTAGGTAATATGCAGTAAGGGGTAAGGATTATGATTATAAATGTCAAATTACAAAATCCAAATGACAAATCCCAAATATAACAAATTCCTTGCTTTTTCAGGTTCAAAAATGGAGAATTTTTGGATTGACATAAGGCATACTATTTAATATTATATCCCACTATTTTTTTAATATTACATAAGAAAGGGGCTCTCCGATGTATTCAAGTGTCAGGTTTAATCTCTTCATTTCCTTCTTCCTCTTCACCCTCCTCTTCTCTCTGGGCTCATTAAGCCCCGCCCAGGCCCTTGAGGAAGGCAACTGCTTTAACAGCACGACGGTAGTGATAACGGGCAGCATTACAGACGCCAGCGGGATCTCCGAGACAACCGTTACCGTGGACGGCGCTACCCCTTCCGCCTTCGATATCGACAGCGGGAACTGGACCGCTACCTTTACCGGCCTGAGCGACGGCCCCCACACCCTGCTGGTTACGGGCACCGATGACTGCGGGAGCGGGAATACCGCTGTCACCGACCCGCTCGGCTTCGAGGTGGATACGGCGGCAATAGTGACCATCACCGACCCGGTGGACGGGCAGACTATGTCAACCGATAATATTACCGTTATCGGGACGGCGGATACCGACATTACCTCGGTAACGGTTACTTCCGACCAGGGGCACAGCGAGTCGTCCCCGGTGGTTGCCGGGGGCTGGACGGTGAACCTGATCGGGCTTACCGCCCCTTCCATAACTATTACCGCCCGGGGGACGGACGACTGCGGCAATACCGCAATCGATTCGATAATAGTCCCGGTAGTATATATACCCATTTGTATGTGGGATCAGACGAACTGGGACCGGTGCAGATTGGGAGAATAGCAGATTATAGATTCAAGGTTTACTAAAAGAAAGGAGTAAGACATGAAAAGGTTTATCTGGAAAAAGAGGTTTTCGCTGCCGGAGGCGATCGGGATGATCGTTATTACCTTGATCAGTGTGGCGGTAATCAGCTACGCCGCCTCGGTCCCGAACACTTTCGTAGCGGATACGGTGATCAGTGCCACCGAGGTAAACGAGAACTTCCAGGCCCTGGTGGATGCGGTTACCGCCCTGGAGGGTCGTATGGATACTGTTGAAGCCAACAAGGCCCTCCTGCTGGACCCGTATTTGAATGTAACGACGTCTACGGACAACGAGCTGGTCGGCCCCCATGTGATCTTCGAGGGGGTAAACGTGCACATCCGGAGCGGCGGCGGCGCAACCGACGCAGCGGTCAACGGCCTGGGCAACCTGATAGTGGGTTATAACGAGGAGCCGCCTACCATAAATCCCGGTGACCGGAACGGCTCGCACAATATCATCGGCGGTTCCGAGCATAAGTACTTAAGCTACGGCGGATTCCTGGCGGGCTATAGAAATATAGTCAGCAACCGTTATTCCAGCATCGGCGGAGGTGCGCTAAACGAGGCCAGCAACTGGTATGCCAGCGTCAGCGGAGGGTTTGTCAACACAGCCAACGGCTATGCTTCCAACGTCAGCGGAGGCAATGAAAACACGGCCAGCGGCATATACTCCAGTATTAGCGGCGGTAGAGATAACTCTGCCATCAATAACTACGCCAGTGTCAGCGGTGGATATCAGAACACGGCAAACGGCCTTGCAGCAAGTGTCAGCGGGGGTTGGACCAACACAGCAAGCGGTAACTACTCCTGCATCAGCGGGGGCAGTGGAAACGGGGCCACTACCCTATACTCCAGCGTCAGCGGAGGCTCGAGAAATACGGCAAGCGGTCAGTACGCCAGCGTCAGCGGGGGGGTTGACAACATGGCCAGCGGCAACAGCTCCAGCATCAGCGGGGGCCAGGAGAATATTTCCAGTGGCTCCTATTCCAGCGTCATCGGGGGGAATGACAATTCGGCCAACTCCGTTTCATCCAGCATCAGTGGAGGGTACTTTAACCAGGCCAACGCCCCGTATTCCAGCATCAGCGGAGGCTATAACAATACGACCACCGGCTCACGCTCCAGCGTCAGCGGGGGGGATAGCAATGAGGCCTATGGCCTATATTCCAGTGTCAGCGGAGGCTATAACAATACGGCCAACGGCCACCACTCCAGCATCAGCGGAGGACAAGCAAATACAACAGACGGCTACTATTCCAACGTCAGCGGAGGACGATCAAATACAGCTACCGGCGACTACTCCAATGTCAGTGGAGGAAATACCAGATCCGCTCCCGGTATTGACGACTGGGTGGCCGGAGGTCTGTGGCAGGATCAGTAATAATCCGAATACAATATGAAATCCTAATATTCAGGGAATATCCCTTCGGTTCTGCTCAGGGCAGTGGATTAAGGATTATGTAGTAAGGGGTAGGCAGTAAGGAGTAAGCACTAAATTCTAAATCCTAAATAATATCAAATATCAAAATCCCAAACTCAAAACACTCACCCTCACCCTCCTTCGTCCCGCGGGAACGCGGGACTACGGAGGACAGGCCTTGATCCTCTCCCCGGGGGGAGAGGAAACTTCAAGTTGAAATAAACATTTAGTTGACTTGTGCAAAATTGTCTGGTATTATATGCTTAATTTAGCATAAAAAATGGAGGAATTTTTATGAGAACGACGATAACGCTTCCCTCCGAACTGGTGAACGAGCTGCTTGATTTAACCGGGGCAAAGAACAAAACCAAGGCAGTGCTTGGTGCGGTCGAGGACGAGATTATGAGAAAAAAGCGGGAGAAGGTTATTGATATGGCGGGCAAGATAAGGTTTATGAATGGAATTGAGAAAAATAGAGCAAACGACCGCCGGCTGGGCAGGAAGTAGTATGGCAGAGACCAAGAGAGCAGAATCAACCCCGATACTGACGGATACCTCGGCCTGGATCTCCTTTTTCCGGGGTGATCCGAAGGTGGTAGAACAGATAAAGTCTCTCATCCGGACAGATCGGATCAGGATCTCTTCCCTGATAATAGCAGAGCTGCTCCAGGGAGCCCGGAACGACGCTGAGCTAAAGGACCTCGCGGAATCCATGGAGGCATTTCCCCGGTTTCCCGAGCCTCCCGGAATCTGGGATGAGGCCGGAAAGCTATCGTATCGCCTGCGGAGGAAGGGAGTTACCTTGGGCCTTGCGGATTGTTACCTGACGGTCCTGGCTAAAATTAACGGTGCCGGGATCTATACCCTGGACCTGAATTTCAAAAAGATCGCCAAACAGGAAATAAAGATAGAGTGCATATGAAAACCGACCATTTTAAGCTCTTATGCGACATCGGGGAACTGGGGATTTGGCCTGCCTGCCGTAGCTTCAGCGTAGGCAGGTCATTGGGATTTCAATTGAATGTATATCGTAGGCATTGACGAGAACGGCCTGGGACCCCAGCTCGGCCCCCTGGTCGTCACCGGGAGCATCTTCGAGACCGAGGGAGACTATCACCCGGCAAGGTTCTGGGAGGAGGCCTCGGTCCCGGGACTGACCGTTGACGACAGCAAAAAGGTATTCAGCCAGAGGGATAAGGCCAAAGGGGAGAGGAGCGTGCTTATCTATTATTCCCACCTCTTCAAACATCTCCCGGGAGATGCCGAGGATTTCCTGTCCTCTATCCTGCTGGATAATTCTGACGACTTAAGAAGGAAATGCGGGGAAGGTTTTGAGACTATGTGTTGGGGATCGGGGCTTAACCTCCCCTTCTGGTATCGGGGAAATGACCTGACCGAGGTTGCCGAAA
>CP070770.1:729378-734268 GCA_020345765.1 Deltaproteobacteria bacterium
ATCAGCATCGCACGACGCCATAACAATCTCCCCCACATCGGTGGTCTTGCCGGCCTCGATAGTTATTCCCGTAGCACTGCCGGTAAAGATTACCGTTTCCGAGGAGTTCAGGCCATCCACCACAAAGGCCCGGTCGGTCCCTGCCGGGATATTATGCACCGTTCCCTGGTGGTCGGAATAAGGGAAATCCACCGGGGTAATCAGGTCGGCTCCGGTAATGCCTCCCTCCCTGACCGAGACCCTTATCGTGACCACATCATCTATGGTAAAGGATTGCTTTGTCGGAGCAGCCGGGCTCGGTTGCTCGAGATTAGTCTTAGCTTGGGACTCATCGGGCCAGACCAACCGGAAGGTAGCAGAGCCGGTCTGGGTCTCATCCTTGCCGCAGGTGGAAAATACGAAGAAGATTAATAGAAACAGAAAAAGTAACCTTGACTCTTTCATCACCAACCCCCTATGACAATATCAAATATTAAAGATTAATATTACAATGTCTGCTATTCCCCCTGTCCTACGAAGCCTTGGCGAAGTAGGATGCTATTCCTTGCCACTCCTTGCTATCCCTTGAAGAACCCAATCACTACCATCTCACCGTGGCACTCCCGGTATTGCTTTCCTCTCCACCCTCATCCCCACCGGCGGCAATTACCGCCCCCGCTGTCCCTCCACCGACGGCGCCGGCAACCAGTAACCAAACCCACCATTTCTTATACCAGGACTTTTTCTTCTCAGGCTCTTCTTCTGCCGGTTCGGTCTCTATCGGGACCAGTGTTACCTTAGCCGAGACAATCCGGTCCGGCTTGATATTTACCTTCCTCGCCCAATCGGCATAACCCTCGTTCTTGACCCGGAGCGTATGTTCTCCCACCTTAATATTGTCTAATTTTATCGGGGTCGTTCCCATCTCTTTTCCGTCCAGGATGATAAGGGCGCCTGGAGGAGAAGAGGTAACCTGTAATCCTCCGGCGACTTCTTTTGCCACCGCTATTTCCTCTCCTGCTAATTCCCTTGCTACCCGGGCCATTACCGCAAAGAGCTGATCAATCTCTCCGGTATATTCCTCATCGGCCATCCTCTCCACCTCACCGGTCTCTACATTACTCATAGACACGGAAATATAGTAGGTTTCCCCTAACTTCCCAATATTCCCGGTAACAATATTTTCTACTCCTAAAAGCTGACCTACCTCAACAATACATTCTGAAGTAGTACAACCTAAAAGTTGGAATCCCTGCTCCTTAAGGATTACGTCCATATTCTTTCGATCAAGCACCTTGAATTTCTTAGTTGTTAAAAGTTCCATACGCAATCTATCAGAAAGAAGGGTGCTGGCCTCCTGGGGGACTCCTTTCTTTACTTCCAAATCAAGCACGGCAATATAGGGCCTGTCCTCGATTTGAGCAAAGGTATTAACCGGAAGTAATAGTAATATCATTAGCCAGCAAATTATCTTCTTCATAGTCCTCTTTCTCCTTAAGATTTAATTTGATTACTGTAGAGTAAGATTTACCTCTTTTTATAACAAAGAATGAATAGAAATAGCAAGAAAAAAATAGTCTGAAACTACCTCTAATAAATATTCTTAATAGTTACATGTATTGGGTGGCCGATTCATTATTCAGGCTGTTTGGCATAGGTTGTTATAAATTTTCTTTGATATTTTAAATTTTCTGGTATTATATTCTGAATATCAGGACGGTGCGGAAAGTATTTAAGGAGGGACGGTAGATCAATGGAGGAGAGACTTAAAAACCTGGACTATCTTTTTCGTCCCCGGTCCGTCGCCTTCGTGGGTGCCACGGAAACAATTGGGAAATGGGGTTGCATAATATTCAACAACTTAGTCTCGGGCGGATATGAGGGCAAGGTGTATCCGGTAAATCCCGGGCGCGAGAGCGTGTTCGACTTCAAGTGCTATCCGTCAGTGCGGGACATCCCGGATGAAGTGGACCTGGCAGTTTTTACGGTTCCGGCCCGGCAGGTGGTAGAGGTAATAGACGACTGCGTTGCCAAGGGGGTAAAGGCCGGGTTGGTTATCAGCGCCGGTTTTAAAGAATTGGGGGGAGAGTATGTCGCCCTCGAGGCCGAGCTGGTGGCCAAAGCACGAAGGGGTGGCATGCTGGTCGTCGGCCCTAACAGCCAGGGAGTGTGCTGCACGAGCAACGGGCTTTATCCGTGGATGCCGTTCTTCTTTCCCCCGTCGGGAAAGGTTGGGGTCGTTTCCCAGAGCGGCAATATCCAGAGCTTGCTTATCGGCAGTATGCTGAGCGCTGGTCTCGGGATCTCTAAGGCCGTCTCAAGCGGTAACGAGGCGGACTTAAAGATGGAGGATTACTTAGCGTATTTCGCCCAGGACTCGGCGATTGATGTTATCGCCTCCTATGTCGAGGGTGTTACCGACGGCCGCTGGTTTATGGAGCGCATCCGTGCGGTTACGAAAGAAAAGCCCGTTGTTATCCTCCAGGGAGGGCGGACGCAGAGCGGGATGGCGGCCGCGGCGTCCCACACCGGCGCCATAGCGGTCAGCTCTCGGCTCTTCGATGCTGCCTGCAAGCAGGCGGGTGCCATCCAGGCCCGCACCGTCGAGGAGGCCGGGATAGTCGCGGTGTCATTCATCAACCGTCCACTCCCCCGCGGAAGGCGGGTTGGGATCGTCACCGGCGGAGGCGGATTGGGTGTCATCGCTTCCGATGTGTGCACAAACGAGGGACTCGATGTGGTCAAGCTCTCGGATAATACCCTGAGTAAGATCGGCGAGATGATGCCCGAATGGTGGGTGCCGGGTAATCCGGTTGACCTGGTTGCCGGATTGAGATTTGAAACTATCGTACCCATCATTGAAATTCTCATGAAAAGCGGTGAGGTCGATTCGCTCATGTTTATCTTCAGCGGCCCACCCCAGTTCGAAGGCGCCCACTCCCCCCGAAGCGACCGGGGTATTGACTTATCAAAAATGTGGGATGCCCTGTTGAAGGGGTTCAGTAGCTATGTTGAGGCGATTCATGACCTGATGCACGAATTGAAGGTTCCTTTTTATCAGGTTACAAATCACAATTTCAATGAGAACCTCCAGGATATTGATAAACACACGGCGAGCTACCTGAGCATCAATTCGGCCTGCCGCGCCGTAAGCGCCATGGCGAGGTATTACGAGTATTGCGAGGGGGAATAGGGTCAGGTCTTATTGGTGCCATTAGATAAAGCCGAATCTTATTTAGAGTAAAAAAGGAGGAATAAAGATGGATGCGAGCGGAAAGGTTGCGGTGGTAACCGGCGGCGGCCGGGGGATAGGTCGGGCGATAGCGCTTAAGCTGGCCGGTGCGGGGGCGGATGTTGCCATCCTCTACCGGAAGAGGCCCGAGCCCGCCGCCGAGGTTAAGGCCGAGATCGAGAAAATGGGCCGCCGGGGGGAGGCCTACCAGTGCGATGTATCGGACCAGAACCGGGTCCATGAGGTCTTTGCCGAGATCAAAGAGAAGTTCAAGCGGATCGACATCCTGGTTAACAATGCGGGGCTGGCGAGTTGGGGCAACTTTATCCACGATACTACCTTCCTCGAGTGGGACAAGATAATGAAGGCCAATATTTACGGCCCCTACAACTGCATCCGGGAGGTATTGCCGCTCATGCGGGAACAGAAGGGAGGATATATCATCAGCCTGTCCTCAGTAATTACCCAGGTGACTCCCCCCACGGGCGGGCCGTATGCGGTGGCCAAGGCGGGTGTGGAGGCACTGACCAAGGTGGTGGCCAATGAGGAGCTCGGTAACAATATCCGGGTAAACGCCATCGCACCGGGATTAGTCGAGACCGAGATGGGACGCAAGCTTGTGGGTGTTGAGGATATGAAGACCATGTATCCTAATATGCCCTTTGGCCGCGTCTGCCAGCCGGAAGACATCGCCAACATGGTCCTGTATCTGGTATCCGAAGAGGGGAGCTATATCCAGGGGCAGGTGATCCATATAAACGGCGGGGGCAAGTTATTCTGATATCAGGGATCAGGTCTTGTTTTTTTGCTTTTTTCATCAGCTTAGTGGATTTTGATTTTAAAACAACTTTGTCAATAGTCAAGACTGCGGGCCTGAGCCTATAAATGGCAAAAATCAAGACCTGACCCCGAATATGCCGGGAAACTGGACAAAAAAAGTTGCTTTACAGGACGGATATTTTTGCTATACTTGCTGAGGCTGGATATTTGACTTCCTTATGGTGGCATGCTGACAAGGCAACTACGCTGAAATATTTTACAAGGAAAAGAAGCCGCAATGCCGAAACTCAAGGATATTAATAAGGTAATGATCATCGGCTCCGGGCCGATTATAATCGGACAGGCCTGCGAGTTCGACTACTCCGGCACTCAGGCCTGCAAGGCGCTGCGCAAGCTCGGATATGGGGTCGTCCTGGTGAACTCCAACCCCGCAACCATCATGACCGATCCCGGAATGGCGGATGCGACCTATATCGAGCCGTTAAACATCGAGACGATGACTAAGATCATCGAGAAGGAGAGACCCGACGCTCTCCTGCCTAACCTCGGTGGCCAATCGGGCCTCAATCTTTCTTCGGAGCTTTTCCGGGCGGGAGTACTGGATAAATACGGGGTGAAGATCATCGGCGTAGCCGTGGACGCCATCGAGCGCGGTGAGGACCGGCAGGCGTTCAAGGATACCATGAACAAGCTCGGTATCGAAATGCCAAAAAGCACGGTTGTTAAAAGCGTAGAGGACGGCGAGAAGATCGCCTCCGAACTGGGCTACCCGGTAGTGCTGCGTCCGGCCTATACCATGGGCGGTACCGGCGGGGGATTGGTCTACAACAAGGAGGAGCTGCGCACGGTGGCTGCCCGCGGACTCTCCGCCAGCCTGGTCGGTCAGGTACTGGTCGAGG
>CP070770.1:734368-739249 GCA_020345765.1 Deltaproteobacteria bacterium
AGCCAGGCGTGGGTTTTCTACGCTCTTGCGACTTACTGTGGTTCATATGGACAATAATCGAAAGGCTATCCTCAACGTTCCGGTAGATATATGCCAACCAGAGGGATTTATTTCGGAGATCGAGAAAAAACTACACCAGCCAGGGGTTAGAACTATATTTGCAATAAATCCTGAGAAGGTGATGGCTGCTCGAAAGAATCAGGAGCTATCTTCAGCCTTGCAAGAAGCCGATTTCCTTATCCCGGATGGGATTGGAATTGTTTTCGGACTACGGATGCTCTACGGAGAACGAGTTTCCCGGACAACCGGAATAATGCTGATGGAGTGCCTTTTGAAACTGGCTGACGAAAAGAAACTTAAGGTCTTTATCTTCGGCTCACAGCCTCAGGTTAACACAATGGCCTCAGGGAATATCCGGAAGCGATATCCCTCCTTGGACCTGGTTGGAACGCAGCACGGTTACATTCCCCAAGAGGAATATGAATCGTTAGTTGAGAGAGTTAACTCGTTAAGGATAGACATTCTATTTGTCGGGCTGGGGAGCCCGAAGCAGGAGAAGTGGATTCAAAGGTACAAGAATGCTCTGAGAGTAAAGATATGTATAGGAATTGGGGGGTCCTTGGATGTCATTGCCGGAAAAATCCCGAGGGCTCCCTTGTGGCTGCAAAATTTGGGCTTGGAATGGTTCTACCGCCTGGTGAAAGAACCTAAGCGGATAAAAAGAATGTACGTTCTACCTTTGTTTCTCGGTTATGTAGGGTGGGAGGCTGTCCGGATTAGAGTAGGCAGTAAGCAGTAGGCAGTAGGGAGGTGGCATGAAACAGGTTATCCAGAATTATCGGAGCGGTAAACTCGAGGTTAAGGAGGTTCCGCCGCCGGCACTTCGGGACGGGGTTTTAGTGGCAAATCGCTGTTCGGCAATCAGTGCGGGGACCGAGCGTGCGAGTCTGGAGGTTTCCCGGAAGAGTTTATTAGGGAAGGCCCAGGCCCGCCCGGATTTAGTCCGGAAGGTGATGGAGATGCTCCGCCGGGACGGATTACAAAAGACTTTAAGGTTTGTCCGGGAGCGGTTAGATAGCCCGGCTCCTTTAGGCTATAGTTCGGCGGGAGAGGTAATTGCGGTTGCCGGGGACATCAGTGACTTCCGACCCGGAGAGAGGGTTGCTTGTGCCGGGGTCGGGTATGCCAACCATGCGGAGGTGGTCTTCATTCCGAAAAATTTGTGTGTAAGGATTCCCGATCAAGTCAGCTTTGAAGAAGCGGCCTTTACCACCCTCGGGGCAATTGCCCTCCAGGGGGTACGACGGGCGGAGGTATCGGTGGGGGAGAATGTTGCGGTTATCGGTCTGGGGTTGATCGGCCAGATAGTCGTCCAGCTCCTTCGTTCGGCCGGCTGCCGGGTTTTAGGGGTAGATCCGAACGGTTCCCGCTGCCAACTGGCCCGTGACCTGGGAGCCGATTCAGCCACCGAACCCGAATCCTTCTCCCAGGTGGTTGGGGATTTTACCAAGGGTAAGGGAGTCGATGCGGTCATAATCACCGCTTCTACCGAGGAGAGTGCCCCTGTGCGCCTGGCCGGGGAGATCTCGCGAGACCGGGGCAGGGTAGTGGTGGTCGGCGATGTCCAGGTAGATGTCCCCCGGGATATTTACTATGCCAAGGAGCTTGAGCTTCGGCTCTCCCGAAGCTACGGGCCCGGTCGTTATGATCGTTCCTACGAGGAAAAAGGAGTTGATTATCCTTACGGGTATGTTCGCTGGACGGAAAAGCGGAATATGGAGGCATTTCTGGAGCTTCTGTTTCTGGGCAAGGTTAGGGTTGAGCCGCTTATAACCCATAGGTTCGATATTTCCGATGCGGAAAAGGCCTATGAGCTTCTCAGCAATAAAAGCGGTTCGTATTTGGGGGTTATTATTCAATATCCGGGGAGCTCGGTCTACGAACAAAAGGTCGAATTACGGGAAGAAAGGGCTTCCATCCCCGGGGGGAAAGAACGCCTGGGGGTTGGTATAATTGGGGCGGGGGCATTTGCTCAGGGGGTTCTTGTCCCTCATATCGTGGAGACAGGTGTTATCGTCCGCGGGGTTGCCACCGCCCGGGGATTGACCGCCCGGAAGGTAGCCAATCGCCTGAAGTGCGCCTATGCCACCTCCAATTATCGGGACATCCTGGAGGATGAGAGGATCAAGGCGGTAATCGTCGCTACCCGCCACGATCTTCATGCTTCCCTGGTGGTTCAGTCACTCAAAGCGGGGAAGCATATTTTTGTAGAGAAGCCGCTCTGCTTGGGGGAGGACGAGCTAAAGGAGATTGTCGAGGTCTATAATTCCTCCCCTTCCGGGATGACACCGGTCCTGATGGTCGGGTTTAACCGCCGTTTTTCCCCTCTGATTAGGGAGCTGAAGCAGTTTTTCCAGGAAGTCCCCGGTCCACTTTCAATTATTTACCGGATAAATGCAGGTCCACTACCCCCGGATCATTGGCTGAGGGACACCCGGGAAGGTGGAGGCAGGATATTGGGGGAAGTCTGTCACTTTGTCGATTTAGCTCAGTATATTGCGGGCTGCAAACCGGAGCGGGTATATGCGGAAACACTGGGTGAGGGAAGTGAGGACGAGACGGTAACAGCGAGCATTCGTTTCGGGGGCACGGTAGCTTCGATCTCTTACCTTACCCAGGGCGATCCGTCGCTCCCTAAGGAGTACCTGGAGGTGTACGGGAAGGATTCGATAGGGATAATCCGCGATTTCAAAGCGGTCGAGCTGATCAGGGGCAGGAAGACTCGGAGGATCAAGAAAAGGCGGGTAGAGAAAGGGTATCGGGAGGAGTTGGAGGCTTTCTTTGCCGCCGTTCGGGGTGTCGTTCCTCCTCCGATTCCTTTTGAAGAGATGGTATCTTCAACCAAAGCCACGATGGCGATCCGGGAATCAATTTCCACCGGGTACCCCGTCAAGATCAGCTAAGTCCGTCCAAAGGGGACGAAGCCTTTAATTCATAATTACCCTATTTAGACCCGAAAGCCATGACCCAATGAAGATTTTAGGAATATCGGCTTTTTATCACGACAGTGCCGCATGTTTGGTGGAAGACGGGGATATTGTTGCTGCCGCTCAGGAGGAACGTTTTACCCGGAAGAAACATGATTTTGATTTTCCTTATAATGCCATTACTTATTGTTTAAGTGAAGGGGGAGTAAAGGGGGAGGAGCTTGATTATGTAGCCTTCTATGACAAGCCACTGATTAAGTTCGAGCGGATCTTAGAAAGCTACCTGGCCTACTCTCCGGCAGGTGTCCGGTCTTTTCTCAAGGCCATGCCGATCTGGCTCAGGCAGAAGTTATGGCTTCCCGATCTGATCCGGAAGGGATTAGAGGGGTATGAGGGTAAGATCCTTTTTCCCGAGCATCATGAAAGCCATGCCGCTTCGGCCTTTTTCCCTTCGCCATTTTCCGAGGCAGCCTTTATTACCCTGGATGGGGTCGGGGAGTGGACCACCACGGCCTATGGTATCGGGAGAGATAATAAGGTTGAGATCATAGCCGAGATAAAGTTTCCCCATTCCCTGGGTCTATTGTATTCCGCCTTTACCTATTACTTGGGCTTCCGGGTCAATTCCGGGGAATATAAGGTTATGGGTTTGGCTCCTTACGGGGAACCCGGCTATGCTGATCTGATCAAGCAGGAGTTGATCGACATCCGCGAGGACGGTTCCTTCCGATTGAATATGAAGTATTTCAACTATTGTGCCGGTCTCACAATGACCAATAAGAGGTTCGATCGGCTGTTCGGTAAGGTACCGAGAAGACCGGAGTCCGAGATAACCCAGAAGGACATGGATATCGCCCGATCCGTTCAGGTTGTATGTGAGGAGGTTATGCTGAAAGCGGCCCGGCACGTCCACAAGGTAACGGGGATGAGGAGGCTTTGCTTAGCCGGGGGAGTGGCGCTCAATTGTGTTGGTAATGGGAGGATCTTGCGGGAGGGGCCTTTTGAGGACATCTGGATTCAGCCGGCGGCCGGGGATGCCGGTGGGGCCTTGGGGGCAGCCCTGCATGTTTGGTATCAGTATTTGGGTAATAAACGGGAGGTCAATCGGGAAAGAGATTTCCAGAAGGCTTCGTATTTAGGTCCCGGCTTTTCGGATGGGGAGATTGAAAAATTTTTAATTTCCCGGGAAATTCCGTACCGGAAACTGAACCGGGAAGAGATACCCCGGGAGGTGGCGAGATTGATTGCGGATGAAAAGGTAGTCGGGTGGTTTCAGGGGCGGATGGAGTTCGGCCCCCGGGCCCTGGGGGCGCGTTCGATTTTGGGGGATGCCCGCTCTCCGGAGATGCAGTTATTGATGAATCTCAGGATTAAGTTCCGGGAGTCTTTTCGTCCCTTTGCCCCTTCGGTAATCGTAGAGCGGGCCGCCGACTATTTCGAGATTGATCGGGAAAGTCCTTATATGCTTTTAGTGGTCCCGGTTCGGAAGGAAGTGCGGCGGGAGTTGACTGACGGGGAAAGAAATAAAGCGGGGATGCAACGATTGTATATTATTCGCTCGGAGATTCCCGCAGTCACCCACCTGGATTATTCCGCCCGGCTCCAGACGGTGAAAAGAGAGGATAACCCACTTTATTATGATCTCATGAGGGAGTTTGAGAAATTGACCGGCTGCCCGGTAGTGGTGAATACCTCTTTTAATGTCCGGGGAGAGCCGATTGTATGCTCTCCGGAACACGCTTATCTCTGTTTTATGCGGACCGGGATGGATTATCTAATGATGGGTTCCTATCTTCTGGATAAAAGGAGACAGCCTGAGTTTATGGAGAAAGAGGACTGGCGGGAAGATTTTGTTTTGGATTAACTGACGATGAATTTTGGAGAGGACAGAAAA
>CP070770.1:739349-744206 GCA_020345765.1 Deltaproteobacteria bacterium
CTACCTTCTTGACCTTTCTCTGGGCAATGGATAATACCTGATAGTTGTTAATCGCGGGAAGGAGCTCCACCGCCTTGGTAATCCGCTTTATCTTGCTCAGGGTTTCATAGTTGAAAATATCTCCCTTGTTGACCACTAAAGCGATCAGGACGGTATTAGCTCCCCCGAAGATATCCTGATATTCCTTAAAGGTCTCCACATAGGGATGCTTTTCGGGAAATAGATCGATAGAGAGACTTTCTACCTTCACTTTCCTTGCCTGAAAGGCAAAGAATAAAGTAAGTAAAAGTATAATTATTGATATCGGCCCGCGATGCCCGATTGCAAATCTGCCAATCCTCTCGGAAATAACGAACTCACCTCCCCTCAATAATTTTCCAGGTAACTCCTCCGTCTTCGGTGCGCAGGATCGTGCCCTCTCCACCGACAATAATTCCGACCTCGGGGCTGCTAAAGCTAATCCCGGACAGCCAGGATACCCCGGAGGAATGATACTTATACCCCTCTCCCTCGCTCCTCAGGACCGTCCCGTTCATACCCACCAGCCAGGGCTCCCCTTCCCTGAAAGATATCCCCAGAAGGTGATCCTCTCTCCCACTTTCATTTACCTCCCAGTTCTCCCCCCCGTCCCCGGTCTGAAGGATAACCCCCTTAGATACCGCCGCCCACCCGTTCGTGCTATTAATAAATGCTATATCGAAAATAGTTGTCTCTACCCTGCTTTCCTGCTTGATCCAGTTTTCCCCGCCGTCCACCGTATGCAGAAGATAACCGAACTCTCCGGCTACCCAGCCCTCCTGACCGACAAACGAGACCGCATTGAGGGAAGCATCACCCTCGATCTCCTGTCTTTCCCAGCTTTTCCCACCATCCTGGGTATGGATAATGGTGCCGAAATACCCCACCACCCATCCCTCATTCCCGTTAATAAAGAACACATCGAATAGGGGCTCCTGTATCCCGCTATCCTGGGTTTGCCAGGTATCGCCTCCGTTATCAGTCCGGAGGATCATTCCCAACCTTCCCACAATCCAGCCATGGAGAGCATCTACAAAGCTGACGGCAAAGAGGGCTTCGTTGACCCCACTGTTCTGAAGCTTCCAGGTCTTACCCCCGTCAGGGGAATGCAGGATCTTCCCGGGATAACCTACAACCCACACCCTTTCTTCGCCGACAAATGCTACATCGTAGAACTTGTCCCGGGCAGTTACTAATCCTGCTAAAGACTTTCCCCCTGGGTCAGCACCTATAGCTGGCGGGGTCAGGACTACCACGGCAAGAGATACCAGGAAGATAAAACTCCATCTATTGTGGCAACTCAAACTTCACCCCTTTGCTATGCCAGAACCCAGAGCCACCTATCCGGTGAGGCTACTTACCCAGCTTCCTTAAGTTGGTGATGGTAAATAACGAAGGGTCAAGATTTTTATTGACCACCTGGTCGAACCAGGGAAAGGCAGTGGCGTGCTCTGCTTGCAGGTCAACAACCAAACAGGTGCCGATCGAGGGTGGTTCCCGATCGGGTTCAGGAGATTCATTAAAGGCATTGATCAGAATTTTCCACAATTCCCCTTTTTTATCATAGGCTTCCTTGTAGGTTATATAAAAGGTTTCGGCATCATAATACAAAACCATCTTGCTGTAAGGATAGTCAGGAAATTTCGGGGTAGCCTCCACCACATATACCGGTCTCCTTTCCCAGGTCATATTAGGGTTCCAGTGGGGCCAGTTCTTGAAATCATAAACTTTATTAAGAGCATCCTTTGATATGGGAATACCCGCATGCATTGGGGCTAGGACGGTCCTCTTCCCCACTAATTTCCAGTGCATCCATTCGGGATATCCCATATAGCCCCGAACATCCTCATAGAGGAGATCCGTCGAGTTCCAGGAATCACCCCTGGTACCGAATGACGCCCGGAGAACCCTCCTCATAGTTGGAATATACAGCCATCCCTCCTGGTCCCGGGGCTCATCAAAACGGTTGTAGAGGGCAGCCAGCCCCTTTTTATCGTAAGGCTCCAGGGCATAGGTCATCGAGGCATACTGTATCCCTTTCTGGGCAAACTCCGGGATAGCGGGTAGAGGCTCGATATCGGTTCGATTGATGGTGCGGGTGATGTAGAGCCACTTCCATTCCTCCCATCTCTCCACTCCCTTTTTGGCGGAGATCCAGTAAACGCCGAAGCGGTTATCGGCATCATCGGCCTGGTAGGAAAAATGGTAATTCCAGGCAATCTCCAGTCCATTCTGTGGATTGGGGAAGGGAAGCCCGGGCAGATAATCTTTGATCCCTTTCTTACGGGCCTCCTCCTTGGTATCCCATATCTCGACCTGGCGGCAGTATTTATTCGTAGCATCGATATATCCCTTGGAGGGATGCACCGGCTTGTAATCCCCGATCTTAAGCTTCATATTGTATTTCTTGATAAGTATCAGAAGCGTCTCGGGAACCACATCCTTTACTTTCTCCCAGTTGGTCTTATCAATCAGATCCCCCGACTTAAAGTCTCCCAGGGCGAGGTCGGGCTTGAAGCCCACCATCTCGGTCCAATTCTCCTTGGTCAGGAGCTGATCAGGAGCAAGCTCTGACTCAATCGGGGTGGAATAAAAGAATAAGATTCCCGTTATTAACCCTGCTAAAATGATCATGATAATCCTTCTCGGCATCTTGACACCTCCTCAGTGAACCTACCCGTGCTTCCGCACGGGGCATCTTAAGACTCCTCCCCCTTAATGGGGGAGGAAAGAGGTGGGGGTGATCAAATTGTATCACCCTCCCCTCCATCCCCTCCCATCAATGGAGGGGAAACTTTTAGAAAAAACCTCTCATCCCCGTGCTTCCGCACGCGGAATTCAGGCTTAATTCTTTAAAACTGATACCTAATCGTAGCAAAAACCTCATCCCGGTCACGAAAGAGACCGATACTCTTGTAGGGATGCTCACCCCATATCCCGTTTGCTCCCAACGATACTCGCCAGTGATTACCGATACCAAAATTAAGGACGCCCTTGAGGATCGCGCTTCCCCCCGGGTCATATATCCCGACGACTACCGGTTTAATCGCTCCACGAAAATAATTGGTCAGGACTGCTAAAATCACCTTGGTCGATACCTGGCTGACCTCGGTGCTGTCATAACCCGGCACATCGATAATGTTGTCCTCCTCTTTAAAATCCGGGATGATCGTCTGGAAGACCTGGGCAACGAACATGAAGCTCTCCTTGGGGTTGAGAAACCGGATAAAGGTGGAGCGGCTCAACACCAGGGCGTAGCTTACCGCGGTCTTCTCTTTTCTGACGAAATAAAACTTCATATCATCGTTAGGAAGTTTTTCCGGATTTATTGGATCCACCGAGGATTTAACCGGGTAGGTGCGATCGGGCTCTACCGCCGCCTCCAGCCTTACCACTGTGCCGATGGGGTAGTTGAAGGTATAATCCAGGGAAAGGCCGGCAATCTGCTGACGGGGAAAGTCCAAATACACGTCAATATCATAGGTGCGGAATTTATGAATGAAGTAATCAGGTATGGGAGGAGAAATAACATGGGTATAGTAGTAGACCCCGGTATAGGTCAAATTCCCGATTATCCCCTTCCACCTCACCCCCACCCTGCTGTCCTCCAGGTCATCACCGGGATACATAAACACCTTCTTCTTTATCGTATAAGGAGAGACTTTCTCCTGCTTCGGCGGGAGTGGGAGCCCCCAGGCGCCCACCAGGGTGAGGGGAACGGTGACCAGGTCTTCCTCCTCATCGATGGCGGGAACCCAGACCACCTCAAGGTTACCATCCAGTGCCGGGATATCATAAAGCCCCTTAACGATCCACAGCGGTATTCTGGTATCCTCAAAGCTCTCGAATGTGCTCAGGTGCCAGGTTCCGTCAATGGGGTTCACCACATCGAGGAGACGATACTGACCCGTATCGCCCCAGGTCACTTGCTGCCTGCCGATGCGGAAGTTTAACCTGCGGGTCGCATCAATATCCAGGTAGAGCTCCCTCATTTCGTTCTCCTCATAATACTTATCATGGACCCACTGCTTGGGGTCGGGAACGGCATCGGGCTCGGGCACCTGGGCGTATTCATCCGCATCTAAGGGGGAAGAGCGGACACCACGAAAGATACCGTGCAGGGTGACCTTCTCCGAGGGTCTCCAGTCTCCCTCCAGCTGGAGGGTATTCCTGAACATGGAAAACTCACCTCTTTTATCGCCGTGATTGCTGGGAAAACCCTCGGCATCAAACTCATCCTCTTCACCGGAGAAAAATACCCCGGTCTGGTTCTGGATGTATCCGTTCAGGGAGAACTCCGACTGGGCGTGCAGAACACTGCTACCCGTTATGGCAACAACTACACTGGTCAGCAGAAAAAAACCTTTCTGCATCTCATCCTCCTTTATTAAAAGGGTTCAGGGATTCGAATGTCTATTTTACATTTAACCCTTGACTCCTTGATCACTATTCGCAGTCAACCGGGGTAGGATTCGTAACACCATTAACATAAATATTATTTATGCAGATACTATCGGCAAAGGAGAAAATGGAAACGCTTCCTACCTCAACCGAATCAACCGTGGCAGTGATCTCGGTACTTCCCACGGACACATTGGCTGCGATAAAATAACCGTTTTCAGGATTCGTGGTATCCCTATTTTCAATCGTGGTCGGCAGACCCGAATCGTTGAAATACCTTATGTCCCCTCCCATATCCGAGGTTACTTCAGCGCAACCTACCTCCTCTTCCTCGTCAAGCTCATTTATAAAATAGACCGCTCCGGCAACCACCCCTTTGGTCGTGTCAACTACTAACCCCGCCATGGTCGGAGCTGCGGCGTACAGGACTTCGGTTAC
>CP070770.1:744306-749087 GCA_020345765.1 Deltaproteobacteria bacterium
GGAATAGCAAGGAGTAGCAAGGAATATCAGGGAGTAGCATCCGCCGTCGTCCCGATGTCCATCGGGACTATGGCGTGACAAGGGGAGTGGCAGGGAGTAGTATGGAGTATGTAGTAGGAAGTAAGGAGTAGGCAGAAAGTTAAAATTGCAAAGTGCAAAATGTAATTGTATTTCACATGGGACGGATATAAACCCAAATTACAAAACCCTCACCTTCGCATGCATAATTTGGCCTCTTGCTATATAGAAAAGCTATTTTGTATATTAGTAGTGGTGTCTATAAAAGGCTGAATGCTTCGGCGGAGCAAGCAAATTACAAATCCCCTTCCTCCTTCGACCCCGCCAAAGGCGGGGCTCAGGACAAGCAATAAAAAGCTTGAATTCAATCCAGTATTAGTTTTGAGAAAAATAGTGATAGCGCCTCCCGTTTTTATTCTTGTTTTGTCAAGGTGAAAGCAACTATTTCAGGTGGTGAAGGAATCTCTTAATAGAATCATGATCACCTGCAAGGATAAACGTCAAGAGATCATTTTCAAAAGAGAAAACAACCCTGTTTTTAAGCCCTACCCTGATCTCCCAATATGGACTCCTTAACTTCTTTAATCCCAGTCCCTTAGGATGTTGTGTCGTCTCAAAGTAGAGTAAAAGCGAATCTACTGCTTCTTTTATTTTCTTTTGCGTCTGAGGTTCAAGTGCCCTAAGACTTCGATCAAAGGAAGTGAGGAATCTAACCTTCATTTCGCTATTTTTTTATATGGGATCGAGCTTTTTCGGGTGAAGAATATTCTGTAAATTCTTTTGCTTTTACCTGTCGAGTAACTAATTCATCGAGAGCCTTCCAGTCAGCCTTGGTAAATACATCCTCCACTCGTTTAGGCTTCAAAATCAGATTCGAGCCCTTAAGTTCCACTTCGATGAAATCACCTGACTTAACTCCGAGAGATTTTAGAAGATGTGCTGGTAAGGTAACTTGGTTCTTCTGGTTAATTTGCCTCATAGTACCCACGATTTTACCTCCTGTAAGTTAATACATTCTGTATATAAGAATATCATAAATTCAGAATTTCGTCAAATTTAACATTCTGAATAATCTGTGATCCGAATAATTGATGATAAATTTTGATTGCAGGGGTCAAATTTTCAGCCTTCGTCTTGTCCTCAGTAGCCTCGGCGAAAGAGGAAGCTTTCGGCGAAGTAAGCCATCCGCCCCGCCTTTTCTTACTAATTTTAGGGCTCAGCCCTAAAATAAAGCCTCTAAAATAGGGACAGCGCCCGTTTTATCTTAAGAAAAATATGAACCCGTCCCCAATTTCACACAATTTCATATAGTTATTTTATTCAGCAGTATTTCCCTTGACAATGGTCTGGTTTTTAAGTATTGTTTTGCTAACAAGAACAAATCGCACTGATTCTACTCAAATTGATTTAACACCCGCGATTATATTGGATTCTCGTTCTCTTCAACAGAAAAGGAGAAGTCCTGGTGGGTTCAAGATTCATATCCAAGTTTTCCCTTCCCCTCTACCTCTTTATCTATATCCTCTTTATAGGCTCTGTAAAACCGGTCCAGGCCATAGAGGAAGGAGACTGCTTTAACACCTCCACGGTAGTGATTACGGGGAGTATTACCGATTCCAGCGGTATCTCCGAGATAGAAGTAACCGTTGATGGCTCCCCTCCTTCTTCATTTAATATTGATAACGGGAACTGGACGGCGACCTTTACCGGCCTGAGCGACGGCCCCCACACACTCCTGGTTACGGGCACCGATGCCTGCGGAAGCGGGAATACCGCTGTCACCGACCCGCTCGGCTTTGAAGTAGATACAGTGGCAACGGTGAGTATCACTTCTCCGGTGGATGGAGAGACGATAATCGCCGGTGATGTCCTGGTTACCGGGACCGCGGATACTGATATTCCCACGGTAAATGTTATTTCTAGCCAAGGGCATAACGAATCATCTTCGGTTGTTGGGGGGAACTGGTCGGTGGTTCTGACGGGGGTTACTGTTCCTTCCATAGCTATTACTGCTCAGGGAACAGATGACTGCGGTAATACCGGATTTGATTCGGTGACGGTACCAATCCTTGCTTGTCACGGTCTATTGGTCAGTGTTGAGCCTACTACCGGATGTCCCGGAGATCCAGTGACTATTGCTGGTACTAACTTTGGAGCTATTCTGGGAAGCGTAAACTTTGACAGTGTGCCCGCAACCATTATCTTATGGAGTGATACCACTATCATTGTAGAGGCTCCGGGTGGGGATTATACGATTGTGACTGTATACCCTGTGGACGGTTGTTCTTACAGCCTGCCCGATTTTTATTCCTATGACAATACGGCAAATGTAACCATCACCTCTCCAATGGACGGGCAGACTATATTAACCGATAAAATTACAGTTATCGGGACTGCTGATACCGATATCACCACGGTAACGGTTACTTCTGACCAGGGACACAGCGAATCGTCCCCGGTGGTTGCCGGGGGCTGGACTGTGAACCTGATCGGGGTTAGTACCCCCTCGATAGTTATTACCGCCCAAGGGACGGACGACTGCGGCAATACCGGAAGCGATTCGGTAACGCTGCCCGTAGCATATGGACAACCTTGTGACTGGTTCGTAAACGATGACGCTTCTGGTTTAGGGACAGGAAAATCGTGGGAGAATGCCTTTACCGTTGTTCAGGTTGCTGTGAACACCTCCACGAGCGGAGAAATAATCTGTGTGGCGGAGGGAACATATATTAACTCTCCGACTTCAACCGCATCCGTCCTGACCATGAAGGCTGGCGTTGATATATACGGCGGTTTCACCGGAACCGAGAGTAGCCCCTCCGAGCGAGGCGAGCCGGAGGATCATCCAACTATCCTCGACGGTGAGGATACGAGCTACCATGTCGTTCTTGGCGCCTCGAGCGCTCGCCTGGACGGTTTCACCGTAATAGGCGGCAACGACATTAACTATGGCGGTGGGATGAACAACAATAGTGTAACCGACCTCACGGTGGCTAATTGCACCTTCAGTGGCAACTCGGCCGGTGAGGGTGGCGGGATGAACAACCTAAACTCCTCGCCCACAATAGCTAACTGCATCTTCAACGGCAACCAGGCCAATTGGGGTGGTGGGGTGTCTAACCAAATGAACTCCTCGCCCACGATAACTAACTGCATCTTCAACGGCAATTCGGCCCACTCCGGCGGCGGGATATGGAACTACTCCTCCCTATCATCCCCAACAATAACTAACTGCACATTCACTGGCAACTCGGCCTCTACCTACGGTGGCGGGATTTTCAACGAAAATTTCTCCTCACCTACAATAACCAACTGCATCCTCATTGGTAACTCGGCCAACTGGGGCGGCGGGATGTTCAGCGACAACCCCTCATCGCCTATGATAACCAACTGCATTTTCAGTGAAAACTTAGCTGCCATCGACGGCGGCGGGATGTATAACGCCAATGGATCCTCTCCCACGATAACCAACTGCATCTTTAGCGGCAACCAAGCTGGTATGCTGGGCGGCGGGTTGTACAACTATTGGTATTCCTCACCCGAGATAACCAACTGCATTATGTGGGGCGATAACCCTGACGAGATATACAACGATTTTACCTCTATGGCAATCGTATCTTACAGCGACATCGATCAAGATGGTTACGCTGGAAGCAACGGTAACATCAGGGAAGATCCGTTGTTTGTGAGTGGCTCCGATCTGCATCTGCAGTCTGGCTCTCCGTGTATCGATGCCGCCGATGGCGATGCAGCACCAGTATACGATATGGAGGGCAACCCCAGGGTGGACGATCCCGGTACTCCTAATACTGGCATAGGAACTCCACCTTATACCGATATGGGGGCCTACGAGTATCAGCCGTAGGTGCCACCCGTACCGAAGGTGTCCCCGACAGCGGCATAGTGGATATGGGATACCATTATTAGCCGTGATTAGCAGGGAGCAGCAAGGAGTATCAAGGAATATAATGGAATATCATCCGCCGTCGTCCCGCGGGAATGCGGGACTATGGCGTGACAAGGGGAGTGGCAGTGAGTAGTATGGAGTATAGAGTAGGCAGTAGGAAGAAGTATTATAAATATAAAATGTAAAATGCAAAATGTAATTGTATATCACATACTTCATATCCCTGATTTCAATGATAAATGACCGATCCCCCTCACCTAATCCTCCACCGTCCCGCGGGAATGCGGGACTACGGAGGACAGGCCCTCTCCCCGAGGGGAGAGGAATCTTATATCAAAAATGCAAAGCGTCAAGTGAAAAGCACAAAATTTACCTACCATCTCACCTAACTATTTGAAATCAAATAGAATTTAACCCAGCGAACGGTTTTCGGGGAAGTCCATGGCAATTAAGGACTAAAAAATACAATTGACAAAGGGGTAAAAAAGTTATATATTATCTATATCCATATATGGATGTTATAAAGGGATATTGATGTATGGAACGACTTGATAAAAAAACTACAATTCTTTTTCCCCCGGATTTATATCGTAGACTTGAAGAGGTAGGAAAGGCAAAAGGACTGTCCGTCGGTGAGCTGATCCGCCGGGCGGTAAAACGGGAGTACCAACTCGGCGATGTCGGGGAAAGGATGGCGGCAGTTGAGAAGTTAGCCCGGATTAAAACCCCGGTTTCAGATTGGGAAGAGATGGAAAAAGAGATTTCCCAGGGTGCGATCGAACGATGACCCAAGTTCTTATCGACACAAATATTTTCATTTATGCTGCCGGAAAACCATCCCCTTACAAAGACCCTT
>CP070770.1:749187-753950 GCA_020345765.1 Deltaproteobacteria bacterium
CTCAGTGCGAGTGACGGGACGGTCTACTATACCCTTGATGGCACGGAGCCTACTACCGGGAGTCCGGTATATGCGGGGCCGATTGATATCAGTGTGGATACGGTGCTTAAGTTCACGGCGGTGGATGCCTGCGGGAACCAGGCAGCCACGGTGACCGAGGTTTACGATATTGATGATGTTGGGCCGCTGCCACCGTTAGTAAGCCCTCTGGATGGGGAGTACTGTTTGGTGGGTGAGCCGATAGTTGTAAACTCGGGTACTACGACTTCGGGAGATGGAGTGAAGTGCTGGGGGAGTAACCGGTTTGGCCAGTTGGGTGATGGGACAACGAATAACAGCCTAACCCCAGTAGATGTTTCAGGTCTTAGCAGTGATGTGATCTCGGTTTCTGCCGGAATTTATCACACCTGTGACGTGACTTCGGGAGGAGGAGTAAAGTGCTGGGGGTATAATGTGTTTGGTCAGTTGGGTGATGGGACAACAAATGACAGCTTAACCCCGGTAGATGTTTCGGGTCTTAGCAGCGGGGTGGTTGCGGTCTCCGTAGGAGCGTATTTCACTTGTGCCGTGACTTCGGGAGGAGGGGTGAAGTGCTGGGGGAGTAACGCTTACGGTCAGTTGGGTGACGGGACAACAAATGACAGCTTAACCCCGGTAGATGTTTCGGGTCTCAGCAGCGGGGTGAGAGCGGTTTCTGCAGGAGATTATCACACCTGTGCCGTGGCTTCGGGAGGAGGGGTAAGATGCTGGGGACATAATATGTTTGGTCAGTTGGGTGATGGGACAACGCTTAATAGTCCGACTCCAGTAGATGTTATGGGATTTGGCAGTGGGGCAAGCATGGTTTCTGCCGGTACATATTTCACCTGTGCCCTGACTTCGGGAGGAGGAGTGAAGTGTTGGGGGAGTAATACTTATGGTCAGTTGGGGGATGGGACGACGCTCAATAGTCCGACTCCAGTAGATGTTTCGGGATTTGGTAGTGGGGCGAGCATGGTTTCTGCCGGGGCGTATTTCACCTGTGCCCTGACTTCGGCAGGAGGGGTGAAGTGTTGGGGTAATAACGCTTATGGTCAGTTGGGTGATGGGACACAACTTGACAGTTCTGTCCCGGTAGATGTTTTCGGGCTTGGCAGTGGGGCGAGCATGGTTTCTGCCGGAGGGTATCACACCTGTGCCTTGCCTACTGAGGGTGGGGTGAAATGCTGGGGGAGAAACACTTACGGTCAGTTGGGTGATGGGACCCAAGTTAGCAGTTCTACCCCGGTAGATGTCTTAGGTCTTGGTAGTGGAGTGAGCGTGGTTTCGTTAGGTGGAGTTCATACCTGTATTCTTGTCTCTGAAGATGCGGCTGGGCACTGCACAACTGATGGGAGTGCACCCAATTGCTATTCACCACCTGCTCCGGCGACAATATATACCGATATGGTTCTGCGGTGTATTTTATGTGATGCCTGTGGTAACCCGGGGGAGGAGACCGTCAGAAACTATGCCTTAGATACAATGGCGATGGTGAGCATTACTTCTCCGGTTGAGGGGGTAACCATATACACTGGTGGAGGCAGTATAACGGTTATCGGAACTGCGGATGCTGATATACCCATGGTAACGGTAACTTCTAATCAAGGACACAATGTGTCTTCATCGGTGGATGCCGGGGGCAACTGGTCGATAACCCTAATTGCAGTTATTAGGCCCTCCGTAACTATTACTGCCCAAGGAATGGATGAATGTAACAGTACCGGGATTGATTCGGTAACAGTACCTTATATCGCCTGCGGTATCGAAAGTATCGGGCCGACTACCGGATGCCCGGGGGATACGGTAACCATCAGTGGGTTGGATTTTGGAACGATTGTAAGTACGGTGAGCTTTGATGCAGTAGAAGCAGACATTATTTCCTGGAATGATAACTCTATCCTGGTTATTGCCCCGGGGGGTGATTACTCAAATGTGACGGTAACCATTCCGGTGGGCAACCCCTGCAGCCTGCCCGGAACTTACTCCTATGACAATGTGGCACCGGATACACCCATAATGATTACCGTTCCGGCTAATGGCAGCTGTATTAATACCTCCACTGTTGTGAAGGACATATTGTGTATTGACGGAAATTGTGAGCAGAGATGCGATAGTGAACCTTGGGAACCCTACAATAATACTGTTTTACTTTCTGATGGTCCACATACTTGCGAGTTTCGGTGCGTTGATGCCTGTGGAAATATTTCAGGAATCGCCAGTGTTACATTTATCGTGGATACGGTTGCGAGGGTGAATATCTCTTCTCCGGTGGATGGGAGTAAAATTCCGTCCAATCAGTGCACGGTGAGTGGGACGGCAGATGGGGACATTTCCGCGGTGATAGTCGACGGGATTACCCTGCCCGTAATCAGTGGCGATTGGACATATGGGATGATACCCTGTCCGATTGCTCCCTGTGGTACCTATTGGACAGTGGATGTTACGGCAACGGATTCTTGTGGCAATTTTACTAACACTTCTTCAACGGTCTGGGTAACATGTGGTGGGACAACCTGTGGGCATACTGAGCCCGGTGCTCCTGTTCTAATCCAGTCACTTCCGAGGGAGGATCCGGTAACTCATTTACCGCCGGATTCGGTGACCCAAAATATGCCGGCAAATGCCTATTTGAAATTTATTTATGACCAATCATTGAACATTGGCGGTGCCATCGCAAGTATTGGTTTTCTTTCTCAGGAGACCACCAACTGGGCTGATGATACCCTGGTCTGGAGTGCTACGCTGGATTATGAGACGGATTACAATCTGAGTATTACCGGAGTGGTTGACTGTGATGAGGGCAGTCCGGCACCAGCCATAAATTTAGTCCTGCGGACAGCCCGGGATGTAGTCTATTCGGGAGCACCCGCGGATCAGAAGGCGCAGAGCGGTGAGGGATTCCTCGATGGTTTACTGATGGTTCGGGTGATCGATGATCTGGAAGGGGCGGAGATTACCGATGCGGTAGTCCAGATCAATACTCCGGTAGCCTGGGATGATCCCGGCTGGATGAAGGAGGTTGGTAAGACCGATGCTACTGGGTCAATCACTTTTGCGAGTACTACCGTAGCACTGAATAAGCCGATAACGGCTACGGCAATGGCTCCCGGTTATCAGTATCTGACCTTTACCGAGTTGGATGCCCGGGAGGTGGTCTTAGGGCTCCGGCTTCGGGGGGAAGGGATTGCCGCTCAACAGGAAACCATGGTTATTGGAGATTTTGACCCAGCACAGTTTGACAGCATTCACCCGTATAACGAAATGGATGGTGTGCCCAATCCACTCAGGATGGGGTTAGCCACATTCGGCTTCCACAAGCGGAGCCTGAATACCCTGGAGAAACAGGACATATTTGCCCCTAACATACATGTGACATTATCGGTGCAAGGGGTAGATAGACCTAATTTACTTCCCGCCAACCTCCTTGTGCCGGATGTAGTTACCGATAGGGTTGATATTCCTACGGCGTCACCGGCTTTCTCTGTCCAGTCTTTTTACCGGTTGAGGACCGATCGAACCGGGGATCTATATCTCAGTGTCGGAGGATCAACAATAAGCTTCCCGTCGGATCCGACATTGTTGACGGAAGGTAATCTGATAGATGTTATTACCCAGAATAGTATGGTCGGAACTCACTGTGATATCCAGAGAATAACGATCCCGGATATGGGGGCAGACTGCCTGACACTGGTCGTGGATACTAATACTCGCAGTGTTGCCAATGATCCTTTGACTGGATGCGTCAATATTGCCAGCAATGGGAGACAGATGATCCTGGATAATTATCCATTCGGCTGGGATTATCGGGGAGCACTTGGTAATGAGAGTCAGTATAGGTTCGCTCGTGCGGTCAGGATAAATATGTCCAACTGGCCCGACGACCCGGATGAGGGGGAGAATTATTCAGCCCGGATAAACTGTGATCCTGATACGTGCTTGGTCCCAACCCTGCAGATTGCCGCTCTTAATATACCGGATGATACTCAGATAGGGGTTTCCCTGGCGTTACAAAGTCTTGCGGACGGGGCCGGGCCAGGTGCCGTTTCCTCCAAGCTGTTAGGGCTTCCGGATCTGTTAGCGATCGAGTCCGATCTCGGTCTTCCCGCCGGGTCGATTGAGCTTACCGTAGCTACAACAGCCTTCGACTGGGAGATCAGGTATGATGCCAAAATTGGGAGGGAGTTGGTGGATAATGGTTATGATATCTATGGGAAATGTAATCGTCCCTGCTATTTCTTTGAGGTCTCGGAGTGGCTGCCGTGGGTATACGGGATAAACCCGCCGGATCCGGGAACTCCCGGTCGGGATGAACCCGGTATCCCGGCATCCTCCCCGGATAATGACCTGGTAGACCGGCTTTTTGAAGTCCCGGAGTTAGTAGCGGCTGATGTTGGGAGTACCGATCCCGGGCTTAACAGTGAATTGTTAATGATGAGCCTGATAGATGCCTGGAGTGACCTTGCCGGTCCCCAGATCCCCCTGGAGCCCTCTTACCAGGTGTATGACTATACTGAGGATGGGACATTTATCTATAAGCCGGCTCCTAATCCGGTGTGGATGTTCTACGCTCCACCGAAGCTCGTACAGGGGGGAACGGTAAGAGTCCATCTGCCCAGGGTTCCGACGGTTGCTGAGATTGATAGCCTTGTTGGGGCAGGGCAGGGGCAGGCTTATACCTTCGAGAGTCCAATACAAACGGGAGTTCCTGACGGTTTTGAGTTAGAATGGGCACTTAATGCGGT
>CP070770.1:754050-758732 GCA_020345765.1 Deltaproteobacteria bacterium
GTAGCGGTAATAACGAAGGCCAAAAGCTCACCCTCTTTTACGGTCTTGTTTCCGATTGAGTCCAGCACTGGCGGGTTATTAATCCCGGTCATCCCATTTAATACTATATTAATATTAGGTGTATTGAAGCCAGCAGTTACCGAAACCGGATTAAGGGCATACTCGCCGAAAGGCTCACCGCTATCGTAATTATTGTTTCTGTTTACATCCATAAAGGCAGCGACATACCATTCACCGGATGCTACTCCATCAAGGAGATAGGAACTAAGGGGAGGACCAAAGAACCCAATGGATGTAGGACGAAAAGGTATATAGGAGGACACAAGAAACACACCGATGTTAATAATACCCGTCTTGGTACCGGAATAGAAGGTTATACCGGAAATGGAACCGCCAGCCGCTAATCCGAAGTTAATATCAGAGGTATCTTCTCCAGTAATCACATTAACCGGGGTTGCGTCCTGGTAGTCGAGAATATTATTGTAATACTCACTGGCATACTCTGTTTCGCTAATAAAACCAGTAAAGGCCCAAACTCGATAATCTCCCTCATGTAAACCATTTATAACATAACTGCCATCGACATCAGTAAAACCTGAATTGATAATCTCATTACTGTCATAATCAAATGCTACCAATAAAACCATTTCAGGAATGGGAATACCATCATCATCGGCAACGACTACTCCGGAGATTAAGCCCGCCAACGCTAAAGCAAAATTAACATTGGATGTATCCACTCCTTCATTGACACTAACCAGAGTTGCCTGTGATCGTCCGGTTACATTATCATAATACTCCCCAGCATATACTCCAGTATAATCCCAGGCCTCCACATAATAGCTCCTGGGAACCAACCCACTAAAACTATAATTACCATTTGCAACGGTAACGCCTTCATCAATCCAATTCCAGTCCGAATCGAAAACCTCTATGTATATGTCAGAAAGCGGTGTCCCTCCTGTGGTAGTTACAGTCCCGGAAATTGAACCCACTAACGATAAGGCAAAATTAATGTTGGAAGCCTCCGTGCCTTCAGTGACATTCACTGGAGTAGCATTATCATATTCAATTACATCATCGTAGTACTCGGCAACGTAGTCGGTGCCCCAGGTACTCACCGACACCCGGTAGCTACCAGTGTAAAGGCCTTTTACGATATAGCTGCCATCGGCTTGAGTACAGGTAGCACCCATATAATATTCGTTATTATAATCTTCAACATATACCCATAAACCGGAGATAGGAGATCCGTCAGAATTAGCAGTAACTACCCCCGAGATCACGCCTCCTATGGCTAGACCGAAATTGATGTTGGAAGTATCCTCACCTTCAGTGACAACAACTGGTGTTATGCTATCACTAATAGTATTAACTACATCATCGTAGTACTCGGCAACGTAGTCGGTGCCCCAGGTACTCACCGACACCCGATAGCTGCCAGGGTAAAGGCCACTAATGGTATAGCTGCCATCGGCCTGAGTATAGGCACTATCCACATAAAATCCTTCATTGTGATCTTCGACATACACCTGCAAGTCGGGGATGGGGGATCCATCAGCATCAGATACTACGGTTACGGATATCGAGCCAGGAGTGAAAGTGTTAATTGAAATATCGTAATTAGTCCCACTACCTCCCACAGAATCATCAAAGTGCCTTGCCATTACATAGTAGGTTCCGGGACCAGAGGCTGCCCAGATAATCCGGGAAGTAAAGGGCTCAACTCCACTATTATAATCCTCTTTCAGAAGTGTGGTTCCATCAGTATCGTAAAGCTTTATATAGGTGTCGCAATTTAATCCAAGATTTGAGGTTGCAATCTTATAGTTGTCTCCATCCACTGCGGAAAACTTTACCCAATCGTTATCCCCGACTGGATCAAAGTCATGTGTTTGAACTACTCCATCGGTAGTTATAGTATTTGCCTGTCCATAGGTATCATCGGGTTCATACCCGTCTACTGCCAGAGAAAGTTCTCCGGAGCTAAACCAGAATACAAATATTAGCCCAACTAACCAAATCTTTAAGTAGGAATTTTTTCTTAGTTCCATAAATTTTATTATTTCCGTATATAATTTTTAAATCTTTATTGGTAATTTTATAAATTAAAGTTTACTTATGGAAAGGTAGTTGAAGAGAGCTTTGGTAGACTTTTATTCTTCAGAAGTGTAGTTAATCCCTTTACTCTTCTTTTCTTTCCTCTCTGGTTTTTAATTTAATCCTTTTTTTAATTTCTTCAATAGCTTTCTTAGCCTCTTTATCAACATGATATGGTCCCTTTTCTTTGGGCTTCCATGTTTTATATACATGTTCTAAATCAGGTATTACAGATTCATCACCCACTACTCTCAATGTTACAGCAGCTAATTCTCTCATTGCATCTGTTTCTTCTTCATCTTTAAGGATACTTAACGCAACTGGAGAAGATGACTTATTACCAATTTCCTTAAGGACAAATAAAGCCCTAAATCTTGCAGAAAGATCATTTTCTTTTTTAGAAATAATACTTTCAAGTTCGGGAAATGCTTCTTTACCCAAGGAAATGAGTTCTTTGACAACAACATATATTTGTTCATCAGCTTTAAGCTTTTTTGATAAAAAAGTAACTCGCTCAGATACACTCATCCCTGTCATGCTAAGATCAAGAAAGTTTTTATGAAATCTTAGCACCTCAGGAGCATGAACTTCCTCATATGCAGAAATAGGTTTCATTAAAATTGGATCTTTTTCTATAAGTGGTATTGTTTGCTGATCTTTCAGATGCGCTAAAACTATGAGAGCTTCCGACCGTGTAGTCATAGGTCGTTTACGATCAGCAATAATTTTTCTTAAAGATTCTTTAGCATACTCACCTAATTGTATAAGAGCTTCCCTTGGAAGAAAACAAGTTTTTTGGTCATCAAGAAGAGATAGAAGGAACGATAGCTTCTCCTCATTCTTATATTTGGTTACTATGGCATTCATATATGCCCTATTTTTATTCCTTTCGTTTTCGTTCAACTTATTCCATGGTTTATTAATGAATTTATCTCCCGTATCTTCTGCTAGTGCTACTAATGTAATTCCCATTGAAAGAATAATACACGATAACAATGTGCCTTTTAGATTTATTTTCATACTACCGACCTCCTTATTTTGAGCTATTTTTTCCGGGATTAGCCCAATCTTCATTATTGTGCGAATTTTGGGGCCACCCAGCTTCTGCTGCTTCGGGTTCCTCCTCGAGATCTTTGAGACCGTCCCCATCCGTATCTTGCATACTTTTATCGAAACCAAAATCATCTTCATAACTGTCTGATAGCCAATCACCATCTGTATCTTGACCTATTGTGAATGGGCCTGGATAATTTGGTATACCATCCCCGTCTGTATCTGGATAACCACTTTGAAAAAACTGATCTCTATGTTTCCTTTCATGAATTACTGTTTGCCCAAATGAATCGATCCCAGGTGGACCATATCCACCTCCTTCATCATCGTTACCGATTGTAGTTACATTATTATAGATTATACATTTATCAAGATGCCCCGCGGAACCATCAAAATCATAATATCCAAGCCATGAAGCGTGTGCACCACCATAAGCAAGATTTCCCGTACCAGTTATTTGACTCCAATAATAATACCAATTAGGGGTAGTGCCGGAACCGGCACCAGGATGGTTGGTTGCATCTCTGAGGTAGAATATCTGCACGATTTGAGAATCTGAATCCCCAGTGAGAGGATGGCTTAAAGATAAGGTTTTGTTGCCAAACTGATTGTTATTAAAAGGAAGAGAAGTATACCTAAAGGTTATCGAAGGTCCTTGAGGTGGGGAAGGTATACTACTCAGACTGGAGCCGACAATCGCAGGGATCGACCAAGTAAGATTAGAATTCTCTGAAGAAATCCCACTGGTGCCGTTGGCATTTACATCACATACTCCTATAAATGCACTGTTGAAGTCGAAGTTATTATCTGTTGCCGGAACATCATTCGGTTCAATAATACGTACATCCACCACATTCACTGTCATGGAGGCGAAATATCTATCACCTATATATGCTCTAATAGTAGCGGTTCCTGACGCCTTGCCATAGATAGTAATGGTGGGATAGGAGCCGGACACTGTGGCAATGCTGGTATTGGTGCTTTTAAAGTACACTGAATAAGCATAGCTTATTGGGTTTACGTTAACACCAACTAACCCAGTCTGGCTCTTGCCCAAATAAAGTGTAGATAGATTGAAGCTAACATCAATTACATTCACTCTCATAGAGTCGAAATTAGTACCGCTAACACGTGCATAGATGTATGTACTTCCTGTCCCCGCCCCCCCGACTTTAATATATCTATATGTACTTCCTGGCCCCACGAGGGGGGGAGATATGTATTCTATTTTGGCAATGTCGGTATTACCGCTGGCAAATCCTACTGAGGACCAGTAATTGCCTGGAGTGATAAGGGCTCCCGCAGGACGTTCGCCATTTGCCCTTACATACAGGGTGGATGGTGTGAAATCGATACCAATGATATTTACACTTCTTGAGGCAGAGACTGTTTTCCCTCCGATGGTCAATTTGGCTCTCACTGTCTTCACTCCCTCATCTGTGAATTTAGTGGTAAATGTCCCACCGGAACCGTTGCGGGGGCTGCCCCCTCCACTCCAGCTTATCGAACCTTCCATGCCCCAAGGTATG
>CP070770.1:758832-763374 GCA_020345765.1 Deltaproteobacteria bacterium
ACTGTTAATTATAAGTTTTAACTATATGTAGATAAATAAGATTGGGCATTCCATTGAAGAGAATCGGTCCTTTTATTTTTATCTTTCTCCACTTGTTATTTGGAATCTCCTCGGCCCAGGAGGAGTTTGAGGAGGAGGCCATATTCAGGTTCGAGGAATATGTGGTTACCGCGGCCAAGTATAAGCAAAAAATAAGCGAATCCCCTTCTACCATTACGGTAATTACCGAGGAAGATATTAAATATTCCGGGGCTACCAGTCTGGGAGACCTCTTCAGGATGGTTCCGGGATTGGAGGTTATGGAGTTGAGCCCATCTGATCACGAAGTTGGGGCAAGGGGGCAGAATCAACCACTGTCAAATGGAATCTTGGCCATGGTCAACGGGCGTTCTATCTATCTGGATTTCTGGGGGGTGGTGATCTGGGATTATATAGACATCCCGCTTGAATTGATTAAGAAGATTGAGATAATCCGGGGGCCGGGCTCGGCCCTTTATGGGGCCAATGCATTCCACGGAGTGGTTAATATTATTACCAAGGAGTCGGGAGATTTTCATACAGCTGATATTACCTTTACCGGGGGCGAGTTAGATACCTATATAGGTACTGCTATCCACTCCGGGGAATATGGAGATTTAGGTTACATTTTATCGGCCGGTTGGAATCAGACCTCTCACTGGGAAGGGGATGAGGTTTCCAGGAGGTATCCACGGGGAAGAGCCTCTCTAAATTATAAGCTTGACCATGATTCAAAGATAACAGTTGAGGGAGGAATAGTTGAGGGAGGAAAAGAAGTAGACGGGAAGGGCGAGATTTTCTATTACCCTATCGGACTGGTAGAGGCCGAAGGCAGATTAGGCAACTTAACGCTCGAATACCAAAGGCCTGAGTTCTATTTGAGGACATTCTGGAATAGCTTGGATCTGGATAAGCTCTATTGTGATGATCTGGTGGGTAAAAGCGGACTCCCAGAGGAGATCACAGTAGACGAATCATATGCTTTTGAAGAAGACCTTGCTACCAACACATTTGATATCGAGTCGCAATATAAATTCGATGTCGGACGGATGAATTCAATTGTGGCCGGTGCCGATTTCAGATACAATACCATAGATTCTACCCTGCTCGATGAATATCGCTCACAAACCCTGTTTGCCGGATACCTGCAGCACGAGTTCCGTCTTCGGGATCTTCTAACTTCATTCCTGAGTGTAAGATACGACCGCCATCCCCAGGTGGGGAATGTCCTTAGTCCCCGGGGGAGTTTGATAATCTCCAAGATCGAGCCCCATATATTTCGTCTTTCCGTAGGGAGGTCCTTTAGAAACCCTTCTCTGGCCGAGTCATATGCTGCTCTTGAGGTTCCAGTACTTTATACAATAGGAAATCTAACTGTCCCTGGTAGAATATTTGCTGTGGGATATGAAGACTTAGTGCCAGAGAAACTTACCTCATATGAGTTCGGTTATCAGACGAGATTCGTCGACAGAATTAAGTTTGATCTGAATCTGTTCTATAACCAGATAGATGATATAGTAGTACCTGAAGTGACCGAGTTAATCATAGATTTAGAAACTGGGGGTGTAACTGGCATGATTCAATTCTTAAATCTATATAGTAGATTTATTATGGGGGGCGAAGCGGGAGCAGAGTTTATTATAACGGACTGGTTAAAGGGTTTTATAAATTATGCTTACACAAATGTAGAGCAAGAGTATCTTGGTAAAAGAAAAAGACTCAAAATGACACCTAAGCACAAGCTGAACGGAGGGGTCAGGTTGATACTGAAAAATGGCTTTTCATCTAACCTGATGGTTCATTATGTCAGTGATACCTTTTGGCCTTTTCCCTTAGAGGCAAGTTATGAGGTAAGGGAAATGTTTAATAGTGTAGGTGTAGAATTAGAGCCGTTATACGGGACGGACCCCTATACCCTTGTCAACCTGAGAATAGGATATGAATTACTGAAAGACAGGTTAGAAATAGCAGCCTCCGCCTATAACTTATTTAATGATAAACACAGGGAATATCCCGAGACAGAAAAAATAGGCAGTAAGATTTTAGGGAGTATTACCTTGGAATATTAGTTCCAAATAATGTGCGAATGTAGGAGTTCAATTTAGGTTAATTACGGGGGTATAATTCAAAAAATGGAAAATCGAAAAGTGTATAGTAAATTAATTTGGGCAACATTAATGACTTTTCTTATTTGCCTTTTTCCCATTACCCCAGCCCTTGCCCAGGAGAGTGAGGAGGTATTCGATGAGGAGGCCATATTCAGGTTTGAGGAATATGTGGTTACCGCAGCCAAGTATAAGCAAAAAATAAGCGAATCCCCTTCTACCATTACGGTAATTACCGAGGAAGATATTAAACACTCCGGGGCTACCAATCTTGGAGACCTTTTAAGGATAGTTCCGGGATTGGAGGTTATGGAGTTGAGCCCATCCGACCACGAGATTGGGGCACGGGGGCAGAATCAACCCCTGTCAAATGGAATCTTAGCCATGGTCAATGGGCGCTCTATCTATCTGGATTTCTGGGGAGTGGTGCTCTGGGATTTTATCGACATCCCGCTTGAATCTATTAAGAGGATTGAGGTAATCAGGGGCCCGGGCTCAGCCCTTTATGGAGCCAATGCATTCCACGGAGTGGTTAATATTATTACCAAGGAGCCGGGAGATTCCCAGGGAACAACTGTTTCCTTTACCGGAGGGGAGCTAAATACCTATATAGGTACCGCTATTCACTCCGGGAAATACGGAGATTTAGGTTATCTATTATCAGCCGGTTGGGATCAGACTTCTCACTGGGAAGGGGAGAAGATTTCCAGAAGGTATCCCCGGGGAAGAGTATCTTTGAATTATGGGCTTGACCATGATTCAAAGATAACATTTGAGGGAGGAATAGTAAATGGGGAGGGCGAGATTTTTTATTACCCTATCGGACTGGTAGAAGCTGAAGGTAGATTAGGTAATTTAATGCTCGAATATCAAAGGTCTGAGTTTTATTTGAGAACATTTTGGAATAGGTTGGATCTGGATAGGCTCTTTTGTGATGGGGATGATATGGTAGGTAAAAGCGGGCTCCCACCTCAGATCGAAATAAGACAGGATTACGATTTTGAAGAAGACCTTGTTACTGACACATTTGATATCGAATCACAATATATCTTCGATATAGGACAGGTGAACTCCATTGTGGCCGGTGCCGATTTTAGATACAATACCATGGATTCTACCATGATTGCCAAATATCGCACACAAACCCTGTTTGCCGGATACCTGCAGCACGAGTTCCGTCTTCGTGGTCTTCTTACTTCATTCCTGAGCATAAGATATGACCGTCATCCCCAGGTTGGGGATGTCTTTAGCCCCAGGGGGAGCTTGATAATCTCTGCCATCGAGCCCCATATATTTCGCCTTTCCGTGGGGAGATCCTTTAGAAACCCTTCTATGGCTGAGTCATATGCTCACCTTACAGTTCCAATAATTGTTTTGGATTTATTTGATGGTAAAATATCTGCTCTGGGAAACGAAGACTTAGAGCCGGAGAAACTTACCTCATACGAGTTCGGTTACCAGACGAGATTCACCGATAGGATTAGATTTGATCTGAACCTATTCTTTAACCAGATAGATGATATGGTGGGAGTTATAGTGAGAAAGTTAGATATGCTATCTGATCCTCCACTTGTCGAGGTTGAATTTTTAAATATGTATAATAGATCAGCTTTAGGCGCTGAGGCAGGAGTGGAGCTTTCGGTAACGGACTGGCTAAAGGGCTTTTTAAACTACGCCTATACAAAGGTAGAGGACGCTGACAGAAAAACACTCAAAATGACACCCACGAATAAGCTGAACGGAGGAATTAGATTGATACTGAAAAATGGCTTTTCATCCAACCTAACAGTTCATTATGTAAGCGATACTCTTTGGCCTTGGCCAATGGAAATAACTGAGGAGTTGAGGGAAAAGTTAAGGGATTTCCCAGAGCTTGTAGGTGAACTGAAGCCATTTGGTAAGACCGATGACTACACTATTGTTAATTTGAGGTTGGGGTATGAATTCTGGGAAGATAGGGTAGAGGCAGCATTATCTTGTTTCAATATTTTAGATGATAAACATAAGGAATACCCCTTGACAGAGAATATTGGCAGAAAGATTTCAGGGAGCATTGCCCTAAAATTTTAGTCCTAAAAAATGCGTTGATGTAGGGGCCGACGTCCTGAGGAGCCCCAATGCCTTCACCCCGATGGACATCGGGGCAAGCCGGGGCGTCTCGAAGGATCGGCCCGAATCCTTCGACAAGCATGTCCTGAGCATGTCGAAGGGTTCAGGACAGGTAAGGGTGGACACAGAGTTCCACTCCTACAATCATTGTCAGTTTATTTGTAGAGGATGCAGTGTTGCGGCAATAAAGAAAGCTAATATGGAACAATTCAGAGAGATGGGAGTGACAATGTATAACAAATTAATGTGGTTTGTATTGACAACAATCTGTTTTATTTTTCTCTATCCCATTGCTCCCGCCCTTGCCCAG
>CP070770.1:763474-768012 GCA_020345765.1 Deltaproteobacteria bacterium
CTTTTCAACAGAAAAGGAGAAGTCCTGGTGGGTTCAAGATTCATATCCAAGTTTCCCTTTCCCCTCTATCTCTTTATTTTTATTCTCTCTATAGGCTCCGCAAAACCGGCCCAGGCCCTGGAGGAATGCTACAACAGCATCCCAGTGGTGCTTAGCGGAGCAGTCTCCGATCCCAGCGGGATAGATTGGAGCACTCTGGCAATAACGGTCAACGGAGCGACCCCCGAGGGTGTATTCACCAATACGCTGACCGGTGAATGGACGGCGACCTTCAGCTCTGCCCAGGTAGTCGAGGGGACAAATGTCTTAGCAGTTTCCGTCGTTGATGATTGCGGTAGTGGCAATTACTCCAGTACTACCCGGAGTTTCAGGGTAGATACGATACCGCCTATCGTAATAATCACAAGCCCCACGGATGGCATGTGTCTTACTACTGGTTCAATAATTATAACGGGTAGTTACTCGAACGGCGATACTACTTGTGAGGAAAGGCTGGATTTCGGGCCCTGGCAGCCCTGCGGCACCGGATTCTTTTCGATACCTGATGGTTTTCATATCTATGAGATCAGGGTAACCGATTCCTGTGGTAATAGTGGTACAGACTCGGTTAGTTTCATGGTGGATTCGATGGAAACGGTAGTTGACATCACGTCACCAGTTTCTGGAGAGTGTATTTCTACTTCAGTAGTAGTAGTTGATGGTAGTGTATTCGAAACTGGCAGTGGGGTGGCTTTTATCACGGTCCAGGCCGGAGCATATACTGCCACAGGCACTTCCTTCCCGATTATCCTGGATATCCCCGTGGATGGTCTATATGACATTACTGCCCAGGCAATGGATTATTGTGGGAATGTTGGCCTGGATTCGGTATCTAATGTTCAACTGGATACAATTCCTCCGTGGGTAAGCATCACTTCTCCGGTCACCGGGCAGTGTATTTCTACCTCAGTAGTAGTAGTTAATGGCAGTATAACCGAGAATGGCAGCGGCGTTGATCTGATTACTGTTCAGGCCGGAGTATACACCGCCACGGGGAGTTCTTTTCCGATTTCATTGATTATTCCAGTGGATGGTCTATATGATATAACTGTCCAGGTACAGGATAACTGCGGGAATATCGGCCCGGTGGATACAGTAGCTAATGTGCGGGTAGATACGATACCGCCTTTTGTAGAAATTACATACCCTTTAGATGGCCAGACCTTTTGCACTGGTTCAATAATAATATCGGGTAGTTACGAGAATGGCGATTCTATTTGTGAAGAGAGATTGGATTTCTGGCCCTGGCAGCCCTACGGCACCGGATTCCCTCCGATACCTGACGGCCCTCATACCATACAGCTAAGGGTAACCGATTCCTGCGGTAATAGTGGTACAGACTCGGTAAGTTTCATAGTTGATGGCACTCCGCCCATAGTAAATATTACCCAGCCTAATGATGGCACTGCTATTTATAGTTCAACGGTAGTAGTGAAAGGGACGGCCAGCGATTCTACATCAGGACTGAGTCTGGTCTGTATAAATCTGGATGGGGTCACTCATATAGCCGATCTCTCGGGTGGGAATTGGAGCTATACCTTCTATGGGGTAACAAACGGTATTCATACTATAGTTGTCACAGCCTTCGATTACTGCGGCTATAGCGGAAGCGATTCGGTAACGGTATCTATAGTGCATGAAAATGTTAGTATAGCTTATCCCGTGAATGGTTCCTGTATTGATACCGGGATGATCGTAGCGACAGGCTCTTATGAAAATTTTACCAATCTATCCTGGGTAACCGTTACGGTTACTCTGGATGGCAATCCAGTTCCCGCTACGACTGATGGGGCAGGAAATTGGTCGGCAACGCCCCGTATAGGTTCTAGCGAGCCGGGAACCCTATTCGACTCCGGTGGTTTCGAGGACGGTACCCTGGACGGTTTTTCTTGTGTTAGCGGTATTTGTGACATAACTACTTCCACTACATACACGACGGTAGATTGGGGAGTCGACAATGGAGACTATGATATTGAATTATATAAAAAGTCGCCCATGTACACCGAAGTCATTGATGCAAGCATGTTTCTTGGGCTTTCGGTCTGTATCGATGTTGGTTTTCGCGAAATCAGTGACGCGGACGATATTCTACTAATTGAGGCCATGTGCAATTCCATTGTACAATTAACCTGCACAGTGGGTAATACCGATACCGGAGGCGTATCTGACTGCGACGGCAGTGCCAATCAAGACCAATTCCGCAAAGTATGCTTCGATCTCCCGGCGACACTCGATTACTGTGCTAATGTTGAGGTATTGTTGGTTAACCAGTCAAACGCAATGATTGAACTTATAGGTGTTGATAATTTTGTGATTACCTATGCTGCTGCTGTCATCGGACCATTGACAGAGGGACCATATGAGCTTACCGTAACCGCAAGTGAGGCAACTGCGGGACAGAGTGATACGGAAGTGTCAAACTTCTCGGTTGATTACAGCGATCCCACGGTGGATTTAGATCAGTTAGCGACCTGCTATGCAAGTGGGACGATGACGGTTACAGCTAACTGTGCGGATTCGGGGAGTGGAGTAGACAGCTGTGAGGTTACTATCGATAACGGTGAGGACTGGTTTGCCTCACCGCATACCTATTTTGGTTTACCCACGGGTAGCTATACAGCGGTTGGTCTGGTGTATGACAATTGTGGGAAAGCAAATGTGTCTTGGAAGAATTTTGATGTGGACCCGGTGGAACCGGTAGTTAACATCGTTTCCCCGGTTCCCGGGGAGTGTATAAGCAGCTCAGTATTAGTAGTCGATGGTAGTATAACAGAGGAAGGCACTGGTATTGCTTTAATTACAGTAGGGGCTGGGGTCTACAGTTCTACGGGTACTTCCTTTCCCATTACCCTGAACATTCCGGTGGATGGGGTATATGATATTACTGTACAGGCAGAGGATAACTGTGGGAATATCGGCCTGGATACTGTAGCTAATGTACAGATAGATACTGTGGCCATGGTGAGCATTATCTCACCATTGGATGGCGATTGTATTAACAACTCAGCAGTAATTGTTGACGGCAGTGTATTCGAGACTGGCAGTGGGGTGGCTTTTATCACGGTCCAGGCCGGGGCCTACACTGCCACGGGCACTTCATTTCCCATTATCCTGAACATTCCAGTGGATGGAATACATAACATAACTGTCTGGATAGAAGACAACTGCGGAAATATCGGTCAGGATACCGTTGCTAATGTGCAGATCGATACTGCGGCTATGGTGAGTATTTCATATCCGATAGACGGAGAAATGATTGCTACCGGTGATATAACAGTTACCGGCACTGCTGATACTGATATAATTATTGTAGCAGTTATATCTGATCAGGGTCACTTTGAGTTATCTGGAGTCGATCCTGAGGGCAAATGGTCGGTGGTACTGATGGAAGTAGTTAACGTCCCTTCTATATTTGTTGCCGCCGTAGGGACTGATGACTGCGACAATATGGGAAGCGATTCGGTAACTGTTCCAGTAATACTTCCTACCTGCAGTATTAGCAGTATCGGGCCTACTACCGGATGCCCCGGGGATGCAATAGCCATCGCTGGCACTAACTTTGGAGAAACTGCGGGGAGTGTGAGCTTTGATGCAACCTCAGCAGTGGTTATATCCTGGGGCGATACCTCTATCGTTGTGGAGGCTCCGGGGGGTGATTACAGTAATTTTAGGGTAACACCTGCAGTGGGAAACCTCTGTATCTTGAGCGGTTATTATTCATATGATAATGAGTCTCCGACCGGCTTAGTTGCTTCTCCGGCTGGAGGCAGTTATTGTGCGACATCGGTGACTTTAAGCTGTGATAATCCGGGGTCAACGATATTATATACCATTGATGGCAGCGGGCCTACTACTGCAAGCCCGATATATGTAGGGCCAATCGATATTAGTGAGGATACAACACTTAAGTTTATTGCGGTAGATACCTGCGGTAACCAGTCAGGCACAGTAACGGAAGTCTATGATATTGACACTGAGGCGGAGGTAACCGTAACCTCTCCGGTGGATGGAGAAACGGCAATTATCGGTTATTTAAAGGTTACCGGGACTGCAGATATAGATATTGCTATGGTAATAGTTTTTTCTGACCAGGGGCACTTCGAGCTTGCTGCAGTCGATCCCGGAGGTAACTGGTCGGTGTTTCTCCGGGGAGTTGCTAAGCCTTATATAACTATTTCTGCCCTAGGGATGGATGAATGCGGCAATACCGGGAGCGATTCGGTGACGCTGCCCGTAACATCTCCTGTCAGCATTATTACCAGTATTTATCCTGAAAGTGGAATTGCCGGCATAAATGTAAGCATATCTGGTATTAACTTCGGGGCATCGCAGGGCGGCAGCACAATCAATCTCGGCGATACCGAGATTTTGCCCGACGATATTATCCTGTGGTCGGATAAGAAAATTATTTTTAAAGTCCCTGCTGACGCTATCTTTGGCCCGTCCGTTCTTACCGTAGCTATAGGTGGTCTAAGCACCTGCGGCCACACTTTTACCGT
>CP070770.1:768112-772647 GCA_020345765.1 Deltaproteobacteria bacterium
TCGCTCTCCCGGTCAAGCTCGGTAAACCTCACCCCCATTCCCGCAATAATAATCTCCTTCCGCTCCGACTCCTCTTCCACTACCCGAATCACCTTAGCCGGGAGATTAAATACCCGGTCAACATCGGGAAGGGAGAACTCCAGGTTAAGCAACTCCCCGATCCCGAAGGGCTCTTTGGTCTCCAGAAACATTCCCCCCGGACTGATATCATTGGAAAGGCAGGTCTGCATCAGCCCACTGCTGATCGCCGTGACCTGCACGACGATAGTAACCCGGGGATATTTTCTCTTTTCAATTGTTTGCTCTTCCAAGTCTTACTCCTTCTCCTTTCCTGCCTTCTCCTCTTCCAGCCTCTTTTCCACTTCCTTAACCCTCTCCCGGGCAAACTTTGCCCGGCTGTCTTCGTTGGCATCCTCGGCCACCATTTTTAACAGGGTGACGGCTTCTTCGTATCTACCCAGCTTCTCGCAGATAATCCCGGCCTTATAGCGGGCGGTGATCGCCCAGTCCTCGCTCTCGGGATGCAGGTAGGTCACCTTTAGGTATTCGAGAACCGCCTGGTCAAGTTCTTCCTGAAGCTCGTAGCACTCCCCGATCCAGTACTGGGCCTCGGCCTGAAACTGGGGCAGTCTCGAGCCCTCTACTACCTGAGAGAAGGCCTTGAGGGCATCATCATAGCGCTTTTTTTTCTGGAAAAAAAGTCCGATCTGAAGGCGGTCCAGCTCCATCCCTTCTACGAACGGATAATCATCGATCACCCGGATGAACGATTCCTGGGCCATATCTTCCTGGAATAGTTTTAGGTAGCAATCCCCGAGCATAAAAAGGGCCTTCGCCTCGAGGACCGAGTCTTTTCCGCCCGAGGCAGATTTATCCGTAACTTCATATTGGATCTGATTCAGACGGTCTAATGCTCGACGATAGTCCCCGTCCTGCCGATAGATCTCTGCCTCTAAAATTAATCCCTCGGTGGCGTATCTCCCCTCCGGGAAAAGCTTCAAAAGCCGCTCCGTCGCCCGGAGACCGAGTTCCGTAATCTCTCCGAGCCGGTAGCTTTTAGCCAGCAGAAACAGCATCTCTTCCTGAAGTGATGGGGGGAGATGGAGCAGGCTCAGCTTCCGGAGTACCTTCAGTGCCCCCTGATAATTATCCTTATCCAAATAACCTCTGGCCCTCTCCAGCTGCCTGACAGCGGTGAGCTCCTGGTCGGGATTACTCTCCCAGAACATTCCGGAAAGCTCCAGCAGTCCCTGATAGTCCTCCTTTGCCTGACAGTACTCCTTAATCTTTTTCCATACCGGGAAATTCTCCTCCGGCGAGAGGGCCCGGAGCTCGGTAAAGAAAGAGAAGGCGCGGTCAGGCTCCCCCTGACTATGAGAGCCGAGTGCCAGGAACCAGAGACTGAGAGGTCGGAGCTCACTCCGGGGATACTGCTCTATCAGCCTGCCCAGGAGCTCGGCAGATTCAGGATACTTCTCCTGCTGGAAGAGGATCCATCCCTGCCAGAAAAACGCCCTTTCCACTGTCGGGCTCTCGGGGTAGCTCTGGATAATGGAGCTCAACTCACTCAGGGAACGCTCATACTCCCCGGTTTTTAGATAACCCCAGGCTACCTGAAACCGGGTCTCGGGTTTCATCTCTTCCGGCGGATCTTGCTTAAGAAATTCCTCAAAGGCGGCAATCCCCCGGGAATACTCGCTCTGGGAGTAGTAGATTTCCCCCTGACGGAATTTTAGCCTATCGGAACGAGGGTCTTCCGGATAGGCAGCCGAGAAGCTCTCCAGGGCTTCTTGGGCCTGAGAGAATTTCTCTTCCTGGAGGTACCCGTCAATCGAGAGGTAAAGGGCCTCCCGGGCAAAGGGACTTTTAGGAAATCTTTCCCGGATCTCCTCTAATCTTATCAGGGCGTCGGCAGGCTTTCCCCCAAAAAGCTCGATCTCGGCAAGACGGAAGTACGCTTCCAGGCAATACCGGCTTTCCGGGAAATTGCGGAGCAGGTCCTGATAGGAGCTATAGGCCGATTCTCTTTCCTTCAACTCATAGTAAGAGTTGCCGAGAAGGAACTGTGCTTCCGAGCTGTAAGATCCGTGAGGATCGCGGGCAAGAATATCCTTAAAAACACTGATTGCCTCCGGGTACTTATCCCGGGAAAGGTAGCTTTTCCCGAGGGAGAGCAGGGCCCTGAATATATCCTCACCGTCAGGGGCTTCCCGGCTGATTCTCTGATAAATCTCTATCTCCTCTTCGGGAAGACCCAATCCTTCGTAAGCCTCAGCCAGAAGCCAGAGGGTTTCCAGGGGGATGTTATCCGTGGACGGCTCTTCAAGTCCGCCGGAGGCGGCAAGGATCTCCCGTAAAACCTCTCTGGCCTCCTGATATTTCTTTTCGGTCAGGAGAATCTTGGCCTTCAGTAAGGGCTCCTCCCAGGGCAGCTCGTAATCCTCAAGCAGGTTGTTATCAATACCGTATTGATATGCCTCCCGGAATTTTTTCTGGTGATAGAGTGCCCATAGTATCGAATAGTGCGCCCGGGGGACCAGGAGGCTTTCCGGATTTTTTTCGATGAAGGCCCCAAACTGCTCGGCGGCCTCGTCGAATTTCCGGTTTCGGTATTCTATTAAGGCCAGTTGGAACTCTGCCTTGGGTAAAAGCGTGCTCCCGGGGAAACTCGAGATCAACTCCCGATAACTTTCCCCGGCCTGCTTGTGTTTCTTCAGTTGAAAATAGGTATCTCCGAGCCGGAGCTGGAGTTCATCGACCGGTATCTCCGGGGAGGGGTCCTTTTGAACCTGACGGAATTTCTCCAGGGCCTCCGGGTAATCCTTGGACTCCAACAACCCGACTGCCTGCTGATAGAGGATCTGTTTCTTTCGGTCAAGAATTAACTTCTTAAAAGCGCTCTTCGGGAACTCGGACAACAGCCTATCGTAATAATTAATGGCCTGGTTGATATCTTTCAGCCCGAAGAATGATTCTCCTAAATAGAATAGTACCTCCTCCCGGTAGATACTCTGGGGATACTCAGTCAGGATCTCAAGCAGATCTTCATTTGCCTGGGAGTGGGAGCCGCTGAGGTAATGAGACTTGGCCAGAAGAACCAGTGCCTCTTCCTTAAAGGTGCTCTCCGGGTACCTCTCCAGGAATCCCTGGAGCTCTGCAGAGGCGAGCTCATAGAGCTCGTCCTGATAGAGGCTCCGGGCGAAACCGAGCAGTCTCTCCTCAGCTCCTAAGGTGGATTTTTCTGGCTCTTCGGTTTCAACACCAGCAGAAACCGGAGATATACATAGAAAGAAAAGAATTAAGAATAATGGCAAAAAGTGTGTATTACTATATCTTCTCATAACCCCAAAATTACTACAGGAACGGCGATAAGTCAATTTTCGGGGGGAATCAGGAGATGCCTCAAAGGCGGGCAGGACTGATCTATTAAAGGGAGGACGGTATTTTGTTGCCGGTTGGATTGACGGCTAAACCGATGGTTAGAATGTGAGGACCAGTGATAACGTCGGGCCGTGCGTTATATCATAAGATTCCGTTATATCTTCTTTCCCCGGCCCCCTCGCTTTGATGGTAAACACCTGGTAGCGATAGCCCGCCTGTAGAATAAGCTTTTTCCATGGCATCCAGGTAATACTGGCTTCCGTATTGAATCCCGGGCCGGGATGAGGCCAGATGTTCTCGGTTCCACCCTTGGCGTCTTTCAGTTTCATATCCATGATAGCATACAGGAGCCCCGCCTGTCCGCCGATAACTATCCTTTCATGCAAAGGATAGACGGTCCCCAGACCAACGGTCGGGATATGTGCTAATGAGTCGACAGTGAATTTTTCGGTCTGCTCTCCCATATTCGTTTCGAAATTTAAAATAAAATCCAGGTCCATGTCCTGGTATTTATAGCCGATATATATCTTGGAGTACTTTGATAAAGTGTAATTGAGCGCAAGGTCGATATCATACCGTTTCAGCCCAACATCACCTCTCAGCTCCATCGTTCCCGCACTTCCCTCCCAATCCTGTTCGAATGAGCTGAACACCATCGGGGCCAAGCTGAGGGACCATTTCCCGTCATCGGTCTGGTACCCCAGGAGCGGACCCGCCAGGTATCCGGTACCGGGATCCTTGTGAGCCCTGAAATCAAGTCTGTTTTCCCGGAAGGATATCGCTATGTCTTTCTCAAGCCAGTCCAGTATCCCCGAATCCCAGGTGGTAAACCAGCCCTTGGCACCAAAGAAATATGTCCCCTTCAGAGAGGGAGGAGACAACTCCCCGAATGTGGAACTCAGGATAATATCAGTAACCTTCTCCGTCTCATACATAGCGAATCCCTGGTAGCGATAACCAAGCTGAAAAATAGGATACTTCCCCGGCATAAAGGTAATGTTGGCCTCGGTACTGAATCCCATACCCGGATGAGGCCAGATTTTCTCGGTATTACCTTGGGGGTCTTTTAACTCCAAGTTCATAATGCCGAAAAGAAGCCCGGCCTGACCGCCGATGATAACCTTCTCATGGAGAGGATACATAACACCGAAACC
>CP070770.1:772747-777252 GCA_020345765.1 Deltaproteobacteria bacterium
CCTTTTCCCATTCATCGGCAGAAAGCACGCTTTTACCGCCGCCTCCCCCTACAATGCCGACCCTTCTTCCCGAAAACGGCGGCAGGAAGCAGAAGGAGACCGCCAAATCAATTCCCTCTTCGAGGGTATTCGCCTGGACCGCCCCCGCCTGATTCATGACACCCTCCCATATCCTCAAGGAACCCGCCAGGGAAGCGGTATGGGAAGCCACTGCCCTGGTCCCCGCAACGCCCCTTCCGGCCTTGAGAACGATGACCGGCTTCGCGGAAGCCGCCTCCCGCAGGGCGGAAAGGAACCTCTTCCCGTCCTTTACCCCTTCGATATAACTGACGATTACCTCGGTCTCCGGGTCTTTAGATAGGTACTGGAGAAAGTCCGTCTCGGTAAGGTCGAGGGCATTTCCGTAGCTGATGACCTTGCTGAAGCGGACACCTCGAAGCGATGCATAACGAACAAACTCGGTCGCGGCACCGCCGCTTTGGAAAACGACACCTACAGAGCCCGGTTCGGCAGGAAAGTCGTAGCCGAAAGAAAGCCCTTCCTTGGGACAGTAGATCCCCATACAATTTGGGCCGATGAGCCGGATACCAAGCTTTCTTGCCTCCCGTAGAATCTTTTCCTCAAGCTCGGCGGCACCCTCATATCCGGTCTCACTCAAACGGCCGGTGAAGAAATGGACTACCTTGACCTCTTTCTGGGGGCACTGCGTTAGCAGGTCGAGCACCTTGGAAGCGGGCAGGCAGCAGATTACATAGTCAACAGTGCCGGGGACATCGCTGAGGCGGGGATAGGTCTTAAGGCCTGAGGCCTGTCGTTGGTTGGGGTTTACGGGATAGATCTGCCCGCGGTAGCCGTAATCTAAGAGATGACGCAGATAAAAATAGCCCGCCGAGAAAGGGAGATCCGAAGCCCCTACTACCGCTACGGAGCGGGGATGAAAAGCATGTTCTAATTCATCCACCGGGATAAGCAGGTTCCTTTCGCCCACCGAGAGCAGTTATCTCTTGGCAGTCAATAATCCTCAAGCCGGGCATTACCACGATACGTTGATGCCAATAGGAGCCGAATCCATAATATTCCTGCAGTTATCTTTAGTAGTGGCCACTAAGGTATGGGGCCCGGTGGACACACCCAGGAAGGTATATTCCCAGCTCCCTCCCTGAAGATCCGCCAAGAGGCATTCATCCTGATCGAGACTTACACAGACCCAGAATATCCCCGAGCCGGGATCGCTAACCGTCCCGGTCACGATTACGGTGGAGCTGTTCACGGTTGAGCCGTCTGTGGGTGAGGCAATACTGATCTGCGGCAAAGTCAGGTCCACCGTAAACCTTACGTCTTCACTAACTCCGCTGTTACCGCTCCCGCAACCGTCGGCAGCCGTTGCCCACCAGGTCCCCGGTCCCTCGGGCACACCGGTAAAGGTTGCCGTCCAGGTATCGCCAGACACGTTATCCGCCGCCCTGGATGTGTAATCTTCAACTGTGATCGATACTGAATTAACTCCGCTGCTATCCATAGCATCTACCGACAGTACCATCGGGCCGTTATAGCACCTGTCCTGAATTTCAGGCACCAAAGCAAGAACTACAACGGCAGCTTCACCCTCCGTGACATCTACACTGGCAGTCTGGTTCGTTTCGTAGCCGGGAGCCCCCGCACTGACGGTATAAGTTGCGGTAGTAACATGCTTTATTAGGTAGCTCCCTCCGGGCTGGGTAAGGGTCGAATATCCACTACTATCAGTCGTGACCAACATGCCCTCCAGTCCTTCCCCGGCGTCATAATAACCGTTGTTATTAAGATCATTATAGATTACCCCGGTAATTACGCCTTCGCCGGTATCGCTGTAATCGATTCCCCCAAAGTCCTGGGTGTATCTTACATAGGTAGAGGGACCTCTGATACCGATACCGGTTTCGTTGTAATCCAGGTGGAAGATGTTCTCACAGTGGATCTGGGTTGCCAGGAACGTTTCGAACATCAAGAGGACATCACCGGAGGTCCATCCGACATTCTCTCCGATCGTGAAGTAACCCGTATAGCCAAACCTATCTACTCTTCCCTGGAAGTCTTCATAATGAACCCCAAATTCATCCACCGAATCGTGGTCGAAATAATCGTTATCCACCATCTCCTGGGAGTGGAATTGGGCGGCCTCAACCAGGACACCACTCCAGACCAATGGGGGGGCTTGAACCGGAGTACACGCTGACTCCTCAATACTGCCAGGGTTGATACGGGCAGCGTTGACCAGCTCCATCAGGTAGACCTCGTCATTTGTGAGAACCGGTAATTCTGCCCGGGCCCCTTTTTGTAAAAAGACGGCCAGCAAAAGAAACACTGCGGTGTAAATGTATAGCTTAGGCCTCACTTCCCTCTCTCCCATTAAGATCTACTGGGGCAGCCCCTTTTAAACTAACTTAAAATATAATCCGCTGGCTATTAACTGTCAAGGGTATAAACCCGGCCATTGCGTAACTATGCCTAAGAATATGCTTTTAGACAGCTATTTTTTCGGTTGACAGTGGTGTTTTCTCATAGTATTTTTAACTGGCAGAAGCCCCCCGGGTTCGATAGACCTGTCCTGAGCCCCGTCTGTGGCGGGGTAGGATCGAGCCCCTACATTAACAATAGCCCTAACTGGCAGGGAAAGGAGTACAAATGGCCTTTAATGACTATTTTGACGAAAAGATGTATAAGCTCCAGGGCACCGAGGAGGTAAAGAAGATTCAACAGGAAAAGCTCATATCCCGATTGAACTCTTCGTTCAACGGTAACGAGTTTTTCCGGGAGTATTGCAACGATAAAGGGATAAAAGACATCTCCTCGATTAAGACTATCGATGATTTTAAGAAAGCGTTCCCGACTGTCAGCGAACCTCGGAGCGCGATGGCGGAGATGATGGGCAAGATCTGGAAGGGCACGCTGCCTGATACCATCGCCTACCTTTCCGGACTCTCAAAGAAAGAATATACCCTCATGTGCGCCACTTCGGGCACTACCGGGGTCCCTACCCCTTACTTCTTTACCGAAGAAGACCTGCGGATAATGGCTAAGGGGATGAGCAGGGGATTCTGGATGTGCGGGATTATGCCCGGTGAAACCGTAGTCCACGCACTTGCCTTAAGTATGTTCGGAGCGGGTATCCCCATGGTGGAGACCCTGATCCGGCTCGGTATAACGGTGATACCGGTGGGGGCCGAGGGTGGGAAGGAAAAACTCTTTTCTTTCAGTGAGATGTTCGGGCCAACCGTAATCTTCTGCACCCCTTCTTACGCCGAGCACCTCATCGATGTCGAACCGGAAAGGACAAAAGCATTAAACTTTAAACGGGTGCTGTGTGGAGGTGAGCCCGGGGCCGGTATTCCGGAAGTGAGGAAAAAGATCCAGGACGGCTTTGGCTGTCCCCTTACCGATGCGATGGGGCTGATCGGGGGGATGTGCCTGATCTCCTGTGATTTAGAGGAATATGCGGGTATGCACCACTTAAGCGACGATATTATCCTGTTTGAGTTAGTTGACCCGGACACCAAGGAACCGATTCCCTTCGAGGACGGGGCGGTGGGAGAGTTTATGATCACGGCCCTGGAAGGGAATCCCCTCGGCATGCTGCCCCGGGTGTCTGCCGGCGATGTGATCCAGGTATCCACCGAGCCCTGCAAATGTGGAAACCCGGGCTGGCGTTTAAAAGTCCAGGGCCGCACCGATGATATGCTGAAGGTAAAAGGAGTGATTGTCTATCCTTCCCACATAGATGGGGTAATCACCGGCTTTGTCCCCCGGGTAACCGGAGAGTTTCGGATCGTCCTGGACACCCCTCCACCCCGGGTGGAGCCCCCCCTTAAGCTAAAGGTAGAGTATGGTGAGGGGGTAAAAAAGGAGGAACTTGATAACTTGGCTAAAGAGATCGGGGAGGTAATGCATAGCAAACTACGGATAAGGCCGCAAATTGAATGGCTTGCTCCTATGACCCTGGAGAGATCGGAAATGAAGACCAGGTTCATTGAGAAGGCCTATGAGAAGAGAAAGGAGGACTAAAATGCCAAAACATTATGCTAAGGAATATCCCTGGCATAGCCCTTCAGATACTAACCGTCGGGACAATGGGGTATTAGCCGCCCGGCTCATGCTCAATGCCGCCCTGACCGCCCCCACTACCGGGGGGGAGGATCATGTCGAGGGGGAGATCGTCTGGGGGGAGGAGGAGCTTGAGGGGATCGCCCGAAAGATGGAGGAGCTGGCCTATTCCCTTGAGAATAAGCGACTGGAGGATCAGTTTAAATACGAGGCGGTAATGGTAAGGGCCTCGGATTGCGTGCTCTTCCTGGGCGATTACCGGGCCAAGATAAGCCCCTTTGATATAGACTGCGGCCTGTGCGGTGGGAAGGAGGGATGCAGTTACGTGTACAGCAGACATAGAACCGCCTCCGGCATAATCGATCCCACGGATCGCAGCCAGTCCAAGACCCCCATAAACGGGCCCCTATGCCAGGTAAGGGTCA
>CP070770.1:777352-781827 GCA_020345765.1 Deltaproteobacteria bacterium
GCCGGATTGTACCGATCCGGTTGCCCCGGCGGCGATAGGCTCCGATATGACTTTGCGGTGCATTGAGTGTGATGCCTGTGGCAACTTGGGGGCGGAGACGGCAAGGAACTACACGATTGATACCGTTGCTAATGTAACCATTACCTTTCCGGTGGATGGAGAAACCGTACTCTCCGGCGATGTAACGGTTAGCGGGACTGTGGATGGTTCTGATATTACCACAGTTACGGTTACTTCTGACCAGGGGCACAGCGAGTCATCCTTAGTTGTTGGGGGCAACTGGTCAGTAACTCTGTTGTCGGTTGCTGTACCTTCGATAACTATTACTGCCACGAGTACGGATAGCTGCGGCAATATCGGGAGCCATTCGATAACGGTGCCCGTAGAGGTCTTTGCGGTGGTTGTAGGAGTTCCTTCCGGGCCGCAGACCAATGCCATTACCATTAGCACTGGCTCGGTCTTCGATGTGATGATCTACGGATCGGTTATGGCGGATACTGAGTGTGGGGTGATCTCGGCCACAATGAGCCTCGGATCTTATGAATTTACCATCCAGTATGATGATACCTTAATGACTATTAATAGCGCCACTGCGGATGGGAACGCCTGGTTTGACGACGACATCGGTGGAACTTTTAGTTCCGATATCTCCGTTCCCACCCTTACATGGATACAGGGTACCAATGATGGGGGAGATCCCCCACTCCATAATAATTTTAGCCAGCCGATGGGGCAGGATATTCCGCTGGCGATTCTCAACTTCACGGCCAATGCAGTCGGGAACACCACCATTTTTGTTGATGCTATCGGGATCTATGAGAGTAATGACCTTCGGGCATTGTGCAGTGACCTGGCTTATACGAGATCCCTGACGGTGGAGATCAAATAATGCAAAAACCTTTTTGCAGAATAGAATATAATAACCCAATATTTATCGGGTTTAATAACTTGTTCTGAGGAGAAACCGAAGGTTTCATCTCGAAGGATCGGCCCGAATAAGCGTGGATGCGGAGATCCATCCCTACTTAAAATAGGCATAGAAAAATTATTAATATACCAATAATTGAAATATTCACGCATTATTTGGATTTATAAATACACAAAAAAAGGAAGACGTTATGGAAAAAATCAGAGTTTCTTGGCTGATTATCTTCTCAACCGCACTGATTGCGTACTTAGCCGTAGCTCGTCCCGCACTCGCCACTCCCACAATCGAAGGCCAGAAGGGCATTCTCCGCATACTGTCTGCCGACTCGGGGGAAAAGGGGAATTTCAGCTTCAATCTTCACGGAGAGATGTTCTCCCAAAAAGATTTGCTGGAAGGTGAGCCGGGTGAGTATTCCCAGCAACTGGGCCGCACCGGTCTGGACTATGTGTTCACCGACTATCTGGAGGTATCGACATCTATGATGGCCAAATCAAATGAAATCGACGGAGAGGTTTATTCCACGGTAGGCGATACCGACCTGGGGTTCAAGTTAAAGTATGAGATCTCACCTTTCATTAAGGTGGGGATGAACACCTTTATCAGGATAATGTCCAAACTCTTCGAGCAGGGCATTGCGGGCGGTGCCACCAGCTATGGTTTCCGGGGACTGGGAAGCCTGGATTTTACGGAATTAGATTCGGAATTCCCCTTACGGGTACATCTGAATGCAGGATATTTCATTGATAATTCAAAGGAATTGTTGGGCGACCGGGTGGGGATAAGCTTAAGCAAACAATTCGCTTATAACATCCGGGCGGGTAATGTTCTGCTTTTGGGATTCGGCCTCGAGGTTCCTCTAAGAGATGAGAGCCTGATCCCTTTTCTCGAATACTCTTCGGAAATGGCAGGTGAGGAGGACGACCTTGCTTTCAGCAGAATAACCCCGGGTATGCGCTATCGCTTTCTTGATAGTTTTGCCGTAGACTTTGCTATCGATGTCGGCATCTCCGAGCATACCCCCGCCTGGAATATTGTTACGGGTATAAGCTACCTATACTCGGCCTCCCGTCCCACCGTCGTCTATGTTCCTTCCTTACGGCCAGCCGAGCTTGCCCGGCTTTCCCAGAAACCTACCGAGCCGGAGCCCGCGAAACGACCTCAGGTTGCAAGAACAAGAACTCCTCGGAAAGCCCCTCAGGTAGCGAAACCGGAGCCAACCCCTGCCCCGAAGCCAAAACCAGTGGCAGTGGCTGCTCCACCCCCTAAACCTAAAGCTCCAGCCGGACCGAAGAAACCATTGAAAGATCTGAAGATTTCCGTATTGAATGGCTGCGGGACACCGGGATTGGCGGAGAAGGTTGCGAAGGCCTTATTGGTCGCCGGCCTTAATGTGTCAAAGGTAGGGAATGCCAAGAGCTTCGATTATAATGTAACGACCGTAGTCTATCTAACCGGCTATGATTCTGAGGCGAGGACGATTGGCAGTAAGTTTGGTACAAATCAAAGATTTTCCAGTATAGATTCTATCGAAGGGGGCGAGGAAGTCTCCGTAATCGTTGGCTGCGATATGCGCTAAGAATTAAAAATCTGCTTCATTTACTCCTTCCGTTTCCTTCCCCTTGCCTGTCCTGAGCGGGGTCGAAGTGATGGGGGAGGAATAAGGAGGGGATGAATAAAATAATTAATAACAACATAAAAGAGGAGGCCTATATGGGTAAAAAGTTTTTAGGAAAAGGTAGAATTTGGTTATTGTCTTTGAGTATCGGTCTAATCCTGTCCTTGGGCTTGTTCGGTGGGTGCGGAAAGGGATGTAGATGTGGGGAGGAAGAACCGGTCAAAGAACCCACCTCTTCCGAAAAACCGGATAAGGTAAAGGCCCCACGATTAGTTCCTTCCCCTACTGCCGGGAGCGCCGTTACCTTCAGGATATCCCATTTTCCCCCAAAGGTTGAAAAGGGAGTTCCCACCAATATCCAGGTTGAGGCGGTCGATGACCAGGGGAGGTGGGCCCAGGACTATTTGGGGAAGATTACATTTGAGTCCAGTGACCCTCAGGCTAAGCTGCCGAGGGATTTTGATTATCGGCCTCCCAGCCGGGGACTTCGCTTTTTCGCCCAGGGTGTGACCCTGAACACTCCGGGGAAACAGACTGTTATCGTGAAGGATGTATCTGGCAAACTCAAGCCCGCAAAGGTAGAAGTCCTGGTGGAGTAAGCCCGATCATTATGTTTCCGCCAAACCAGTTTACTAAAAAGAGTTTATGAGAACAGAAAAAACCATCATTGGTTTTTTTTGTTTAATAGGGAAAGTTATAAAAGGGATTCAATAAAAGGATTTCGCGCTTTTTTTAGCGTCTCCTGTAATTAATTTCTCATAAAAGTAAGGAGTAATTATGAAAAAGAAATTGTTATTCTTTGCGGGAGGAGGCCTCTGTCTGGTTTTTGTCCTCACATTCTTTGCCGCCTGCAGCCGGCATGGTCCTGAAGAGGGCCCCAAGATTACTATAAGATCTCCTATCGGGGTAGTAAATGTGCGGGTTCAGGATGTGACCGGCACCACCGATGAGCCGAATTTACCGGTAGAGATGGAAGCCCCCTATCAGGGGACGGCGGTATCCGACGATAGCGGAAACTTCACGATAGCAGGCGTCCAGTTCAATGAGGGGATAAATGAATATCAAGTCAGTGCCACCAATATAGAAGGTAAGAGCACGGCAAGCGGTGTGGTAACAGTAGATTCCGCAGCTCCTGCGGTGAGTATCAGCTCCCCTACCTATGGTGTTGAAATCCGCGGTACCACTCGGTGTGTGGTAACTGGAACGGTAGATGATGCAGATCCCAGCTCCGGGATAGAGATCATCCTGGTGAATGGATTAGAAGCAGAGCTTGGCTCTCCTGACACGACCGGGGGGCAGTGGTCAGCTACCTGGACGGCGGACGTTATTCTCCCGGAAGGCGTTAATACAATAATTGCCCAGGCATCGGATGAGGCGGGGAACGAAGGTGTATCTGATCCAATTCCAGTTACTGTGTTTGTAGATGGCATTACGGATAATGACCCACCCGTAGTAGTAATTACTGATCCATCAGAGTCTCCATATGCCATCACTAACTCCTCTACTTATGTTGTAAAGGGATTAGTATTTGATAAAATCAGTGGAGTTAGTCAGGTCTTGGTAAATGGGGTGAATGCAACCCTTAGTCTGCCGGATTGGGAAGCGACGGTAAATTTACCAAGCGAAGGGACAAATGTAGTAACCGCTTCAGCCGAGGATAATGAGGGTAATGGCCCCAGTACCGATACGGCATTGATATTTCGTGACCAAACCGACCCCAGAGTCAGGATTACCTACCCACTCACAGGTCAGATCGTTAGTGCTGCATCCCTGGTAACTATAACTGGGACAGTATTTGATTTTGCTCCCAGTTCAGGGGTGGATAAGGTTACGGTAAATGATAGAGAAGTTACTTTTAGTAATATTGACACTACTGGGGGGGGATGGACAGCTGACTGGAGCGTCACACTTAGGTCTCCCGGGTCGGGCACC
>CP070770.1:781927-786400 GCA_020345765.1 Deltaproteobacteria bacterium
AAGTAGGCTTTGGTCAATGGAGTTAAAGGGGAAAAAGGCTTTGGTAGTGGGAGCGGGGAAAACCGGGATTGCCACTGCGCATTTTTTGCGGGAACAAGGGGCTCAGGTAACCATAACCGACTGTAAGCCGCGCACGGAGTTGGAAGAAGAAGTGGAAAAGATCAACGACCGGATCCGGACAGAGTTCGGTGAACATCAACTGCGAAGCTTCCTGGAAGCCGAGCTGATTGTGGTAAGCCCGGGGGTTCCTCCGATTAAACCCCTTCGGGCAGCGGTCCGGAACGGCAAAGAGGTAATCAGCGAAATCGAGCTTGCCGGTAGATTTATCCGGACCCCGATAGTTGCCGTAACCGGCACTGACGGTAAAACCACAACTGCTAACTTGATCGAGAGGATCCTCACGAATTCGGGAAAGAAAGTGTTTTTGGGGGGGAATATCGGTCGTCCGCTTATTGATTACGCCCGGACCGGGCAGGATTGCGATTATGCGGTGGCTGAACTGAGCAGCTTTCAACTGGAGAGGACTTACCGTTTCTCGCCCCATATCGCCCTGCTCCTTAATATCTCCCAGGATCACCTCGATCGCTACCGCTCTTTCCGTAAGTATACCTTGGCGAAACTGCGCATTTTTGCCAATCAGCAAGACTCTGACTTCGCCATCCTCAATTGGGACGACCCCTCGGTCAGCCGGGCCTCCCGGAGAATTAAAGCAAAAAAGTTATACTTCTCTCTTACTAAACCTCTGAAGCCGGGAGCTTGTCTCGAAGACGGCACAATCGTCTGTCAGCTTCCGTCAGGTCGGAAGGAAACCTATCCGACAAAGAAATTTAAGCTTCGCGGTCCCCACAACCTGGAGAACATCATGGCGGGGGTAACCGTGGCCGGTCTCTGCTCCTGTTCTCGGGCAAAAACCCAGGAAGCCCTGGAGCGTTTCTCCGGCCTCGAGCATCGCCTGGAGTTCGTGCGGGAACTTAAGGGAGTAAAATTCTTCAACGATTCCAAGGCTACTACCGTAAACTCGGCAAGAAGAGCGTTAGAGAGCTTCCGTGAACCCATCATCCTGATCGCCGGAGGCCGGGATAAGGGAAGCGATTATACCCCACTGCGGGATCTAATAAGAGAAAAGGTAAAGGTACTGATCCTTTACGGCGAAGCCCGAACCAAGATCGCCCAGTCCCTCTCGGGACTGACCGAGACGCTCTCGGTGGAAAACATTGATCAGGCAGTTCCCCGGGCATGGGCAAAATCATCTTCCGGCGATCTGGTTCTCCTATCCCCGGCCTGCTCCAGCTTCGATCTGTTTTCGAATTACGAGGAGCGGGGAAAGGTATTTAAGACACTGGTCATGGACCTGAAAGATTAGGAATTCATCTTGAGCCCTTTAAAGGAAAGAGTAAAAAAAGAAAACGCTATTGATAGCGTGCTCCTCTGGTGTGTTCTTATCCTGGTAGTCTTCGGGATCGTGATGGTCTTCAGCTCCAGCTCCATCTATGCTTCGGAAAAGCTCGGCGATGATTATCACTTCCTGAAGAAGCAGTTAGTGATTGCCCTCCTGGGAATAACGCTCATGGTTGCCGCCGCATTAGCCAATTATCAGCTCTGGAGCAAGCTTGTCCTTCCTATCCTGATCGGGAGTTTCCTCTCTCTCATCCTGGTTCTCGTTCCCGGGGTGGGAAATGAAGTCAGCGGTTCCAGCCGCTGGCTGAAGTTCGCCGGGTTCTCTCTCCAGCCGGCGGAATTTGCCAAGCTTGCGTTAATAATATACCTGGCTTATTCCCTGAGTAAAAAGCAACAGAACATCCGTTTCTTGCCGAAGGCTGTCGTCTCCGGCGTTTTTATCTCGCTTATCATTGCCCAGCCAGACTTCGGCACCGCCATGATCCTGGCCGCAATCGTCCTTGCCCTTCTATTTGCTGCCGGGCTGAAGCTGAGGCACCTGCTGTCCGGAGTTCTGCTATCCCTGCCGGCCATCTACCTCTTAATAATCCGGGCGGATTACCGGAAAAAGAGAATCCTGGCTTTCTTAAATCCCTGGAAAGATCCTACCAACAGCGGCTTCCAGATCATCCAGTCCTTCCTGGCCTTCGGCTCCGGGGGATTATGGGGAATGGGGCTGGGGCGGGGGCGGCAGAAGCTCTTCTATTTACCGGATGCCCATACCGACTTCATCTTTTCCGTCATCGGAGAAGAGCTTGGTTTCCTGGGAGTAGTGGTCGTCTTGACCCTTTTCCTGATCGTCGTCCTGCGGGGGATAAAGATCTCGCTAAATGCTCCCGATCTCTTCGGCAGTTATCTGGCCCTGGGGATCACCTTGATGATCGGGCTGCAGGCTGTCGTTAATATCGGGGTCAGTATCGGCCTCTTACCCACTAAAGGCTTGACCCTCCCCTTCATTAGCTACGGAGGGAGCTCTTTGCTTGTCAGTCTCATCGGGGCGGGGATCCTCTTGAACATCTCCTCCCGGAGGGCAAGTAAAACAAGGAAATTGTAAATTGAAAAATAAAGAATATAAAAGCAATAGATTCCAGGTCACCCATAATAGTTTACCGATCTGAAATCTGAAATTTGAGGGAACCTCGGTGAAAATTATTATTGCCGGAGGGGGAACCGGGGGGCACCTTTTTCCCGGGATTGCCCTGGCCGAAGAGTTTGTTCTCCGGGATCCAAAAAATCAAATACTCTTTGTGGGAACCATTAAGGGCCTGGAGGCGGAGGTAGTACCGAAATCAGGCTATCCGATCCGCTTCATCAAGGTGGAAGGGATCAAAGGAAGGAAATTGGGTTCTAAATTACGCGTAGCGGGGAAGATCCCCTTGAGTCTCCTTCAGTCATACCAGATTATCAGAAGCCTGCACCCTCACCTGGTAGTTGGGGTCGGTGGGTATGCCTCCGGCCCTCTGGTTGTCACTGCCTGGGCCCTGGGTATCCCTACCGTTATCCATGAGCAGAATGCTTATCCCGGGATAACCAATCGAATCCTCTGCCGGCTGGTGAAGAGGATATTTATCTCTTTTCAGGAAACCATGATCTACTTCCCTCCGGGGAAAACCCGGCTTACGGGAAACCCGGTTAGAAGACAGTTCCGGGAGGGATCGGGGGAAACGAAGGAAAATAAAGATAAATTCTCCCTTCTCCTTTTGGGCGGCAGCCAGGGCTCTCACCGGATCAATACCACGATGTTGGAAGCCCTCAATTACCTCCGGGACATTGGGCAGTCGATCAAGATCGTTCATCAAACCGGGGTAAAGGATTTTGAGTCAGTCTCCCGGGCATATCAGGCCAGCGGGTTTGATGCCGAGGTCAAGCTTTTCATTGACGATATTGGTCGTGCCTACCGGCAGGCGGATCTGATCATCTGCCGTGCCGGGGCCACCACCATCGCTGAGCTCACGGTGAGCCGCCGGCCGGCCGTCCTGATCCCCTTTCCCCATGCGGCCGCCAACCATCAGCGCTTCAATGCCCAGACGCTGGCGGACAAAGGGGCGGCCGAGCTGATTTTGGAAGACGACTTGAACGGTGAGCTTATAGCGAAAGCCATTATGAAATATTACCACAACCGGGAGCTCCTGGAAGAAATGGGGGAGCGGAGTGGAAATATTGCTCATCCTCAATCCGCCGAGGAGATCGTTAACGAGTGTTATCGGCTCGTCTTCCCCTCGGCGGAGAATGCCGCTTGCTCTGTTTCGGGCGGAAAAGAATAAAGATGTATAAGAAAGGCCTGCATATCCATTTTATCGGGATCGGGGGAGCGGGAATGAGTGGGATCGCCGAGGTTCTCCTCAACCTGGGCTATCTTATCAGCGGCTCCGATCTGAAACGAACCGAGGTTACCGAGAGACTGAAGAAACTCGGGAGCACCATTTATTATCAGCACCGGAAGGAAAACATCAAGGGAGCGGAGGTGGTGGTAGTATCCTCGGCGGTCGGAAATGATACCCCCGAGGTATTGGAGGCCCGGAGAAGACTTGTCCCGGTAATCGCCCGGGCAGAGATGCTTGCCGAATTGATGCGCATGAAATACGGGATCGCGGTTGCGGGGACCCACGGGAAGACTACCACTACCTCGATGATTGCCACGGTCCTGGCGGAGGGGGGTCTTGATCCCACCGTGGTCATCGGAGGAAAGCTGAACAGTCTGGGCAGCGGTGCCAAGCTGGGACAGGGTGAATTCCTGGTTGCCGAAGCCGATGAGAGCGACGGCTCGTTCCTCAAGCTCTCCCCTACCATTGCCGTGGTAACCGGCATTGATCCCGAGCACCTGGACCACTATCAGGACTTTGAGCGGGAAAAACAGGCCTTCGTGGAATTTATCAACAAGCTCCCTTTTTACGGACGGGCGATCCTCTGTCTGGACGAGGTTAATCTCCAGGGTCTCCTCCCCCGGATAAACAAAACCCATATTACCTATGGGCTTGCCGGACAGGCAGACCTTCAGGCCCGCCGGATTGAACTTAAACCAATGAAAACCAGCTT
>CP070770.1:786500-790954 GCA_020345765.1 Deltaproteobacteria bacterium
TATAATTTCCCTTGAAAAATCATTAATTTGTAATCCTAGTTGAACTCTCTCTTGAAATAATCTCTCCTTTAGTGTAGATTAGCTCTCAGAATGAAAAGGATCTCCCCGGAAACTAAAAAACTACTTGCCCCCTTCTTCCCTACTCTCAATCTTGACAGAATTCGCTTATACACCAAGGGACTGAGGTTAGGCTATCTTATCTTACTTCTTAACCGGGCTAATGCTATTACCTTTAGTAAAAAAATCTTCTTTGCCCGGGGAATGCTCGATGAATCAACCATTACTGGCATCACCCTGATAGCTCATGAGCTTACCCATGTCCGACAGTATCAGGAAACAGGGTTCCTCAGATTCCTTTACCGTTACCTCCGGGACTATATTCAATCCCGGATTGAGGGTAAAGACCACCACTCAGCCTACCTAAATGTCAGCTTTGAGCGGGAAGCCTTTACCCACGAGCGGGAAATATATGAAAAGCTGAAAATTATGGTAGAAAACAAAGAGTCTTAAACGAATAAAGTTAAAAATACAAAATAATTGGGATTCGGTCATTGGGATTTAATCACTTGAATATAATTCTAACCTTAAATAAAGGAGAGTTTTATGGGCCTTAGGGAAGAGGTTATTGAGATTGCCAAGTCCAGGGAGATTGATCTTGTTGGTCTTGCCCGGGTCGAGGACATTGAGCTGACACACCCACCTCGTCCCGCGGAGGATTTACTTGTTGGGGCAAAGACGACGATCGTTTTCGCCGCCTCCCTCCTTTGGGGCGCCTTGAACTGCCCCCGCGGTACTAAGGGTGCGGTCAAGGATTCACAGGTAGCCTATGACCGGTTGGAACACGCTGGGGCCGCGGTAGGCCGCTACCTTGAATCCAAGGGGTTCGCCTGTTATCTCGTCCCTGCCAGCATGCCGGTAGATGTCATCAAACAAGATGGTATTAATTATTACGCTGCCGAATGGTCTCACCGGCAAGCGGCTATTGCCGCGTGCCTTGGAGTAAAGGGCATCAACAACCTTCTCATAACCCCCGAATACGGCCCATATGTTCGAATTTCCAGCATGCTTACTACCGCTGAAATTGAATCGACGAAAAGGGAACTACTCGATGACCTATGCACTGAATGCATGGAGTGTGTTAATGCCTGCCCGGTTAGCGCCCTAAACCCAGACCCCAACGCCCAGCCACGTCTCAATCAGCCGCTGTGTCGGGCTACCTATATCCGGCCTTTTCTCTATCCTACTGTCTGGCAAACACTGAAGAGCGTCTTTACTACCAAAGGACTCGGGGCCATGGGGGTCCAGTTTCTATTGGAGGGCTACTATTTCTCCTGCGCGGAATGTCAAAGGGTTTGCCCGAGAGGAAGCCTAAAAGCCCGTAAGGAAGGGTAAAATAAAAACATCTAAATATTACTTCCAACCTCAAAACCCTCCCGGATCGCCTGGAGCATATCCCGGGGGGAAGCACAGTCACCAATCCGGTAGAGCTCGTTAACCTTACCCTTTAACGACCAGAAAAGCTCGTCGTTCTGCTTATTCGCCTCAATTACGATCAAACTGTCCACATCCTCAATTATCTGCTCATTCTTGATGAAGTGGTTATAAATCACCAGTTTGCTGCCAGAGAACTCTCGCACCTGGCAATGGCAAATGTAATTCACACCTTTGGAAAATGTCCGCATCAGCATAATGGGTATCTCGGTAAAACCCATAAGTATCCCGGGGCTGAATACCGGGGTAACCAGATCAACCTTTTTCTCTAGCCCGGCAAGATGATCGGCCAGCGTAATCCCCTGTTGTTTGAAAACATTATCATAGATCACCACATGTTCTCCCAACTCTGTATTATCCCTCAACACCTGGACCTGATTGAATACATTATCTTGATCCCCGCCCGGGAAGCCGGGAGTTACCGGCTGCGACCCGGTGGCTAAAACAACTGTATCCGGGGATTCCTGGAGCACCGTCTGCTCGTCGGCTTCCTTTTCGAGGACAACCTTTACCCCTAATCTTTCCAACAGGAACTTACGCCACCTTATTACCTCACTAAACTCATCCCGCTCCGGGATCCGGGTGATAATATTCACCTGCCCTCCCAGTTCCTTCTCCTTCTCGAAAAGGGTTACCTGGTGCCCCCTCTCGGCCGCTACCCTGGCGGCCTCCATCCCTGCCGGCCCTCCCCCAACCACAACCACCTTTTTCTTCTTCTCTGTCAGCCTCAGCTCCGTATCGGCCTCTCGCCCTACCCTCGGATTCTGGGTGCAGGTAATCGAGAGCTCCCGGAAAACCCGATTAACACAACCCTGGACGCAGGCGATGCAATGGCGGATTTCATCCAGTTTTCCGCCCTGGGCCTTATTGGCCAGCTCCGGGTCGGCGATCTGAGCCCGGGTCATCACCACCATATCAGCGTGCCCTTCTTCCAATACCTTCTCCGCCTGAACCGGATCATTGATCCGGATCGAGGCCAAGACCGGGATCTTCTCCACAACCGCCCGGATCGAGGAGTGGAAAGGAACAAACATCCCCAACGGGATGTAGCTTGGACCGATCACCAGGGTATAATGCCCGTATTGGGACCCGGCCGAACAATTGAGATAATCCACCTTGCCGCTGGACTCCAGCTTGCGGGCCACCTCCTGCATCTTTTCGTTATCCATCCCTCCGGGGTGGAGGTCATCAGCACTTATCCTTATGCCAACGGCCATTTCCCCGCTGACTTCCCCCCTTACCCGATCGAGCACTTCAAAAGCGAACTTCATCTGCTCCCCGTATTTATCGCTCCGCTGGTTACCCCAGGGAGACCAGGACTGCTGGATTATATAGCCATGAGCCCCGTGAAGCTCGACTCCATCCAGCCCTGCCTCCCGGGCCGCCCGGGCATAGACGCCGAATCCATCGATTATCTCCCCGATCTCCTCCTCGGTGAGAACCTTGGGCCTCTCCCGGGTAGAAAAAGAGGGTATATCGGAAAAGGAAATCAGCGGCTTCAGGTTCAGGGAACTATCTGATTCCTTACCAAAATGGAGCAATTGGAGGAAAATCTTGGTTCCATACGGATGAACTGCCTCGGCCAGTTTGCGGAGTCGGGGGACTAATTCTTCTGGGGGGAGTGCCTCTTCGGTGCCGAAAGTAGCGCAGGTGTGATGAACATAGCACGCCCCCAGGATCAGGAGCCCGCACCCGCCCCGGGCCCTGGCCTTTATGTATTCGATATACCTCTCCGGCGGCAGGTTATACTGGAAAAAGCCGAACCCGATATCGTGGCTGCTCATTAAGATCCGGTTTTTTATCTCAACCGGCCCCAGCTTAATCGGGGAAAAAAGGTATTTAAACTCCATAAACCCCCTTATTATTCGCTATTTTCCCCTCTTAAACAGATATTTTAGGTATCCCGGAAAGATATTTCGGCCCAGGTTAAGGCCAAAGTTAAGATAATTTGTTGGTGGAGGATGATAATCCTTTACCGGCTCCATCTGAATCGCCTTCTGGGGGCAGACCGAGGCACAAACTCCGCAACCGATACACCGCTCCCGGCGGTAGATCCACCCGGTGTCGGTAAGCTCATATACTCCCATAGGGCAATGCTCGATGCAGGTTCGACACTGCTTGCAGACCCCTTCGTTGCGGGAAGGGATAAAGTGGGGTGGAGCAATCAAGCCGGGAGTATTAAACTGGGAGATCGACCGCAGGGCAACACAGCAACAGCTGCAGCAGGAGCAGCTGTAGTTAGGATTGGTGAAATCAACATTCAGGGACAAAGTGGCTAATCCGGCCTTACTGGCTCGCTGCTTTATCTCAAGAGCCTCGGAACGGTCAACCCTCCGCATGATATCTCTCTCAAACATGAAATCCGCCAGTTTCCCAATAGCCAGGCAGGTATCCCTGGGCAAGTCAGCTTCATGACCCTCGAAGTTCAGGGCCAGACGGCACACACAAACCCCTACTGCAAAGCTATCACTTCCCCTAATCATCTCGGAAAGAAGGTCAGAAGGAATCGCTACCGGAGAAGTACTGATGGACTCTTCTACCGGTATGTAGCGAACCACCGGGACCGGTACCTTAAGGTGTCGCTTGATGTAGCCGGTATTAAAGACGGTATTATAGAGTTCCCCGAATTTACGGCGCCATTCGTCGTCTTTTCCTCCCCACAATACCATCTCGAAAGTGCCCGGCATCAATGGTAAGAGTCTATAGGTTTTTGGCTTATCTTCGGGGCTGAAGGCGAGGACTGCCCGTTTTTCATCGGCCAGGCGCAAGAGAATGGCTTCAACCTCCTCTACCGGCCGGTGGATACACTTGGCAATATAATCGGCAGTCTTTCCGGATATTATCTTAAGATGCTGCGCAACCTCGGCCTCCTCTTCGCTAAATAGGTGACGGACCAAGGCTGCCAGCTCATCCGATATATGCGGCCCGATATGAGCAGGATCCGAGTAAAACTTAAGCAGGCG
>CP070770.1:791054-795379 GCA_020345765.1 Deltaproteobacteria bacterium
GAGCCGGCCGAGATATCGTTAACCACCGTGCCCTGCTTGTGCAGGTCGAGTGTAGGGCTTCCCGCCCCGTTTAGACAGAGCGTGGAATGATCGATCTGGGGATATTTATCTTTCAAGATGTCCAGGAAGCCCTGGTAGAGGAACTGGGACTGCTCATAGGCCTTCTGGGGGCTCTTGATAATGCGGGGGACCTTGACCACATGGGGGTCATATCCCATAAGTCCGGCAAACTCCAGATGTTCCGGATCGGCAAGGATCTGGTCAACCAGGGGGAGTAGATCGGCGGGTCTTTGCAGTCCACCGCGGTGCAGGCCCACATCGATCTCCAGGTTGATGCGTATCTTTGTGTTCAGTTCTGCCGCTATTGCCCGGTACTCTTCGAGGCGTTCCTTCGTATCGATCAGCCATTGCAGCTGGACCGATGGGTTAAAGCCCGAGGTGCCGGAGAACCTCTCGTAGAAGGTCCTGGCACTCCCGACCGGCAGGGGTTTACCTATAAGCATGTCGGACTGGGGAAATGTTTCGGCGATTTGGCTTAAAAAGGGCCGGTGGAAGACCATCAGCCGGTTGGTTCCGGCCTTTTCCATGATATAAGTCAGCAGGCCGGGGCTCGGTAGCGACTTGACCACGATTCGGAAGTTTTCGGCTAAGCTTGCTTTCAGGGCCTGGATGTTTTGATCGAGCCTGTCCAGATCCACCAGCACGGAGGGCCGGAAAGGGCCGCTGGCTTTCAGCTCATCATTAAGGCCCCGGAAATAATCCGAGTAGCCTTCTCCCTTATCGCGGGGCTTGATAGCAATCGCCGAGGCCAGGCCGGCACCGGCGATAATAAAAAGGACTATTAGACTGTTAATATTTAAACCCTCCCCCGTACTCCCTACTCCATGATGTCCTTTGAGTCATAGTGTCTTTTGTGTCATAGTGTCCTTTGTGTCTATTGTGTCCACAGACTCAACAGACACCACAGACCCAATAGACCCAACAGACTCCTTACTCCCTACTCTCCTGCCCTGAGCCCCGCCTTTGGCGGGGCCGAAGGGTTCTCTAACAGCTCCAGCACCCGTTTTATCAAAAATAGAACCGTCCCCTTTTTTACCCGGAGTTATTGTATCTCTATCCCCTCGTTTTCACTTCCCGAGGCTTTGATAACGCCGTCCGCAGTTATCAGCTCGACAACGCAATCGCGCGACGGACGATCCATTGCGCCTTCTTCTGAATCGATCTTAACCACCACCTTGCCGTCTTGCTTCTGGGCCGAATATTTCGTCAACAGGTACTCGCCGCGCTTATAGCCGTAACCGTCCTCGGCGTCCTCATATAACTCGCCCTCGGCTTTTCCGGACTCGTCAAGGCAGACCAGAAGGGTCAGGGGCGCGAGAGATTCCTCGGTGGTGTTCTGGACAACGCGCCCAATCGGGATGATCGATCCCCCCCGAATTTTCAACTCGGGCTGGTTCACGTCTTCTTTATGGTCTTCCCCGACCAGGGTTATCGTTCTCCATATACCTTTGGGTAGGGCGTGTACATGGTTGGCTCTTTTAGAAAGCTGGGGGAGAACCAGGAGGTCTTGACCCAACAGGAAGGCTTCATCCTCTTTGCGGAGCGCCGGGTCGGTCGGGTCCGCGAAAAACACCGGACGCATGACCGGCATTCCGTTTATCGAGGATTCCCGGAAAAGTGTATAGAGGTAAGGTATCAGCCGGTAACGTCTCTCCAGCGCTGTTTTACATGAGGCTTCCACCTCGGACCCGAAGGCCCAGGGCTCCTTGTCGATATTGCCGGTAGAGGTGTGACCGCGCGAAAAGGGGAAAAACACTCCGACCCCGAACCAGCGAGCGAACATCTCGGGCGTACCCTTTCCGAGAAATCCCCCGATGTCCGGGCCGGAGAAAGGCTGTCCCGAGAGACCCAGGTTCAGTATCATTGTCACGGAATGTTTTACGTGGGACCAGGTAGAAAGGTTATCGCCCGTCCAGGTTGCCGCATAACGATGCCCCCCGAGAAAATTAGACCTCGTCAGGATGAACGTCCGTCTGTCCGGGTTTGCCGCCATGATTCCTTCCCGAGACGCACGGACCATCAGCATCCCGTAAACATTATGGTACAGTGCGTGATCGCCGGGCGGCAGTTCCCCGCCGCCTCTGTGCAGGTTGGATTCCGGCATGGTCTTCTGATTCTGAATCTTAAACACCGTAGGCTCATTCATATCGTTCCACACTCCGTCAATCCCGGTCGCCACGAAATCTTTATAAAGACCGGCCCACCACTCCCGCGTTTGTGGACGGGTGTAATCGGGAAAGGCGCAGACCCCGGGCCAGACCCTGGCGTTGTATTCCTTACCGTTTTTATCTTTAACCCAGTGGTCGCCTTCCGTGCCCTGGTCATAAACCCAATAGCCAGCCTCTTTCTTGACGCCCGGATCGATCATCCAGATCGATTTAAAACCGTTTTGATGGAGGTAATCGTTCATCCGTTTCGGGTCGGGATAGCGTTTTTGGCTAAAAGTAAAAACGCGGTTCCCGGCCATATAATGGATGTCGAACCAGATAACGTCACATGGCAGTTCGCGCCTTCTGAACTCGTCCGCAATCTCTTTGGCGCGGCTCTCGGGATAGTATGAAAAACGGCACTGATGGTACCCGAGGGCCCATTTGGGCGGTAGAGAAATGGCGCCGATAAGGACCCTGAACTTTTCCATTACTTCCCGGGGAGATTGCGCGTCCACGACATAAACCGGGAACGGCCGGCCCTCACTGGTGAAACTGATTTGGTTTTTCAGGTTAATTTTAAGCCTGTAGGTCGTATCGGCAAGGACGCCGAAAGAGCTTCCATCGGCTCTAACGGCAAGAACCCAGGGATGCGATTGGTAAAGATTCTTTTTCCAGTCCCCATATCCAAGGCTATCGGCGTTCCAGGTGTAAGTAACTTTGCCGTCGCGCAGGAGCGCTCCGGCTATCTCGCCGGTGCCGTAGAGGTTCGTGCCCGGCTCGATTTTTATTACCGCCGAATACTTTTTTTCCGAGACAATAAACCTCGGTACGACCTGCCATGATGATGGTACCGGCCCGGTATCCTCGGGCTTGCCGATTACGGCAAACGAAGACGGAAGCGAGCCGTAATCAACGCCGCCGGCCAGGAACCGCGCAATCCCGTCTCCCACCATGTCCGCGCTTGGCGCCAACCCGTCCGAAGACGGACCGCGGACCATCAACTCCAATTCGGCAGCAAGCTCTTTGCGGAGGGAAAACACATAGGTGGCAATGTCGATTCCCTTAATCACCGACAGCGCCGCGGACATTATGATACGTCCGAATTCTGATTTTGCAATATCCAGGAAATTGCGCTTCTTCTTCGATGATTCCATTTCCCCGTCCCCGACTTCCCCTGACGGCTGAATCCGTACTCCTTACTGCCTACTCCTTACTCCAATCTAATGGCCTCGAAAAATGGTCGCTGTCCCTATTTTTTCCTATCTTCATTCTCCGGTATTTTCTGACACTATCCACTGACACCGACACCGAACTAATTTGCTCATTTGTCAAGCTGTTTTAGAACCAACATCCACTCTTTCCTGTATACATATTGTAGTCAATTGTATACAATTTGTAGTTATATATCAAGGGAGCGGGTTGGGGGTGGGGATTGAGATAAGGTTTGTCTTTTACGTTTTTTGAGAAAAGCGTCCGGTGGTGGCCGCTTTTTTTGTTTTTAGACTGAGTAAAGCCCTTTAATGGGCTACTCCCTGCTCTCATTCAAATTCTGAGCGAGGTATTCCAGACTGCCGGATGATCGACATCAACGTTCCTATACGAAGCTCTTTGTGATCCGGCACAGGTATCGTTATAGTCGATTCCGAAGTTCTCTTTTACATTGCGATGTGACTTCCACGTCTTCTCACTTCGATAAAACCATGCTTTTCGAGAATCTTACAAATATCTTTCCCAGAAAGAGCAAGCAGCTTACCCAACGGTTACCTCCACTTGGGTCACGTAAATTTCATCATGTAGTCTGTCCTTGATTTCTTCGGGAGAAGCCGTTTCAAAGAATAGTTCTAACGCTTCCTGAAGATTATATCTGGCTTCGTCTACCGTATTTCCCTGACTCGCAACATCCAATTCTGGACACAAAGCTACATATCCGTCGCCTTCTCGCTCAATAATTGCAGTAAGTTTCTTGTTCATAACAAGCCTCCCTACTCTTTATTATTCACGGTATAAAAGGTGAAACAGGATAGTGCCAGTTTTTTGTCTTAAATATGCTATCATATTCCTAGCCCTTTGTAAAATAACATAAAATAGCCCCCCGCCCGTTTTTTCACTTGAATC
>CP070770.1:795479-799777 GCA_020345765.1 Deltaproteobacteria bacterium
CAGGACGGTGTTTCCTGTCCCCGGAAGTCCCCCTGGCCGAAAAAAGTAAGTATGTTTTCCCTCCTGCCCCTTATTCCGATTATTGCTTTGGCGGTCTTTGTCCTGGCCCAAACGAACACAATCAGACTGATTATCTGGCTATCTGCCCTGGGGATCTTCGCCGTACCGCTGCGCTACCTGGTCTGCGCTCGCTGCCCTTATTACGGCCAGTACTGCTCGACACTCATGGGAAAAACCGTCCCCCTGATGTTTAAAAAACAGGAGGGAAAATCCATGAAGCCGGGTTTGTGGATCGACATGGCATTCTTTGTCTTCCTTTTCTTTTTTCCGGTACCTGACCTCTGGAGATTCGGCGGAATTGTCCTGGTCATCGTCTGGTTTGGGTTACTGTCCCTTTTTTTTATCGTTATGTCATTGTTTGTCTGTTCCTTCTGCCCGTTAACCTTCTGCCCCGCCAACCGGGGAGGGAAACGGACTCCGGAAAATGTTCAATAAAACGGGCGCCGTCCCTATTTTTAGAACGCTGCTCGTCGGGATGATTTTAATTGCGGGCTGCGGCAATGGGGAGGAACGCTTGTCCGAGGAAAGAATGCCGTGGGATTGGCAAAAACCGGGGCTCGGGGTCATGTACCAGATCGAGTACCGTCCCGGTTGGGACTGGGACCGGGATTACACTGTGTTCAACCAGTCCTTGATGGACGGGGAAGGAAATTTCGACTTCAACGGGCCGTATCCTCGGGTGGATGAGTGGGTCGGCCTCAGCCAGAAAATCGGCCTCGATTACCACATCATGGAAATAAAGTGGCATGACGGCATCTGCTACTTTCACACCGATCTGACCGACTGGAAGACCGACACGGACTACGCCGAACCGTTTGCCGAGCTGAGCCGGAAGGCGGGGATTCCGTTTCTGTATTACTATTCTGCCATCTTTGATCACAATCCCCAATTCGACGATATCCAACCCGATCCTCACCAGACATTTTCAGTAATTCTTCAGGAATCCCAGCCGGTATACGAAGAATATCTCCAGGGTCAGTACCGAGAAATCATGGAGCAGTACGGTCCGGACGGAATGTGGATCGACTGGCATTGGAACGATAGGGCTACTCCGTTAACCATAGATTTCTTTCAGAAAAACTATCCGGAAGCGGTGCTCGCCTTCAACGCCTCCAACTACAATCCCCTCGCCCACGGACAGCTTTCCTACACATCCGGCGAGGCGCACGGTCTGGAAGGGCCGCCGACGAAGATCGTCGATTTCGGTGATCGGACGATTACAGTTTTCGAAAGCGCCTGGTACTGGGCGAACCTGAACCGGCGGGATTTCACCCATCCCTGGGAGTTGGTCGGACCGGCGGGAAAGTGGTGGCAGGATCCCAGCCCCCGCGACGATCAGCACGAAATATTACGAATCGTAGCGGTGGTTCTGGCGAACGGGGGTAAATACGCCATCGGAGCAACCTCCCAGATGGACGGTAGTATTTATCCTGGGCAGGTCGATCAGCTTAGAACCTTGGGTAACTGGTACCGGCCGAGAAGAAATCTGTTTACCGAGGCAATCCCCTTGCAATATCAGGGGGAATGCCCGGAGGGGGTAACTGTCACCCAGAGCCGGTTTTACATTGTCGCCAGTAGCATAGACAATGACCGGCTCCTCCATTTGTTCAATTTCGATGGACAGGAGGTTTCGGTGACCGTCCAGTTGGCTCCGGATTCCTGGGACATGGTAAATGGGGCCTATCTGGAGCCAAACCACCGCGAATTAGCGGTGACAAAATCGGGTGAAGTGCTTGAGATTTCGCTTGATCCCAAAGATGTGGATCCAGTAGATACCATTATTCGGCTTACCGGGTCATTCCAGTAAACCTTGCCGGGAGAATTCATATAATTGGTAAATTGACTTTTTGGTAGGATTGAATTAATTTTTTAAGGTGAAAAAGACAGGGATAATTCTTGCAATTCTTCTCCTTCTGGTAACGTTAAACAGCACCTATTATTTTCTCGGGGTGCTGAGGGTAAAATTTATTGAGTGGTTTGTCTTTAATGCCTGCGCCCCCTCGAGTATTACCTACCTGATCGGATTTGTTCTCTATCTGCGCTTCCGGGACCGAATTGTCATGCACATGGCCATCCTGCCGATGTTCTTCTTCGGGGGACTGGGTCTTTTTGTCTTCCCCTGGGACGGGATTAATATCATCCCCCAGATCAGCCATATTATTATGGTATTGACTATCGGCTGGTTGCTAATCGGAACTTTCAGAATGAAAAACTTTAAGTCCGCGGCAATCGGTATGCTTATGGGGATAGTGATCTTCTCGGTGTTTATAGGATTCCAACAGAATTACATGGCAACCCATCATGAGGATTTTAAAAGAATATTAAAAATAGAATTGCCAGGATGATAAGGATACTGACACAGAAAGGTGGGGTATTGCTTTGAAGATCTTGAAGGATGCGGTAATCAGAGACCGTTATGACGTCGTTATCGTCGGCGCCGGGATCGGGGGGCTTACCGCGGCCGCCCTGCTGGCCAAAAAGGGGCTTAAGGTGCTGACCGTTGAACAGCACTATTTACCGGGAGGCTGCTGCACCTCCTTACGCCGTCAGGATTTTACCTTTGACATCGCCGCCGCCCTCCTTTACGGTTTCGGGGAAAAGGGCTATTCCCCCCACCGTTTTGTGATGAACGAGCTCGAAGAGGAAATCGATATGATCGCCCACGACTCCGTTCTCCGCATGAACTTATGGGGGAAAGGCATTACCTTCTGGCGGAATTTTGAGCGCTACTTCGCCGAACTGGTGGCCGTATTCCCCCACCAGAAAGACGAGCTCCGCGTCCTCTATAAAGAACTCTTCAAGCTCTGCAAATCAATCTCATCCAACGAAAACCCCATGCCGCCGTCCGAAATGCCCCTGATTGAAAATCTGAAGCTCTTTTTTAAGAATCCCCTGAGCACCTTGAGGCTCGGATATATTTTATTTAAAAACGCAGAGAGCATAATAAATAAACATATTACCGACCCCAGACTGATCGGATTTTTTGACAACTTCCTGATTACCTTTACCTGCTGTAATATTAGCGAGGCCCCGGCACTTATAACCGCGATACTGTTTACCGATGCCCACGAAGGGGGTGCCTATTACCCCTCGGGCTCACCCCAGATGCTCCCCAATAAGCTGGAGAGAGCTATCGAGCGCTACGGGGGACAGATTCTCTACCATCACCTGGTTGAAGAAATTCTTATCTTCAAGGGCAAAGCCTATGGGATTCGCCTCGCGGACGGGACCGAGATCATAGCCGATCGGGTCGTCTCCGATGCTACCATCTGGAACCTCTACGGCAAGCTGATAAAACCCCGACATATCAGGCCCGAAAGGATGAAATGGGCCCAGGAACATGTCCCTACCTTCAGCTGCCTGCTCCTTTATATCGGCGTTGATGCGGAGGTGATACCGGACGATACCCGCCCGATTGAGTTATTTGTCGAGAAGTTACACGACTCCTCGAGCTCTAATTTTTATGTTTACATCCCGTCCCTGGACGATCCATCCATCTGCCCTCCCGGAACCCATTCGTTGACGGTAATCGCCCCCGCCCGGATCGAATGGCCCCGCCCCGCCGATCCCGATTATCAGTCCGAAAACTACTACCGCCAGAAAGAAGTGGAGGCCGACCGGGTTCTCGAAAAGATGGAAAGATATTATCCGAACCTGAGAAAACATATTAGGGTAATGGAGATCGGCACCCCGTCCACGATCGAGCGCTTTACCCTGAAGAACTGGGGTAATGTGGGCGGCCCCAAGCAGATGATGGGCCAGGAGATGATGAAACGACTCAAAGCCCGGAGCGAGTGGAAAAACCTTTATATCTGCGGTGATTCTACCGTATTAGGAGAAGGGGTGCTGCCCGCTACTTCCTCCGCGGTAGGGGCGGCTAACATGATCCTGCGGGACTTGGGGCTCAAGGAATACCGGGTACGGAAATTCCCTAAACAATATATAAACATAGTGAAAGGCATGTCCTGGACCCCATTACCGGATACCACGGAGCCCATTACCGAGGTCTCGGCCAGGCGGATAGCCAAAGAGTGTCAACTCTGTGAAGACCCCGGCTGCACGAAGGCCTGCCCGGTGGGGATCGATGTGCTTAATTTTACCCGCCGGATCGAAGCGGGTAACTTTGCCGGGGCGGTGCGCTCCATGCGGGAGATGAACCCGTTAGCCGAGGTCTGCGGCTATATCTGCCCGGCCGAAAGGCTCTGCGAGAAGGAGTGTAACCGCCTGGAATTCTCCGA
>CP070770.1:799877-804123 GCA_020345765.1 Deltaproteobacteria bacterium
TTATCGCCTAAGCCGGAGTTTATGCAAATTTTGGTTAAAGTCCACTCGATCTGGACGCTTTTCCAAGCATTTCGACATATATTACGATAAAATTTCCTTGTCAAGGTTTTTTTTTAATATTTTTTTACCCTAAGCTATTTCCTTAAATTTTGTGGTCAAATTTGGGTAAAAATTGGCCGTTCAAGTAAAAATAAATGCTTCGGAGGCTAAAAGTGAAAAAAATGTTTACTTCAGGGAATAGCAAGGAATAGCATCCACCGTCGTCCCGTGAGAACACGGGACATATTAAGGTACTGCTACTGCTTCTTGCTACTCCTTGCTATCCCCTTGCTATTCATGGCTTATATCGGTATCGGTAACACCTTTCTGCTCATATTGTTATTAACACCTTACGGGCATTGATACTCGTAAGCTCCCATGTCGTAACCTGAACACGAGGGGCGTGGGTTGCCGTCAAGGTCATAGCTCGGGGCACCATCAGCGGTGCCTTCATCTATGCAAGGCGAGCCGCTCTGCAGGTGCAGGTCGGGATAACCCACAAACAGCGGATTAGCATCGATATTGCTGGGATCTGGATACCCTCCCCCTCTGACATCGCTGTAAGTTACAATCGGGACAGATGAAGCATCGTTGTATATCTCGGAGCCTATAGGAGCGCTATTACCCCATAGGATGCAGTTGGTTATCATGGGCGAGGAATTGTAGTAGTTGTACATCCCTCCGCCCCGGGTAGCCCCATTATTACTGAATGTACAGTTTGTTATTTCTGATGAGAACCTATAGTTGTACATCGCTCCGCCGTACTGCCTTGCTGAATTGCCAAGGAAGATGCAGTTGGTTATCGTGGACAATCCGGTGGAGTTGTATATTGCGCCACCGTGGATGGTGGCCCGGTTGTTGATGAAAATGCAGTTAGTTATCGCTGGTGAGGAGTTTGTGTAGTTAGCCAGCCCTCCGCCAACGAGGGCATAGTTGCCGTTGAAGGTGCAGTTAGTTATTTCAGGCGAGGAGGCTTGGTTATACACCGCACCCCCGTGACCGTTGAGCCTTGCTACATTGCCGGTGAAAATACAATCAATTATCTTGGGCGAGCCGCCAACGTTGTGTATCCCAGCGCCTTCCCATTCGGCCGTGTTGTTATTGAAAACGCAGTTAGTTATCTCGGGGGAAGAGTCGTAGTGGTTGAACATCGCGCCGCCCCAGCCGGCAAAATTGCTATTGAAGGTGCAGTTGTCTATCGTAGGCGAGGAGAAGCGGTTGTACACCCCGCCAGCGAATCCGTTATTTGTCGCGTTATAGTTGAAGGTGCAGTTGGTTATCGTGAGAGAAGAGGCGCCCCAGTTGGCTATCCCGCCGCCATTGGCGCCGAGGACGGTACTTCTATTGCTAATGAAAGTACAGTTATCTATTACGACACCGTTTACACTACTGTTGTACATACCACTACCATATGTGCTGGCAGTGTTTTTCTTAAAGCTGCAGTTGGTCACCACTAGACCTGTCACATTCTGATTGTACATCCCGCCACCACGGTCGTTAGGCCAGCTCCCATTGGCATTACCGCCAGTGACTATAAAGCCGTCGAGGCGGGCGTCTGAGGCACCGACGACGACGTGGTAGCTCGTACCCTCGCCGTCGATAGTGGATACGTATGTTACTGGGTCTCTTTCGGTAAAAGTGGAATTCCAGCCGCCTATAATTTCCACACCATCCCTCATCTCGATGCTTTCATAATATACTCCCTCGGCAACATTCACCGTCCAGCCGCAGTCGGCAGCAGCGTCTATACCATCCTGGATATACTGGAAAGGACTCGATTTGCTTCCCAGCCAGGGGCCGGCAATATTATCGTCATCCACGAAGACATTTGTGCTCACATAAAGATTCAATCTCCCTCCGGTAACTGTCCTCCCGGCAAGGGACGGGACAGGGTCAACATTCGCCAGGATCCGGTCTTTTACCTCAAGAACGCTCAGGCCCGGGCAGGAAGCCCAGAGGAGGGCGGCGCCCCCGGCCACCATCGGGCAGGCCATCGAGGTGCCGGACATATATCTATAGATAGGTGCTTCAGGATCCAATGGGTCAGGGGGGACAGTACTATAGATATCCACCCCCGGTGCCCCCAGATCCACGGTTATTGCTCCGTAATTGGAAAAACTGGCTTTATTGTCATCGTCATCAGTGGCAGCTACGCAAATAAAATTGTCGAAATCTAAACCTCCAGGAAAGAAGAAAAATCTGGGATCAGTATCAAGATCAACCACCTCATGACAGCGGCAAGTCTGAGCACAGCACGGTATGAAGCATATATGGCATCCATTGCCGGCAGCAGTAACATGCAGAAGCTCGAAGAAGTGAGGTATTGAGCTAAGCCAATCCTTGATGTTTTGGATGTCTTCCGGGGTTGCGTCAAATATATATGCACCATAACTATTATTAGTAATTAAAGCACCTTTTTTGCTGGCATAATTCATAGCTAGAACAGCATAGAGAATCCCTCCACGTCCTCTCTGATTAAAGGCTTTCAAGGGCATTATCTTAGTTTGCCAGTTGACTCCGGTCACCCCCAGCCCATTCGAGCCCATCGCTCCCAGGATCCCGGCAGTATGAGTGCCGTGGCTATTGTCGTCCTGGGGGCCAGGATCATTATTTCTGTAATTCCACCCCTTCCAGCTAATAAAATCAAATCCATATATATCGTCAACATACCCATTCTCATCATCATCAAAGACCGCCCCATCATAGTCATCTATAATGCCATCTCCATCATCATCAAAATTAGGAATGCCCGGGGCATCCTCATTATACCATCCATCTCCATCATCATCACGCCAATTGTTATAGATAGAAAAAACCTCAGGATCATCAAAGTCCGCCGCGTCATCGCCATCGTCATCCACTCCACAAAGACCAGGACAACCATCACCATCGTCAGGAGGAACGACTCCATTATCCCCGGGTTCTTCATCCTCATTAACCCAGAAATGATGATCAAGTATTCCGTTGCCGTTCAAATCCTCTCCAGGATCCAGGACCATATTGCATGGGGGTCTATCCTCGGTAAAGTCCTCATGGCAGAAATCAATCCCAGTATCTATATCAGCAATCACTATCTCGGGGCTGCCGGTCCCGATATTCCAGGCCTCGGGGGCATCGATATCCGCATCCGGGGTACCGGATACCCATGGTTCTTCTGGATTATATTCCTGCCCGGTATTGTGCAGGCCCCACTGACGATAGAACTCGGGGTCATTGGGCAGATTCTGGGCCTGGGTTATACGTAAAATATAGTTGGGCAAAGACTGAGCCGTTAGGGAACTGGCCCGATAAAAATCCACTGCCTCCTCCACGCTCACTGTCTCCGGCAACCTGATCTGATAGGTTTCAATTGTGGAGAAATTACCGAGGACTTGCGCCCCGATCTGGGCATTAAGGGCATCAATCTCATTCCGGGTAACACCCGGCTTGAATCTGACCAGTACTTCATTGTCTACGAATAACGGAACCTGATTTACAACTCTAACCATAACGGGATCTCCCGGTATAAAGTTCCCCTCCAGGTCAGTTGTCACCGCCCGCAGGTCGTATTTATCCCCGGGAAGTGGAGTTACATCCCAGAAGGTGAAGTAGGGGAAGCTGGAGTCGGGATTGGGATGTTGAGCACTAGCAGCGGGTATATCCATCCAAATTACTGCCGGGGCGAAATCCGAATGAACCCTGTACTGAAAAAGAACCTCCTTAACCTTTTTCTTAAAATAACTGGCCAAGCAGGGTTCTATCTCTGTCTTGATAAGGACTCTCTCTCCAAAGATGATTCCTTCTTCCTTGGGAATAACGATTTTGGGCTTGAGGCACTCATCCTCTGAGTTTGATCCCCCCCGAGCAGAAAGCAGGGTATTAAACCCGCTAACGCTTGTCAGGCACAAAAACCCTATTAACGCTAAAGTCAACTTGCCAAAGATGAAGTATTTTCTGAGTCCGGTTTTTTTCTTTCTCTCCATCTTTTTCATCTTTTTACCCTCCTTTTTTAATTTTTATACCTCTCTTTGTTTTATTATCTTTTTTATTACACTTTTTCTTCAACAAACTCAGGACAGGCAAGGGAATAGATATTATTTAATCTCAATTATCCTCCCCCTTGATGGGGCTGAATAGAATGTTACTTTAACTTGTAAACCGCCCGAAGAAGAAACCGCGATGCTTATGAGGTATTCGAAGAATTTATCGTTGGAGTAGATTTACGTAT
>CP070770.1:804223-808447 GCA_020345765.1 Deltaproteobacteria bacterium
ACGGATTACCCCTCGATGTTCTTCCTCGACCTGATCTCCATCGGCCTGGCCTGGCTCTGCTTCCACCATGCCTGGCGGCGCCTGGGGATTTACCGGGCCATGCTTTTCCTGGGCGGCTCCTTCGTGTTCACCGGTCTCGAGGAGAGCATGTGGATCCTGTTAGGCCGGTATAGTCAGGATATCCAGTTAGCGCTTCCCTTTGCCCAGGAAGCAGCCCTTGGGGAGAACGTGCAGGGGGTCTCCGGCACCTATTATTTCACCCGGGGCTTCTACTGGTTCATCGAAACCCCGGTGATGGCCTGCCTGGGTTGGTTCTTCGTGGCCTATTCCTGCATCTATGTGGCCGACCTGCTTATGCCCCGGGCCCGCATCCTGGGGAAGGCCGCGGTGGGCGGACTTCTGGCCATGAACCTGGACCTCTGGATCGACCCGGTTCAGACCCACGAGGCCCTCACCTCCTGGGTATGGGCCGAGCAGGACCCGATAAGCATCTTCTCCATCCCCCTGAGCAACTTCATGGGCTGGTTCCTGCTCATCTTCCTCTTCGCCCTGGTGTTCGAGAGATTGCCGGATATGGTCAGGCGGTGGGGAGCGGGCAAGGCGGCGGTTTATTTCTACGGGATATTACTTGCCCTGGAGATCGGCATCCTCCTCTTCTTTATAATCTACGGCTCAATCGCCCTGCGGCTTTTCCCCGAGCCGATCAACCTGACCATCTGGGGGATATGATCATGGAACCTTCACGCTTCGATAAGATCCTGGATTACTTCCCCATCCTGGCCTACTTCTTCTTCTGGCTGCAGGGGGCAGCCATCGGGGCTATCATTACCGGCGATCCCCGGCTGATGAAGCTCGGCTTCGTTACCCTGCCGGCAATCGCGGCCATGATCCTGGCTGTCTTCAGAATCCGCAAGCGCCACCGGGAAGATACCCGCCGTTAGCCGTAAACAAAAACCCCGTGGCAAGCTGGAAAAAATGAGCGTTGTGGGGCGATTGTTCACCCCCACCTTTATCCTCCCCCATCAAAGGGGGAGGAACATACTTTTTCAACAGCCCCGCTGTCCCTATTTTGTGATATAATCGAGACTATGGAAACAAGGACATCGCGGCTAAAGCAGAGGCTGCTTGAAAGCCCCTTCGAACTGTGCGCCGAGCGGGCGGTCCTCTGGACCGAATCGCAGCAAAGGACGGAAGGGCGACCCCAGGTAGTGCGAAACGCCCTGGCACTTAAGAATGTGCTGGAGAACATGACGGTTGGCATCGACGACGATGAGCTTATCGTGGGCCGACGCACCAGCAAGCGCAGGGGCGCCCCGCTGTTTCCCGAGGTAAAATCCTTCTCGATCGAGGCCCAGCTTGATACCTACGGGACGAGGCCAATCCAGCCCTTCCGGGTAGGCCGCGCGGAGAGGCGTGCCCTCAGGAAGGTGCTCCCCTACTGGCGCGGGCGCTCGGTATGGGAACGGGCCTTCCGGCTCATGCCCCGGGATCTTCAATGCGATGTTTTCAAACTCATGTTCACCGTCGAGGCCGAGTTTGCCAACGGCATCGGCCATTTCATTGTGGGAAACCACAACCTTCTCACCAAGGGATTCGCCGGGGTCCGGGAGGAGGCCTTAAACCGGCTCCGCTCCCGGCCGGACCCGGATGAAAAATGGCGCCGGGATTTCTGGGAAGCGGTGGTAATCACCTCCGAGGCCGCTACTGCTTTCGCATCCCGGTTCGCCGCCGAGGCCCGGCAGCTTGCCGCCCGGGAAGGCAATCCCGGACGAAAGGAAGAGCTGCTCCGTATCGCCCGGGTCTGCGACCGCGTTCCGGAGAAGCCCCCCCGGGACTTTCCCGAAGCCCTCCAGGCCGTCTGGTTCAACCAGATCATCTGCCAGCTGGAATGCGGCGGTTTCGCCATCAGCCCCGGACGGCTGGATCAACTACTTTACCCGTTCTATCGGCGTGACCAGCAGGAGGGCAGGATCAGCCCCGATCAGGCACAGGAGCTCATCGAGTGCCTGTATGTGAAGATGAGCGAGGTGGCTAACGTGCTTGATACCGCGGTCCTCCCGGTGACCAGCGGTCCCCCGATCGCCCAGAGCCTGACGATCGGCGGGACGAGCGAAGACGGCCAGGACGTAACCAACGACCTTACCTGCCTGTTCCTGGACGCCCTGGACAATATCCGCACGGTGTCGCCGAACCTGGCGGTTAGGTTTAATCCGGGAACACCGCCTGAATTTATGCTGCGGGTCTGTGATGCCATCAGGCGCGGGACGGCAATGTCCCTGTTCAACGACGAGGTTATCGTTCCGGCCCTGAAAGCCAGAGGGGTCTCCCCCGGGGATGCGCAAGGATATGCCATTGTGGGGTGCGTGGAGCCGGCGGCGGCGGGAAGCACCTTCGGCTCGACCGACGCCAACCTGGTAAATATCGCCCGCTGCCTTGAGCTGGCCCTTCATAACGGAGACGGCCTGGACTTCCTGGCCGATAGAAAATACCTGCCCCGCCAGTTCCGGTCCTACTTCCGGGCCCGGAGAGGAACGGATCCTGCCGGGAACGGGAACCGGTGGGCTCATTATCTGATGTGGCCGCGATACCTCATGCTGATGGGCCGGCGAACCCGGATCCGATTGCCGGACCTTTACCGGATCCTGCGCGGGAGGGCCCTGGGAGTGCGGACCGGTGATGCCCGCCGCTTTCAGTCCTTTGACGATCTACTCGGTGCCTACCGGAAGCAGGTGAGCTACTTCGTGGAACGCATGGTCGAAGCGATGCACTACTGCGATATTGCGCACGCCGAGCTGAAGCCCACCCCCTTCATCTCATCCACCATTGACGACTGCCTCGAGCACGGGAAGGATGTAACCGGGGGAGGCGCCCGCTACAACTTCACCGGTCCCCAGGCCATCGGCCTGGCCGATGTCGCCGATTCCCTCGCCGCGGTAAAAAAGCTGGTCTTCGACCAGGGCAAGATCTCGATGGAAGAGCTCCTCGAGGCATTAAACCGTGACTTCGAAGGGAAGGAGTCACTGCGGCAGATGCTGATCAACCGGGCGCCCAAGTACGGTAACGGCGAGGAAGAAGTTGACCTGCTGGCCCGGGAGGCAGCTGCCATCTATTGCCGGGAGGTGGAAAAACACCGGAACTTCCGGGGAGGGATGTTCCAACCCGGCATTTATTCGATGAGCGCGCACCTGGTCTTCGGAATCTTTACCGGGGCTACCCCTGACGGACGAGGCCGGGGAGAGACCCTGGCCGCGGGCGTATCGCCGGTCCGGGGCCGGGAACTGAAGGGTCCCACCGCGGTCATGCGCTCGGTGTCCCGGGTGGACAACACACTGATCTCCAACGGGTGCGTCCTGAACATGACCTTCAGCCCCCAGCTGCTGGAGGGCAACGAAAATCTGCGGAAGTTTGCCGATCTCAACCTCGCCTATTTCAAGCTCGGAGGGCTGCATGTTCAATATAATGTAATTGATGCCGAGATGCTGCGCGAGGCGCAAAGATATCCGGATCGTCATCGCGGCCTGGTGGTGAGGGTGGCCGGATATAGTGCCCTGTTTACCGAGCTTGATCGGGCAACCCAGAACGACATTATCAACCGCACTGCCCACGGAGTGTGAGAGAGCCCGCCGTTCCGGGACTGGCATTTACAACGGTGATTTTTCTCCGTAGATTGCGCCCATCAACCTCTTTGCGTTTTCCGCCAGTATCTTCCGGCGCACTTCGGGCATGTCCTCGGTGGCAATCAGGGCCTTGGCCAGGGGCAACTCGATGGCATAGAAAGGCCAGTCGGAGCCGAAGAGAATCCGCTCGGAGCCCATCCCGTCGATCATCTTCCTTATCCGGTGGGGCGGCTGTCCGGAGATCTCCAGGTAGATGTTTTCGTGCTTGCTGGCCAGCCCGATGGCCTCCTCATACTGGTGTATCCCGGAATGACCGAATATGAAGATAAGGTTCGGAAATTCCCGGACGGGATCGCGGAAGTGGCGGATGGCCGGCAGGTCTTTCTGCCATTTCGGGGCGATGTCGCTGGCCCCGGTGTGGAAGAGTATCGGGAGGCGATAATGGTCGCAGAGCTCATATAGCTTATAGGCCCTCTTATTGGCGGCGGTGTAGAGCTGTTCCGCCGGGTGCATCTTCATGCCGACTGCGCCCAGTTCAATCATCCGCATAACCTTGCGCTTGAGACGGGTCGAATACGGGTGGACCGAGCCGAAGACGGCAAGCCTT
>CP070770.1:808547-812694 GCA_020345765.1 Deltaproteobacteria bacterium
GGGGGTATTGTGGGTTTCCACCTTGTAGCAGATATTCCATTGCTCGTCGAATTTAATCACCCCTGAGTTATCCGTAAATACGGAAAGACACCAGTCCTCTTTCCCCATTTTCTTGCGGATAGCCTTGGTAGCACCCTGGATATAGGTTTTATAGAGGCTGTCCACCTCGTCCAGTTGGGCCGCGAAGATATTATGCTTACAGTGCTCGGACCAGGTCTGGGCAAGGGACTCGAGCTCGATATCGGTTGGATCTCTTCCCTGGTTATTGAAGTAATCACGAATACTATGGAGGGAATTCAGATCGAGGGCCAGGGGGCCCCGGCGGATCTCCTTTCCATCTTCAGTTCGTTCCGGGATCCCGGCCTCGCCGAGCCTTCTCAGTTCCTCGTCACTGAGATTGAGATTTACCGAATCGACCCGGGGGTTGGGGGGGAGACTCACCCGGGGAAGCATCACATCCATCCCGCCGTCGCGCTGGAAGGCAGTGAAATCCTTAATATAAACCCGGTTGATCAAGGGATTAGAAAGCCTGCCGGCAATCCGTTCAACCTCTTCCCGGGTGAGCACGCCTTTGAGCAGCACCTGTTTTGAGGTATATACTGCTTCCCTCTGATCAAACTTAATCTTGAGCAGATCCTCAATCCCCTCCTTTGATGTGCGCCCGACATTATCGGTAACCCCGGGCAGGTAGCCGATCTCGATAATCCAATCGAAGTCGCGGGCGATCTCCCGATCAACTCCTGATTCCTGGGTCAGGGGATCCGTGAAGAGCTCCTGCCGGCACCGCTCCAGCTCCTGGGGAGGAATGTCCTTATCAATCGAATAAACATCTATTATCCGAACTGCCTTGAGGGTGATGCCCAGTTCTTCGGCAATCCGTTTCTTAATAAGATCCCCCCCGGCATCTACCAATCCTTCCTTGAATTTGACCTCAATCCGAGCTGCCATAACTAAATTTTTGGAAATAATAATCCGGGGCTTTAAAAACTCCCGGGTTCTTTAGAATATAAAAGAGATAAAAGGATTCGTCAATTAAAAATCGGCAGTTATTCTATCTCTGCCCAGGCTCTTAAGATGGCAGGTGTCGTTCATTACCTGGATAGCCATGCTCTCGTCGGCGCAATTAATGATATTGAATGCCGCGGTATCCTGTTTGATCTCCCAGAAGTGGGAGTTGTCAAGCCCAAGAATGGCGCAGAGGAGAACCTTATTGACCACCCGATGGGAAACCACCACCCCGCTTTGCTCCGGATGCCGGGTAACTATCTCCTTAAAGGCGGACATCACCCGCTCCCGAACCATGTTTAAGCTTTCTCCCCCGGGAAACTCTACCTGCTCGGGATGCTCCTGCCATTTCCGGTAGAGCTCAGGGTACTGTTCCTTCGCTTGATCATGAGAGAGCCCCTGCCAATCTCCGTAGTCAATGTCAATTATGCCGGGGAGAGGAATAACCTTTAGGCCGTGAGCCGAAGCAATCGGACGAGCGGTATCCTGTGCCCGGATGAGGGGACTGCTGTAAATAAAGTCAATGGTAACATCCGCCAGCGCCCGGCTGAGTGCTCCCGCTTCCCAGCCGCCCACTTCGTTAAGCGGCCGGTCGGCCCGCCCCCGAAAGATCTCCTCCCGATTCCAATCTGTCTGTCCGTGGCGGATTAAGTAAATCTTGGTCATTTACTTTTAGGGAGGATAAAAAATAAAGCCTCTTGCTTTTTAAAAATAGCAAAAGGCCTGTACGAAAAGCTCAAATGTCAAAATCCAAATGCCAAAGTAGTTCATAGTGCACTGTGAACTCTGAACTGTGCACTAACTTATGAAACAAGATTATACATCCAGATTCCTGACATCCAGGGCGTTTCTTTCGATGAATTCCCTCCGGGGTTCAACCTTGTCCCCCATCAATACGGTAAAGATTGCATCGGCTTCGACGGCGTCTTCGATCTTCACCTGGAGCAGGGTTCGGCTCTCCGGGTTCATCGTGGTTTCCCAGAGCTGGGTTGGGGTCATCTCTCCCAGTCCCTTGTATCTCTGAATATAATTGCCTTTTCTCCCGATAGAGAAGACACAATCTACCAGGTCTTTTATCGTATTAAGCTGATAATGCTGGTTATTTTCCTCGAGCTCATAAGGGGGCTCCCCGGCTTTTTTTATCTCCTGGGAAAGCCGGCGCAGCTCTTCATACTCCGGGGTACTTAAGAAATTAAAATTAATCCAGGTCTCATGAGTTATCCCGTTTTTTCTGGTCTTAACTGTCACCATCTGACAATTGTGTTCTTCATCGCTATTGATGTAGAATTCGGCCGGGCAGATCTCCGGATAAAAATTATTCAGGTAGTTATTAATCTTCTTAAGCTTCGCTTCTATCTTATCTGTCTCCTTCTTTAAAGTAGAGAGCTTGAAGGTGGGGTCATAGACGAAAGCATCAACCACTTTGGGCTCCTTCTTTCTCCTCTCCATCTTCCTTAAGATCTTCTCGTAGCTGATTGCCTTCTTGATTAACTCCTTTAATTTGTCGCCCTTGATCTTACTCCCATTCCCATTAGCGACAAGCCTGGCCTTCTCCACCCCGGTACTAATAAGGTAGTTCTCCAGGGAGGGTTCATCCTTAATATACTTTTCTTCTTTTCCTTTTTTAACCTTAAAGAGAGGGGGTCGGGCAATATAAAGATATCCATTTTCCACTAGTTCGGGAAGCTGTCGGTAAAAGAAAGTCAGGAGAAGGGTGCGGATATGAGAACCGTCGACATCGGCATCGGTCATAATTATTACCCGGTGATAGCGGAGCTTACTAATATCACTTTCGTCCTTGCCGATCCCCATACCCAGAACCGTAATAAGTGTCCTTATCTCCTGGGAGGAGAGCATCTTATCAAACCGGGCTTTTTCCACATTCAGGATCTTACCTTTCAAAGGAAGAATAGCCTGGTTTTTCCGGTCTCTTCCCTGCTTGGCCGATCCTCCGGCAGAGTCTCCCTCGACGATAAAGATCTCACTGTCCTCCGGATCCTTACTCTGGCAGTCAGAAAGCTTTCCGGGCAGGAAATCAGAGTCAAGTGCACTTTTCCGCCGGGTCAGGTCCCGGGCCTTTCGGGCTGCCTGGCGGGCCCGGGTAGCTTCCCTGACTTTCTCGATAATCTTCCTTGCTATCGGGGGGTGTTCTCCGAGGTAGCTCCCGAGCTTCTCGTTAACCACACTCTCCACGAGACCCTTGACTTCAGAGTTTCCCAGCTTGGTTTTGGTCTGCCCTTCGAATTGGGGATTCTGAAGCTTGACACTGATTACCGCTGCCAGTCCTTCCCGGACATCTTCACCACCGAAGTTTTCTTTGACATCCTTTAAAAGATTGTTCGAGGCAGCATAAAAATTAATAGTCCGGGTAAGAGCGGATTTGAATCCACTGAGATGGGTCCCTCCTTCCGGAGTATTGATATTATTGGCAAAGGAAAAGATAGATTCAGAATAGCCATCATTGTATTGGAGAGCGATCTCAATGAAAGTCCCTTCCTTCTCAACACTAAAGTGGATTGGCTTTGGGTGAATGGGGTTCTTATTTTCATTTAGGTGCTCAACAAAGGAAAGAATGCCACCTTTATACTGAAAGTCGTGTTTTTTCTCACTTCTTTCATCATTAATCGAGATATGAACACCGGCATTCAGGAAGGAAAGCTCCCGGAGTCGCTGGGAAAGGATATCGAAGCTATAATCAATGCTCTCGAATACCTGGGGGTCGGCCTTGAATTTGATCTTGGTCCCGGTCTTTTTGGTCTCACCGATGATCTCTAACTTGGTAACTGCGGCTCCCTTCCGGTAGAGCTGGTGATATACCTTTGCGTCTCTTCTGATCTCCAGATCCAGATGCTCGGAGAGGGCATTGACCACCGATACCCCAATGCCGTGTAGGCCACCGGCTACCTTATAGGCCTGGCTGTCGAATTTCCCTCCGGCGTGGAGCATAGTCATGACCACCTCGGCCGCCGGTTTTTTCTCGGTCTTGTGAATGTCTACCGGGATACCTCTGCCGTTATCTTCGACCGTTATACTGTTATCAAGATGGATGGTTACCTTTATCCGATCACAGTATCCTGCCACCGTCTCATCGATGCTGTTGTCGACAACCTCATAAACCAAATGATGCAGTCCCATACTGCCG
>CP070770.1:812794-816936 GCA_020345765.1 Deltaproteobacteria bacterium
GGGAAAGCTGGAGATCGCCGAAGACAAGGCCAATTCCCTCCTGATAATTGACGAGCTGGATTTAGAACAGTATCTGGTCGGACTGATCAATCTGGAGATATCTTCCCAGTGGTCGATCGAGGCGGTAAAGGCCCAGGCAGTGGTGGCCCGAACTTATGCCCTTTATAAGAGACAGCGCCGACAGGAAGAGTTTTACGACCTGGAGGCATCGGTTCTCGATCAGGTTTATGCGGGTAGTAACCCGGAGGATCAACGGTCCCGCTATGCCGTAAGGCAAACCCGGGGAGAGGTAATTGCCTATCAGGGACAGGTTGTCCCGGCTTATTTTCACTCCAATTGCGGAGGAAGGACCGAGGCTTCCCGGTATCTCTGGAGCCGGGAGGACTACCCCTTTCTCCGGGGAGTAAAATGCGATTTCTGCACCGAGGCCCCTGATTATTTCTGGAGTTACCGCCTGTCCCTCAAGGATTTGGAAAGAGTCCTTAGGAGGAAGGGGGTTCGGGTTAATGGGATCCAGGCTATCCTGGTAGCCAAGCAAACTTCCAGTAACCGGGCTTTGCTCCTGGAGATTACCTCAGCGTCGGGGAAGACAAATATTAAGGGGGAAAAATTCCGCGGGATTTTGGGAAGTACAAAGATTAAGAGCACTAATTTTCAGGTTAAGATTGAGGGAGGGAAGGTTTACTTCCACGGTAGTGGCTACGGGCACGGAGTAGGGCTATGTCAGTGGGGGTCAAAAGGGATGGCAGAGAAGGGCCACGATTACCGAAGCATACTGAAATACTATTATCCGGGAGTAGAGATCAAAAGGCTTTATTGAATAAGGAGGAAGGGATGAAGGAAGGTGCCCGGAGAGCCAAGAAAGGGCAGAAGCAATCGAGGACGGTTAAGAAAACAAGCAAGAATAATCGGGGATTGACGAAAAAAAATCATCAACTGGAAGAGAAGCTTCTTGAGCTCTACACCCTCTATAATGTCAGTAAGACTTTAATGAGCGTATCATTACAATTAGACGGGCTCTTTGAGGTGGTAATGAAATTAATCCACGAATCCCTCCGGGTGGATGAGCACTGCCTGATGCTCTTTGATCAGGATAGAAGTGAGCTGAATATCCATGCCTATTACGGAATGGACGAAAAGCTGATGAATAAGATCACCTTCAAGCCGGGAGAGGGGATTCCGGGAAAGGCGGCCGAGAGCGGCAAGCCCATACTCGTTAACGATATGAGTAAGAAATCGGATTACAATTTTTACAAGGGGCGGAAGAAGCTCACAGGTTCATTTTTGAGTGTCCCCTTGAAGATCGGGGAAGACGATGTTATCGGAGTTCTCAATTTCCGTAAACCCAAGAAAAATGCCTTTACTAAGCGGGATGTAGAGCTGTTCTCCTCCGTAGCGGAGCATGTGGCAATTGCCATCGGAAACGCTCAGCTCTATCAACGAACCCGGGAGCTTACCAATAAGGATGCGCTTACCGGCCTCTATAATCGCCGCTATTTCTTCGAGCGCTTCGAGAAGGAGATCGAGCGTGCCTATCGCTACCACCGGATCCTTAGCGTCCTGATGCTGGATCTGGACCACTTCAAAGAGTTTAATGACGAAAACGGCCATCTTAAGGGTGACGATGTCCTCCGGGAGACGGCCGGAGTCCTCCTTTATCAGCTCCGCACGAGTGATGTCCTCGCCCGTTTCGGGGGAGATGAGTTTATTATCCTCCTTCCGGAGACTGATAAGGAATCGGCTACCGTCGTGGCGGACAAACTGCGCGATGGCGTTTATAAGAATAACTTCATTGGTGAAGAGAATATCCCCAGCGGCAAAATCACCATCTCCTTAGGACTGGCTACCTATCCTCAGGATTCATCTGATGCCTTCCAGTTGATCAACTTTGCCGACCGGGCCCTTTACCGGAGTAAGAGTAAGGGAGGGAACCTCGTCTGTTCCTATGTCCCCGAGGATAATAACGGCTGATGAGATTAAGTGAGTTCGACTATAACCTACCCCCGGGGCTGATTGCCCAGTATCCGGCGAGAAAGCGGGAGGAGGCCCGGCTGCTGGTGTTGAACAGGAAAGAGGGGAGGATAGAGCATCGGCTATTTGTCGACATCCTCCAGTATTTAAGTCCCGGCGACCTCCTAGTAGTCAACGATACCAAGGTGGTGCCTTACCGCATCTTCGGGAGAAAGGAGACTGGGGGCAGGGTAACGCTAACGCTTTTGTCCCGGATAAATGGCAGGCCGTCCCCGGAGGGGCAAGAGACCTGGCAATGCCTGGTCCAGGCCGCGAAACCACCAAAAGAGGGACAGAGAATATCTATCGCTGAGGAGATGGAAGCGGAGATGCTTCGTCCTCTCGAACAGGGTAGCTGGGAGGTTAGATTGCGGTTCCAGGGAGAGCTCCGCCAGATCCTAGAGCGGATCGGAACTATGCCCCTTCCACCTTATATCAAAAGAAAAGCTAACGGGGACAGGCGGGATCAGGAGCGTTACCAGACGGTTTACGCTAAATCGGAAGGGGCGGCGGCGGCCCCTACTGCCGGGCTCCATTTCTCGGAGGAGCTTCTGAAACGCATTGAAGAGGTGGGAGTGGAAATTCTTACCATTACTCTCCAGGTAGGCTGGGGAAGCTTTCTCCCGTTACGCTGTGAACTAATAGAAGACCATAAGATGCTGCCGGAATATTATTCCCTGAGTGAAACCGTAGCAAAAAGGGTCAAAAGGGCCAAGGAAGGTGGAGGAAGGGTTATCGCGGTGGGGACAACCACTACCCGGGCCCTGGAGCAGGCCGCTAATGGCGGGCAAGGGGTCGTGCCGGGGGAGGGGGAGGCACAGATATTTATTTATCCCGGCTACCGGTTCAAGATCATCGATGCCCTGATTACCAATTTTCATCTGCCGCGTTCGACTCACCTGATCCTGGTTTCTGCCTTCACCGGCCAGGAGCTGATTCTCCGGGCCTATCAGGAGGCAATTGTCAGGGATTACCGGTTTTTGAGCTATGGTGACGGGATGATGATTCTCTGATGAAATTTTGCTTTGAACTCGTTAAAAAGGAGGCGAATACACAGGCCCGGCTCGGACGGTTAAAAACCCCTCACGGGGAGGTCAAGACCCCGGTTTTCATGCCGGTAGGAACCCAGGCTACCGTTAAATCTCTGACGCCGGAAGATCTGAAGGACATCGGGGCAGAGATGGTCTTGGCCAATACCTATCATCTTTATCTGCGTCCGGGGGTTGATATTATTAAAGATTTAGGCGGTCTCCACTGCTTTATGAACTGGGAGATGCCTCTGCTTACCGACAGTGGGGGCTTCCAGATATATAGCCTGGGGGAGTTGAGCAAGATCGGCGAAGAGGGATTTACTTTTAAGTCCCCCTTCGACGGCTCTGAGCATTTCTTGTCCCCCGAGGATGTGATGGATATTCAGGAAAAACTGGGAGCGGACATTATTATGACCCTGGATGAATGCACCTCCTATCCGGCAAGCTATGATTATACCCTTAACTCCCTGGAGCTGACCACTCGCTGGGCCGGGCGGTGCAAGCAGGCGAAGAGCAGGGAGGATCAGGCTCTGTTCGGTATTATCCAGGGGGGGATGTTCCCGGAGCTTCGCAGGAGGAGCGCCGAACAGATAGTGGGGATTGGCTTCGACGGCTACGGCATCGGAGGCTTATCGGTAGGGGAGACCAAGTCGATGATGTGGGAGATGCTTGAGAGCACTCTCCCCTTTCTCCCGGAGGATCAGCCCCGCTACCTGATGGGGTTGGGTAAACCCGAGGACTTGGTGGAGGCGGTGAGCCGTGGGGTGGATATGTTCGACTGCGTTCTTCCTACCCGCAATGCCCGTAACGGAAGCCTCTTTACCAGTGAGGGGAAGGTCGTGATCAAGAATTCTGAATATACCCGGGACGGCGCCCCGCTCGATCCCAACTGCGAATGCTATACCTGCCGTAATTACACCCGGGCCTACCTGCGTCACCTCTTTATGGCCCAGGAGATCCTGTCGGCCCGGTTAAATACGATCCATAACCTCTATTACTATATTGAACTGATTGGCCAAATAAGGGAAGCTATCGGAGAGGACCGCTTACCCCAGTTTCAGGAGGAGTTAATGGAAGCGAATGTAGGGGCTTGATTTATCA
>CP070770.1:817036-821173 GCA_020345765.1 Deltaproteobacteria bacterium
GGGTGGAGGAACTCTGTGACAAACTCGGACACCCCCAGCGTAAAATTAAAGTCATCCATATTGCCGGAACTAAGGGGAAAGGTTCAACCGCTGCTATTCTAACCGCTATCTTTAAGGCTGCCGGGTTCAAGACCGGCCTGTTTATCTCTCCTCATCTGGTGGATCTGCGGGAGCGGATTCGGATCAATGACCAATTAATCTCTGAGGAAGAGCTAACAGAACTTGTCGACACAATCAAGCCCCATACTGACCGGATCCAGGCCTTGGGTGCTTTCGGAGAGCTCACTTATTTCGAGCTCTTGACGGTTCTCGCCTTCTGTTATTTTGCCGAAAAGCAGGTAGATATTACTATCCTTGAGGTGGGACTGGGAGGAAGATTTGATGCGACCAATGTGATCGAGCCCCTGGTCTCAGTGATCACCCCGATAAGCCTCGATCATACTGATATCCTCGGCGGCACTATCGAGTCCATTGCCGAGGAAAAAGCACAGATTATTAAAAAAGGAAACAAGGCAGTTATAGCTCCTCAGCCACCGGAAGCGATGGCAGTCCTCCGCCGTCGCTGCGAGGAGATGCAGGCAGAATTCTGTCCCTGCAAGGAGATAATCTCAACCACCATCCACCGGATCAGCAATATCGGATGCCTATTCTCTCTCCACAGCCCGGTTAAGCATTATGATAATCTCTGGCTTCCTCTCCTTGGCCGCCATCAGGTGGAAAATACCGCAACCGCCATTGCCGCCATCGAACAGCTGCCTCCGGAGATAGGCGATATCTCCTATCAGGCGGTAAGACAGGGATTGGCTGAGCTTAGCTGGCCGGGCCGGGTGCAGATTGTGGAACGCCGTCCCTATCTGGTTCTCGATGGTGCCCATAATGTTGACTCAATCCGGGTGCTGAGGGAAACCCTCAAAGAGGTATTGAGCTTCCGGCGAGCCATAGTAGTTATCGGTATTGCGGCCGACAAGGATATTGCCGGTATTGTTCGGGAGCTTTTTCCTTTTGCTGAGGAGTTTATTATCACCCGGGCCAAAACCGGCAGGTTTGAGACCAGGGATCGGATCGAGACGGAGCTCAGGGGGTCAGGAAAGAAGGTGGTAGTAACCGATGACCTTCCTACTGCCATTGCCCGGGCCCGGGCCGATGCACTCCCGGAGGAGTGCATCGTAGTAACCGGCTCTTTCTACCTGGTAGGAGAGGCAATGGAGTATTTGGGAATTGCATAAGTGTTTTGCATCTAATACCCCTAAAAAACATTGACATTTGGTAAAATAATGGTATAGATTTGTTAACTTTAAATTTAGGGTGTTATTATGGTTCCTTCCAGACTTTTTTTGACAAAAGGAATAGGCCGTCACCGGGAGAAGTTGACCAGCTTCGAGATGGCTCTCCGGAATGCCGAAATTGCCAACTATAATCTGGTTAGAGTCAGCAGCATTGTTCCCCCCCGCTGCAAGATTATCCCAAAGTCTCAGGGGATAAAGCATTTAGCTAAAGGGCAGATCGTTTTTTGTGTTCTCTCCGAGAATGCCTCCAACGAACCTCACCGTCTCATTGCCGCCTCAATTGGGGTTGCTATCCCTAAGGATGAGAATATCCACGGATATCTTTCCGAGCACGAAAGCTTCGGACAAACAGAAAGAGTAGCCGGCGATTATTCCGAGGATCTGGCCGCTTATATGCTGGCAACGACCCTGGGGGTTCAATTTGATCTTGATACCAGCTATGATGAGAAGAAGGAGATCTGGAAGATTAGCGGTCATATAGTTACCACTCGTCACATAACCCAATCAGCGACCTGTGATAGGAAAGGCCTCTGGACTACGGTAATAGCCGCTGCGGTTTTCCTGGAATAAAAAATCGTTATATGTCCCGGGCATTATTTCTCCGTAACTCCAGGATCCCTTTTCTAAAAAGATAGGATTGAAAAATGGCAGAGAATAAGTTTAAGGGCAAGATGATCGAGCCTCTGTCCTTGGCCGATAACGAGAAAGTACATGACTTTATCGAGCGAGTTTTTGGATATTCCGGGTTTAATGCCCGGAGGTTGGCCGAGGCCTGTTCACTGTATAGCAGGATGATCAAGAAAGATACCACAATATGTTTAACCTTGGCAGGGGCAATGACTCCCATCGGAATGAGTGGTCCAATCATTAACCTCATCCGCAAGGGATTTGTTGATTTTATAATATCTACCGGGGCTAATATTTACCACGACTTTCACCGAGCTTTCAACCTGCCCGTTTATCAGGGCAGTCACCAAGCGGACGACTCCGCCCTTTACCAAGAAGGGATTGCCCGAATATATGACACCTTTGTCCAGGATCTGGAGACATTGATGCCAAGTGACCGAGTAATTTTAAAACCGCTCTTGAAGATGAAATTCGAAAGACCGATTTCCTCCGCGGATCTCCATAAAATAGTGGGTGAAGAGGTATTAAAGAGTGCACCTCATCCGGATAAATCTTTCGTTGCTACCGCGGCCGAGTTCGATGTCCCTATCTACACCCCTTCTCCGGGTGACTCATCAATTGGCATGAATCTAATTATCCCCAAACTTCTTGCCGATTCCATCCCCCTTGACCCGTTCCAGGATGTGATCGAAACCACTGCGATTGTGAAGGGATCGGAGAAGAACGGGGCTATTATAATAGGAGGTGGTGCACCGAAAAACTTCTATTTACAAACTCAAACTACCTTGAGCCAGATTTTGCGGGAAGATTTTGGGGGGCATGATTATTTTATTCAGCTTACCAGCGATTCACCCCAATGGGGAGGACTCTCCGGAGCAACCCCGGAGGAAGCTAAGTCATGGGGGAAGGTCAAAGATCCCGATAATTGTGTAGTGGTATATTCATGTTGTTCAATTACGTTCCCCATGCTCTGTCAGTATGTTAATTTATCGGAGAGTCCCCGGGAGGTCAAAAGACTATCAAAGAAAAAGGTAGAATATGTAAAAGAGTTAAAAGAAAAAGCTGAAAAGAATGAATTGGTTGTTAAAGAATATAAAGATTTATTGAATACATGATCGAGGAGAGCTCTAAATTTTTAGGATATGATTACGGAATTGATCAGGCTCAGATATTAATCCTTCCCATCCCCTATGAGCAAACGGTCAGCTATCGCCCCGGCACCCGGGAAGGCCCCCGGGCGATCATCACTGCCTCCCAGGAGCTTGAAACCTACGACGAAGAGTTAGAACAGGAAACCTACCAACTGGGAATCCATACCCTGGAAAAATTCGGGCCGATAATGAGTGGCCCTAAGGAGATGATCGCCTCAGTGCAGAAAAAGGCCTCGGAATTATTGAAACCGGGGAAATTCCTGGTAACCCTGGGGGGGGAGCACAGTCTGAGCTTCGGCCTGGTTAAGGCATTTAGAGAAAAGCATCCTTCCCTTTCGGTACTTCAGCTTGATGCCCACGCTGATCTACGCGACTCTTACCAGGGGACCCCCTTCAGTCATGCCAGTGTAATGTCCCGAATCCAGGAAATTGTCCCGACTGTTCAGGTAGGAATCCGCAGTCTTAGTCTGGAAGAGTCTCGACTTATAAAGGAGCGGCAGCTTCCGGTCTATTTTGCCCGAGATATCCGGAGAGGAGATGATTGGATGGAGAAAGCTATTGAAAGGCTCTCCCCTCAGATATATCTGACTATTGATCTTGATGTTCTCGACCCGTCCATCATGCCTTCGGTAAGCAACCCGGAGCCGGGGGGTTTCAGTTGGGAGGATCTTCTGAGGTTTCTGAGACTATTAAATACACGCCGGGAGATTATCGGATTCGATATTATGGAACTCGCCCCGATTCCCGGTAATATTGCCCCCGACTTCCTGGCGGCCAAGCTAACCTATCGGCTATTGGGCTATATCTTCTCCAACAAAATCAAATAGGATCTTACTAAACTTTACCAAGGCTCCGTCTAGGCAAATTTTTCTTTAAAAATCGCAATATATACATAAGCGTATAAATGCGTATATATACTACATATTGTTACTGGTAAGAAAAAAAACACACTTTATTGTATTTTTTTCTTTACATTTAAAAAATAATATGTTAATCTAGATTAATTTAGGGAATGCCCAAAAATACTAATTTTTAGGGGAAAATGTAATTAGGGAGATCGTTAATGTCAAGTA
>CP070770.1:821273-825383 GCA_020345765.1 Deltaproteobacteria bacterium
TTGCAGGATTTATAATCTCCGGACTAATCAGATAAAAATAGGGATGGTTCTGTTTTTCAAAAATTAGCAGAAATTGGAACCATCCCCATTTCCTACAATCCCCAATATCAGCCATATTTAGAAATAAACCGAGGAGGGGATTCCGACACCGTTTTTACCCGTCCAGTACCGTCTTTCTATGCGCGGCCTTTTTGGCAATTTGGTGGTCTATTTTATCCTGGAACCCTTGGGCAAATTCACACTTCTCACAGCGATAAACATTTGAACAAATCCGGAAAAGAACCTCTCCACTCATAGTATACCGGCACTGATTTTGCCCCACAAGAGAATCGACTTTTTCGATGAAAGGTTTAATCCTCAGATCATTTCCATATTTCGGATTTTTCATCATCGCTGCATGAAAGTTACATCCGTTATTACATTGGTATCCGATATTACACTCGCGTTTCCGGACTATACCTGCCTGCATCCAGATACAGGGAGTGACCGCCTCCTCTTTGACTACGGTTGGTGTTTCCACAGGAGGAACGGTGGTTACATCAACTTCATAGGGAGCTTCATAGGACTGCGTGAGTGAAGTTTCCAGCCGTTCCAGTTCAAAAGGTTTTGGCAGGTAGTCGATCGCGCCTCTACGCATTGCATCCACCGCGGTTTCAATCGAGGGGTAAGCCGTAATGATAACGACTTTAGCCTTCGGATTCTTCGCCTTGACTTCCTTTAGTACCGAAAGTCCATCGCGGCCGGGCAATTTAAGATCGATTACCATGGCGTCGTAATCTTCCAGCTTAAATTTGTCCAGTTCCTTATCGCCATCCATGGCGGCATCGACCTTATGACCCTCACCCGAAAACCAATCAACCAATGCCTCCCGCATGATGTCCTCATCTTCCACAACCAAAATATTTTCCTTTTCCATTGCTAATACCTCCAATCTTTGTCCTGATAACTGTTACCACAGGCTCAGCCGGACAATTACTTTCCTGTGGGGATTATCGATTTCACTAATATATAGAGCAAGTGGTGTGCCAAAATATAAATTGCCTGAAGATTATCGTAATGATGGCTCTGAATGTGGCGAAAGGAAGAAGGCTGAGAAATGTTAAAGTATTGTATTATAAAGATTATTTTAATGATTGCATGGACGGCATACAAATGACTGGGTCATGAAAAACAGGGTTGCAGGAGACTATCCTGAAATGTAGAAGTGTAAATTAATTAGACATTAGGTGTCTGATTTATTGACACTGTAGTTATATTTTTTTAGTTTTTGATAAAGGGTCATCCGCTGAATACCAAGGATATCCGCTGCTTTTGAGATATTGCCGCTGGTCTCCTCAAGGACCTTGAGAATATGATTTCTCACTACCGCATCAACGGTTTTCCCTTCGTCGGGAATCCGATGGATCATGTCCTGGGGAATTTCGTTCAGAGTGATCATATTGTCCTTTGACAGGATTACCCCGCGTTCGACCATGTTTTCTAACTCTCTGACATTACCGGGCCAGGAATGATTCAGCATAAATTCTACCACCTCAGGAGAGAAGATCTTGATATCTTTATTGTTTTCTTCCGCATACTTCTCCAAAAAATGCTCCGCCAGCGGCAGGATATCCTCCTGCCTATCCTTAAGCGGGGGTAAGTCGAGGGTTACCACATTTAACCGGTAATACAGATCTTCCCTGAATTCACCCTGCTCGATCATTTTTTTCAAATTCCTGCTGGTAGCGGCAATTATGCGGACATCAACATTAATTTCTTCGTTACTCCCGATTCTGGTAATCTTCTTCTCTTCGAGGGCCCGGAGCAGATGGACCTGGGTATTAGCGTTTATCTCCCCGATTTCGTCGAGAAATAAGGTGCCTTTGTCGGCCGCCTCGAACTTACCCTTCTTCCTCTCCACCGCCCCGGTAAAGGAGCCCTTTTCATGACCGAAAAGTTCGCTTTCCAGCAGACTTTCCGGGAGGGCGGCGCAGCTGGTGGCGATAAAGGGTTTGTTCCGACGCTGACTCTGCTGGTATATAGCCCGGGCAATGACTTCCTTGCCCGTACCACTTTCTCCGATAATCAGTACCGTAGCATTGGTTGGTGCCACCGTTTTGATAAGTTCGAATATCTTTAACATCTTGGGGCTCTTGGCGATGATGTCTTCGAACCGGTATCTATCCTCAATCTTCCGGCGCAGCGAGATGTTTTCCTCGATCAGGTTCTGATGTTCCACCAGATTCTTTACCAGACGTTCAACCTTTTCCGGACAGAAGGGTTTTTCGATGTAATCGTAAGCACCTTCTCTTATTGCGGTTATTGCCGTTTGAATCGTGCCGTGGGCCGTGATAATGACCGTTGAGATGGTGGGAACTATTGCTCTTGCCCTTTTCATTAATTCAATGCCGTCCATGCCGGGCATAATCAGATCGGCAAGCATAATTTTGATCTTCTTCTGATTTATTATCCGGAGGGCTTCTTCGCCATCCCCGGCAGCTACCACTTCATAGCCGGCGCTGCTCAGCCAGTCGTAGAGGGATTCTCTTACTATTGTTTCATCGTCCACTACGAGGATCTTGGCCTTTCCCTTCATCCGTAATCTCCAGATATATCTTGAATGTAGTGCCGATGTTGGGTTTACTGTCTACCTCAATCTTGCCCCGATGCCGTTCGATAATCCCGTGGAGAGCAGCCAGTCCGAGTCCCACTCCCTTGCCTTTTTCTTTGGTAGTGAAAAAGGGAGTAAAGAGTTTATTCAGATTTTCTTTGGGAATACCGACTCCGGTATCACTGACATCAATTCTGACGGTATTTTTTGTTGACCCGCCGATCTCGATACTTTCAGCAATCGAGGTGGTAATTTTCAGGTTTCCGCCGTCAGGCATCGCCTGGGTCGCATTCAGGATGACGTTTATCAATGCCTGCTGGATCTGGTCAAAGTCCGCCAGAACAAGGGGGAGCTGCTGATCTAAATTCATCTCGAGCGTTATATTGTCAAGGCTAATTTGATGTCCCACTATTGACAGGGTTGCCTGAACTACTTTATTCAAATCGACAGGTCTCAGGGTCGGTTCCGATTGGCGGGAGAAATCAAGGAGGTTCCTGATTATCCGGGAGGACCTATCTGTTTCCCTTTCTATCTTTAAGAGCTGCTTTTCGGTCTCTTCGGATTGGAGGTTGTTTTCTTTATACTTCTTGAGAAGAAGTTTTATATAGACCAGGATGCCGGCTAACGGGTTATTCACTTCATGAGCTACCCCGGCGGCCAACTGACCCAAGGAGGCCAATTTTTCTGACTGGATGAGTTGTTCCTGCGCTGCCTTCAGCAACTCGGTTCTATCTTCTACCTTTTTCTCCAGGGTTCTGCTCCACTCCTGGAGTTCGCTATTTGCCCTTTTGAGGTCCTTGGTCATCTTGTTAAACGAATTGGCAAGTATTCCAATCTCATCATGGGTGTTTAAGGGAATAGTATAGTCGAGATCTCCCTCGGCAATCTTCTTGGTTCCAATAACCATCCTTTTTATGGGTCGGCTGACGGCTCCGTAGATAAACAGCCCAATTCCTACTGATACCAATAGTATTGTGATAAAGGTAAAGAAGAGGGTAGCGAAAAAATTTTTCTTTGTCTCGGCGTCTACTTCGGCAAGGGAGATCTCGAAGTCCAATACTCCCAAGACTTTCTGATCTTCGCTGTGGCACGAGAAACAATCCTTCTCATTATATATTGGATTTATTATGCCCAGAATACGATAATCATGCTCTTTGGTTTTGGGGATTATCCTTGACCGGTTGGGAAGATCTAATTTCTCCAGTGGTTTCTCCGGAGCGTGGCATGCATAACACTGCTCTCTTTCTTTATCGAGGATCTTGCCAACCTCACCCTTATCAGTCGAGAACATGATTTTTCCTTCGGAGGAGAATATCCTCACCTTCTCTATCCCCTCCCGGGCTCCGATGGCGTCGATTGTATAGTGCAGGGCTTCCCGGCCTTCCTCTCCTTTAAGCATGTCATATTTTGTGCTTCGCTTGACGGCGCCACTCAGGTCGCTTGCCCACCGGGTTGCATCTTCAATAGACTGCGCTCGGTGAGTATCTATCATCTTATAGGAAAAGAGTCCTACTGCTACG
>CP070770.1:825483-829578 GCA_020345765.1 Deltaproteobacteria bacterium
AAGGTCGCTTGGGTAAATACTTCGAAGAAATGGAAAAGGCGGATCTTAGCCCATATGAAGTTGCTGCCCAGATCTTCCGCGAAAAAAGGCTGCTAAACAAACTTTTTAAAAAGGATGAATGATTTATGAAACATAAAGATTTAAAGGTCTTTACAATCCTCTTAACAGCTACTGCATTATTCTGCTTGCCCAAGTCGTTGTCGGGGGAGGTGCTGCCCGCAATCGAAGCCGCAAGTCCCAATTCGCATTCTGAGCAGGAAGGGATTAAAGAAAGACAGGAGAAGGGCCGGAACCGGGAGATAATCCTTCGGGCCCTGAAGAAAGAGCTCAAACGCTCCCAGAAGAAGCTAAAGATGGAGGGTCACCAGAAGCCGTATTTTATCAGCTATCAGCTCAAGGATATTTATGAGGTGAATATCAGCGGAAGATATGGTGCAATATATAATATGGAAGACCGCCGCTATCGGAATCTATACGGGGAAGTCCGGGTAGGTGATTATAAGTTTGATAATACCTATGAAGGGGATTGGGGTGGTGGCGGTTATTACGATCCATCTCTCCCGATGGAAGATAATGAGGACGCTTTCCGCAACAAGCTCTGGCTGATTACCGACAATAAATATAAGGCGGCAATCTCGGGGTATCTCAAGAAAAAGGGAAGCGATGTTTACAAGGTAAAAGAGGAATCAATAGACAGCTTCTCCCGGGAGAAAAAACATTTTCATTTGGGTGAGAGTATTGAGTTCAACTTCGACCCGGAAATCTGGAAGAAGAGGGTGCGCGAGGTTTCCTCCTACTTTAAGGGCTTCCCTGAGATTATCGATTCGGGTATGGGTGTCAGCGGGCAGAAAGTAGTGCGGTATTTTGTCAATACCGAGGGCTCACAGATCGTTACTGAGGACAGTCTCTACACGGTTTATCTTAATGCAATGGCCAAGGCTCCGGATGGGATGTCCCTGGAGAATTATCGCCATTTCTTTACCCCCCGGGAAAACGAGCTTCCCGATAGGGAAGAATTAATGAGAGAAGTAAAATCCCTGATCGATGATCTCCTGGCACTACGGGAGGCCCCGACCATGGAACCCTACAGTGGGCCTGCGATCCTTTCTCCGGAGGTAGCGTCCCTCTTATTCCACGAGGTAGTGGGGCATCGCCTGGAAGGGGAGAGGCAGAACGAAGAGTACGAGGGGATGACCTTTAAAGAGAAGCTGGGGGATAAAATAATTCCCTCATTCTTGACAATAATTGATGATCCTACCCTTAATGTTTATGATGGTATCTCTCTCACCGGTTGTTATAGGTTTGATAACGAAGGCGTCCCCGCCCATAAGGTAGTTCTGATCGAGGATGGAGTATTAAAGAACTTCCTCCTTTCGCGGACACCGATAAAGGGATTCAATCGCTCTAACGGACATGGCCGAAACTCCTCTTCGGAAGATCCCCGGGCCCGAATGGGAAACCTGATAATCAGGTCAACCAATGAGCTTTCTCCGGAACAGCTAAAGAAAAAATTGATATCCGAGTGCCAGAGGCAGAACAAGCCATTTGGATTTTTGCTCCGAAGTATTATCGCCGGGGAAACAAATACCACTAAGTTTGGATTTCAGGCTTTTAAGGGAACTCCTATCATGGTCTATAAGATTTACACCGAAGACGGGCGGGAGGAGCTGGTAAGGGGAGTAGAAATCGTAGGGACTCCACTCAGCAGTATCAACAAGATCTTGGTTACCGGTAATGACTATGAAGTTATAAACAGCTACTGTGTGGCCGAGTCCGGATATATTCCGATCTCCACCATTGCCCCCAGCATTCTTCTTTCCGAGATCGAGCTCCAGCGAACGAGCAGCCCGAAGACCAAACCACCAATTCTGTCCCCTCCCTTGTTCGAGTAGATTAAGGGGGAGACTATATAAATGCAATGTACAAAATGAAAAATAAATGAAAAAGGAGCAGATTATGAAGGTAAAATGGAATGGGCACGCCAGTTTTCTTATTACCTCTGCCGACGGGATCAAGATCATCACCGATCCTTATGAGTCCGGCTCTTACGGGGGAGCGGTCGGCTACGGGAAGATCCCCGATGAGGCGGATGTTGTCCTGGTAAGCCATGACCATGAGGACCATTGCCATGTTGCCGGGTTGAAGGGGTCACCTAAGGTGGTTAAGAGCTCGGAGAATGTTAAAGGCATTGATTTTAAAGGAGTGAAGGCCTTCCATGACGACTCCCAGGGCCGGGAGCGGGGTCAGAACACCATTTTCTGTTTTGAGGTCGACGGGATTAAAGTCTGCCACCTCGGGGATCTGGGGCACCATCTGAGTCCTCAGCAGGTTGAGGAAATCGGGGCTGTGGACCTACTGTTGATTCCGGTGGGAGGGCTTTTTACCGTTGATGCCCGGGTAGCGACGGATGTCACCAAGACATTGAATCCGAAGGTTGTTATTCCTATGCATTATAAGACCGAGAAGCTTGGGTTCCCGGTTGACGGGGTCGATGAATTTCTGGCCAATTGGGAGAAGGTCAAGAAGATAGACGGAAGCGAGATTGAGCTGAGCAAGGACTCTCTCCCCCCGGTGACCGAGGTCATCGTCCTCCAGCACGCCCTCTAAATTATAAAAGACATGTTTGTAATCAGGATTTGAATGAGTTACTTGGCCAGGATGGTCAGACTTAAGAGCCCCGGTTCGAGGCCCGGGCCTATCCCTCCTCCGTTGTGGGCGATCCCCACCTTGGCCCCCTCAACCTGCCTCGGCCCGCACTCACCCCGGAGCTGCCATACCAGCTCGACGATCTGAGCTACACCGGTAGCCGCAATGGGATGACCCTTGGCCTGGAGGCCGCCGCTGGGATTAAATACCGGCCCTTTCCCTCCCAGACCGGTTACCCCTTCGTCAACCAGACGACCCCCTTCACCTTTAGGACATATTCCCAGGTCTTCATAGGTTACCAATTCGTGAGGAGTAAAACAATCGTGCTGCTCGGCTACATCCAGGTCTTCCGGAGAGATCCCGCTTGCCTCGTAGATCATATTCGCTGCCTTTTTACAGGTGCCGATCGAGGTGAAATCACCTTTAGAGCATTTATATTCGCCGCCGTAGATGACCGAGCCGGCCACCCTGACCCGCTTGGTAGTGTATTGGCGGGCAACCTCGGAGCTGGCAAGAATAACGGCGGCAGCTCCATCACTGGTGGGTGTGCATTGCAGTAAAGTAATGGGGTCGCAGACCATCCTTGAATTCAAGACCTCCTCAAGAGTAACCTCCTTCTGATACTGAGAATAGGGATTCAACGCCCCGTGCCGGTGGTTCTTGACCGAGATTTTGGCAAACTGCTCTCTGGTAGTCCCGAACTCCTCCATATGTCTGCGTCCCAGCAGGGCAAAGAAGGCCGGCATGAGCATCCCGACATCCTGGAGGAACATCATCCCTTCCGGCATAACTATCGGTCCCCCTCCCAACAATCCTCCTGCACCTCCCATGCCACCTCCCCCTTTACCTTCTTTTTTGGCGGGAACCAGACCCATCTTTTCCACCCCCGCGGCGATAACCAGATCATACATGCCGTTGGCGACATCGAAATAGGCATGCCGGAAGCTGGCCAGACTGGTAGCACAGGCATTCTCGTGATTATACATGGATATTCCGGAGATACCTAAATAATCAAGCACCCTCTGGGCAACCTGCGGCATCCCGGCATAGGTTTCCCCGAAGTAGGCAGCCTCAATCTTTTTATGATTGACCCCGGCGTGCTTCAGTGCCGCCTTACAGGCCTCCCGGCCTAAATCCTCCGGGCTCTTCCACGGAAGATGCTTGCCGTTGTATTTACCGAACCGCACCATTCCGGCACCGATTACCTCAACTTCCCGCATTTAAACCTCCTGTTTTATTTGGCTACTCACGAATTGTCCCATATGTAAAAGGTTAAACACCAATCACCAAATTCCAAACATCAAATAAATTCCAAATACCAATAACCAAAAATTGGTTGTTATTAGATTAGCTACATTCAATGAGCAAGTGCAACACTGGCGTTAAAGACTTCGTTCGGTGTTTTATATTTAAGACATTTTCGTGGCCTGTTGTTCAGCAACGTTTCAA
>CP070770.1:829678-833762 GCA_020345765.1 Deltaproteobacteria bacterium
CGCCGACATTGTAGATACCCAGTATGCCGGCCAGGGCGACCAGGAGGGAAACCAGTAAAAACCCTCCGATTAGTTTGGTTCCAATGTTCATTCTCATCTTTCACTCTCCTTTCTTCCCCATAAACTTGGGACCTTACTTAGTGTTTATCAACATATCTCAGTTTATCAAGAAGCGTGCCATGGGTTTTCTAAATTAGAAAATCCTTTAATTTCAAATAGTTAATGGATTAGAGGCGGGGTTTAAGGATCTAAATCTATCCGGGAAAAGCAGAAAAAGTCCTGCCGGACAGGACTTTTTCTATTAGTGTGGGATAAAGTTAGTAAATTTAAAGAGGTTAGAGGCGAAATATGGGAGGGGAATATCAGATCTTTTATCCTACAAACTTATTCTAGGGCCTGTAGGGGTGGACCTCCGTGTCCACCCTTATTCGGGCCGACAGAGACGTCGGCCCCTACATTATACTAATCAACTTAGCAGGTCTCACAAGCCCCGGCTATCCAGCAGGGGCAATTCATTAATTGCCCTTGCTCTTGAATGATTCCTAAGGTAGCTCCTTAATCACCTAACTTGACAATCCCGGAACTTATCTAAGCCTCGACGAAGAATCTTTTGGAGATATTATGTTTTTTCAACAGCGCATAGAATCTTGACCTCGAAAGATCCGACACCTGGCAGGCTTTTCTTACATTACCCCCGGTCACGGAGATAAGGGACTGCAAATACCTCTGTTCCGCTTCCCTGAGTGCCGACTCGCGAAGGTCTTTTAGGGTGGGTAGACAAGATGGGCTTTTCTCCTGTTTTTTTAATTGGGTAGCCTTATCGCTTATTGTCGTTTTTACCGCATGTGTTCTTATTCGGGTTGGCAGGTGCTTGGGGAAAAGGATAGGCTCGCTGTAAGCTGATGAGACCGCCTGTTCGAGTGAATTGACCAGTTCCCGGACATTTCCCGGCCATTTATATTCGTGAAGTTCCGAGAGGAACTCGGGTGAGACTCCCTTTATGGTAATATTCAACCTTTTACAGATCTCAGCTATATGGTAAAGGGCAATCTCAGATATATCATCTATCCGCTCTCTCAAGGGCGGTATTTCGATGGATAAGGACTGCACCCTGAACAGGAGGTCCTCCCGAAACAGTCCTTTTCTAACCATTTCCTCCAGATCCCGGTTGGTCGCCGCCACCAGTCTGAAGTTACTTGTTACTTCATGCTTGCTCCCCAGAGGACGGAACTGGTGTTCCTGAAGGACCCGGAGGAATGCCTTCTGGAGAGTAAGGGGCAGTTCCCCGATCTCGTCGAGAAAGAGCGTCCCCCCGTCCGCCTGTTTAACCATACCCTCCCGGACTTTGTCCGCCCCGGTAAAGGCACCTCTTTCATGGCCGAAAATCAGGCTTTCTGCCAGCGTCTCGGGTAGGGCGGTGCAGTCGACGACGATGAAGTTCCCGTTGCTGCGGCCGTTGTTTTCGTGGATTGCCCTGGCGAACAGCTCCTTTCCCGTGCCGGTCTCGCCGGTAAGCAGGACATTCGCATCGCTGCTCACTACCTGGGCCAAGAGGCTGAGGCACGCCCTTATCGCCGGGCTGTTCCCGATAATACCCTGGAGCCTTAATACCTCGGGTGGTTTTTTCGAGAGTTTTTCCCTCCGATACTGCAGGACGCGGGAGAGCGAAAGCGTTATCGATTTTATCGAAGAGCCTTTTTCGATATAGTCCCAGGCCCCGCTTTCGATTGCCGTCTCCGCGCCGTCGGGATCTCCCAGACCGGTAATTATGATGACCTCCGGTGCTCCCGGGGCCTTTTTGAATCTCCGTAAATGATCCAGGCCGCTTCCGTCCGGCATCCGCACATCGAGCAAGATGACATCAAATTCCTCGGAGAAAGCCTTATTCAGCCCTTCCTCAAGCGTGAACGTCGTGCTGGAGGTATGCCCCAGGTCCGAAAACTTGAGCGAGAGCATTCTACAAAACATCAAATCGTCATCCACAATCAATATCTTTGCCATAAAATCCTCCTATTAACTTAATATCCTAATTTTTATCAAGCACGGAACGGATCACCCTGGCCAATTCACGCATGGAGACCGGCTTATAAAGAATCTCACGTATGCCCAGATCCCTTGCCCGCTCCGGCGTAATCATCTCGCTGAATCCCGTGCAAATTATCACCGGGATCTCCGGACGGATCTTCATTAAATCGACAGCCAGCTCGGAACCGGTCATCTGGGGCATAATCTGGTCGGCAATAACAATATCAATTCCATTAGCCCGGGACTGAAGATAGGCCAACGCTTCAGCACCGGAGCTTGCGGTTATTACCTCATAGCCCAGGTTGCCCAACGCATTTCTGGCAATATTCAATAATCCCTCTTCGTCGTCAATGAAGAGTATTCGCTCATTACCAGTTAGAATAGATTGAACATCAATACCTTCCTTCTCGTCTTCGGTATCGGTCTTAGGTAAAAAAATACTAAATTTAGCACCTTTCCCCGGCAAGCTATTGACGGCAATGGCTCCTCCGTAGTTAGTTACAATGCCATGGACAACGGCAAGCCCCAAGCCACTCCCCTTGCCTTTCTCTCTGGTGGTAAAGTAAGGATCGAATATACAATTGATTATGGAGGGATCGATACCCTGACCCGTATCGCTTACGTTCAGCCTAAGGTAATTTCCCGGCTTGATGTTGTTATATCTCTGTGAGTCTGAAGAATCTATCAAGACTTCCTCCAGACCTATTTCAATGCCCCCCTTCCCGTTTTCCATGGCCTGGGCCGCGTTGGTGCAAAGGTTTATCAGCATCTGGTGTATCTGAGTGGGGTCCGCAATGGTTATTGCCGACTTAACCTCAATATTTTGCCGGATATCAATGGTCTGGGGAAACGTAGCCTTTATGAATTTGACGGCTTCTTTGATTTGCTTATCCAAATTCACCGGTATCCGCTCCACTTCCATATCTCGGCTGAAGGTGATTATCTGTCTTATCAGGTCCTTGGCGCGGGAACAGGCCTCGAAAGCATGCCCTAAGCAATTCCAGGCTCCAATTCCATCGGTATCTACTTTGTCGTGTGCCAGTTCAATATATCCGAGGATGAGACCGAGCACATTGTTGAAGTCATGGGCGATACCCCCGGCCAGCGTACCGATAGCTTCCATCTTTTGTTTCTGATGCACCATCCTTTCGAGAGCAATTTCGGGGGAGACATCTCGCATCATAGTAACAAAACTCACAATCTCTCCTGAGTCATCCCGAATAGGTGAAATTGTTACTCTCAATTCATAAGGGAAATCGTCCAGTCCGGTTAGGGTAAGTTGCCCGCGCCATACTTCACCACGGGCAGGGAGGGACCATATATCATTGCAGGATCCTCCATCGCTTCTACTAAATTTCAGTATCTCGCTCTTTTTCCCAAGAACCTCTTCCCGCTTATATCCACTGAGGTCTTCGAACGCCGGATTGACATACGTGATCGAACCGTCGGGCTCGGTGATCATAATCGCCTCGGCGGCATGGGAAACCGCGGTTGCCAGTCGGGCTCGCTCCTTTTCCGCCCGTTTGCGTTCGGTGATATCACGAATAATGCCTTGTGTTCCCAAAACCTTGTTCTCTTTAATTATAGGTGTTGAGCTGAACTCGACCTGGTGTTCCTGTCCGTCCCGATCAATCATGATAGTCTCAGTAGTAATATTATTACCGCTGAGAACCTGCTCAAAAACCTCAATTATCCGGGGCAATTTCTCTTGGTGAACCCAGGCCGCAAAGTTCCGGCCAATAACTTCCTCAGGTTCTCGTCCGAGAATAGTCTTTACCGCCCGGTTTATGGAGGTTACTCTTCCTTCGGTATCCAGGGTGTAAATGACATCGGTCATCTTTTCGACAAGGTCCTTATATTTTTTTTCGGACTCCTTTAATATCTCCTGCGCCTTCTCATTCGACTCACTTAACATGGCGAATACGAAGGCAATGATCATAAACATAGCAGCTCGTAAATAATCATTACCAACCGTCACTGTCTCCCTTAAGAAAATATGGCTGAAGATTATAATCATTGCCGAAATTATGGCTACCGATATGCCTTTTCTTTTCCACCA
>CP070770.1:833862-837908 GCA_020345765.1 Deltaproteobacteria bacterium
CATAGAAACCCTGATAGTCATGCTGACAAGCAAATTGAATACTGTAGTGATCGGGATTGAAACTCTGGATGATCACCTTCCCCGTAGCTTTTCCCCTCCCCGCCCTTCCCGCAACCTGCGTCAGCAGCTGAAAAGTCCTTTCACTGGCCCGGAAATCAGGGAAATTTAAGGAAAGATCGGCAGAGATCACTCCCACCAGGGTAACATTGGGGTAATCCAACCCCTTGGTTACCATCTGCGTGCCGATAAGAATGTCTACCTCGCCCTTATTGAATCGCTCTAAAATCATCTGGTGGGCATGCTTTCGGGCAGTCGTATCCCGGTCCATCCGGTCTGCCCGTGCTTCCGGAAAGCTCCCTTTGATCTCCTCTTCCAGTCTCTCGGTTCCGAGGCCCAATAGTTCAACCCGGACTCCCTTGCAATTCGGGCAGAAAGTGGGGGCGGAAAGGCTATGGTTACAGTAATGGCAAACAAGTTCCCTCTCCTGAAAATGATAAATAAGTGAGACGCTGCAGTTCGGACAGTCGAAGACATAACCGCATTCTCGGCAGAGAACGAACGGGGCAAAGCCCCGGCGGTTCAAGAAAAGGATTGCCTGTCCCCTTTGGGCAAGGTTGGCATCGATGGCTTCCCGGAGCCGGGGAGAGATGCTTTTCCCTTTTTCTTGCCATTCCTCCTTTAGATCAACCAGCTCCACTGCGGGGAGGGTACTATCCCCTATCCGATCCGGAAGCTTAAGGAATGTAAACTTTTCTTTAACTGCATTATAATAGGATTCCAGGGAAGGGGTTGCCGAACCCAGCACCACTACTCCCCGGGAGAGCTTTGCCCGGAGGACCGCAAGGTCCCGGGCATTATACTTAAGCCTCTCTTCCTGCTTGTACGAACTATCATGCTCCTCATCAACGACGATTATCCTCAGGTTCTCAAAGGGGGCGAAGATGGCCGAGCGGGCACCAATAGCGATCCTTACTTCCCCTCTTTTTATCCTCCGCCACTCATCATACCTCTCCCCTTCGGAGAGACTGCTGTGGAGAACGGCGACATCATCTCCGAAGCGGGCCCGGAAGCGGCTTACCAGCTGGGGAGTTAGCGAAATCTCCGGCACCAGAACCAGTGCTTCCCCTCCTGAACTTAACACCCCTGCAATCGCCTGCAGGTAAACCTCCGTCTTGCCGCTGCCGGTAATTCCGTAAATGAGAAAGGGAGAAAAATTTCGGGAGCTCAGCCCCCGGTTTATCTGCTCCAGAGCCTTTCTCTGATGGTGGGTCAACCGATGGGGGGTATCCCTACTTACCTCCTGCTCAAAGAAGGGGCTCCGGTAAACCTCATGGTCAACCAATGAAAGCAACCCTCTCTGCTCGAGTCTCTTCAGGACGGAGGCGGCGGATCCGGTCTCCCGGGTAAGCGAGGAAAGATACATTTCTTTTTTTTCTTTGAGCATTTGATAGAGCTTCCACTGACCCGGGGCCTTTTCTTTCATCTCCCGGATAACCACCGGGGAGGGCTCCTCCCTGAGAACCACTATCCTCTCCATCTTGGGCTTTGCCTTGGGGGTACTTAACCTCAGGCTCAGAGAAACCAACCCATCTTTCCTGAGGCAGTGAAGCGTATGATGAGCTTCTTTTCCCGAGAATCTTTTGAGGATCTGGCGCAGCGAGCCCTTTTTTGTCTCGGCGATCCTGCTGAGAATTTTGGCCCGAAGCTCCCGGCTGTCCAAACTACCCAGAACCTCCTTTCCCTTCTGGGTAATGGATATATGCTGGTAGCTTTCGATATTTATTCCCCCGGGAAGTGCCGTCTTCAGAACTTCTCCTAAAGGAAAGAAATAATACTCGGCAACCCAGCGTAAGAACTTAAGTCCACTCTTGCTGAAAAGAGGCTCTTCGTCGAGGATATCAATAATCTCTTTTATTTCAGTTAGTTCCACTGTTCGGGGGAAGCCCAGAACATACCCGGTAACCCGGCGGCTTCGGAAAGGCACCAGCACCCTCTTGCCTACTTGGATGCTGGATTCCAGCCTGTCCGGAACTGAATAAAAGAAGGTTCTATCAACGGGAAGGCTGATCGCTACTTCAACGTAAGCCTTTTTACTGTTCACTATCTATCCTAATAGCTGTAACTGGTTCTCTTAAATGATCTTTTTGTATCATAGAAAACGAAAAAGGGGAAGAGCATTGACGGCCGTAATTCTTTTATTGAATCTCTACTAAGTTATATACTATACTGTGATTCGGGTAATCAAATGAGATTCCGAAGAAGCAAAGAAGGGCTGATGGGGATCGGAGCCATACTCGAGAGAACCATCAAAAAATTGGGCCTGGAGGCGAAGATAAAAGAAGGCAAGATCTGGGAGGTCTGGGATGATGCGGTGGGGCCGGTTGTTGCTCGGAATGCCCAGCCGGAAAGCATCAGGGGTCGGGTTCTCTTCGTTACTGTTTCCAGCTCGGCCTGGATGCAGCAGCTTCAGTTTCTAAAGGAACAGATCGTTGAGAAGTTGAACCAATCCCTGGGTAAAACCATAATCAAACGAATTTCCTTTCGGTTAGGAACCATTCCCTCGCCGAACCCTCTCGAGTCGGAGATAAAAGAAGAATCTCCCCGCCCTCAGGAAATAGATCCGGAATGCATTGAAAGGATTGAGGAAACAGTTTCCGCCCTGAAAGACGATGAGACCAAAGAATTGGTTAGAAACCTGATGGTCAGGGAAGCTAAATTCAAGAAATTCCGTTCCGGCAGAGAATAATCAGAGGGGAAATTAGACATTTAAGAATACGCAACCTTCTTTCCTTCCTATTTTCCCGTTAGTTGGTATTTAGGCATTATAGTTCCTTATTGGGTGGCACTATAAATTTCGATTCCCTTTTTTCTTATTTCATCTCTTATAAAGTCATTCTCTTCATCAAAGTAATCCTGATATGAAAATGCTATTGGTTGTATATCAAGTTTGAATTTTGTAATCATTACCAGAAACTTTGTCGTGAATTCCAGTCTGTTTTCATCGTTTATTTTTCTGGAAAAGATGGCAAGATCAATATCACTATTCTTATTTATCGCTTCCTTTGCATGTGATCCAAAGAGAATAACTTTTTCTATTGGACATATCTGCTTAATTTCAGTAATGTATTCTTCTATTTCCCTTTTAATTCTACCTTTGATCTTAGACATTGATAAACCCCCTTCGATTTCTTAAGAATTTCAGAAGCCTTCTCCTTATCAACTAACATTGAGAGTTTCTTTTTATAACTTGGGTAACGCCCTTCAATATAATATGTGGTCAATTGCGCAAGAAGTTCAATATCAGATTCTGATAGATTTATGTCAACTACCTCTTGAAGATAAGGCAGATTGTGTGTAAGAGAGGCCTCTTTGCCAAACTTTTGGATATGCAGCGCCTTCAATATTTTTTCTATTGCCTGCTGACACATGAAGACCGTATACAGGTACCTTCCGCTTCTTTGCATAGAATCGGCGGTTTTCATGTCATATTCGGAAATATCAACCCAATATTCTATCTTCTTGGAAATTTTCATAGGTATCTCAACCTGCTTTTTTATATTAACTTATCTTACGATATTCGTGTGTTTTTTTCAATCTTTTAATAATCTGCCCCTGCCCGGCAGATCGGCTAACCTGGCCGTATGAGTCTTGGAAAAGGTGGGTCTGTAGGGGAGAGAAAAAGTGTATCTGTCTATGACATTTAGAAAGACTTTAACATTTTATCATTTGACATTCATTTGGAACCTGTCATTGCTCTGAGAATAGCCGAAGAGAGCCCCGATGGGCATCGGGACAGTAAAGCAATCTTATAAGGATTTGGGATTGTATTTCCCCCTTATGTGGGGAGCGGGGCAAAGCCTACCCTGAGCCTGTATAAGGAGTGAGAGGGAAAACAAATTCCCCTCCCCTGGTGGGAGGGGATAAAGGGGAGGGGGATTTAGTGACTTTGAACTTTGGATTTTATTTGTAATTTGAGCTTTGTCATTTGTAATTCTATACTAACAGGCTTTTATTGTCTTATTCAACTCAGCGATTAGTTCGCTGAT
>CP070770.1:838008-842007 GCA_020345765.1 Deltaproteobacteria bacterium
GGAGGGATGGTCATGAGTTTAGATTTCTCTTACCGTCTGCTTCATTGGCTAGATACCCACCGGGCACTAAGGGATCCGTTTAAGATACCGAAAAGGGTTATGAAAGTTCGTCAGGAGATTAGGGAATGGGTAGCGAAGGAGGTAGTCCCGATTGCTGACAGGATAGATAGCTCGGCCCACGATAACTTTAACTGGGAACTCTTAAGGAAGGCGGCGGAGGCTGGTTACGTAACTAATTTCATCCCCAGTAACTATGGCGGTAGTGCCAGCATGCTTGATTTCGTAAGGGGAGGAACCTATGCGGGGGCAGTTATTCTTGAGGAACTTTCTGCCGCCTGCCCGGGAGTAGCAACCCTAATCGGAGCGCACTTATTAGGGCTGTTACCGATTATTCTGTCAATGGACCGAAAGGTAGCCAAGAGGTTTCTGCCCGAGATCGGTAAGGCGGTCAAGACGGATGAACCGAAGATATGTGCTTTTGCTATTACCGAGCCCGACGCCGGTTCCGATGTTGAGGATAATGAAGGGGGCAGGAAGGCACATCTGATGACCTTTGCTAAAAAGGTCAAGGGAGGCTATATAATTAACGGCCGTAAGTGCTTTATCAGCAACGGCAGCGTTGCCTGGCTGACTACCGTTTTTGCCAGTCTTGATCGGGAAAAGGGTATCGATGCCTGGACCTGCTTTGCCGTTACCGCTGATACCAAGGGCTTCTCCGTAGGAAAGGTTGAAGACAAAATGGGTCAGCGGGCATCACCGGCGGCCGAACTGATCCTCGAGGATGTATTTGTCCCCGAGGAAAACCGGGTGGGTCAGGAGGGTGACGGCTGGCTCCTCAATCAGATGACCCTCGATTCCTCACGGGGCCCGGTCGGGGCGATTGCTATCGGTGCCGGCCGGCATGCCCTAACCAAGGCAATCGAGTATTGCCGATCAAAAAGCATCAACGGAAAAACCATGCTCGAGGACCGGGCAGTCCAGGCCGAGCTTGCCGATATGTTGATGAAGCTGGAAGCGGCCCGAACCCTGATCTGGAGGGCCACCAGCACATTTCCTCCGCTGCATTATCTTTCGGCCATGGCCAAATGCTTTGGCAGTGATGTGGCAATGGATATCTGTTCCCGGGCAATTGATCTGATGGGAGAAGAAGGTACTTTAAGACAGATGGAGCTGGAAAAGGCCTTCCGGGATATCAAACTTACCCAGATCTACGAGGGCACCAATCAGGTCAACCGTTTGGCCATTGCAGAAGAGTTACTGTTGGGGAATAAACTGCCCTGGGACTGAGATTAGACAAGCCCAAATGTCAATAGATAGGGTTCAAGGGTTCAAGGATTCGAGGATTCATCCTACTTCGTCCCGTGTTAACGCGGGACTACGTAGGACAGCAGGGCTTAAATCCCTGATATTCCCTGATTTTCCTTCATATTCCATGATATTCTCTGAAGTAATTAAGGAGGTATAATTGAAAACCGTTGCCATAACCGGTATCTCCGGATACATCGGAAGGAAGCTCTGGAAGCTGCTCGATAAGGATCCCGAAGTTGATAAGATTATCGGGATTGACGTCAAGGAGCCGGGAGGCACTTCGGACAAGCTCAAGTTTCATCGGATGGATATTAATGATCCCGCTCTCGGTGAGCGTTTTGCCGAGGAAGGTGTGGATGCCGGTGTCCATCTTGCCTTTATCGTCGATCCCATCCATGATTCCGAGCTTATGAGGAAAGTGAATATCGACGGTACCAGAAATTTCCTTGCTGCCTGCGAGAAGGCGGAGATCAAATTGATCCTTGCTACCAGCAGCACCTCGGCCTACGGTGCCTACCCGGATAACCCGGTCCCGCTTCATGAGGACTCACCCTTGAGGGGGAACGAGGACTTTCAGTACGGCCGGGAGAAAAGGGAGATGGAGTCTATCTGTAATAAGTATCGGGAAGAGCATTCCGGGATAAATTTTATCATCGTCCGCCCTTGCATCGTAATGGGTCCGGAAGTGAATAACTATATCTCCCAAACATTCCTCCGCCGAGGATATCCCCTACCCCAGGACTACGACCCGGAGTACCAGTTCGTCCACGATGAGGATGTAGCCGGTGCCATGGAATTTTTATTGAAGAACGGAAAGGGCGGGGCTTACAATGTTACCGGGGACGGGATTATGAAACTCAGCGAGGTGCTGGAACTTGCGGGAACAAAGCCGAGAAGTATTTCTTTCCGCTGGGCCTACTGGCTGGCGGGCTTATTGTGGAAGCTGAGAATCGCCCCGAGCGATCCCGGAATAGTAAACTACATCGCTTATCCCTGGGTGGCGAGCAACGAGAAGATAGTGAAGCTGGGATACCGCTTTAAATATAACTCGAAGGAGGCGTTCCTCAGCTTCTTGAGTGCCCAAGGAAGAGGATAAGTTCGAGAAGGGGTCAAAGTCATTTTTCTTTACCCGGGTAATGATGCCTGATATAGATTGGTTATGCCAAGGCAGCCCCAAAAGACAAAAATGACTCTGACTCCTTTTCTTTTGAAAATAGAAGGTCATATATATATCAAGGCAAAAAACCCAATTATTTTATTGTTATTTGGGCTCCTCATTTACCCCCTTCTAAATGGGTGCACTGAAGAAGGGCCGAAAACATTAACTGGTTTTTGTGGCGCTGCCAGCAAACCGGCCATGGAAGAGGCAGCCAAGGTCTTTGAGGGAGCAACGGGGATAAGGGTTTACCTGAACTTTGGGGGCTCCGGGACCGTTCTCTCACAAATGAAAATGTCTAAAAGTGGTGATTTATACATCCCGGGATCGCCTGATTATATGGTTAAGGCCGGAAAAGACGGCGTAATCGACCCAGATACCGTTAAGATTATCAGTTACTTGGTCCCGGCCATCCTGGTCCAGGAAGGCAATCCCAAGAATATCCAAAAGCTTTCGGATTTAACCAGGCCAGGAATCAGGGTGGGGACAGGTGACCCGGAATCGGTCTGCGTCGGCCTATATGCCTACGAAATACTGGGGTATAATGACCTAATAGATGATGTCCGAGAGGCAGGAACCATTGTTACCTATGCGGAAAGCTGCTCTAAAACCGCCAGCCTGGTGGCCTTGAAGGCAGTAGATGCCATTTTAGGCTGGCGCGTTTTCTCCTTATGGCACCCCGATACCACAGATGTAGTCTATCTCAACCCGGAGCAACTTCCCAGGCTCTCCTATATCCCCGGAGCAATATCTATATTTACTCATGATAGAAATAGCGCCCAAAGATTCTTGAATTTTCTGACCTCACCAGAGGGCCAGGAGATCTTTATCAAGTGGGGATATGTTGCCACCGAAAGCGAGGCAAAAAATTTCGCTCCTCATGCTGAAATCGGGAAAGAGTATAAACTCCCCGAAACCTATAAGCCGCTGGTCAAATAGAAAACACCCCTTGAGGATAACCGATGACCAAACTTCTGACGGGTATTGCAGGCGAGAGAGCATTCAAAGCTGCGACAATTAGTGCCCTCGCCCTTTTAGCCTTATTTTTTATCGGCATAATCGTATCTATGCTCACCTACACTGACTGGAACACCTTCTTGTCCGCACTACTCTCCGAAGAGATCCTTTTTGCCATAAGGTTGAGTCTGGTCACCGCCACCTTGGCTACCTTCCTGTCAATACTGATAGCCATCCCGTCAGCTTACGCCATCTCCCAGAGTAATTTCCCCGGAAAATACATAGTAGATACCTTGCTTGATTTACCTATCGTCGTGTCCCCGATAGCCTTAGGGGCGGCATTACTTGTCTTTTTCAATACCCCGATAGGCGCCGGTATTGACAGCCGCGTCCTGAAGATCGTTTTTGCCGTACCCGGTATCGTCCTGGCTCAATTTACTATTGTCAGTGCTTTAGCTACCCGTCTACTCAAGTCTACCTTCGATGACATTGATCCCCGGTTCGAGCAGGTGGCCAGAACTTTAGGATATAGTAAGCTAAAGGCGTTCTTTAAGGTCACCTTGCCTCTTGCCCGAAGT
>CP070770.1:842107-846039 GCA_020345765.1 Deltaproteobacteria bacterium
ATCAGAGTATATGTTTGCACCCTCAATACACGCGTCTACCAAGGACAGCTCCGCCAGGGGGGTTTCGTGGATATAAGTCAGGGATTCAGGCACGTTGGGAATTACGTTCCAATTGACGAATCCCGACACGATGAAATCGCCCGTGATGATCCCGGCGCCGCAATCGCCGAGGTACACCACCCGCGAATCGGGGTAATGATCCATCACGTAGAGCGAGTGCAGTAGCGAGCCATAGGCCCCGGCACTTACACCGGTGACGAAAATGACCTCGGGTTTATTGAAGTATTTATATAACCATTCCAGTGCCGCCTTGCCGTTAACAAAACCCTTGTGCTCGATCGTGATTGGGGGATTCTCGTCCATCTGGGGATAGGTTACGGTGTTGTTACCCCAATGAATATCGCCGGTACAATACGGGATAAATATCAGATACCAATCGCCGAACGGGTTGTCGGGATGATCGAAATCGAAAAAACCCTCGTTGAGGCCGCTGGCATCCTCGTCGGCTTCGGGAGAAAAGATCGCATCGGCGACACTGCAGGTTAACGCGTTCCAGCACGCGCCGCCGCCGTCGAAACCCACCACGACTTTGTTCACCGTACCCTTGCGGATGAAAAAACGAAACGGGGTACCGCGGCTGCAAACGGTATCGCCCCCGGGTTCGATTTTTGTCCAGCCCTCAGTGATATCCGCCACGCACGCACCGTCCAGAAGCACTTGGCCTTCGCCGCATTTAACGGCCGAGTCGTCATCGTCGCCGCAGGACGCAGCAAGGAATACGGCGAACACAATTCCTATAATACACGCAATAACTTTAATTGATTTCATTTTTCAGTCCTTTCTCGATTGGATATGGTTAGTTCAAGATAATCGTGCCTGGTTCAAAAAGCCAGGCTCGTCTCCTCCTACTGCCAGAATAGCAAATTTCAACTGGCTAGGCAATGCGTTTCTGAAAAATAAGAAAAATAGTGACAGCGGGGAGTCGAGGATTCAAGGATTTAAGTGACTAAACGGATGATTCAATAATTTTCCTATTTGGCCATGCCTGCCCGGAATTTTGTCAGTCCGTTCAAGATCTCTGCTAATAGCCATTTGGGATAATATTTATCTCCCAGCTTCTCACGGATCTTCCGGGCCATTCTTTCGTTCTGCTCTTCTATCTCCGGAGTGGGCTCGATAACCTTTATTCCCTCTTTAATAAAGCCTTCCAGGGCTTTTGCATGGTCTTTCCGAATTATCGGGATCAATTTTGGCATGTATATCTTGTTGGCATCCCGGTAGATATTCTGTAAATCCGGAGGAAGACTGTCAAAAAACTTTTTATTAACCAATACTCCACCCGGGCTATAGGCAACTGGAGCTGTGTTTACGTATTTCGGATATTGGTACCACTGGAGGGCCAAGCAGGCATAATAGGGTGCGAAAAATGTCTCCACGAGACCAGTTTGAAGTCCCATAAGAACATCAAAAAGCTCTAAGTTGACAGTATTTTTATATCCCTGCAATTCGATTACTTCCTGCTGAAAAGGGTCTCCCGCCAAGTTCCAAACCTTCGTCTCCCCTATGTCGTCAAGAGTGTGAACCGGCTTCGTGGAGAAGACATAGGCAAACCCCACCTCAACCCAACCGAATAATTTAAACCCCTTCTCTTCGAACATCTTGGCGAAGGTAGGGGTCGTCTTATCTATGATATAATCAACCTCATCATAGTTTTTAAAAAGGCCCGGCAGCATAAGAACCCTTATTTCCGGAACTATCTTGGCCATACCGATAACAGTAAAAACACCTCCCTGCAGCTGACCAAGCCTTATCTTTCTTACGGCCGCCGACTCATCCCCCATTGCACTCCCCAGATACCAGACTACCTTCATCCTCCCCCCGCTCTTTTCGTAGATGTAGTCGGCAAACTGATGCCCGATAGCACTCCAGCTTGTTCCATCGGGGGCGATGGCACTCAACTTCACAACATACTCCGGCTTGTCCTGAGCCCGTCGAAGAGGCTTGTCCTGGGCCAGGGCCGGGCTGCCGGCAAGGAACAGAATGATAAGGCTTAAAAGTGTTTTTTTCACGGGAATAACTTCTTTAATACTTACTTATTCTATTCTTTCTATACCTAATTATCTTAAGGCTGTCAACCATCCTGGAATCCGGGCCCACATCTTCATACGTCATTTATTATAAAGATAAAACCATCGCCCCACTCCCCCGATGGATCCCGATGCTCATCGGGACAAGCCCTCTCCCCTCCTTCGAGACGCCCAATGGTCATCGGGGCTCCTCATGATTGAGGTATCCGCCGTCGTCTTGCGGGAACGCGTGACTATGGCGGACAGGGGGAATATAATGGAGTAGCAATGAATAGCAGGAACAGGAGAAAAATCACTATCTCCCTTTAATCGTATTGTTACTGTCTCAATATTTAAAATGTTTCATTTAAAGTAAATGAAACACTGCTTTTTATATCAGTCTGCCAAAATTACTCGATAAAACCCAGTAATCCCGTAGATTAAAGCAACAGCTCGGATTACAAAGAGCCACAGAAAATGCGATCTACATCTTAAATAGTCTCATTTAGGTTTATTAAATTAGACATATCCCAACTTTCTTCACACATGATGATTATATTTTATCTCTTTATTTTCAAATAATTAGAAAGATTATCGAGATTGAGACCGAGCTGGCATATTATTTGCTCTTTAATACAACATTCGAGGTAAATGATTAACGAGGACCTGATCAGATGCCAGCTATCGTCTTTATAGTGGATATCAATTACCAAAGGGCCAAGTCCACTGCCGAAAAACTCAATTCGGTACACCCTGACTGGCTTACTATCATAGTAGACTCGTGCTTTGAGGCCAAGAAAGCTGCCGAGGTTTTCGACTTGAATGCAGCGATCATTAATCACGAACTCCCGGACGGCGACGGCCTCGAGCTGATGATCGAATTGCAGGAAAAGAATCCATTCCTTGCACCGATAATCTTGATCCCCACCTCGTTTTCCCAAAAACTTCGTGAAATAGTTAAGTTCTGCGGCGCCTTAGATCTCCTGGAAGAGCCTCTCGATAATGGCACTCTTGTTACCACCGTAGAAAGGGCCATCGAACAATGCAACCAAAGGGCAAGCTTGCAGAAGACCGAGGAGCAAAGACCGAAGATCAAGTCTGCAATCTTGGAAGGATAGGACCGAATCCGGGTATTAACAACTTAAATTTTGCCGGAGGGAATTTCGGGAAATTAATTTTAATTGACAATTCTAATAGACAGTGATAGTTTGAGAAATGCTGGGGGTGTCTGAAAGACTGAGAATCCGTTAGAGCAGTCGAAAGACTAACAGCCTTGAGTGGATAACCCTTAGAACCTGATCTGGATAATACCAGCGTAGGGAAGCAGCGCCAGATAATCACGAGTTAATATAACCGCTTCCCTTTTCATTAATCCAGGGGGAAGCGGTTTTTTATTAGGAGATAAGCCATGACCGAACTTGAGCAGGCAAAGAAGGGGATAATCACCCCCCCGATGAAAAAGGCCGCCCGGGCCGAGGGAGTCGAGCCGGAGATGATCCGTTCGGGAATTGACGCCGGGAATATCGTAATTACCCGGAACCGGCGGCATAAGTCGATTAATCCCCTGGCCATCGGCAAGGGCCTACGGGCCAAGGTCAATGCCAATATCGGCACCTCCCCGGACCAGCAGGACGTCAGGGAGGAGATAAAGAAACTCAAGGCGGCAATCGAAGTCGGGGCGGACACGGTGATGGATCTCAGCACCGGGGGACCGGTAGCTAAGATCCGAAGGGCCATCATGGCGGAGTCCACCGTGCCCATCGGCACCGTCCCTATCTACCAGGCGGTGGTCGAGGCGGTCAAACGGAAAAAGTCGGTCGTCGAGCTCTCCGTCGACGAGATCTTCGAGGTGATCGAATCCCAGGG
>CP070770.1:846139-850018 GCA_020345765.1 Deltaproteobacteria bacterium
ATAAAATTAGTCTATTTGCGAACGATTGGGACTGGCAGCTTTGATTGCCGATAGGCTATCGATTAAATTTAACCCAGACAAGGAGGTATTAAAATGGTAGTAAAAGAAAAAGACGGAAAATCTTTTGCCGTAAAGATGGCAACTCTTGTCTTAGCTGGCGGCCTGGTTTTTGGTAGTGCTTGTGCTTTCTACGGCTGCGGTGAAGCAAAGAATGGACAAGTCTCAGACACATCAAATTCAGAGAGTATAATTGAATATGAAGGTATATCTGGAGGGTCTGTTAAGGATATCGTCGTGGCAGAAGGATATACTGTTGAAATATTTGCAGCTGAAGTACAGCCACCGTATCAACAGGGACCAAATGCTTTGGCATTCGATAGTCAAGGGAATTTGTATATCGCTCCCGGAGACTATCTTAAGGTTCTAAAGATCCCTGTGGGTACCAATATCCCTGAGGAATTTAGTGCTGTCCGAGTACCTGACTTGGATGGTGTAGCGGTGGACAGTCAGGATAATATTATTGCAAGCGGTACCCCTTATGTTTATAAGTTTGCCTCAGACGGGAGTGTTATATGGAGGGTGTATTGTCCAATTGGAAATGTTCAATTAGTAGCCGTGGATAGTGATGATAATGCATATGTTGGTTCTTTAGGAACGCGAATAGCCAAGATCCCGCCAGACGGGTCGAGCGTTACAGTGTTAGGCAATTTCAGTCATCCGAGCGAGCCGGCAGTAAGCCCTGATGGCTTCCTCTACATATCTCAACTTGAAGTAAGAAATGTTGTTATGGCCACACTGGATACGGCGGAGATTATTGAAGTAGTTGCAACGGGTGTGAGAGCGGCACAGCCGGTTTTTGATCCAGAGGATGATCTCTTCATAGGTGATGTTCTAACTGGTAGAGTTTTAAAGATTTCCCTTCCCGATGGAACAATCAGCACAATTGCATCTGGTTTTACCTTTCCCCGAGCATTGGCATTTGATGCTGATGGGAATTTATTTGTTGGTGACCCTACGGATAAAATAATCTATAAAATATCGCCTGCGCCTCCTGCTGTGATAGAGGCAACGATCGATATTGATCCCGACACACTAAACCTCAAATCCCATGGCAAATGGATTACTGTATACGTTGAGCTTCCCGAAGGCTATGATGTGAATGATATTGATATCTCCACCGTCTTATTAGAAGACGCCATCCCGGCAGAATCACACCCAACGGAAGTCGGAGACAGTGACGGTGACGGAATTGCGGATTTGATGGTCAAGTTCGATAGAACGGCTGTCGAGGCCATTTTAAGACCAGCGGGGGAAGTTGAATTGGTTGTAACCGGAGAGCTCAACGACGGGACTGAGTTCGAAGGGAGCGATATAATTCGAGTGATTAATAAAGGTGGTCCGAGTGTAGATAATGACGGGGATGGATTTACTAATTTAGAAGACTGTAATGACGGAGATGCCAGTATCTATCCAGGAGCTCCTGAATTATGTGATTCCGTGGACAACCAATGTCCTGGTGACGATGGTTATGGACTGGTTGACGAGGGTTGTGGCCCTTCAGGTAAAATTGTTTTTCAGACATTTGCAGGGAAAGATTCAGGGCAGAATGGAATTTATATAATGAATGCTGATGGAAGTAATGTAACTAGGTTGACTTATTATAATGGTGACGCTTATCCGGCTCTATCTCCCGATGGAAGCAAAATTGCTTTTCGCGCAAGTAGAGACGGAAACTATGAAATCTATGTAATGGATGTAGATGGGAGCAACCAGACTAATTTAACTAGAAATATTACTTCGGATGGTTACCCCGCATGGTCTCCTGATGGTAGCAAGATTGCTTTTTCATCAAGAAGAGATGGAAATTATGAAATCCATATAATGAATGCAGATGGGAGTAATGTGACCAGATTAACTAATCATCCCGCGACCGATAGGGCTCCTTCATGGTCTCCTGATGGGAATAAGATTGTTTTTCAATCACAAAGAGATGATAATGATTATGAAATCTATGTAATGGATGCAGATGGTGGTAATGTAACCAGGTTGACTTATAACACCGTGTTTGATCTGCATCCCGCATGGTCCCCTGACGGAAGCAAGATTGCTTTTACATCAGAGAGAGATGGAAATTTTGAAATCTATGTAATGGATGCAGATGGAAGTAATGTAACCAACTTAACTAATTGCCGCTCATGGGACTATGAGCCGACTTGGTCTCCTGATGGGAAATATATTGCTTTTGAGACACTTAGAGGTGGAGATACTGAAATCTATGTAATGGATGCAGATGGCAGTAACCAGATTAATTTAACTAATGATCCAAAAAACAACCATGAGCCAAGTTGGTCGCAATAAAAAGACAATCACAGTAAATAGGAACATAGTTGCGTAACAGTTTTAGGGATTTCTATCGGCTCTATCTTACCACCTGCGATTTTCTGAACTTAGCAATTTCTTCGTTGGTATAGCCAAACTGGGTCAATATCTCGTCGGTGTGCTCCCCCAATGTGGGGGCGCCTTTTTGGGGCTTAACCGGGATCTTTAGATACCTTACCGGATGGCCGGCCATCTTGTACTTACCCATCGCGCGGTTTTCCAACTCCCAGATCATATTGACTGCCACGGCCTGGGGATCATCGTAGAAATTGCTGCTGTAGTTTACCTGCCCGCAGGGGACCCCTTCGTCTTCGAAGATCTTAATCCATTCTTCGGTTGTTTTCTTTTTTAGCTGACTTTCAATCTCTCTCATCACCTCTTTCTGGTGATAATAAATGTCATCGGGGACATTACCGATATCGCGATCCACACCTTCATCTTTAATACCCAGGATTCGGCCCACCCCCTCCCGATGTTTCCGATTAACGGCGGCAATCCCCATGTACCCGTTAGCCGTCTCGTAGATCCGGTAATAGGGGGCGGTTTGGCGGTCAGGCGGCCGATGGTAGCAATCCGGCACTTCTATGGGGCGGGTAGTATCGGGTTGATCATAACGTAGCGCCAACTCCGCAAACTCGTCAATGATATTCGTATGCCTCTTCCCCTGCTGGTGAGCGGTGCGCAGGATCTCAAACTCTTCCTCGAGCTGCTTCCGGTCAAGCTTATCTATATAGACAACCTTTTGCGTCTGAAAGGCCATTCCGGTATGAAAAAGGGAAGTCTCGATCTTCTGCCCTTCTCCGGTTTTCTCCCGCATCATCAGGGCGGTTACCGCACCCAGAGCATTAAGCATCCCGGTCCCGATATCGTTGTAGGTGGGCCCCCCCGGTCCCCGGGGATTACCTTCCTCATCGGCATAGTAGAACATTATTCCGGATGCCGCGTGGGCAATAATGTCAAAGCCCTTCCTCTGCCGGTAGGGACCGATATCGCCGAACGCCGTGCTGGAGATGAATATCAGGCGCGGATTAATCCGGGATAGGGTTTCATAATCGATCCCCAATTTCTCCGCCACCCCGGGGGCATAATTCTGTATGGTAATATCCGCCTTCTCTACTAACCGGTAAACTATCTTCCGTCCCTCTTCCTCTTGCAGGTTTACGCAGATACTCCTCTTGCCCCGGTTAACGGTAAGGGCCATTCTGGTGTCCCCCTGGTACCTTTCCTTGTTCCCAATCCTTCTTTCTTCGGCACCGTCAAGCGGCTCGACCTTTATTACCTCGGCCCCTAAATCGGAGAGCAACGCCCCGCTGTAGGGCCCGGCGATATATTCCGAAAAGTCCAACACCACAATCCCTTCTAATGGTAAACTCATGAATTACTCCCCTCCATATAAATCTTCTTGAATATCTGCATATGATATCTCATACATCATAATGCTGATAAATCCCAAATCCCAAACTCTAAATCCTAAATAAATTCAAAATCCTAATATCAAAT
>CP070770.1:850118-853993 GCA_020345765.1 Deltaproteobacteria bacterium
CCCCAGGGGCAGATCAGGTTGTAATCGGTAAGCGTAATCACAACCCCGGCCCCGCTCTCCCGGGCAAGCCTGACGAAGCTGGCGGAAAGCCCCCCCAGGACATAGGTGAAGTGGACGATCTCCGGCCGGAACTCCTTCAGGCACTCCTCGAACGGCTTATCCAGGGAAGGGTTATGGTAATGGAGCTCGAAATCGTTGCCCTGACGGTAGGTATTATTCACCGCCCGATACTCAACCCCCTGATAGTTCTTTCGGGAAATATCGTATTCGGGAAGACCTGGGTCGGCGATCCGGGTAAAAACCAGAACCTCCTCGGATCTGCCCAGCTCCCTTGCCAGGGTAGATGTATAGATCTCGGTCCCCCCGGCCCCGCCGGAGGGCGAGAAGCAATCCGCCGGAGGCGGAGAGTGAACAACTAAAAGTATCCTCATAGCACGAAAAATAAGCCCCTAAAATAGGGACAGCGCCCATTTTAGGGCCTGTTTTTATGTATAATTCACATCCTCTTGGCCCGGGCTGCCCTCAGGCGTACCCTGAGCCACCTCTTTTCCAGCATCCCGTCGATCCGGGCCACCGGCACCCGGATCGAGCCCTGGACCTCCTGTCGCTTCTTTAAATGACTCCTTATCTCTCTAAGGCCGTCGATCCTTCCCCGTATGAAAGACCCTCCCTTGCCCCGGAGCAGATAATAGAGGGCCGAGATCAGAAGGAAGCCGATAATACTGGGCAGATACCGGACAAGCAGTCCTGTCGGCATATCCTTGACCAGTAGACCCACCAGGTTCTTCTGGGTCTGGTAGATCGGAAAATCGCCCATCTGCGACGAGGTCCCGGCAAAGTGGTGATAGGCTACCGCCTGCGGGACATAAAGGCACCCGTAACCCTTAAGCTGTGCCCGGAAGCTCAGGTCCACATCCTCCAAGTAGGCAAAAAACCCCTCATCGAACCCCCCTAACTCCTTTAGCATCGCCCGCCGGTAGAGGGCCGCCCCGGCGCAGGCCCCGAATACCATTTCCGGGCGATCGAACTGCCCCTGGTCCCGCTCCTGCCAGCCCCGCTTGAAATTGAAGCCCGCCCGGGTAAAACCATCACCGGCCGAGTCGATCCGCTCCCTCCGGTCAAAATAGAGAATCTTCCCCACACAGCTGCCTACCTCCGGACCGCTCTCCTCCAAGGCCCCGACCAGCTCACCTAACCAGCCCCCCTCCACCTCCGTATCGTTATTGAGCAGGGCGACAAAGTCCCCCTCCGACTGCCGGATACCCTCGTTGACCGCGGCGCTGAAACCCCGGTTCTCCGCAAACCCGATCACCATCACCTGGGGATAATGCTCCCGGAGAAGCTCCACCGAGCCGTCGGTCGAGCCGTTATCCACCACAATGGCGGCAAAATCCTTGAAACTCATCCGACCGAGGGAATCCAGGCACCCCGGCAAAAAACCCCTGCCGTTGAAATTGGGAATGATTACCGCAACTTTCATAAAAATCCAAATGTCAAAGCTCAAAATCCAAATCAAACCCAAAGTTCAAATGACAAATACCCGTGCATCTGTATACCGGTGCACCGATAAAATTTTGATATTTAGTCATTTGACATTCATTTGTCATTTGGATTTTCTCATTTGGGCTTATTTAATACTTGACCTTTGGTATTTGACATCATCGGATGTCACACTAAGCATCTCTTCCAAGATCCGCTTAATTTCTTTGCCCAGGACCTCGGTGGAGCACCTTTCAAGGAAGAGTCTCCTCCCCTCCTGCCCGATCCTTTGACGAAGCTCCTCATCCTCTTTCAACCTAATTATTGCCTCTGCGATCGCCTCCCCGCTCCCCCGCTCGCAGAGCCAGACATCCTTACCGTGAGTCAGGAGCTCCCTTGCCCCCGGCGAATCCCCGCTGATTACCGGCCTCCCCATTGCCAGTGCCTGAAATACCTTGTTGGGGATAACCCTCCCGGCCTTCTCACCTTCCCCGAAGACACCCAGGCAGAGATCCGCCCCGGCAATCTGTCCGGGGAGCTCTTGATACTCCACCCAGTCGATAAAATCCACCCCTTTAAGCCCTATCCTCCCGGCCAGCTCCCGGACCTCTTCCGATAGCTGCCCGGTGCCGATAACGGTAAAATGGACATTATCATCCCGGAGCAGCCCGACCGCCTCAATTATCCTTAATATCCCGTGCAGGGGGCTGAGCTTCCCGTAAAAAAGCACCCGAAACTCCTTCTCAGGGATTTGGTCCGCCAGAGGCGGATTGGGATTTGGCCTGCCTGCCGAAGCTTTAGCGAAGGCAGGGATTTGGGATTTGGGAGAGAACACTCCCTCCTCCGCCCCTACCCAGAGCCGGCGGAACCTTTCGCGCGGGATCCCGAAACTCACGCTGAAATATCTGATATGCTCCTCGGTATCCAGTACGATCAGGTCCGAAAGGTGGCAGGACCACTTGTCCAGCAGAAACAGCAACTTAGCCCTCAAGGAGCCAGCCCTCACCCGGCCCCGGTCCTCCACCAGGGTGTCGTAAAGGGAGATCAGAGGGTTAAAGACGATGGGTTTCCGCCGAAAAATCGTGAGTACCCGGGCCAGGAGCACATCCAGCTGCCCGATATAGCCCACGATGACAAGGTCGTGACTTCCGGCCCTCAGGTAGTCCCAAGTGAGACTTAAGTATACCCGGAAAACCTCACCAGCCAGCCGGAGCAGTGAGCCGGTGCTTAAATACCCCCGGCTTTTATCCCGGGTAAGCTCCCAGAGCGGCCGGTGACACTCGACAACCTCCACCCCGGCCCCCCTCAGCCCGTCGATGATCACCCGGTTCCGGGGATAGTTCCGCTCGTAGCATCCAAAGTAACAAACCCGCATCCTCACCCTTCCCAATACGCCTCAGGCGGATCTATATCTACCTCTCTAACTGTCTCAGCCTCTCTTCTGCCTTGAGGACGTTCTGAATCTCGCCGGGCTGTCCCCTGGCTACCTCCAGATAGCGTTTCCACTGACGGATTGCCTTCTTCTGATCCACCCTTTCATAGACCGAGGCCAGATAAAAATGGGCGTTGGGATATTGGGGATCGATCTCCAGGGCTCGTAAAAGTTCTTTCTCTGCCTCTTTTATCTCCCTTTTATTAAGATAAATACTTCCCAGGGTAGCCCGGACAAAGGCACTGCTGTCATCTATGGCAATGAATTGTTTAAACTCCTCGATCGCTAAGGAAACTAAACCCTGGTGCAGATATATGAACCCGAGGTTCTTATGGGCTTCAGCGTAGCCGGCGTCGCTATTCAGGGCCTTCTTAACCTCACTGATGGCAGCCTCGACCATCCCCTTTTTATAATACACCCCCCCGAGATTATTATGAACCACGGGCAAATTGGGATCTACCTTTAAGGCCATTTTAAACTCATTGGTTGCCTCCTCGAGCATCCCTTGGAAGTAATATATTGACCCCAGATTACTGTGAGCGGCAGCATAACGGGGACTTATCTCCAATGCCCGCTGAAACTGGGTAATAGCCTCATCCAGCATTCCCCCCCGATGATAAACAAGCCCCAGCTGCAGGTGAGCCTCGTCGAACTCGGGATTGAACTCCACTGCCCTCTTCAGCTCAACCGCTGCTTTCCCGTACTCGTTCGCCTGCAGGTATTTGATACCGTTCTTGTAATGTTCTTCAGCATATATAATTTCCCCTCTTATCCGGTCAAGTACCGCTACGACTTTCTCCAGAAACTCCCCGCGCTCCTCCTCGGATTCCCCGTAATTTAACAGATAATCCCTGATTCCCTTTGCGGCGGGGTAATACTCATCGAAATTAAATTTTATCCCTTTAACGTACATATGCTTCGGGGCCGAAAACTCGATCAGGACATTATCGTCGTTGTTCTCGAC
>CP070770.1:854093-857942 GCA_020345765.1 Deltaproteobacteria bacterium
AAGTATTATTTCTCCGACGGACGGTGAGTGCATAACGACTTCGACGGTATCAGTGGATGCGAGTTCGGACGGTGGGGAGTTGGTGAGCTGTACGATTGACGGGGTGAGTCCGATCTCAGTACCGGGCAGTTGGACTTCGGTCGGGGAAGGGTCTCATACGGTTGAGTGTACCTCGACGGACGCCTGCGGCAACGATTCCCTGCCGGCAAGTATAACGGTAACGGTGGACACGGTATTGCCGGTGGTAAGTATTATTTCCCCGACAGACGGTGAGTGTATTAACAGTTCGACGGTATCGGTGGATGCGAGTTCTGACGGTGGAGAGTTAGTGAGCTGCACGATTGATGGAGTGAGTACGATCGTAGTTCCGGGTAGTTGGGTAGGGATTTTGGATGGTCCTCATACGATAGAGTGCTGGGCCACCGATGATTGTGGGAATCCTGGTTTGGCGTCTGTGGGATTCATGGTGGACACAGTGGTGAACAATGTAGTCTTAAGCACTCCTATCTCGGGGAGTTGTATAAACAGCACGGTAGTTTCAGTGACAGGGACTGCGTGGGATACGGAGAGTGGATTGCTGCAGGTAGAAATAACTGCGTCAGGTCCTGGGGTATTCAGTGCGACGGCCCCTGATTTTAGTGCTCCGATAGATTTGAGTATTACTACCGATGGAGTTTATGAAATTAGTGCAACTGCCTGGGACAACTGTGGAAATAGTTTAACGAGTGGTCCTCTTACCGGGGTGCGGGTGGATACGGTTATACCCGATATTACTATTAGTTTTCCTAGTGCGGGAACAACGGTATATAGCTCAACTGTAGTGATTATCGGAACTGCTTCCGATGACATTGGGTTAGCTGATGTAGTGGTGGGGTTGGAAGGTCCGAGTGTAAAGAGTCAGACGGTATCGGTAGTAGCTGGGGGATGGACTGCGATCTTCACCGGGGTATTCAAGGGAGGCTATACTGCGGTGGCGGTGGCTACCGATGATTGCAATAACACTGATTCGGCTGTAGTGGTATTTGGGGTGAGTTATCCGGTAGGGCTCCCGGCCACCATTCAGATCAGTGCGGATACTCCGGCGGTAGTGATCTCCATGGCCACCGTAGTTTTGAAAGATAGCTTCGATGTGGGGGTGCCGGGTCAGGAAACCAGTATTTTAGTGACCTCGGATCGGAATGCCCCGGCAGGGGTTTTTAGTGATGATTTTGAGAGTGGTGGGTTGATAGTTGGGGGCTGGACGAGTGCGGGAACAGTCTCGGTGGAGAACAGGATTAATACCCTTGATCCGGGTAGTTCGTGGAATGCCTATTTTCTCGCGGCGGGTGAGATCTGGAGGGTAATTGATACTACCGGTTATGGGAACGTTCAGGTCAGTTATCAATTTGCTACTCATAATTTAGAGGTGGGAGAGAACTTTATCTTTGAGATCTCTGTTAATGGGGGAGGGGCCTGGACAGTGGTGGAGGCATTTGGTGCAGGGGCAGGGGAGACGGGTTGGCAGCAGAGGGATTTCAATCTTTCTATGCTTTATCCTTTCTTGGGGGTGGAGGATAATCCTAATTTTGCGATTCGCTTTCGACAGAATGGTAATAGTATTGCTGATGATGCTTCTGATTTAGACAATGTGGCAGTGGATGCGGTTTCGTTGACAGATCGAGTTAGCTATATTGGTTATACGGGGGATGGTAAGTATATATATGAGGTATCAACCTGCACTCTGGGGTCTGCGACTCTTTGTGCTTCCTGGAATGAGGGGGCATTATTTACGAATGGATTGAGTGGCAACTCCGGTTGCGCGCAGGTGGATTTTGTATCTCCCACGGTGCAGATTGTGTCTCCGACAAACGGAGCAGTCTTAAATGCTTCTAATGACAAGGACGGTAATCCGGGTAATGGGCTGCAGTATGATATTGCTATAAGCACGGATGCACCGGATGGGAGCACACCTTTAGCTACGGTTACGGTGGATGGTTATACTCCGCTGGTTGCTCCGGTGAGTGGTGGCAGCATTACCTTCAGTGGCGCCGATTTTCCGGAGGGGTTATCGATGACAGTGGATGTGGTGGTAGATGTTTGCAGCGGTCCGGGCACCCAGGAATATACAGTAACGGTCGATATTACCGGGCCGGAGATAACGATCACTTCCCCTACGGCGGGTTCTACGCTTTTCAGCAGTAATACCATGATAGTGAGTGGAACGGTGAGTGACAATTTAACCGGGGTAGTCTCGGTGGAGGTAAACGGTGAGGAGGCGGGGCTCGTCGGTTTAAGCTGGACAGCAACACTGGTCTTGCTGGATGGGGCTCACACCATTACGGTTACGGCGGTGGATGGTGCGGGTAACAGCAGTGGCTCCAGTATTGGAGTATTTATTGATACGGTAAGGCCGGTGGTCTTTTTAGATCCGCTGCCGTCACTTACCAATCAGGTTAACTTGGTGGTAGGTGGTGAGGTGACTGATCCCGAGCCTGGTTCGGGAGTTGAGCAGGTGGTGGTGATTGTTGATGGTGTTACCCCGTTTCCGGCATTGGTAGTAGGTGGCAGCTTTAGTGCAACTATTACCTTAACAGGTGAGGGTCTGCATACGGTATATGCTGAGGCACGAGATAAGACGGGCAATATCAGGATATCTACTTCTCGGACAGTAGTGTTGGATACTGTGCCTCCGGTGGTAGTGATTACCTCGCCTACGGGAGGCAGGTTTGGACTGGCGGATGACAGCAATGGAGGGATACCCGGTTTTCAAACAGGGGTGACGGTGAGTACCGATGCGGGCGATGGCCGGATGGTGCTTTTGCAGGTATTGGCTGGAGGAGTAACTTTGGAGAGAACTAAGTTGGTAAGTGGAGGCATAGCCAATTTTGTTGATGTGACCTTGCTGGAGGGAGCGAACACGCTGGTTGCGAGTGTGAGTGATTTAGCGGGGAACGAGGGGATTTCACAGATGGTAAGGGTGGAAGTGGATCTTACCGCGCCCTTTATCAGCATCAGTTCTCCCCAGGATGGTGCGCTTTTGAGCACTTCTATTATCGATGTTGTGGTTACCACGGATGCGGAGTTGGGGCAAACGGTGGTATTGGAGGTCAACGGTACTACTACCGAAGAGGTAGTTGGGATAGGGCTGGTAGTCTTTTCCGGAGTGAATTTAGTAGAAGGGGCAAACACGTTGGTTGCCACGGTTGAGGATTTAGCGGGTAATGTGAACAGTTCGGGGTCAGTGGTGGTGTTTGTGGATACTATAAGGCCGGTAGTATTGATTACCGAGCCGCCTGGTGCCGCGACGATAAATGAGACTTCGATCTTGGTAAAGGGGACGGCAAGTGATCCTGGGGGCAGTGGGGTGGACTATGTAATGGTGGGTAGTGAGGTGGCTTTTGGGCAGGATGATTGGGAGTTGATTGTGAGTGGTCTTGCCGAGGGCCTGAATATTATTGATATCAGGGCTTATGATTTTGCGGGGAACGAGACCGATCCACCGGCGCAGGTGAATGTATTTGTGGATACAATAGCCCCGGTAGTGAGTGTTGCTTCACCCACTGTGGGCGAATGTATTAACACCGAGACGGTGGTAGTAGACGGGACAGTTACTGAGGGAGGGAGCGGGGTAGAGTTTATTGCAGTGATGGCAATTGGCCCAGCAGTATTCAGTGTCACTGGTTCGAGTTTCCCGGTTAACCTGACGGTTACGGTCGATGGGCTCTATTCTATCTCGGTGGAGGTCAGTGATCGAGTGGGGAATTTCAGTTCATTGGTATGGGTGAGTAATGTGCGGGTAGATATAACTGCTCCGGAGGTAGGTATCGGTTCACCGGTAACGGATGATTGTATTGACAGTTCAACGGTAGT
>CP070770.1:858042-861831 GCA_020345765.1 Deltaproteobacteria bacterium
GACAAGTGGTAAGTCACGGGTCTTTGGAACCCGCATTCGGGGGTTCGAATCCTCCCGCCCCAGCCATTCCCTAATTATGTTTTTTGAATAATTTAAATTTGAGGTCCAGAACAATGGAAAAACTCAAGCTATTTTGCGGAAATTCTAATATTGCGCTGTCGGAGAAGATCTGCGATTACTTAAAGATTCCTCTGGGAAAGGCTACGGTAAGGACTTTTAGCGATGGGGAGATATTCATTGAAATTGAGGAGAATACCCGGGGAATGGATACCTTTGTACTCCAGTCAATCTGTACACCCTGTAACGATAATCTGATGGAGTTGTTGATAATGATCGACGCACTGAAAAGGGCCTCCGCCGACCGGGTTACCGCGGTCATTCCTTATTACGGGTATGCCCGCCAGGACCGGAAAGTGGCTCCCCGGACCCCAATAACTGCCAAACTAGTAGCGGATCTGCTGACGGCGGCCGGAACCAATCGGATCCTGACTATGGATTTACATGCCGGGCAGATTCAAGGATTTTTTAATATCCCGGTTGATCATCTATATGCTGCCCCGGTAATGCTGAAATATATTAAGGAAAATTATCAGGACGACCTCGTTGTTGTTTCCCCGGACCCCGGGGGGGTGGAGCGGGCCCGGGCCTTTGCCAAAAGGCTTGAAAGCTCATTGGCGATAATTGATAAACGGAGAGATGCGCCTAATGTGGCCCAGGTAATGAATATCATTGGCGACGTAAAAGGGAAACAGGTGGTTATCGTTGACGATATGGTGGATACTGCGGGAACCCTAAGTGAGTCCGTAAAAGCTCTTCAGGAGAAAGGGGCAAAGCAGATCTATACCTGCTGTACCCATGCAGTACTTTCGGGACAGGCGATTAAGTTGATCAAAGATTCAGCTTTGAAACAGCTGGTAGTTTCCGATACCATCCCCTTGAGGGAAGAGGCCATTTCCTGTGATAAGGTTAAGGTTCTCTCGGTAGCTGATCTCCTGGGAGAGGCGATTAAAAGGATATATCAGGAGAGCTCAGTAAGCTCACTCTTTGTTTAATGGAGGGAATATGGAGCAGAGTGAATTAAAAGTTTTACTCAGAACAGTGAAGGGTAAAGGTCCGGCCCGCAAGTTACGCCAAGAAGGGTTGATACCCGCGGTACTATACGGACCCAAGGCCGATCCGGTGCTTTTGAGCCTTCGCCCGGAGGAGCTGCGCGGAGCTCTTAGCACCGCCGCCGGGGAGAATGTCTTGATCTCCCTTAAGGCAGAAAATAATCGGGAGATTTCAAATAAGGTAGTAATGCTGAAAGACCTCCAGGTAGACCCGCTGACCAGGAGATATATCCACGCCGACCTCTATGAGGTGGTAATGGATGAGGAAATCGAAGTCGATGTTCCAATCCATCTTCAAGGAGAATCCATCGGGGTTCAAGAAGATAAGGGTATTCTTCAGCAAGTTCACCGGGAACTCCGAGTTAAATGTCTGCCTAAGGATATTCCGGAAGGGATCAGTATTGATGTCAGTGAGCTGAGGATAGGTGATTCCATCCATGTCAGGGATGTTCGATTGGAGGAGGGGGTGACATTCGTTGACGATCAGGATTCTACAATTCTCACAGTTCTGGCTCCGGCGATTGAGGAGAAACCGGAGATAGTTGTCGAAGAGAAGCCGGAAGAAGCAGAAGCTGAGGAGAAACCGGCCGCAGCCGAGGAAGAAAAAAGCGCAAAGAAAGAAGAATAAAGGGAGTTGCTGCTACTTTTATCGAGTCAAGCCGGTTGCGGTTCCACCTATGAAGTTAATTGTTGGTCTGGGAAATCCGGGCAGGAGGTATCGACTCAATCGGCATAACCTTGGCTTTCGCGCAATTGACCACATTGCCGAGACGAGTTCCATAAGGATAAAGGTAAAGAAATTCAGGGCATTAATCGGAGAGGGCAGGATCATGGATGAAGAGGCGATCTTAGCCAAGCCACAAACATATATGAACTTGAGCGGCGTGGCAGTGGAAGCCCTGAAAGGATTCTACCGGATCGGTCTGAGCGATGTCATTCTGATTAACGATGATTTCGATCTGAATTTCGGGAGGATCAGGATCAAGCAGAGGGGAGGGGACGGGGGGCATCTCGGTTTGAGGTCGGTAATCGAGCATTTGGGGGATGACAGATTCCTCCGGATTCGTTTAGGCGTGGGTAGACCAGTTACGGATCAGGAAGCTACCGAATATGTGCTTTCAAATTTTAGCCGAGAGGAAGAAGAGACGCTTCCTAAGTTTTTAGATATCGCCGAAAAAGCAGTTAAGGCCTTGATTGGTTGCGGAGTGCAGAAGGCGATGAATGAATTTAACTCTCTGGCCATTTCCTGATCCCGGTTAAAAGATATGGGGTTTACCTGCGGTCTTTTAGGCTCACCTAATGTAGGAAAATCCACTATTTTCAATGCACTGACTTCAGCCGGAGCTGAGGTTGCCAGTTACGCATTCACTACGATTGAGCCCAATATCGGAATAGTAAAGGTTCCGGATGAGCGCCTGCAGAGCTTAGCCCGGATAGTCAGGCCGGAAAAGGTTACCCCTACCACCATGAAATTTCTGGATATTGCCGGTTTGGTAAAGGGTGCCAGTAAGGGGGAAGGATTGGGAAATCAGTTTTTAGGGCATATCCGGGATGTAGATGCCATTGCCCACATAGTTCGCTGCTTCGAGGATGCCAATGTTGCTCATGTCGAGGGCACGGTGGTTCCTAAGAGGGATATCGAGTTGGTAAATGCCGAGCTGGTACTGGCTGATCTTGAGACCGTAGAGAAAAGAATTAATAAGGCAGAGAAACTCATTAAGTCTGGTAAAGGAGAGGGGGAGAAGGAACTAAATCTATGTCGGAAGCTCCAGAAAGCCCTGGCAAAGGGGCTGCCGGCCCGAAGTCTCCGGTTAGAGGATGAAGAACAAGAGGAACTAATTAAGGAGATTAATCTTCTGACCGCCAAACCTGTGCTTTATGTGGCAAACCTCGGGGAGGAAAATCAGGGACAGAGCCAATGGCTTTCTGCGGTGCAAGAAGTTGCCCAGAAGGAAGGAGTACCGGTAGTAGAGATCTGGGGGAAGATTGAAGCCGAGCTTTCCGAATTGCCGGAAGGGGAGAGGGCGACATTTTCAAAAGAGATGGGGCTTGAAAGATCAGGGCTGGAAAAGCTGATCAAAGCCGGCTACGCTCTTTTAGAATTGATCAGCTTTTATACTACCGTAGGGGTTGAACTCAGGGCCTGGACCGTTAAGAAGGGGGCCAGGGCACCCCAGGCTGCCGGGAAGGTGCACACGGATATGGAGCGGGGATTTATCAAGGCAGAAGTGATTTCATTCGGGGATTTTATTGCTGCCGGTTCCGAGTCGGTAGCCAGGGAAAAGGGATTAATGAGTTCAGAAGGGAAAGATTATATTGTCCAGGATGGTGATGTAATCCAGTTCCGCTTCAATGTATAACACAGTTATCCATCATAGAACAACCAAGAAATAAGGGAAATGAGAAAAAGATATTTTTTAGTCCTTCTATTAGTCATTGCAGGGATTTTGGGCTATACTATATTTGGGGAAACAGGGCTCATTCATTTAGTCAAGCTAAGAAGAGAGCTCAAGGTAATGAGGCAGGAGAATGTCAGGCTGCGGCAGGAGAATGAGAGACTGCGTGCCCAGGCCCGGGCTCTCCGGAGTGACCTGAAATATATTGAGAAGGTTGCCCGGGAGGAATTGGGTATGGTCAAGAAGGATGAGCAGGTCTATCAATTCAAGGAATAGGGTAAATT
>CP070770.1:861931-865624 GCA_020345765.1 Deltaproteobacteria bacterium
TGATATGACAATGGATGAGTCTTTTGGGATGGGAGATGAAATTTCATTTGAATATTCTATTGTCTCCGACCAAACTCAGACTATCCACTACATGCCCCATATCAAGTGTCCTCAGGCTCCGATACCGCTTCTGGAAATAAAGACTTTGAAATTGAAAAAAAATGAGCCGTTAATAGATACCTACAATTATCTGACCATTGGTGATAATCTTGAGCCCCAGGCCTGTACTGCCGGGGTGTATATTATGAGCTCGGGAATGGAGGGGGAGGAAGAGCCGGAGGTGATTCAGAAGAAAGAGGCTCAGTTTATCATCGATATTCCCCCGGGCTTTGAATTTTATCCAATAACCTGCAAAGACAAGGCTTGTAATAATAAGGCCAAAGTTTTTATTCTGAATGAGACTATGCACTTAAACTACGAGAGTGAGGTGCCGGGAGTGAGTGTTACCGGATTGCTTACCCGGCCCGATTCCAGCACCCGGGAGCTTACTCTCCCTACTACCGAGCCTGCTTCTCAGATCGGGACTTATAAACTTATGGCAGAGGCTTCAAAAGAAGGCTATAAGACAATGAAGGTGGATTCATTGTTCGGGGTGATTGAGAAGAAGGTTGAGATTTCTTCAGCCGCGACCTGTGTTGTAAACGGTGTCTGCGATGAGGGAGAGACCCTTCATAACTGCCCCCAGGACTGTGCCCTGACTGATTCCGATAACGACGGGGTGGCAAATTACAAGGATAAATGCCCGGATACCCCCCCGGGTCAATCCGTGGATGATGAAGGCTGCTCCTGCCCGCAGAGGATAGCGAGGGCAAAATCATTGGTAGAAGCTTTGAATGCCTCTATTCAAGCTTTGCCAGACAGTGCCTTCGACAAGAATGCCAAACATCGGAAGAAAACTTTATCCAATAAGCTCAATGCGATTCTCAATCAAATCAACAGCGGAGCTTATCAGGGCGTAATTGACAAATTGAATGATGATATTGAGTCGAAGATGGACGGCTGTGTTGGGGGAGATTCAGGAGACGACTGGATAACAGACTGTTCTGCCCAGAAGGAACTTACAAAAGCTATCAACGATATAATCGCTGAATTAGATAAGATAATCAAAGCCTGTTAGGCTAGAATTACAAGTGACAAGGTTCAAAACCTTTTCTCTTATCTCAATTCCCGCCTTTTCCATGGCTTATACGGCCAGATTAGCCTTTACAAAATAATATATTATTACACTAAAAGACCGAATCAGAGTGTTAGGAATAGAAAAGATTAAGGTGAAAGGGATTATCTACTTATAACTTCCCTCCATTCTTAAAGCGTCCCGCACTGTCTTTTGACCTCTTCCAGGGTGGTTTTACCACTTAATGTTTTCATGATCCCGTCGGTCTTTAAGGAAGTCATTCCACTGGCGAAGGCCGCTTGACGAATTTCGTCGGAAGACCCCTTTGCTCTGATTATCTTTCTTATCTTTTCATCCACGACCAACAATTCAAATATCCCGGTTCTGCCCCGGTATCCGGTATGATCACACTCGCTGCATCCCCGGCACTGCCGGCATCCTTCTTCCCTCTGACAGTCACATCCCTCTTTTATTCCCGCCCGGAAAAGTCTGATTTTCTTTTCCGGGTCTTTTGATCTATAACCCATCTCCTCTAAAACCGAATGGTCAATAAAATACGGCTCGCGGCAATTCATGCAGACCGTCCTGATAAGTCTCTGGGCCAGAACGCCGATTAGGTATTCTTCGATGAGATAACCGGGAATACCTATATCCATCAGCCGGGAAACGGCCCTCGGGGCATCATTGGTATGCAGGGTGCTGAAGACCAGGTGGCCGGTCTGGGCGGCATCAAGGGCGATCTCCGCCGTCTCCAGATCCCGGATCTCCCCGATCAGAATAACCTCCGGGTCATGTCGGAGAATGGCCCGGAACCCACTGGCAAAGCTGTGCCCCCTCTTGCTGTCGACATTACTCTGGACGATATTGGGTAGATAATATTCTATCGGGTCTTCCAGGGTAACGATCTTTTTTTCCGAGGTATTGATTTCACTGAGAGCGGAAAATAAAGTTGAGCTTTTGCCGCTCCCGGTGGGACCGGTAACGAGAATGATCCCGTTGGGCTGGCTGATCAGTCCCCGGAATTTAGTCAATGTGTCCTTGTTAAAACCCCTCTTTTCCAGAGGCAGTACTGCTCCCTCCGTCGGTAGCACCCTCAGTACTACCGATTCCCCGTAGATGGAAGGGAAAATGTTCACCCGAAAACTGTATTCTTTATTCCGGTAAGGCACCGAGAGCCTGCCGTCCTGGGCCTTGAAGTTAACGCTGAGATCCAGGTTCGACATCACCTTTATCCTGGCACAGATGCGTCGGGATAGATAATCAGGCAAAAAGTCTTTATCCTCCAGCATACCATCTTTTCGGTAACGGATGCGCAGGTAGTTCCGGTCAGGTTCGAAATGAATATCCGTAGCCCCCTCCTCCAGGGCACTGGACACAAGCATATTTATCGTCTTAACCACGGCCGGGTCTTCTTCATGGTACTCTTCAATCCCCCTCTCCGCTTCTATGGGCACTTGCAGCTGGTCAAACCCGTCCTCCTCATCAAATTTTATATCGATAGTCTTTTCGAAGAACTTCTTCTTCCCCATTTTAACATCCAGGAAATAATCGAAGTCCTCCTTGGTAGTCAAGATAGCCCGGGAGAATTGGCAGCCAAAAACCTTTAAAAGATTGAGGTGGGAAGGGATGTCATCTTTCACCTCTTCTACCTGCAGAACGAATAACTTTCGTCCATCCTGAAAAAGGGGCATAATCTTCCGGGAGGACATGAATTTATAGGAAACCTCTTTGATTAGTTCCGGGTCAAATGGCAGACCGCTTAATTGATCTAAGGATAAAATTTCTTTAAAAGCGCTATCGTAGTCCTCTTTTTTCACTAAGCCTAAACGTTGAATGGTATCACTGATATTCTCTCCCTCTTTCTGGCTTTCCCTCGCTTTTAAGAGCTCCTTTTCCGAGATCTTATTCTGGATTAGTAAGATTGCCCCGGTCGTTGCCAGTTGCTTTTCTTCGAGGATTTTACCGATATCAATACCAAAATCTTCTTTTTCTTCATCCATGATCTGCCCCTCGATATCTGTTAATAAAGTATCTATTAAACTAACCGAGTCTCGTCCTTTGCATCCTCGAGGATTATCTGAACCAGACAATTGCCCAGTTGAAATTTGTCTCCGTGACTTATAACTACCTCGTCTATCCGGGAGCCTCGGAATAAGGTCCCGTTAGCGCTGTCCAGGTCTTTTAGGATATACTTGCCGTTATGATACCTGATCAGGGCATGACGGCGGGAAACGGTAGCATTGGCGATGATAAACTCTGCCTTCTTATCCCGGCCCAGGACCGAGGGATTGGCAGTAAGTTCCTGCTTCCTGCCCATCTCGGGACCGCTCAGGATTATCAAAGAGGCCTTCTTGCCCTTGGGTAGCTTTAAGCTTTCCTTCTTGAAGCTGACGGCGGTCTTGTCTTTACTCATATTTTAAAACCTGAGGGTAAGAACTGGATTGATTCTATCCAAATTATACGGTAAATGCAATAGGCCTAGCCTATTTAAGTCCCAGGACATCCATCATGTCGTAAAGCCCGCTTTTCTGGTTTGCCAGCCACTGGGCGGCACGCAGAGATCCCCGGGCGAAGTTGTC
>CP070770.1:865724-869415 GCA_020345765.1 Deltaproteobacteria bacterium
AGATCCAGTCTAACAAGTGAATAATATCAGGGATTAGGTAATTGCCTACCCACTTTTTTATGGTCGCGGGAGTGTTCTTCAGTGAAATAGGAGAAAAGTTATCAATAAACCGGGTGCTGCCCCTTTATTTTTCATTTTCCTTGTGTTTTAAAATTTCTCGTGTATAATAGTGAAAAAGTAAAGGTGGCTTACGCGGTTTTTAGTCTAACTTGGCGGAATATTTGAAGAAATGGTATAATTCACACGGAAGCGCTATCTGCAAGGAAGGGCAGGATACAGAACCGACATATTACTGGTAGTTCCTGCGGACCTGCCTAAAAAATCCATTCACGAACTTGTACACTTACCGAGTAAGTCAATACTTCCCGGAAACAGTAAAAAGACTTAATACCAAAATCTATTAGTTCAGTTAATTCTTGAGAGTGAAAGGGAAGGGACTCAACTAAACAAATAGTTGCTTCCTTTACTGCTGGTATCTCTTTGAGCATCTCTTCTTCTTTCCCATTCATTCTAAATAGCAATCATTGAATTAAGGGAGGTGAAGCTAAATAATCACCGGATATTCAGTTGAAATGTATAGATTGGCTTAGTTGGACCGCGTGAGAGAAAATCTATTGCTAATCTCAAAAAATGTTTGACTTTTATTGTTTTTTATACCAAGATTACAATTATTAAAAAAGTTAATATTATCAGTTATTTATGGGTATTTTTTCACCCATAATTTTTGAAGGATGGTTTAAATACACCCATATATTTAAAAATCATATTTATTTCAGGAAGTTATAAAAAATTGCTTGTTTTAGTTTAAAAGCAATGAAAAAAAAGGCGGATAAAAAAATTAAGCCGACTATCCTGATAGTAGATGATGATGAAGGTATGAGGGATACCCTGGAGTCTATCCTCCGGGATGATTATGATGTGCTAAAAGCCGGGGACGGGGAGGAGGCCCTGGGAATCTTGGAGGATAAAAATGTTAATATTGTATTTCTTGATATTATTATGCCGGGCATGGATGGTCTGACAGTATTAAAGAATATAGGGCAATATCACAAAGACGTTGATGTTATTATGGGAAGCGTGGTCAAAAAGGCGGAGCATATTGTAAATGCGATGAAGCTCGGTGCCTATGATTATCTTACAAAGGGTTTTGACTACGATGAAGTTAGGTTTAAGATAAACCGCTTGGTCGAGCACCAGAAGAGGGAAAGGGAAATAGTCTCCCTCAAGGAGAGGCTCAAAGACCGGATGGAGAATGAATTCATCGTAGGCAATAGCCCTCTAATTAGGAAGGTATGGGAGACGGTAGAAGCCCTTTCTGAATCCGACTTGTCGATATTTATCTCAGGGGAGCCTAGTACCGGAAAGCGTCTCCTTGCCCGAAAGCTCCACGAAAGAAGCGATAGAAAATACTATCCCTTTGTCCCGGTAAACCTGCATCTTATTCCTAAAGATTCCATTGATTATGTCCTGTTTGGCAGCAAAGATAACCTTCCTCTCTCGCTCCCGAAGGATTCTCCCGCCAATAAGATCGAGCTTTCTCATCGAGGGACATTATTTTTGAGTGGCATAGAGTGTTTGTCGGAAAGAACCCAGCTAAGATTGCTAACCGCAGTCGAAAGGAAGAATATCGAAAGAATCGGATGCGATAAGCCCATAAGAGTTGATTTCCGGCTAATAACTAAATCTGATAAGACCATAGATGACCTCCAAAAGGAAGGGAAACTCGGCAAAGAGCTTCTCGCTGAAATCAGCGCAGTTAAGATTGAACTACCGCCGCTAAGAGAAAGGCTTGAAGATGTCCCCGAACTGGCAAGGTATTTTGTTAAAAGATATTCAAGCAATCTAAACAAAGACTTTACTGATATTACACCACAGGCATTGAGTTTGCTCTCAAACTATCACTGGCCCGGTAATGTAGGGGAGCTGGAGAACCTGGTTCAGAAATTAGTCATCTCCGCCACCGGTCCCAGCATAGAAATAGATGATATCCCCTGGGAGTATAGATTATTTGACAGGAAAGCTTTAAGGCCCTACGGAAAAGCAAAAGGCTTCCTTCACATAGCCCGTGATGCCGTTGAAAGGGACCTGATATATAAGGCGCTTCAGAGGAATAATTGGAGCAGAAGGAAAACCGCGGAAGACCTTGAGATTCCCTATGATACCCTGAAAACCAAGCTCAGGAAATTCAAGCTGCTGAAAAGTTAAACTTACATAATTAAGGGATGTTTCCGGCAAACGGCAATCGTATTTTTACAATTGAATGCACTATATATATTGGTCAGCTAAACATTAAATCGTTCTTTTATCTCATCAAGAAGCTGCCACAATCATAAGGTTATTCCCACTAATCTCTCTAAAAAGACTCGTTTATACCTGCTAAATCGCTTTTATGCCAGGAATGCCATATTTATTCCATCCGCATCTCTTTTCCATAAGCGTTGGACGAAAATAAGCGGGTTTGAACAAGCTAACGAAATAATTGTGATTTTTTAATTAATAGGTTCGATTAAACCGTTATTTTAGGATTGTTGGGTTGAAAAATACCAATAAGTGATTGATATTATTAAACTTTTTGCTTGACACGCAATATATTTATGATAAAAGAATAATGAAGTTGAAAGGGTGTTTTATTGCCTTTTTAGAATGAAGGATTAACACAATGGAGAATCCTAAATTTCAAATCTTTGTCGGGGAAGACAAAAATTCCATTTCCGATCAATAAGTTTTCTTTAAAATTTTCAGGATCAAACCTTGACTATTAATTTAATTGTTTTAAGGCAAATAATGGCGGAGGTTGGATTGAAGATAAAACGGGCGATGGTCCTATTTTGCCTATTTTCCATTATCCCGTCCCTATTTTGTCTATGAAATTTAGAGGTGAATAATATATGGCAAATAAGTTACAACAATTCGATCAACTGATTATAGCACTCGCAAAGGCTGTTGTAGAAGCACAAAATATTTCGAAGCGAGCACAGCTAAATTATTTGAAGAGTTTTTTTTATAAACGGGAACCTACGGAAATCGAAGCAGAAGCCGAAGAGGTTTCTGAAGCGGCAAAAAAAGCTGCGAGAAAAGCAAAGGAGGTAAAAGAAAAAGCCGAAAAAGAACGTCTGAAGGCCGAGGCAGAGTTAAAAAATGCCGAAGCAGAACGTCTGAAGGCTGAGACAGGTATTGAGCACTATAGCCCGAAAACAGTTAACATAAGCTTCCAGTCGTTGCGGCCAAGTGCCAAACTCGGTGATATGGACACGGTCCGCGTGCCGCTGATTACTCTTGTTAAACCTATTCAGCATTCTATAGAAGAGATGATTGTCAGTATGAATGTTGAACTCGGCGAAATCAGAGAAACTGAAAGAAAGGAGGGTGAACGAAAAAAGGTATTCGAACAGAAGGATGGCTGGGGCGGATATGAGGGTGAAACTACCATCAACGTGTCAACTACTTCTGGTAAACAAGGCGAGGCGGTCGGGACGGCGCATGTAACCATCAAGATAAAAGCGGAAGAACCCCAGGAAGGTTTGGCAAGGCTGATAGATAGTCTCTACAAAGTATTATAATTAATTTAAGGAGGTGCGTATGTCTATTATGGGAAACGAGTTTAGCGGATTACCAATTGCGGAACTAATAAGCGGGCCGCTCAAAGCTGCCTGCGATGCGGAAACGCGATTGGCTAAGGCAACAGCGGATT
>CP070770.1:869515-873197 GCA_020345765.1 Deltaproteobacteria bacterium
ACTCAGGTTAAAATCTTCAGCAAAAGGGTTGCTGTTCCCAGATAGATCGAGATTCCGGTAATATCGTTCGTGGTAGTAACGAAAGGACCCGAGGCGATCGCCGGGTCGATCTTCATCGTTTTAAAAAACGACGGGGCCAGAACGCCGATAATAGAAGCGGCGGTCATCGCCAGAACCATCGCCAGGCCCACCGCCAGGCCCAGGATCGGTTCACCGTGCCAGAACAGGGCGATTAACCCTACCAATGCCCCGCATACCGTCCCGGCCATCAGACCGATCAGAACCTCTTTGGATAATATCCGCCATAGGTTAGCCAGGTCAATTTTCCCGATGGCAAAACCCCTTACCATGATCGCAGAGGATTGGGTTCCCAGATTTCCTCCCATCCCGGTGATCACCGGGATAAAGGTAACCAGTGCCAGGATCTCGTGCAGGGTCATCTTGAACATCCACAACAGATATCCGGTGACAATGCCCCCGAGCAGGTTGGTCAAGAGCCAGGGCAGGCGAAAGCGGGAGATCTTGAAGATCTGATTGCTGTAAACCAGGTCTTCCACCTCGGTGCCCCCCATCCTCAGGAAATCCTCCGAGGCCTCCTCCTGGATAACATCGACAATGTCGTCCACCAAGATCCTTCCCACCAGTTTTTCCTTCTCGTCAACTACCGGGACCGAGACGATATCGTATTTCTCGAATACCCGGGCCACCTCTTCCTGGTCCATGTGGACATCGACCTTGATCGGCGATTCCATTATCCGGGAGATCCGGGTATCGGGCTGGGCGAGGATCAGCTTCCTTAGCGGCAGGACCCCGGTCAATCTATGTTCCCGATCGACCACAAAGACGTTGTGGAGATCCTCTACCTCTTCCGAGAGCGATCTAATTTCTCTAATCGCCTCTTTTACGGTAGCATCCTGGTTAACCGATACCATCTCCGCCTGCATTATCCCGCCGGCGGTGTCATCCCCGTATTTCGAAAGCATTCTGACTTCTTCCGAGTCCTCCTTGTCTATTCTTGCCAGGATGATTTTTGCCTCGTTTTCCGGGAGGTCGGCCAGGAAATCGGTAGCATCGTCCGAGGGCATTTCGTCTACTATTTTCGAGAGCCGATCTTTTTTGATCGATTCTAGGATCTCTTCCCGGGCAGGCTTGCTGATTTCCACGATGACGTCGGAGGCGGTATCTATGTCCAGCAGGGAGAAGACCTTCCTCTTCTCTTCCTCATCCAGATGCTCGATGATGTCGGCGATGTCCGCCGGATGAAGCTCTTTGAGGAGGCGGAAGAGCACCTCATCCTTCCCGTTAATGATCAATTCCTCGATCTCGCGAATATTTCTTTCAACCTCTTCCATAGGCTTAATAACTTAAATATTGCGGGTTAAATTGTCTGCTAAGTCCACTAAAGTTAGCACGGGATTCTAAAAATTTCAAGGGGAAATGGGCCGGAAAGGAAGGGGCGATTTACGTTCCCAAGAGGACAGAAGAGGGTGGAATTACCGAATAACCGGTATAAAGGCAGAATTGAGTCAGGGGAAACCTATCCCATCCACTTTCGGAATAGAGATGAGTAAATAGCAGGCAGTTGTTTAATTCCCTACTTCAGTTCCTTTCGGGTGAAATCGAGGACCCGGCGGGCAACGATCAGCATCTGGATCTGACCGGTCCCCTCGAAGATGTCATTGATCTTGGCATCCCGGATCCATTTTTCCAGCAGATTTTTACGGGAGTATCCGAGAGGACCAAGGATCTCTACCGCCTTCTGGGTCACCCGGGTCACCGCCAGGCCGGCCTTGGCCTTGGCCATTGCCGCCTCGAGGTTGTTGTGAATCTTATTGTCCAGCATCCAGCAGGCACGCCAGGTAAGCAACCGGGCCGCATGGAGATTGGTCTCCATATCCATAAAGTCCCGCTCAACCGCGGTGAGCTCGAAGGGAGAGGCCCCGTAGCGGATTTGGATACCGTCCTTCTCCAGGGCGTCCCGGGTGAACTCGAGGGCCGCCCTTCCCACGCCCAAGGCCATCGCCGCAATCATGGGACGGGTGGCGTCGAAGGTCGCCATTACTCCCTTGAATCCCCCGTCCTTGGTTTTATCGATTACCTCCGGGCTGCCGAGGATATTATCGTAGGGTATCCGGCAGTCTTCGAAGACAACGGAAGCGGTATCGGAGGCCCGGATCCCCAGCTTGTGCTCGAGCTTGGTAACCTTCATCCCCGGGGTTCCCTTTTCCACCACGAAGGCCTTGATCCCGGCCCGACCCGCCGATTTATCCACCGTGGCCCATACCACCACGAAGCCTTCCGATTCCTGGGCCGCCATCAGTCCGCTGGTGACGAAGATCTTCTCCCCGTTGAGGACCCAGTGATCGCCGTCCCTGACCGCAGTGGTAGTGATGGCGGCGCTGTCCGAGCCGCAGCCGGGCTCGGTGATCGCCATCGCTCCCCAGATCGGTTTGTCTTTCTCGAAACGACTCAAAAAACGCTCCTGCTGTTCCTCGGTCCCGGTTGCCTGAATAGCGGCTCCCCCGAGGCCGGGCCCGGACATGCAGAGCATAAGGCCGGCATCACCCCAGGTCAATTCCTCGGCTAAGATCGCCGCCATTACATTGCCCATAGCCGGGCCTGCGTCTTTTTTCTCTGCCTCCTTGGCCTGCTTTCTCCGGCGGATGCTTCCCGTAAAGCCGGAACCCTGGGTCATTGCATGCACCATGTTGATCAGGTCCCAGGGCTTCTCGTGCTCCTTCTCATCGAACTCCCGGGAGATAGGACGCAGATTATTAGCCGAGAACTCATGGAGCATCTTCTGCATTTGCTTTATGTTAAGAGGGATCTCGAAATCAATCATTTTCCTCGTCCTCCTTTCGAGGTTAAAGTTAAATCATTACCGTCCCTTCAAGGGTGGCAAATCCTCTGCCGTTACGGAGCCACAGCTCTACCGGGTGCTCCCGAATATATCCGTGACCTCCGAGTATCTGCACTCCCCAGTCGGTTACTTTCATGACCATATCCGCGGCATACCGCTTGGTCAGGTAGGCCTCCCGGGTAACGTTCTCACCCCGGTCCATCTTCCAGGCCGCCTCCCAGGTCATCAGCCGGGTGGCGTCGATCTCGATCGCCATTTCCGCCAGCATAAAGGCAATCGCCTGGCGGGAGGCAATCGGCTCCCCGAAGGCCTCTCTCTCTTTGGCGTAGTCCCGGGCATACTCGAGAGAGGCCCGGGCAACTCCCACCGCCATTGCTGCCAGCCCGATCCGACAATAGTTAATCAGCTTTTGAAAGTCGGCCCGGCGATCGCCGCCCAACCGGTTCTCCTTGGGTATCCGGCATTCCTGCAGGGTCAGCTCATTGGTCTCCAGCGCCTTCAAGCCCATATTCTTCTCCCTTTCCTTAACGGTCAGACCACCGGTGCCCTTCTCCACGATAAACCCATCCACCCCGGGATAGCCAGCTCCCCGGGCAGTGGCAGCAAAGATCAGGAACAGATCGGTACTGCCCCCCAGGGGGGTGTAGCACTTCTCCCCGTTGATTACATATTCGTCCTCTTCCCGGACAGCAGTGGTGAACAGGGAGCCGGGATCGAAGGTTATCCGGGGCTCCATTACCGCCAGGGTGCCTGCCTTAAAATTATCGGTACAGAAGAGGGGCAGGTATTTCTTCTTCTGCTCTTCGGTTCCCATCTCCAGCA
>CP070770.1:873297-876950 GCA_020345765.1 Deltaproteobacteria bacterium
GAAGCAGGAAAGTAAAGTCTGGTCGGGATCCAGTCCCTTCGATAGCTTTCTGCTTCAAATAGTTCACGTTCTCAACGAATCCGGCAAGCTTCAGGACATCTTCGGCCATCCGTTCCCCCCACTGACCTCTCATTTTTGTACTTGCCAAGGCCTCGCGGAGAGTGTCTGTGGTTTTTCTGAGTGCGGTAGTCTGCTCGCTCGCGGCTTTTAATTGATTAGCAAGCTCTCCAAACTTCTCGACTCTATCCTTTTCAAGCTCCTTCATAAGCTTGGAAACATTTTCAAGCTCAGAGGTCATGCGCTGTAATTGCTGGTCGATAAGACTTTTCTTGGCGTCTAACTCCTTTATACCCGTCTCCCTCTCGGATTCTAAGCGCGTTTTAGCCAACTTTAAAAATTCTTCTGTTGACTTTGATAACGCCTCCAGCGACAGGTTGCCGAAACTGTTTTTTACATTTTCGATGACAGCATCTATATCTGCTTTACGTTGGACTTCACTCTCACTAAACAGCTCGTTGGCAAGCTCTTTAGCTGTTCTTGCCTGAACGAACCTCAAGATAAAGGCAACACCCAGACCTAAAGCAAATCCTGCAATTAGCGCTATAATAATCGGCAACCAACCCATAGAATCTTAACCTCCTTAGAGAACTCAAGATCCTCTAATTCCAGATGGCTTTATCTTATTCTATTCTGTCAAGATTTTCAACTATTCGGTGTCGGTCAACAGTGTCAGGGTAATAGCGGAATTGGAAGGCATAAAGTAAGGTTAAAAAAGGTTCTCTCTTCTTGACAAATTCGGATGCGGGCATCTATACTTTAAATTAGCAAATAAATTATATATGAAGATTACCAAAATTGATGTTTCCCGACCGGAGTGTGCTCCCTCAATACCAATTGTGAGTGCGGTGGCTCATCTGGACTGCGATCTAACTGAACTTTTGCCGTACCTGAATGCCACACAGGAAAAAGCCCAGTATTTTCCAAATCATCCCTACCTGAGATTCATGTGGCGGGGCTATAATATCGTGGTGGAACGTAACCAGGTCCGGGTGGTTCCATTCGTGGATGACCAGGCCGCAAAAGCGGGAGCCAGCGAAGTAGTTGATCTTATCCGAGAAATAGAGGCGAAAAAGGATGAGATCACGCCCGACCACACTGCTTACGAACCCCCAGCCGTTATGGACATATTAAAACTGTTGCCGAAGAAGAGCGGATGCGGCAAATGCGGTTACCCGTCGTGTATGGCCTTTGCTGCGGCGCTTACTGACGGTGAAGTTGAACTCAAAGCCTGTCCAGAGCTTGAACGGGACTCAGTACCGAGAGAGTATGTGGAAAAACTGAAAGAACTTCTGTCTTAGGGAAACATTAGCTATCCGGGATAGGGAATTTATTAAAGATAAGGGGATCTCAGGAGGAGGGTTCGGTCAAGAGGACCCTGAGCATGCTGGTTTCTTGCTTACTATCCGAATAATATAAAATAATGTCACTCCGGCCGTTTCCGTTCAGGTCATCGATATCGTAGGAAAAGGTGGAGGGAGATTTGATAATCTGGTCCGGCTGTCTCCCAAACTCGCCCTTTTCACTTCCCCGGAAAATCAAGATGTGATCCTGGCCGTTATCCGAGGCTAGGTCAGGGTAGCCGTCGCCATTAAAGTCCCCTAGGGTCGAGATCAGAGGCCGGAATTCCTTCCCAAAAAGGTTTATATCAAACACCTTTATTTGATAGTCAATGACCTTGAAGCTGCTTCTTTGTTGGGGGTATTTACCGTCTTCTCCCAATAGATAGAAGGAGAAAAGAATCTTGATCTTGTTCTGAACAATGACCTTCAGGGCCTGGGTAATCCGGGCCTTGAAGAAGGGGATTACCAGATCGAGCTTTCCATCGTTATTCAGGTCAATGATACCGAACTGCGGTTCGATATTCTCCGAAAACAGGATCTGGTCGGGATACTCGTTGAAATGAAGATCGTTTTGGCCGAAATAGAGGTATCGATTGATACTGCCCCGGTCGCCTTTTGCCCCGTATTTGGAAACGATCAGGTCCATTATCTTATCCCCGTTGAGGTCGGCAAAGACCATTGATTCTCCGGCAAAGGCAAGTTTCTTTTCTTTTTCGGTCAGCAGGCTTCTCTTAATCTTTCGATCCGGATGCTCGGGGATGCTACCGTCGGGCCGCTGGAGGAATATACTCAATTCATTATTACACAGCCCGACAAGATCCTTCCGGTCATCTCCATTGAAATCCTCAACAAAAAGGCTGGGGATCTGGTAGGACACGGTGATCCCGGTAAGGTAGGGGCGGATTTTTATTAGCCGGTTGATATCCACCTTTTTCCCGAAGCCCTGCTCCGGCCCTAAATCGCTGGTAACCGGCACATCTAATCTAATCAATTGTGAAGGATAAAATACACCATCATTCCCTTTCCGGTAGATTTGATAGCCGGATAGGGTAGGGATGAGGATTTCAGAGCTTCCATCACCATTTAAATCCCAGAGGAATTTTAGGCTCCTGACTTCTGTATCACCGGAATTGGCCAGTATATTCTGAGATTCAAACAACCGGGTGAGCTTTCCATAATGTCTCGAAGAATCCTGTTGGTAGAAAGATACTCCGGAGGAATCCAGTAAAACGATCTCAGCGCCGGGATTCGGGATAATATCCCCTACATCAAATACAGAAAAGCCTTCTTTAATTTCCAAGGTCTGAAAAGGACGCCGGGAAAATCCATTCCTTTTTTCCTGGAGAAATATAGAGAGAAATCTCTGCTCTTCCTTCTTACCTCCGGTATGGAGTATGATAAGGTCCTTTAATCCATCCTGGTTTAGATCAAATATAAGCTTTTCCTCAATCTCGCCCGGAACCTCAAGCTCATATGGGTAGAATTCTGCCAGTTTTTCTCCACGAGCATTTACCGGAAAGGCAGTCATAATTAGAAGTAACATGCAGAGAGGAAAGAATGACCTTTTCAAACCAGGAAATCCCTTTTTTTAATGGATATGGTGGAGATAATAAAGAATAGTACTGTGTAAATTGAACAAATTAGCAAACAATGGAAGATATCCGGCCACCAGTTGAACGGCAGCCCATCAGCCATGTCTTCGATTAGCAGAAGGGGGGTAAATCGCTCAAGGGGAAAGAGGAATGTACGGAGTCTGGTGAGGCAGAGAAGTTCTAAGACAATAAATATTCCAATACTGATCCCAAGAGCAGCTCCGGTGCTGTTCGAAAAGGTGGAAACCGTCACTCCCAGGGAAGCGATACAGAACAGGGGGATAATGCAAAAGAGATAGGCCAGACCCAGATTTCCCAAGAGCTGCCGTTGGGTGTAGATGACATAGTTGCTCTCTCTTAAGTCTTCCAGGCCGTAATAGGCCCACCCGGAGAGGAGCCCAATGCCACCAATGAGCAGGGTTGCGATTACCACCAGAACGAGGGCAGTAAGATATTTGGCCAGCAGCAGGTCAAAACGCCTCAGGGGCCTGGTCAGGATGGTTTTGATGGTTCCGCTGCCAACCTCACTGGAGAAAAGCATACTTGCAAGGATAAGCAGAAAGAAGGTGCTGACATCAAGCCCGCGATAAGAGATAGCGATGGCAAACCCATAACCCCCGGTGCTCAGATCCAGCTTCTCTTCGGTAGTCCGAAGCAAGTA
>CP070770.1:877050-880674 GCA_020345765.1 Deltaproteobacteria bacterium
AGTTGGGAGAGAGGTTAAAATCTATTTGATAAGTAGGGAGGTTCGATAATGAAAAAAGAAATAGTAAGGGAGAAGGCAGTCGAAGGAAATGTTTCCTGCGGACCTGGTACTGTTATCTTCATCAATACCGACAGGATCGGCCAGGGGGAGGAGGAACTGGGTAAGGTCTTAATGAAGTCATTCTCTTTTGCATTAACGGAGTCCAAAGCTAAGCCGCAGGCACTGGTGCTTATGAATAACGGGGTGAAGCTTGTGGCGGAAGGCTCGGAGGTTCTTGAGAACCTTGGAAAGCTCGAAAGTACCGGGGTTAAGATAATGGCCTGCGGGACTTGTTTGGACTACTATGGACTCAGCGATAAGGTAAAGGTGGGCAGTGTTTCTAACATGTATGATATAACTGAGACTTTCCTGGGAGCCGACAAGGTAGTGACCCTGTGAAACTGTGTGCATTCATATAATACCTGTGGTTTGTTACTCTATGGGGCATTTTCTTTTATTAACTTTCTACTGGCGGGGGAATAAAGCAAATGAAGCTTAAGAAAGCTGGCTTTGATTTTAAGCAGGTGGAGGTGTTCTGCCAGGTTGTCCGGCTCGGCAGCTTCTCCGAGGCGGCCAGGGCCATGTCGTTGACCCAGCCGACGTTAAGTGCGCATGTAGCGTCTCTTGAGTGGACGCTGGGGGTAAGGCTGCTGGACCGGAAAGGCAGGAAGGTCCATCTGACTAGGGCGGGCAGGGTCTTCCATGATTATACCCTCAGTATGCTGGCCCTCAAGGAGAAGGCGGAGAGGGCAATGAGCACTCAGGCTGATCATATTAAGGGAGAGCTGAATGTGGGAGGGAGTACGATCCCCGGGACCTATGTCCTGCCTCCGCTGATCGGGCGTTTCCGGGGCAGGTATCCCGATGTCTTGTTTAACCTGGTCGTCGGCGATACCCGCGAGATCGTCGACAAGGTAAAAGTCGGCTCGGTCGAGCTGGGAGTCGTCGGCTCGCACCCTTCCGATCGGAGCCTTGAAACCCGGGAGTTCTGGAAAGACGAGCTGTCTCTTGTCGTCCCGCCTTCCCACAAATGGGCAAGATCCTCGCGGGGAGTAGATCCGAGGGAGGTGCTCGGGGAGCCTTTCATCCTGAGGGAAAGCGGTTCGGCTACCCGGGAGCTTATGGAAAGCGTTTTGAAGAAGAAAGGGATCCGGGCACGCGAGCTTAAAGTAGCATGCCGGCTCGGGAGTACCGAAGCGGTAAAGCAGGGGATAAGGGCAGGGATGGGGGTGTCGATCCTTTCGAAAAAGGCGGTTGAAGTAGAGGTGGAGAACGGGCTGCTCAGGACAGTTCCGATCCGGGGAACCAGGTTTACCCGGTGCTTTTATCTCATCAGTCACGCCAGCCGCACCATGTCTCCCGCCGGTCAGGCATTTCTTGAGTTCCTGAGCACCCAAAAAGAGAGCAGGTAAACCGGTCCAAACAATTTGTGTCCTGCTATACCTCTTGCTTTTTCCAAGACAATTAAATATAATTGTAGCTCACGATCGAATTCAAGATCCTGTCTGCATTTACAGAGTCAACAGCTTAAAGATAAAAAGAGGAGGGAACCGGTTGACAAAGTCGAATAAAACTAAGCCAGAGATAGCGAGAAGGATCAGGGAACTGCCGGAGTATCTTTTTGCCGGGATCGACAGGAAAAAGGCAGAGGCGTTGGCAAAGGGTGTGGTTTTGATCGACCTGAGTATCGGCGATCCGGATCAGCCGACGCCGTCGAACATAATCCGGGCAATGAAGCTCGCGGTTGAAGACCCCGCAAATCACGGCTATCCCCCTTATGAAGGGACTAACAGCTTCCGGGAGGCAGTTGCGACCTGGTATAAGACGAGGTTTGGTATAGAACTCGATCCCGTCAAAGAGGTTCTCGTACTCACGGGCTCCAAAGAGGGGATAGCCCATATCCCGATGTCTTTCCTCAACCCCGGCGATCTCAGCTTGGTCCCCGACCCCGGTTATCCGGTATATAACGTCGGAACCCGCTTGGCGGGTGGAGGATCTTACTACCTACCGCTCTCCCGGGAGAACGGTTTCCTCCCCGATCTGGAGAAGATCCCTGCCCGGGCGGCGAAGAGGGCCAAGCTGCTGTTCTTAAACTATCCCAATAATCCCACGGCCGCCGTAGCCGGCAAGGAGTTCTTTGGGGAGGCAGTTAAATTTGCTGAAAAATATAGGATTCTTATTTGTCATGATGCCGCCTACTCGGAGGTATATTATGACGACTATCTCCCCCCCAGCTTTCTCGAGGTGGAAGGGGCTAAAGAGGTGGGGGTGGAGTTCCATTCCCTTTCCAAAACATTCAATATGACCGGCTGGCGGATAGGTTTCGTGGTTGGTAATGCCGAAGCGATCTCCGCCCTGGGCAAGCTCAAGACCAACATTGATTCCGGGCTCTTCTCCGCGGTTCAGGTGGCGGGAATCGAGGCCCTGAACGGGGATCGGACGGTAATGGAAAAGATCAGAGCGGTATATCAAGAGCGGAGGGAGGTCTTGGTCAAAGGTCTTAAGGAAGCAGGGTTGGAGATTGACCCTCCCAAGGCGACGTTTTACCTCTGGATCAAGGTGCCCAGTGGCTATACCTCGGTCGGTTTCGTTGAGCATTTATTGGAAGCAGGGGGGATAGTGTGCACCCCGGGGAGCGGGTTCGGCTTGGCGGGAGAGGGTTATATCCGGATGGCGCTGACCAAGGACAAGGACCGGCTCAATGAAGCAGTTGCCCGGATTAAGAAGATCGGTTTTTGAGGGTGAAAAATATTGCTTATATCGGAATCGGCTCTAATCAGGGAGATAAACTGGCCAACTGTAAGGAGGCGATAAGCCGGCTGGGAAAGCTAAGGAAAACCCGGGTTATTGCTTCCTCTTCCTTTTACGAGACCGAGCCGGTGGGAGAGATTGAGCAGGACTGGTTTGTCAACGCTACGGTCAAGCTTGAGACCTCCCTGCCAGCAGAAGAGCTATTTGTCTCACTGCTGGGGATCGAGGGGCAGATGGGGAGGCAGCGTACAGTCAAAGGAGGCCCCCGGATCATTGACCTCGACCTGCTTTTTTATAATCAGGAGATAATCAGTCAGCCCGACCTGAACGTCCCCCATCCCCAGTTCCACACCCGGGGGTTTGTCCTTACTCCCCTGAACGAGATCGCGGCCGGGGAGATTCATCCCCGGCTGAACCTGTCCGTATCCCAGTTGTTGGCAGGGCTGGGAGATGATAAGGTTGTGAGAAAGATTGGCTAGTCCGCTCGAAGCGGGTTGTAAATTGCAAAATGAAAAATGTAAAATTTAAATACTTGTCCTGAGCCTGTCGAAGGAATAGATTCACTATCAACTTTAATATGCAGCGATTAATCCTTATCATAATCTTGTCTTACCTTGGTTACCGGTTGTTTAAGAACCTGTTTGGTAGCCGGGAGGACAGGAGGGGCTCGATTCCGGAGGATCTTTCCCCGGGCGGAAGCAAGGAAATGATAAAGGATCCCCAGTGCAATACCTATATTCCTAAAGATGAGGCAGTAAGACAGCAGATAAAGGGGCAGGACTATTATTTCTGCAGTAAGGAGTGTGCCCAGAGGTTCAAGGAGATGAAATCAGC
>CP070770.1:880774-884231 GCA_020345765.1 Deltaproteobacteria bacterium
TTCAATTAAACAAACTATTATCTTCTATTAATAAAAAAACCTTATTCTAACTGGCACTTAAGTGGTAAATTATGCCTCGGACAGGTCCTGACCCATGATTATGGAGTGCTTATTTCCCCTTCCGCAGCTCGACCAGCACCAACTTGGAGACCGTCTTGAGAGTCTCGAACACTCCGGTTCCCACAGTAGCTACGGCCTCGAAATCGGGCACTCCATTAGGATTCAGGACCTTCTTCAGCTCTTCCAACATGGCAGCATTAGGCAGGTCCCTTTTGTTATACTGCATAACATAAGGAATTTTAGCAAGATCGTAGCTCTGCTCCTGCAGGTTAATCTTCATATTATCCAGACTTTCCATGTTGGCATCCATCCTCTCGATCTGGGAATCGGCGACAAAAACGATCCCGTCCACTCCCTTCAGGATCAGCTTCCTGCTGGCATCGTAGAAGACCTGCCCCGGAACTGTGTATAGATGAAACCTGACCTTAAATCCCCGGATCTCCCCAAGTGCCAGAGGAAGAAAGTCGAAAAAAAGTGTCCGCTCGGTCTCCGTAGCCAAAGAGATCATCTTACCTTTAGCGGTTGGATTAGTCTTTTCATAGATATACTGAAGGTTGGTAGTTTTTCCACCAAGCCCAGGACCATAATATACGATCTTACAGTTAATCTCCCGGGATGCGTAATTAATAAATGACATTACCGAAACGCTTTCTTAAATAATCAGTCACTGAACAGGTTGTCAATATCCTCGTCGGTAATCTCGGCGAAAGGAGATTCAGCAACCTCTTCCTGCTCCTGCTCTACCTTTGTCAGCAGGCTTTGGAAGATGCCCGCAAGCTCGTCCCCTGCCTTCTTTACCCGGAGGCGTACCAGGCCGAGTGAGGATCGCTGATCAAAAATAACCACAAGGATGACCCGCTGGGCAACGATGGAGATATGAAGGTTATCCTTCTCCCCTTCGTGAAAAAGGATAGAGAACTCTTTCTCACCGATCAGCTTGGCCAGCCCCCCGGTGGCAGCAATATTTCCTGCGGTTAATGACGCCAGGGAAGTGGTATCGAGGTCCTTCGTCTCTCCGGCACTGGCAATGAGCTGGCCGTTCTTATCTACCAGGAAGACAACTTTAGCATTAGCCTCCTTGGTTAACCGCTCGATAACCGCAGTTATGAGCTGGAACTCCTTTTCATACATTACCATTTGAGGGCCTGCCATAACCCTTGCTCCTTTCAGGAACCCAAGCTGCTTAATATCCCTTAAATTCTTTTTTCACTTCAGGGGGATACTCAATCGCTCTTGCTTAGATGAAATAAGAATCGCAGTTTATTATAACAGTATAACATACTTATTCCTAATTTTGGTAGAAAAATCTTTAACTTTACCCAAAACTGATTTTTATGATCTTAATCTTGCCTAACCCTATAATTTTTAAGTCTTTTTTTAATCAATTCATCTCAACCATGGCAGGTTGGGCATAGTAACAGATTTTCCCTCGGGATATTCCATTTCTCTTGGATATATTTGAGTTGAAATTCCGGGGCGAAGTGGTTCCCGCACTCTTGGCACTTTCGGAGTTTGAATTCCTTCCCCCAGATCTTTCGGACCCCGTCCTTGTCCTCAAGCTTGATATATCCGGTCGGACAAATATAAGCGCAGGCCCCACAGGCAATACATACCTGCGAAGGCTCGTTAAAAGGTGTTGTTACCTCCCTTTTACTGCCCCGCTGGGAAAAACCGAGGGCTTCGACTCCTACCACCTCCCGGCAGGTCCGTACACACAGCCCGCAGAGAATACAGTCATTATCCTCCTGTTGGAAACGAGCTTCCTCTACTCCCATTTCTCTGGCAATCTGCTGAATCTTTTCGGAGTTGGGACTTCGGGCCAGGAGCAGTTCGGCAACTACCCTCCGGGTACGCATTACCCGGTCGGTATCGGTTCTTACCACTAAATCCTCCTCCACCGGATGGACGCAGGAAACTACCAGCCGGGAGTGATCGCCCCGAAAAATCTCAACCAGGCAGAGCCGGCAGGCCCCGTAGCTCGAGAGCTCTTCGTTATAGCACAGGGTTGGGATCTCAATCCCCATTCTCCGGACGGTCTCCAGTAAAGAAGCCCCTCTTTCTGCCTGGACCTCCCGGTCATTAATCGTCAACCTGACTCTATCGCTCATCTTCCCCTGACCTTGCGCGGGCTGATTAGGACTGCCCCGAACTTACAGGCCTCGGAACAGGCCCCGCACTGAATACACTTCTTCTGATTGATCCGGTGGGATTTTTTTCTCTCACCGCTGATTGCCTGGGAAGGACACTGCTTCGCACACAGGGTGCAGCCCGTGCATTTCTTGGCGTCGATCCGGTAGCTGACGAGTGCCCGACAAACACCTGCCGGGCACCATTTATCCCGGATGTGAGTATCGTATTCCTCCCGGAAATAGCGGATTGTGGTAAGCACCGGGTTCGGTGCCGTTCTTCCCAGACCACAGAGTGAGCTCTCGACAACCGCCTCCGAAAGCTCTCCGAGCAAATCTAGATCCCGCTCCATTCCTCTCCCGTCGCAAATACCGCTGAGGATCTCCCGCATCCGCTTGGTCCCTTCCCGACAGGGCACACACTTTCCGCATGACTCCTCTTCCAGGAATCCTATCGCGGTTCGGGCGGCGTCTACCATGCAGGTCCCCTGGTCCATAGCCATTATCACCCCGGAACCCATTATCGAACCCGCCCTGGTAATCTCATCGAAATCCACCTTAAGATCCAGCATGCTTCCGGGGACACAGCCCCCGGAAGGTCCCCCGATTTGAAACGCTTTCAGGTGCTTTCCCTTGAGTAAGCCTCCCCCGATATCATAGATGATCTCCCGGAGAGTAGTTCCCAAAGGCACTTCCACCAGGCCATTATTTCTTACCCTGCCCACCAGGGAGAAAATTTTGGTTCCCTTATTCCCTTCCCAGGGACTGCGGGATACATCGCCGGTGCCGATGCCCGTATACCACTCAACTCCTTTACTGATAATCAAAGGCACATTCGCCCAGGTCTCGACATTATTCAAATTGGTCGGCTTACCATATAAACCTCTTTCGACATTATGAGTGTATCTTGCCCGGGGCTCTCCCACCTCACCTTCCAGGGAAGCCATCAGGGCACTGGATTCTCCGCAGACAAAGGCTCCCCCGCCTCTATTTATTCGGATATTGAAAGAAAGATCGGTACCGAGAATATTCTTTCCGAGAAGACCGTACCCCCGGGCCTGCTCGATTACCGTTCCGATATTTTTAATTGCGAGCGAATATTCATTACGGATATAGATAAAACCCTCACGGGAACCGATTGCGTATGCCCCGATCAGCATCCCTTCCAGAACGCTATGCGGGTTACCCTCCAGGATACTCCGATCCATATACGCCCCCGGGGCCCCTTCGTCGGCATTGCAAACAATATACTTGTTTTCTCCCGGGGCCTG
>CP070770.1:884331-887771 GCA_020345765.1 Deltaproteobacteria bacterium
CTCCCCTTCGGAAAGGATATCGGCACCGATGCCCTCAATGCGGCAATGGTTGTGGCCCAGCAGATGAATAAACCGGAATATGTAGAGCGGACCAAGAATTATCTGGAATACCTTATTAAGAACGACTGGACATTAAGCGGAGCAGTCACCGACACAAAAGGGGATCGGAGTAAAACCCCGGCCGGCCAAGCACATCCCGACTATTACCTGCATGTGGTGGATCGGAATAAGGATGGAATCGTGGTCAAGGGCTGCAAGATGCATATTACCGCGGCTCCCTGCTGCAACGACATCATCGTGCTGCCCACCCGGAACATGCAGGAAAACGAAGCGGATTATGCGGTTTCCTTTGCCACGCCGTCCAACGCCAAGGGAATTAAGTTCATCTGCCGGCCCAGTCGCGGGGAGCGTTCTCCCAATGAATATCCCAGTTCATTACCAATCCGCGACCTCAACGAGGCAATGATAGTATTTGATAATGTGTTTGTTCCCTGGGAGCGGGTGTTTATGTGCGGAGAATGGGCCTATGCCATCCTCCTGGCCTATACCTTCGCAACGTTCCATCGTTTCACGGCGGTTTGTTATCATATTCCCATCGTGGAGAACCTGGCCGGATGCGCGGTGGCAATGGCGGAGATGAACGGGATCTCGAATGAAGAGCACGTAAAAGATAAGCTGGTCAATATCGCCTCCTACGTGGAGACGATCAAGGCATTAGCGCAAGCCGCCACCCTTTCTCCGGTTAGGTACGGGGAGATTGCGGTGCCCAGTCCTTTAATTACCAACATGGCCAAGCTCCACTATGCCCGAAGCTACCACGAGGTGATCAAGATGGTCCAGGACATTTCCGGGGGCATTATCTCTACCCTCCCTACCTATCGGGACTGGGAGAACCCGGAGACGCGGCCTTATATGGAGCATTACTTAGGGGGTAATCCCAAGTACACCACCGAAGAGCGCCTGAAGATGGTCGCCCACACCCATCGGTGGGTGGCCTCGGCGGAAAGCGCCCACCAGGAGATGATCACTGTCCATGCGGAGGGGTCAATGGAGACCCAGAAGATGATGATCATGGTGGAAGCGCCGTTTAAGGATTACCGGGACCTTGCCCTGCTGGCGGCTGGAGTGGAGATTAAGGATTGATGTCAAGGATGATGGCAGCATTGTCGGGCTTGACCCGGAACCCCTTTATTATAACGGAATTCCGGCCGCGATAAAGAACGGACCGATGTCCCCTACGACCTTTCCAAAATCTGCGGATTCCTGCAACCCGGCGCGAAGCAACATATTCTCCTCCTTTTTTTCAAGACTTATCAAAGTGGGTCACCGGTTATGGGATCGGTGGTTATGCGGGGAACCGCATCTCTTAGGTCCCGAAGGTAGCCTGGTAAAAAGATTGCACCAATCAGGGAGCGGCTCAGGGTGAAGCAGGCAGAGAAAGACATACTGTAGGCGGCCAGAAGTGCCTCGTTTCCCTCGACGTAAGGGAGCAGGATCAAGGCCACCAGTTGGGGGCCGCCGAACCCGCCGCCGGAGATAGGCAAAAAGGCCCCGCCGAGGATCAAAGGTGCTACCACTATAACTACGGGAAAAGGAACCTCGATACCAAAGGCCATAAGGGCAGCGGCGTGGGCCGCGATCCCGGCTAGGGCCACGGCTAAACGGGCAGCGTAGACCTTGAGGTAATGGTGAACCTTACCAAGCTGGGAGGAGCGTAGCGCCGGGTGCCGGCTGAAACGTAATCCGTAGCGATCTTTCGAGTCGCTGAACCAGTAGCGGAAATGTACGTAAGCGATTAACCAGGGAAAGACCAAAGGGAATAGCCAGAAGGACTCGAGTTCGGGGGCAAAGTTGAAGGCGGTGTTGAGGATAATGGTTACGGTCATGACGGCATTGACCACGAATATGTCATTCAGCAGGGCAAAGAGATCCGCGGACAAGGTCCAGGTGATGGGAGCGCCCTTGTGCCGAAGAAAGTAGGCGAAGTGGCCCAGGGGCTCAAGAGGTGTATAGAGGGCCTGGAATAGATAACAGCCCAAGCGGGCATTGAGCATTTCCCGCATAGTCAACTCCGGGACTACAAACCAGCGGTAGCATATACCGAAGCTGAGGATATCGAAGACGGTAAATACCACTGTGAATCCGAACATGGCGGGAAGTAACAGTGAAAGACGAGCCCCGGAAAGTGTGTCCAGGAACTCTTTAAAATTAATTTCCCGAAAGATCCACCAGAGGATGGCGGTAGTGACCAGCCAGGGCACCATTTGGCGCCAAAGCCGAGGTCGCTTAACGCCTTCCTCTTGCAGCTCATAGAGAATACTTTGAGCCGATTTATCCTTATGTTCCGGTTCGGAAGTATTGCGGTGGTTAGGTTTTGCGTTCATATCGGTAAGAATTTTATCTTGGATTGGGGTATTGTTCAAGGGAAAATTAGTTTTAGGTAATAGGTTAAAAAACAGGTTGATCGGTATTGACCCCCCGGTCTCCAAGTGTTATAAAGCAAATGTGAAGCATGCTCAGTTAAGGGATAGTTGCCGGTCAGGATAATAGAGGTGGTATAAATGAATAATGATTTGACCGAATCATTGAAGCGTGTTGCCCTGGACATGGGAGTGGCAAAGGTCGGGATAGCAAGTCGGGAGAACCTCGCCGGCCCGCCGGAAGCGGATCCGGAACCTATCCTGCCCGGAGCACGGAATGTAATTTCATTTCTGGTGATTGAGCCCGAGGATAAAATATTCGACTACCTCGCGAAAATGGACCCCCAACCGTATCGCGATCACTTCTACGAAAACATCCAGTTGTTGGGCCGCGTCGGTCTGACACTTGCAGAAGAAATACGCTCCCGCGGCTATCGCGCCGAGGCCCTTTCCCCCAACGGGGTGTATAGCAAGGGATCGGATCCGGTAACGGGACTAAAACCTCCTTTCTCCCACCGCTATGCGGCGGTTGCGGCCGGGCTCGGCGCCATCGGCCTGAGCGGTAATGTGATGACGCCGGAATACGGAGCGCGCATCTACTTGAGTTCGGTGATAACCGATGCTCCCTTAAAGCCGGATCAGCCGCTGGACGAGAACCCTTGCGATGAGTGCAAAATATGCCTTAACGTTTGTCCGGCCCGGTTCATGAGCTTAGAGGAGCGGGTAACATTTACCATGGGTGGGAGGGAGATCACGCACATAAAGAAGGGGATTCACGCAAGGTGCGCAATAAGCTGTATGGGTCTGACCGGACTCAGCCATGACGGCAAATGGTCCACCTGGGCACCGGCAGACCCTCCCATACCCGAAGACGACGAGGAGTTAGTGAAGCTGCTTTTCGATCTGATGGCAAGATACTTTCAGAGACGCAACGAGCACCCGGAACTGCCCAACTTCGGCCGTTTAGGATCGCCGATGCCCGGCTACCCGGAGGATAAGCAGGGCATCCTGGCGCGCAAT
>CP070770.1:887871-891290 GCA_020345765.1 Deltaproteobacteria bacterium
CCCGGGGCTCATTATAAACCTCCAAATAACGTCCCAGAAAACAGGGATCGTGGTAGATGATGGCATCCTCGACCTTGGGTTTCAGGACAAGCCTTTTCTCCTCGATCAGACCCCTTAGAAACTCGCTGATATGGACAACCTTCTTCAGGGTAAGGCCCAGCTCCGCATATTTTACCTTAAGGGCATAAACACAGGCGGGGCAGCCGCTTATAATCAACCGGTATCGTCTCAAGCTCTTATAATTCTCCTCGGCTATTCTTTTAAAACCCTCACTGTCCCCCAGACAATTAAGGGGCCAGCCGCAGCAGAGCTTTTCCTCTCCGTAGGCAGAGACATAGTCTACCCCGGCCTTCTCCAGGACCGTAAAGGTATCGGTGATATTCTCAGGAAAATAATTTATAGCACTGCAGCCCGGGAAATAGACTGCTTGGGCCTCGGAGACAAAATATTTTTGAGGAAGAATGTCCCGAAACTTTTTGAGCAGATCCTCTTTAAAAGGGCTGCCACGTTGCTCAAAATTACTCCCGAGCTCCATAATGCCCGGAGGACAAACCCCTTCCTTAAGTACAATCTCCCGCCCCGCCCTCAACGCCGGGGGGGTCTCGATCTTATGCTCGCAGTAATGATAGCAGCGGAGGCATTCGGCACACTTGTAAAATACGGAGCCAACCTCTTGATTCAACTGAACCGTCCCCTGCCGGAGCAGGTAAAGGAAGGACATCTTCCCGGTGGGGGTAACCGTCTCTCGGAATTCGGCGTTGGAAACCGGACAGCTAAACCGGCAGAGCTTCGGGCAGTAAGTGCAATAATCGATCTCCCGCTTGAATTCATTTAACATTCGTCGCTAATCTCCGATTTTTTTATAAAGAACAATTGCCGGGTCGCTTCCTGGATACCAATAATCAGCCACAACTTCGCCTTCTTGGAAGCCTAATTTTTTTACATAAAAATTTCTTGTTTTCTCATAAGGAGCATATTTTATTATCGGAGCCAGCGTAGCTACCTGCACTGTTCCAATTCCTCTATTTTGGGCAGTCTTGAAAAGTCTCTTGCCTAATTCACTCCCAATACTCCGGGACATTAAATCTTTACGTACTGCAATACTGTCAATAATGCAAATATCCTTTCTCCGGTCAATTTTAAACAAGAGGTACCCAACTATATCCCCCTTCTCTACCACCAAGCCTTCCAAACCGGGTGCTTCTTTCCTCAATCGCTCTATTTCTCTAGGGTTGAAATACTCAGGAAGACCCTGAGCAATGTTAATGATCCCGTCTATATCTTCTTTCCGTTTCTCTCTTATTCTGATATCTAATTTTCCAACCATTCATCCCAAATAATGCATCAATGTAGAGGGCGAAGTTTCTATCGACCCTGCCTGTGCGGAGCATGAAGTCAGGTATTTTTTAAAAAAGGAAACCATCCCCATATCCATCTCAGGCTGACAACTGGCTGGGAAGATTAATAAAGGGAGAAGATCGATTATTCATTAAGCCTTCTCGAATCTTACTGCAGCATCTCCCTAAATTCTGAAGGGACTGGGTAACCTAGTTTCTTTGCGTTCTTAATATGTTTTGTGCTTAGATTATATTGTTCTCGATGATAATAAATCACTCCAAGATTATAATGGGTCATGGCTAAATCGGGCTTTAACCTTAAGGCTAGCTGATACTCTCTGATGGCCTCATCATACATCTCCCTATTATGGTAAATAGTTCCAAGGTTATTATGTGCCTCGGCATAATTGGGGTTAATATACAGGGCTTGCTGGTATGCCATGATAGCTTTATCATACATCTTTTTATTAAGATAAGCGTCTCCGAGATTATAAAATGCTTTAGCATAGCCAGGCTTTAATTCTAAGGTTCGCTGGTACTCCTTGATTGCTTCATCATACATTTTCTTTTCAGCGTAAGCAATTCCAAGATTCATGTGGGCTTCAGTGAAATCAGACTTTATTTCCAGGGCCCGCTGATACTCCCTGATAGCCTCATCATACATTCCATTATTAAAGTAAGCAAATCCGAGATTATTATATGCCCTTACATAATTAGGATCAATCTTGAGGGCCCGCTGATACTTTCCGATAGCCTCATCATACATTCTCTTTTTATCATAAGCAATTCCAATATTATTATGAGGCCTTGCTTTATTAGGTGATTTTTTAGCGCTATCACTCCAGAGGGCAAATTCAGTATTCCAAACGATATTCCTCTGGAATGTCCAAAAAGTAAAAATAAGAATCAAGGCAAATGCTCCATAAATAAATCCCCTCGCCCTCACTTTCCTTTTGACCATCTCGGCCAAAAATAAAAGAAATCCCAGTAAAGGTAGATATAACCGGTGTTCAAAAACAAATTCCAACGGAATTATCGAAGATTCCACTACCAGATTCCCCAAGAACCAAAAAATCCCAAACGAGGCCAGGGATTTCCTTCGAGCCAGATAAACTCCCAACCCAATTAACCCGATAAGCCCCAGTAAGCAGAAAAAGGTTGAGACCGGATTAAACAGGGAATAAGATATTGGGAAGTCATGGTCCAAGTTAAGCCTAAATGGCGGGGGAAAGACTAGTATACTTAAGTAATATATTACCACCCGTAACTGGGTCAATAACCTCTCGCCTAAAGTAAAATCCCGATCCTGGTATCCAGCTAATACCCCTCTGATGAAATTTGGTCCCAGATAAATCAGGGCAATAATTAAAAATACGACTAAGATGCTGACAATCCAAAGATATTTTCTCCTTATTACCCGGAAATCAAGGCTCTGGAAAAAATAAAACTCATAAAGTAAAATCATCAACGGTAATACCCCTGCGATCTCCTTACTCCCCAGGGCCATCATCCCTGCTGCCGCACTACCTGAATAACACCAAACCTTGAACTTCCTCTCCCCTCCCAGCCTTCCCCGGACATAAAGATAAAGCGAAAGCAGGAAGAACATCACGGCCATACTGTTCATCCTCTGCACAATATAGGTCACAGATTGCGTCTGGACCGGATGCACTACCCAGAGTAAAGCAATGATTAGCGCTAACCATTCCCGTCTCTCATACTTACCTTTAAGCGGTCCTAAATTAAGAGTAGTAACAAATAAGAAATACAGAATAATCCCTGTCAGAGCATGAATGAGCAGGTTTACAAAATGATACCCAAAAACATTGAGGCCTCCGAAGTAATAATTGAGAGAAAAACTTAAATATGCTACCGGGCGTCTAGGGTTGCGACTCTTAGCGATAACAGTCACTAAGTTTGAAAATGATAGCTCCTTCAGGTGAAGGTAGCGGTTTTCCACTATGTTCGGAATATCGTCAAATTGGAAGGGAACTCCGAAAGTGTTAGAATAGGCTAAGAAGCAAATGACTACGATTAATAATGATGGTAAAAGTCTACTTCGTCCCGATGTCCATCGGGACT
>CP070770.1:891390-894794 GCA_020345765.1 Deltaproteobacteria bacterium
GTTAATAATATACCGGCAGACATCTCCTCTTTGCCGGATTGGAATGCAACCATTTTTCTTTTATCTCAGGGAGTCAATGCCATAACAGCTGTAGCTACTGATGAGGTTGGGAATTGGAGTTCGACTTTGATGAGTGTATTTCTGGATAGTGTTGACCCATCGGTTTCAATTGTAACACCCACCGAGTGGTCTGTCCTGGGAGCCGGTCCGATTACGGTCACAGGGACCGTAACGGACCCTGCACCCAGCGGAGGGATTGATAGAGTGGTTGTGGATGGAGTAACAGCGGATATTTCGGGTGTGCCGGACTGGACTGCAATTATAATCAGTTCGGGCACCTGTATTGATCCGTATATTATTAATGCTGAGGCTTATGACAGTGCTGGCAATAAATCCCCGTCAGATTACCGTCGGGTAGTAATAGATTCGATAGGACCGGAGTCAGTAAGTATTGATCCACCTCTACCAGAATGGACCAATACCAATTGGATACAGGTAACCGGGTATGCTTCCGATGATTGCAGTGAAATAGGGAGCGTAGTAGTGGAAGGGGTAAGTATATCCAGCTTTACCCTCGACCCGATAATGGGCAGTTGGAGTGCGACTTTAATTAATTTAAATGCGGGCGTAAACACTTTTATGATAAGGGTCTTGGATATAGCGGGAAATCCCTCTACTACTGTTGGGACAATTAAAGTTGATACTTTCCCGCCAGATCCAGCTCAAGTAAATATTACAGATCCTACAGCAGGGGTATGGCTCGATACAACCAGTTATCTGGTCCAGGGAAATGCTACAGACCTACAGAGCGGCATAGAAACCGTAATAGTAAATGGGGTAAGTGCCATATTGGCTGGTGGTCCCTTAGCATTTACTTGGGAAGCAACCCTGGATACTTTAGGCCCCTGTAATAACCCGCTTACGATTGTCGCAACTGCGACTAATTATGCCGGAGGGTCCCAAAGCACTTCTATTACAGTTGGGGTAGATACAGTAGAACCGGAGGAATTGAGTATTAGCTCGCCTTCACCGGATGACTGGGTGACAAGCTCATCTGTGGTAGTGACCGGTAGTGCTTCCGATTATTGCAGTGGGTTGAATAATATATTAGTCAATGCCGTCCTGGCTTCGGGCCTGACGAGCTGGACTGCAGATGTTGGTGGTTTGCCGGCTTGCGATAACGCATATTCGATAACGGCCCAGGCCCAAGATAACACGGGAAATTTTACCTCTACAGCTATTACTGTCCGGGTAGATAGGGTTGTGCCTACTATAAGTATCACCTCACCTACAGACGGGAGTATTATCAAAGCTTCGACAATCAATGTTACCGGGACCGTCGATGACACTTGCTCAGGGGTAGATAGAGTGAGAGTGGAGTTAGAGACGGTTGGTGAGGAATGGGATTATTCAGGAAGTGGGGGATTTTCAGTAGAATTTACCGGGGTAAGCTCCGGAGTTTATACCGTTACCGCCACGGTTTATGATGTAGCGGGTAACTGGAATTCAGCTACCGTAAATTTTACGGTTAGTATTGATATACCGACTAATATTTCCATTGCAGCGGCATCGTCGGAGGTGGTCGGGAGTACTCGTTTAACCGTAACCCTCTTAAATGCCGGGGGATCAGGGGTAACCGGCCAGGAGAGTCTTATTAATGTGGCCTCAAACCGGAATACCATCACCACCACCCAGGATATTTATATTGAGGATTTTGAGAGTTGTGTTCCATCTACACCTGATGGTTGTGGCTGGACGCATGAGGCACCAATAACAGATGAATTTTTAAGTGATAATCATGTAGGTCCCAGCACCGGTGTAGGGAGTTGGTACGCCGCTTTCCGGGCAGGTGGGAAGATGCGGAAGGTAATCGATACAACAGGCTATCAGAACATAACAATCAGATATAATGTGGCCACTGCTGGTCTTGATGCACCAGGGGAAAACTCCACTATGTGGTATTCCACTAATGGTGGTTCAAGCTGGAACTTGGTGGCTGGCAGCGCTGTAACCGGTGACACCACGTGGGTTTTAAAGGAGTTTAATCTTTCAAGTATTGATCCGGCGGTTGAGAATAATCCGCAGTTTGCCATCAGGTTTGGCCAGAATGCTAATTTGGCAACAGAGTATTCCGGAGTTGATAACATAGTGTTGGCCGGCGATCCTCTCGAGGATACCATTACTTTTCTAAGCGATAACGGTGATGGGACTTATACCTACAGGCTGAACAGCTGTGAGCTTGCCGGTCCCCCGGATAATATGGGAGCTTCTATCATCTGTGCCTCCTGGTCGGATGGGATCAATCCCGATATAGAAACCTTGCCCTGTGCAGTGATTACCTTTAATCCTCCTGCTGTTATGATAACCGATCCCGCGGCAGGGGCATTTTTGGGCTCTGACGATGACAGTATTCCCGGGGGGAATTTCCAGTATACGGTAACCGCTCTCACCGATGCCCCGGACGGGAGCACGGCGGTGCTTACGGTTGATGGTACTACCTTAAGTGCTCAAGTGAGTGGCGGAAGTGTTTCCTTTACCGATACTGATTTGCCTGAGGGAGTATTGACTGTAGGGGTGGAGGTAACGGTTAAGGATTGTGATGATACCGGCAGTGACAGTATCGGCCTGACGGTAGATATAACCCCGCCGGGAGTGACTATTAGCTTACCGGTTGCCGGCTCCACTTTGAACAAGACTACAATACAGGTATTTGGAACCGCGACCGATACTAATGGGATAAATAAAGTGGAAATTAATGGGGAGATGGCTTCAGGTGGTGTGAGCTGGGTGGTAACGGTAGGAGGAATTACTCCGCTTAATCAGGGCTCGAATACATTAACTGCTACTGCTTGGGACAATGCGGGTAACTGGAGCTCTACTTTTATTTCGGTATTTGTGGATTCCATTGGCCCTGCGACACCAGTCATTACTTCTCCCTTATCGGGTCCTACCAGTGACAATACCCCGACGGTTAGCGGGACTGCGGAGGCCGGCTCCACGGTGGAGGTTTTTGATGGAATAGTTTCACTAGGAACGGTGGTGGCAAACGGAGTAGGAAATTTCAGTCTTACTACCCCGGTTTTAGCCGACGGGCCGCATACATTACGGGCAACAGCCACCGATGCAGCAGGTAATACATCTGACTATTCAGCCGGGGTGGCAATAACGGTAGATACCATTGCTCCGTATGCGCCGCAGATAACCTCTCCGAGATCAGGTGCAACAAAAGCCAAAACCTTTGATGTAACCGGCAACGCTGAGGATGGCTCGGTAGTAGAGGTTTTTGATGGGGTGATCTCATGGGGGACGACGACGGCATCAGGAGGGAGTTTTACTTTGAGTTCTCCGACTCTACTTGACGGACCCCATACGCTAACAGCCACGGCTACGGATTGGGTGGGGAA
>CP070770.1:894894-898231 GCA_020345765.1 Deltaproteobacteria bacterium
TAAATTGACAAACTCTAAATCTAAAATTGTATATTCGGAATTGTCTAAAGATGATCCTATTAGGAGAAGCCCTGACATAACTTTAGCTAAATCGAAGTTGAACTGGGAACCTAAAATCAGTTTGATTGATGGTCTTAAAAGGACTATCGAATATTATAAAAACTTGAGATCTTCCCAGATTAAGTAAAATTAATGATACCAGGATCAAGTTTTCTATAAAAAAATAGGGTGATTAATTTAACAGCGTTAGAAGCAAAATTAAAAATTAAAGCTCAGGCTTTAAATATAATGGTGGCCTTAGGCAGCGTAGTAATCTTCTTTTCCTTGGCTGAACTGATACTGCGGGTAGGTGGGTTTCAATTCCATTCCGGGCCAACTTATATGAATTTCGGTTTTCCTGATCCCAACACACTTCACCGGATTTTCAAGCCCGATCCGGTTCTTTTTTGGACACTGGTGCCTGGGTTCAACTTTCCAGGAGCAGAGATCGAAGGAGTTAATTCCTTGGGATTTCGAGGAAAAGAATTCTCTGTTAAGAAAAGAGAGGATAATATCCGCGTAATATGCATGGGGTGTTCGGTAACATTTGGAGAAGTGAACTCCTATCCTCAAAAACTCCAGGAACTCCTAAATTCTTCTGAATTTGACAGAAAAATTGAAGTGATTAATGCCGGAATTCCAGGGTACAGTTCTTTTCAAGGTCTTAGGCTCTTAAAAACACGTTTACTGGATCTAGAACCCGATTTGATAACCGTCCTTTATGGATGGAACGATCATTGGTTGACCCGTGGATATTCCGATATGGAGCAGAGACCTTTAGGCGAAGATATTGTCGAAATCAAGAATTTTCTCGACCGATTTCGTTTCTATCAACTTCTCAATAGTATCCAAAATTCAATCAAGATTGAGTTAAATTTTCGTTATCAACGACCATCTGGAGAATCGGATACCAAATATAGAGTAGATTTAGGAGATTATCGAGAAAATTTAAAGGAAATAATTTCGTTGTCCAGAGAGAATGGGGTAAAGATATTCCTGCTCACTTCACCTTCGGGGGCGGTTAAAGGAAAAATCCCCAAATATTTAACAGAAATGAGATTCGTTAATGATCCGGAAGAACTTATCCCGCTTCATCAGAGCTACAATCAAGTGGTCAGAGAACTGGCCGGGGACGAGGGTGTCCCTTTGATTGACCTAACTAATATTTTTGAAGAAAAAGATAAGGGGAGATTTTTCGATGATCCGGAAGTGGAAATTATTCATCCTAAAGAAAATGGATATCAATTGATTGCTCAGGAACTCTATTTAGCCATCAAAGGACAGTGAAAATGAAATTTAAAAAAAATGGTAAAAATGTAGTAATATATCCTCTCGCAAAAATTTTAAATCCGGAGGTAATTTCAATTGGTGACAATGTAATTATAGATGACTTTGTTTTAATAATGGGTGGGAAGGAGACAAAAATTGGTAATTATGTTCATATTGCATCTTTTTGCAACATTACTGGAGGAGGCAAGTTTATTATGGAAGATTTTTCTGGACTATCTTCCGGCTGTAGAATCTTTACAGGGACTGAAGACTTTTCCGGCTCATCCTTGACGAACCCGACGATCCCGGCTGAATTTAGAAATATAGTTAGATCATTTGTTGTTATTAAAAAGCATGTCATCATAGGAGCTAATGTAGTAGTACTACCAGGAGTAACTATTGGAGAAGGTACAGCCATTGGTGCAAACTCTCTGGTTAAGAAGGATTGTGAGCCCTGGATGATCTATGTTGGCTCACCGGCAAAACCGCTTAGGACTCGTCCAAAAGAAATAATCATGGAAATGGAAGCACAGCTGGAGCTCCAGAGAAAATAAAAAGATGTTAAAATGAAGATTCCCATAGCAAAGCCTTTATTTGACGAGAATGAGGAAAGGGCCATTCTTGAACCGCTCAGGAGTGGGTGGGTAATGCAGGGTCCAAAGGTTCAGAAGTTCGAAAATATTGTAAGTAATTATACGGGAGCCAAGTATGCTAAATCTACAAGCTCGGGAACTGCGGCACTACACCTGTCTTTGTTGGCCTGTGGTATAAGGCCTGGTGATGAAGTCATTGTATCTCCTTTTACTTGTGTTGCAACGGTAAATCCTATTGAGTATATAGGAGCTAAACCTGTGTTTGTGGACATTAATCTCGAGACTTTTAACATAGATGTTTCTAAAATAGAGGAGGCAATTACAAAAAATACGAAAGCAATAATCCCCATTCATATGTTTGGTCTTTGTGCAGATATGGAACCAATTATGAAATTAGCAAAGAAATATAAATTAAAAGTTATTGAGGATTCCGTTCTTGCGCTAGGCTCATTTTATCGGGGGAGACATTCTGGCACTTTTGGCGATGCAGGGTGTTTTAGCTTTCATCCGAGAAAGATTATCACAACTGGTGAAGGGGGTATGGTAATAACAAATAGTAAAGAAATTTCTCATGATATAGAGGCTATGAGAAATTATGGTGCTTCGGTGTCCGCTTTAAAAAGGCATAAAAAGAGATTTTATGTCCTTCCAGAATATTATTTATTAGGTTATAACTATAAAATGACCGATCTCCAGGCCAGTATTGGTATTAAACAAATGGGAAAACTGAAATATATTCTTAAAAAAAGAAAACAGTTAGCAAAGATATATAATCAGGAATTGGAAAACTTAGACTGGCTAACTATACCTAAAATATTTAAAGGCTATATCCATGCCTATTCATCCTATGTTTGCTTGTTTACCCCTTTTAAATGGACAAGAGATAGGATTAGTCTGAAACAGTTACGTTCTATAAAACGAAAGCGTAACGAATTTATGAAAAAATTAGAGGAGAAGGGCATCGCAACTATTCCGGGAAACCCGGCTGTGCATACATTAAAATATTATAAAAGCAGATACCACTTGAGAGAAGGCGATTTTCCGACTTCACTAATTGCAAGTAACCTAAGTATAACTCTGCCATTATATCCTCAAATGAGTCATAAAGAGCAAAATTTTGTGATAAATAGCATAAAATGCTTTAAATTAGTTAAATAGAATGAAGGAAGAATTTAAATCAAATAAAAATATTATAATTTTAGGAGCTGGTATTACTGGATTGATGGTTGCATATAAATTAGCAGAAAAGGGAGCGAGGGTTATAGTATTAGAAAAGGAAACAAGCATAGGAGGATTGGCGGGACAAATAGAAAGAAACGGTTGCTTTATTGATTATGGTCCTCATACTTTTTTTCTTGATGAAGAAATGCAAGAAGAATTCTACCGTATAATTGATAAAAAAGCAGTGAATAAATTTAAAGCAAATGCTTTAATTA
>CP070770.1:898331-901562 GCA_020345765.1 Deltaproteobacteria bacterium
CAGGTAGCCAGGGTAGCGGTGGCAAGCTTGAGGGGGAGATCGGTATAATCCTTATGGTCAACGCTCTCCCCTCGGCCAGGGGTAAAACGAATCTGCCAGGCACCAGGCCCTCCGGGGAGGAAAATAGTAGGGAGGTCAAGCCGGGCCGCGGCCATAATCATCCCCGGATTGATCTTGTCGCAGCTCGATATCAGAACCAGGCCGTCGAACAGCTGGCTGCGGACATAGGTCTCAACCATATCGGCGATCAGTTCCCTTTGGGGCAGGATAAACCGCATCCCCTCGTTGCCGTTCGCAAGACCATCGCAGGGTGCGGGGACATTAAACTCAAAGGGGATGCCGCCTCCGGCATAAATCCCTTCCTTTACCCTTTCTGCCAGGGATTTAAGATGCGCATGCCCCGGATTAAGCTCGGTATGGGAGTTGACCACCGCGATCATGGGCTTCTGGCGGAGCTCCTCGACATCCACCCCGGTGCCTTTGAGGATTGCGAGCCGAACGAGGCTCATCGGCAGATCCGGATCATCGAATATGTGCTGACTTTTTATCTTTTTCATCCAAATACCTCCTTGATTTTAACTTAAATAATGCATTTATGTAGTGATTCAATATCTTTGACAAGGTTAATACAAGTTGACCGGACCTCTATTAGTTATTCGTTATTCGGTTACGCTGCTCGTTTCGTCTTACGTTAACCGTATTACGAATCCCGATACCAGTTGCACAACCGTAACCGTTTGACCCAACCGATATTTAGACAAAATCGTGAAAAGAATTCGGATGTTCAAGCTAACTACGGAGGCTGGATCTGGGTTTATAGGGGTTTCTCGTAGATCCGGTAGGTCTTGTATTTAACCCCTCCCATCATTTCGATGCCCCGATTTATCTTGAAGTTATCCTCCAGGGTCCAGGAAAGCTCACCCCATTCGTATCCCTTGCGTCTTGCCCGATTGTCCATCTCCACATAGAGAAGCACCGAGAGCCCGGGAGCTTTTCCCATCTTTCTGAATTCAGGGGTAATCCCCAGCAGGACAAGCCGGCCGCTTTTCGGATGACTGATCTTGAGCCGGTAGATGAGCTTGAATATCCCCCAGGGCAGAAGCCGGCCCTTCAGGTCGGCGATGGCCTCGTTAACATTGGGGAGGGCGACGGCGATGGCTACCGGGACTCCTTCGAATTCGGCGATTATTGCCAGTTCGGGGTCGATGATGATCTTCATCTCCGCGGCGTGGTATTTCATTTCCTCAGTTGTCATGGGGAGGTACCCCCAGTTTTCGGACCAGGCCGAGTTAAAGACTTCGAACAAGGTCTTTGCCTCGCTCATGTAATTCCGCATATCAACTTCCCTGATTTTCAGTCCCGGAATGGCTTTGGTCTGTTCGGCAATCTGTCGGGAGGGCTCGGGAACTTCTCCGATTATGTATTTATGAGCGAATACATCCTTTATCTTTTGGTAGCCCCCTTTTTCGAGGAGGGAAGCATAATAAGGAGGGTTATGGGGCATCATCAGGATGGGAGGGGAATCGAATCCTTCGATCAATAGACCGGTTTCGTCGTTGATATTGAAGCTGAAAGGTCCCCGGATGTTCTGCATCCCCCGCTCTTTGAGCCAGTTTTCGGCGCCGCCGAGGAGGGTGACCGCTACCGTATCGTCATCGATGGATTCAAAATACCCGAAGAAGCCGGTCTTGTCACCATAATGTTTCAGGTGGGTCTGATCAATATGGGCGGAGATCCTGCCGGCATCCTTACCGTCTTTGACGGCGATAAACATCTGAACCTCGGAATGTCCGAAAAAGGGATTACGACGGGGATTGAAGTGACCCATTCGCTCGAAGATCAGGGGATGAACCCAATGGGGATCGTCCTGATAGATCAGACGCGGGAGTTTGACGAATCTTTTGGTATCCGACTTTGTCCGGACCGGGATCAGCTCGATTTTATCCATTTTAAATCCTTTTTGTTAAGATGCTCTTGTAATATCAGATAACCGGCTTGGTCATCTCCAGGTCGTAGTATGCGGTGACTCCCTTGGTTTTCATGTAATTAAGGAATTTCTGGGGCTCCAGGCATCCTTCCGGGGCATAGACCCCTCCTTCCTCCGTTAATATTTCCTTCCGGGCGAGCATCAGGGTTCCGATAGCCAGTGAAACCCCGGTTGCCTCACGCATCTGGCCGATCCCACAGGCCATCCGGTGTTCCTCCTTACCGCCGGCTTCTCCCCAGACATCAAGCTTAACCGCTCCCCACCCCGGCTCGTCCGTTTTAATAATCCTTTCGAAAAGATTGAGAAGCCGCACCAGAACTTCCCGACTCATTTTACTCTCGAAGAGGCCGGACCGGGAAGGAAAAACCAGCCAGTTGGAGCCCTGACCAAAGCCCATGAAGAAATTGACCTCTTCGATCCCCGGGATGAAGCGGGGGACCGTTACCGGCTCGCTGTGACCCATATTCCAGAGCTTTTGCGGGCCATAACGGGGGAATTCGACGACCCGCTCTTCCTTGCACGCCGGTATCATGATTCGTTTTCCGTCGCGCCAGAGCGCAACTTCGCCCGCCATGATGAAAAGCGTGTGTCTGATAACCGCCTCGCCGCCGCCGGCATTCAGAGGCATATATACACAGATGTCCGCTCGCCGAACCCGGTCCAGCTGTTGGGAGAGATAGAGAACTCCGAGATTGGAGATGCCCGGGCTGACGCCCAGACCAGTTACAACCGTAACCCCTTGCTTGCGGGCGTCCTCGCTGAATTCATTAATCACCGAATCAGCGGCCTGCCACTCGTCGCAGATGCTGGCGTAGTCGACACCCGCCTCGACGGCAGCCCTCACCAGTTTGGCCTCGAATTGGTGGAAAGGCCCCAGGGCGGAGGCAGCGACATCATAGCCCCGTATCGCCTCCACGAGTCCCTGATGATCGTTGGCGTCTATCCGCCTGACATCGACCTTTGCCCCTTTGTCTTTCAGTCGGGCAGAGAGCTTTTCCGCCGTCTCGACATTACGGTCGGCAATCGTCACTTGACCCACGCCATCAGAGACGGCTAAGTCTTCGACGGCCCGGCTTCCCATATCCCCGGCGCCTCCTAAAACGATAATCCTCATGGTAACTCCTTTCTTAGGAGTTCAATAATATCTTGAATTGGTGATATAATCAATAATTAATCCCAAATAATATGTTAATATAGGGCTAACCATCTCGGATTAACCGAATTTGTTGAATAAATATTTGGCC
>CP070770.1:901662-904854 GCA_020345765.1 Deltaproteobacteria bacterium
TCTTTTCCTTCGCCTTGTTATCCTCACCTTTTACCATCCCATGTTTGAGTCCGATGACCATAAACGCACCGGTCACCGCCCCACACACTTCACCCATTCTGCCCATCCCACCCCCGAAGGCCCCGGCGACTTTCAGGGCGGTTTCGCGATCGAGACCGAAGTCAGTACCATAGGTTGAAAGCAAGACCTGCGAGCAACTGAAGCCTTCTTTAAAGCAAGAAACTGCGCTTTTAACTTTACTCATATCTCTTTAATTCGATTGGGTTAGAATTTTGTCAGATGCTTTTCGAAGTCTTTCACTTTGGGCGGTTTCTTTCCTTTCCCCGGCTCAATGTGGTAGCCTTCTTTCTTCAAACGCTCTGACTGGGACTTTACCCCGCCGGGTAGTTTTTCATTTAAGCCGCCGTCGTTTCTGATTACCCGCCAGCAGGGGGTGATCGATTTCTTCCCCATCCGGAGGTCCTCTTCGGCGGCCTCGGCGGAAATCCGGACAAAGATTCCGGTGGTTATCGGGCAGGCGGTGTCGGCTTTAGATTCCCGGGCCAATTTCTCCCGGATCTGGGCCTGGGTAGCCAGCTTTCCTTTGCGGACCTTGCGAATCAGTTTGTCCACATCCAAGGGTCTGGGGATAAGCATCGTCCCCGTGCCGAAGCGTTTTTGCATCTTTGGCGGGACTTTGACCACCTTGGGCTCCTACTCCTTTTCTAATTTTTCCCGCCAGGTTCCTTTCGGCTTCCACTTGACGCTCGTCGTTCTCCCTCCGTAAGGTTTGATAAAAAGAATTAACGCGCTAAATCTTTTGACCGGTCGGAACCGATTTTATATTTCTCCAGGATCCTATGACTGTTCTCGTTAACCTTTACTTTGTCCAGGACGATTTGGTAGCCCCACTCATCGACTATTGTGTGGTAATTACCTTCATGCTCTTCAAAAGCACTTATTAGATCCTTCATGGTTGAAATTGTTTTGCCGTTAATATAAGAGATTACCTTGTATCTCCAGTCATGATAGCCGACATTAGCTTCGTCAGCGAGGATCTTGACAAGCAGAACTATCTCTCGCTGGTCGTCCGTTGCTTCACCGTAGTAATAGTAGTTCACTAAATTCATCGGAGCGTCATCATACCAGTTACCCCATTCTTTCAGAAAATTGAGAGTAAGCGGGGCAAATACCAGCCCGCCCAGAATGTAGTAGGTAGGGGCTACATCGTAGCGTTCGTGGGGCACTAACCGCCCCTGATTTACGGATTCGGAAAGCTTGATTTCGATATTCACATTTTTATTTTCCCTTAAGATTTCGAATTTAGCCGTATCGTTGATATACTTATTTTGCAGTAAATACTCAAAGTGAGTCCTCTCGCCTTTGCGAAACTCGATCTTTCCGTCGTTTCCGATATTTTTACCGTCAATAGAAAGAATTATGTCTCCCGAGCTCAATATTCCTTTTGCGGTAGAATCAGGATAAACTTTGTTTACCAATACACCGGTCTGTTTTTCGGTCATGTTATATTTAGATCTGATATCGGGACTCTCCGTCCTTTGCCAGGATATGCCAAGGCCCGGTATCCCGTCATATCTGCCGTCTTTTATGTCTTTCAGGAAATGATTAATGACCGGGACGGGAACCATATAACTGATATTTTCCCCTGACCCGGCCTGGAATGCCACCCCGACGATCTTGTCGTCCTTGATCACCGGTCCTCCGCTGCTGCCCGGATTAATCGCCGCATCAATCTGGCCGGCCAGCAGATAGGCACTGCTGTGGGTATATTTGCGGTGCCCGACCCGGGAGACTACCCCGGCGGTAATGCATAATTCGTCGCCGCCCGAAGGGAAGCCGTAGACCGCAATTTTATCCCTGACTTCCGCCAGACTCCCGATTCCCAGTGGCTTGATACCGGTAAAAAACAATTGGTCGTTGACCTGCAAGATCGCAAGATCGCATTCGTGGGCCACCGTTTTTACCTCGGCCGTATATTTCCGGGAGTCCCCCGCTCGTCTTACCTGGATAAATGTCTGGTCTCCGACTACATGGGCGTTGGTCAAGATCCTTTTCCCACTTATGATACACCCGGAGCCCGTGCGCTGTTCCTGGCTTCTCATTTTCCAGGGTTCATAGTAATTGTATCGGTTGTAGGTAGTGTATATCTTTACCACCGCATCCCGGATACCTTTTTTTGCCCATACTGGCGGAACGATAACAAAGCTTAGGGTAAAGATTAAGACAAGTCTTATAAACAATTTCATTATCTCCTCCTAAAACAGTATCGGTGTCAGACTCCCCGCTAGAAAATTCGGGACGGTTCTTTTTTAAACGATATTGTTTGACTTAAGTATTTAGATATAATTTCTCTTAAAATGCAGAGAAGCAGTAAGTCTAAAGTAAAGGCCAGACCTCTATTACACAGGGGATCTATAATTCCGGATAAACATCGACAATATTAGAAGTTGCCCCAGTCGCCTCGATTACTGCAATTAACTGAACCCAATGCTCCTCGGGAGTGGTAGCCCAGAGATCAACATTCAGAATGATAAACTCGTACCACTCCTTTTCCGCCACCCAGTCAGCATTATCGACTACATGGGATATCTCCGGATGATCAACCCCATCAATCCGCAGGTAGATAGTGTTGCCCACGGCGGCAGTAGTGGTTACCGTTACATCGGTCACACTTGTGCTTATGATAGAGCCATCGGTAGGCATTGTAATCGTGACTTCCAGTGACCCGATCGTCAGTTCAAAGAATACCGGGTAAAGCGCCGCAACGCCACCCGGCCTATAGCCGAGAACCGGTAGGGCCCCAAGAGCGGTTATCCCGGGACAGATTATATCTACCCGGGCAGTCCCGCTGGGTGTTGTTAAATCCGTTGAAACGGTTACTGTTATTTGCCCGAATTCGGGACCCCTGGTCTCCGGATCAATCATCGTATTGTCACTCCAGAGATCTGCCGGAACACCCACTCCCAAACCATTCATAGTAACGCCGGGAGGGGCAGCACTTAACACATATTGCAGCAATGCGTTGGCCACCAGTCCACCCGTAGTATTCCGGACCTCCAAAAGAAGAGCCGCTTTCTCCCCCGGCATCATGGTAGCTGTATTCCCGGGGATGACTTGTGAGGCTCCGTTATAAACTGTTACCGATAACGTAATCAGAGTAGTCGGGCTATTGGCAAAGGTTGATTCGAGAAA
>CP070770.1:904954-908132 GCA_020345765.1 Deltaproteobacteria bacterium
TATGGTATAGTTTTATCAGGAGGGCAATGCCATGAAGCTTAAAAGTCTAATAGTTATTTCGGCTGTGGCCTGGATAGGGCTTCTGGGGTGTAGGGATGAGAAGAAAATATCACCGTCCCCTGAATCCATGACTCCCAGCAAAAGTTGGAATACGGCAAAGACAGATGTGGAGATAACCGGTGAAGGCTTCATGGCCCAGATAAAGGAAAACCTGGACGGGGATGACAAGGCCGAAATTATAACGAAGATCGCCGCTTCCCTGGGTAGCTACCCTCTTGAAAAGGTCGCTTTCCATAACTCCCGCAAACTCACCGCCGTAGTTCCCGCCGGCCTGCCGCCGGGTGTTTATGACCTTATTGTCACTAACCCCGACGGAGAAATGGGTATTTTGACCGAGGCTTTTGAGGTAACCAACATCAGCAGTGTCGAGCCCGTTGTCGGATGTCTCGGGGATCCGGTGACCATCAGCGGCTCGTATTTCGGAGCGGACGCCGGGACGGTCAGCTTCAACGAAACCGAGGCGGAAGTTATCTCCTGGACTGATACCTCTATTGTGGTCAGTGCACCGGGCGGCGATTATACCGAGGTCAGGGTAGTGCCGGCGGCCGGACATTTAAGCAGTATCCCCGGCAGCTATTCCTATGATGATCAGGGGCCGGTCGGTTTGGCGGCCTCGCCGGCGGGCGGTAGTTACTGTCCGACAACAATCAGTCTGAGTGTAAGTGAGGGAACGATTTATTATACCTTTGGTGAGAACGGGCCTATGACCGGGAGCCGTATATATACCGGGCCGATTAATGCACAGAGCGGAGCCCTGATGTTCGAAGCGGTGGATGCCTGTGGGAACAGAACGGGCATAGTAAGCGAGTTATATGATATTGATGAGATAGCGCCGACCGGCTTGTGGGCTGAACCGGCGGGTGGGAGTTATTGTGGGACTACCATGGTAAGCCTGGGTGCGAGTGAAGGAACGATCTACTATACTACCGATCATACTTACCCGACAACTAAGAGCCCGGCTTATTCGGAACCGATTGAAGTTACTGCTGATATTACTGCCATAAAGTTCATGGCGGCAGATACCTGTGGTAATCAGTCATATGTAAAGATCGAGAATTATGATATCGATACGGAGGCGCTCGTGACCATTACCTCTCCGGTGGATGGGGAGACGGTAATCATTCCCGGGGACGTGGTTTCGGGAGATGTTACGGTTGTCGGGACTGCGGATCTCGATATAGCAACGGTAACGGTTACTACCGACCAGGGACATTATGTGTTGACTGATATGGATGCCAACGGCAACTGGTCGGTAGTCCTGGAGGGGGCAAGTATTTCTTCTTTGGTTATTACCGTCCGGGGGACGGATAACTGCGGGAATACCGGGAGCCATTCGGTAACAGTGACATTACATGTCCCCACGATCTGGTATGTGAATGTTACCGCTACGGTCGATGGGCCAGGGACATCGTGGGACAATCCTTTTAATACCGTTCAATCGGCGGCGGATGCCGCTTCAAGCGGCCACATGATCTGGGTAGCGGAGGGCACATACTATGGACCGGATAATACCGAGCCCAGACTTAAAATGAAGGATGGCGTTGAGGTATACGGCGGCTTTATTGGTGATGAAGTCCTTCTTTCCGAGCGCGGTGACCCGTCAGTTCACCAGACCATCCTCGACGGCGGGTATATGAGCTATCATGTAGTGGTCGGCGCATCGAATGCCCGTCTGGACGGCTTTGTCGTGAAGGGCGGTAACGCTATTGGTGCCTACCCGGACGACCGGGGCGGCGGGATGTATAACTCGGGTGTAACTGATCTTGTGGTGGCCAACTGCGAGTTCAGCGTTAACACGACTGTTACTAAAGGCGGCGGGATGTATAACTCAGGCGTGTCTGATCTTGTGGTGGCCAACTGCAACTTCAGTGGTAACTCGACCAGTGCCTACGGCGGCGGGATGTGCAACGAAGGTGGGACAAACCTTGTGGTGACCGACTGCACTTTCAGTAACAACTGGGCAATGGCAGAAGTTACCGAAGCCTACGGAGGCGGGATGGCCAATCTCTCCTCTGGGCCCAAAATAACTAACTGTACTTTCTTCGAAAACTCGGCCGTCAAGGGTGGTGGGATATACAACGAATATTCTTCGCTAACGGTAAATAATTGCATCTTTTATAATAACTATTGTGAAAGTGGATTCTCGGACGAGGGCGGGGCGATGTATAACCATAGCTCTTTACCGGCAATAAACAACTGCACCTTCAGTGTAAACTATGCAGAATCTGGCGGCGGGATATATAACGCCAACAGCTCTTCGCCTAAAATAACCAACTGCATCCTGTGGGACGATTACGCGGTAACGAAGCCCGAGATATGTAACGACGGGGCTTCTACCGCAATCGTAAGCTACAGCGATGTCGAGGGAGGCTGGCCCGGAACCGGTAATATCGGCCTTAATCCGGATTTACATAACCCGTTATTTGTGACCGGCCCGATGGGTAGTTTCTACCTGAGTCATTGGGAGACCCACGATGTCGACAGCCCATGTATTGATGCTGGCAGTGACTATGCGGTAGAACTAGGGATGGACGACAAGACCACCCGCGTCGATGGAGTCCTGGACAAGGAAATAGTGGATATGGGATACCACTACGAACCGGTAATACTGGCGCTGTAGCGAAGTGACGGGAGACAGTATCAAATTCGATATAGAATAGCTGGGAATCTTGAAATTCTTAACCTGATTAATTAGTAAGACCACTCCTAACTTACTATAATACCTGTTGTTTTTTACAATTCGCTTTAATTCTGTTTTTCCTCGCCCAGTACTATTTTCTTTGATTTTTATTGGATTTTAGTGTAGTATTATGACTAATTAGTTATGGTGTAAATTGGGGTTTTAAAAGGTTTAAATATTTTAACAGGATGGGGAGGATAATGAAGTTAATTACGAAAATCGCTGTGCTCTTTCTACTCTTGGTTTTTTCAGGTAATTTTGCCTGGGCGGAGGATGCAAGTGAACCTGAGGATAATTGTCCTTCTATGGCAATACCAAAAGAGGAGATTATAAGCGGCAAGAAGGTTTCGATGCCGGATGACCTATTGGACAAGGTAAAAGAAACAATGAAGGACATTGAGCAAGATCAGGCCAAGCTCACGATAGAATACAAATCTG
>CP070770.1:908232-911391 GCA_020345765.1 Deltaproteobacteria bacterium
CGAGGCCTACTTCTCCCTGCGCCAGAAAGCCGGCTTCTCGGTTACCTCCGTATAAGACATAAGAAATAGGGAAGGTTCTCTTTTTCGACAAGAAATGAAAAAGGAGGAATAGTGATCAGGCCTCCAGCAGTGCCTTTAAGTTGTCTAAATAGGCCCGGGAAGCCCTCCCCACCACATCGTGCTTCTTTATCGACTTGATTATTGTCTTCAAGCACTCGATGATCTCAAAGCTCGAATATCCACTGTCTTCTTTAAGGAATTCGTCCAGGTTTTCCGATACTCTCTGGTAGATCAGCTTCTCCCCCGGTGACAACCTGCCGGTAAAAGGCTTTTTCTTGTATTTGGGAGTTAGAGCGATTAAGGCATTAATGGTACTTTGATCGGTAATACTCTCCCCGCCGTAAGAGGCCCGGTCGGCGATTGATGCCTGATAGATCCCTTTCTCCACCTTCTGGATAAGGGATGCGTACTTCTCTTCCTTTTTGCTCACTCGGGGCTTATCCGAAGCTAAGCCCCTAATCCTTAGTTTCTTTACCATAATCTCTTATCCTATTGAATTTTAACTTAAATCAAGTCATAAAGCAACTATAAATTCAAAGATAGGGATAAAGAGAAACCAAACACTTGACCCCTTGAATCCTTGAATCCCTGAACCCTTTTTAGTAATACAGCTTGCAAAAAGCTGAATTTGAATGTATATTTTAGTAAATTCAAGCATATTTATAGGTTGGAATATGCCCGCAAACCTACCTCCTGACTACTTTGCTGCCGAAAAGGAATATCGGGCAGCCAAAACCATCCCCGAGAAGATCCGGGCCCTGGAAGAGATGCTGGCGATAATGCCCAAGCATAAGGGAACCGATAAACTCCAGGCCGATCTTAAAAGAAGGATATCCCGGCTGAAGATGGAGGCCCGGCGAAAGCCGGCAACCAAGAGAGGATATACCTATTATGTGAAAAAGGAGGGTGCCGCCCAGGTCTTTTTAATCGGAGCCCCCAATACCGGGAAATCCAAACTCCTTACCCAACTCACCAGTGCTACCCCCGAGGTAGCTGACTATCCCTTTACCACCCGTAAACCACTGCCAGGGATGATGAAATTTGAGAATATCCAGATCCAATTAGTCGATGCCCCTCCGATATCAAATGAACATCGGGTAGCCTGGCTCCCAGGTATCATCAGGAATGCCGATGCGATCCTGCTCGTCGTGGATCTGAGTAAAGAAGACCTACTTGAACAGGTAGAGGCCGTCGCCGAGGAACTCGAAAAATCAAGAATTAAATTTATCGGGAAACAACCGGAAAAGGACAGCGATGAACCGATGTTCCAACTACGCACATTAATCGTCGGCAACAAGAGTGACTATCCCGAAGCAGAGGAGAATTTCAAGGTATTAAAGGAAATGTACTCAAATAAGTTTAGCCTGATTGACATTTCTGCCCGGGATAGCACTAATCTGGATGAGCTGAAGAGGGAGGTCTTTAATCTTCTGAATATCATCAGGGTCTATACCAAATCTCCGGGGAAAAAACCGGACTATAATGATCCGGTAATCTTAAATAAGGGAGAGACTCTCGCCGATTTCGCGGTAGCAATTCACAAGGACTTTGCCGCTAAACTGAAGTATGCCCGAATCTGGGGCACAAACAAGTATGCCGGACAGAAGATTCAACGCGACCATATCCTGGAAGACGGAGATGTTGTTGAGCTTCGTATCTAAACTTTGATCTCCTTCCATTTCTCCGAGCGGAAGCGGGAGATGATAATGATATTCCGCACCGCATAATCCACCAGCAGTGTCATCCAGGCCCAGAGGATGGGAAGGTTAATCACTCCGGCAAAAAAGTAAGCCAGAGGGAGCCGGAACAAATAGAATCCTACCGAGATGGCATAAAGCGGCCATTTGGTATCCCCGGCTCCCCGGAGCGCTCCCCCGAGCGTGAAATCAATCGCCATCATGGGCTGGGCCACCGCCAGGATTCGAATGAATATCGCCGTTAGGGCAACCACCTCTATGTCCTGAATAATCAGGTATCCAATCGGACGGGCGGCAAGAAAAAAGACGGTCCCGAGCAAGGACATAAACAGAATAGCCAGCCGGCAGGCCTCTCGGGCACTCTCTTTCGCCTTTTCCGGAAACCCGGCGCCTAAATTCTGACCCACCAATGTCGAGGCGGCCGCCGCGAAACCCATCCCCGGGATAAAGGCAAGGGTAAGGATCCTTACCCCGATAACATAAGCCGCAACCGGTTTAGCACCAAAAATTGCCATAATCCGGAGATAGATTAAGAATCCGACCTGGAGCAATAACTGGGAAAGTGCCACCGGGAAACCGACACGCAGGATCCGCCTGATGAGATCCCAATCTACCTTGAGAGGTAACACCGGCATCGATAAGATTAATCTCTTACTCATAAACAGGAATACGAAAATAACTATCCCCATACCTAAGGAGCCGGCGGTACCGATTGCTGCCCCGGTAACGCCGAGCCGGGGGAATCCAAGCTTCCCAAAGATAAGCACATAATTCGCCCCTACATTCAGGATATTAATAACTATGCTGATATAAAGCGGGGTTCGGGTATCACCCGCTCCCTGGAGCCCGGAGGCGAATATGATACCCACTGATAAAAATATCACTGCTGCCATAATTATCTGGACATAGGGGGTCCCTAACTCGGTGACCTCGGGCTCCAGACGGAATAATGCAAGGATATCGCGGGCAAAATATATCCCGGGCACCATGGTCACCACCGAAAAAATTATTGCCAGGATCATTGATTGTTTGAGAACCTGTTGGGCCGTTTCCTTATCATTCGACCCCACCGAGCGGGCGACCAGGGCAATAGTCCCGGCAGCGATCGCGAACAGAAGAACCATTACCACACTGAAAACATGTCCTCCCAGCCCGACGGCAGCGACTGCCTGGGGTCCCAGCCTGCCGACCATAACCGTGTCGATTATCTCCACCATGTTAAATAGAAGTGAGTTAAGCAAGACTGGCCAGGCAAGCACCCAGATCTGCTTGCGGACCGAAGGTATTGCCAAAATATCTACCCTCCCCACAGAGATTGATTCCTGTCTTACCGGTTCATCTTCGATCATAAAACTATCCTGTTAGTTTGCAATATGATACAAGTATATTTTAAATTAAGACG
>CP070770.1:911491-914618 GCA_020345765.1 Deltaproteobacteria bacterium
TCCTGGACCACACGGTCGGTAGATTCATTTTCCGATTTATCATCCATAATTACCTCCTCTTTTTCCGTGTCGGATAAAGAAGCTGCTAAGACAATGTCACCTTCACCTATTTATCCCCGAAGCATATCCCCATTGACCTTGCGACCTTGACCATGGTTCCGTCGGGGTAAACCTGTTTGGTCTGGCCGATGGCCTCGGTGATCGGAACCCCCTTAATCGCAGTTCCCCGGAGCGCGACCATCTTTCCGAAATCATTTTCTGCGATAAGGTGGGTGGCGGCCTCGCCGTAGCGGGTGCCGAGGATACGGTCGAACTCGGTCGGCGAGCCCCCTCGCTGGAGATGACCCAGGACCAGGACCCTGATATCGACTCCGGTCATATCGGATAGGGCCGAGCCGACCTTCTGGCCCATCCCGCCAAGGAGCACAGTGCCGTCCGGTCTTTTACCGAGCATGCTCATCTCGCCCTCTTTGGGGACAGCCCCTTCGGCTACCACTATGATCGAGTACTGGTCGCCCTGTTTCCTTCTTTCCTTGAGCTTGCTTGCCACCAGCTCGAGGTCAAAGGGGATCTCGGGTATGAGGATTACATGCGCGCCCCCGGCCAGGCCCGAGTGGAGGGCGATCCAGCCCGAGTGCCGGCCCATCATCTCGACTACCATCACCCGGTGATGGCTCTCCGCAGTGGAACGGAGCTTGTCCAGGGCCTCGGAGGCGGTCCGGACCGCCGAATCGAAACCGAAGGTCACATCGGTAGCGGAAAGGTCGTTATCGATGGTTTTGGGGACCCCGACTACGGACATGCCCTTCTCGAAGAACTGCTGGGCGATCTTCATGGTGCCGTCGCCGCCGACAACGACCAGGGCATTCAGTCCCAGGTGTTCGAAGTTCTCCATTACCCGGTCCGAGTAGTCCACGATCTCGACACTCCCGTCCTTCTTTTGCTTCTCCCAGTGGAAAGGGTTGCCGCGGTTGGTGGTCCCGATGATCGTCCCGCCCTTGTGGAGGATATCCCGGACATGCTCTAAGCTGAGGGGCATGATCTGATCAGGATAGATGAGACCGGTGAAGGAGTCCTTAATCCCGATAACCTCCCACCCGTAGTTGTTGATGGCCGTGTGAACCACCGCCCGAATCACCGGGTTAAGACCCGGACAGTCTCCCCCGCCGGTCGAAATGCCGATCTTCTTTATCTCGTCTTTCGCCATCTTCCTATCCTTTCCTTTAGGCTTCCTTTCTCAGTTGTTTCTTATCCACCTTTCCAATGGCGGTAAGGGGTAATTCCTTCCTGATCTCGATAACTTTCGGGACTTCATAGGGAGCCAGTTTTTCCTGGGCAAACCTGATTATATCCCCCTTTAATGCCTCCTCGTCTCCGTCGAATTCATAACCGGGCTTAATCGTAACGAAGGCTTTGACAATCTCCGAACCCGGACGTTCCGGATTTGCCACCCCGACAAAAGCAATCATTTCAACTGCGGGATGTTCGGTTAAGACTTCTTCCACTTTTTTGGAGAATACCTTAAAGCCCCCGACAATTATCATATCCTTGGTCCGGTCAACTATCCGCAAATAGCCTTCTTCGTCCTGGACCGCAACATCACCGGTATGCATATATCCTTGTTCATCAATAACTTTCTTGGTCTCTTCCGGTTTATTATAGTAACCTACCATCACCTGAGGCCCTTTTACCCATATTTCACCCGGCTCTCCTAAATTTACTTCTTTGCCGGTAGCCGGGTCTACCAACTTTATGTCCGTGTTTAAAACGGGCAGTCCGATTGAACCCAATTTCTTCTTTCCTTTTGAAGGGTTCATCACTGTTATCGGAGATGTCTCTGTCATTCCATAAGCCTCCAGCAGCTTACCCTCGCCCACTATACTCTCCAGCTCTTTCTGAGCATCCTCCGGGAAGGGAGAGGCGGCAGAAACACATATTTCTAACCTCGAATGATCCAGGGCTTTGAACTTTGGATCTGCAATTAACAGCTGGTATAACGATGGAACATTAACCAACGCAGTTGGCTTATACTTTGCTATCTCCGCACAGATATGATTAACGTCTCTCGGGTTAGGGATCAAGATCTGCGGCCATCCGTAGTAGATGCATCCCTGATTGAAGAACAATCCTGCAATATGAAAAAATGGAAAACCCGAAAGTGCCACACCTTTTCCTTCTCCCCATTCCAGCCAGGCTGTTACGACAACTGTATTTGAAACTGCATTTCTATGGCTTATCATTGCTCCTTTGGGAGTCCCGGTAGTCCCTCCGGTATACTGGATGTAGGCAATATCGTCAGGAGTAAGGTCAACCAGGGGGAGTTCTGCCGAAAAATTCCCCTCCTTAATTGCATCCCCGAAATTGTAAACCACTTTTCCGGCTAAGGGGGTTACCTTCCCTTTCGGGATCTTACCAAGCAATTTGCCCAGAACCCTCTTGATCCCGGGCAGGAATCCTCCCACGCTCGCCGCTACTACAGTTCTTAATTCCGGCAGGTTCGATACGATATTTACCAGTCTCCCGGCAAAGATGGCATCAAGGGTTACTAACCCCTTTGCGTTTACGTCTTTAAGCTGAAATTCCATCTCCTCCGACGAAAGAAGGGGTGATACCCCGGAAACTACGCAACCAGCCTTCAGGGTGCCCAGCCAGGCAATGACATATTCCGGGATATTGGGCAGATTTATTCCTACCACATCACCCTTTTTGAACCCATTCGAGAGTAACATGTTGGCGAATTGATTCGAGTAGCGATCCAGTTCGGCAAAGGTTATTTCAGTACCCATGTAGGCAAGGGCGAGTTTATTTTTGTATTTTTCAAATATCGGCCGGGTGGCTTCTACATAGGTAATCTCCCACAGCTTAGGATCGAGATCATCGAGACCCTCATCATAGGATTTCTTCCAGAATTTCTCCTGCATTTTAATTACCTCCAATTGTTAATATATCTGAATAACTATTATTATGTTCTTACCTACCTTCGAGAATGAAAAGAAATAGAATCCGTCAAAAGGCCGTTTTTTTCTTTTAATCAGTCGGTGCCTCGGGCCAACCGGCTCAGGCGGTCCCGGGTATCGGGATCCAATGATTTATACCACGACTTCCGGCTTTTGCCCAGACCTACGGT
>CP070770.1:914718-917843 GCA_020345765.1 Deltaproteobacteria bacterium
TCCGGGAGAATCCTGGTTGCCTGCGATGACTCGGCCGGAAGCTTTGGAACGTTGACTAATGTGACCATTACCGCTTACGGAGTCAGTGATGCCGTTGGGCCGGCCGCTCCCGGAATGGTTACCGTCACCCTCCAGCTCGGTGAGATTGGGGTGGAGGATATAATTATAGTTGAGTCAGTGACCAGTTTCACGGCAGCGGTGAATGCTTATTATGACTCCTCGTTTGGTGACGGTCTTGAGTCTTATGAGATTCTTGTCGCTTTCTCTCCGAGCATAGTTAAGGTTGGTGATAATGTCTTAAACAACTGTATAACTGATAATCCAGCTTCCGGGAGCAGCGGGGTCTTTACGGCTACTGAGTTTAGCGCAGCACCAACGGTTTCTCTTTGTAGCAACACCCGGGGAGAGATCCAATTGAGTGGTGTCCAGAGTGCAAGCACAACCAGCCCGGTAGGTTTCTTCAATGTCGCTAATATAAACTTAGTTAAGATTGGAGCGGCGGGCTCTTCTATGGAGTTTACGGTAACCTTGATTAACTTCTGTAATAGGAGTGGTGACTGCTATCCAGGGCCCGGCCCTGCTGGTTATCCCTGGGCAACGTTTCCGACTTTCATCAGCAACGGGGATATGGCTATAGTACCAGATCCACCGGATCTGACTCCCCCGACGGTGGATGTAGATCCTTTGGTATGTCAGACGACAGGTAATGTAACCGTATCGGCTACCTGCACGGATACGGGCAGTGGGGTGGATACCTGTGAGGTAAGTATCGATAGTGGGGCGAACTGGTTTGACTCCCCTCATGTCTATAATGGTTTAACCACGGGCAATTATACGGCGATTGGTCAGGCAACTGATTTGGCTGGCAATCCTGGTTCGGATCCGGTGGGTGAGGCGTTTGAGGTGGATGTGGATATCCCGACAGTGGTTGTAGACCCGATACCGGCCTGTTTAACGACTAGTAATGTAACGGTATCGGCGACTTGTGATGATGTGGGCAGTGGGGTGGCATCTTGTGAGGTAACCGTGAATGGTGGTACCTGGATGCCTTCGGGGACTGTGTTTACCTTAACTGACGGTCCGCATACTGCTCAGGCCCGGGTGACTGATGACTGTGGGAATACTGGTGTTTCAAGCTTAGTGCCCTTCGTTGTGGATGCCACACCGCCGGTGGTGAGTATCAGTTCTCCGAGTTCGGGAGATTGTATAGACAGCACATCGGTGATGGTGGATGGCAGTGTAACCGAGGCAGGCAGTGGTGTGTATGAGTTAAAGGTGGAGGCGGGCATTTATAGTGCTACGGGCGCTGTTCTCCCGATAACCCTGGTTATTCCTACGGATGGTGTATATACGATAACGCTTCAGGCAGAAGACAATTGTGGTAATATCGGGCTGGTAGATACGGTAGCCGGAGTGCAGGTGGATACGGTTACACCTACGGGTAGTGTAAGCTCACCGGTGGATAATGGGTGCATATCGGCGAGTACGATTACGGTACAGGGTTCGGCGAGTGCGGATGTGGTGGAGATAACGGCTACCTGGGGCATTTACAGTGCGACGGCAGCATCATTCCCGGTTTATATCGATGTTAGTGGGGTGGCGGAGGGAACTACGGATGACCTGGTAGTAGATGCTGAAGATGACTGTGGCAATATTGGGCTGGTTGACACGGTAACCAATATTTCTATCGATTATACTCTTCCCACTATCTCTATTGTCTCCCCCACCGACGGATCTTATCTCAAAGAAACCACGATAGTTGTGAGTGGGACGGCGGATGACGGGACCGGTAGCATATCAGCAGTATTAGTCAATGGTTATACCGCCAACGGCACGGACAGTTGGAGCGTTACCTTAACCAGTGATCAATATGGGGATCCGGTTGAAGTAGGTTCCCGGGATACTTCAGGGGAGAGTTATGAAGTATATGTAACTGGAGGCTATGCCTATGTAGCTGACAGGCTTAGCGGATTAGCAATCATTGATGTAAGCGATCCTACAAATCCCGGCGCCCCGGTCTATCGGGATACCTTAGGGAACAGCTATGGAGTCTATGTAACCGGGGGCTATGCTTATGTTGCGGATTGGGGTAGTGGATTAGCGGTTATTGATGTCCGCGATCCGACAAATCCCGGCCCCCCGATTTATCGGGATACCTCAGGTATTAGTATAGAAGTTCATGTAACTGGTGGCTATGCCTATGTGGCTGATAATACAAGCGGTTTAGCGGTCATAGATGTGAGCGATCCGACCAATCCCGGTCCTCCGGTCTATCGGGATACATCAGGGAATAGCATGGGAGTTTATGTAACCGGGGGCTATGCCTATGTAGCGGATGGGGGTTCTGGGCTCAGGGTAATGGATGTATCCAGTTTCAATTATCCTGTTTTTAGTGCAATTGCAGTGGATAACTGCGGTAATGTTTCTTTACAGGACACGGTGAGTGTCACGATAGACCCCGTGGCACCTGATGTATCCATTGTTAGCCCAATATATGACGATTGCGTCAGCAGTTCTACGGTAGTAGTGACCGGTATTGTGAACGATCCTGTGCCCTCTTCCGGAATTGCCGAGGTTACGGTAAACGGAGTAAGCGCAGAAGTGACTGGCGGAACCTGGGTAGTAACGCTGACCGGACAGCCCGAAGGAGCATTGACTCTCACTGCAAACGCGATAGATGCTCTTAGCAATTCCGCCGATTCCAATCCGGTGATTATCTTAATTGACTACACACTACCAACAGTTTCAATTACTTCCCCCACCAGTGGTGAATGTATAAACAGCACATCAGTGATAGTCGATGGTGATGTAACCGAGGCTGGCAGTGGGGTGTATGAGATAACAGTGGAGGCTGGGGCCTATAGTGCTACGGGGACTACCTTCCCGATTACTCTGGTCATCCCCGCGGACGGTATATATACGATAACCACCCGGGTGGAGGATAACTGTGGGAATATCGGTACGGATACGGTAGCCAATGTGCAGGTGGACACGGTACTGCCAGTGGTAAGTATTATTTCCCCGACTGATGGTGAGTGCATAACGACCTCGACTGTGGTGGTAGATGCGAGCTCCGATGGTGGTGAGGCGGTAACCTGCACATTGGACGGAGGCAGTCCTGTCGT
>CP070770.1:917943-921060 GCA_020345765.1 Deltaproteobacteria bacterium
GAGCCCAACAGGAGGGAGATTATCCCACCGATGGTAAGCAAGCCGAAGCTGGTAACCTTGATCTCGGCAATAAAGAAAATCATACCCAAAATAATCAGGAGAATTCCGGCATAATTGATCGGTAGTGTCTGGAAGGCCACGAAGGCCAGGATGAGGGAGATTCCCCCGATTACTCCGGGAAATATCACCCCGGGATTGGAAAGCTCGAAGAACAGCCCCCACATCCCGATCATCATTAAAATATAAGCGATATTGGGATCACTGATGGTATTTAAGATCCGATGCCTCAGGCCCATATCAATCGTTGCCACTGTAGCTTCTTTGGTATTTAATTTTCTTTCCTCCCCTCTGATGGTGACCTTCCTTTCGTGGATACTGTTAAGCAGTTCCTTGAGATCGGAGGCGACAATCTCGATGACTTTCAGCTCTTTCGCTTCCCGGGCGGTAATGGAAACACTCTCCCGAACGGCCTTCTCTGCCCAATCGGCATTGCGGTTATGTTTATTGGCTAGGCTCCTGATATAGGCGGCGGCATCATTTTCGACCTTCTTCACCATCTCTTCGTCCATCTTCTGCCCGCCCATACTCACCGGGTGAGCCGCGCCGATGTTAGTCCCCGGAGCCATTGCCGCAATATGGCTGGCCAGGGTGATCAGTGCCCCGGCCGAGGCCGCCCGGGCTCCGCTGGGGGCAACATAGACCACAATGGGGACTTTAGAGTCCTCGATCGCCTTGATGATGGAGCGCATTGAGAGGTCCAGGCCGCCGGGGGTATCGAGTGTGATTATAAGACACTCTGCCTCATCGTCATTGGACTGCTCAATGCAATTTTGAATAAACTCGGCAATAATGGGATTGATAACGCTCTCAATCTCTACGACCATGACTTTTTTCTCAACGTCTAAAACTTTCTCGTCCTGTGAGGAAAGGGCATAGGGATCCGTAGGAGCGGAAAAGGAAGGTATCGCAAGAGACAGAAAAGCAAATATTATAAAGCCTACTTTTTTCTTATCCATCGTGGGAATATATTAACCTCATTCATAAAAAAAAGCAAGGAATAAGCTTGATCTGGTATTTAATGGCAACCTTAGGTTATTGATATTCCTTTTGCACTATCTGCATATCTTCCCAGACATCCCGCTTCTTCTGGGGATTACGAAGCAGGTAGGCTGGATGGTAAGTAGGCATCAGCCTAATGCCCTGATAGAGGTGAAACCGACCCCTCAGCCGTGAGATCGCATCCGTGGTCTTGAGCAGGGTTTGAGCGGCAAAGGTGCCCAATGCAACGATGAGTTTTGGTTTGATTATCTCGAGCTGTTTGATCAGAAAGGGCTCACAGGCGGCGATCTCTTCCGAAAGTGGGTTTCTGTTCTCCGGGGGTCGGCATTTGAGGATATTGGCAATGTATACTTCTTCCCGCTCAAGTCCGATGGCTTTAATAATCCGGGTAAGAAGCTGGCCGGCCTTTCCCACAAACGGTTTCCCCTGGAGATCCTCGTCTCTTCCCGGGGCTTCACCCACGAAAACCAGTTGGGCATCAGGACTGCCGGTCCCGAAGACAAGATTTGTTCTGGAAGAGCCGAGCGGGCAGAGCTGACACTTACTTATCTGTTTCCTGAGGGCATCGAGACTGGCAGCTTTATCCTCGGTCTCCTTTGTTGCGGGTGATACCAATTGTTGCCGACCAAGGAGCCCAGTTAGCTTATCCTTGGGAAGCCCTTCGAAGTTCAGGTCTTGCAGGTATAACAGATATTCCTTAAAAGACCTGACGATTTCCAGGAAATCCCTCTTTAAATCCTGGTTTGTCATTTAAGTAGGGTCTTGATTTTTTTCAGGATGGCTTCGGGCTCGGCCAGACGGCCCTTCCCCTCGTAGCCGCAGGCCAGATAGCCGGTTCCCGGCTCCACAAACTTAAGCCCGAGTTTTTTAAGCTTCTTGATATTTTCTTGGACAATGGGATTTTCCCACATCAGCACATTCATTGCCGGGGCAATAATGATAGGGCTCCGGTTGGCCATTACGGTTGTGGTAAGCAGGTCATCGGCGATACCCGAGGCAATCTTGCCAATGATGTTTGCGGTAGCCGGGGCGATAACCAGGAGATCGGACTTTTCCGCAAGGGAAACGTGTTTGACTTCCGATCTCCTCGAGAGGTCAAAGAGCTCGGCTGATACCGGGTTTCCGGAGAGGGTCTGGAAGGTAAGCGGGGTGACAAACTCTTGCGCGTTTTTGGTCATTATTACATGGACATTGGCCCCTTCTTTTACCAGAAGACGGGTCAACTCCGCTGTCTTATAAACGGCGATCCCTCCACTGACTCCCAGGACTACTTCCTTACCTTTCAGCATATTTACCTCCTTACCAGTCCACCTCGGCTTCGTCCCCGGTAATCGGGATGAGATCTCCCCCCCGGGGTATAATGCAAATACTTGCCTGTTTTCCTGCTATTTCGTAAGCTCTCTCCAGTGCTTTCTCAAGGGAAGGGACATACTTGGGACAGAAGGTAGTCTTTACCGTATCTTCGGACATCCCCGAAACCAAAAGGATAGTATGCTCCTCCGGAAGGTAGTTTTTCAATCCCATCTCGTAGATAACTTTATTTACGAGATCAAGCTGTCCGGTTCCTTCGTGACATTCACCGGCGAGGATGATAACCCCTCCGGGATTAAGCAGTTTGGCGGCCGGAGCGATCAGCTTGGAGGCTTGGTAAAGATTCATTGACATGGGAAGGGTCTCGGAGATTATGACGATATCGGCCTTTTCTGCAAATCGGAGCTCAGCGACCTTACGGGCAATCTTTACCCCTTCCCGATGGGCCTCGATTACATCCCCGGCCACTACCTTAACAACTTCCTTACGGTAGTTTAGAACGACATTCAGAATGAAGTCCACTCCAGCCATCCGGGCAGCTTCCTCCATATCCATCCGGGTCGGATTATTATTGATAATACCCAGACGGGCCCGGGGTTCAACTTTGATCCGGTGATTGGCACCGATTGAGATGGCCGATGCTACGCCGGGCATCAATCCCTTGGCCCCTCCGGAATATCCGGAGAAATAGTGGGGCTTGATCTGCCCGGTCAAGATCTTGACATCGGCCTCGGCCACGATGCGGTT
>CP070770.1:921160-924249 GCA_020345765.1 Deltaproteobacteria bacterium
TGATGCTTTTGAGCGAGATTTAATATATAAAGCGCTCCAGAAAAATAGCTGGAGAAGGAATAGAACCGCAGATTACCTGGGAATCCCCTATAGCACCCTGAAATATAAAATTAATCGATTTAATCTGCCAAAGCGTAAGCGCCCGAAGAAAGCTCGTCCGGGAAGAAACATAGGAACATCTAATGGGGATTAACGGGAGCTTTATACCTGCCTTAGAGGGATTTCCAGTGGGATAGGCATTTTAAGTCCGCTTGTGATGGATTAGTCATCGAGGTTTAGGATTATTTGTTTTCAAATAAATTTTTCACCCTCAAACCTAATTCCTTGGCAATAGTCTTTCTGGTCCAGCGGGTTCGGCGGTGACCATTGATTATCAAATTCAAATGGGATAAACTGATCCCGATCCTTTGGGCAAGCTCGGTCTGGGATAGATCCCTTTTAATTATTTCTATCTTGACATTACGACCTTTCATGATTATACTCCTCGTTAACAAATTAACAATCCGACAGTTCCTCGAGGGCAGATTTCTAACGAGGATAAAAGGACTATAATCAAGATCCTCCAGACATTGGCTGCAGAGAAAGAAAAGGAAATCCAAGAAAAGGAATAATACCAGATGAAAGAACGCCCTACCATCTTGATTGTCGATGACGATGAGAGCATCCGCGACACCCTGGAGGCCATCCTCCGGAAGAAATATTTTGTCCTCAAGGCCAGGAGTGGGGAAGAGGCGCTGGAGATTGTGGAGATAGAAGAGGTCAACGTTATGCTCCTGGATATCGTCATGCCGGGAATCAGTGGTCTTGAGGTCCTGCAGAAGATCAAGGATCGCTTCGACGATATCGAAATAATTATGATCACCGTGCTTAAGGAAGTTGATATCGCGGTCAGGGCAATAAAGATGGGGGCATACGACTATATCACCAAGGAATTCAATTACGATGATATCGCCGCTCTGGTTGACCGGGCGGTCGAGAAGCAAAAGCTGAGTAAGGAACTGATCTATCTTCAGACCGAAAGGGACCAGTACTTTGAGGATACTATCGTTATGGGGAAGACCCCGATAATGGAGCAGATATACATGCTGGTTAAGAGGATTGCCACCATCCCGGCCACTATCCTGATTACGGGGGAGACCGGGACCGGGAAAGAAATGCTGGCCCGTTTCATTCACCGGATAAGTTTTGATACCAAAAGTCCTTTCGTAACCGTTCATTTAGCCTCTATCCCCCGAGAGCTGATTGAGTCTACCCTTTTCGGGCACGAGAAAGGAGCTTTTACCGGAGCCCACAAACAGCGATTAGGAAAGTTCGAACTGGCCCACAAAGGCACAATTTTCCTGGATGAGATCGGAGATCTGAAATACGATACCCAGGCCAAGCTCCTCCGGGTAATTCAAGAAGGATGCATCGAAAGGGTAGGGGGAAGTAAGACCATCAAGATGGATGTCCGGCTGATTGCTGCCACCCACATTAACCTGGAGAAGGCAGTACAATCAGAGGACTTCCGCGAAGACCTGTATTACCGGCTCAATGTGATTCCTATCCGTCTGCCTCCCCTACGAGATAGGTTGGTAGACATCCCTATCCTGGTAGATCATTTTATCGATAAATATAATCGTAAATTTCGCCGAAGGGTGGAAAAATTCACTCCCGAAGCCCTGAAGGTTATCTCACAATATTCCTGGCCCGGGAATATCCGGGAACTGGAGAACCTGATCGAGAGACTGGTAGCCGTTACCGAGAAGGAGATCATATCTCCGGAGGACATTCCGGTGGAATATCACTTCTCCAATCTGACTGCCCCGGTGGTTTCCGTAGAAGGAGAAGGTATTCTCAAACAGGCAAGGGATATCTTCGAGAAAAATTTCATCATGAAGGCTCTGGAAAGGGTCAGATGGAACCGGACTAAGACGGCGAAGAACTTGGGTATCCCCTTGAGCACCCTTAAATATAAGATGAGGATGTTAAATGTCTATAAAACCATTGGCGAGAGGAAAATGAAGTATCGAAAGAGAGAACCACGCCAGTAGAAGAGATTATATTCTTATGTTGAAATCAATACATATGCTTATGATCAGCTTCCTCGTTCTGATGCCGCTTCCCGCCGCCGGCCAGGAAGAGGTTGAGCTGGAGCCGGTGGTGGTCACCGCCAGCCGGATCGAGGAGCCTCTCAGCCAGGTAAGCAGTTCAATTACCGTAATCACTGCCGAAGACATCGAAAGCCAGAGGGCAGTTACCGTGGAAGAAGTTCTACGAAACGTTCCCGGTCTCGATGTTCAAACACAGGGTTCTCTTGGAGACCAGGTAGTTGTAAGATTGCGAGGTGCGGAGATTGAGCATACCCTGGTTCTCATCGATGGGATTAAAGTCAACTCGCCCTTTTTCGCTTTTTACGATTTTGGCGATCTACTGGCAGAAAATATTGAAAGGATAGAGATAGTCCGCGGTGCCCAGAGTGCCCTCTACGGCTCCGAGGCGATTGGTGGGGTAATAAATATAATTACCAAAAAGGGTAAAGGTAAAAGTAAATTTGCTATACTCACTGAAGGTGGAAATAATAGTACCTTCCGAGAAATGGCTGCCCTCAGGGGAGAAAACGATATCTGTGATTATAGCCTATCTGGCTCTCGCACCAATTCAGATGGTGAGGTATTCAATGATGTCTTCAGGGAAAATAGTTTTTCCGGAAGGTTAAATATTGGTAAATCTGATAACAATTCCCTCCAACTTATCGCCAGATATCTTGATTCTGAAAAGGAACTCCCCCTCGACATTATTCAATTCGGTCCCGATGATTTTCAATTACTCAATGATAAAAATAGGATGGTCGAACGAAAATTACTCGCTAATTCAATTGCTTATCAGCAAGTTTTCAATCCCTGGTGGGATGTAATACTACATGTTTCATTTGTAAATTCCGAAGTAACTGAAAATAATCCAGATATTGGGGATATCGGTGTAAATAGTATGCCTCCTAATAATATTGAACAGTCTTTTGACTGCACCCAAAGAACTATGGAGATTCAGAACAATTTTTATATCTCTGAATTAAATGTACTAAGTTTGGGCTTCCAGGCGCAGAGCGA
>CP070770.1:924349-927420 GCA_020345765.1 Deltaproteobacteria bacterium
GAGTATTATCTGGGGAATCACGACGGCTAGTACGGCTACCATAATATGAGCTCGGGTTGCGGCCGCCCAAAGCTCCCGCCAGTCCTGGTCGTGGAAGTAGTAATAAAGGATAAGCACACTTACCAGGATCGGTATGCCCTTTCTTACCCAGGCCGGGATGCGTGACGGGGTTTCCACAACCGATTTAGCCATTGTTGTCATCCTCCAAACTCAGCTATTATAGCATTATACCGGACAGACTCAAGATTTTTTATATCTTATATTTGAAATCTGTGTTCTGGAAAATATATCTCCTGGTACAAGATCCATGTGCTACGGTCAAGGCATTTGGTATTTTAGCCATCCTGTGATATCTTAGGGGGCATTAAAAACGACTGAGAAACTGGGGCAAAGCCAAATTGAATAATAAGGGTAAGAAGGAAAAAGAGATAGCAGGAGCTAAGAAAAGCCTGATCGGGCAGTATATATTAAACCTGATTGGACTATTGATTACCACCCCGCTTTTTGTTTACATCGTCTTCGTAACACTCGGAGACGGGGCCGGGAGTCGGGGTGCGGTCCAGGTGTTCTTACTCATCTACATACCGTTCTTCACGCTAATTCAACCTGTCGGGGCAATCGTAAATGTGCACCGGGACTTCTTGCGGGGTAGATGGGTAATGAAGGAAGGAGAGGCAATCACTGAACCTGATTCGATCATCAATCCCTGGCGGAGGGTCGGTCCGTGGCCTTTAATCCTTGGTATTGCAACTGTAGCAGCGATATCTCTTGCACTTCAACTCGTCTCGACCGGCCCCTTTAACCGGCTCAACATAAATCTCCTCGCCTTCATCCCTACCCTGATCCTGTCCACGATTTTTATCTGGCGCTCCCTTCCCCCCGACCAGGTATCATTTGTATCTGCATTTAACGGTTCCCGGGCCCGACGCCCTGAGCCATTTCTCCGCTATTTTCTTTTCGAACATGCCGGTCCCTGGGTCCCCCTCCAGGCAATTATCAATATCGGGTTCGCACTCCGGGTTTTTGGCCGGGAAGCCCTCAATGCGGGGGGCAATGTGCCCGCAATATCGGTGGCTGTTGATGCCGGTTTTACTACCGGGATCATTATCTTCTTCATGTGGCTGTCTTCTCAGGGCCAGGTCCGCTCTGATCTGCACCTGGGCCGGGTCTCCCGGACCGAGGGCAAAGGAGCCGCCGTCCCTCTCATGTTAGGACTTTTCGTGGTGCTGTCAATAACTGTGATAGTCATGGTTGGAGTGGCCCTAACAGTTGCCGGGATAGAATCCATGACGATCTTTCCGGCCACTGTTATCAAGATCGCTATCGCCATAACCGCGACTGTTGCCGGATGCTGGCTCGGATTCTGGTGGGGGAGACGCAGGGAATCCACCATCCTCCTGAGTATAGATCGCCAGAGTGAGGGGAAATAACCCTAAATATAGACTTTCGGCTAGAAACCGATACTCCTGAACTATTCGCCCTCCTTGTGCACAAGCTCAATAACCGTCACCTCCGGTGGTGCCAGAAAGCGTATGGGCGGCCCCCATGTCCCCGAGCCCCTGCTTATATACAGTGACGAATTATCATTAAGCTTAAGATATCCGGAAGTAATTTTGTAATACATCCTCGTAATCAGCATAAATGGGAATATCTGTCCCTTGTGGGTATGTCCCGAAAGCTGCAGGTCGAAGAGTCCAAGAGCATCCGTATCTATTTCCGGCCGATGCTTGAGCAGTATGGTAAATTTACTCCGATCAAGTCCGGACAGCAGCTCCTTCACCGGAATCTCATGAGAGAGATCGGGATACCTTTCGCTTCGGTCGTCGACACCCGCGATGTTCACCATCCCCCCGGTAACCACCGCTTCTCCCCTCAGGACAGTGAAGCCGGCATGACGGGTAAACTCCAGCGACCGTTCAAGCCCAGTATAGTATTCGTGGTTTCCGGTTACCGCATACTTCCCGTATCTCGGTTTAATCCTGCCCAAAAGCTCGCTAAGTCCTTTAAAGTTACACATCTGGCTGTCCCAGAGGTCACCGGTGGAAACCAGTATGTCAGGTTCTGCCTTCTCCACCTTATCCAGAATCAACCTCAACCTCTCCTCCCTGACGATCAGCCCAAGGTGCAAATCTGATATCTGGACGATCCTGAGCTTTCCTACTTCTGCCGATAATTTTGGTGTTTTGATGACTACCCTCTCGGTATGTATATCCCTCGCAGAAAAATAACCGAGGCCCGCTGCAATCAGTGTGAATAGAAGCGAGATAAAAAAGGAATAACGCGCCGAGGGCGATAGCCGAGAAAGGTCCTTCCTCAACAGGACACCGGCAGCAAACACAAGCAAGCGGTATGTATCCAAGGCTAATGAGGCAGAAAAGAACAGGAAGATAAGACCCATCCAGGTATACCCTCCGTATGCCATGATGCGCGCCAACGCCTCAAAACCGGCACTCTCTGACAGCCGAACGAATATCGGGGCAAGAACCATCAATACCATGAATCCCGCAATTGAGGCCCCTGCCCTCCGCCCGAAGCGAAGTGCCCTCCTTGCCTTTACGAACGAGTAGAGATGTAACCCGCAGTAGACCAGGAAATATATGAGCAGAAAGGTCGACATCGTTTATTCCTTATATTTCATTCTACTTATCACCTAAGACGAATGAATTCCTCTGCCCTGCATATGTAACTCTTCTTACCATACAAAGGGTATTAGACGGTAGCGCGTAATATTCGTATATTCCTTATAACCGGGCAATTCTTTCTGCAGGGTACGGTCTTCTAATACGGTGCGGATAATAAATAAAAAACACAGTGGCAGGACCGCTACCAATCCCCACCATGAGCCTAAAACGAGCGGGTAGCTGAATGCGCCAATAATCGCCGCAACGTAACCGGGATGTCTTACTATTTTATACGGACCGGATGTGCAAACCTGGTGGCTTCCATTTTCCTTAACAAGAACTGTCATATCGAAATGGGAGTTAACCGTCATTGCCCAGGATCCGAATATACAGGCAAGTATATATAAGATCACACCAAAAATAATTAAACCAAATGACATATGCGACCAT
>CP070770.1:927520-930549 GCA_020345765.1 Deltaproteobacteria bacterium
ATGACGGGAGATATTCGGGCTCCGCGCATCCTGATTGCGGATGGGGCTCATTTCAAGGGTAATGTTGATATGGAGAAGAGGTAGATTGTCCTCAGGAAAGGAGGAAATATGGTTGATCAGATATTTAATAAATCCAGCAATAATAATACTACTACAACCGTAGGCAGTACCATCATAGTACGAGGTAATCTGGAGGGTGATGAGGATCTGACGGTTCAGGGTTGTGTTGAGGGTAAGCTTTCGCTGACCAAGGATCTTTTCATTGAGCCTTCCGGGGTGGTCAAGGCAGACATCAATGTGCAGAATGTATACATCAGCGGGATTTTGGTGGGGAACATAGTGGCGACGGAGAAGGTAGAGATTGCTGCGGACGGGAGGATGGTAGGGGACATCAATTCTCCCCGGTTGGTGATTCACGATGGGGCATCGTTTCGGGGGAGGATCGAGATGGGAAGTATGGAGTCGTCGCGGGCGTCCGTTGAGAGACCGACTCCCCGGGCAGTTCCGCCTCCGCGTCCGTCAGTTCGCTCTGTCCCTCTATCTGCCCGGGGAGAAGAGCAGAAGGTTACCTCTCCGATCAGTACCGTGGCCAAGGGGGAAGCAGAGGAGAAGAAAGCTATGGTAGCGGGGAAGAGGAGATAAGGGGGTTCCGGTAAAGTCAGCGGAAAGACGAAAAGGGATTGAATTATTGTGAATTAGCGTTAGAATAGGAGATGGGGTCATGACAGAGAAGGATCTTCGGTCCAGACAGAGATTGCGGTTTTCAAAGCTCCTCGATACGAACGAAGTTAATAAGCGCAATAGCGGTAGAGGTGTCGGATGATCCCCCTACTTAGACTGGCTAGGATCGGCGAGGTATCCATTTCCCCCCAGCAGAGTGTCCGGGCGGCGTTGGAGCTGGTGGCAAGGGAATCACTGCCCGGACTGATCGTTATCGAAAACGACTCCATTCTGGGTGCGGTGACCGCTGTGGATCTGGCGATGAACCAGCCTAATCGCCTTATTCTTGACTGTCCGATACGAAGTGTCTCCGTACTTTCGGAGTCCACCGATATCCTTTCTGCCTGGAGTATAATTCGGAAGGAGGATGTCGGTGTGCATCCCTTAGTGGGTAATGACAGGAAACTCCGGGGGCTGGTATCTTTCCAGGATGTGGTGGATTATCTCATTGTCCAGGGGGGTGTGGTTCCGGAGTCGGCTTCTGCGGTCCCGGAGGAGCTGACCGTTATGATAGTGGACGATAGTAAGGTAGTGCGCAAGTCACTCGAAAAGGCATTGGAGGAGGTCGGGTATAAGACCATTACCGCATCTTCCGGAAAGGAGGCTCTGGAAAAGCTTAAAACCTTACCCGACTTGATTCTCCTGGATGTCCACATGCCGCGGATCAACGGCTACGAGGTTTTGAAAGAGATTAAGGCTAATCCCTCCACCTGGGGCATCCCGGTGATCATGCTGACCGCGATGGGTGATGTTGAAAACCGGATTGAGGCCTTTGCCAATGAGGCTGATGATTACATCCTGAAACCGTATCATAATAAGGAGCTTCTGATAAGAATCGATCGCCTGTTGAAGACAAGGGTGCTCTCCGGTGAGTTGAGGAATATTGCCGAGGAGAAGAGGCAATACCTTGCCCAGCTCCGGGAGCTCAGGGAATTCAATGAAAATATTATTGAGAATATGGGCAGCGGGCTGGTGCTCACCGATCTGGATGGCGTTGTGCTTAAGATCAATCAGGCGGCGTTGAAGATCCTGCGCATTCAGTTAGAGGCCGAGGTCTTGGGCTATCCGATCACGGATATCAACCCTGCCCTGAAGGTTTTTTCTCAGGTGGAACAGTCGTCCCCGAGTCAGGAGGTGGAACTTCCACTCTCCGAGGAATTATCCTTACCTCTGGGTTTCACCTCAAGCTACCTTATGGAGCCCGATGGCGAAAAGCAGGGAATTATCACAATATTCCGCGACCTGACCGAGCGTAAGCGGGCGGAAAAAGTAATACGAAACGCTGCAACCGAGTGGAGGGCTACGTTCGACACCATGCCGGACATGGTGATGCTCCTCGACCGGGATCGCCAGATAATTCGCGCCAACAAAGCATTAGCCAAAGCTTTGGGGCTTTCCTTCCCGGAGATTTTAGGTAAGAAATGTTTCCAGTGCCTCCACGGGACTGACACTACTCCTGAATATTGCCCCTTTGACAAGGCCATAACGAATGGGAAGGAGCAGGCCGCTGAGGTGCACAATGCCAAGCTGGGAAGAGATTTTCATATTACGGTGACTCCTTATTTCGATGGTTCCGGTGCGGTAACCGGATCGGTTCATGTCATGCGTGACATCACCGAGTTCAAGAGAATCCAACGCGAACTTCAGGAGAAGGAAAAGCTGGCCACAATGGGTGAGATCTCCGGGGGCATTGCCCACGAGATAAAGAATCCGCTTTTCGCCATATCAAGCGGTATCCAGATATTGAAGAACGAATTAAAATTGGACGATGGACAAAAAACAACCTTGGATGTCATTTTCAAGGAGACCATGCGGGTGGACCGGTTGATCAAACAGCTCCTTAACTTCACTGCCCGGCATGAGTTGAAACGGGCTCCCCTTCAATTTGCCGCGGTTGTCAACGAGGTCATTTCCTTAAATCAGGGTTTATTACGATCCAATAGAGTTAAGATCAGGAAGACCCTGCCTAAGGATATACCTACGATCTATGCAGATAGGGACAGAATTGTCCAGGTTCTGGTTAATATCTTACAGAATGCGATAGATGTATCGGGCCGAGGCGACGCCATTGAGATTGTTTGTAACGTTAATGGAAACAGGCAATGCGCGATTGTTAAGGTGAAGGATAGGGGTCCCGGTATCCCGGAGGAGTATCGGGAAAAGGTGTTTGATCTTTTCTTCAGTACCAAGAAGAGGAGCTCGGGTATGGGACTGGCGATATCGAAGAAGATCGTCATGGAGCACGGCGGGGATATCCGGGTTGAGGCGAGGAGGAGGGGGGGAAGCACTTTTGTGGTGGAGCTTCCTTT
>CP070770.1:930649-933648 GCA_020345765.1 Deltaproteobacteria bacterium
TGTGAAAGCAAGTCAGGCAACGGTAGAGGTTTTTTTTACAGCCTTTAAATCCCTTAAAAATGCGGAAAAAGAGGCTTTTATCGAGAAGGTGGTAAGTGATCCCCGACTCCGAGAGGACCTTATTGACATAGCCCTTATTGAAGGAGCAAAGAAGGTCAAGGGCAGGTCTATTTCTGCCAGAGAGTATTTTACTAGGCGCAGGAAAGAGAAGGTCTTTTGAGCTACGATGTCAAGTTAATGCCGCGGGCACAAAAAGACCTCGATGGGTTCCGGGGGAAGCTTCTCATGAGATTTGAGAACCTGATTTTAGGTTTATACGATGACCCAAAGCCTCATAACTCCAGAAAACTCAGTGGTGGTGGCTCGCGATGGCGGATCCGGACGGGCAATTACAGGGTACTTTATGAAATAGATGAACCTCGAAAAGTCGTTAAGGTCTACAGGATAGCTCACCGCAAAGAAGTTTACAGGTAAGGCTCATAAAACTTCAAATCCTTCGACCCTGAAGGGAGTCGGGGTCACTCTTCATATGTCATTTTTTTCTTAAATTGTTTTAGACCCAAAATCCTATTAACCCAGAAATAAGTAGGGAAAATTAGGGGACGTTATTGAAATATTGACTTGTTTAGAAGCATGGTTTTAGTTTAAACATAGGGTAAAGTTGGGGACGGAGTTGACCCCGCCAGAGGCGGGGCTTCCTTCGGCAGGCTCAGGACTAGCAGGACAGGCTGCCCCGTAGACAATAAATACAGCTTTGCGCTATCGCGATTCCGGAGCGAGGTGCAAAGCGTCTGGCGGAAACGGCTCGGCCGCCGCCTATTCGGTGTAACATGGTGAAGCGAAAGCGTAACTTGAGGAACCGGATGCGTGACTTGCGCACGTCCGGATCTGTGGGAGCCCAAGGCAACCCGGCCGATAATAACTTCATTAACTCAGACACCATGCCGAAAAACGATAAGGTCCAAACCAACCCCGACGCCATAACCCGAAGGCGGTTTTTACAAACCACCGGAAGCGCGGCGGTCGCCCTGCCGTTGAGCGTAGGCTTGCTCTCCCTGTTGACCGGATGCGGCGATTCGTCCGGAGAAGAAGCACCCAACCAACCCAATATCATTCTCATCACTGCCGACGACTTGGGTTGGAAGGATCTCGGGTGCTTCGGTGACGAGCAGGTTAAGACCCCCAACCTGGACGGCATGTGCGAGGACGGTGTGCAGTTCACCAACGCGTTTGTGACCGCTCCGAGCTGTTCGCCGAGTCGTGCCTGTTTGGCTACCGGACAGTACCCGCACACCAACGGCGTAGACGGGTTGGTTCATCGGTACCCGGAAAAATCGCTTCCTCCCGGAACGCCGACCTTGGCCTCCCTGTTGGCCGAGGCCGGATACCGTACGGCACTCCAGGGCAAATGGCATATAGCCGTGGAGGCCGATCCCACCGAGTTTGGTTATGACGAAAACCTGTCCGACGTGATTGAGCAGTTTATCACCAACGATCTGGACATTGAGATCAGCCTGGACTTTATCGAGCGCAACCGAGCCAACCCGTTTTATCTGGAGATCAACTCCAAACATAACCACCGGCAGGCCGACGGGAGCTTCCTGATGGACCCCGACTTTCCGGTCGATCCCGATTCGATTCATGTGCCGGAATACTGGCACCTGCCGGATTGGCCCGAGATTCGGGAAGAGACGGCGATGTACTACAGCCAGACCCGCCGGCTCGACTGGATCGTCGGTCGTGTGTTGGGCAAGTTGGAGGAACTCGATCTCGTCGGCTCGACACTCATCGTATTCCTCGGCGACAACGGAGCACCTTTTCCCGGCATGAAGATGACGCAGTATGATCGCGGGATCGGCACACCGCTGATCGCCTGGGGTCCTTCAAGGTTTCGCTCAGGAAAACAGGTGAAGGGGTTGGTCAGCACCATTGATCTCATGCCGACACTGCTGGACGCGGCGGGCGTGGCGATTCCCGATTGGGTGGAAGGGGAGTCCATCCTACCGTTGTTGGCCGGCGAGGAGACCGAATCGACACGCGAAGCGATCTTCTCGGAGATGACCTATCACGTCGAGTATCTTCCTAGCCGGGCGGTGCGTACGGCTGGTTGGAAGTACATCAAGAACTACTCCGACAACCCGGTCGGGTTGGATCAAAACGCTGACATGGAGTGGGCCCAGCAGTTGGCGGAGCTTCCCGATCAGCCCTGGTTGGCTCCCCGCGTAGAGGAGGAGCTATACAACCTGGCCGAGGATCCCGACGAACAGAACAACCTGGCGGGCGACCCCGGATCGGCAGAGATGTTGGACCACCTGCGCGGGTTGCTTCGCGATCACATGATCGCCACCAACGATCCATTCCTGGATGCGCCGTTCACGCACGATTACACACCGCCGGAAGAGCCATAGCACGAAAAATAGGGACAGCGCATGTTTTTCGAGGCCATTCAATAGGACTCAGGATTAAGGAGTAAGGATTCCAGGATTCGAGGGTTCAAGGATTCGAGGGGTCAGGTCCTACTTCGTCCCGATGGACATCTGGACTACGTAAGGACAGGGGATTCGAGTAAGTAACAATGGAATTTTAGGGACGGAATTGGAATATTAACCCGCCTAAGGAAAATAGGAAAAGCGCCACGCAGACGATCATTGCGAGAAGCGTCCGGATTCGGTTGGGTGTCGCGAATTGCTTAACGGCCGAAGTACCGGTCTACTATTCCAACAGCTCCGGTTCCGCGCACTCGGTGCACTTTACGTTGGGCACGTCCTCACCGGCCACCAGGTCCAGAATCCAGTCCGAAAGCGCCATACCGTCCACCGCGTAGGTATAGAGCTTGGGGCTGGGCAAAATCCCGTGTAAGTCGCCGCCCTGGATCCAGTAGCGGAAGTTGGGCACGTTCTCAGCGATGTGTTCGATGCTCGCGAACATCTGGGGGCTCCAGTCATCGGCGTTGCCGCCCATCGCGGTGTAGTAAAAGATCTGATTTTCGTCGAAGGCGG
>CP070770.1:933748-936745 GCA_020345765.1 Deltaproteobacteria bacterium
AAAAGCTGCTAATATCACCTTAAGATTTATCCCAATAATGTAGACTTGTCAAGGGTTTTTTTAAATGTTTTTACCTCCAGACAACTGCCTGAAGGAATTACAAATATCATGGTAAAATTGGCGTAAAAACTTGACTGTTCAAGTAAAATAATTGCTTATGCTGGCTACTAGTATAGAGGGGTAATGGATCTGACAGATCCCAAACATTACAATTATCCACTGAATATTCTCCTTTAATAGGCCACTTCATACCTTAATTCTCCGCCACAATCCTTTCTCCTGGACTAAATAATATCAAGCAAATTCTTGGTATAAGATATTTGAACGGGACTCTCAGGATAATATCCTGAGGTCCTATCATTTTGTGTTTAGACCTACTCACCAAAGAAAGGGGGTGATAAGAGTGGCAAATGGCAAAGGAAATGGCAGGAAGGATGGAAATGGTGAGGGTAATGGTAGGGATTGGGCCGGCACCGCCGTCGATGTTGTCCTGACCGGCATGAAGTTCGTCGCCATTGGAGGTTGCATGGGAATCGGCGGTTATCTGGTAGATCGGATACTCCCCAATCCCAACCAACCTAAGGCTCTTCACGATTAAGAGGGCCTCTTCCCTCTAAATAAGAAAGCCAGTAACTTACTGAAATTACTGGCTTTAAATTGGTAGCGGGGTCTGGATTTGAACCAGAGACCTCCGGGTTATGAGCCCGACGAGCTACCTGACTGCTCCACCCCGCGTCTAAACAAAGTCATAGGTTTTACTGATATTTAACATACCTAAAATCCTCTCACCTGTCAAGGGAAAATCAAACCTAAAGGGCCTTCAGCCTCTTTATCTCTTCCCGGTTCAGGTGCCGATATTCCCTTGGCTTCAAATCCCCCAGCCGGAGAAAGGCAAATCCCACCCGCTTAAGTCTCAAAACCGGATGGCCGACGGCCTGACACATTCTTTTGACGAGCCGGTTTCGCCCCTCGGTTACGGTGATCTCAAGGCAGCTCTTTCCTTCTCTCTTCTCGGTCAGCTTAACCTTTGCCGGTGCGGTTATCCCGTCTTCTAATTTAACGCCCTTTTCCAGCCTCTTAATCTCCCTGATTGTGGGAATCCCCCTCACCTTGACCCAATAGGTTTTAGCAATCTGGTAGCGGGGATGGGTAAGTTTTTCGGTAAGCTCCCCGTCATTGGTAAGAAGAATAAGACCGGAACAGTCCCAATCCAGCCTCCCCACCGGGTAAACTCTTCCTTTTAACCCGCGGAGAAAATCGCTGACGACCGCCCTTCCCTTCGGGTCCCTCAGAGTGGTAATGGATCCCCTCGGTTTATTAAGCAGGATGTAAACCCGGGGCTCACTCCCGCTGATCGGCCTCCCATCAACCCGGATTCGATCTCGATCCGGGTCCGCCTTCTCCCCGGACCCGGTAATAACCTTTCCATTTACCTCCACCCTCCCCTCGCGGATCAGCTTTTCTGCTTCTCGGCGGGAGGCGATACCTGCCCGGGAGATTATCTTCGCCAGCCTTTCCATTCACCCGGTATTACTCCTCAGGTTCTTCGCCCCCCAACCCTTTTAACTCCCTCAGGGTAGGGAGCTCGGAAATGTTCTTGAGCCCGAAGGTCTCCAGGAATTCCTGAGTAGTTCCGTAGATCAGGGGACGGCCCGGACCGTCCTTTCTTCCCATAATCTTTATTAACTTTCTTAGCAATAGGGTATTGATCACCCCGCCCGTATCCACCCCCCGAATTCTCTCGATCTCGGATCGAAGGATCGGTTGTTTGTAGGCGATGATCGCCAGGGTTTCCAGGGCCGGCTGGGTCAGGCGAGTGGGCCGAGTTCGATTCAGCTTCTTGATCCAGGAGGCAAATTTGGGTTTGGTCCGGAACTGATATCCACCGGCCACTTCCTGCAGTGAGAAGCTCCGATCCATCTGCCCATACTCTGCCACCAACTCGTCGAGTGCCTGTTTCAGCCGGGATTTCTCCTCCCCCTCCAGAACCTTCTTTATTTCATCTACACTCAGGGCATTCTCGGAGACGAAGATCAAGCTCTCTATGACCGCCTTGATCTCATCAGTATTCATCAATGTCCACCCCTTTCTCCTTTATCTTCTCCAACTTCTCCCCGCTCACATCAAGGTAAATCCGGATGGTCCCGTAGGGTTTATCCTGATATGCCCGGATTAGCCTCAACCGGACCATCTCCAGGATAGCAAGAAAAGTAACGATGATTTCCGGTTTCGAGGACAAGTCAGTAAAAAAGGATTCAAAGGTCAAGCTCTCGGCCGAGGCAAGCCTATCCAGAAGCTGCTGGATTCTTTCGGCAACACTCAACTTATCCAGGGCAATTTCGTGGACAAGACCCTCGGGAACCTCTTTCAGGATCCTCCGGAAGGCCTCGACTAAATCGTAAGTGGAGACTTCAATCAGAGTCCCCGTCTCGGTCTGCTCCTTGAGCTCTTCGGGGGCAAACTTCCGGGCAAAGACATCCCTTTCCAGGAGCTCCCTCTCCTGAAGTTGCGAGGCTGCCTCCTTATACTGCTGATACTCCAGAAGTCGCCTGACCAGTTCCGCCCGGGGGTCCTCCTGCTCCTCCTCATCTTCCTCTTCTCCCCTGCTCGGAAGAAGCATTTTCGACTTTATGTGCATCAAAGTGGATGCCATCACCAGAAACTCCCCGGCAACATCGAGATTCAGTTCTTTCATCAGCTTGATATACTCCAGATACTGTTCGGTGACGACGGCGATCGGGATATCAAAGATATCGAACTCGTTCTTCTTAATCAGATACAAGAGGAGATCCAGCGGCCCCTCGAAGATATCCAACTTTACCTTATAATCCGTCTCCATGATTCTCTACGAAATATCATTGGCAAAAATAATAATAAACCCAAATACTAAAAACCCAAATATCATCTGACAAATCCTAAACCCCAAATTCTCTAAACACCAATCACCAAATTCCAAACATCAAATAAATTCCAAATTCCAATAACTAATAACCAAAC
>CP070770.1:936845-939819 GCA_020345765.1 Deltaproteobacteria bacterium
GCCGTTATGATGGAGGCAGCCGGCGTAGTGCCCGGGTTTTGAGACTGTTAAAGGGAAAAGATTTTATCCCTGTTTGCCCCGAGCAACTGGGTGGTCTTCCCTCTCCCCGGCCTACTTCGCTGATTAGCAATGGCAGTGGATTGGATGTTATCTCCCGCCGCTCCCGGGTTATATCCTCTGAAGGGATGGATGTTACCCGGCAATTCCTGAAGGGGGCCCGCGAGGCGCTAAGGATCGTAAAACTCAGTGGTGCTACCAGGGCTATCCTCAAGGATAGAAGCCCGGCCTGCGGAGTGAATTATATTTACCAGGGGAAAAAGTTGGTTAAAGGCATGGGCGTTTTCACTGCTTTGCTCCTCCGGGAAGGGATCGAGGTCCGGGATGAATCCGGGGAAAGTAGGGCTAATAAAAAGGGATTCGTTAAGGATAGGAAGAGGTAATGAATAGGGGGAAATATCCCCGGGGGATTAGGGTTAGGCCAGCTCTCTTGACAGAACAAAAAAGTGGGGTAAAGCCAGCTCCATAGATAGCATTTTTTTCTATATATAGGTAATTTTTTCATAGTATTTTTTTAATAATTAAATGGGTTTGATTGTCTGGATAATATCATCTTTAAGCAGATTTACCCCATCAGAGAGGGCTAAGCAGGACTTTAGATCCCGTTTGTCCCCATAAAACCTATGGTTTCCTCTTAGGGTGAGATCCAACGGATCTTACAAAAAAGTGATACCCTTTTACTAAAAGTAATTTATCTAAGCCTTTTCTATCTAAATCCTCCATTATTTGACTGTAATTTGATAATGATTTTTTGTGTAAAAGTCTTTAATAATCAATGAGTTAAATCTAAATTGACTATATAAATTAAGGATTCTCATTAGTTTTTCAAGAATTGGAACATTATTTGCTTATATGATATACCTATGGTATAGTTTTTTTTGGGAGGGTAATACCATGAAGCTTAAAGGTCTAATAGTTATTATAGCTGTGGCCTTGATGTGGTTTCTGGGATGTGGGGATGAGGAGAAAGTATTACCATCCCCTGAATCCGTGACTCCCAGCAAAAGTTGTAATACGGCAAGAACAGATGTGGAGATAACCGGTAAAGGCTTCATGGCCCAGATAAAGGAAAACCTGGATGACAAGGCCGAAATAATAACGAAAATCACTGCTTCCCTGGGCAGTTACCCTCTCGAAAAGATTGCCTTCCATAGCTCCCGCAAGCTCACCGCAGTAGTTCCCGCCGGCCTGCCGCCAGGTGTTTATAACCTCATTATAACTAATCCCGACGGAGAGATGGGTATTTTACCCGATGCTGTCGAGGTAACCAACATCAGCGGTGTCGAGCCTGTTGTCGGATGTCTCGGGGAGCCGGTGACAATCAGCGGCTCGTATTTCGGACCGGACGCCGGGACGGTAAGCTTTAACGAGACCGAAACGGAAGTTATTTCCTGGAGCGATACCTCCATTGTGGTCAGTGCTCCGGGCGGTGATTATACCGAGGTTAGGGTGGTACCGGCGGCCGGACACTTAAGCAGTATACCCGGCAGCTATTCCTATGACGGTGAGGGGCCAACCGGCTTAGTGGCCTCGCCGGCGGGTGGTCGTTATTGTCCGACAATGGTTAGTCTAAGTGTAAGTGAAGGTACAATCTACTATACCCTTGATGGGAGTGAACCAACTAACGAGAGCCAAATTTATACTGAACCGATTGCGGTAAGTAAGGGTACCCTGAAGAGCATAGCGGTGGATGCCTGTGGCAACAGAACAAGTATAGTAAGCGAATTCTATGATATTGACGAGGTGGCGCCGACCGGCTTGGTGGCGGAACCGGTGGGCGGAAGTTATTGTGGAACTATCATGGTAAGCCTGAGTGCGAGTGAAGGAACGATCTACTTCACTACCGATCATACTTACCCGACAACTGCGAGCCCGGCTTATACGGGACCGATTGAAGTTACTGCTAATATAACTGCCATAAAGTTCATGGCAGTAGATACTTGTGGTAATCAGTCATCTGTAAAGATCGATTATTATAATGTCGATACGGAACCGCCGACCAGCCTATCGGCTTCTCCGGCGGGGGGTAGCTACTGTGCGACCGCGGTTAGCCTTAGTGCGAGCACAGGGACGATCTACTACACCCTGGATGGTAGTGGTCCGACTACAATGAGCCCGGTATATATGGATCCGATTGATATTATCGAGGATAAGACGCTTAAGTTTATGGCGGTAGATTCCTGCGGGAATCAGTCTGGAGTAGCTTCCGAGATTTATAATATTGATAATGAAGCGCCGACCGGCTTGGCGGCTACTCCGGCGAGCGGGATCTACTGTGCTACCATGGTAAGCCTGAGTACGAGTGAGGGGACGATCTATTATACCGTCAATGGCGATGAACCTAGTCCTGGGGGGTTGGTTTATACGGAGCCGATTTCTATCAATGAGTATACATTGCTGTTGTTTATGGCAGAGGATGCTTGTGGCAATCTATCAGGCATATATGATGAGGTTTATGATATCGATAATGTGGCGCCGACCGGTTTGACAGCTACCCCGGCGGGGGGTAGCTACTGTGCGACCACGGTCAGCCTGAGCGCGAGTGACGGGACGATCTACTATACCCTGGATGGGAGTAGCCCGACTACCCTGAGCCCGGTATATACGGCGCCGATTGATATCAACATGGATAAGACGCTTAATTTTATGGCGGTGGATGAGTGTGGGAATTGGTCAGGCACAATGACGGAAATTTATACTATCGACACAGGAGGACCGACCAGTTTGTTAGCCTCTCCGGCGAGCGGAACTTACTGTGCGACCACGGTCAGCCTGAGTGCGAGTGACGGGACGATCTACTACACCCTGGATGGGAGCGGACCGACTACCTTGAGCCCGGTATATACAGCGCCGATTGATATCAGTATGGATAAGACGCTTAAGTTTATCGCAGTGGATGAATGTGGGAATTGGTCAG
>CP070770.1:939919-942891 GCA_020345765.1 Deltaproteobacteria bacterium
CCTGATCCAGTACGGCTCCGACGAATACCGGATCTTTGGCCACTTAAGAGCACACCAGGCCAAGTGGACGAGCGGAACGTTTATCAATCCCAACCACTTCGCCGCCTACCTGGAAATGACCATCCCCCTAGGCATTGCTCTTTTCCTTTCCCGGTTACCCGGAAGGGGCAAGAACTTTATTCGGGAGATAAAGGAGGTGCTCGCCCGGGGGGATACCAGGGTTTTACCCCGTCAATTGCTCCTCGGCTTTGTTATCGTCGTCATAATCCTCAGCCTGATCCTGACTGCCGCTCGGGGAGGGATAACATCATTCCTTGCGGCAATATTCCTTATGCCCGCACTCCTTCTGCGATCCCGTATCGGCAGAAGGGCATCTCTGGCATTTTCCCTGATCCTCTTCTTGGGCTTCCTCTACGCAATGTGGATCGGCCCGGAGTCGGTCTTTACCAAATTCTCCCAAGTGGAGAGCGAGTTATATACCATGAACGGGCGCCTTCCGGTCTGGAGTTCAACGCTTGCGTTAAGCCGGGATCATCTCTGGACGGGAGCGGGCCTGGGTACGTATGTCTATGCATTCAGGCAATACAAACCTATTGGATTATTTTTAGGGAGGCTTATCGAGCACGCCCATAACGACTACCTCGAACTCCTTTCCGAGACCGGGATCATCGGCCTGTTGCTTTTCGTCTGGTTGATCCTGAGCTTCATAAGGTCTTTGAAATTAGAATCAACTATTAGTACCGCCTGTCTTGTATCGGTAGTCGCAATTCTGCTCCATTCCCTGACTGACTTCAGTCTCCGGATCCCGGCCAATGCGCTTTTATTTTTTACTATCCTGGCCATGGGAACAATTGGAAGGAGACAAAAGAGTTACTCCCTTCCCGGGCTCAAGTGCTACCTGCTGTGTCTACTCGCTTCCGCCATCTGCATACTATTGATGTTTTTCTCCCTGAAATACACTTGGGCCCACTATTACTACAATAAGTATAAGGAATCTTTACAGCAGGAAGAGCCTAAAAGTGAATACCTGAAGAAAGCAATTTCCTTTAGTCCCAAAAATTCTGAATACTATTTCGAACTTGGGCAGTTTTATTCCCGCATTGCTTATGATAGTAAGACGAATTTTGAAACCTTTACCCTGAACTCATATCTTGCCCTGAACGCATACAGGGAAGCAGCCCGCCTGAACCCGCTCAATCCCTATGCCCACCTTGCCATTGGTCTGAACACGGGTGATGGCAAGGAGATCTCCCGGGCTATCTCCCTCGATCCGGGAAACGCACACATCGCTTACAAAGCTGCTGATCATTACCTTGGTAAATGGGAGTTCCTTAGTGAAGAGGAAAGAGATATATGCCTCGATGCCCTCAGGCATACATTAATTGCTGACCCAAAATATTTCATGGAGGTTTTGGGTCGCTTATGGGAGATCATCGGCGATTACCGGGTGGTAAAAGAAACCATTCCCCCTTCACCTGAATTCCATTACCGCTTCTCAGAATTTTTAAAGAATCAGGGGCTCTGGACAGAGGCAGAGGATCAGTGGAGAGAGGGACATAGCCTGGAAGGCAAGCCCATAATCGAATGCCCCCGGGAGGAAGGAAACTTAATCCTCAATGGCTCATTCGAGTGCACTCCGGGAATGGCGTTTGGGGATTGGGTGTTGAATGAAGTAAATGGTGTCCGGGCTGAGGTTGACAGTTCGTTTTCCTACGATGGGAAAAGTTCGTTGAGGATATCCTTTGACGGGACCAGGGATTTAAGGTATACCCATACCTATGAGGTTGTCCCGGTCGAACCGGAAAAGGACTATGTCTTCAGTGCTTATATGAAGCTCCTTGATATCCCGTCCCCGAAGAGACCGGTTTTCGCTCTCTCTGACCTGCGGGGAAGGCAATTCCTCTATAAAACCACCAAGCCCATATATGCCGAGGATCGTTGGAAGGAGGTGGTTTTGGATCTTAAAACCCCTCCCGGCTGCCAGGCAATAGTCATCCGGCTGATGAGGCCCTCTGGCGGAGGGGGTTACCCGATCTCCGGCACCCTGTGGATTGATTCAGTGAGATTAACTGAAGAACAAGACCTGTAGCTTTCCTGATGTCTCCGTGTCCTTTGTGTCTTTTGTGTCCACAAACTCCACAGACCCAATAGACCCTACGACCCAACAGACTCTACAGACCCTGCGACCCAACAGACTGTTTACTTACTCCTTACCGGCGATCTTCTCGACGGCATTGGCAATGTGCTGGGCAAGCTGATCGATCACATAATCCATCTCTGCGACCCGGCCGAGACGCTCGTTGTCAGATCCAACCTGGAGTATTAACTTCCCCGAGCTCACCTTGGTATGCTTCAGCGGAAGGCTCACCTGAATAACCTCGTTCTTGTCACCGCCCATCTCGCCCCAACTGAACACCCGGTCCGATCCATCACTATCCTGGTAGGGCTTCATTTCGAGCGACATACTAACCGAGGAGAATCCCATCCTCCCGAAAAGCACCTTCATCTGCTCCCAGAGCTCATCCAGGGATTTTGAATCCTCCTTCTCAAAATCGAAGACATCGATAAGGGAGAGCAGGTATCTGTTTTCTCTCCTCTTCTGCATCGTCTCCCTTATCCCTTGCTGCATTCGAACAATGTTAAAATAGCCGAGCCTCTGCACCCAGTACGAGACCATAGCGATTAAAAACAAAATTCCCAGGACTCCGGCGGCGAACTGATTCTTCATCACCACAACAAGCAGGGCGACAACTCCAAACAGTACGCAGAGCCCGTACAGCAAGAATACCACCTGCCTCTTGCTCAGCCCGGTCTTTACCAAAATATGGTGAATATGCTGACGGTCTCCTGCGGATATGGGAACCCCCCCCAAAATCCTCCTAACCATCGCCAGTATCGTATCTATCAGGGGCAGCCCCAGAACGATGACAGGTATCAGCAGCGCTACGGCGGTAGCCCCCTTCTGGGAACCC
>CP070770.1:942991-945924 GCA_020345765.1 Deltaproteobacteria bacterium
GGGCCTGACCCATGCCCTGGGACACTCCCTGGGCTCGATCTTTAATATTCACCACGGCCTGGCCGTTGGGATCTTTATCCCCTATACCCTCCAGTTCTACCAGCCGGTTACCGAGAAATGGCTGGTGATGGCCAAGGCCCTGGAGGTAAAGGGCGCTTCCCGGGAAGAGAGCATGGCTAATTTATTGAAGAAGGTAAAGGACTTATTTGCCGGCCTGAACGTCCCGTTGAGCTTAAAGGATTTGGATATATCAGCGGATGAGTTTGACAAGAACATGGAAAAACTGGTGCTTTATTCCTGCGAAGATATCTGTCACTTCTTCAGCCCCCGGCCGATGACCGCGGATCAGTGTGAAAAAATATTCAGGTATGCCTACGAAGGCAAGGATATAGATTTTTAGGGAGGATTAACCAATGTATGGATACCAAGGCAAGTTCCTTAATGTGGATTTAAGCGCCCCAAATACCCGGGAGATGCCCCTGGCCGAGGACGAGCTGAAGAATTTTATCGGCGGGGCCGGCTTGGCGGCCAAAATGATTTACGGCCAGGTAAAAAAGGGTATGGATCCATTGGCACCGGAAAATCCCCTGGTCTTTGCGACCGGGCCCTTTACCGGAACGACGATCCCCATGGTCAGCCGTTATGCGGTCTGCGGTATCTCGCCCCTGACCGGCTACTGGGGAGAGGCAACCAGCGGCGGGAGCTTCCCCTTCCGGCTGAAGGGCTCCGGGTATGACGGCCTCCTCATCACCGGAAAGGCAAAAAACCCGGTATATCTCTATATTGATAACGGCTCCGCCCAGCTCAAAGACGCCACCCATCTCTGGGGCAAGGATTTCTATGAGACCCAGAAGATACTGAATGACGAGCTTAAGGATGCCAAGATGAGCGTGGCCGGTATCGGCCCCGCCGGAGAGCGGCTGGTAAGGTATTCCTGCGTCATGAACGACCGGGGGCGAGCCGCGGGACGCTGCGGACTGGGGGCATTGATGGGCTCCAAGAACCTGAAGGCGGTGGTGGTGGCCGGTAACATAAAGGCCGAGTTGGCCGATGACAAAAAGATCAAGAAGCTGACAAAGGAAGCCCAGTCTACGGTCAAAGGTAATCTCCTCACCGTAGCCTTTCGCGAGTACGGCACCCTGATGTATACGGATATGGGAATGTATCTGGGGGATGTCCCGGCAAAATATTTTACGAAAAGCATCTTTCCGGCGGAAAAGGTGACGGGTCAGGCCTTGCGGCAGGCCTATTCGGTGGAGTTCGCCGCCTGTCTGGGCTGCCCTGTCGGTTGCGGCCGCGAGGTGAAGGGATTCCGACCCGACCTGGATACGGTCCACGGGCCGGAATACGAGACTGCAATCGCCTTCGGGCCCCTCTGCATGAACTTCGACCTGGATTCCATCATCCAGGCCAACCACCTCTGTAACGCCAACGGCATGGATACGATCTCGGCCGGGGTCTCGATCGCCTATGCCATGTATCTGTCCGAGCAGGGTGTGCTCACCAGGGACAAGGCCGGTCTCGATATCAAATGGGGCGATGCGGAAACCGTGCTCAAGCTGCTCCGGATGATCGTCGATCAGGAAGGCATCGGGAAGCTGCTCTCTCAGGGCACGCTCAAGATGGCCCGGGAGTTCGGCCGCGACCCGGGCGAGGCGGCCCAGGTTAAGGGTATGGAGATGCCGATGCACGATCCCCGGGCCTATCACGGCATGGCGATCTCCTATGCCACCGGCCCCCGGGGCGCCTGCCACCTGAAGGGCGATTACTATAATGTAGATTTGGGCCCGCCCGTCCTCGAGCTCGAGATCTTTCCGGGAGAGCGGATGTCCGCCAAGGGGAATAAGGCAGCCTCCGCTGCCAAGTATCAGAGCCTGAAGGACCTTTACGACTCGCTGACCCTGTGCAAATTCGCTCCCTTGTCCGTAACCCAGATAAGCGAGATATTGAGCGCGATTACCGGATGGAAGTATGAGCCTAAGGACATCCTGGCCGCGGGAGACCGATCGGTAAATATCAAGAGGGTCATCAATAATAAGCTCGGTCTGACCCGGGAAGATGATAAGCTGCCCAAGATATGCCTTGAGCCTTTATCGGAAGGCAGTACCGCCGGCGTGGTGCCCGATATGGAACTCTTGCTCAAGGAATACTATGAGCACCGCCAGTGGGATTGGGAAACGGGAAGGCCGAAAAAGGAGAAACTGATCGAACTCAGCCTCAACCAGGCCGCCGAGGATCTGTACGGAAAATAGGGACAGCGGAACTGTTGAGAAAGTATCTTCCTTCCCCCTTTACCTGTTCTGAGCCCCGCCTTTGAAGAGGTCGAAGAGCTATTCCCTGCTTAACTATTTCCCTTTAATATGTAATCCCTTGCTTGATTGCTGAGAACAGATCTTTGCGTATTTTTTAGGTCTGTAATGGATACTATTAAAGACTATTGAAGGCTTCTATCGATAGGTTTGCCTGCCTAATTAATTTCCTCAGTATCCCCGGTCCGAGTTCGGCATGCAGCGGAATAGACCGGGTGTATTCATAATCTTCTTTTGTCATCATTATGAGAGCCCTTCTGCCTGTTTATCTTCCAACCGGCTCTCTGAAATTTCTTCACAGCCTCAGCACCGGAGCACAGCTTGAGACCGCCATCCATTTAAACAACAACCTCAAGGAGTTCCTCCTCTAAATAACCCTGCTTGGACTCCATTACCTCCAGCCAGCCCTGGATAGCTTCCCGTATATTTTCAATTGCTTCCTCCTTTGTCTTGCCCTGAGATAAGCAACCCGGAAGTGCAGGAATCTCCGCCACGAAATACCCGGCTTCATCCTGCTCAATATGCACATGTAATTTCATTGTTAGTTCTCCGTTCCTTAATCAATTAAAAATCTTCCTATTTTTTAAGAGTATACAACTTATGCTCTACAAATACAAGAATTGC
>CP070770.1:946024-948949 GCA_020345765.1 Deltaproteobacteria bacterium
CTATCAACTACCTCCAGTGGTATCTTTTCCGATGGCACTACTGAGCCTCTAAAAGAACTTAATGACAGTAAAGACGCCGACTTCGGCGATATCGACGGCGATGGCGATCTCGATATCATCGTGGCTAATTGGGGAATGGGCAATGAGGTTACGAGACAGAACCGCCTCTATCTCAATGACGGTAATGGCAATTTTACCGATATCACCGCTAGCGCTTTGCCGATAGATACTGATTTCAGCTGGGATGCTGAATTTGGAGATGTGGACGGAGACTGCGACCTCGATATTTTTATCGCTAATGATTTTTATCAGAATCGTCTCTACCTTAACGATGGCAGTGGGAACTTTACTGATGGAACTATTTACTCTCTGCCGATAGATAGTGACTGGAGCTTAGATGCTACTTTGGGCGATGTTGACGGTGATGGCGACCTCGATATCTTTATTGCCAACGAAGACTCGCAGAACCGTCTATATCTCAATGACGGCAGCGGTAATTTTACCGATGTAACCGGCTCTGCACTCCCGGTAGATAACGAATGGTGCTGGAATGCTGATTTTGCCGATGTTGAAAATGATGGCGATCTCGACATCTTTATTTCTGGCGAGTGGGGCCATCTATATCTCAACGATGGCAGTGGGATCTTTATTGATGGAACAACCAGCGCTTCTCTGGCGGGAATTCAGTACTGTTTTGACGCTGACTTCGCCGACATCAACGGCGATAACTATCTTGACCTCTTTTTAGCAATAGAGATTTCTCGTAACCGTCTTTACCTCAATAATGGCAGTGGAAATTTTATTGATGTGTCAAATGGCTCATTGCCTTTAGATACTGATAATAGCCTGTCCACAAAATTCGGGGATGTAGATGGCAATGGAACATTAGACATCATTATCGGGAACAGTTTACAAGACCGCCTTTATCTTAACGATGGAAACGGCCTTTTTACCGATGTTACTGGTAGTGCCTTACCGGCAGATACTGATATGAGTATTGATATTGACTTCGGTGATGTTAACGGCGATGGCGATCTTGATATTTTTAAAAGCACTTGGAATAATGATGCTTGGAATCGGTTATTGCTGAATGAATAAGCCATCCCGAAGGTCCCATGATTTTAATTCATTTCGTTTTATTCGTGTAACGTGTCCTGAGCCCCGCCTTTGGCGGGGTCGAAGGATTCCCAGTTCAAATCCCCCACCTTTTTTAAAATAAAATCTTACTTTGTATTCCAGCTAACCATTTGATATACAATTATTAATCTAACTCAGCAATTTTTCTTGACAATGGCCGGGTTTTATAATATTGTTTTGTTATCAAGAACAAATCGCACTGATTTTGCTCACATTGAAATAGCACCCGCGATTATATTGGATTCTCGTTCTTTTCAACAGAAAAGGAGAAGTCCTGGTGGGTTCAAGATTCATATCAAAGTTCTCCCTTCCCCTCTACCTCTTTACCCTTATCCTCTTTATAGGCTCCTCAAAACCGGCCCAAGCCCTGGAAGAATGCTACAACAGCATCCCGGTGGTGCTTAGTGGAGCAGTCTCTGATCTTAGTGGGATAGATTGGGGCACTCTAACAATAACGGTCAACGGAGAGACCCCTGAGGGTGTATTCACCAATACACTGACCGGTGAATGGACGGCAACCTTCAGCTCCGCCCAGGTAGTAGAGGGGACAAATGTCTTGGCAGTTTCCGTCATTGATGATTGCGGCAGTGGCAATTACTCCAGCACTACCCGCAGTTTCAGGGTAGATACGATACCTCCTTTCGTGGCAATCACAAGCCCCTCAAATGGTAGCCTTCTTTGCACCGGTTCGATAGTAATATCTGGTGGTTACGAGAATGGTGATTCTACTTGTGAGGAAAGGCTGGATTTCTGGCCCTGGCAGCCCTGCGGCACTGGGTTCCCTCCGATTCCTGACGGCCCCCATACCATATCTATAAGAGTAACCGACTCCTGCGGCAATAGTGCTACAGACTCGGTTAGTTTCATAGTTGATGGCGCTCCACCAATAGTAAATATTACTTCACCCACTAATGGCGCTACTATTTACAGTTCAACCGTAATAGTGAAGGGGACGGCCAGTGATTCCACCTCAGGATTGAGTCTTGTCTGTGTAAGCCTGGACGGAGGCACCTGTCAGATAGCCGATCTCACAGGCGGGAACTGGAGCTATACCTTCAATGGAGTAACGAATGGCCCTCACACTTTAATTGCCTCAGCCTTCGATTACTGCGGCTATGTCGGGAGCGATTCGGTAACGTTTTCCGTATTAGTAGGAACGCCTGGAAACGTTAGTATAACTTATCCTGCAGATGGAACCACGGTCTGTACTAATGTGATCGATGTTATCGTGACTGCGCTTGCAATGCCGGGTGATGATAATCTCTGCCTGGACATTGACAGTATAGAATACTTATGCGTGCCGCTGTCGATAGGACCGAATACCCTTGTTATTACCAATTTAGATCTCTGGACAATTTCCCCCGGCGACGGTTGGAAAGAACTACAGGCAAGGATTGAGCCAACTGGCACTACTTCTACTCCCGTTAATATTTACGTTGATACCAAACCTCCGAATGTGGCTATTACCTCCCCCACCGACGGAGCCTATCTCAACAGCACCACAGTGGTTGTGAGTGGGGTGGCGGATGACGGGACGGGCAGTGGCATTTCCGCGGTGCTGGTCAATGGTTATACCGCCAGCGGCACCGACAGTTGGATTGTTACCTTAACCAGCAATCAATATGGAAATCCGATTGAGGTAGGCTTCTATGATACTTTAGGGAGTAGTGAGGGAGTTTATGTTACCGGGGGCTATGCCTATGTGTGTGATGGAGCTAGCGGTTTAGCGATCATTGATGTAAGCGATCCGGCCAATCCCAGTACCCCGGTCTATCGGGATACCTCCGG
>CP070770.1:949049-951953 GCA_020345765.1 Deltaproteobacteria bacterium
ATACTCATCCCCCCGTTAAATGATATTCCGGGAAAGGGGTAGCCCCGGTCATTAAGGCTTGTCCCAAGCTGCTCTATATAGTCTTTTTCATTAAATAGGTTATCTATTGCTAAAAATATTTCCATGTGCTTACGTAGGGTCTGGCTAACCTTAGCATCACAAAGGAAATAACTAGAAGTTTTCTTAATATCCTTACTAACCTCTGGAAAATAATCGTAATTTGTGTAATAAGCCACCCTTTCTCCCACAAATCTACCCTGGAAGCTCAACTGGGTTCCGGTAATAGGTGTGAAGACTACATTTAATTTTCCCTGCTGTTTGGGAATAAATGCTGCGGTTCGAGTTATCTCCTCGGTACGGACATCACCACTAAAATCATCATAAACCACCTCGGTATTTTTCTGCTCGGCATCCAGATAAGTATAAGATAACCTTAATAAAACTAATTTGCTTAACCGGTATTCTAATTCTGCTTCAACTCCCAAGGTAGTGTGTTCATTCACATTCTGGGGCTCCCATAATCCGGTCTCGCTTACCGGAACCCAGGCAATCAAATCCTTGACATTCCTAAAAAATACGGAACAATTTATTAAAAAATCCTCCAGCAGGCCCTGTTCCACTCCCACTTCGTAGGCCCAGCCCTTTTCCGGGTCTAAGTCTGTATTACCTCCCATAGGATAGTATAAGTCATTAAAGGATGGTGCCCGGTAGGCCCTGCCTGCGGAAGCTCTCAGGGTAGTATTATTTAGGGGATGGAATACTGCCCCTATACTTGGGCTCCATTCAGAACCATATTCAGAGTGACTATCAAAACGTATACCAGGTAGTACAGAGAATGTAGAGAATACCTTCAATTCGTCTTCCAGCCACAGACCGAAGTTATGGGTTCTCGGTTTCCAGAGATTAGGATGGGTTACTTCACCGGTATTAATATTGGTTACTTTCTGAGTGCCTCGGAAACGATCCCCCTTTATATCAGACCCTACTACCAGACGATTAACCTCCCCTAATTTTAATTGGTATTGAAGATTCATACCCAAGGTGTTGGCCCGATACTCGTCTTCCTCATTCAGCGGGTCACCACTTAGCCAGTCATCATATCTTGTAGTAAAATCAACGATCTTCTGCTCCTGGTATAGCCGGAGGGTCATTCCGGAGCCCTCTTCCGGCAACCAGCTCAGTGAAATATCTCCAGAGAATGTCACACCCTCCTGCTCATCATAAAGGGAGGTTACTTCCTCATTACCATAAATGGGCGGTTCTCCCACCGGCGGAAGTGGTCCGGGAAGCCCCAGCTTATTCCAGGAATAGTCAAAATTTGCCTTTATTGTGTTTTCCTCAACTATATAGTCCAATTTCGTTGAGACATTACCGGAGCGGTAGTCGGAGTTATCCCGAAACCCACTTGAGTCTTTCCAGCCCAGTGAGAAAAGATACCCAAGGCTTTTTATGGTAGCTCCCTGCTCAAGTTGATATACCTGGGTATTGAATGAACCATAAGAACCTCTTAGTTTTCCCCTGGTTTCTCCGGGCGGCTGCTTGGTAATGATATTTACCACCCCACCGAGGGCATTGGCACCGTAAAGGTGAGAGCTGGGGCTTCGGATAATCTCTATTCTTTCTACATTAGTAAGAGATATCTCACTTAATCCAGCGCTGCCGGTGGTTATTGAATTTACCGGACGCCCGTCAATTAACACCAAGACCTGGGCCGAGGCCGAGCCCCGGATGCTGACTGAAGAGTCTGATCCTAAAGGGCCGTAGCCTTTTATGTCCAGTCCGGTGGCACCCCGAAGGGCCTCTCCTACATCCCGATAATTAAGGTTATCCAGATCTTCCCGGGTAATCACTGTAGTAGCAACGGGCAAGTCCCCCCTAATATGAACGGTCCTAGTTGCAGTCACAACTATATCCTCCAGCCTCAAAGTCTCTTTTTCTTCTTCCCCCAAAGCATTAGATAATAAAAACAAGGTTAAGCACAATGTCAATACTGCCTTCTTTATCATTTTCTCCTCCTTCCTCTTTTAATACATTTGTGTTACTAATATAAGCCTATAAAAAAGCCTCCTGCCCTTCATGAGAAGAGCAGGAGGCTTAAGGTTCGTTTCGACCTACCCGACTCTTTCCCGCGAAGAGCATAACAGGCATCTCACCCGGGCAGGTCTCCTGACTTATGGATCTTGGCTCCCCTTAGCCTTCCCAGCGGCCCTTCACGACAGTTTATAACCTCTGTCGCTCCCCAGGCCGCCAGTGGACTACTTAAGGTCGCTCCCCAATCACAGTGGCGGGACCGTGTGGGAATCTCACCCACTTCCCTCTTCGTCCTTTCGGACACCCAGGAGGATATTTAATTTTGTCCAATATTAGCATACCAAATCGCTTTGTCAAGATAAAAAAATCTTTCAAATCCCAATGACCAAAACCCAACCCTTCGAGACAGGTTTCCTCTTAATCTTCCTCAGGATTTCGGTTTGAGAATTGACTTTTAGCCCTTTTTCTCTTAAATTAAACATAGTTAACAAAGGTTAAGGTTATGCAAACAGTGCTGAGAGAGCTGCTGATCTCGGGTGCAGAGGAGTTCGGAGTTTCTTTGGACAAGGAAAAGGCGGAAAGATTCGGGCTCTATTTAAAGGAGCTAAAGCGCTGGAATCGGAAGGTCAATCTGACCTCACTGGTGGAGGACCGGGAGATAATTATCAAGCATTTTCTCGATTCCCTCACCCCGCTCAAATACCTGTCGAAGCAATCATTTATTCTCGATTTAGGCTCCGGGGGAGGATTCCCCGGGGTCCCCCTAAAGATTGCCGAGCCGTCATTAAAGGTCGTACTTCTGGAATCATCTAAGAAAAAGAACTCCTTCCTTAACCACATCACCAGCGCCCTTTCACTGCAAGGTATTACCGC
>CP070770.1:952053-954899 GCA_020345765.1 Deltaproteobacteria bacterium
GGGGATCACTATGTCGTGAATGGTCAAAAGATCTGGACCTCGATAGCCCAGATATCGAACTGGATCATGCTCCTGGTGAGGACGAATAATGACCCCAATATTCCCAGGCGGGACGGGATTACCTGTCTATTAGTGGATATGCGCTCCGAGGGGATTACCGCCCGGCCGATAAAACAAATGAATAAGCACGAGGAATACTCCGAAGTGTTCTTCGAGGATGTGAAGGTCCCGGTAGAAAATCGCCTGGGTGAAGAAAACAAGGGATGGCCGGTGGCCAAGGCCACTTTGGCTTTCGAGCGATCGGGGATATCGGAGACGGTAGAGCTGGATCGGGGTATCGAGAGGATGATTGAGGTAGCCAAGACACTTAAGAAGAACGGGGTGCCCCTGAATCAGGACCCCATGTTCCGCCAGAGGGTTGCCCAGATATACCTGGAGTTGAGGGCCTTACGGTTACTCGGTCTGAGGATACTCTCCAAGCAGTCGCGGGACAAGGATGTCCGCAACGACGCCTCGGTAACCAAGTTGGGAAGGTTAAATGTGGGGCTGAAGCTCGATGTTCTGGGGGTGGATATGCTCGGGGCTTACTCCCAATTGGTGCGGAGATCAAAGGGGGTAGTTGATGGCGGGAAGTGGACGAACCGTTTTCTGGCCTGGCCCGGCTTTGTCATCGGAGGAGGAACCCCGCACATCCAGAAGAATATTATTGCCGAGCGGATCCTCGGCCTCCCTCCCGACGCCTGAGGGGTGGTTAGAGAAATTTCCCTCTCACAGATAGTTAGAGGGTGAGGGGAGTAATTTGAACTTTGTTACTTGATATTTAATCCTAATCCTTACCCCCCTAATCCCTAATCCATAATCCTTACTCCATACTCCATACTATTATTATTCCCTAAGTTAAGAATACTTGACATAATGCCGTGTTATTGTTAGATTTATCGATGGTAGGGGATCGGTTTTTCAAATGCTTACGAAACCTGAAAATTCCACCGACTGTGATCTCCGATATCGAAGACGATCCCCGATACTGATCAGCCCACTGAGATAAGCAGATAAAAGTCAGACTTAAAATATAATGCCTCCCTCGGTGGGGGGGATTATTCCGATTTCCATCAGGCTTGAATAAAGCTTCGCCTGCGGCGGGATTGAAGAGGCGGGTTTGAGATACAAGAATTTTTAACGAAGGAGATAGAAGATGAAGAATTTAATTGTCGGAATTGCGTTAGGGATTATGGTGATGATGATAGTGATGGATTGTGGATTTTGCGATGACAATAAGCATAAGGCAAGTATTTGTGAAAGGTGCGACTCGAACAGTGATTGTATATCGGTTCTTTCGTGTGAGGACCTCTATAACCTCGATACCGGTCAGTCGGCAGGTAATTACTGCATTGATAGGTCTGACAGAGTTTGTAGAATTGGAGATGATTTAATTGGGAAACTTCCGTCATCAATTATGCTTTCTGCTGCCCAGGAGGTCATAAATGCCGACGAATCTAATGCCGGGAATACTATAACCATTACGGCGATGGTTACTGTGAAGAGTAATGTTCAGTCAGGAAAGGAAGTGACCTTTGAGATAACTGCAAAACCCGCTGGTTCCCTGGCATCTATTAATCCGGCAACAGCTGTAACAGATGCGAATGGGGAGGCAACTACCGAGTTGAGTGCCGGCACCGTTGCCGGAGGAATTGTGATTAAGGGTACGGTAGAGGATGTAAGCGGCGAAGTAACGGTTACGGTCGCCGCCGGGGCCCCGACAGGAATTGTTGCGGTTGGTAGTACCGAACAGTATATTTGTTGTGAATGTAAGGATTTTGCCGTCCAACTGGTAGATCAATTCGAGAATGCGGTTCACGAAGCCGGGGTGGAGGTGAGTATTACAGCAACTACCGAAGCAGAATATTCAATAACCGACCCCACAATCACTACCAATAGTAATGGCCGGGGCATTTTTGAGTTTTGCTTCGTTGCGGAAATAAATGATACCGCAACGATAACGGCTGCGATAACTACACCTGTCACTTGTTCGGTTAATTTTCTGGTGACGAAGAGAGGGGACTGCTTGTTAGAAACTTTCTTAGGGGAGCCGGCATACCGGATGAATACACTGCAAACGCATCCAGACCTAATCCGGTGTGAAGATTTAAGTTGCAGCAACTGTATCGAGGATCATACCTGCAATGCACTGGGGGGACCGGTTATTGGCTCATTCTTCAACCCGGAGATCCAGTCGGCTATTTATAACGGGAACGCAAATATAGTATTTATTTACCGGGGGCTTACTGTGGGTAACTGGGCAGATACGATAGTTGATGGTGCCATCGTTGGTGGTTTATGCGGTGAGAGCTTTCCCGGTGGTCCAGTAAATGCCTGCTCAGGGGTAGAGACAGAATTTTTTATTGACCCTGAATATTATGACACCGATACTGAAGAGCTTTATTTGTTATTTTGCGGCATTCCAATTAATAATGGTAATACCGAGTTTGAGATTGAAACATTTTATTTCCCTGTTTTTACTGACCCGGATATAGTATACCTGGAAGCATGTGGTGTGTATGGAAACATGACGGTAGCGGCTAATCTCGAGACTGCTGGGGGAGTATTGTCGGGAGCAATAACGGAGGCGAGCCTTCAAGATTTTTTTGAGGAATTAATGCCGGAGATGTGGGGGTTGGTAGAGTCAATGATCGGAGAGCCCGATACTCTATGCGGGGTTGAGCTTGCATACTCGGTGCGGATGAATTTTACTTCCGTTTCGGTGGACCTTTATTTAGTGCCAGTGCCCTAACAGAAAATGAAAGGATAGGGGATTGGTTCTTTGAGCTTGACAAATGGGCAAGGTA
>CP070770.1:954999-957841 GCA_020345765.1 Deltaproteobacteria bacterium
CTGGGCGGGGGGGTCGTCCTGGGCTCGGTGGTGCTTATCGGAGGGGACCCCGGTATCGGGAAGTCGACCCTCCTCCTGCAGGTACTTAACAAGCTGGGAGAAGCCGGGTGTAAAGTCCTCTATGTCTCCGGGGAAGAGTCTGCCCGGCAGATACGGCTCCGGGCCGACCGCCTGAGCGTCGGCTCCCAAAACCTCCTGGTCGCTACCGAAAACTCCCTTGAGAGAATTATCGATGATGTCGGGAAGCTCAAGCCGGAGATCTTGGTCGTCGATTCCGTCCAGACGGTCTTCAGCACCGAGCTGCAGTCGGCCCCGGGGAGCATCTCCCAGGTAAGGGAGGCCACCGGGAGGCTGATGCACCTTTCCAAGAAGACCGGGGTGTCCACCTTCCTCATCGGTCATGTAACCAAGGAGGGGGCAATTGCCGGCCCCCGGGTCCTCGAGCACATGGTTGATACCGTGCTCTATTTCGAGGGAGACCAGGGACATCCCTACCGGATATTAAGGGCGGTGAAGAACCGCTTCGGTTCCACCAACGAGATCGGGGTCTTCGAGATGAGAAGCTCCGGCCTGGAGGAGGTCATCAACCCTTCCGAGCTCTTCCTGGCCGAGAGGCCCCTTGATGTCCCGGGATCGGTGGTAGTCTCCAGCCTCGAGGGTTCCCGGCCAATCCTGGTGGAGCTCCAGGCCCTGGTGAGCCCGGCCAGCTTCGGGGTACCCCGACGCACCACCATCGGCGTGGATTACAACCGGGTATCCCTCCTTATCGCCGTCCTGGAGAAGAAGGCGGGTCTGAACCTGCCGGGTCAGGACATCTTCGTTAATGTTGCCGGGGGGGTGAGGATCGAGGAGCCCGGGGTCGACCTGGGGATCGTCTCGGCCGTCGCCTCCAGCTTCCTGGATAAACCCATCAGCTCGAAGGCCATGGTTGTCGGTGAGGTGGGGCTGGCCGGAGAGATCCGGGGCGTTAGTCAGGTCGAGGTCAGGATAAAGGAGGCGGCGAAGCTGGGATTCGAGCTCTGCCTGCTTCCGAAAAACAATCTCGAGAGACTGCACGAGAAGCTTCCCCTGGAATTGATCGGGGTCGGCACCGTCAGCGAGGCCCTGGATAAGCTTCTCCCTTAGGATAAATTGAGATAGGGCTTGCATCTATGATATAGATATGTTAAATTACTTTTGGTTTTAAAAGACTTATCCCCAGAACCAAGGGAATTAAAAAGGAGGTAGAAGATGAAGAAGATCCTTACTCTGTTGATTATACTGGGAGCAGCCGGGGTGCTCACTGCGCTCGAAACCAGAAATACCGGCGAGCCGCAGGATCTCACCCTCATTTACTCCCACAATGTTTTAGGTCAGATCGCCGACAGCGGGTGAGGGGCCCGTAAATCTGGCGGTCTTGCCAGAAAAGTAACCTATGTCAGCAACCTGAAAACAGAGGGTAAGGAGATCGTTGCCCTGGATGCCGGCGCCTTGTTTTTCCGGAGCCATACCATCCACGAGAGCAGGAAAGAGCAGGAGGCCAAAAAGGCGGAGCTTATCCTCGAAGCATACAAGCAGGGCGGGTATGATGCGATCAATGTGGGGAACTCGGACCTGGCGTTAGGCAAGGACTTTCTGCTCGAACAGCAGAAGAACTATCAGATCCCCTTCGTCTCGGCCAATATCGTCGACAAAGAAAAGGGAAAACCGGTCTTTACCCCTTATCTTACCAAAAAAGTCGGCGGCTTAACGGTAGGTATCTTCGGGCTTATCTCCGACACCGTACCCTTGAAATCCGGGGGTAAGGACATCCCCGACCTGACGGTGAAGAACCACACCGAAACTGCCAAAGAGATGGTAAAGGAGCTGAGAAAGAACAGTGACCTGCTGGTCTGCCTGAGCTATCTGGGAACTAAGGCTGACGGAGAGCTTGCCCAGGAGGTGAAGGGCATAGACATTATCGTCAGCGGAAACGGGAGAGGACTGTTAAAGCAGCCGAACAAGGTCAACAGCACCCTGATCCTGCAAGCCTCTCAAAGTGGGAAGTATGTGGGCAAGCTCGACCTCCACCTGGTCGGTAAAGGGCCCTATCAGCTGACCGAGGCCACGGGGGATGCTTCCCAGGAGCAGAGCCGGTTCGCTAATGCCGTGGTGTCCATGGGTAACAAGGTTAAAGCTGACCCCAGAATAGCTAAGCTGACCACGGAATACCAGAAGTCTTGCGGTCAAAGATAAAGCCCGGTCTTCCGGGAAAGGGCAAAAAGATAAAAAAATCAGTTCCGAAGGATATCGGAGAGCTGGAAAAGCGGATAATCGGGACACTGCAAGCAGGCCTGCCTCTGGAATCACGGCCCTATCAGAAGATCTCCCAAAAATTAGGTATTACCGAAGAACTGCTCTTGGAGAAGATCAAAGAGCTTCAAACCCGGGGATACCTCCGCCGCTTCGGCGCTACCCTGAACCCGCCAAAAGCAGGACTCCGAGTGGGTGGTATGGCGATCTGGAAAGTACCCGAGCAAGACTGCGAGAAAGTGGGAGGGATCATGTCTTCCTTCCCTGAGGTAAGCCACTGTTATCAAAGGCCCCCTTTCGACGAAGGGCATAACCTGTTTACCATGATCCACGGAAGGGATAGAGACGACTGCGAGCGGATTGCACGCCGGATCTCCGAGGCAACCGGGATAGAAGCATACCGGATCCTCTTTACCGAAGAGGAGTTTAAAAAATCAACCTTCCGTTACTTTACCGATAAAGGGTAACATGGACTTCAGCAGATCGAACCAGCTTTATCAGGAGGCCCGGAACTGGATCCCCGGGGGGGTCAACAGTCCGGTCCGGGCGTATAAGGCGGTGGGGGGGGGAG
>CP070770.1:957941-960765 GCA_020345765.1 Deltaproteobacteria bacterium
CTGGGGGCGTTCAACACCCAGCGCGGCCAGCGGGTAAACACAACCGGCCAGTTTTACCATTTCCTGCATAAGTTCGATGTGGGACCGGAATCGCGGGTCCTGGTGACCGCCCACAACATGCTCCAGCTCGGAAACGATTTCAGGGAATACGACGAGTCGCTGGAGCCGCTTTACGATATCACCAGTCTCCACATCGCCGCCGAGAAAACCGTTGAGGAATATGCGGCGGAAGGAAAGGACTACGGAGCGAACCGGGTGGTCAAGACCATGATGAGGCTCTCGGCCCTGGTCACGGGTACCAAGCGGGAACCCGAGTATAAATGGTACTTCAGCTGGCGTCAGTGCCTGAATGCGGCCCTGCCCTTGGGTGCTTACGGGGCCTCGGATACGCACTCGGCTAACGGGATCGGGTGGATCGTCGCCGGGTTATGGGTCAAGGAGAAGAGCAGGAAGGCCATTTTCGATACCATGTTCCGGCATCACTCGTTTGCTCTCGACAATCGCCTGCGGGTAATTGATATCTGGGTAACCCATCCCATCTCCGGGGGGACTGGCAAGGATCTGCCGGTAGTCCGGATGGACATCCGCTTCTGGCTTAACGAGCATTTCATGGGGGCCAAATGCCGGATTGACTCACCCCCGACCGCCCGGATGTATGCCTTCAGCAATGACCCGGAAGACCCGGTCCGGGAAATAGTATTTGTCAAAGATGGGAAAGAGGTTTACTCGATCCCCGGCACCGGGAACAATACCGTCGAGATCGTCTGGGAGGACAAGGACTGGAAGCCGGGCCGGCATTATTACTACGGGCGGGTCGAGCTTGCGAGCGGTAACCTGGGTTACTCATCCCCGGTCTTTGTCAATTATTAACCGGCTACTGCCCAAATTCTGAAAATGTTAAAGCCACTTTGTAAAAGTTATAAACTGACAATAAAATATAGGTATCAAACGGATTGTAGGGGTGGACCTCCGTGTCCACCCTAATTCCTTCGATAAGCTCAGAACAGTCGGGCCGATAGAGACCTCGGCCCCTACTTTGGGTTCTATGCTTCCTGAGTAAAAAAATATTTAGGCAACAACCTATCAAAACAGAGCTTGGTCTGGAGATTATGGCAAAAATCTGTTATAAGGTTACAATCCGGATATCAGCAAGGAGAAGCTAAGATGAAAAATGCACTCACCGATCTGCTCGGGATCGAATATCCCATTATCCAGGGGGGGATGATGGCAATCTCCGGTGCCGAGCTGGCGGCGGCGGTATCCAATGCGGGGGGACTGGGCGTTCTGGGCCAGAAGGGGAACAGTCCGGACTCCCTGCCGGCCTGGCGCGATGAGATCCGAAAGACCAGGGCATTGACGGACAAGCCCTTTGCCGTTAATCTCCCTATCCATGTACCCTTCGTTGACGAGGCGCTCGCTATCGTCTTCGAGGAGGCGGTGCCGGTGGTGGCCACCGCGGCCGGCAACCCGCTCCCGGTGCTCCCCCGGCTCAAGGAGCACGGGGTCAAGGTTATGCATGTCGTCTCGTCGGTGAAGCTGGCCCGCCGCGTGGCCGAAGCCGGGGTAGATGCGATCGTGGCCGAAGGCGGCGAGTCCGGCGGCCTGGTCGCCCGCGACCGGGTATCCACCATGGTACTGGTGCCGATGGTGGTGGATGCGGTATCCCTTCCGGTAGTGGCGGCCGGGGGTATCGCCGATGCCCGCGGATTCCTGGCCGCCCTGGCCCTCGGGGCCCAGGGCGTGCAGATGGGCACGCGCTTTCTGGTCACCCGGGAATGCACGGCCGCCGATGACCAAAAGGAGGCAATCATAAGCGCCCAGGACACCGATACCCGGGTAGTACCTATGGGGAGGGCAAACGCCCGTATGCTCAAGGAGGAGCTGCATCCCCAGGCGATGGCCGGGCAGATCGGGGGCATGATTACCTCCGTGGAAACGGTCGGGGAGATAATTACCCGTATAACCACAGCGCTCCGGTCGGAGTTCGACCGCCTGGCTGCCATGATTTAATGATGAAAATAACCATCAATCGGGAATGGAAGATATTTTTGGGGGTGATGCTTCTCTGCTCTCTGGCCTCGGCGGCCGCCTTTATTTTTCGGCCCGAGCTCAGAAGCCTGGTCGGGTTTTTCTTCTTTACCATACCGGCCAACAGCTTCACCTTCGTCCCCTATGAACCCGCCCTGTTATATTACAGCAAGCTCTATTCAGCCTTGTGGCTGGCAATCTTGGGGGGGATCGGGACCTCCCTGGCCGGATTTCTGGACTACCAGGCAGTCACCTACCTGTTCCGGTGGAAGAAATTAGATGCCATGAGAAAGAACAGATACTATTTACTGGTAACCAGATATTTCAATCGGGCTCCTTTCAGCTGTATCGTATTTACCGGCTGTTTTCCCGTTCCTTTCCACCCGATAAAGTTTCTGGCCATTTCTGCCGAGTATCCCTTAAAGAAATATCTTCTGGCCCTGTTTGTCGGCAGGACCCCCCGCTACTACATCTTAGCCCTGGCGGGGGCAGCCTTTAATATTTCTAACATCCATATTCTTATCATTTTCGCCGTCTTTGTCTTATGGGAGGTATTTGCCAAGAAAATCCTCCCGGTATCACGAAGCAGTGAAAAGGCAGATATAACCACTTAATAGTAAGGAGGAATACCATTAAAGATTTATCAATAGAGCAAATGGGCAGGATCTCCCTCCGTGGAATCAATAACATGATTAATAATAAACCCCTGTGTGTCTCCTTTGAGGTAACCTGGTCCTGCACCGGAAATTGTAAGCACTGTGATAAAGGGGGAATAAAAGAGGAGAAAAACCTCCTG
>CP070770.1:960865-963679 GCA_020345765.1 Deltaproteobacteria bacterium
GCACTCATTGGCTGCATATTCGTACGAAAACGCAAGCGGCCCCAATTGAGCCCGTGGATAGCACTGATTGGAATTATCATATCCACCGGTTATATCGGAGTTGGTGCGGTTAATCACGAGCGCGCCGTTAATATTGCCAAAGGAACTACAGAAGTGATGGGAGAGGACATCGTCCGGGTAGAAGCTTATCCCAAAATCGGCACAGTTTTTGTCTGGCGGGTAGTTGCCGAAACTGAGAGTGCCTTTCTTGTTGGAAGGATCAGTTTCTTAAGAAATAGCGATCTTCACTTCCGGCGGCTTCCGAAAGCGCTTAATAAGTGGACGGCTTTGGCCTACAAGCATCCCGAGGTCCAGAAGTACACAACATTTGCTATGGGTATGCTGCGGCCAATACTGGTAGATGGAAAGGACGGAAAGATTGTTGATTTTGACGATATGCGCTATGCCTTACTGATTGACAGTCCCCGAACTGCCTGGTCGCTTCGGGTGCGTTTCGCGGAAGACGGGAGGATTATCCAGGTCCGCCCCATAAGGAGACGGTATGGGGAACGCCCGATTAGTCAGTTAATCCGGACTCTATGGAACGAGGTCTGGCGTTAAGGAGGCAGGAAAATGTTAAACTGAAGTCATCTCTCCAGAATCAAAGTCTATACTTTTGAGAAATATTAATGCTATACATTACAATAAAAAGCCTTATTTAAATGAAAGAATAATCTGGTACATTCCACGATGTGGTAATATGAAATGAAGCTCGAGCCGGAACAGGAAGCGGTTCTTCGCGGCGAGTCAGGCAAAGCGCTCTCGCTGGCAATGAAGACCCTGGTCGAATACGGCAAGGCGTTTGGGGCGGTCCGCCTGGTCCCGATCAAGAGCGGACATCTGGCGGGCACTTTTGGCGTATTTTTGTACCGCTCCTATTACAACATACTTCAGCAGCTGGTGGCCGAAGGGGTCAGGGTAAAGGTGCTGACTACTTTAAATCCCAGGCCGGGTCACGACTTCAACCTGATCAACCAGTTGGTAATGGGCGGGCAGAGGAGGTTGGATGGTTATTTAGAAGCTCTGGGAGTTACTCCGAACTATTCCTGCGTGTGCTACGAGGACGCTAATATGCCCGAGCTAGGCGACCAGTTGGCCTGGGCCGAGTCGTCAGCCGTGCAGTTCGCAAACTCTGTACTTGGTGCACGCACCAACCGCAACTCGATTCTAATTGATGTGTGCTCGGCGGTCACGGGCCTGACGCCCGAGTTCGGGTATTTGCTGGATGAAAACCGACGGGGACGGCTGCTGGTCAAACTCAAGGTGGATCGGATGGATGCATCGGCTCTGGGCTATATCATCGGTCAGAAAGCGGTGAATCGGGTGCCGGTAATCGAACACTACGACTTTAACCGGATAGAGCTTAAGAACATGGGTGGTGCCATGGCCGCGGCGGGTGGGGTGGCAATGTTCCATATCGAGGGGCTTACCCCGGAGTGCCCCGATCTTAAGTCGGTATTTAACGGTGAGCCTGAGGACACGATCACCATAACCCAGGAGGATCTTGATGCGATCCGGACCGGAAGGTCCGATGATGCAGCGATGGTTGTGTTTGGTTGCCCGCAGATGACCTATGGCGAGACCGTGGAACTAGCGGAGAACTTTGTAAACAAGCGCGTGAACAGGCCTACCTACTTTTACCTAATTCCCGAGGCCAAAATTCGCTTTATGGCGACTGATCTTTACAATAATGTAATCGAAGCCGGCGTCAAGATACTCGACCACTGTCCTATCGCGGGACTTATGGTGCGTCGTGAGAGCAAGAAGGTGCTTACTCCTTCCGGTAAATGTTATTACTATCTGCACGGCACTGATTACGGGACCGTTGATGACTGTCTCCGAACTTGCGGGGTGATACCATGACTACACTTAAAGGTCGGGCGGTCTACGGCAGCATCGCAAGAGGGTCGACATTGATAACGCGTATGCCAATTAACTTCACCGCCGCCTTTACCAAGCCAGCCAATATCCTCCCCCATAAGAGGGGTGAGATTAATGACCGTCACCACGAACTGTTTAAAAAGGACCTCAAGGGTAAGGTTCTGGTATTTCCGGCAGCTATCGGTTCGACCTATACCGGGATGATTCTCATGCAGCTCATGCGTGATGGTCACGCACCCGCGGCGATGATTGTCCAGAAGGTGGACTCCCTTCTTGTCTCCGGCGCGGTTCTGGCTGAGGTATGGTTCGGTAAGGGTATTCCGATCGTCGAGTATAGCTCGGACGACCTCTTTGAAAAGGTCAAAACCGGCACGCATGTAGAGGTTAACGGTAATACCGGGGAAATTATAGTTGCAGACTAAAAGTCTTAAATATTAAGATACTTTGCCTGTTAGGAGTTGGAAGATTATGGGTTTCTGGTCATGGTTCTGGATTTTAGTGCCACCGGTGGTGTTTATAATTGCGGCGGTGGCCTATTACTTTTTCAAAAAGGAGAATGGTTCTGATGGGTGACGAAAGCCTGGTGATATCTTTCGGGCTCTACCTTGCTATCCTGATCGGGGTGGGGATATTGAGCTACCGGCTGTCTTCCACCCTTTCCGATTTCATCCTGGCCGGCAGAAGGCTTGGTGCCTGGGTGGTAGCGATCAGCGCCCAGGCCTCGGACATGAGCGGATGGCTCCTGCTCGGGCTCCCCGGTGCGGTCATAAAAAACGGTATATCGATGGTCTGGACCGCGATCGGTTGTGCAGGCGGGACTCTTTTCAACTGGAGCGTGATTGCCAAACGCTTGCGCCGTTACTCCGAGATCCTCGGTGCCCTCACCATTCCCGA
>CP070770.1:963779-966570 GCA_020345765.1 Deltaproteobacteria bacterium
CCGCAGTGTGCCGAGATCTGTTCGGTGGATGCCTGCGTTCCCGATCCGGACCGTAAGGAAAGCAAAGATCAACTGCTGGAGAAATGGCGTAAGCTCCACCCAGGCGAGATGCCGGAATGGACGCCGTAACTGACCCCGGTCCGGACCTACGATGCTGATTAAACCGTTTCCCCAGGTTGAAAACATCCACCCGGTAGCGATCCCGCTGCCGGGCTATTCCGATCTGATTACGGGTAATGTGTATGCAGTGGGTAAGGGCCCCCTTACCTTGATTGATACCGGTCCCAAGTTCCCGGGGTCGTTGGAGTTTATCCGGGAAGAGCTCGAGCTGGCGGGCTTTGATTTTGGCGATGTCGAGCGGATCATCATTACCCACGGCCACCTGGATCATTTCGGCCTGGCGGTCAGCATCGGCGAGGCCGCCGGGCACCCGGTTGAGTGTATCATCCACGCCGAGGACAAGTGGCGGGTATCCAGGGAAAACTTATACGGGGAGATGTGGAGCGAAGAGGCGAATAATTTATTGGCCATGGTCGACTTGCCATCGGAAGAGGTGAAAAAGATAAGGGAGCGCTTCTCTTTCTTCAAGGAGTTATGCGATCCTTTGGATAATGTATCGGTGATGGAGGACGGGGATGAATTCTTCGGAGACGGCTACCACCTCACCGCAATCCACACCCCGGGGCACTCTCCCGGTTCCTGCTGCCTGTATGAATCCCGGCAGAGAGTGTTATTCAGCGGCGACCACATCATTAAGCACATTACGCCCAACCCGCTGATGGATATAAAACGCGATCGGCTCCGTGACCCCCATTACCAGAGCCTGAAGGCTTATCTTAAATCACTCGACAAGCTTAACGGGCTTGATGTGCGCTTTGTCTTTACCGGACACGGAGAACACGTTGAGGATCTGCCCGGGATCATCTCCAGCTACCGGGAGCATCACCGGGAGCGGATGGATCTGGTATGGAAGGCGCTCAAGCGGGAGTCGCGCCCCCTCTATCATCTGATTGACGAGGTATTCGCCTGTGTGCCGGAAGGCGATACTTTTTTAGCGATATCAGAGATTTTTGTCCACCTGGAGATGCTGATCAATGAAGGCAGGGCGGAGCTTGCCGATCCCGGTCCTCCTGCCTTATACCGTGCCCGGTAAGTCAAGTTCTTGATAAGATAATTTAAAATCACAGTTTCCTTTAACTTACCGGGAGGGATGAGGAAGAGTGGAATTAATATTCGGAAAAACGAGCGCTGGCCCTATTTTCTGGAGAGGATTTGATTGTGGAGGATAGAAGGAAAGAAGATAGATTTAATACCAGTATAAAGGTCGGGTTTAAAAGTACTAAGCATTTTCTTTGGGCATATTCAAAGAATATAAGTAAAGGCGGAATATTCGTCAGGACCGCCGATCCGATGCCTCTGAACAGCGTAGTGCAATTGAAGCTCTGTCTTCCCGGCGGGAGCAGAGAATTGGAGGTAGTCGCTGAAGTCAGTTATGTTGTTAAGGAGGGTGAGCCTAAGAAGGTTCCGGGCATGGGTCTTCGGCTTATAGGTTTCGACAAGGAAGGGAAAAAGGAGTTAGATGCGTATCTGGAAGAGTTGAGGAATAGGGGTGTTAAACCGGTAAAAACATCTGAAAAGGTAGGGAAAGAGCTGCAACTTAGACTTAAGAGAGATTTAGCCCAGATAGGTATACATCCAGATTATTTAGAATTCTGGGCAAAATACACATTGGAAGAAGCTCCCGGGATAGAACGGGACATTTCGGACGGTTTATTTATAAGGAGTACGGAACAGGAAAAGTGGGGGCTGCCGGAGGAATGGATAGGTTCATGGATATATGCAACAAATGAGGGATTATACAAAGAAAAAATGGCAGAGGGTTATGAACTTGTTGCCTTGCATAAAAAATATAAGATACCGTGCTTGTTTAAATGTGTAGAAAAAGGAGTAACCGAGGAATTTTGGGCTCCCGACAGAAGGGAAGTCGAACAAAATTTTGATTGGCTCTTACCTCTTGAGGAAGAATAGAAAATACCTTTTCAACCGTCTTTCCATTCCCGTTTTTCAGATTCGCTAAGTATAAAAAGCAATGGAGTTCAGCAGGGAAACGCTTGATATTATTGCCTCCGCTTCCATTATTATTGGCACGGTCACCTGTTTCTTCGGATACCGTATCTTCAAGGTAGTCCTCGGCATAATGGGTTTCATTTTGGGCATCTCGATATTCGGAGCCGTTGCCTATAGTATATCCGGGGGAGAGCAAACGGTGGCAATAATAGTGGGTTTACTGGGAGGTATCATAAGCGCAGTCCTTATGGTGACCCTCTATTTCATCGGTATATTTCTCTTAGGTGTCGGGTTCGGAAGCCTGTTGGGAATACTGCTTACCGCCGGGGCGGGAGGCGGTCTCGAGCTGGCGGTTTTATTTGTTTTGGCAATCCTCGGCGGCGTTGCAACGATTATATTCCAGAAATTGATGATTACCATATCCACTTCTTTCGGCGGGTCCTGGGGTATCGTATCGGGAATATTCCATTTTATCGGGTGGGACTTTGATCCGATGCAGTTTTTCTCGAATCCCATAGGTATGAAGTATATGGGCGCCCAGTATTACATCATGTTCCTGTGCTGGCTCGTCCTGGGAGTCCTCGGGATCGTGGTGCAATACGAAGACTCCGGAAAGAAAAAAGTAGAGGAAAAGAAGTGAAGCGGTGGAAGGGATCGAAGAGAAGGAGGAATGATTCATCCCATTTCCTCCCCCTTGATGGGGGAGGACAAAGGTGGGGGTGAA
>CP070770.1:966670-969437 GCA_020345765.1 Deltaproteobacteria bacterium
GCGTATTCCCTTGCTACCGTATCGTAAACTTTTTCTACTCTATTTAAATCCTGTCCCATGATCATAGCCCTGAAAATATGGCCATTTTTATCTTTTATTAATGGTCATATTCTCCCTAATTCTTACTAATCCTCCGGAGAAGATTCTGAAAGGAGCCCGTGTAATTCATGGAGAAGTTCGTGGATCCGTTTCTGACGGTCCCCACTCTCGTTTTTCGTATAAAAATCGCTGTGTGCCTCCCAAAAAAGCAGGCCTAACGGCACATTAAGCTCTATTGATAATGCTTTTATAAGAAAAAGACTGGGCTCTTTACGATCCGATTCAATAAGCGATAAATAAGTCGGGGTTATTTCAAGCCGCCTGGCAAGGTCTTTCTGCCGGATCCCTAAATTGGTACGGAGGACTTTTATTGTTTTCCCTAATTTCATATAAAGATCCCTTATATATGAGCCTTTTCTCTTATAGCATACTTCGAGAGCCTTGTCAAGCTTTTTAACTAATAGTTAATATTCTTTAACTGCCAAATCAGAAGTGAATATCAAAATTAGCAGGATTTATGACGGGGCGGGCCGATACTGCAAGCCTTTTCAAGACGCCCCGATGTCCATCATGATAAGCCCCTCCCATCCCGCTTTCACGCGGAGGAGGGGGATTTAAGAGTCAATACCCGAGTTTCACAGGGAAAACCCTGTGCTTATTGTGCTTGAGATTTGTCCTCATCCATGGCATAATATACGCAATGTTACGCCTAATAATTTCCCGCCGGTTATAGAACAATAAAATGGTTAGATACGATTTTCGGTGTGAAAATAGTCACGAGTTTGAAGGGGAATTCCCTAACTATGATGCATACATCAAGCAGCTGGAGCAAAACAAGATCAGATGCCCAATTTGTAATACCGGCGGGGTAGAAAAACTCTTATCAAAGGTGAATATAATAAAGGGTAGAGCGGATACTACAAAGAAAGAAGAAAAAGTAGAGCCAAAGACACTCGGTCCAAAAGACTATATAAATTACATAAAAGAAAAATTCATAGATGTGGGAGAAAAATTTCCCGAAGAAGCGAGGGAGATGCATTACCACAGGGATGAATACCGGGAAGAAAAGCTGAAAGATAAAGACGGGATTGTGGGGGCATGCTCTGATGAAGAGAGAGAAGAACTCCTTGAAGAAGGGATCAAGGCCGCAAAAATTCCCGTAATAAAATTTAATGCGTAGAAAGAGAGCTTCCCTATGATCGAGATCAAGAAGTCATTCTGCCGCTTCTGCCATGTATTCTGCGGGATTGAAGTCGATGTCGAGGACAACCGGGTCCTGGCGGTTCGGGGCGATCCGGATAACGCAGTCTCCCAGGGCTATACCTGCCTGAAAGGCAGGGCCGAGATTGAACGGATCTACCACCCGAAGCGGCTGCTCTCCTCCCGGAAACGCATCGATAATAGCTGGACCGATATCGCCATCGAGCAGGCCCTGGATGAGATCGCGGTAAAATTGAAGGAGATCGTCGACCAGTACGGCCCCCGGTCGGTGGCGGTATACGCCGGCTGCGGCGCCCACCGCACTTCTGCCGGCGGTCCCTGGCTCGCCGGCAGGTGGCTCGATGCGCTCGGCTCGCCCAGTCTCTATACCTCCTTCACGATCGACTCCCCCGGTATGCTCGTTGCCTGGACCCGCCTGTTCGGAGGCCCGGTCCCGGTCAACCTCTTCGATATCAGTAACGCCGATGTGGCGATGTTTGTCGGCACCAACCCCACCATATCGCATTTCCCGTCCATGCCCCAGTCGAACCCCTTCAAACGTCTTAACGATGCCCAGAAGCGGGGCATGAAGCTCATCGTCATCGATCCCCGGCGCAGTTACATCGCCCGGCGGGCTGACATTCACCTCCAGGTCAAGCCCGGAGAGGACGCCACCCTGCTCGCCGGACTGATCAAGATCATCATCGAGAAGAAGCTGTATGATAAGGAGTATGTTGCGAGCTGTGTCGGGGGAGTGGACGAGCTTTACGAGTCGGTTAAGGACTTCGACCTCGAGTATATCTCCCGGCGCACCCAGATTCCGGCCGACCTGATCCCGAAGGCAGCGGAGATCTTTGCTACCGCCAAGAGCGGCGCTGCCCAGAGCGGGACGGGCCTGCATATGGCCCGGCATCAGAACCTCACCACCCAGCTCGTCATGACGCTGAATGCACTTTGCGGACGTATCGACCGGCGCGGCGGGCTGACCCGCAACGAGGGCCCGCTTGGTATCGAGATCCCGGAGGACATGGTGGCCGTCCCCATGCCTTTACACACCAATCATGAATCCCGCGTCCGGGGGATCAAGGGGACGATGAGCTGGCTGGGTTTCTATCCCGAGATGCCCACCAATACCCTCACGGACGAGATCCTGATCCCCGGCGAGGGTAAGGTCCGTGCCCTGATTGTGCACGGGGGCAATCCGGCCCTGGTTTTCCCGGACGAGGAATCCACGGTCCGCGCCATGAAGGAGTTAGACCTGCTGGTAGTCAACGACCTGTTCATGTCGGCGACCGCGAAGTTCGCCCATTACGTGATTGCGGTCAAACACCCGTTCGAGCGCGCCGATGTCCCCCGGCTGATGGATATAAATTACCCGTTCCCCTTCGGCCAGTACAGCCCGCCGCTGGTCGAGGCGCCCGAGGGCGTAATCGAGGACTGGGAAACCTTCTGGGGGCTCGCCGAAAGGCTGAACCTCCAGCTCGACCTTCCGGAGATCAGCATGGACCGCAAGCCGGCCGCGGAAGAG
>CP070770.1:969537-972295 GCA_020345765.1 Deltaproteobacteria bacterium
GTCAATTCCAATAAATATAATGGGCAGTATGTTGCAATGGCAAGTGCCGAAGACAATACTATCGTGGGCTCGGGAAATACGCCAGAAGAAGCTATAAACGAGGCAAGAAAAAAAGGCTTTCAAAACCCCTTTCTCCTTTACGTCCCTGATAAAGATTTAGTGCATATCTATTATGATAGTTAAGGATTATCCTTTTATTGTTACTCGTCCAGGAGATATAGCGCGCCCCTACCTCCCAATTACAATCATCAACACAGAGAATCAAAAAGAAATAAACGTATATGCACTAATTGATACTGGTGCCGATGAATGCGCCTTGCCTGCTTCATTTGCTCCTCCACTCGGTCATAATCTACAAGCTGGCTCCCAGAAAAGAATAAATACTGGTAACGGGATAACTATCGCTTATTGCCATACTGTTTGCATAAAGGCATTTGATTTCTCAACAGAAAATGTCTTGATTGACTTCATGCCAAATTTGCATGTTCCTTTGTTGGGAGTTAAAAGTTTCTTGAATGATTTTACTTTGAATATTGATTATCCTAACAAAAGATTCTCAATATTATAAAAATCTTTAAAGCAAGGGGTCACCCATTAAAGGGCACCTGATAAAACGGGTGCTGGTCTTATTTTCCCTCTATTTTCCCTATTTTCTAAGTTAGGAGGTTTGAGATGCTTAGAGGATGGAAGATGATCCTTCTGGTCATTCTCTCAGTTATTTGCCTAACCTGCGCCGAGCCGGAAATCAAGATACCCGAAACGCATTACGGAGATGCAAAGGTTACCGAGGCAGTTGCCGCAAATAACAAGGCGCTTGAACTCATTGAGGAATACTGGAACGAATACGGGCCGAAACAGGAATACGGGCTGATTGCGGAAATGAATGTGGACATTCCCATGAGGGACGGCACCGTTCTTAAGGCCAATATCTTCAGGCCGGACTCCGAGGGCGCCTTTCCGGTAATCATGTCTATGACCGGCTACATGAAGGACAGGCCATGGCCGGTTCCGGAAGAACATGAGGCCCGGCCGGGAAAATACCAGGTCTGGGAGTTACCGAATCCGGAGCGGTGGGTACCGTGGGGCTATGTCCTGATTCGGATTGACACCCGCGGCTCCGGGCAGTCCCGCGGTCTGGCGGCGCCCCTGGGTGGTCAGGAAGCGGACGACTATCATGACGCTATCGAATGGGCCGCGCGTCAACCCTGGAGCAACGGAAATGTGGGTTTGTCCGGAGTTTCTTATATCGCCATTAATCAATGGTACGTGGCGGCGAAACAACCTCCATCGCTCAAGGCAATTATTCCTTGGGAGGGTCTGGCCGATCAGTACCGGGACTGCTTCTTCCGCGGCGGCATCTTCAGTTTCACTTTCGCCATGTTTTACATGGGAGAATTCATGCGTGACTACACGGTGCGGGGCTGGCCGCACGCCCAGACTTATGATTCGGCGGCTAATCTGGACATCGTTGATTTTGTCTGGAACCGTCTCGATAACGCTTTCTGGGATGACCGACGGGCCGATTGGAGTAAGGTCAGGGTCCCGCTTTACAGCGCGGGGAACTGGAACGGCTGGATAGGCGCCGGCCACCTCCGGGGCAATCTGGAAGGGTTCAAAAGGGCAGCTGCGAAACACAAGAAACTCCGGGTGCACACGGGCTCTCATCAAGATGCTTATTATTCCGAAGAGGGCTTCTTTGACCAGCTGAGGTTTTTCGACTACTGGCTCAAGGGTATAGATAACGGGATCATGGACGAGCCCCCGGTTAAGCTGGCAATCCGGCAGGGCATCGATCGGTTCGACTTTGACTGGCGGTTTGAAAACGAATGGCCGATCGCACGTACCGAATACCGGAAGCTTTATCTGGATGCCTCCCGGGCGGGCGGGCCCGGCAGCCTCTCGAATGAACTGCCCGGGGAAGAGAGTTCGGTCACATACGATGCTCCGGGAGGGTATAAGGAAGACGATAACATTGTTATCTTCATCTCCGAGCCTTTCGGGGAGGACACCGAAATTACCGGGGAGATCAAGCTTAATCTCTGGGTTTCTTCGACGATTGACGATATGAATGTCCACGCCAACATCTTGATCGCGCAACCGACCCTGCATCCGCTACTGCACATGTGGTTCGGTGAAAGGGAAGTCGTTACCGTGGGCTTCTTATCCGCCCAGCATCGTGAGCTCGATCCCGAGCTTTCCACCGATTCCAGGCCCTATCACCGCCACAAGAGGCTACTGCCATTAGAGCCGGGCGAACCCACGGAAGTACAGGTTGAAATCTGGCCGACGAGTATGGTCTATCGGAAAGGGTCGCGCCTGATCCTGGCGATCTCCGCGGATCATCCCATGATGATGCAGGGTTCGATGGTGGGACTCTACCGTGCCCGCCACGCAAAAGACACAATCCATACCGGAGGAAAATACAGCTCCTATTTGCAGATACCGGTAGTTCCCGCCAAAAAGGAAAAGTAGAGGCAATGGAGCTGTGCCTTGAATTGTGAATTAAAACGCGCGCTGTCACTATTTTTATTATGAAAAAAAAGGCATTAATTATTGGCAATTCTGACGGAATAGGGTTGGAGTTAACCAAAACCTTATTAGAGAGAGGATGGGAGATAATTGGTATTTCTAAAAGCGGTTCTCAATTAAAACATGACCAATACACGCATACGATAATTAATGTGGCGTCACATGAATACATCGAAATTATAAAAGAGCTTCAAAGTAAAAATTCTGACATAAACTTAGTTGTATATTG
>CP070770.1:972395-975152 GCA_020345765.1 Deltaproteobacteria bacterium
CAGCTTTAACAATTGCTCATCGAGCTTCCAGATAGCAATGCCATTGGGAGTGTTCCACTTTAGTTTCAATTTACGGTCAATCATGCCTTGAAAGATCTCGGTTGCCCTTTTTTTGTCAAGGACAAGATTGGCATCATGAAATTGAATCTCCCGGATCTGACCAGCCCCCCATGTTTGTACCACTTCTTATGATACAAATTGCCCGCAGAGGTGAGTGGTAAAACCTCGCGGCAACATTGCCTACGGCGCAGGTGGCTCCATCAACAACAAGGATAATAATATTGGGATGCATTAAATTGGATTGTCTTAAATAAAGTTGTAGAATTATCGCTGATGTGATGAGAATAGATAAGGCACAACCAATGATATAACACCATTCTTAAATTACTTTTCCTCTCCTATATAGCAGGTTTCTCCCTCGATTTAATTATGTGGAAATTGGATTTGTCAGGGTCTTGTCTGAGCATAATTTAACAAAATCAGGGGTTAAGTGTCAAGTTTCCTGAATATTTGCAGTAAACACAGTGAAGGCGGATCGCCAAAGGGTAGGATTATCACTCGGAAATAATATGTTTGATACAAATCATCTCGGCATTGTTAGTTTTATGAGCTTCAAGGCCATCCTGACTTTTGTGAAAAGATCTTCGGGGCTGGTGAGGCGGGAAATGTATCGACTGATCTGGCGGGGGCGGAAATAGAATCTCAGGTAGAATCTACGTAGAATGGTCAAGATCTCTTTTTCGGTCATAGCGGTGGGCCAGATCTTTACGCATAAATCGGGATAGGGATTCATTACGTACTTCCGAATATAATCCCCTCCAAAGTTCAGGTCCTTAAGGGCCTTCTCATAGATAGGTGTACTCGGGACCGGCATCAGGGCAAGGCACTGAGGGTAATCGGGATCAAGCTCAAACGCAAGGGCAATGGTGTTATTTGCTTCTTCAAGGGTTTCACCGGGAAATCCGATTATGAAGTAAGCAACGGTTGAAATTCCGGCTTCCTTAGCCAGAGCGAATGCCTCCCGAGCTTGTTCAATATTGATTCCTTTGTTGATTTCATCCAGGATGCGTTGAGTGGCCGACTCTACCCCAAAATGAATTCTTTTGCAACCTGTTTCAGCCATTAATTTGATCAGATCACGGTCAATCCGGTCGACCCTTGCACGGCATATCCAGGGCATATTCACCCTGTGCTTAATCATCTCATGGCACAAGGACTCTACGTGTCTCCTTGACTGGTTGAAGTTATCATCGTAGAAATCTACCGAGTTGTAACCCATTCCCTTGCATTCCAGGATTTCATCAACTACCCGTTCCGCCAGTCTACGGCGATAATGATGATCGTTATTTTGGCAAAAGGTGCAATGATACGGACAGCCACGACTTGTTATAACCACAGCGGCCGGCGAGTATCTGTCAAGGGGAAAACGATGCTGTTTGATATCGAAGTCGGAGCGATCTGGGAAGGGGAATAGGTCTGGTTCCGGCTCCACCGGTCTGGGATGGTTTTTTATTACTTGGTCATCGGATCTATACCAGATCCCGGGAAGACCTTCCAGATCCTGGCCAGATTCCAACCGCTCTATCAACTGCGTGAAGGTGATCTCTCCCTCACCCTGGACCACAACATCAAAATCTCTGTGGGATAAGGACTCGGCCGGATAAAGCCACGTGTGAGAACCACCGCAAACAACTATGGTATTGGGTAGTATCTCTTTAACTTTCTTGGCGATTTGGCATGCATCATACCAGAAGACAGTCATTACCGTGATCCCCACCACCTCAGGTTTGAATTCAATGAGTGTCTTTTCAAGATCAAAGATAGAAGGACCATTGGGCACCTGAAAATTAAAAATCTTGACCTCTGCATCCATAACGCTCTGGAGGTAACTTTTAATATACATGATACCCAGGGGTGGGGCAAAGTAGTGTTGTTCGAAAAGAATCTGAGTAGAACCAGGAATTGTGATACTGTGGTTTGCTGGAGGATTAACCAGCATGATTTTCATTGATAATATCCTCTTATTATAAAAGTTAACATTAATATCAGGCACATTTTAAATACCAGTTTAAATAAGCTTAGTTGTTCCCTAAGACTTTGTTTCAATGATAAGATTTTTTTGGTCTTAAATAAGACCAACACCTGTCAGTAAAATATTTAAATAGATATTTCGGGCTGGTAGTTACAGTATGAAAGTATCTCTTAAGGAAAACTATCGGATTGCGGTAAATTAAGCCCAAATTAAATTTGAAATATTCCCGGTTTCTCAATTCCTCCAACTCTTGGGAGGTAAACTCCGGTGTTTCATAATTTGATTTGAAATAATCAATGGTTTCTAATTCAAAATCCTTCCGAAGGTAGCCCTTTTCTTTACAGATTTCGTAAAGCCTACTACCGGGATTGGGATTTGCAATGAAAAAGAGAGAGAAATCCAGTTTAAGTCTTTTCGCAAACTTGAAGGTTCTGTGTATCTGCTCTTTGGTCTCTCCTGGAAAACCGACAATAAAAAAAGAATTAGTTTCTATTCTCAATTTCTTAATTATTTTTATAAGTTCCTCTAATTTTTTCAAATTTAAAGGCTTCTTAATTATTTTTGAGAGAACCTCCTGATCCCCACTTTCGATAGCTAAAGTTAATTCATAGCATCCACTTGCCTTCATCAGCTTTAACAATTGCTCATCGAGCTTCCAGATAGCAATGCCATTGGGAGTGTTCCACTTTAGTTTCAATTTACGGTCAATCATGCCTTGAAAGATC
>CP070770.1:975252-978006 GCA_020345765.1 Deltaproteobacteria bacterium
ACCGTCGATGTCGTTATACACTCCCCGTCCGTCGGAGAAACTATTGTAACCACCGGCAGTGCCGTATCCACCGTGACCGTTACACTCACCGGAAGGGAATCGTTACCACAGGCGTCCGTCGAGGTACACTCAATCGTATGAGGCCCATCCGCTACCAATGTCCAGCTGCCCGGGGCCACAAGCGGATTGCCCCCGTCCAATGTGCAGGTCACCGCCTCACCACCATCCGAGCTCGCATCCACCGCCACCGTCGATGTAGCTATACACTCACCATCCGTCGGGGAAACAATAGTAACCACCGGCAACACATCATCATAAGAATAAGCTCCACCCTGGACGCACGAGCCACCAGCTGTAGGATTCACTGTCACATTACCGAAAACCCCACCCGGAGCATCAACCACGATGGAAGTAACGCTCCACGAAATAACACTTGCCGAAGTTGCATCAAATACTACCGTCCCCGTAGTAGGCCCAAAGTTAGCACCATCTATAGTCACGTCATCCAGAGGACAACCAGTAGCAGGGGTAACACTGCTGATAGTACAGACGGCAGATTCTACTGGCACCGTTACCGAATCGCTCCCGATATTGCCACAGTCATCCGTCCCTTGGGCGTCAATAACTATAGAAGGAGTTGTAACCCCAGTCAGACCTACCGACCAGATGCCTCCAACAACCAGGGACGACTTGTTGTGCCCTTGGTCAGAGGCAACTATGACCGTAGATATATCGGAGTCTGCAGTCCCGGTAACCGTTACATCACCTTCGGTTACCGTCACTCCATTTACCGGAAAGGTAATAGTCACATCCGCTGTGGTATCAACCTTACATATACTTGGTAGACTCACCCTCCCGTTCTTGATGTAAGCCGGCCATACTGCCCAGGGATAACCAGCAGGTACATCCAAAGTGGCATAGCAGTCACCGCTGCTATTACAGAAGTCAATCAAGGTTACCGTAAACTCCATAGAAGAGCTCACCGCTCCGACCTTGACAAAGTTAATATTAGCGACATTGAAGAAACCTACCGGACTGGTTGTACTTGCACTCTGGACAGCACTCAATCGGATTTCTCCCCGGGTATTGCTGCAATAAGAAACTGTTGGAGTCGCGCTAAACTCCGTAGCCGCGAAGACCCCGCTGCTTCCGGAAACCGGATTATCGCCTGCACAGTTATTCAGGGCATTAGGCCCTACTTTGACTATGGTCGGAGTGAAACCGACAATAATATCATACGACTCAAAAGCACCAGCAAGGCTTGAATCATAATAAGCATTCACGGCTGCCGTGAAACTGGTCACCGACTCAACTATAACCACATCCTCCACCCCAATCTCACCGAGTTGGACGGTGACGGTAACCGTTCCGGGAGCAGCCGGCCCAATGGCATCACTGACTCCATAAGCGGTAATGGTTACATTAGTTACCGTCCCGAAGCTTCCGGCCGAGTCATCGCAGGCAACCAGGATTCTCCCGGAAGCGTTGGTCGGGCTGATTACACTGAGCAAGCTTGCGGGACCAGGACCCGGGAGGGTGGTAAGGCCATCTGCCAGGACAGTCAGGCCTGAAGTATCATATGGAGAGGTCCCGTTCACCCAGGTAAGTTCGAACGGAATCGAGGCAATTACCGAGCCGTAAGTAATCCCATTGACCGTGACGACAAGCCCACCATTGGTCGGCGCCAATATGCTCATCGCAAAACCAACCGAGAAGCTCACCGAGGCACAGCCTCCCGCATTGCCGCAGAGGTCATCTACGCAGGCAGTTGCCGTATAATTGCCGTTTGCCACACCGTTAAAGACTGCGGTAAACGTCGGGGCGCTGTATGTGGCCGCCTGGGTAGTACCATCAATACTGACTATGCCCGAGGCAGTATCCACACCGCTTCCGAGATCGTCCGCCGTGAACTTAACTACCACAGTATCAGTCCCAACGATTTCACCAGTTGTCGGCTGGATGATAGTTACTGCCGGGGCGGCGGTATCCACCCGGATTCCGGTAATGGGCCCACTCGCGAGACTATTGCCACAGTTGTCCCAGGCAGTTGCGGTAATCTGATATACACCGTCGGTGGTTATATCCAGATCTATCGGGGCACTGAAATCCGGCGCCGTCGCACTAAAGGTTGCCGGCCCTACCGCAGTTACTTCTACCCGCAGCAGGCCGCTGCCTGTATCCGAAGCAGACCCGGTTACTGTAACCACCGTGCTGTTAATACAGCTGCCCGGGGTAGGCCCACTCAAGGATACGCTGTCCACTGCCGTATCAACCCGGACATTTGCTACCGCATCCGAACCGATATTCCCGCAGTTATCCTCCACCCGGGCAGTTATCGTATACACTCCATCCGTCGGAATGACCAGAGTAATCGGGAAGGCTGTGCCGGTAGCACTGTAGGCCCCCGCCTCCACCGTGATCTCATATACCCCACTGCCAGCCTCGGTCAGACTCCCACTAACTACCACGGCCGAGGTACCAATACACTCCCCATCAGTCGGGGAAATAATACTAACCACCGGCGCGACCGTATCCACCTGCACATTCGTTACCGTATCAATTGTTGCAGTATTCCCACAAACATCTATCGCATCTACCACCAGGTCATTCATCGTCCCCTCCGCCACTCCACTGACATCAATATATACCGGGAATGAAGCCGCCGTCGCACTATAAGCACCCCAGGTAGCCGTTATCCCTATCACATCCAGACTCGCCGAGCCAGTTACCGTTATCGTGCTCACCGTGATGCAC
>CP070770.1:978106-980855 GCA_020345765.1 Deltaproteobacteria bacterium
ATATCATTACCAAGTCTCCCGATGAATCCAGAGGAGGATTAGTTTCTGGAACAGGTGGTTGGTTTAACGGAAGTGGACAGATTAACCATTATGTCGGTAGTTTGATCTATGGCGGCAAGGTCAAGGATTTTGGTTATCGTATATCAGGCGGTTGGGAGAACGCTTCTCGATTGGAGGAGCATGGTGAAGATGCTGAGAAGATAGGAAGATTTTTAGGATTATTTAATTATAAGATTAATGAGTCCTCGGAAGCTTCTATTGAAGGGGGAATAAGCGATGGCGAGGGAGAAATATTCATTATTTTCCCTGGAGAGCTCTCGAATTTTCAAATGAATCATGTCGAGGCCAACTATAGTTATTCAGATTTCAAAGCCCAGGCATTCTGGAGGGGTGGTAAAATTGATGTACCCGTTTCTGCATTTTTTCGTTCCACAGACCCACGCATAAATGCATTACTGTCAAATTTACCTCGAAAGGTAAATGGCAAATACAATACCTATGACATTGAGTTACAACATTCGATTAATTTAGCCGAGATCCATACTATTTTAGGAGGGCTCAACTATCGACTCTTTACCATGAAATCCAATATCACAGAAGAAAAGGAATTGAATACCTATGCCGGCTTTCTCCAGTATGAGGGTAGGCCAATCTCAGGCCTTATTTTCAATCTTGGGATTAGGGTGGATTATCAGGACTATATTGGGACTAATGTTTCTCCTCGAGGCTCCCTGATTTTTACTCCTTTAAAGGGCCATACCATATTCCTTTCGTATGGGAGAGCCTTTCGAAACCCTACCTATATTGATTTATTTGCAGATGTCTCTATAAATGATTTCCAACTTGTTGATGGGAGAGAAGACCTTGAAACCGATAAGATGGAATCTTATGAGCTTGGATACCGGGTGGCTCTTTTCGAAAAACTCAGAGCTGACCTGGAGATCTTCTATAACAGGCTGCATGATCTCATTCATACTTTTGGAGACTTTGACAAATTTCCTGAAGAACCTATAAGAGCTAAGAATTATCTTGGCCTGACTGAGGCGATTGGGGGGGAGGCGGGAGTAGAATACCAAATAACTTCTTGGCTTACCGGATTCATTAATTATTCTTACGAAGAAGTCTATGAAGACTTAAAAAATAAGCTTCGCAGCCGGATTTTATCAAATCCAAAGAATAGGGTAAATATAGGATTAAGGGCTGACCTGAAAACCGGACTTTCTGGTAATATATTATTCCATTATGTGGATCCCTCTAATAAGGAGCACCCGACACCAGAAATACCTATGGAATATCCTTTAGACCGGATGGGCAATTATTTTCTTCTCAATGCCAGGGTTTCCTATGAATTTTTAGACCACTTTGAGGTTGCGGTGGCCGGCCAGAACCTGCTAAATGATGAACACAAGGAAGTATCAGGAGCGCCGGAGGCAGAGGAGATTCCCCTGATGATGTATGGCTCCCTGAGTGCGAGGTTTTAATAAAAATGAAACTATCTAAAAAAATAATCTTGCTATTATTGTTACCTTGTTTGTCTTGCTTTTCCCTAATTAACCAGGTTCTTGCCCAGGAGGAATTCGAGGAAGAAGCCCTGTTCAGGTTTGAGGAGTATGTAGTTAGTGCTTCCAAGAGGTTACAAAGGATCGAGGAGGCACCGGCCACAATTACAGTAATTACCGCTGAGGATATCAGGCAATCGGGGCTCACAAGCATCCCCGAAATCCTGAGACAGGTAGCCGGGCTTGATGTTGTTACCCTCACTGCATTTGACACTCAAGTCGCTATTCGGGGTTTATATGGCCCTGCTGCCAACATGAATGTTTTTAACAAGATTCTTGTCCTTATAAATGGTCGCTCTGTATATGAGGATCCCTTCGGCGGCACTATATGGGAAGCCCTTCCTATTCAACTGGAGGATATTGAAAGGATTGAGATTATCAAAGGACCGGGCTCGGTCCTCTATGGTGCCAATGCCCTTACCGGTGTTATTAATATCATTACCAAATCTCCAGATGAATCCGAGGGGGGGGTGTTTTCTGTAACAGATGGGTGGTTTAACGGAAGTGGGGAGATTAACCATTATATCCGCAGCCTGATCTATGGCGGCAAGATCAAGGATTTCGGCTATCGGTTGTCAGGTGGTTGGGAAAGTGTTTCCCGATTAGAAGAGCACGACAAGGATTCTGAGAAGATAGGGAAGTTTTTAGGGTTATTTAATTATAAGATTAACGAATCCTCGGAAGCCACCCTCGAGGGAGGGATAAGTGACGGTAAGGGAGAGATATTTGTTAATTTCCCTGGGTTTCTTGCAGAATCTCAAAAAGGCTATGTCAAGGCCAACTATAATTATCAAGAGCTAAAGACCCAGGTATTCTGGAGGCACGAAACATTTGATGTGCCCTTTTATGCGTTTCTTGGTCCCTCACCATTAATATCATTGGTCGGATTAGATGAGTTTATAAGTGGCAGCTACTATACCTATGATATAGAGCTGCAGCAATCGATTAAATTAGCTGAAATCCATACTATAATGGGAGGGCTTAACTACCGCTACTTTACCCTGAGCAGCAATTATACTGAGCAAAAGGGGTTGAATACCTACGCCGGCTTTCTTCAGTATGAGATTAAACCCCTCCCCAGCATTATTTTTAATCTTGGGGTCCGGGTGGATCATCAGAACTATATCGGGACCAACGTTTCTCCGAGGGGATCTTTGATCTTTACCCCTTTAAAGGGCCATATCATATGC
>CP070770.1:980955-983700 GCA_020345765.1 Deltaproteobacteria bacterium
AGGGTAAATAGCAAATAGTGAATAGACCGATTATTTCTTGAGTCCTTTCGAAGGTTCCCGCAGGATCTCTCTGAATTCTAAAGGGATGGAGTAGCCCAGATTCTCCGCACTCTTGATATGTCTCGCGCTTAAATCATATTGTTCTTGGTGATGATAGAGAATTCCCAGTTTATAATGGGCTCGGGCAAAATCAGGCCTCAATTCCAGAATTTGCTGGTATGCCTTAATGGCTTCGGCGAACTTCCCTTTGAAAACATAGGCATTCCCAAGGTTATAGAAAGCTTCGATAAAATCAGGTTTTATCTGCAGGCCCTGCTTATACTCCCTGATCGCCTTATCGTAATCCCCTTTATTAGCATAAGCACTTCCAAGATTGATATGGAACTTTGCGTTGTCGGGTTCGAGCTTCAGGGCCCGCCGATATTCCCTGATCGCCTCGGTGTGCATTCCCTTATCGTCGTAAATATGCCCGAGATTATTATATGCCTTGGCATAGTTAGGATCATTGTTTAGGGCCAGTTTATACATTTTGATGGCTTCATCGGACTTACCTTGATCCCGATAGGCATTTCCAAGGTTATAGAGTGCATCGGCATGATCAGGCGTTATTTCCAGGACCTTCTGGTATTGCCTGATAGCTTCCTTGTATGACCCTCTTTTGACATAAACATTCCCGAGATTATTGTATACTTCGAAATAATCGGGATCGTTGTGCAGGGATAGTTTATACATTTTGATGGCCTCATCGGACTTGCCTTGATCCCGATAGGCATTTCCAAGATTATAGAGTGCTTCGGCAAAATCAGGCCTTAACCTTAGGGCTTGCTGAAACTCCCTGATCGCCTCATCAAACATACCTTTTTTAGCATAAGCGTTCCCAAGATTGTGGTATGCTTTGGCGGATTCAGGGTTTATTTCAATTGCCAGTCTGTATTCCCTGATGGCTCCGTCATACTGTCCTTTATTAAAATAAGCAAGTCCAAGATTTGTATGAGCTTGAGCATCTCCAGGATCTGTTATCAGGGCCTGCCGGTATTTCTCGAAGGCCTCATCATGCATACCTTTCTTCTCATAGGCACGCCCAAGATTCGTATAAGCTTTAGAATTATCAGGATCTAATATCATGGCCTGCTGATACTCTTTGATCGCTTCATCATACATTCCTCCATTATAATAGATATTTCCGAGATCAACACGAGCCTTACTATTAAAAGGCTCAATTTGCAGGGCCTGCTGACATTCTCTGACAGCTTCGTTAAGCATACCCTTTTTAGCATAAGCAATTCCAAGATTCATATAGTAATCAGCGCAGTCGGGTTTGATATCTAATGCCCGCTGATAATGCCCAATGGCCTCGTCATACATCTCTTTGTTAAAGTAAGCGATTCCGAGATTATTATGGGAGCTTTCTTTATTGGGTGACTTTTTCAGGCAATCACTCCAGAGACTAAATTCGTCTTTCCAGACGATATTCCTCTGGATGGTCCAAAAGGTAAAGATAAAAATTGCGGTAAATGCTCCGTAAATAATCCCCCTTCCGATTATCCTCCTGTCAGCTATGCCCGTAAAAAATAAAAGGAACCCCAAAAGCGGCAGATACAACCTATGCTCAAAAACAAGCTCCAGCGGAATTATTGAAGACTCCACGACTAAATTTCCCAGAAACCAAAAGATTCCAAATGATGCCAGGGGTCTCCTCCGGGCTAAATAAACCCCTAACCCGATCATCCCGATAAGCCCAAGTAAACTGAAAAATGTCGAGACCGGATTAAATAAAGAATGAGATATCGAGAAGTCATAGTCCAGGTGGAGCCGGGAAGGTAGGGGAAAAACCAGCAGGCTTAGGTAATACATTATTACCCGAAGCTGGGTTAAAAGTCTCTCGCTCAAAGTAAAGTCCCAGTCCTGATAAGGGGCTAATATCTTCCAGATGAAATCAGGTCCCAGGTAAATTAGGACAATAATAGAAAAAGCGACCAGGACACTGGCAATCTGGAGCCATTTTCTCTTTATTACCCGGGAGTCAAGGTTCTGGAAGAAATAGAATTCATAAAGAACCAGGATAAGCGGTAACACTCCGGCAACCTCCTTGCTCCCCAGGGCCAATATCGCTGTCACCGCACTGCCTGAGTAACACCAGATCTTAAAACTTCTCGTCTCTCCCAGCCTTCCCCGGACATACAGGTAAAGCGAGAGCAGGAAGAACATACCGGCCATACTGGTCATCCGCTGGAGTATGTAGGTCACCGACTGGGTCTGGATCGGATGCACTGCCCAGAGAAGGACAATGAGCAATGCCAGCCATTCCCGTTTCTCGTATCTACCCCTGAGAGGTCCTAAGTCAAGAGTAATGACCAGCAGGAAATACAGGATGATCCCGGTCAGAGCATGGACGAGTATATTTACAAGGTGGTATCCGAAGAGATCGAGTTTCCCGAAATAGTAATTGAGAGAGAAACTTAGCTGGGCTACCGGTCGGTTAGCGTAGCGACCTTTGGTGAGGGCAGGTATTAAATCGGAAAGTGACAGCTCCCGCATGTGAATATAGCGGTTCTCTACTATACCCGTCTTATCGTCATATTGGAAGGAGACATCAAAGGTGTTGGAATAGGCGAGGAAGCAAACGATTGCGATTAATAATACCGGTGATATCTTAAAGAATGTTCTTTTCATTTCCTTCGACCCCGATATCCATCGGGGCTTAGAATAATTAATAAAAAAGGGGAATGGTTATTTATCAATTAT
>CP070770.1:983800-986470 GCA_020345765.1 Deltaproteobacteria bacterium
GATTCGGGCTCTTCGGGAAGCGGCGCGATTGATACCTTGAACTTGCTGACCGCCTCGGATTCTCCCCGGTCCACCTCCGCCTTCAGGACATTCGGGCCCGGGCGGGCGGCCACCCATCCCCGGGCAAAACCGCCGCCAACCACTATATTCGAGGTGATGTCGATATCGTTCAAGCTTACCTTCAGGCTCCTCACCCTCTTCTCGGTCTGGGGGGGAGTGAAGAGGATCTTTACCTCAACGACACCTACCTTCTGGATAACGGTAGCGCCATCGGCCGGGGAGAGTATGGCAACCTCCGGCCTCTCCACCTCCACCTCAACCGCCCGGGTGAAGTAATAGTATCCGACCCCGAGGAGCAGAACCACGCCCCCCAGGAGGATAATATTTATGCCCGTAGTCTTTTTCATACTTTTTCCGACTCCTAATATACTTCCTATAGTAAATTAAGCAATCGCTATGCCAGAATTCCTGCCTATTCTGTAATATCCTGATTTTATTAAGCCTTTTTTTCGGAGAGGCGCCCTGTTTGGCAGAAACTTACGAGAAGTGGCATTACGAAAGTTCATAAACGGTGACGAAAAACGGCGCCTTAATGAAAAAGGCTCCCAACCCATATACAGAGGAAAGCCAGAAGGCTCACCCGAGCCTTCTGGCTTACAACATAACAGCTCCCTCTTATATTAAGAGGTATTGCTTACTGGACAATAATCGTCAGCGCTCGCAGAGGCACACGATCCAGGTCTACGAAATCGTTGCTGATATAGTCCTCGACGGCATCGATGTAGATGGTGGTAGTCCCCGTGCTCCCTCCGGCCGTGAAGTTAAGCACCGCCAGCGGGATATCAAACCCCATCGGACCGGTGTAGCTCGAGTCCCCGTCGTTGGTCGCAAAGAACAGGGAATCGGCATACCCACCACCATCGTCACTATTAGAGATGATTTGACCCGGGACACCGTCGAACTCCAGGGTCCCGTCACCGACAATGGAATTAAGTGTCATCGTCGGCGCCCCCACCACCTGGTGACTGATCACAAACTGATAGCTACCCAGGCTCTCGGTAGGCGAAACCGCATCTCCGACCAGGACCGCTCCGTAGACCATTACATCGAAGCTCCCTCCGGTCCCGACCGTGATCGTATCTACCGTGACACCGGAGGTATCACCCACGATCACGGCGTAGTAATCCGAGTCCACGGTAATTTGCTTGGTCACGCTTGCAGTGCCACAGCTCATCACCACCCTCTCGATTAAGGTATGGACACCATCGGCTATGGTTATCGTGGCGGAGAATATGCCGCCCGATACCAAGGGGGTAGCCTGGGTTACACCGTCAACCAGGATCGCCGCCACCTCGCCGTCCGGGGCATCGGTGCTGCCCGATACACTGATCTGCATACCGGGAGTCCCGGGATCAACATCGTCCGCCGGTCCCAGGTAATCATCGGGCAGAGGATCAATGTTGGTGACTGTTGACGGGGCAACGAAGGTAACCAGATGATTATCGCTGAGCGGCCCGCCGGTTCCGCTGTAAACGCAGACGACCGTGGCCGGCCCGGGCGAGGTAACGCTCGCATTGGTCTGATAGTCCCCACCGCCGATTTCAACAGGAGGCGGTAAGGGAGTATAGCTGCTTCCTCCCACTTCAGCGCACTCATAAAGCTCAATCTCGGCAAGCTGGACGGCGACGGGGGCAGGGCCCCAGAGCGCGGTAATCCACAGGCGGTAATATTCATACTCGGCAACATTACCGTCGGCAATGTCGAAGGTTAGCGTCTGGAACCGGGCGGTGAACTGTATTCCGGCCCGGGTATCCAAAGTATCATAGACTACTCCGTCGTTGCTTCCCTGAAGCTCCCAGTCCCTTGGGTCTCTTTCCGGAGCGTCGTTAGCGCTCGTAATTGAATACCTTTTGATCTTGTACTGCGCTCCGCCGCCGTACTGGTACTGTATCCAGGACGTCCCATCTGCACCACAGAAATCGAGCCACTTCGTATTGACATTGTCATCAAAGGCCATCGTCAAATCTTCACCCGGAGGGCTCGGGTTGCCCGGACATCCTGATTCGGTGACGGTCCCGCCGCTGGTTCTCGCAACCTGGCTGATACCGCAATCATAACTCACTGTAGTTACTTCTTCTAGGCTGCAGGTGATATCGGCCGCCTTGCCCGGACACCCCACGGCGCCTTCGGTCAGGCTGATGGTAATATCCGCCTCACATATTGCCGACGCAGGTCCGGTAACCACAATCGCATCCGGAGTGCATACCCCTATATCCACATAAAAACTGACCGAAGCCATGGGTCCAGTATTCCCACAGGTATCGGTACACTGTGCATCAATTGTATGTGGACCCTGACCTGCGGTAAAACCGGTACTACAGGCCTGCCAGGCACCGCTGTCCAGACGCTCCTCGCAGGTCCCCTCGGCACAGGTGATGTCAGTAACCACATTAGAAGTTGCCAAAGTACTCCCGTCTGCCGGGGAGGTAATCGTCGGCGCCGCCGGAGCTACCGTATCCACATCGAAGTTGCTCGTCGCCAGAGCCGAGACATTCCCGCAGGTATCCGTGCACTGCGCATCCACGTCATGGTTGCCGTCCCCTACCCCGACAAAGCCGGTATTGCATGCCTGCCAGGCTCCGCCGTCCAGACGCTCCTCGCAGGTCCCCT
>CP070770.1:986570-989220 GCA_020345765.1 Deltaproteobacteria bacterium
GCCATCTGTCCCCCGGTCATCCCGTAGGCTGCGTTATTTATAAAAATTTGCGTTATCCTCTCTCCCCGACTAGCGGCATGAATGGTCTCTGCCGTTCCGATGGCAGCCAGATCACCGTCCCCCTGATAGCAGAAGACTATTCGATCAGGAAGGGAGCGCTTTATCCCGGTAGCTACGGCTGCTCCCCTTCCGTGAGCGGCCTCAGTAACATCAAAGTCGAAATAATTATAGGCTAAAACCGCGCAGCCAGCAGGTGCGGTAGCAATGGTTATCTCACCGATGTTCATTTCTTCCAGAACCTCGGCAATCAGCCGATGGGTGATACTGTGCCCACAACCGGGGCAGTAGTGATAGGGAGCCTTCTTTAGATATTTCGGCCAGGAGAATACCTTTTTCATGCGGCTTTTGTGCCCCCGAATTTTTCGTAATACCGACGAGTAATAACCCGGGAAAGCTCTATGGGAGTAGGGATTACCCCACCGGGCCTCGCATATAAATAGACCTCGGCCTTGGCTTCTAAAGCGAGCCGTACATCTTCCACCATCTGACCGGTATTGAACTCGAAGGCAATGAAGTCTTCGATATTATTGGCTGAGTTGCGAATGAACTGGTAGGGGAAAGGCCAGAGGGTGATGGGTCTAATCAATCCTACCTTAAGACCGTTTTCCCTGACCCGCTTGATTGCTCCCCGGGCTACCCGGGCAGCAACCCCGAAGGCGACAATCGCTAATTTAGCGTCTTTCAGTTTATAGGTTTCATATCTTATTTCTTTCCTCTCGATCAGTTGATATTTTCGGGCCAATTTCCAATTGTGCTCTTCCATCAGATCGGGATCCAGGATCAGGGAGCGGTTAAAGCGGCTCTTTCTCCCCTTAGCACCATCGAGCACCCAGTCCCTCGGGGGCGGTTTCTTATGTGTCTTTGACTTGAATTCAACTGGTTCCATCATTTGGCCCAGGAGGCCATCTCCCAGGACAAGCACCGGGTTTCGATATTCATCGGCCAGTTCGAATGCATCCATAGTTAGATCGACCAATTCCTGAACGGATGAAGGGGCCAGAACAATAGTGCGATAATCACCGTGTCCACCTCCGCGGGTAGCCTGGAAATAATCCGATTGGGAAGGAGCGATGTTTCCCAACCCCGGTCCTCCGCGAACCACATTGATAATGACTGCGGGAAGTTCGCAGCCGGCAAGGTAAGAGATACCCTCCTGCTTCAGGCTTATCCCCGGGCTCGAAGAAGAGGTCATCGCCCGGACCCCGGTTAGCGCCGCTCCCAGAACCATATTTACCGCAGCAATCTCGCTCTCGGCCTGAATGAAAACCCCTCCTTTTACATTGGGCATATTAGCCGCCATATATTCGGTCAGTTCATTCTGGGGGGTAATTGGGTAACCGAAGTAGCATTTGCAGCCCGCCCGGATCGCTGCCTCCCCGGCGGCATGGTTTCCGCTCATTAACATCTTATTCACGATAGACCTCGATCGCTACCTCCGGGCAGATTATTGCGCAGAGGGCACACCCGGTGCACTTATCCTTTGCCTTGAGGACTGCGGGAAAGTAACCTTTGAGATTTAATTTCTTTGAGGTGGCGATTATTTTTTTGGAACACCAATTGATACACAGCCCGCACTGCTTGCAAAGCTCTTCTTCAATCTTGATCTTGCCTTTCAAAGCGGATCCTTTCTCCGTCCTGATGAATTGATGGTAACTAATACTGTAAAACTACTATATAAACGCTTGATTGTCAAATATTCCGGGGCATTAGGTTACTTAAAGATCAAAGGTTTTTGCAGGATAAAGATCAGAAGGAAGGAGTTAAGTGTGCAGTATGGGAAAAATGTAATGGCCGGGGAATACCTAAACCGTATCCCCCGGCCTGCCCTTAGGAGGGTAAAATGAGAAAAAGGGCTCTTACCCCAATAGACAGAGGAGAGAAAAAAAAGTTCACATTATGTTCGATTAATGCCGGGTGCTGCCAAAGTCGTCCGAGTCATCTTCCCGGTCTATTACCCGGAACTTTCCTCGGAGCTTCTTTAGTTTATTCTGATAATAGTACTGGCGGAGACCGGACAGAAGGGAATAGTACCGGAGATACCCGAATCCGAACAGCATTCCTCCCAGGTGAGCCAGGTGAGCGATATTATCGGCAGGACCGGACAGAGAGGCAAAAAGCTCGATCACTCCGAAGATCAGGACAAAATGCTTGGCTTTAATGGGGAACAAGAAGTAGAGATAGATCAGCCGATTGGGAAAGAGGAGTCCGTAGGCCAGCAGTATCCCGTAGACTACGCCGGATGCCCCGATGGTAGGGATTCCCAGGTTGGGAGTAACGATAACCGTGGATATCCCCGCACCAATACCGGTAACCAGGGCATACTTTATGAATTTCCGGGTACCCCAGTACCTCTCCAACTCACAGCCGAACATCCAGAGAGCAAACATGTTGAATAAGAGATGGAAGATCCCCCCGTGGAGAAAAGCGTAGGTGAAGAGCTGCCAGACGAAGAACTTCTTCCAGACTAGAACGGGAGTCAACCCGAAGATCCAATTCATTTCGGAGCGGCCGGTAATTACTTGAGAAATCAACTGAAGAAAATAAACAATACCACAACTGATGATAATAATCTTTACCGCCCGGCTTAAAG
>CP070770.1:989320-991915 GCA_020345765.1 Deltaproteobacteria bacterium
TCCTTACAGTAGAATTCATCTTCCGGACGCCTTTTTTTTGCTGCCGCGATAAACTCCGGGATAATATCGATCCCGGTATAGGAGACCTCCATCCCGTTCTTTTCAAGGAAATCAACGAGATGCCCCAACCCGCATCCCAGATCGAGGAGAGATGTTCCCCGGCCGATCTTTTTCGGGGTGAACTGGTCAATCTGAGAAAGAATACGGTAACGCAGTTCCTGGGACTCTTGGGAGTTCCAGGCCAGCGACCAGGGGCTGTCCCGGTATCTTTGGAATCTCGGCAGATAAAACTGCCGGACCGGCAACCAATCAATTTCCATTACCCAGTCACGTCCAATTCAGTTTGACAGCTTCATTTTTAAAAGGTAGAATGTATGTCAGCTTTTACCGGGAACCCCCCGGGATTTATCCTCGGAGTTTTTTAGTGGAAAAGCATAACTCAACATTTGAGGCAATTTCAAAAAGGCTGAAGCGATCAACCATAATCGATAAATGCAGGTCCCTCTCAAAGAATCTTGACGAGGGGAAGCTCGACAGCCTGGATCAGGCTATCGATATCCTAGTCGAAACCATAATCAAAGAGGAATTCGGAGACAGTTCTATGAATATGAAGGGATTCACAAGGCTTAAAAATACTCTTACTACCTATATCAAAGACACCCCGGCTTTAAAAAAGAAGATCAAAAATATCCTGGCTCATTAAAACCGGAATTCTTCTATCCCTCCTTTAGCCGGGAGTAGTTCCCCGATAAATCCCGCAAAATCCTTCTCCCGTCAGATAATCTATCTTGCCGGGCAGACATCCAACCGGGTTTTCTGGTTACCTAAATCTTCCCCTGGAGGATAAGTGCCAGAACCAGGGCATAGATTACCAGGGACTCGATGAAGACCAGACCGAGCACAAGGGGAATAAACATCTGTTCCCGGGCACCGGGATTCCGGGCAATTCCCTCCATGGCCGCGGTTAATGCTTTCCCCTGGCTATATGCACCGCCGGCGGCCACAATGGAGAAACCGAAACCGCTGGCCAGGGCCAGCCACATTTTTACCGAATGGCCCGTATCAGCTTCGGCCTCTTCCGATGCAAGTCCAAGGGAGACCAACGCCAATGATAAGGCCCCGGCCAACAGGAAAACTACCACCATCTTGCGCAACATCCTTTTCCCTCCTTTCTCAGTGATTCACTCATGGGCAGTGGCAAAGGCGATATAGATCATGGTAAGCAGGGCGAAGACAAACGCCTGGACGAGGCTTACAATAATTCCCAGGATCATGATCATCGCCGGCATACCTAAGGGGACATATTCCAGGAACTTCTCCAGGACGGTATGATCCCCGTGGATATTTCCGAAAAGCCGGACGGAGAGGGTTATCGGCCGGAACAGGTGGCTGATAAGCTCGACCGGGAGGAAGAGAAAGAAGAGCCACCAGACCGGCCCGATAAAGTGCTTCAAGTATCTCCATCCGTGGGCTTTAACCCCATAGTAGTTATAAGCCAGAAAGACGGTAATGGCACAGGCAGCATTGGTATTGAGGTTGCCGGTAGGGGGAGAGAAGCCCGGGATTACTCCCAGGAGATTATTGAATAGGATAAAGATAAATACCGTGCCGACCAAGGGCAGGAACTTCCTTCCTTCCGGCCCGACGATATCATCCAGCAGTGAAAGGATCCACTCGCCGATGACCTCCATCAGGTTACTCAGGCTGAATTTTGGGTCGGGGATCAGGGCATCTTTAATGCTTTTCTGCTTTCGCTGGTAAACAAAGGAGATAACGATCAGCAGGAGTCCGACAAGAATGGCTCCGCTTACATGGACAGGCAGATCCTTAATCAGAGGTAGCAACGAAAACCAGGTCAGGGGATGCTCCATTTTTACTTCCTCAGCTTCCTTTTTTCCAGATCTCGCTTCCCCCGGCCAGCAGGATGGCGATGATGATCGTAGTGAGTCCCGCCAATAAGGCAATGGGATCTACCTTGGTATAGAGGATTACCAGGATTACCGAACCCAGCAAGAATGCAGACTTTACGAAAAAATTGACGGCCAGTGAGAGTTTCGATACCCCTTCGCCGTTCAGGGCCTTCTCCAGGAGCCGGCTCAACCAGTAGAAGTTTCCGATTACAATCGCCCCTCCCAGGAGGACTCCGAGGGTGATCGGCAGGGAAACGAAAACGAGGCTGATCAGGGTAAAGACAAGCAGTAGAATAAGGCTCAGTTTTTCGATATTTCTTATTTTATTATAATTGTTTTTCTTCTCCACTTTTTTTTTCGAGCTTCTTTATTAAACGGAAGGTATTGCCGATACCGGCAATGAATCCTGAAATTAAAAGAGCCAAAGTAAACCAGGGGGCGGTACCGAGCCACCGGTCAAGAAAATGCCCGGCTACTACTCCCCCCAGGGCCGGGTAGGTTATCTCCATGCCGTAGGCAGCGTATATCCCTATCTGTTTTAATGAAGATTTGTCGTCTCCTCCCATCCGTTCTCTCGGGCGGCACCTACCTCTTAAGTAGTCTTGTTAGCATACCGCAGTATTAAAGTCAAAGGATATTTTTACTGGAATTTCCTGAGTTTTATATTAGCCTTTGCTTTAATCTT
>CP070770.1:992015-994609 GCA_020345765.1 Deltaproteobacteria bacterium
TAGGGAGTAAGTTAAAATTGTAAAGTGCAAAATGCAAAGTGCAAATGTCAAAATCCTCGCCTTCGCATGCCTAATTTGCCGCTGTTGCTATAAAGGCTGAAAGCTACGGCGGAGCAGGCAAATGCAAATTGAAATGCGAGATTGCTTTAACGTATTTTGCCCAGGATCATCTTGGCGGCGTTGTGCCCGGAGTTAAGGCAGGCGGACTGGCCGCCGCAGGGGAAGGTCCAGGCCCCCGCGAGATAGAGACGATCGATCGGGCCCTTCTGCTTCATCCGCTTGAGCATGGTCTGCTCGGGGGTAGGGGCCCAGCCGATGATCGAGCCCTTGTAATTCAGGGTATAGCGCTCCATGGTAAGGGGGGTGCCGACCTCGATCTCCTCGATCGCATCCCGGAGACCGGGGATGAATTTTTCGGCAACCGCAATCATCCGGTCGGCGACCTCCTCTTTTAACTCACGGTAGGCTTCATACCCTTCATCGATCCGCCAGCGGTTTTGCCAATCGTAGACCCCGCCGGTGGTAATGATCACCACCGACTTGCCCGGGGGGGCGCAGGTCGGGTCGGTATTGGACATCAAGGCGATCACCATGGGCATCTTCTCGATATCCATGGCATCGATATTCTTCCATGCCTCCTCGACATCGTAGGTCGGGCTGTAGAAGATCTCACCGATCTCACCCAGGCCGGCCTTTTTCAAATCCAGGTCGAGACCGAGAAAGACCTCGGTCGCCGACAGCCCCGGCTCCAGACCCTTTACGTACTCGACATATTCGGGTTTGAGATGCTCCTCGCCGACGAGCTCGAGGTAGGTCGCATAGCCGTTGGCGTTGGAGATAATATAATCGGCATAGATCTCCTGGCCGTCCTCGGTCCGCACCCCGACGGCCCTTCCGTCTTGAATAAGAATCTTTTTAACCAGGGTATTCAGCCGGATCTCCCCGCCGTTACCCCGGATAACCGCCGCCAGGGCATTGGAAACCGACTGGGAGCCGCCGATAAAGTGGTATACCCCGTGGCGGTGGTAGCTATCCATCATTACCGCGGTCATAACCCCGGGGGACCGCGATGGGGGAGTCCCCATGAAGCCCGCTAACTGGAGGATAACGCTTACCGCCTTGGGATCGGAGATATGCCGGTAGACGATCTCGTCGATGGTTGCATTACGGTCCTTGAAGAAATCCCAGTAGAGCAGGGGAACGAGGGGATACTTGGGCCAGCGGAGAAGGAAGTGCTGGTCCATTAATTGACTTAATCCGGTTATGTCATCCCCGATATCGAAGAAGCTCTGGAATAACCGGGTAATCCCCTCGGCCTCTTGGGGGAATCTTTTCTTGAGGATATTCAGATACTCGTCGATATCCGCCGGGACATCTATAATGATATCCGGGTGGACGGAGCGGTAGAGGGGGTCGAATTTGACCGGCTGGACCCGGTCGAGGATCCCCAGTTTTTCGAACAATTCCCGGGTCATGCCCCCGGGATCGAGGCCGTCGATCATGTGCAGGGAGACCTCGAACCGGTAATCGCCCCGCTCGAAATTGGTCATATACCCGCCGGGCTTGTCGTGCTGTTCGAGGATCAGGGGTTTTACCCCGGCGCGGCTCAGGGTAGCCCCGGCGCCAAGCCCCCCGGCCCCGGCACCGACGATCACAACCTCCCATTTCTCCTTCCCCTCGGGAACGCTCACCGGTTCCGGTTTGCAGGAGAAAGTGGCAAAGGTCATGCTTGAAACCAGGAACCCGCTGAGAATAAAGATAGTAGGTTTTCGCTTTCGTTTCCTGACAGATATCCACGGATTGTTCTGGTCTTTCTCAGGCATCTTTCTTCTCCTTTTGTTTTTCGAGGTATCTTTTGATCCCCCCGATATTCAAAAAGTAGCTGTTATACTGGGGAAAATCCCGGACTACCGGTATCTTTTGTGAAATCATTTTCAGGAATTCATCGATTTCGGCCTCCGGGTTTGATCTCAGGACCTCCTCGATTATGTCTACCCAGAGCCGGTGCTGTTTCCGGGCCTCCTCGAACAGGGTCTTGTCCCGGGAAGGCCCCAGATGGGTGAAAACAATCAATTCCGGCTTTAAATCTTCCAATCGTTGAATCGACTCAAGGGAGAGTTTCTGGTCGTAATCCGGGGCCGGGGTGACGATGAAGTATGCCCCGTCCGGGTAGAGGCAGCCCAGGGCGTCTCCGGCGAAGAGGATCTTTTCTTCGGGCTCGAAGAGGCAGATATGATAGCGGGCATGACCGGGGGTATGGACGACCTGCCAGCGGGTCTTCCCGAGCCGGATCTCGTCGCCGTCGGTGACCGGACGGACCTGGGATTCCGGGATTGGGATCATCTCCCCGATCTCCTCCATCTGCGAGCCGTAAATCAGGCGCACGCTCTGGTTTAGCCGTTCCGGGTTGATGAGATGAGGGGCACCCAGTTCATGGACGAAGACAGTCAAATCGGGATTCTCCCGGGCCAGGTCCCCGGCGGCCCCGGTATGATCAAGGTGGATGTGGGTGGTAATGAGATATTTCAAATCCCGGGGCCGGATCCCGAGCTCCCGGAGGCCTTGAATCAGCTCTCCGGCCTCACTGGGATGCG
>CP070770.1:994709-997292 GCA_020345765.1 Deltaproteobacteria bacterium
AATCGAGAACTTCCGAGATATAGATAGTAGTCGGCCCCATCAAGGTACCGGCGCTGAAGGTCATCGTTGCCAGAGGAATGTCAGTTCCCACTGGCCCAATTAAGGTGGTAACGCCGTTGTTTATATCATTAAAGGTTGAAGTAGCATAATTATCCCCTTCGTCGGTGTTGCTTAAAGTACCCAGAGGGTTAGTGAACTCACAGCCAGGATTAGGCGTAACCTCACCACTTCCAGATAATCCATTAATCGTCAGGTAAGCCACCTCGTGGCGGAGATTGAAATCATAGGCTCCCAGACTTTCGGCACCCAATCCTAAATCCGGAGAGACTTCTCCATCGATGAGGACGCTGCCATATACCCTGACACTGAAGGTAGAGTAGGGAGCAACGGTTATCGAGCTGATGGCGGCGGAGGTAAGGCTGCCCACAGAAACCGCATAATGTCGAGGAGCGATATTTACCCGGAGCGCCTTTCTCGGTGTTTTATCAAGAAGCTCAAAATTGTTACTCTGATAATCGAGAACTTCCGAGATATAGATAGTAGTCGGCCCCATCAAGGTACCGGCGCTGAAGGTAACTACCGCCAGCGGGATGTCGGTCCCGGTCGGAGTCGTGAAGGTAACTCCCTGGTTGAAATCATTAAAGCTCGAAGTAGCGTAACCGTCCCCGTCGTTAGTATTACTCAGGGTTCCCACCGGTTCTTTGAACTCATAGCCGGGCATGGGCTCAGGCATACCGCTTCCGGTTATTCCGTTGATTGTCAGGGAAGCCACCTCGTGGCGGAGCCTGAAGTCATATAATCCCAGACTCTCGGCACCAAAACCTAAGTCCGGGGAGACCTCCCCATTAATCAGCACACTGCCGTAGACCATGACACTGAAGGTGGAGTAGGGAGCAACGGTTATCGAGCTGATGGCGGCGGAGGTAAGGCTGCCCACAGAAACCGCATAGTTCTGGGGGATGATGTTAACCGTCAGGGCCCGGCGGGGAGCGGTATCCAGGGGGTTGGGGGTGTTGCTCTGGTAATCAATGACATCGGAGATATAGATGACCGTAGTTCCCGGATTATCCGCGGCGGTGAAATCGAGGATGGCTAAAGGTATTTCTATCCCTGTCGGGCCGGTAAATCCGGTACCTCCGTTATTCATATCATTAAAGCTCGAAGTAGCGTATCCGTCACCTTCATCGGTATTACTAAGGATACCCAGAGGATCATCGAACTCGCAGCCGGGATCAGGGCAGGATATGCCGGTTTCTGTGATGCCGTTAACGGTGAGGTAGGATACTTCGTGGCGCAGTCTGAAGTCGTATGCTCCCAGGCTTTCAGCTCCGTAAGGACCTCCGAGATCCGGGGAAATCTGCCCGCCAATAAGCACACCACCATAGAGCATCACTTGAAATTTGGAGTTGGGAGCTACGGTTATCGAGCTGATGCTCACATCTGAGGGATCTCCGAGAATAACCGCATAGTAAACCGGAGCGAGATATTCGAAGCAGTTAATGCAGGTATAAGTATTTCCGCAGTCGTCGGAGATTACCACGTCTACCGCTCCCGCGGTTGCGGATGGGATGGTTGCCGTAATCCGGGTATCACTGTCTACCGTGAAGCCGGTAGCCATAACACCACCGAATGTGACTGAGCTTACCGGGCCAATCCCGGCAAAGCCGCTGCCCTCGATTACCACTTCGATGCCTCCGGTATCCGGCCCGTTAGTCGGGCTGATGAGGGTAATTGAGAGTGGGGTAGCGTCGATAGTTATGTTTCGAGCATAAGGAGTAGAGATATTTCCGCAGTTGTCCTCTGCCCGGACAATAACACTATAATTGCCGTCCACCGGAACATTCAGGGCAATGGGGAAACTCGTCCCGGTTGCGCTGTAGGTTCCTGCCCGGATAGTTATTAATGCCACCTCACTGCCGTCATCAACGATCGTTCCGTCAATTGTTACTATACTGTTATTAATACAATCACCGCTGCTGGGTGAGGTTATTAGCATAGTGGGCGGGGACAGGTCCACAATAATGGTATTCGGAGGAGAATAATCCCCAAGGGCCGAGGCAACTAATGTATGGGGGCCTTCAGTGATAGAGATGCTGGTGAAGGTATGAATACCTCCATGGACCGGAGCGGTAGCGGTGGTAAAGCCGTCGATGAGCAGACTCAGGGTACTTCCTTCATAGGCAGTGGTGATGATAGTCACATCGGTTTGGAAGCCGCTTTCGGGACTTATGTCATCAACTGGACAGAGAGTAGCACCATTGGCCGGCGAGGTAATCTGAATATTTGCGGTAACGGTAATCTGGGTGAAGTCGGCCTGCAGGGTTTGAAGGACATTGTCCCATACCGGGGGGTTAGTCAAAAGCCGGGTATAGGCCACCACCCGGACCGTCCCGGCACTGCCCAGAGTGAGTTGGGCCTGGACGGTACCGGTGTTGAGAGTAAGAGGGTCGGGGGAATTAACCCAGGTCAGCAGGGTAGTTGATCCCGGAGCCCCCAGGTAGGCTCCTCCCCCGGTATCCTCGGTTATTTCAAAGAGGATCGGGATGCCGTCATCTTCGACAAAAGGGTCCAGATCAACAACGA
>CP070770.1:997392-999955 GCA_020345765.1 Deltaproteobacteria bacterium
TAAATATATATCAGAATATTCTCTTTGTCAAGGATAGAAGGGATTAAGGATTCGAGGGTTCGAGGATTCGGGGATGCAAGAATTCGAGGGTTAGGGGCAGTTCAATCTTTTAACAGGGAGGTGGAGAATGAAGAAGTTAAATCTTTTGGCAGTGGTTGCAGCTACCCTGGTAGTTGCCTGGACGCTCAGCTGTGGTGATGATGACGGTAATGGTGGAGGCGGCACGAATAGCTGGGAGGTCATACTTGTGTCTGCATTTGCCCCCAATAGTGGGAATACGGAAGGTGGAATTGGTGTCAACAGTACCGAGGCCGAAGTGGTAGCTGAGTTCGGGGAACCTGAAGACATAGAGGACGGTGACTACTGGTATAATACAAAAGGGATAATGTTTAGCTTTGTAACCAATGTTTACATGGTAGGTGTCTTTGAGCCAATTGGTGGCCTCCCCAGCGCTGATAACGCGGATATAGTCCCCGGGCTAAAAGTAGCCCCAATTTATTTGAGGGTCACCTATGCTGAGGTCAAATCAGAGTTGGGATCGCCTGATGAGGAGGATTGTGAAAGTGTACCATCAACTTGTGCCTTTGCATATATTGAAGAGGGAATAGGTGGAGCTGTTTTAGATCCTGCTAAGTTAGCAACGGGAGCTGGAGTTAGTGCTATGGACAGAAAAGCCGAACTAAAGGATAAGGTAGAGAAACTGTTTGAATAAAAGAAAGTAAAAGGGGACAGATTTATTTTTTCATTCTTTGCACTACGAAGGACAGGGGGAATATAAGGGGGTAGCGGGGATGATCACCATAATTTGCTTGCCTAATAATGGGAAATGGTATAATATTTTTAAATGAAATTAAAGGATTTTATTGATAAAGATGGAAATGAATTTGTTCTTTATGATGAGGTTTGGACGCATATAAGAAAATATCACCCTGAAATAAAAGATTTAAAAGCAATTGAGACCATTATAAAAAATCCTGATGTGATTGTAAGAAGCAGTTGGGATAAAAATAGCAATCTTTATTACAAAAAAATTGGTCATTTATACAGAGTGGTAGTAGTCCAGACCGAAGAAAAAAGGGTTAAAACAACCTTAACTACCGATAAGGTTAAAAAAGGAGAGGTGTTATGGAAAAAGAAATAACTGAGGGCTTGGTTTTTTCCTATGATAAAACATCGGACATACTTTATTTATCCATCGGGGAACCACAGGAAGGGATTGACGAAGAAGTAGAAGAAGGTATTTTTGTTCGCCTGAATCCTAAAACCAGAAGTCCGAATGGAATAATGATAATGGATTTTGAAAGAAGATTTTCCAACAATAAGACTAAACCTCTTCCTTTGAAAATCGAAAATATATCTTATGCCGGAGCATAATCTCCTTTTTACCTCACAAAACGGCAGCCTTTTGAAAAAAATCAAGTCTTGAACGAAGAATCAGGGCCGGACCTTGACTATTAACTAAATGATGGCTAAGAGAAAGGGGTCGAGGATTCCAGGGTTCAAGGATTCGATTGATTGTTAATATGTGACTGAGTTAAGCGATAGCTCCAGATTCAATACAAGAAAAGGCGGTTGGGGGAAAACCTGCCGCCTTTTTGCTTGACAAAATAAGGGACGAAATTTAAGCTTTTAACACTAAAATCTATATTATTATAGGGAGGTAAAAAATGAAGAAAACGGCTCTTTTATCAGGTACAGGTGTCTTAGCTGTTCTGTTTATCATCTTTACCCTCAACTGCGACGATAACGGAGGAGCGCCGGCGGCAGCCTGCGTTGACAATGACGGGGATACCTACGGAGAACACTGTTCCGCCGGCCCGGACTGCAATGACAGTGATGCCAGTGTTAACCCCGGGGCTGCTGAGGTTAACTGTGATGGTATAAATAACGACTGCGGTACCGCTACTCCTGATGCCCCGGACGGCGACGGCGACGGCTGGGATATCTGCGGGGCGAGCGATCCGGTGAATCCTGACGGCAAGCTCCCTGCCGACTGTAACGATGGCGATAACTCCGTCTATCCCGGGGCAGCAGAGACGTACTATAATGGGGTCGACGATGATTGCAATCCTGTGGACACTATCGATAATGACCAGGACGGGGATGGTTATACTGCCTCGGCTGCCGTTGGTTCCAGCCCGGACTGTGACGATACGGTTGCTTCTATCAATCCAGGAGCAGACGATGTTTGTGGGGACGGGATAGATCAAAACTGTAATGGAAGTTTACTCTGCTATGCCTATTTGGCCGATTATGGTAGCGGTTTGGCGGTCATCGACGTAACCGACCCGACCAGTCCCGGCACCCCGGTCTATCGGGATACCAATGGGAGCAGCTGGGAAGTCTATGTTACCGGAGGCTATGCCTATGTGGCTGATTCTGCGCAGGGCTTGGCGGTCATTGACGTAACCGACCCGACCAGTCCCGGCACCCCGGTCTATCGGGATACCTCAGGGACTAGCTTTGGAGTATATGTTACCGGGGGCTATGCTTATGTAGCCGATGGGAACAGTGGTTTAGCAATTATTAATGTAAGTGATCCGACCGCTCCCGGCACCCCGGT
>CP070770.1:1000055-1002599 GCA_020345765.1 Deltaproteobacteria bacterium
AACTGAGCTCGATCTTCAATTATGAATCCGGGGTCGACCCCAACGCCCTTCCCCCTTTGGCAACCTTCATTGAGGAGGAGTTGAAAGAAGAGGAGGCCAAACTTGACTGAATTCGTCCCTACTATCTGTCCTTACTGCGGTGCGGGGTGCGGGATGCTATTGGCGGTTAACCAGGGGACCCTGGTGGGAGTAGAGCCCTGGGCCCGGCATCCGATAAGTGCGGGGAAACTGTGTATCAAGGGCTGGAATGCCCACCAATTCGTCCATCACGAGGAAAGGCTCACTAAGCCCCTAATTAAAGAAAATGGCGAATTTCGCGAGGCAACCTGGGACGAAGCATTAAAACTGATAGCCGATAAACTGAAGGAGATCAAAGAAAAGCATGGACCGGACTCCATTGCCCTGCTTTCCTCCGCACGGTGTACGAATGAGGAGAACTATGTAATCCAGAAGTTCGCCCGGGCGGTAATAGGCACCAATAATATCGATCATTGCGCCCGTCTCTGACACAGCTCCACCGTGGCCGGTCTGGCCGCCGCATTCGGGAGTGGGGCGATGACCAATTCCACCCTGGACCTGGAGCAGTCGGATTGCATCTTCCTCATCGGCTCTAATCCCACGGAACAACACCCCCTGGTTTCCCGGAGAATCATACAAGCCAAGGAAAAGGGGGCAAAGCTCATCGTCGCCGATCCCAGGAAGATCCAACTGGCTGACATGGCGGATATCTATATGAGGCACAAATCTGGTAGCGATGTAGCGCTATTGAACGGAATGATGAATGTAATCATCGAGAACGGATTATATGATAAGTCGTTCATCGAGGCCCGGACTGAAGACTTTGAGGAGTTTGCGACTAAGATAAAAGATTTCTCGTTGGAGCGGGCAGTGGAGATTACCCAGGTGCCCGCCGAGGATATCAAGCAGGCGGCTCTGGCTTTCGCTCAGGCTGCCAACAGCGCCATCGTATATGCTATGGGGATAACCCAGCATACTACCGGGACCGATAATGTCCTATCGATTGCCAACTTGGCAATGCTCACCGGTAATATCGGGAAACCGGGCACCGGCGTAAATCCACTGCGGGGGCAAAATAACGTTCAGGGGGCATGTGATACCGGCTGTCTGGTAAACGTCCTTCCCGGTTATCAAGCAGTAACCGATCAGGAGAAGAGGTCCAAGGTTGCGCAGACATGGCAGGTACCGGAGCTGCCGGCCGAGGTGGGATTGACCCTGGTCGAGATGATGAATGCGGCGGCTGAGGGGAAAGTAAAGGCTATGTATATAATCGGGGAAAACCCGATGATCTCCGACCCGGATACAAGTCATGTGCAGAAGGCACTCGAGAACCTGGATTTTCTGGTCGTCCAGGACATATTTCCCACCGAGGCTACCCAGCTTGCCGATGTTGTCTTGCCCTCCGCCTGCTGGGCGGAGAAGGAGGGAACGTTTACTGCAACCGACAGAAGGGTGCAGATGGTAAGAAAAGCGATTGAGCCTCCCGGAGAGGCAAAGTCGGACTGGGAGATAATCTGTGAGCTTGCCCGGGAGATGGGGGCCGGCCAACTGTTTTCTTTTAAATCGGCAAATGAGATATTCGAGGAGCTGCGCAAGGTAAGCCCGTTATATGCGGGCATGACCTACGAGCGGATAAATCAGCCGGACGGACTGCAGTGGCCCTGTCCCGCCGAAGATCATCCCGGGACCACGATCTTACATCAGCAGAAATTCACCCGGGGATTGGGAAAATTCCATGTTATATCTTACCGGGCACCAGCAGAGGAACCGGACGAGGAGTATCCTTACATCCTTACTACCGGCAGGATGGCCTTTCACTGGCACACCCGGAGTATGACCGGGAGGTCGCCGGTATTGGATAACGAGGTCCCCGAAGGCTATGTAGAGGTCAGTCCCGAGGATGCCCGGGAACTGGGGATAATAGACGGACAGATGGTTGAGGTAAGTACCAGAAGGGGAAAGATCAAGACCAAGGCACTTGTGGATAAGAAGATTGGTCCGGGGGTTATCTTCATACCATTTCACTTTGCCGAAGGAGCCGCTAATATATTAACTCACCAAGCACTTGATCCGGTGGCAAAGATTCCCGAGTATAAAATCTGCGCCGCCCGGATAGAAAAATCCCCTTGAGCTTAACTGATCCAACTAGAAGAATAGCGCAAATTGACTTTTGACTAGAATCGTGTTTAATTAGACTTAACCAATGGGGACTGCCTCTACTGTTATCAAGAGACTCACTTGCTGTTTACTGGTCAGCCTGATATGGTCCTGTTCCTATCCCTTGCAGGAGAGTGGAGCGGGGGAGGTCCCCAAGATTAGGGTTGCCATATTCAGGAACCTTGACAGCTTCACCGTATCCGGGAAAGGAATAGTGCTTAGAGATGTGAGGACTTACCAAAAGCTTTTTTCTACCCCGGGGAAGGCAAGTTTGTTTTTTCAGGCAGATCCCGGGGGGATAAAGATTAACCAGCATATTTACCCGACCCGGCTGCTTTCCATTTCCTCGGAGGGCAAGCTGAGGATCAA
>CP070770.1:1002699-1005241 GCA_020345765.1 Deltaproteobacteria bacterium
CCGAGTCTATTCCGCACTCATCATCAATGACATCCCCACCCACTACTACTATGGTAGGGAAACTGGCGACATATAACGTAACACCGTCACTGGGAGAGGTGATGTTTATTAAGGGATCGGTGCTATCCAAACATATAGTTTCGACCGTGAAAGAAATTAGAATTGAAACTCCGTTGCCGCATTGGTCGGCAGCGGAAGCACTTGCATTATAAATTCCGTCTGTGAGGCCATAAAAGGTTGCCGCCCATACACCGGCTACTACCGGTGCTATTGTGCTACCCGATGTCGGTCCGGTAAGACTGACCGTTACCTCACCCGGCTGGCCGCATGAAGGGTCTGGATCACTGACGGTCCCGGTAATAATAACCCAGTCTGTGCCGACCACGGAACCGGAGGTCGGTGAGGTTATAGCTAACTGAGGAGGAACAGTGTCTACGAATACACTGATAACAGTAGGAGTGCTCTGGTTACCCGCTACATCCCAAGCTATCGCTGTTATCGGATTGGGACCTTGAGTAAGACCAGATACCATAATCATCCAGTTGTCGGTGCCAAACGCAGTCTGACTGTTGACTTCTACCCGATCTATATCAGTAGCAGCATCACTGGCACTTCCGGTCACCACTATCGTGGTCTCGATAAATGTCCAACCGTCGGTCGGTTCTGTTATGCTTACCGTCGGAGGCGTAGTGTCAACGGTAATATTCACCGGGGCCGATACCCCTTCATTACCGGCCAGATCCCGGTAAGTAGCGTCAATCGTTACGCTGCCCTCGGATAATCCACATACAGTTACTGTCCAGGTCTGACCGGAGATACTTGCGGTTACTACCCCTGCGGTTACCACTCCTGCATCCAAACCGGAAGAAGGTGGAAGATCAGTAACACTGCCCGATACCACTACACAATCAGTCCCATAAATACTACCCGAAGCAGGTGTGCTTATCTCTACATCAGGCTCCCTCGTATCCACGAATATCGTCACTCCGGCAGAAGGTCCGGATTTATTGCCCGCCCCGTCAATAGCTTTGGCAGTTAAGATATGAGAGCCATCGGCCAGGGCCGGCAAGGTAAGGCTGAAATTGGTCCCAACCGCCTGGGTGCTGCCCCACAACATCATGCCTTCATAGATCTCGACAGTAGAGCCGGCATCGGCTAAAGCCACGGTTCCCAGCACGAGAGGCGTATTGTCACTGGTAGGCCCTGAAAGAGGACTGGTTATCGTTGGAGGATCAGGCGGTGTCGAATCAATAAATACCTGGATTGAAGTAGAGCTCCAGTTACCCGCATTGTCCCAGGCAGTAGCGGTCAATGTGTTCAAGCCCTCAGCAAGACCAGCAACCGACACCACCCAGCTCACACCACCCGAAGCCACCTCCCCATTAACCTCCACTCTATCTATCCCATTAGCATCGGCTGCGGTTCCTTTCACCTCAACCGTAGTGCTGTCCAACGTGGAACCGGCAACCGGCAAGGTTATCGTAACTGCAGGTGCGGTTATATCCACCGTCACAACGACGCTGTCACTGCCGGTATCATCACAATCCTTATTCGTTACTTCTACACTCAGCGTCACCCCACCTTCAGGAAAATCAACATCGGTAAATGTAACATTGCCTCCACTCACCTGGGCATCCTGGGTATTACTATCCACCGTAAGCACTGCTGTGCTCCCGTCCGGGGCATCGGTAGTGGCGGTTACCGTATACTGGAAATTACCCCCGGGAATACTGTCATCATTAGAGCCCAGAAGCACACCTGCCGCCGGATCGGCTATCGTCAGGACAGGAGCCTTGAAGAAGATCGCCGCGCAGGGGAAGCTGCTCAGAGAGTCATTTACCAGATCATCCCAGATTGCACAAAGGGTGGCCGGCCCCTTGTTGTCCGGTTGGCCGGAAAGATAACAGCTCTTAACCTCATAGGTATAAACCCCATTAGTTGAGCTAATCAGAGTAATTACATCCTCGAGAGGATCGCCGGTTACTACTACATCATCCACTGCAGAATACTCTGCTAATCCTGTCGCATCTTGGGCAAACCTGATGGTAAACTGCGGATTATTCTCCACATCATCATTAATACTTGAAAGGTTAAAACCCTCTGCAGTCCAGGGATTATTGCCACTTAAGGTGCTACTTGTAACCGGTATCCAGCTAAAACCACCGTCTGTTGATACCTCAAGACCAAAATTGCCTGTTACCAAATTTTCAGTATATACCTGATAAGTAATCTGAATATTCCGATAACCACTGGTATCAACGAGTTTCGAGATCCCTCCGTTTTGTCTTAAACAGGCATAATTAGTTGTAGGACCAGGACCTATTAAAATATCACAGAGGCTGATAAATTCATTACCAGTTTCCTGTGTCCAACCACAATCAGCAGGAGTAGCACAACCCTCAAAATCATCAACGCCTCCAGGGATATTCTCCACAACTGTAATCCACTTATTCCGGTCCGAACTCACGGTTATATTGCTCTCCTCGCCGGCCATACCTACACCCACACAATCCTCCAGCGTTACCGTCACGGTGGTAATCCC
>CP070770.1:1005341-1007881 GCA_020345765.1 Deltaproteobacteria bacterium
GTTTCGTCGCCGTCTTCGTTGCGGGTCACGACCCAAAGTGAGCCGTCCTCGTCGAATTCAAAGGCAGACTCGGACACCCCTCCCTCGTAGACAGAGGGACGGTCGTCGACAAGTTTCCAGGTATCTCCATCGGTGGAATATTTGAAGAATACCCGGACAGTGGCATCTTCGTCACCACTGTAGTGTTCACCACGGTAGGAGGTCATATACGCAATACCCCCACGTACCTTGACGTCCCAGGGCACTTCGGGGCCGTCGACCAGGACTTCGATTTCGCTCCAATCACCGGGGGCGCGTCGAACGGTCCGCCACATTGTGATGGGCTCGAAGGAAAGGGCAATGGTGCCCGCCTGGAAGAATATCAATTGCAGTTTACCGCCGTAGGAGAGAAAGCGCGGTTCCCGCAAGTCAGTGTCGAGGTCAATGAGGTGCTCGAACTCCCAGGTCTTGCCCCCGTCGAGAGAGGATACCACGAGCATATAGACCTGGTCCGAGGCAAAGTGCTCAGGTGCCGTCCGCCATGCCATGAACAGGCGGTCGGTGTGGAAGATGATATCGACGTTGGCGTTGGATGCCATGGTCGGGGCCTCGGCCGGGAGCGCTTCCGAGGGAACCACCCAGCGGGGCTCGGAGACCTGAACCTGGTACTCGATAGATGTATCGACATCGTAGTCGGCGGGATCGTCGCTCGGGGCCAGATCGGGTACCGCGGAACGCTCCGAACACGAGTTTAAACCAAACACCGCCGGGAGCAGTAGTACCCAGAGCGTAGATATGATGAACTTTCTCATAGTTACGAAACCAATGGGACCCCGTCCCCTTCGATTTTATCTCTATAGATCCTTTTCATGTCCGGCAGTTCGACGCAATAATAATGAACCCAAATATAGAGGTGACTGAAAAGTGCGGCGAGCAGTGCCGCCTTCGAGGCCAGAAGCAGGCCGGGGGCCCAAAAAACCGGGAATCCAAAATTATACATTCCGTTCCTTGTCCACCGGAATATTCCCTTCCTTACCAGAGGTTTATCCCTGTAAGACTCATCGAAGTGGTCAGCGCCGAATGCCCGGGCAAAGGTAAAATACCTTGCAACCGAGTATAAAACATACAGTGCCGATACCAAGGTGATGAATGCTATCGTATTGAGAAGAGTTTGGTTTGCCGCTAAACTGTTTCGGTTGGCAACTGCCAGACCGATTAAAAAAACAAACCTTGAGGCGGATAAAACAACGAAACCTATCGAGTAGTAGGTGAACCTGTTCTTTCCAAACAATCGGGTGATCAGGGAGTAATAGAGCTCGGTTCTCCAGCAGAACCAGACGTAAAATTGATGAAGGATAGCCGCGGCAATCGATAAGATAAGCCATGCGGGGGTGCTTATTTTCAGAAACTGTCCCGTCAAGCACCCTTCATAACGACATAAGAATAGTACTCCGGTCAGCAGAATGATCAGAAGAATATAATGCCAGATCTGCTTTTCAAAGATCCTCATAATAAGAGCGAAATTGGTGAATATGGATTTAACTTTTCATTTGTCATTTTAATCTGTCAAGGTTGCGGCTCAGACCCCAGAATTCACAAGGTTATTGAGAGAGGTATTCCTCGAGTACCTTTACTATCCCTTCCCGGACCCTTTCTACCTCAGCATAATCATTTGAATAGTGCATAAATTTCTTATACGCTGCGAGGGCCTCTTCGTATTTCCCCATGGTATGATAGACGGAGCCCAGATTATAGTAGGCGCTGGCAAACTTGGGGTCCACCTCGATAGCCTTCTGATAGAACTCGATCTCCTGAGCAGAGTTATCATTCAAATCCCTCCCCTTGTTATACCACTCCTCGGCAGTATGAGTACTGGGAGGAACTACCCCGGTCGAAGAAGCCGGAGTGGAAGTCTGATCGATCTCCGCCAGTAGATTCCGGACCTGTTCCTTTTCCTTGGGGTCCTTACAGTAAATCAGGAACCGCTTGAAATACACTACTGATTCCTCAGGCATTCCTCTCTGGACATAGATCGAACCTATGTTAAAATAGGCTTGCGCGAAAGTGGGGTCAGCCTCCATTGCTTTCTTATAGTAGATTATCTCCTGATCCGAGCTGTCCCCTAATTCTACTCCCTTATTGTACCACTCCACTGCCTCAGCCTGTTGTCCCGGCGAGCTGGCCCGAGCACCTATTTCCTCTTTTCTTGAAATTTCTGTTACTCTTTTTGGCTTATAAGGAGTATATGGTAAGCCCAGTAATTTCTTGGCAACAATTGCAGTAGGGTGTACTAACTCACCTAAAGGGCATCCCTCGCAGGGTTCATAAGCAGCATTTTCAACTACCCCGGTTTTAACATTAACCAACTGTGCATTAATGTAATAAGTCATCCCCGTCTTACTTATAGAACCGGTAACTATCTTACCAACATCGAGTAATTGCCCAATTCTCACGGCACACTCAGAACTTACGCAATCCTTTAGCTGAAGCCCCTGTCCTTGTAAGAGCTGTTCTCTATGTGCTCTGCCAAGTACCTTATACTTACGGCTGTTTGTTATCTC
>CP070770.1:1007981-1010502 GCA_020345765.1 Deltaproteobacteria bacterium
GTACTATTTCAGTATAGTAACCCAATTTGAACAGGGAAGAAGCGAGTGCAGACGCAATCACCACATCACCAATAGCATTTGGTAATTTGATGGCAATAATTTTTCCTTCTTGAGCCATAATGAGATACTGACTGTGAAAAAGGGATTATTGAAATATTGACTTATTTTAGGGAATAGCAGGGGCTGGAGAGTCCCGCCTATCCATTGAGTATTAGTCAATACTCAAGAATACGGGCTTGATCCCTACTTCTTCCTTGTTTCCCTCAGATGGCCCTTAATAATCTTGACGAACTTCTGGGCAAACTTAAAAGCCTGCTTTGCCTCCTGTTCAGATATTAACCCGGCAACATCATATATTACTCGGTGTCGTTTAGATCTCATTTTATCGAATATATACACTTCTTCACCAAGTTGTTTCCCTAATGCAATTTCAGCAAAACGCACTGCAGCTATATGTTGCCCCTCGCCTCCGGTAGGGCGATAACCTTTTGAAAACATTAACGCCCGTGCTGCTTGAAGGATAGCATTATAAGCTATACTGAATCCCCAGTCCCAATCCGAAGCCATAACCCCCCTGGCGGTTTTAATGTCTCTATCTGCTAAGGCCATTCTGCTGCGTATCTGTTTATCTGACGCCTTGAATGGTTTAATTAACCCTTCTCTGAGTAATTCTTCGTAACTCATCTTCCTCACCAATGAGCATCACCTTCTCATCTTTGAAAACTTCCCTTACGAAGTCATCTTTTATTTTGAATCGTTTCTTTATCTCAGGAAGGTCGAAAACTACATAGTTAATCTTCCTCTGTAGGTCTCTTTCCGGACCCCGCAATGAAGCAATGAGTCTCCCAATCTCAATGTCCCCTATTACCATAAGGTCAATATCGCTCCTTGGATCCTCTTTACCTTTAGCATAGGATCCATAGATAAATGCATACATAATCCCCTTGATTTTCTTAAGTTCCTGCTCAAGTGCTCCTTTAACGCCTGCTGTCTTAAATATTATATTCTTCAATTCAGGGAATAGAAAGAAATTCCTGTCAATAGAATAATATTTTAAGTTACCTTGTGCTTCGCCCTTTAAGAGCCCAAGACTTTCCAGGTTATGAAGTTCCATAACTATGCTTTTATAATCTTCTCCTGTCAGTCTTTCCAATTCCCTTATATAAAATCTGCCTTCTGGTGAGGTGATGAACTGATTAAGTAATTTAACCCTCACTCTGGACGAGAACAGCTTTTGTAACATCAAACTTCCCGATACGATGTAATTATACCATCAATTGATGTATATTTTACATCATATCCTATCAGAAGTCAACTCTTTTATTAGAGAAAAAACAGGGGCAGCGACCACTCCCTTCCCAGCTTCTTTCCATCCTCTCTTTTCATAACTTCCCGTGCCGGCCAGCGCCGTTTTTGAAACGGGTGGCGCCCTCAACGGTTTCATTGCTCTGAATGACCTCCATTCCGTGGTGGAATTCGTTCCGGATGGCGGCCGGGAGATCCATTCCGAATTGCTCATAGGCGCTCAAGCGGTCGTGGCGCATACAGATCTGGGGAAACTCGGCAATCTGGGCCGCAAGCTTTTCCGCCTCCTGCCGGGCAGTACCGTCCTCCACTACCCGGTTGGCTAGACCCATTGCCAGTGCCTGCTCGGCACCGACAGGCCGGCCGGTGAGGATCATATCCAGGGCGCGGCTCAGGCCGATAAGTTGCGGCAGGCGGATTGTGCCACCATCCATAAGGGGTACGCCCCAACGGCGGCAGAAAACGCCGAAGACCGCGCTCATCTCCATAACGCGAAGGTCACACCAGATAGCCAGCTCTAAACCGCCAGCCACCGCGTAGCCGGAGACGGCGGCGATCACCGGCTTGGAAAGGCTAAGGCGGGTGGGGCCCATGGGACCGTCACCATCCTCTTCTACCCGATTGGTATTCTGCCCTGAAGCAATGGCTTTCAAATCCGCGCCCGCACAGAAGGTTCCCCCGGCACCCCAGAGGACGGCGACACAGGCGCTTTCGTCTTTATCGAAGGAGCGGAAGGCATCAGCCAATGCCTGGGCAGTGGGCCGATCGACGGCGTTACGCACCTCGGGCCGGTCCAGGATAACGGTGGTCACCTTGCCCTGACGTTCAATATTTACTGGCATAGGTTCTCCTCCTAAAATTTTAAACTAAAATGTAGGTTATGCCGGTGGGGTGGCTAACGATCCTGGTCGTATACTCTCCACATGTCATCGTCATCGAAGATCTTCTCGGACTCATCGCCGTGCATGGCATCCTTCTCGTAATCGCGGTACTTACCGTGCTCGGCCCGAAACTCCTCGTAGATATCATGCTGGATAATGGCACTCATTATCTCATTAGTGCCAGTCCAGATCTGGGTCAGACGGGTATCGCGGACACTGCGTTCAATAGGATATACATCGGTGTAGCCGATACCTCCGGTGATCTGCATGGTAAGGTTAGCCACCTCCCAGGCAGCGGTGGTGACGAACTTCTTCGTCTCCGAGACGATCCGCCT
>CP070770.1:1010602-1013114 GCA_020345765.1 Deltaproteobacteria bacterium
AAACTTACTTAAGGTTTGAGAAATTTCTTCCCACATCTTGGCTCCTTGTTAATGGGTTGACAACAGCTAAGCTACCATCATTCCTGAATATTGTCAATGTTCCGAGATAAGCCAGGATTCGGGGATTTGCGGGTTCGAAGGGGGCTGATTAGCTAACTCGATTTGTCGGACTTTTGATGCCGGTCGACGATCAATTCCCCTCCCACGCTGACATTTTCCGGAGAATTTTCCTTGAGAAGGACGATAATCGCTTCCTTCGGTAAGCCGTAAGCTTTTACTGCCGCTTCGGTCAGCTCCCGGGCGAATCTGCGCTTTTTGTCCAACTCCTTGATTGGCGGTCCTTCTATGGTAATATTTGGCATATATAGCCTCCCTTTCTGAATTAACGGCTCAAGATTAGCTCGGCCACCCTCTGTCCCGAAAGCAACATCCCTCCGAATATCGGACCCATCCGGGGGCCGCCGAAGACGGCATTTGCCGCCATACCGGCCACATAAAGGTTAGGATAAACCTTTTTTGTATTCTCTACGATTGTTTTTTCCCCAATCTCAGCCCACATGGGCTTCTCACCCAGGAGATCTCCGGTTTCGGTGTAAAGCTTTTTCCCGATCTTTCGGGTAACTATCCGGACGATTTCAGCATCATGCCCGGTGGCATCAACAATATATTTTGCCCGGGCGGTGATCGGGTCAACATGCAGGTTAGCCAAAGAGACGGCACTCCAGTTTAAGACCAGACCTGTAATTATATCCTTTCGGATCATTACATCCTCAACCGACAGAAGATTAAATATTCTGACCCCCGCCTTAATTGCTGTTGAGCATAGGGTAGAAACCGTTTCCAGCGAATCGGTGGTATAGTATCCTTTCCGATACTTAGAAGTCCTCACTCCGATTTCGTCAAGGATCGACTTGGAGACTTCCTGAAAGACACAGCGGTTTAACATGATCCCTCCGCCCCACATGCCGCCGCCTACTGACAGTTTGCGCTCGAAGATAGCTACCTTTTTCTTCTTTTTTGCCAGATAATAACCGGCAGTCATACCGGCGGGACCGGCACCGACGATAGCCACATCGACTTCTAAATATTCCAGGAAATCCTTAGTAAACTCTTCGATTATTGCCCTTGAAATAACTATTTCATCTAATTTCTGCGTTTTTTCCGCTTTCTTGCCCATTTTTTCTTCCTCCCAGAACCCGGTAAATCAGTCAGGATAATACATAAGCATCCGAATTAGTAATGCAAAAAAATCAAATACTGGTTATTCTTCCTGCTCTACGGTGATTTCCTCTCCGGAGAAAACCTTTTTGAATTCCCCGGGGTCGCCCAAGACATGACCCACCAGGTTAACCCCGCTGGCTGGCCTGATCTCGCCTTCAGAGCTGATCGGCGTCGGGCCGAAGAAGATACAGAATGCCGAACCGTCGGGCCAGTAACCTAAATCGCCGATATTAACAAGCACCTGGGGATCATCCGGTTCCGCCTTTACCGGTATGGAGAAATAGATCTCATCACCCCAGGTGTTAACCCGGGCTTTAATCGGCAAGGCATCCCGGATAAGAGAGGCAGTTTCCGATTCGTTCAGCTCGGCTGACATCTCGATTTTCCCTACCTTGATTTTTATCCTTTTGTCCGTCATTGCTTTACTCCGAAAGGAAAGATAATCTTGAGACAGGTTAATAATACTCTATCGGACCTTAATTACCTTTCCCAAAACACCGAATTCAGTACCGCTGATATGCATCAAGGGGTCGGCCTTAGTGATAGAATATTGCTTCTTAAGAAGATATTTTTCGTCAATGTCCGCCCGGAGGACTTTGCCCACAATAAGCAGGTGGTCACCGGCACGATAATGCTTGTATAGTTTGCACTCGAGGTGGGCAAAGCATTCTTTGATCTTCGGGGATTTGACTTTAATTGATTTCTCTTCGGTAAGATTGGCCTTCTTGATTTCACTGACACCGTAAGGGAAGTCATTGGCACAGGTCCATAGCTGCTTGAGTAACTTGCGGGAGGGGATATTAACGACGAAATCCTTTGTCTCCAGGATGTTTTTTACAGTGTGGTGATCCGGGTCGGAGGCAAAGGCGACCAGGGGTGGCTCGGTAGAGCAGGGCATTACGAAACTGAATGGGGCAGCGTTGGGGTTGTTCCGGATATTTACCGTCGAGATCAAAACCACCGGCCGCGGGGCCAGGATTTTATACCACTTAGAAATACTCAATTGCATTTTTTTCTCCTTTTGATTTCAAATCCCTTAAGATAGCATGCCCGGGGCAACCGTAATTATATCATATATTATTTTTAAGTGTATAGTTTTAAAAGGAATTTGTGCTGTAGCTTTTATGTCCCCCTCCCCTTTACCCTACTTTGCTAAAGCTACGGAGGGCAAGTCCCCTCCCACCAGGGGAGGGGAATCTTGTCATAAATCCCTCGGCCTTACTCGGGAAAGATATAAGGAAGTAATATAAAATTTCCTCCCCCTTGATGGGGGAGGATTAAGGTGGGGGTG
>CP070770.1:1013214-1015706 GCA_020345765.1 Deltaproteobacteria bacterium
CTTTCGGGAAACTCGAAGGCCGTTACCGACAACTGCCCTTCCAAGAAGTTCGTCCTGCCCCTCTATCTGGAGGGCGGCCAATTCGTTACTCCCTTTTGCTGCTACGGCAACGATGTTGACTGTGACCTCTGCGGTGCCTGGGTCGTCTTTTATATTGCGTCCAAGTTTGAGCAACAAGACATCTCTGGTATTGAACAAAGTCTTTACCGGGGATTTGAGCTGAAATAATACACTAACCCAACTTCTTCATTCATTATTGGTGTTCAATGATTGACATGTTTACCCCGGGTAAGTTAGGCTCCCTCGAGCTGAAAAACCGTCTGGTCCGCTCCGCGGTCTGGGAAGGTATGGCTGACGACCAGGGTTTTGTGACCGACAAGCTGGTTACCTGCATCCGGCGGCTGGCCGAGGGCGGTATGGGGCTGATTATCCTCGGTTACACCTATATCCAGCCCAACGGCCGCCAGAGCCCGGGGCAGACCGCGATATATAACGATGATTATCTGCCCGGTCTCCGGAAGCTCACCGATACCGTGCACAAAGCCGGCGGCAGGATCAGCATCCAGCTCGTCCACGTAGGGCCGCAAACAACACCGGATATGATCCACGGCAAAACCCCGGTAGGCCCGAGCGCGATCAAGCATCCCCTCTTCGGCACGCCCCGAGAACTCACAACCGCCGAGGTCAAGAGGATTATTGAGGATTTTGGCCATTCGGCCAAACGGGCTAAGACGGTCGGCTTCGATGCCATCCAGATCCACGGGGCCCACGGTTACCTGGTCAACCAGTTCATCTCGCCCCGCTGGAACCAGCGTAGCGATGCCTACGGCGGGTCGCCGGAGAACCGGATGCGCTTTGCCACCGAGGTCTACCGGGAAGTCCGAGCGAATGCCAATAATCTCCCGGTATTCATCAAGCTCAACCTTGATGATTTCATCAAAGGCTCCACAACCCCGGCCGATGCCCTGCCCCTGGCGGAGAAGCTCTCGGAGATGGGTATTGATGCGATCGAGGTTAGCGGGGGCGGTCCGGCCTCACGCAAAGGCCCGGCCCGGATCAAGATCAGGACCGAAGCCGACGAAGCATATTTCATTGACCTGGCCCGACAAACCCGGAAGGTCACGACCTGCCCGATCATCCTGGTAGGCGGATTCCGATCACCCCGCGTGATCGATCAGGTCCTCGCCTCCGGTGATGTGGATTTCGTGAGTATGGCCCGGCCCCTCATCCGTGAGCCCGGCCTGGTCAACCGATGGAGGTCCGGGGACCTCACCAAGGCCAAATGCATCTCCTGCAACGGCTGCTTCAAAACCCTTGCTTACGGCGAGGGTATTCAGTGCCTGGTGGAATACAAGGATAAAGAGAGATACGAAAAGAAATATACCTAAATAATGCGGAAGAGCCGACTTCCTGAGGTATCCCGATGCCTATCGAGGCTCTCGGCAATTTAAACATTAGCATATTATTGAAGGATATTTAGGGGGGAAGTGAAAGTCTAAATATACGATTATCTCCTAATTAACTCCCTCTTTTTAGAATAATCAACTCATCCATTCTCTCCAGAATTCTAAGCTTTTTTAGGAACGGGAGCTTTCTTTGTTTCTGAATAACTTTTACTCTCTCTTGAGAGAAGATCTCCCAGAATTCCTTTCCCGTTCTTGCTTTGAGTAGTTTTTTCATTTTCTTTTTACAATCTCCCTGAATCTACCGTAGATTGGATATTCCTTATTGCTGAATCTCCTGACTATCTTCTTAACTAACTCCATATCCGCTAAGGATAAGAGCTCCCTGACTGCATTTTTGTCTTTTTGTCTGAATGACATAAGAAGGGTTGCGATTAAATATTCCGATGTAAGTATCTTTGTCCGGACTTTATCAACCCTTATCTTCCTCCCATTTTTTATTGCCTCCTCGAATAATGGGTGAATAAAACTGGGTAAGAATTACACCGGTACATCCTTTATACAAATAAAAACATTTTCTATCTTACACTTTTCTTTGCGAAAGTGTGTGTAAATATTGTGAAAATCGTCCATAGTATCAATCATGATAAAAATATCGAGGTCGTATGTGAATTGTGGCTCAAGGTAATAGTTTTTAGCTATTCCACCTCCGATCGCATAATCTATCACTATTCTTTTCATCTTTAGAATATTAAGTTCTCTTAAGACCTTCAGAAGTGAGTTAACTTTCATTTCTTGTTGTATTTTAACATATTCCTTATCCATAATCTATGGAATTTATTACCATTCTTGCTTTTTAATAAATCAGTTAAACTTAATCTTATTTCTATTCTGACGGGTTCTTCAGCTCCTCAAAGATTACAATAGAATCTTTCTCGGTACATTAGCTAACTATTTGATGTTATACAGTTATTATGATTGATAATATTTCCTTGACAATGGCCGGGTTTCTTAATATAGTATTACTACCAAATATCTTCGCACTGATTCTGCTCACATTGAAATAGCACCCGCGATTATATTGGATTC
>CP070770.1:1015806-1018283 GCA_020345765.1 Deltaproteobacteria bacterium
AGGATTCCTACCAAATTAGGAGGAATATCAATTTCAAGGGGCTTCCGGCCGTAAGCCAATTCAATCTTCTCCGCTCCCATTTTTTACCTATACAATAGGGTTATCTGCTTAAAAAATATAATATTATAGTATATTTACCTTAATTCAGATTCTTATGATTGTCAATAGAACTTCATAAAACATTGATAATTCAGAGCGTATTTGATAGGATAATATCAGGGTTGAGAATATCGAGGGTTTGGTTAAGGAAAATGAAAATAGTACGAATAATTCTGGGGATTCTTTTTGAGATTATTGCCTCTCTGGTGATGATCGCAATTGCAGTGCTCTATGCAGTGATATCTCTCATTTATAGATTTCCAGAGATATTCCATCCCTGGGAAAAAGGGGATAGGAACCCGGTCTTGATGATTCACGGATACTCTCAAAACGCCAGCAACTACTGGCTGATGTGGTTTCGCCTGCGAAGGGACGGCTGGAGCCATCTCCACACCATTACGCTTACTCCTCCGTTGGCTTCGATTACGGTACTCTCCCAAAAGGTCAAAGCCAAGGTTGATGAGATACTCGATAAAACCGGGGCCAAAAAGGTGGATATTGTCGCCCACAGCATGGGGGGACTGGTAAGCCGATATTACATTAAGAGGCTGGATGGCGATAGGAAGGTTTCCCGTCTGATAACCCTGGCCTCACCCCTTGCCGGAACATACACCGCTTACCTGGGATTGGGTAGCTGTGCCCGGGAGATGTGTCCGGGCAGTAAGTTCTTGAAAGATCTGGATTTCCGGCCGGAGGAGTTCCCCCGACTTTCCCAGGCCGCTATCTACTCTGCTATCGATGAGCTGGTCATTCCCCACCACAGCGCCGCTACCGGAAATAAGGAGATAGATATCTTCCTGCCTTATATCGGCCACGCTGCTTTTGTTTATTCCCGCAAGGTCTATGAGAAGGTTCGGGAGAGGCTAAAAGCAAAAGCTTAATTCCCATTTTGAGTTTAATCTCATGGCGATTAAAGTAATTTGCCGGAACCGTAAGGCACGGCATGATTATCATATCGAGTCCACCTTTGAAGCAGGAGTTGTCCTCAAGGGCAGTGAGGTGAAGTCCCTGCGGCAGGGTCGGGGCAATCTGAAGGACGGATATGCAGGGATCCGGGAGGGGGAGGTTTTCCTGTACAATGTGCATATCAGCCCTTATGCCCAGGCTGCCCGGGATAATCCCGATCCCATACGGGATCGGAAGCTCCTCCTCCATAAGAAAGAGATCAAGAGATTGATCGGGAAGACCCAGGAGAGGGGCTACACTTTGATTCCCCTCCAGATGTATTTTAAGGACGGCAGAGCCAAGGTGGAACTGGCCCTGGCGCGGGGAAAGAAGCTTTACGATAAAAGGGAGAGTTTAAGAAGGAAGGCAATGGAGAGGGAGGTGGGAAAGACCCTTAAGCAGAATTATTAGGTAATCTTCTCAATTGCTTTTATCTGTGTTATATTAAAATAGTTGGGGGCGACCTGGTTTCGACGGGGATCATTTTAGCCGGAGCTGCATGCCGAGGTCCCATCACCTCGTAAAAAGGTGGATTAAAAATAGTCGCCAATGACTATGATTATGCCCTGGCTGCTTAATTGACAGCCAGCGTCCACCCGGTTCTTCTCTGCGGGGCCGGAATGGGCGTCAAAAAAGCAGGGCGGCTTTCCTCGGCGTGCTCGGAACTGAGGAAAGCGGGACTTTTCTGAGCAAATCCTTAGGAGATCCCATCCGCCGGAGATTCTGAGGATTATAAAAGGCGGATTAAGCATGTAGACGCTTCGGTGAAAGTTCTTCGGACGCGGGTTCGATTCCCGCCGCCTCCACCATACTTCGCTCGAAGAGTGAAGTATGGTGCCCTACGAAGCTTTAGCGAAGTAGGGCAGTTATGTTTCCTAAGAAGAAAGTTTTACGATAATCTCTTCGAGCTACGTATGGCAGGCCCTCCTTAACCACTACAATACGATTGAAAAAGAGAAACGAAAAGAAAAAAGTATGTATGTGTATCTATTGCGGAGTAAAAAGAATCCTAAAACACGCTACATCGGAATCACCAAGGACCTGAAAAGACGCCTGGCCTATCACAACTCTGGCAAATCTCCACACACAGCCCGGTACGCACCATGGAAAATGTAGTTGCAATCTGGTTTGATAATGAGGTGAGGGCAAGAAAGTTTGAAAGATATTTGAAAATTGGTTCCGGCCATGCCTTCGCCAACCGTCATTTCTGGTAAAACCAATTTTTCCCCTAACCCTGCACGAATTTTTTGTTGATTATTCCTAGCAATGCCCGGTTTTCTATGCCGGGCATTCTTTTTTAAGTTGATTAATACTTGATTTCCAAACGGGATATAATATATTTTGTATTAGTACTAAAAATAGCATTTTTAAGAAAAGACCCGGGAATAGGCGAAGCTTTAACCCAATTTACACCCAAATTAACGGATTAACAG
>CP070770.1:1018383-1020841 GCA_020345765.1 Deltaproteobacteria bacterium
ACACATGACCCGCAGCTTATACACTCCTCGGTAATCTTATACGCCACTCTCTACCTCCTCGCTTTGTTATCCCGGGATCATGCCTCAAGGCAGTCAACCCAACCGTTCCGGATTGGTATCTTTTACCCAGATCCGATACATCTTCTCACCGCTCTCCTCGTAGCACTGGAAACCCCGGGGATCTATTTCCTCTACCTCTATGTTTTTCTCTCCCCACAGTTCTAAAACCTGGTTTAACCAGTTCTTGAAATGCGCCCCGCCGCCGCAGTAAACCTTCTTCCACTGGTTCCCTTCCCGGTCAACCTTCTCCTGAATCTCTTCTTCAGCTGTTACCTTATCAACTGTCAATTCCCGGCTCATCTGATCTCTTGCCATCCTTATTCTTTATTTGTCTGAGGGAAAGAAACCTTATATTCCCCCTCACCCTTGCCCTCTCCCCCTTTTGGGGAGAGGGGAATATAGGTTGAATTGGGCCGACATCCGCCTCAAGCGGACTACATCTACGCATTATTTGGGATAATTTATTATAACCTAATCTCCATCCCTTCATAAGCGGCGAAGCATTCTAAACTCGCTTTACTCTCCCCGATAGTCCGCTGGCAATCTTCGACGATTCTGTCTAAAGCCGCATCCGTCCTCTCCTGATTATGATGGAACAGCCCGAATTTCTTTACCTGAGCCTCCAAAGCTAATTTCAGGGCATCAGGATAGACGCTGTGCCCCCATTTTCTTGTTACCCGGTACTCCTCCTCGGTAAACTCGGAATCGTGGATCAAAAGGTCGGCGCCGGAGGAAAAATCCAAATAATCCTGGTAATCAAGCCCGCCCGGGTGTTTATACCCCAGCTCATTATCGGTGAGAAAAACGAAACACCGGTCACCCTCGACAAACTTGTATCCTATCCCTTTGTTCGGATGACTCAACAGTATGGGTGTCACTGTAAGTGACCTGATCGAAAAAGCCTCCTTGCACGCTCCGTGGTATGACATCTTGGCATTGATATCATCAAAATTTACGGGGAAATTGGGATGGTCCATCGTTCGCGAGATTATCTGCTTCACGGACTCTTGCGCAAACGGGCAGCCGAACATATCTATATGGGTTCCCTTGATATATATGGGCTTGAAAAAAGGAAATCCCAGGATATGGTCCCAATGGGCATGGGTGAATATGATGCTGTATTTCTTCCGGTCTTCCTGGAGCAGTTTGTTCCCTAATCTTCTGATACCCGAGCCCGCATCAATTATGATCGTCTCGTCATCCTTAGTCCTGATCTCCATGCAGGTAGTGCTTCCCCCATACTTTAAATATTCTTTCCCGGATACCGGTATCGAGCCCCGTGCCCCCCAACATGTAATAACCATTTATGCCTCCTTCCCCGGACTGGTGGTCTTTCTACGAAACATCGACCAATGGGGACAGCCGGTTGATTGAGCTTTCTATGAACTGGCTATCGTCAATCGAGATTTCAATGGCCCTCTCGGGACAAACACTAACACAGAGGCCGCAGCCCCGGCACTCGTCACCGATGACCGCCCGGTCGCCGGCCAAGCGGATGGCATCGACAAAGCACACATCCTCAGTACAGGTGCCGCAGCCTGTGCACCGATCGGTAACTGATACGGTAACACCCGGTATTTTTCTGATCTTCTCGCCAATCCCGGGAGCAATGTAGGGCAGCACCCGCCATATGCAGCAGCAGGGACAACAGTTACAGATAGTAAGGAGCTTGTTGCCCGGTCCGACACCGAGCCAGACCGTATCCAGCTTATTGCGGCCAACTATATGAACCAGACCCGCCTCCCGGCAGCTACTTAAGTGCTGCCGCGCCTCTTCCTTCGTTACGCGGCGCCCGAGCTTGGGATTGATCCCCAATGCCGCCTCCCCAAGAAAGAGACAGCCTCGATCAACCGGGTAATCCTTACACCCAGCGGCGTCCCGGCAGATACAAACATCCATAATCCAGTGATAATTAGCCTTATCGATAAAATATTCCGCCACCCGGGATGGCAGGATCATCTGTTCCGACTCGCCGATCTCCCTATCCACCTGAACCACCCGGTCCCGGGGAAGGTAGATCATGTGGTCACCTTTGAAGAGCCAGCGATCAAGGATCCGGCCAATGATCGGCACCTTCGTCAGCCGGGCAATAATAAATATGCCCGGGAAACCCTTCTTTACGATTTCCACGAACCACAGAGGCCGCCCCATAACTGCACCTGCCTGCCGCTAAATATAACCGAAGGAGCCCGGAATAAATATTATGTCTTATTCAAGTATAATGTCTGGGTCGGGAAGGCAAATTCGATCCCGCGTTTTCCGAACTCCTCTTTTATCCGGAAATTTATTTCCTGATGAATGTCCATGTATTTGTTGTATTCTCTGCCGATAACATAATAAACCACCTCGAAGACGAGGCTGAAATCCCCGTAAGAGAAGAAGTGGGCGCGGTCAAACT
>CP070770.1:1020941-1023369 GCA_020345765.1 Deltaproteobacteria bacterium
TGGATAACACTGCCCTGAGTATAAATAAATTGACATTTTGATGGTTAGCAAGGAAAATGGGGAAGGAAATATTCTGTTAACCGGGACAATCGAAAGGGGGGTTAAAATGAAATCTTTCGTCAAAAAATTCCTGTTGGGTCTTGGTGTTGTTCTTGGTATCGCTGCGGTTCTCTTGCTGGGATACCTGGGTAACTACGCCGTTAAGAATGGGCCGATCGGGACAGGCTTTACCGCCAAGATGCTCTGTTCCGGCGTCTTCGTGTCGAATAGGGACCCCGGGGCGGTCATGAGAGAGGATTTATGGATCGCAAAGAAATATTCTATCGGCGCCGAGGTGGACTATAAGGAGAAGTCGGTTACGGCTTCAATTAAGGGACTGTTCAAGCGTTGTGCCATCTTTCGCGAAGGGCTCGGGTGCACCCTGATTCTCGATACTACGGAGGACGAACTCCGGAAGCAGGCGGCGGACTGGAAGCAGTTGCCCCGGGATACGGCGGAACTGCCCTGGCCGACGGGTGATCTGATCTCAGAGGAGCTCCCACCGGGGGTAGATACGGAGGCCCTTAACGATGTTCTGGACGAGGCCTTCTCCGATCCCGATCCCGAGAGGCCCCGCCGGACGAGGGCGGTGGTTGTCGTTTACGACGGCCGGATCGTTGCCGAGCGCTATGCCCCCGGCTTCTCACCGGATACCCCGCTGATCGGGTGGTCGATGACAAAGAGCGTAACGAGCGCGCTGGCCGGGATCCTGGTCGGTAAGGGGAAGCTCTCGGTCCGGGAGAGGGCGCCGGTGCCGGAATGGAGCGCCCCGGACGACCCCCGAAGGGCCATTACCCTGGACCATCTTCTGCGGATGAGCAGCGGTCTGGAGTTCTTAGAAGAATACGAGTCCAACCCGAGCGCGGATTGCAATGTCATGCTCTTTACGAAGCGCGACATGGCGGCCTATGCCGTCGACAAGCCGCTGGAGGCGGAGCCGGGCAGCAAATGGTCATACTCCAGCGGCACCACCAATATCATCTCCCGCATCGTTCGTGATGCGGTCGGCGGTTCGACCGCAGACTACTTCGGCTTCCCGCGGCGGGAGCTGTTCGACAAGATCGGGATGCAGAGCGCCATCATGGAAACTGACACCTCCGGCACCTTCGTCGGCTCCTCCCACATGTATGCGACTGCGAGGGACTGGGCCCGCTTCGGTCTGTTATATCTCCAGGACGGGGTCTGGGAGGGAGAACGGATCCTTCCCGAGGGCTGGGTTGAATATACCCGCACGCCTACCCCGCACACTCCTCCCGAATGGCCTTACGGGGCTCAGTTCTGGTTGAATACCGGGGAGAAGGAAAGGTGGCTGGCCAGTCTCCCGGAGGATCTGTATTCGGCACGGGGTCACGACGGGCAGTATGTTACGATTATCCCGTCCCGGAAGACGGTTGTGGTCCGGCTCGGATTAACCCCGGACCACAAATTCAGCTGGGACCACGGATCGTTTATCACCAATATATTGAAAGCCCTTCCTGAATAATTGGGCAGAGAGCATAGGCCAGGTAACGGGAGTAAACGACATCCCTCCGTAGAATGGTTGGGGTCAGGTCTTGTTTTTTGCTATTTGAGTAAGTGAATGATGTCGCAGATTGAAGTGATGATAAAACGGGCGATGGGGATTGTTTATGAATAGAAGACTTTTAATAATATCAGCACTGGCGATTATTTTACTAACCATAGGCCTAACCGTTGTGTGGCTTGGGGAAAGACCGGAAGAAAAAGATATAAAGGTGATATTTGAGCAGAAGTATCGCAAATGTCAAGAATGGTCGGAAAGTCATGGATATTTAAGTTTCCCTGGTGCAAGTGAGCCATATATGGAAATCATCGAGCTTGGCCCTCCTGTTTTACCATATGCCATGGAGAAAATGAAGGAGGGTGACTTCTTTCTTGATTTCGTAGTATCTATAATCACAAAAAAGGATTTTGATAAATCAGAGTGGCCTCCAGGAAAATTAGGAGATAGTCGCACTGCCGCAAAAATGTTCGTTAAATGGTGGCATGAAGGCCGTAAGCAAACCCCTCAGCAGTTTGAGAAGTTGTATCAGGAGTGGAAGGATTTGAAGAAGAAAGGAAAAGTGGAGGAGGCGGGTGAGAGATACCAAAGGATCAAAGACCTTGGTATTGCAGCTTTACCGTATATGATAAAGAAAATAGAACAAGGTGATAAAAAATTAGTGCCTGCTTTCTCATATCTGATTGATGATGCCGTCAAGAAAAATGCCAGTACCTTAGAGTGTGTGGACTGGTGGAAGAAGAACAAAGATAAATGGACATTGCCACCGATTGAATCCAAATAAAATAGGGACAGCGCCCATTTTTCGAGGCCATTTTAGCAATGATCATTGATTTTGGAATTTTGGTGACGGAATTGAAAAATTGACCC
>CP070770.1:1023469-1025889 GCA_020345765.1 Deltaproteobacteria bacterium
GTGGATGTCAATGCCACGGGCGCCGGGACGGGCCAGTCATGGGAGGATGCTTACACAACAGTTCAGGCCGCGGTGGATGTGAGCGTAACCGATGACATAATCTTCGTGGCGGATGGAACATATACTAATTCTCCAACCTCAACTTCTTCCGTCCTGACTATGAAGGCTAATGTTGATATCTACGGGGGTTTCACTGGAACCGAGAATAACTTCTTCGAACGCGGTGTCCCGGGCGATAACCCGACAATCCTCGATGGCGAGGACACGAGTTACAATGTCGTTAAAGGTACCTCGAATTCCCGCCTCGACGGCTTCACCGTTACGGGCGGTAATGCCAATGATATAACCACTTGGCCTAACTACATAGGCGGTGGGATGTGGAACTACAGTGTAACTAGCCTTCTGGTAGCCAACTGCACCTTCAGCGGCAACTCGGCCATCTACGGGGGTGGGATTTCCAACGAAGACAACTCCTCACCCGTGATAACCAATTCAAACTTCATTGGTAACTCAGCCACCAATGATGGCGGCGGGATGATCAACAGTTCATACTCCTCGCCCACTTTAATCAACTGTGCCTTCAGTGGCAACTGGGCTAACGGCTGCGGCGGCGGGATGATCAACAGCTCGTACTCCTCGCCTAAGATAACCAACTGCACTTTCAGCAGCAATTCGACCACTATCAGCGGTGGCGGAATTTACAATAACAATAACTCCTCACCCACGATAACTAACTGCATCTTCATTGGTAACTCAACCGACACCGGCGGCGGGATATATAACTCCTCGGGCTGCTTACCCACATTAATTAATTGCACTCTTGTTGGTAACTCGGCTGTCGTGGCCGGCGGTGGAATGAGCAGCGCGTTTCTCACCATACCCACGATAACCAACTGTATTATGTGGGGTGACTCTCCTAATGAAATTGACGGCCTGGCGACTGTAACATACAGTGATGTCGAAGGGGGCTGGTCCGGAACCGGCAATATCGGTGATCTTCCAGGAGATAACCCGCTGTTTGTACCCGGCCCCAATGGTGATTACTACTTAAGCCAGACCTCAGCCGGTCAGGGCTCCGACAGCCCCTGTATTGATGCCGGTAGTGATACTGCGGCAAGCCTTGGTCTGGACGACAAAACCACCCGCACCGATAATGTACCCGACAGCGGTATTGTGGATATGGGATACCACTACCAACCATAGCAAAATGCAAAAATCAAAAAGCAAAATGAAAAATGTGATTGAAGATCATATTTTCTAATTACAAAGCCCAAATGCCAAATGAAATCCTAAATTCAAATGATTATATGACCGACGACGATTGACCAAATCCCAAAACTGTCAAGACTGCTATATCGGAATCGATGGCCGGCATCCCTCAAAATACCCTTCCCAAAAATAATTTATGATAATACTTGCCAAAATAGTTTTCTTGTGATATGGATAACGACTAAGAAAAAGGATCTTTTAAACTCTAATTAATGGAGGTAAAAAAACGTGAAAGGGGAAGTCAAAAAGATCATACGGCAAAAAGGATTTGGGTTCATTAGTGCGGAAGATGGAACGGAGGTTTTCTTCCATCGCTCCGCATGTCAGGATATTAGCTTCGAGTCCTTAGAGGAAGGCGGCAGTGTAGAGTTCGATATAGAACAAGGCCCTAAGGGTCCGCGGGCTGCCAATCTAAAGAAGGCGGAAGAGTAATATAACGAACAATAAGTAAGTGCCTGCGGGGGAAGATCTTTAACAGCAGGCACTTCGAAATATCAGACATATCCCCTCCATGGGGCTGTAGCTCAGCTGGGAGAGCGATACGTTCGCAACGTATAGGTCGAGGGTTCGAATCCCTTCAGCTCCACCAGCCTTCGCCAAGGCTTCGGCTGGCAGGCCAGCCTTTGATATATAAAGTCAGTCCGCCATTTCTGGTAATAGAAAAACCTCAAGGGGAAATATCCTGCTCTTTCGGGAGGGCGGGATAATCTTTAAGGTACCAGATGAAGATCCCGGTGCCGATAAACCCCATGACACAGCCATAAGAGAAAACATAGGCAATCCCGAGAAAGTCGAAGATCACCCCCCCGATCAACATCCCCATCAACTGCCCCAGGTCCATCGACATATTAAACATCGCCATCGTCGAGCCCATCCCGTAAAAACTCCCTTCCCCGACCATGATGGCGGCGGCCGCCGGGATTGCTACCGCCCCGGAGATCCCCATCAGGGAGCCAACGAAAATCAACTCCCCAAAACTATGAGTATAGGGTAACCACAGCAGGCATAAAGAGCCCACTATACTGCCTAAGACTACCAGGTTCCTCCGGTTGAGCCGATCCGCAAGGATACCGAAAGGCGTTTGCAGGAGAGCAATCGACAATACCAGGGTGGAGATAACGATGCCTATTTGAGAGCCGCTCAAATTCAGG
>CP070770.1:1025989-1028409 GCA_020345765.1 Deltaproteobacteria bacterium
GCCTACGGTGGGCAGGAAGCCGTTTTCGATACCGACTATGACGGGATGGAGGACTGGTGGGAGATATTGTGGGGATTTGACCCGTTGGATCCCTCGGACGCCTCCGGTAACCCGGACGGCGATGATTATACCAATCTCGATGAGTTTAATAACGACACCGACCCTTACATTTACGACTATCCCCAGAATGTCTGGTTCGTGGACGCCGACGCTACGGGCGCCGGCACGGGCACCTCTTGGGCAGATGCTTTTAATATTATTCAGGATGCTTTGGATGCGGCCTCATGGGGCGAGATGGTCTGGATAGCCGAGGGGACATACATATCTGATAGCATGTCACCAGTACTAACCATGAAAGCCGGTGTTGAGATATACGGCGGCTTCACCGGAACCGAGACCGAGCTTTCTGAGCGAGGCAACCCGACTGACCAGCCGACTATTCTCGATGGTGAAGACAACACCAATTACCCGGTTGTCCTCGGCTCATCATATGCTCGTGTTGACGGCTTTAACATCACTGACGGTAATATCAACGTTGGCAGCGGAATGTACAACGAAAATGTAACCAGCCTCGTAGTCGCCAACTGCACCTTCAGTGATAACCAGGCCTCCATATTCGGCGGGGGAATGTACAACTGGAACTCCTCGCCGGAGATAACCAACTGTATTTTTATCGGGAACTCAGCCTCTGATGGTGGTGGAATTTACAACAACAATTACTCCTCGCCTATCATAACCAACTGCACTTTCGCCGGTAACTCGGCTGTCTTCGGCTTCGGCGGCGGGATGTCTAACTGGAATAGTTCCTCACCCATACTAACCAACTGCATACTGTGGGACGATTCTCCTGATGAAATATCCGGTGGCACACCAATCGTAACCTACAGTGACATCAAAGGAAGCTACACCGGAATCGGCAATATTAACGCTGACCCGCTGTTTATTGATCCTATAGCGAAGAACTTCCATCTCCAGCCCACATCCCCTTGCATTGATGCGGGAGACCCGGACCCGGCCTATAATGACCCCGACGGCTCGCGCAACGACATGGGGGCCTACGGTGGGCAGAATGCCGTTTTCGATACCGACTATGACGGGATGGAGGACTGGTGGGAGTCATTGTGGGGATTTAACCCGCTGGATCCATCGGACGCCTCCGAGAACCCGGACGGTGACAGTTTAACCAACCTTGATGAGTTCAACAACGGCACAGATCCCTTTACCTATACACCCGACCTTTGGTACGTGGACGCCGATGCTACAGGCGCCAATACGGGCCTATCTTGGTGGGATGCTTTCACTAATATTAAAGATGCGCTGGATGCTGCCCCAGGGGGTTCCATGATCTGGGTAGCCGAGGGAACATACACATCCGATAGTATGTCACCAGTATTAACCATGAAAGCCGGTGTCAAGATATACGGCGGTTTCACTGGGACCGAGAGTAACCTATCCGAGCGTGGTGACCCGGCCGATCACCTAACCATCCTCAATGGCGAGGATACAAGCTACCATGTAGTTGTCGGTGCCTCGAATTCCCGCCTCGACGGCTTCATCGTAACGGGTGGTAACGCTATCGGGGGTGGTGGGGAGAACAAGGGGGGCGGAATCTTCAATGACAATGTGATCGGCCTCGTGATGGCAAATTGTGTTTTCAGCAACAACTCGGCCTACTACCCCGGTGGGGGGATGTACAACCGAGCTTCCTCACCGGAAATTACTAACTGTACCTTCATCGGTAACTCGAGTAACTCCGATGGTGGGGGGATGTCTAACTGCTTGAATTCATCACCCACAATAACTAATTGTACCTTTTTCAGCAACTCAGCTGGTGCGGGTGGCGGAATGTGTAATTACGAAAATTCCTCGCCTATAATTACCAACTGCGCCTTCATCGGCAACTCGGCTACCTGGGTCGGCGGAGGAATGTATAATTACGAAAACTCCTCGCCTATAATTACCAACTGTACTTTTATCGGCAACTTGTCCGATTCTGAAGGAGGCGGGATGTACAATGGATGGAACTCCTCACCCATAATAACCAACTGCACTTTCGCCCGTAACTTGGCTGACTCCAATGGCGGTGGGATGTACAACTGGGAGTCACCCACAATTACCAACTGCATTATGTGGAGCAATTTTCCTAATGAAATTCCCGATTTTCTCCCTCTCCCGGTTGTAACCTACAGCAACATCGATCAAGATGGTTACGCTGGCAGCAATGGTAACATAAGGGAGGACCCGCTGTTTATTGCCCCCTCCGCCGGGAACTTTCATCTCCAGCCCACCTCCCCTTGCATCGATGCAGGAGACCCGGACCCGGCCTATAACGATCCCGACGGCTCACGCAACGATATGGGAGCCTACGGTGGGCAGGAAGCCGTTTTCGATACCGACTATGACGGGATGGAGGACTGGTG
>CP070770.1:1028509-1030886 GCA_020345765.1 Deltaproteobacteria bacterium
TAAAGAAGGATGTGGATGCCAGAAGCCCGATAACGATAATCCACACCACCCGCCGCTCCGCCGGATCGGGCCGGGCGGCTATGCTACCGTCAGCCAGGACAATATTAGACATCGGTTTATGTCCCTTCTTGTAACCTCATATCAAGAAATACTTTTCAACGGCCTTGAGAAAATATTCTTTCTTGAAATATTCAGATTCTTCTTTTCTCTCCAGGAATGGCCGGACCTCACTAAGAAGGCGGCCAAAGTCGACCTGGTTAAGCCTCGTGACAAGAAGCCCACGTAGCGTATCAGCGTTAATGGCAATGTGTTTCTTCTCCGTTTGTGCCGCTGCACTTGACAATAGATCATAATTGATCGCCGTTTTGCGCGTTAAGAACCACAGGAGGTCATAATAATCCCGTCCCTTTTCGTATTTTCGGAACAGCACGGCATGAAGTTTGTTCGCAAAGAGCGAATCCGTCTTATAACATTGCACTTTATAGAGAAAGTTCCTGTTTACCATGATGATCTCGGTCTCAAATTTACCCGGTGGATTTGAATCGATCTCCAGTTTGACGAACAGTTTTTCGTTTTTATTTTTTGACAGGCCAAGCTCAGATAACAACCCCTTAAAGCGGATAAATTCCCCAATAACGGTTTTGCCTTTACTTTTTACTTCTTCCACGGAATAGCCGGTCATTTCAAGCTCACGCTTGATCGTTTTTAAGAGCGCCGGGAAACTGAATCCTCTCTTGTTGATCAGCGAAAAATCAAGGTCTTCGGAAAACCGCGGCATATCGTAGATTATCCTGAGGGCGGTGCCGCCGACAAAGGCAAGGTTCCGGAAGTATCCTTTTCTGTCAAGTATCAGGAGGATCAGCTCCTGCAGAAATTCCCGGGTAAAATTATACCTTTCCTCGTTAGAGGCAAATCCCTTCAGTTTTTTCAGCAGAATGTCCTTCATTCAAGCTGCTCCAGGATGCGGTCTAATTTTTTGACGCCGAACCGCCCGGCATATGAGGATAAATTCTTTCGGTTAATGACCGGACGGTTTTGAAGCCGGAGAGAGCCGGTAAAGAAATCCTTATCCTCTGGGGCTATCCTGCCCAGGTTCAGGTAAAGATAATCCAGCAGGGCCTTTTCCGGCTCCGCGATAAAATACGGGTATCCGTATTCGTCTTTTTTTGCGGCGAATCCGAAGTACAGGCTGGGCTTTAGACTGCGGTAGATAAACACCCCTTCCTCATTGCGGAACGATCTTGTTTTTCTGGTGGTAATGGAGGTAACGGCACTCACTCTTTCGGGAATCATTTCGTAATGGCTCATCGCGGACTCCAGGCTAATATATGATGGTTGATAGATGATCGCGGCGGCTACCTCCCTTGACATGGGCGTTTGCCTTTCGTCCCGGGAAAGAATATAAAGGCCTCTTTTCAATTCGATAATCAGTCCCTGTTTTTTCCATCTGGTCATCTGGTTTCTCATTGCTTTTGGGGAAGCCGATAATATTTCGACCACATCGCTCCCAAAGAACGGCATTTTATTAATCTTCTCTTTAAATTCCCGGAAATTCATGCTATTTCCTCATATCATCATTTATGGTGATATATGGAAATAATATAATTTTGTTGTTTATTTGTCAAGGATGCGGTTCGACTTGACGAAAATTGAGATTGCGGAGTATGCCCCGAGCCCCGCCCTTGGCGGGGTCGAAGTCAAGCCCCGCAATGTAGGGGCCGAACACTGTGTCGGCCCAACCTGCTGAATTAAGTAAGCTGTCCCCGGAATTGTGTTATGCAGATTGGTGATAGGCTTACCGACTTAATCTTACCACCCCTCCATTCCCGATTTTCATTGACTTTTTGAACATCTAATCAGAAAATAGATATATATTCTGTTCCGGTAAGGGAAAGGGAGGTTATAGCCATGAAACTTAAAGTTATCATCCATAAGGCAGAAGAAGGGGGGTATTGGGCGGAAGTTCCGGCAATTCCAGGTTGTGCAACCCAGGGAGAAACATTTGAAGAACTTCTCGGCAATATCTATGAGGCAGTTGAGGCTTGTCTATCGGTGGATACCAAGGATATAAAATTGACTGAACAGGATAAAATCCTCGAGGTTGCCGTATGAGACCTATGTCGGGAAAGGAATTTGCCAGATTACTGGAGAAAGAAGGCTGGGAATTAAGAAGAGTGAAGGGTAGTCACCATGTTTTTACAAAATCCGGAAATCCAGCTAAAATTTCTGTTCCGATTCATAAAAATAAGTCTCTTAAGATAGGTTTATTGAAACACCTACTGAAAATAACTGGGATAAGTGAAAAAGAACTGTTAGAGGAATGAAATTAAGTTGCTTTGTAATGATATATTATAATTTACACCGAGGTCTTGAAGAT
>CP070770.1:1030986-1033344 GCA_020345765.1 Deltaproteobacteria bacterium
GAATGGTTATCTATCAATTATAAATCCATACAAGGAGACTTGTAAAATAAAAAATGGACTTTGTCGAGTAAAACACGGACGGGAACAGATCCCAAATAGAAAAAAATATGGGGGGGGGAAAACAGTTTTCTTTAAATCTTTACTCAAAAACAATATTAAATTTAATTTTCTATTTAATATCAAATAGTTAGATGAAAAGACAAAATAAAACAGGTGTGTTTTTAAGAAATTATAAGTTTTTTTCATTTTTTTCTTGACAAAAGGTGATTTATATATTAAATTTCACAAATAGTATAAAGAGATGGTTCTCGAAACCTATATGTGTAAACAAAAACAGACAGGAGGAGAAAAGATGAAGAGAACTGGATTGAAAAAGGCAATGGTTGTAGCAGGAACACTCATGCTGGTTTTGGTGGCATCGTTGAGTTATGCGGACCAGTACGAGGCAATTTCAACCGATTCGAGATCCCTGAAGTATACCAATACCTTCGGGCACTTCTACAACGACTACGACTTTTTGGTGAATCCGAGACTGCTCGGTCAAATGCAGGGTAAGCGGGTGGTTACCAACCTGACCAACCTCGATGATCAGAACGAGCTTCAAGTGGGGTACGGAGGGCCCCTCGGCCCGGGAAATATCGCCGGGATCGTGAGCGTAGGGGGCTCGGGCGAGGACGACAGTTATTCCGAAAGCTACGTAGCGTTTATGGATGATGATGACGACGATGTCGATGATATGAAACTGGACATGACCTGGACAGGTAGAGACGGTTATTATTTTAATCAGAGTAACCTTGACGGCTATCTGGGCTACGGGTATTTGTTGAATAAGGATACCGGAGTAGGCGCCGGCGTGGGTTACAACCGCAGCAGTTTAGAAACATCCTACTGGGACCCTTATGAATTTTATGGTTTTTCGGAACTTGATTGGCGCCGTGGTCCCATGTATATCCGGCCCTTTGTCAATCAACCATATATTGACATGGACGGGCCCGAATTTTCCTTCCCCGGCTTCGATTCTGGTTTCATTTCAGCAGATTTTCTCTTTACCAACCTGGAAACCGGTGAGGTGATTGCGCAGGGGAATGCGAGTATGGACGGGACCATGAAGGAAACCAACAACGAGATTGACTTGCTCTTAGGCGCCGATCGTAAGGTCGGCCCCAAGCTCACGGCGTCCTTGGATGTGATCATCGGCTTCGGAAGTGAGAAGATTGAGGGGGACGGAACTTACACCGCCAATATACAAATGCCGGCGGAGACCGCCATCTGGGAGCAGAGCCTTACCTCTTCCCTGAGTGAGACCTATAATTCCATGAGGAGATACGGGGTGGCAGTCGAAGTTCAGTATGCCGCCGCTCCGGAGCACCTGGTTCATTTTAATCTGGGTTATGAGGGTTCTCCCGGAAAGATAAAGGACAGTGAATACACAGCGGTCTATAATGAGCGGGAAGAAAACTTTGTTACCGGGGAGCGATTTACCGACAACGAGACTTACCGGGGCGAGAGAAGCGGTAATACTAATAAGTTTACTGGCCTGATGATCACCATTTGGGATAATTATACCGTCAGTGACATCATTTCCGTGGGTTTCGGAGGCGAGTTCGGTTGGGCAAAGTCTTCTTGTGATTATACCGATTCGGCAACTTACAGCGGTGTTGAGACTAACGATGACAACGGGATTTACGGGGATGACTCCTATGACGATTGGACCGAGACCGAGAGTGCCAGGATGAGCAGGGAAATAACGGCGGAAGAAAATTATATGATCCTTGCCTTCCCGGTTACCGCGATTGTGAAGGTTAATAATAAGCTGGAACTCCGCCTGGGAGCTCGCTACTATCATGCTATGATGGACAGTGAGTTCACCGATAATCTGACTAGCTACGAAGACATAACCTCGAGAACGGAGTATGCGAACGGCTATGTAGAGGAGGACATAAGCCCGAGTCCTAACCAATCATATTCCTATACTTCCGTTAAGGTTAAAGAGGATGCTGTCCAGTCCCAGGGCGATATCCGGGTAGGGCTTGGCTATAAGCCCAGTGATAATTTTGAACTCGAGCTGCTCATGGCCAGCGAAGGCCTGACACCATATGATGAGTTCACTCCCTTCTCCTTCGATGCGGGAAATTATGAGGGCTCAAGGATTGACAGGGCTTACTTATCCGGGACATTAAAGTTTAAATAATACCGGTAAAAGGATAATATTTTAAGGGTAGTTTATAACAAAGGAGGAATGATTATGAAGAAAAAGGTAGCAATGTTAGCCGTCGGTGCCTGCTTTTTGGTTGGGCTCTTTCTGGCGCCCTTTTTCGGGTGTGCGGAGCTTGAGTACACCCCGGCCGAGGACACGGG
>CP070770.1:1033444-1035756 GCA_020345765.1 Deltaproteobacteria bacterium
GCTGGAGGACCGGTAAATCTGTATATTGAGAATCCGGATGGTCAGACAGTTATTTGGGGTCCAGCAAGTGGAGATCCGGGAGTCACTTTCTTTTAGTGAAATCTACTAGCTAATTTAGCTAAGGCTTCTGGAGACAAAGTAATTTTGGTTTGTTACTAATCCTGATACGCAATCTGATGTTGCGATAGATGCTTTGGATGTTACAAATAGTGGATGTCCAACATGTCCGTAATTAATTAAGATAGGGCTTAGGTATATATAGATTATTTTATTAAAGTAAGTATATAGATTTCAAAAATTTACAGAAATTCTGGAGGGTAAAATGAATTATCTCAAATTGAAAAAGCCACTGAATATCGCACTGGTGGTTTCATCTATCTTTCTGGTCTTATCTTCTATAGCCAGTGCTGATATTATTCAGAATGATCCTGCCCTTGATTTTTCGATTACAGGCGCTGATCCTGGATATGTTGATCAGGTTAAAAACGGGTTTATTCCCAATCAATTTGTTGATAATGTTTGGCCGGTTGTTGACCTTACTGGGGAAGGTGGTATTACCGGTGCGGATGTAGGATATTCTAATCAAAATAAAAATGGTTTTGATAATTTTATTACCGGTAATACTGTTCCTCCTAGCCCCACTACTAATCAGATTGCAACTATCCTCTCCGGCAGTCCCAATCCTAATTACGGAAGAGAGCTGCCGATAGAAATAACCGATCCACTCTCCGGAAGCACCCGTGAAGTTACTCCTGCCAGTGTTATAAATATAACTTTCTCGGTTGATAACACCATCGGGCCTTCCCTCGGAATTGAACCTTTAGCCATTACTGTTGATAAAATACCGATAACATTTGAGATTATTTACTCCACTTGCGCCGGGGCAGTTCTTTCCGGGACAAAAAATGTATGGAATGGTATCGATGACTGGAACCCGGTGCCTGATACGGGAACCCTGATCGGTGCTCCCGGCTGCTCCCCGGGCCCTGCTACCAATACCACCTGCACCCCGGGTAATCCTCCATCAGACGGCATCCCGGTGGTTGCCATTTCTGCTCCTTCCCCTGTCCCTACTGATGGCAGTTGGTTCAGCAGGGGAACGGTATCAGTAGATCTCGATGTAGGAGCAGCCGGTGGCTGCATGATCATTATTGAGGCCAGGTGTAATGTTCATGCGTTTGATACTGAGAATCTTTTAAGTCCCAAAATAGTGTTTTTAAAGACCCTCTCGGTTCAGATTCCGGTAAAGGTCCTGGGCGGAATAATAAATATTACCTCCCCTGCCGAGGGGGCGACTTTTGCTACTAATCAGGTCAGTGTAGCGGTGACTACCGATGCGGTAGATGGGACAATAGTGAACATAGAGGCAAATGGCATTGTTGTCCCCGGAAAGACCTGCTCGGTGTCTTCTGGCCAGTGTACTGTTGCCAATGTCACCCTGCCTGAAGGACCTGTTACTCTGATTGCCCTCATTCCCGGTGGCAGCTCACCGGAGGTACATGTAGTAGTTGATTCGGTAGCCCCTCAGGTAAGCATTACTTCTCCTGCTTCAGGTGTAATCTTCACAACCAATAATATTCAGGTAACCGTGACGGCCGATGATCCTATTCCCGGTTCAGGGGTAGCTTTGGTGAAAGTAAACGGTGAAACGGCAACCAAGGTGAATGGATACTGGGAGATAGTTTTGACCGGATTAACCGATGGATCAAATACAATTACTGCCGAAGCTACCGATAATTATGGTAATGTCAGCCTGCCGGCAGCGGTGAATATAACTATAGACACTCAGAGACCTGTAGTAAACATTATAAATCCGGCGGACGGTTCCACAATAACTGCTACTTCCGTAATAGTTTACGGGACGGTGAACGATCCTCCCCCTGGTACCGGAATAGTTACCGTATTGGTAAATGGGCAGACAGCTGTCCTGGACCTGTTGAAGGGAGAATTTTTCATTAGTTTGAGCGGTCTTGCTCAGGGGTCGAATTCAATAACCGCTACTGCCTGGGACCTGGCTGGTGAGGATGGCTCGGACTCTATTTCAGTATTTGTGGATTCCATTGGCCCTGCGACACCAATCATTACTTCTCCCTTACCGGGTCCTACCAGTAACAATACCCCGACCATAGTTGGAACAGCGGAGCCCGGTACTTTTATTGAGATCCTCGAACCTGACGGGGGAGTTTCCTGGGGTATTGTCCAGGTAGATGGTTTAGGTAATTTCAGCATAACCCTTCCGGCCATGGTCGATGGCCCCCATACCCTGGTAGCATTTGCTACTGATTCAGCAGGTAATACCTCTGATGACTCAC
>CP070770.1:1035856-1038109 GCA_020345765.1 Deltaproteobacteria bacterium
TAATTGGACTGATAACCCATCATGGTAAACTACCTCCATAGATATTGTGGTTACCATTATTTTAGATGGATTATATAGTATTTGCAAGAGCTATTTGGGCAACAGCCTGTTTAATCTTGACAAATGAGCAAATTAGTTCGGTGTCAGTGTCAGCAGTCCGTGTCGGGGAATACCGGAGAATGAAGATAAACCAGCCCCTGGGCATATTACCCTGAGTAAGACGAAAACTTAATTTAAGAAAGGAGGAAGTGATGGATGAAAAATGGAGACAAAGAGCATTAAGTGCAGCTGTGATATTGATGTTGTGCGGTGTAGGATTGTTTTTCGCCAGTTGCGGTAATGGTGATGGAGATGACGGCGGAGACATCGCCTGTTACTATGAGGGGCGGCATACCGGCTGCAACAATAGCGTATGGACTGACTGGGAGGAGGGTTGCGCTGACTTTCCGGAGTGGAACTATGACTCGCCGGCGCAAGCTTGCCGGGACGCATATCCCAGCTATGACTATTACTGCGAGGCGGGCTGCTGCATAGATGTCGAGTACCGTAATGTCGATCCCGTTTCGGGAAGCTGCTATTAAAGGAGATCGCAAGTTGTCAAAAAATAGGGAAAGTTTTCGGGGAAAATAGGGACAGCGCCCATTTTACGAGGCCATTCAATAGGAGTAAGGGGTAAGGATTCATCCTACTTCGTCCCGCGTTAACGCGGGACTACGAAGGACAGGGGGGATTCGGGGATTCGAGTGGCAATTTGAAAAGGAGGTAGTAAATGAAGCAAAGAAAAGGAACGGTATGGGCATTAGTCATTTCTGCTACCGTCATCACGGCTGGATTAATACTCAACTGTAGTGATGATGCCGCTACCTGTAAAACCGCTTGCGAAAAGTCGTCCGAGTATAGAATATTTGATGAATTTAAGAATGGTCCGCAAAATGTGGAGGAGTGTGTGAAGATGTGTGAAGAAGAGCTCGTGGATCATGAAGTGGAAACCAAGAGGGCAATCAATTGTATCATAGATAAAACTTCCCGCGAAGAGATCATAGATTGCTTATTAAAAAGGTAAATAGTGGGGGTCGGTGCTTTGATCATGCTAAATGAGCAAATTAGTTCAGTGTCGGTGTCGGTTAACGGTGACGGGGAATACCGGAGAATGAAGATAAAACGGGCGCTGCTCTTAGTATCCAAGCATTATAGCAAAGGAGGTTGAGAATGGCAGAATTCATACCGTGGAGTAGTCAGCCTTTGGATGAGTGGGCCGAGAAATATGCCGCGGGGAAATTTGTCAAACTTGACGGTTATTCTACCCACTATCTCGAGAAGGGAGAGGGAGAACCGGTTATCCTTATTCACGGATTTATCTATGATTCATATATGTGGAACAAAAACATAGATGCCCTGGCCGATAGATTTAAGGTTTATGCCCTCGACCTCTGGGGATTTGGCTACAGCACCCGAGAGCCTATGGACTATGGCTATCCGCTATATGCTGACCAACTTCTTAAATTCATGGATGCCCTGAATATTCAGAAGGCTTCTCTGGTAGGGCAGTCAATGGGTGGGGGGACCAGCATCCTCTTTTCTGTCCGGCATAGGGATAGAGTAAACAAGGTAATTTTAGTGGCTCCCGCGGGGATGCCTAATCCTTTGCCCCTGATGGGCAAGTTGGCGAATTTGCCCAGGGTAGGGGAGTTTCTAATTGGCCTCAAGAGCAATTTCTACCGCAAAATGATCCTGAGCACGACCTTCTTCTATGATAAAGGATTGATTACCGACAGCTACATTGAGAATGTAACTCGCTTTCACAAGATTAAGGGTAGCAACGAGGTATTTCTGAAAATCTTACGCAAGCAGTTTTTCCCCACTCTGCCGGATGAGGTCCGCAGGCTGGGAGAGATGGATGTGCCTATCCTGATCATATTGGGCCGCCAAGACAAGGCCGTTCCCCTTGCACGGGGACAAGAGATGCACAAAATCTTAAAGGGGTCTCGCTTGGAGATCTTTGAGCGAGCCGGGCATTGTCCGCATGATGAACAGCCGGAGAAATTTAACCAGCTCGCGGTTGACTTTCTGTCCTCAAATTAGGAAAAATAGGGACAGCAACAATTTTTCAAGGCCATTAAGTAGGAGTAAGGAGTAAGGATTCATCCTACTTTGTCCCGCGGGAACGCGGGACTACGAAGGACAGGGGGGATTCGAGGATTAAAGTGGAATTTTGGGAACGGAATTTAAAAATTGACCCCGCAGTCTGATTTT
>CP070770.1:1038209-1040456 GCA_020345765.1 Deltaproteobacteria bacterium
AATAAGTAATGGCATATCCTAAACGGGGTGATATTTACTGGGTGCAGTTAGATCCGGTAATAGGCTCCGAGATTAGTAAAACCAGGCCGGCTCTGGTTATCTCTAATGATATTGGGAATGAATATTCAGATCGAGTAATAGTTGCTCCTATTACTTCAAAGGGACTATCTAAGATTTATCCTTTTGAGGTTGCGATTCCCAAAGGGGGAGCTGGTTTAGAGGAGGGTTCCAAGATTCTTCTGGATCAGATCCGAACTGTAGATAAAATGCGCCTTGCCAAAAGAGTTGGTGGACTGTCTTCGGAGATGATGCTCAAGGTGGACCGGGCAATTCACTTGAGTCTTGGCTTGGGCAATTGATCTTTTTAACGTTTAGCCACTGGATATTCATTTGAAACCTGTCCTGCTTGCCCTGAGAGTAGCCGAAGGGAGCCCCGCCTTTGGCGGGGTCGAAGGAGGGGAGGGGGATTTAGTGACTTTGAACTTTGGATTTGATTTGTAATTTGAGCTTTGTCATTTGTAATTTGGCTTAACAAGCCTTGATTGTCTTATTCAACTCAGCGATTATCTCGTTGATGGCTTTTGTCAGTTCCTAACAAGATATAGAAAAATGCCCCGACCTCTTTTCTCTTAATAAGGGAATATTGTTTATTTAGTATTTTCCCGAATAACTTTGGCCATCTCCTTTGCTTGAATCAAGTATCCTTTCACTTCCTTTGCCGTCGGACCCTCTTTGAAAAAAGGATATCTTGCCTCAAAGTAAAAGACCGTCGTTTCCTCGCATAAACTCCGGAATTTTTCAAGTTCTTGACAGTATTTTACTGCCTCATCCAAGAGCTCGGGTAAATCGTGAGTCTTTCTGAGCTTCCATCCCTTTACTAACAGGTGTCCTTTGAGATACTTTTCAATTGCCTGCTGGATGTGGGTAGAGGCGATTTCCGTATCGCCACTCTGAGCCAGAAGAATTTCAACAGTTTGTAGGTCTGCATCGGCCTTTCTAAACCAATCGGCAGGAATTGAAGATTCTTTATCTGGCATAGAGCACTTCCCCTTTATTGACGATTTCTTCAAAGAACTGATCGCCTATTTCAAGCCTCTCTTGAAGTTCCTGGGGAGTAACAACAAATGGGGAGAAGGCAATACCCTTACCTTTTCTGATCTCGGAGATGATATGACAGACTTCAGCCCATCTTTTATGAAACGGTTTGTCTGTTTCCCTTATAATCAGAAGATCGATATCGCTTTCTTCGGTAGGTGCCCCGTAACCGTAAGAACCAAATAAAATAATCTTATCCGGAGCGTATTCTTCACGAATCACTTCAACAATCTTTCCGAGTAGAGTTTCAATACTTTCTTTCATTTACATATCCTTAGGATTTATGGTGCTTGAGTTCTACACAACTTGCAATGAAATCCGGCATTTTTCTTAGTACCTATGTCTTTCTCTGAGAATACAGAGCAATGGAATCCCATAAATTATTCTACCTTGAATCCTACCAGAAACTCTGCGTTTTTTCAATTTTTAGCGTAATATTATATTGTTTAGTAAAGGCTAACCAAGCCATATAAGCCTTGGAAAAGGCGGGTCTGGAGGTGAGGGAAAAGGTGTATATATCTGGTTATGATAATTAGAAAAGATTTAACATTTTATCGTTTGTCATTCATTTGAAACCTGTCCTTGCCCTGGGAGTAGCCGAAGGGAGCCCCGGCTGTGGCGGGGTCGAAGGGATTATTTAGAACATTTGATATTTGTATTTAGAATTTGTTTAGGATTTAATCCGCCTTAGGCGGATTAGGATTTAGGTTTTTGTCAGCATAATGCCTAGCAGGCTTTGATTGTCTTATTCAATTCAGCGATTAGTTCGCTGATTGCTTTTATCAGCTCTTCCTGGGCGGAACAGTCGGTTATCCAGTCGTCTCCTGAATCTCCCCCCACACAGCCGTCCATCTTCGGCTTAATATCATCGTTTAATTTGTCAATTGCCCCCTGATAGTCTCCGCTGTTTATTTGGTTAAGGACGGCATTGAGCTTGTTGGATAATGCATTCTTCCGCTGATTGGCATTCTTGCCGAAGGCACTGTCCGGTAGTGACTGGATAGAGTTATTCAGGTTTTCTACCAATGATTTTGCCCGCGCTATCCTCTGCGGGCAGGAGCAGCCTTCTTCATCCACGGTTTGACCCTGGGGGGTGTCCGGACATTTATCCTTGTAATTTAACACCCCGTCGTTATCGGAATCGGCCAGGGC
>CP070770.1:1040556-1042777 GCA_020345765.1 Deltaproteobacteria bacterium
CTGGGCTACTCCATCCCTTTAGAATTCAGAGAGATCCTGCGGGAACCTTCGAAAGGACTCAAGAAATAATCGGTCTATTCACTATTTGCTATTTACCCTTTCTTGGATGAAAAAAATACTCCTTCAGATTAAGTCTTCATATCAGTCACTCTCTATCCCAGGAGGATCAAGCGGACTAAGAAGGCTAATACCGACATTACTGATCGTAGTTATCTGTTTCTTGATCTACTCCAACACTCTCGAAACCTCCTTCCATTTCGATGACTGGCTATACATAATAGATAATCGCCATGTTCACCTCAAAGAGCTGTCATTTTCCAAATTAGCGGCGGCGGCCACAAAAAGCCCCCTCCCCCGACCGGTCTCTAACATCAGTTTTGCCCTCAACTACTATTTCGGGCGCCTCAATGTTTTCGGATATCATCTCGTGAACCTGCTTATCCATGCCCTGGCAGGGGTTATTATATATTTATTACTTGTTACTACCCTTAATTTAGGATCGCTGAAAGGAAGATATAAAAAGCGGGAACGGTTAGCGTTAATTATTACCTTGCTCTGGGTAATGCATCCGATCCAGACCCAGCCAGTGAACTACATTATGCAGAGGATGACCAGCCTGGCGGGGATGTTCTATCTGCTTTCGCTTTATTTCTATATGCGAGGGAGACTGGGAGGGACAAGAAAAATAAGGGTTTTGTTTTATTCCGGCAGTATGGCAGCGGGGCTATTGGCCCTGGGAAGCAAGGAGAATGCCGGGGTACTACCCCTGATCCTGGCGCTCTATGAGTTTTATTTTTTCCAGAATCTTGATTTCCGGGTGATAAGAAGAAACTGGGTTTTTATCATTGGTATCCTGGTTATATTTATATCTACTGCTTTTATTTATTTAGGGCCTAATGTCGTTGAGGGAGTATTAGAGTTTTACCAGAATAAGGATTTTACCGTAGGAGAAAGGTTGTTGACCCAACTGCGGGTAGTAATGCATTACATAAGTTTACTGTTTGCCCCCTTGCCATCTCGGCTCAACCTGGACTATGATTTCCCGGTATCTCAATCCTTATTTAATCCGCCTTCGACCTTTTTCTCCCTACTGGGGCTGATAGGGTTAGTCGTAATGGGAGTCTATCTGGCCCGGAGGAACCCCTTAGTTTCATTCGGAGTCTTATGGTTCTTGGGGAATCTGGTGGTGGAGTCTTCGGTAGTAGGTTTGGAGATGGTGTTTGAGCATCGGTTATATCTGCCTTCACTGGGATTATTTTTGCTTATAGAGGGGATCGATAGAAGGAAGGTGAACGAAAGGGCATTTATTTACGGAGCATTTACCGTATTACTTCTCCTTGCCTTTTGGGCCATCCAGAGGAATACCGTCTGGAAAGATGAATTTACCCTTTGGAGCGACAGTGTTAAGAAATCACCCGATAAGGTTAGGCCTTATAATAATCTCGGAATAGCTTATAAACGTAAAGGGATGTATGATGAGGCTATCCGGGCATATCAGAAAGTTATATCCATTGATCCCGATCATGCCAATGCTCATACGAATCTTGGGCTTGTTTATGCGAAAAAAGGGAAGTATGAAGAAGCGATCAGGGAGTATCATAAAGCGATTGTAATTGATCCTGCCTATGTTGAAGCACATGTTAATCTTGGAAATACCTATGCAATTAAGGGTATGTATGATGAAGCGGTCCAGGAGTTTGAGAAGGCATTACGGATAAAGCCCGACTCCGCTAAAACCTATATGAATCTTGGGATCGCCTATGCTGAGCAGGGAATGTATGACGAGGCAATAAAAGCGTACCAACGGACCATATTTTTAGAGCCCGATTTCTTCGAAGCATACGGCAACCTTGGAAATGCCTACAGTTTTATGGGGATGTATGACAAAGCTATCCGGGAGTATCATAAGGCCTTGGAAATAAAGCCTGATTTTGCGGGAGCATTTTATAATCTTGGAAGTACATATGCCAAGAAAGACATGCCCGACGAAGCCATCAGGGCATATCAGCGAGCTGTGGGAATAAATCCTTACTTTGTCGAAGCCCACTATAAACTCGGAACCATCTTTTATCATCGAAAACAATACGACCTAAGCGCGAGACACTTCAAAATAATGGAGAGACTGGGCTACTCCATCCCTTTAGAATTCAGAGAGATCCTGCGGGAACCTTCGAAAGGACTCAAGAAATAATCGGTCTATTCACTATTTGCTATTTACCCT
>CP070770.1:1042877-1045027 GCA_020345765.1 Deltaproteobacteria bacterium
AGCGTTCTGAGGAAATCCCCTCGTTCCACCGAGAGCGGACCTGCAAGGAATCTCTCGGTCTTGCTCCCCGCAATGTATTCGTACGGATAGATTTGTATCTTTTGCTTCTCCAGCGTGCACTCGAGGGCAAGTGCGTTTCTCCGGTATGGATCCATCCCCTCGGTCTCCCGGTAGACCCGGGTGAAGTAGAGTGCCCGCGCCATGCATATCTCATAAGGGGCAGTAAGCAGACGTCCTTTTAATCGGGCAATCCGCGGGTCAAGCCCATCCATTCTGCCGAGTGTTCCTCCATTCTCTGCTGGTAAAGGTAAAATTGCTTCTTTATTGATGCTCATTGAACCTTATATTGTATTCACCTTTGTACTTGATACCTTCATCTTTGAATTTCCTGAAGTCCATTTTCGTTTTTCCAGAGAGGTCTATTTTAGATCCCTAGGATTCGGGGTGCAGGCATGCAAGCATCTCCCGCACCAGTCCACCCAATCAACTGCATGCTGCATTATGAACTGAACCAGAGAATCCTTTGGCTTTTTTAAAAAAGCCCTGGTTACATTCGCGGAAAGGTCTTTCTCACTGAGCCGGCCTTTCTTCTGCCGGATTGGCCGGTTGACGATCCCGCCTGAGCCCGGGCCGAGGCCCAGGATGTTATAGTAGCAACGGTGCTTGTCCACCAGGACATAGCTGAGTCGGGTGCCCTCCATCTCGAAGCTCACCCTGAAATCCTCCCGGAGCGCCTGGTTGGGACAGGCCTCCAGACATTTACCACACTCATCACATAGCTCCTGCTTGAGCCGGGGCGGATCGGGAGGTAAATTCGCCCGGGTCAGGATGGATATAAACCGGACCCGGGTACCATAATCCGGGGTAATCACTACACCGCTCAGGCCAAACTCACCCAGACCGGCGGCCACGGCCGCGTGCCGGTGGCTGATCTCCCCGCTCTGCCTTTTCCAATCCATATCCTTAGGATAAACCGTGGGGGCAAATGGTAGTGCCAGGAAGCCGGCCTTCTCCAGTTCCTTGGCCAGCTTGAAGGCCGTATGTCCCATTTCCTTGTTGATGATGGCATAGCCGTAATACTGGTAAGGAAATGGAGAACGCTCCCAGAAGAGTGCGGCTGCCTCCGGAAAGTGGGCACCGAGAACAATCACGCTCTTTGCTCCGGGAAGGTAATCCTCGGGCCGGAAGCCGCTGGGCGCACCTCTTAATCTATCAGCCGGCGCCACCCCAAAGAGCTCAATCCCCTGGGTTCGGGCCAGCTCGTTAAGTCTCTGTTTAAGCTCATCCAAAATTATCCCCCTTATGGTTGCTCGTTTTCAGCCCCGGGAGCTAAAGTTAGACTATTGATATCCTGAAGGGCCGGCTTAAGAGAAACGAGCCCGATCAGGGCACGGCAGATGCTCCGGGCAAAGGGAAGGAACAGGGTAAGGGCAGCAATGTTTTCCGCAGAGCCGTAGTCTCCGAAGAAGGTAACCCAGGCCAGGGTGGCGGTACCGAACCCGCCAAATGCGATGGGCAGGTCGATGATCAACATTACTAATGGTGATATCACCATGTATTCAAAAAAGGGAATTCTTACTTCAAAAGCCAACGCCAACAAGTACCAACCTACTAACCACAGTAAAAAAGGCGGCACTATCATGGCCCAAGTGAGAAACCAACGCCTACGTGTGGCGAGGCGAAAGGCAGTCCAGAACTCGCTTTCCGGGTTGGGAGCCACTAACTTGCTCAGCCCGAATCGTCTTTTGTGATGCCAGAATATCCAGGCCTCGACCATCCAGGCAAACCCGAAGATCAAAAGTCCCCACCAGATCCCCATATTGATCCTGGCCTTCTCCGCAAGCCCGTAATGATGCATTGCTAACGTGGCCGGAATCAAGACCAGGCACATACCCCACATTCCGAGCCCGAAACGGAAGAGTACGAGGCCCCAGAGCTTGGTCCAGGTAATCTGGGTTTTTCGCTTCAGGTACAGCAGGATCCCCCCCCCACCCAGGGAAGGGTTAATCATCAGTAAGATATAGATAGCCCCTCTCACCCAGAAGAATGTCTTAAGGGGAAAAGGCCCGTGGAACCAGACCATATGTTGCTGGATGAGCAGGGCATCAAAGAACCAGAGTATTATTTGGGGAATCACAACGGCCAGCACA
>CP070770.1:1045127-1047207 GCA_020345765.1 Deltaproteobacteria bacterium
GTTAATCTGGCTATTGTTATTTTGCCTGGTTTGTCTGTCTTCCATTAATCCGGTCCTTGCCCAGGAGGAATTCGAGGAAGAGGCCCTATTCAGGTTTGAGGAGTATGTGGTTAGTGCATCAAAAAGACTGCAAAGGATTGAGGAGGCACCGGCTACAATTACAGTGATCACCGCCGAGGATATCAGGCAATCGGGGCTCACAAACATTCCTGAGATCCTGAGACGGGTAGCCGGGCTCGATGTGGTTACCCTTACTGCATTTGACACTCAAGTTGCTATTCGGGGTTTTTGTAGTAGGACTGTCAACATGAATGTCTTTAATAAGATTTTAGTCCTGGTAAATGGCCGCTCGGTATACGAGGATTTCTTCGGCGGTACTATCTGGGAGATTCTTCCCATTCAACTGGAGGATATTGAAAGGATTGAGGTTGTCAAGGGGCCCGGATCGGTTCTGTATGGTGCCAACGCCCTTACCGGCGTTATCAATATCATTACCAAGTCTCCTGATGAATCCAGCGGGGGATTGGCATCCTTCACTGGAGGGCAGTTTAATCATTACGTCGGCAGTTTGATCTATGACGGTAACGTAAGAGATCTTGGCTATCGGTTATCCGGTGGTTGGGAGAGAGCTTCCCGATTGGAAGAGCGCGACAGAGATTCCGAGGAGGTGGGAAGGTTTTTTGGGATATTCAACTATAAAATTAATGAATCGTCGGAAGTTTCCCTCGAAGGGGGGATAAGCGATGGTGAGGGAGAGATATTTGTAAATTTCCCCGGGTTTCTCACGGATTTTCAAGAAGGCTATGTCAAGGCCGATTATAACTATTCGGATTTTAAAGTCCAGGCTTTTTGGAGGGGTGGTAAATTTATTGATATGTCTCTTTCTGGATTTTTGTGCACTTCGGGAATTATATCATTACCAGAATTACTACCACCGGATGTTGTTATTAGGGGTAAATTAGTAGGGGAGGACATGACTGGCAGATACGATACCTACGACATGGAGCTACAAAAATCAATTCAATTTGCTGAGATCCATACTATATTGGGAGGGCTTAACTACCGATTCTTTACCCTGGGAAGTAATTATACTGAGCAGGAGGGATTGAATACCTATGCTGGTTTTTTTCAATACGAGATTAAACCAATCCCCAGTGTTATTTTAAACCTTGGGATAAGGGTGGATCATCAGGATTATATTGGAACTAATTATTCTCCAAGAGGTTCCTTGATTTTTACGCCTGTAAAGGATCACACTGTATTCTTTTCGGCAGGAAACGCATTTAGAAACCCAGCATATATTGATTTATTTGCAGATGTTTCCTTAGATCTATTAGTAGCATCTACTGAGGATGAATATAATAAGTTTTTAACGATAGAAGTTGGGGGGAATGAAAACATTAAACCCGAAAGAATAACATCCATTGATATTGGATACCGGGCAATTCTCTTTGAGAAGCTCAGGGCTAACCTGGAATTCTTTCGTTATAAGATAAAAGATATCATTCACACCTTTGGATATTTTCCCGAGTCTCCTCCATTTATTGTAATGAGTGTGAATGAGGGTGAGGCTAAAGGAATTGGGGGAGTAGTTGGATTAGAATATAAAATGACCCCATGGCTCAGTGGGCTAATTAATTATTCCTACCAAGAGATAACCGATCAAAATGATGACCTGATTACATCCAATCCGAAACATAAAATAAACGGAGGATTGAGAGCTTCCCTGCAAAATGGATTGTCTACTAATATACTAATTCATTATTTGGATTCCACTGAGAAGGAGTATGCAGTACCTGATCTGTTGCCTCCAACATTCTATTCAAAAAGTCTTGACTATTATATTATTCTTACCGCCAGAGTTTCCTATAAATTTCTGAATGAGCATTTTGAAGTTACGGTGTCTGGTCAAAATCTACTAAATGATGAGCACAGGGAAGTGCCAGAGGGCAATTTGATACCGCTGAGGGTGTTTGGCAACCTGAGCGTGAGGTTTTAGTAATAATGAAGTTACACCCAAAGTTAATCTGGCTATTGTTATTTTGCCTGGTTTGTCTGTCTTCCATTAATCCGGTCCTTG
>CP070770.1:1047307-1049379 GCA_020345765.1 Deltaproteobacteria bacterium
CTTCGACAGCATCGGCCGGGGACTGATCGACTCCCGCGATATTATCTATTACCTTTCCGTGATCGGATTTTTCCTCTACTTAAATGTGAGGATGGTGGAGAGCAGGAAGTAGGAAATGGCTACCGAGAGACTGAAAAGAAGAACCAATTACCTGATCCTGGTCGTTATTACCCTGGCGATCCTCGCCGTGGTCAATTTCCTTTCCTCCCGCCACTTCTTCCGGGTCGACTTAAGCGAGGGAAAGATCTTCACCCTTTCCCCTTCCACCCGCACAATGGTCGGCGAGCTCGACGACCTGGTCAACATCAAGGTCTATTTCTCCAAGAAGCTCCCCTCTTACCTGGTCAGTCTCAAGCAGCAGGTCGGGGATCTTCTGGACGAGTATCATGCCTATGCCCGGGGTAACCTCCAGATCGAATTCATCGACCCGGCCGAAGACCCGAAGATAGGTGAGCAGGTAAGGGCGCTGGGTATCCCGCAGGTGCAGATGAGGGTGATCGAAAAGGACAAGCGTCAGATAGTTACCGGTTACCTGGGGATTGCCGTCCTGTATGAGGATAAAACCGAGGTCATCCCGATTGTCCAGCAGATCTCTAACCTGGAGTATGAGCTCACCGGGGCAATCAAGAAGGTCACTACCGATGAGATCAAGACCCTGGGATTCCTAAGCGGACACAAAGAGTTCGATATCGATAATGAATACCAGCTGATCAAGGAGGAACTGGCAAAACAGTACCAGATTGAAAAGGTAGATACCTCGGGAGGTGAGCTCGTCCCCGATAAGGTGGATACCCTGGTTGTCGCCGGGCCGAAGGAGCTCGCGGAACATGACCTCTACATTATCGATCAGTTCCTGATGCGCGGGGGCAAGCTCCTGCTGCTGCTCGATGGGGTAAATGTCTTTAAGCTGACCCAGCCTTTCCAGATCCTCCAGGCTGCCCTCCGGCCCCAGCCGCTTAATGAGCTCCTGTCCGAGTATGGGGTCAGGGTCAATCAGGATCTGGTCCTGGATCGCTCCATGGCCAATTTTACTTATTCACCCCAGAGGTTTATCCGCTACAGCCTCCCCTATCCGCTTTTTCCCCGGATAACCAAGAAATACTTCAACCAGGAGAACCCGGTGGTCAGCGAGCTCGAGCTCATGGTACTCCCCTGGGCCAGTTCCCTGGAGATCCTTCCCCAGGCAAATCCCGACCTGAAGATCACCGAGCTGTTCAAGACTACCGAGGATAGCTGGGTCCAGAAAGAGCGTTTTGAGCTGAATCCCCAGCGTCAGCTCCCTCCTGCTCCGGGAACCCAGAGGAGCTACTGCCTGGGAGCCGCGATTAACGGGAAGTTTAAGAGCTTCTATGCCGATAGGGAGATACCCCCGGGGGTAAATACCAGCGGGTTGGAGACCCTCAAGGAGTCCCCTCCCACCCAGATAATCGTCGTGGGGAACTCCGCGTTTATCTCCAACGGGTTTATGGAAAATAACCTTATCCGTCAGTTCCCTTTCAACGCCACCTTCTTTCTCAATGCGATTGACTGGCTCACCCTGGGCGAGGACCTGATCGGCATCCGCTCCCGGGTGGTGATCGACCGACCCTTAAAGGAGCTTTCCGAGTCGGGGAAGAGGCTGGTCAGGTACCTCGGTATCGGGGGGGTGCCCCTGCTGGTAATCGGCTTCGGTCTGGTCCGTTTTATGCTCCGGCGAAAGAGGAAGGCTGAGCTGATATGAAGTCAAAGAGGATATTAACCTACCTCACGGTTCTGGTTGTCCTGCTGGTACTGGCGGTTCTGGTCGAGCGGCCGTGGAAGAAGAAGGAAGCGGCAGAGACTCTGTTATCTCCTCACTTTTTACCGGCGGCGGCCGCGCGGATCGAATTGAAGGACCCGGAGAAAGAGGTTATCCTGGAGAAGAAGGACGGGACATGGCTGGTCGCCAGTTCCGAGAACTACCTGGCGGATCCGGGAAGTATAGAAAATCTCCTATCCAAGGTTAAGGAGCTTTCCGTCGGATCGCTGGTCTCCAAGAAGCCGGAGAAGCACTCGATCTTTCAGGTTGATAAAAGCGGGCTGGAGGTTAAGGT
>CP070770.1:1049479-1051549 GCA_020345765.1 Deltaproteobacteria bacterium
TTTATGGTATTGTAGATGTCAGGAGGAAAGCGATTCGGGAAACTTGATATAAGGAGGGAATAATTATGGCCAGGGCTACCTTTATCAGCAAAGTTTTGGAGGATGGACATTTATCTTTACCTTCAGCAGTAAAGAAAGAACTTCATTTAAAAAAAGGAGATAGAATTACAGCAGAAATCAGAAAAGAAATAAAAACCCAAGATTCTACGGCAAAGCTCCTGAAATTAGCGGGAAGCTGGAAAGATCGCAGATCCCCTGAAGAAATAATCAAAGAAATTACTCATAATAGGAAAAGTTCTCTTCGATTAGGGGATGGGTTATTTTGAGAAAAGTCAAAAGGTTTGGAGAACTTATAGTAGTGTTACCATGTGATATAGAGAGTGCACAAATATTTGGCGAAATCAAAGCAAAGCTGAGAAGAAAAGGACAAATGATTGAAGACTTTGACATAGGAATTGCCAGTATTGCATTAAAAAATGGGTTGGTATTAGTAACAAATGATGTTAGCCATTTCCGGAGAATTGATGAATTGAAAATAGAAACTTGGTTTACTGAATAATTTACAGATATTTTGTCAACGAGACTGAATTAGAGCTTTGGTTGTATCCCTGATTATCCGCTTCGGAAGACCATTATCACCCCCAATCTCTCCCTCAATCCCCTCAGCCAATTCTGGGGAAGTACTGCCAATCCATATGGAGGAATCATCCAGGGTGGGCAGATTAACTGGCACCTCTTTATCGGGAACGGTCAACCCGCTCCCACAAAGAAGGATTTGTCCTTGTAAGGAACTGCCTTTTTGGATTTTCTTCCCTTGCGGACCAGGGGTGTGGGGCCGCCTCCGTGGTTATAGTAGGTCCACCGGGGTAGCGGGTCGGAGATTAACGGCTTCGGCGGAGGATTCTGGGCTGCCTTTTCAAACCTCCTATTGACCAGACGGGAGATCTGTTTTACGAGGAAGGGAGGCTTACCGATAAGCTCCCGGTATTTCTTTTCCAGTCCCTCGGCACGCTGCCTCACCCTCTTGCTCGGTGCCATTGTCTTTATGGGTTTCAGGACCGTCTGCAGGCCGTGGGCTAATCTTTTCGATTCCTGCGCCTGAAACTGCAAGAACTCGTCGGATGAATCCTTCATTATTTCGTAGGCCTCCAGGGAACCCTCAAGCATCTGGAGTATTGGCGGGCCGTTTTCCTCTGCCAGCTTTTCATGGGTAAGGTCATAGTACTTCCTGATCTCCCCGCGCTCGAAGTTTTTTATTTTGAAAACATCGTCCTTCCAGATGTGATAGTCATCCCAGCCGTAGTCCTCGTAGATCCTCTCCTCCTCGACCATCCGCCCGTAGAACGGTGTCCCCGGACACGGTGTCAGGGGGGCAACCTGGTAGAATGTGGGCTTGAGGCCGACGAAGTAATCGATGTCCTCCTCGATGTTTTCCCGCGTGTGAAAATCGAAGCCGAGGATCATGGAGGCAACCGTCTGGATGCCGTAACGTTGGAGGCCCTCGAACACCTCCCGCATCTCCTTGCCTGCCCGCTTGGCGTATCCGTGTTCATTCTCGACTACCTCGGAATAACTCGATTCGACCCCTATCCATACGGAACCCACGCCGCATTCCCTGAGTTCCTCCGGCTCGAACTGGGAGATCGAGCGCATACTGGTAAAGGTGAAATACCGGATGCCCCAGGTATCGCGGCTGCTCCGGATAAGCCGCCCCAGCTCGCGCACATATTCGGGATTGAGAAAGAAATCCTCGTCGAACAGAATGACCATGATGTCCTTGGTCCTGAGCCGCCTCTGGTAGTTCTTCATGAAATCATAGACCTCACCGGGCTCGGCGACATAGATCTTCTTGTGGTAGAAGAAGGCGGAGGTGTTGCAGAACTCGCAGGCGTTGGGACAGCCGAGGGAAACCAGGATCGTGGGAACGCGGACATGCCGCGAGGCAAAGCCGGGAGCGGTAAACCCGGAGAACGGAAGATGGTACTGGGTAATCGGCCGGTCAACCGGCTCGTCGTTAAGAAGCCGGCGCATGAACCTCACCCCCTCCTCGCGGCAAAAGTGATCGGTATT
>CP070770.1:1051649-1053667 GCA_020345765.1 Deltaproteobacteria bacterium
ACGGTATTTTTCAGCACCCATATCATTCCCGATGTGGAGATGGTTTGCGACCGGGTGGGAATCCTGAATAAGGGGAAAATGGTGGCAGTAGGAAAGATTGATGAGCTCATCGGAGCGGGGACAAAGTCTACCGAGATTACGATAACCGGTTTGAGCAGGGAAGGATTGGAGGAATTAGAGAAGCTAAGAATAGAGAACAAGCTACTGGGTGATAAACTGCTACTTTCGGTGGAAGGGGATGAGAAGGTCGAACAGGCAGTGGAGCTAATCAAGAGTAAAGGAGGAAAGCTCATTTCCCTGGTTCCGCATAAGGAGACTCTGGAGGAGATATTTATTAAGGAGTTGGGGGAAGATTAGTTACAGGGAAAATCAGGGAATATAAGGGAATATAAGGGAATATCAAGGGGTAGCAAGGAGTAACAGGGGGGAATGAGTCTTTTGAGTCGTAGGGTCTATTGAGTCAAAGATGGCAAGGGATAGATAAAGTGCAAAATGCAAATGATTGATTTTTTTTGGGATTTTGTTAGATGAGGATTATCGCAATTGCCCTAAATACCTTCAAGGAGACGATCAGGGATAAAATCCTTTATAACCTGTTGATCTTTGCCCTGATAATGATCGGGAGCTCTGTGCTGCTTGAGAGACTAACCCTGGGGGAACGGACGAAGATCACGGTTGACTTGGGTCTGGCGAGCATCTCCCTTTTCGGGGCTCTAATTGCGATCTTTATTGGGATCGGTCTGGTATATAAGGAGATCGAAAGGAAAACCATCTATACCATCGTCTCCAAGCCGATTGCCCGATATAAGTTCATCTTGGGGAAATTCTTAGGCCTACTCCTCACCCTTCTGGTAAATATAGCGATTATGTCCATCGTGTTTATCATCGTCCTTTATGCCCTGCGCAGCTACCATCATGTGGGAGTTCCCCTTGATCTTATTGGGATACTGAAGGCGATATTCTTAATCTTCCTGGAATTAATCCTGCTTACTTCAATTGCCTTATTCTTCTCCACATTTTCCACTCCCACCCTGAGTGCAATCTTTTCCCTATCCTTTTATGTAATCGGCCATCTCAGCACAGACCTTAAATTCTTCGGCTCTCGATCCGAGAGTGTTTTTGTCCAGAAGCTCAGCAGCTTCTTTTACTATCTACTCCCCAATCTGGAGAACTTTAATATTAAGGCCCAGGCGGCCTATAGTCTTCCGGTAGATCCCGAATACATCGCTCTGGTTACCGGCTACGGAGCTCTTTATACAACAATTGTCCTCCTTCTGACAACGGTAATCTTTCAGAGAAGAGACTTTAAATAACCTCAGCTTGCCCTAGGATTTGGTCATTGGGATTTGGTCATTGGGATTTGGCTGTAATAGTTTACGTGGCGTCCTTTATCTTCGGCGCTATTGTCGGAAGCTTTCTTAATGTCTGCATCATCCGCCTCCCCCAGTCGAAATCCGTTGTCACTCCCCCTTCCCACTGCCCCCAATGTCAGAGTCCCATCAGGTTCTATGACAATATCCCAATCCTAAGCTACCTTATCCTACGCGGAAAGTGCCGCCGGTGCCAGGCGACCATTTCACCACAGTATCCTATCGTCGAGTTGATCGGAGGGACCTTCTCCCTAGCATTCATCTTAAGATACGGAGTCAGCCTGCAATACTTTATCTATTTTGCCTTCTTTGCGGCCCTGGTGGTGATCACCTTCATCGACTTGAGACATCAGATAATCCCTGATATAATAAGCTTATCCGGGATCCCGGCAGGCTTTCTCTCCTCCCTGATTCTTCCGCGGCTAAGTATTCTGGACTCGGCACTGGGGATCTTGATCGGGGGAGGTTCCCTGTTGCTGGTGGCGATCCTCTATCACTTAATTACCAAAAGGGAGGGTATGGGCGGAGGTGATATTAAGCTGCTGGCGATGATCGGGGCCTTTCTGGGGTGGCGGGGGGCGATCTTCGGGCTGATTGCCGGAGCCTTTTTGGGCTCGTTTACCGGAATTCTATTAATGATTGCCGAGA
>CP070770.1:1053767-1055773 GCA_020345765.1 Deltaproteobacteria bacterium
ACATAAAAGAGATGGGTAAAGACAGCGTCATCTCTAAGTGCCATATGAAAATAATATGTAATGAGGATAAGGACGGCTAAAAGTAGAGTTACAATTGCAACCTTGTGTTTCCCTCTTAATTTTTCAAATCTTATCTCCATATTTTTTCTCCACTCACGGTCAAACTGATTGCAGGGGTAATTTATAAAGATTGCACATTATATGCCAACCATGGCCGGAAAGCGTAAATGCTTGATTAATAAGGTAAATTGATCGTGTTTGTCTTATCTTTCAGGAATTTTTCCTGTAAGATGTGTCGGGTAACGCTACGGTAGAGCTATTCGAGAAGAAAAAAAGCAGAAATAACAACTATTTAGGCAAGTAAAACCTGACTGTAGCAAATCACCACCGTAGTAAATTACTACACTAAATCAGAGCGGCAAGTTAAAACTCCTGCCATGGTATTGCAGTAATCCTCTTAGACATCTGCAATCTATATGGAGTCCTGCATATAATAAAACCTTGCTTCGCCACTCTATTGTATGTATCCAGAAAAACTTCAAGCGATCTCACATCTTTTTTAGCCGGGGAGACGGTCCATTTAACTTCCACTGGTATAACTTTATCCGGAGTGGTAATAACCACATCTACCTCACTGCCTGACACGGTTTTCCAGTATGACAATCTGTATCCTTTCCCAAGATAATTACACCTGTGATAAAGTTCAGTTATTACCCATTGTTCAAACAATTTACCTGCCTGGATTTTCAATATTTTCGAGCTCAATGGTAGCCGGGAAAGAGCGTTTCTAACTCCAGTATCAAAAAAATAAAATTTGGGAGTTTTTAAGATTCTCTTTCTTGAGCGAAAGGTAAAAGGTGGAATCCAGTATCCAACAAAGGTATCAACCAGAACCTGATAATATGTTTTTAATGTTGAAACCGGTACCCCTGACTGTTGAGAAATCCCGGTTAGATTCATTACATTGCCGGATTCAATTGCAGCCAATTCAAGAAAATTTGAGAAATGTCCTATATCTTTAACCAGCGCTTCTCTTCTTATTTCTTCTTCAAGGTATAATTCCGTATAGGTCTCAAGTGTTTTTCCTTTTGCATGCTTAGCTTCGAGCATTATCCCGGGAAGCGTTCCATAAAGAATTATATCTTCAATATTCTGAGCGGGAAACTTTTGTTTTACATTCACCTTTTTAAGACGCAGAACCGATGACTCTTTTGTTGAATCCATTTCCGAAGTAATAACAGGGAATATTTTATATTGATGGGCTCTGCCTGGTAGAAGATTTGCTGAAGCCCCCCGCAGTTTTCTTGCTGAGCTACCTGAAAGAATAAAATCAAATTTACCGGGACTTTCGTCATAAAGTAGCTGGATATCGCCAAGGAGTTGCGGGACTTTTTGTATCTCATCGATTGAGATTTTTTTTCTGCCTTTTATCGCACGCAGCCTTTTTATAAGTTCATCAGGGTTTTTCTCATACAGAAGTCGTTCTGACCTGTCCTGTAAATTTATTAAAACAGTGGAAGAATCTGATATCTTTTTTAAAAGCGTAGATTTACCGGTCTGCCTGGCACCAAAAAGTATTTTTACTTTTCTTTTTGAAACTTTCCCGGTTATTTCACTTCCTACCCATCTGTCACATATTTTATTCATTTCAAAATCCTGTATATTTTACATTCTGTTGTAAATTATACAGTATATTTTATAAATGTCAACCCCAAAAGGGTGAAAAGGGAAACGTTATTGAAATAATGACTTTTTGGATTTTTTAGGAGACAGCGTAATGGCTAGGGGTGAGCCTTAAGTTAGTTTCCAAATCGCTAAACTGGGAAAAACAGGGGGAAAAAAAGAAAAAATAGTTAATATTATCAAGGAGATATTGACGACAGGTCAATATTTCAATAATGTCCCCTCTTTTTTAGATCCGTTATCACCTTCCGACGATTTCAGGACGGTTGATTCCAGGATGAGGGTCAGGTACTGGGCGAGGTCGCTGAGGCGGGTAATGGCAA
>CP070770.1:1055873-1057843 GCA_020345765.1 Deltaproteobacteria bacterium
ACGCATACCGGAAATATCAAATGACAAAGCTCAAAATTCAGTGCATGGTTCAATGTTCATAATACATTTTGAACTGTGCACTGTGAACTATGAACTACTTTGATATTTGGATTTGATTTAATTATTTAAAGGGGGAATTATGAAACATAAAGAACGAGTAAAAGATTTTCACGGGATATTTAGGGGGAGATCATTTTACCTATATATTTCAGCATTATTGATCCTGCTGCTCTCTCCCACTGACGGTAACGCCATTTCCTGGGAAGTGGCTCATGTAAAAGGGGGATTAGACTACCGGAACGTAGCTACCGGTGATTTTAACAATGACGGCCGGCAGGATGTCATTGCGGTCGGGGCAAACGGAGCGGATATCTGGCTACAGGGACTATATTTCCCCTGCCCCGCTGCCGTCTGGTCTGATGGCTGTTACTATAGCAACAGCATAGCAGGGGACTACATAGATGTGACCGTAGCCGATTTTAATAATGATGGTAACCTGGATTTCGTCGCTGTGGGAGAAAGTGGGATCGATGTAATAATGTTGGGGGATGGAGACCCGGATGGCGATTTCTTAATAAGCTGGACAGATGCGTCAGGGATATTTTCAGGACAATATAAGTCGGTAGAAGTTTTTGATTATAAAAACGATGGGGATATGGACATTATAGCTGCCGGAGCTGAGGGGTTTTATCTTTGGGAAAATACCGATCCTACCGGGCCTGATTTTGGACCAATCCCAATATCTTCCATCGATAATTATAACAAGATTACCCTAACAGACTTTAACAATGATGCCCTGATGGATATAGTAGCTGCCCGCGACGCCGGTGGAGTTGATGTTTGGTTCGGAAACGGGCCTCCGGGCTGGTCATTTGCCGCCCAAAGCGATCCTGTCTCTACCGGGAGATATCTCTCAGTGGCGGCCGCTGACCTCGATCTGGATGGCAACTCTGATATCGTTGCCGGGAGCGAATATGGAATATCCGTCTGGTACGGTAACGGTAAGGGTTCCTGGTTAACCCAGACAACCAAATATCCGGGGACAACCCTCCCTACGGAAGAGGATATATACCAAGCGGTAACAATCGCTGATGTTGATAGGGATAGATACCCAGATATCATCGGTGCCCAGGCTGGGGGAGGGGTCCTGGTTTGGTTCGGTGACCAGGACCATCTCTGGGTTGCCCAGACCTCGGTTTTTATAAGTGGAAACTATTTAGGAGTTTCTGTGATTGATTATTATATCGACGGTCTGCTGGATGTGGTAAGTGTTTCTCCTAACAGTATGAAGGTTTCTCTGCAAATAAGGGAGGCCGAGGTTATGCCCCTCCAGTGGCTGCGGGGAGCTTCGGGGAGCGCTTCGGTAACCGGTTATCAGGGGGTTGACTCGGCCGATTTCAACCGGGACGGGGTCCCCGATGTGATTGCCGCCAAGAATGACGGCGGGGTTCATATCTGGCTGGGGAAAAGAGGCGGAGGCTGGGTAAAAGCGATCACAGAAAGCTCACCCCCGTCTCCCGCCAGTGTCGGACAATACTATGATGTAGCCGCTGCCGACCTTAATAACGATGGCCTGATAGATGTTGCCGCCAGCCATAATAGCGGAGAGGGAGTAAAGGTATGGCTGGGACAGTTCAGCAGCACTACCGGAACCGCTACCGGCGGAGGGCCTTCTTCCCTGGTAGATGCGGCTAAAAGCTGGACACCTGATGAGTGGTTCGGTTATCAGCTCACAATAACATCCGGAATCGGAAAAGGACAGACAAGGGTGGTAAAGTCCAATACCGGAAATACCCTGATTACTTACTCAAACTGGAACATTATCCCAAGCAGTGGCGACGGTTACAGTTTAAGGCGCTATTTCTGGAGCCCGGAGACCGGCCCTACCGCTCTAGAAAACCATTATCATCTTGCTGCTGCGGATATGAACCACGATGGGAGAAAGGACCTTATTGCCGGAAGCGATAACG
>CP070770.1:1057943-1059908 GCA_020345765.1 Deltaproteobacteria bacterium
TTTTATCAGGGTATCCAGCCCCAGTTGAACCAGCCGAGTTCCATTCCGTCATCAATGGTGGCCAGGGCCAGCAGAATGACATACAGGATCAAGATCCCCAGGCCGATCTCTCCTTTATACTTTTCCCAGAATTCCTTCGCCGTCATTTTTACCTCCCCGGATTTAACTTTTTCAATCAATTTTCCTCTTTAGAAGCTTTATATCATTTTTTCCCCAACAAGGCAAATATCTTTTTGCATCTGGTTATGCAATTTGATATAATTTTACTTCGTTTAGTATTATCAAACAGACACAGTTGTTAATTGAACAGGAGGAGTCATGGAAGACAAGCAATCAGAAACTCAGCAAGGAGCGCCGTCGTCGGCTCTAACCCTGGATAAGGTACGGGAGATATATTCGCGCACCTACAGTGACGAAGGCAAACCCGACTTTTCACACATCTATCCCTTTTACCACCAAAATGTCCGCTTCCGGGACTCCATTCAGGTCATCGAGGGACGCGACAAGTTCATCGAAATGTGCGACCGGCTGGCCCGGCGCTGCTCGGAGATCTATATGACCGTCCATGATGTTGCCCAGAACGGTAACATCATCTTCCTCCAGTGGACGATGACTACGCGTTTCCGTAAAGCACCTCTTACCCCAATGCACGGTGTCACCAAACTTACCTTGGACAATGATGGCTTGATCGTCGAGCACCGCGACCATTTCGACCTGTGGGGTGATACTCTCGACGCCATTCCCGGGATCGGGAAGATGTATCGCTGGGTGATGAGGACGCTTTTAGGTTAGTCCTCGGAAGGAAACTAATGGGACTTTCGAAGGGTAAGGAGCACACCACTGATGTATCGATGGACGGACGGGTATGTATTGTCACCGGGGCGAATTCGGGTGTAGGCTTCGAGGCCGCTCTGCGCCTCGCTCAGGGAAATGCTCACCTGGTCATGGTCTGCCGTAATCGCCAGCGAGGTGAGGAAGCCAAGGCGAAAATCGAGGCTTCGGTGAAAGGCCCGGTCGATCTCCTGCTCGCCGACCTGTCGTCGCTCGCTGAGGTCCGCAGGCTCGGCAAGGAACTGCTGGATCGCTACCCGAAGATCCATATCCTTGTTAACAATGCGGGTATGCACTCTACCAGGCGGACCGTAACCGTAGATGGTTTCGAGACAACCTTTGCGATCAACCATCTGGCACCGTTCCTCCTCACCCATCTCCTGCTTGAGCGCCTGAAGGCCAGCGCACCGGCCCGCATCGTCAACGTGAATTCAAAAGGCCATCGCTTCGGCGGCTTGAACCTGCATGACCTACACTGGGAGAAACGCCACTACTTTGGGATACGCGCCTACGGCGCCTCCAAGACGGCCAACCTTATGTTTACGCGGGAGCTGGCGGACAAACTGAAAGGCACCCGAGTGACCATCAATGCAATGCATCCCGGGGAGGTCAAGAGCAGAATGGGCTCCAATAACGGATGGCTCTGGAGAAAGGTCTATAAGGCCCTTCTGGTCGACCCATTGCTCAAACCCGCTTCCATCTCCGGGGATGCGATTTACTACCTGGCGGCCAGCCCGGAGCTCGACGGTGTCAGCGGAAAATACTTCAACCTCACCCAACTGGAAAAACCATTTCCCCACGCCCTCAACCGCTCGGTGGGACACATCGTCTGGCTGCTCAGCGAACAATTCACCGGGCTCGTTACACGGGATACGAGTTTAACTTAGTTATTGCTCTGCTTAAGGTAAACTGCCGTATTCTCACTAACCTTCATCAATACTGACCTTCACCGGCCGGAAGATCGAGAGCACCACGGGCAGGATAAGGAGATCGGCGGCGAGTGCGAAGATAACTGCTACCGCACTGAGGATACCCATATGCACGGAGGAGAGGAGGAAAGCAACAAGGTTCGCCAGGAACCCGCCGGCGATGATGACGGTAGTACTGGTCAGCGCCCGCCCGGTTTTTACCAGG
>CP070770.1:1060008-1061884 GCA_020345765.1 Deltaproteobacteria bacterium
GGGAGAGGGACAGGGTGAGGGGGGCTCGACATTAGGATTTTGACATCTATTTGGTATTTGACATTTGTCATTTATACTCCCTACTACCTCCTGCTTACTGCTTACTGCTTACTCCCTACTGCCTCCTCCAAACTCCCTACTCCTTACCTCTACTCCCCCTTGTCACGCCGTCGTCTCGGGAAATCGGGACGACGGCAGATACTATTTCCTGATTCTACCCGGTATTCTCTGCTAATTTTTGCTATTCCCTCAATCCCATAATAACAAAGCATTTATTAACCTATTAGACAATTTTATATCCTTTTATTCCCCTTATTTTTTCATGGTCACAAAAATGGCCATAAAAAAATTTATATCGGCCAACCTTTTCCCTTGACATTGTTTTCAAATGCTGTTAGTTTATCGGTTGATAGCAATTTCTTGACTTGTGAATCATATTCATAAATAATGAATTAAACTCAATTTTTATAAAAATTATTAATTCTAAAAAACAATAAACGCCGCAGACAACCGGAACTGTCGCCGACTCCAACATTGATACTGCCCAATATGACAGAAAATACCGCGGCCGTATCACATGGAAAAGAAAAAGATCCTGATAGTCGATGATGACAAGGTAATCTTGGATATAGTTAAAGATGCCCTTACCCAGGAAGGATATTCTGTATTTACCTCGGATCAACCGTTAGGCACAAGCAATAAGGTAGCGCAAATCAAGCCTCATTTGGTAGTCCTGGACGTGGGTATGCCCGGACTCAGCGGAGACAAGATCTGCCGGAACCTCAAGGAGAGCAATATTTTTAAGGAAATAAAAGTAATTCTTTTTTCTATCAAAACTCGGGAAGAGCTCGAGAAGCTGGCAGCGGAGTCACAGGCGGACGATTTTTTAACAAAGTCCGACAATCTTCAGAAGCTGGTTAAAAAGGTAAAACACCACCTGAAGGTTCCCTGATAAAACCTAAAAGTTATATAAGAGGTAGAGGATCGAATCTATTATGGAGATAGTCAGGAGGACAACAGGGTTTTAACTTAACAGGGTGACCGAGGTCCACAGCAGTTTAATCAAGTAGCACAAAAAACCCTTTTCCAAGGATTTTTATCTCAAAGCAGCTTCCGCAACAGAATTCTCGGTCACCCTGTTGAATTATCGCCGCTAAGGTTATCGGCGATCAGCCCTTCGAGAAAACAAGAAAGAATAATACTACCAAAACCAAAGTCTTTGTCAAGGGAAAATTTTCCCGGACCTCCCCCAAAAGCTGTTTCCAACGTAAAAAAAATATCTTGACGCCGGAGATTGCACGGAGATGAGCGCAAAAGAAATCAAAAAACTCCTCATTGATAAGGATATCACCCAGACCGAGCTTGCCCGGAGGGTGGGAGTTTCCCCTGCCGGGCTGAACCAGGTAATAAACGGGAAGAGAAAAACCCGGCATATCCGGGAAGCGATTGCGAGGGAATTGGGGATGGAAGTAAGCGAGCTTTTCCCGGAGACCAAGGCGGGTATCGTTTTCCATTTAAAATAAACCAGCCTCCTGGGCTTGTTTCCACCTTTAATTCCCTCTCCCCGAGGGGAGAGGGTAAGGGCCTGCCCGGCGAAGTCCTTATGTAGCTTTCAGCGAAATAGGACGTAGTAGGATAATTTTCCTGTAGCTCCTTTATATTCCCTGAATAAATGAATTTTGTACTTTGTCAATGATTTGTACCTTGAACACTGAACTTCATAATTGATTTTCCTTTGCCAAAGATGTTTTTACATGGTATTTATAGCCAGTGATACAACTTATCTGTTTTTACGAATTAACGGGCTGAGATGGTTGGACAAGGTATTAGCTGGGGGGGGATCCAGAATCACATCTTCATATGTCATTTATTGACA
>CP070770.1:1061984-1063807 GCA_020345765.1 Deltaproteobacteria bacterium
TAAAAATAGGGACAGCGCCCATTTTTCGAGGCCATTAAATAGGATTCAGTAAACAGGACAGGAGGATTCGGGGATTCGAGTAACCCAGATTTTTTTGGAATCACGGTAAGACAACTGCATTAGAGACTTTCGCTATTCAGAATTATATGGTAATATATATTCAATCACATTGGAAAAGTTGAACGATGTATAAAAGTAACTTTACAGTCCCTAAGGACAAAATAGCAGATTTCTGTCGGCGCAACCACATCAGACAGTTATCTCTGTTCGGTTCGGTCTTGCGTGACGATTTCGGGCCGGAAAGCGATATCGACGTGTTGGTGGAATTTGCGCCGGGACATTATCCCGGATTAGCGTTTTTCGGCATGGAAAACGAGCTTTCCGAGATATTTGGGCGAAAAGTGGAACTACACACACCAAACTTTATCAGCCGTTATTTCCGCGATCGGGTGCTGGAAGAAGCGGTGATGCAGTATAGTGGACAATAGGATTATAATACGTCTTCGTGAGATGGCCGATGCCTCGAGGAAAGCGGTAAACTTCGCTTTAGGGCGGGAACGATCCGATCTGGATAAAGACGAGATGTTAGCCCTGGCTATAATTCGATTACTGGAGATTGTGGGCGAGGCAGCTAAAGGTATTCCAGAAGATATTCGCCGAAACCATCCTGAAATCCCCTGGAACCAAGTTACCGGTACTCGTGATCGTTTAATACACGGTTATTACGACGTGGACAACGATATCGTATGGGCGATAGTAACTAATGACCTACCTACTCTAATCACCGAATTGGAAAAGATAATATCGTCAGAGAACGACGAAGGTAGCTGATTCACGCGGGGAATAAGCTACCCCACCGATTTAAATGCTCTACTTATTATTCCTAATTAAGAGTATGGGTAAGGGCCGACTTTGATCTTTACAAATGAGCTGATGCCGGAACATTGCTAGAAAAATAGGAGTTTGAGGTAACCCAATGAGCCAAGTTGAACTTACATTCGAGTCCGAAGTTACGGCGTCTCCCGCCCAGGTTTGGGAGTGGATCACTTCCTTCAAGGGCATCTCCGCAGAAATGTGCCCCTATTTTCGCATGACCGCGCCGCGTGACATTGAAAGCATCAAAGATATCAAGATCACGCCGGGTAAAGCGCTTTTTCGTAGCAGAATTTATTTATTCTGGTTTCTTCCGATTGACCACTCCGAACTCACACTTATCGAGATGAAAGAGGGTGAAGGATTTATCGAGCAATCCCCGATGGGCTCCATGAAGCTGTGGCGGCATGAGAGACGGATCGTGCCAACTTCCAGGGGCAGCAAGATAACCGATCACTTAACTTTTGAGCCTAAACGGGCAGCGAGAATCACTGCCTGGTTTATTCGCACCGTTTTTCATCACCGGCATAAGGTGTTACGGCGCAAGCTAAATGCAGCCACATAGGAAAGGCGCCAGCTTGTTGACTAATGACCAAATTGCGGAGATTGAATACTGAGAAATGTATAGACATACTCAAATTGGCTGGGTTACGATAACATCAATCGGGCTGGTGATATTACTGGTCGGGTATTATGGGGATATAATTTCAAACTGGATTGCCCTCCCGGTTTTCGGGATACTCGTGATATGTATTATTCTGTTCGCCAGCCTTACTGTTACCGGAGATGACGGCTTTATCAGGATTAAATTCGGCCCCGGGCTGATTAGAAAAAGTTTTCCTTTGGAAGAGATTGGATCATGTAATGTCGTAAGAAATTACTGGTGGTATGGCTGGGGGGTCAGGAAGATTCCCCAGGGTTGGCTCTTCAATGTCTCCGGATTAGATGCA
>CP070770.1:1063907-1065729 GCA_020345765.1 Deltaproteobacteria bacterium
CTCAGTTTCGGCAACTACCCGCCAGACAAAAACTGTGCCGATTATGGGATAGGCTTCTACCCGAACGATGTCCTCTCCCATTTTTTCTGCAGTACCTTTGGCAATATCAACGGCGCGCCCGTGATTAACCGCACCAACTCCGATATAACCGGTAGATATGATAATTCCAATCATTGCTATCCACGGGCTCAGTTGGGGCTGCCTGCGCTTTCGCGCGAATATGCAGCCAATGAGTGCGATGATTAAAACTGAAGTGTAGACCGGGTCTATGACGCTGATTAAATCCCAGGCAAACCTATGGTTGCTGAAAGGAAGAAAAATCTGGGTCCCGTAAGTAGTGCAGAGATCCAGAAACAGGTGCGAAATTAATGCCACGAATGAACAGGCCCAGAGGCGCAGATAGCTCTGGTCGGGCCTGCTTTTTCGCCAGAATAACCGGGCCAGGATAAACGGCGCCAGAAAAGAAAAAAGAAACGAGTGTGAAATTCCCCGATGTACGATCACGAATCCCCATTCTCCCATGAAGCGCTGTACGATCATGTCCAGATCCGGCAGCAGAGCCGAGGCCGCTGCTAGCCAGTTGGCCCTTTTTCCTAACCGGCGGCGGAATCCGACCTCTGACGTCGCCACACCAAGTGCAATTTGGGTTACTGTATCCATAACTTAATTCCAATTAAGTATTTTATTCCTTAAATTTCACTCAGACGACCGAAGATCTCCTCCGCACGTTTGCGATTCGCGATACCGCACACGCACGGTTTAGTGATGTCTTCGGCCGCCCCCATCGGTGTGATCTCCCTTTTACGAACTTTCTCTACCAGATGCTGCACCCGGGATGGAGCGATTAACCCGTGACCGCACATGGTGATCAACTCCAGTTCGTCTTCCGCGGGCAAACTCCCGGTGCGGCCGAAAGAGCCCAGGGAGTGCAGGTAGGTATGCTCGCGCACACCGGTGTCCCGGCAGCACTGGTGAATATCGTCAAACAACCCGGAGAGCACAATGGAGATCGGATATCCCTCTTGCTGATTGGTAGTCAGCCACTCACCTTTAATCTCCTTGACCAGGTTAACGGTATTTTGTGGCTCGGTGTAAATTGCGGTAACTACCGTGGATCTTTGTGCCACTAGGCGCATAAGTAACCGCCTGGTAGTTTCGGGCCAGTACTTATTTAGCCACCCCACCAGCCCCTGGGCCGCTCCCAGTTGTGGAATCGTGATTTCCGCGAAGTTACGTGTAAGCCAGTTATGGGGACGGTGCGCAAGCATCTTCAGGGCGAGTTCACTCATAGCAGTCCTGATCCCGCCCTTTTCCTTGTATCTACCGGGGATCATCGCCAGCACGATCATCTCCTTCCCGGGTCGGGAGGGATCCAGGCCGCGGCGCTGTGATGTGTGCGACATAACCTATTTATCCTTCTTGCCGATCCCCTCGGCTAAGCCCAGATTAACCTTACCGTTCGGAAGACTGAAGATTCCCGGACCAAACAGATCCCTGAACGGAGACCTCCCATCCTGATCGGCACGCAAAGCTACACTTACATTGAAAACGGTCTCGACCCTATCCGAGAGTTCATTTATCATTCCTAAAAGCTCCTTCACTGCAGTATCGGGGAGAATGAACTCGACCAGAACCGACATTGCCTTCTCCTGGAGGATTTCGGGTTTGAGTGCACCAGTCAAAGGGTCCTCAATCAATTCTGCCACCGGATTATCCGGAATCACGGGGAATCCGTGCACTCGAAATCTTTTCACTACCCGCTCCACATCAACGAAGCGTGTGCCCAGAGCGGGCCGCCCCAGCTCGACAAACACTCCCATCC
>CP070770.1:1065829-1067646 GCA_020345765.1 Deltaproteobacteria bacterium
TTATAAACTGTTACCGATACCGGAACCAGAGTAGTCGGGCTATTGGCAAAGGTTGATTCGAGAAAGGCAGTGTAGCGCGTGATGAGCATGGCATCGATTACATTTACGACATTATCGCCGTTGACATCTCCGAACAGTCCGGTATCCCACAGACTGCCCCGAGAGCTGTCAGTTATTACACCGGTCTTAATTGCCCTTATGATTGCAGCATCATAGGCAGTGGGATAAACGTTACTAAGCGGTCCTAATGCTTGAGTATCAACATCGCCGTAAATCATTAATCCGGGCCGGTCCACCGCCCCGACTGGCGAATTAAATATGAGTATTATGCCTGCTGACAGGAGCAAAAATCTTGCAAGGATCCGAAATCTTTTCCCACTCATCATACTACTTTTTAAAATCTTTTAGTCTCTATTTTTACATAAATACATTACGGCACAACCTTTACCAGACCGGAGATTGGATTATTATCAATACTATATGTAGTAACATATTCTAAAGGTGTCACTCCATCCATTTGCGTTCCGGAACTCTCTTGTCGTTCCCCTAAAGCCTCGAAGATTTCAACATTTACATAGACCGGATAATAACCAGGTAAGGCATTCTCGGATATGGTAAAGGTTAGATTAGCTAGATTCTTCTGTCCCATTGGCCCGGTATTACTGATATAACCACAGAGTAAAATAGCAGGTTCGTCTGGTTCATCTGACTTAAAATTATAACCTGAGCTGTTAGCGATTTTTGTGTAATAAGATGGAGGGAGATTTTTATCACTCTCCCTTACCATAGGGTTTATAAGGATATCTTTGTTGTATTCCAGGTTAATTGTCCAGGCTAAGAGAATATTATCTCCTATATTAGCGTTTATAGGAAGGGTAACCTTATCACCGGGCCGGAAGTTCCGGGCGGTGCCGATACCGAAATCTCCCACCCCAGGAACACCAAAGTCTATCTCGTTATCAGGGTTTGTGCAGTCAATGCCGTTTATCACATCGTAGCAGATAGATCCATTGGCAGGGTCAATAATGCCATAAGGGTCCTCTCCCCCCGGGCCGAGAAGGACGGGGGGATAGGAAACAACAATACTTATTAAATCGCTGTTGCTCCACCCCATCCCATCGGTGGCGGTGGCCTGGATCGTCAATTGGCTCTGGGGCTGATTTTCCAAGGTAGCACTCCAGCTTCCAACTATCCCGGGAGCAAAGGGAGGACCAGTTGCCTCTACCCCGTTAACCAGGATAACCTCAACCACGGATGTTGCATCTGAGGCGGTGCCCTTTATGGGTATCTTCAGAGATTCAAGCATAGTTCCCGTGTAAGGAGAATTGATCTCTACCTCGGGAGGAACCGTGTCCACCCTTATAGTGACAGTTGCAGAAGCCTCCTTAATCCCATCTGTCGCTACGACAGTCAGGGTTTGGTCGTCTTGAGGAAGTTCCTTTAAGATAACGGAATAATCTTCTCCCGTAATTATACCCGAAAACAACTTTCCCTCTCCCACCTTGGCCGTAATCTTAACCTCTCTTGGCTTCGGAAAACCGCCGAATTTCCCGATCACTTCTACCTCGGTTGTCTTAAGTTCCTGACTGTCGCTGGGAGATATTATATTTACCCAACCGACTGTTGTTATACGATCACCACATCCACATCCAGGTAGAGCTGTAATCCCAAAGGCAAAAAAAGTAATTGTCAATCCATAAACAGGGACTCTCCCCACAAGGTATTCTCTAATCCTGTTAAAAACAGAGTTCTTACTTTCATTAATCTTTTCTTCTAGGACCATCATGATATCCCCAGAGGATAATTAATTGCCCTTA
>CP070770.1:1067746-1069538 GCA_020345765.1 Deltaproteobacteria bacterium
ATATGCCTCTAAAGACAGAGCTCCCGGCCGGTCGATACTCATGTAAGGGTCAAAGCTATAATCTAATGCGTCGCTGTGGTCAATCGGATTCCAGCCGTCTTGATACTCAAGTCCCAACGAGGTTGAGCAATTAGAGTTGAATCCGAATTCTGCGGTGACCTCGTCCTCGGCAGAAAATTCTACGCCTGCACCGAGGGTGAATCTGCTAACGACCGGCACTGGAATAGTTTGCTCGCCAACAGGGATAGTAATAGTCACAATAAATAATTGCATATGAGATGGTGAAATGACGCCTCCTTTACCGATAAGCGTAATTTCCGGCGGAGTAACATTAACCGCAGTTGCAGCCTCGAAGACAGTATCCAGATCCAGGGCAGCGGTTCCGGATAATTCTGCCTTGAAAGTTATTAGCTCTTTTCCGGAGATATCAATCACAATATCTACCAGAGGGGCAAAACTGAAACTGCCCTCTACAGAAACATCATAATTTTCAGAATCGGTAAATGAAATGTCAGGAATATTGATACTGACTGACTCGTTATTTCCCATTACCCTCGGGTGCCTGACATTGCCTGCTTGTAACTGGCTTGGGTCGCCTTCTACCGCAATAGTTTCCTGTATATGTAATTCCTCAAATGCCTCATTAAGAGCTGCCTGCTCAACATTAACCTCTAAAATACCTCCCAGGTCTTGAATCGAGTTGACCCTTAGGAGATAGCCTTCGCCTTTGCCGCTGAGGAGGATATCGCCGGGATTGATGATAGGAGGAGTATTGCTATATGAATACCTATAGACAGCTCCGTCGATGCTCTCTAAGGTAATAGGCAGTTCATCCACGAGGACAACATTATCAGCTAATTTATTTAGTGGATTATCTGTTTCTTCGCCGCCCTCAACCCGAACCTCAACAACTTTTTCATTACTCCCGCAGGTTGTAAGGATGGGAAATGATAGAAGAAGGGCAAAAAAGACTGGGAAATAGGCTTTTCTCTTCATGGCAACGACCTCCCTTGAAAAAGGTTTGGCGATAATTCATGAAGTCTATTCCAGATATAGGATAAGATTACACCAGCCTTTTGTGTTTGTCAAATAAATAATTGCCTTTGCTACCGAGAAAATTCACTGATTAATTTTGGAAATAGTTTAATAAAATCAGTAAGTTATAGAAAAGACAGCTTAACCTGTTATTTATTCAATAAAATGTATGAATAGGTGTAAGTAATTGATTTTATTCAATTTTATATCGGAACCTTCAGGCCAGAAAAATAGTTAAAAAAGTATTGACAAGGGGCATGTATTGTAATATGAGTTAAAGAGAAAACGGTATTTTGGTATATGATTTCTACTGGGATCGACAGGGCAGGTGCTTCAAAGAATTAATTGTCAACCAACCTATAAATCAATAGATTGTATTATCTTCCGCTTGAGGCGGATTATAGATATTAATTCTTGTTAAACGGCGAGTTTGAAGCTCGCCAATACTTCACCTAATCCGCCTATTACTGACTTTCCATAATATTTTAGCTCGATAATTAGTATATCACTCGCAAAAACTATATAGTCGTGGTTATTTACTAAGCAGGATTTTTTTATTAATCTTTATTCGGAGGTCCAAAATGTTAAGGAAAACCATTTTATTCTTATCAATTTTCACCCTCACTTTATTCTTAAGCACAGATTCCTCTCTTATTGATCAATCTTCTTTTCTGTTCGCACAGGCACCGGAGGATAAGGGCAAACCCCCTGATCCCGGAAAACCTTCAGAAGATAGTAATGACTTAATAGAAGACCT
>CP070770.1:1069638-1071393 GCA_020345765.1 Deltaproteobacteria bacterium
TCACCCAATAAAAAAGGGGATGAGATCAAGAAGCTAAAAGCTTCTCTGATAAGCATCCCCTTTCAATAACCATTTCTGGGGCAGAATTGTCATACCGACCCCCGGTTTTTATCGGTTAATCTATCTAATTATCAAGTCAACATCTCTGTCCGCCCCTCGCTTCCGGTAATACCTTGTCCAATCATCTCAGCCCTTTAATTAGTGAAATAGATAACCAGCTAAACTACTGCCTGACAGCTAATAAATACCATATAAAAATCTCTTTTACAAGAAAAAAGTGATTAGGGCCCTACTTTGTCCTACTACGCCGATGCTTCGTAAGGACTACGTAAGGGTTCGGTAAGGAGCAGCCCTTCGACCCCGCCAAAGGCGGGGCTCAGGACAGGTAAGTAAGAATCAGGGGGAGGAGAGAAGCTCCTTGGCAATGATGTAGCGCATGATCTGGGAGGTGCCGGCGCCGATCTCCATCAGCTTGGCGTCCCGCATCCAGCGTTCCACCGGGAACTCCCGGGTGTAGCCGTATCCCCCGAGGATCTGGATCGTATCCAGGGCCGCCCTGGTCGCCGCCTCGGAGCTGAAAAGCTTGGCCTCGGCCGCCTCCCGGTTGATCCGCCTGCCCTTGTCGGCCTCCTGGGCGGCGTAGTAGATCATCAGATGGGCCGCGGTCTTGCTGGTGGACATATCCGCAATCATCTTCTGGACCATCTGGAATTCGGCAATCGGCCTGCCGAACTGCTGCCGCTCCCGGGCGTAATGGGAAGCGGTATCCAGGCAGGAATGGAGGATCCCCAGGCAGATCCCGGAGAGGGTTACCCGCTCCACATTGAGACCGCTCCAGAGCATTTTCAGCGCCTGTCCCTCCTTCCCGATCAGGTTCTCGAACGGGACCCGGCAGTCCTCGAAGATAATCTCCGAGACGGGAGAACCCCGCATTCCCATCTTGTGGATCCTCTTCCCCACGGAAAACCCGGGAGAATCCTTCTCCACGATAAATGCGCTGATCGGGATGCGCTGATCGGTGCAGGCCGGGCTCTTGGCATAGACGAGCAGGACATCGGCAACCGGGCCGTTGGTGATCAGGGTCTTGGTGCCGTTGAGGACGAACTCGTCCCCCTCATTCCTTGCGGTGGTGGTGATCCCCATGGCGTCCGAGCCCGCCCCCGGCTCGGTCAGGGCCATTGCCCCGATCGCCTCTCCCGAGATCAGGGCCGGCAGATACCTCTCCTTCTGCTCCGGGCTGCAGTTCTCCTTCAGGTTATTGGCACACAGCACCGAGTGGGCGCCGAACGAGAGGGCCACGGAGGCGGAGACCTTGGAGATGACCTCGATCACCACCGTGGCCGCCACCACCCCGGCGTCGGAACCCCCGTATTCCCGGGGCATGAGCACACCTAATAGTCCCGCCTCCCCCATCTTCTTGCGGAAGATCTCCTCGGGGAACTTCTCCTCCTCATCGATCTCGGAGGCGATCGGCGCAATCTCCTTCTCGGTGAACCTCTCCACCATATCCTTAATGATCCGCTGTTCTTCGGTAAGGGTAATATCGATCATCGTTGACTCCTAAAAAACTTAACCGGCACTGAAGCTGCGGGGTTTCCCCTTCTCCTTTTCGTAAACCTTAAGCAGTCTCTTTATCAGTCTTTTCGGGTCGGTATCGTAGAGCACGGTACTGCCGGTCCTCTTCCTGACCGCCCTGATAATCTTCTTTATCTCCCGGGTTATCCCCCCGGTACCTTCCATAATCCCGATCGGCCT
>CP070770.1:1071493-1073234 GCA_020345765.1 Deltaproteobacteria bacterium
GCTTAGGATTACGGAGGTGCTCCGCTATATCAAGCATCATTGCACAATCTATGGTTTCCCTGCGGCAGGGCAGGTACTGGGCATCTCCAACGATCTTGATTGTTATCCAAGGGTTGTTATTCAAGCTATCTTTAGATAGATCGATACCGACTGTTTTCGAAGCTGAATGGTCACTTGTTGATTCAAATATATAATTGCTCCTGCCGCACCCAATGTCGAGGACGGTCCCCTGAATGTAAGGGTTTAATAAATTTGCAGTATATTTTATAAGAGGTAATTGATATTTTCTATAAATCTTTCTCTCTTTAGCATACCGGAAAAATTCCCTTGTTGATATAGATTTTATAAAATTATCTTCTCCCGATATTATCATTTTCCCTATATTCCTTTATTTTCGGCATGCTAATAACTTGTAACATGACCTTTATCATAAGCCATGTTTATTTTTATGTATTTCTGCTTGTTGACAAACATTTTAGATGCTTCCTCGGTTAAGTATGAAACCCAAAAGATATCTTCGTTTTCATACAAAGGTTCTCCATCTGTCTTTATTGCTCTCAGAAATTCTTTGTACATTTGATCATGCCCCTTGCCTCTTAAGAGCCTCCTTTTAACGGAGCTCTTTCCATTATCATAAAATATCATTCTCTTATAGTCGTCGATAAAAATAGTCTTGTCCCCGGTCCTGATTTCTATTTTTTCCTGCACTCCTCTCAGATTATTGCCCCGGTCCGAAGCTACTATATTCACCAGCGAATCGTCTTCAAATAAAATACTTAAACTTACTGAATCACCCGTGCTCATCAGTGACATTTCACGAGGCCTACATCTAAGCCAGAAATAGGCCAAATCTATCCAGTGGCATAAGTTTCCGGTAATCCGGGTCCCCTGATTAGGCCAGTAATACCAATGGGTAGGTGGTATAAGCAACTCCTTAATTGAGATATTGATCACCTTTGGTGATCGTGTATTTTCCAACACCTGCTTGATCATTTTATTCCAGTCAATATAACGGCGGTTATATCCCACCTCGAACCAAAAGCCTTCTTTCCTGAGCTTGATAAGCGCCAAAGCGTCGGAGAATTTAACAACCAGTGGCTTTTCGATAAAAACTTTTCCTCGGGGATTTGCCTGAAAAAGTTCTTTTGCAATCTTGAAATGAGATGAATGATATGTAGCTACTATGGCTACTGGCCTCTCTGTTTCGGCATAGCTGGGGAGAGAATCTCGGTAGTCTTCAAAATATGAAACCCTATTTTTTCTATTGAAAGATGTCCATACTTTCTTGTTATAATCAACTATAGCGTTTATATTATGTTTAAAGAATTTTTCTGAATAAGCACGCACATAACTCCCATATCCATATAAAAAGAATCGCTTTCTATTTTCATTTATGACTTTTTCCGTCTCCCAAAGGAGATCGTTGGGTATCTCGAGGCCAACTATTTTCAAATCTGGATTAAGCGAGGTTATTTTTCCGGGTAAGCTATCATCTAAAGGACACTCTTCATTTGGCAGATATGATGATATTTTTAACAGTGTGTCCCCCTCGAATCTTAGTTTACTTAATTCAATATCTAATCCGCTTCTTACTTTGAATATCAACCTGGGATGGAATTTTTTGTATCTATCCTTCCACGGCTGTCTTCCAATACCTATATAATCAGATGCGTTCAGCTCAAATCTGCCTATAACTATCTTCTGTTCCTCTGTAATTTCTTTCTCTAACTTTACCGAGCGT
>CP070770.1:1073334-1075064 GCA_020345765.1 Deltaproteobacteria bacterium
AGTAAGCTCCCGGGTGCTGGCATCCGGCCGGGTAAGCAAACCGGCAACACTCACTCCCGATAACTCGCTTTCATAATTCAATTGCATGGTATCATTAAGAATAAAAACCTTGGCCTTATTAGTACACGCCTGGTCCTTGCAGGTTAACAGAGAAATCTTAAAACTCGGGGAAACATCAATTGTAAAAATTACTCCCTCCGTTTGAATCACCTCTGGAGGCTCTCCCTCTGCTCCAAAACTCATAATGCAAATTGCGGCAGCGCACGTCTGGGGACCGATATTTTCATCTATGGTAAGATACTCATAACTACCTGTCACCGGCTCATTCTCAATCAATTCCACGGTCTTAATGTCCAGAAGCGGTACCAAAGCCCGGGGACACATAATGTGGGGCATATAGTGGATGGTCTGAGTTTCATCGGAGACAATGGAATAGTCAAAAGAAATGTCTTCTCCTATTCCAAAAGACTCATCCATTATCACCTCAATCGCGATCTCGGCTGAGGCCGGGGATAAACTAAAAAGGTTGATGATCACGATAATCACCAAAAGATTTAGTACTCCCTTTTTCTTCATCTCTTCCCCCTTTTCATATCTGAATTAATTCTAAATTTTAATATAAGACATCAATCACAGCTTGGTAAATAGGATGGAAGTTCTTCCATTAACAAATTAGGTGGATTCAGGCTAAAGGTCGGATCTCCTATATAAGTCTGCATATATCTTGCTGATAGTGTGCAACCCGGGGGACTCCAAAATTCTTCATAATATGCTTCACTGAATGCTTTTCCAACCTCCGGGTAGTTATTTTCAAGGCAATATAAGTTATTCAACATATCAATGTAAGTTTTATCACGAGTGCAAGCCACACTGACGGCACCGGCAAAACCAACTGCTCCCTGTCTTATTGCATTAGCCCAGAAGGAACATTCATCAGACCTGGAACAGGTCAAACTAGCATATGCTATGACAAGAGATTCATCAAGCAAAGGAATCTCATCGTCATCTATTCCCGCCCAATCATGGTTACCATGATCTATCCAATGAATTAAATCCTGATACTCCCAATCTTCTGAGGTAAAATTACCTTGTTCATCACTTTTACTTACCGCATCATAATCATAGTCATTAAAAATACTTGCCCACTCCTCTACCTGCACCTCTCCATATTCAGGCAGGCCTGGTATATTAAAAGGACTTGCCATATATTTCATAAAAGTCCTTTCCGATGTCGGAAGTATATCCGTATAAAACAAAACACGGGCGATATAACTGGATACATCGGAAATATCAAATCCCATTACTCTCCCCACACCTACATCCGGATCATGGTCTTCTCCAATTATATCTGCATACACATAAGGATCCAGAGCCGAACAAATCGGAATAAAGCCAGGCATAATAAATCTAATATACCACTCTTGCTTACTTTTCTGTATTGCATAGGCGGAAGCAATTATTGTGAGATACTCCAAATCTGTCGGCGAGTTATACAACTCCGCAATCTTTGAGTCAATAAATGAATCTACTGCCTCGTAATCAGTTGCTGTTGTACTGATAATTAATTCCTGTTTTGCAGATGCTAAGAATGGAGCGGCTAATGAGGTTTTGCTAAATAGATTAGAGATACAATCGGGTGATGTGTAAGGACAAATCTCTTCTACACAAATTATATCTTCCTCTCCAGGTGATATGGGAACACATCCATCAATACGTTCATGTTCAATGTA
>CP070770.1:1075164-1076831 GCA_020345765.1 Deltaproteobacteria bacterium
CAGAGCTATGGAGTCTATGTAACCGGGGGCTATGCCTATTTGGCGGATTTTGGTAGCGGTTTAGCGATCATTGATGTGAGCGATCCGGCCAATCCCGGCACCCCGGTATACCGGGATACCGGAGGGGGTAGCTACGGAGTCTATGTAACCGGGGGCTATGCCTATGTAGCCGATGAGAATAACGATTTAGCGATAGTAGATGTGAGCGATCCGGCCAATCCCGGCACCCCGGTATATTATACTACCCCAGGGTGGGCCTACGGAGTCTATGTAACCGGGGGCTATGCCTATCTGGCGGACTACGACGGCCTCAGGATAGTAGATATATCCAGTTTTAATTCCCCTGTATTTACTGCTGTTGCCGTGGATAACTGCGGGATTGCTTCCGGTCCCGCTACGGTCAATGTGACCATTGATGTTACTCCTCCGATCAGCAGGGCCATTCCCAGCGGTGGAGTTTATACTAGCGCGGTGACGGTGACATTGACTGCCACTGATGACCAGGATCCCTCGCCGGATATATTTTATGATGTGAACGAGACGGGTTCTTTCGATCCTTATGTCGGCCCGATTTTGATAAGTACAACCACCACCCTGGAATTCTATGCAGTAGATGACTGCGGTAATGAAGAGCCGGTCAACCGGGAGGTTTATACATTTTCCGGGTGTATAATAGGTATTACTACCCCGGCGCCGGGTGATTGCATCAATACAATGACGGTACCGGTTACCGGGACTTTTGGTGGTTTTGTAGGTGCTGTGGAGGTTGATGTATTTGTCAATGGTGTGACTGCGGTGGTGGATCCGCCGGGAGCTACCAACTCAGGGAGTTACACGGTAACCATTCTCTTTCCCGAGGGCTTAGGGCAGACGATTACGGCAGTGGCGAGTAATGGTAGCTGTACAAACATCGCCTCTATAACGGTTGATGTGGATTTTACTCCACCGGATGTGTTGATAACCTCCCCGGCTGATGGGGCGACGTTGTGCACCACGACCATAGTGATTGTGGGGAGTTGTATTGATCCTGCTCCTGGAAGTGGGATAGCTACCTGCGTTATTGAAGTAGATGGAACGACTGGCGACATGTCGGACGGGAATGAGACTATTATTGTTCCCGGGACCGGGGTGTATACGGCTACGCTTACCGGGGTGGATAACTGCGGAAATGGGGCCACGACGACTATCTCGTTTGAGGTGGATGTTACTCCGCCGACGGTTGATATAACCTCCCCGGCAGACGGAGCGACCTTCTGCACTACGACGGTGGTGATTTTGGGCAATTGCAATGATGTCGGGTTTGGGGTATCTACCTGTGTTGTTGCGGTTACCGGAGGGTTAGGTGGCGACATGTCGGACGGGAATGAGACTATTATTGTTCCCGGAAGCGGGACGTATACGGCGACGCTTACCGGGATTGACAGTTGTGGTTTGGGGGCGAGTACGACCATTTCGTTTGAGGTGGATGTTACTCCGCCGACGGTTGATATAACCTCCCCGGCAGACGGAGCGACCTTCTGCACTACTACGGTGGTAATTTTGGGCAATTGCAATGATGTCGGGTTCGGGGTATCTACCTGCGTTGTTGCGGTTACCGGAGGGTTAGGTGGCGACATGTCGGACGGGAATGAGACTATTATTGTTCCCGGAAGCGGGACGTATACGGC
>CP070770.1:1076931-1078582 GCA_020345765.1 Deltaproteobacteria bacterium
AGAAAGGCCAGGTCCGTCTGCTCCTTGATGAAATCCGCCTTATAAAGCTTCTCATCCACCAATATCTTGGCCACCGCCAGACAAAGGGCTGCATCCGAGCCGTAATTAACCGGTATCCACTCATCGGCATGTATCGCCGAGGGACTGTAATCCGGGGCAACGGTGATTACCTGGGCCCCGTTATACCTCGCCTCGGAGATAAAATGATAGGAGGGAATCCGGGTATATACCGGGTTCATGTGCCAGATGATAAGCAGGTCACCCCAGAACCAGCCGTCCACCGAATCCATGAACTGAAACTTACCAAAACTCTCATATACCCCCCGGTTGAAATCGCCAATCGTGGCGTCAAGGTCGAGGTTGGTCGCCCCGAGAAGCATCCAGGGGATATAATAACCCATCCAGTGGATGTAGCCTCCCTGACCCGGCCCGGGCTCGTAGATTATCGACTCCGGACCCGCCTCCTTGATCGCATCCAATGCCTTGTCGGCAATCTCGGTCAACGCCTCGTCCCACGAAATCCGTTTCCACTTGCCCTCACCCCGGTTCCCTACCCGCCTGATCGGATACTTCAGCCTCTCCGGATTATACATCTGATTACTATACGAACAGCCCTTCTGACAACCACGGGGGTTCCAGTCCGGGGCCCTCGGGTCCACTACCGGATAGTTAGCCGCCTGCTCCTCCCGCCACACCACCCCGTCCTTCGCATACACGTTCCAGGAGCAGCTCCCCGGATAACAGTCCACCAGATGGGTCCCCTTGGTAACCTTGTCCCACTGCCACTTCTCCCGGTAGATCTCCTCCCACTCCCGGTACTCGTAGCCCTTCATGACCTCCGGACCCGCCTCCGCCCCGTAGGCACGACCCCCTGTTGTCAGGAAGGTCAGCCTACTCAGGGAAAGGGCCGCAATTGAGACCCCGGTTCCCCTTAAAAACTCACGCCGAGTAAAGCCCTTGGATGACATTTCTGGTTATCCCCCTTTCTTAAGGAAAAGCATATTAAACTTTAAAGTTTTCTTCTGTAATATGTTAGCGCCTACTGAGCCTTAGAACGGGCACGCCGCCTCTTCAGGTAAATTATCAGTCCTATTATTGAACCTATTATTACCAGGATAATTATACCGACAATAATTACCATGTCTGGTCTAACCTGGTATGAAATCCTCAGCATTTCTTTTACTACCCGGTACCAATACGCTATTTTATCTAACATGGCAGCTCCTCTCCTTCTAAGAATTTAAATTACATTAAATATCGTTGGATTTCTTTACCGAAACGATATTAAATAAAACGCTTCTTGTCAAGATAAAAACCCCATAAAAAAAGCCGATATTAGAAATTGTAAATTAGCCGTTTTATTGCTAACTTAAACCCCCTCAGGCCTTTACCACATCCACGGCAATCCCCCGGTCTATCGGGTTGGTGCACCAGTTAAACATCCAGAAATCGAGGTGCCCGTATCCCCCGGCAATATCAAGCCACTTGATCATCCCGGGAAGCGCAATGTCGTAGCTCTTCCAACCCTTATGCTGATAAGGCTCCCAGGCATGATAACAAAGCACCTGATCCGGCCTGACCGAGGGCGTCAGCTTGACATTAATATTGAATGACTCGAAATCGTTAAACACCCGAACCAGATCGCCGTCCT
>CP070770.1:1078682-1080298 GCA_020345765.1 Deltaproteobacteria bacterium
CCTACCCTCCACCGATAGGCGGGTAAACCGAAAGAACCTCCCCTTCCTTCAGGATATAATCCTTCCGCTGGTGATTTCCGTCCACCAGAATAAGCAGGGGAATCTTTTCCGGGACACTGATTCCCTTCAGCGCTTCTTCTACCGATACCCCTTCCTCGAGATCCAGGGTTATCTGGTGTTTCTTTATATAGTGGCGTAGATAGCTTCCTATCTTTATCGTAACCTTCATCTCTTCACTGAGTCTCTTATTATCACTCCTCAGATTATAAATAATTATCCAAGATTTCGCAAGCCCGGCTTAAAAACCCTGTAATTCGGACATAACCTCCTTAACAATGAAAAATGTTGAAAAAAGGTAACAAAAGTAGTATTTATTGAATACTTTAATGACTAGCTCTGGTGTTAGCCAGCCTTGGGCTATATTACTTACGGGGAGAGGGAGAAAATGGAGATAAGCACAAGAGAAATATTTGAAGCATTGGTTGGTATTACTTTTACAGTTTTAATGTGGTGGGTCACCTTTTCCATTTTCCGAAGATACCGGGATACCAAGTACCTGCCGGCTTTGCTGGTGGCATCCGGCTTCTTCGCTCTGGGTTTCATTTTCGCTCCCATTCTGACTATGGGGAGAGCAATTATGCAGGAGTGGCCGGAAATTGCGGGTCTTGTGGGGCCGGGAGCAGCTACCTGGTATCGAATTAGCTCAATTATCGGCGGCAATGCTTTCGTCATCGGGCTTTTACTCTTCGCCATATTTACCCGGCAGGTCTTCAGGCCGGGGAGTGCGGCAAGTCTATTTTATGTAATTTTCGTAGGGATCTTCTTGATGGGCTCATCCGATTTGGTATTCATGTTCGAGGATAAACCGATCATGATAACCTGGGCCGCCCGCCTCGAGATAAGAATTGTCTATGTAGTGGGCAACACTTTAGCTTTCGGCTGGCTTGCCTATGAGTCTTTAAGCAGGTGGATAGTTTACCGGAAGCGGCTCGAAGAAGAGAAAGAGCTGGATCCTCTAGTAGTCAACCGCTTTCTTCTCTGGGGACTTGCGGGAATAAGCTATGTTATTGCCGCCTTCGCAACCTTGCCCTTTGTCCCCTACGAAGCCATTCAGCCCTTCTTCCCTACATTGGTATTGAATATCTGTATCCTCGCTTTTGCTATCCTCAGTTATTTGAGCTGGTCACCTCCTGAGTGGTTTAAGCAGGTTATCCGTAAAGGAGAGCCCGCTCAGGCTGGTGGAAGCTAAAAGGTTAATAAGTTTATCCACCACAATGAAGATATTGAAGTCCGTTAATTCATTAGAGGTGTAACATGTCAAAAATAATAACCCAACCTGTTATCACGGAATCTGGCTCCGCTACCGGGCTCAGCATGGAGTGGGAAGGCGGTCAGATTGTGATAATCGTTGCTGAAAAAGGGCTGGTTGCCTGCGGGGCCATTGATGTCAAGGTCATGGATGCATTTAATGCTGTTGTTGCAGTAGCCAAGGGAACTCCCCAATCTCCGCTAAAAACCCCTGATGACCTGCTGGCGACGAAGATTGTGGACGCCACATCAAAGGCTAAGGAATTGGGAATTGCCGCAGGAATGAAGGGAGAGGAAGCGCTGGATAA
>CP070770.1:1080398-1081993 GCA_020345765.1 Deltaproteobacteria bacterium
TTATCGAATCAATATATATTACTGATGATGATTTAACATTTTACTATAGAGATAAATGAATAGGTATTTATAATCCCAAATCCAACTTTTGAAAATATCCTTCTGTCATCTGCTTAAATGTATATATTAAAATTGAAGTATGTATTAATGTTAGTTTTTATACTTAACATTGCATTTGTTTCTACTTCTTATAGCCAGGAAAGCAATGAAGATATTTCTGATCTTAGTGAGACATATTTTAATGAAGAAATAAAAAAATATAAATTAGGTATTGAAGCCAGCGCTGAAATGTTTGGTATAGGTCCAGTTATAGAATTATTTCCTCAAAAAAATGGAGTATTTGGCTTAGCAATAGGAACAAATGTTGCATGTATTACAGGAGCGGTTAGATTTAGAGTTTATTCAAAGGTAGATAAAACATCGCCATTCTTTGGATTAGGATATGGTGGTTGGTATTTTATTCCAGAAAAAGGCTCATTTAATCATTGGATTTTCTGTAATATTGGTATAAGATTTATATTAAAGTCAAAATCTGCCATTTCATTACATATTGGGGGAATATACTTACTAAATGATACTTTTTTAGATCATCAAGCCGGTCCAGGATGGGGTGTAGAATATTTATGGAAGTAATATTACATATCAAAACTAAATTTTCGCAGAGAATTAATATTGGAAAGATAGCCGCTTATGGATTAACATTCAGCCTGGTCTTTAGCACCGTTTGCTATTTTGGGTGTGGTGAGGAAGATGTAAAGACAGGAACGATAGTAGGATATGCTCGCTATGATGCAACAGATTATTGTGTAGATTATGATTGCAGTAGTGCATTTGGTTATTTTATTATTGAAATTACTAATGGTACTAAAAATTTTATTAAGACTAACCGTGCTGATTTATTCAATAGTGATGATTATATTTCAGATTATTTGGAGTTTAGATTGGATTATTTAGAAGTAGGTACATACACTATTAGTATTGGTGGTCAATTTAATTTGGGAAGTCCTCCTAATAAATGTTCATTTGAACCAATAGAAATATCTACCATTGGAGATTCACCACTTAATGTTATTCCAGATAAAGAGATATATCTTTCACCAGTTACTTTGGTAATTCGTCTAGATACTTGCCTAAATTTCTAAATAATTACAAAGACACTTGACAAATCCAATCATTATTCAACGCATTTTTTTACTGTCCGGTAATCTATTTTTAGTTCCTCGCAAAATTCTTTCCAGTTCTTTCCTTTTCCCTTCATAGCTTTGAGGAATAACCTGCTTCGCGGTCTGAGAGGAAAAGCTCAGGAGACTCCGGTGACTCGTAATGGGGGTCACCTATGAAAAGGCACCATAATTACTGAATAAAGCTATTCACCTCAATCTCAAAACCATCAGCTTGAGCTCGGTCATCTCCTCCATCGCATACTTCACCCCTTCCCTGCCCAGGCCGGAATCCTTGACCCCTCCGTAAGGGGTGTGGTCTAATCTGAAGGTTGGATAATCGTTTATAATGACCCCTCCCACATCCAGGTTATTATAAGAATAAAAAATCCGGTTAATATCTTTGGTGAACACCCCTGCCTGGAGACCGTATGC
>CP070770.1:1082093-1083667 GCA_020345765.1 Deltaproteobacteria bacterium
GCATCGGTCTTATCGGTTTTCATAATGCTGTTAAGGGTTACGGTAATACGACATCCGGAGCTTCCGAGAGGATGCCCGAGTGCCATTGCCCCACCCCAGAGATTAGCTTTCTCCAGGGGTATATTAAGTTCTCTTAAAGAGGCGAGAGACTGGCTGGCAAATGCCTCGTTGATCTCTACCACATCTATGTCGTCAACTGTAAGACCGGCACGCTTTAGGGCTTTATTGGTAGCATCGATTGGGCCGATGCCCATCATTGTGGGATCGACACCAACCTGGGCTCCGGCTTTGTATCTCAGGGTATAGGACACACCGAGTTTATCTGCCTTATCTCTACTCATTAGGAGCAGTAAGGAGGCACCCTGGTTTAATGGAGACGACGTAGCGGCAGTAACAACCCCATCAGGTTTGAAGGCAGGTGCCATAGTGGCCATCTTCTCAAGAGATGTATCTGGGCGAATATTCTGGTCGCTGTCAATCACCTTTTTACTGCCATCCTCGTAAGTAACCTCGATAGGAACTATCTCATTTTTGAACTTGCCGGCATCCCGGGCTGCTCCCGCCTTCTGGTGGCTCGCAAGAGCCCATTTTTCCTGGTCTTCCCGGCTGATATTGTATTTTTCTGCCACTTTCTCCGCTGTGGGACCCATCGGGAGCTCCATAGGGTTGTAACGCTCTCCCAGCTTAGCCGGGAACTCCATCCCGGCGCCCATTCCTACCCTCATCATGTCTTCAACCCCACCAGCAATGTATATATCCCCCTCATTAGCAATGATAGCCCGGGCACAATGTTGGATGGCAGCCATCGCAGAGGCACACTGCATCTCGATATTGTTCTGGGGTACACATTCCGGGAAACCATGGGCCAGCCAGCTAAGACGCGCAATAGAATTCTGGGGACCAGTAAGATTGGCACAGCCAATAAATACACCCTCAATGTCCTCCGGCTTGACCGCCTTGTTCCGGTCGAAAATTGCCTTGTAAAGGGTGCCAAGAAGTTCATCGGGAGGGACGGTACGTAGCCATCCTTTTTCGGCGTGTGCTCTACCGGTTGGCGTTCTTATTCCATCAACAATAACAGCTTCTTTCATATCATCCTCCTCAAGTAATGAATGAATTTTCACTCAATATTATATTTAAATTAACTTGTTTGTCAACAGAATTTTTAGTGTAATTTTTTGGAATATGATATTTTAATGCTTTTTATTGACAAGTAAGCTAATATATTCTAAATTTTGTCAGAGTAACCAGGATTAAATAACGATGAAATTGATTGGCTTAACCGGGGGAATTGCCAGTGGAAAGAGTTTTATTTCCAAGATACTTACAGATTTAGGGGCTAAGGTTATCGATCTTGACCAGATTGCTCGGGTGGTAGTCGAGCCCAATAGACCAGCCTGGCAGGAGATTATTAATTATTTCGGTGAAAATTTTCTACTTCCGGATAGAACTATAGATCGAAAAGCACTGGGAGAAAGAGTTTTTGATGATCCCCAGGCCAGAGAGAAATTGAATGAGATCACCCATCCAGAGATCGTCAAAGAGTTGTTTAAACTTATAGAAAAGTACCGACG
>CP070770.1:1083767-1085324 GCA_020345765.1 Deltaproteobacteria bacterium
GTGCAGTTGGTTATTGTGGGCGAGGGCCAGGCGTTATACATCCCACCTCCATATCGCTCTGCCGAGTTAACGCTGAAGGTACAATTGGTAATAGTGGGTGTGGATTGCCAGCCATTATTTATCCCACCGCCGTCGTAAGCCGAGTTGTCGACAAAGTCACAGTTAGCTATCGTGGGTGAAGAGCCCTCATTGTACATCCCGCCGCCGTAGAAACCAACTGAGTTGCCGTTGAAGGTGCAGTTGGTTATTGTGGGTGATGACTCAAAGTTGTATATCCCGCCACCCATTTGTGAGGCCAAGTTGTTATCAAAAATGCAATCGGTTATTGTGGGTGAGGAGCCATTGTTAAACATTCCACCGCCGCGCTCATTAGCAGATGGACCGCCAGTGGCCTCGTTATATCTGAAGATACAGTTGGTTATCGCGGGTGAGGAAGAAAGGTTATACATCCCGCCGCCACGATATGGGGCTATGTTGCCATCGAAGACGCAGTCAGCTATCGTGATAGAAGAAGAACTATTGAATACTCCTCCGCCGTAGTTACCAGCCGAGTTGCCGCTGAAGGTACAACTGTTTATCGTAGCCGAGGAGGAGTAGTTGAACAACCCACCACCGCTGTAAAGAGCCGAGTTTTCGCTGAAGATGCAGTTAGACACCACGAGGTTGGCTACCCCGCCGTTGTACATCCCTCCGCCATTGTCGTAATCGTCGTATCCAATGGCATTACCACGCGTTACAATGAAGCCATCCAGGCGGGCGTTTGAGGCGCCGACGACTACATGGTAGCTTATGTCCCCACCGTCGAGGGTGGTCTCATTAGTGTCGAGGTAACGATCGGTGGGGTCGGTTTCGGTCTCATCAAAGCCGCCGTAAATCTCAACACCGTCTTTCATGGTAATTACCGGATCTGTACTGCCGGATGTATATGTCCCCATCCTTACCCAGACTTGTTCGCCGGGTAAGGCAGCGTTTACCGCATCTTGAATATTATTAAGAGCATCACCCCACGATCTGCCGTCACCGCCAACCTCGGCGGCGGCATCCACGTACCAGATGGGAGAAACGTTAGCGCAGGGCTTAGCTAATTTGTTTAATTCGACGATTACTTCGTTAATAGCCTCTATCAGCTTATTCTGGGCGGGGCAATCAGTTATATAGTCGTCATCAGGATTTCCTCCCATACAGCGGTCCATTTTCGGCTTAATATCATCATTCAATTTGTCAATTGCACCCTGATAGTTGCTGTTGATTCTAATGAGAACACCTTGGAGCATTATAGATAATTCTTCCTTTTGCTGTTCGGCAGCTTCAGCTTCATAAAAGGCAATACTCGGTAAGCCCTGAATGGAATCTTTCAGAGTTCTAACCAATAATTTTGCCCTATTCACTCTCCACAGGCAGTAGGGCCTCTTCACATTTGGTTCGGCTCGATATAAATCTCCCTGTGTGTAATCACAAACTCCTCCTTGATTGTCATCGAAGATCTCCTTTAGTAGGAGTTCATCTTCTTCGGTCATATCAATACCTTCATAAACGCCATTGTTTATCGCATCGTCT
>CP070770.1:1085424-1086955 GCA_020345765.1 Deltaproteobacteria bacterium
TCGGTCAACCTCCTTGCCCCGCAAGGCGGCCAGGATCCGCTCGCGACTGCTCATGGTTTCCGTGGACATATTATGGGCAAGTAATTAAATCCGAAGCCTACTTCGGCCTCCTTTGCCGTAGTATTTACGAAGGCTGAATACCAAATATTTTTATTTGAACTTTAGGCTTTGTCATTTGGACTTTGTTTGAGCTTTGGCATTTGACATTATCTCACCTTCTATTCCCTAAAGTAAATGAATCTGACCGAGATCAGGGCGCTGCCTTGTAGTAAAAAGCAAGGCTCTCCATCCGACAGTCCACCTGGTCAAACTCGCCGTGGGTTATGGTCATCCGGATGCGATCTATCCAGGGGTAAGGGTCTGCCTCATGGAACCGGTACTGGGCTACCACCCCGGTCAGGTATGACTTGACGGGACAGCCGTGATACAGGGATGAGAAGGGCCCCTTAATGTAATACCAGCCGGAGAGGAAGTAGTCCTCCACCCCGGTGCACTCGATCGATTGCGGACCGTGAGGTGCACCTACCGGCTTCTCGACCAAAGCAGGCCCTGTCTCTCCTACTTCGTCATCCACATATAACTTGAGGTTCCCCTCCAGGTAGGGAAAGATAAAGTAGGGGAGCTTGAAACGGGACCTGATCCGACTGGTGGGGTAGAAGGTTAGCGACATGCCGGTGTAGTGGCCGGGGCCGGCTTCCTCTTCCAGGATCAGGTGCGGGTTGTTGGGTACCCTGATCCCCTCCACATCAGCGGAGCCGGTGAAGGTGTTCTGCCGATACTGGGCATGAAGGTAGCCCGCTTCCGGCTCAAGCTCCGGGAGTTCGTGATAGGTTATGGCCCCGAAGAAGAGGGGGATGGTGCGGGTGGGGTGACGGTTCTCCATTACCACCCGGCAGGATTGCCGGAACGGCATGGGCAAAAAGCAGTAATAGCCGCCGGAGGTCATGCCTACGAACTTGCTCGAAAAGTGGGTATAGCGGGAAGTGCCGTTACCGAAAAAGTGTCCGATCGGTGCCCGGACTGCGGGAGTGTCCGAGCCGTCATAATAGATGTTTATCCAGAGGTACCGGTGCGCGGGGACCCGGCGGCGGAGGAATATCTCGTGGAGCCTGCCGGCAACCGTTAGCCAGATCGCAGTCACACACCCCGGCCCCGACATTACCGGGAATTCCCAGGCAGAGCCCGGACGGATATACTTGAAGTCCCAGTGACCGATCTTTTGCAATGACTTGTAGGCACCCACCGGAACCCGATCGTGGGTGTGGGTAGTAACCTGTCGTGCCTTGACACCCTCACGGAGATAGGCTAACGATGCCGTTGGGCCAATTAGTCGGGAGAGTAAGCCGCTCATAAATCCTCCAAAATATAATGTCCTTTGCCGCTGCCTTGTTAGCCCGTACCCGGACCTCCGGGGGCAAGCTTGGACTCCGGTAATATATCAGCTCTCGCATATTATTTCAATAGTTTAAATCCGAAGATTAAGTTTGCCAGAATCAAAAAAATCCTATATATTAACAATTGCTCTCCTATT
>CP070770.1:1087055-1088523 GCA_020345765.1 Deltaproteobacteria bacterium
ACCTATCTCGATGATTCCGATGACACCCAGAAAACCCTCATTCTTCCATATCTATTCTCTCTCCGGGCAAGGGGGGGCAGGCACTGTAAATCTCATCTACCTCGATCACACCTACCTTAACTCCCCAGTATCGCCTTATCCCCTGAAAACTCCCCTTCACCTGATAGGCTACCGGCTCAGAGGTAATAACAGAAGCGGCTATCCTCACTGATGTCTTTAGCTTATCAATAACCCCACTACTAATCGAAGTCCCGAAAACAAGCCTTCTCCCGTCTGCAGGAAATAAAGGCATGAGGGGAATGATCCCAGGATACCCGTCGGTATCTGGATAGGCCAGGAACTTTGCTGCCATCAGCCTCCGGAACTTTTCCCTGACTGGCACCGGTATCTCTCCCTTACCCTGAAATTGCGAACCGGTCCTGAGGCTGAGGATCCTCGTCTTTATCAAATCTCCTATTAACTTAAGTTTAGGCATAGATACCTGCAATACCTCTCTTATCCTGATAACACCGGCGGATCGGATGCCGGTATAAGCGTTATAGCGGAATAGCTCACTGCCGCTAAGTCTCTCATAATATTTGCCTTTTTTCTGAAATCCCTCAAAATCCCCCTTTGCCACCCAGACCCTCGGGTCCCGGGTCATAACCGCTGCCGCCACCCTGGGATTCTCCTCCAGGTTCCTCCGGGTCTTCCAGATCATCAGTTCCGCAAAGATAAGGGTCCCAGCATCGGCAGCCTCAAGGGAAATGACCGGCACGATGTTCACGGTACCCTCGGCGCTAACCGTCGCCAGGAACTTGGGCAGCATCGGCCGGGCAAACGATTTCTCGGCCTCCGGCGTCAGCTTATCTTTAGCCAATTCTTCAGACAACATTCTTTAATCCTCTTGAACGGGCAACCTCCTTCAGTTCCTCCATCCGGGCGGCAGGAAGTGGCCTTACCCCCTTCAGGGCAAAATCCATCCCCAGTTTCCGGTATTTCGAGACACACAGATCATTGAAGGGGACAAGCTCATATCTCTGCACTGAGGGAAGCTCCCGGGAGATAAAATCGGCTATTCCCCTGATATTATAATCGGTATCGGTATAGCCGGGGACGACCGGGGTGCGTATCCACAGAGGAATCTTCTCTTTGGAGATTGTCTTTACATTGTCGAGGATCGTCTCCGGATAGACCCCGGTGAACCGGTAATGCCTCTCCCGGTCTATCAGCTTGAGATCGTATAGGAGCAGGTTAATTAGGGGTAAAATATCCTTTAGTCTTTCCCTCGAGACATAACCGCATGTATCCAGGGCGACATGGAGTGCTCGGTCCCGGCATCTCTTGATAAACCCTACCAGAAACTCGTCCTGAACCAGGGGCTCCCCTCCGGAAACGGTTATCCCGCCTTCGGACTTCTCATAGAAAACCCTGTCCCTTTCGACCTCGGCCAGCAGCTCTTCCATGCCCCAGCTCTTCCCGATAATTT
>CP070770.1:1088623-1090089 GCA_020345765.1 Deltaproteobacteria bacterium
CTCCCGGGCAATGAGATCCGCATAGTCATCGTCGTTCCCGTATTTCGGGGCTTTATTAACGAGCATCTGCCGGAGGGCTTCCTTTCCCTCGAAATCGGTCTTAACCGCCTCGATCAGCTCCTCCATCCCTATCCTCCTATCATCGAACACCAGCTTCTTAACCGCAGTCAGGGAATCGGCGGCCGTGGCCAGGGCCATTCCCTCTACCGTAATATAGCTGTGGAGCGGCCCGCCGGCGGTAACATCCTTCCCGCTCTCCGCACATCCATCCACCAGGACCGAAAGGTAAGGGGTAGGCTCGTAAGTTGCCCGGAGGGCATCCGCCCGGTTCGAGCAGCCCAGGAGCTGACTGACGGCCGCGGCAAGCTGTTTTTTGTATGCCCGGAAGAACTCATCGAAGGTAGTGAAACCGGCCCGGTTACCGCTCCGGGGACCGATCCGCTTCCCGCTCCCGAGATCCTTTCCATTACCGAGGACCAGCTCAACCGGCTTGGCTAAGTTCAGATTGACATCTACCGTGCCCGAGCGGTCATTGCCCTGCATGGTATTCTCCAGGCATCCCACCGGGGCATAGTCCCACAGCTTTTCCCGAGGAAGCCCCTGCCACTCAAGGCCCCTCATTGCCGCCTCATCGAAGTTAAGCAGGAACGGAGCGCCCTGGGAGCCGGCGATAAGCTTGCAGACCCTGGCAAGCAGGTCATCCGGGGTGTTACGGTGCAAGCGGATATTCGGCTTCGGCTCCAGCATGTTCATCTCCCCGATCACCTCGAGGATAAGCCAGGTAAGCTCATTGGTCATGTCCTCCCCATCCGGCCCGCAGCCGCTCAGGGTCATCAGTTGGCCGAAGCCGGAGTTTATCCCCTGGTTGGTGCCCACCCTTCCCTGATAGTCATAGGCGTAGTTATGCTTGATCCAGAAGCACTGGAGGGCTTCTTTGGCCCGCTCCCGGCTCATCAACCCCTGTTCGATTGATTTTTTATAAAAGGGATACATATACTGGTCGAACCTCCCGTGGGAGAGTCCCGGTCCGGGATATGATTCCGCAGCCATTATTAGCATATGGGTAAACCACAGCGACTGGAGCGCCTGATAGAAGTCCTCGGCCGGCTCCCAGGGCACCCGGCGGCAGATATCTGCGATCCGTTTCAGCTCCTCTTTACTTTCCAGGTCATCGGTCTCACCTGCAAGGCGGAGGGCCTCATCTGCATACCGTCCGGCGAGGAGGGGAACCGCTTCGCAGGAGATAATGAGAGCCCTCAGAAGATCCTTTTTCTCCCTTGTATCCGCCTTTTCCTTAAGTTTCTCCAGATCCTCCTTTATTCCCTTAAACCCCCGGTTGAGCACCCTGGGGTAGTTGGGGATCAGGTGGCCGGGGATCGCCCCGCAGTTACCGATCCCGTAAGCATTCAGATGCTCGGCCTGTTTAAGCCATTTTTTCCTTTTTCTCCTCTGCTTTATAGCCTCTC
>CP070770.1:1090189-1091587 GCA_020345765.1 Deltaproteobacteria bacterium
CATCCTCTCGGAAGCTCCGGATGTCGTATTACTGTAACTCTTAACAGCATTATGAAAACCGATAAGACCGATGCCAAATACGGTCTGGCTACCCTTTGTGTCGGCTTCGGTCAGGGCAATTCTACTATTTGGGAACGGGTATAGTCTTTATAAACAGCGAAAAATAAACAATTTTCTACAGTTAAAAGGCATCCCGTTATACCGAGATGCCTTAATTTTTTATTGCAACAGCAGGTTCGATAGCATAAAATAAGGACTATGGGTAAGTTAACCCGAGAAGAGATAGTTGCCAAGGTAAAGGAGGGGATAAGCTTGGAAGGGGCTAATCTGAAAGGGATTGACCTCCGGGGAGCTGAGCTTAAAGGTGGCAATTTTAAAGATGCCAATTTTCGCTATACGGATCTCCGCGAGGCCAACCTAGAAGGGGCCGATCTGCGTGGTGCCAAACTTCGTCATGTGGTTTTAATTGGCTCTAACCTTAGCAACGCTGATTTGCGGGAAGCAGATCTTACTCATGCTGATCTGCGAGGGGCAAATCTGGCAGAAGCAAAATTGGAACACGCAATGGTCAAAGGAGCCAAGGGAATATCAAGTAAGGTATTCTTTACGCAAAAGACGCTTGATTCTCTCAACGAAAAAAATAAGATTTCCCTGGATGGTGATACACTTACCATTATGACCGAAGAGCAGCCAACTTTTAATATCGTGCCGGCCTACCGTTTTCTCCGGGTGGAAGAGGGGCAGGATGATTCCCTAAAGATCCTTGGAAAAGTAAAAACCGAGGATGAGGCAAAAGAACTGTCTATTGATATTTATCGAGATTCTGCAATCTATAAGGAAACGGTATATATCGTAGAACCCGGATTCATTGGAATACCTAAAATGGATGATACTCAACCCCAAAATGGAACAGCAAAAGGACCTGCTACTAAAGCACCTTCTAAAACCGACGACGAACTTCTTGCAGAATTTTTGCTTAAGAATATGTAATGAAACTTGGAATTTTCTCTGACGTCCACGGCAATTTAGAAGCTCTGGAGGCTGTTCAGAAAGCTTATCAATCAGAAAAAATTGATGAGTATATCTTCCTGGGCGATGCGGTTGGTTACGGTGCTAATCCTAATGAATGCTGTGAAATTATTCGCTCCTTTGCCAATATCTCCATTTTGGGTAATCACGATGCTGCCTGTTGCGGGAAAACAGATGTAACCTGGTTTGTTGATCACGCCCGGGCTGCCATTGACTGGAGCCTTAATATTCTTACTACCGAAAACCGTCAATGGTTATCCAGCCTTGAATATATCTATTCGATTGTTAATCTTATTTTTTCCCATGGCTCTCCAATAAAACCTGAGAATTTTGAATATGTATTAGATAAAGGTCAGGCATCATCTATTT
>CP070770.1:1091687-1093030 GCA_020345765.1 Deltaproteobacteria bacterium
TTCTTGGTATCTATCATCACGCTAACCTGGGTGGATACACCCTCATTCCCGGTAAAATCATAGGCCCGGGCCTCGAGTAAGAATGCACTGTTACAGGGACCTAAACCGGTCAACGTCGCCCTCCACTCTCCCGCTACAAAGGCAGCATCTACCCCGTTAATCTTCACACTTTCAATGCCGGAAGCAGGCAGAGGGTCGTTAGCAGTAGCTATTACCAGCATATTACTGCTCCCCCAGACCGACCCATCGGTAGGACTCGTGATGCTGACCGTCGGGTCAACACGGTCCAGAAATACGCTCACCGAAGTGGAACTCCAGTTGCCCGCAATGTCCCGAACAGTAGCGGTTATCGAATTCCAGCCCTCAGGCATTCCGCTCAGAACAATTATCCACTGATCGGTCACCAACGATGCGGTTAAGCCATTGACCAACACATAATCGATCCCGCATGAGCCCGCAGGATCCGTTATCGTCCCTTCCACCCTTATATTTGTCTCACTTAGGGTGGAAGCGTTCGTCGGCGAGGTTATCGCTATCTGGGGAGCCTGCGTATCAATGCAGATATTCACCGGGGCTGATACCCCGGCATTACCGGCCTCGTCCCAGGCAGTAGCATCAAAGGTCAAGCTCCCGTCTGATAAACCAGTTAAGGTTACGGTCCAACTGTTACCAGCTATAGAACCGGTAGTACCATTAACCGATACCTCCCCCACTAATCCGGAAGAAGGTGAAGCATCGTCTACAGTTCCAGTTACCTGTACCTGATTAACATTGAAAACATCCCCAGAATTCGGATAAGATATACTAACCTTCGGCTCCCGGGTGTCCACAAATACCGATATTTTATTCGATGGCCCGGAGGCATTACCCGCAGTATCCGTAGCCGTCGCCCAGAAGGTATGCGGTCCATCTGCCAGAGGCGGGGTAGTCAGACTGAAGGTCCCTCCAACCAATACTACTGTCCCCAGGGGAACCGTATCGTCAAAGACCTCTACTGTTGAGCCGGCCTCGGCAGTCCCGGCTACTGTCAAGACATTGACATTGGTGTCACCCGCTGCCGGAGAGGTAATAACCGGAGCACCAGGATAGGTTAGATCCACTATAAGACCACCCACCACAGTAGGAACGCTGGTGTTGGGACCTCTATCAGAAGCAGTGACATATAAAGTCTGAGGTCCCTCCCCTAAGGTTATCTCAATCAGATAGACTCCACCCGTATTGACCTCTCCAGTCCAGTTAGTGGTTCCATCAGTTATTGTAATCGTATCCCCCGGGGTACCACTCCCGATCACAAGGGTCTGAAAATCGACCATCGCCCCATTAGAATCATCGAGCCAGCCGAA
>CP070770.1:1093130-1094448 GCA_020345765.1 Deltaproteobacteria bacterium
TCCGAGAACTACCTGGCGGATCCGGGAAGTATAGAAAATCTCCTATCCAAGGTTAAGGAGCTTTCCGTCGGCTCCCTGGCATCTAAGAAGCCGGAGAAGCACTCGATCTTTCAGGTTGATAAAAGCGGGCTGGAGGTTAAGGTCCTCAATGAGGGATCAGACCCTTTGACCCATTTCTTCGTAGGCAAGGCCGGTCCGGATCAAACCAGCACCTACCTGCGCCGCGGGGACTCCCCGGAGGTGTATTTAGTCAACGAGCGGCTGAAATCCACCTTCTCCCGATCGGAATGGCGGGACCTGACTATTCTCAAATTTAATCCGAGTGATGTGCTTGAGCTGACTCTGAAACCGAAGGGGGAGAAGGAGATAAGCTTGAAGAGGAACATCGTAGAAGGCATCTGGGAGATCGATAAGCCGTTTAAATCCCCGGCTAAGCAAAAAGAGGTGGATTCCCTCCTGGTGAGCTTCTCTTCGCTCAGGGCGCAGGAGTTTGCCGAAGAAGGAGCGCTGAAGAAGTCCAGGCTGGAGCGACCGCAAGCGACCTTCACCGCCGTGCTCGTCGATGGCTCGAAGCAGGTACTTCTGGTAGGAGAGGATAAGGATAAATCCCTGACCTACGTTAAGAAGGAAGGGGATGAGACTATCTTCCTGATCTCCCAGTACAAGCTCCGCAAATTATCTCCGAAGCCCGATGACCTGAAGCAGGAACCCGAGCCCGAAATCCCCGAAGGCATACCTTCCATTCCATAGAAAATTCACGAAAAACGGGCGCTGTCCATGTTGGGCAGGGAATAGTAAGGAATAGCAGGGAATATAAGGGAGTAGCATGGGGTAGTAGGGATTAGTAAAGCCTAAAATCATAGACATCCCCGGGAAGTACTAAGACAGAAAAGGCGGTGGGGGAAATTCCCCAACCGCCTTTTTAATTCGGTATAGAACGATCCTAAGAATTACGGCTTGCGAATTAGGGCCCAGGATCAGTACATGTCAATGTGTCGCACGCCACCCAGCCGAAATTGCTGATCATACTATTACTCCATCCCCCGTTGACGCTGGAGTATTGGCCGCTGGCCGTATTACTCCACCCTCCGCTGATGCTGGAGTAATTGCCTTCGGCCGTGTTCTCCCGCCCCCCGCTGACGCTTGCGTAATGAGTGGTAGCCCCGTTACCCCAGCCCCCGCTGACGCTGGAATACCAACCACTGGCCGTGTTCCAATCGCCCCCGCTTATGCTGGAATAGTAGCCGCTAGCCGTGTTGTAAGCACCCCCGCTTATGTTGGAATAGTAGCCGCTAGCCGTGTTGTAAGCACCCCCGCT
>CP070770.1:1094548-1095840 GCA_020345765.1 Deltaproteobacteria bacterium
GCAACCTCATCGCCGTCTTTTAATCCGTCTTTGTCCGTGTCGTCATTATTGGGATCGGTCCCCCTCTCGGCTTCGTCACTATCTTTGAGGCCATCATTGTCCGAATCCTTATCCTCGGCTTCGGTTTCGTCTGCAACCTCTCCAACTTCTTCTCCAGCATCCTTGTCCTCAGGCTCCGTGCCTAACTCGGTTCCATTTTTCTCTTTAAGTCCTTCCTTATCGGTGTCATTGCATTCCCCGCAGCCAAGGAATAGGACTGTGGTGACGATAAACATTAGTGTCACTAGGCATCTTAATGATCGGGTTGATTTCTGCATTTTCTCCTCCTTTCAAGGGACAGCGACCGCTTTATCTTCATTTCAGTATCCTGATATCATCGATGATGTAGGTCATAGAGAATGCTTCTGTAACTGTAGCCGGTGTAAAGAAGCGCACCATACCAACATCGGAAAAACTGCTATTTTGTATTGGTTTGTTAGAAGCAACGGCTTCACCATTAATACAAATCGAGTATCTGCGGCTATCCATGTCAACCAGGATGTGAACTTCATGTCCGGTGCCAGGATTGTATGGACCTGACAACCTGGTAGGTTGATTGCCTTCAAGAAGGTGATACGCACCATCAAACAGTTTCATGTTAAGTGCGATCTCATCTTTTTCAGACATAACGGCGATAGCGATACCGGCAATCAGATGCTCGGGAATAATATCGCCGTGGGCCCTGAAGTTGATATAAAATTTACCAGAGTTATTCGGAACACCATCAAGAATTCCCGCTTTTCCTTTTACTACCGTGGGATCAGATCCACTTGGGCGGGTTATCTTCAGTGCCTTCGATGCGAGGGCTGTTGAGTTTACTACCTCAACCGTATTTGTTCCGTTCACAATTTCAAGGTCCGCACCGGGAGGTCCATATAACGTTGTAGTTGGGAGAGAACCTATCGGATCCGCATCAAATATGGCAACGAAAATACCATGTGTGCCACTGCCAGAGCAATTGTATGGCTCCGTTGGAGTAGGGCAACAGGGTGGGCAACAACTGTCGAAGACAAATACCAATGAAACGAGAAACAAACTGTACTTAATATACTTTTTTGTATTCATTAGGACTCCTTTCTACCTGATTACTTTGTTATCTGTTAGGGAATGGGGTCATATCTTAGTATGTCATTTATTTTAAGAGGAGTAAGGGTCAGGTCTTGCATTAACACACCCCAGAAAATATGATATTTGACACTTATAATCCTACTCCTTGCTCCCTACTCCCCTGTCCTGAGCCTGTCGAAGGGCTA
>CP070770.1:1095940-1097230 GCA_020345765.1 Deltaproteobacteria bacterium
GAACAAGGCTCTCCAGTTCACTTATATTTCCGGTCCATTGATAATTTGAGAGCAAATTCAAACACTGAGGTGTAATAGAATTTATGTTTTTATTCAGTTTGGTTGAGTAATTTTTAATAAAATACCTTACCAAATCGGGAATATCTTCCGGTCTTTCTCTCAACGGAGGCAGTTCAATTCTGATTGTCCCAATTTTATTAAGAAACTCCTTACTTAAGCCCCCTTGTTTTTGAAGGTCTTCTACGGTTTTGTTAGAGGCGGTTATGAGTCGGAAGTCGACCTTTACATGCTTCTCACCCTCATTCCTTTCATTCTTCTTCTTTTCGATTGCAGTCAGCAGTCTTACCTGGGCTTTTTCGGACAGTCGCTCTATGCCTTTTAGAAACAATGTTCCCCGATTAGAAAGCTCGATCTTATTGGCGGGAGGCTCCTTCAGGACCGTTACATGTGTATCTTCGCTGCCAAATAGGATATAATCAATATGGTCCTCAGGAACAAGATATAAGTTTACTGGAACAAAGGGATTATAATTCCTGTCGCTTTGTTCGTGGATCTCTCGGGCCAGGAGCCGCTTCCCCGTACCGGACTCCCCTGAGATAAATATAGGTAAATTAGATGACGAGTAGGTTTTTACCGTCTCCCATGCCTTCTGCATTAATAGGCTCTTGCCTACGATGAATCTATTCTCCACCTCAGTCTCGAGCTGCTCCTGGAGGGAGACTAACTGTCTTTCTATTTTCTGGTGTTCGACTAAACGGTTTATCCTGAACCTGATCTCATCGTAGTCAAAATCCTTTGTTAGATAATCGCAGGCGCCGAGCTTTATTGCCCTTACGATATGCTCTGCCTTTTTAACAACGCTACCTACGATAACATTAACGTCTTCGTGATGTAATTTTATATCTTCTAAAATCGTTAACCCGTCCATACCCGGCAAGAGAATATCGAGGAATACAATATCAATATTGTTTTTCCTTAATATTTCAAAAGCCTCCTCACCATTACCGGTCTTAAGTATATTATAATCATCCTGAAGAATAGATTCTAAGGTATTCCTCATACCTTCATCGTCATCTACTATCAGGATGGTCGGCCTGATATTTTCATCCATATTTCTCTCCAATATTTAAAAAGAATAAGCGATTTCTTACGAATTCCTTTAACAATTTCGTATCCTCGCTTTCTTGACGCTGAATTATGGTGAATTAAGAATGTAATCAGAAGTATGACTAAGCAGGCACCCGGTAGAAAGATTACATGGAAAAGTTAATTATATGAAAAGTCCTATAT
>CP070770.1:1097330-1098605 GCA_020345765.1 Deltaproteobacteria bacterium
GACTCGTAGTACCACTCGAGCACGTCGGGCGCGAGGTAAGGAAGGTGTGGAGAGATACTCCATGTCAGCGGCTCACACGAATTGTCGATCTGCTCGCAATCCGAGAGCCGCTGACGAAGCCATTCGTTCCTCGTGGTCATGATGAATCTGACATTGTCTCCGTCGCCGACTACAAACGCTACATAGGTCTTGCTCGGGTCGTATCCGACGTCCTCGGGATCGTTATGTTCGAGCTCGTTCGCATCCAGAATCGGTGGCCTCCGGGTGGAGAAGAAGGACAGATTGCCCGTCTCGGTGGGGATGGCCCCCATGTTGCGAGAATCCAGGCATCGGGTCTGAGCCTCGTAAAGGAACCCACCGATGAGCCAGGAATTGTTGTAGCCGTACACGCCCAGAGGGGTCGGCCAAACACCGGCGTTGACGATGTTATGGAGAAGCTCTTTCTCGGGGTTAAAATCCACGCAACCGTTGACCAGGAAGACGACGAACAGTTTCTGCGAGAACACGAAGTCGACCATGGCCGACGGCATGTCTCTCGTCAGCTCGGGATTTGAGAGATCACTGGCGTGCAGGTCGTACCCGGGGTTGAGCATAGCCAATCCGGTGGTCTGTTCGATGTAGTTCTTGAAGACATATTTCGTGGCGAGATAGGGGGTGTTCCTCTCTTCGAACTCGAGGGTAGCGTCGAACGCCACGTCGCCGCAGGCGACTGTCGGCCCCACATCCAGCGGTACTGCGCCGAGCGCCGCAGCGACGGTCAGGATGCTGGGCAGCAGTTCCTGCTGGTCGTCGTAGGAGTAGCGTACACAGGACTGAAACTCGGCCACGCACTCATCCAGGAAATCGAGGGCGTTGACGACTTCGCTCGGCTCCAGGTCGAGTTCGTCCAGCCATTGCTCATCGTGAGCTTCCTTTTGGATGTAGATGGAGCCGCCGAGCTCGCGATTGTACAGACCGGCACAGGCTTGTACCGCCAGCTGAAGCGTCGTTGGTGCCCCGGGATCGATCTCGACGGCCGTGAATTCGCTGGCATAGCGAACGACTTCGCCGCCCCGATCATCATCACTGCATCCGAAGGTCGAAAGGAATCCTACCGCTAATCCAAAGACCAGAACCGGCAGAAACCCCTTTCCAATTCTGATTGTGCTATTCATTTTATACTCCTGAAATTATTTAGGCTCAAAATCTCCTTCTCAGACCGAACTATCTTAAACATATCACTTTTTTAAAGATTAAACCAGATTTACTGAAAAGGGGACAGATTTATTTTCAGTA
>CP070770.1:1098705-1099957 GCA_020345765.1 Deltaproteobacteria bacterium
GCGGGGATAAGGGGATGGTGCACCGAGGCGATGTTCACGGGAGTCCTTACGGCAATGTCCAGTATCCTATCCCGGCAAACAACCTTTAGCGAGTCAGCAAGATTCACTGCCCGGGGAATGCTTGAGCTTGCCAAGATCAGGGCGAAGGACCCGGACATGACCGAGGAGATGGCGGCAATCACGATGTTGAAAAGGATGGGTAGGCGGATGGGTTGGGTTCCGCCGACCTTTTACTGGTATTTCCATGCCGGTTTCAAGGAGGCCTGGAACAACCGGGACTGGCACGACCCCTCCATGAAGCGCACCTTCGACGAATATATCCATGAGGGGATGAAGAAGGGTTGGTATGAGGGGATCGACCGTCCCGCCCCGGATCAGACCCCCCAAATGTATGTAACCTATGCCACCAGTCCCCTGCGTAAGACCCGGGGGGGAATGAAGCACCTGCTAAATAACATCTGGCCTAAATTCAAGTTGATTGTCGACTGCAACACCCGCTTGAGCACGACCAGCCTCTACAGTGATATTGTCCTCCCGGCGGCAGGATTTTATGAGAAGACCGACACCCGGTTTCCTACCCCCCATGTTCCCTTCTTGACCCTTACGGACAGGGCGGTTCAGCCTCCCGGGGAGGCCAAGGATGAATTTGAGATCGGACGGCTACTGGCCAAGAAGATTGAGGAACGGGCCCGGGCGAAGAACTTTACTAAGTACAAGAACCGGGCCGGAAGAGAGTTTAACCTGTCGAATTTTGCCGCTTATACCGAGGCGTACAAGAGTGACGAAGATTTTATGGAAACAGCTCTGAAAGGCTCGGCTCAAATGGGTGAGCTTCCCAGGGGCACCAATCTGGCGAAGATGAGGGAGGTGGGGTATGTCCGTCAGAGCACTCCCCGGGCCCACATCGATCCCTTCTCCCTGGGTCTGGCTACCGATTCCAAGCCGGACGAACCGATCGTCCCCCTCGTCTGGCATGTAGGGGAGAAGAAGATTCCCTATCCCACCCTTACCCGTCGGGTGCAGTTCTATATCGATCACGAATGGTTCATCGAGGCGGGCGAGGAGTTGCCGGTGCATAAGGACAACCCGAAGATCGGGGGGAACGGGCAATTCCGCTTGACCAGCGGGCATCTGCGCTGGAGCATCCATTCCATCTGGGTAACCAACGAGCTGATGCTTCGGCTGCACCAGGGGAGACCGTTCATGTTCATGAATCCGGAGGCGGCCAAGCAGAAGGGGATAAAGGACGGCG
>CP070770.1:1100057-1101301 GCA_020345765.1 Deltaproteobacteria bacterium
CACTTCTTATGATACAAATTGCTCGCAGAGGTGAGTGGTGTAACCTCGCGGCAACATTGCCTGCGGCGCAGGTGGCTTGTAGTTGAGAGCACTGTGGGGTCGCACATGATTGTATTCACCCCTCCAGTCTTCTGTCAAGACTTTTGCCTCCAGTAGTGTGTCGAGCAACTCCCGCTTCAGGAATTCGTCCTTGAACTTCCCGATGAATGACTCGCAATAACCGTTCTCCCACGGACTTCCCGGCTCAATATAGAGCGTCTTGACACCAATAACTCCCAAGAAACCCCTGACTCTATTAGCAGTAAACTCACTCCCATTGTCAGAACGGATAAAATCAGGCAGGCCGCGGGTGGTGAACAGACGCCAGAGAGCATACAAAACATCTTCAGAGGTAAGACTTCGACCAACTACAAGTGCTAAACACTCCCGCGTGTATTCGTCCAGGATGGCGAGAAATCTCAGGGGTCTTCCATCAGAGGTTCTGCCTGCCGTGAAATCATAGCTCCAAACGTGGTTCCTCCTCTCCGGCCTTAGCCTCACACAAGAACCGTCATTCAGCCACAGCCTCCGCCTCTTAGGCTGCTTTCTCGGTACTTTCAGCCCTTCCTGACGCCAAATACGCTCTACGCGCTTCCTGTTGACTAACCAGCCCCCGTTGCGAAGAAGTCCGGTGACCTTGCGATAACCGTAACGACCATATTGTGTGGCCAACTCAATGATCGAAGCAACCAATCTGGACTCATCCTCTACTATCTTCGCTTCGTACCTCTGCGTCGACCTCGGCTGACCTAGTGCCCGACAAGCTCGCCTCTCGGATACCTTATATCTTTCTCGCAACCACCCTACTATCCGCCGCCGCTTCGCCGGGCTTAGAAGTTTTTTGAGGCCACCTCCTTCAGCATCTGAATGTCCAATGCTTGGTCGGCAACAAGCCTCTTGAGACGGGAATTCTCCTTTTCCAACTCCTTAAGCTTCTTCGCCTGATCCACCCGCATCCCTCCGTACTCCTTCTTCCACCGACAGTAGGTGTTTCGACTTACCTCAATCTTGCGCAGGGCTTCATCCAGCTTCATCCCCTGGCCCTGCAAAACCTCAACTTCTCTCAACTTTCTGATGATCTCTTCAGGCGTATACTTCTTCCCTGGCATAACACTACCTCCCTTTCTCCGGTCCTTTATGCTATAATTGTATCATACAAACTGGACCAGTTTCCGGGGGGCATGTCACTATCCACCGTTTGTATA
>CP070770.1:1101401-1102645 GCA_020345765.1 Deltaproteobacteria bacterium
TTAGTAGTTTTTATATTTGTGTTGTCGGGTTATTTGGTTAGATCAGGACATATCGTTTTTCATGAAGAGACCGATACCGCGCATATAACTAGTACAGGTGCATTCGGATATATACGACATCCGATATATTTAGGGACTATTTTATTTTACGCGGGGTTGGTGGTCACGACTCTGTCCCTGATTTCATTTGGTCTTTTAGTTATCATGTTTATTTTTTACGATTATATTGCTAAATACGAAGAAAAGTTGCTGGAAAATAAATATGGTGAAGAATATTTAGAATACAAGAAAACAGTCCCCAGATGGATACCCGGAAAGAAAAAATAGCACGAAGAGGTCGGGGGTAAAATCTCTGATCTTGACAAATGGGCAAATGATGCCGCAGATAAAAGAGAAAGGGTTCAAGGCTTCCAGGATTCGAGGATTCGAGTAATATAAAGATGAGATCTGACAAAAGCCCTTCGTTGATTGCAATCTATTTATTAATCCGCTATCTCACTGATTTCCTTGAGAAATATAAATCATTTTCTTAGGCCGATTTTCCGTATGACCATAAAAGTGGATGAAGGTTGACTTATTAATTGTATATGCAATAATATATGCATGTATGAGATCAAGTTATCGGAAAGCGTGGAGAAAGACCTGAAAAGAATTAAAGCTTATGACCGAAATATTATTCTTGACGCGGTAGAGGAACGACTTTCTCATATCCCGAATATTGAAACCAAAAATCGAAAGATGCTGGTGAACCTGATCCCGTCTTTTGAGGCGGTACCGCCGATCTGGGAGTTACGTGTGGGCGAGTACCGGGTCTTCTATGATATTGATGAAGAGGAACAAAATATTTATGTGCGGGCGATCCGCAAAAAGCCTCCGCACAAGACTACAAAGGAGATTTTATGAAGACAATTAGCGTGAGAGAATTTCAGAAAAAGATTCGCGAAAGTGTTGATGCCGCACAAAATGATCGAGTAGTTTTGACGAAGAATGGGAAACCGGCGGCACTTCTGATCGGGGTGAAGGGACAGGACTGGGAAAGCGTAGTCTTGCAGACGAGTGCACCTTTTTGGAAGATTATCGAGAAACGCCGCAAGGAGAAGACTATCCCGATTCGGGAGATGCGAAAGCGCATGAAGGCATTAGATAAAAAGAATAGATAAATGATGGGCCCATTACGGGGACATATTGCTTAAATGAGAGAGGGTTTAGAGTCATTTTTTTTCGTAAGTTGTTTTAGAACCAAT
>CP070770.1:1102745-1103962 GCA_020345765.1 Deltaproteobacteria bacterium
AGTCTGTAGCACTATTGCCGCAGGAGTCGGTTACTCTTATAGATATGGTATGGGGGCCGTCAGGAATCGGAGGGAACCCGGTGCCGCAGGGCTGCCAGGGCCAGAAATCCAGCCTCTCCTCACAAGTAGAATCGCCATTCTCGTAACTACCAGATATTACTATTGAACCAGTGCAAAAGATTTCGCCATTTGTGGGGCTTGTGATTGCCACAAAAGGCGATATTGTATCTACCTTAAAACCGAGTGGATCAGTAACTGCGGTATTTCCGCTCCCGCAAGCATCGGTGCCCGTAACCAGTAAGGTGTGGGGGCCATCGGTCAGGCCGGTAAAGGTTGCCGTCCAATTTCCATTATCGATATTGAAAGCAGACGGGGTAGAACCGTCCACGGTTACGATTATCTCAGAGATTCCGCTGGAATCGGTAATACTCCCTGTTATTACTACCGTGGAGCTGTTAAAGCAGTCTCCCTGCTCCAGAGCCTGGGCAGGTTTTGCGGAGCCCAGATAGAAGAGTAGGGTAAAGAGGAAGAGGGGAAGGGAAAACTTGAATATGAATCTTGAACCCACCAGGACTTCTCCTTTTCTGTTGAAAAGAACGAGAATCCAATAAAATCGCGGGTGCTAATCAATTTGAGCCATATCAGTGCGATTGCGATCCTGTTAATAACAACACTATTTAAAAACCCGGCCATTGTCAAGGAAATATTGCTGAAATAAATAACTATTGAATACCAAATAGTTAGATGAAATGGTAAGTAGTAGGAAAACTTAAGCATTTCAAATAGCTCCAGAATATTGAGGATATTTTTAGTATGAGGTTTAGATTGACAATAACCTGTGTTATGATATTCAAGTAAAAAGCAGATTATAAAAATACCTCGCATGATCTGATGGTGAAGAGACAATTCCTCGAAAGACCGGCGTTAATTCATTGTGGCGAACTCATTCTTGACGGCCTGTATCAAAAAGGCAGCCGGGACCTGGCGGCAGTAATTGCCCCGCCTCTTCCCCGGGACGGTGGGAGCATGAGCAGCCCGGTGGTAGCAGAGCTTGCCTATGCCCTCTTCCAAAAGGAATGCCACACTTTGAGGTTCAATTTCCGGGGAGTGGAAGCAAGTACCGGGGTATTATCCGAGGAATACCGTGCCGGGGAAGAGGATTTCCGGGCCGCCCTGGAGTTTATTATCGAAACAACCGGCGTTCCCTGGATCAATGC
>CP070770.1:1104062-1105243 GCA_020345765.1 Deltaproteobacteria bacterium
ACCGGAGCAATCCGCTTTCTGCAAAAGGCCGGGGTCTTGGCGATCGGTGTTGAAATCGACGGCGAGAGGTTATATGATCAGGCTGACTTTCGGGGGGCAACGGCATTGGTCATTGGCAGCGAAGGGAGAGGCCTTTCCGCCCTGGTCAAGAAGAGGTGTGACGAGATCGTCCGCATCCCGATGAGGGGCAAAATAAACTCGCTGAACGCCTCGGTCGCCGCCGGGATCGTAATGTACGAGGTTTTAAGGCAAAGATCGGAGAGGTAGCGGAACGATCAAACGGGCCCGGGGGGTGTTCCGGAGGATGGGTGAAAAAAAATATTGTAAAAAAAAATCTAATGGAGTAAGATAAAAAACCGATAAGGAGGGGAGGTGATAAAGGATGAAGAAATTCTGGATTATTATCACGGTCATTGCCATGTCTCTGTGGATAGCCGGATGCAAAAAGGAGGAGGCCCAGCCCCCGGCAGAGGAAACAATCGTGGAGGAAATTAAGGAACCCGTAAAGGAAGAAATTATCGAGACCCCAACCGGAAAAGCAGCCGAAGAAGCTGAAGGCTTAGGCGAGCCGGAGGAGGGCAAAACCCCCGCGCCGGCGGAAAAAGAGGCCAAGTAGTAAATAGACTCAGATAAAATTAATAAAGTAATCTCCTTAAGGTTCTGTTAGCCTGTACCATTTTATTTTAATGTAAGGCCCGTTTACCCAGCGGGCTTTTTTATTTTTGGGGGATGCGATTACCGTATAATTTGAATTACTAAGGAGGAAAACATGGATTACAGAGAGATCATATTTGAAAAATCGGAGCAGATTGGCATCATCACCCTTAACCGACCCGAGCGTCTCAACGCCTATACCTGGACTATGGGAAACGAGATGCGCGGCGCCATCTTGAATGTCGAGAATGACCCCGACCTCAGGGCAGCCATAGTAACCGGGGCCGGGCGCGGATTCTGCGCCGGTGCGGACCTTGCCGGAGGAGGAGACACGTTCGATTACTCAAAACGGGATGAATCCGAGCAGAGAGCAAGGCAAATGGACCCCACAAGCCTTCTGAAGTATTACTTTTCGCTGAAAAAGCCGGTCATCGTGGCCTATAACGGGCCGGCGGTGGGCGTGGGGGTAACCATGACCCTTCCCTTTGATATCCGGATCGCCGCGGAAAGCGCCCGCATTGGGATTG
>CP070770.1:1105343-1106513 GCA_020345765.1 Deltaproteobacteria bacterium
CAAGTCAGGCAACGGTAGAGGTTTTTTTTACAGCCTTTAAATCCCTTAAAAATGCGGAAAGAGAGGCTTTTATCGAGAAGGTAGTGAGTGATTCCCGACTCCGAGAAGACCTTATTGACATTGCCCTCATTGAAGAAGCAAAGAAAGTCAAGGGCAGGCCTATTTCTGCCAGAAAGTATTTTACAAGGCGAAGGAAAGAAAAGATCTTTTGAGCTACGATGTTAAGTTAATGCCTCAGGCACAGAAAGACCTCGTAGGGCTACGGGGGAAACTTCTTACAAGATTTGAGGATCTGATTTTGGGTTTATACGATGAACCAAGGCCTCATAACTCCAGAAAACTAAGTGGCGGTGGTTCGAGGTGGCGAATCCGAACCGGCGATTATAGAATACTTTATGAGATAGATGAACCTCGAAAAGTCGTTAAAATCTACAGGATTGCTCACCGCAAAGAGGTTTACAGGTGAAGCTCAAAGGCCTTAGTTAAACAAGGATCAGGGGTTGGAGCTTTAATCTTGACAAATGAGCAAATAAAGAAGGGGTTCGAGGAGTCGAGGATTCAAGGATTCGAGTGATAAACCGGGCGTTGGGACTATTTTCAATATTATAGTTTTGTTTCCCCGGGATTTGTCTGCAAATCATATTAATCGTGCGGCCGCTTGTTTTTAACCGGATTTTTACTGGTACACGGAACTCCGAACTGGCATAAAGCGCATCCGACCGGATATGATTCAATAGCGTTTCCTTCGACATTGCGGTAATATAGTTTCAAGAGCGGTCCGAGCCTTCTTTCCATTTCTTCTGCCACCACCTGGCCCCGAAGATAGCACTTGTCCTTGTCATGACCGTCCTCGGTAATAGCATTACCCGCACATCTTGGGACGCATTTCATGCATTCTTCCCCGGCAAAGTGAAGGCAGTTGGCATAGGGGTCGTCACTTTTTCTCGGGGTAACCTCCAGGGGAGCATCCGTGATAACCGACCCCAGCCTGATATTACATCCGGCTTCCGTTATCAGCCCCTCATGCAGACTGAAGGTACCGAGACCGGCGGCGAAAGCAATATGGCGTTCTGACCAGACCGCGTACAGAAAGCCGGGTTCGCCGTCTCTGAGATTAAGCTGAAAAGCGGGACTGATCATTCCCCCGACGGCTTGAAATCCTTTATCGTT
>CP070770.1:1106613-1107767 GCA_020345765.1 Deltaproteobacteria bacterium
ATGTAAATGGGTCTACCGTATTTCTTCAGCCTCATGATGCTGGCGTAGAGTCCGGAGGGATGCACCCCCCATCCCATCTGGGTCTTCTTTTCGTCCGGGCGGGAAAATCTCGGCTCCGTGGGGTGGCTTTGGTCGCAGATCATCTCCACGTAGTAATTTAAGCCGTAGAAGTCCGTCGAGCCCTTAAGCCCGGAGATCTCTTCCTTCTCCCCGAGATTCAGCACACCGGTCTCGATACCTTGGAGGTGATATTCGTTGAAGAAATTGTCCTGGGTCGCCGCCATCTGTATGTCCTGATCCGATTCCGGGTCTGATGGGACAAAGTGGGGGACATTCTTGACAATGCCCACCTGGACTTCGTTAGACGAGTATTCTTTCAGGCCTTGGTAGGCGGCCGCATGGGCCAGGATAATGTTACGCAGGACTTTAATGCTTTCCCCGACATCCTGGTGGCCCGGGGGGATAATACCGTTCATCCAACCCATAACCGCATAAACGGCGGGCTCGTTGATGGTGTTCCAATAGTTAAGAAGAGGCGAAAGTTCGCGCGCGATGATCTCGATATACTGCTTGAAATAATCGAGGTTCTTCTCGATGAGAAATCCGCCCTTTTTCGTAAACCATAGAGGGCTAGTAAAATGATGGGTGGTGGCGAAGACTTCGAGTCCCGCCTTGCGGGCGGAATCGAGCACGCGCTTGTAATGATCGATTGCATCCCGGTTGATGGTACCTTCTTCCGGTACGATGCGGCTCCACTCGATACCGAGGCGATGGGCGTTGGTACCCATGCCCGCTAATATCCGGAAGTCGGTCTCGTAAAGCTGATAATGGTTACATGCCTTCCCGGATTTGTCTCCGTTTTTTATCTTGTCCGGTTTCTGCTCCCAATCCCACCAGTCGTTATGTATGTTTTCGCCTTCCACCTGGTGGGAGCTGGCAGCGGTGCCCCAGAGGAAATCCTTCGGAAATTCAATGGTTTTGTTTAGTTTCATTTTTATACCTCATGTAATAGCAGTCCGCCTGAGGCGGATTGAATCCTGGAATCCCGGAACCTTGAGCCGCGATTACTAAAAATAGGGTAGTCCATCATTTAAGATCCTTGATGAATTTCTTGGGGACTTTGACCCCGAGCTTCATAGCGATACTGACCGCTC
>CP070770.1:1107867-1109015 GCA_020345765.1 Deltaproteobacteria bacterium
TTTATACCTTGGCAACTGGGATTGACCTTCGTAAGATTCAAATCGATGCCTATAGAAGATTTTATCTAAGTATTCCAAGGCTAGCTAAACTTTTTTGGAGAATACCGAGGAGAGTGTATTTTATCAAGCAAGTTATAATTGCCGCCTCTCAAGTTGCCTATAGAAAAAATATGTTTCTTTTATAAAGTTAAGTGATAATAAAAAAGAAGATAAAAAAAATCTTGTTAATATTTCCTCCCAGCACTGAGATAACCGGTGGGCTACGAACATGTGCTCCTCCTCTGGGTATCGCTTATCTGGGAGCAGTTTTAAGAGATAAATATCAAGTTAAGCTGCTGGATGCTACTGCTGAAGGCTACGAAAATGTAGAAGATCTGGGAACAGGATTGGTAAAGTACGGCTTATCATATCATGAAATTAAGAACAGAATCTTTGATTTTTCTCCTGATCTAGTAGGGATCACCTGTCTTTATTCAACCCAATATCCTTTTGTAAGAAAGATCTGTCAGTTCATTAAAAAGGACAACCCAGATATAATTACAGTTATCGGAGGCTATCATCCCACTTTTTTAGTAAGAGAATGCTTAGAGAAAGAGGGAAGTATTGATTTTATCGTTCTTTATGAAGGGGAACATACTTTACAAAATCTACTTAGACAAATTGAGATCGGTAGAGAACTTGCCGAAGTTAAGGGAATCGCCTTTCGACAAGGTGATAAACTCCACATTAATCCGAAAACAAATTATATCAAAGACTTAGATGAGTTGCCCTTCCCTGCTCGGGATCTTCTACCGATGGAAAAATATTTCTCTATCAATATGCCTATGTGCATTACTTCAAAACACCGGCGTTGCACTTCGATTCTAACTTCACGGGGCTGCACCGCAAGATGCATTTTTTGTCCTTCTCCCAACTTTTGGGGACATCACTACCGTGCTCGCTCCGCTGAAAATGTCCTGATGGAAATGGAATACTTAATCAATAATTATCAGATCCGGGAGATTCAATTTCATGACGACAATCTTGTCCTTGATAAAAAAAGGGCAACTGAGATCTTTCAAGGCATGATTGACCGTAAATTGAAACTAAAGTGGAACACTCCCAATGGCATTGCTATCTGGAAGCTCGATGAGCAATTGTTAAAGCTG
>CP070770.1:1109115-1110240 GCA_020345765.1 Deltaproteobacteria bacterium
CTGACCTTAGGGGGTTCGATCTCCGGGACTGTGGTAGCCGATGCGGACGGCAGTCCCATTTCTGGCGCATACTTGCAAGCAATCGGTTATAACAGTAATGAGAATATTGGTATAAATTATTTTACCATTAACGATGGCAAATATGTCATTAAGAGTCTACCAACCGGAGACTACCGGGTTTGGGCACAAGCCTATGGACTTATTTACGAAACCGATTATGCTAGTGAGTTTTATAATGATATTCTCGACTATCAGGACGCAACCCCGGTAAGTGTTACCGCCGGGACAAATATCCCTGATATCAACTTCGGTCTGGCAGCCGGGGGCTCCATTTCCGGCACAATCTCCTATTCCGGCTCTACGACGGGGGCTATTTCTATCGGTGTGTTTACTGCATCCTCTTATACCCCTTTTTGGCCAACATCTATGACCGAGATTTTCTCTCCCGGCTCTTACTCCCTTGCGGGGGTAGCCTCCGGCGAATGGTATGTGGCCGCCCTCATGGATTTGAATTACAATAATACATACGATATTGGTGAGCCCTTCGGTGAGTATGCCCTTAATCCGGTCTCGGTCACTGCCGGTACCGATACCCCCAACATTAATATAGAATTAAATGGCACGCCCTGGACGAATAACCCGCCGGTACTGGAGCCGATCGGGGATAAGACCGTAAACCAGGGTGAGCATCTGGCCTTTGTGATCACCGCTACCGACCCCGACGGCGACCCTTTGAGCTACTCCGCCTCAAACCTGCCGAGCAATGCCAGCTTTGATCCGGTTACCCGGACCTTCAGCTGGACTCCCGGACACGACCAGGCAGGTTTTTTCCATGTCTGGTTCACGGTATCCGACGGAGAACTGGGTGATATCGAAACTATTATAATTACCGTTAACGAAGTTGATGAAGATGGCTGCTCCTGCGGCACCATTTCTGCGGGAAACCCTGAACCCCTGAAGATCGAGCAGGGAATAGGCTTCTTTCTCCCTTTCCTGATGGTATTTTTGACTATTGTGATCCTTATAAAAAGAGCGCCCATGGAATTTTAGGGACGGGTTCACATTTTTCAAAGGATTAAGGATTAGGGTCAAAACTTGACTATTGCCTAAGTTGTTTTAGAACCA
>CP070770.1:1110340-1111457 GCA_020345765.1 Deltaproteobacteria bacterium
CCACCATTCCCAGATATGTTGCGCGCAGTTCTGACCAGCGTTCCTCCGACCATTCCTTTAAACCCTGCAGCTCATGTAGCCCTTTTAATATAGACGGCTTTTTCTCCCAGTTTCGGGGTGCAGGTATTCTGTCGGGCAGTTTATTTCTGTCAATCATGCTAAACCACGGCTCTTCAACTCCATAAGGCGGGTGTGGATACAAAAGCGGCAAGAAAATACACACCGGCTTATCTTGCGGCAAGTTATGAATAAAATCTATTGCTCCTTCAACCCAGGCGGAATCAAGATCATAGCGGACCCCATTTTCATTCGTGTCCAATCTGCCCTGATAAAATGAATAATAGTTGTCTCCCTCGGGACTCCCCCTCCAGCTCTTAGTCCCATCCGGAAGCGGATTCATTTTTTTATCCGGCCGGAACGCTATATTGCAATACTTTTCATAAATATTTTCGATCTGCGCGGGTAAGAGGTCGTTTCTTGTGTTAATCCATACAAAGTACCCCTGGTCTTTTAAATACTTTAACAGTACGGGTTCATTTTCGTGCATCATATGATGCAAGGTGCGATGACCTCTTACGTGGGGATACCAGCCGCTCATAAAACTGCACCGGCTGGGCGTGCATATTGGATTTGTGGTAAAACAATTTGTGAAGGACACGCCATCTTCATTTGCCATCTTGTCAAAATTGGGTGTATGGGAGGCAGGATTACCCAGATGTGCTAATGAGTCGGCCCGCATTTGATCAGGATTAAAAATGACAATATGGGGACGTTTTTCTTCACTCATTATATTTCTCCTTATTTCTGGGGTCTTCTACGTTAATTGTACCAGCTTTTAAATTAGTCTCAACATCCCATGCGTGTATTTTAAGGCTGCCTCGATTGTAAATGCCTGAGATTTGACCAGCCCCCCATGTTTGTACCACTTCTTATGATACAAATTGCTCGCAGAGGTGAGTGGTGTAATCACCGTGACCACTGAATTGATGATCCACTCTGGCCACCATTCCCAGATATGTTGCGCGCAGCTCTGACCAACGTTCCTCCGACCATTCCTTTAAACCCTGCAGCTCATGTAGTCCTTTTAATATAGACGGCTTTTTCTCCCAGTTTCGGG
>CP070770.1:1111557-1112660 GCA_020345765.1 Deltaproteobacteria bacterium
GGGCAAGCGGACATATAGGGATACAAAGGCTGACAAAATAGTTGAAAATCTTAAACCTAACGAGTCTGATACCCAAACAACCAGAAACAATATAAATAAAATAATTTGTCCATTATCAGCCCAGGGATGTTCACCAGCCATATCATTTCGATTCATTATTTAACCTCTATTCCCTATTACCAGCTATGGACAAAAATAGGAAAAAATAGACCCAGCGCCCGGTTTATTCTGGTTAAAATCTTTTCCCCCGATGTCCATCGGGGCAAGTCCTCCCCCATCAAAGGGGGAGGGAAGATACTTTTTCATCAGCCCCACTGTCCCCTATTTCTTTTACCCTTGTAACTGCTTTACGTGGTCAAGAACTTTTAGCTTTTCTTTTTTCTGCTCCCGTAATCTTCGAAAGGATCGTCACGCTCCCGCACCACCTGGCGGAAGCCCACCTCTTGGGCACGGCTGACAAAGTCGAGGCCTTCCTGGGTGTGGCGGGCGATTCCGTCGAACAGCGTACCCACTAACCTGCTCGAAGCAAGTCCCATGTTCTCGGCGGTCTGGTTGGCGAGAAGCTTCATCATTATGAGCTGATTGACCGGGTTTTTTGCCATGCGCTTGGCAAGGGCAATGCTCCGCTCCTGGAGCTCGTCGTCCGGGACTGCCTCCAGGATCAGGCCTATCTTTTCCGCGGTCTTGGCAGGGATCTCATCGCCGGTAAAGAGATAGCGCTTGGTCTGCTCGAGCCCCATCCGATACACCCACATCGACGTGGTCGGAGTGCCCCATACCCGCGCCGGAGGATACCCGAAAATCGCGTTCTCGGCAGCGATGATAATGTCCGCACAGAGCACCATGTCGGTGCCGCCGCCGATGCACCAGCCCTGAACCGCCGCTATCACCGGCTTCTTTGCGTACCACAGCTTCATGAAGGTATCCACGAATATCGACATCACCCTGAGGTCGGCGACCGAGTCCCACACCCGCTTTTCCACTTTAACGCCCGAGCCGTCAGCAGCTTTCTTCTCGGCCTGCACGGCGGTCGACCAGTCAAGGCCGTAACCCGCGCAAAAGGCCTTGCCCTCGGCCCGAAGAAGAATCACCCGAACGTCATT
>CP070770.1:1112760-1113848 GCA_020345765.1 Deltaproteobacteria bacterium
CAGCTGCGCGACGAGCGGGTAAAGGCGATCCTGCCCCTGGGACCTGCCGTAATTTTTCCCAACCTTAAGGAGGCCGCGGCCGATATTAAGGTCCCGATTATGATCATCAGCACCGATACCCAAAGGATGGAGGTGCCCTGGGAGTCGATCTGGACGCTCTATACCAATGCCCCTCCTCCCAAGTATGCGATCCGGCTCAAGGAATCCGATCACATGACCGTCGCTGATCTCACCCTCGGAGTGAGCTTGTCCAAATACTTTTTCCCTGGTTTCCGCTCCAATTTCGGTGCCAAGGCCCAGGCATACAAGGACTACTCGGTCGCCTTCTTCGACCTCTACATCAAGGGTGACGACACCCGGGCTGCGGTCCTGAAGGAACCTTCCAACCAGTTTGTGGAGCTGTGGTTCGAGGCTGAGTAAGGAAATCAGGCGGGAAAATATTTAGAAAGTAAAGGGACGTACGCTCTACCCTTCCCGGTTTTCAATCGCGATCTTTTTGTAAAGATCTCGCGGTGTTGGAAACGGCTGGGACCTCTCGACCCTCTTTAGTCTTAGAGCTTCCTGGTCACAGGTGATCGTGCACACCCCGCAGCCCATGCATTTCTCCGCCTCAACCACCGCCCGTTCGAGCTCGTCGTCGAGCGAGATGGCACCGAAGAAACACCGGTCCACGCAGGTTCCGCAAAGCACGCAGTCCTCATTGGCCTCAGCCACGAAGTTGGAGGGTGATACCGCGAGCGGATTCTCCCAGCGCGTCCTTCCCCGGAGCTGGGAGCAGCAGCACTCGCAGCAAAGGCAGATAACGGTATGGCTCTTGTCCTCGTAGTTATCGGTCGTGACTACGAGTCCCAGGTCCTGCATCTCATCCAGGTACTTCTTGGCCTGCTCGGCCGTGACCTTCTCGCCCAGTCCCACATTCTCGAAATACTGCGCCGAGGCCTCCGTCATGAGACAGAAGCCGACTGGGCTCCTATCCTGGCACTCCCGGTTCCCGAGTTTTTCGGTCCTCGTCCGGCAGGGACAGGGGACGAGCGCGATGTGGTCAACTGCCTCGATGATCCTGTGGGCTTCCTCGGTATCGAGTATCT
>CP070770.1:1113948-1127006 GCA_020345765.1 Deltaproteobacteria bacterium
GATCCCTCTGCTTTTCCGCGATGGAAAGGGGAAGGTTGGATACCGCTGATATTCCTCGGAGGCCCTTTAATTCTCCCCGTTCGGTGAGGATTAAGGGGGCGAGTTCTTTAACAGGATCGACCCGGGCATTCAGCTTCCCTCCTCCCCGCGGATACCAGCCCCATGCCTCCAGATTTAGCCTGACCATACATCCCATTCGGGCAATAGTGGGTAGAAAGATGCCTTCCAGGTAGTGATAGGGGGGACTCCAGGGAACATGGGTGCCGCCATGCAAAATGACCGACGAGCTCCGGGAAGCCATTAAGAGGAGTGGGAGCAGACTCTGGATGATCAGGGAGACCGAGCCCGCGCTTCCCTTCTTTTCGGATACATCGAACTCAAAGGAGTCTCCGGAAAGATTCCCGGGAACAAATTCAATCTGCTGAGAGCCCAACTCGGCTCCGGATACGGCAGCAGAGGTTATTCGTTGGCAGGCCTTGACACAGGTCAGGTGCTGGGGCTGAAGCCCGGGCACTTTTCTGCCCTTACGAATGTTATCGAGCTGGATTGGTTTGTTCAGGATAGAAGAGAGGGATAGGGCGGTGCGCAGGACCTGCCCGCCCCCTTCGCCATAGTTACCATCGATCTGGAGATACATAGAGTTACCGTGGGGAGTTCATCAGAGTGGGAAAGGAATAATTCGTTACCTCTGATGCCTTTCCCAGGGCTTAACGATCAACGAGGGTTCTTCCTGTTCGTCTTTTTCTTTTTCTGAGACTACAGGAAGGTTAATGCTCTTTTTAACCAGTTTTTCGACAAACGGGTGTTGATGGGACGGTAGATCCGTGCCCAGGCCGAGGGCGGCCGCCAGGGCCTTTTTTGCCTCTTCCTCCCGTTGGGTTTTGTGCAGAAGATAGGCCATCTCCTCCAGCCTCCTTTTATATAGGGCTCGCTCTTCCTCCCGGAATAGCTCCTCAACCGCCTCGAGGAAGATAGTCTCAAGCCTCTCCTTCTGCTGGAGGGGGTTAAGCAATATCTTGCTTTCGGCAGCTTCCTTGCCCCGGGTAATGTATTTTTCAGCATTTTCGTGAATCAAAACCCATGGCCGGAATTCAGGTAGTTCGTGGAGGTCTACCGAGCGGGCGAGGAGCTCGGGATCGGCCTTGATCTCTTCTGCCTTGAGGAGCTGATAGATAAGAGGTTGAGGAGAGGTAGCAAGAGTAATTCCAATAGTGCTTCTCCACTCAAGATAGCTCGGAGGCGGGTTTATTTTCCGGTCTTGGTTTTTCTGGTAGCCTTCTTCGATGAGAAACTGGGCGTAGGAATAATCCCCTTCCACTACCAGCATGCGATTCTCTTTTGCTCTCTCAAAGAGCTGCCGGAGCCATTTCCGTGGTGCCTCCAGGGTATCGAAGTCAATAATGCCCTTGGTTTCACTCAGGGCGGCTTGAAAGATGTTAAGCCCCTTTCTCAGACCGGGTTGGATAAGCCAGACCACGCGCACACCCATTTGGTCAATCGAGCTTAGATAGGCCTGGGGCTGAGGGGTGGGAGGGGGCTTCCAGACAGGTTCAGTATCGGCGGTAGGCACAAGCTCCGCTAACGTTATCCCCCGGGTCTTCAATCGGTGAAGTGTCTTTTTTATTGCTTTGTTGACGTCCTTATTAGTGGATTGTTGATATATCTTCTGGAGGATTTCAGCGGACTCGGGGGCAGGCAGGAGAGCCAGGGAGTTGGCAACCGTCAGGTCCAGGCCCTTGCCGATAATATGGGCAAAGAACTCAAGAGATTTGTCTTTTTTCTCGATGACAAGCTGATTTAATAAGGCCGACTGGGCCCTTCCGGGCAGCTTTAGAAGCCTCTCGATCGGCGGAGAGATGGACTCGTAAGAGACCCCGGAAGTTGATTCCAGGAGAAGGGTAAGTTCCTGGTATAGTTTTTCGGCCTCGTCCAGGAAGGGGAGCACTTCCTCTTTCGGATCGTCTCGCAGGGCCGGGAGGGTCTCGGGAGAATCTTTCTTTATCCTTTTCTTAGCCATTTTTCTCTCGACTCCTAAATTTATAGAATATTAGACAGCCCTTGTCAAGGAAGGGCGGAAGTAGTATTATAAGTGCAAAATTCAAAGACTAAAATGCAAAATGTCTTAATATTTAATCTGATTATGCTATGCCGGAACTGCCCGAAGTAGAGACGATCAAGAGGGATCTGGGGCCGCTGGTAACGGGCAAGAGGATACTCGAGGTTAGGATTCTTCCTGATCCCGGGGGCTTGCGGGCACTGAGAAGGTATCCTTCCCGGCAGAGGTTCAACCGGAGGCTAAGGGGGGCTGTTATCAGGGAGTTGAAGCGGCGGGCCAAGTATCTGTTGTTTCATCTGATTACCGGGGATACCCTGATTATTCACCTGGGGATGAGCGGACAGCTACTTTATCGGAAGCAGACCGATGGGCTTGACAGATTTACCCGAATATTATTCAGGCTCGACGGCGGTTACGAGTTGAGGTTCATTGATCCCCGTAAGTTCGGGGAGACCTATCTTTACTCCGAAAATAGCGGGGATACGGAGGTCGAGCTTTCCGTCCTGGGACCCGAACCCCTGAGCAGGAGCTTCACTGCCGCAAGTTTACGGGGCATTCTGAGGGAGAGGAAGAGGCCGATAAAGTCGCTGTTGATGGACCAGAGACTTATCAGCGGGATCGGTAATATCTACAGTGACGAGATCCTCTTTGCGGCCGGGCTCCACCCTCTGCGCCCGGCTTCTACGCTCCGGGACAGGGAAATCAGGGATTTACATGAGGCAATCCGGAGTGTCCTTGCCCGGGCGATAAGGCTTCGGGGGACTTCCGTCAGTGATTATCGGAACGGGTTCGGTAACTCAGGAGGTTTTCAGAAGCGCCTGATGGTATATCAAAGAGGAGGGGAGAAATGCCGCCGCTGCCAGGGAATTATCATGAGCATCAAGATTCAGGGGCGCACCTCCTACTTTTGTCCCCGGTGCCAGAGTTGACCGGTCTTTTCCGGGGTTAATTCGAAAGGAAGAGAGATGGATTTAAAGATTGGATGCTGCGGTTTTCCGACCGCAAGAAAGAACTACTATCAGCATTTCGAAATGGTAGAGGTCCAGAGAACATTTTATCGCCTCCCCCGGCCGGAGACCGCGGAACAGTGGCGAGAAGAGGTGCCAAAAGGATTCGAATTCACCCTGAAGGCCTGGCAGCTTATTACCCATCCTCCCGGTTCCCCCACTTACCGTAAACTGGGAAAGAGGTTCTCCGAGGAGGAGAAAGGGAAATACGGCTTTTTCCGACCCACGGATGAGGTTTTTTCCGCCTGGGAGAAGACGGAAGAGATAGCCCGGATCCTCAAGGCCAGGGTAATCGTGTTCCAGTGCCCGGGAACATTTCGTCCCACCGATGATAATAAGGAGAATCTGAGGAGGTTTTTTGGCTCGATAAAGAATAAGAATTATCTTTTGGCCTGGGAGCCGCGCGGGAAGTGGGAAGACTACGAGATAAAGGTCCTGTGTGACGAGTTTGGTCTGATTCACTGCGTTGACCCATTCAAGAATTCACCGGTATCCGGCGAGTTACGATACTTCCGCCTCCACGGCAGGGACGGATACCATTATAAGTATTCCGAGGAGGATTTCAGGGAGCTCAAAGAGAAAATCGGTAAGGCCGATTCGTGCTACTGCTTGTTCAACAATGTAGCAATGTGGCAAGACGCCCAGAGGTTTAAGGAACTGCTCTGAAACTCCCGGAATTATTCACATCATAATTTCTCTCTTAAAGAATGGTCGAGGCACTCCTCTACGATAGGCTGCCCGAAAGAGCAGTCCGCTGCAATATCTGCCAACGCCGATGCGAGATCCCGGAGAGTAAACGAGGGTACTGTCTGACCCGACTGAACCGGGGAGGGACCCTATACACCCTGATTTACGGAGAGGTATCCACCCTGATGGTTTCCCCCATTGAGAAAAAGCCGATGTTCCACTTTTACCCGGGTAGTCCGTGGCTGTCTCTGGGGAGCCTGGGATGCAATTTTCGCTGTCCGGGATGCCAGAACTGGGAGATAGCCCATTCAAGGGTTGGGCAGGAATACCCCGATGCCCAGATAGAGGCTCAAGATATTAGTACGGGCAGGGGCACGGAATATGTTTCACCGGAACAGATGGTAGGACTGGCGGAGGATTACAAATGCAGGGGGATCTCCTGGACCTATAATGAGCCTACTCTATGGTTTGAGTATACCCTGAAGGGGGCGAAGTTGGCCCGGGGAAAGGGGCTCCTTACCAATTATGTAACCAACGGATACATCACTCCGGAAGCCCTTGATCTGATCGGGCCTTACCTGGATTCTTATCGGGTGGACATCAAGGGCTTCTCCCGGAGTGCTTATCGGAGGATTGCCCACATCAACGGGTTTGAGGGGATATTGGAGGTTGCCAAGAGGGCGAAGCAGAGGTGGGGGATGCATCTTGAGATTGTAACCAATATCATCCCGGGATATAATGATAGTAAGCCCCAGCTTAAAAGGATCGCCTCCTGGATAAAGAAGGAACTGGGTGAGGATGTTCCCTGGCATGTTACCCGTTTCGTCCCTCACCTGAAACTTTCGCATTTGGAGCCGACCCCGGTGACTACCCTGGAGGGGGCAAGGGAGATCGGGCTTGAGCAGGGACTCCGCTATGTCTATCTGGGTAATGTCCCCGGACATCCGGGAGAGAATACCTGTTGCTATCAGTGTAAGTCGCTTTTGATTGAGAGGTCGGTATTCTCGATTGTTGAGAACCGGCTTGATAACAGCAGGTGCCCGGAATGCGGGGCAAGGATCGCCGGGATATTTTCCTGAATATATCAAAATATTTTCAGTTAGCCAATATAAACCGTTAATCTCTCTAATATCTAAAGGGCAATCCATTCCTCCAGGGTAATCTCTCGGCCTATAATAGATTCTGTCTCTTGAAGCATCATCTTCAGCTGGGGAACAGAATATTCACGGTTTGATGGAATGGTAAGACGATGTTCCTTATACACCATAAAATGATGCCGTGTACCTGAGAAGGGTCCATCAAATCCAAGTTTACGCAATCGACTAATAAAGTCTCTCCGCTTACACGGTGACCATTGGCTCACGACGAGGTCTCCGGTTAAGACTTATTCCATTAATTACTGGAAGGCGATGTCCCAACTTAAGTCCTACAAGAATCCAGTCTTCTAAAGTCGAGCGTAATTCGTTCTCGCATTCTCGCAAGGATTTTGCAAAGGTAATTACTCCTTTACATTTTGGTATTCGCCCTACAAAAGAGCCATCCTCAAGTTTATCGTACTCAGCACACTCCAAAGCACAACTAATATAATCTGTTAAAGTAAATTCCACCTGTTCACCTCCTATCCGATGTTGGCTAACGCCCGAGCTCAGCTGCCCGCCGAAGGCGGGCCGGTTGCAGAGAGTTGAATAACTCTAATAACTCTTTGAAATCTTTCTGTGCCTCCACTAAACTGTCTCCTTAGTATTTCTACCGCCGTAATGCGTTCTTTCGGGGGTTTTGCAAGCCAGTAGGCAAAATCACCCCTCTTTTCTTTTAAATTGATCTTTTTTATAATTCTTTCTATCATAATTATATTATATCAAATACATCAGATATTTTCTATACTTATTCTGTATTCCAAGTTGAAGATCGCCGGGGCTTTCAAGCCCCGGGATTTGACTCGTAGTTATGAGAACCGGAATTGCTAATCTGCCCTTGCATTACGGCAAGGCGCCCTCCTGGCTGTTTCAGCGGATGAAGGCGCTGGCCCGGCAGATCACCATTGCCGTCGTGGATGAATTCGGGGCGGAAGAGATGCTGCGCAAGCTCGCCGACCCATTCTGGTTCCAGGCCCTGGGAAATCTCCTGGGGTTCGACTGGCACTCCAGCGGTCTTACCACCACGGCCTGCGGTGCCCTGAAGGAGGGGATAAGGGGACTGGAGAAAGACCTGGGGCTCTTCGCGGCCGGGGGGAAGGGCGGGACTTCACGGAAGACCCCGAAGGAGATTGAGGGTTTTGGCAGGTTTTTATCCCGGGACCCGCAGGAGCTCATCTATGCCAGCCGGATGGCGGCCAAGGTGGACAGCACCGCCATCCAGGACGGGTACCAGATCTATCATCACTGCTTCTTCTTTACCCGGGAGGGCTCGTGGTGTGTGGTTCAGCAGGGGATGAATGAGTTCAGTCGCTATGCCCGAAGGTATCACTGGCTGGGAGAGGGGTTGAATGATTTCGTCTGCGAGCCCCATTCGGCTATCTGCTGCGACCAGAGAGGTGAATGTTTGGACATGGTTGCCCGGGAGAGCGGGAAGGCGAGGGAGGTGACTGCCGAGCTTGCCAATGAGAAGCCGGAGCGGTTGATTAAGGAGCTCGAGCGGCTTAAAAGCCTGGAATTGCCTTCCCGTCATCATATCCTCGTCAGGGATATGAATCCCGAGCGCTTGAAGGGGATCTTTTTACGCACCTATGAGGCTCAGCCGAAGGGTTTCGAGAGCCTTCTCGTGATCAAAGGAGTGGGCCCCAAAAGCATCCGGGCCCTGAGCCTCATCTCGGAACTGATCTACGGGACGAGCCCCAGCTTCCAGGACCCGGCCCGTTTCAGCTTTGCCCACGGGGGGAAAGACGGGCACCCCTACCCGGTGGACCGGTCGAACTACAACCGCTCGATTGCCGTTCTCGAGAAAGCCATATCCCAGGCTAGGATCGGCCGGAGGGAAAAGCTGGAGACCCTGAAGAGGTTGAGTCTCCTATATTCCAAGGCACCTCGGGAATAAAGGAATCGGGTTCATTTTTATTGAAAAACATTATGGATGAACTGAAGTTTCCCGAGATAGAGATAATCAAAACATTAGTTTTCGAAGGAGAAGTGAAAATTAGCGAGAAAGACATTTTGGAAGCGAACGTCAGCACATGCGTTTCTGTATGTTTATACCACCCGGGACATAAAATTGGAGGAATGTGTCATATTACCAGAAGCCGTGAGCATGATGTCACACCAAGCGAGGAGTATTTAAAAACAGGGGGATATTATTATGCGGATGAAGCTATGCCCCGTTTATTAGAACTGCTTCGGGAAAGATGCCCTTCAATTATTGAAGGTAACTTGGAATCGGTCTTAGCCGGTGGCAGAGACAATGCCGGGTTAATAACAGAAACATATAATGAATTGAGAAAATATGGTTTTCGTTCAATAAGGTTAGATGTTGATCAAGACTTATTCCGGGATGTCTCACTCAATCCTGTTTCTGGTATCGTTACTATCATAAAATATATCCCTTATTCCAGAACCACCCCGTTTCTTTCTTCCAAACCGGAAGAAAAGAAAGAAATTTGCTTGTTAGATATTAATCCGCAGAATTTGTAAACAAGTGTGAATGTTCATGGTCCGGTGTTTGAATTGTGGTAATAAATCTCAGCTGATTTCCAAGGCCCTGGAGATTTGCCCGGAGTGCATTCGCTCAGATTTCGGGAAGGTCAGGGCACATCTGGAGGAGGTTCACCGCAAGAGCAGAGAGGAGTTTGGCCTGCCGGGCAGTCCCCCCCAGAGTCTGGGAGGGGTGGGCTGCAACTTCTGTATAAACCGGTGCGAGATGAGCGAGGGGGAAAGGGGTTTTTGCGGGCTCCGCCGCAACCAGGACGGAAAGATCGTCGGGGGTACCGAGGAAGGCGACTTAGGCTGGTATTACGATCCCCTTCCCACCAACTGTGTGGCCGATTGGGTCTGTCCCGGGGGGACCGGGGCCGGGTATCCTGAATTCGCCTACCGGGACGGCCCGGAACACGGCTATAAGAACCTGGCGGTCTTTTATCAGGCCTGCAGCTTCAACTGCCTCTTCTGTCAGAACTGGCAATTCCGCCGGCCCGCCCCTCATCGATCCTATATTTCTCCCGAGAAATTGGCCGGGTGTGTGGACGATAAGGCCAGCTGCATCTGCTACTTCGGCGGGGACCCCACCCCTCAGCTTCCCCATTCTCTCCGGACGGCCGAGCTGGTTCTGGAAAGAACGCAAGGGAGGATATTTCGCATCTGCTGGGAGACCAATGGCTCGACAAACTCTTCCTTACTCCGTAAAATGGCTGAGATCTCCCTGAAATCGGGAGGATGCATCAAGTTCGACCTCAAGGCCGGGAGTGAAGAAATGAACCGTGCGCTCTGCGGGGTCAGTAATCAGAGGACCTGGGAGAATTTGAGCCTGCTGGGACGCTGGATAAAGAAGAGACCGGAACCTCCGCTGGTAATAGCAAGCACCCTGATAGTTCCGGGATATATCGACGAGCGGGAGGTAAGGGAGATTGCCTCCTTTATTGCTTCCGTGGACCGGAGTATCCCCTATGCCCTTTTGGCCTTTCATCCCCAGTTCTATATGACCGATCTCCCGGTCACCTCCCGGGCTCAGGCGGAAGCATGCCTGGAGGCGGCCCAGGAGGCAGGGCTTAAGCGGGTGCGGATCGGGAACCAGCACCTGCTGACTGATTGAGGTGGGGATGGAATATTTTTATTTATGGTTATACCGGTTTAGAAACTTTCTTGATAAGCTGGGGAAGGGGCAAGGTGTTAATGATGTCCTTTTTCTCCAGCCAGCCCCGACGGGCGGTGGCTACCCCCAAATTCATTGTCCCAAACTGGTTAATCGTATGGGAATCGGTGCTGATCGCCAGTGAGAGTCCCAATTCCTTGGCTTGGCGGCAACGAATATCGTTGAGGTCCAGCCTCTGGGGATAGGCGTTGATCTCGAGGGCGGTTCTGTTCTTGCGGGCCTCCCGCATAACCTCCTCCCAGTCGAGCTCATAGGCCTCCCGTTCCCCTAAAAGCCTCCCGCTGGGGTGGGCGATGATATTGACATATCTATTCTTTATTGCCCGGACCATCCTTTTGGTCAGTTTCTCTTTGCCCTGCTTGAAGCCCGAGTGGATAGCGGCGACGACGACATCCAGTCTGGCCAAGAGTTCGTCGGCAATATCCAGGCTCCCGTCCCCCCGGATATCTACCTCAGTTCCGGTCAGAAGTCGGAAGCCCTTCAGTTTCCTGTTGATAGTCCCGATTTCGTCTATCTGTTTTAAAAGGTCTTTTTCTTTTAATCCCCCGGCAATCCCCAGGGACTGGGAGTGATCGGTGACAGCGACATATTCATAGCCGATTTTCCGGGCTGCCCGGGCCAGTTCCTCGATGCTGTGGGCACCGTCGCTCCATTTACTATGGACATGCAGGTCCCCCCGGATCTGTTTGGGACTGACCAGTGACGGGAGATTACCCTTTCGGGCCGCTTCGATCTCCCCCAGGTCTTCCCTGAGTTCCGGAGGGATAAAGGGCAGGTTCAGTGTCTGGTAGATATCAGCCTCTTCTTTTCCGGCGATCTTCTGGCCGCTCTTTTCTTTGAATATCCCATATTCATTTACCTTCAAGCCCTTTTTTCGTGCCATCTCCCGGAGGCGGATGTTGTGGGCCTTGGAACCGGTGAAATAGGCCAAGGCCGCCCCGAAGCATTCCGGCTCCACCACCCGCAGGTCCACCTGGGTCCCTTCCCGGGTGCGGATACTGGATTTGGTCTCCCCCCGGGCCAGGATCTCGCCGGCTAAGGGAAGGTTGACGAAGACCTCCATCACCTCGGCGGGCCGGGAGGAGACTATCAGGATATCGATATCCTTTACGGTTTCCTTCATCCGTCGCAGGCTGCCGGCCGGGCTGATCTGCTTGACCTCGGGAAGGGATTTCAGGGTTGAGATTATTTCATCGGCCAGAGAATAGGCGAGCCCCAGGTGCATCCGCTCCCTTCCTGACTTGATCAGCTGGATACCCCGGAGGATATTCTCCTCGGTTTTCTCCTTCAGACCCGGCAGGTCCTTCAGTTTATGCTCCCGGGCCATCTTCTCCAGCTCGTCGAGTCCCTGGATATTCAACCTCTCGTAGAGAAGCTTGGCGGTCCGGGGGCCGACACCCGGTACGGCTAACAGATCGAGCAGTCCCTCGGGGATCTCCTCTTTAAGCCTCTCATAGAATTCGACCACGCCGCTTTTGAGGTATTCATCGATCTTCTTGGCCAGGTCCTTTCCGATGCCGGGGATCCCTTCCAGGGTTCCCTTCCCGGCCTCCTCGGCGATATCCCGGGTCAGGCCCTCCAGGTTCTGGGCTGCCCTCCGGTAGGCCCGGATCCGGAAGGGGTTCTCGCCCTTGATTTCCAGGAGATCGGCGATCTCCATAAAAACTCTGGCGATCTCGAGATTCTTCATCGATCAATAAATTACCCCAGATCCAATCAGTATGCAATATTCTTATTGACTGTCCCCCCGTATTCTGGTAAAAATCAAATAGTTAAGGAAATATCCAAGAAGGAGGAAAAAATGAAAAGAAATCTGATTGTAGTCGCAATAGCTCTGACCTGGCTCGTCCTGACCGGATTCAAGGATGCGAGTGTCGAGGAGATCAAAACCCTTACCGAGACCTTTGCCGGAAGTTACATAAAGGACTTCCTTAAGATTGCTTATGTGGACCTGGAGGAGGCGGTTATTACGGTTCCGCAGGTAAAAGAGATGATGGAAAATCTAGACGGATGGCTGAAAGAGAAGCAAGCGGTGATTAATGAAAAGGAGAAAAGGATTAAGGAGATAGAGGAGATGTATAAAAAACAAGAGATGATCCTCTCCGATAGTGCTAAGGAACAGAAGAGGAAGGAGTTTCAAGAGGAATTACAGGAATATCAAAAAGTAGCGATGAAGTTCGATGATGAGTTGGGGGTAAAGAAGAAAGCTCTCAGGGATCTTCAGTTCGCAACCGTCGAGAAGATGAAGGGTGTTGTAAAGGAGATGGGGAGCACAGAAAAATATATACTCATATTGCAGCAGCCGAAAGGCAGTATCCTCTACAGCACGGACAATGTCGTTGATATTACTTCCAAGGTAGTTGAGCTGTATAATAAACGCTATTCACGATCGAAAGGCTCGAAAAAGTAATTCAAGTAACTCTCCCGAGCTTAACCCCGCCCTGGCGAGTAGGAGCGGGGTTAAGTTTTTAAGGGGTTATGGTGATAAAAGTTTGGGGTGAGGAGAAAAATGGGACCTATAAAAGCTCTTTCTATGCGAACCGCTCTGGTCTTCATCGGGCTCCGGACGACCTTTGTGCGCATAAGGAAGGTCATCAGGGAGGCGGAAGAGGCTGCTTCCAGGGCCGACGCCAGTGATAAAGACATAGCGGGGTTCAGGCTTGCCGCCTACGAGAAGATAAGATCGATAGTAAAAAACTGGGACGACCCCCGATTCATGCAGGGGTAATTCCCCGGATGTGCACGGAGAGGTTGGGAAGAACGGTTTGAAAATCGTCTATTCTGGCGGTTATTATGTGGATATCGGGCTTCATGTTTTCCCCACGAAGAAATACCGCCTGACCTATGAATACCTGCTCCGGGAGGGATTTGTTCGGAAACAGGACTTCCTCAATCCTGACCCGGCCTCCGACGAGGACATACTGCTTTTTCACACCAGGGATTATCTGAACAAACTGCATAATAATTCCCTTTCACCTCGAGATATTGCTTGTTTGGAGATGCCTTTCTCCCCGGAGCTGTTCCGGGCCGCCCGCCTGGGGGTAGGGGGGACGATCCTTGCCGGTCGGCTTGCCCGTAAAGACGGCATCGGGATCCACCTCGGCGGGGGTTTTCACCACGCCCTGCCCGACCACGGGGAGGGCTTCTGCGTGTTGAACGATATCGTAATCGGGCTCAGGAGGCTCCAGGAGGAGGGGGAGATCGTCCGGGGCATGGTCGTCGATTGCGATCTCCATCAAGGTAACGGTACTGCCGTGGGCTTTGCGGAAGACGAGAATGTATTCACTTTTTCCATCCACCAGGAACGCATCTATCCTTTCCCCAAGGAGGAGAGCAGTCTGGACATCGGATTGACGGACGGGATTGATGACGAAGGGTATCTGGGTTATCTGCGGAGGAGTATTCCCGGGATAATCGAGGATTTCCGGCCCGAGCTGATCCTCTATGTTGCGGGTGCCGATCCCTACCGGGACGACCAGCTCGGCGGCCTGTCCCTGAGCATCGGCGGGTTGATTGAGCGGGATAAGTTCGTTATCGGAGAGGCTTTCTCCCGGGGGATCCCCATTGTGGTGGTAATGGGAGGGGGGTATGCCGTCAGGCTTGAGGATACCGTGCTTATTCATGCCAACACGGTTAAGACGGCCATGGATATCCTCTCCTAGACCCGGCTATAACAGGGTATTAAGTTGGCCCGATCGAAAACCACTCGATATGATTGTGGAGCTTTTCTTGACATCGTAATATAATTATATTACAATTGTAACAAAAAAAGGTTACAATAACGCTATGGATATAACCAGAATATTTAAATCAAATACACGTAAAGCGCTATTTAGATTGTATTTTACTAATCCAGCTAATAGTTACTATCTGAGAGAACTGGAGCGAATTTTGGGGATTCCAGTATCAATGTTACGCAAGGAGCTTCTTGCGTTGGAGGATGCAGGTATATTCACTTCACAGAAACAGGGTAATCTATTATATTACTCCTTGAAAGAGTCCTATCCCCTTTTTGATGAACTTAAGAGCATTGTATTTAAGACAATTGGAGTACAAGGAGTACTCAAAGACTTCCTTGAAAAAATTAAAGGCATTAAGGTAGCGTTTATTTACGGATCATTTGCAAAAAGACAAGACATTGTTACAAGTGACATCGATCTATTCATAATTGGCCAAATCGACGAGGATAGATTGGTTTCAGGGATAAGCGAGCTGGAAAAAGAATTAAAACGAGAAATTAATTACAGTCTATATACAAAATCTGAATTCCAACAAAAGAAACAAGAAAAGGAATTTTTTATATTAGATGTATTAGAAAATCCAAGAATTTTCTTAATCGGTGATAAAAATGACTTATGAAAATTTTATTAAGGAATACCTCAATAAGGGTTTGCTAAAGAGACAGAAATCAGATTTTCGAACTATGGAAAAACTGATACAAAGAGCCTATAAAGAATTAAAAGTGGCACAGATAAATCTTACTATCGATGAAGGAGTGGCATTCACCGTAG
>CP070770.1:1127106-1197832 GCA_020345765.1 Deltaproteobacteria bacterium
ACCATTAGTGTCCACTGCCATAATGACCTTGGGCTTGCGGTAGCTAACTCGGTCGCTGCTATCAAGGTCGGGGCCCGGCAGGTGGAGTGTACAATCAACGGCATCGGGGAAAGGGCGGGAAATACCTCCATGGAAGAGGTAGTTATGGCAATTAATACCCGAAAGGATATCTTTGATCTTACCACTAATATTAATACCCAATATATCTACCCTGCCAGCCGTCTCCTCTCCCAGCTCACCGGGATGGCTGTCCAGCCCAACAAGGCAATTGTCGGGGCTAATGCCTTCGCCCACGAAGCGGGTATCCACCAGGACGGATTACTGAAAGAAAGGCAGACTTATGAGATTATGACCCCGGAGTCGATTGGCCTGCCCTCCCACACCCTGGTAATGGGAAAACACTCGGGCAGACATGCCTTTCGCGAGAGACTGAAATCTCTGGGCTACGAGCTGAGCAAGGAGAATCTGGAGAAGGCGTTTAACCGGTTTAAGGCACTCGCTGACAAAAAGAAGCAGATCTATGATGAGGATCTGGAGGCCATCATTGCCGATGAGATTATCCGGTTTCCCGAGCGATACAAATTGGTCTCAATAAACGTCACCAGCGGAAGTGAGACCATACCTACCGCTACGGTCCAGCTAAAAATAGATGGGGAAGTAATCAAAGATGCAGGATTTGGCGATGGTCCGGTAGATGCTGCCTATAATACCATTGCCAAGATAACCAAGACCAAGAGTAAACTGCTCCGCTACTCGGTAAATGCCATTACCGGGGGAACCGATGCCCAGGGAGAGGTCACCGTTCGCCTGGAAGAGCGGGGGAGAACGGTAATCGGTCAGGGCGCCCATACCGATATCATCGTTGCCAGCGCCAAGGCCTATATCAATGCCCTAAACAAGATGGAATACCGGAAGAAGGGCCGGATCGGGGGACCATAAAAATTGGCTATCAGCTGCAATCCGGTCCCCAAGGGAAAATGCAAAATACTCAAAATATCTGGGATTTGATTGATTATGGGAATGACTATTACTGAGAAGATCCTGGCCCGGCATGCCGGATTGGAGGAAGTAAACCCGGGGCAATTGATAATGGCGAAGATTGACCTGGCCCTGGGTAATGATATTACCGCCCCGATCGCCATTGCTGAGTTTCGGAAAGCCGGGGGCAAGGAAGTCTTTGATCGAGAAAAGGTTGTCCTGGTTGCTGACCATTTTACCCCCAACAAGGATATCGATTCTGCCGAGCAGTGTAAGATCATCCGGGATTTTGCCCGCGAGCAGTGTATCGTTAACTATTTCGAAGGGGGAGAAGCCGGTATTGAACATGTCCTTCTACCGGATAAGGGACTAATCCGGCCCGGTGAGCTTGTTATCGGGGCCGACAGCCACACCTGCACCTATGGGGCCTTAGGAGCCTTTTCCACCGGGGTGGGAAGCACTGACCTGGCAGCGGTTATGCTTACCGGCAAGCTCTGGTTTAGGATTCCGGAGACCGTCAAGTTTGTTTATCATGGGAAACCTCAAAAGTGGGTGGAGGGAAAGGATCTGATTATCTATACTATTGGGGATATCGGTGTCGATGGCGCTCTCTATCAAGCGATGGAGTTCGGTGGTGAAGTGATTGAGCAGCTACCGATGGCCGGGAGGTTTACTATCTGCAATATGGCAATAGAAGCCGGGGCCAAAAGCGGGATTATCGCTCCGGACAAGATTACCGGGGAGTACCTCCAGGGCCGAGTAGACCAGCCCTATGAACAACTTTATAGCGATAATAAAGCAACATACCGGGAAGTAAAAGAGTACGATGTATCCAGGATCGAGCCTCAGGTGGCCTTTCCCCATCTACCGGGAAATGCCCGGGGGATCAGTCAGGTAGGTGATGTCCCGATTGATCAGGTGGTCATCGGCTCCTGTACGAATGGCCGGCTTGAGGATCTTCGTGTGGCAGCGGGGATATTGAATGGGAAAAAAGCCTCCAACGGGATCAGGCTGATCGTGATTCCGGCTACTCCCGGGATATATCATCAGGCACTGAAAGAGGGGCTGTTTGAGGTCTTTCTGAGTGCCGGGGCCATTATCGGCCCCCCTACCTGCGGCCCTTGCCTGGGTGGGCACATGGGAGTTCTGGCCAAAGGGGAAAGGGCAGTGACTACCACTAACCGGAATTTCGTGGGTAGGATGGGACATCCTGAAAGTGAGGTCTACCTTACTAATCCTGCGGTGGCTGCCGCCTCGGCAGTGCTCGGGAGGATCGGAAGCCCGGAAGAGCTACAATAGAGCTATGTCAATAAAAACAAAGGGAAATGCCTGGAAGATCGGGGACGATATTGATACCGACCAGATCATACCTGCTCAGTATCTGAGTTCCTCCGATCCTGAACAGTTGGTAAATCACTGCCTGGAGGTGTTTATCCCCCAATTTGCCCAGAAGATAAAGCCTGGTGATATGGTTGTGGCCGGGAAGAACTTCGGGTGCGGTTCGTCAAGGGAGCATGCCCCGCTTGCCCTCAAAGCGGCTGGAATCTCCTGCATCATTGCCCGGAGCTTCGCCCGGATCTTTTACCGCAACTCGTTCAATATGGGGCTGCCTATCCTGGAATGCCCCGAAGCGGTGGAATCGACTGAGCAAGGTGATATGCTGGAGGTTAACCTCGACACCGGAGAGATCCGGAATCAGACCAAAGGAAAGGAATTTAAGGCCCAGGGAATCCCTTCGTTTATGCAGGAACTGATCAATGCCGAGGGATTAATAAACTATGTAAAGAAAAAAGGTAAGTAGTATGTATAAGATCTTGGTTTTACCGGGAGACGGGGTAGGAATAGAGGTAGCCGCCGAAGCAGTTGGGGTGTTGAAGGCACTGGGAGCAAAGCATAAACTTGATTTCACTTTTGAGGAGGCCCTGATTGGCGGGAGTTCCCTGGATAAGTACGGAGTGCCGATCAAGGACGAGGTCCTCCAGATGGCCAAGAAGTCAGACGGGGTCCTCCTCGGAGCGGTGGGGGGACCGAAGTGGGATGGAGTAGAATATGCCCGGAGACCGGAGCGGGGTCTCCTTGCCCTCCGTGCGGAGTTGAAGGCCTTTGCCAATCTTCGGCCGGTGAAGGTTCTCCCGGTTTTAGCCGACGCATCTCCCTTGAAGCGGGAGTTGATTGAGGGAGTGGACATTATGCTGGTTCGGGAGCTAACCGGGGGACTTTATTTCGGCAGGCCCAAGGGGATCAAAAAGCTCGTCGGAGGCAAGGAAAAGGGGTATAATACCTTGTTATATACCACTCCGGAGATAGAGAGGGTTGCCCGGGTCGGTTTTGAGCTCGCCCGCGGCCGCAGGAAAAAACTGACTTCCGTGGACAAGGCCAATGTTCTGGAAAGCAATGTCCTTTGGCGAAAGGTTGTGACCCGGATCGGCCAGGAATATCCGGATGTGGAGCTCAAACACATGTATGTGGATAACTGCGCCATGCAGCTGCTCCGTAACCCCCAGCAGTTTGATGTAATCTTAACCACCAATATGTTTGGAGACATTTTGGCTGACGAGGCATCCATGCTCTCCGGCTCAATCGGGATGCTGCCTTCGGCCAGTATCGGTGGCAAGGTGGGAATCTACGAGCCCATTCATGGCTCGGCTCCGGGGCGGGCTGGCCAGAATAAGGGTAATCCGATTGCGACCATCCTTTCGGCGGCAATGATGCTAAAGTACGCATTCCATTTGGAGGAGGCCAGCGATGAGATCGAAAGGGCAATAGTCAAGGTGCTGGATGAAGGCTACCGTACCCTGGATATCCATCAGGAGGGGACAAAACTGGTCGGAACCCGTGAGATGGGAGAGTTGATTCGGGAAAAGCTATTATAGGATTAGTTCTAAGTTTTAAATTTTAGCACAGTAAAGTTAAGTAGGTCTGTTTTACTATCAAATTTGACAAAAAGATATCCTCATATTTCCCTCTCCCCTGGTGGGAGAGGGAAAGGGTGAGGGGGAAAATTAATAGAATTTTCACCCCCACCTTAATCCTCCCCCATCAAGGGGGAGGAGGTTGTTAAGATGATAGGGGTTTAATTATGAAGAAAGACGGACTTTCGGTAGCCGTAGCAGGGGCCACTGGGGCAGTTGGGGAAGCAATGACCAAGATCCTGGAGGAAAGGGATTTCCCCGTAAGGGAGATCCGCTATCTTGCCTCCGAGAGGTCGGAAGGGAAAGTGCTCAGCTTCAAGGGCAAAGAAGTAAAAGTAGGGAGATTAGCTGCTGATTCCTTCAAAGGAGTGGAGCTTGCCCTGTTTTCTGCCGGGGCTGCCCGGAGCAAAGAGTTCGCTCCGGCAGCGGTGGAAGCCGGGGCAGTGGTAGTGGATAACAGCTCGGCCTTCCGGATGGAGCTAGATATCCCGCTGGTGGTTCCCGAGGTTAATCTGGAGGATATCGCTTTGTATAAAAACCGGGGGATTATTGCCAATCCCAACTGCACCACAATCGTTGTTATTGTTCCCTTAAAACCCTTGCACGATTATGCCCGGGTCAAGAGAATGGTGGCCTCGAGCTACCAGGCGGTCTCCGGGGCCGGGGCCGCCGCAATGAGGGAACTGGAGGCCCAATCTAAGGCTTTTGTCAGGGGGGAAGAATTAAAGGTAGAGGCATTTCCCCACCAGATTGCCTTTAATCTTATCCCCCATATTGATGCATTTCTGGATAACGGTTACACCAAGGAGGAGCGAAAGCTAAGGGATGAGACCCGCAAGATGCTCCATGACGAGAGCATCCGGATTACCGCCACCACCGTCAGGGTTCCGGTGCTCCGGGCCCATTCGGTTTCGGTGAATATCGAGACCGAGCGGAAGATTACTTCGGACAAGGCCAGAGAGCTGCTTTCCCGGGCACCCGGGGTGCAGGTAGATGACGATCCTGCCAATAACCGCTATCCGATGCCAATATTTGTCGCCGGTCAGGACGACTGCTTTGTGGGTAGGATCCGGGAGGACGATTCGGTCGAGAACGGCCTGAACTTCTGGGTGGTGGGCGACCAGCTCCGCAAAGGAGCAGCCCTGAACGCCGTCCAGATCGCCGAGATCCTGGTGGAGAAATATCTGTAATCATACTGTTTCCTCCCCCTTGATGGGGGAGGATTAAGGAGGGGGTAAATAAGACCCATTGCAATTTCCTTGACCGATTTGAGATTTAATGATATTTTATATTGAACTATTTGTAGTTTATATTTTCTAATAAATAAAACAATGGATTTAACCAAAATTCGCCAGCAAATTATGTTTATTTTACTCCTGATAGCAGTCATCCTTGCTTTTCCTGGGATTAGTCTTGCCGATAAACCTGTAGTAAATATTATCTCCACAACCCGCACGGTGATAAATGACGACCCTGTAGATCTTGAAAATGATCCTGATGGAAGCGGGCATTCATTAATAGTATGGGATGCAGATTGGGAGGAAGCAAGTCAAAATGAAAAATACAAGATTGAAAGAGTAAACGGAACTGCAATTACAATTACAGCATCGACTACTTACAGTAAAGGTGAAGACATAACCACTGAGATTTTACCTGAGCATTTAGAAGAAGGTTCCAACACTATTAAGATTACAGTAACTGTGACCATTACCGACCCAACCGAAGGAGCAACATCGATAAATATTACTCTGGACACCGAAGATCCCCCGGTTCCCACGGGTCTTACCGCTGAGCCCGGGGATGAAAAGGCATTCTTAAGCTGGGACTCAAAGGCTACCGACGATACCGATACTGCTGGTTACATTATATATTATGTAGAAGTCACCGATGCTACTTCGCTGGGCACGACCGATCCGAACGAATACAATTATGATAAAGATGTAGGAAATACCAATAATTACGAGATAACCGGCCTCAATAATGACACCGCTTATGCTTTTGCCATTTCTGCATATGATGAAGCAACCAATGAGGGTGGGCTTTACGCCGGCCAGTCTGGTGTAGGAATTGTTGTTGCCCCGGTGAACGCAGTGGGTTTAGGTGCCCTAACCGAAGAAGAGGGGGGTTGTTTTATTGCTACGGCAGCTTTTGGGTCTTACCAGTCCAGATATGTAAAGCCCCTCAGAGATTTCCGGGATAAATACCTGATAACTAATGAGTGGGGAAGAAATTTCGTCGATTGGTATTATCAATCCAGTCCATATCTGGCAAATCATATCTCAAAGAGCGAGTTCCTTAAGTCTCTGGCAAGAATACTGCTTATCCCCTTTATTGCTCTGAGTCTATTTCTGACTAAGACTACCCTTATCCAGAAATGTTTCTTACTATTATGCTTGTCATCTTTCTCACTAATCTGGCTGGTCAGGCGGAAAACCGCTTTGAAAAAGGCCTTAATTATTGTTACCCTTTCCTTTCTGCTGATATTTTTTTCTTCCCCCGCCTGGGCTCAACAATTTCAATCCCCCCAGCATTACTCCATTGAGCTGAAGGGGGCTTCCTACAGCGCCCAGGATGTCGATCCTGTCTACGAATTGATCTATGGAAGCGATAAAGGTTTTTTATTCGAGTTTGAATTGGGATGGCAGATCTTGGATCTGTTGGGGATCCTGGGAGTTGATGCCGGAGTCGGTTATTTTCAGCAGACCGGGAACGGCCTCGTCGTTCCGGAGACCTTTATCGATCCAGAGAATTGGGAAAAATCCAATGAGGAATATGTCTTCCGGATAGTTCCCGCTGAAGTCTCAATCGTATATCGGTTAGTCTATTTTAAAAATCAGGTTATCGTCCCCTTCGTCAAAGGAGGGGTTGACTATTATTACTTCCGGGAAAGCCGCAAGGACGGCGAGGAGGTTTTCGACGGCGGGAAATGGGGCTATCATTTTAGCGGTGGTGGTCAGCTCCTGTTAGACTATTTTGATCTAAAACATGCTAATAAGATGGATACGGACTACGGAATCAATAATACCTATCTGATCTTTGAATACCGAAAGGCCGAGGTTGACGATTTCGGCGAAGAGGGAGGCTTTGATTTCAGCAACTCCACCTGGTTCGGTGGGTTGATGTTTGAATTTTAAAGGTTGTGCGCAGTATCAAGCTCGTTATTGAATATGAGGGCACAAACTATCACGGCTGGCAGACTCAAAGAAACGCATCTACGATTCAGGAGGTCTTGGGGGATAAATTAAGGATAATTACCGACGAGGTAGTAAAGACTACCGCCGCCAGCAGGACCGACGCCGGTGTTCACGCCCGGGGTCAGACAGTTAATTTTAAAACAAACAGCGGGATTGAGCCCGAGGCCCTGCAGCGGGGCTTGAATTCTCTTCTTCCCCCTGATATAGTCGTTAGATCCGTAAGCGAGGTAGAGGAAGATTTCAACTCCCGCCGGGATGCAAAAAGCAAGGTATACCAATATATCATTCTGAACCGGAAGATTCCTTCAACACTCTATCGGAGATTCTCCTGGTTCATCCCCGAGCAGTTGGATGTCAGGGCAATGAAGAAGGCTGCTGCCCTTTTGAAAGGGGAGCATGATTTCTCCTCATTTCGGGCTTCTGATTGCGATAGCAGCACCCCCTGGCGTCGGGTAAAGAGGATTTCGGTACGGAAGGAAAAGGATTTTATTAAAATTAACATCGAGGCTAACGCATTTCTTCGCTATATGGTGCGGAGTATCGTAGGCAGCCTGGTGGAGGTAGGAAGGGGTAAGATAACCGTAAATGAGTTCGGGCAGATTTTAGAAGCCCGGGACCGAACCCGGGCCGGCCCTACCGCCCCTGCCCAGGGGCTCTTTCTGGTAGAGGTTAAATACTAAAAACATTGGTAACCGGATATGCGAAAAAAAACTTTCAGTGCGAAAAAGAGTGAAGTGGAAGAGAAATGGTGGCTGGTGGATGCCCAAAACAAGGTGCTGGGACGGATGGCCAGTGAGATCGCCCAGGTTCTCCGGGGTAAAAATAAGCCCATCTTTACCCCCCATGTGGATACCGGCGATTTTGTCATTGTAGTTAATGCGGATAAGATCCGCTTTACTGGGAAGAAGCTGAAGGACAAGATCTACTATCGCCATAGCGGCTATCCCGGGGGTCTGAAAAGCATTACGGCCGAAAAGCTAATGCAGAAGGACCCCACGGAAGTAGTGCGAAAAGCGGTAAAGGGGATGCTTCCCAAGAGTCGACTGGGAAGAAAGCTCATCATGAAGCTCAAGGTCTATGCCGGAGGGGAGCACCCCCATCAGGCCCAGCAGCCCGAGATTCTGAATATCTGAGAAAGGAGAGAGAATGGCGGAGCAAAGATTCTATGCAACCGGAAAACGCAAGACCTCAATTGCCCGGGTCTGGCTGACACCGGGGGATGGAAAAATAATAGTAAATCGACGCAATATGGAAGAATATTTCTCCCGGGCTACCTCACGCATGATCGTCCTTCAGCCCCTGAAACTAACAAATACCGAAGGCCAATACGATATCTTAGTCAATGTCCAAGGGGGAGGGCTTTCCGGTCAGGCCGATGCGATCAAGCACGGAATCAGTAAGGCCCTGCTGGAGGTAAATAGCTCACTGCGGTCGACCTTGAAGAAGGCCGGCTTTATTACCCGGGATTCCCGGATCAAAGAGCGGAAGAAATACGGTCAGCCCGGAGCCCGCAAGCGCTTCCAGTATTCCAAGAGATAAAAATAAATCAAATCCCAATGACCAAATCCCAAACTCCAAAGAGGGATCTGGTGAAATTCGTGGTTTAGAAATTAATGCTGGTAAAATAGCTCACCCCGTTACCTCGAACTGCTCCTGATGATAGTCGTTTCTGGCCCGGATAATTATCCGTTTTGAGTATTTCTTCTCTAGCTCTTCGATTCCCTCGCATTCCTCGTCATAGAGCAGGTCAGCAATATCGGGATGAACATTAACAAAGATTCTTTCGCTTTTCATCCTCGGGGCTTCCCGACGAATTTCCTGGAAGATCTCATAACAAAGGGTAGTCTTACTCTTGAGGAAACCCCTCCCCTCGCAGTAGGGACAAGGCTCACTTAGAGTTCTGCCTATACTTTCACGGTTCCTTTCCCGGGTCATCTCTACTAAACCTAAACTGGAGATTTTCAGGATATTAGTTTTCGCCTTATCTGCTTTCAGGGTCTCTTTAAGGGCATTGAAGACCTTCTCCCGGTGGCGCTCCTTTTCCATATCGATAAAGTCAATGATGATGATCCCTCCAATATTGCGCAACCGAAGCTGATAGACAATCTCCTTGACCGCCTCGAGGTTAGTCTGGAGGATGGTTTCCTCTAAACTCCTTTTGCCCACATACCGGCCGGTATTAACATCAATGGCGGTAAGTGCCTCCATCTGCTCGATAATAATATAGCCCCCGGATTTGAGCCATATCCTCCTTTTCAAAGCTTCATCGGTCTTTATTCCCAGGTAGTGGAATATCGGCTCATCCTCCTGATAGAGTTCAACGAGATGACGGCGCTGGGGCATAAAGGTATCAATAAACTCCATTACCTTTTCGTATTCTCCCGGGCAGTCAATGATCAGTTTCTCCACCTGAGCGGTGAAAAGGTCCCTCACGGCCCAGAGGGCAAGATTCAACTCGTGATGGATAACTGACGGAACGGGTGCTTGCTCTTTCTTTCTCTGGATGTCATCCCAGAGCTTTAACAGAAATTCCATATCGTTTTTAAGATCATCTTCACTGGCCCCCTCACTTGCGGTCCGGACGATGAAACCGGTTCCGGGAACCTTAATATTACTGACTATTTCCTTCAAGCGGTGGCGCTCAGCTTCATTATGAATCCGCCGGGAGATACCTACATGATCTACGGTGGGCATAAAGACTAAATACCGCCCCGGAAGGGTAATATGAGTGGTAACCCGGGCTCCTTTCGACCCCAGAGGTTCTTTGGAGATCTGAACCAGCAGATCCTGCCCCTCCCGAAGGAGATCCTGGATCTGGGAAGGAGGTACTGTATTATTCGGGGAATAACCGGTCTCCCCGACATCCTCAATACTGCCCCCGGCCTTGATTACCTCAATTTTACCCGGGAAAGGTTCGAACTCCTCGAAATCTTCATAGACATCAGAGACATAAAGGAAGGCGGCGCGCTCCAGCCCAATGTCTACGAAGGCAGCTTGCATCCCGGGAAGAACCCGGACCACCTTTCCTTTGAAAATGCTGCCAAGGATTCCCCGGTCCCGGGCGCGTTCGAAGTAGAGTTCGGCGATTACCCCATTCTCTATCAAGGCCACCCGGGTTTCCTGGAGGGTAACATTGATCACTAATTGATTAAGCATTTATGATCCCATCCATTTAATTATAAGGATTTAACCTCTAAGTAAGAGAGTCTCTCCGAAAAGCATATCGGTCTTTAATATTCTCAGGAGCGAGGCCTCTTCTTCACTCAGTTCGAAGACTTTTTTTAGCACCGTAGTTGGTTTAATGATACCTTCCTCTCCGGCTTTCAAGATAAGCTCAATCTTATTGTCCCGGAGGGACATACTCTTGACCAAACGGCGAATATCCCTTTTTTTAAACCGGCCTTTCTTCTCCTCATCAACCAAGACCTCGGGGGATTGAAGAAATCTTTCAATGGCTACCTCCGGTCCAATCCGGGAAGCTTCCTTCAACCCACTCAGGGGAATCTCATAGCTGGTCTGGATAACGCTGCTGAATATTGAGCTTGATTTCCACGGAATTTCTTTCGATTCCAGGATTTGCAGTCCCCCTGAGGATGATTGAGGCAGTTCCTGATTCAGTATCCTGGTGAAATCTTCCGGCTTTATTGACCCGTTAAGCTTAAAATCTACATACTCAGCCATACTCTCCATTCCTACCGGAAGAGGGGGGCCGAAGCTCATTTTGGGGAGGGGATGAAAACCACCCGAATATTCCAGAGGAAGCCCTGACCTCCGAATTGCCCGATAGAAACAGGAGATCAGCTCCAGGTGACTTAAGAACCGAGCCTCTCTTTGCTTGGAAAATCGGGAGCGGATCCTGGTTGTCCACTCGAACTTACGGGCTCGAGACCCTTTGGACTTTACTTCTTCCTCAAAAGACGCCAAGTCATCCGGTTTAGACATCTTTAGACTAATCGTTTCAAAGTCACAAACCCCACACTCGTGGCATCTGTCCTCGAGACACTCCGGAGTGGTCAGCCCCTGCCGTGCCCTCTCGGCCTCCTCCCACAGGAAGTCCTGGGAAACCCGGCAGTCGAGATGATCCCAGGGAAATACCTCGGTGGGCTCCCGTCGGCGATTGGCGTAAAAATTCGGGTCAATACCATTTTCAATAAAGGCCTGTTTCCAGAGATCGAAGCAAAAGTGCTCACTCCAGGTATCAAGTCGGGCTCCCCGGCGAAAAGCAGCCAGGATCACCGGGGCTAATCTCCGATCCCCCCGCGCCAGGAAACCCTCCAGCAGGCTCAGGGCCGGATCTTGTCCCTTTACATTCAGCCTTATTTTACTAATCTCCCTTCGGAGAAATTCCCTCCGGGCCTCCATTTCATCCAGAGTAATCTGGGGTTCCCACTGGAAAGGAGTCATCGGTTTGGGGATAAAAGTGGAGAAGCTGAGATTAATCTTCTTCCCCTTACTGACCAATTTTATCCGCTGGGCCAGATCGACAATCGCCTCAAGGTCTTCCTGGCCCTCGGTAGGCAGACCGATCATAAAGTAGAGCTTTATCGATTGCCACCCCAGTTGGAAGGCCAATCCCGCGATCTTAAGGATCTCCTCATCGGTGTTCTTCTTATTAATGACATCACGCAACCGCTGGGTTCCCGCCTCGGGGGCGATGGTAAAGCCGGTCTTGCGCACTTTTTTTATCTCCTGGAGGAGGTGCTCACTGACCGAGCCCACCCGGAGCGAAGGCAGGGAGATCGCTATCTTTTCTCCCGCATATCTGCGGGTTAAGCAGGTAAGCAGCGAGTCGATCGCCCGGTAGTCTCCCGTGCTCAGGGACAGGAGGGAGAGCTCCTCATAACCCGTTGCCCTCAGTGCCTGCTCGGCAATCTGGGCAATCTTTCGGGGAGAGCGTTCCCGGGTGGGGCGGTAAATAATCCCGGCCTGGCAGAAGCGGCATCCCCGGGTGCATCCCCGGGCAATCTCAATATTCAAGCGGTCATGGATTACATTCATAAAAGGGACGATTGGTTTATCGGGGAACGGTGCCTGATCGAGATCGGCTACAATCCTCTTCTCTACCTTCTGATAATCGGCAGAAAGCGGTATTATCTTCTCAATTTTTCCGTCAGGCAGGTATCTGGGCTCAAAGAAGGAGGGAATATAGACACCGGGAATACGGGAGAGACTCTTTAACAAATCTTCCTTTTGCCCCGTAATCCTTTTCCCCTGAGTAACCGCCTCGGAAATCTCCAGGATAACCTCCTCTCCGTCTCCGAGGACAAAGGCATCGAAGAAATCCGCCAGAGGTTCGGGGTTAAAAACACAAGATCCTCCTCCGATGACCAGAGGGTAGCGGGTATCCCTTTCCCGGGAATAAAGGGGCACCCCGGCCAGATCGAGGATATTCAGGACGGTACTGTAGTTGAGTTCCGTCGGTAGCGTGAAACCCAAGATGTCGAACTCCCGGAGCGGCATACGAGATTCCTGGGAGAACAAAGGGATCTCTCTCTCGCGGAGAACCTGCTCCATATCCGCTCCCGGGGCATAGGCTCTCTCCGCAGCGATCTTAGGGTGCTGGTTCAGGATCTGGTAAAGTATCTGGAGACCCAGGTGAGACATTCCCACCTCGTATAAGTCGGGAAATATCAGGGCAAACTTGAGTTCCACCCGGGACAGGTCTTTATGGATGGAGTTTATCTCACTACCTAAATATCGGCTGGGCCTGCTAACCAGGTGCAGGATCTCTTCGACCATCTTCCCTTCGCTTCTGCTAATGTCTGCTCTCCCCACTCTTTCTGATCCACGGGCTTAGGATGAGGCGGCAGTGAAACCTTCCTGATTGAGGGCGGTAATCACCGGCTCCAGCTTACGAACATTTATCCGGAAGTAATAGGTTCGCTTGCCCTTATTTTTTTCCGGGGAAATGCCTACACTGATCACAGAAGCCCCATGGTCTTCTATGATCTGACAGACACGCTCGAAGGTTCGGGGCCGGGTATCCATGGTCACATCGATCCTTTTATCCGACTCCAGGATCCCCAGTAGCTCGACGAAAACCCTCATGGTATCTTCCTCGGTGACAATCCCTACCAGTCTCCGTTTCTGGTCGACCACAGGGATACCCCCGATTTTATGCTCCAACATCAGTCGGGCTACCTGTTCGATGCGGGTATCGGGAGTTACCGTAATGGGATCAGAAGTCATTACATCTTCTACCTTCAGATCCTTGAGCTGAAAATTGAATTTCCCCTTTGTCTTGGGATCCTTTCGCGGAATGATAAAATGCCGGATATCCCGGTCGGTCACAATACCAACTATCCTGTCTTTCTCAACCACCGGAAGGTGGCGAATTTTATTGTCCTTTAAAAGAAGAAAGGCCTTATGCACCGGGTCCCTCCCGGAGAGAACAAGAGTGTTCTTAGTCATTATCTCCCTCACCAGCATCGGAAAACCTCCTTTTTCTCCGCTATTATAGCTTAAACCAACTTACCGGTCAAGGTAAGCGCCTTATTGACAGAGTCTGTTGTATTTGCTATAAAATCTTTACTGTGTGATCATGATCACAGCAGAATAGTGAAAATATGTTATTTAATAGTTTGGGAAAATATTCTTACTCCCTTGCTTGGTTATGAAACAGAAGGTATGGAGCATTACCGAAGAGAAAAAAACTAAAAGGATGCCCGCGGGAACGGTTCCTCTTCCTTCCCTGCAACCCTCCCCCCGAAGTCCGTTATGGGCCGCTACCCTCTCCCTTTTCCTCTGGGGTCTGGGACAGCTCTATAACAAGCAATACCGGGAAGGTGTTCTCTTTTTTCTCCTGATGATGTTTTGGGCTTCGATCTTCTATTTCACCCTTAATCTCTGGAATCGGCTTCCGCTTGGCAGTCTCGCAATCTTTTTATCTCTTACCGGCCTTTCCCTGCTGGGGATATCGTTCTGGACTTACCAAATATTTGAGGCCTACCGGGCGGCTAATCGAAAAAAGAGTACAGAATTTTCCGGGATGGAGAATGCCTTGATTGCGGCAGTTGCCTCCATTCTTATCCCGGGCTGGGGACAGCTCATTAACGGTCAGCCGAAGAAGGCAACCTTCTTCCTGCCCTTCCATTTTCTCCGCTGCTGGCTGACAGGACTTTTCTGGCTCACACCCTTCCTCTGGCAGCACCTGTCCGTAGGACCGGAAAAAATCTTTTTTGAAAAGTTCCTCCTCGGAATCTCTCTCACAATCCCCCTGATAGTGATCTTTTGTTTGCTGAGCATCAGCGATGCTATTAAGATCGCCCAGCATCCGGGGAAGAGGGAGCCTCTACGGAAGCGGATAAAATACGCCTGGAACCGCTGGAGAATCAAGATGCCCCGGGTAAAGGTCAGCAAGCTCAGGAAGCGGAGGGTAGTCCTCCTGGTCTTGCTTCTGTTGGCTTTAGCTGCTGTCTACCTGAGCTCCATTTATTTCCCCGTCAAACAAGACTACTTGTCCAAAATGACTGAACTTGAGCAAAAGTTAGAGGATGCCGGCTTCGTGATCATCCCCGAATACCTGAAGAAAGTATCAACAATATTTACCTATTTAATATGAGCCAGAAACTACCTTTAAGTTTTTGTATTTTCTTGACATCCAGGCGGTTTGGTATTATATTTTAATATGATGCTTTCCCCAAGAAATAAAAGAATTCTTCAGATAATCGTCGAACAGTACACGGCGACTGCCGAGCCGGTGGGCTCCAAGAAAATAGCCAAGATCTATAATCTTAATCTATCTCCTGCTACCATCCGCAATGCCATGTCGGAGCTGGAGGAGATGGGCTATCTCAACCAGCCCTATACCTCGGCAGGAAGGATTCCTACTGACAAGGGTTTCCGTTTATATGTGGATAGCCTTCTGGAAATCCGGGGCCTGAGCTACGCCGAGAAGGAAACCATTAAGACCCAGTACCAACAGGAGCAACTGGACATTAATGAGGTCATGAGGAATACCTCCCGCATCCTCTCGTTCCTGACCCAATACACCGGATTGGTAATGGTTCCCCGATTAACCGACACCGTATTCAAGGATATTCATTTCATAAAGCTGAAAGAGCATCTCATCTTGGCGATCTTTGTCTCCAAGTCGGGGATCGTCCAGAACAAGGTTATTGAATTCCAGGAAACAGTGACTCAGGAGGAACTGGACAAAATTAGTAAATATATCAATGAATTGCTGACCGGCCTAACCCTGAGAGAATTAAGGGAAAAGATCATTCAGGAAATTAAAAAGGAAAAGGTTCTCTACGATAAACTCCTCTCCAAAGCCTTACGCTTGAGCAAGCAAGCCCTCGATATGGAAAAGGATACCGACATCTATATCGAAGGGAAGACCAATATTCTGGAGCAGCCCGAATTTTCCGATCGGGATAAAATGAAGGCTATCTTGAAAGCCTTTGAGGAAAAGAGAATCCTCATTAAGCTGTTGGATCAGGCCATGGACCGGGAAGGAATTCAGGTCCTTATCGGATTCGAGAGCGAGTACGAAGAGATTCAGGACTGCAGTCTGGTGGCCTCCTCCTATGGAAGCAAGAGATACGGAATCGGTACCTTAGGGGTTATCGGGCCTACCCGGATGGATTACTCAAGAGTAATTCCCTTAGTCAGATACACCGCTGAGTCAATCAGCCGGGTTTTTTGAGGATAAACTATGAGTCCTAGGGCTAAAGGGAAGGGAAAGGAAACAAAGAAGAGGGAGGATGCCGAAAAACAGGAGAAGATTACCCAGGAGGAGGGAGAAGAATTAACCATTCAGGTGGAGGAGGCTGAGGCCGAGGGAAGTGAGCAGCTGAGTGAGCTCGAGCAGTTAAATAACAAGCTGGCGGAGAAGGATAAAGAGGCCGCGGAAAATTATGAAAAGATGCTCCGGGCCCAGGCTGACCTCGATAATTACAAGAAACGGATACTAAGAGAGAAAGCCGACCTGTTCAATTACCGCCACGAGGATCTCATCAAGGAGCTGCTCCCTATCATCGATAACCTCGAGAGGGCAATTGACAATGCCGGGAAATCCTCGGATTGCTCGGCCTTAGTCGAAGGGGTCGAACTGATCTACAAGCAGTTCGTCAATTGTCTCGATAAGTTCGGAGTAAAAAGTGTCTCCTCCTTGGGGGAAAAATTCGACCCTGCCCTGCATGAGGCGATCAGCCAGGCCGAGAGCAGTGAACATGCTCCCAATACGGTCATGGAAGAAGCTCAAAAAGGGTATCTGCTCAAGGACCGCTTATTAAGACCATCACTGGTGGTTGTCTCTCGGCAGCCGGAGGATACTAAGGCGGCAGAGGGTATAGATATAGAAATAGAAGAGGAAATTCAGGAAGAAGATTAAAGGACGATAGTATGGGAAGGATCATCGGGATCGATTTAGGGACAACTAATTCGTGCGTATCGTTAATTGAGGGAGGGGAGCCGGTTGTAATCCCCAATGCCGAGGGGAGCCGCACCACTCCCTCAATGGTAGCTTTCACTGACAATGGAGAGAGGCTGGTAGGGCAGATCGCCAAACGTCAGGCGGTTACCAATCCGCTGAAAACCGTATTTGCCATCAAGCGCCTGGTCGGCCGGAGTTTCGATTCCCCGGAGGCAAAAAGGAGCGCGGAGATGTGCTCCTATAAAATCGTCAAGGCTCAAAACGGCGATGCCTGGGTGGAAGTCGGGGAGGAAAATTTCTCTCCCGCGGAAATATCTGCCATGATCCTTAAGCGGATGAGGGAAACCGCCGAGGAATATATCGGGGAGGAGGTTACCGATGTAGTGATTACCGTCCCCGCTTATTTCAACGATCGCCAAAGACAGGCTACCAAGGATGCCGGGCGTATCGCTGGTCTCAATGTGCTCCGGATAATCAATGAGCCTACTGCTGCCTCCCTGGCATACGGTTTGGGGAAAGGTAAAAACGAGAAGATCGCGGTATTTGATCTGGGAGGCGGAACCTTTGATATCTCTATCCTAGAATTAGGTGAAGGGGTCTTCGAGGTTAAGTCAACCAACGGGGATACCTTCCTGGGAGGCGAGGATTTCGACCAGCAGGTTATTGATTACCTGGCCGATGAGTTCGAAAAGACCGAAGGTATTGATCTCAGGAAGGACCGGATGGCCTTACAGAGACTCAAGGAAGCGGCAGAAAAATGCCGGCAGGAGCTTTCCTCGACGAAAGAAACCGATATTAACCTGCCCTTTATCACTGCTGATGAGTCGGGACCGAAGCATTTGAACATGAGACTCACCCGGACGGCACTCGAGGGCCTGGTAGAGAACCTAATTGAACGCCTTGAAGAACCCTGCCAGACAGCAATGAAAGATGCGGAGCTTACTGCCAAGGATATTGACCAGGTAGTTCTGGTAGGGGGAATGACCCGGATGCCTAAGATCCAGGAGAAGGTTAAGGAAATCTTTGGGAAGGAGCCAAATAAGGGAGTTAATCCCGATGAGGTGGTAGCTATTGGAGCAGCCATCCAGGGTGGAATTTTTAAGGGTACATTTGAGGATGTCGTCCTTCTGGACGTAACTCCCTTATCTTTGGGGGTCGAGACCCAAGGAGGTATTTTCACCAAGCTTATCGAGAAGAACACCACCGTTCCCACCCGGGCGCAAAAGGTCTTCTCCACGGTGGATGACAATCAGGAGTTTGTCAATATCCATGCCCTCCAGGGGGAAAGGGAGTTGGCCGCGGATAACCGGACCCTGGGGAGGTTCCAGTTAGTGGGTATCCCGCCCGCACCCCGGGGGATTCCTCAGATCGAGGTGACCTTCGATATCGATGCAAACGGGATCGTCCATGTCTCCGCCAAGGATCTGGGAACCGGTAAGGAACAGTCAATAAGGATAACCGTTAGCAGTGGACTTACCGAAAAGGATATCCAGAAGATGATTCAGGATGCCGAACAGTATACCGAGGAGGATAAGAAGAAGAAGGAGCTGGTGGAGGTGCGCAATAATGCCGATGGCCTGGTTTATAGTACAGAGAGGTCTCTGCGGGAATACGGCCAGATACTTTCCGCTGCCGATCGGGAAAATATCGAGCAGGCCCTGGAAAAGACCCGTATTGCCCTCAAAGGTTCCAATTTGGAAGAGATAAAATCAGTGGTTGAACAACTAAGTTTCGCCTCCCACAAGATAGCAGAGTTAATATACTCGAAGAGCTCTGGAGAGTCCTACAGCGAGGAAGATACCTCCGAATAGAACTTAACCAAGACGGGGCTCGGCCCTCCTTTGCTACCTTATTCTGAAGATATGGTAAATCCAGGAGATACATTTTAATAGCATTCCTGCCATGAACAAGCGAGATTATTATGAGGTCTTAGGGGTTCCCCGCAATGCCGGCGAGCAGGAGATTAAAAAGGCATATCGACGCTTGGCAATCCAGTATCACCCGGATCGCAATCCCGATAATAAGGATGCCGAGGAGAGATTCAAAGAGGCCTCCGAGGCTTATGAGGTATTAAGCAACCCCGAGAAGAGAGGCCTTTATGACCAATTTGGGCACTCACTGGGGGGGAGAGGCTTTGGGGGCTTTTCCGATATCGATTTCGGCTTCGGAAGGGGTTTCGATGACCTGTTTGGAGATATATTCAACGATCTTTTCGGCCGCCGGTCGACAAGAAGAAGATATGGGGAGCCGGGGGCGGATCTCCGATATAATTTGGAGTTATCCTTCAAGGAAGCGGTCTTCGGAACGGATACCGATATCGAAGTGCCCCGGAAACAGGAGTGTGACCAGTGCCGGGGGAGCGGTGCCCGGCCCGGGAGCTCCTCGGAGGCATGTCCCACCTGCGGGGGGAGGGGCCAGGTAAGCTATCAACAGGGTTTCTTCAGTATTTCCCGCACCTGCAGCCACTGCCGGGGGGAAGGGAGGATCATCAAGGATCCCTGCCTGGATTGCCGCGGTGAGGGGCAGGTTATGGCAAAACACCGCTTATCGGTAAAGGTTCCTCCGGGAGTGGATAACGGAACCCGCCTGCGGCTTCAAGGGGAAGGTGAACCGGGGATTAACGGCGGCCCCCCGGGAGATTTGTATGTGGTAATTTCAGTTCATGAGCACCCCATTTTTAAAAGGGAAGGCACCGAGCTTCTCTGTGAGGTTCCGATAAACTTTGTTCAGGCTGCCTTGGGAGCGGATATTGAGGTTCCTACCCTGAATGGACTGAAAAAGTTGAAGATCCCGCCAGGCACTCAATCCGGCGAGGAATTTGTCCTTAAAGGAGAGGGAATCCCCAGCCTTAACGGCTACCGACGAGGTGATCAGCATATAATGGTAACAGTGGAAACCCCCACTAAATTGAATGCTAAACAAAGAGAGCTTCTGGAAGAGTTTGCCCGAATCAGCGGCGATAAGGTCAATCCCCGGGCGAAAAGCTTCTTGGAGAAGGTAAAGGAGTTCTTTGGGTAGCGGGAGCAAGGACGATGCCGAGTAGAGGATCTTCCCGGGCCTTTTGCCCCAGTTGCGGAGAAGAAGTAGAAGTCTTCGTAACCCTCAGCGGGGGTGCCGAGCGGGCCCACTGCTCTCTCTGCGGTTTGGCCCTCGAGGAGCTCTCCGAGCCACCCCGGGCTAAGCAACTGGATACCGTGCTGATCGCCGAGGACTCTGCCCTGCTCCGCCGGACGCTCTACGATATGTTAATAGAGAACAAACTGGCTAAAAGGGTTTATACCTACCGGGACGGAAAGGAATTCATCAGCAGCGTTACCGAAGAGATGAAGGAGGGCACCCCGGTTAGTCTGGTAATTCTCGATGTGAATATGCCCGGGGTGAACGGGATCGACGCCGCCCGGATCCTAAGGGCCCTGGAGGAAAGGCTCCAGAGACCCAAAAAGATTCCCATACTCTTCTTTACCGTGGTGAAATGCGATGAGAGATTCAGGAAGATGCTCGAGCTCTGTAAGCCGTCAGCTTATATGAATAAAAGTTCAAGCTCCACTCCCGAGCGATTAACCCAGAGGGTGCGCGAGGTAATCAAACGACTTCTGGAATAAACTCCATTAGCGGTTTCTGCGGGGCTTGTTAACGGGGAAAGCAGTCTCCTTCCTCAGTGCTTGCCTCCTTTAACGCCTCTGTTATCTCCAAAAAGGAGCATAGGTGTCGATAAGAACTCCAAAAGCTATCTATCTCATTATTGCCGGGGTAATCTGCGCATGCACTCCCGCCCCTTTGCTCCGGGAGGGAACTTTCATTGAGGGGATCAATGACCGGGAGGGGCTCCTAAATAGCGCTCTCCGAGCCCAGAAAATGTCTCGCCAGGACCTCTCGTTTAAGAAGGATTATGTGGAAAAAGACCCGTTCCGCTTGAATATTGTGGACACCTTGCTCTCGGAACCCCTAAAAAGTATCTCCGTTAGCGAACGTTGGCTGAATGAGCTATCACAATTATATGATTCCGGCCCGGAAACCGGTGTCCCGGCCGATGCATCGGGCGCTTCGCTTACGGAACTACTTCGGTTCACTGTCCGGGAACTGGAATCGGGGGTCGGGGAAAGCGAGTCTCCGCGCCCCTATTCCCGGAAATGGAAGGGATTGCCAACAGAGTTGAGGAAACCCCTGAATACCCTAATATCGGCCCTGAAAAAGGCCAACCTCATGCTTAACGAATCATTAGCTATGCTTTCCCGGAAGGAAATCGAGTTTTTAAAGGAAAACGTCCCCCTTCTGATTACCGACGACGAGGACGAATTGGAGGAGGAGAAGTATGAGGAGGTTCTGGATTTAGCCGGGAAGGTTGACTGGAATAAGCTCTTCGCCTCCGGGAGGATTATGGCCGCCGGAGTGGACTCGGTTCTGCCCGAATTAATGAATATGACCTTTGAGAGGAAAGGGGTGGTTTTTGAAACCGAGACCCCTTGGGGTAAGGTAATTGTCGGGGGAGTGGGGGATAACACCTACCACAGAGGGGCGGCGTTGATTATCGATCTCGGAGGTGACGACCGATACTTCGAGGAACGGAGAGAAGGAACTCCCATATCCGTTATCTTGGACCTTAAAGGCAATGACCTCTACCACGGCAGTGATAGCTACTGTCAAGGGACAGGGTTCTTCGGCGTTGGGATACTGGTGGATATAGCTGGAGATGACCAGTATCTGGCAAAGGATTTCTCCCAGGGTTGCGGTATCCTGGGGATAGGGCTCCTCCTCGACCGGGCCGGAGAGGACCAGTACTCTGGGGACAGTGTCCTACAGGGCGCCGGGATCTTCGGGATCGGAATTCTTGAGGATCGGGAGGGAAATGACCACTACCAGGCCGGCCGGTTCGCCCAGGGATTCGGGTTTACCCGGGGCTTCGGCCTCCTCCTGGACGGTGGGGGCACTGACCTTTATTACAGCGGGGGCAGATATACCGATTTCCGGGAAAAAAGACAGTATTACCAGAGCCTTTCCCAGGGATTCGGTTATGGCCTGAGGCCAACTGCCTCGGGAGGGATCGGTCTTTTGGCCGACCTCAAGGGGAACGATACTTATATCGCGGATTACTTCTCCCAGGGCTCAAGCTACTGGTATGCCCTGGGTGTCCTCCTCGATAAGGAAGGCAACGATAAGTATCTGGCCCGGCGCTACTCGCAGGGGGCAGGGACCCATTTAACGGTTGGGATCCTCATGGATGCAATGGGGGACGATATCTATCGTTCCTGGGGGGTCTCCCAGGCATGCGGGCACGATCTGGCCGTGGGGATTCTCATTGACAAGGAGGGAGACGACCAGTACTCGGCGGACCTGCTCTCCCAGGGCGTCGGCCACGCTAACGGGCTGGGGATCATGATGGACTATTCCGGGAAGGACAGCTATCTGTCCCGACAGGACAGGATACTAGGATACGGTGCGACCTCCCGGGATTTCGGGAGTATCGGGATCTTTCTCGATGGCGGAGGAAAGGACATTTATTTGGGAAAAGGGAAAGACGATTCCATCTGGACCCAGAAAAACTACGGGGTGGGAATTGATGGGTTTAGCGACTCACAATAGGATGAAAAGGTTATCGGTATTAATAGCTATCGCTTGCCTGCTTTTTCTTAACCCTTCTTCAGCGGACTCGGAGATAGAAGATGAGACAGCCTCAGGGCTAAGAGAAAAAATAGATGCTTTGGTCGAAAAGGCCTCATCGGTTGATGCAAGCGGGGAAGAAACCAAGGCCGCGAAGGAGGAGTTGGTGGCCCTGGGCAAGGATGCCACCCCTATCCTAATCGCCCAGCTTGATACCATCAGTGTTCTTAAAAGTATTGCCCTGCTCGATGTCTTAACGGATATTGGCGAGGAAGCGGTTCCCGATCTGCTCCAGGCGCTGGAAAGTGAGGCCCCCCGAACCCGCCGTAACGCCGCCTATATTCTGGCAAAGATTAAGGATGAGCGAGCAATCCCGAGCCTGCTCGGCTTCCTGAACGATGAAAAGGCTGAGCTCCGCAGGATCGCCGCCATGGGCCTGGGCGATTTGGAATACCGGGAAGCGGTACCTCAGCTCATGAAGCTTAGCGATGATCTGGATGAAGGCGTCAGGCGACATATAGTTATCGCCCTAGGGAAGATCGAGGACGAAGAGGCTACCCCTACATTACTCCGAGCCCTGAAAGACAAATACTTCAGCGTTCGCTTTCCGGCCTCGGAGGCCCTGGTAAAGCTGGGATCGGCAGCGGTTGATCCCTTGATCTTGACCCTAAAGGATAAGGAATTCCTGACCCAATCCCTGGTCATCGAGACCCTGGGGAAAATAGGAGATGAAAGGGCGGTTAAACCCCTAATCGGATTCTTATCCAGCGAAGACTGGGGTCTGCGGGGCGTGGCAGTGGAGGCCCTGGGAAATATCGGGGGAAAGAAGGCAAGAAATTCAATCAAGAAATTATCGAAAAGGGAAAAGAACGGCTTCGTCCGGGAAAAGATCTTCCGGGCCCTGGAAGAATTAAACTCACAGTAAACTTAGCTATATAGAGCGATAAAATAATTGCGTATAGGATGGTATGTAAATACAGACAAATATTAAAAATCCTAAGCACTAAATTAATAGTTAAAGAGTTAAGGGTGGAGGGAAATAACCAATAAACAAATCTCAATGGCCAAATAATAATCAATAACCAAGTTCCAATAACCAACATAGTTCTTGTCTTGAGGTTAGTTTGGTTATTAGTTATTGGAATTTGGAATTTATTTGATGTTTGGAATTTGGTGATTGGTGTTTAGAGGATTTAGGATTTCTCGTTGATATTCGGGTTTTATCATTTTAATTTAAAAATTTATTAAACGATGACAGTGTTCCTTATCATTCTCGCCTACCTGATGGGCTCGATCCCTACCGGGGTGATTCTGGCCCGCACCTACGGGAATATTGACCTGCGCAAGGTTGGCAGTGGCAATATCGGGGCCACTAATGTCGGCCGTATCCTGGGAAGAAAGTTTGGGGTAACAACCCTTTTGGGGGATATGGTCAAAGGTCTGGTTCCGGTGCTTTTGGCAAGATGGCTTATTGCATCCGAGCTTCTGCTACTAACGGTAGCCCTGGCTGCTTTCCTCGGTCATCTTTATCCCATCTTCTTGGAGTTCAAGGGGGGAAAGGGGATTGCTACTGCCTTGGGAGTGTTTTTAGGACTCACTCCCCTGGCGGCAATTTTGGCCTTCGGGTTATGGCTGGTTTGCTTTATTGTCTGGAGGATCTCCTCCCTCAGCTCCCTGATTGCGGCAACTGCAATGCCCATCATCGTCGGCCTGCTAAACGACTCCCGGCTTTACCTTGTCTTTTCCCTGATTATCACCGCCCTGATTTTTTACACCCACCGGGAGAATATCCAGAGGCTCGCCGCGGGAGAAGAAACTTAGCTTCTCAAAAACAACCCAATATTTCTATTCCCAGTTCTCGATGTCCGTTGATGTACAGTAGTCCGGGGCGGTCAGCGGATTGCAGCGGCAGGGTGCTCCCCCGGGAATGGTCACATAGTATTCGATCCCCTCGACCGGGTCGGGGAAATCGGTGCTGATGAAGTGTGCCCCCGAGGCCAGTGCCGCCTCCAAGCGCGTCCGGTCGTTCTCCAGTGCATAGGTGCAGCATACATCGGCCCGGGTGCGGACGATAAATCCCTCCCGCACCGCCGAGGCGATCCTTTCGGCATCCCCGATGGGATCGTTCATCGGCATGATCGCGGCAAACGAATCTTCGGGAGACGAATCGACGAACATCAGGGCCCCGGCCAGCTCCGGATATGCTTTGAGGTAATTGTCCCGGAAAGCCCCGTTGGCGTGGGCATGAAAGATTATTTTCCCCCGGGTATCGGCCAGGACCGGCCATCCCTCCGACCGGATCGCCTCGCCGAGAGTCGGGTAATCACCCCGGACCTCATCAGGGATGATAATCCGTTCGCGCGGAAAAACGGAAAGGATATCAGCCTCTATCTCCGGATATTTATCAGTCAATTTTATCGGGTTATAATCATCTGCGATCTCGAGAAGGACCAGCGGCGCCTGATGCTCACGGTGCCGGTCTGACCAGCTTTTAATCACAGCCAGACAGTCTGTGAGGTATTCGCAGGTCGTCAGATCGTCAACTCCCGGTAAGTGATAGACCAAAATACCTTCTCCTTCGGCATAATGGATGTCCAGCTCGAACTGGCGGACGCCGTTATCGAGCTGGACATCAAGGGACTTATGGGTATAGCGGTGCTCGGGATGGCTTAATTCGGGTTCAATATGGTAGCTGTTATGGGTTCCCTTGGCCTGGATATGGTTATATCGTAACTCCCCGTCCAACGGGTAGTCGTGGGTCTTATCCTTTTCACTGACCTCGCTTCCGCAACCGGTCGTAAGCATTGCGGCCAATAAACCCGAAATACAGATTAATCTCACATTCATATAACGACTCCTTACATTATTTTCCTTGTATTTTAAATAACAGCGGCCTGATTCACTTTTCAAGCTCTAAACCTCAATTGGGGGGTTTTAAATATTGCATGGTCCCGTCCAGGACCACCGCGACCTTTGCCTCCGCGGGGTAGTCTTCCTGAAGTATAGCCAGAACCTCCGGCCAGGTTTTCACCACCGTGGCGTCGTCGATGTGGCAGAACCAATCGAGGCTGACCCGGTCGGGATAAGGGGCCATTACGATGAGTTTTTTCAATAGGTTCGACATAACTCCCTTCACCTTGGGAGCGAAGTGGCGGCCGCCGTAATCGGTCCCCCAGGACCGCATCACGTAATGGGGAACCTGACCTTCAGGAGCATCGGAAATCAGGACCACCGTCCCCTCTCCCAGCTTGACGAGCTGTAAGGCGACGACTAAGGAGATCCCTGATTCGTTGGCCTTGGCGTAGGAGTTTGCGATTACTATATCATACCCCGAGGCACAGGATGCTCCGTAGTGCTCCCTGCCCTCCTCCGCCCCGGCGATATGGGTGGCCCGGAAGGGTCCGGCATAGAGATTGGTGATCTCCCTCCGGCGGTTAATCAGACAATCCACCTTGAACTCCAGACCCGCCGCCTCGCCGGCGGCATCGACCTCGGCCCGCATGATATTGTTTTCGAAGTTTCCCAGTCCCGTGCTCTGCGGGTCCCGGTAGAATTGATTATGAAACTGATTGATACTTTCTATCCCAGCAACCCCGGGAAAGATAATCTTGGCTCCTCCCCCGAATCCGACATGGACATGAGGGGTAATGCATCCGATCCCGATCCTCAAATCACAATCCATGAACTCGCGGTTAAACCAGAGCTCCACCCCGGTGGAAGTCCTTCCGATCCCTACTGTGTTCTGGAAGGGGTCGTGGTTGTAAACGGCGTAATTCTCGACAATCTCATCTCCCAGTTTCTTGCGGGCGTTGATCATATCATAGGCCCCGTGGGAGCCGAGGCCCCAGATAAAGCGGATCTGGTCCCTCTGCATACCGGCCCGGTGGAGCGATTCGAGCACATGCGGGGCAACATCCTTGACGGGCGTCGGCCGGGTCATGTCGTCGAATACGATGACCGCCTGCTTTCTGCCTCTGGCGATTTCGTCAAGCGGTGGGCCCTGGCAGGGGCTATTTATCTTCTCCTTTATCTGTTCGGATGTGAGTCCGGGCTTATCAAAGCCAGGGGAGTTTATCGGATCAACTTCCCAGCGGTCCGGAAAATCCAGCTCCCGCTCCTCATTTTCGTACCAGCACCGGGAAGGGACTGTGACCTTCTTCATTGAGCTTTCCTTTCTCTTACTTACACTGTCCTAAGGGTTAGTTAACCTTCCTCACTCGAGTCTCTCCAGAAGCTATCCGGTCTTATTTTACCGAGAGTATATAAGACCGCCTTCCGTTCCTCCTCCTTCTCTTTCTGAGTATCTACCATGTCTACCATTGTGATCCCGTAAGGTTTGGCGATCTCCAGGAAGTTTCTAAGCACATAAGCCAGGATGACGATTCCGGGTATAGTTAAAACACCGATCAGGACATAATGAAACCCGGAGTATTTAATGTGAATAAAAACCCTTTCCCAGGAGAACCGTTCCAGCAAGGGCCAGACAATGGCAAGAGAAAGGTAAAGATTACCAAATATCATTATTACCGAATCGCAAACGATAGACCAGAGCAATGTCGTCCTTAGCTGAATAATCCAGGCAGCAAGCAGGACAATCATTACCGCGATCCTGACCGTCATGTAGTAAACAGGAAATATACCCAAAACGAACGGATAGCCGAGCTTTAATATTAGTATTAGCTGGACTATGCTGAGGATGAATATAACAAAATAATACCAGCAGATAAAGGCAAGTGCCCTGGGCATTGACCCTCCTTGATCATAGCTGTATCAGGTTTTCGTTACTCATATCTTTGCCGGGAAGCGACAGGTTTAAGCCGAGGCCCGGGCCTGAATCACTTCCGGACAGGCACAATTGTATTAACTGATACCCACACCGACATACCCTATCAGCGTCATCAATACAATACCGGCCGACGGATTGACCGGTCTTGGGATTATGTAATTCGGCACAATAAAGATCGCTCAGACAATCGCTGTCGTCCGCGCATTTTTCACAGACATCGGCTTTCGGCTCTTCCTCTCCGAAGACGGAGAGCACCGTCAGTCCTAACAGCATTCCAATCATTAACTTCTCCATTATCCATTTCATTATGAAAATATGTCAGAATTGCTTATTCTGTGAACGGGACAGATAGAATTCTCACCCCCTCCTTTTTCTTCTTCCATCAAGGGGGAGGAAATTATTTTGGGTTTTTTTTATCTTTCAAGACTTATTTTATCTTATTCCATTCCTTCGGGTTTTTCAACTATTTAGGATAAAAACCTTTGACAATAACTGATAAATCTGTTAAGAGTGCGTGAGGGGATATTTCGATTCAGGAGCTATGATAAATGGTAAATATCGGTTCCCAGTCGGTCGATAAAGAAAGTCCTCCGGGGCGTCCCTTAAGGATATGCCTGCTTACCTACCGGGGCAACCCGACCTGTGGGGGGCAGGGAGTGTATATCAAGCACCTCAGCCTTGCTCTCAGCGACCTCGGCCACCAGGTCGATGTCATCTCCGGACCGCCGTATCCGGAATTGGACGGGAATATCACCCTGCATAGGATGCCGGGCCTGGATCTTTACAATCCCGAGCATCTATTTAAAGTCAAAAGGGTTCGCGACCTGAGATCGCCGATCAATCAATTGGAATTTATCGGCATGTGCCTGGGTATCTTCCCGGAGCCCTTTACCTTCGGTCTGAGGGCCTTTAACTTTCTCCGCACCAAACTGCCAGATTATGATATTATCCACGACAACCAGTGCCTTTCCTACGGCATCTGGGGAATTTCACGCCTTGGCTTCCCCACGGTGGCAACCGTCCACCACCCGATTACCGTCGACCGGGATGTGGAACTTAAGGCAGTGAAATCCTGGTTCCGGAAATTGATGGTCAGGAGATGGTATTCTTTCTTAGGGATGCAGAAGTGGGTCCTACGCCGTTTCTCCCATATCATCACGGTCTCCGAAAGCTCGAAAAAGGATATCAGCAATGACTTCAAGGTTCCTCTCCATAAATTCCGGGTCGTCCCGAACGGTATCAATACCGATATCTTCCGTCCCCTTCCCCATATTAAACGGGCACAGAATCAGATCCTAACAACCAACAGCGCCGATACCCCCCTGAAGGGGCTTAGTTATCTCCTGGAAGCAGTCGCTTCCCTAAGAAAGAGCAGGGATATCAGGCTCACCGTGATCGGCACACCGAAGAAGAACGGGTTTATCAAGCGCCTTATCCGGGAACTGGGGATCCAAGATCATGTAAAATTTACCGGGCGCATTGAACACGAGGAGTTCGCCCGTTATTATGCCGAAACCACCGTTGCCGTCATCCCCTCCCTCTACGAGGGATTCGGTCTGCCTGCCGGTGAGGCCATGGCCTGTGGCATTCCGGTTATCAGTACCGCCGGAGGAGCGCTGCCCGAGGTGGTAGGTGATGCGGGCATTATTGTCCCGCCGGCAGATAAACAGGCACTGGAGAAAGCCATCCTCTCCCTGCTAAACGACCCGGAAAGGTGTCAGCGACTAGGACAGGCTGGCCGGGAGCGGGTAAGGAACCTTTTTACCTGGAAGCACGCCGCCCAAAGGACAGTAGCGGTATACCAGGAGGCAATCGATGCTAACCGTTGATTTCCAGAAGCTGGAGATAAAACCCGGCAGCCGTATCCTCGATGCCGGCTGCGGCGGCGGTCGCCACCTCTGTGAGGCATTTCGATCCCAGGATGCGGACGTCGTGGGTATCGACCTGAATTGGGAAGATCTGTGTAAAGCAAAGTACAACTTAAACTCGATAAATAACGGGAATGACGGCCTGCGGACGGTCTCGATGGCCGATGTCACCACGTTACCGTTTAAAACGGGTATTTTCGATATGGTCATCTGCTCGGAGGTCCTCGAGCACATCCCGGAGAACCGTACCGCCATTGCCGAGCTGGTCAGGGTCCTTAAGCCGGGAAAGAACCTAGTGATAAGCGTGCCGAGATTCCTGCCGGAGCGGATCTGCTGGGCAATCTCCGAGAGTTACCGTAACGAACCCGGCGGGCATATCAGGATCTACCGGAAGAAGGAACTGCGAAGACTGCTGGAGAACGCCGGCACCCGCTGTTGGAGCATCCGCTATAAACATGCCCTGCATGCCCCCTACTGGTGGCTCAAGTGCCTGGTCGGCCCCAAGAATGAAAATTCCCGGTTAGTAAACTGGTACAAGTGGTTTCTCGAACGGGATATCATCAAGCCCTCGCCTCTGACCCGGGCGCTTGATAAGATGCTGATCCCTTTCATCGCCAAGAGTATCGTCTTCTATCTAAAAAAAGGAATTTAAAATGGAACTGGATATCTCGCGGAATGTTGCCGAATCGCCCGTCGATGTTGACATTGAAGCAGTAGCGGAGTTTATTGCCGGGCTGCAGAAAAATGATGGGGAGATCCCCTGGTCCGAAGGGGGAAAGACCGACCCCTGGGATCATGTTGAAAGCGCTATGGGGCTCGGTGTCGCTGGGTACTTAAAAGAGGTGGAGCGGGCCTATGAGTGGATGTCACGGACCCAGCTCAAGGACGGCAGCTGGTGGGCATATTACCGGGACGGAGTCCCGGAGGACAAGACGAAGGATACCAACTTCTCATCCTATATTGCCGTCGGGGTTTTCCACTATTACCTGCTCACCGATGATGTCGCCTTCCTCAAACACATGTGGCCAACCCTGAAGGCGGGGGTTGACTTTGCGGTCAGCCTCCAGGCCCCAACCGGCGAGATCTACTGGGCAAAAAACCGTGACGACATCGTGGATCCCATGGCCCTCCTGACGGGCAGTAGTTCCGTTTACCTTAGTATCAAGTGTGCTCTGGTCATTGCCTTCCTCCTGGGAAAGAGACAACCCGCCTGGAAAAAGGCGCTTAAAAAATTAGAACATGCCCTCCGGAACCGACCCGACCTTTTTAACACGACGAAGTCCCGCTACTCCCTGGACTGGTATTATCCCGTCCTCTGCGGTGCCGTTACCGGTATCGATGCCCGCCGGCGGATCGAAAAATACTGGGATAATTTCGTGGTACCCGGGTGGGGGGTACGCTGTGTCTCCGACCGGCCCTGGGTAACCATGGCGGAAACCTCGGAGCTGGTGTTGACGCTGGCGGCCATTGAGGAATACCAGCAGGCGGAGACGATTTTCAGTTGGCTAAATGACAAGAAGTATGAGGACGGTTCCTACTGGATGGGTGTTACCTTCCCCGATTCGGTTATCTGGCCTGAGGAGAAAACATCGTGGACTGCGGCCGCGGTACTTCTTGCTCACGACGCCCTCCATGAGATAACGCCGGCATGCTCACTGTTCAGTCACAGTTTCTGGAGTACCCCGGAGATCCTTTCCCGTACAAGAGATCTGTCCGACGCGATCCGAAAAGAAAAGACCGACGAGATCCCCATCAATTTCAATAGCTGAAGCGGTAAGGAGTCTGTCACATTGAAGAAAGACCATCGTCCTTACATAGTCAAGCACTTGAGCGCCCAATTCCAGAACTGGTATGTAAACTATTTCCTCCGTCCCCAATTCGAACATCTTGGCAAAGAGTTCATCTTCGTCGGGTCCCGGCACATAGAGATAACCGGATGGCCGATTACGCTGGGGGACTACGCAAATGTCGTCGCTACTCCGGACCGGAAAGTCAGGCTGACCGTCTGGTCCAACCGGGAAGACCGGGGGCGTATCCGGCTCGGGGACTACTGTCTGATCTGCCCGGGTGTGAGGATCAGTTCTGCCAGTGAGATCGTCATCGGGGACAATTGTATGATGGCCCAGGGCGTATATATTACCGATTCGGACTGGCATGACATTTATGACCGCAGCGTTATCATCGGGGAGAAGTCGGCACCGATCAGGATAGGAAATAATGTCTGGTTAGGTGACAGCGTCATTGTGTGCAAGGGAGTTACTATCGGGGATAACAGCGTGATAGGGGCCGGGGCGGTTGTCGTCAAAGAGATCCCGCCCAATGTCGTCGCGGCCGGTAACCCCGCGGTCGTCGTGAAGCATCTCGATCCGGAAAGAGAGCTGAAAACACGTTCCGAGTGGTTTACAAAATTAGCCGTATTAGATGAAATGGACCGGAAAGTGCGCAAGAAAAATACGATCTTCGGGTGGCTCCGGTCAAAGGTTTTCCCCGTCAGAGGAGACTAGGCAAAGGATATCATCCGAAATAATGTTAAATGTCAAAGCTCAAAGTTCAAATGAAATCCAAAGTCCAAATGATAAAAAATTTGATATTTGGATTTTAACATTTGTCATTCATTTGTCATTTGGATTTTGGTATTTGAACTTTTCCCAGTCGAAACCTTTCATGTAATTCGGTTGTTCACACATAATCTGAGATTATCTTAGAGGCCTAATAATGAGAGTTTTGATTGCTGCTCCCCCCTATCCCCTTGAGGAATCACCCGCACCGCCACTGGGTATCTCCTATGCCGCCGCTGCCTTCGAGGCGGCCGGGGCGGAAGTCAAGGTGATTGATTATATCGTATCCCGCTATACCCGGGAAAAATTGAAAAAGGAACTCGATACCTTCAGCCCGGATATCGTCGGGACCAACTCGGTCACGATGAACTTCCCGGCAGCCGTTGATATCATCCAAACTGCCAAAAGACATAATCCTTCCCTGATAACCATGATGGGTGGTCCCCATGTGTCGTTCGACGCCGTAAATACCCTGCAGAAATATCCCGAGATCGATCTGCTCATGATCGGTGAGGGCGAGGGAACCATTATGGAGCTGGTGCCTTGCATCTCGGACCATCGCGATTGGGCAGGCATCAAGGGAATTACCTTCCGCCGGAACGGTGAGTTTGTGGTTACCGAACAAAGAGGGCTGATCGATGACCTTGATTCCCTCCCCTTACCGGCCCGGCACCTGCTACCCCTGTCCCGCTATCTTGCCCTCGGCTTTCCGGTCAGCATTATCACCAGCCGTGGATGTCCGCATTCATGCATCTTCTGCCTGGGAAGGCGTATGCTGGGAAACGGGAGCCGTTACCGGAAACCCTCCCTCGTTGTCGACGAGATCGAACAGGTCCTCTCCTACGGCTTTCCCTGGATCAATATTACCGATGATCTTTTTACCTCCAGCAAGCCAAGGGTCCGCGAGATCTGCGAAGAGATCCGCCGCCGGAGACTTAATTTCTCCTGGAGCGCTTTTTCGCGGTGCAATAATGTTGACCGGGAGACCTTCGAACTCATGCACAGTGCGGGATGCAACAGCGTCAGCTTCGGTATCGAATCCGGTAACCCGGAAATGCTTAAACGAATCAGGAAGGGGATAACCCCCGATCTTGCAAGGAAGGCGATCAGCGCCTGCCGGGAGGCAGGGATCACTCCCCATGCATCATTTATGGTAGGCCTCCCCGGGGAATCACCGGAAACCCTCAGGAATACCGCGGAGCTGGCAAAGAGCCTCGATATTCTGCACGGATATCATTTTCTGGCACCATTCCCCGGCACTACCGTGCGGGAGGAGATCGATAAATACGACCTTGAGATCCTGACCGACGACTGGGCCCAATATGATGCAAACCGCGCCATCGTGAGAACATCAAAGCTTTTCCCTGAAGACCTGGAGCGATTCGTCGCCGAGTATGAAAATGAAATGAACGAGGCCTGGGAGGATCTGGTTCAGGGCTATCGGGAAAAGACCAATCTGCCGGAAGACGACCTCAAGGTAGAGGCACATTTCCGGCTTCAGCTCGTCTACCGGCTGCTGTCCGAGGATATAATTGAAACCTGTGGCTCTTTTCAGGTAAACAATCCCGGGTCTAACCCCGGTGACCCGGTCGATATTCTCTGCCGGAAGATTGCGGAGGCAACCGGTTTCGATACCACCTTGGTTAATAAAACGATCAAAAGGTTTGTTGACTCCGGTTACCTCAAGTCAAGATCGGCAGAAGAAAATATTGTCTGGTACTGGACCCACAACCACCAGGTCGACTCTTAGGGCCTCCGGCAGAAATAAGCGGCTGCGGACTTTCTCTTTTTCTAGGCAAAGTACGGATCTATAGAATATTTAGGAGATTTCTGTCCCTATCTTCTTGATTTTTTAAGATAAAAATAGGATAATCAAAAAGGTGGTTGATTCTTAAATTGAAGTGAGAAGCTGATGGCAAAGAGGAAAAAAGGGACTAATAGATCTCGTCGACCAACCGGGAGAGCAACCTTTGATGAGATGGGATCTGAGAACATCAATAAGGTTAAGGAGAAAGTTAGTGATTATAAGATTAGAAGCCCAATACAGGAAGCAATTGATTTCGGAATTGATGTTACCTTGTTATATGACACTCTCACCTTAACTCCAACTGAAAGAATAGAATTGCACCAAAGAATGCTGGAAACAGCAGAAGAATTGAGAAAAGCCGGTAAAAGAAAGAATGCTAGATCTTAAGGAAATATTGACAACATTAAGAAATAATAATGTTCATTTCGTCCTGATCGGCGGTCAGGCAGCTGTTATTCAGGGATCGGCATATTTGACTCGAGATGTAGATATCTGTTATGCAAGAGATAAAGAAAATTTAGAGAATATTGTAAGAGCCCTTGCGCCTTTTCACCCATACCTAAGAGGCGCACCCAAGGACTTACCTTTTATTTTTGATGCCAAAACATTACATTTAGGGCTGAATTTTACATTTTCAACAGATATCGGAGATATTGATTTGATCGGAGAAGTCAAAGGTATCGGCAATTATAACGACGTTCTAAACTACTCCGAGACCTTAGAAATTTACGAAATGCCCTGTGATGTTCTAAAAATAGAGGGGCTGATAAGGTCAAAAAAAGCAGTTGGGCGTCAAAAAGACCAGATTCACGTCAAAGAATTAGAGGCGCTCCGGGAAATACGTAAACAGCATGAGGAAAAGAAAAATATCTGAAAATAAGATTAACTTAAAAGGATACCGGATCAGCCGAGCTCGCGCCACCTTTTTCTTGCCGTCTCCGTTATGTCCCCACCCGCAACCTTTTTTAGTATCCCTAGCGTATTGACCATGGGCAACTCCTGAAAGAGACCGGAGGAGAGGGCCAGGTTATAAACGCAGTACGGGGCCTGTCCCCCCTGGGCAGGGTCGGAGAAAATATCATGGATCGCAAGGAACCCGCCGGGGATGAGATGGGGGGTCCAGCTGTTATAATCCGTAAAGACCGCCTCAAATGTATGACCGCCGTCGATGAAGACCATGCCGAGTGGAGTTGCCCAGGATCGGGCAACTACTTCTGACTTAGAGACAATCATGACCACCGTGTTTTCCAGTAATAGATCATTGATGGTTTTCCTGAATATCCCGAAGGTATCGATCAGTCCCGTCTCTTTATCGAGAAGCTCCGGATCAAAGTATTCCTGCCCGGGCTGTTGCTCTTCCGAGCCCCGGTGATGGTCGATGGAGAAAAGGACCGCGCCGTTCTCCTTACAGCCCATTCCCAGATAGGCGGATGATTTTCCGCAGTAACTGCCAATTTCCAGACAGGGGCCGAGCCTGTTTGCTTCTTTCGCCAGCTCATAAAGGCGAATGGCCTCGTCATCTTCCAGGAAACCCTTAAAAGACCTCGATTTCACATCCTCAATATCCATACCCGCTTAGCCTTTCTTTATCTAAGTTTTTTAAATCGAGATTTATAGACTACCAATTTCCGGGAATAGTCGTACAACAGAGATGGAAATGAATTTTCTTTAATTGCAGGAATATCTATTTTCGATAATTAGTATGGGCAATCTCGGCACTTCGTCAGGCTCTGACCCAGTTTTTACTTGATTAATGCTCACTAACCATCTTGGTAATTCCGAGAGATTGCAGTGGTTTTTTATCTTCCTGAAGGTTCCTCGTAGTAAGGACCCGGAGGGAAACCAGACCCAGGATATTTAAGAGCTTTTTTATTCGCCTCTCTGGCTAAGGGGATATAATTCGGTTTTGCTTTTTCTACGGCCGCAGTAACTGCCGCAGCAATAAGATCTCCAAGTAAACTGCCGGTATTCGTTGATTGTGGTTCATACGTCATTATTGCCCTTTCTTCCCAGAGGGTTTCACCCGTTTTCCCGTCTTTTATGATATAAGTTAGCTCCACCGTCACTATGGTTGACAAAACCAAATATTGTGCATCCCAACGCTCGATAATGATATAGAGAACAGCATCGGCCCCGAAGAGCTCACAGAGCTTAGACGTCGGTGCGTTATGTACCAGATCTGCATCAGACAAACCGTCATCTTCCAAAACACGTTTAACTAAGTTTACCGGGAATACATAATAACCACGTTCCGCTACCGGAATCGGTGTCGTAGTAAGGAAATAATCAGGGGCTGTGACTTCAACACTTCTATTTACAACCGGAACTATTAAAATTGAACGCGGACTGGCAGCATTGAATTTCGTATAATCCTTATCCTTATGAGTCACGGCACATCCTGTGGCAATCGAAAGCGCTAAAACTATCAGAAATATTTTGGGATTCGCCATACTATTCCTCAGATTTATTATCTTCGGGCGGTAAACTTTCCCTCGCTCTCTCGCTAAGAAACTTGGCGTTTCTAATCATTTTCGCCATAAGGATACGAGATTCCGGCCATTTATCGTATTCTTTTTGAAAGTAAGCTACTGCTTCCGTAAAATTACCCTCCTCATACTGAGCATATCCATACTCCGCATATATTCCAGGCGGCACTCTACCTGACTCCTCAGCTTTTAGAATCGTTTCTTCCAGCGCCTCAATAAACTTAGCTCTTTCTGTTGGATTCTTATAATATTCGTATAAAGTGTTGTCATAATTATTCCAGACATAAAGATTTTGGGCACAGGCCGGTAATGTAAATGTAACCAGAACTAAAAAAATTAATATTATCCTCAAATCCTGCACTAATAGCCCGAATCAATGACCTACAATAATCGTTTTTAATTCACTTTCAACGAATATCTCTTGCTTGTGGATTACCTCACCGCTTACATCTCTTATTACTATTAAGTGTATGCCTGGCTCAATCTTTAAAATATTGGGGTGGCCGTTGTAACTATTAGCCATTCCAATCCTAAGACCGTCAACATACAGCTCAGCTCCTTCAGGAGCCCCTTCTACTGCAATGCTGGGACGCGTATCCACCGTCTTGACAGTTGTCGCCGGCATAGTACAGCTTACTATTATAGTTAATAATACCAACAAGAGTAATAACTTCTTCATTTCTCACCCACCTCAGTTACATAAAGTTTTTTTATCTCTGCTTCGGGTATGTTGCCCGCAGTCAATTCGCAGACCGAGCCCTCATTAATTTCGGAATCGCCGAACAAACTGACAACTCGCAATGTTGCTATCTGTTTTGGAGGAAGCTCTATCGGAAAACCGGTTCTCTTACTATCAACAGTCTGACCTGGTTCCATAACCTGTAATACATCACCAACTTCTAATCCTTGTCTTTCTCCCCCACTTATATATATTTGCTTGTCTTGTATCTCTAATATCTCCGTCCGCCAGGGGCGTTCTTCAAGGGTTGAAATTAACTTATCAATCATATCAGATATAGCCGCGGCTATGGCACGGTCATTTAAGGTTGCATCGTAAGCGGCATAGCTTCCAAATCCAGCGATTGCGCCCGATTCCGTACTTGCCTCCCCAGCACCAACTGCAGAGAAAAATGCATGTCCAGTATGTACATCCACGAGGCGAATGTCAACTTTAGCATGAGCCGATTGTACTTTCGTCTTACTAAGAAATCCACGCTTGCCGCCTACTGATCTGCCAAACTCAGTAACAGACCCCACAATCAATACGTCAACTCCTATTAATTTTGAGTCACCGGCAAGATTTTGCTCACGCTCAATTTTTTTCAGGTCCGGTCGCTCAAAAACCAGGAATTTTCCAGATTTAATTAATCGACTAGCAAGCATGTCAGAGGCTTGTTTACCGATGCGATCCAGGTCTTCGTCACTCATTAACGAACGTCCGTAGTTGGTCTCATTAGTGAACCTGGCAATAGCAATTTTTCGTTTATAACTTTTAGCTTCGGGAATGCTTAGCTCTTTTTGGGCTGCTATTTGTTCGGGTTTCGATACCGGGGCTTCAACTTCAACCGGTTTTTCCGAAACAGTTGCACATCCAGCAAGAATTGCTAACGGCACGATGATTACTAACTTACAGTTTACCATTTTAGACCTCATAACATTTCAGATTTCTTAAGTTAAGAACGGTGGTGAGCTAATATAATCTCTAATTATTTTTAAACCAATATGGTCTGTCTGTCAAGCTATTTTGATGGGAAGAGATCCCGTACTATTAGAGGTATATATGGGGTAAGTAATTCAGACAATCTTGCCGTTATGTATTATGTGGTTGAGTAAAGTTCCGACTTCTATTATCCTTAAATATGATCCGGTTTGTATCCATTCTCAGCCGGGCCGCCTAATTTTTCCATTGCTGCTTTGATGTATCTGCTTATCTCTTCCGAGAGTTGAATAACCTTCCTTAAATTCTCCGCTACCTCCTCAAGCCCGGCCTCCTCTACTTTCGCCAGCCATTTTCTGTCTTCTTCGATGTGTTCCCTGTTATGCTTAAGCCAATGGGACATTATTATCCTTAATCTCTTCAGGTCTTCCTCTGGGGTAGCCATCTATTCATCCCCCCTGTTCCTCAGGACCAAAAAATTTTCGGTAAGATTGACCTCCTTGATGAAATAACCTTCCAACTCCTTCTCTTCGCCGAAGATCGTGTTAATCCTGATAGTTCCGTTATCGTCAATAACCTTGGCGACCTCTTCCGCCACAAGATCACTTTCGTCCCTTTTTTTCAGATATACCCTGGAGAGACACATTTTCGCCTCCTACTTCAAATGAATTGCCATCATTTATATGCCGTAACTTTCTCCTCCACTGCCTTTTCCGGCATGGCGCCGATAATACCGTCCACGTTCTCCCCATTTTTAAAGATAAGCAGAGTGGGAATAGACCTGATCCCGAACCGAGCTGCAACATCCTGGCTTTCATCCACATTCAGCTTACCGAAGACGATCTCTCCTTTATACTTGTTGGCCAGTTTATCCACTATCGGAGCAATCATCCGGCAGGGAACACACCACTCGGCCCAGCAGTCAACCACTAGAAGAGGATATTTAGTCAGTGCCTGGTCGAAGCACTTACTGTCTAAACTAATCGGGCTATCCGGTTTGTCCAAAAGCTCTTTTGTTCCCATGCTTTCCTCCTCTTCAAATAATCACCTTATGTTACTGAAATACCTCAACATCACTTAGCTCAAGCAGCTTAATCCCCCCAGCCTGGTTCAGAGGGGTATAGATCTGAAAATGCCCTGATTCGAAGGACAGCCCCCGGAAGATCCCCAGGGAATCCAGGCAGAAACCGTCACTGAGTAAACCTATTAACCTACCTATTAATACACCTTGAGAGATGATATGTAAAGAGCTTATTCCGAGGCGGGAAGAATCTATCCTCTGTTCAAACATCAAACCTTTTCCTGGGATCAGCTATCCGAATAGAAAATCGAGGCTTCTTTCGGTATCCGGGGTATACCCAAACACCCTCTCCCACACCTCTTTGGTTTCCATGCAGAGATAAACCGGGATCTTCGGACAGAAGCCCTTGATCCGATCAAGCAGTTTCCGGTAAGCCTCTACCCGGATGTGCTTGAGATAGCGCAGCTTCCCGTCGGCGCAAGGGACAAACTCGCCGCAGAGGATCTTGCTTCGGGGGAACCTTCTCCTGATAATCCGCTTCAGCAAGGGATAGTAGCGGAATCCTCCCAGGCTGATCCAGCTTACCCGGAGGGGGTCGACCACGGCAAATAGTTGATCGACAACCCCCCGGTACTCTTTCTCCCAATCCGGGTAGATAATAATCGGGTCGAAATGAAAGCCCAATTGGTATCCGGCATCCTGACACCTCCGGGCGGCCTTCAACCTCCGGGCAAGGGATGGGGTTTCTGCCTCGTCCTCGTCGATCACCCGTTGGGGACTGAGAGACCAGGAGACAATCACCCGGTCTCCGTGATCCAGTCCGATAAGATTATCGACCAGATCGGTCTTGGTCTTCAGCTCCAGCACGGCATTTTTTTGCCGGGCAAAGAAGGGGACGATGTCTCTGGTGAACCCGGTAATGTTATCGAGGACCAGGCTGTCGGCCAGCTCCCCGGTTCCGAGACGATAACTGCGCTCCCGGTTGGCATCCAAAAACCGTGTAATCTCATTTAACATATCCCCGGTATTGGCAAAAACCCTCATCAGGGGATTATTCTCCAGGTATCCCTGGAGAGCACAGTAGCTGCATTCCAGGGGACAGTTCGTGGCAGCATTGATTACATAATAATTGCAGCAGATATGGATCTTGGTGCCCGGGCACTTTTTTACGAATGTGCCCGGGTGATTTGTTATCAGAAGTAGCTTCTTTCCGTCGCTAATGGGATCCTGCGCTTTCGCTACCCTGCCCAACGCATCCTGAGGGTCTTCGATATATTCTACTGGCACCCCGGGAAGGTTCCCCAGGATCACCCGGGTCAGCTCCTTATCCTGCGCCTCTTTCTCGATAAAAATAGTCTCCGGACGATATTGTTCCATAAATACTGACCTGACTCAAATTATCTTCAAAATTTCTTTTATTTCCGGGGACTTAGAGAGTTCTAACAACCTCTCGGCCACCTTCTTAAGTTTCTTAGGATCACGGAATTGAAACTCTACCTTGAGCTCGTCCCCCTCAAAGTAGGGAGGGGGTGAAATCTTTAGCTCAGGAGGAAGATGCATTTGCTTTAATCCCTCCTCCACCTGTGCCTCAATCCCGGTCAACTGCGGATACCTCTTTTTTCTGAGGATATACCTGATTAACTCGACCTTCCTCGGCCGGGCGATCCCCTCATCATCGAGAACCGCCTCAATCTCACGATCACCAAGAAGTCCCTTAATCGGTACCCCGTCCCGTTGCGAGGTCTCTTCCAGAAAATTAAGGAATTCCATTATCCGGTTCACGCCGAGATTCAGCCGGGAGATCAGCCGGAAGCTTGCCTGCCTGTCCTCCGGAGACAGTGTAAGTAACCGGGAGGGAACCCGAACCGGAAGATCCCTTTGGACGACATATTCCTTGATCTCCTCTTCCAGTTCAATCACTGGTAGATACTGGTGGAAAATTGCCTCCCCGGCCTCCAGGCCCAAAAGGGGGAGATACTCCCCGATAATCAGTGACTGGTCAAGACCAAATTGATTATGGAGCTTGCTTAAAACCATCGATCTCTCGATGTCGTTATAGTCACGGTGGCCCAGGTTTTCAAACAACCCCAACAAGAATCCCCCTTGATCACTGAGCTCCGCTTCGGGGTAAACCATGGCCTCGATTTTTTCAAAACCCAGCTCCCGGCAGGCCAATGCCCTCCGCAGGCCGCAGACTACCTGGTATTTTCCCGTTTTTTCCAGTTGCCGGACAATCAACGGCTGGATCAGGCCAATCCGGGCGATCGATTCCTTGATTCTCTCGCACTCAAGCGGATAGGTGGCGGAAAAGATCCTGTCTTCGAAATCGATCCTCTCGGTTTCCACCTTTTCCGGGTTTCTTCTCTTTAGCATAACCTCCTAATCCCCCTCGTATTTAAGCGGTAGTTCGGCAAACCGTTCCCCTTCCTCTTTTTTACCCCTGCGGTAGCAGCCCCGGGCAAGTATCTCGCACTTTTTCCTTAATACCCTTAATGTCTGCTCTTTTTGTTCCGCAGTCAGCTTGCCGTCATCCAGCAACTTCTCCAGGGCCCTCACCCGGAAGCGGTCCCTCCCCCAATATTTTTCGGAAAGCTGGTCAGGATGTCCCCCCCGCTTTATAATCAGCGGTTTATCGATCAGGCATACCGGTGTGGTGGAAGCGATTCGGAGCCAGAGGTCATAGTCCTCACAGACCGGCAGCTCTTCGTCGAAATCCCCGACCTCCCGGAGAAGCTCTTTCCGGATCATGACCGAAGAAGGGCTGATCGTGCAAAGCTCCAGTGCCCGCGCGAAGACCCAGCCCGAGTCCTTGCGGTGCTTCTTGCCGGGATTCACCCTGACTCCCCGGCGGATCCAGATCTCGTTGGTATAGCAGATCCGGGTTTCCGGATTGCTCTCCATGAAATCAACCTGACAGCGAAGCTTCTCTTTATCCCAGAGGTCATCCGAGTCCAGAAAGGTTATCAGCTCTGCCCGGGACAGTCTGATCCCCCGGTTCCGGGCCGCCGAGGCCCCCTTATTCTTCTGATAGAAGTAACGGAGCCGATCCGGGTATCGCCGGGCAATCCCGGCGGTATCATCCTCGGAACCGTCATCGACCACGATCAGCTCAAAATCCCGGTAGCTCTGGTTAAGAACCGATTCCACCGCCTCAATTAAGAAATGATACCGGTTATATGTCGGGATGATAACACTGACCCTGGGGACCATGACAGGCTCTCCACGAAATACAGTGGATAGATAGAATTCATCTACAATATTATCATTGTCATAGGAAGGTGAGCTAATGTCAAATACTAAAGCTCAAAGTTCAAACAAAGTCTAAAGTTCAAATGACAAAATTTATAAATAAATCCTAAGCACTAAATCCTAAATACAAAACATTCCTTTCTACTTCGCTCAAGACAGGGTTTTGAACATTTAACATTAGGATTTGGGATTTGTTTGGGATTTAGGATTTGGAATTTAGTATTTCTCAGTTGATATTTGGCATTTAGTCATTTTTCATTCATTTGTAATTTGGATTTTGACATTTGGATTTAATTGTTTACCTACAACAATTCGGGATGAGCCTCATAACATTTTAGCCCAATAATTTATGGAATAATAAACTAAGGGGGGTAGGCAAGCCTTTTGTGAAGAATGCATAAGAAGGAGGCCGGGATAAAATGCTATCTTTGTTCCTCAACAAACCTTTCGTATTCTCCGAGGTCTAAAAGAGAATCGAGCTCACCTGGCTTAGTCAGCTCAACCTCAATCAGCCAGCCCTCACCGTAAGGGTCATCGTTAACGATCGAAGGGTTAGTTTCCAGTTCCTCGTTGACCCCGATAATAGTACCGCTTACCGGTGCGATTATCTCCGAAACGGTTTTGGATGATTCAACCTCCCCAAACGGCTCGTCTTTCTCTATCGTATCTCCTACTATCGGGAGATCAATAAATAGAATTTCTCCCAGCTCCGACTGGGCATAATCGCTAATACCTATCTTACCTTTTTTCGCACTTACTTTGACCCAAATATGATCTTCGTTGAATTTCAGATCCTCGGACTCCATGATCCTCCCCTTAAATTTTAATAATAATCCAAATCTAACCGGATCTGACCTTGTTTATCGCAACAGAAAAGTTTTAAACTATGAAAAAATACTTGTCAAGACTTTTTTAAATACATTCGGACCCAGTCCAGGGCAATCTGTGAACTTAAGGCCTTGACCTGCTCGCGATTCCCGCCGAAACAATAACCATCCACCTTCGTCCGTTCTTCATCGGCCAGGGCAATAAATACGGTCCCTACCGGCTTTTCCGGGCTGCCTCCGGAAGGTCCGGCGATCCCGGTTACCGCCAGACCAACAGTAGTTTTGTGTAATCTCCGAACCCCCACCGCCATCTCCACCGCCGCCTGCCGGCTCACTGCTCCGTATTCCCGCAGGGTATCGGGAAGGACATCGAGCAGATCGATCTTCGCCTGGTTACTGTAACAGATAACCCCTCCGATAAAGTATTCCGAGCTCCCCGGAACATCCGTCAGGCGATGCCCGATAAGCCCCCCGGTGCACGATTCCGCTACTGCGATGGTCGCCTGATTTTCCTTGAGCATCCTGCCGACCACCTCTTCCATGGTTTCCTCATCCCTCCCGTAGATATAGTCCCCCACTCTCCTTTCCAGTTCCTTTTCTACCTGAGAAAGCACCCGGAGCGCCTTTTCTTCACTGGAGTAGCGGGCAACGATCCTGATCTGATTGGTCGGAAACTTGGGCAGAAACCCCATACTGACATTCTTCCACTTGCCGGTAGTACCCTTAAGCAGCTCATCCAGCTTCGATTCCGTAAGCCCGAAGGTATTTAACACCTTTGACTTTATATGTACCTTTCTTTTTATCTCCCTGCTCAAGAGAGGGATAACCTTCTCTTCCATCATTACTTCCAATTCCCGGGGAACCCCGGGCAGGAAAATAAGCAGGCTCCCTCGTTCCCGGAGAAAGAAACCCCAGGCGGTCCCCTGCGAATTGGGGATCAGTTCCGCCCGTAGGGGAAAGAATGCCTGCCTCTCGTTGTTAGGGGTCATCTCCAGACCACGCCGGGAAAAACGATCCTTGATCGAATCCAGAACCTCCTCATTCTTTACCAGACGCTGACGGAACACCTCGGACGCCACCTCCCGGGTAATGTCATCAACGGTTGGACCCAGACCCCCGCAAATAACCGCAACCTGCGATCGGTTAAGGGCCTGCCTCAGAGCCCGGGAAATATCTTCTCTATTATCCCCAACCGATGTGTGATACCTGACCTCCAGACCGATAGCCGGAAGTCTCCGGGATATATAAGCGGAGTTGGTATCCACTACCTTCCCGGAGATCAACTCATCCCCGATGGTGATTATCTCCGCCCATTTTTTTTCAGGAGTAGTCACTAAAATAATTCGAATAAAAGAAGTACCTGAAGAACTATATTGGCATAAATCCCGGCCATCACATCATCCGCTACTACTGCGTACCCTCCCCCGAGCTTCCTCTCGAAAGCACCGACAGGATATGGTTTGAGAATATCAAAAAAGCGGAAGCAAATAAATCCCAGGATAACATACTCGACCCGGGGAGGAAGGAAAGACATCGTTACTAAGTAGCCGACGATCTCGTCAATGACGATCTTCCGGCAGTCCTTCTGTTCAAAGATCCTCTCCGCCTCCGCTGCTAACCAGCTGGTTAAAAAAAATAGAGCGAGCAGGCTCAGAAGGTAAACGGAGACGGGAAAAATGCGCCGGGGCGGAACCTCCCCCAGTAAGAACCATAAAAATACATATATCCCCACCCCTACCAGGCTTCCTACTGTTCCCGGGGCAAAAGGAAAATATCCGGTATAGCCTCCGGTAGCAAGGAATATAATTAATCCTCTCAAAAATTCCTCCGATAGATGACTTAAAGAGATTATAATTCCCTCCTTCCCCCTGTCAAGAGAAACTTAACCGAGGAACTTGCTATTCTTCGGAGACGGGAAATATTACGATCAGAAGAGGCACGAGGATAAGGTTCAGGATGGTGACAATCATGATCGCCATACCGTTGATCAGACCGAAATTAACCAGAGCGGTAATCTTTGAAGCTGCCAAAGAAAAAAGGCCTGCGGCGGTGGTGCAGCTCGCAGTGGTAATTGCCTTCCCGACCTCGGAGACGGTACGGGTGATCTCCTCCGGTTTTAATTTCGACCGGCGGAAGTGATAGATGAGATGGATTACCCCATCCACTCCTAGCCCGATAATAAGGCCGCCGGTAAGAACGGTTCCGAAGTCGAGCGGTACCCCGGTAACTCCCATAAAGCCCAGGATAAGCGTAATTGAAGCCAAAACCGAGATGAGGGCAAAAGCTGCCCCCCGCACGATCTGCAGTCCCAGCCAGATCATGAGGAAGACCAATGCCGAGGCAATACTCAAGCTCTGGATCTGGCTCCGGTGGAGGAGCCGGTCGAGAATAGCAAAGAAAGTCGGCACCCCCATCTGTTTGATATAGATCGGGGTGCGGGATTCGACCGCTTCTTCCGGAAGGGAAAGATAGTCAATCTTTTTGGAAAAGAACGAAGGTGTTGGTGAATATAGCTCAGCCAAAACCCCATGCGTTCGTTTCCAGAAGTGGGGCCCGAGGTTATCCGGGAGGAGATCCGTCATTCCTCCGGCGGTTCGTTCGATCTTCTGCCGATGCACCTCCGCTTCTACCCAGGCTGCCAGGTCGGGGATAACGGCGTCTTTTTCATCGGCCGGCACACGGGTGATTAAAGCATTAAGCTCCGGGAGGATGTTCTCTGACCAGATATCCTTTCCTTGCTCAAGCTCCAGTACCCTGATCGCGGCAGACCGGACTTCACTAATTGTCTCCGGATCGTCTAAGAAAAGCTCCTCTTCGGCATAACGCCCGGCGCGGTCGGCGAGCTCTTCTATGTCCTGGGCAGTTAATGGCACGGAAATAATTTTTTGGAGATACTGCTCGATCTTACCCTCTAGTCCTTCCCCTACCGAGTGATCCGAGTAGTACATTGCCAGCCAGGCAATCTCCTCTGCGACCTCACGGATCTTCAACTCCTGGATCTTTTCATCCAGGGATTCGCTAAGCTTTCGGCGGTTCACGGTAGTCAATTCTGAGTTTGTTTCTTTTTCCAGGAATAGGTCGACGGCATCAGACACCTTCTCCATGTCCTCGCCTTCTTCCAGACTTGTATAGGCGTTGACAATTCCCTGCGACCGGTCCGAGGTAACCAGGTTACGAAGCGTCGGGTCACCTTCAAGGAGAAGCCAGAGGGATGCGACCCCTTCTTTAGTATCGGGAATGGAATACGAACCGTTCATGATGTAGTTTTCCTCGGCGATGAGATCGGCGATGGAAGAATAGCCGGAGAACTCGGGGATGGACCGGTGATAGTTCTCGACCCGAATCATTGTTTTGAGCACTGCGGGATTGTCTACTGCCCCTTTTACATAGAGGGTCTGGGCGTAAGATCCCACGAAGTGATCCCGGAAGAGATAAGATGCCTTCCGGGGAAGGCTTTCCTCGGGGAGCATCTCCAGGTAATTTGAAGTGGTCTTTATTCTTGTGATTCCGAGCCCGGCGGCCGCCAGTGCCGCAACCAGGAACCCGAGGATGAGAAACCGGTAGCGGATTCCCCATCGCCCCAGACGAGAAACGACGGCGGAGAACCGGTCCGGACGGTCTTTTGGCGCCTGCCATTTTCTTGCCAGACGGGAACCGAAGGAATGCATCACTGCCGGAAGAAGCGTAAGGGCAAGGAACATACAGACTCCCAGGCCGATGGCCATCTCGGCCCCAAACCACTTGATTATCGGGATATCGGTAGTGGCGAAGGTGAGGAGACCGACGATGGTGGTAAGGGCAGACATAATCACCGGGGGGGCAATCTCCAGGCTGGGTTCGGTCCCCGATTCCCGGCTGTGGAAACGCTTGAGGACATGGACGGAGTAGTCTGATCCCATGGCAAATAGCAAGATCGCTACCGATGGGGTCATTACATTCGCCGGCCAGCCGATGATGGCCTTGATCCCCATCGTCCAGATGATAGCGATTACGGACAGGGAGAGAGGAAGCAATATCCCCCATCCGCTGCGAAAGCTCACGAAAAGGACGATAAAAATGAGTCCCAGGGCAATGGGACCGGTCCTGGTAAAATCCTCTTCCATATACTGATCGATGTATACGGTATATACCGGGTCGCCACCGAGGTAGATATTCTCTTTTTCCCATTCTTTCTCGAGGGTTTCCTTAATGACTTTCGATACCTCCACCTCATCGGCTTCGTCCCGGACATTCACGATGATATTGGCGTATCGGCCATCCCGGGATACGAAAATGCCGGAATAGTGCTCCCGACTGAGGACATAATCGCGGAACTCCCTCAGCCCTTCCGGGGTGGGCTCAAGGCGGTCCCCGAGCCGGGCGACCACCACGGTGCCCTCCTCGTCCCGGATATCAATGACATTGGTCAGACTCATCACGCTGTAGATGCCGGGGATCCCTTCCAGAATTTCGGTGGCTTTCTGGATTTGGGAGATGCCTCCTTCCGTGAACACATCCTCCAGGTCGAGGGCTACCAGGACTACCGCGGCGGCGGAAAAGGTCTCGTTAATCTCCTTATAGAGGATAGTGATCGGATCATTTTCCGGAAGCCAGGTGTCATAGTCGTTATTGACGGTAAGCTGGTTTGCCGCGATCCCAAACCCGACGGTGATAACCGCTATGGTAATGATAGAGAACCAGGGATACCGGGTGGAAATGGATAAAAGCCGGGATATCCCCGAGATAATAGCGTTTACCGGTTTCTGGAACTGTGGGGGCAAGAGGCCGAATCTCCTTTCTTTTAGATCCCGTTAAGGGGTTTATAATAGAAGGGCTGAACTCAGGGAAGTCATTTAAGAGGGATACTTAGTCCTGAAACATGGTAAATTCGCAATCTAAATCAGGGGTGGGTTTGAATTTTATTTCTATCCGTAAATTAAAACCGCTAACAATTTGAGAAGCTCGCTCTATCCAACCGGCAATAAGGAGGCAACACGCTTCGATTACTTCGGGGAAACCTGTAAGTTTGAGCTTAGTTTCTTTGCCTATTTCAATGGTCTCAACTTCGATCTTACCTTTATTATACGCCTGAGACCAAATTACAGGAGTAGCTCGGTGAAGCACGGTTCGATCTCCTTTGTAAGCATCTTTGGTATAAAATTTCAGGAGCCCTTTCTTGGGATCTAAGTCTTTTTCCGCGCCCCAATGGCCTATATCTCGGGCCAGATTCACATCCCCTTTTCCGATTTCCTTAATAACAGCGTTCAAGAAATTCTTGAATGCCTTGTAAGAATACCATTCGGTCATTGAGATCTTTTTCGCTTCGGAGCAATCAGCAGATTTGCAAAATACTGCCCGGTCTTCATAATCAAGGCTTTTCAACAGGTTCCCTCTTCCTTCAGCACCAAGCTTTTCCCCGGTATATTTGAGCAAACCGAGGAAATGAGAACCCAAAACCAGAATTTCTTCTTCAGACATTTCTTCTAACTATAAGGTAGGCTCAGAAAAACCAACGAAAATTACCTCTTCCTATCATCTTTTCCCTGAGAAGTCAAATACTTTTTCGGATTCATGGGACATTTAGATCTAAAGCAACTCATCCGGGGGGATCTTGGCGGAGCGGAGCTTCTTTTTCCGGGACTGGATTCTTTTCCCCTCAAGGATCTTCGCCTTGGCCCTCTTTGATCGCTTTCGCTTCTGCCGCCGGATTTTCTCGATCCGCTGTTCTTCCTCCTTAAGCTTCCCCAGGATGCTTCGCTCAATCTTGTCCGCCAGGAGCCGGCGGGCCAGAAAGCGGTTGAGGGCCTGGTACCTTTCCCTCTGGCACTTTACTTCAATCCCGGTGGGGAGGTGTTTCAGGTAGACGCAGGTAGAGGCCTTATTTACCTTCTGCCCCCCCTTACCGCTGGAACGCACAAATTTCTCGACAATATCCTTCTCCGAGATACCAAGACGTTCCATTCTCTCCCGGAGGGCCTTCTGCTTCTCCGAACTTACAGTTTCAGCCAAATCCGATACCCATCTATCTACTATTCACCCGAAGGGAAAATTGTTGCAGCGACCATTTTATCTTTAATTCAATCTGCTGTATTATTAGTCGACCACGGCAGCGACGACCATGTCCGACAGTTTCTGAAAACGGATTATATTATCACCGTCCTCGATGAGACCGGCCGTTAAGCATACGAAAGTGAGGTCGCGCTCCGGGTCTACCCAAAATATCGTTGAGCCGGTGCCCTGTCCGGAGAACGTTCCCGGAGATGCGTTGAGTCCCATCGGTGTCGGGAATTCTCCCTCGCCGCGCAGGAAGAAAGTAAGTCCGATATAAGCCGGCCATTCCGGCCAGCCACGCATCTCCCGGGCATAATCAAAAATATCGTTGGGAAGGGAGCCCGTTTGATTGGTAATGGCAGTCTTCACGATCTCCGGGGATAGAATCCGAACCCCATCAAGCTCTCCCCCCCGCCTTAACATCTCGGCAAAACGAAATATATCCGAAGCAGTCCCAATCGCTCCTCCCGAGGGAGACTCGGTTTCCTCCGTATAGAGAAGGTTCATCGATTCAATCATCGCGGGATCGAAGAGCCCGGGGGTGGCATAACGAGTCACTATGGGAACCCTGCGATCAGCAAGATCCGGGTACAGTGTCAGTGAAGTATCATTCATCCCCAGCGGCTTGAAGAGATCATCGGCCATTATCTGGCGGAACGGACGCCTGCCCGCATCCAGGCGGCAGACCATCTCCGCCAGAATAGCGTGGGCCGTCAGGGCATTGTACGAAACCACCTTCCCCGGGAGGCGGAACAGACGATCATTACTGACGGCTTTGACCAGTTCGTGGATATTTACGGCCTGATTTGGCGGCAGTAAAAACGGTAATTCGGTATTCAGCCCGCTCGTATGGGTCAGGATATGTTGGACGGTTACGTTTTGCTTGCCCTTTACCCCGAATTCCGGGATCACCTCACTGACCTTTGTCGTGAGTGAAAAATCACCCCGGTCAATGGCTGCGAGAACTATAACGGTAGTCAACTTCTTGGTTATCGACATAAGGTGGAATATATCATCTTTCTTGGCAACGCGCTTGTTGGCCAGGTCGGTATGACCGATTGCCTCATGCATCGTAATGTTACCGTGGCGTGCCACAATAAATACCGCCCCATCATAGAGCCCCTGGGCAATATCTTTCTCGATAGTCTCAGCCAGGCGACCAAGGGCTTTTGGGTCAAGTCCCGAGTCCTTATGATCGTGATTTTTACCTTTACTTTTTCTCATTTTCCTGACTCCTTATTTACTGGTTTTATCGTTTAATAGGGGATATTTTTACTTTTAGCTTCTCCACAATCTGATCCAAGGACTGCCCGTTAACGCAGTTGGTCCATTTAGTCATTTGAACTTTGGATTTTATTTGGTATTTGGGTTTTGTAATTTGGTATTTATTTAGGATTTAGTGCTTCGTGCTTAGGATTTGTCCTATAAATATACTCCTTCGCCACCTATATCCACCTCACCCTCGCCGGATTGCGCTTGACCAGGCGGGTGTACTTTACATTCGGGTAACCGAGCGTCATGGCACCGTAGCACTTCTGGGTTTTGGGAATACCCATCCACTTCTTCAGCTTCTTATTGAAGTTTACCGATGTCTGGAGAAAACCGTTAAAGCAACACCCGATACCCAGCGTATGGGCCATCAGCGAGCAGTTGTAGAGCGCCGCGGCGCACGAGAAAGCCTGAGTCTCGTCATACTTCTCCCCGGTAACCAGCATGATCGCAGGGGCGTCGTAAAAGATCCGGTCCTCTCCCTGCATCTGCCGCTCGTAGAGGAGCTGCATTCCCGGCACGTACCTATTTTTCATCCGCTCCCTGACCTCATCCCCCATCAAGTGCGAAGAGAACGGCATCGAAACAACCTTCCCGATAAAGGCAAACATCTTCATCACCACCGGGAGGGCGATGGTGCGGAGCTCATCGATCTTTTCCGGGTCGGTAATCACGATGTAGTTGATGGTCTGGGCGTTAGTGCCGGTAGCGGTATACCGTCCCGCCTCGAGGATCTTTTCGAGGTCCTCCCGGGCCAGTGGTTGCTTTTTATATCTGCGCACCGACCGCCGCGAGCGAAAAAGCAGCTGCAGGGCGTTGGGGAACGACGGGGAATCGAGGTGGGAAGCGGGGATTCCCTCGGGTACGGAAAAAGACTCGATAATAGCATTCGCGGGACACGTTGCCCCGCAATGCCCGCATTTGATACACATTTCCGACCTGACGATAACAACCTGGTCGTCCCGCATCTCGTATGCCATCGTCGGGCAGACCTTCAGGCAGATACCGCACTTGGTGCACTTATCCTGGACAATACTCGGGTAGTCCTTACCGGGAATACCACTGCTCTGCTGGGTTGAAGTTTTATCATTCATCTGTCGGTTTCCTTTGGTTTTGGGCTCTCCCCATTCTATCACAACAACTCATTACTCTCAGTTCCGAAAAGATTAATAGTAAGTCCAAAATAAGGGTCACTCGTTATGTTCCTGTTTTGAGTTCTTCTTTTACCTTCTCGGCAAGATAGATTTTCATCAGAGATTGGTAGGGGACATCTTTTTGACGGGCAATATTCCTCAATTGCTCGAATAGTCTTTCGGGCAGCCTGATCGAAATGTGTCGGGAAGAAGGCCGCAGGTTGGGGAAGTATGCTCTTTCTGCTTTTGACCAGTCAATATATTCGGTAGAGTCATGGGTACTCCAAAATTCACGTTCCTCATCCTCGTTTTTAAACTTTGGTATCCTCTTCAATTTTTTCATGGTACACCTTTCTTTCTTTTTTATTCATATTCCGCGCAGAAATAACCCTTATCCTCCCCTTTCGGATAGTGAAAACAACAAAAAGGAAACGACCCTCGTTTGTTACACCCAAAACAGAAAAACGCTCTTCTTGGGGAGTTCCTCTTTTTTCAATTTTTGTTACTATTGGTTCGTTAAAGAAGACTTCTTCGCATTCAAGGTGATGGACTTTGTGTTTATCCCAGTTTTTGTCAATATTGCTCTCGTCCCAATCGAAACTTTTACATTCAGTAAAGGTCTTCATTATTGTATATCTATATTATATACATTTCTTCAGGGTCGGTCAAACTTTTTTTACCCATATCCATAATTTATCGTTTTCTACTACTTGGCTAATCATTCTCTGCTAATCTAAGGATAACCTTGACAAGCCCTGCTACTACACGGGCGGTACGGTCATAGTTTACTTTATCAGGGGTGTCGTTAGGGCTGTGGTAGTAGGAATAGCGGAACGGGGCAGTGTCGGTTACCATTATACCCTTAAAACCTTCCTGCCAGAAAGACCAGTGGTCAGACCAGTCTATACCTACAATCCAGCCAGGCATGACTGCGCCTTCGCAGGGAAACTCTGTACTTGCCCGAAATAGCTTTACACATCGGCGGACAAGGGAGCCGGAGCCTATATTGCCCACAAATGCGACGAAGTTGCCCCTATCCGGGTAGAATAAGCTTATTCCTGGGGGATATCTTTGGCTGCCCGGATTGTCCGAGTAGTAGCCAATCGTCTCTAAGGCGAGCATAGCCACTACATTTTCGTTGCGCTCGGCACATCTCTTTGCGTAGCGCATACTGCCCATATCGTCAGTTTTAAAGTAAGGCGGCTCTTCATTGACGAACGCAACAAAGCGTACTGAGCGCGCTGGCCTGTCATCCCTCATCAGACGCGCCAACTCTAGCAATGCCGCAACACCACTGGCGTTGTCGTTAGCACCCGGAGTACCCATGGCAGAATCGTAGTGCGCGCCGATAACGATTATCTCATCTGCAAGGTCACTGCCGACCTTTACTGCCTCAATGTTACGAACCTCCCGACCTCTCACCCTGTAGCCCTGGGAGGATACTTCGTAACCCTGCCTGACAAGGTATTGCTCGATGTAATGGGCTGCCTCTTGGAGCTCGGTATATTTCAAGTATAAATTGCGTTCACCGATTTTGCTTGCGAGTATATTTACATGTTCTTGAAGCCTGCTCCGCAAAAACTGCTCTTCTTCAGTCATCTGCGGTAGAGGCCCTTTGAAAGATTTGCCTGGCATCTTAACCATACATCCGATCCCAACTGCTATAACCAGAAGCGGCAATAGAACAGTAATTAATACACGGATCCATTCTTTTTTCCTTCTTGGTAACACTGTAAAGTTATATTTTTTATTATTCATACCGGATCCGGGATCCATATTTTTATATGTCATTTATTATTTAAATTGTTTTCTCAAACCACCCATCTTCTTACTTAAACCTTTTTGCCCGGGGGCCGGTTATATGGATAGGATTAATTTTTGCTAACAGGCGGGTGACTCCCAGGCTCAGCCGGGGCAGTATGTCATTTTCCCTGCCCTTAAGCTCGAAATACCGATGGAGCCAGAACTCGGCCATATTATCCGCAGGGGGCTTATGCACCTTCCGCTCCCGTAAGGTGATGGCCTTTAACTTTTCGCACTTAATGACGCATACCCCTCAGCCGCTACAGCGTTTATAATCTATAACCGCCTCCTTGTCCTTCATGGTAATCGCACCCATTGGACAAAAATCGAGGCATATCTTAAACCCCTTACACTTCTCCGGGTCAATGACTGCCTCAAAGTGGCTTTGGGTCAGGATATTGGGGCTGTTAAACTGTTTCAGTGTGCGCATAATAGCACAGCAGCAGCTACAGCAGGAACAGACGAGTATGGGGTCCCGGGTATTCTCGGTCATGTGGACCAGGCCCGACTCGGTTGCCCGCATTTTGGCTTCGAGAAACTCCTCTTTGGACACCCTTCGGCCCATTCCCGCTTTAATTGCCCCCTCCGCCGGCAGGCCCATCGTCGAGCAGGTATTCTCAAGCCTTCCGCAACCTTTCCCGAGCAGGACCATCCCTTGCCGGCAGGCACAGACATTTATCAGGCATAGGCTTTTCTTACTCCGCTCAACCATCTCGGAATATATATCGGTAGGAAACGCTATCACCCCCAGCCCGGGTGAGGCCTCAATAGCGCGCTCGACCGAGATGATCCGGCCGTACGGCACCCCGAAGATCTGATACCTCTTCGCCACTTCCTGGGAGCACAGCCACTGGTTAAACTCCTCCCAAAACTCCTTGAAAAGCCGGGTGAACTCTTTGTAGAATTCTCCACTATCACCCTCCCGCATCTTCTTATCACTCATGAGCATCTGGGCATCATATACCATCGGATACAGGGGCATGAGCCCGTAGAGGGAAACCCCTTTCACGGTAAAGCCGATGATCAGGACCCGTTCGGCGAGCGACTGCAAGATCGGCTGGACCTCATCCACCGGACGGTTCACCTTTTTCGCAATTGATTTGGGGGACTGCATCTTCATCCCGAGCTGGTTGATGATCTCCGCCTCCTCCTCGGTAAAGGTGTAGGCAAGCACATTTAAGAGAGAATCAAGGACGATTATTTCTTTAAATGTGTCCTTGTGCAGGTATTTTTCAGCCAAGGCTCGGTGGGCAGGGCCTATTTGCATCTCGAGTTCCTCTTACTACTTCTGCATTATATTTTGCATTATTTTTCTTGACAAACAGTCGCTTCTTCTCTATATTCTCTCTGCGGTTATCTATTAACTTATAAACGAGGAGAATAATTTATGGATGAGAAAAAACTGCAAACACTCTTAGACCGAATGGATATCATTGACACGAGCATCCGTTACGCCACGGGCGTGGATATGCGCGACTGGGAAATCTATCGTTCCTGTTTCACCGATGAGCTGGAAGTGGATTTTACGGGGACTCCCGAAACGCAAAATGCTGACGACTGGGTCAACACCGCACGCCAATTAGTGAGTCCTTATACCGCCACTCAGCATATCATCACCAACCATAATATAACCATTGACGGTGATGAAGCCACTTGTATTGCCTATCTCCAGGCCCAGCATTACCGTTCCGACGATACCGGTGTCAGTGCCCTCACCGTCGGAGGCTACTACACGAACAAGTTGGTTCGGACCCCCGAGGGCTGGAAGATCTGTAAATTGAAGCTTACGATCACCTGGACCTTGAACAGCTAAAACCTTTTTTAGACTGCCCGTTAAAGCTTCTGGTAATCCTCCATAACAAGATCTGCCGTGATCCCCCCTCCCGCGATAACCATCGGGACTCCTCCTCCCGGATGGGTAGAGGCTCCGACCAAATAAAGCCCCTCGATGCATTTCGAGCGATTGGCGGGGCGGAAAACCATGGTCGAAAGAATATCGTTCTTGAGGGCATAAATCGCCCCCTCGGGGCTGAGCAGCCTGCGTTCGAAGTCCATCGGTGTGGATAAATTCTTGTAAACGATCTGACTTGATATGCCCGGCCATAAGGTTTCTTCCACAAACCCCAATACCCTATCCATGAATTCATCCCGCCGCTCGTCCCAGGTTCCATGGTCCAGCTTATAGGATCCCATAGCTCCCAGGTTCAGGGCATGGTGGCCTTCGGGGGCCAGGGACGGGTCGGTTTCGGTCGGCCAGCACATCAAACAGATCGGCTTTTCGGGGAATTTCCCCGTGAGGAAATACTTGTCCCAGATATCGTTATGTTCCTGATAGTGTCCCAGCTGGAGGGAGTGATGTGCCCTCAGAGGAACATCGCCCTTGATTCCTAAATAAATCATGGGCATACACATGGATAGCTCGTAGCTTTTTATGCCTTTTATCACCCTCCGGGGCAGATTCTCTTCCCCGATTAATTTTAAGTATAAAGGCTGAGCATTAATATTGGAGACTACCAGCTTGGAGGAAAGCTTGGTGCCATCCTTAAGCACTACCCCCCGAACTTTTCTATTCTCCACGATAACCTTGGTCACCTCGGTATTGAGCCTCAGCTCCAGGCCGTTTTCCTGACCCACGGCAAGAATTCCTTTGGGGATCGAGATCATGCCGCCCATGGGATAATAGATCCCCTCATGCTCGGAATAGGAGATCGCCGCATAGAGGCCGGGGCAGAGCTTTGGGGGTAGGCCGATCCAATACGACTGAAAACCCATGATATTCAAAGCGGTCTCCGATTTAAACCATTTTCTAATCATGAGTTCGTAATTCAGATAAAAAGCCGGCAGGTATTTACCCATTCCGGACGAACCGGAAGCCATCTTGAGGAAACTTCTCCACGATTGCATGTCGTTGTGGAGGTATTGAACCATTCCCTGTTCTGCGTTCTGTTTCCAGAATTCACAATAATCGAGCCAGGCCTCCGCGTCTTCGGGACAAACCTTCTTGAAAACCTCGTAAGTTTCATGAATGTCTCTCGGGATCTCTAAATATTCACCACTTGGGTAACGGAAGGAATAGATTGGGTCGCAGAGGCGGAGGTCGATATAGTCTTCCCTCTTTTTTCCCAAGCGCTCAAAGATAGCATCTAAGGCGGGTACAAACATCACGATGGAGGCCCCAGTATCGAAATGGAAGCCCTGATCCTCAAAGGTGGAGCAACATCCACCGATAATGTCACTCTGTTCCAGGATCAGGGTCTTTAAGCCCCTTTTTGCCAGGATAGAGGCGCATGATACCCCTCCACCGCCGGCCCCGATTACAATAGCATCATAACTGGATTCACTCATAGCCTGCTCCCTTTCTTAGAGTTTAGGTGATAGTCATAAGTATTTGCCCAACTAATTACTACTACTTTTCCCGACAATTCTTCAGGAAATACTCTACCTGGCATTCTCCTTATTGTCAATAATATCATCACTCCGAAATCGGCGCCTGACCCGCTGGACGGAAGATTCCATGAGGACGAACAGAGCCGGGATGGTAAACAGGGTAAACAAGGTGGATACGGCCACCCCGCCCATAGTAGCCGCGGCAATCGGGATCATGAACTCGGAGCCGGAGCCGCCGGTAACCTGGGGGAAGATTCCGGCGATGATGGCTAGATTGGTTATCAGGATAGCCCGGAACTTCACCACCGCCGCGTCCTGCACACACCATTTGAGGTCTCCGGCGGAGGATCGAAGGTTCTGCAGAGCATAATCGATAATCAGGATAGCGTTATTGACCACGATCCCCACCAGCATCACGATGGCCATCATTGACATGATGTTAAAACTTATCCCGGAAAAAAAGAGGGTGAAAAGCACGCCCACCAGGCCCAGCGGGACCGTTACCATAATCGTGAGGGGATGGACAAAAGAGTTCAGGATCGCCGCCAGCAGCATATAGGTAAGAATAATGGCCAGGATAAAGGCTTCCATGATGTTGGAACTGGTCTCCTCCTGCATCTGCACATTTCTGCCGTACCCGTAGCGGTACCCGGGAGGAAACTCGATCTCATCCAGTTTTTTATCTAACAACGCAACATTTTCCATCTGCGATTTTTCCGAGATAAAGCACTCCATCCCGATATAGCGCTCTTTGTTCTTTCGCTCCAGGCTGGCGATGCCCTTGGTGCGCTCCATGGTCCCGAGGGTGGAGAGTGGTACCAACCCCCGCATCGTGGGCACCTTGTAGGTCTTTAGGTCCTGGATGGAGTTACGCGCCTCCTCTTCCAGTCGTACCTTGATATCGTATTCCTCCCCGCCCATGCGGAGTACCCCTCCGTCTTCTCCCTCGATCGAGTTCCGCATCACCATACCTAAAAGAGCATTGGGAACTCCATAATCCGCCCGGCGATAGGCGTCCGGGATAAAATGTACCTCATCCTTGGGAACCCGGTATTTATTAAATACCGCCCGGAAGTTACCGATCTCCATGGCCGCATTTCTGACCTTCTGGGAGAGCTCGGCCATTATGTTATAATCCGTTCCGTAAACCTCGATATCTATATCCCCCCGCGAACCGGCCTCACCCTCACCATGAGTAACGATCTCCGCTCCCGGGATCTTTGCCAGTTCTGGCTGGATGTCATACATTATCTCCCGGTCGGAGCGCTGTCTCTCATCCGTGTTTACCAGACGCACGTTGACCGAGGCCCGATCAAAGCCCACGTTTTCCCCCCCCGCCCGGGCGGTATAATCCCGCATTTCCGGGATTTTGGCCTTTACTACATCCTCAATCTCGGATAAAACCTGGGAAGCTGACTGTTCGGTGGACCCTTTGGGGAGCTGGGCGGAGATCCGGATAATATTCTGGTCGGTCGCAGGAAATAATTCGGCACCGATAAATTTAAAAAGACCAAAGGAACCGATAAAAACCGCCAGGGTTGCCAATGAAGTAAAGACCGGGTGGCTCAGCACCCACTTAAGTGAGTTCGAATATCTCTCCTGAGCAGAGTTAATTATCTGTTTAAACCGTAAAAGCGGGGCGCGCAGGATCCGGATTAAAAAATTCATATTGCTTTCATCATGCTTTTCTTTCCGAATAAAAATCCCGGAGAGCATAGGAGTTAGGGAGAAGGAGGCAACGATCGAGAAGATCGTGGCAAAGACGACCGCCAGGCCGAACTGGAAAAAGAACTTGCCCACCATACCGCTCATAAAGGCAATCGGGGTAAAAACGACGATGTTTGTGCCGGCGGAGGCTAATACAGCAACGGCAATTTCCTTGGTGCCGCCCACCGCAGCCTCCCGGGGAGATTCGCCCTTCTCCACATACCGGGTGATGTTCTCCAAAACCACGATCGCATTAGCTACCAAGGTACCGATGGATATGCCCAAGGCCGACAGGGTCAGGACATTGATCGAGAACCCCGAGAAGTCCATGAGCAGGAACGCCGAGATAATCGACGTGGGAATCACCACCGCGGCCACAAAGGTGATCCGGATATCCATTAAAAATACCCAGAGCAGGAGGGCGCAGAGGAAGACACCAAGAACAATATTACTCCGGGCATTAGCGACGGCGTCGCGGATAAATGTGGATACATCCTCGGCAATAAAGAGCCTTGTCCCTTCCGGGAGAATCTGATTAAGTTCCTCCATCTTAGCATAGGTGCCGTCGGCCACCGCAACCGTGTTGCCGTCGGAGCGTTTATAGATGTCCAGCAAAACCGCACTCTCCCCGTTATAGCGTACCAGGGATTCGATCTCCTTGCTGCCGTCCTCCACCCGGGCTACATCGGCGATACGAATAACACCGCGCCCGGGTGCGTTGAAGGTAAGATTGGCTATATCCTCAACGCTCCTTACCTCTCCTTTAAAGCGGACACCAATCTCCCGGGTCTTTTGCTTGATATCACCGGCCGGGATATCCAGACTCTGCTGCCCCACTGTCGTGAGGAGGTCCATAACCGTAAGGCCGTACTGGGCCATCTTTTCGAGCTTGGCCCAGATATTGATCTGGCGCTGGGCGCCACCGAGGACCTCGACCTTGGCCACTCCCGAGACCTGACCGAACTGGTCCTTCAGCTTTTTATCCGCCAGCTCGAAGAGCTCGAGACCACTCATTTCATCCGACATCAAGGCCACTTTCACTATCGGGAAGCTTAAGGGGTCAAACTTGACTACTATCGGGTCCTCCGCGGCCTCCGGCAGTTCGTGCTTGATCTGCTCCACCTTATCCTTCACATCGAGGGCCTTGATATCTACATCGGCGTCCAGGTTGAATTCAACGATCGTCCAGGCAAAGCCCTCGTGGATTTCCGAAAAAATGTCCTCGATATCGGAAATGTTCGAGATCTCATCCTCGATCTTTTCAACGATCTGGCTCTCGATCTCCTCGGGCCCCGCCCCCGGGTATACCGCAATAATCTGCACCAAGGGGAAGTCCAGCTCCGGGAAGAGATCGAGCACCATCCGGCGGGCAGATACCAGACCGAGGACCACGAAGACCAGGACCATCATCGCCGTCGTAACCGGCCTCTGGACAAATGTTTTAATCAATCCCATTAATCACCTCAGATTATGCGTAAGCACCCTAATTAGAGTAAAAATCAAAAATCAAATATTAAAATTACAAAGCAAAATTTAAAAATACTAAGACATTTTGAATTTTAATATGTCGTTTTGATTTTTGCATTTTGATATTTGATATTAATGTAACTACTTTTCTATATTGAACGGCATTATTCGGTTTCACCCTTTTCGTTCAAGATCAGCAGTTTGGCTCCGTCCTTAAGCAGGCTCTTGCCGCTCAAGACCACCGGGAGTTTCGAGTCCAAACCCTTAAGGAAGGAGAAATCCTCGTTTTCCGCTACCATTTCTACGATTACCTTCTTTGCCCGGTCGCTATTCGCCTGGAAAACAAAGTCATTGCCGTCAAAATCCCTTAATACACAGCGGGAATCAATATAAGTAGCATCCTCTTGATGAAAGACCCGGACCCGCGCGGTCACATAAGCACCAACCTTTAGTTCACGATCCGGGTTATCCAGTACCATCTCCAGGTCGAAAAGGCCCGTATCGGGGTTGGCTCCCAGAGAGAGTCGGTCAACCCGGCCCTCATATTCCTTCCCTGCTATAGAGGTAAGCTTTACCGGTTGTCCTGCCTCAAGCTCCACTACATCTCGGTCGCTCACCGCGGCCACCACCCGTACCTGGTCCAGGGACGATACCATCGCTAGGGTCTTCTCCTTTTCCGCTCTTTCTCCAACCCTCACATAAAGTGACATCAATGTCCCGTCAATCGGACTTGTTAAATGAACGGTCGAGCGCGCCATCTCCAGGTTGGTTTTCGCCAATTTCAGCTTTAGCCGTATCTTGTCCATGACATCCTGTGAGATGCCGCCGGATTCAAAAAGACTCTCATAGCGCTCGTATTCTTTCAGGGCATCCTCGTATACCGAGCGGAGAAGCTTCACCTGGGAGATATTTTTCGGATCGTCCTCGTCCAGGCTGATGATGGGTGTATCCGCCTCGACAAAATCACCGACCTTATACCTGATCGCCGCCACCCGGGCCTCATCCGGGGTGGAGATAAAGGCCTGGCGGTAGCCTTCCACCTTGCCCTGGATCTCCCTCCAGACCTCAAACGGTCCGATATTCACGGGGGTGAGTTTTACCGGGAAGCCCTCGCGCATCTGGATGCTCTCAATACCCTCCCGCTTATCTCCTTCCGGACCCTTTTTCGATCTGACCCTGCCGATCACGATAAAGACAACAACGATTAACAGGACTGCGACGACTATCTTCTTCATTGCTCACTCCTTGAATCATCTGAGATGTAGCTTTGGATCTTGTAGAGATTAAGGTTTACATCCCGCTTGGTTTTAGAATGGAGGAGCTTGGCCTGGGTGAGGGCAAGCTCCGCATCCTGCAGTTCGGTCAAATTACCGAGGCCGGTTTTGTAACGCAGCTTCGCTAAATCATATGCCTTCTCGGCAAGCTTTACGGTCTCCCGGGCGGAATCCATTTCCTTTCGCGCGGCAAGATAAGCCAGATATGCATTTTGCAGATCCAGAGTCAATAGTTTCCGTATCTTAACGAGCTCCAATTCGGTTTTATTCAGATCCCGGAGTGCCCGGTTCTTTTTGGCGCTTTTAACGCCTCCCTCATAAATAGGGATTGTTACCTGAATCCCGGCCAGCAGCGTTTCGGAAAAATCGTCGCTTTCAGGAATGAACTGGTCCGAGTTCCCCGAATACTGCAAACTGCCGAATGCGGCTACGATCGGGTAAAAATCGGCTTTGTAGGCTTTTAACATATATTTGCTGGCCTCGACGGTTTTATCCAGGGCCTTAAGTGACGGCTCGTCTTTCAGCATGGCCTGCCGGATCTCCTCAAATTCAAACTCGGGAAAGCTCTCGCTATATGAGTCCGTAAGAACGATCTCCTCCTCTAAGTCAATACCGATGGTCACCTTGAGATAGTTCTTGGCCAGGGTCAGATTGTTCTCCGCGGTAATCAGGCCGGTCCGGCGGTTATTTACCTCGACCTCATGCTGCATCAACTCAAATTCCGAACCCAGGCCCTCTTTGAATTTCTGGGATATGATTTCATGATCCTTCAAGGTGTTATTTAGTGAAGCCTGGGCGATATCAAGGGCTTCCCGGGCCATCAGCGAGTTAAGATACGCCTCCTGAACTTGAAGGATAAGCTGGTGTCTTTGGCGGTTATACATGTAATCTGCTCCCGCACTCCCGGCCTTGGCCGCCCGGTAGTAATTCCTGACGCGCCCGGAGGTAAAAAGCGCCTGTGATGCCGTCAGGCTGAATACATGCTCGTTCTCATTCATTGCCGGAAAATCCTGGGTCATCAGAAACCACGGGTTGTCCGGCCCCGGCGGGTTCTGCCCATCCCCGCCCAGAAGGTTTCCATCGGAATCAGTTGCCGGGGCTACCGCCACGGGGACAGTCATATCCGGGATCAGGAAGTAATGGTTATAACCGTAGGAGGCCCCGAGGGTCGGGAATACGGCACCCCGCGCCTCTTTCACCCGCTCCCGGGCGGAGATTCTCTCCTCCCCGGCTTGCTTCAGGCTTTCATTGTTGTTTAGGGCCATCTCAATCGCCTGCTCCAGGGATAGCTCCACCGCTCCGTAAGCAGGACATGCTGCCCAGATAAATATTAACAGGAAAAAATAACACCTTTTCATCCAATTGCCTCCTTATTCCTGATCATTTTGATTCCGGCAACCGAAAAATCTGCGATGTGCCTCGCGATCGTATCAATCACCCCTGAGGTCATCTCGATCTTGTCGTCCTCAGGCATTGGTGAGTGAGGTGAATGCATGGCGAAATAGAAAGTGAACTGGCTTATTATACTGAAGGAGCATAACTTGATCATTTCCGGGGTTGCCTCGGGACCAAGCAATTCGGAAACGATCTGCATCATTATTGCTTGTACTTTACCGATGCGTTCTATAATATGCGAGCGGACCAACCCGTCTGATTCAATCATGTGTTGGGCAAATAGTTTCATTTCCCATTCAGAGGGCTTTGGGCTGAACCTGTGGAGTAGCATTATTCTCACTAACTCATGAAGGCGATCCTCGGGCGAATAAATCTTCTCCAGAATGCTTTCGAGAGGAATCTCTTTAATTTTATTCACAATATACGAAATTACCTCTTCATGAAGCTTATCTTTGTCTCCGAAATAATAATTGACTGCAGCGACATTCGCACCCGCAAGCTCGCATATATCGCGAACGGTTGTTTCCTTAAAGCCCTTGTCTGCAAAAAGCTTCCCCGCTGCCTCAATCAGACGTTCCTTGGTTGACTTTTCTGTTGGTTCATTTGACATTTCCCTCTTCCTTTTTAAACATTTGTTTAAAACAAATCATTTAAACTTAAACATAAAACAATTGTTTTAATTTGTCAAGGATTTATTTTAACAGGACTTATCCCGTCTTTTAGATACAGAGCATATTGATAATCGGGAGGTTCGGGGCCCGGTATTTGGAGGCGAACCGGAAGTTAAGTCAAAGTTTATTGAAGGTTTTACTCTGAATTGTTTTTATAATATACTATTAATGATTTCTATTATTGGTTCCGGCAATTTTGATTTCATTTCAGGAAACGACTCTATTATCCGAATAATATCTGCTAAATCTTTCTGTCGCTTACTTCCTCTTCTCTGTTCATCAGAATATGCCCAGACCTTACCAATTAATACATCTTCTAAAGACGCAACCATCATTTTATAACCCATAACATTCTTGATAGATGCTCTCTTAATGAAATCCTGGTATCTTTCATCTATTTGTATTTGAATACGGATATCCGAATTTTTACTTCCTAAATTAATACTATGAGGAAATTTCTCAATTGTGAATTTATCCCTCGTTGATTCAATAAGTTTATCTATGCCATCAACTATAACTACGACATCTAAATCTAAGCTTATAACTGGTTCTACATATGCATTTACTGCAAGCCCACCAATAACACAATATTCAATATTTTTTTGTTCCATCAAATCAATAATCTCTTGAATTACATCTTCTTCTCCGTGACTAACACAGTTTAGAAATGATTTTTGATTCATCATTCTCCCCTTTAGATCTTCTATTTCCTCTGCCTTACTATTTGTTTATATTATACTTGAGCATCCCATTTTATCAACTAATTTACGATTTTTTAAAGGTTTGATAATTCTCCTCCCTGATTTTGCCCCTGATAACCCCTGCCGATAAGGTAGAGTTCGCGGGAAGCCTTCCTGGTAGCCTCGGGCCGGGTGGCCTTTACCGTTTGAAACGCTGCTTCTATCTCCTTCTTAAAAGAACCGAAATCGGGACCAAGAAATGTCTTGACTAAAAAGTTTCCTTTCTGCTTCAAGACTCTCTTGGCCAGCCTAAAGGCATCTTGGGAGAGCTGGATCGAGTGATGGTGATCCGCATGCCTTATTCCGGTGAGATTGGGAGAAAGATCGGACATTACCATATCTGCCCGCCCGCCCAGCTTCTCCCGGATCGACTCGGCAACCCGTTCCTCCCGGATATCCCCCTGGAGGAAGGCCATATTTTTGCCTTCCAGATTCTCGATTGGGATCATGTCAATCCCCAAGACATATCCCTCCTCTCCAACCAGTTCCCGGGCCACCTGCATCCAGCCTCCCGGGGCACAGCCTAAGTCGACTACCCGATCTCCCCGTTTAATCAGGTGATAATCCTGGTTAAGCTGCTTGAGCTTAAAAGCTGCCCGGGAGCGATAGCCCTTGAGCTTGGCCTGCCGATAAAAACCGTCTTTTCTCTTATACATATTCTATCTCTTTTTTAAGCGATAATATATCACTATCTCATAAGGACTGTAAACCATATTAGATGTGGAGCTTCCCCTAAGATTCCACAAGTTCCCTGCCCGGGATAGGTGGGGCAGGAAGGCCCCACCTATCCACACTTTGCTTAAAAAACAGGGAAATTTCTGGATTAAATAAAATTGACGGAGTCTGATAAATCTGTTAAACTGATTCTCAGTTTTGTCGATTGAACCGGAGGATAAGTGCTTTTTAGAAACCTGAATTCTCTTTTCTGTATTGCTCTGCTATTCCTTCTCTCCGCCTGCACCAGCTTACCTAAAAGACAGGTCCTCCCTTCCCCTACCCTCCCGGAGATGGCAGAGAGAAGGGTCAGCTCGGAGGCTTACTACCACTACATGCTTGCCCAGCTTTATAACTACGACGGTAAAACTGCGGATGCGATTGAGCATTACCAGAAGGCGGTATCCTCCGATCCGTATTCTCCTCTTCTGCTCACGGAACTGGCCGTGCTCTATGCTAACCTGGGCAAGATTGATCCTGCAATCCAGTATTGCCAGACCGCGCTGAGTCTTGATCCCGATTATCTTCAGGCCCATCTCCTTTTAGGAATGATATACTCGGTTAGCGAGGACCCCGCCCCGGCGATTAAGCATTACCGGAGGGCCCTGGAGATAGATGAATCCAATGAGGAGGCTTTCCTATCATTAAGCCTGCTCTACAGTATGCATGATGATTACCGGAAGGCAAAAGAAACTTTAGAGAAATTCCTGGAGCGTTCCCAACAGCCATTTTTAGTATATTACCATCTCGCCCGCATTGCCGCTGAGCACGATCACTACGAAGAAGCGGAAGTATCATACCTAAAGGCTCTCCAGTTAAATCCCCTCTTTCCTACCGCCCTTGAGGAACTGGGGGTAGTCTATGAAAGGCAAGGAAAATTCGATCAGGCAATCGATTGCTACCAAGGCGTGCTCCAGCTCAACCCATATTCCATATCTGCCCGGGAACACTTAGGGCAGGTTTACCTCTCTCAAGAGAAAACAGAAGAGGCGCTGAGGGAGTTCGAGGAATTGCAGAAGCTGGATCCAGAGAACCTGAATGTCCGGGTTAATCTGGGAAGGATCTACTTTATCCGCAGGCAGCACCAGCAAGCCTTAAAGGAGTTTCAGTTTGTCCTGTCATCTCGTCCCGAGTTCCACCTGATCCGGTATTATCTTGGGATAGTCTATTCCGAGATGGAGAATCTCGATAAGGCTAAAGAGGAGTTGGCCCGGATCCCCCCGGAGGCTTCCGTATATACCGATTCCGTGATTCAATTGGCCTATATCATTAATAAGGAGGGCGATCCGGAGGGAGCCCAAAGAACTTTGCGAAAGGCCATGAAGCTCAAGCCCGACAGCCATACCATTATCGAAGCCTTGAGTTCTCTCTACCGTGAGGAAAAGAGATATAACGAGGCAATTAGAGTCCTGAAGGAAGCCCTTAGCCAATTCCCGAATAATGATAAACTCCATTATCATCTGGGTGTCGTTTACGAGCAGGACGGGCGGACTGACGAGAGCCTGGCGGTGATGCAAAAGGCGCTTGAGATAAATCCGGAAAATGCCGATGCACTCAATTACATAGGTTACAGCTATGCGGATAAAGGGATTAAACTGGATGAGGCGGAGAAGCTGATCAGGAGGGCTCTGGAGCTGAAGCCCGGGGATGGCTATATCACCGACAGCTTAGGCTGGGTATATTATAAAAAGGGGAATATCCCCGAAGCGGTTCAGCTACTGGAGGAGGCAATCAGGTTAGTTCCGGAGGATCCCCTGATTACCGAGCATCTGGGAGATGCCTATCTAAGGAATAAATGCCGGCAAAAAGCATTGGAATTTTATCGTCAGGCCCTCGAATTCGAACCCGATGGGGAGGGATCAAAGGAGCGGCTGGAGAAAAAGATTAAAGACTTGCTCGGAGAAGAAAGTCAAGGATTAAATAGGGGAAGGTAAAAAGGATGAGGAAAACCGGAATAAGTTTTTTCATCCTTGCCCTCACTCTATTAATTGGATGTGCCCTTTTCAAAAAGCCCGCTCCGCCAATCGCTTTGACAATCGATTCCCCCGAGATTCTGCTGAAAAAAATAAGGGAGAGCAACAACCGGGTCACATCCTTAAGAGCACTGGCTAAAATTCAGCTCAATATCCCCGAGGGGAACTCCCGTTTCTCCGAAGTAGTTATCGCCCAAGAGCCCGGGCGGATCCGCATGGAAATCCTCAGCTTTTTCGGTCACTTAGTGGCCTTGCTGGTTACCGATTCCTCCCGGCTTCAGGCCCTTTTCATAAACGAAGGATGCCTGTATGAGGGAGCGGCCACGACTTATAATCTTTCCCAATTTCTCCCGGTTCCTCTGCCCCCTGAGGAAATAGTTGCCTTGCTTCTGGGAAAGGTCTCTTTAATCGATTTTGACACCACCAATCTCGAGCTCCGGCAAGAAAACAATCAGTATATTCTTAAGCTCACTTCCTTAAGTGGCTGGAAGATCCAGCGGCTCTGGATTGATCCGGTATATTTCCGGATTATCAGAAGCGAGATTTATACCCCGGAAGATATAACCCTGCTCTCTGCTGAGTTCCTGGATTTTAATGATCTAAATGGAGTCTGGTTTCCCTCAAACATCTTTATCCAGATACCTTCGGAGACCATTGAAGTAAAGCTCAAATATCGCAGCCTGGAGCTCAATCCGGCGCTGGATTTGAGCCTCTTTTCCATTACTCCCCCGCCCGGGATTACCCTGGTTGAGCTGGATTGACTTTAAGGAGGAAGAACGTTGGATAAGATACCAAAAATGAAAATCACAATTCTTTCCGCTTTTCTAACTCTGCTTCTTTTAATGTTGGGAAGCTGTGATAGTTGTCAGGAGCGAAAGGAAACGGTCAAGGAGCCCGCTCTCGAAGAACCGGGCGAGCCCGCCTACGGCGATACTATTGTGGTGGGGTCGATCGGCGACGCCAGCAACCTCCTTCCCCCGCTGGCCTCGGACAGCGCCTCCTTTGATATCATCGGCCTGGTCTATAACGGCATCGTCAAATACGATAAGGATCTGAAGATCGTGGGGGACCTGGCCGAATCCTGGGATATCTCCCCGGACGGCCTGGAAATCATCTTTCATTTGAGAAAAGGGGTGAAATGGCATGATGGGGTGGAGTTTACCGCCGAGGACGTGATGTTCGGCTACCGGAAGATCATCGATCCCAACACCCCTACCGCCTATGCCAGCTCTTTTGAGGAGGTCAAGGAGGCCGAGATCCTGGATAAATACACATTCAAGGTCACCTACAAGGAGCCCTTCGCCCCGGGGCTTGCGAGCTGGGGAAATCTGGTAGTTCTCCCCCAACATCTGTTAGAGGGAGAAGACATAACTAAAAGTCCCCTCACCCGCTCCCCGGTGGGCACCGGGCCCTATCGGTTTGTCGAGTGGAAGACCGGGGAAAAGATCGTCCTCGAGTATAATCCCGACTATTTCGAAGGCCGGCCTCATATTGACCGATATCTCTACCGGTTCATTCCGGAACAGGCCACGATGTTCCTGGAATTGAAGGCCGAGAGGATTGACGAGATGGGTCTTACCCCTCTCCAGTATCGCCGCCAGACCAACTCTCCAGATTTCTTGCAGAAATTCAATAAATATCGCTACCTTTCTTTCGGCTATACCTATCTGGGATATAACCTGCTCGAGCCCAAGTTTCAGGATATAAGGGTCCGTCATGCAATCTCTTCGGCGATCAATAAGCAGGATATTGTTGATGGGGTACTTCTCGGCCTGGGAAGGGTTGCCACCGGACCCTTCAAGCCCGATACCATCTGGTATAATCCTGAGGTTAAACGCTACCCCTACGATCCGGAGAAAGCCCGGGCCCTGCTTGAGGAAGCCGGTTGGGTAGATACCGATGGAGACGGGATACTGGATAAGGAAGGCGAACCTTTTTCCTTCACCATTATCACCAACCAGGGGAATGAGCAGAGGAAAAAATCGGCCGAGATTATTCAGAGGAACCTGAAAGAAATCGGGATCGAGGTGAAGATCCACATAATCGAGTGGGCCGCCTTTATTAATGACTTTATTGATAAGAAGAACTTTGAGGCGGTAATCCTGGGATGGAGCCTCGACCCCGACCCGGATCAATACGATATCTGGCACTCCCGCAAGACTAAATTTAAGGAATTCAACTTTATCTCCTATAAGAATCCGGAAGTGGATGATCTCCTGGTCAAGGCACGTCACACCATGGACCCGGAAGAGAGAAGGAAATATTATTTCCGTTTCCAGGAGATCCTGGCCGAGGAACAGCCTTATACCTTCCTTTATGTTGCCGAATCCCTGCCCGCCATCCATTCCCGATTCAAGGGGATCGAACCGGCCCCGGCCGGCATCGGCTATAACTTCATCGAGTGGTATGTCCCCAAGCACCTGCAGAAATATACTAAATAAGAAATACCAAATGACAATGCTCAAATTTCAAACAAAATCCAAAGTTCAAATGATAAATAAAAAATCTTTTGGCATTTAGTCATTTGATATTTATTTGGCATTTGGATTTTGACATTTAGATTTTTACCCATGCTTCAATATCTCTCCAAAAGACTCCTCCAGATGATCCCTTTGCTCCTGGGGATTACCATTATCACATTTGCGGTTATCCGCCTCGCTCCCGGAGAGCCAACCGATCTCCAGACCCAGCTGAATCCCAAGGTTACCGTGGAGGCCTGGGAGCGTCTGCGGGCCTATTACGGCCTGGATAAGCCCCTTTACCGACAGTACCTGGACTGGCTGTGGCGCCTCCTCCGGCTGGACTTCGGCAGGTCTTTCTCCCAAGACAACCGAAAGGTCATCGATAAGATCGCCGAAAGACTGCCCATAACTATTGGCCTTAATGTCCTTTCGATGCTCTTGATCATCTCTATCGCCATCCCCATCGGGGTACTCTCAGCTACCCACCAGTATTCTTTCTTCGACAAATTCACGACGGTCTTCGTCTTTATCGGCTTTGCCATCCCCACCTTCTGGCTGGCACTGCTTCTAATGATCCTCTTCGGGGTTAACCTCGGGTGGCTGCCAATTTCAGGGCTGAAATCCCTGGACTATGAAAGCCTTAGCTTCCTTGGAATGATGACTGACCGGGCAAAGCACCTGATCCTTCCGGTCTTCGTTGCGGCCTTCGGCGGCCTGGCCGGTTTCTCCCGCTACACCCGGTCGAATATGCTCGAGGTAATCCGTCAGGACTATATCATGACCGCCAAGGCCAAGGGACTCTCGGAGAACAGGGTAGTTTACAAACATGCCCTGCGCAACGCCCTTCTCCCGGTCATTACCATCCTGGGACTTTCGGTTCCTTCGCTGATTGGGGGGAGCGTTATCTTCGAGACCATCTTTGCTATTCCCGGAATGGGACAGCTCTTTTTTCATAGTGTTATGTCCCGGGATTACCCGGTGATTATGGGCATCCTGGTTCTCGGAGCTGTCCTTACTCTGCTCGGAAATCTCTTGGCCGACATATGTTACGGCGTAGTCGATCCCCGGATCAGGCTGGAGGGCAGGAAGGGCTGAATCTTATGATAAAGCAGAGAGAAAAAAGCATATTCTGGTCAAGGCTCAGCCGGAACAAGCTTGCCCTTATCGGAGGTGTAATCGTTATAATTTTATTCCTGATCGCCCTCTTTGCTCCCTGGCTCTCCCCCTATGATTCCGGGAAAATCGATGTTACCCGGATCCTGGAGCCACCGAGCAGGGAGCACCCGTTAGGGACCGACGAACTGGGGCGCGATGTCTTGAGCAGGATGATCTGGGGTTCCCGGATCTCCCTGGCAGTGGGTTTCGTTGCCGTGGGTATCCTGTCCATCATCGGGGTCCTTCTGGGTTCCCTGGCCGGGTATTACGGAGGGTGGATCGATAGTGTTATCATGCGCTTCGTTGACATCATGCTCTGTTTTCCTACCTATTTCCTGATCCTGGCAGTAATTGCCTTTGTCAGCCCCAGTATCTGGGCAATCATGATCGTTATCGGGGTTTTTGGCTGGATGGGAGTGGCCCGCCTGATCCGGGCAGAGATCCTCTCCCTTAAGGAGCGGGAGTTTATTCTGGCTGCCCGCTCCCAGGGGGCCAGAGACCTCCGGATAATCTTCCGTCATATCCTTCCCAATGCTCTCTCACCCGTCCTGGTCTCAGCGATCCTGGGAGTTGCCGCCGCTATCCTCACCGAGTCTGCTCTGAGCTTTCTGGGAATAGGGGTTCAGCCTCCCACCCCGAGCTGGGGAAACATGCTGACTGCCGGCAAGGATAATATCGATATTGCCTGGTGGCTTTCCCTTTACCCGGGGCTGGCCATCCTGATCACAGTCCTCGGGTATAATCTGCTCGGCGAAGGGATCCGGGATGCCCTGGATCCGCGTCTCAGGGATTAAATTTAAAAGGAGGATTAAGAATGGCAGAAAAAGAGCTGTATAGTGAAGGAATGGATTGGAACCCGGTAGAGGAGGTCATCTTAAAGAGGCGGAGTGTCAGGGTCTACCAGTCAAAACAGGTTCCGGAAGGCCTGGTGCGCCGGATACTGGAGGCCGGCAGGTTCGCCCCCTCGGCCGGGAATTGCCAGCCCTGGAAGTTTATCGTTATCCAGGACAAAACGATGCTTGATGAGATGACCGAAGATGTGCGGAGGTCATGTAAGCTCTTCAAATCCTTACTCGATTATCGGGAGAAAAGGTTTCTTTTACCGATAGCTAAGTTTTTCATCCGCTTGAAGAAGAACGAGCTTCACCCGATCCCTTTTGGTGCCATTATGCTGATCGCCGAGGGCAAACTGGGGCTATTTCACGGCGCCCCCACGGCCATCCTTATCC
>CP070770.1:1197932-1229476 GCA_020345765.1 Deltaproteobacteria bacterium
CGAACCTGATACATTTTTTTCATATCTTCAACGGCACCACCCTCCAATGGTTAGGGGGCAAGGAAACAACGGTAATGACCGGTGAAGGGAGGAAGATAGTAGAATTCCCCGAACCTATCGGGAAACTCCCAGTTTACTATACCGGCCACGCCGAGTCGGTTTCCATCCCCCGTAACCTTGAGGGGCTGGAGGAGGTAACACTGCATGGAGGGGTCCACCCTCCTTATATTATTGCGATAGTAAAATTCTTCAGTAGACGTGGTCTTATCTCTAATCATAATAAACGAATGACGACGGCCAGAATCATTTCCCGAATTCAAGGGCTCTTTAAGATGGGGGGAGCAGAAAAATCGGCTTTCAGGATTGATGTTTATGGCGAGGATAAGGGCAAGTATTGCCACCGTTATTATACCGGGGTAGGTCATATGGCTTCGATTACCAGTATACCGACAGTTGTTGCCGCCCTCTGGGTAACCGAAGGGAGATTTGACGATAAGCCTGGCGGTGTTTATTCTGCCGAGAGACTACTGGACGACCCGGAGCCATTTCTTGAGGAATTGACCCGCCGGGGAGTCGAAATGCACTATTATGAATAGAGATCACCAGGCGGTAGGAAGACCTTTCTTCGAGGAAACTTTTTACCTGAAAATCTTTTCCCCGCCGGGGAGCATATTAGGAAAGGACAGCTATGAAGGTAATGGTCACGGGCGGTGCCGGCTTCCTGGCCGGACACCTAATCGAACGCCTCTTGCACGAGGGGCACGAGGTCTGGACAGTAGAGCTCCCTGACCGGCCCACCCCGGAGCTGGATAGGTTGGGAGTCGAGGTAATAAGGGGGGACCTCCGGGACCCGGATGTCTGTGCCCGGGCCTGCGGGGGCGCCTGGGTTGTTTTTCACCTGGCCGCCCTGGCCGCACCGTTCGGGCCGCGCGAGCTTTTCTGGTCGATCAATGTTACGGCCACCGAGAATATTATCGAAGCCTGCAAGGTCGCCGGGGTGAGACGGCTTGTCCAGGTAAGCTCGGCATCGGCGGTCTGTGACGGCACGGACCAGATAATGGCCGACGAAACCCGGCCTTACCCCAAGAAATTCTTGTGCCATTACAGCGAGACCAAGGCGTTAAGCGAGAAGCTGGCTATTGCGGCCAACGGCCCCGAGCTGGAGACCGTCGTCATAAGGCCGCATGCGATCTGGGGTCCGCGCGACCACACCCTCTTTCCCCGGATCATCGTTCGCGCCAAACAGGGGCGCCTGTTACAGATCGGTAAAGGCACCAACGAACACTCCCTCCTCTATGTGGAGAACGGAGTGGACGCCCTGGTATTAGCGGCTACGGCGAAGGCCGCTCCCGGCAAGATATATTTCATCGTTGACGACAAGCCCGTAGTGCTCTGGGAGTTTATCCGGAAGATGCTTGCGGAATTGAAAGTCCCGGCCCCGCGTCGGGCGGTCCCTTACCCGGTGGCCTATGCCCTCGGTGCCGTTATGGAGACGGCTTATACAGTCATGAGGCTCAAGGGCGAGCCGGTCATCACTCGGTATGTTGCCGTTAAGTTAGGCAAAAGCCACTCATATTCCAGCAAGCGGGCCCGGGCCGACCTCGGCTATTACCCCCGGGTGTATCCGGAGGAGGGGCTTAGGAATGTATATAAATGGATTGATGAGAAGGGACTCACGGATGAGCTATGATAAAAGCCGCCAATCTTAAAAATATTTGTCGATCAAAAGGAGTTCGAGATGAAACATATTAATTGTGGTGAGGCGACCGCATTCGATATGGTGCTACCCGGCGCCCGGTCGGTAACCTTCCGCCCCCTGATCGGTCCGGAGGCAGCGCCCAGCTTTATCATGCTAATGCTGGAGGTGGCTCCGGGCGGGAACACCCCCGACCACAACCACGAATGGGAAGAAGAGATATTCATCGTAGCGGGGGAGGGGAAATTGAAGACGGCGGAGGGAGAAAAACGGCTCCGCGTGGGGGACGCCCTGATAATCGACCGGAACATGCAGCACCAGTTCTTCAACACCGGAAATGGCCCAATGCAATTCATATGTGTAATACCCAAATAGTATAGCCCTACCTATCCATGATAAGGGATTGGTTGATTTTTTGAGAAAGTCCAGACAAAACCGAGAATTGAAAAAACACCGTTTTTCTGGTAGGGTGCACTTTAATGGAAATGGAAGCGGATTTTATTTAGGATTGTTCTGACTCGTAAGCAAGGTTAGGGAGGGATAATGGCGAGAAAGAAGGGATATGATTATGACTGCATTATTATCGGGTCGGGGCTCGGTGGGTTGGTTACGGGGGCATACCTGGCCAAACAGGGCATTAAAATCCTGATCTGCGAACAGCACACCCAGCCCGGGGGCTACTTTACCTCCTTTACCCGCAAGGGCTATACATTCGACGGGGGGATCCAGGCCTGTGAGGATTGCGGGATGTTGTTCGCCACCCTGCGCCAGATCGGGGTTCTGGATCGAGTCGAGATCAAGCGCAGTGTGTTTGCTTTGGCTACTCCGGATAATTTTTTCCCATTTCGCTCGTACGATGGGGTTTTTGAGTTCTACGAGGAGCTGATCCGGGTGTATCCGCACGAGTCCCAGGGTATCAAACAGATTATTGAGGATATCAAGCTGAATTGTGCGGTTATGGACGCCTACTCCAACCTGGCAAACCCGATGTTTGCCCCTTTAAAAGAAACGATGTCCGCATACCGGAGATGGCGTAAGAAGTATGATGAAGCTCTGAAGTACCAAAAAGATTTTTTCCGGATGATGAATGTTCCACTGGATGACTACCTGGGGCAGCATTTAAGCGACCCCTGCCTGATCAATTATTTTCGCCAGATGATGTATGCCGGGAGCCCGGCTGCTTTTATGCTGATCTTCAACTATTTCGTCATGGATTATTACCATCCCCAGGGCGGCTTCCAGGCGATCTCCGACGCCCTGGCAGGATTTATTGCCGAGCGCGGCGGACAGATCAGGTACAAAACCCGGGTAGATGAGATCCTAATGGAAAGAGGACGGGCGAGGGGTGTGAGGCTCCGGGACGGAGAAGCCCTGCGTGCCCGGTTCGTAGTTTCCAACGGCGACGCCCGCCGCACCTTCCTCAAAATGCTGCCCGCGGATGCCACCGAGGAATCCTATAAGCAGATGCTGCGGGAGACCCCGGTATCGGAGTCGATGGTTGCCGTTTTCCTGGGCGTCGATATACCCGCGGAAAAGCTTCCCGTTCAGGGATGCCAGCACATATACTATATGCCGGATTTCAAGGGGACCGACCCGTTACAGTCCCTTAACGATGAAAATTATTACCGCCGCGCCCCGGTGGAGATCACGATCACCTCGCTCCAGGACCCGTCATTGGCCCCCGAAGGTAAGACCTCAATAGTCCTGCAAAGCATTGCTTATATGGATTACGCCGGTAGATGGGGGACCGATAACGGCAACCGGACGGAGAGGTATAAAGAGCTCAAGGAGAAGGTGGCGGACCAGCTGATTGCCAATGCGGAAAAGGTTATCCCCGGGCTCTCGGAGAAGATCGAGTTCAGGGCGGTAGCGACGCCGTTTACCCATGAGCGATACACCCTTAATTCCGAAGGGGCTTCCGCCGGCTGGACCTATAACCCGCAGGAGGCCTTCAATTCAGGGAAAGAGGGAATTTGGGGGTTCAGGACACCGGTGAAGAACCTCTATCTGGTAGGGCACTGGACCATGTCGCCCGGCGGCGCACCGGCCTGCTTTATGTCAGGGAAGATGGTGAGCTCGATTATAAAGTGGAGGCTGCGATTGCGGTTGGGGAGTTGAGAACTTTAAAACGGTTTAGTAAAAAACGAGCGCTGTCCCTATTTTTCGTCCTATATTCTCAGGGGTAGGGATGGGGTATCAGTGTTTGGTTACCGGTGCGACGGGTGGTGTGGGAGCAAACGTTGTCAAGCATTTGAACGACCGGGACATTGTCCCCCGGGTGCTCCTCCGGAAAACCTCAAATACCTTGAGCATATCCGATCTTAAATGGGAACCTTGTTACGGTGATTTAAGGGATCCGGAATCACTGTCCCGGGCGGTGGTAGGATGTGAGCGGGTATTCCATTCAGCGGCATATATCTCCTTCTGGAAAAAGCGGTGGGATGAGGTCATGAGGGTGAATGTCGGAGGGACCCGAAACCTCCTTGAGATCAGCCAGAAAGCCGGGGTAAAGAAATTTGTTTTTACGAGCAGTATGGCAGCCATTGGCTTTACTAATGACCCGAAAAAAATGATTGATGAGAATTCCGAGTGGAATTATGAGCCGTATAATTTGGTTTACCATACTTCCAAGCGGTGCTCTGAAGAAATGGTGCTTGGGGCCTCGAACGACCGACTTCATACCTTTGCCCTCAATCCGGGTATTATTTTCGGCGAGAGGGACGTAAACCTGACGGCGGCCCGGTATTTCAAGTATGCGAAGCGTATATATGTTCCATTTGCGAGCAGGGGTGGTATAATGGTAACCGATGCCGATGACCTGGCGGAGGCGCATATTTTAGTAGCGGAGAAAGGGACCCCGGGGGAGCGCTATATTATTGCGAGCGAGTTTCTCCTCTTCAAGGAGTTTTTCGGAATGGTCGCCGGGATTGTCGGCCAGCGACCGCCGCGCTGGGTCCTTCCCGGATGGGTTACTGCGGCGACCGGTCGTCTGGGTGACTTAATCGGAGATTTATTCAAAATTAGGCCTACGGTTACCTACGATATGGCAGTGATGGGGAATGCCTATGAAAACGCTTCTTGTGCCAAGGCCCGGGCCGAGCTTGGGGTTGGGACCACCCCCGTTAGAACATCACTGGAAAAATCCTATCGGTGGGTAAAGGAACACAACCTTATTTAAGAAAAGGAGGTAAGCGGTGAAGAATCAAGTTGAGTCGGTCGGATTTGTTAGGGGGTGCTTTATCTTTGCATCTGTGCTTTCTATGATTCTTATGATGAGTTCAGATGTTAATGCCTTCTTAACAGGTAATGTTAATGTCTTCCTTGGTGGAAAAACACTTGATGATAGCTGGGAACCGGCGGAGCAACAGGCTGAAATTGGCTTACAAGTTGATTTTAGGCCGCGGAGTTGGCCAATAAATTTTGTTATTGATTTTTTAGGAGGATATGGAGAGGGCACTTTGTTAGGTATCGAATGTAAAAGTACAACTTCTGAGGTAAATATTGGTGTCCGAAAGATATGGGAGCAGTTTGTATACGTGCGTCCTTTCATCGGTGGAGGAGTATCCTTTATCCATGGTGAATTCACCGGCGTCCCCTTTGGTATTGAAATTACTGATGATGATGACGGCGTGGGTGGTTGGCTTGGGGGAGGTGTTTACTGGACGCTGGCCGAACATTTCAATATCGGACTTGAAGCAAAGGGTTCCATTGCGAAGTTGACCTTGTTTGGTGGTGATGTCAATGGTGGGGGAGGACATTTCGGGATGCTGATCGGAGGCCATTGGTAAGCATTAAATTAGTTTATAAGAAAAGGGTCACCTTGTCATCGGGGTGGCCCTCTTTTTTTGTCGGGTAGCAAAGGCTTGCCTTTTTGCCTCATTCTTGCTCTAATTATGCAAATATTATAAAATTCTGATTAAGGAGTCGGGTTGATGGCTGAAAAAAACAGGGAAAAAGAAGTGATAATCCCGACAATGTGTGCCAGTCACTGCGGCGGCACCTGTCTTTTAAGGGTTCATGTTAAGGATGGAGTGATTACCCGGGTCGAAACCGATGACGGTGAGGAACCGCAGCTCCGGGCATGTATGAGGGGACGGGCTCTGAGGCAGAGGGTGTATGCACCGAATCGGGTCCTGTATCCGATGAAGAGGAAAGGGGAGAGGGGCGAGGGGAAGTTCGAGCGCATCTCCTGGGACGAGGCACTGGATAAGGTAGCGGCCGAACTGAAACGGGTCAGGGAAAACTACGGACCGAAGTCGATACTATTCCTGCCAATGGCCGGTGACCTCGGGAGCCTGCACTCCATTATGACAATAGACCGGCTGCTGTCACTCGCCGGGGGCTACACCACCTGGTGGGGAACTACTTCCTTCCACGGGGGGGTATTTGCCTCGTTCTTGACCTACGGGACGGTATTTTGCTCCAATACCAGGAACGACCTCCCAAACTCCCGCCTTATTATTATGTGGGGTTGGAACCCTGCCATTACCCAGACCGGCACCAATACCGCCTGGTTTCTGGCCCGGGCAAAGGAAGGTGGAACGAGGATTATTGCCGTCGACCCCTGTTACGGCGATACCGCCGCCGCATTCGCCGAAGAATGGATACCCATAAAGCCCGGAACGGATGCGGCCATGGCGATCGCCATGGCGTATGTGATGATTCAGGAGAACCTTCACGACCAGAAATTTCTCGACACTTATACGGTAGGCTTCGACAAGTTTAGAGAATATGTCTTAGGATCGGAGGACGGGGTGGCAAAGACCCCGACCTGGGCCGAGGCCATTACCGGGATGCCGACAGCTACCATCGAGAGATTAGCCCGGGACTACGCAACGACCAAACCGGCCGCCCTCATGTCCGGGATCGCCCCGGGGCGAACCACCTACGGTGAGCAGTTTCACCGGGCGACCATCACCCTGGCGGCCATGACCGGTAATGTCGGGAGAAGCGGTGGGGATGCGGGCGCCCGGGCCTGGGAATCCATCCTTGGCGGGTATCCCTACAAAGCAATGGGCTTAGGAGCGGCAATACCATTTACCTTCAACCCGGTTGAGGATTTAACCAAATCAGATGGAGTTATCCTGGGCTATACCTATCCCAAGATACATTATACCAGGGTGGCCGATGCTATCCTCAAAGGGAAAGCAGGAGGCTACCCCGCCGATTACAAAATGGCTTTCATTGTCAACTGTGACTACTTAAACTCACTTCCGAATATCAACAAGTCCGTAAAGGCACTGAAAGAGCTGGAGTTTGTCGTAGTTGAAGAACAGTTCATGAACACCACCGCCCGATATGCCGATATCATCCTTCCTACCTCTACTTTCGTCGAGCGGGAGGATATTGTGTTCGGCGTGGGAATGGCCTACTGCGGTCCTCAGAGAAAGATCATCGAGCCGATAGTTGAATCCAAGCCTCACAACGATATCGCCAAGGCCCTGGCGGTCAAGATGGGCATTGATAATTATGATGAGGAGACCGAAGAGGATCGATTGAAGCAATTAGCAGATATGGTCGATATTCCGGACTATGAGCTCTTTAAGGAAAAGGGTGTCCACTGGATCGAACGATCCGAGCCCTACGTTGCCTTCAAGCAACAGATCGAAGACCCGAAAAAACACCCTTTTACTACCCCATCGGGCAAGATCGAGATTTACTCTCAACAGATAGCGGACATAAATAACCCCCTGATTCCGCCAATCCCTAAATACCTGGAGGCCTGGGAGGGCCCCAACGATCCATTGGCGAAGAAATATCCGGTTCAACTGATCACTAACCACTGTAAGCGAAGGTCGAATTCGCAGTTTGACACATTCCCCTGGCTGCGGGAACTTGTTCCCCAGGTGATAAGTATTAGCGTGAAGGACGCAGAGTTCCGGGGGATCAAGGACGGGGATATGGTGCGGGTATTCAATGATCGGGGAGAGACCGTCCTGCCCGCCCGGGTTACCCAGCGGATATTACCGGGGGTCGCCAATCTGCCCGAAGGCGCCTGGTATAACCCCGATGAAAAAGGGATAGACCGAGCAGGTTCCGCAAACATCTTGACCAGGGATGAGCCTTCCCCGGCCGGGTCGTTTCCCTATAATTCGGTCCTGGTTCAAATAGAAAAGGTCGAGGGAGTTAAATGATGCAACTTGGATTCTATTTCGATCAGAGCCGATGCACCGGATGTTTTACCTGCTGCGTGGCCTGCAAGGATTGGCACGATATATCGGCGGGGCCGATCCGCTGGGTGAGGGTGGACACAATAGAGGAAGGCAAGTTTCCTGATCCGTTCGTGGCCCATATCTTCAGCCCGTGCTATCAATGCGAAGACCCCAGTTGTCTGAAAGCCTGCCCGGCAGACGCCATCGTTAAAAGAAAAGAGGACGGGATTGTTACGGTGAATCAGGAAGAATGCCTGGGGGAAGATTCATGCGGGGCACCCTGCAAGGATGCCTGCCCTTATGGTTCCCCCCAATTCGGCGACGAGGAAAGCCCCAGGATGCAGAAGTGCGACCTGTGCCGGGAACAGTGGCAGGAGGGTAAAAAGCCCATCTGCGTGGAGGCCTGTCCGATGAGGGCATTGGATGCCGGGCCCTTATCCGAGCTGAAGAAAAAATACGGCGAGCTAAAGGAAGGGACGGGATTTGTCTATTCTTCGGAGATTAAGCCTTCCATAATCTTTAAACCAAAAAAGAATAATATCGGCAAACCCTGAATCCCAATTGAGTTAATGAAAGGAGTATTATAATGCCCGAAAAACCAGTCTTTACCGGGGTTATGCAGGTCGGCCTGGTAGTGAAGGATCTCAACGAGGCAATGAAGAGGTATTGGGAGATTTACGGTATCGGGCCGTGGATGATCTATACTTATGGTCCCGACAAGGTTAAGGATATGACCGTCCGCAATAAGAGGGTTGAATTCGTGATGAAAGTAGCCTTTGCCTTCATCGGCAATATCCAATGGGAGCTGATCCAGCCCCTGGACGACAATAGTATTTATGCGGAATATTTGAAGAAACATGGAGAGGGTCTGCATCATGTTGCCTGTGCGGTAGGCAATCATAACGAGACGGTAGCCTATTTACAGGACAAGGGTATCGGGGTGCTCCAGAGCGGGACTACGACCGAAGGCTCCACCTTTACCTACTTGGACACCCAGGAAACTATGTCCTGTATAACCGAAATATTCGATGTCTCCGAGGGAGGCTCGTTTCCTCCCCCGGAGGGCACCTATCCGTAATGTAAAATATTAATTTTTAATAAGAACTCAATAAAGTTGATCGGTATTTATGAACCATTTAAGCCCCGATAACATATTTATTAGACAAGACGCAAGGAGGAAAGACTGAAATGGCTAAGAGAAAAAGGATAGGAATTTTTACCGGCGGAGGAGACTGTCCGGGACTTAATAACGCAATAAAAAGCATAGTTCTGGGAGCATACAAGGATTACGAAGTTGAGGGCATCGCCAAGGGGTGGGAGGGACCTATCCAGATGGTATTATCGAAACCATCGGCAAGGGTCAGAACTATCGAAACTTACACACTCCCTCTCGGTGAGGAAGATGTAAGACGCATTGACCGGGCAGGTGGGACGATACTGATGTCCAGCCGCGCCAATCCGTTCAATTACAAAGGGAATAACATATCACATAAGGTAACGAAATTTCTTAATAACCGGTACCATGGGGTTATTGTCATCGGAGGTGAAGACACATTGGGTGCCGCGGGGAAGATGGCCCAGCAGGGTCTGCGGGTGGTAGGGGTTCCGAAAACGATAGACAAGGACCTATGCGGAACGGAATATACCCTGGGTTTTGACAGTGCAGTGAACATGATCCAAATGCTCATTACCAACCTTAAATCAACCGCCGGCTCCCATGGCATGGTCTACTTTGTGGAAGCCATGGGCCGGAAGGCCGGGCATTTGACATACTGGGGCGGGAGGTCGGCGCATGTGCACTTCATGACCATCCCGGAAGTAGTGACGAATTACCGCCGGCTCTTCTATCTGATCAAAAAGAGAAAAAAGTCGATGCCGATGAAAAGAGGTTTTACCCTTGACGGGCTTCGCTATACTATTGCTTTGGTCTCGGAAGGGACGAAGTTAAAGGGGATCGGGGAAATACGAAAAGGCGAGACGGACCCGCACGGCAATGTATATCTCGGCGGGGTAGCCGCCTACATGTGCAACGAGTATATCCAAATAACCGGAGACAAGGACGCCCGGTCCTGGAATTTGGGATATCAACAGAGGTCGGGCCCGCCGAGCAATAAAGACCGGCTTATGGCCGAAGCGCTGGCCCAGAGGAGTCTTGAACTGGTACGATCGGAAGATTTCGGGCGGATGGCAACGATTGAGGGAAACTTCGTGGGGGATACGCCTCTCGATGTAGTTATCGGGAGAATAAGAATTTTGGACGCTCAGGAATGCTTTGATCCCGATAATTTTCAGCACCGCATTTCTTCCGAGAGGATCTATAACGAGATTGAAGTACCGAAAAAATAAAGAGTCTTTTTTTAGGAAGCTTAAAAATCCTTGAACCGGCTTGTCCAGGAGGATGAAAAATGAATGAAGATAGCACCTCGGAGAAAAGACTTCTGACCATCACTTATAGATTCAGGTTCGAGCAGCAGAAGGAAAAGGAATTTACGGTCCGTCTCGACTGGGAGACCCTGGACATTTTACATGAACCGGGGGATCCCTTGCCGGAGTGGACCGAGCTTAGCTTCCACCAGTGCCCTAACTGTCCCCTGGAAGAATCTCTTAATAAGAGCTGCCCGATAGCGGTGAGCCTGATCGATCTGATCGATTTCTTTAAGGATTTTATCTCGTATGATGAAGTTAATGTATGGGTAGAGACTGAAGAGCGCACCTATTCCAAGCGGACATCGCTTCAGACTGCCGCCGGCTCCCTCATGGGTATTTACATGGTTTCGAGCGGATGTCCGATCCTCAACAAAATGAGACCGATGGTGCTAACCCATCTGCCTTTTCAATCCTGGGAGGAGACATCATATCGCTTTATCACCATGTACCTGTTCGTTCAACATATTTTGTTCCGGGGCGGCAGGGAGCCCGACTGGGAGTTGAAGAAATTTGCCGACTTTTACCAGGAGGTTGAGTTGGTCAACCAGGGTTTTGCCAAGAGGCTGAACGCTATCCAGCTACCGCAGGGCGATGTCAGCTTGAATGCGATAAATTTTCTTCACTCTACCGGGAGTATGGCGGGTATGACGATAGAGGTTGACGGCCTGGAGTACTGGAACAAGATAATCATGGCGCACTGGGATGAGTAGCAGAGCTTGAAAGATGGAAGCTCTGCCGGAAGCCTCAGGCGTTGTAAATACTTAATGCTTTCTTAACCGATTCCCCTTCAATCGTAATCGCATAAATAGCATTGCACATCCTGACGGCTTCATCCAGTGATTTCTGATGGATATTTCTACCGGTAGCATTTCCCGAGGCCCCGCTGATGAAGATTTGATCGTGTAAAGTCTGGAGGAATTTATCTGCGTCCTCGGAAGCCCCGCCGGCGCATACCACCTTGGTCCTGCCCGCCGCTTTAACGGCCTCCTTAAAAATCTCACTTGATTCTTCACCCTGCTTTTTGGGGTAATTGACTTTTACGAAGTCGGCGCCCAGGCAGGCCCCGACCCCGGTGGCTCCCGCGATAAGATGGGGATCCTTCTCATCGGAAACTGCCTTTCCTCTCGGATAGATCCAGAGAACGGCGATCAGTCCATTGATATGAGCATCGTAAATGAGCTGTGCTGCCTCATGAAGCATTTGGGCCTCATATTCACTGCCCAGGTAAACGGTATATCCTACCGCCAGTATTTTAAGGCCGCTGTTTTTCTTGAATTCAGCAACTTGGTCTACATCTACTAACAGTGTGCTTATGGGATCGGCCTGGGAGGTATTGATGAGATTGGTTTTGGAGTTTAACTTTACCAGATACGGGATTTTCGGATAATCCATACCATACCGGGCGATCAGTCCCATCTGGGCGGCAAAAACCCCGATCTTACCCTTGCTGGCAATACGGAACAGGTGTTCGGGGTCGGCATCGTCTTCATGGGCGCCCTCTCCATAGAAATCGTCGTTTAAATGTTCAATCTTTTGATCCCCGGCAAAGAGCATTAACCATCCGCTCTCCTTTGTTATCTCCAGGTAATTTGCGATATAGGTTTTATAAAGATCTTTGGGAACATCTAAAGGGACAACGACATCCTTTGCTTTAATTTTCATTTTTACCTCCTCATAGGAATTGGTTTGTTATGACAAAAATTAGCATGACTAAAGAAAAAAATAAAGATAATTTTGGAAAACCTAAGGAAGGCAGCTGGTTTATGAGGGAGAACTCAAGATGTGAAACCGGAGTCATTCAGGTCGGTTGCCTTGGATTTCCTTTTTACATCTTTAAGGAGGATCTCTAATTCGTGGTAGTTTTCGATAAAGGCTTCAACGATCCCTTCATTAAATTGATACCCCCGGTATTTCTTGAGTTCACTTATCGCATAGTCCAGACTGGAACGCTCCCGATATGGTCTGTCCGAGGTCATGGCATCGAAAGCGTCGGCAATAGATACTATGCTTACCAGTCGGGGAATCTTACTGCCTTCCAGCCCCCATGGATATCCTTTGCCGCTCGGTCTTTCGTGGTGGTGCTTAATAATGGGAACGGTGTCCTTGAGGAACTCAAATCCCCGGACAAACTGCTCCCCCAGCAACGGATGCTCTCTCATTATTTTAAGCTCTGACTTGCTGAGCAGCCCTGGCTTTTTAACGATGTCCATGATCGCAATCTTTCCCACATCATGCAGCCGACTCCCACGCCCTAACAGGTCACGCTCCCTCGGAGAACACTTCAGCTTGTCGGCAATATGCAGGGAATACTGATATACCCGATACGAATGCCCAAAGGTATAAGGATTCAAGGCTTCGGTAAAATCCATTATTCTCCTGATGGTCTCAAAGTAGGCATCCTCCTGATGCTTCTTCATCTGCTGAAGACTGATCATAGGAGCAATCGTCTTGGCCAAAACCGTTAAGCTGTTGGCATAGTCAACACTGATATGTTGGGCACTGGCATTTACTACCCCGATGATCCTCTTCTCCTCCTTCAAGGGGATAGAAAGAAAAGCCTTATCAAGGTAATCCTCGGTATCTACCTCCCACCTTTTGAACCGGGGGTCCCGGCCAACCCTTTCGATCAGACACCTCTTCTTGGTCTGGAATACTATCCCCGAGATCCCATCTCCCGGGGCGAATGTTGCCCGGGTTTTTTTCTTACTCAGCCCGTAGGAGGCGAAATGGCGAAGTCTACCGTCATTGGGCTCGAACAGGAGGATGGCGATCTCATCCAGCCTCATCTTCTTGCGGACTTGTCTGAGGATATTACCGGTGGTTCGGGCCAGATCAGGAGAGCTGCCGATCTTGGAGACGATTTCGAACTGCATCCCCAAGTTCTTCTTCAGCTCCTCAATCTGGTTCTCCAACTTCTCATTGGAAATGGTCTTGTATAAGACCTCCTGTTTTAAAGAGTCAACCCTCTTCTTCGCCAGTTTAAGCTCTTCTTCTAATCGACTCTTTCCTCTTTTCATTTCAGTTAATTAAATTATATTTATCTATATTTATAATATAATAGTTTATCTTTTATGTCAATGAATTAACGATCTTACCATTTTGGGCCTATTTTACTCCCCGATTATCTGGAGGATAATCTCCCGCTTTCGGGGACGATTGTCGAAATCGATGAGGACTATCTGCTGCCAGGTCCCCATAATTAACTCGGACTTACTGAAAGGGACGGTGAATGATGTTCCTACCATAGCCGAGCGGACATGTGAGTGACCGTTACCATCACCCCAACGATAATTATGCTGATATTTGATGTTTTCGGGAATTATCCTGTCCAGCATCTTCGAGAGATCCTCCAGTACTCCATCCTCGAATTCAATGGTAGTTATCCCGGCAGTGGACCCGGGAATAAACACCGTCACTATTCCTTCATTTAGACCGGAGTTTCTGACTTCCCTTGCCACCTCCGGGGTAATATCCTTGATATCCGAATTACCTCTGGTCTTTAAAGAAAAAGATTCTGTTATAACTGCCACCCTCACCTACCTCCTTTCTTTACAGCTGCTATCATTAAATATTTAAACCTCTATAGTTCTTTACTGTAGTTTAATGAGTTAACATTAGGCGGTCTATACGAAATCTCTTTAGCCGGGCTGGATAGCACAAAGTGCTTTGGGGTAATTACTTCTGCGGCTCGATAATTACCTTTAAAGAATCCTGGGCATTAGCCACGATTTGGAAGCCGAGGCCGGTTTCGGTTAGAGGGAGACGATGGGTGATCATATCCTGCACCTGTACCCGACGAGCTCGGATCAACTCTATCGCCGAGACGATGTCTGCGGGGCTGCCGGCGTAGGTGGTAGTAAATGTTATCCCGTTATGCCAAACATCGAACATTGGAATTGGGACATCAACACCCGGCTCTATCGGGGCGAAGAATAAAACCGTCCCTCCCCGCTCAACCGATTGTATTGCCTGAGATATTACTGAAACAGCTCCGGTGCAGATTACCACTAAATCAACCAGCCAGTCATCGTTGAGTTGACGCAGACGGGCAGGCACATCCTCCTCTGCGCGGATCGTAGTATCGGCCCCGAACCGCCTCGCCGCATTAAGCCGATACTCATTAATATCCGTGACTATCACCCGACCTGCTCCGAGCGCCTGGGACAGTTGTACAAAGAGGAGACCGGAAATACCGCTCCCGATAACAAGCACACTTTTTCCCGGCTGCATCCGCGCAATCCTTAGCCCCCGGAGCACACAGGCTAACGGCTCGATAAATACCCCTTCTTCAAATGACATCTCCTCTGGCAGCAGAAATACCCCCCGGTCTACATTGATCTTGGGGACACGAATATACTGGGAGAAACCACCCGGATCAAAATTTGTCTGGCGTAATGTATCACATAACGAATGGTAACCACTCAGACAATAACGGCATGTATTACACGGAACATGATGTGACACGAAAACCCGATCTCCCTTCTGGTATTGCTTTACCTCCTTGCCCACCTCGACGATCTCTCCGGCAATCTCATGACCCAGCACCAATGGGGCCTTCTTGATACGATACCATTCCATTACATCACTGCCGCAGATACTACTGGCCTCTACCCGCACCAGCAACTCTCCGGTAGCAATTTTTGGAGTCGGCCGCTCCTCTATCCGTATGTCTTTATTGCTATAGTAAACTGCTACTTGCATAGTCCTTTCGACAAGCTAATAATAAGCGATTTCCTGTAGGTTTATTTATTAAATTATACTAATCTTTTTCGTTCTTGCTGCTATTGAACAAGTCATAAGCCTCTTTGGGAGAAGCATTTTCATGAATAACTGCGCGGATCGCCTTGATCATTGGTACCGGGAAATCATTTTGCCAGATGTTCCTTCCCAGATTCACCCCGACCGCACCTTTCTGAATACCATCATGAACGAACTCGAGCACTTCCAATTCCGTATTTACCTTAGGCCCACCCGCCATCACCACGGGAACCGGACAGCCTTGCACAACCTTATCAAAGTCCTCACACCAGTAGGTCTTTACCACTTTAGCCCCCAACTCGGCAGCGATCCGGGAGCTCAGGGCCAGATAGCGGGCATCCCTCTTTTCCAATTCTTTGCCCACCGCGGTAACCGCCATCACCGGAATGCCATACTCCTCACCCTCATCAACAAGCTTTGACAAATTCAGCAACGACTCATGCTCATAATCGCTGCCGACAAAGATGGAAATGCCTACCGCCGCCACGTTAAGGCGGATCGCTTCCGTCATCGAGGTAGTAATCCCCTCATTGGCCAGGTCCTTCCCGACCATACTGGTGCCCCCCGATACCCTGAGAATGATAGGCTTAGTGTTATGAGGATCTACCGATGAACGCAACACGCCTCTGGTAACAAAGAGTGCATCGCAATAAGGAAGAAGTGGTCTGATAGTCTCACCTGGCTTTTCTAATTTCCTCGTCGGCCCTTGAAAATATCCATGATCTATCGGCAAAAAACAACACCGGCCGTCAGGCTGAATGAGTTGTGCCAATCGGTTTTCCATTCCCCAATCCATATCAATTACCCCTCCTTTCCTTTTCCATCCCGCCAACTAACGAGACGGACAGACTTTTTATTTTACGCTATATCTCCGAACCGGGAAAGTATTATAAATCCTACCATAAGATAGTATTGGTAGCAAGAAGGAACGTTTAGCGGGAAAATTTAGTTTTTTCGTCTATTTATGTCACTTGATGTTGTTCAGGTTATCTTTAGGGTTTTATGAATCTGGGGGATTACTCTTACCTCAGGGAGAAATCTGGCAGCTACTTGCTGGAGTTTTAATAGTATTTTCGGAGGGGGAGTTCTTTTCACCCTCCCCGAAGGGGATACCGGCTGAAGAATAAGAGGAATCCTTTTATCGATCTCCCCGATCAGCTCAGCGGCCCGGAGAACCTCTCGTTCTGCGGTTTGAGCAGTTATCACCATCTTGGTAAATACCTTTTTCTTTCTGGCCACCTGTAAAAATGCTCGATGCTTTCCCCAGAACGACCTTCCTTTCAATGAGGAAGGGAGCTTAATATCCATCGCAATCGTGTCAACCAAGTCAATTATCTTACTCAGGCTTCCTGACAAAATTCCATTAGTCTCCAGATATATCTTGAACCTGTCCTTTACCGCTGGCAGCCATTCTTTAAGAAAGCTCACTTGCTCTAAAGGCTCTCCTCCGGTAATGCTCAGATGTCTGTGGATTGAAGGAACCCGGTCTAGTGAAAAGGCAATCTCCCGGAGTTTTACGGGAGTTAGCGGATTAGGGAGGAAGTAGAACTTTCTTGCTCCGGGGAGCTTTTCGATTCGGCACTCCTTCTGGGGAAAAAGTGCCTGGGGGGTATCGCAGTAATTGCAGCGCAGGCGGCATCCTCCGAAACGGACAAATATCTGTCGCTCGCCGACAAGTATTCCTTCACCTTGAATCGAAGAGAAAATTTCGACAACATTGGCCTCCGAGCTCATACTGATAACTCTATCTCAGATTATATGTAAATATTCGAACTATTTGAAAGGATTTAAAAGTTCAAGCCCTTGCTATTCTCTGCTATTCCCTGTCACTCCCTGCTATTCCCCCCGCCCTACGAAGCTTTAGCGAAGTAGGGTACTATTTCACTCCCCGCACCTTACATCTTGCCTCGCTGATTCCTTCCATCTCCTGGCAGAATTTTTCCATTATCGAGCGGGCAAGTTCCCGGGGTTGAATGTTGTAGTCATCAAGTCCGGCGGTCTTAACGGGAGTGTTCTGACTGTTGATATTGATACCTAAATGGATCAATGCGGAGACCGGGGAAAGGGTGGCAATGGAAACGGTAAGTTTTTTCTCGCCATCAAAAAGGTCATCCCCCCGGCGTATGATCTGGGCTTCGGGATATCTCAATAAAAGCTCGTCCTTAAGGATAGCGATAAGCAGACGCTGCTGGCAGATGGCTTTTTCCAGATCAAGATGGAAGAACTCGAGGATGAAATGAAGCATATCCTCGCTGTATATCCTTTCATTATTTTTCCGATCAACCAGATCTACCATCTCCTCCAGCTGGACACCACACTGTCCACGAAAGGAGACGATGCTATCTCCCAAAAGGTCAAAGTTCTCATAGGCCCAGTGAGATCGAAGCTGCTCCCCATTATAATCTATCTGCTTATCAATAAAACGGCTTTGCATAAACCCAGCACCTTCCTGTTTTAATTTGAAAATCTCTCCTCGATAATATCGAAGTGACCAGACTCCTCGAATGCCCGTTTCGCCCGGACACAGGATTCACATTTACCGCACATCCTCTCCCCACCCCGATAACAACTCCAGATCAGATCCAATGGCGCCCCAATCCCTATTCCCAGCTCAACCGTCTCCTTTTTACTCAGGCTCTGGGTATAGCTAATCACCTTTGGGTGACTGAGGGTGGAATACTGAAGGGATCGGTTAACCGACTCGACGAACTGGAGGCTATTATCAGGAAAGGCTGCCGCCTCTTCCGCATTGAACCCGGCGACTATCAGCTCAACACCCCGGGCCTCGGCAAAGGAGGCAGCGGTGTTCAGGAATACCCCATTCCGGTTAGGCACCCAGACATCTCTGACGGTATCGGCTGGGTTTTTATCCAAATCGCCCTTTTCGGGCTCGGGGATCTTCCGCTTCCGGTTTACTAAAGAGGTTTTGGTTATCTGCTTAAGCCAATCCAGCCTGATTGACCGGTGCGGGACCTTAAATCTTCGACATATCTTTCTTGAGCAGTCAATCTCACGCAAAGCCGCCCTATGTCCGTAGTCAAAAGTGAGGGCTAGCTCCACGCTCGTTTCATCATGGGCCTTCTTCAGGCAAACTACCGAATCCAGACCCCCCGAGAGGAGAACAATACTCTTCATTATCGGACTCTTTCTGCATTTATCACTCAAGCTCAACCGGTCTGTTTTAGTTCATCATTGAGCTTGCTCTCGACCATCTTTCTGATCTCCTGCAGCCGCTCCGGTGTTTTTGCCTCAAACCGCAGGACCAGCATCGGCTGAGTATTTGAAGGTCTTATCAGTCCCCAGCCGTCCTCAAAGAGGACCCTCACCCCGTCAATGTCAATGATCTCGAACCTTTCCCGGAAAAAGGCTTTTAGTCTTTCCACCACCTTAAACTTTATTTCTTCGGGGCAATCTACCCTGATCTCCGGGGTATTGAACACCTTGGGAACATCACTAAGCAGATCCTCTATTTTTTTATCACTCCGGGAGAGTATCTCCAGCAGGCGGCAGGAAGCATAAATGGCATCATCATAACCAAAATATCTGTCGGCAAAGAATATATGTCCGCTCATCTCTCCGGCCAGCTTCGCTTTCTCTTCTTTCATCTTACCCTTAATAAGCGAGTGACCGGTCTTCCACATTATCGCCCTGCCCCCATATTTCTTAATATCATCATACAGGTTCTGGGAGGCTTTGACCTCGGAGATAATGCAGGCTTCCCGGTTTTCCTTCAGGATCTCCCGGGAGAAGACGATCATCAACTGATCCCCCCAAATAATATTACCCCGGCTGTCGATTACTCCAATCCGGTCCCCATCGCCGTCATAGCCAATTCCTAAATCGGCACCGGTAGACTTTACTTGGGAAATCAGATCCTTTAGATTTTCCGGGACCGTTGGATCGGGGTGATGATGCGGGAAATTGCCGTCCAGATCACAATAGAGTTCGACTACCTCACAGCCAAGATCCCTGAGAAGCTTGGGGGCCACCGCCCCCACGGTTCCATTACCCGGATCAATCACTACCTTTATCTTCCTGTCGATCTTAATGTCCTTTTTGACCCACTCCTGATAAGGTTCGATTATCTCGTAAGAGCTGCATTTCCCCTTTCCCTTCCGGAATTCTCCTTTCTCAATAAACCTTCTGAATCTTTGGATCTCCTCACCGTAAATGGAATCTTTCCCCACACATAACTTAAACCCGTTGAATTCCGGAGGGTTATGACTTCCGGTGATCATCATCCCCCCCTCTTTCTCCAGTTTAAAGAGCGAAAAATAGAACAGGGGAGTGGGGCAGACTCCCAAGTCGGTTACATTACATCCGGTAGAAATTATTCCCTCCACCAGGTCATCGCGAAATCCGGGGGAAGAGAGACGACCGTCCCTGCCCACTACCAGTTCCTTCCTCCCCATATTGGCCATATAGCTCCCGTATCCTTTGCCGAGAGTATTGACTACCTGACTGGTCAAATCCCGGCCCACCACTCCCCGGAGGTCATATTCTCGGAAGATGAGGGGATTGATTTTCATCTGCTAATCTCCTTGATCGCTTTATCTTCCTCCACAAAGGCATAGGCGCTGTGGTTGTGGATGGATTCGAAGTTCTCCGATTCTACGCTGAACCATGTGATATTGGGATTGGCCTTAAGCTTTTTTGCCACCTCCCGAACAATATCCTCAACAAACATCGGATTATCATAGGCCTTTTCGGTCAGGTGCTTCTCATCGGGCCTCTTCAACAGGGCATAAACATCACTGCTGGCCGAGCTTTCTACTATCGAGATTATATCCTCGATCCAGACAAATTTCCTGAAGCGAAAGTTAACATTGACGACACTGCGTTGGTTATGAGCTCCCTGAGCACTGATCTCTTTGGAGCAGGGGCACAATGTAGTGACGGGAACCTTTATGCCAATGGAGAACAACTCCATATCATCTTTATCTCCGGGGACGGAGCCGCTGAAACGACATGTGTATTCCATTAAGCTCCGGGCCCCGGTTACCGGTGCCTTCTTCTCGATAAAGTACGGAAACTCTATCTCCAGATGGGCCGAGCGGGCCTTTAATTTCTGGATCATCTCGGCAAGAATAGTAGGAAAGCTCTTGATATTTATCTGTCCGCGATATTTGTTCAGGATCTCAATAAAGCGACTCATGTGGGTTCCCTTGAAGTGCCGGGGAAGATCAACATACATATTGATACTGGCTACCGTGTGCTGGGTCCCTTTCTTCTTATCCAGGACAGCAATGGGATACCTGATGTTCTTTACTCCAACCTTCTGGATTCCGATATTTCGTCTATCTCTTTGATTCTGAATATCTCGCATAAGCCCGGCTCCCTTTACTCCCCGCAAATATTAAGGATAAATTCTTCTCCGAGACAGCAGTTCCTCTTTCCACCCCATGAAACGCAGGAAGTTCTGGAGCATATTTAGTTCCCGGATGATTATTCTCTTCCCGGATACCCGGAGGAGCTCAAGCTTTTTGAACTTGGCAAGAACACCCTTAAGCCTCTCGACATCTAATCCGACCTTGGGGACAATATGGTTAGGATCGATTGGAATCTCGACTCCGTCTTTTACTTTTACCCCGATCTCGTTAGCCAGTTTAATCAAGGTATTGGCAACCTTGCTTTCGTCATCCTTGAGCATCAGGTTTTCAATCAGGTCGTCTGCCTCCTGGAGTCGAGAGGACAATTTCAACAACAGCCGAATGCCAATCCTGACATCCTTCTGAAGCAAGGTTTTCAAGGTTTTACTGGTAACAACCAGGAGCTTACTATCTTCGGTAACTTCAACTGTTGCCGAACGGGGCTTGCGATTCAAAATGGCCATCTCCCCGAAAAATTCCCCTTTGGACATAATGGCCAGAGTCTTCTCCGCACTCCTGACTTTCTTGCTAACCTTAATCTTCCCCTCGTGGATAATATACATCTCATCACTAACTTCGCCCTCATTAAAGAGAACGGTCCCCTTGGGAAAATCTTTACCGAAGATTCTCAGCAATTCCTCTTTAACGCCCGCGCTGGGGCTTGGTTGAGAAACTGACATATCTATCTCCCTTCTGTTGCTAAAGTTACTGGCATTATCTATCGCACCAGTCCCTAAGCTTAAGTTCCTTATCCTTCAATAACAGCAATGGGATACCGGATGTTTTTCACCCCAACTTTCTGGATTCCGATATTTTGCTGATCTCTTTGATTCTGAATATCCCGCATAAAGTAAACCCCTTCTAACCTTCGTAAATACTAAGGGACAATATCCCCCTGGGACCGAACATCCTCCTTCTTCCCTAAGAAAAGTAGGAAACCTTTAAGTATGTCAAGATCTGGGATTACTATTCTCTTCCCAGATATCTTGATGAGGCCAAGTTTTCCAAACCTTGCCAGAACATTTTTTACTCGCTCAACATCTATTCCAGCTTTGGGGATAATATTCTGGGGATCAATTGGAATCACGATCCCATCCTGTCTTCTTATTCCGAAATCTACGGCCAGATTAATCAGGGTATTGGCCACCTTACTCTCATTGTCCTTGAGTATTAAATTCTCAATCAGGTCATCCGCCTCCTGGAGTCGAGAGGACAATTTCAACAGAAGCCGAATGGCAATTTGGTCATCTTTTTTAAGCAGGGTCCTCAAGGTCTCGCTGTTAACCACCAGAAACTTGCTGTCCTCGATGACCTCAACCGTGGCTGAGCGGGGTTTGCGATTAAGAATGGCCATCTCCCCAAAGAAATCCCCTTTGGACAAAATGGCGAGAGTTTTTTCCACATTTCTGACCTTTTTGGTAACCCTAACCTTTCCTTTATGGATAATATACATTTCATTGCCAAGATCTCCCTCTTTAAAAAGAATTGTCCCTTTAGGATAGTCTTTGCCTAAGCTACTGAGCAGGTCTCCCTTACCCCCCCCATTGGGTTGCAGCTGAGGAGAATCTGGCATTTTTATTCTCCTTCTTTGAATAAAACTGACTGCAGATCCATCAAATTGATACCGGTTGTTCCATGAAACAAAGGGTCTCCGGACCTATTTTGATATCTTAACTAACCTTTAAATAAAAGTAAAGAATTACCTAATAGTCCGAAGATTGAATTTTTTCTTGGCAAAATATATAATTATCTAAGGAGACAATGAGGCTTTAAAACAAGAATTATTAAGGGAGGTACTTATGGCTCGTTTACCTTATCTCAAGCTGGAGCAGATGCCGGAGAGGACCCAGGAACTGTTGAAGAAAATGGTGTCTCCGGAGTTAAATCTCTACAAGATCGTGGCACATGCCGAAGACAGCATCCGCCATTTTATCCGGATGGGTTCATCCCTGTTGACCCAGAACAAACTCGACGACAATCTCCGCGAATTAGTTATTCTTCGGGTAGCAACCCTGAGTAATTCCCATTATGAATGGATTCAACACAAAAGAATTGCCGCCGGTATCGGTGTGCCCGAAGAAAAGATCGAAGGGGTAAGATTGGGGCCTGAAAATGAAGCTTTTAATGAGCGGGAGCGACTGGTCCTGCAATTTACCGACGAGGTGGTAACCCGGATTAAGGCCTCTCAGGCGACATTCGACGCTGTCTCCAAATATTTAGATCACCGGGAGATTGTCGAGCTTATCCTTGCAATCGGCTACTGGTCGATGGTGGCCCGGCTGCTGGAATCAACCGAGGTGGAATTGGAAGACGAATAAAAAGCCCTGCCAATCTACTCTTTACCTAAAGAACGAGGAAGTTTCAGGATCGCCCATAATTGACTGCCTTCTACTCAGATGGTATTATTCCCTTGTGAATGAGCCCAGGAGTAAAAAATTGAGCGAAATCGCTACCGGATACTTCTCTTTTATGGCCAGAAATTTTCCGGTAATGTGTGCCAGCGATGAATTCTATTTCTTCCCCCGGTCTTCGGAATCGGTGGAGTACTCAGGTTGTCTTGACCAGTTGGGAAGGGAGGAAATCGAGCAGAGCTTTTTAGAGGTCAAAGGCTTCCTGAAAGACTTAGAAAACCTGAAGGGAGAAGACCTTAACCTGGAGGAGAAGATAGACCTTGACCTTTTAAGACAAAGTATACTCACTTTCTTGCGTGAGTATGGCCAGGTTAGAATCTGGCAGAAAGACCCCTGTCTTTACCTAAAGATTGCTATGATTGGCCAGGATCAGGCTCTATCCACGGAGAAATGGGAAGAGAAGGTGTTAAATAGGTTAACAAAGATTCCCGATCTTCTCCATCAGGGAGAGTTAAATTTAACCGATGTATCCAATCTTCACCGGGAAGCGGCTCTGGAGATGTTAGCGGGGTCAATAGATTTCCTTGCCGCTACTAAGGATGAATTCAACTATAAAAGCGAGCTGGAAACTGCAAATTTGCGGGCAATAGAATCATTAGAGAAATTCAGAGATTTTTTAAGATCGGTTTCCACTACCGATGTATTTGCTCAGGGGGAAGAGATACTCGCCCAGATATTGGCAGAGAATTATGGGAGTAATAGGTCACTGGAAGAGGTCCACGAAATTGCCACTCGGGAATATCAGGGTGTATTAAACCAGATCGAAAATTTATCGTTAACAATTGACAAGCATAAAAACTGGCAGGAGGTTCTTGCCGATTACAGAGTGGAAGTTGATGATCCTGTGAACCTGATCGAATTGTATCGCAGGGAGGTAAGTAGTCTAAGGAATTTTTTAGAGAAAAATGACATAGTACCACTTCCCAGTTTTCAGGAAATAAAAGTGGCTGGATCACCGATTTATTTGGAGCCCTTGAGATCCTCGGCATCTTATAGCTCTCCGCCCACTAACACCATCGGTCCCCAGTGTTTTTTTTACATCAAGATGTCCGAGATGGATTTAGTCCAATCCGACGATAACCCTCATAAAGAATATCTCTTCATGACCGCCCACGAAACCTATCCCGGACATCATCTGTTGGATATGTCCCGAAAGGCTCAACCGAATCCGGTCAGGAGGCAGATCGAGTCACCATTATTCTACGAAGGATGGGCCTGCTACGGTGAGCAGCTGATCGACGAAACCGGGTATTCGGAAGATCCGTATCAGAAGCTGATCTGCCGGAAGCGCCAGCTCTGGAGGAGCCTGCGGGCACTCTTGGATATCGGGCTGCATACCGGGAAATTGGGATTAGCCGAGGCCCGGGAGAGATTGGCCGGACTGGGTTTATCCCGACAGAGGGCCTATCAGCAGGTCCGGAATTACGCCCTCACTTACGGCTATCAACTCTGTTACCTGCTGGGCAGATATGAGATCATGGAACTCAGGAAGAAATTTGCCGATAAGATAAGCTTAAAGGAATTCCACAACCTCCTCCTGAAGGGAGGGCAGATACCCTTCAAGTGGATCGAGAAGAGGATTGATAAAAATATCAAATGTCAAAGCCCAAAGTTCAAATGATAAAAATCCAAAACTCAAAACAAAAAGAACCCCTCACCTCGCTCCTCTCCCCGGGGGGGAGAGGAAGTAATAACCAGCAAGAGTTCCCTCTCCCTAGGGGGAGAGGGTCAGGGTGAGGGGGATTTATTTAAGATTTGGGATTTAGAATTTATCAGTTGACATTTGGATTTAATACCAAATGTAAATTGGAGAATTCGTGATGGGTGAAAGGTTCTTAGGTCATCATTGTGAATGGAATCTGGGAAGTCCGGGAGGCTGGGATTACCAGCGGATGGCGCAGGAACTGGGAAGGTTGAGCTGGGAGAGAATAAAGCGGCTTTCAGGGATCGATATTAAGCTGGACTTCGATCACCATCTCCTAAACCCGGTGCCTACCTTTGCCCGGATGCTCCTACGGGCCCATAAACAGCGTTTCGGCAGTCAGGAAGCATTCATTGTGCTGTTAGCCGAAGAGGAAACCCTGGACAAGGTTGGAGAAAACATCCATTTTGTCGATTACCTTAACCATCTTCCCGGAGTCACCGCCGCCCTGACCTCTCCCCAGAGACTCGAATCCAAGGGTGATACCGTTACTCTCGAAGGTCGCCGGATTACCGCAATCTTCCTCGATTTCAACAATAATGTCATCGTGAAATTAAAGAAGAAGCATAATCTTGATCCATTGATTAGCGCAATCAGACAGGGGATTGCCGTCAATCCTCGCGGCATTGAGCCGGTTGGAGCCAAAGGTATTTTTGAAGTGGTTACCGGAGAGCACAAAAGTCTAATGTCCCGAACCACCGTCAGCCGTACGCCCTGGACCCGACAGTTCTATCCCCGTTCCACAATCGGCCCCTCCGGGGATAGGATCCTGGATCTGGTCGAGTGGGTCAGGGATCACTGGGAAAAGATTATCTTAAAACCGGTCCACGGATATTCGGGTAAGGGTATTATTATCGGTTATCAGTATAACAATCCAGACAAATCACTCCAACAGGCACTTGACAGCGGAGGTTATATTGTTCAGCTGCTTACCCCGCTGGAACTGTGGGCCGAAGAGTTTCCCTGGATCGACAGGAAAGAAAATAGGGTTTTTATCAAAAGGTGGCAAACCGATTTCCGATGTTTTATTACTGATGCCGGTCTGATCGGCTTCGTGGCCAGATTCGGTGGGGTTCCCACCAATGTGGGCTCTGGGGGAGGTGCCAAGGGCGTTGCTATTCTTCGCTCCCGGATTGGGGTAAAGGAGGCAATCGATCGTATCAACAAAGCAGTTATCAACTTGGGTTATCGTGCGGTGGCCGAGATCCAGGAAGAGATTGAGAAAAAGGCAATCGAATTAGGTTTTGTCTATCTGCTCGGCCCGATTATGACAACCCTACGTCCCCGGATTATCACTCCCAGGCACCTTTCACAGCTTCAATATTACAGCAAAAACTTATGGGAAGATGCCATTAAACTAAGCAGGCTCTGGCGGGAAGGAAAGCTTACCAAATTCGCCGAGATCAGCGAGGAGGAAGAGGAGATAGCCCGCCTGGCACCCTGGGACGGAGGCCCTGCCCTCATCTGTACCGATGGCCTTTACAGCTTCGGAGGACATCTTATAAATAATGATTAAATTGGGATTTGGGATTTTGTCATTGGGATTTGCCTGATTTGTTATCCTGCATAACTCAACCTTTCCCCGGAGAAAGCAATTTATTGTTATACTCGCACTGCGGTAAAAAAGAGGAAGGCCGATGATCCAGGTAGACCCGGACTGGTGGAAGACCTGCTTTGATGAGATTTATTTAATCACCGACGCCCGCAGCGTCTGCGACCAGGAACTTACCGGAAAAGAAGTCAGCTTTCTGGAGGAAGTCTTAGAGCTCAAGCCATCCGATCGGATCCTTGATCTCTGCGGCGGTCACGGAAGGCATTCCCTCGAGCTCGGAAGAAGGGGATACCGAAACCTTACCGTTCTGGATTATTCCCTGTTTCTGATCAAGCATGGAAAAGATACCGCCTCCCGGGAAGGCCTCAAGATTAAATTCTGTCAGGGCGATGCCCGCTCTACCGGTTTCAGTAACTCCCATTATAATATTATTATTGTTATGGGTAACTCTTTTGGATACTGCATTGATGAGGAGGATAATCGGTTAATTCTCCAAGAGATCCGGCGGCTGCTTCGGAAAGGAGGAAAGGTTTTGCTTGAGCTTACCGATCGAGAGTTTCTACTTAATAATTTCCGCCCCTCCTCCCAGCACCAGGCGAGTGAGGATATAATCGTCCGCCGCTCAAGAGAACTGGGCTCGGAGATTGTCAGGGCCCGGGAGACGGTGATCTCAAAGAAAAAGGGCATTATCCGGGACGGAACCTACTGCGAGAAGCTTTATTACCCGGAAAAGATCAGTGATCTATTAACCGATATCGGTCTGCGGGATATTGAGGTGAAAAGGGACTTTACCCTCCAGGAAAAGGAGGGTGACTACGGCTTTATGAACTCCCGTATGATAGTTACGGCCAGAAAGTAAGAATTGAATTGGGAAGGAGAGGTATATGTCTACCGAAAAGAATAAGGTAAGAACAATTGCCGAATGGGTGGTGGGCTTGCAATACGAGGATATCCCCAAAAGGATTATCGAGAAAGCCAAGCAGCAGATCTTTAGCGTCCTCGGGGCAGCCCACGCCGGCTACCTCTCCGAGGGAGGGCAGAATCTTGTGCAGACTGTGAGGCAGTGGGGTAACCCCGGGAAATGCACGATCATCCCCTGCGGAGACAAGTCGTCCATGCACAATGCACTTCTGGTAAACGCCTCCCTCAGTTGCGTTCACGACTATGACGACTATCTGTTTATGGGACACACCGGCCATTCAGCGGTTATGGCCTCCCTGGCCCTATGCGAGGAGGAAGGCCTGACCTTCAAGGATATGGTCACTGCCCAGGTAATCGCCTCCGAAGTCGAAGGGAGGCTGGGGGCCTCGGTAATGCTCGGTCCTCAAAACGGTCAGCTCTGGACCTTTATTCACTTGGCCGGCGGGGCCTGTATCGGGGGGAAGCTCCTTAAGCTTACCGTCGAGCAGATGGAGAATGCACTGGGTATCGCCCTCTCCCAGCCTAACTTTGCCCTCTGGCCGGGATTTATGGGATCCCAGTCCAAGATCCTGGTTGCGGGGACTACCTCGGTTGGCGGCATCCAGGCGGCCCAGCTTGCCCGTAACGGTATGACCGGACCCACTGATATATTGGATAATCCCGGGGGATTCTATAGCCAATTCTCCTATTACCCCCTGAAGGCGTTTATCAGCGGTTTCGGCCAAGCATGGGTAACCGATACTATTGCCTTCAAGATCTATCCCGGCTGCGCCTACATAGATACCACCATTGACGCCCTCCTGGAGATCCTGAAGAAATATGAGGCGGAAAAGGGGAAGAAATTGCTTGCCGAAGATGTCGGGGAGATAATCATAGAGGCTTCCCGGCTGACCACCGAGATGGAAGCACTTTCTCATTCCCAGCTTAGAGAGCGGCTATCCCCGATAAATATTAATTTCTCCATACCCCTGAATGTCGCTATCACCGTCCTTGCCGGAAGGCTGACCGTGGAAGAGCTGGACCAGGAGGAGCTTGATCGCAACGATAAGGCCATCCGGGAACTGGCTTCCCGGGTAAAGCTCACTCACGATTTGTCCTTCACCCTTAATTTGACCAGCCACTTCTACCGGGCCATTGACCTGGGGCGGCTCCTCGCGGGGCTGAGACTTAAAGATATTCGCCGGATCATCAGTCGATCCCGGACCCAGTATGCCGGAGACCTGGGCTTAGGTCTCCGGGAACTCCCGGTGATCTGGCGGAAGCTCCCTCCGGATATGAAAGAAAAGATTAAAAGCGGGATTCGAAAGGCTCTCCTCTCTCTGCTCAACCCTCAAAGAGGAAAGGATAAAAAACCCTACGACCTGGGGGATTATAATCTGGAGAAGGTTACCCTCCCCTTCTCGGCCCGGGTTACTTTGAAAACCGGAGAGGGAAAGACCTTTACTGCCCAGCAGGATATTCCCTACGGCGCCCAGGGTCATCCCCCGGAGGAGATTGCCCGCCAGGTTGAAGATAAGTTTGTCCGGGAATCGTCCCGTCTCTTAAGCCCGGATCAGGTGAAACAGGCGGTCAAGCTGATTAAAGATCTCCCGCTCGACGATAAAGTCGAGAAGCTTACCGAAGCCGCCTGCCTCAGGAAATCATAAATATCCCCTTTGCCATACCAATAATGTCGAAAAAAAAAGGCGGCTCTATTTCAATTAGAACCGCCCATTTTTACTAAAGGATGCGCTTGTTAGGTTAAATCCCCCCTTAGAACGGGACTTGTTCGACGCTGGATAGAATATCGCCCGTATTGGTTAAGCCCCCAAAAATGTAGACATAGGAATTTACATAAACATGAGAAAAGAAGGCCCGCCCATCATTTGAGCTCAAGTTATTGGGAATAGTCCAATTATTGTCAATACCCCCATAGGGTTCCAGGTCAGTGCCTCCGCTTTTGTTAGTTATGGTATTTAGATTACCTAAATCATCCATTCCATCGATTACATACAGAAAGCCGTTACCGGTCAAAGAACGGTGACCGAAACGCTGGAAACTCGCTTTCGCATTCTCGTTTATCCAGGCAATCAGCTCTCCATCCTCCGCGGGGTATGTAGTTCCGTCGGGGGAATCAGTGCCGTCATCCGTGTAGATATCCACATCGCCCACCTCGACCAGGAGTGTCTCCGTTCCGGAAGTGGATGAGCGGTAGATACGATACCCGGTAGCTTCCGATAGTTTATCCCAGGTAATATCTACGGCGTTGTTACCCCCATTGACGAAGATAGACTGCTCCACATTTGCCTGGCCAACAACCGTATTAGGTCCCCCTTCTATACCCGGAACCACGGCTGCGATCCGGTAATAATAGGTCCCGGTAAGGGTTCCGCCGGTGACCGAAGCGAGGGTCAGGGCCATATTCTCCGGCGGCTCTATAAGAACTGAGATCTCGACCGTGATCTCCACATTTCCAGATGCTACCTCCATGCCGCACACGGAGTAAAAGTAGGTCGCATAAGGCAGGTTGAGGATAGCGTTTTGCTTTTTGGCTGCCTTGGCGAAGCCGTGGTATGCATGACCAAAGGTCATGGAAGCTGTTTCCCGCCAATCTTCTAAGCCGCCGCCTTCTAATACTGCCGTTACCTCTGTAGTCGCCAAGGTTGTCCCGGAATAAGAGCCTCCGCCGTTCACATAAATATAGGTTATCCCCTCCGAGGTTGTCACCGCGGCGGCAGCGTGCCCGTAACGCCCCGTAACAAGCTCTTCAGATAATACCTCCCATTTCCCCAGGGTCCCCGGCGTCAGGTAATTAACATAACCGGGAGGCGGCTGAAGGTAACCGTCGGCAGGAGGCTCAATTCCCGCCTCGAGCCCCCGGTCGGTAAACACGGTGGCGGTAACATTGTCCTTGACCATGTGGATCACATCGGGTGAAGTGGTGGTATCGCTCCGATATATACGGTAGTACATGGCCTCGGGAACCTCGTCCCAGGTTATTGTCACCGCATTATCACCGCTGGTGCCGGTAATATTGATCATCAATTGGTCGGAGGGCAGACTTTCGCCCCTCTCGGTCATAGCGCTGACCTGGTATATCCAGCTGCCCACGCCGAGCGCGCCGTTAATAAAAGACTGCGTCTCGCCGGTAAGGTTCTCGGGCCCGGCAAGAATAATCGGAGGAGAAGAGCCGTCGTCGATATAGGTCGTCCCGATTATCTTCTCGGCTATCAGTACCAGGTTGGTATCGTCCACCGAGGGAGACCGATAAACATTGTAATATAGGGCGTCTTCCTGAGGATTCCACGTCAGGGTGACAGTATTGTTATTCGTTCCACCGGAGGTTACCACCACTGTATCGTTAGTGCAGGTAACCTCTCCGTTCACCGTCACCATGGTGACGGCATAATGCCAGGTCCCATCGTCAAGGCTCCCCCCGGTTGAAGTCGTTCCATTTACCACCTCCGGGAAATACTCCACGATAGGAGTAGCACCGCTATCATGATATACGGTAGTAGGAGCGTTAACAATGGCAATGAGATGCTCCCTGTTGACCCCTTCATTCGCGGCATCGTTACGATAGATTCGATACTCGATTACTGTCTCCCCCTCGGGAGCCGTCCATTCGAGATCCACACCCCCGACTGCGGACAGGCGCACGCTTTTTATGGAGGTTGGCAGTGCTTCCCCCTCGTTTTCAAGAACCGCTGAAACCCGGTATGTCCACATGCCCGGCTCCAGGGAGCCGGGGCCGCTAGCTACCGCGGTCAGGTCAGTAGGGGCAGAGCTTTGGCTGAGCACCCGGGCGCGCTCCACAGTCCCCAGGATATTTGCGTCGCCGAAGGTCGTCGAATCGGAGCCCCCGATTGCATACACATACACCCTCCCACCCGGTTCTTGTACCGACACTGCCGCCAGGGCCGTCCTCGCGGTGTTCAGCGGCCGGGCAAACCGGGCCTTGGACAGCTCCCCGAAGATATCGGAGGTAAAGTACTCCACGGCGGAATAGACCTCCGTGCCGTCATCCCCCCCGATAGTGTAAATGAATGCGTTTCCGGCCTCGTCGCGGCCTACCACCGAATCGTGCCGCTGACGGGCCAGCAGAAGGCCATGCGCGCTATCCAGGAACCAATTTTCAGTGGTATCGCCCAGTTTACCGTCAGCGGCAGCGCCTCTGAGCAGGCTCGAGAATGTGCTGTATTGGCCGTCCGGGTTGAGCACCACTACAATATACACCCCCATTTCCTGGACGGAAACATTCCCGGTAACCGTATCGCACAGTTCTGCTGAGCAGCCAGAAGTGATTACACTATCCAATTCGAGGCCGTTTATGCAATCGGTGGTAACCGTCAGATCGGTGCAGTAGCAATCAACGGTAACCGTCGGATCGGTGCAGTATTTCTGAATTCTTTCGATAATGGACTGGTCAGGGACGGCGAAAACTCGGATACCGGTCTCGGCAAACCACTCCCCGTAAATAGTCAATGGACCTGCTGCGCCCGCCTCCAGTGAGGTAGGTGTGATGGAATCGATTCGGGGTGGAGGGATAGTGGATACCTCAAAGGCATCCGCCAGCT
>CP070770.1:1229576-1256522 GCA_020345765.1 Deltaproteobacteria bacterium
GACTGATTTTCGACCTGCATCGATTCGATCACTTGTTGGAAATCGCTGGTATGACCCTTAATGTGAATAGTATCTCCGACATTTAGTGGTTCTTTAAGCTCGATGGCGGCCACTTCAATCTTGGCAAAATATTTGACCACTTCACCTATCTCCTTTTCTTCCATAGGTCTTCCTCCTTTCAAATAAACTTCTACCTTATTTTTTTGGATTTTGCAAGGAGAAAATTCTAAAAAATATTTATTTATAGTAGTTCCTTCAAAGTCCTGGCATTTTTCTTTTAATAATCTGAAAAACCTCCGGAAAGTACCAACTTTCTCTCTAAATTCAAATGTAAGCCCTGGGTTTTTTCATACCACCGTTATACTTCAGCGGTATCTCGGGGGAGCAAGACTTAATGAATCAATAAGCCTTGAGCTGACCTTTACCTTACTTAACCGACGGAGGATTTCCCTCCGGGCCAAGACCCCATCCTCGCAGATTACCCCGCTGAGAAGAGAAAGCGGGGTAATATCAAAATAGTAGTTAATGGCCGCAACATTCTTTATGGGTCGTTTCAGAACCTCACGGGGGTTTTTAAGCTCTATTTCCTGTCTCCGCGAAAACTGGCGAGGAACAAACTTATCGATTCCGCAGATAGTAAAAAACGGAACCCCCTGAGCTCGGGCCAGAACCGCCAGGCCATGACTACCTATTTTATTTACCACTCCTTCTCGGGTAAGGCTGTCGGCACCGATCAGGACCAAATCAGCATCCTTAAGGAAGCTACTGAGCCCGGCATCAATAACGAGCCTCGATTTTATCCCTTCCCGGCCCAATCTTCTTACCAGATTTCTTCCCTCGAAGAGCGGGCGTGACTCCCCGCAAATTACCCCGAACCTTTTCCCCGCTTTCCTGGCATAGATCAGACTTTCTAAGACACTGGAGCTATAACTGTAGGTCATAATAATCGAAGGGCTATTAATAATCGAGTTCGTCCGGGCGGCGATTTGAGCAGCTCTCCGATCCATCTCCTCGAGACATTTCCCGGCAAGCCCTTCGACCTTCTTCCGTATCTGCTCTCCTTCTTCCAAACCCTCCACCTCCAAGAGAATACGGTTGACCAGATTGAAGATGGGAGCCATGGAGGGTTGGGCCTTAACCAGGCTTACTCCCAGAGCCAGGAGCTCCTTCATTGACTGCCTATGTGAATCCCCTTTTCTCTGTCGAGACCAGAGTATCAGGGCCTTAGCTGCTTTCCGGGAAATCTCCGCAGCCCCGGACACATTATCCTTTCGAATTTGCTCAATGATACCTTCGACCTTCACCTGATGGATGCTATATATTGGGACAAAGTAAGGTGGGAATAATAAAATCCAAAAGCGGATTTCAGAGAAAACAACGCACCAACTAAACCGCCCCCTACATCCTTACTCTTCTTCGCTGATCGAATCGAAGAACTTGACTATGTCGCCTTTATCTTCGCTGGCATTGAATTTCATGGCAGCGCGCGGATGTTGGTTCAGCAGTCCCGTAATCATATAGGGAACATCAAATCCCCACATAAGCTTCTTTCGCATCGGCTCGATTTGTTCCTGAATGCACTGGAGGATGGGCCGGAGACGGAACTTCGGATTATGAAGGAACCCGACCAATAGTTCGATCGGGCAATTACCGGCACCCCGGCCGAGCCCGGCCATACTTGCGTCCAGCATGTTTGCCCCCTTGATGATTGCCTCGACGGTATTGGCAAAGGCCAGCTGTTGATTGTTGTGGGCATGCATCCCGACCTGTTTTCCGCATGGCTCCGCGTATGTAATGTATTTATCCAGAAGGTAATGAGTTTGTTCGCTGTAGAGGGCTCCGAAACTGTCCACGACATAGATAGTGCCCACTTCCGATTTCACCAGGAGCTCCAGTGCCTCATCCAGCTCCCGCTCCGGGACCACGGAAACGGCCATCAAGTTGATGGTTGTTTCGTAACCTTTGTCGTGGGCGTCCTTGATCATATCTAACGCTAAAGGTATCTGGTGGATGTAGGTTGCAACCCGGATCATATCCAATACGCTCTGGTCGCTGGGCAAGATATCTTCCCGGTAATCGCTCTTCTCGGCATCCGCCATCGCCGAGAGTTTCAACGGCGTGTCGTTTTCACCGACAATGCGTCGGATATCTTCTTCGGCACAGTACTTCCAAGCACCGTGCGCATCCGAGGCAAAGATCCGTCTTGAATTTTTATACCCAACTTCCATATAGTCGATACCACCCTCAACACATGCCGTATAAACCGCCTTCACGACTTCATCATTGAAAAGGTGATCGTTCATCAGCCCACCGTCGCGAATGGTGCAGTCAAAAATCTTGATCTCCGGACGGTAGGAAACCCATCTGCTGGCAGGACTCTCTTTCGAATCAGTTTTTTTCATTTTTTATCTCCTTAACTTCCTCTCACTCACCATCGATGGTTCTTTGCATTGTCTTGCATCAGTAAATGAAAAATAATGGTAAATATATTATATTACTCCGTATTTGTCAACGGAAAACGCAACACGAAAAAAGGGGATATTGACTTTCTCACCCATTTAAATGATATTCAGAATAAGAAGCCTTTCGGGTAATTCATTATGAGCAGGGTGGAGATCATTGCTGTTGGCAAAGAAATATTACGGGGAAAAACCTTAGATACCAACTCCAACTGGCTCGCCCGGAGGATAAGTGCCCTGGGAGGAGAGGTCGCCAGGATGGTAACAGTTGATGATCTTGTCCCGGAGATCGTAAACGAGCTCAGAACCTCCCGGCATAACCGGTCAAAGGTGATAATCACCACCGGGGGAATGGGCCCTACCTTTGATGACCGCACCCTGGAAGCAGTGGCCCGGGCTACCAGGAGAAAGCTAATCTTAAACCAGGAGGCCCTGAATTTTGTTACCCAGATGTATCGCGACTTTAAAGAAAGGGGATTTGTGGACTCCGAGGAATTGACCCCGTCCCGGAAGAAGATGGCCCTGCTTCCCCGGGGCTCGACGATACTCCCCAATTCCGTAGGTGCTGCCCCGGGGGTAAAGCTCAGTTTAAAGGATACCATCATCTTTTGTCTGCCCGGGGTGCCGGCGGAGATGAAGGCTATCTTTGAAGAGTCCCTGGTAAAGGAATTCCAAACCACGATAGGAAAACGTTACCTGCGGGAGAAGAAGGTAAGCGCAGATTTAGGAGATGAGTCCCGGCTGGCCGGGGTGGTGGATCAGGTAATGCGCCAGGTTCCCGGGGTATATATTAAATCCTTCCCTTCCCACTTCGGCAAAGAAGTTCACCTCCCTCTTGGTATCATCGCTTCCGGCGATAAGCAAAAAGAGGTCGAGGACATTCTCCAAAAGGCAATCGAAAAACTAAAAGAAGAGTTGAAGGATATCGGTCACTCCCTTACGGAACTTCCGGAGGAATAAATTGGATAAGTTCGAGCCTGGATATATCCGGTTGGCCCGGGAAGGGAAGTTAGCCGAGCGGGTCCAAGCAGCTAATAAGATCCTGGAGAGTTGCACCCTCTGTCCCCGCCAATGTCAGGTAAACCGGCTTGCGGGGGAGCAGAAGTTCTGCCGGATGGGAAAGCTTCCCGTCGTCTCCAGCTTCGGGCCTCACTTCGGGGAAGAGAGACCCCTGGTGGGAAGAAGCGGCTCCGGCACCATCTTTTTCACCTACTGTAATCTGGGATGTATATTCTGTCAGAACTATGATATCAGCCATCTCGGTCACGGAGAGGAAATCTCATTAGAAAAATTAGCCGGGATGATGCTGTTTCTCCAGAAGGTTGGCTGCCACAATATCAACTTCGTAACCCCTACCCACGCTACTCCCCAGATCCTGGCAGCCCTTGAGATCGCCATCGAGCAGGGACTGCACCTCCCCCTGGTTTATAACTGCGGCGGCTACGAGTCGATCGAGACCATCAGGCTGCTGGATGGTATCTTCGATATCTACATGCCTGATTTCAAATACGCTGATCCCGAGGTTGCCCGGAGGCTCTCCCAGGCAAAAGACTATCCCGAGAGGGCCAGGGAGGCCGTTAAGGAGATGCACCGACAGGTCGGGGATCTGGTAGTTGACAACCAGGGGATCGCCCTCCGGGGTCTCCTGGTCCGCCACCTGGTTTTACCCCAGGGGCTTGCCGGAACCCGGGAGGTGACGAGGTTTTTGGCCCAAGAGCTATCTCCTCATACCTATATTAATGTTATGGATCAGTACCGCCCCTGTTTCAAGGCCGGTGAGTATCCCGACATCGATCGCCGCCCCACCTATAGTGAGTTTCAGGAGGCCGTCAGAATTGCCCGGGAGCAGGGACTGTATCGCCTTGATGGAATGACAATTTAACCGAGACTAAATTCAGAAATATCCGTAAAATTCCAATCAGGTAATTGAATTTTCTGGTCTTGATTTTTCTATCTATGAATGTTAGAATAATTTTCGTGAAATTGGATTATTTTAATGAAAGGGGGTGAGGGGTTTTAAGGATTTGAGAATGAAACTCCAACTTTTTTACAAGGAGGTTAAGATGAAGAAATTTTTAATAACTGCTCTTGCCCTGACTTTAGTAGCCGGTATGGTTTTAAGCTGTGGCGACGATGACGAAACTCCTATGGTTCCCGGAGAGGCTAAGGATGCGGCCGCCGCCGCCAGCATGGCATTTGATCTTACTAAAATGGCTATGGATATGTCTACTCTCGCTTTGGGGATGGGGGGAGGAGCAATGGCAGCCAAGACCGGTGGATATACAGCCGAGCCAGAGTGCCCGGCGGTTACTATCGAGGCAGGTACCTCTACAGTGGAAATTACTGTTGATTACGGAACCGGATGCATCGAAGATGGTATTAACAAGAGCGGCATGCTGTCCATCTCATTTGCAGGGAGTACATTAAGTGCTCAAATAAGCATGAACGCTACAGACTACACCGAAGGAGATGAGTCTATTGACGGTGAATTTACCGTTACACTCGAGGCAACTGATATCGGCGTCGACTTGGAATTAGATGTAGATGTAACTTTCACCAACCCTCAAGAAAGCTGCCGGGTAGTCCTTGATGAAACTACTGTTGTAGACTTTAACGGGACCCCGTTTAATGGGTCGGACGATAATGCTACGGTGAACGGAGCCGATACCGTCACCTGTGACACCGGAACCTTAGAATTGGATTTATACGATGTGGTGATAGATGCTTCCTGTCAGCTCAATCCTATCAGTGGAGAAATTGACGTTTATGCCTATGATTCCCAGACCGGTGAGAGCTATTTTGCCACCATCACCTTTCACTCAAAATGCGACGGCAAGGCAGAGGTGGAGTTAGATGGACCGAATATTCATTTTGAGGGAACGGTAGATTTATAAAAATGTGGGAAAGGCGGAAGCTCTCCCGGCAAACCCGGGCCCAGGGCTTCCGCCTTTTATAAACTCTTATATTTCCGACAGGTTAGAACACCCATTCATACCCCCACTGCCATTGTTTCTCCTCTGCTGATCCTTTGATTAATAGATAATAAAAACACCTCACTTTATTCCTCTTGACAATAGCCAGCCATCCTGTTAATTATTCAATACAGGTCTGGCATTAGCCAAACAGGTGTCCCGGCCTATGACTCTCATCCGAAAAATTAACGGCGCCTGTATAATGGTTAGAAGGAGGTAGAAACATGGGTGATTTCTGGAGCGATGCCGAGGCAATAATCCACGAAAGCTGTATCAAGGTCCCCTATTCATGGCAGGCCGGAGAGACCGCCAGTTATTTCCTGACCCAGCTTCGGGATGAGGGGAAGATCTGGGGCAAGAAGTGCCCTTGCTGTAAAAAGGTCCTGGTTCCGCCGCGAAAGAGCTGTCCTTTCTGTTTCGTCGCTACCGACCAGTGGACCGAGGTCTCGGATGAGGGGGTGGTAGAGAGCTTTACTGTTGTGCGGAGGGATACGATCATCCAGCCCAAGAAGGCCCCCTTTGCCTATGCCCTGATCCGTCTCGACGGGGCAGACACGGGACTTGTTCATGTGCTGGGAGAAGTGGAACCCGAGGCTGTCCGGGAAGGAATGCGGGTAAAGGCAGTATTGGCCGATGACCGTAAGGGATCACTTCTGGATATTGCCCATTTCAAGCCTGTTGGCTCATAAGGAGGGTTATCATGGATCGAGTTGCTATCGTGGGGATAGGACAGACCAAGCATGCGGCCTGCCGGAAGGAGGTCAGTTACGCGGAGCTGGTTTACGAGGCTGTGACCCTTGCCCTGAAGGATGCCGGGATCGGAATCAGCGAGATTGATAATATTGTCACTACCTCAAACGATTTCTGGGACGGGAGAACCATCTCCTGTATGGCCACCGGGGATGTCAGCGGTGGCTACGATAAGAATATAAGCTGTGTCGAGGGTGACGGAACCTTCGGTGCCTTCTACGGCTTGACCCGGATCCTCTCCGGATCTTACGGTACGACCCTGGTGACCGCCTACAGCAAGGGCTCGGAGAGTGTCTCTTCACTGATTACCAATGCGGCCTTTGACCCGATCTACATGAGGTGTCTCGGGCTCGATATGGTCTCGGCCTGTGCCCTTCAGGCCCGGCGCTACCTGAGCCGCTACGGGATCTCCGAGGAAGATTGCGCCCTCGTCTCGGTCAAAAACCACGGCAATGCCCTTGATAATCCGAATGCCCAGCTCGGCATGAAGCTTACGGTCAAAGATGTAATGAATTCCCGGATGATCGCATCACCCTTGAAGCTCTATGATATATCACCGATTAGCGATGGGGCCTGCGCAATTGTCCTTGCCCGTGAGGATCGGGCCAGAAAGATCACCGATAAACCGGTCTGGGTCAAAGGGGTCTCCTTCTGTGCGGACGCCTACCTGCTGGGAGACCGTGACCTTTCCGAATGCCGGGCCCTGGAGAAAGCTGCCGGGGCGGCTTACAAAATGGCCGGGATCCGTAATCTGAAGAAGGAGATTGATCTTGCCGAGATCTACGATGCCTTCAGCTACCAGGAGCTCCTCTGGACCGAGGGACTCGGTTTCTGTGAAAAGGGAGAGGGGGGTAAGCTTATAGCCGACGGGGCTACGGCAAAAGATGGAGATATCCCCGTCAATCCCTCCGGGGGACTTTTAGGTGCGCACCCGGTGATCGCGGCCGGGCTGATCCGGATCGCCGAGGCTGCCCTTCAGATCCGGGGTGATGCCGGGGCCATGCAGATTAAGAAGGACGTCCGTAATGCCCTCGCCCACGGCGTGAATGGCGTTTGCGGTCAATCTCATTGTGTCTGGATTCTCGGACAAAATTAAGGGATGGAGGAAACTTTATGGCAAAGAGAGCTGCTATAGTCGGAACCGGACAAACCCATCACCGCTCGATTCGAAGGGATGTTAACGGGCAGGAGCTTATCAACGAGGCCGTGACCCGTGCCCTCGCCGATGCCGAGCTCACCATCGATGATATCGACGGCGTGGTGATCGGAAACATGGATCACTTTGAGGGGATCAATTATGTGGACTGCTGGAGCATCGACGGCTCCGGCGGATACCTGAAGCCGACCATCAAGCTTACCACCGGGGGGACGACGGGAGCCACCGTGGCCATTGCCGGCTACCATCTGGTGGCCTCGGGGATGTTTGAGAAGCTCCTGGTGATCGGATGGGAGAAGAACTCGGAATCGGATACCACCGGCGCTATCATCACCTGTTCGGACCCCGTAATTGACCGGGTAGTATTCGCGGGAGCGGTAGCGGGCCTGGCACTCGAGGCCCAGGCCTACATGCATCGTTACGGTGCTACCCCCAAGGACGCTGCCCGGGTCTCGGTCCGGGATCGCCGTCATGCCTGTAACAACCCTTATGCCCACCTGCGCCAGGAGATTACCGTCGAGGAGGTTTTAAACTCCCCCATACTGTCCGATCCCTTAAGGCTCCACGACATGTGTCCCCGGACCGACGGGGCCTGTGCCGTGATCTATGCGAGCGAAGATGTTGCGGAGAAGATCACACCCAAGCCGGCCTGGGTTCTGGCTACGGCCAACCGGCATATGTATTCGGATTTCACGGATGTCCTGGATGTATCCAGCCTGCACTCCATGGTGGGTGCAAGTCGGGAGCTCTGGCAGAAGCTCAATATCCGTGAGCCCCTGAAGGAGGTGGATGTTATCGAGTTATACCAGCCCTACTCCTGGGCCGGGATAATCTGGATCGAAGATATGGGGCTCTGCCCGAAAGGCGAGGGCCCCAGACTTCTGTGGGATGGGGTGACGGATATGGGTGGCGAACTTCCGATCAACCCTTCCGGAGGGGTGATCGCGACGAACCCGATCGGGGCCACCGGACTTATCCGCTGTGCCGAGACTGTCCTTCAGATCCAGGGCAAGGCCGAGGCCAGACAGGTGCCGGACGTTAAACTCGGGGTGGCCACCGGGTTTGGGGGATGTTTCTGGACGGACATGATCGCCTTCGGGAGCAAGAAGCCGAATTAAGGAGGAATGAAGGTGAAAAAAGAAAAGAAAAAGGAAGAAAAAGAGCTTCTTACCGTTCACTCTTCGATCGATGCCGAGCAGCCTTATCATTACTCCGCCGGTCGGTACCGAAGCCGGTTTTTCGTGGAGCTTCGGGATAACCGTAAATTCATCGGGGTTCGCTGCCCCAACTGCCGGAGGGTTTATTCGCCACCGAAGGAGGTATGCGGCTCCTGCTTCCGCAAGATGGAAGAGCCGGTCGATGTTGGTCCGCAGGGAACGATCATAACTTTTACGATCGTGAGGTTCGGCTTCGTGGACCCGGAGACGGGAACGAAAAAGCCCGTCCCCTACGCCTCCGGATGCATCCAGCTTGACGGGGCCGACAACACCATCTCCCACTTCATTGGATACGACGATGAGTCCAAGGTGCGGGTCGGAGCCCGGGTGGAACCGGTCTTTGCGGAGGAGAGGATCGGAAACCTTAAAGACATAAAACACTTCCGGGTAATAGATTGAACCAGCTTCTGAAGATTGATTGGAATATCGGAACCAAGGATGCCGATTACCCTTCTCTTCTGCGAAATCAGGATGGATGAGTACTAAATGAAGATAAAAGACAACTGCGGTGTTTTTGGGATTTATTCTAATAAGGATTGTGTCCGGGATATACTCCAGGGTATCCATCTCCTGCAACACCGGGGGCAAAGATACGGAGGCGTTGCTACCTACAATAAAAAGAATGGAATTAGGATTATCACCCACCGGGGATGGGTTGAACAGAAAGAGCAGGATCACGCTTTTCGATCAGAAGAAATAAAGGAACTCAGAGCTAATTTTGGCATAGGCCATGTCAGCTTAAAAGACAGACAGCCTTTCCTCCCGAATATCAAGTTCAATGCCGGTGATTTTACCGTGGGGTTCAGTGGGAAAATCATCAACGCCCAGAGATTGAGGAACATGCTCAAAAAGGAAGAGGGGCTGTCTTTCAATACCGACATAGGGATAATTGCACAGCTGATCGGAAGGCATAGTGACATCCCCAGCGGGATAGAGCAGATATATAAACAGATTAAAGGCTCCTTCGCTTTAACCGTTTTAACAGGAGAGGGAATATACTGTGCAAGGGATCCCTACGGACTTAAGCCGCTGATTCTGGGGAACAGGGACGGAACATACGCGGGTGCTTCGGAGTCGAGGGCCTTACAGAACTTAGGTATTCCCCTAAGGAGGGATGTTCTGCCGGGGGAGATAATCTTTATCGACAAAAACGGCTTTAAAGTATTAAAGAAACTGAAGGGCAAGAGAAGGGCATACTGCGCATTCGAATGGGCTTACATCGCAAGTATGGATTCAATAATAGACGGGATCCCGGTCAAACGGGCAAGACTTAATCTGGGTGCTAAACTTGCCCGTCGTGACAGAATCAAGGCAGATCTGGTTGCGGGGGTGCCGATGTCGGGGATCGGCCATGCCCTCGGTTATCATTATGAGAGCGGAATAAGGTACGATGATGTTTATCTCTATAACCGATATTCCGACAGGAGTTATACCCCGCTCGAACAGAAAGCGAGGGATGCCATCGCCAAGATTAAACTGTCTGTGATTAAAGACAGTGTGAAAGGGAAAAGAATAGTGCTCTGCGATGACTCCATTGTGAGAGGGACGCAGATAAGGGAGAAGGTTAAAGAGCTGAAGGCAGCCGGGGTAAGGGAGGTCCACGTTAGAGTTGCCAGCCCTCCGTTAATGGCACCCTGTGATTACGGGCTCTCAACCAGGTCTTACCGGGAGCTGATCGCAATAAATATGTCTATCGAAAAGATACGGAGATACATCGGCGCAACCACTTTAAAATATAATGCCCTGAGCGATTTTGTCGAGGCAATCGGGAAGCCGGCAGACGAACTCTGTCTGAAGTGCTGGACAAACGAGCCGGTATTCTGAATGAAACTCCCCGCGGTAAGCCGCGGGGTATCAAATCATTATCCCCTCCCTTGATGGGAGGGGACAAAGGGGAGGGTGAAATAACTTCAATTAACTCTTCACCCCCACCCTAACCCTGTAGCAGGTTACTGGGAATTAACAAGTTAGAACATAGTTTAAGGTGGCTCCCGTAGGCGCTCTTCCTGTTTTCCTATTCTACTAATCCCGCCCGGTATCTTGCCCGGGCATTAAGGATCCCGGCCAGGAGCCATTGCGGAAAATATCTATCTTTCAGCTTAGTATAGATCTCCCGGGCCTCCCTTTCTAATTGCTCTTCCACTTCCGGGGTGGGCTCGATAACTGTAATCCCCTGCTTTCTGAAGCCTTCCAGGGTTTTTTCATGGTCCTGCCGGATTACCGGGGTCAATTTGGGAAAGTATATCTTGCTGGCATCCAGAAAAATATCCTTTAAGTCCTGAGGCAGCCCGTCAAAAAACTCTTTAGTAACCACTACTCCCCCGGCAGTATAGGCCAACGGAGCTGCATTTAGATATTTTGCGTACTGGTACCACTGGAGGGCCAGACAGGCGTAATAGGGACTATAAAATGTCTCTACCATACCGGTATGGAGTCCGGTAAGAACCTCAAAAAGCTCTAACGGGACAGGATGTTTATACCCCTGTGTTTCGAACATCTCTTGCGAAATAAAGTCTCCCTCCCAATAAAATGTCTTGGTTTCCTTTATTTCATCTAAGTTATGAATCGGCTTCTTGGAGAAAAAATAAACAAACCCTATCTCAACCCAATCGAAGAATACGAATCCCTTTTCTTCAAACATCCTCGAGAAGGGAGAGGTCATCTTTTTCAAAACATAATCTACTTCATCATAGCTTTTAAAAAGGTTGGGCAGGGTAAGAATACTTACCTCGGGGACTATCTTTTGCAGCCCGACAACAGTAAAAACACCGCCCTGGAGCTGGCCGAGCCTTACCTTTTTTACGGCAACGGGCTCGTCCCCCATTACCCCCCCCAGATACCAGACCACCTTCAGCCTCCCGCCACTCTTTTCATATATATAGTCGGCAAATTGATGTCCCATATCGGTCCAGCTGGTCCCCTCAGGGGCGATGGCACATAATTTCATTACATACTCTGGCTTTTTCTGGCCCAGGACCGGATTGCCGGTAAGGAGTATAATTATCACGCTTAAAAGTATCTTTTTCATTGTATTTACCTGCCCTAACTCTCTCTATAGCTAATTATTCTTAAGCTGTCAACCCCCCTTTTTTAATGTCCAAATATATCTTATAGTCTTTTAAATCAGGTTGATCTTGACGCAGCTTGCGAATTGGGACATAATATATGGTAAATGCGTAAAAAAACAAGGAATATACTGCTAATACCTTATTTATTGTTTATCTCCCTTCTGGTTGCTTCCTGTGCAACCTTTATTCTCCTGAAGGAATCCCTCTCCCCCCCGGAAAAACAGTTCGCATATGCCCTCGATATCTTCCACCAGGGCAGGTACGGCAAGGCCACCGATGAGTTTTTCCGTTTCGAGAGGGATTACTACAATCACGCCTTAATGCCCAAGGTCAATTATCTTATCGGACTCTCCTATTTTAATCGGGGCAAATATGCCCCGGCCGAGCGTTTCTTGGCTAAGGCATCCCTTTTCTATCCCCAGTTAGCTGATTACGCCCAGTACCGGCTGGCCCAGAGCTATCAGCGTCAGAATAACCTGTACCAGGCAATTATTACCTATAAATACCTGACCAGCCAGTTTCCTTTCAGTCGTTTCCGTACCCTGGCGGAGCTCGGGATCGCCGACTGTTATTTCGAGTTGGGCCAGTTTTCCTATGCTCAACAACTTTACCAGGAATTCCAGAAGAACTACCCCGCTACTCCCAACCTGACCGAGATCCTGTTCAAGATCGCCGTCTGCTGGGAGGAGAAGGATGAGAGCATGCTGGCCGCGACGGGCTATCGGAATGTCTGGCTGAAGTTCCCCTTGGACCCTTACGCGGAAGGGGCTCGCCGGAGGATGGAGAAGATCCTGGGGGACGACCGAACCAGCCTCACCGAGCCCTCGCCGGATCAGCTCTTCGAACGCTCCCTCCGGGTATTTGAGGCAAACAAATATAAGCAGGCCCTCGAGGAATTCTCCGATATCCATAAATCAATCGGCGAATCCGGAGACGACAAGCTCATCCCCGCCCTTCTGCTGAAGATGGGGATATGCCATTACCGCCTGGGGAATTCAAAAAAGGCAACCAAACTGTTTAATAAGATTATCAACGGTGTCCGGACCCCGGAAAGGGAAGAAGCTCTCTTCTGGACGGGTAAGCTTTACGAACAGGCGGGGAATAAGAAAAAGGCCCGGCAGATCTATCAGCAAATAACGGAGGAGTACCCGGCGGACAGTCATCGTCCTTCTCATATACCGGTTTCGACCTGCAGCTTGAATGGATGCGGGGATAATTCTCTCTTTAAGCTGGCCTTACTGAGCAGAGACGAAGGAGATTCAACCCAGTCGGTTGACTACTACTCTCAAATAATCGAGAAATACCCGGGGAGCCCTCTCCTGATTGAAGAAGGCATTATCTGGAGGGTAGGATGGCACTTCTACACTTCCGAAGATTATGAGCAGGCACTGGTCTATTTCCGGAAGCTTAAAGAAAACAGGTTCAGCGACCCTAAATGGGTCCGGAGGGCCCTTTACTGGGTAGCCCGGTGCCAGGAAAATCTGGGGCAAATGGATGAGGCCGCCCGGGCCTATCTCAATCTGATCAACTACCACCCCCCCAGCTATTACGGGATCCTTGCCCGGTCCCGGTATCTCAAGATGGGAATGGCCCTCCCGGGCGGAGCCCAACAAACATTCAGTCAGAACGTTCAGCCCGGCCCGGCCCCCTCCTCCCTGCCCTCCCCCGCGGACTCATTCAATCTGGAGCGCGCCCGCGAGCTAAAGGAGCTAAAGTTTGTTTCCGAGGCCAAGGAGGAACTCAGAATCGTCGAGGAGAGGAACCCTCCCAGGGAGACCCTGCTCATCATCAGCAGATTTTATTTCTTACTGGAAGATTACCAGTATTCCCAGCTGGTAGCCCGCAATCATTTCGGGGCCGAATTGGAAAAACCTCCGGAGGAAGTAAACCTCGATATCTGGCAGTTCGCCTATACCCAGGGATACCGTAATCTGGTAGAAAACTATGCGCGTCAGTATGAAATTAATCCTAACCTGATCTATTCCGTTATCCAGGAAGAAAGTCGTTTCCGCTCCGAGGCCAGGTCCCGGATGAATGCCCTCGGCCTGATGCAGATAATCCCCCCGACCGGAAAGGTAATCGCCGAGAGCGTCGGTTTCTATCCCTTCGACCAGAAACATCTGTATGACCCTGAAATCAATATTGGTTTCGGGACCTACTATTTGAAGTCGCTCATTGAACAGTTCCAGGGTAATGTCCTGCTTGCCCTGGCCGGATACAATGGGGGACCCCATAATGTCACGAAGTGGCTGGGCAATAGTTACGGGGAAGAGCTCGACCGGTTCGTGGAAGACATCCCTTTTCGGGAGACCCGGAATTATGTCAAGAAGGTCTTGAGCAGCTATGCCGTCTATAACCGGGTCTACGGGGGGGAGATGGATCTGGAAAAGGACCTCTATTTCCCGATCAGGGTGGGAGCAAGGGATTTCTTATAACGCAACAGATCAGGGGAGGAAGATACTTTCTCCGCAGCTCCCCTGTCCCCGATCTTTCCGTTTTTTTCTTGACAAATATATATTAATTCAATAGATTATCTACGGAAGGTTTTAAGGTAGGGCAAATACTGCTGAGAACCTGATACTTCCCATTCTGAATGCTGAATTTCCTCTTCCTGCTCTACCTGAGACATACTCCAATAAGTTCACAAAGAATAATTTTCTAACTAGAGTGTATTAGAATTCTGAACTTTGCGTTTTAATTTTTGATTTTTGCATTTATTATGGGATGTGTTAATGCAAGACCTGACCCCAAAATTAACGCAAAATGCGACCACCCTGCCCGGCTCGGGCTTGCAGAATTGAGGGGATGAAAAAGAGATAAGCTATGAAAAAAGGGGTTGATTCTATTGGATTTGTCCGGGGATGTAATATCCTCTTACCTTTGATCTTTTTGCTTTTCATGGCGAGTTCCGTAGCTGCCGACTCGCAAGATGACGGTTGGACGGGAAATGTAAACGCTTATCTCGGGTCAAGGGCTCATGATGGAGATGAGGGGTTCGTAACGGAAGGACAGAGATTAATAAGTATACGGATTGATTTTAGACCCCGGAGTTGGCCGGTAAATATTGCTATCGATTTGTTAGGGGTTGGAGTGGGTGACTCAGGTACAGAAACTGAAATCAAAACTTATGAATTGAATGCCGGTATCCGGAAAATATGGGAGCGGTTTGTCTATACTCGTCCTTTTATCGGCGGAGGGTTATCATACATCCGTAGGGAATTTGGTACCGAAGCTTTTGGAAATGAATATTTAGATCAAGGCACGGGGCTCTGGTTTGAGGGAGGTGTTTACTGGACACTGGCCGGACACTTTAATATCGGAATGAAGATGTTCTCTTCAGACATAACGCTATTCGGTAATGATACTCACACCTTAAAAGGACGTATTGAGATACTGATCATTGGAATATTGATCGGAGGTCATTGGTAGTTATTAACCTGAAAGGGAAGATTGGGGGCGGGTTCACATTTTTTATCAAAAAAGCGGAGGTGGTCGCAAAATGCGACCACCTCGATCGGCTCGGGGCTGCAGAATTGAGGGGATGAAAGGAGGCAGGGGATGAAAAATTTGCTGGCGGTAATTGCCGTCGCCCTTGCGGTGGTGTTCACCCTCTCTCCTGCTTCCGTTTATGCAAAAGGAGTCTCGATAGGAGCGAAAGGGGGTTTGAACCTTGCCAACCTTAAAGGTAGCGATGTCGATGCTTTCACCGATGCCGATATTTCCTTTGGGGACATAGGGACCATTACGATGATTATTGATCCGGAAGAGGAAAAGAAAAAAGCTGCTTCTTTTGGAGTTTTTGTTACCTACTATATCAATGATTATTTTGCCGTTCAGCCAGAGTTCCTGTACTCCATGAAAGGAATAAGAGGTAAGAGAAGTTGGGTCGAACCGTGGTATGGACCTATATATGATAACGACATGACCATAACCTACGAACAAACGATAAGCCTGAATTACCTGGAGATCCCGCTTTTAGCCAAGGTATCGATACCAATGGGAAAGAGTCTTAAACATAACATGTTTTTTGGCCCTGCCATGGGCATAATAACAAGTGCCAAACGGGAGTACGAAATTACAGGAATGAGTGAGGAACTTAAGCAAATTTATGAGATGTTTGATATTCCCACTTCGGGAGAGGAAGACATTGAAGATATGAGAAGTGTTGACTTCGGGTTGGTCTTCGGGTTGGGGCTTGATTTCAAGCTCGGCCCGGGAAATGCCGTAATCGACGCCCGGTATACTTTAGGATTGATAAACATCATCAAAGAAATCAGTATCGATTATAGTTTTGATCCTGCTCTTATTGAATCTCCCGACGTAAAGAACTCAGTGATTTCAATAATGGCTGGTTATAGTTTCTCATTATAGGGGAGAAATCGGGGGCAGGTTCACATTTTTTGCACAAAGGGTTTGCCGCCAATGCTTTTGATATTCCAAGGGAAGCGGTCATTAATTGACCGCTTTTCTTGTTTTTGGAGGAATAAGGACTCTCGTTCATTTCCCCTTGACAAGAGGGATTTTTTTGAATAATTTATTTCTATCTGGCATGGCGGTTTTCTCTAATGCTGCTGCGATATAATTTTGAATACCTCAAAGAGTTTAACGCCAATGCCTTTAGATACCAGGGGAGGTGGCCATTAATTGATTGCCTCCCTTGTTTTTTAAATTCCCTTGTATAGAGGGGTGGGGTCAAACCTTCATTTTTCATTTTTGGAACGGGTTAGAGTCATTTTTCTAAGTTGTTTTAGAACCAAAGTTCGTGTCGATGGCGGTGAACGGTTTCAGTGAAATACCGGGAAAACGAACTACAACCTGTAGCCAATATGCAAATTTCATGGTTTTCTCTTAATTACCAGAGGTAAAGAGTGGGAAAAAAGATTCTATTATTCCGGAAAAGCGAATTGAAAATCTTATTTTATTAATTCGCGGTCAGAAAGTTATGCTGGATGCTGACCTTGCGGAACTTTACGGGGTGGAAACGAAGGTTTTCAATCAAGCAGTGAAACGGAACATTAAACGTTTCCCTGAAGATTTTATGTTCCAACTCACCGAGAAGGAAGTGGGAATCTTGAGGTCACAATTTGTGACCTCAAGATGGGGAGGACGTCGATACCTTCCCTACGCCTTCACCAAGCAAGGAGTGGCTATGCTTTCAAGTGTTTTAAGAAGTCAGCGGGCGATCCAGGTAAATATTGAAATAATGCGAGCTTTTGTCCGCTTGCGGCGAATACTCGCCTCTCATAAGGATTTGGCCCGTAGGCTCGACGAACTAGAAAAGAAATATGACACCCAATTCAAAGTGGTCTTTGATGCCATTCGCCAACTCATGGTACCACCCCAAAAATCAAGCCGGAAAATCGGATTTCTTATAGAGGACAAATGATTTCAGGAAAAGTAGGGGACGGAATTGAAAAATTGACTTTTTGACGATAAACCGTCCATCCACGGCTTTTTAGCCGATAACCCGCCAGAAAAAATCCAGAAAATATCCATTATTTCATGCATACACCTATGGCTCCCCACAGAACACCGCTGCCAGCAAGGGGGATGCAGGTGCTCAAAGGCAGGCAACAAATATGGAAACAAATAGTTGACAATTATTCCTTTGGCGGATAGAATAATAATTATGGAAGTCCGGTATCAACCCAAGATTGAGCGGTCCGCGCGCCTGGTTCATTATCTGAGCCAGGCCTCAAGCCTGTGTGCCTGGATTCAGGAACAAACGGTAGATGTTTCCTGGATCGCTCCTACCCAGCGCGACACCTTAGTGCGATTGGCCCACCATTCCACCCGAATTGAAGGAAATCCCCTTACCTTGCCGGAAGTGGAAGCGCTTGCGGCAGGCAAGGACCTGGCTATTGATGAACATGCCAAGCAGGAGGTCCTGAATTACTTTGCCGCACTCCGATGGATTTGGACAAAGAGCCCGCCTCGGAAGATCGCGGAAAAAGACCTCCTTCACCTCCACAAGCTTTTGACTAAGGGGCTTCTTCCTACACCAGAAGTCGGTGCTTACAAGACCAAGCCTAATGCTGTGTTTCAGGGAGGACGTGTAATCTATACTCCCCCACCTCCGGAGGCAGCTCCGATAATTACCCACGCCCTATTACAATGGCTAAATTCAAACGAGGCCGGAATGGAACACGCCATTGTTGTGGCCGCCATAGCACATCACCGCCTGGTGTCGATCCACCCCTTCCTTGACGGTAACGGCAGGATTGCCCGGGCACTGGAGTCATGGATCCTGTATCGGCGGGGCTTTGATACTCAACATATCTTCGCCCTCGATGAATTTTTTGATGCCAACCGACAACGGTACTACAAAGAGATCCAAAAGGTGCGGGAGCAAGGAGAATATCTCACCTCCTGGTTGGAGTATGTAAGTGAAGGGACGGTAGAGATATTGCGGAAAACAAAGATGCGCATTCAGATTTTACGGGCAAAAACACCGATGGCAAAATTAACCCTGAACCGTCAGCAGGAAAGAATCATGCGAATCCTTGGGGAGACCCCGAGGATGGGAGGGGGTGAACTGGCTCGCTCTCTGGGTATGACTCGCAGCCATATGAGCAAAATTCTTAAGCCTCTGGTTAAGGCCGGGCTGGTCATCAAGGAAGGATCCACGAAGGCGGCCGCATACCGTCTGCCTGAATAAGGGGGAAAATAGACAGCGCCCATTTTTTAATAAATAGGATTCAAGTATTCCAGGGTTCGAGGATTCAAGTGATTAAAGGGAAAAGTTGGGGACGGAAATGAAAATTGACCCCGCAGTCTGATTTTTAGAAAGGAGATTATTGAAAATGACTACTCGACACAAAAATAATGAAATGGCCAGAAGGATCGTTCAGATCCAGAAGGGAGTCATCGGGCCGACTCCCCCTCAATCAAAGACATTCAAGATGAAAGATATCGGCAGCTACGCCAAACTTCCTGCCGTTTACCGGGAGATTGCCAAAAACTACAGCAGCCCCTGGCTTCTCGGGCCACCCATCTGCGATGAGTACATTGCCCTGATCGAGCATATGTTTACAGAAGAAGAGGCCTCGGTAGTGAGGCACTTAAAGCCATTTGCCAGAAAGACAGCCGAGGAAGTTGCTGCTGCCGAGCACCGCCCGGCGGAAGAGGTTCGCCCGATCCTCGAGTCATTGACCCATGATAAGCACATCATTCTCAGCATTGGGACGGATGATGTTACGCGTTACATGATCTTGCCGATTGTACCCGGTACTTTTGAACTTGTCCTGATGCGGCCCACAAAGGATACTCTCAATGACTGGCACCGCAAGTTTGCGGAGCTGTTTGAGGAACTCCACGAGACCGGATACATGGTCGACTACCTTAAGTACCCGCTCCCCAGTGTTCGCTATTTGCCGATAGAACAGAGTATTGAAGGCCATCCTCAGGCTTTGCCGGTAGACAAACTCGAAGAAATACTCGACCGGTTCGACAAGTTTGCGGTGGGTCTCTGCCAGTGCCGGATGACCATGGAAGTGGTGGGCAAGGACTGCGGCAGGCCTCTGGAAAACTGCACGGCTTTCGGCAATGTGGAATATGTGATTCGTGAAGGCTTGATGCGGCCCGCGGAGAAGAAAGAAATATTAGAAATCAAAAGAGAGGCCGAGGCCAGCGGACTGGTGACCTGGATGTTCAACCATGATTCGCCCACCGGAATAAATGGCTCCTGTTCTTGCTGCGGCTGCTGCTGCCACATGATGCGAACCATTTCAGAGTTCAGCATGCCCAGCATGATCGCACCGCCGCACCTGATGCCCAAAGTCGATAGCACCAAATGCATATATTGCGCTAAATGCGCCCAGGCCTGCCCGATGGGTGCATTTACCGTGGACACCAAGAACAAGACAAGACTGCATAAGGCTGAACGCTGCGTGGGCTGCGGTCAGTGCGTACTGGTCTGTGACAAGGAAAAGGCCATTACCTTGGAAGCTGTCCCGAACTACAAAATGCCTCCCAAAACCATGCGCAGGCTTTTGACGAAGCTCGCACCGAACTTCATCAAAAACACCTATGCGGGCTGGAGAGCGCATAAGTGAATGGAAGGGGTCACCCATGGAAAATTGGGGAAGGGTTCACATTTTTTGCACAAAGGGTTTGCCGCCAATGCTTTTGATATTCCAAGGGAAGCGGTCATTAATTGACCGCTTTTCTTGTTTTCTAAATTCCCTTGCTCCCTTGACAAAAAATTCCTAACGATTATCATAAGTAATAAGAGGTGGTGAGAGATCCCCCAACTTTGATAGCTCACTTTTCTCTAGCCCCGGTGATGAAATCATTACCGGGGTTCCTATTTAGGCAGGGGTAACACCTTCATTTTTGTAAAGATGAAATGGGCGCCGGGTCTATTTTCCTACGACCCATTTACACTCCCGAATGCTAAAGCGGTAACTGACCTGGTGGCAACTTATATGGCCGTTGATAGTGAGAAATTGAAAATAAGTCCAATAGGGAACGAATAATCATGATGACCAGGAAAAGGAAGTGGGCGAGGATGGGCATTAGTGTGTTCTTGGTGGTCGCATACTCTGCTTGTTTTACATTGAGTCAGGGAGTAAAAGGAGAGGAAAAAACCTACAAGCCGGTCAGAGTTTCCATGATGCCGGGGATGCGAGCGATCTATCAGGCCGTTCTTTCGAACCTGGCGCGCTCATCGCTTGACGAGGCGGGCGGTGATAAACTCTTAGCTGTGGACCTGGCTTCCGAGTCGTTTGGCGGAGCCTCCAACATCGCCACCTGCCTGGGAAACGGGAGCCTCTCCGTATGCATCTCGCCCTGGGCCGATCTTGTGGTCTTTCGATGGCCCAATCCCACTTACTCCGACCAACTGCGCTACTTCACAAAATCAAACTCCATCTTCGGATCCGGTCCGGTCCGGATGGGAAATGATGCACCATCGCCCGATTGGAAGCGGTACGGCCATCCTATCGAGCCCTGCCCGAACCTGGGATCGCGTGGGGGCCTGCTTCTGGACTCGGGCGAGGTGGTCTGGATCGGCGATCCCTCATGGACCACCGAGCGCAAGTTCATGCCCGATGATTCCACGGTTTTAGTGACCAGGCTCGCCCGGCCCGAGGTCGAGGTCGAGGTGACGGATTGGGTGGATCCCGGCAAGGACTTCATGGTGAGAAGCTTTAAGATCAAGGGCGAAGCCCGCCGCTTTTTCCACCATTCTACCTTTGCACCACGGCCCGAATATTCAGGGAAATTCACAAAAAGCGATCCCGCTCCTTATCATAATATGGCTTATTACTCGGAAGAGGAGCATTTAATTGTACATTGCCAGTCCCTGCCTTCTAACCAGATGGAGCCGGAGATTAACTCAACTACCATTGCCTGGGGATTTTTCGAAGATGATCTTGGCTTTCAGGTTGGTGCGGACCGGTGCCAGAGGAAGGTCCCGGCTAATGCGCCACCTGGCGGAAGGGATGACGCGGGGGACGGCAGGTTAAGCGGTAATTCTTTATACACCGGTCCGGTCGATGCCGCACTTTCCCAGGAACTTGACCCCGCGAGGGAAAATACGGTTACCGTGATCATTACGGCGGCGGCTTCCGCGAGAGAGGCTGTTGACATAATCCAGGAGGCAAGAGCATTAGGTGTCGATGAGCACCGAGAGCGGGCAAATGAGTGGTGGCAACGGGTTTCCAGGCGGGTCCATGTGCCGGAGCCGGTCGATCCCGTAACCGCCAGGGTGATGCGGCGCTCGGTCTTGAACCTGATCCAGGGTCAGGACCAGGAGAGCGGGGCGATCGTGGCCTCCCTGGCCCGCCAGCCACAATATCATTTTGACTGGCCGCGGGACGGCGCATTCTTCGACCTCACTCTCGACCTTGCCGGATTCCCGGAAGCAGTTACCAATCACTGTTCTTTCTATGCTCGAACTCAGTATACCAAATCAGTCGATTTCGCACTCATCTGGATCATGAACTTCCGCCCTCCCTGGTACAAACCCGCTGGACACTGGCCGGCTAACATGGCTGCTGACGGCTCTCACGGCTCCATTCCCAAGATCCTGCCCTTTGAGATAGATGAGACCGGGCTTTTGGTCTGGGACTTCTGGCGGCATGAGCGCGTGCTTGCGGAGAGGGAACGGCCTGCTTATATCCTGGCGATGAAGGAAACCATGGCCCGGGCCGCGGAAGCGCTCCTTGACTATGTGGACCTGGAGAAAGGCTGGACTCGGCCGGCAGTGGAGGACGATAACTTTATTCCTGACGCAACCCTTCACGGGGCGGCATCGGTTCTCAGCGGTCTTGCCGCGGCCTGTGACGCAGGCCCCCGCTGGGGCATTGCTCCGGAGAGGACTGAGAAATTTTGTGAGGCCGCAAGGGTGCTCCGGGACGGCGTGCGGGGAAGGATCATGGACCCGCGGACTTTGGAGAGGGCAGGATGGCGAGGCCTGCCCTGGACCTTATGGCCGGCGCCGGTATTTGACGACTATAACGGACCGGGAGCGATGACCATCAAAGAAAGGCTTGCTCAAAGCATACAGGAGAAAACAGACAAGGAGCAGCCGGGCTTTGCTTACCTGGGCGAGGAGGTCTTCATCCTGGCCCTGGCCGACCAGGAGAGAGGCGAATATCGGGAGTTGCTCGAGCGCGCGCTCCGGTTACTAACCCATGAGGTGACATTTCCGGGTACCGACTGCTACGGCGAAGTCACATTGTGGGGAGATTTTGCCGGCACCGGCAAGATAGTTGCCCAGCAGAGAACGGCCATCCCCCACCTCTGGAACGGGGCCACTGTGTACCTTTCCGCCTTGGCAATCTACGAGCCGTGGCGATTCGCCAAGATGCGGCCTTCCCCGGCCTCCCTGCCAAGATCTCCGAAAGATAGAGAGGAATCGGGGACAAAGCTTGACTATTGACTATGTTGTTTTAAGGCAAATGATGGCGGAGATTGAATTGAAGATAAAACAGTCATAGGGCCCCGTCCCTTCCGGAGATTTACCATGATGTTTTTCAAGGATCCGTTTTTCTGGGCTTTAATCAGTATGTTCGGTCTTGTCGGGGCCGGAGCGCAGGTAGGCAGTAAAAAGCTGGGTAAATCTCAGCTTTTCGGTATTATCGTTGTTGTACTGTTTGATTTAGGCCGGGTAATGCTAACTCTGCCTTTCTGCCCGCAGCCCCGTTTCGAGATCGATGGGTGGAACTGGGTGGTGGGCGGCATTATCTTCGCTACCGGATGCGTCTTCTGCATTCCCGGCATCCCGGGCTTATATATAAAACCGTTTACCGGGCCAGACGAGAAAATGAATCTTAAGACCACGGGATTCTACGGTATTGTAAGAAATCCAATTTACCTGGGTGAGGTTATCTGGTTCCTGGGTTGGGCCGTTATGTTCCGTTCAATTATCGGTTTGGCCCTGGTTCCGATTTGGTGGATAGCTCTCCTGTTCATTATTTTAATTGAAGAGACAGGCCTGGAACGGGAACTGGGCCAAACTTACCTGGAATATAAGACAAAGGTGCGGGGTCGCATCATCCCGGGATTACCTATATAACGTTTCGTCTTAAAAAGTGACTGAGTTCTGACATCTGGGGACCGAAACTTCAAGTCCAATCCTTGACTTTGACAGCTTAAAATCTTATATTAAACTGCCGCTGTCCCTATTTTTGGCCGAGTGGTAAAACTCTTGACAATCAGATAATATTCATGTAATTTGAATATCAGATATTCAATTATCAAGAAATGGCATGTTATGATCCACAGGACATTGGCGATAAAACTCCAGGAGGCCGCCGCGCAGTTCCCGATCGTGACTGTCACGGGCCCGCGGCAGTCGGGCAAGACAACATTAGTTCAGACCGAATTCAAAGACTATGCGTATGTCTCCCTGGAACTTCCTGATCAACGCACCTTCGCCCTGGAGGATCCTCGGGGGTTTCTTAATCAGTTTGACGGTCCTGCGGTATTAGATGAAGTGCAGCACTCTCCCGAATTGTTCTCCTATATTCAGGTCTTGGTCGATGAGCAAGACCGTCCGGGGCAGTTCATCTTAACGGGCTCACAAAATTTTCTGCTCTTACAGAGCATCTCCCAGTCCCTCGCTGGTAGGTGTGCGGTGCTCCACCTGCTTCCATTTTCATTGGCTGAGCTGTTCGACCGGCCGGCGGTATCGCTGGAGAAGCTGGGGTGGGAGACACCGCGGAATGTGCAGGCACCCCGACATAAACTGATGGAGTTACTGTTCATGGGCTTTTACCCGCGGATTCACGACAAGGGCCTCACGCCACGGGACTGGCTAAGCAGCTATTACCAGACCTATCTGGAACGGGATGTCCGCAATGTGCTTAATGTCGGCGACCTCGAGTCCTTCGGTCGATTCGTCCGGCTCTGCGCGGGTCGGAACGGGCAGCTGTTGAATCTATCCGGGCTGGCCTCGGACTGCGGCATTACCCATACCACCGCGAAACGCTGGATCTCGGTGCTGGAGGCCAGCTTCCTGATTATACTTCTCCGGCCCCATCACCAGAATTTCGGTAAAAGGCTCATCAAGAGCCCCAAAATCTACTTCCTGGATACCGGCCTTCTGTGCTTTCTGCTTCGGATCAAGGCTCCGGAAGACCTCCATCAACACGCAGCCCGGGGCGCCATTTTCGAGAGCTTCGTGCTCTCCGAGCTTTACAAGAACTTCGTGCACCGCGGGGAGCAACCCGGTCTCTATTTCTGGCGGGACTCCAGCGGCCACGAGATTGATATCCTCATCGACATGGGAAGCCGTCTGATCCCGGTGGAGGCCAAATCGGCTCAGACGGTTGCCGCCGATTTCTTTGATGGACTAAATTACTGGGGGTATTTGAGCGGACAACACGATGGACCAGCCGCCCTGGTCTATGGAGGGGATCGTTCTTTCAAACAGAAGGGGGTAGCCGTCTATCCATGGTTTGTTCTGTGAAGTTTGGGGGTCGGATCTTTGATCTTGACAAATGGGCAAATGATGGCGGGGGTTGGTGGTTCGAGGCTCCGGGAGGCGATCCGGTAATTAAGTAAATCCGGAAATTGGGGCCGGCCTTTAGTCTCCGGTTAGTCAATTCTCAACCATGAGGAGACAGGAATGATTGTAGATGTTCATTACCATTTGATCCCGGCACTGCCGAAAGTGTTAGCAGAGCATCTGGTGGAAGATCCGCTTCGCGCTGCCCGGAGCATGGGAAGGAAGGCGGATAGGGAGACAATGATCAAGCAGGCGCTCGAGAGCTGGCCCGACCCGACCGGGGAGAAACTGCTTGCCTCGATGAAGGAAGCGGGGATCGATTTTACCTGCGTCTGCGCGGTCGATAATGCCGCCAACGAAATGTTTACCCCCGAACTTGCCCAGACCCAGAATAAGATCGTCGCCGAGGTCGCCCGGAAAAATCCCGACCGGATTATGGCCCTGGCCGGAGTTGACCCGCGGCGCCCCACTGCCCCGGATATGCTCCGGCAATGCCTGGAAGAGTTCGGGATGAAGGGGCTGAAATATCATCCTGATGATGGCTATGACCCCTCCGGTCCCGAATCGTCAAAATTGCTCGAGATCGTGCAGAAGCACGGGGGGATTCTCCTGACCCATACCGGCCCCTGGAGACCTCCCTCCCGGTGTAAGTACGCCGATCCCAGGCTCCTGGCCGATCTGGCGGTTGATTTCCCGGATCTCAAGGTGATTGCCGCCCACATGGGACAGATTGACTGGCGGCCGTGGGCGGCCCTGGCCACCCATCAGCCGAATCTTTATGGCGATCTGGCTGCGTTTGATACCCTTGCCTTTGCGCATTACGAGCTTTTCTGCTGGGAGCTGCGCGACCTGATCGATTATGCCGGTGTTTCCAAGGTGCTGTTCGGAACCGATGGCCCAATCTTCAGCATCGTCGAACCTGTCGGGACCTGGATCCAATTGATCAAAGACCTGCCGGCCAAGGCCCCGCCGGGAATAAGATTTACCGAGGAGGAGGTTAACGCGATCCTTGGCGGCAACGCCGCCTCTCTCCTGGGATTAGGTTAGGAAAATAGGGACAGCGGGGCTCGATGAAAGCAGGGAAGCCCGGGAGTAAGCACCAGACGGGGGACCACGATGTCAATAATGTTCGAGCCGATAAGAATAAAAAACATGCTTGTAAAGAACCGGTTGGCGCGCTCGGCGACTTACGAGGGTATGGCCGACTTTGAAGGCCGCCCGCAGTTCCGGCTGGCCGAACTTTATTATAGGCTTGCCCAGAGCGAGACGGGACTGATCTTCACGAGTGCCTGTATGGTCGACCGCTACAAGGATCTACCCGATGTCCCGGGTTACGTTTACGCTACTGCCATTGATGAAGACAGTTATATAGACGATTGGAAACTAATAGTAGAGGGTGTTCAGTCCCGGGACGCAAAGATCGTGATGCAGCTGGTGCATCCGGGCAGGCAGGACGTTCCCAAGTTGCGCGGCGGCCCCGCGCCGGTGCCTTCGGAAGTGCCGATTCCCGGGATGGATGTGGCCATGAAGGCGATGACTGCTGGAGAGATCGGGGAGATGGTCGAGAAATTCGCCCAGGCCGCCCGGAGGACAAAGGAAGCAGGATTCAACGGTGTCCAGTTGCACGGCGGTCACGGCTACCTGATAAGCAACTTCCTCTCGCCTTACATGAACGTGCGCAATGACGAATATGGCGGCACAACTGAAAACCGGGCCCGCCTTGTCTGCGAAATTATAAAAAGGACCCGCGAACTCGTCGGCCCCGATTTCCCGATCATGATTAAGATGAACTGCGATGATTTCGTTGATGGTGGCCTTGAAGTAAGCGCGGCTATCCCGCAGGCCAAAGCGATCGTCGCGGCAGGCATTGACTGCATCGAGGTCACCGGTGGTATTGGATTCCAGAGCGGCCACATGATTTCAGCGATCGGTATCAACAAGCCGGAAGAGGAGGCCTATTTCCTGGAGTACTCGACAGCGCTTAAACAGGCTCTCGAAATACCTATAATCCTTGTCGGCGGCTTGCGCTCGCCCGAGGTCATCGAAAGGGTTATCAGGGACGGTGGCGCCGACTTGGTTTCCATGTGTCGGCCTTTCATCCGAGAACCCGACCTGATAAAAAGATGGAAATCCGGAGACCTGACCAAAGCCGCATGCATCTCCTGCGGCAAGTGCTCAATCAATCTCTTCAAAAAACAATTGAAATGCTTTGTTGAAGAGAAGCTCAGGGAGAAGACCGGGTCAGAGTAATTTTTCTGAGTTGCTTTAAGGCAAATGATGCTAGATGCCTGCGGCGAATTTTAAATTGCAAAGTGAAAAAGCCTACTTCGCCGAAGTGCTACGAAGGCTGAATGCAAATTATTGAATTG
>CP070770.1:1256622-1284590 GCA_020345765.1 Deltaproteobacteria bacterium
GTACCCGATGCGGCAATCTTGACCCCGCAATCCTCACCTACCTGGTGCGTTCCGAAGGTTTAGGCCATGAGGAGTTAGACCGATTAATTAACGAGCAAAGTGGTCTTAAAGGACTTTCGGGCATCTCAAACGACATGCGGGAGATTGAGCAGGCGGCTAATAAAGGTAATCACCGTGCCCTGCTGGCCTTTAAAACCTTCTGTTACCAGGTGCGAAAGTATATCGGTGCTTATGTTGCCGCCATGGGCGGACTCGACGTCCTCGTCTTCACCGGCGGTATCGGACAGGGAAGTCCCGGGGTGCGTAGCCTTGCCTGTCAGGGACTGGGCTATATGGGTATTTATCTCAGCGAGGATAAAAACCGGATAGCCCGGGGCCCCGATGGTGTCCGCGATATCTCTACCGACGATGCGCCGGTACGCACATTAGTGATTCTCACAAATGAGGAGCAGATGATCGCCCGGGAGATAATCCGCGCTTTAAACCGCCGCTATGTTACCAAAATCATTCACACCCAGAAGCCAATCCCTATTCCGGTCGAGGTTTCGGCCCACCATGTCCACCTTTCCCAACAACATGTGGAGGAACTCTTCGGCCCGGGATACCAGCTTACTTTTGAGCATGAACTCTCCCAGCCCGGTCAGTATGCCTGTAAGGAAAAGTTGACCTTATTCGGGCCCAAGGGCAGGGTAGAGCGAGTGAGGGTCCTCGGGCCTACCCGCAAGGAAACCCAGATCGAAATCTCGATGACCGAGCAGTTCCAGCTGGGCATTCATCCCCCTATCCGCGGGTCCGGAGATATTGAAGACAGTCCGGGGGTGACTATCGAGGGTGCGAAAGGCAATATTATTACCGATAAAGGGGTGATTTGCGCCCTCCGTCACATTCATATGTCACCCGAAGATGCCCTGAATTTCGGTCTGCGCGATAAGGATATGGTACTAGTCCGGGTGGAGGGCGAGCGTGAGCTCATCTTCGGTGACGTGCTGGTCCGGGTTCATCCGAGCTTCCAACTAGCCATGCACATCGATACCGATGAAGCGAATGCGGCCAATGTCAAGACGGGATTGGTCGGCTACATCGACGGAATCCAAAGTCGAAGCTGATTATATCAATATAAGAGGGTGGATTGGCTCGGAATGGGGTTGTCGGTATTGATCTCCACCGGCTTTAATCCTTACTCCACAGGATCACGAACAGGCGGTTAGGGCCGTGCACTCCGAGCACGGGGGTCATCTCAATATCGCCGGTCATGCTCGGCCCGCTTATTAATGTGATTCCGTGGAAGTCCGATTGCCCCTCCTGGGACAACGCTGGGACAAGGTCATCGATATCAGCAAGGACCCGCTCTTTCCGGACTACCGCGATGTGAGCGGGAGGCAGGAGACTGATGCACCTCTCCCGACCCGGACCGCTTAAGAGAACGATCGTCCCCGACTCGGCCAGGCAGTAGTCGCCGGCGGTAACCCCGACGGTGGCCGCGGCCGCTTTCTTTACTAAATCATCACCGTCCTGCTCGGGGGAAGCCACGGTTATTCCCACCTGGGCTGCCAGCTCATCCAGCCCCAGCAGTTCCAGGTCAGGGTGAGTCCACCTGACCATGACCTGGCCGGTAAAATCTGACAGGATCTCCTTAAGTTTATCTCTGACCTCGGCCACCCCCCTTGCTACGGATACTATCCCTTGCGAGAATTCGAGTCCGTTAACGAACTTATCCGGATCACCCGGCCTCGGCCCCTTCCCCTGCCCGGTTTGCCTGGCTGGGCTCCCGGGCTGTTCGGCATCTGCCTGGGTAATCTGGCCTTTCCAGGCCGGGCCCTCTGAGCCCACGGCAGTCGTGGGAGTGCGGCTTCGCCACCTCTCGTGAAAAGAATTCGGGGCGGGCGATGGGAAATCCCTTTCTTCGGTCCAGGCATTCCCGGGTGGCGGGAGGCTCCGGATCATATCTTCCCGGGCCACAAGTTTCCCGACGGCCGCCGCGGCCTTAGTAGAAAGCTTATACCCAGCGGGTCTTTTCCACAACTCGCTCCACGCCCGAAAGGCCGCCCGTTCCGCTCGGGAGGAGCGGGCACCCGCACTCTCGGCCGAACGCTGGCGGAGATCGAGTAAGACCCTGTGGATTGGGATCTTGGCCGGACAGACCTCGGTGCACTGCCCGCACAAGGAGCTGGCAAAAGGCAGAAGCCACAAATCATCGGGGGCCCGCCCTGAGCCCCGATAACTATCGGGGTGTCCCGAAGGGCCTTCCCTGACGCCCGTTAGGGCCCGGGTAATCATGGCCCCGATGGGGCCGGTATATACCGAGCCATATGCATGACCGCCGATATGCTGATATATCGGGCAGGCGAAAAGGCAGGCACCGCACCGGACACATTTAAGCGTCCCCCGGAGCACGGGATCGTCACGCATCCGGGACCTGCCGTTATCAAGGAGCACCAGGTGGAATTCCTCCGCGCCGTCGCACTCATCCTTCTTCCCAGGCCCTCGGAGCATGGAAACATATCCGCTCATCTTCTGGCCGGTGGCACTCCTGGGCAGGAGCTTGAGAAAAACGGCAAGATCGCTCATGGTGGGAATGATCTTATCGATCCCGGCCAGGGCTATATGGATCCGGGGCAACGTGGTGGTCAGGCGGATATTGCCCTCATTCTCGATAAGGATCAAGGCCCCGTTCTCGGCCACCAAGGCGTTGGCGCCGGTTATGCCCATATCGGCGGTAAGGAATTTTTCTCGCAGGAACTCGCGGGCCTGTCTGGTGAGCTCCTGCGGGTTATCATTAGGCTCCACGCCCAAATTTTCCGCAAAGAGCTTGGCGATCTCTCCTCTGGTCTTGTGGAGTGCCGGACCCACGATATGGTAGGGAGGCTCCTTGGCTAACTGAATAATAAATTCCCCTAGATCGGTCTCCCACACCTCGATCCCCCCTCCCTCCAGGGCGGGGCTCAATCCTACCTCCTCCGAGGTCATGGACTTCGATTTGACTGCGATCTTGACCCCGGCGTCCCGGGCGAGTCCGCAGATGATCCGGCAGGCCTGTTCCGCATTCTCCGCCAGGTGGAATCTGCCTCCCCGGGACTCGACCTGTTCCCGGAGCCGGGCGATAAACCCCTCATGGTCCGAGAATACGGCCTCCTTGATCTCATTATACCTTTGGCGGAGCTCCTCGAAATTGCCGAGCTCGTCGATCCGGAACTTTCTCAGCACCCCGAACATCTGGACTCCCATCCTCAACCTGGCCTCCACCGACGGGTCCTTCGCGGCCCGTCTTACCCTCTCTCGGAAGCTTTTCGGTAATTTCTCCATGGATTCTATTCCCTTATCCCGGACTTTATGATATATTACACCAACTTAAAAAAATATCAAGGAACCATCAATGCGGGTTTCCATTTTTATCCCATGCCTGGCCGACATCTTCCTCCCGGAGATCGGGGAGGCCGCAGCCCGTCTGCTCGAGCGGCTGGGCCTCGAACTCTCCTACCCCGAGGACCAGACCTGCTGCGGTCAGCCGGCTTTCAATGCGGGACACTGGGAGGACGCCCGCCGGGTGGCCCGACAGTTCCTCCGGGCCTTCGCAGACAGCGAAATAATCGTATCCCCCTCGGGGTCGTGCGTATCCATGGTAAGAAACCACTATCAGCGCCTCTTCGCCGACAATCCGGACGATCTCGAAAATGCTCGTTCTATCGGCAGACGTACCTTCGAACTGACCGAGTTCCTGGTCCGACGTCTCGGCCTGACCGACCTGGGCGCCTCCTTTTCCGGGCGGGTCACCTACCATGACTCTTGCCATCTAAACCGGGAACTCGGGATCAAGGAGGAGCCGCGGGCATTGATCCGGGCGGTCACCGGGGTGGAACTCGTGGAGATGGAGGACTCGGAGCGCTGTTGCGGCTTCGGCGGCACCTTTTCGATCAAGTTTCCCGAGGTCTCCGCAGCCATGGCCAGGAGGAAAGCGGAAAGTATTGCTGGCTCCGGTGCGGACACCGTTGTGGTCTGCGACCCCGGTTGCTTCATCCAGATCAAAGGCTACCTGAGCCGGCAGGAGAGTAACGTGCGGGTAATGCATATCGCCGAACTCCTGGCGCCCCGGGCGTAATGACCGGTTTAAGTTTAAAATTGCTCGGGAGTCGGTAAAAATTTTTTTTATTGACATTAGTAAGTTTGGGGTGGTATTGTAAATTCACTTCAAAATAAGTAGTAATAGGGGAGAGAAATCCAGGGATAGGTTTAAAAATTATTTTAAAGAAAGGTATTACGTTATGAAAAAAGCAAGTATTTTGGCAACGACCTTGACAGTATGCGGAATCTTGGCGGCTGGTACTGCTTACGGCGACCTTGAGTTCAAGATGCCGACAGAATACCGCTTCCGGGCAAACTGGCTTTCCGATTTCCCGGTTGACGATGAAGGCCGGGAACTGGGTCAGAACAGCTGGCTGGAGAACCGGCTCCGGGTCTCGCCCGAGCTCTGGATCGGGGAGAAATTAAAGTTATTGTCCCAGGCGGACTTCTTCAGCGGACTTATCTCCGGTGACGAGGCGGACCTGGGAACCGATTTTGCCGACCGGCCCTGGGACGGCGAGGATGATTTTGAATATGTCGAGCCCCGTCAGCTCTGGGTCGAGTGGGAAAGCCCGGTAGGAGTACTCCGCCTGGGCCAGATGGCCTCCCATTGGGGCCTGGGTCTTGTGTCGAATGACGGTGAAAACCGGCTTAATGAATTCGGTGAATCCTACTACGGGGACCTCTACTGGCGGGCACTGTTCGGGACCAAGCCGCTAAAGTTTTTCTCCGACAGCGACCTTGCGGACCGGCTGGTACTCGGGGTGGGATACGACATTGTCTGGCGGGACGAGAACGCCAGCTTCGAGGACGGGGACCGCGGCAGTGAGTTTGTCCTATCGTGCTTCTACGATGACCCGGATCATATCTTTGCGGGAGTGTATTTGGCACTCCGGGACCAGGAAGACGATGATGGGGATGAGGTCAAGGCTACCGCATACGACATATATCTCAGCTGGAAGAGCGGATCGGATGAAGAGGGCGGTTTAGTATTGTCGGCGGCCTTCGAGGGCGCAATGATCCGGGGATGGACGGACCGGGTGCTCTATTTAGGTGCCATCGAAAATGCCCCCAGGGAGCTTGATCTCGAAAGCTTCGGCATGGCGCTTCGCACCGGGGTCTCTCTTAGCGGGCTTCGCCTCGGTCTCGAGGGCGGCTATGCCTCGGGAGACGCCAACACCTACGATGACACCAATTACGCCTTTTCTTTCGACCCCGACTACAATGTGGGGGTTGTTTTATTCGATGAGGTAATTGCCTCGCTGTCGGCCGCCCAGCCTGACTCTATAGCGGATCCCGAGCTGGTATATATCCCGCAAAAAGGGATCGACCAGCTACCTACCGATGGTTCGGTTACCAACGCCTTTTATCAGAGCGTCTTCGTATCCTACCGTCCACCGGAAAAGGAAGGAGGACTAGGGCTCAAGTTGGGCCTGCTTCATGCCTGGGCTGCCGAGGACTTCATGGACCCATTTCAGACCGCTGCTAATGCGGGTGGAGTTCCAACCAACTTCAAGGGTGCGGAATGCGGAAACAAAGAACTCGGCTGGGAATTCGATACCGAGATGAGCTACCAGCACAAACTGAGTTCGGTTGAACTGCTGGGCTCGGTGCTCATGCTCCGCGGAGGCTTACAGTACGGCCATTTCATGCCCGGTAATGCGTTCGCTGACGAACAGGGTAATCAGGGTAAATCGATAAGAAAACTTCAGGGACGGATAACTATCGAGTGGTAAGACTCCTGCTGCCCTGGATCGGGGGTGAAAATTTTATCATTTTCCCCAACAGGGAGAAAGGGAACCTTAAGGAGGTTATTTATGAGAAGGCGATATGGCAAGACATTATTAAAACTGTTTCAGATCGGGATCATCTTTGCTTCCGTTTTAGCCCTGACCTGCGCCCAGAATAAGTCGCCGGAAGGACTGGCGGAAACGCCTCCTGGGAAGGGGCCGATGATCAAGTACGACATAAATGCCAGACCTTTTCCGGACATCCCGTTTCCCAACGACTCCGCTACTAGGATTGATAGCTCCTCCCCTACCGGGAGGCGGGTCAATGTCAGCATAATTGCGGACACGCGGCTGGAGTCCGACCTGCGGGAAAAGATTAACCGCCTGACCGGCTTCGGAATATTCGGCTCCATAACCCTCTCCTTCGATGCCCTCGTTGATATCAATATCATCATTAACCGTCATCAGTGGAATAACGACTTCACTGACGATGTGGCCTATGTGATTAACCTGAATCCGGCCTCACCCAACTACGGGAAGGCAACATTACTCGACATGGGACGAGGTAACTTCCCCCTCCAAGTGGAGAGGAACCATAATTACTTCCCGAACGACCCCCGGTATCATGGGAGTAACATTTACTTTGAGACCATTGACGAAGACGTGAACGAAAACGGCGTCTTTGATCCCTATATTGACCGGGATACCGATTTCGACGGCGTATTCGACCGGCCCAATGTTTTCTACGACGGGGCGTGGCGGTTGAATCCGGAAGACCCTTGGAGTGCGTATCACGATCTTATTGAGTTCTATGAGCGGGAGACCGACACGCTGATTATGCGGCCGGTGCTCCCGCTGGAAGAGGAGTCGGTCTACGCGGTGGTGATCACCAACCGGCTCAAGGGCCCTCCCGGCCCGGACGGAAAGGCGTGGCCGGTGCGCTCGCCCTTCAAGTTCATCAACCACACCCAGCAGACCGAGGCGCTCGAGCCCCTCCGGTCCATTCTGCCTCAGTTCGGGTTGAGTATCTCCGATGTTGCCTTTGCCTGGAAGTTCACCACCGGCAGCCAGACCCGCGACATGGTCACCATCCGGCGCGGACTATACGGCGACGGCCCCATGGGCTACCTTGCTAAGGATTTCCCCGCAGAGATCGGAAAGCTTGATCGAATGAAAAGTGCGCCCGGGGCTTCGAACCCGTACATCCTCAAGACAGCAGACATAATGGATGCCCTGCCGCTTCTCGGCGAGATGGTTTTTGGTATGTCGCAGAAGGAAATACTACCCCTGGTTAATTCATATAAATATGTGGACTACTTCTTCGCGGGCTCCTTCCAGGCACCTGGTTTTCTCGTGGACCGCGACGGGATCGCGACCAAGAACTATCCCGCTGACGATGATGAAATATTCGAGATCGACCCGCTGACCGGTGCGGCCGTAGTGGGCCCCAACACGGTGACCATCGTATGCACAGTGCCCAAACCAAACTATCGCCTGGAAGAGATCAGAACTACATCCACAACCGGGGAGCTGGATAGTTCCAAGGTAAAAACGCGTATAGACTACCGCCTGGGCACAGTAGATGTGGACTCGGAAGACGGTTCAGTTGATCAAGAGCAGATTCTCGTAAGTGGTGCTTCTGTGGCCAGGATCTATACGATAACCTTCACATCCTCAACTGCCTTTGATGTCACTATCGAAAGCGGCACATCTCAAGGTTCCGGCGATATCGGCTCGGAATTCACTACCGATGACGGCTGGCTGACGATACCGACTACTGCTTGGGACGGAACATTCACTGCCTCCGAAACGGTGATTATCGAGCTCGATCCCTACCACCCCCTCATCCCTTCCTCCTCCCGGACCTATAAAGTGACCTTCACTTCTCCAACTGCCTTCACTGTTGCAAGCGCTACACCTCAGGGTTCCGGTAATATTGACTCAGATTTCACCACTACTGATGGCTGGTTGACAATATCTTCTGGGGCCTGGAGTGGCGTGTTTGCTTCGGGGAATGTTTTCGAGATTGAAACGGTTGTCATGAAGCCGCCCTATCCAACGGTGATCGAGGGACACGGCTATACCTCTATGAAGTTCGAGATCCTGGGCTTTGCCGGTAACTACGCCAAGCACGGTATCGCCGTATGCGGAGTGGACTCGGTGGGTCACGGCCTGGGCCTGGAAAGCTTTGAACTGGATGCACTTAAAATAATATGCGGGGCTCCGGTTCCGCCTCCAGAATATGAGAAACTCTGCGTCTTAGCAGATGCCCTGCTTCCCCTGCTCCCGGGACGGGCCCGGGATCTTAATAACGACGGTGTCGAGGACTCCGGCGGTGATTTCTGGAGCGCGGATACCTTCCATACGCGCGACATCGTCCGCCAGACGATCGTTGACCAGATGCAGCTTGTCCGTATCATCCGCTCGTTTGACGGAGAGCGGACCTGGAAGTTCGACATCAATCAGAACGGGAACCCGAACGATGACATTGCCGGCGACCTGAACGGTGACGGCAAGGTGGATATCGGCGGATGGACCAATGACTTTTATACCTATGGCATCTCCCTGGGAGGGATCCTCTCCGGGTTCCTGGCCGGGATCGAGCCGGCCGTCACGGCGGCGGCGCCGGTTTCCGGCGGGGCCGGTCTGATTGACATATCGGCCCGGACCACTCAGGGGGGCGTGGTTGAGGCTGTATTCCTGCGACTGTTCGGGCCCATTGTTTTAGGGCGGCCAATGGAAGACGACACGGATACGGTCATGCTCCAGTTCATGGTCCCGGATGTGAATAGTAAGGGCTATGCAGATATAGGGCCTACAACTCAGATCCAAGCAGGCGATAAGGTCGTGGTCCGGAACCTGAGAACCGGTGATGAGAGATATGCCATTGCTGAGATTTCGAATGATTATGGCAGAGGCCCGTTAGGAGTAAGGTTTAGAGTCCACATCCCTGCCGATGCGGTAAATGCCACCGAGAAGCGGGCGATCCTGAACTGGGAACCCGACTATGTACCCGGAAAAGGAAGTACCTGTCGTCCCGAGTGCGATGTTCCCGATCCGCTCGCTCTGGGAGACCCGATTGTGATTGAGGTCTATAACGGCGAGCATGGGGATATCAAGCAGGTAGTTGATACCTGGCTCCAGGATTCCGAGTGGCAGGGAGCATGGTTCAGGAAGGACACGCCACTGGTTTCGCCCCACGAGGGGATTGGGGATTATCGCGGCACCCCTGACTACCGGAAACTTATCGGGATCGCCCAGTCGATCATGGACCCATCCGACCCGGGAACCTATGCCGTTCGCTATCACATGCCTAAAGACCCGGCCAACGCCCCCAACTCCTACTACACGCCTCTGGGGCCGATCGATTATTGTAAGGATTTCAATCTCGACTGTGACATTGATAAGGGCGCAAATGTCCTGGTCATCCCCACTATGGGTGATACCAATGTTCCCCAAAATACTGCAATTGCTCAGGCAAGGGTAGCCGGGATGATCGAGCTTTTCGAGGATGACCCGAGGTATGAGAAGACCCAGAACCAGGTTCTCATTGACAACCATGTGGTGGAGGGCGTGGAAAAGATAGAGCCCTACATTATTTACGAAAATGATATTCAAAAACACATTTTGTTTGATGTGGATGCTCTGTCGGACAGCCACCTATGCGAATACGACACAGCAGAATGCTATAATGTAGATTTCCAGGACTACTTTTGCCCGACGCTTGATGAGGAGCCCTGCGGTGACCATTATGGTGCACCTACCCTGGAAACACCCCTGCGGATCACGGTGGAGACCGAGACCGGCGTAGCGGGCATGCGTATCCCTTACATGCAGCCTACCGGTCAGCATGGATTCGATGTGCCGCACCCCTGGAGGGCGTTCGATATTGATACCTATATGATCAACCTGATCGGGCGCTACTTCCAGTCCAACGGCACCATAATTTTGGATGATACCTGTCTGGAAGATAACTCCTGTATCCACATCCCACCGCCGCCAAAGTAAGCGTTGTATGTGAAAATCCAAAATACCTGTCCTAAGCCACGCCTTTGGTTAGGTCTAAGGGAAGGGAGTGAAAATACTATTAGTTTCCGCCCACCCACCAGTTGTAGGGGTTCGATTTTCAGCCTTCGTCTTGTCCTACGTAGCTTTAGCGTAGTGGGAAGCCTTTGGCAAAGTAGGCTGAACCCGATCTGCCTGAGGCGGAGGAGCAGGCTCCGATATTCATCGGAGTCCCTATAGTAAAAGGACAAGGGGAGAGGGAACTATAAGGAGGTTTTCTATGAGATGGCAATATGGTAGGACAGTATTAAGACTGTTTCAGATCGGGATCATTCTCGCTTCCGTTACGGCCCTTACCTGCACCCAGAATAAGCCGCCGGAAGGACTGGCGGAAGCACCACCCGGGAAGGGGCCGATGATCAAGTACGACCTAAATGCCAGACCGTTTCCGGACATCCCGTTCCCCAATGACTCCGCTACCAGAATAGACGATTCCTCTCCTACCGGAAGGCGGATCAACGTCAGCGTGATCGCCCCTACCCGGCTGGAGTCCGACCTGCGGGAAAAGATTAACCGCCTGACCGGGTTCGGAATCTTCGGCTCCATAACCCTCTCCTTCGACGCCCCCATCGATATCAATATCATCATTAACCGTCATCAATGGAACAACGACTTCAATGACGATGTGGTATTCGTAATTAACCTTAATCGTAAATCGCCCAACTACGGTAAGGCGACATTACTTGACATGGGAAAAGGTAACTTCCCACTCCAACTGGAGAAAAACAACAATTACTTCCCTAACGACACGCGGTCTCTCGGGAGCAACCTTTTCTTCGAGACCTATAACGAAGACTTGAACGGAAACGGCGTTTGTGATGACCCCTATATTGAACGGGACACTGATTTCGACGGGGTATTCGACCTACCCAATGTCTTCTACGACGGGGTGTGGCGTTTGAACCCGGAAGATCCATGGAGTGAGTACCACGATCTCATTGACTTCTACGAGCGGGAGACCGATACGCTGATCATGCGGCCGGTGCTGCCGCTGGAAGAGGAGTCGGTCTATGCGGTAGTGATCACCAACCGGCTCAAGGGGCTTCCCGGCTCGGACGGAAAGGCGTGGCCGGTGCGCTCGCCCTTTAAATTCATTAACCACACCCAGCAGACCGAGGCGCTTGAGTCCCTCAGGTCCATTTTACCTAAGTTCGGGTTGAGCATCCCCGATGTGGCCTTTGCCTGGAAGTTCACCACCGGCAGTCAGACCCGCGACTTGGTGACCATCCGGCGCGGGCTCTACGGCTACGGCCCTATGGGCTATCTTGCGGAGAATTTTCCCGCGGAGGTTGCCGAGCTTTATCACGCCGAGCTTGTAGACTATGCTACGAACCCGTATATTATCAAGGCAGAAGACCTGATGAACCTTTTTACAGACTTTCTCCCCCTTATCGGAAATCCGTTTGGTGATGTTGACATCGGACCCCTGGTCGATTCATATAAGTATGTGGACTACTTCTTTGCCGGTTCTTTCCAATCGCCTGGCTTCCTCGTGGACCGCGACGGGATCGCAACCAGGGACTACCCCGCGGAAGACGATGAAATATTCGAGATTGACCCGTTGACCGGTGCAGCAGTATTGGGCCCTAACACGGTAACCTTCTTATGTTCAGTGCCCAAGCCGAACTATCGCCTGGAAGAGATCAGGACAACTTCCGTATCCGGGGAACTGGATAGCTCCCAGATAAAGACGCGGGTGGATTACCGGCTGGGCACGGTCGATATAGACTCAGAAGAAGGCTCAATTGACCGGGAACAAGTCGTGCTCGCAGAAGGTGTAACTACGGTCCGAACCTATTCATTGATCTTTTCTTCTTCAACTACTTTCGATGTTATTACGATCGAAGGCGGTTCTCAGGGTTCCGGTGGTATCGGTTCAAACTTTACTACAACTGACGGCTGGTTGACGATACCGACCACGGCCTGGGACGGCACATTCAATACTTCCGAAAAGGTAGCCATCGAGATCGAGCCCTACCACTCCGTTATCCCCTCCTCCTCCCGGACCTATAAGGTGACCTTCACTTCTCCAACTGCCTTCACTGTTGTAAGCGCAACGCCTCAGGGTTCTGGTAATATTGACTCGGATTTCACAACCACCGATGGCTGGGTGACAATACCGTCTGGGGCCTGGAGCGGAATATTTACTACGGGAGATATCTTCGAGATTGAAACGGTTGTCATGAAGCCGCCTTATCCTACCGTGATTGAAGGGCATGGATACGGGCTCTTTAAGTTCGAGATCCTTGGTTTTGCTGGCAACCTGGGCAAGCACGGCCTGGCGATGTGCGGCATGGATTCGGTGGGTCACGGCCTGGGTATAGAAAAGATGTACGAGGATATACTGAAATCATTATGCATAAATCCGCCTCCCGAATACGAGTTAATATGCACTATTCCTATACTGGAAATGCTCAGGGGACGGGCTAAGGACCTTAATAATGACGGCCTCGGGGATTCGGGTGGCGATTTCTGGAGTGCGGATATCTTCCATTCGCGCGATAACGTCCGGCAGACGAGCATTGATCAGATGCAGCTTGTCCGCATCATCCGCTCGTTCGATGGAGAAAGGACCTGGAAGTTCGATATCAACCGGAACGGCGATCAGGGTGATGATATTGCCGGCGACCTGAACGGTGACGGCGAGGTGGACTTCGGCGGATGGACAAACGACTTTTATGCCTATGGGCCCTCCAACGGAGGAATCCTCTCCGGGATCCTGGCCGGGATCGAGCCGGCCATCACGGCGGCAGCGCCGGTTTCTGGCGGGGCCGGGTTGACTGACATTGGGGCCCGGAGCACCCAGGGCGGCGTAGTCGAGGCCATGTTTCTGCGGGTCTTCGGACCCATTGTTCTTGGGCGGCCAACAGAGGACCCGGGCACGGTCAAGCTCCAGTTCATGGTCCCGGATGTGAATAGTGAAGGCTATGTGGACATCGGACCCACTACCCGAATCCAGGAGGGCGATAAGATCATAGTTCGGAACCTAATAAACCTTGAGGAGAGATATGCCCTTGCCGGGAGCAAGGGGAGGTTCCGAATCCATATCCCCGCGGATGCGGTGGGTGCCATCGAGAAGCGGGTGATCCTGGGCTGGACGCCCACCTATGTGCCCGGAAAAGGAGATGCCTGCCGTCCCGATTGTGATGTGGAAGATCCGCTCGCCTTGGGAGATGCGATTGTGATTGAGATCTATAACGGCCAGCACGGTGATATCAAGCAGGTAATTGATACCTGGCTCCAGGATTCCGAGTGGCAGGGTGCCTGGTTCAAGGAGGGCACCCCTCTGGTTGCGCCCTACGAGGGTCTGGGAGAATATCGCAACACCCCAAACTTCCGTAAGCTCCTCGGGCTCGTCCAGTCAATCTTTGATCCGGCTGACCCGGGAACCTACGCAGTGCATTACCATATGCCTGCGGATCCGGCCAAGGTACCCAATTCCTACTACACTCCTCTGGGACCGATTGACTACAGTGACATTGAACCTGACATCGTCATGGGTTCAAACGTGCTGGTCATCCCTACTGTCGGCGACACCAGCGTACCCCAGAATACTGCCATTACCCAGGCGAAGGTGGCCGGGATGATCGAGCTCTTCGAGGAAGACCCGAGGTACGGAAAGCCCCAGAACCAGGTGCTGATTGACACCGGTGTGATAGAAGGCGTGGAGAAGATCCAGGAGCATCGCCCGTATACTGATGGTCCCTTTAAAGATTATGAAATCCTTTTCGATGTGGACGATCTGGCTAACAACCGCCTGTGTAACTATGATAATTTTATGCTATGCGCTGATTCACCCTATCAGGATTACATCTGCACGGACGATGGATCAATTGATCCTGATCATGCCTGCGGTGACGGTTATAACCCCCCAACCCTGGATGAGCCCCTGCGGATCACGGTGGAGACCGAGAACGGTTTAGCGGGCATGCGTATCCCTTATATGCAGCCGAGGGGTCAGCACGTGTTCGATGTACCGAAGCCAAACAGGGCGTTCGACATCGATACCTACATGATCAACCTGGTCGGTCGCTACTTCCAGTCCAACGGCACAATAATATTGGACGATACCTGTCTGGAAGATAACTCATGTATCCACATACCGCCTCCGCCGGAGTAAGGGTATTAGCAATATAAAGTAGGGGCCGACTTCTGTGTCGGCCCTACCTTTGGCGGGGTGGACACGGAGTTCCACCCCTACAAACTCCGACTATTCTTAATTATATTTAGCCCCTGAACCCACCCGAGGCGGACTGTTGAAATTCACCTAAATCTGTTATACTAAATCCATCGCCATATTTCTTAAAGTTCCCTATTACGCGGAGGAATGCCAGGTAATGAAACTTGAAAAACCCTTTAAGGAAAATCCTGACTTCGAGCATTTCCGGAAGGTTATTATGCGTGAAACCCATGAGGGACCGGTGCCATTCATCGAATTGGCGACAGATGTAGAGATTATGTCTGAGGTCACGGGCATCGACTTTCCGTCCGGGCAACTTTTGGATGTTCTGAGCCTGGAAGTAACACCGGAATCGCTCGAGTTCGGCGTCAAGCTGATGGATCTAAGTCTCGCCTTCGGCAAGACGGTGGGCTACGACTATGTGACCATGCTCCCGATTGTGCCCCTGCCCCGCACCCGGATGCAGCTCAAGGAAAACCCGATGCAGGAGGGGAAGCTCCGGGCCTGGCAGAACGAACACCAGGGGCTGATTACCACCCGGGGGGAGTTCGAAGAATTCGCCTGGCCTCCGATGGATCAGATTAACATCCTCCCTATCGAATACGCAGCCGAGAAGATGCTCCCGGGCATGAAGGTCATGGTATTCATTTTTGGGATTTTCGAGGACCTCAAGTTCCTTATGGGTTTCGAGCAGATGGCCATCAAGAGCATCGAGGAACCCGAACTCCTGGGCGATATTCTCGAACAGCTAACCATCATTGCCGAGGCGGCCATTGACCAGTCCGCGGCCCACCCGGCTACCGGCGCCATCTTTTATGCGGAGGATATAGGCTTCAATACCCAGACCATGCTCTCGCCGAAGTGGATGCGCCAGTGGGTAATTCCCCGGCATAAGCGACTCGCCGACGCCTGCCATAAGCACGGTAAACCCTTCCTGCTCCACTCCTGCGGTCAGATCGATGCACTCATGGAGGATTTTATTGAAGTAGTCGGAATCGACGGCCGGCACAGTTTCCAGGACAATATTGAGCCGGTGGAGGAGGTATACCGGAAATACGGCGACCGGATCTCTATCCTGGGCGGCGTGGATGTTGACCTTCTCGCCCGGGGCACCCCGGAGCAGGTTCGTACCCGGGTCCGCCAGATCCTGAATGTATGTGCACCCGGCGGCGGCTATTGTATTGGCTCGGGTAACAGCGTGACCAATTTCTGCAAGATCGAAAACTACTATGCCATGCTGGATGAGACCAGGAAGTGGAACCAGGAACATGGATAGGAAAGGTGAAGCATGAATGAGGCTACACCCCACCGCCATAATTGAGGGGATAAGCCGGTGGACATCCAAGAAACAGTTCCTAAAATAAAACCGTCCGGGGAGAGGAAACCAGACTTCGAGAATTTTCGCCGCGCTATCACCACCAGGGAGCCGGGTCCGGTGCCGGTGGGTGACATCTTCGCAGACCCGGAGACGATGAGTAATTTCCTGGGCGTAAGAATCCGAAACCCCATGGTAACAATCCAGAAAGCCGATCCCCAGGAGATACTTAAAGAGGGGATTAACTTCCTCAACCAGTCCGTCCGCTTCTGCTGCGAGGCAGGGTGGGATTATACCTTTTCCTTCAGCTTGCCGAATTATCCGGGCTTCAGCTTCCAGATCGCAGACAACACCTCGACCGAGGTCAAGGGCGGAAAGAGGGGCTGGTTAGATGATAACCGCGGGCCGATCATGGACTGGGATGACTTCGAACGCTACCGCTGGCCGGAGGATATGGGAACCATCAACCTCGGATCCCGCTACCTGGCCAGTGCGGTGCCGGAGGGCATGAAGGTAATGGTAATCCCGGGCGGGGTATTTGAGTGGACCACCTGGCTCATGGGGTTGGTTCCGTTCAGTTATGCCCTAACTGACCAGCCGGACCTGGTGGAGGCGGTGATCCAGAAGGTATCGGACACGATCTATGCTTCGGTCGCGGATCTGATGGATGAGCCCAATATTGGCGGGCTGTTTATGGGGGATGACCTGGGCCATACTACCGGGACCACGGTTTCACCCCAGGTTCTGCGCGAGAGGTTCTTCCCTCATACCAGGCGGGTGGTGGATTTGGTGCACGAGGCGGGCAAGGTGTTCGTGTTCCACTCCTGCGGCAATATGTATGCGGTGATGGATGATATTTGCGAGATGGGAGTTGATGCCAAGCACAGCTACGAGGATAAGATCATGCCGGTGGAGGAAGCCTATCTAAGGTGGGGTCATCGGATCGGGATTGTCGGCGGGGTGGATATAAACCTCCTGGCCAAGGGCGGGGAAGAGGAGGTGCGGCAAAGAACCCGCGAAATCCTAAATGCCTGTGCCTCTTCCGGCCACTATGTCCTCGGTACCGGCAACTCGGTGGCCAACTACATTCCCCTCCGGAACTACCTGGCCATGGTGGATGAGGGCCGGAAGTGGAATAAAGAGCATTTCGGGAGGGAGTAATGAACATCTGGGAGGACCAATCACAGGAGGCGAAGAAGGAGCGCTGGAAGGCGCTCTGGGCGATGGAGGATCTGCCCCGCCCGCTGTGGTTCATCCCGGCCTCACCCGTGCTGGCCGTCTTCCAGCAGAAGACCAATAACAAGGAATCAGTGGCCGGGCTTTTTCGTGACCAAGAGGAGCAGTTCCGGGCATCGCTCGCCTTCAACCAGTTCTTCGAACAGACCCAGCTTGCCTGGTCCCAGGACGACTTCGTCCTTCACCTTCAGCCACAAATGGGGGTGGGAGTATTCGCCTCGGCCTTCGGCTGCGAGATCGAGTTTCCCCCGAACCAGATGCCCTGGTCGCGTTCGGTGATCAAGGCGGGTGAGCCTGCGGAGAAGGTCTATGAGCTTGCCCCCCCGGATGTCCGTGCCGGCCTCCTCGGCAAAGTCCTGGACTATGCCGAATATTTCGACCGGAAGGCCGAGTACAAGTACCCCATCGCCATGACCGACCTGCAGGGCCCCATGGACACCGCCTACCTGGTCTGGGATTCCTGCGACTTCATGGTGGCCATGTATAAGCATCCCCGGGAGGTTCACCATCTGATGCGCCTGTGCACGGACCTCATCATTAAGTTCGTCAAGGAGATACAAGCAAAGGTCAGGGAATTCGTGCCCGCTCACTTCCCGCCGGTTTATATCCCGGACGGGATGGGAATCGCGGTATCCGAGGATGCCCTGGCCGTGCTCTCCCGGCATCTCTACGAGGAGTTCAGCCTGCCCTACATCAACGAACTCTCGGAAGAGTTCGGCGGGATCATAATCCATTCCTGCGGCAATTTCGAGCATCAACTTGACGTCCTTACCAAGGTGAATAACCTGCGTGCGGTCAACTTCGGAGTGTCTGAAACCAGGTTTGAGGCGGTCTGGGATAAGTTTGCAGGCAGGACCGTGGTGATCCCGCATTGCAGTACCGAGATGATCGTGGCCCGGTTCAGGAACGCAAAGGAATGGGTGGAATATGTGCTCCAGAATAAAACCCACAACCGCGGGCTTGCGCTCATGGTTCCGCCCGTGGTCGGTGATATCCATGAAACCACACTGAATCAAGCTCTGGGCCGGGAGACTAAGACGGACAACACGGAACTGGCCAACTTCGGAAGCGATATCCGGGAGCTCATCGCCCGGTATTCCTGAAAAAGAATTGCTGTCACAACTAAGTTATGCTATTAGATTTAATGGGAGGCGCTTTCAACTTAAAAAGGAAGTAAAAATGAAAAGGGAAATAACCTGGATATTGACCTTGATGATTGCCCTGTCATCAGCTCTCATCATCACTGTATGCGGAGAAGATGATAAGAAATCAAAACCGGTTGACTCATTAATCCTCGGCCCGGGTCAAACCGGTTATGATTCTGAGCTTGAGGATTCAATGAACGAATATTTTCGTCAATTTGCCCTCCTTAATGGCATAGCCATCGGGGTGGGATATAATGATTTTACAGTGGAGAAGGACAATGACGATGATAAGGATATCCTCACCCGGTATTTCCATCAATACTCGGGAAGCCTGGTTTGGAACCGGGAGGAGATAGATAATAACTTTAAGGCATTCTGTGCTCAGGAATCTCTCTGTGGAGGAAAATACGAGGCCCTGGCGGATAATCCCCGAGATGGTATCCTGGGCATTATTAAAAACTACGGCGGCTTCGGGGATACCGGGATGTTTGGGGGAGTGGCGATCGCCGCGGACCTTCTACGCTATGCGGTCTTAAGGGATCAAGGTTACCCTCCGGAGGTAGTGGATGAGGCCCGCCAGCGCACAATTCATGTCCTGGAGGTAATTGATATCGGAAATTCAATCGGCGGAGTTCCCGGGGTCTTGGTGCGGGGCCTCCGGCGCAAGGATCACGGCCCGAGCTGGGAAAGCTATAACCCCCAGCCGATGCCTGCAGAAACGCCGCCACCCGATACCCCTAAATATAACACCTGGCGGGAAGACAATACCGCCGATCAACGCTACATCGAGGATTGGGGCTGGGAAGACAATGCCAGCAAGGACCAGGTGGATGGCTGGATCTTTGCTATGGGGGTGGCCTGGGATGTGATTGTAGAGGATTCAGAAATTCCCCAGGAATATAGAGACATGCTGGTAAGCCACGCCCGCAATGTCGCCCAGAGCCTGATGCAGGTCTCTCCCGAGTTAGGAGCCGATATGCTGATCCGTGATGCGGACGGAAAGCTCACCCAATGGTGCGACCTTAATCCCAATGTCATCAACATTAGTGACGGATGCTGGGATGCCAGTCTCTCCTTAGAGCCACTTAATACCTTCAGTGCCATTATGGGTCTGGGAGTTATGCGGACCCTTTATCATATCGCCGGCGATGAGAAGATCCGGGACTATTACTACGGGGATCTTACCGGAGATCGCAGCTGGCACGAGTTTACGAGGGACGGAATAACACCCATCGTGGACCTTAAATATGCAACCAACTACTCCAATGTCAATATGGCTTTTATCGCCTTTTACAATATTCTTCGCTACGAGACGGAGCCGGAAGTAAGGGGCGTTATTCAGGAGGCCCTGGAGAGACTCTGGGATAACAGGAAAAACGACCGCCAGCCAAAGCATGTCAACCAGACCTTTTTTGATGTAATATATTCTGGCCTCCGGGCGGGCGGAAATGTCCCCGAAGAGGTCGAGCAGGGGATTGAGACCCTCAAACAGTGGCCGCTGACGCCGATGTGGGCAAAACATGTATTTAATTGTGACCACGAAGAGCTTGCTCAAGGTGAATGCCTGGCGGTTGACGGTGAGACCACCATTGAGCTACCAAATAAATATAATCCGGAGTTATATCAGTATTATGAAGTAGATGACTTGTGTTGCTCCAGGGAGTTCAAGAATGGCCTCGGGCATAATAGCGAGATCGTTGCCGAGCATGTTCTGCCGAGAAGACTACGGGGTGATTCCAACTTCGATTGGCGCTCTAATCCCTTTGCCGTGAATTACTGCCCGAGCCCTTACGAGATAAATGCAGTGGGAGATATTATGACCGCTTACTGGCTGGGACGGTACCTCAAAGTAGGGAGCGAGCCTGATCGCAATGTCTCCCCGTCCGGCCGGGCACCATAGGGAGTAGGCCGCTACTTCTTTTACTTAATCTTATTTTAATCACCGTAATGAAGGATGAAGTAAAGGTACTTTCGCCCACGGCGATCCTGGGCTACGGGTTTCCCCGGGAATCTCTCAAGGAAGGGCTGGCCCGGAAGCCGGATGTGATCGCGGTGGATGCCGGGAGCACCGATCCCGGACCGCATTTCCTTGGGCTCGAACCGGAGGATCTCTCCGGCATCGGTCAGTTCGGCCGGGTGATCCGGGCTGATCTCGAGCCTCTGCTGGAAGCTTCCCTCGTAGCCGGGATCCCATTAATCATCGGTTCGGCGGGAGGTGCGGGCGGGACCTTGCACCTGATGGGTGTGGTATATCTCATCAGGGATATCGCGGAAAAGAGGGGCTTCCACTTCAAGCTGGCGACGATTACAGCCGAGTTTGACCAGGGGTTCGTCCTGGAGCGGCTTCGCGCGGGGAAGGTGGAGCCACTTGGTCCGGTTCCGGAGCTTACCGAGGATGAGGTGAGGCGGTCGGTCAGGATCGTCGGCCAGATGGGGGTGGAACCGTTCATCGAAGCGCTCAATATGGGAGCGCAGGTGATCGCTGCCGGCCGGGCTAACGACCCGGCCATGTTCGCGGCCCTCCCTATAAAAAGAGGCTTTGACCCAGGACTTTCCCTGCACATGGCTAAGATCCTCGAGTGCGGGGCTATTGCGGCCGATCCGGGCAGTGGAAGCGACTGTCTTTTCGGGACCGTCCGGCGAGATCATTTCATCGTGGAACCAACCAATTCGGCCCGGGTATGCACGGTGCGCTCGGTAGCCGCGCATACACTATACGAGAAATCCGACCCCTGGCGGCTTTACGGCCCCGGCGGAATGGTGGATCTCTCCCGGGTCCGTTTCGAGCAGGATGGACCAAGGCATGTCAAGGTCACAGGTTCTCGGTTTGTGCCGGATTCGGTTTACCGGATAAAGCTGGAGGGAGCAACCAGGGTGGGGTATCGGACTATCTGTATCGCCGGGATCCGCGATCCGGGGGCAATTGCGCACCTGGACGAAATGATTGAAGAGACCAGGAAACGAACGGTCGAGCAGTTCGCGGAGGTGCCGAAGGACGAATGGGAGCTTCATTTCAAGGTTTATGGCCGTGATGGGGTCATGGGCAGGCTGGAGCCTCGGGCAGAAGCAGCCCACGAAGTCGGGCTCTTGATCGAGGCAATCGCAGGAACGCAGGAGCTTGCCAGCAGTATCTGCATGTTTGCGCATACTATTATCCTGCACTACGGCTTCCCGGGCCGCCTATCTACCGCGGGCAATCTTGCCTTTCCCCTCTCGCCGGAGGATATCCCCTGCGGCTCGGTTTGTCGTTTCAACATATATCACCTGATCGAGGTGGATGACCCAGTTGCACCTTTCCCAATAGAGATAACGGAAGTATGAGTAAGCTCAGATTAAGAGAAGTTGCCAAGATCATAAGGAGCAAGAATGCGGGGCCGTTCGAGCTTACCCTGGATGTATTTTTCCGGGACAAGGAGAGCTTCGAGCAGGCAGAATCCAGTGGGTTCTTCACACCTTCCCTGATAGCACGACTTTACGGGATCAGCGATGACGAGGTTCTCAGTATCACCTGGTTCGAGCCGGCACATGCGCTTAAGATAACGATCATCAGACCCCTGCCCTCCGGCTCACCGGGCGACACCGATGTTTTTGGCGCCCAGCAGCATGCCCCTCTGCTCGAGCTTACCCTGCCCTGGAACGGCTGAAAATACCCTCTCATTTTTCCAAAAAAGAATGAACTTTATTTTATTGAAAAATGTCTGTAAAATTATAATAATTTTTCCCCTCAGAGGGTAACCATCGGTTGGAGTAAACTCTTAAAAATAAAAGATAATACGAACTAAAATTCTGGCGGAGCGGACATTGAGTAGATCACGGAGGGAAGGAAAATAAACGGAAAGGAGCTTGGAACATGACGGTAGATGTTAAACAAATCGGTGAGCGGGTCGAACGGGAAAGTGCCCTTCTGGAGCAAATAAGGGTCGAGATTGGAAAGGTTATTATCGGACAAGAGTATCTCATTGACCGGCTCCTTTTGGCTCTTCTCTGCAATAACCACACCCTCATCGAGGGTGTGCCCGGTCTGGCCAAAACCCTGTCTGTTACCACCCTGGCCCGGACTATACAGGCATCGTTTCATCGCATCCAGTTCACTCCCGATCTCCTGCCGGCGGACCTGATTGGAACTCTGATCTACAACCCGAAAACTGGCGATTTTACCACAAAAAAAGGGCCTCTTTTTGCTAATATCATCCTCGCGGACGAGATCAACCGGGCGCCCGCCAAGGTCCAGAGTGCCCTGCTGGAGGCGATGCAGGAACGGCAGGTTACCATTGGTGAGCAGAGTTACAAGCTGGAAGAGCCCTTTATGGTGCTGGCCACCCAGAACCCGATTGAGCAGGAAGGGACCTATCCCCTCCCGGAGGCCCAGGTTGACCGTTTTATGCTGAAGCTCAAGATCTCTTACCCGAGCAAAGCGGAAGAGCACCAGATCCTTAAGCGGATGGCCAAATCGGCCCCCTTGATTGCGGTCGAGCCTGTGGTAACCCCGGCCGATATCCTCCGCCTTCGCACGCTCGCCGACGAGATCTATATGGACGAGAAGATCGAGGAATACATCGTCAATATCGTCGAGGCAACGCGTAAACCCGAGAAATACAAGCTGAAAATCAGCGACCTAATCCGCTATGGTGCCTCCCCACGCGCTTCGATCTACCTCACCATGGCGGCCAAGGCGATTGCACTCCTCAAGGGGCGCGGTTATGTCACTCCCCAGGATGTGAAGGACATCGGTATGGATGTGCTCCGTCACCGCGTCATTGTTACCTATGAGGCCGAGGCCGAAGAGAAGACATCGGAAGATATTGTGAAGCAGATATTCGACACGGTGGAGGTCCCTTGATCCCGAAGGAATTGGCGAAAAAGATCCGCTACATCGAAATCTACACCAACAAGGCGGTAAACGACATCCTGGCCGGCGAATACGAGAGCGTTTTCAAGGGCCGGGGAATGGAATTCGACGAGGTGCGCGAGTACACTCCCGGCGATGAGGTGCGGACCATTGATTGGAATGTGACCGCCCGCACGGGCCACCCGTATGTAAAGCGGTTCGTCGAAGAGCGGGAGCTCACCATCATGTTTCTTGTGGATTTGTCGGCAAGCGGGGCGTTCGGCAGTATTGAAAAAACCAAGAACGAGGTGGCGGCCGAGCTGTGTGCCCTCCTCGCTTTTTCCGCGATCAAGAATAACGACAAAGTAGGCCTTATCGTATTCACGGACACCGTAGAGATGTTTATCCCGGCCAAAAAGGGGATTTCGCATGTCCTCCGCCTGATCCGGGAACTCCTGAATTTCCGTCCGCGTAAGGTATCAACTAATATCGTGGAGGCCCTCGATTATCTCGGTCGCATAACCCACAAACGCTGTGTGGTATTTCTGATTTCAGATTTTCAGAGCGAAGACTTCGAAAAGCCCCTGCGGATACTGGGCAAACGGCACGATCTGATCGCCCTTTCCATTACCGATCCCCGGGAGATCCGCATGCCGGATGTGGGCCTCGTGGAATTGGAGGATGCCGAAACCGGCGAGCGGATCGTTATTGATACCGGCAACGCTGGTGTGCGCCGGGAATACGAGCAATTGGGGCGCCAGCGTTCGGACCGTCTGTGTGAGCTGTTCCGCTCAATAGATGTAGACCATGCCGAAGTGGTTACCGGTCGTGACTATGTCCGGGATCTCGTCGGGTTCTTCCGGACCCGCGAGCGGCGATTATAGGAAAATATTGGAGGTAAAAAATGGCTGACGAACTTAATCTGAAACTGCCCGAACGGAAGTCATCTTCCGGGCTGAATAGAACCGTCTTCGTCCTGCTTATCTGCTTGCTGGCGGTAGGTGCAATAAATATGCTCATTTCGCTGTATGAAGCACAGCGAGGAGAGCGGCCCTTATCCAACAAAGAGCTTCCCTCGGAAGCCCGTAAAGAATTGGCACTCAAGCTGGAGAAGCAGGGAATCCCCGATCGGGCAACCGAGGCCTGGAAACAGTATCTTTCTTGGGCCGATATTGGAGCGGAAGAGCGTGCCAAGGTCTGGTACCGGATCGGCAAGCTCTACCAAAATGATGGAAAGTATGACCAGGCCCTTGATGCCTACTACCGATCGGAAAGTTTTGCGAAAATTCCGGAGCTGGAGCCGGAGATCAATCGTCGTATTCAGGAAAGCCTTGAATCCCTGGGGAAATTTGCCGCCTTACGCTACGAGCTGGCCGACCGTGTGGGGGTTACACCCACCGAAAGTGGCCCTGGAGAGGAGGTTATGGCCGAGATCGGAACCCTAAAGATCACTAAATCCGATATTGACCGTTGGATCGATGAGCAAATCGACCGCCAGATGTCAACCATGGCAGCATTCATGTCCGAAGAACAACGGAAAAGTCAGAGAGAAGCCTTACTCAAACACTTTTCCTCGGCGTCAGAGCGGTTGCATATCCTGAATCAACTTCTCGTGGAAGAGATGCTTTATCGCAAGGCACGGGAGGACAGGTTGACTGAGGAACCGGATGTCTGGGCAATTCTACGTGATGCTGAGCGTAGTATTTTAGCCCAGTTGGTTCTAGAAAAGGAAATCGCCGAGCAGATTAAGATTTCTCCCGTCGATCTCCAGACCTATTACGAAGCCAATAAGCAGGAATTTCGGGAAGAGGAACGTCAGAAGACATTCGAGGAGGCTCGTCCCGAGGTATACCGGGCACTCCGCTCCCGAAAGGAAGCCGAGGTTCGGGAGGCACTCCTGTCACAGCTCAAGGAGCGTTATAATGTTGTCATCCACACCTCCCGATTCCCCGAAGAAACCCCCGTCGGGTCAGAAGAGGATATTCAGAAACCGCCGCCAAGCAAGGATGAAAGCAAATAATTACAATATTCATTACTATTTGTGATGAAACATCCGCAGATATATAAAATACTTTATTTAGCAACCCTGTTTTTCCTCCTCACCCTCTCGGGAACTGGCTGCAATAAAGAGAAAGCACCGGAAACACCGACCGAGGCCTTTGAAATCGAAAAGGTATATGAGCGGGGCCCGGTAACTTTTATCCTCAAAGCAAGCCGTCAGGAGATTACGATCGCCGATCGTCTCCGATTGTCTCTTGAGGTTCGCGCCCGGGAGGAATACGAGGTATCGCTGCCGGAGTTCGGGGAAAAACTGGAACAGTTCGGTATTACTGATTACCATGCCCCTCCCCCCCAACTGATTAAGGAAGGTATGGTGCAGCTAAAGAAATCCTACGAGTTGGAGCCGTTTCTCTCCGGTAAGTACAAGATTCCACCGATGAAGGTGGTATTCTGGAAAAAGGGGGAAGATAAAAGACACAAGATTGAAAGTGAAGAGTTAACCATTCAAGTCAAATCGCTTCTGCCGGATAAAATGGCCGATTTGGCCATCAAGGAGATCGTCCCTCCCGTTGCTCTTCCCGAACCGTTAAGATGGTGGATATTTGGGTTGATCGCTGTTGGTGTTCTCGGTGCCGGAGGCACCGCGGCATTCTTATTGTTACGGAGACGAGGGGCAAAAGCCGAAGCTGCTCTCCGACGGGCCGCCCATGAGATTGCCTACGAAGAGCTGGAAGCGCTCCTGAAGGAAAAACTGGTGGAGAAAGGCATGCTGAAAACATTCTACCTCCGTCTCTCGAATATTCTGCGGCATTACATCGAGAACCGCTTTGCCCTGCGCGCTCCCGAACGGACAACAGAAGAGTTTCTCGCGGAAATTCGTACTACCGAGGCATTGGTCTCTTCCCATAAAGAATTGTTAAAAGCGTTTTTATCGCACTGCGACCTGGTGAAATTTGCCGAGCATCATCCCACTAACGATGAGATTCAAAAAACCTTTGATGCCTGCAAACAGTTTATCGTCGAGACCGAGATCCGGGAACCGGCCACTGTGGCACCTAGTTAATGAGTAATTAATGTATCTCCCCTCCCTTGATGGGAGGGGACTAAGGGGAGGGTGAAGAAACTTAGACCCTTTTCTAATCACCCCCTCCCTAACCCTCCCCCATCAAGGGGGAGGGAATTATAAGGTAACTCTATAAATAAAAGCTATAAGGAATTAACAAGTTAATGCGATTTGAAGCCCCCTGGGCCTTTCTGATCCTGCTTGTTATCCCCATTGTTGTTTATCTGCACAGACGGAGGGGACGGGGAAGCCTGCGGTTTTCGAGCACGGATCATGCGAGTAGTGTAAGGCGCTCTCTGCGCCAGCGGCTGATGGGGCTACCGTTACTCCTGCGGGTCCTTGCCCTGGTAATGATGGCAGCCGCTTTAGCCCGGCCTCAGGAAGGCGTTGAGCATGTGCGTGATGTCAATAAGGGCATCGCCATTGAGATGGTGGTCGACCGCTCGGGCAGCATGGGAGCAGAGATGGAGATCGACGGCGAGCGCCTGACCCGGCTTGAGGTGGTAAAACGCGTATTTAACGAGTTTGTCACCGGAACCGGCAGTGAACTCTCCGGGCGCTTTAACGACCTGATCGGCATGGTATCGTTCGCCCGCTATGCCGACACGATCTGTCCGCTGACGCTGGCTCACGGTGCCCTGACCCAATTCCTTGAAAATGTCCAACTGGTGAAACGGCGGGAAGAGGACGGAACCGCAATCGGCGATGCCATCGCTTTGGCCGCCGCCCGGTTAAGAACTGCCGAAGAGACACTTGCCCGTCAGGTAGAGGAGGATGAGAAGGAGTTTGAGATCAAGAGCAAGATCATCATCCTGCTCACCGACGGACAGAATAACGCCGGGAAACGCAGTCCCGAGGAGGCCGCTGCCCTCGCGCAGGAATGGGGGATTAAGATCTATGCGATCGGAGTTGGGGGAAAGGAAGGGTTCCTGCACAAGCACGGCCTTTTCGGAAGTTTCCTGCTTCGGACAGGCGAAGGCGTTGACCAGGAGACACTGAAATCTATAGCCGGCGCTACGGGCGGCATCTTCCGGATGGCGGAGGATGCGGGATCGCTCCGTGCCATCTACCACGAAATCGACCAGATGGAACGGAGCGAGATAGAATCCGTTCGCTACCTGGATTACCGGGAGCTGTTTCAACTATTTCTTTTCTTGGCACTGGGCTTTCTGGCTCTCGAAGTAGTGCTCTCATCTACCGTTTTCCGGAAGATACCATGAATATAATCGAGTTTCTTGATTTAAAAATGCTGTTCCTGCTCTGGGCAATCCTTCTCCTGATTGCCGGATTTGCCTATGCGGGCTACAAGCGGCGTCAGGCCCTGGCGCTCTTCGCCGAATCCGATCTCCACCCGCTGATAAATACCTCCACCAGCTACAGCAGAAGGCGCTGGAAAGCGGTCCTGTTAATCATCGCCTTTGCCCTAAGTGTGGTGGCGGCCGCCCGCCCGGCATGGAACCCCATCCCCAAAACCCTGAAACGCCAGGGCCGGGATGTGGTCTTCATCCTCGACGTATCGAAGAGCATGCTGGCCGAAGACCTCAAACCCAACCGGATCGAACGGGCAAAACTTTCGATCCTCGATTCTATTGAGAAACTTCAGGGAGACCGCGTGGGACTTATTGCCTTTGCGGGTAACGCCGTGGTAAAATGCCCGCTAACCCTCGATTACGGCTTCTTCCGCATGATGCTGAAGGATATCTCCCCGGACAGCGTGGCGCGTGGGGGTACCATGATCGGCGATGCCATCCGGAAGGCTATGGATGAAGTCTTTGACGACCAGGAAAAGAGGTATAAGGACATCATTCTCATCACGGACGGTGAGGATCACGATAGCTTTCCGGTCGAGGCCGCTGCCGATGCGGGAGACCGAGGCATCCGCCTCATCGCTATCGGTATCGGTGACGAGGAGCAGGGCAAGCGGATTCCGATAACCGACGAATCCGGACAATACACCTTTTTGAAATATAAGGGGCAGGAGGTCTGGTCCCGGCTCGATGCCGATACGCTCCGCAAGATGGTTAATGTCACCCCGGGCGGAAGGTATCTGAATGTCGCCACCGGAACAATTGACCTCGGCGAAGTATACCTGAGGCTGGTGGCCAGCGCCGAGAAGAAGGCACTGGAGTCCAAAACCGTAAAACGCTACGAAGAGAAGTTTCAGATCTTCCTGGCGGTAGCCTTTATCCTACTCTGTATGGAGATCCTGGTAAGCGAACGGAAGCAAGGAGAATGAAGCAATGCCGACCTCAAGGTATTATTTAATCTCTCTGCTCATAGCACTATCAGCCCTATGCATGCCGGGGCCGGCACTTGCGGCCTCGAGCGGCGATCTGGTTGACAAAG
>CP070770.1:1284690-1295994 GCA_020345765.1 Deltaproteobacteria bacterium
CTCGTTCTCGGATACCAGCTCCGCCAGGTACAATTCAGACAACTGGGGCTTTCCGCCATGTTTGCGATCTTTCGCAGCGGGGGCGGGTTTCTCGCCGGCCTGCTCATGGTGAAAATCATTGGTCTGACCGGCACCGCCGCCAAGGTAGTGATCCTCATGTCAGCCCTGCCGCCGGCAGTGTTGAATTCCGTTCTTACGAAAAAATATAACCGGAACCCCGAGCTGGTCTCCTCTACCATCCTAATCGGAACGCTCATCAGTGTCGTTACCACTCCGTTAATTCTTTACTGGTTGCTGCGACAAGGATAGGGGCATTGAACGGCTTAGGACATGTAAGGAAAGGAAAGATTATTTATTTAACCTAAGGGAGGATCTTAATGAAACAGAAAGCGGTAATGTGGATCGAGTTAGGGTTGATTGTTGTATTATCAGGAGCGCTGTTGGCACAGTGCATATCGTTCAAGAAAATAAGGCCGGTGGTACGGGAACCGGCCGCGCCCGGAGAATCGACACTAAGCTACTCCCCACCACCCCCACCCAAATTACAGTGGGATACGGTAAAGCAATTGGCCCGGCTGAGGGACTTGGTTACGCCCAAGGTGGAGAAGATTACCGAGGATATCTACCTCGCCCGCGGCTTCGCCCTCGGCAGTGTGCAGATGGTCATTACCGATGAGGGCCTGGTGATAATAGACACTACCGAGACTCAGGAGGCAGCTTCTAAGATACTCAAGCGGTTCCGAAAGATCACCGATAAGCCTATCCGTTACATCATCTACACCCACGGACACCTCGACCATGTTCATGGGTCACCGGTTTTTAGGGAGAAGGGCACTGAGGTAATTGCTACCAAAGATGCGGTTGAGTTTATGAAGAGAGATTTTGAGCTGCTCAAAGAATTTCATGCCCGCAACCGTCTCAATCAGGCGGGCCGGGCGGCGCCGGAATATTCCCGGAAGCTGCCGATCGAGTCCCCGGTGCGGGGATTCCGCGAACTGGGTGGTTTTGTATGGCCAACGATAACATTCGACCAGGAATATTCCTTTGAGTTAGGCGGCAAGAAATTCGAGCTGTATCACACAATGGGGGAGACCCCGGATCACCTGATGGTGTGGCTGCCGGATGAAAGGGTGCTTTTCAGCGGCGACCTTTACTACCAGAGCTTCCCCAACCTTTCCACTCCCATGCTTGAGCCCCGACCGGTAAGGGAGTGGTACGAGTCGGTTGACCGGATGGTGGCCATGCAACCGAAATACATAGTGCCTGCTCACACGGCTGCGCTCATCGGCGAGGATAAGGTTCGCGAGATACTAACCAATTACAGCAAAGCGATCCGCTATGTTTACGAAGAAACCGTCAGGTGTATCAATCAGGGGAAGACGGTTGACGAGGCGGTGCATTCGGTTAGACTGCCGGCTGAATTGGCGGAACTGGATTATCTCCAGGAGCTCTACGGGAGGGTGGACTGGTCGGTCCGAGGTATCTATGCAGGGTTGGCCGGCTGGTACGATGGACGGGGAACGGACTTAAGCCCGCTGCCGCCGAATATTCCGGCGCGGGAGGTAGTCTTGCTGGCGGGCGGTGCCGACAAGATACTTTCCCGGGCTATCGAGCTGCAAGGAGCCGACGAGCATCAGCTTGTCTGCGAGCTCTGCGACATCGTGATCGATGCCAATCCTGAGGATAAGCTCGCGCACATCATTAAGGCTTCTTCCCTGGAGTATCTCGGTTACACCGGAGGAAACCTCAACATGTTCGGCTTCTATCGCTCTGCCGCCGCCCTCGAACGGAAAGCCGCCGGGATTAAGCCATAAATAAAAGGCGGTCTGGCTATACTGTTAGAGCTTGACGTGTTATTGCCCAAACCCTTAAAATTTAAAAGGTCTAATAAACGGTATAAAATGAAGATGAATGTAGGTATCAAGTAGGGGTGGAACTCTGTGTCCACCCCGCTAGAGGCGGGGCCGATAGAGACCTCGGCCCCTACATAACGTATATTTAGATTTAACGCTTCCTGAGAAAAAAATATTTGGGCAATAGCCCATCAAAGGGAGACAGGATGCCTGACGAACCCATTACCGAAGATAACCGGGTCGAAAAGCCGGAAGCGGTCAAAAAAAGCGGGAAGGTCAGCCGCCTGTTACGCGGCATCCTCCCCTGGGTCATTACTGCACTCATCTTCGTATTTATCTTCCGCCGGGTCCCGTTCTCCGAAATCATAGCCGCCTTCGGGCTGGTTAAGATCTATCTCTTTATCCCGCTTATCCTTATCTTCTTTCCGATTACCTTTATCTCCGATGCTCTCTCCCACCACCTCGCCTTCACCTGGCTTGCCAAAAGGACCCGCTTTTTCGAGGTGTTGCGTGCCCGCGGGGCGTCCTTCATCCTGGGCATGCTAAATTTCTTCATCGGTATCGGCGGGATCGGCTACTGGTTCTCCCGGACGAAGAAGGTCCCGGCCGGCGAGGCGACCAGCGCCATCGTTTTCGTTATGTTCATGAACCTGCTTTCGATCATAGCCTTGAGCTCGGTGGGTGTGGTCTTAATGCCCGAGGTCCACCTCAGTCACTTTTTTACCCTCGGCTCCGAGGGCCACCTGGTTCGCATTGTCTTCATTACTTTAATGGTGCTTTTCTTCCAGATCTTTATCTGGGTGCGGAAGCCCGAGGCTCCGCTTGCCCGCTGGCTCCTCTTTCGCGGCCCCTTTAAGGTATTCGACAGGGTTAGGTTCCACCACTTCGCCATCGTCTTCGGGCTCAAAAGCTTCTCCTTCTCATCCGTTCTGTTTGGCATCTGGCTGGGTCTTAAGACCTTCGGGGTAGATCTGTCCCTGATTAGCATCATCACTTATGTGCCTCTCGTCCTCCTCATCGGCTCCATCCCCATAACGGTATTTCAGCTCGGCACCACCCAGGCCGCCTGGCTGTTTTTCTTCCGCGACCTGGCTCCCCCGGCCACCCTTGTCGCCTTCAGCGTGCTCTGGTCGTTCGGATTTCTTGTTATGAGGATGGTTGTTGGACTTGCCTGCTTGCCCCGAGCATTAAAAGATTTTCGGTCGTGATTCGGGGGACAAAATCAGCCGGTTGGGGATGGTAAAACGGGAAGGAGAAAAGGCATAGATCTTATCCTGAAAAATATCGGATTTATATTGACAAAGGTTTTTTTTCGTATTATTGATATTAATAGTTTAATTATTTAATTTTTCTTATCATAGCTTTCATGAAAAAAGTTCTTCTTATTTCGTTATTTCTTACCATCTTCGCGGGGGAAGCGTTTGGCAGCGGGTTTTATGTCACCCAGATTGGGGGTACCGATGCCGCCCCAACCGAGCCCAATGCTACTGCGGTATTCTGGAACCCGGCCGCCCTTGGCCCCATCGAGGGAACCAGCTGTCTGCTCGATATAACCACCATTCTCAGGACGGTAAAATATGATAAACCCACAGAGGGGCTTCCCGGTTATGAAGGAACGACCGAGGAAGCTAAGCTGTTCAATGTGAGCCCCCTCCCGTTTTTCGGGGTTACCAGCGACTTCGGCCTTGATAGCTGGCACTTTGGACTGGGCATCTACGCTCCCTTCGGCTCATCAACAGAATGGGACGACCCTGACGGTCCCCAGAGGTATCAGAGCATTGAGGGCTCGATAACCACCATGTATTTAACCCCGGCGGTATCATATACGGCCCGTCCCTGGCTCCATTTCGGGGCCGGCTTTAGCTACGTCCGAAGCCTTTTCAACTCCAAAAGGAGGATCGATCTCACCGATGATTTGGGAGGTGTCACGGAAGACCCCGCGATGGAGGCGGAGCTTACTATGGACGGTATTGCAGGAAACCAATGGAATACCACCGTAGGGGGGCTGGTCTACTTTGAGGAAGAATGGGCAATAGGAATGTCATATTCGTCTCCCCTGTTTATTAAAAATCAAGGAGTGATAAAGGTAGCGCCCATAGGCAGTGAGGCGGAGATTCTGTTGGGGGGCACCACGGCCGAGGCCGAGGCCGAGCTCGAAACCACATTCCCCCAGTCAATAAAACTGTCTGCCCAGTATTTTCTCAGGGATAATTTGAGGGTAAGGGGTTACCTGGAGTGGGTGGATTGGTCGCAACTGGAGACAATTACCATTAAGCGGGGGAAGACGACCAATATACTCATACCCGAGGAGACAATCTCGGAGAAATACTATCAGGATGCGTGGGGAGTGCGTCTCGGCAGTAAATATTGGCTGAAAGACAATTTAGCTTTCTTTGGAGGATTGGGTTTTGATTCAAACGCCGTCCCGGATGAAAGTCAGGGGGCGGACATCAGCGATTCCAATAAAATTGCCCTGTCCGTAGGGACGAGTTTAGGTCTGGATAGTGTAGCTGACTTCCTGATGGCAGATGCCTTTAAGGTAACCTTTGGCTTTAATCAGGTATTCCTCTTCAGTAGAGATATTGAGGAATCCCAGGTATATCCCCCGGCGAACGGGACATATAAATCCTCGGCTTCCCTTATCAATCTGAATATTGAGCTGAGGTTCTTATGATAACCCGCAGCACCAGAAATACCCTGTTTTCCGGGATGAGCCTTCTTTTCCTGCTGCTGCTCATCCCGTCGTGCAGCTCGAAATTCGAGGATGAGTTCTCCCTGGATGTCCCCGATAACGGCAAGCTCTATGTGGGGGCAGCCAAGATGGATATCAGCCCTGTCCTATATTCCGAGGACGGTTCTTGCCCTGAAGGGAGGTTCTGCTTTGAAACCCAGATAAATATAGGATCTCCTCAGGAAGGATGCACTGAAACCCCAATAAAGATATGCCGGGACGGATGCAATAACGATGACTCGCAGTTTGAGGGAATTCTGGATGTGCCCGCGGGAGATCCCGAATCATGTCAGGAACCCTTTATCGATTCTAACAAGAACGGCTATTTCGACGCCATGTGGCTTGCTGGGTTTGATTCGGCCAGGTCCGCAACTGGTATTGACGAAGATTCACCCGTTTCGGCGAGGGTTCTTGTCTTAGCCAAGGGAGAGGAAAATCTTGTTTTGATTATCATGGATTTTGTGGGCTTCCCTACAGTGCAACTTGCCGGCATGAGGGAGAGAATAGCAGGGAGGTCGGGAGGGACGCTAAGTAAGGAAAACCTGATTGTCGGCACAACCCACAACCACGAGGCGCCGGATCTTCAGGGGATATGGGGTCCCAAGGTTACAAATATCAATGCAGAACTATCGGAGATGATCCTGACATTTGGGGGAGAAGATGAACTGGTAATACCCTATTCCGGATTCAATGTCCAGTATTGGGCGTATATCGAAGATAAGGTAATGGAAGCCGTGAAGGAAGCTGCCGGGAGGTTAGAGCCGGCAAAGCTCAAGGTAGGGGAAATGGAAGCGGCGCCGAGCGATGAGTATCCGGGTACTTGCCTTGATCCGGAAGTTCATCTTAAAGGAGCGACTGCTGAAGGAGTATACACATATAGCATCGATTGTAATAATGACGAAATATTCAACGAATCCGAGGACTTAGATATATTTGAGCATGGTATCTCCTGGGATCAACCGAGATATTTAATGACCGACTCCAGGTTTCCCCATGTCAGGGACTTTTTGGTTTACACGCTTGAATTTGTAAAGGAAAAGCAACCCGAGGAAACGATTGCCACCTTTATAAACTGGACCAATCATATAGAAGCCATGGGAGGGGATAATACCCTGATCTCCGCTGACTACCCAGGGTATATGTGCAACCTTATTGAAAGTAAGCGGGGAGGGATATGCGTATTTCAGGTAGGTACCGAGGGAGGGCTCCTGACCCCCTTAGGCGGGCATTTATCTCAGTATGTCTTTGTTCCTAAATTGGATGAAGAGGGAAACTATCTTGATGAGGGGGGAGGAATAATTGAAGACTTTCTGGAAAACTTCCTTTCGGGACCAAAGACAACTAAACCGGCAGCATGTGCTATTAGAATGGATGGGAAAGAAAGGGAGAGGGCAATGGGACTGGGAAGGCACATAGCCAGGGTAGCAATGAAGTCCCTCGAGGAAAGCCCGGTTATGGAGGTAAAAAAGCTGGAAGTGAGACATGATTTTATCTTTCTCCCCTTGGAGAATCCGACTTTATATATCGGGGGGATCCTTGATATTATGAAGGGATTATCCCCTCTTATTGAGGTAGAGAACCCCGAGGATGTTGCGGAAATTGTATACCAGGAGCAGCTACCCACAGGAGATAAATCCTGCGGGCCGTTTGGCTGCTTCAAGATTCCATTAAATTTGATCGTATTAGAGCTAAGTAATGGAGATGGAAAAGGGTCGAGGGTGGAGATAGCAACCAATCCGGGGGAGTTTGTTACTGACTATGTGGTGGGGAGACCGAAGAGCACGATGTATTTTTATGGCAATAAAAATAAGCCAGGTAATCCAGAATATCTCCAGAAGCTCGGGACCGTAGGAGAAGATCCCAACTTCCCAGATATTTATACCAAAAATATAAATCCTCAAGTTTACGAAGGGATAAAGGGATTGAGGGAGATCGCAAAGGAGAACGGTGCCGATTATTTCATTATGCTCAATGTGTGCAACTCATCCCTCGGGTATATGCTACCCCGGTCCGATTTTCTTCAGGTAAATGAAGGAGTCCTCGATGACATTAAACTGTATTCCCCGGTAGTAGATCCCATTGTTGATGAATACGGAGGACTGTGTAAAATCTTTGACCTCCCCCTTGAATACAAGGATCTCAAATTCAGTGAGCTGCTAGATATGGCAGAGGAGAAATATCCCGAAGTTCTCCAGAATCTTAATGCTTCCGATGGGTCCAATGTATATATTATGGACCATCCCGATATCTATGAGGAGACGGTAGCGCTCGGACCCAAAACGGGAGACATCGTCTATAACGGAATCTGTGACCTGGTCCTTTCTAATATGGTGGGAAAATGCGACCATTATCGGATATATGTCCCCCAGGACCCGAATAGAAACTTAAACGTCCTTATCTATAAGTAAAAGAGAGGGACGAAAAATAGGGACAGCTCCCGTTTTATCTTCAAAAAGTCAATTTTTCAATTAAGCCCCCAACTTTCCTGATATATTAAGGCTTCCTAAAAGCTTTGCGATTGCTCGCTTTTCACCCTCGGTGATCTGGGGGAGGGGACTTCTGACTTTCGGGCTGATAGGATGCCCCAGTTGGCGCAGGGCTTCTTTGACCACCGCATGGCGCGAGCGGGCTCCCGTCTTTTTGGAAAGGGGTAAGCGGCTTATTATTTTCAATCCTGCTTTTTGGATGCCGACCGGCAAGTCGAAAGAATTCATGATGGGTAGAAATTCGAGAATTTTTTCCTGCAGCTTAAGGGCACGATCTTTGTTTTTATCCTGCCAGGCATTAAGACAATCGACTACCAGACGCGGGGCGATAGATGGAATCGGGCAGATAACACCATGACCGCCGAGAGCAAGTGCTTCGATAAGGAGGAAGCTGGTGCCGGAAAAGAGGATGAAATTTTCTTTTTTCACAGATCTTAGATGTGTGCGCATCTCGGAGATGCTCAGGGAGCTTTCTTTGGCACCCGAAATGCCATCGAGAGATAGGAGCCGTGAGATTTGTTCCGGAGTAAAGCCCAGTCCGGTAATCTGGGGGAAATGATAATATAGGACAGCCTTTTCGGTGTTCTGGCAAATGTGCGAAAAGAAATTAAGGGCATCCGGAAAATTGATTTTATAATAGGTTGGTAAGGCAATTAAGAATCCGTCTATTCCGAGCTCGTCGGCGGCTTTGATAAATTTTATCGCTTCCGCAAGACTGTAAAATCCCGCTCCGGTAATGACGGGAACTCTCCGGTTGATTTCTTTAAGGGTTGCCTTTATTATCTGGAGTTTTTCCTCGAAAGTAAAATAGGGGTATTCGCCGCCACTGCCGAGAACCACCAAGCCGTGGCAGCCGGAATCGAGGTAGAAATTCAGTAAATGGGACAATCCGGCCTCGTCGAGGGTCTCATCATCCTTTAAAGGCGTCGGCACAACCGGAAATACCCCTCCCCGAATTTCATTGGAAGACATACTAAAACAAACCTCCTGATTGGCATAGGGGCAATAAGGACAGCGTTAGTTTCGTCTTCAATTTAAGCACTCGCAAAGTTGTTCGCCGGGTTTAATGGACCCCTCCGCTAAGATGTAACCCAATCACTCCTATTATAATCACTCCAAGTGAAACTATCTTTAAGGCAGTCGCCGGCTCCTTAAACCATAAAATCCCCACTGTTGCTATAAGAGCTGTTCCCAGGCCAGACCATACTGCATAAGCCATACTTACATCAATCTTTTTAAGGGCAAGTGTCAACGAACCAAGACTAAGTCCGTAGAGGAGGAACATCAATATAGATGGAAGCATTTTTGTAAAACCATGGGACAACTTCATGCAAGTGGTCCCCGATACCTCTAAAATTATCGCCAAGGTCAGAAAAAGCCAACACATTGAATACCTCCTTCACTATTTTGTTTGAAAAATAGCTAAAAATAGGGACAACGCCCGTTTCTAAAAATGTAAAATTTAAGAATTACTATCCTCCTACATCTGCGATGCCTTTTGTTCTACCAAGGCCAGCAATTCGGCCATGACGAAGTTATAGTCCAGGACATGAAGGCCGAGGAAGTTCGGAGTGAAAAGCGGGTCATCGAAAGGAACGATATTCTCCCTGAGATCGCCCGCCGTGTCAGCCAGTCCGATCTCCAGATAGCTAAGACCGTTCTCGTTCTGTGCGCACTTGGCGGTATAAAAATTACGCATCAGCAGGAAAGGAGTATCAATGTTCATATTTTCGGCTGCTTCTTCGATGGGGCCGCCGAAGGCCGGGTTGTTTACGCTGGTCGGGAAATAAGTGCCCCCAAGCACGGTCTTTTCATTGGTTGTCAGGGAGGCCGGGTTGGTGCAGGCGGAATCCATCGTTCCGGGCTCGTCGGGAGGCGGATAGTCTTCGGCGAATGTGCGATAGGCGATCACGCAACCCAGTTCATCGTTGCTGGTGCAGAGCGGGATGTTCTCGAAGGAACCACCGATCACATCCCCGGGCGGAACCTCCACACCGCCGCCGATCAGGAGGCCGACGATGAATCGTTTACGAAGCTCGGAATCCCCATCCAGGATACGCTGAAGCAAAAGTTCGGTCATGCGGGTGCCCTGCGAGTGGCCCATGATAATGAAAGGGCGGCCTTTGTTGTACTGGCCCATGTAATGCTTGAATGCCTCTTCGACATCCTGGTAAGCAATCTCCAGATAAGTGTCGGCCTCGGGGGAGGAAAATGTTGAGATGGTTATCTGCCGGTAGAGCGGGGCATACACCGTGCAGAGTGAATTGAATCGGGCTGCCTGACTCATCAGGGGATCCAGCTCGAGCGTGATCTCTTCTCCCTCATCGGGGAAATCGACATTGCCGATTGGCCCCTCAAGATGGACCGTCGGATAGATGTAAAAACAGTCGAAGTCGGTTTCTTCGGCAGCGGTGTGTGGGACCAGTTGAGTGCTTACTCCGTCAGGCAGCCATTCGGTAGCATCGAGGTTGCTCAGGCAGTAGTCCGGCTGGGCTCCGGCGCCGCAGAGCCAGAGATTGGGATTGGAGTAAAGCTGGCTCTTATACCCCTCGCTGCCTTCGTCGTCACCGCAGCCGGTTACCACAAATGTGATTGACAGAAAGCTCCAAATTAGCAAGTAACAAACCTTCTTCACCATGGCTCCTCCTTTCTCTAATTTTGGGGTTATTTCTTCATTTGTTATTTCACTCTGTCCAGAGTGTAAACCAGTTCCTTTTGTTCCTTTATTAATCCAATCTTAGGAGTGTGGCGGCGTTGCCGCCGAGGATCGCGGTAACCTCCGCTTCGGTAAACTTTATCCCCGCCGGGGCTTTGGTTGGCAGGTCTTTGATCAGTTGGATCCAGTTTTTGGTGGGCTCGATGATGCTGAAGACGGGGCCGTCAGTTCCGAGAAGCACCTTGGAGACGCCGGCATAATCGATCAGGTTACGCAGTTCCCGACAGAACAGCTCGTAATGCCCGAATGCGAAGATATCCCACATCGCCAGATCGCCGTAGAGGTTCGGCTGGTGGGTGGCCAGTGCCGCCCAAGGCCGCCAGTTTATCTGTCCCATGTGGGCGGCAATAACCTTAAGCTCCGGGAAGTTGACCGCCAAGTCGGCGAGGAGCATAGGATCGGCGAACTTGCAACGGGACGGAGGTGCCAGAGGGCCGGTGTGGGTGAGGAGGATTCCTCCCTGTCTCTGCACGATCTCAAGGAGCTTAGCGGACTCGGGGCCGGCGGGGTCATAGCCGTGGTCGGGATGATATTTTAAACCCTTCATCCCGAACTCTTCGAAGCATTGCCGGAGCATGTCCGGGGCGGTAGGGCGCCGTGGGTCCACACCTGCCAGGGCCATTGTCCGATCGGGATATCTCTGGGCGATATCGGCGATAATCTTATTCTGGGTCTGGGCGAGCTCCGGGGTAAGCAATTCGTTGTCGGCATTGTCCACGGCGCAGATACAGGTAAAATCGATCCCCGATTTCTCCATAGAGGCGATAAGCTTCTCCCCGGTAGGATCGGGCCACCTCTCGAGGGCCTTCTTGATAATTGTCTCCCTGTCGATCGACTTTCCCATGATCCTTGCTGCTCGAATCGCATCACCCACAACATGCTCCGCTATCTCTTCCGGCAGGACCGGGATCAGATGGTAATGAACATCTACAATCATCGTTTCCTCCTTAAACTTGGGGTCAGGTCTTGTTTTTTGCTTTTTCTCAGGTATTTTGTGGATTTTGGTTCTACAGCAACTTAGTTAACAGCAAGACTGCAGGCTTGAGCCTGCAATTAGCAAAAAACAAGACCTGACCCCATACCTAGATCGAAGAGTGGAGGAGGATCAATCCCCGTCAACATAGACGTCCATACCCTGCCCTGAGGTACCCCGATAGACCGGGGTACCGGGATTGGTCGGATCGCTTACATCAATGATCGCTAAACCGCTAGTATCATCAGCGACGTAGGCATAGCCCCCGGTAACGTATACTTCTTCGCTATACCCTGATGTATCCCGATATACCGGGGTACCGGGATTGGCCGGGTCGCTTACATCAATGATTGCTAAACCGCTATACCCTTCAGCGACATAGGCATAGCCCTCGTTAACATAGACTCCATAATTCTCATCAAATGAGGTATCCCGATAGATCGGGGTGCCGGGATTGGTTGGTTCGCTCACATCAATGATCGCTAAACCGCTCGACCCGACACCTAAATAAGCATAGCCCCCGGTAACATAGACTCCGTAGCTAT
>CP070770.1:1296094-1315119 GCA_020345765.1 Deltaproteobacteria bacterium
CCCACCTCGTGCGCCGGCATGACCACGATATCCTCGGTAAGTTTACCTTCGGAGATCGCCTTGATGAACGAAAGCGTGGAGTCCATTGGCCTGGATACACTATGGGCCACCAGATAGGCTATTCCCGCACAGAAACCCAGGGTTATTAATATCACAAAGGTTGAAACCCTTCTCATACCCGCGATCGAACCTTTATAATCCTCCCAGGGATAAACCGCAGCCAGAGCTAACCCATGATCCTGTAATATCGAGTATGCCGCCATACTTAGACCATCGCTCTCTGAAGCCAGGAAATATTCTTCCCTCTCAGAAAGTGGGGATATGACGATACGACGGCCGGTGTGCTTGCCTCTCTCAATTCCAGAGACTCTTTGGATAATCTGTGGATTTATTTCCTTCTCCCGGGGATTAGAAACTACCTCACCATCCTTGTTTAACAGGAATGCATACCCGTAAGACCCTACATCGATACTGCTTAAATATTCATCGACCGCTTTGGGTTTCCAACCGTCCTCCAACAGGGTAGCAAGCTCAAGAGATCTCCTCTTTAGGTCCTTGTATTTAAGGGAAGCTATCTCCTGAAGCAGGGCTCCCCGGGCCTGGGAGTAATCCATTACCCAGGCAAGTATTAATGCCACCACGACCAGAGAAATGAAAGAAACAAGTAAGATTCTCCTGATATTGAGCTTGAAACCCCATTTATCTCTCTCCTTCCAGAGGTCATGATGGTCGGCAAGAATCTTTTGCATCTCGGAATCCAACGCAAATCTGAGATAGTAGTATTGACACAGCGACACTACAACTCCCGCCCCGAGGCCCCCTAATATAATAATGTTGAATTCTTCATAAGGAACGATTAAAAAGCGAGTTATGACTACCAAGACTACCATTACAATTAACGGCACGATTGCTACCGTCGATAATGCTTGTTTGAAGGCAAACCTGTCGGCGGCCTTTAATGCCGCCGAAGCCATTTCTTGCGTCTTTTCAGGTGAGTCGAAATACTGCATTATCGGTCGGAGAATCCAGGCGGAAAATCGGTTATGGATGATCGACAATAAGGGTATTACTACTCCCAGGGTATAGATCTCATACATCAGAACATCCTGGACTCCTTCCCTGAAGCCCGTTCCTGTCTGCTTGAAAAGAACGGCCAGGTAAAGCGCAATCATGGGTCCACCGATTAAGGCAATTCCGAATTGTGAAGCAACCAGTTTGCCTTTCAAGGTAAGTTTCATATTTTTCTCCCTCCGTTTTCCGCTCCCGCTAACTGTATCCCTTATTCATTATTCTATCAGAATTGGATAACGGGTTCAATTTCGATCGGTAATGTCAGGGCAAGATATACTTTAGTCGATAAGGCTAAAAAGGTGAATTTATGTACGCCTGGCAGGTTGTACCCCATCCCTCCGGGCGAGGATTGCCGCCCCGAGGGCACCGATAAGCTGGGCATCGAACGGCAATTCGACGACTTCGATATCAATACCTTCCCTCAGGGCCTTAATCAGACCGACATTTTTGGCACAGCCGCCGGTAACGGTCAGTCGCTCCTTTACGCCAATCCTTCTTGCCAAAGTCAAGAGCCTCTTGGCTACCGATAGCTGGACACCGGCGGCGATGTCCGCCGGCTTCTTCCTCTGGCTTATCAGGGAGATTATCTCAGACTCGGCAAATACACTGCACTGGCTGGAAATGGGGATGGGCTTTGTTGAATCTAATGACAGTTGCGAAAAATCATTCAGGCTCATCTGGAAGGCCCGGCTGACTGCCTCGAAGAACCTGCCGGTCCCCGCGGCACACTTATCGTTCATGACGAAATCAATTACATTGCCGCCGTCGCCTAAGGCGATCGCTTTACAGTCTTGACCGCCAATATCGATTACCGTCCTGATCAAGGGATCCACACTATTTGCCCCGGCGGCGTGGCAGGTTATTTCCGATATGTTCTTGTGGGCGAATGACAGCTCGATCCGGCCGTAACCCGTTCCCACGATATAATCTAATTCCTTCATGTCTTCCAACCCGTTGACCGTCCCGATTGCCCGGGACAAGACCTCGATTGCCGTAACCTCCGGGTCAATGGTGCTGTCAATCATTGCGGAGCTTACCACTTCGCCCGCATCATTAATGATCACGGTTTTCCCGGTAGTCGATCCGATATCGCACCCGGCATAATACGAAGTCATTTTTTTCCCTTTATTCACTTCACTACCTTTCCTTAATAATTGTCTATCTTGAATGACCCATGACATTGTCCATAAAGTCGGCAATCTGTCTTTTGATGCCATCCGGGGATGTGATCCTGGTATCCGAAAGGTCGTAGTCGAATACCAATAGGGGAATATTATCTCGCCGGCAGTATTCCCGGAACATCCGGAGAACGGCACGGGTGTTCTTGCATCCGATGTGAGCGGCCATCATTATCATGTCGGCCTGAAACTCGCGGTAGATGCGGAACAGGTCGCCGAAGAAGTTCTCTACCGGGCCGCGTGTGTGCCGGGCCATGGGGCCGTAAGCCATAATCGTCGCCAGGTCCCTCAGCATTGATTCTTTACTGGTAGTATCAATAAAAGGGTGCCGGTTGTAGGTAATCATATCCATTACCATAATTGCCCCGTAGGTATATTCCATCCAGATGAAGATCTCGGGGAATATCAACGGTGGTGGGTTCCAAAGGATAACCCGATACTTCTCATTGGGGATGGCGGCTCCGCCCCGGGAAATAATGCGCCGGGCGATGTCACATATGTTCCTCATCAACTCGGTGGATATTCTTCCACCCCCGTAGAGCGGATAACATAGGTGACTATAAAATAGCACTTCGGAGCCGATGGGGGCAGGCCTGCTCTTTATCATATCCCAGGTATCGAGGGTATACTCATAGGCCCGGTTCCTCTCCTCGCAGACCTCCTTGAGCCGGTCGTAGTCGAGCTTCTTTCCTGTCCGGCGCTCCAGGAATTCTATCATGCTTTTGACCTCTTGCTCGTAATATTCGAGCGCCTTCGGCTGGGTAAAATTATAGGGAAGGTCGAGCCGAAACACCGGAACATTCAACTTCTGTTCAATCGGCAGATACGAGGCCATCCCCCCGTCACAAGGTGAATTGGAGCTTATTATTGCCCGGGGCGGGGGAAACTGGTCCTCCATAATGAGTCCGATGGTGGATTTCGGCAGAGAACATATATCGCCGGGATAACCGCTGTTCTCCGCTACATCAATGAAGTATTCGGTAAGCTCCGCGTTAAGCTCGGGGAGGATTATCCCCGGTGCCTCTACGCAGAACGGAACGAGACCCATGGCGTGTATTATCTCCGGGGGGACCAGATCCTCGTGCCAGATCAACTTCTCGGGCTCCTGAGTAGCACCTTTCAATACGGTTGCCAAATACCGGAGGAGGAAATATACTACCTCAAACATCCCCTGCCAGTATTCCCGCGATCGATTTTTCCTTGCCTCCTTCATCAAGTCCAGCTGCCGGTTGGGACGCGCCAGCCATTTATATTGCCGGAAGTACCTCCTTAAATTTAAAGGGCCTATCGACAGGGTAAGGCCGGCAAACAACGATATGACCTTTGCCAGATAATATGGCGTTGTGGTAAATCGGTTTCTTGCGAATATCTCGTATGAACCCATTTCAGCCCCCGATCATCTCCATAAATGCCTGTACCCTCGTCCGCATCTGACCGACTCCGCTCAGGGTATATTCCCTCTCCAGGCGGAGGACCGGGAACCCGTCCGCCCTCAGTCTCTGGGTGAATACATTGGCATCCACTCCCCAGGTGTCACAGAACTTCATCGATTGGACTATTATACCTTTGGCATCGTATTCCCTTGCCGTTTCGACGACCCGCCGGTATCGGTCCTCGAAGTCCTCGAACATCCGGGGACAGGACAACTTCTTGAGGTAGCGCTCGGCAATCGCCTTTATCGGGGGAGCGTTCTCATCCACCAGGTCGCGGTAATGCAAGGAACCGAAGCAGAAGGCATCGGCCACCACCAGACCACCCATTTCCTCGATAACCTTGATATATTCCGGGTCATCCAGCTGGCTGCCCATTAGAAGGATCCTGGCCCGGAACTGCCTTTGAGACCCGGAATCCCTGAGATTTTCGCAGATCCGCCTCAACTCTTCATTACCTTCGCCTTGGGCAATGAAAATGAGGCGACCATTAGCCTTTGCATCTCCTCCCCGGTAATCGGGGGCCGGTTCAGCTTCCTCAGTTCGTTGATGGCCGCGAGCAATCTTCGGTTCTCGTTGGACTGCCTGACGGCCTCGGCAAGATCGGTATCGGTAATATTCAGACCGAAGTAACTCGCCAGCGCATCCCGGAGCATACTAAGCTCCCCGGCGTACCAGTCGATTGCGTTCTTGTGGGATTTGTGGGGCAGGTCAAGAATGTGGCAAAAGTTCGGGGAGACGGCGTACTGGATATTATCGTATAGTCTTCTCAGGTGATCGCAGCTGGCAGCGAATACGAATCCGTCCAGGAAACCATATTCGTTGTTGAGGATCGCCTCCAGGAGACAACGGGTGTAAGTGCAGTTGAATGCGCCCAGATAGGCATCAGCCACCTCGGTGGTCGTCGTGTTCTTGGCCCTCATGCGGAATGCACTTAGGCCTTTCACCCCGAGCAGTTCCTCGGGTACATAACTGCAAAAGTATCCGATGAATTTGATCCCGCTTGCTCTGGCATTCTCGAGGTATTCGTTACTAATATTCTCGCTGATCGAAAACAAAAAGCTTCGACTTTCAGGCATTTTTACTACTCTTTTTTCCCTTTCCGGCGCAAAATTATGATGTCGCGAATATCGTCGCAGACTTCTCTCTCACCGCAGTCGTCGCAATTGAGGTCCTCACACTCATATTCGCCATCACCGACCAGTGTCAATTTCTTATTGTTCCCGGCGATTATCTTCGTTTCCGCCGCAATCGAGACAAACTCCTTGACCATATCGTTACCCGCAGTGACAAAGGCAACCTCGGCCTTCTCCACCCCCGGAAAATCATCGTAATATGCGGCGATCAATGCCCCCCCGAGAACGGAAAAGTTCAGCCCGTCAAGCAGTGCCTGACGGCTCACCCTTACCCAGAGTCTTCCCGGAAGCATCCGCACCATGTAACCGGGCAGACGGTTCGATAGAAACTGGGCTGACTCAAGGGAAAACGGATCGACCGAAAACCCCTTCTTCAAAGCAAGAAGGATGATCTGGGCATAGGGGAGGCGTGCTCCGTTGGTTTTATCGAGGTCAGGACCGTATAGATGGATCGTCCGGTCCTCAATCAGCTCCGGATTAAATGTCCACAGAACAAGGTTTATCGAGGTATCCCGGGGATGGCCGAGCTCCACGGCAGTATCTTCTGCCATAACTATTGTCGGCTTCCCCTCTTTCCTCTGGGCCAGACCGACTCTCCGCTTGAAGCTCTCTATTTCTTCCCGGGTAGTAAAGGGGACTTGGAGGTGTTCTACCGCTCCCCCCCACCCCTCGAGAATAGCCTTTGCCCTCCTGATCTGCTTATCGAAAACTGCCAATTCTGTCATAACAACCGGTTTCAGTTGATTCTCAGATTCTCCAGTATCCCTTGAACCGCAACGACCCCGGGGGAATCTTCGGGAAGCTCCAGCAGCGGCTTCCCCATCGAATCGTACCTAGTGATATTCTCATCTTCGGGTATACAACCCGCCAGTTTCAGTCCGACCTCTCTGGCAGCCTCTTCTCCCAACCCCACTGCCCCCTTGATCCGGTTCATCACCAGAGCCATCTGGTCCGACTTCATCAACCGCTGGGTCTCGACGATATCCTTTATCCCGGCGGCTGTTCGTTTGCCGCGATGGCTCGGGTCGGTAACTATGATCAAGGAATCCACGCTACGCATGACCTTACGGTTGATCTGTTCCAGCCCGGCCTCACCATCTATAATGACAAGGTCGAAATCCTTTAGCAGTATCTCGATCGCATCCCTGAGGAGGTCATTGACCGGACAGAAACACCCGTCGGTCTCCGTCCGTCCAACGGCTAAAAAACTAAACGATTCCAATTCGGCAAGGGCTTCCATGATCTTATAGTCTACTGCACCGGCAATCTGTGCCTTTGTTTTCCGGCCACCTTTTCTCACGCTTCGGATTATTTCCTCCCGGATGTTGCCGATTGTTATCTCGACGGATAATCCCAGCGCTGGGGCGAGACCGCCAGCCGGATCGGCATCTACCAGTAGGATTTTCCCAGGAGTCCCCTTCCCGATGATCACTTTTGTCATCATTGCCGTAAGGGCGGTCTTTCCGGCACCTCCCTTGCCACTCACCGCAATAGACTTCATCTTTGATGTTTTTCCCACTACCTTAATTTTATATTATGATCCGCACTATTGCAAACGAGCACAACTCCGGCGTTTAGGAACGACCTGGAACCTCAGAATCGTCTCAGGGAGATAATGATTTATGTTCAGATCGGCTGCTTGCGGCATAGAACGAACCAGTTGGGCATGGGGACCTCGCCCATCCGGAAGGCCCGGCCGATGACCACATCTTTTGATACCCACCTGAGGTTGTCCTTGGTGCCGCCGTAGATGAAACGGGACGGGAATATGTCATTGGATTTTATCTCCGGCCATTTCGGTGGATGTTCGCTGGGAATACGGGTGTAATCGATCTGGATTTCCCGCTCGTTTTTGGGGTTCATCTGGACCATGAAGTAACCCGGGCCCGTAAACCACATCATTGTCTGCTTGTTGTATCCGCAGATATCATTATTGTTGTCCCGGTAGAAGACCTTCTGGAAACGGGTGAACAACGGGAGCGAGTTTTTTCCTTCAAATGGATAAGGCACAAGCGGCTTCGCATCACCAGGGACCAGGTAGTCGAGGGTCAGGGATTTGGATTCTTCGGCAATCTCCCACAGTCTGATCTGACGTTCCTTGTTGAGTGCTACCACTTGCTCGATCCGTTCCGGGTGATCCATTTTTTCAAGGAAATCCGTGATCGCGGCCAATGTAACGTCCTTACTGCTTATAAGCTCAGAAAGATCACTCATAACAAACCTCCTTCTCCATTTATTAACGCTCGGATTCAGCCTTCGTAGCCCCGATGGACATCGGAGCGTAGTAGGCTTTTGTTATTTGGACTTTTACCCTGAATCCTCCCCTCGGCTCTGTTGCCTGCGATCCCGGAATTCCGGGGGCGTGACTATCAGCACCGGGACATGAGAATGCCGGAGGATCCTTTCCGCTACGCTCCCGAATACCCAGTGGGAAAGCCCCGACCTTCCGTGGGTAGCCATAATAATCAGATCAACTTCGTTCTCGCTGGCATATTTTAGAATATTACGGGCCGGTTTCCCGTGGACAATGATGGTTTTAACCTCAATCTTCTTACTCTTTAGGTTCAGATGGTCAACCAGTTTTGCAAGGTAAGCCTCGGCATCCGCCTGAGCATCCTTTTCTAATTTAAGACGCCAGTCTTCTGCCAGCCCGGCACTCGGGGGAAAGGGCTCAATTACGAGGATAAAAATAACCTCTTTAGCACCACAACCGGCAGCGACTTCCCGGACATGATCCAGACTGCATTCGGCGAATTCGGAACCGTCCACCGGTGCCAGTATTTTCTTGTACATAATTACCTCCTTGAAGCGATCTCTTCGTTTTCCGTCTATCCCTCTACTTCAACCTTAATATCCAGGCTTTCTACCTTATCCACACCCTTAAGGGGAGTGACCAGCCCGGTCAGAGTGCTGGAAATAATGTCGTTAGGGAAAGCGGCGAGGGGAACTTCTTTACCGTCAACTTTAACGGTGACGTTGCCCCTCTCCTGATGAACTTCCAGATTTTTTATCTTCTCTACTCCTTTTAACGAGCTGGCCGCACCGACAGTGATACGCGCCAGGAACTCCTCGACGAATGGGTTCAACTCAATTGACCTTTTATTCACTTCGAGACTTACTTTGAAACTCTCCGCCATCTTTCACCTCCTGGTTTTCCAACTTTTCAACCCCTAACGGACCTACATTACATCTTTTTCGCTAACTTCAATCGCCCGCTGTAACTCTTGGTTGAGCTGGGGGGGCAGCCCCTCGATGTCTATCCTCAGGAAGCCCCTTACAATGGCAGCGGTCGCCTCGTTACGGGTCAACCCGCGCATCATCAGGTACTCTACCTCTTCCTCGGCTATCTTGCCGACGGCCGCCTCATGAGACAGGTCTATCCCGGCCAGCGTTCCCTTCAGTTCCGGGACCGCATGGATCGTCCCCCCGCCCCGCAGGATAAGACCACGACATTCTAAATGCCCTTTTACCTCAGGGGCGTTACCTTCAATACAGCCCCGGGCGATAATATTCCCCCCGATTGTTATTGCCCTTGAAATTATTTCCGTTCTGGCCCTTTTCGCATTCAGAATAACCCGAGAGCCTATATCCATATCAGAACCAGGGGAGGCGACCACGATGCTGCTGAACCTCACCACCGCATCGTCTCCCACACATCTTGCCACCGGATATGCCTGCACCGAGCGGACCGGCTTCATAATTATATAGTTGCTCAGGAACACCCCCCCTTCCTCGACGACTATCCCGGTGCGAGGACGCACCGCTATCCCCGGCGCCCAGTTATGGATCATGGTGAAGCTAACCCGGGCCCCTCGCTTGACATAGAACTCGGAAACCCCCAGGTGCAGCCCTTCCTCCTCTTTCGGGGCGGTGGTGCAGCCGGTGATGATATGTAACTCCGAACCCTCTTCCGCGATAATGATGTTATGGACATTCTGGGCCAGGTTTTTCTTCGCTAGGTAAAGGCAGGCCTGGACTGGATATATCGTCTTACTGCCCGGCAAAGCCCTCACGAAGTAGCCGTTACCCTGGTTAAGCTCGACATGGGCGGTATATTTATCGCTGTCCACCGCTACCGCTTTCCACAGGTAATCGGATAACCAGTCGTATTTCTCCCGGGCCTGGTTGGTACCCATCAATTCAATGCCGTCCTGCTTCGCCTGACTGTGCACTACCGAGTGATCCATTTGAATTATTGTCCCTGAGCGTCGGTTATTACGATCCAATATGACTCCAACCTGTAACATCCGCTCTCTGGTCTGCTCGGGCAGTCTCGCGGGCTCATTCTGGTAGTCCAGTTCGTCCGCAGCATGGTCATACCTGTTTAGATCGATATCCTCACCGAGAAGCGCCGGCTTGGACAAAGATTTTTTAGCTCTTTCCTTCAATTTCTTGTCAGGTTCTAACTTGCGCATTTCCGGCAATTTTCGTAACCTTTGCTCTTTATCGTCTCCAGTATCTCATGGGGGTCTCCCTCGCAGACTATACGGCCGTTAAGGAGGACATAACCGGTGCGGGCATTTACATAGTCCAGAATGTGGCCCGTATGCGTGATAATAAATCCGGCATGTCTCCGATCCCTTATGGGGTGCTCCTTCTTCAAAAGCTCATTAATCAACTCACCGATCAGGGCGATATTTACCAAGTCAACGCCCGATTCGGGCTCATCCAGCAGGGCCAGGTCTGGATTTTGTGCCAATAACTGCATGAGCTCCGAGCGTTTTATCTCCCCTCCCGAAAACCCGTAGTTTATCTCCCGATCCATGAGCTCGGTCATCTTTGCCTTCTCCGCCATCCGGTCAATATTTTCCCCATCGGTCTGTTCCCGCATACAGGCGGTCATCACATCTCGGGTTTTCACCCCACGGATTACCGGCGGCCTCTGGAGAGATATGCCAATCCCCAAGCGGGCCCTCTCATCTAGGGTCAGTCCTACTATATCCCTACCCTTGAACATAATACTGCCCCGGGTTACTCTATATTTTGCCGAGCCCATTATTGCCATGAGAAGCGTAGTTTTACCGCTGCCATTGGGACCGAAGAGGACATGTGTTTCGCCCTCTTTGATACTTAAATTAATGTCCTGCAAGATTTCCCTGTTATCCACGGTGATATCAAGCTCTTTTATCTCTAACATATTGCAATCCTCCAATTGCTCACTTAGCCACCGTCCAGAGAGTGGTGCTCCTGTTTACGAAGCCAGCCCTCCGGATCGATAATGTATTCCCGGTAGTCAACCAGAGCCAGATAATGTCCTCTCTCTTCGGCAACTAGTGCCTCATAAAATTTCTTCTCGGCTTCGGACGTCGACCTTTCACCTTGATCTCTATAGTAATCCTCGGATTTCTTCTCCATCTCCGTCGCTTTGGTAATGATATCGAGCTCGACCGAGGGTGCCTTGATATTGGGTGCGGCCGCCTTCATCTCCCGGGAGAATAAAGTGCTCAACCTCTCTTCCTTGCCCGTCTGAATGTCAACCTCCGGCCAGACTTTCTTATTCTTGACATCATTATATATTTCTTCAAACCTCTGTCGATGGCGGTCCTCCGCATCGGCCAGCCATTGAAAAAGCTCCTTACCTACCATGTTGCCGCTTCCCTTGCCGGCCCTCTGGTAATATTCCTTACCGTCTATTTCCATCTGGATCGCAAATTTAAGCGCCTCTAATGTCTTAGCTTGCTCATCTTCCATATTTCCCCCTTTCAATCCATTATTCTGAAAATACCCAGTAGGCATAAGTATCAGATATTAGTTATCATTTCTTATTCCATTCCTGATATTAACCCCAATTATTTACCAAATAAATTACTTTGAAAAAGCACCTCTGTCAACTAAAAATTACCAGTCTAAAACTATACCAAGAGTTGAATTTATTTAAAAAATCAGTTAGACTGCAGATAGTAATATTTTTTATCAGCTTCGGCTTAAAACTCAGGCTTTGCGAGTAATCATGGCAAATGGTTTTTAACAAGGAGTTTCAGAGGAATCAAATGCAGGAAACCAAGAAAAAAGAAACGTTCAAGATCTTAATCGTAGCGGGATTAATCGTTTTTCTCAGCAGTGCCATTGGGGTTCTGGCAAACATCTCCCTGGTTAACCGGATCATTAATAGTGAATGTATTACGCCCACAACATCCCCCCGGGAAGCCTCCCAAATCGATCTGGCCGAAGCCAAGAAAAAGTTCGATGGAGGCGAGGCGCTCTTTATCGATGCCCGCTGCCCGGATGAATACAACCAGGGCCATATCAAGGGGGCGATCAGCCTGCCTCCGGACAAACTGGAACTGGAGTGCCCTCTGGCCATTGTTCAGCTTCCCCGGGAAAGTGAGATAATCACCTATTGCGAAGGCGGTACCGATTGCCAGCTGAGCACCGATCTGGCCAAGAAGCTGATAGTTCTCGGCTACTTAAATGTGAACGACTTCTTCGGTGGTTGGCCGGCCTGGGAATCTGCCGGTTATCCTATCGATCCGGAAAATTAGACTTTACCCGAGAGAATCTTATGGCTATTTTTACCTTTCTCAAGAAATTCGTAAGTAATAAATACACTTCGGTTGGCCTCCGGATGATCCTGGGAGCAGTTTTCATCTGGTCATCCATTGATAAAATCTCTGACCCGGAAGGCTTTATTAAGGTCGTTGAAAGTTATAACATCCTTCCTTTTACTCTGTCGGTCGTCTTTGCCGTCGCTTTGCCCTGGGTTGAGCTCATCTCCGGGTTGCTGTTGATCGCCGGGGTTTATACCCGGAGTTCGGCTGTCGTGTTGACTTCCATGCTGATCGTCTTTTTGGTTGCCATCAGCATCAATCTTTATCGGGGTGCCGATCTTGCATGCGGCTGTTTCGATGTTCAAAGCGAGAGCGGTGATTTGTGGTTGACATTTGTCCGGGACATACTTTTGATCGTTATGGGACTGCAGATTTTTTTCTTTGATCGGGGATCATTCAGCCTTAGTACTTTATTTACCAAAAACTCACGCAAAATTCCAGATAGTAACCCCTAACAACTCGCGATCGGTCGCCCTATTTAAAATATAAAGATTTGGAGGAAGATTCCTTGAGATAGATCGGTCTTGATTTTGGCTCGGTATATTTCAAAGGTTTCGTCATCAATCAAGTCAAACTAAATAAATCCCAAATCGACAAAATCCCAAATAATGCGTAAATGTATAGACTCAGGATAATATTTCTCAACGCACCCTGTTCAATCGCCGGTACATCGCCTTGTTGTTCTTGTAAATCTGCAGAAACTCCCCGTATAACTCGTCGTAGATTTCCCGGTTCTTCGGATCGGGCTCTAAGATTTTCGAATACTCGATCAAACCCGGGATCTCTTCAAAGGTGATGCAGCCCAGGGCCACCGAGGCGATGAAAGCGGCCCCGCGCGTGTTAGTCTGCATAGGATCCTGGACCTGTCTGATCGTCCGGTTCAGCACGTCGGCAAAAATCTGACACCAGACCTCGGAATTGGCACCGCCTCCGACGATATTCAGCGGATCCATCCTCCTGCCGGTGAACTTTTCGATATACTTGAGCGCCCAGCGGCAGTTATACGCCACCCCCTCGAAAAAGGCCCGGACGATATGGTCGGTGGTAGTAGTCATTTTAAGGTTATGTATCCCCCCCCGCACGGTGGTATCGTCCACCGGCGTCCTCTCCCCGTTCAGCCAGGGGGTAAAGATCAGCCTTCCGCTCCCGGCGGGCACCCCGGCGGCGATCTCGTCCAGATACTCATAGACCTCATCGGGAGGGTCGCCTTGATTCAGTTTGTTCTTGTGGTAGATGATATTATCCACCAGAAATGCCAGGCATCCTCCGGCGATGTCCTGCTCGTTGGCGCAATAATACTTGCCCGGGATCGAAGTGGGCAGCGAAGCGATCGAATGGAACATGTCCGTCTTCTTGAACGGCACCACGCACTGGATCCAGGAAGAGGTGCCGATGTAGATATGTCCCTCGAAATCCCGGACCGCACCGGAGCCGATGCCGGCCGATTGGTGGTCCGGTGAGCCCATGACCACCTTCACCTCCTTATTAAGCCCGATCTTGTCCGCCATTTCCGGGGAGATTGTCCCTAAAACACCGATTGACGACCGCATGGGGGGCAGCTTGCTCCGGTCGATCTTGAGCTTACCTATCAGCGAGTCATCGTAATAAATGTTTTTGATGTCCCGGGTATTCGTAACCCAGAAGAGCGTCATGGAATCGTAGCTCGCCGCGAACTTGCCCGTCAGTCTCAGGTTCAGGTAGTCCTTGCTCCCCAGGAACATATGGGTCTTCCCGTAGACCTCGGGATATTCGTATTTTATCAGGAGCACATGGGCGATATCGTCCTTGCCGGATAGCTGCGGCCCTCCCCCCGTCCGGCGGATCCAGGGCAGGATATTAAACAGGCCGTATCCCTCGATACTCGGGAACCCTTTCACCACCTCCTTGATGTAGGGGGCACCCCGCGAATCCATCCAGGTAAGCGAATTCATCAGGTGATTGCCACCTTCGTCCACCGCCACCGTGGAAGAGAAGGTGGAAGAACAGCAAACCGCCGCGATCCTGTCGACCGGGACCAGGCCCTGTGCCATGAGCCTCCTCGAGGCATTGACGAGCGCCCTCTCCCAGTCGCCCGGGTCCTGCTCGGCACCGCCGTCGGGCAGGAAATATATCGGTGTCTTTTCGTATTCGAAACCGGCGAGCACTCCCCGGGTTGACATCAAGGCAACCTTCACTCCCGAGGTCCCGTGGTCGATCGCCAGGATATACTTCTCCCCGCCTGTCTTTTCCGGCATTCTAAATATCCAGCTTGGTAACCCTGCCGTCCTCGTCAATCTGCTCGACGATCACGCCGCCGAAGGACTCCCCGCCTTCTTTCTTCTCGTCCAGTTTCATCACCTCCGGGATCAGGTCGATAAACTCCTGGGGTTCCACGCAGGCCTCCGGCGGTATTACCCCTTTTGCCGAGACCTTGCCCCGGAGCATCAGGATCGCACCGGCCGCCGCCGGGATCGCTGTCCCCTCCCCCATCGCCTGGGTCCGGGAAGCCATGTGGAACCGGTACTCGCGGTACTCCCCGTCCTTCTTGCCCTTGACGATTACACTCGCACAGCCCCGCTGGGGCCCGAAACCGGTCTTTTTCAGTATCCTTTCCCGCTCCCTGATTATGTAAGCGACGATAAAATCGTAGGGCACGACCTCCTGCCCTTTCACTTTTATGGGCTCCTTGCCGGCAAGGCCCAAACGGCAGAGCTCCCGGATCAGCTCGGAATATTCCTCGGGTAGCTGGGTCCCTTTGTTAGTAACCTGACGGCACTTGATATATCGGGGCAGGGTTACCTGCTCGGGGTGGGCATAGGGATACAGGAGCACCTTGCCCAGGACCGGGAAATCGAATTCCTCCCGGAGCGCGATCCCGTCTTCTTCGAAGTATCTGACATGCTTCAGTTCCCCGTCCAGGAACATGGGGATATCCATATTGATACAATGGAGCCGGTGCTCGACCACTCCCTCACCCTCAAAAGGCTCGCCGCCGTGGGCGTGGAAGATGTCGATGGAATCCGTTTCGTCCAAAAGGCTGTCCGCGGCGAACTTGGCCAGCAGGTTGGTCGCCCCGGGGGAGCTGCCCATCCCGATCAATGCGGTTACGCCCGCCTCCCTTGCGGCCTCGTCCATCTTCATGATCTCGACGGTCACATCCACATCGTCGCAGATGTCCAGGTAATTGACCCGGGACTCGATAACCGCCTTTAGTATTATCGGCACCAGCTTATGGAAAGGCCCCGCACAGTTCAGCACCACATCACTGCCCTTGATTGCCTTCTTTACACTCTTGGAATCCCGGGCGTCGACCTTGACGGCGGAGACTTTATTGGAACCGGGCCCGGAGACTATTTCTTTGGCCCTTTCGATATTGATATCCCCGATCACGATCTCCGAAAAATAATCAAGCGGTGCGAGTGTCTTGACCGCCACGCTCCCGACCGAGCCGCAGCCACCGAGAACGGTTATCTTTGCCACCGTCTACCTCCCTCCAGAATCTTGTCCGATCATCTCCGGCGGTTTCCACCCACCGAAGATCCCCTCAAGGAGCCCGGCCGTCGCCAGGGTGAGGTGGTCGTTCCACCGTCCCGCCACCACCTGCACCGACACCGGAACCCCGTCCTCCCGATGGAAGATCGGAACGATCGTGGACGGGAACTCCAGGATGTTGAACACCCCGGAATACCCGACCCCGAAAAGGTCCAGCCAGATCCAGGTATGCTTCGGGGCCGGAGTGGAAAACACCGGGCAAATAAGCACCCCGTTGTTACCGAGCTTTTCCTCGATCCTTCTTTGCAGGTCAGCGGCCAACTCGAGGAACCGCTGGTTTCTATCCTTCAATAATTTACCCGGCCTTTCAATAATGGCCGCGCCCAGTGCCGGCATGGTTATTTTCGAGCGTCTCAATAGTAAGAGGAGAAATTCCTTGCCTAAGGAGATGGGCTCATCCCCCTCGAGAAAATGCTTGAACGGCTCCGGGTTCTGGCTCATTCCCGCCTGCCAGATATCCATTCCCCTCCCCAGCCCTTTGGGTCTCCAGTACTCCACCTGAATCTTCATTCCCGCAAGTGCCCCCGCCGCCAGGGATACCGCACGGCGTACATCCGCATTAGTCCTGGCCTGCCTGTTATGATCGTAGTAAAAGACCTTGAGTTTCGCTGGTTTCACGGTATCCGGAGACTTGATTTTTTTCTTCACCACCACCTTGTCTTTTCCGTCCGGGCCGGCAATAATCGGCAGGATACAGGCTAGGTCCGACACCCGCCGGGCAAGGGGACCGTAGGTGTTGTAACAGGCAAGAGGACCTTCTGTCGGCGGCCAGTGCCCCGTCCCCGGGACCATCGTCCCGGTAGGCTTATGTCCGGCAACGCCGTTAAAGGCAGAGGGATAGCGGATCGAGCCTCCGATATCCGAGCCGATCCCGAAGGGGGAGCCGGCGGCGCCCACGATCGCCCCCTCCCCTCCGCTCGACCCGCCTGCCCCCCTCCCCAGGTCATATGGGTTTTTAGTCCGGCCGTAAACATGGTTGTATGACTCGCACCATATGGCTGCCTCGGGGACATTGGTCTTGCCCATGACGATGGCGCCGCTCCTCTTTAGCCTCTCTACTACGGTAGCGTCTTCATCGGCGATCAGATCCCTCCGGGCCCATACCCCGCCGGACCAGGGCAGTCCCTTCACCGCAAAGGTGTCCTTGATCGTGCAGGGCACGCCGAACAGAGGGGGCAGATCGTCGCGGCTCTTTGTCAGTCGTTCCTCCGCCTCCTTGGCCTCCTTGAGCGCCTCCTCGTAGCGGGTAGCGATTACCGCGTTGATCGCGGGATTCACCTCTTCGATCCGTTTAATGTGGGTCTCCAGTGCTTCGACCGGGGAGAGTTCGCCCTCCCGTATCCTCCGCGCCATCTCGACCACCGACATGGTTAAAAGCTCATCCATAATCTATTTCCTCCTATCTGCCTCAAGTTGTGCCTTCTCGATCTTTGCCCAGGTATCACGGAGCGGGACCGTCCGGTTGAACACGAGCCTTTCCCCGGTAGAATCGACGGGATCAACGCAGAAGTAACCCAGCCTCTCGAACTGGTACTTACTTTCGGGCTTTGCCCCGGCCAGGCTCGGCTCCACCCGGCACGACTTCAATATCTCCAGCGATTCCGGATTTATCTGGGCGGTGAAATCGGAACCGTTCTTTTCCTCAAGCGGATTGGCCTTCGTGAAGAGACGGTCGTAAAGGCGGACCTCGGCCTCAAGCGAATGGTCGGCCGAAACCCAGTGCAGTGTCCCTTTTATCTTGCGTCCGTCGGGTGGATTTCCGCCGCGGGACTCCGGGTCCCAGGTGCAGTGGAGCTCGACCACCTCTTCGGTCTTCTCATCCTTGACCACATCCACGCATTTTATGATACATGCGTATCGCAGACGTACCTCCCGGCCGGGGGCCAGGCGGAACCACTTTCCCGGCGGGTCCTCCCGGAAATCCTCCCGCTCGATATAGAGCACCCGGGAGAAAGGGACCTTACGGGAGCCGAAGCTGGGGTCGGTCGGATGATACGGGGCATCGAACTCCTCCACTTGGCCTTCGGGAAGGTTATCGATCACCACCCGGAGGGGGCGCAGCACCCCCATAACCCGGGGAGCACGCTCGTTCAGATCCTCCCGCAGACAGTACTCGAGCAGCGCTACATCTACCATGCTGTCGGCCTTCGCTACCCCGATACGCTCGCAGAAGTTCCGGATCGACTCCGGGGTATATCCCCGTCTTCTCAGCCCCGATACGGTCGGCATCCGGGGATCGTCCCATCCGCTCACATGCCTCTGCTCGACCAATTCCAGGAGCTTCCGCTTGCTCATCACGGTGTAGCTCAGGTTGAGGCGGGCGAACTCGATCTGCTGCGGGTGACAGTCAACCGCCAGCTCGTCGAGGAACCAGTCGTAGAGCGGCCGGTGGTCCTCAAACTCCAGGGTGCATATCGAATGGGTGATCCCTTCGAGGGAATCCGAGAGGCAGTGGGCGAAGTCATACATCGGATAGATGCACCACTTATCGCCGGTCCGGTGATGCCTCTCCTTCCTGATCCGGTAGATGATCGGATCCCGCATATTCATATTCGGGGAGTTAATATCGATCTTTGCCCGTAGAACATGGGCGCCCTCCTCGAACTCCCCGGCCCGCATGCGCTCTAACAGCTCCAGGCTCTCATCGACCGGGCGGCTACAATATGGGCTCTCCCGGGCCTTCTTGTAATAATCTCCCCGGTAGTCCTTGATCTCGTCCTCGCTCAGGCTGCAGACATAGGCCTTGCCGTCCTTGATCAACTGGACGGCATATTGATATAGCTTTTCGAAGTAATCGGATGCGTAGTAGAGCCGGTCGCCCCAATCGAATCCCAGCCACCTTATGTCCGACTTGATCGACTCGACATACTTGACCTCTTCCGTGGTGGGATTGGTATCGTCGAACCGCAGGTTACAGGTCCCCTGGTATTCGGAGGCGATCCCGAAGTTGAGGCAGATGGACTTAGCGTGTCCGATATGGAGATAGCCGTTCGGCTCCGGGGGGAACCGGGTGGCCACCCGCCCGTCGTTTTTGTTGTTCTTCCGGTCCTCCTCGATAATGTCCTTGATGAAGTTGGAGGGGGCAGCGGTATCCGTGCTATCCCTGTTCACGGGATCACTATCGGCTTTCGTCTTTTTGCCGCTCTCTTCGGAATTCGGTGCTTTTCTGGCCATTTCTCTCCTCAGCTGTCCTCACTGACGATTATCTTTTCCGGACAACGCCAAGCAAGTATTATTTCATATCTTAGTGGAAAATTCGTCTTAAAGCAATAGAATTGCAGGACTGTTCCAAAAAATCAGTATTTACTCTTCACCTGGTTTCTAAGGGATGCCCCGTCTGAGGCGAAGGGCATGAAAATGCAGGGGGAAATAGGATTCTTGATAAAATAAGAACAGCGGGGCTGGTGGCCGCCTTTGGCGGGTCAATTTTCCAACAACTTTCCTTTCGGATCTCCTTAGTTAATAGCTAATCTGATAAGTAGTACTCCAAGGTGGAAACGACTCTTACCTTCTTTATGTGTGGAGTATTACTATCTCTATCGTTTATCGAAAATTGCCCTTGTCTTGCACTCTTGATTTTGCCAAGCTTGCTTTTTGAGTCCTTGGCAAATTTCTCCGCCACCTCCCTTGCATTCTTAGTCGCTTCTTCTATCATCTCAGGTTTTATTTCATTCAATTTGGTAAACAAGAATTCTGTTCTCGAATCATAATCGTAACCAGAAATAGCCACCCCTTGCTTGCCAAGCTCAACAAGATTTTTCATCGCCTTCTTTACAGAATCTACATTATCGGTATAGACCGTTATTGATGAACTACCTGAATATCTGAATTGTAATTTATCGGGATCCGTATATGATTCAACCTGCCTATCAGTGATTGCCGGCGGGGATATTGATATTTCTTCGTCTTTAAATCCGTTCTTCTTGAGAAATTCTGTAATCAAAATATTATTTCTCTGAATCGTAGAATATAAGTTATTCAATTCATTGTCCGCTTCGTAATAATTAATCGGCCAGATGGCAATATCTGCGGGCACCTCGCGCTCAGACAATCCCTTGACTGTCACTGTTCTGTTTAAAGCTTTAAACTTGATTATACTGTTAGATATTAAATAGCCCAGCAATACCAAGC
>CP070770.1:1315219-1334389 GCA_020345765.1 Deltaproteobacteria bacterium
CCGGTCTAATAAATTGGATTGAGGTTGTGGAAAATAGTATTTTAAAAATACCTTCTACAGTAAGCTGAGATTCTTGTGCATAAAATAAGTAATCAAAATCATCAGCAAAAAAGTACAAGCTCAGACTATTATAATAAGCAATAAAAACGAGGAAAATAATTGTTATAGAAACAAAAACTGTTTCATATTTCAGATGTTTAATCCGCAACATTAACAATAACAATCTTAAATATTTTATACTTTGAATACTCGAACCGAATCTTTAATGTCTGTCCCGGGGCTGTACTTCTTCTTCAAAATATCGGTGAAAGCATTGAGGCAGCTGGTGGTAGTCAATGTCAGCTATCTTCTCCGAGAAATCTCTGGAGTTATAAGTATTCCAGAAAAGGATCGTTTTATCTCGTAAATCCTGTTTTTTCACATCGTTAATAAGCCCGGCAAGTGTCTTCCCCGTATAGGTCCCTTCCAGCTTAATTCCCTCGTTTTCCTCCATGCGTTCCACCGCCTCCATCCCTTCCTCGGTAAACAGAGCATACCTCTGCCCAAAAAAGCCGTGTCTGATCTCTATATCCTTCTCGGAGAGCTCAAACCTTTTAAAAGACAGATCCAGGTAGTGAAGGAAGGAGTTTACTTTGTGAAAGAGTTTGATCAGTTTTCTTTCATCAGCATATTTTTTATCTACCACCCGCACCGAGATTACTCGGCTTTTGAGGTCGGCCGCCTTGAGTCCGAGTATCAATCCCACCGCCGTGCCCATACTGCCCAAAGCGACATAAATGCGATCGGGCTCGGGCATTTCTCCTGCCACGACCTGTTCTTTAAGTTCGAATGCCGCATTGACATACCCGATCGTCCCCGAGGGTGAAGAGCCACCCGGAGGGATAATTTGGGGGAACTGTCCGTTTCTTAGCTTATGCCTCATTAGTTGATAAGCTGTTCCCCCGGCAATAAATGGGATATTCCGGTTTTGGTGAAGCTTGGCCCCGCAGTAATGACTCATAAGGAGGTTACGGCGGACATAGTGAGCATTATCCTGGGGTAACAGCATCGAGATGCTCTTCAGCCCCACCTTTTCCGCATAAATGGCGGTAGCCAGGGCATGATTGGACCCGGCGAAGCCGAAGGCCAAGACCTCCTTTACCCCGGAGCGTAGAGCCTGCCCCAGAATAAACTCTAATTTTCGTATCTTGTTTCCTCCGTAAACCTTGCCACTCAGGTCATCCCGTTTTATGTAAAGACGATCTGCACCTATATCTTCCCCTAATCGTTCAAGCCTCTCGACCGGGGTTGGAAATTCACCCAAAGCAACGTGAGGAAGTTTATCTTTCAGCAGAGGGTAATACTTAAACAGTGGGATCATACTTGATGCCATCTCCCTTGGCGTCAAAAGTACCACATTTACCGTGGTTGAAGTTCATCGAGGTCTAACGGTATGCCTTTCTTAGGGTCCTTCATTAAATTACTGGCTCCTTGTCTGCAATTATCAATGCATACACCACAACCCATACATTTATCGCCCAAGACCCTGGCTTTCTCTGCAACAGTGTCAATTTCGGAAGCATCGAAGGGGCAGGTTTCTTCACATACCCCACAACCTGTACACTTTTCTTCATCTATTACCGCGACATAGCCCGAAGGGAGGATTGCTCGGGGAGGGTTCTCTATCTTCAAGGTCTGTAGCAGTCGCATTCCCTCCATGCCAACACAGCAGCATCTACAGCAGTTGCACATAGCATATGTCCTGTTACCCATAGCATCCTTCAGCCAAATAGTGTGAACCCAATCCCTATCGTGCGAATCCTTGACGATCCTCAATGCCTCTTCGCTCTCGATCCTTCTGGCGTGCACCCTGGCGCCGTTATCTGCCACAAAACTTGCACCTGGTTCACCGATGACAAGACACACCTGGATAGGAGTGCAATGCTCTTTCTTTTCTAAGCGACAGGCACAGTCCATAACCGTTATATGCTCTGGATTCTTAAGGATAATCTGATTTGCGATCTTAAAAGGGATAACCTGTTCAGCTATGGAAGGATCCACCTTGATGTCCCTCTGCAGGGTGACGAATTTTCTCGCATCCTCGGTCCTCACAACCTTGGCATGGTATCTCCCGGCAAACCAATTCAATGTAAATGAGTGCTTGGGAAAATTTCTGGTCAACAATCTCATCAGCTTGGCTACGAGTGAGACATAACGATCCAGTTTAGTTATGTAGTAATAACCATGTAGAAATAGGAATGGATGCCTCCAGCCGTAAAGCTTAAAAAATTCCTTCGTGGATTTCTTCATTTCTTTGTCTCTTAATCCCTCAGCAGGGAAGGCTGACTCTTATATTGAGAAGTTGGAGAAATGGTTTATATCAAGGCTGATGATTGATTTTATATCGTTAGCAATCCGCCCCTACGGACCAAAGCCCTTCTACTCGGGCTTACTACTATTCTTTGATTTTTCTGTATCCTAAGGCTAATTTTTTTGCCAGAGTCTCCACCGCCATTAAAAGATCCTCTTTGGGGCAAACGCGGGTCTCACTTGCAGTTGCCTCGATCAAACCGCTTTCAACATTGACAATACTGGCCGAAAGATACCATGCTTTGCCAATCTGAGATATTCCTCCGCTAACTATATGATCCACAGACAAAAGTCTCCCAACCTGAATAATACATTCATCCGAGGTGCAGTCCAGTAGGGAAAATTGCTGTTCTTTTAATATTGCATCCATTGCTGCTCGCTCGACAATCTTGAAATAAGCCGTTCGAAACAGCGCCTCCCGAAGGGCATCAGAGATAGATGCGATCAAATCCTCTGCTCCCTTCGCTTTGGCCCGAAAGTCAATAACAGCAATGAAGGCAGGTTCCCCGGAGAAGGGAGGAAGTGTAATTGACGGGGGCTGGTATTGACTGACTCCTATTTCTGTCTTTTCCTGAACAATCTCCCTGGGTATCATTCTCACCTTTACGGAACCCGTATCAGTGGAACTCAAAATTGCTGCATTCTCCTCTCTCATCTTTTTAACAGCATCACTGAATACTTCCTTATAGCAAACTTTAAAAGCTTCTTCGATAGGTCTTGTCCGGTACCACGAATAAAATATTATTTTATAATCCTTGCTAAACTGTGTTGATAACAACTTAATGGCATTCCCATCACTGGTGAAAATATTTGCGGAAAGCCTTACTTTTGCCGCACCCCATAAAGGAGTAAGTGGCCAATAACCACACATAGGATAAAAGAAAGGGAGGTCAAGTATGTAGGTTCTTTCCTTGGTAAGGTCAGGTGTAATTTGAACCTCTATGGTTATGTGAGGCCTACTTCTATCCGGTTGAAATCCCGAAGTCGCATCATATACTTTCCTGAAGTCATTCTGGCTTTTTATATACTCGATGAATTTTTTCTTTAAATATTCTATATCTGCCAAGCTATCCTTCTTGCTTAAATTCTGAACACTGAATACTGTCACATATAGGTCTAAACCGGAAAAATCTGCCGTTACCGCTGAGATATCCGGGTCGTCAGGTACTATGACATGTCTTGCCGTACACGAGACAATAATCACAAGAATAGCAAGGCCGAATCCTCGCACTACATTTCTTACCATGAACAACTTTCCTTCTTTAGTAATAGGAACGAGCGGATGAAGATTTCTTTTTAAGTTAAAAAAGGGACGGCCTTAATTTCCTCCGTCTCCTTGCGAAGAACAAAACCATCCCTATCTTTCAATAGCAGCAGATTATTTATGATCCTGGGCCGCCCTCTCAGCTTGCCTCCAACTTGGTCTTGACCTGGTTTATGATCTCTTCCGCCTCCTTGACTATCCCCTCGATCAGCTCCTTACACGAAAGCACCTCGTGGATCAATCCGATGGACTGGCCCACATTAATCGACCCGGCATTCACATTGCCCTTTTCCCAGATCTCCGGCCCGAGGGTTCCCGCGATCAGGGGCAGGATCTCATCCAGACCGCCCCTTCTTTCCTCTATCTCTAAGACCTTCTTCATCGTATCATTGAGCAGGGCACGCCCCTGGAGACCGATGGTATTTCCGTAGAGCACGGTCTCATTTTCCTGGCGGCGGATTAGTTCCTGGCGCACATTATCGTGAACATTACATTCAGGGGTGCAGATGAAACGGGAAGCCATGAGAATGCCGTCCGCTCCCAGGCAGAGGGCCGCCGCCAGGCTACGACCGTTGGCCATTCCCCCCGCGGTAATTACCGGGATCTTGATCGATTCTACAATGCGGGGGGTAAGCACGGTGGTGGCTACATTCTCATTGAGGGGATGTCCCCCTTCCTCGGTCCCGGCGGCGATCACCGCATCGTATCCAACCTTCTCGGCGTGCAAGGCGTGTTTTACCGAACCCAACTTGTGGATCACCTTAACCCCCGCGTCCTTGAGCTTCTTAAGATACTCCCCGCCCGCAAAGCGGTCCAGGGGAGTGCCGCCGATCTCGACCGCAGTAACCTTCTCTTCAATAATCGCATCGAAGTAGTCCATGTACTGCTGATCGCCGATATTAATCGCCGGAAGCATGGTTATATTAACCCAGAACGGCTTGTCGGTTAGCTGGCGCACCTCCCGGATGGCGGCGGTGAGCTCATCCTTGTTGGCGTACATCGCGGCGGTAAGGTTCCCCAGAGCCCCGGCATCAGAGATGGCCGCACACAGCTTGGGCACCGCCAAACGCATTATTCCCCCGCATACGATGGGATATTTTATCCCCAGCATCTCGGTTAATCTCGTTTTCATCGTTCTCTCCTGTCAGATTTTTCCTCTGAGGTTACAGTTTTATCCGCCTATGCTTTCCAGTACTTACGCTCGGAAAGCTTTTTGAGAACCTCATCGGCCTCGGAAATGATATCGTCGATGATCTCCTTACAGGACTTGATCTCATGAATGCGGCCGCCAACCTGGCCGGCGGGAACCAATCCGGTATCAACTTCACCGGTATTCACCGCCATCCTCTCCTCATGGGACTGCTTTCTGATGGCAATCAGCTCCTTCATTACATCGTCCTTATCATGTTTGAATTCGGTTTCGAGTATCCTCTGGGTCACCGGGTTACGCCACGCCCGCACCGGATCGCCGAGGGACATGAGAATAAAGTCGGTCTCGTTGTGAGCCATGTTGACAACTACCTCCTTGACCTTGGGGTGCACGATGCATTCCTTGGAGCACATGAACCTGGTCCCCATAACCATGGCCTCGCCCCCCCAGGCCAGGATTGCCACCAGTCCCCGGCCGTCACAGAAGCCGCCCCCTATCGCTACCGGGACCTTAACGGTATCGACCATCAGGGGGCCAAGCACCGAAGTGGAAACCCTCTCCGCGCCCGGGTGGCCGCCCTCCTCGGTACCGATTATGGTTATGGCATCGGCCCCGAGTCGCTCGGCCGTCTTACCGTCGCGGATACGCGCCACCTTGTGGATCACCTTTATCCCGGCCTCCTTCATCAGCTTCATCCAGGGATCCGGCTTGCGGGCCGAGGACTCCACTGCCGGAACCTTATGTTTGGCCATAATATCAATCGTCTTGTGGAAAAACTCCGGTTTAACCTCCGTAAAAAGGGTCATGTTTATTCCGAAAGGCTTATCGGTCATGTCCTTGACCTTTTTGATCTCGTCTTCGAGCTTACTAATGTCATTTTCCCACTGAATGGCGCTCATGAAGCCGATTCCGCCGGCGTTTCCCACCGCCGCGGCAAGCTCCGCCGTGCTGACGAACCCGGCGCCCATTCCGCCCTGGATTATCGGATACTTGATCCCGAACAGTTTCGTAATCCTGGTCTCGAAAAAACTCATTGCGACTCCCTCCTTTAATAAAGGTTTAAATGAACTCCCATAGTAGGCAAACCGTAGATTAAATTACCACAAAATACCCCCCTGTCAACTAAAAATTCTCCTTATCTTCTGTTTTTATCTTAGAATATCTGGATAACCGGTCTGTCTGCCTGTCCTGAGCGGAGTCGAAGGGAGCGGCGAAGGGCTCAAGTAACATCGACTTTTTGCGATAACCGATCGATGGTATGCTGCACGAACTGGTCATCCTCAATGATGACCTCGATGGTATTATTTGGGCAGACGCTTACGCAGCGACCGCACCCCCGGCATTCATCGCCGATCACGGCCCGGCCGCCTTCCATTTTAATGGCGTGGAAAATGCACACATCCTCGGTACATGTCCCGCAGCCTTCGCAACCCTCGTTCACGACAACCTTTACCCCGGGCATCCGGGAGTATTTCTCGCCGAGCAGGGGGTGACTGTAAACCAATCCCCGGGTGATACAACAGCAGGGACAACAATTACATATTGTAAAGAGCTTATCCCCCGGCCCGATATCCAGCCAGACGGTATCCAGCTTGCTTCTCCCCACCGAATGAACCAGGCCGGCCTCCCGGGAGCGTCTTGCAAACTCCAAGGCTTCCTCCCTGCTGGCCTCGCGCCCGAACTCGGGATGAATGCCCCTTGCTGCTTCTCCGAGAAAAATACAGCCGAGATCCTGCGGAAAGTCCTTACAACCCACGGATTCGCGACAGATACAGAAATTCATAATAAAACGGTAACTGGCCTTATCGATGAAATACTCAACTACCTGAGAGGGCAGGATTATATCGGGCGGCTTTTCGATCTTATCGCCTACCGGGATCACTCCGTCTTTGGGCAAGCAGTACAGCTCATCGTCTTCCATATACTTCTTTTCAATCATCTTGGCGATGAACTTTATCTTTGCGGGGTTCCTTTTGGGAAACCGCCGGGGGAAAAACTTCTTGTAAAATTCTACCTTCTTAAGACGCTTATCCATGATTACACCCCTGTATTTCGGTTAAGGTTATGATCGTTAGCAATTTGAGAGAGATGGAAGGACAGGAAGACAAAGGGGAACGAATATAATGTCAAAAACTTGCTCAATCTGACTGATACTATCTCAGGCGCTTTTCAACTCTATGTGAAACTCACAATCTATATCAGTAGCGGGCCTATATTTCGTATCAACCTTAATCTCGGCTCCGCTAAATATTTGGGAAGTCCGCTCTATCCAAGCACCTACAAGAAGACAGCCGGCTTCGGTTACTTCAGGGAAATCTCTTAGCTTCAAAATAATTTTCATGCCCTTTTCAATCACTTCAGGTTCAAATTTACCCTTATTATACATCTGTCCCCAGATTGCCGAAGCTGATGTCTTGTAAACCATGGTTATATCTCCTTTGTAGGCATCGGTTGTATAAAACGAATAAAGTCCTTTGTTAGGGTCTAAATCTCTTTCACCGGCCCAATAACCTATCTCTTTGCTTAAATTGACATCTCCTTTTCCGACCTCTCTAATAAGAGTATCCATAAGATCTTTAAATATCTTATGGGGATACCATTCGGCTAATGAAATTATTGCCGGCTCGGAGCTGTCAGCAGTTTTATAAAGTATCGCCCGGTCCTCGTCGTCGAGGCTTTCCAGAAGTTTCTCCCTGCCTTCTTCACCGAGCTTTTCCCCGGCATACTTCAGCAGACCAAGTAGAAGAGAACCTTTAACCGAAGCCTGTTCTCCCGGAGCCATTTTTACCTCACTGAATCCTTAGATTAAACTGCCATGTAAAAACAATTATGTCAAGACATAAAATCGGCAGGCGGGTCTCACTTCCATTTTTCAATGGCCTCCGATGCCATCTCCGCAGCAAAGCTAATCAAATCCTTACATTTCTCCGCGGTTGAGATATAACCCTGGAAATCCTGCCAATCTCCGAAAGCCTTGTCCGTAATCTCCCTGCACTCCGTTGCCCCGGCCCTGTGCCTAAATTCCTGGAGAATATTCTTGCCGACACCGAAGGCCTCTGGCGTCCCTCGGGTGCTATCGGCAAGTAAATTTTGATGTCCGACGAGGAAGGCCTTTACGATCCGAAAATAGCTCATCTGGCGGATATTGGTCCCGTAGAGGATATTAACGGCCATCAGTGCCCCTACCAGGGCTCCGCATATACCTCCCTTCAGTCCAACCCCGCCGTCGAATACAATGGATGAACGCTCAAGCAGTCGATCTCCTATTCCGGTCTTCTCCCGCACACTCTCGAGAACAAGCCGGGCACAGTGCATGGGTTCTGTCTGTGCCTCAGCCTGACTTGAATAGTCAATTGGAGGCAATCCCTTTTGTATATAAGGGATCAAGGCACCTACGGCTCTCCCGATATGGAACAAACAGCGGGCTACCCGGTCTCCCGGCAGGAGATAACGCAGCTGTCCCGTCCTCTTATAGAAGTCGATACCGGTTCGATCCCTGCACCGTGTGGTCCCGAAATGCTGAGTGAACCAGTTTAGGTAATCGCCTGACACCGTCAGCAGATCACGCTCTGCGGGCAAATCCCCTTCTTTAAGGGTGGCATCATTCATCAGTGCCAGTGCCAATGCCCCTCCCGTGACGACGCCGCAGGTTGAACCGCTGGCCACCACCCCACCTTCCAGGCCGGTCACTGCCTTGAGCATGGTATCTTCTCTCCTGCCCATTTCATCCTGGAGAACCTCCAGGGTTGCCTGGGCTCAGTTCAAATCCTTCAGAAGATACCTACAGGCCTTTTTACTAAACCTTCCCTGTGCATTTTCGAACATAGAGCCCCCAATTCTGACAACCGGTCAGAGTCCCATCTTCCCCGGATTCATGATATTTTCCGGGTCGATCGCTGCTTTTATAGCCCGGTAGAGCTTCATTGCCTCCCCGTGCTCCTGTTGCATCCAAGATGCCTTGAGATAGCCAATCCCGTGGTGGTGACTGATCGTCGCTCCCTCCTTCACGCACACATCCATCGCCGTATCCCAGATCTTCTGGTAGAGTTCTTTTTTCTTGTCCTTGCCTTTGGCAGAAGCAGCAAAGGTGAAATATATGGAACAGCCCTCCTGGTAAGCGTGAGAGAAATGCGCCATTACCAGGGAATATTTAGAGATAGCCTCGCGCATTTTGAAGTAAAGTCTTTCCAGACGATCCCAGGTAGTTGCTACCTCAATGGTATCTACAAAGGAATCGAGGGCAAAGACCGTGGACATACTGTATGATACCTTGTATCTCTCCTTCCACCAGCGCTCGCCCGGCTCGGGACCCTGGGCCTGTCCCCCCTCGGCCTCACAGATACCGACTGCCACCCTCTGCTCGACCTCGGTGATCTCCTCCGCCCCCTCGAAGGTAAGAATAAGCAGACAGCTCTCGGGAAGCAGCCCACTCAGCTTATCAATAATGCTCGGATGGGCCAGGGCAGTCCTCTCGGCCCTCTTGACCATCTCCGGGATAAATGAGCTTAGTTTCCCCTTCTCCTTTTTGTCCTGATGGCTGGCCGATGTAGTCTTAACCTTGCCCGAAGCGACTATCAAGGTGTCTAGCTCATCGTAAAGCCTAACCGTGGCCGGGCGTACCCCCTTCTGCAGTATCTTCCTGATAGCCTCCAGGCCCGCCGGAACATTCTTGAATAAAAACCCACTAAACCGACGGGACTTGGGATAGTGATGAATCTTAATCGTCGCCCGGGTAATAATACCGAGGGTCCCTTCCGAGCCTACGAAGATCTGGTTGAAATCGGGCCCGGTCGAGGAGCGGGGTGTGGCTTTGGTCTCCAGAATTTCTCCCCCGGGCAGAACTACCTGTAGGTTAACCACCATATCTTCGATCTTCCCGTATCTTGCCGAAAGCTGGCCGGCCGAGCGGGTGGCCAACCACCCCCCCAGGGTAGAACAATACATGGAGGAGGGGAAATGCCCCGCGGTATAACCCTTCCGGTTCAACTCCCTTTCCAAATGCTCCCCAATGATCCCTGATTCCGCCGAGACGGTGAGGGAAATTTCATCTATCCGAAGAATCTTGCTCATTCGTTTACAATCGATGATCATGCCCCCCTTGAGCGGAAGAGTCCCCCCACACACACCGGAACCGCCCCCGAAGGGGATTACCGGAACCCTTTTCTCCTTAGCCAGCCGTAGAATCCCTGATACCTCGTCGGTATTCTGAGGCCAGACGATAAAGTCAGGGTGATGCGGCATCTCGCCGTGCTGGATACCGATCGTCCCCAATGGCCACAGATCCCGGCTGTAGGAGATTCGATCCGCCTCGGAGCACAAGACCCGGGCAGGCTCCAGGATCTGGCTGAGGGAACGATATAACTCCATATCAGGATCCTTTAGTTTCAACATGATACCTCTCAATAAATATTCTTACTTTATCCAATTGGGATTTGGCCATTAGAATTTTTTGAGCTGTGTCTCTTAATGAATTCTACTATCTTCTCCAGGGGAACAGCGTAAGGGCAGTTAAGCTTCCAGGAAGAGCAGTCCCCTAAAGGGGAAATTATATCCCTGATTGCCCAGAGTTCCGGAAGGGAGCGGGAAAGGGTAGTGGCAAACTCCTGGGGAGAAAAACCCCCTTCCATCCCGGGAGGATTTATCGAGCAGATACCGCAGCCGATACATCTCTGAAACTCAATAAGAAGCGCCCTCTCCTCCGCACTTAGGCTGAAAACATTGTCTTCCCGGTAATTCTCCTGAAATTGCAGCAACCCTTCCGGAGGGCGAAAAATCCGATAGAGTTTCCGGATCATATGCAGCCAGAAATAAACTGACAGATTAAGGACAGCGTAGATTTGCTTTTTCATTTCAGATTTAAGATCTGGAATCTACAATCTATTACTAAAGCTCACCTGCATTCTTCCCCGCCACGAATCCTGTCGCTAGTGCCACTCCCAAACCACACTTTTCGGTCAGATAGTTATACCCTCCCAGGACGGCCCCGGCAGCGAAGAGATTTTCATAAATAACTTCACCCTCTTCCTGCAGGGGTCTGAGTAAAGAATCTGTCCTAAGCCCTACGCTGAAGGCAGGATGAGAGGCTGCTGGACTATTCCCAACTAATTCTTTGATAAAGATTTCCCTTATCCTCTCACCATTAAAGAAAAGAGGAAGATCGAAAACTGGCTCTTTAAACTCATGATCCTTAACCACGCCACCACCGATATATTTCCCGGTTGCCAGAACAAAGGATTTAGCCGAGATACTCTTTTCATCGTTCAATATCACCTCGTCAATCCTCCCCCCACTCTCTTTAAAAGAGACTACCTCCCCATCCAAAACCTTTATCCCTTTTCCTGTGAGATATGCGTCAATTGCCCTTTGTAGGCGCAGACCCGGGATCGATACCGGGGCCGAGAGTGTCTCGAAACATGGGCGCCCTATCCCATCCTGAATCCCCTCGAGGGTCTGGAAGCTCCGCTCAAGGCCGCACACCGGGGGGAGCACCAGATGAGTATAGTCCTGATCACCTACTGCCCGTTTGACCGATTCCGTTAATTTTTTAGCCATTTCCTGATTGTCCAAACCTGCCGCCAGTTCGGCGGGCAATATATTGCTGCTCCGCAAGTATCCGGGAAAATCCAGGAGGATAAAATCGGTTACCTGGACATTATCCGCATCCTGTCTCCGGCTAAAACCCAAAAGGGAATCGGCCAGATACCGTGGATTGAAACAGGACAGCCCTTGGATTCCTATAAAAAGTAGCCGGGCCTGTCTCATCTTAAGCAGATCTCCGGGGGAGATTGTGCCCTGGGAAAAAGCGGCAAACTTATAGGTGCCCAGATTATTGGTCAAAACCTGGTTGGAATCGAGCGATCCGGTAAATAACAGGTTTCTATCCTTAAACCCTTTAACAAGCTTATCCAAGGCTTCCCTAATAATCCCGACAATTCTTTCTGCCGGATCGGCACCTCCGAAAGCGATTGTCCGGTAGGGATGATGGGGATTACGCCGAATAAGCTCCTTCAAATCTTTCTTGACCGGGCTCGAGTCGGACCAGGAATCATCGGAGATTCTTACCGGATCCAGGGCAATATCAATCGCCCCGGAGGAAAGAGCGGTTGCCCCGTAGCCCCTGCGCACCACGGCAACCTCCCGGCCTGAATCGGCCGCCTTGCCGGCGGCCGTTGCCCCGGCCATCCCCCCACCAATTACCAGAACATCAACATTCATTAAATAACCGAAAAAAGGGTTCAAGTGGTCGAGGATTCAAGGATTCTAGTGCTTATCCGTTCCTCTTAGTGGAACTATCACGAAATATAAATTTTTCCTTGACCCCTTGACTCCTCGAATCCTTTCATTTAAACATTTCATCAAAGCTCCCCACACAGAGATGTTTTGCTTGGTTAAGCTCCTCCTGGCTTAATTGTATCCCTCCAAGGATCGGTGCCTTACCCTTCAATCTCTCACGAAGAAAATCGAAGATCAACTGCTGTACCTCTTCGGGAGAGAGTTTCAGCTCCTCCGCCATAATCTGCGCTGCCGCCACCGTGCAGCCACTGCCCTGGCAGGGACCGCTGCCCAATCTTGTCCGGCGGCGCAGATCAGCAAGGGTCTTAACCCACTCATTTCTTATGCAATACCGGATCTCGGCCTCGGTCACCGGCTCACATCGGCAGATTAAATTCCCCCCGGAGGGATCATCTTTGATCATCTCCAGGATCATCTCCGCCCTTGCTCCCTGGCGATAAACTATTCTCTTTATTATATATATCGGGAGGGCAAACCGCCGGGAGAGCTCCTCAACATCCATCCCTCTCTCCCCCCCGGGCAAGGCCTCGAGATGTGTCCGGCAGCCTGTTTTTACTCTCAATTTCATACTGATAAGGTCGGTTGCCTGCTCCGACATCAGGCGGTAGCTGGCGAGCTTCCCCCCGGCGATAGTAATCAATCCTTTAAGTCCGTTTCTTACCTCGTGATCAAATATCTCATGCTCCCGGTAGAGGTCATCCTCGTCCTTCCCCCAGGCATAAAGGGTGGGGCGGATACCGGCAAAAGCCCGAATAATGCGGTGAGCCCGGATCCCGGGAAATACCCTCTCCATTCCCTGGAGAAGATACTCGATCTCATCCTCGGTAACCGTGAGACTGTCCGGATCCCCGTAGAAATCATCATCAGTGGTGCCCAGTATGGAGGTATTCTCATGAGGTATAATGAAGATCTGTCGGCCGTCAATAGCGCTGGTATTGATGGCTAAATTGGAAATCCGGCGATCGAAGACGAGATGAATGCCCTTGGCCGGCCTTATCTTCGCTTCCACCCCGGCCATCCGCCCAATCCGGGTAAGCCAGGGTCCGGCGGTATTAATCACTATCCGGGCCGAGATCAGATTGTTCTCCTTAGTCAATGGATTCCTGACCTTGACCCCGGTTATCCCGGTCTCCTCAGGTCTAACAAGGTCAACTACCTCGGTATGATTTAGAATAACTGTCCCGTGCTCCCGGGCCGAGAGGGCGTTGGCCACGCAAAGCCGGAAGGGGTCGATCCCCCATTCGTCCATAGTGACCGCACCGAGAATTCGGGGGCTCAGCCCCGGCTCTAACTGTAGGGCCTCTTCCCGGGAGAGGCGTGTGTGGGGCTTTCCCGATTTCAGGGGAGCGAAACGGTCATAGGCCGAAAAATAGGCCTCCATCAGCTCCAAAAAAACCCTAGAAAAGAAACCTTTCTCCAATATCGGGGCAATAAAAGGGATGCGAAAGGTAAGATGAGGGGCAATCCTCCGGATATAGCCGCTATCCTGGCAGGAGATCTTGGTAATCCCAACATCACTGTATAGATAACGCAGTCCTCCGTGAATCATACCGCTGCAGGCCCCGGTCGTCCCGGCCGAGAGATCCTGCTTCTCCAGAAGGATCACCTTCAGACCCCGCATTGCGCAGTCCCGCGCAATCCCGGTTCCGTTTACCCCGCCGCCTATTACGGCTACATCATAAATATCTTTCACCCAGACCACCTCTATAATAAAATGGGTAGTGTGAGATTATATTATTCGGTGGGAAAGGCCATTTTGTCAAGCCTGCTCAAATGAAAAAAAGAGGGAGAACTGATACGTCCTCCCTCTTTTCATATTTTCATAGCTGTATTGTAAATGACCGAATATTCCTTAGCTCATTTACCATCCGTTAGCGACCAGGGCCCTCTGAATTTAGCCTCGCGAACAGCCTCGGCAACCTCCGATTCCGTTGAGTCCCGGGGGATATCGAAGTTCTGCTCGGGATAGATCAGATCCGGGTCTTTGATCTGCCCCCGGTTTTCCTTGTAAATCAAAGGCCACTGGAAGGGATCATTGTAGATCTCTTCATATTCCGAGATTCTCCATAAACATTCACCCCTTTTAACAACATGAGAGGTAGGCAGACCGCCTGGTGCTGCCGCCGCCACTGGTTTGGGTGCCTTGGCCCTTAAAGCCATTTCCCGGGCAAGATCAGCCTTCTCCTTCGACTGAAATGCATGATTTCTTGCCTCTCGATATGTTGCCTCATCTTCCGCCTCCGACTTAGCCTGGGCAAGGAGTTCCTCGGCACTGCTCAACTCATCCGGGGCGTGTTCCTCGGCTCCGGCATCCCGGGCAGCCGCGATCGCGGCTTCGGCATCAGCTATCTCCTGGGTAGGGGGCTTGGTACATCCAGAGGCAATCAGAAATATTCCCACAATTAAGGCCAGAAAGGTCACTAATGAACTACTCTTGAAAACTTGCAAAATCCCTCACCTCCTTTCATTCTTGATATCTTTTTTCTCAATCCTGAACAAAAAATCAGAACTACATACATTATGGTTACAATAAACCAATTAAAAAGGCCTGTCAAGTTAAATGACCAGAAAAAATCTTTTTAGTTCCCTACATTAATCAAAACGGGCATTTACACTTCCAATTTTGCATTTTTTATAGTGTATTATACCTTAATCCGAATCGCCCCGGGGATTATCTCAAGACTGGCCGGGAGTATACCGGGCTGCTCCCCATCAACATCAAGGAGAACCCTCTGCTCCGAGGTAGCCGAGAGCTTCTTTCCCCGGAAAGACTCGATTTTGGGAAGATTTACATGGTCTCCTTTATAGATCAATCTCGCCATCCGGACCGACTCTAAAAAGCTCAAATCTCCCATAATAACAATATCGAACAGCCCGTCATCCATCCGGGCCTGGGGGGCGACTCTCATCCCTCCCCCGAAATACTGCCCGTTAGCTATCGCCGAATTGAAGATCTTCCTTGTCCCTAAAGAATCACCATCTAATTCGATATCAACCGATTTATTCTTATACGCAAAATTGGCTCGGACACTCCCGTAAAGGAAAGAGATCCATCCCCCGAAGGCCTTGGTGGTTTGGTTAACCCGGGCATCAACCTCCCCCCCGATCCCGAAGCTGGCAATATTGATAAAATATCGCCGGGCTTCCCGGCCCCGGTGATCCCGGAAGCTCAGCCTTCCCAGATCAATCCTGCGGGTTCGCTTCCCTGCCAGAATGCGAGCCGCCTCCCCTGGATCCCGGGGGATCCCCAGGGTCCTGATCAGATCCGATCCCGTCCCCCGGCAGATCATCCCGTAAACTGCTTCCGGATTTATCGCCAGATCGGCCTCAAAAAAACCGTTGATGATCTCGTTATTAGTCCCGTCTCCGCCAACTCCGACGACCATCTCGTACCCCTCCCGGAGGGCATTCCTGGTCAGCTCCGGGGCGGTATTCGGTCCGGTGGTGAATTCCCAGTCAAAATCTCCAATGCTTCTTTTTATCCCTTCGGCAATCCCGGGCCACTGCCTTCTGGTCGAGCGATTGGCCGAATGGGGGTTGATGATTACCTTGGTTTTAAAGTTCTCCGCCATTGGTGGATAGCTCCGGAATGTGGTTAAGCCTCACCTCCAGTTCCCTCAGGTCCCGGAGCACAAAATTCCCCTCTTTCTTCCCGCTTCTCCCTAAGTAAAAAGCGGTAATCCCGATCTCCCTGGGAGCTAGGTAATCGAATTCCCAGTGATCGCCGACATGGACCATCCTCTGAGGGCTAATATCTACGGCTTTGCATATCTCGGCGTAAAATTCCGGTGTCTTTTTAACCTGCCCGAAATCGGAAGTGGCCGAGAAGACCCGGGTGAAATAACCCTCCAGTCCGGTAGCCCCTACCTCTACCGCAATGAACTCCCGGGCCGCATTTGAGGTCAGGATCAAGTCATATTCTTCTTTCAGCCTCTCCAGAACGTCCATCACCTCCGGATAGACCCTCACCCTATCCCGGAACCGGTTCATCAGCTCCAGGTAGCTTCCTTCCAGCCCAAAATTCCGGAACCAGTATTTGATATCATACCATTCTACCGCCTGATCCCCTAACTTATGATACTCTCCGCTCACAAGCTCCCTTGCCCTCTCCAGACTAATATCATGTTTCTTGCTATACAGCTCCGGTATGCCATGATACCAGACCAGGTCGTTAAACTCCTGATCCACCAGGGTTCCGTCCAGATCAAAGGATATTACTTTCATCTCTTCTCAGACCTTTTTTTGATTTACAATCAAGCGGCCGAAAGCGGCTTCTCGCCCAGATGGACTACCCCGATTCCCAGGCCGAGATTGTGATGGCGGGCATACTGGAAACCGGTCTCATTCATTACGGCCTCGAATTCTTCCCGGCCGGGCATCTTGAGGACCGACTGGCTGAGATAACGATAAGCCTCGTCTTGCGCAATTAACCTGCCGACAAGGGGAACGACCATTGTCAGGTATAAACGGTAAATAAACCGGAGGATTCGATATGGGGGAAGGGAAAATTCCAGGATAACCGCCCTCCCCTCCGGCTTGAGCACCCGGTATATCTCTCTTAATCCAATAATCGGCTCCGACAGATTACGGATCCCGAAGCCGATGGCAACCGCCTCAAAATAGTCATCATCAAAGGGGAGCTCCTCTGCCGGGGCATTCTGAAAGGAGATCCTTCGGGTGAACCCTGCCTGTTCGACCTTCCTTCGGGCGCGAGTTAGCATCTCTTCGCTGATATCAAGCCCGATAACCTTTACTTTCGATTTTGTATGCCGGGCAATCTCAAGTGCAAGCACCCCGGTCCCGGTAGCAATATCCAGCATATTTGCCTCCGGGCTCACCTCGATCAGCCCGGCCGCATATCTCCTCCACCTGGTATCAAGGCCCAGGCTGAGCAGGTGATTGAGGAAACCGTAGTGGGGAGCTACTCGGGAGAAGATCTCCCGCATCCGGGAAGACTGGGAAACCAATTTCATTGAAATCTCCGACTGATGAATTATACTATCATACATTCAGCAAAAAAACGATGAAAGCAAAAAAAATTGAAAAAAGATTAATAAAGATATATTATCAGGGCAGAATATTTCCCATGGCCCGGTTGCCTCTGACCGATGTCAATGGGAAGAAATTTTAACATAAAATATAAAGGGAAGAAAATGGAACTAAGCTTCGCTCAGGTATTTGAAGGTCTCACAATCTTTTTCGGCATAATCATTATGTGTATGGTTTCCATTGCCATCCTCCGCCGGTATCAGGAAACCAAATACCTGCCCGCCTTATTAGCGGCCTCGGGCTTCTTGATCCTGGGATTTATCTTCACCCCGGGCGTATTGTTTGGGGTGGTATCAATCCAATTGCGTCCAGACGTAGCAATGACTGCCTGGTCGAAAACTCTTGCAATTATAAATACTAATGCTTTCGTAACCGGTCTGTTTGTCTTTGCGGTTTTTACCCGCCAGGTCTTCCGACCAAAGCGCAAAGGTAGTCTGTTCTTCCTTATCTTCATCGGTATTCTGCTCTTCGGATCGAAGGACCTGATCCTAATGTTCGAAGCTAAGAGCGGAATAATGCAGTGGAATGCCCGTTTTGAGATAAGGCTATTATATGCTGTTGGCAACTCCTTGAACTTCGGCTGGCTGGCCTATGAATCTCTGAGCAGATGGAGGCTCTACCGGGGACAGCTTAAGGAAGGGAAAGAGCTGGACCCCCTGGTGATCAACCGCTTTCTCCTCTGGGGCCTGGCCGGACTATGCTATACCATCAGCTCCTTGGTGACCATTTTCAATGTCCCTTACGAAATGGTGCAACCCTTTCTTCCCACGATAATTAAGTCTGTCCTTATCCTCACCTTCGCTATCCTAAGTTACCTGAGTTGGTCGCCGCCGGAGTGGTTCAAACAGATTATAATTAAGGGGAAACCCGCTCATGATTAAGGATAAATCAACACGTCGGATGTCTTCTCGAAGATATAAGAAAGCAACTCATTTATGTCTGCAGGCATACTGCCGTCTGTCCCTTAAAATTCCTGTAGACTCCCCAATCGATGGCGGATTGGGATTTATTCTCGACAATAAATTTGTCTTAATTTACCTTAATTGTTGAAAAAAAATGATAAAAGTAGTATTATAAGAGACAGAGTATTTCCTGTTCAAATCTACCTTCACAGGTGTTAATGGACAGGTCCTTAAATAATAATATCTAAAGGGGAGAAAATGGAATTAAGTTTCGCTCAGCTATTTGAAGGCTCCGCCATCACTTTCAATTTAGTTATTATGTGGGTGGTTTCCATTGCCATACTCCGCCGGTATCAGGAAACCAAATACCTGCCCGCCCTCCTGGCCGCCTCGGGCTTCCTGGTTCTTGGATTTATCTTTTCTCCCCTCCTATTAATTATGGTAATAGTTATTCAAGCACACCCGGAATTAGTATCAGCTGCTTGGGTAAAAATCCTTGCAATCATAAATAATAATGCCTTCGTCATCGGTCTGTTTCTCTTTACAATCTTTACCCGGCAGGTCTTTCGACCGGGGCAGAGAGGAAGTCTGTTTTTCCTAATCCTCATCGGTATCCTGCTCTTCGGATCGAAGGATATGATATTAATGTTCGATGCCAAAGGCGGGATAATGCAGTGGAACGCCCGTTTTGAGGCAAGACTAATGTATACTATCGGTAATTCTCTGAATTTCGGCTGGCTGGCCTATGAATCTTTGGCCAGATGGAGGCTCTACCGGAAACAGCTTAGGGAAGGGAAAGAACTGGACCCCCTGGTGGTCAACCGCTTTCTCCTCTGGGGCCTAGCCGGGATTAGCTATGCCGTCAGCTCCCTGGTGACCATCCTCAATGTCCCCTACGAACAGGTACAGCCCCTTTTCCCCTCGATTGTTAAAGCTATCTTCATATTCACCTTTGCCTTCTTCAGTTATTTAAGCTGGTCGCCGCCGGAATGGTACAAGCAGACTGTCCTCAAAGGCGAACCTGCTCGGGCTTAAGGAGGAATCAAGATGTCGGATGTCTTCGAAAAGACCAGTGATTTCCTGGAAAAATACACCTCCTTTACCCGGCTTCAGAGCCGGGGTACTGTCCGGCTGATCCTCAAAGGGGCCAACCTCGATCCCCA
>CP070770.1:1334489-1363002 GCA_020345765.1 Deltaproteobacteria bacterium
CTCTGGCGAGACTGTATCGTCTGGAAGGAAACTGGGAGCGCCTTATTGAGATCAACGAGAGGGAGACAAAACTTACCAATGATAATCATCAGATTATCTCCCTCCAGATTAAAAATGCCGAGATCTATGAGGAAAAGCTCGGCAAGGCGGACCAGGCAATCATATGCTATCAAAAGGTGCTGCAGCAATCGCCTTCCCATCTGTTGGCGATCCGGGCCCTGGAAAGATTGTATCTCCGACAGGAGAACTGGGAATCGCTTATTGCGATGTATAAGAGGGAAATAGAGATTACCGAATCACCTGAACACCTGGCCTCTCTCCATTTCCGGGTGGGCAGGTTATGGGAGAGGCTCGGGAAGACAGATGAGGCTATATTAAGCTATCGGCGCATCTTGGACCTCGAACCTTCCAGTTCCGAGGCCTTTGGCTCCCTGGAGACATTGCTGAGGCAGGGAGAGAACTGGAAGGGCCTGATTAATGTCTACCAGACGAGGCTGGAGGCCTCACGGTCCCGGGCCGAGTCGATCTCAATCTATTGCGAATTGGGATGGCTCTGGGAGCGTAAGTTCGGGCAGATCAATAAGTCTATCGCGAGCTATGAAAAGGCCTTGCAGCTGGATCATAGCAGCAACGGCCGGCCCTTGAAGTCTTTACGCCGGTTATGCCGGCAGTGGAAAAAATGGGAGAAACTGATCCAGGTCCTTCACCGGGAAGCGGAACTCAGTAAAGACCCATCGAGGTCGGCCAAATTATATTACGAGATCGGGCAACTGCTGGAGAAGAATCTTGCCGATAAGGACCGGGCCCTGGAAAGCTACCGTAGGGCTCTGGAGATCAATTCCGCTTATCAGTCATCCGTGCCTTCTGACCTGAGTGACAAGTCCGAAGAGAGGAAGGTAAGTAATTATGGATGATAAGACAAAGAAATATCCAAAGAGGCCGGTAGAGCTGAGGGTGGCCTACCGGAAGCTCGATACCTTCCTCTCCGATTACCGGAAGAAGATCAGTAAGGGTTGGACCTTCATCGAGACTGACCATAATCATATATATCTCGGGACGAAGTTTATCCTGCGCCTCTCCCTACCGGGTATCCCGATCCCCATGAAGATCAGGGGAGAGGTTACCTTATTGCAGAAATACAATCCCCCGGGCATCGGCATCAGGCTGTCCCATGTTAACGAGAGGAGTAGAATGATGCTGGAGAGCCTGGTGGAGAAGTTGAATATTCCCCGTAACTCCCTGAGCAAGAAGTTGTTTGCTCTTAAAAGGCGAAGGAGGTGAGCCCGAATGGCAAATAAATACCGGTTTTTTAAGAGCGGGAGCCTGATAGAAAAGCCCCTGATGGATGAGTTCTTCAAACCCCCGTGCACCGTTTCCCCCACTCAAAGTGAATTACTTTCGGGGCTGTCGTTCGGCGGAGAGACGGCGAGCTCCTTCCTCGAGGAAGACGAGCCCTCGGCCTCTATAGAAGATCTCTTAGAGCATTCAGTCCCGCCGGGACTCCGGAAAAATGCCATTATTGCTATAGGGTTAGGTAAGAAAAGAACATTTTTGAAGATTCTTTTAATCAGTGGGGGGGCAGTTGCTCTGCTGCTGTTGGTCTTGAGGATGGGTAGCTACCTGTTCGTTAACCCCTCTTTGGCTAAACAAAGCTCTGCCAAGGTTGTTAGCAAAGGCAACCCCCTCTTGGGCAAAGCAATTGTCCCCCCCTCTGACCCGAGCGAGGACTTCCTGGAGAGTGCTCTATTCACTGCACCTCCTCCCCGAAGACCGTCTCTGAAGGGAAAAAAGATCTCCGAGGTTCGATCAGCGGCAGAAAAAGTAAACGTTCCTTCTCCGGTAAAAGCTAAGAGGGCATCAAAGGTGGCAGCCAAAAAGAAAGTGGAAAAGAGTGCCGAGCAGAGCTACCAACTGTATGTCGATAAAAAATTTATTCTGGGGGAGGCCCGAGCAGTATCGTTAAAGCTCTCCCTTCTTGGTGTCGAGAATAAGATAGTGAAACGGAAGGATGGGGGCTACACGATCTTTACTGGTGCCTTTAAGGAACTGAATAGGGCCAGGGAGGCAAGAAAGAAGGTCCTGAATACTGGCTACCAGGCCGATATTTATTCCGTTGTCAAGAACTGAATTATAATTTTGAGGTCACAACACCATTCGATTGATTAATAACAAGTCCAAAAATCAGGGCACTTGAATCCTGTATCCTTAATCCTATTTATTGACTGCAGGACTGGGGCCCGCCTTTGGCGGGGTCAATTTTTCAATTCCGTCCCTAACTTTCCACTAGCAGAGGTCAAGAGCAGACTTGCCCCATTTTTTTACAATTTCAGGTTTGTAGCAATTTCTTAAAGGAGGAGTAGTTATGAAAAGGTTAAGTCATTTCGCAGTCAGCCTCGCCTTCGCCCTTCCGCTCCTCACCGTCCTCGGTGGATGCGGTAAAGAAACTGCTACCTGCGTATGTGATCTGTCGGAGCTACAGGAGTTGGTCACCGCCCTGGAGAAACAGGTAGCGGCTCAGCAGGCCGAGATCGCGGACCTTCAAGCCAGCAGCGCAATTCAGCTTAATCCGTATTTAACCATCAGCTCGGCCATGATTAACGGTCTTGCCGGGCCCCATGTGATCTTAGACGGGGTCAACCTGCACATCCGTAACGGCAGCGGCGCAACTTCAACCATAAACGCCCTGGGAAATCTGCTGGTGGGCTATAACGAGGAGCCGAGAGGCTTAAGTTCGGGTGACCGGGGCGGTTCGCACAATCTAATCGTGGGTATTCAGCATAACTACTCAAGCTACGGCGGACTCGTGGCGGGCTATGGGAATACCGTGAGCGGCGAAGCCTCCAGTATCAGCGGGGGGCGATACAACACGGCCAGCGGCAAATTCTCCAGCATCGGCGGGGGTGATAGCAACACGGCCAGCGGCCAATACTCCAGCGTCAGCGGGGGCGCATACAACACGGCCAGCGGCAAAGCCTCCAGCGTCAGCGGGGGGATAGTCAACATGGCCAGAGGCTTTTATGCCACCGTCAGCGGGGGGCAAGCTGAAACCGCTTCAGTTGATTGTAACTGGGTAGCTGACAACGATGATTGTACACCTGATTAAAATGTAATTAACAGAACTTTATACCGAATAAAAAGGCGGTTGGAGTAAAATCTAGGGCCCAGCCTTAAATAAAGCCCCTAAAATGGGGACAGCGCCCATTTTATTAAGAAGATAGAACCATCCTCTATTCCCAGCATTATTTTATTTTTCCTTTGCTTTTTCCCGCCTAAAAATATATATTTTATTTGTTGGTCTCGATTTGTTGCTGGGAAGTTGAGTTGTTGGGGCTCCTATCGTTAAGTAAATACCCCGGATCAAAATCAACTGCCGCAACATCAAGGACAGGAAAATAGTAATGGACCGAAAGATTAACCCAACTACCGCCCGGGTATTAATATTTGACGCGGCTTACGATGAATCCATGGAGCAGGTAATCGCCCGTATTCTGGACGATCTCCCGCTTTCCTGGGAGGGGAAAAAGGTGTTGGTAAAGCCTAATATCCTCGGGCCTTGTGCTCCTGAGGAAGGGGTTACCACTCACCCTTTTTTGGTGCGGGCAGTAGTGCGGCAATTGCGGCAGAGAGGGGGAAAGGTAATAGTGGGCGATAATCCTGGTGTGCAAGGATACGGCGATTCGGAGAATGCGGGGCGCACTTGCGGGCTGGTGGATGCCGCCGAGGGATGTTTTGTCAACCTCGGACATAACCCTGTTAGGTATCAGGTATCATCCAGGTATCTTGACTCTGTTATGATTGCCGGGGATGTGCTTGATGCCGACATCGTAGTGAATCTGCCCAAGCTGAAGACGCACGGGTTAACAAATATCACGGCGGCGGTGAAAAATACTTTCGGTTATGTTGTGGGCGGCGATAAAATGAGAATACATTCCCAGGCTAACACACCGCGGCGGTTTGCCGAGGCCTTGGTGGACATTTACCAGATAAGGCCGCCGGAGTTGAATATCCTGGATGCGGTGGTGGCTATGGAGGGTAACGGGCCCCATCATGGCTCACTGCGCACTTTAGGCAAGGTACTGGCCAGCGAAAACGCAGTTTCCTTGGATGCCGTGGCTATTCATCTTATCGGCCAAGAAGTTAAGTCTGTCCCCCATGTGCAAATTGCCGGGGGACGCGGGCTGGGGGAGGTTGATCTGTCCCGGATCTCTTTAAACGGCAAGCTTATTCCAGTAACAGATTTTAAACTACCCACCACTTTTATCCCGGGACTCACCGGGGTTGTGTTAAACCGATTTTTATCGCGCTGGATAAATTGTATCCCCGAAATAATCAAGGAGTCCTGCCGGGCCTGCGGTATCTGCGTTAAGCATTGTCCGGGGGAAGCCATGCAGATGGAAACTGGTCCCCCCCAGATCGACCGGGATAAATGTATCAACTGTTACTGCTGCCAGGAGATGTGCCCCGAGGGTGCTATCAGACTCTCCGGCAGGACAATCAATGTCCTGCGCAGTATCTATTCTCCAAGGTAAAATAATCAAGCCCACGGATAGCACGCTTCATCTCCTCAAGGATGCGGTTAGCTAAAATTAGAATATAATTAACATAAATTATAAATACATTTATTATATTTAATAATAATACTACATAATAATAGTAAATAATATTAATTTATATTAAATTATAACCTATTTGATGTTAAAATATATTTTCTGTCGGTCGGAAACAGGTAAATGTAAAGATAGAAGACCCTGCCAGATGCAGGGTTTTACACTGAATTGAATAAATAGAGGATGCCTTAGCTTATTCCTTTAACTCCTCGAGAAGCTTCTCGGTCACCTGGACCGAATCGATTCCCTCGGCCTCGGCATGGAAATTGGTGATCAGGCGGTGCTTGAAGACCGGCTTTGCCAGGGCGCGGATGTCCTCACAGGTAACGGCGTATCTCCCGTCCAGGATCGCTCGGGCCTTCCCTCCCAGAATTAGATACTGGGAGGCACGGGGACCGGCTCCCCAGGCAATCCACTCCTTAATAAAGCCGGGAGAGCTCCCATCATTGGGTCGGGACATCCTTACCAGTTTTATGGCATAGGAGACCACATGGTCCGAGGCCGGAACCCGTAGGACCAAGTCCTGCAGTGCCAGGATCTTCTCCGGACTTAAGATCTTAGTCAATTGGGGCTGATAGGCCGAGGTGGTGGTCTTGACGATCTCATGCTCCTCGTCTTCCTGGGGATAATCTACATCGATGTGGAACATGAATCGGTCCAGCTGGGCCTCGGGAAGCGGGTAGGTGCCTTCCTGCTCGATTGGATTCTGGGTGGCAAATACCAGAAAAGGCAGATCGAGCGAGTAGGTTGTCCCCCCGGCGGTAACCTTGTACTCCTGCATTGCCTGGAGCAGGGCCGCCTGGGTCTTGGGCGGTGTCCGGTTGATCTCATCGGCCAAGATGATGTTGGCAAAAATAGGACCCTTGATGAAACGGAAGAACCGCTTTCCGGTAGTGTGGTCCTCCTGAAGGATGTCGGTCCCGGTGATGTCCGAAGGCATCAGGTCGGGAGTGAACTGGATCCGACTGAAATTCAGTTTCAATACCTGAGCCAGGGTACTTACCAACATGGTTTTGGCTAGTCCGGGTACGCCGACGAAAAGGCAGTGTCCCCGGGAAAAAAGGGCGATCAGGAGTTGGTCAATAACTTCCTCCTGGCCGATAATGACATGAGCAATCTGTTTTTTTATCTCCTTCTTGCCCGCCGCGATCTCATGGATTGCCTCCAGATCGTGGTCTTGTTGCTTCAGCTCCGGTTGGGTTTGCATCTGTCCTCCTGGTTAATCGGTTAGGATCTTAAAAATCTCTCTCTCCCTCTGCGCCTCCTTCTCCCTCCCCTGATTTTGATAAAGAAAAGCCAGGTTCTGGTGAATTGTGGGATTAAAGGGATTGAACTCGTTGGCTTCGCTGTAATATTTAATTGCATTCTCGTAGTCATGCTGGCTTAAATAGAGCTCTCCTAAATGAACATAAGTAGTCACAAAATTCGGATGGAGCTTTAAGGCCTTCAGCAGGACATCCGACGCTTTAGCGTATTGTTGATCCAGCAGGTAGGTCAAAGCAAGCTTGTTCATAATTATCGGAGAGTTGGGTAGGCTCTCATCCGCCTTCTGGTATTCAATGACCGCCGCGGGCAGCCGATTCCGATTACGCAGCAGATCCCCTAAGCGGGTGAACTTCCTTGCCCTCTCCGACTCGATCTCTTCCAGTTCCTCCTTCTCTTCTACCGGGGCTTCCGGGTCTTTCAGCTTTAAAGCCTGTTCCTGAAGCCCGGTTATCTCTTTAAGGTTCTTTTTCCGGAGAAAGCCCTTCCAGCCTTCCTGGAGCTGCGAGAGAGACGATCCCAAGACTGAATTAATGGCTTCGTCATCGCTCTTACCCAGCTTCATTTGTTCGAAGATCCGGTCCAGTACCGGAAAACTGCCCTGGGAAAGAAGATATTCCACTACCGTGACCACCTCGGCGAAGGCCAGTCGGGTCTGTTTAACTCCCTTCAGCTTGGCGAAGGAAGGGTGCATCTGCTCAAAGGTAATCAACTGGTCACTTCTTAATGCCTCTGCCAGCAGACTCTCGGAGGCGGGTGCAAGCCCGGCCCAGTTCGGTCTCCGCCAGCGATCCTCCTCATATTTCGCCACTCCCTCATGCAGCCAGATAGGAACGGTATTATTAGACCGCTTCATAATCAGATAGTGTACGTATTCGTGGGAGAGGGTGGTGCGCCAGCGGTAGCCCCGGAGCAGGGATCGGGGTGAGGTAATAATCAGACGGTTGAATTTGCACAGGGCGATGGTGCCGCTGGTCTCGATCTCTTCCCGGGTGAGGGTAGAGACGGCGGCGAGACTCTCCACATCAGGGTAGACCTCCACGATGATCTTCTCCTCGGGGAAGTAATTGAAATCCCGGCCCAGCTCCTGGTAGGCCCTCTCCAGTCCTTCCAGCGCATAGTCCGTTAACACTTCGTCCTTTCCCGGTTGATAGCGGAAGATGAAGTGCTTACTTTCCTTCTTGATAAAACCCTCAGAGGCTTGATAGGTTCGTGATACCAGATCATAGAAGTCCTGGGCAGACTGCTCTAACTTCGTTCCCGTTTTCGCTACCTCGAGGAGCTTTAGGGACTCACGGTAGTCTCCCTGAAAGAATTTGACCCTTCCGGCGAAGAAGAGGGCCTGTTTGTTATCCCCTGCCTTCTCCAGCAACTCTCGGGCAACGAGCTCAGCCTCTCCGTTCTGCCAGTTTTGTAGATACTGTTCTCCCCGGGTCGACAACTCCATAACCTCCTCATGGGAGAGGAGGGGGATTGCTCCCGCGGTTAGGGAGAAGCTGACTGATACTACCAGAAAGGCAAGGACTGTTATTTTCTTTTTTAGCATTTCGGTGTTTCCTTTAATGGACGAGACGCTCGTAATAGTCCTGATTCAATTGCTGATATTTTTTCGGGGATTTTTCCTTCATTGCCTCGAGGATCTCCTGGCGAAATTCCTTGGGGACCTGATACTCCTCCTCCGAGGGGATCTCTACCTTTCCCTGGGATACTCCCCACCATCCCTGATTATACCATCCTCCCGGATAGGGAGTCCCTAAGCCAAAGGGCATAGAAAGAGCGCTTCCTCCGGCTCCCTCCTGCAGCTGCTGTCGGGCCTGCTCCAGGGAATTTCTTGCGCTTTCAAGCCCGTGGAGTGCCTGGCGCTGCTGGGGCAGGGCGCCGGGAATATCCATTCTTTGAAGTCCTCCCATTGCTGTGCCCATATTCTCGCAAGCCTTCCCCAATTTGTTTTCAAACTTCGGGGGGAAGAAGGGAATCTCCTGGGATAATTTCTGCACTTTTTCCTTGAAACCCTCGGTGTTTTTTTTGATATCTTTCTGCCGTAAAGAGAATTCAAGCATCTGCTGCTTCTCCCCGGCCTCCATAATTCCTTCGGGCAGCTCCATAACCGAGCGGAGGTCATCAACTATCTCCTGGTTGAGCCCAGTTGCGGCTTTTACCTCTTTACTGACTACTACAACCTCCAGTTTTTGCTCCTCTTGTTTTTTCTTCTTGAGCTCACTGCTGAGAACCCTTCCCAGCATTTGGAACTTTTTCAGGGAATCCTGGGCGAGCTTAAGGGATTCTCCCAGGTCGGAATGCTTGAGGGTCTGTTCAAGCAGATTTAACTTTTGCTCGATTGCCGAGATGTTACTGAGAAGTCTCCGGATTGAGGACGAATAATTGCTTTTAGTCAATCCCTCTACTTTTTTCTTTAAACGGGCAAGTTTCTTGAGTTCCTTTTCGATAAATTCAGCCAGACCCATCCTTTCCCGCAGCTTCTTCTCCAATCCCTCGGTTTCCCTTAAAAGTTCCCTTTCCCCACTTTCCAGACCCTCCAGTTCCTCGATTGAGCGATCAATCGCATCCAGGGCCTTCTCGTAGTTCTGCATGGCCATCTGGAAGACCGAGTCCTCCAGGGCGGCCATTAGCTGGGAGAGGGCACCAAGCAGATCCCCGGCCAGCCTGCGGGCTTCCTCGAGGTCTCCCTTTGTCAGACTTTCACGAATCTTGCGGAGGCTGTCCATCAGATCCTGCTGCTTGGTATCGCTCATCGCCTCGGGATTCAAAAACTCATCAGGAATTTCTTTGGAGATTTCAATTAGCTTTTCCATCATTCTCCGGATCGATTCTTCCAGACGGTCCAGTTCCTGCGATAGCTCTGCCAGGAGTTCCTGGTCTTCGATATTTTGAAAGTCTTCTAGGAGCTGGAGCAAGGAATCCTGGGAGTTCACGATACCGTCGCCGAGGGCAACAACCTCCTCCATCTTCTGGCGCTGGATCAGCTCATCCAAGAAGATGATATCGTTTTCTAATTCCTCCACTTCCTCATCCTGGAGCGTCTGGAGTGAGGCCAGGAGATCGGAAAGCAGATTGGGGACGGAAAGCGGAATGACCCTCTGTTTAAATGCCTCCTTCTTCTGCGAATTCACCCTTCGCAGTCTGCCGATCATCGGCCCCAGAGCATTATAGGTGCCCGGGGCGGTATAGGGATCTTCCTTCATTGCGGTTACGACCTCATCGAGATCCTTCAACAACTGCTCCAGTTTTTCATCAAGGGTCTCTTGCTGAAGTAGAAGGAAATCACGGCTTCCATCCGGCGTCTCTTCGATCCGGTTGACCAGATGGTCGCCGAGTAGATGGATTAGTCCTTCCCACACCTGCTCCTGAAGAACAATAATTTCCTGATGCTTTTTCTGGGAACTAAATACCTCCAGATAAATTACCTTGGATTTGCTTCTTTTGGGACCGCTGACCAGGTCGTTATCCTCGGCCTCCAGATAGAAGCTCACCCGATGTCCCGGCCGGAGATCGAGCTCACTTAAATTCCAGCGGTAATCTCCCGAGCAGCTGCGGGTCCCGTCCTCGAGAAACTTGATCTCCTTTTCATTTTGTTCATTCCCGTAATGATAGACCAGTAATATCCTTTTCAGGCCGAAATCGTCGGTGGCATTATACCTGATCTGGACGGTGTCCTTTTCTCTTACTTCCAGATCATCGAGGGGTCGAATAAGTTCCATTTGGGGATACTCATCCGGCACAACACTAATACGGTGTTTGATTTGATCGGTAAATTTCCGACCCCAACGATCGGTTACCTCAAAATTGTAATTACCGTCTTCCATTACCGTGAGGGAGCCAACCAGGAGCTTTCCTCCCTTCACCTCCATGGGGATCTTTTCCTGGTCATTAATTGCTAAATCGGCCTGCTCTATCTCCCGGTCACTCTTTACCCTTATCTCCACCTCGGTCCCGCGTAAGGCGGTAACATCCCCGCTCGAATTGGGGACAGTCTTTGGCTCAAAGCCGCTATAAAGGGGGAAGTTGTATTTAAGCGTAATATCTCCGAGGAGAGGAGATCCTTCCCGGGCTCCGGGATCTCCCTTTCCCAGGACAGACGAGGGGGGAGTGAACAAGTGGGAGAGGGAACTCGAGAAGAAGGAAGGGGATATAAAGACCAGCACCGAATAAAAAGAAAGCAGGGAAAGCAAAAGCAGTCCTTTATTTTGTAAGGGCTTCTTTCTGATCAGCTCCGAGCTGTCCAGACAAGAAACCTTCTCGGCGGTCTGCCCGATCAGGGAGGAGATGAGCTGGGAAGAAAATAGGGCCCGGCTACGGGAATCCGAAACTTCCCGATAGAGCTGCACGGAATTAATCAGGTTGTTGTTAAAGGAAGGGATTTTCCTCTCAATATAGAGGGCGACGGTATCATGGTTACGCAGCTTGAACCAGGGCATAAAGAGACCGTTAAGAAGGAGGTAGAGAAGAAGCAGACCAGAGGTTAAAAAAAATGTTCCCCAGAGAAATTCACTCTGTCGGAGAATGTCGGCAAGGAAAAGGCCCGAAAGTAAAAAAAACAATAAAGCGATTGCCGTCTGACACAATCCTTCCAGGGTTGCGATCAGATGGAACTGACTTTTCACTCTTTTGAGCAGGCGCTCAATAATTTGATATTTATCATCCATGCGTTGGGTTCAGTATTGTTCCCGAAGTTGCGGTATACTCGAATATGTGTGATGGACAAATTCGACCGACAATTATAATAATTTAGCAAATTCCGTGGGTAATGTCAAGGAGGCGCCGCGTGGTGGATGACTAAAAATCCTTCAAATTCACTGGGTTGGGATGACTGATCCCAAACTTAATCGAGCCGATGATCAAATCTTCCTTTAGGGTTGAGATAATATAATTCCCTCATTATCTTTTCTTTGCTTTTTTTTTCAATAATGTGATATAATTAGAATGAATGCTAAATGATAGACCAATAATTTCCTATATTCTGTCCTGATTAAGGGCAAGCATCGTTCTTTTTTAAATAAACTTTAATAGGAATCTTCAGTTGGTATCGACAGGAAACTCTCAAAATGTGTGCAATGGAGTTTTCACAATGTGTGCAAAAATTTCACAATTAATGATGAAAAAAGATAGTAAGGTAAGGCCGGTTATTGTAAAAAATGCTGTAATATCAAATTGTTAACCTAAGAGAGAAATCTTGGCATAGTATTTGCCACTTTTTACAACAGCATAATCATAACCGGGGATACCGGGGTTTTAATCTGAGATGAAATTAATTATTAGCCCTTTTAAAAGCTGCCAACTTAGTTGTAATGACATGGGCGGTTTTTAAAAGAAAGACGAGATGAGTCCGAAGAAAAAATTAGGAGAGATGTTAGTTGATGCCGGGCTAATAGATGCCATACAGCTCCAATCTGCTCTGGGACATCAGAAACAGTGGGGGATGAAGCTGGGAACGAGCCTGATCGAAATGGGATTCGTAAAGGAAGAAACCCTTACTAACTTTCTCTGCAACCAGATGAAAGTCACCGGCATAAACCTGCCCGAGGTAGAGATAACCGAACAGGTCTTTGCCTATATTTCCAAGGATATTGCTGAGAAACATACGGTTATTCCCGTAGAAATAAAAGAGGGGCCCGGGAAAAAAACCCTGGTGGTTGCTATTGCTAACCCAACTGACTTGGGAATACTCGATGATCTTCAGTTCACGACCGGATGTAAAATAGAGCCAAGGGTGGCTCCGGAATCGGCCATAAAGAAGGTATTAAAAAATTACGGCAAAAAGAAGGAAAAAGAAGAAAAACCGATTGAACTGGCGGAGGAGTTTGCTGAGGAATCAACGTCTGGGTCCGAGGAGATGGAGGTAGTCAGGGACGTGATCGAGCAGACTGCGACGGCAAAAAGTGAGCAAGCATTACCTGCCTCAGTGGGAGGAGAAACGAAGGGGATTAATGCCCAGGAAGATACAATTGCTACGGTGATCACCAAAGAGGAGGAACCTAAAGAAGACGAACTGCCCTTGATCGAACCAGAGGAAATTGACTCTAAATTTGACTTCATCGAGATGCCTGAAGCTAAAAAAGAAACGCGAGAGGTGGTTCAGGAAGAGGTAACCAAAGAAGTTCAGGAAGAAGCTCAGGAAGAAACTCAGGAAGAAGTTCAGGGAGAAGTTAAGGAAGGGGTTCGTGAGGAAGTTCGGGCAGAAGTTCAGGCGGAAGTTCAGGCAGAGGTTCAAGAAGAGATAGAGGATACTGATGACGGGTTGCCGGAGGGAGTTTCGGCGGAGGATATTAAGTCGGCTATCGAAAATATACAACCAACCCAGACCGTTACCGGAAATAAAGAACTTGCTGGAACAGAGGCAATAGAAGATGAGGTTTCTGCCCCCAGTTTCCAGACCGCTGATTGGGAATCAATTGTAGAGATTATGAAAAGACTCGATTCCCTGAAGAAGGAGATTGAAAAGCTCAAAACCGGTTTCCAGGGTATTCTATCTATCCTAATAGGAAAGGGTCAATTCTCAAAAGAGGAATTTTTAGAGGAGGTAAAGAAGAGGAAGAGTGCATCCCGCACCGGGGCTGATTAAAGTGAAGATTAAATCTATCAGGAGATTTTAGGTTGCCGCAAAGAAGAAGACTGGGAGAGATCCTGCTCGATGCCGGCTTGATCGACGGCCTCCAACTCCAGGCTGCTCTTGCCAATCAAAGGACTTGGGGAGGTAGATTGGGTACGGTCCTCATTAAAATGGGGATGATCACCGAAGAGGCAATGCTCAAGTCACTCTCCGGGCAGTTGAATATCCCTACGGTTGATCTCTCGAAGATTAGAATCTCGGATAATGTCTTAAAAGCCATCCCCCGGGATGTAGTGGAAAAATATCATACCATCCCCGTAGGCCTAAAGAAAGTAGTCGGGCGGACGACCCTCTATATTGCTCTGTCGGACCCTACCAACTTCGAAGCTATTGATGAGATCCAATTCCTGACCGACCATCCGGTGAAGGTTGTTCTGGCAACCGACACGGCAATTTCCGATTCAATCGCATATTACTACCGGGGACAGAAGAGACCGGCAGAATCAATCGAGTATTCGGAACCCGAGGGTTCATCGGATGAGCAGATGATTATAGTTAAGGATGGTGACGAGACGACCCAGGCTTCCGCAGAAAGTAAAGAGGTTTCCTCTGCGTCCATTGCGGATAAGCCCGAAAAAATGAACGGATCCCGGAAGGGGTTAATGGCCTTATTGAAGCTGCTGATAAAAAAGAAAATAATCTCCCAGGAAGAATATTTTCAGGAATTAAAAAATCTGTAATCCCTGCCTAAACTGACTTCTTATGAGCCTGTCATTAGAGTCTACCCGGAACACAGACAATATCCTGATCCGGATAGAAGACCTCAAAGTCGCTTTTTTTACCCACAATGCTACCGTAAAAGCAGTGGATGGCATTAACCTTCAGATTCGGGAAGGGCAGACCTTGGGATTAGTGGGAGAATCAGGCTGCGGGAAGACGGTTACGGCCCTTTCCATCATGCACCTGGTTCCCTCTCCTCCGGGAAAGATAGAAGAGGGAAGGATCTTTTACAAGCAGCAGGATCTACTCCAGGTTTCCCGGGAGGAGATGCGGAAGGTCCGGGGGAACCAGATCTCGATGATCTTCCAGGAGCCGATGAGCTCGCTCAACCCCCTTTTCACGATCGGTGATCAGATCGGTGAAGCGATCGAAACTCACCAGAAGTTAAGCAGGAAGCAGTCACGGGAAAGGACCATCGAACTATTGAATCTGGTAGGGATACCCTCTGCGGAGCAGAGGTTTAGAGAATATCCCCATCAGTTGAGCGGAGGGATGCGCCAGCGGGCAATGATCGCCATGGCTATATCTTGTGAGCCCGAGCTGCTTATCGCCGACGAGCCCACCACCGCCCTGGATGTTACTATCCAGGCACAGATCCTGGAGCTTCTAGAGAGCCTGCGGCAGAGACTTAATATGTCCATCCTGTTTATCACCCACGACCTGGGAATAATCGCAGAGATGGCGGATATGGTGGCGGTAATGTACGGAGGGAAGATTGTTGAGTACACCGAGGTCGATAAGATCTTTACCAATCCCCGGCATCCCTATACAATTGGTCTCCTCAATTGCCTGCCCCAGATGGGAACCGGAGAAAAGGGGAAGAAAGAGAGGCTGGCTACTATCCCCGGAATTGTTCCCAGCTTGACGGACCTGCCTTCAGGCTGCCGCTTCGCCGAGCGGTGCTACCAGGTGATGGAGCATTGCCATCGTGAGGAGCCGGCACTGAAGGAAATCGGAGAATACCACCGGGTGAGCTGCTGGAGAGTATAAGCTTTCCCACTTGGTTTACACCTCGCCAGAAATGACTTCCCGCGCCAGGTTCCGGGCCGCAGTAGAATCACGGGCATACAAATCGGCTCCGATCTCATCGGCAAATTCCTGTTGGACCGGCGCACCTCCGATCATAATCTTTACCTTATCTCTTATCCCGGCATCCTCAACTGCTTTAACGGTATCCTTCATGGCCAGCATGGTGGTGGTGAGTAGTGCTGACATACCCAGCAGTTCGGCATTATGTTCCTTGACTGCTTCCACGAACCTCTCCGGGGATACGTCCGAACCCAGATCGATTACCTCGAAACCGGCTCCTTCCAAGGCCATGGCTACCAGATTCTTGCCGATATCATGCAAGTCCCCTTTAACCGTGCCAATGACCATTTTCCCCACCGGTTCAATCCCTTTCTCCACGATGGCCGGTTTGATGATTGCTAATCCCCTATTCATAGCCCGGGCGGCAATCAGCATCTCCGGAACGAAATACTCCCCTTTCTGGAACATATCTCCGACCTCATCCATTGCCGTAATCAGTCCCCTTTTAAGGATATCTTCGACCGCTACCCCTTGGGTCATCAACTCCTGGACCCTTTGTGCGACCTTCTCGGCATCCCCGGTAATTACCAATCTCTTCAGTTCTTCCATTTCTTTTCTCCCCAAGGTATTCGCTTCAACGCCCAAACAGACGGTAGAGCATCTCGATCTGGGCAAATGGGCGTTTCTTCAAGATAAAATTGGCAGCGATCTTCCCGGTGATGGCTGCCATCGGGACCCCTCCGGGCCACATGGTGTAATGACCAGCGGCATAGAGCCCCTTGACCGGTGTTCTTATCTGGACAAAACCCCACTTTCCGATAAGGGATGATTCGCTCCGGCCATAGGACCAGCCCGCCGATGCCCCTTCGGTGTTCCTCGTGAACCGTATGGAAGACAGTGGGGTTCCCACATCCATATATTCGATCTTGTCACTTAAGCCGGGGATAATCGCTTCGGCGGTTTTTACCAACTGCATTCCGACTTTTTTCTTAAGTTCCTGGTATTCCGGGGTCCTCTTCGTATCCTCGCTGTTGTTCTTCCAGTAGTTCTGCCATTTTGCCGAGCTGAATGACTGAAGGACCAGAGAGGATTTCCCGGAAGGAGAAAGCTTGGGGCTCTCCGCAGATGGACAGGTAATTTCAATCCACATCCGGGAGTGGACATCGATATCCGAATTTTCATCGGGGAAGATGACCTCAAAGGTCGGCAGATAGATAACATGATGGGTCTGCAATGTCTTTTTGATTTCTTCCGGGGGGATATCAACGCCGAGAAAGACCGCAACCAATGCCTCGGTAACTCCCGTATTCTTGACCTTCTGGACAAACTCGGGCTTGAAATACTCTTCCCCCAAAATATGAGAGACGAATCTCTTATAATCCCCGGTATATACGACATATTCGGCCTCGATCTTCTCATCGTCCTCCGTCAGGACACCGTCCACCCGGCCGTTTTTAACCAGTATTTTCTTGATCGAGGTCTTGAACCTCGCCTCCCCGCCGTGCACCTCCAGGTTCTTCACCAGGCTGTCCATCAGGCTCTGGATGCCTCCGGCAGGGTACCAGTAATCGTGGACCCACGAATACCAGAATCCGGCAAAAAGGAGGAAGGGCATGCCCTTATACCCGGCGTTAATGAACCAGTTTCTCAGGCCTTCGTCCTTGATAGCTTCGCAGACCTTGTTTTTGTATTCCGGGTCTACCCATTTTTTCAGCTCCGGAAGCCGTTTTAAAAAGCGATAAATATTTCTAAGTGAAGGGTTTTCAATGAGATAAACATGCCAGGGATCGGCAGTCTCCATCATGAACTCGGCAGCACCCTTTACTTCCCGGAAGACGTCAGTGATTCCGGTCTCACCGGGAAATGCATCCAACATTTTTTGTTCGGCCTCATCTATCGAGGTAGCAATAAACTCATAGGCGGCGGTTTTCAGCCGGTACTCAATCTTATGCCATTCGTGTTGATCGTATACACCAAGCTCTTTCAGCATAGGGAACATGATCCCACCGCTCTCAAAAGACTGATCGCCACCGTCAAAATAGAACCCTTTCCTCCAGAATCCGGACATACATCCACCGGCCTGATGGTTTTGTTCGAGGAGAATGACCTTTTTGCCTCCCTTGGCCAGATAATTCGAGCAGGCAAGCCCGGCGATCCCGCCCCCAACCACCGCGACATCATATTTCCCCATATTTGATCCCTCCGGTATTCATTCTTTCGGTTATTTCTCTATATGTTACCAGGGTTTTTTACTTTCCCCAAGGACTGGCCCGATTTCCATGACTTCCGGCATGAATATATCAGGGCTCGACCTCGTTGTCAAGAAGACCAATACCGATACCTTTTTTGGATGCAGAAAGGGGTTAAATATATCTACGGGCATTTCTCCATATGCAGAAACTTTAGATCCTTAGTGATCGGTACGTTTTTGAATATTCGATAACCAAGCTTCTGATAAAGGTAGATATTTTTCATGCTCCGATATCCGGTGAATATCTCGAATCTCTTGGTTTTACTGAAATGTTTCTCGATTTCATGCATAAGCTTGGTGCCAATGCTTTGGTTCTGAAAGTCTGGATGCACAATAAGCCTTCCAATAAAACAAGTATCCAGCTTTATATATGCCCTTACCGACCCGATTATCTTCCCGTCGGCCGAAGCTTTAAGAAAGACCTGGTTTTCAAAATCGGTTTCTATTTCCTCAAGGGTCTGGGTTAACGGTGAAATGGTATAGTCATCGTAGATTTCTGCCTCACTCTTGAAAGCAAGTTTTTGCAGATCCAGAATTTCTTTGGCATCCTCAATGCCGGCACGCTCAATAATCATATTTAATCCATTTGGACGGTAGGAAATAGATAATCAGTATATCTATAGACTTAGGTTTCAGACCCTGCTCCATAATAATAGAGTATGCCTTCCTGCCAGCAAAGACCCGTAAGTTCTCTGCCATAAATTATTCCTCAACGACCTCTATTAACATACCCCTTTAAAGGCTCAAAGAACCGAAACTGCTTGACTCAATCTCGGACGGGTCTTCCACATCAATGACATGGACGATATCCTTATACATCCCCTTTTTCAGGGTAGCGATTGCCTCGCGCTTCTTGTCCAAGCCCTTGGCAAAAGCAAGGGCCTCATCCATGAGTTTATCCTTATGATACGCCTTCATAATGATGTGGTGCTTTTCGCACTCTTCTGCGGTCAGCCGCTTGCCGGTATATTTCATCTCCTCAAGCTTATATATGGGGATCGCCTTCTTCAATATGGCGGTCATCCCGGGCAGGAAAGGCATACCAAGGTCTACCTCGGGAAGACAAAAGTACCCCCGGTCGGAGCGCATGAATCTGAAATCGAAGGCGCAGCACAGTAAGGCGCCACCGGCAAATGCATGGCCGCCAATGGCGGCAATCGTGGGCATAGGATATATCAGGATCCTCTTTAAAAGTCCCATTAACGTATAGATAAAGTTCTTGGCGGTTTCGAGATCCCCTTCCTGGATAGTTGGGATTAACCAGTCGAGGTCCAAGCCGTTGGTAAAGATCTTCTCGTGGGCTGTCCTTGCCACCAGGGCGTTAGCATCGGTATCGTTCTCGATCTCGTCCAGGATACGGAGAAACTCCTCCAGGAACGGAGGGTTGAACCGGTTTTCCCCGCTGTTCATGGTGACAACGGCTATTTTACCGTCCAGGTTATATTCTACTCGGGACATGGCTACCTCCTGCCTAATGGGGAATATAATTGGGTATAATCCAGCTAATTATACATGATAGGAGGGGGCAAACCAAGATAAATTTACGCCCGGAGTTTCCCCGGGATCCTAAATCCTGCCACAAGAATGATTGCTGAAAACTTTATTTTATGATATACAATAATTATGAGATGGACCTTGGTCGAGGTCTTCGACTTAGGTCTTGAGCAGGGAGGGACGGGATGCCGATCTACGAATATCGGTGTAAGAACTGCGGAGAGATAGGGGAGTTTCTGGTAGGCACTTCCGAAAGAGACGGGGAGATTATCTGCAAGAATTGCGGAAGCAGTGAGCTCAAAAAGATTATGTCCGTAGCAGCTATTTCAATCGACACAAAGCATTCCCCGGCGGAGGCCTGCTGCGGGCAGGAAGAAAGATGTGAGACTCCTTCCTGTTCGACTGGTAATGCCTGCCCTTATTCCTCTGGATCATTCGAAGATTAAGCTTGTTTTTTAGTAGTTTCGTCAAGTCATAACTTTTTTTAGGAAGGGGGTGTAAACGGGATGCCGATGTACGAGTTTGAGTGCCAGGAATGCGGGGAGATATTCGAGGAACTGTTAGGTATCAACGAATCCACGGACGGCCTTAAATGCCCGAAATGTCAGGCCAAAAATCCCCGGAAGGTTCTGTCGGTATTTAGCTCTGCCACTGGCGGCTCTTCCGGGGCAAGCTGTACCCCGAGCGGCTCAACCTGAAGCCACTCACATGGGGGTAGTTAACCCCCTCGGTAAATATTGCTCTTCCGGAGGGATAGAAAATGGAGATTGAATTAACCGAGGCAAATTTCGATAAAGAAGTGTTGGAAGCAACTCTACCGGTTCTCGTCGACTTCTGGGCCCCGTGGTGCGGTCCCTGCAAGATGGTTGCCCCGATTGTGAAGGAGCTGTCGGAGGAATATGCCGGTAGGCTCAAGGTGGGAAAACTGAATACCGATGAGCACCCGGGGTTGGCTGAGAAGTACGGGATAAGAGGGATCCCCACCCTGATAGTATTCAAGGGCGGAAAGGGTGTCGAGCAGCTCGTCGGGGCCTTACCGAAATCTCAACTTCAAAAAATAATTGATAAGCATATGGACTGAATCCGGAAAGCCCCGGACAGCTTATTCGTATTAAATCAGAGTCTGTTAAAGCAATGAAGCCGGATTATCGGATATATGCCTATTTTACCGATCAGAAGGAGGCAGATGTCCTGTTTAGCCGGCTAAGGGCAAGGAAGGCGAGAGTAAAGAAAGCACACGGAATGCCCTGTCAGGGATTGATAAGTAGGGGTGGGGTGATCATTATCGGACCGGAGGTTTGGGATAATATCTGCTATCGCCAGGGAGCATGGTTCCGTCATTCAGCCCAGGCAAATAAAACACTGGTAACCAGTCCGGAGCCCCTGGATGACATGGGAGAAGCGGTTGTCATCACCCCGAGCGATTTTATTCCCTCCCGGCTTCCCAATGATGAGGAGAAGCAGCAATTGGTCAACTCCGAGATTTATAAAGATCAAATGCCCGAGGAATACGGAATAAATGCGGAGAGTGATATACAACAGTGGAAGAAATTCCGGCTGCGTCTGGCAAGACGGCTCGGGATAGACCCCGCCGGACTGGAAGCGGACACTCAGCGCACCTTTCTCAATCACTGCGCCAATCATGCCAACTTTCTCGATCCCCGGTTTTATCTGGAAGAGGATGGGAAGAAAGTTCCCTATTCCATTGATACAACCATGAATCTCTGTTCAGCATGTGTCGAATTCTTCAATATTATCGGTCGGGAGTATCCGGTGAAATATGTAGCACCCTGTCCGGGAGCAGTCTTGGCAGCCGATTTGCCGGCGGATAAATATTTCCGGGTGGAGGCAAATTATTCGGAGGTAAAAAGATGAAAAAGATTCTGGTAATGTCGGTAGCGTTGGCCATGTTGATCTCGGGGACAAAGGGCTATACTGCCGAGGGTGACGAGATCAAGAAGAACATCGCCACTATGATCTCGGCGATCGAGGACGGGAATGACCAGATAAGGGATCGGATGTTCATTCAGCTCAGGATAGCGGGGAGGGCGGCCGAGGGGCCGTTGATTGATGCCTACGAGAAAAGCCGGGATCCCGAGGTGCAAAGCTACCTCCTGAAAACCCTGAGCTGGGTGGGAGGCGATATCACCCGGGAGAAGCTGATCTCGGTCCTGAAAAACGGGGTTGTGGAGCTGCGCCGGCGGGCGGCCAGCGCTTTGGGGACTATGGCGGACAAAAAAGCGGTCCCGGCCTTGATGAAGGCTCTGGAGGATTCCGATGAAATGGTGAGGATAAATGCCGCGGTATCCCTGGGGCTCTTGGAGGATAAGAGGGCGATCCCGGCTCTGGATAAGGCTTTAAAGAATAGTAAGGGAGAGAAGGAAAAATTTTTTATTGAGGATAACCTGGAAAGCTTGAGAAAAAGATAGAGGGCTTTCGGGAATTCGGATAGTGCTATCCCTTTTTTTAACTGCCCTATTTTTAACTCATCATCCTCTTCCTAAAAGACTGACAAGGATAAAGATGATCGCACCCTGGACTAACCAGCCGATGGCACAGACGCCGATTGCCCGCCAGGTGCTCGCATAGTCGAGTGCCTGTCTGACCGCAATCACCATCGCCACGAGCATCCAGATCCCGGCTACTAAAAAGACAATCTCGGCAAGCCCCGGGATAATCCCCAGGACCCGAATAATCCCCGGGGCGCTGGAGAATCCAATGGTCCGCAGAAGCTCGCCGGGGTCGGCACTTGTCTGGGGCTCCGGGAGAAGCCTGGTTCCGATCCAGTAGGTAAGATATGCCCAGATATACCAGGAGATGATCGCTATTATTGTTCCGCTGATGATACCCATTGCCCCGTGGGTAGAGATTGCCCCAATACCGGCGGCCACACTGGAGAGAACCACCACCCCCATGGCCTGCCACATTGCCTCTTTATCCGCCTCTACCTCTTCATACAGCTGAATATCCAGTTTTGACGCCCGAATGATCCTGTCTTTGAAACTCGTCATCTTCCACCTCCTTGAGATTAAACCAGAGAAAGTTCCTTTTTGATAATTTCGGCAACTTCTTTTTCGTCATTGGCCTTTGTGTAGAATATCCGGTCGGCGGCCTGAAGATAAAAGCCGTCCCGATCATTCAGCATCTTCAAAACATCATGATAAAGCGGTAGATCGGTGAATCGGGGCCGCTGGGATTCGGTCCGTTCATCCTTATTCATTCTCCGAGTGATGATCTTTGCGTTATCCTCAAGGTTCTCGGTTGGAAGCAGGAGCACAATGTCCCCGAATTTCCTTAGCCGGCGGAGGTTCTCTTCCCTAAGGTGGGCGTATTCGTGGGCTACCGCCCCGCCTCCGGGTGCCAGCACGATCTTCTCCGACTGGAAATGATTTATGATATGTACCAGGGTCTTGCTCTCCAGTTCCCGGAAATACTCCCAGCCTTCCTTCTCGGTTATCTCCCTGATCGTCATTCCTGCCCTGGTCTCCAAGAGGTTGTCGGCATCAACGAAGTTCCTCCCCAAAAGCTCGGCCAGGTAGATTCCGGTATTGGTCTTGCCCACACAGCGGGGGCCGATGATCGATATATTTGAGTTGTTCATATGATAATCTTTTTCCCTACCCGGATCTCATCGAAAGCATCGGAAAAGGCGCGGCGAAACTCCGCAATACTAACATCGCAGCTGTCGTGGGCCGAAAGTCTGACGATTTTAGGATTTCGCTTTTTCAGCTCTTCGATATTCTTCCGGACATCACTCATATTAATCGGCCGCCAGGGAGGCCGGTCTGTTCCTACATACCTCTGGGCCTTTATTCCGAAAATTTTGATCCGGGAATCGGTAACCGGATAATGAAGCCCTCCGATGATACCGTAAATCGGCTCGTCAAACAGGGTTTCGGTACGCTTGAAGATCTTGGGCAGGGTTTGATGCCCACATCCGATAATAAGGATTATACCCTTTCCTTCCACATTAACCGCCAGTGCCTGCTCCGGGGTCCATCCGCCAAGGAAAAGCTGATTCGGTATCGTCCCGATTGATGCAACCCCTTCAGCGATAATAACCGGCTCCTTGACGTAAACGGAAGTAAGGTTCGGATAAGTCATGGGTACCGGCGTATAGACTACCTTTTCACCGAGATCGATCTGGCGGGAAGTCAGCGAAAACGACCTCTCCCTCTGCCACCTCATTCCGCCCACATGGTCAAGATGATTATGGGAGATAACGATAGTATCAAAATCATTAAGGGAAACACCTAATTGTTTCATATTATGCAATAAAGGAGATGGATCCTTCTGCCTTCCGTTAAGGCCGACATCAAAAAGAATTGAGTTTTTCTCTGTCTTAATGAGATAGGAACCCCCGGGCTCCCTTTTCAGATCGTCACGGTCGGCAAACCAGTCGATGAGGGGCAGGAACTCCAGCGATTTTATGTTCCCCAGACCCGTCATCTTCTGGGGTATGAACTGCTGCCACTCCTTCTCCGCTCTTCTCATGCCCTGGTAAAAGTTTGCCAGCAAATATACATTTAAGCCCAGAATGACTGCCAGGACAGCAGCAATCAAAATGATAATTATTTTCATTGTATTACCGTATTATATCGGTAAGCCCGTTACCGAGTCAAATATATTGTCCGGGGACGGAAGAAACCCTGCGGCCTTCTTGATCTTCCGCCCTTTCGGTGTTATATATAGTGTAATCCAAAAAAGCATTAATGCAAGAGTTTACTGTTGCTATAATAAATATCAGAATGTAATATTCAAATGGAAAAATCAACGGAAGAATATTTAAAGAAACTCCGAGGAGAGGCCGAGAAATACTTTGTTAAAACGGGATTGCATCCCGATAAACCAGGTTTTTGGGAGAAGCATACAATCAAGGAGCTTCCTGGACTAAGAAAAGATATTTCCGATGGACTGCATATCAGGAAAGATGTCCAGAAGGAATTTGGCATACCGGAAGAAATAAGGGGAAGCTGGTTGTATGCACCGAACAAAGAGGTATATGACAGAAAAATAAAGGAAGGTTATCGACTCGCCGGATTACATGTGGAAAGTAAAATACCTCTTTTATTCAAACCCGTCAGCGAAGACGAGAGACCCAATTGGTTTTTACCGCCGTTTGAAGAAAGGAGAAGGAGAAGATAGCGAGAATCGGAGACGGCGCCGCGACCGGGAATAACCCTCATATTTCCGATGAAATTAAAGAAAGAACTTAATCTGCTGGATGTCTTCTCGATCACGGCAGGTGCGATCTTGAGCTCGGGGCTGTTTATTCTGCCCGGTCTTGCTCACGCGCAGGCGGGGCCGGCAATCCTCATTTCCTATATCTTAGCAGCACTGTTAGCAACTGCTGGGATGTTGAGTCAGGCCGAACTTGCATCGGCAATGCCCCGAGCAGGAGGGACCTACTTTTATGTTACGCTGAGCATGGGTTCGGCGGTAGGAACTCTTTACGGAATAACAACTTTACTCGCCCTGTCCCTAAAAAGCGCATTCGAGCTGGTAGGTATGGCGGTTTTTACCCGTCTCGTTATCGATATCGACATTCACATAATTGCAGCGTCATTATGCCTGATTTTTGTCTTTGTCAACATTATTGGAGCGAAAGAAGCGGGCAGGGTACAGGTTGTCCTGGTCTCTATTATAATTGCTGCCTTACTCATCTATGTAATCCGGGGTTTACCAATGATTAAGGTTCAGCACTTCGAGCCCCTTGCCCCCCAGGGAATCAAGGCGATGCTCTCCACCGCCGGTTTTGTCTTTCTTTCCTACGGAGGTTTATTGAAGATTGCCAGTATTGCGGAAGAGGTAAAGGATCCCGGGCGGGTTCTGCCGTTAGGGATGATTCTTTCCCTTCTCGTTGTAGTTATCCTATACACGGTAGTTATTTTTGTAACCGTAGGTGTGCTCGACGATGCCGCTCTGGACAACTCCCTTACTCCGGTTTCCGACGGGGCGACTGTTTTTCTGGGTTCGGGGGGAAGGATTGTCTTAAGTATTGCCGCTGTCCTGGCATTCTCCTCGGCGGCCAACGCAGGGATTATGGGGGCATCCCGGTATCCCCTGGCTCTGAGCCGGGACGATCTGTTGCCCGGGTTTTTGGGAAAGATAAACTCAAGGTTCAAGACTCCGCATATTGCTATTCTGATGACGGGAATACTTATTATTGCTGCCCTCTTCTTAAAGTTAGATATAATTATCAAAGCCGCTTCGAGCGTGCTCATCCTTACTTATATTTTTACCTGTCTGGCGATTGTCATTATGAGGGAGAGCCGTCTGCAGAATTATCAACCACGGTTCCGGGCCCCCCTGTATCCCTGGATACAGATTATCGGAATCATTGGCTTCGTGGTTTTGTTGTTTGAAATCGGCAGGGAAGCTTTGCTGGTAAGCTTGGCACTTATCGGCAGCGGACTGTTTGTATACTGGTTTTACGGACGGATCAGATCGGAACGGGAGTATGCATTACTGCACCTCATCGAGAGAATTACGGCAAAAGAGCTTACCACTCATTCATTGGAGACGGAACTGAAGGAAATTATTACCGAGCGAGATGATATTATCAAAGATAGATTCGACCGGATAATTGAGCGGAGTGTTGTTCTGGATATTGACAAAGCTATGCAATTGGAAGATTTCTTCCGATTGGTGGCGGAAGCAATGGCCGAACATCTTAGAGAGGACCCGGAAGTTCTGTTGAAACTGCTACTGGACAGAGAGAAGGAAAACAGCACCGTTTTAAATCCGGATATGGCGATCCCTCATATAGTCATTGAGGGAGAGCATACCTTCGATATCCTGCTGGCCCGGTGTCGGGAAGGGATTGTATTTTCCGGAGCAGCGCCGAGGGTCCATACTATCTTCGTCCTCATCGGGACAAGGGATGAGCGTAACTTCCATCTCCGCGCCTTAGCGGCAATCGCCCAGATTGTCCAGGATCCTCATTTTGAGGAGAAATGGATGGAGGCCAAGAGTGAGGAGGCCTTGCGCGATCTCGTTCTCCTGGGAAAGCGGAGGCGGTAGGAGCAAGTACTAAAATTGTCTAACCTGATGGAGACCTGAGCCATGAGTAAAAAGGACCAACAAAAGACCAAGGCACAGCTCGTTAAAGAGTTGGAGAGTTTGCGACGCCGTCTGACGGAGGCCGAGGAAGTGATTGCCGATCGCAAGCGGGTGGAGGATGCGCGGCGGGAGAGCGAGGCCCGCTACCGCCTGCTTGCCGAGAATATTACCGATGTTATCTGGACTTTTAATCCAACCCTTATTAAAACTACCTATATAAGTCCCTCCGTTGAGCACCTGTTAGGATACACAGTAAAGGAAGCAATATCTCAGAAATTAAAAGAACTCTTTGCGCCAGACTCCCTTAAGGATGTTATGAGTATCATTGATGAGGAACAAGCAATTGAAAAAAAGAAACGAAAGGATTATTCCCGGACAAGAACCCTTAAGCTTGAGATGAAACGCAAGGACGGCACCACGGTCTGGACCGAGGTTAAGATAAGTGCTTTGCGTGATGTGGATGGACAGCTTGTTGAGATCCTCGGAGTCGTCCGCGACATCACCGAGCGGAGGCAGGCGGAGGAAGCGCTGCGGGAGAGCGAAAGCCACTACCGCCTGCTTGCCGAGAATGTTACCGATGTAATATGGACCGTCGATATGAACCTGAAAAATACCTATATAAGTCCCTCCGTAGAGCGCCAGCGAGGCTACACGGTCGAAGAAGCGATGTCCCAGACACTGGAGGAGGTATTGACCCCGGCCTCTTTTGAAAAAGTTATGAAAACCTTCGCAGAAGAGATGGCGATGGAAAGAGAGGGGAAGCAGGAACTTTCCAAGGTGCTAACACTTGAGCTCGAGGCCAAATGTAAGGATGGCTCCACGATCTGGAACGAAGTCAATGTGAGCTCTTTACGTGACAAGAAGGGCCGGTTAGTTGGATTTTGGGGGGCTGCTCGCGACATCACCGAGCGGAGGCGAGCGGAGGAGGCGCTGCGGGAGAGCGAAAGTCGCTACCGCCTGATTGCCGAAAATGTTACCGACGTCATCTGGACCGTTGACATGGATCTTAGGACTACCTACATAAGTCCCGCGGTAGAGCACCTGATAGGCTATACGGTTGAGGAAACAATGTCCCAGACACTGGAAGAGATGTTGACCCCGGCATCTCTCGAGAAGGTCATGAAAGTCTTTAATGAAGAATTGACCGTAGAAGAAAGGGAGGGGAAAGATCCTTTCAGAGTGAGGACACTTGAGCTGGAAGCCAAACATAAGGATGGATCTACGGTTTGGATTGAGATCAATGCAAATTTTTTACGTGACCAGGATGACAAAGCTGTCGGAATTTGGGGGGCCGCCCGTGACATCAGCGAGCGGAGGCGGACGGAGGAAGCGCTGCGGGAGAGCGAGAGCCGTTACCGCCTGCTTGCCGAAAATATTACCGATGTCATATGGACTGTTAATATGAACTTTGAATATACCTATATAAGTCCCACCATAATGCGCCAGCGGGGTTACACGGTTGAGGAAGCAATGTCGCAGACACTTGTAGAAATGTTGTCTCCTACATCTATTGAGACTTTTAGGAGGGCGCTTAAGGAAGAGTTCGCCTCAGAAAAGATGGAGCATAGAGAACTCTCCCGGGTGAGGGCATTTGAGACTGAGATGAAATGCAAGGACGGCTCCACGATTTGGACCGAAACCAGAGCGAGCTTTTTACGAGACCAGAATGGCCTACCGGTTGGAATCTGGGGAGTTACCCGCGACATCAGCGAGCGAAGAGAATATGAAGAGAAGATCAAACGTCTGGCTCTCTATGATTATCTAACGAATCTGGCAAATCGGGGCCTTTTCTTCGACAACTTAGCTCGGGCCCTTTCCCACGCCGACCGTTTCAAAAACCTTGTATTTTTACTTTATATTGACCTAGATGAATTCAAATCCGTAAACGACGAGTTCGGACATAAGGCCGGTGACGATGTTCTTATCGAGGTGGCCAGTAGGATAAAAACCTGTATTCGAAAAACAGACACAATAGCGCGTCTGGGGGGAGATGAATTTGCCATAATACTTTCAAATATTAAAGGAAAGCGGTATGTTGAGGAGGTAGCTGACAGAATCATCAAATCAGTAAACGATCCGATAAAAATAAATGGTGACATTTGTAATATCGGGGTCAGTATCGGTATCAGTATCTATCCGAATGACGGGGAGAATGCCGATATCCTCGTACAAAAGGCTGATTCGGTAATGTATCAAGTGAAAAAGAGCGGGAAGAACAATTATCTTTTCAGCAGTCAGTCCTAAACGAGGAAGTGGGGCGGGAGGAAAATCGAGGGCGGGATTATTTATTTTCTTTTACTCACTCTTTCTATCCTAATCTCATATTACTTCCGGTTCATTCACCGCCCTCAGGAGGCAAAGGAAATTTTTTCCGGATCAGTTTCAAGGCTTCCGGTTTAGTCTTAACTTTTCCTTCCAATTGGGCGTCCTCAATGGTATTCAGTATTTCCTTGAACTGCGGTCCTGGGGCATAGCCCTGGGTGATCAGATCATTCCCGCTGATCAGTTTCGGGGGTTTCAGGATCTTTTCCTCCTGACGGAACTCGGTCAGCTTCTCTCGGCAGAACTCCCAGTTCTCCAGGCTCCCGTGGCTACTTAAGCAGTCGAGACGGTGAAGCTCCAGATGATCCTCGAACCGCTCCATCCGGAGGAACCTTTTGAGCTTGCTTTCCCGCATCTTCTTAACCATCATGAACCGCATGTGGTTTCCGACTAACGAGGAGACATGCTCCGCCTGTTTGCCCGGAAGCCGGAGGCGACGACAGATCTTGGTAGTCAGGGAAACGCCGACTTGGTCGTGTTCATCGAACCGGATGCGATCCCGGAAGCTGAAGGTGGTGGGCTTTCCCACGTCATGCAAGAGCACGGCCAGAGCGAACTCTTCGGAGGGATTAACCATCTCCTTGAGCATTAGCAGAGTATGATCCCAGACGTCTCCCTCGGGGTGGAACTTGACGGGTTGCTCAACCCCGCTCAGAGCCGCAACCTCGGGCAGGATCTCTTTAAGAATACCAGCCTTGAGAAGCAGTTCCACTCCCTGGTGCGGGTTTGGACCTCCCAGGGTTTTCAGGAGCTCGTCCCGGATCCTCTCGAAGCTTACCTGAGCGATCTCGGAGGCAGTCACGCAGATAGCCTCCCAGGTTTCAGGATCGATGGTATAATCAAATCTACCGGCAAACCTGATTGCCCGCATCATCCGGAGCTTATCTTCAGTAAACCGGTCAGACGGGTTCCCTACTGCCCGGATTATCCGGCTTTGGATATCCTGCTGGCCGCCGACATAATCGATAACCTTTTTCTCCACCGGGTCGTAGAGTATTGCGTTAATCGTAAAGTCCCGGCGGTGCACATCTTCCTCACGGCTAACGAACCGAACATCGATTGGCGGGCGGCCGTCTTTATACCGGCCGGCGGCCCGGAAGGTGGCAACCTCGAATTCGTCTCCTTCCAGGACGACGA
>CP070770.1:1363102-1378501 GCA_020345765.1 Deltaproteobacteria bacterium
AACGACGAAAATATAACAATGGAAGAGGCTTTGGCAAGATATAAATTCTATAGTTATGAAAGAAAGAGGTTTACTCTCTGGAACTTCTCGACCCATTTCGTTGGAAAGACGAAATATATCAATCCCTATTTTATTTTAAGCTATCAGAATGCCATGACAAATATAGGCTTTGATCCCAGATACGGATCCGAAAACGAATCGACTTTAGATAATGATGAGCAGATAGGAATTTGGGCCATTGGGGGTGAGGTGGCAGTAGATATAGGCCGATTTAATATTACCATTTACCACCCATTTGATCAGGACTATGTGGACTCGTCATTCGGAGTTAGTACCCAGATAGGTGTGGAGCTTCCATAACAAAGTGCAGGGCTTAGGCGGGCGATGGTCCTATTTTCTATCCCAGAAATAAAAAAGGCGGTTGAGGATTATCTTCCTCAACCACCTTTGTGTCTGCCCATTAGTTATTTATTTCTTTGCTTCCTTCTGTGCCCGATATTTCTCCAGCTTGTTTTGTATCTCCTTTAAGAGTGAGGCGGGATAATATTCATCGACTAATTTATCGTAAAGGGGTCGGGTCCCTTTCTTCATCTCCCCGGTGATGGCCGCAGCTTTATCCTTTCCGATCACGACCATCCCATGTTGGACCAGCTCATCATAGGAATCCTTCTCCATCTTCCTGATTAAATCCATCATCATGGGTTCACGTTTTCTTAAGACATCGAAAAAGATCTCCTTTAGATCCGGGGGTATCTTATCAAAGTATTTTTTGCTGACGATCGTCCCGCCCGGGGAGTAGGAGAAGGGGACATTCAGGGCATACTTAGCGTAAGAGAACCATTGGAGGGCGACTATGCTGACGTAAGGGCCGAAGGTCCCCTGGAGCAAACCGGTCTGGAGCCCGGTCAAGGTTTCGGATATGTGCAATGGGATAAGGTTTTCAAATCCAGCCGTCTTTTCCGACTCGGCAAATACGGGATCCCCGGTAAAAGAGACCATTTTTATCTTCTTGATATCCTCAAAGGAATCTATCGGATCCTTGAAGACAAAATAGCCGAATCCGATCTCCGACCAGGTGACTAAATAGACACCCTTCTCCTCGAATAACCGGGCAAAGGTAGGTCGGGTTGTGGTTAAAATATGGTCAACCTCACCGTAATTATTGAAGAGAAAGGGCAGTTGGAGGACCTTGGACGCCGGACAGATATGTCCCAACCCCAGGAGGGTTAGCATCATCCCACCGTGCAATTGTCCCAACCTTATCTTCTTGATAATATCCGGCTCGTCCCCCATAACGCCCCCAAAGTATACCCGTAGCTTCATACGCCCCTGGGTTCTTTCCTCAAGTTCCTTTTTCATCTCGAAAAAATGCTCTGACACATCCCCCACCTCGGGGACCAGGGTAGCCATTTTTATCAGATACTCCGGCTCTCCCTTCTTATCCTCCGCAACCGCCGTTCCCCCGGCGATCAAAAGGAACATTGTCACGACGAAAACTATCCTTTTCATTAGCTAACCTCCTTTTTTCGCAAAGCAATGCCAGTCTATCCTATAATTAACGATTTTTCAACTTTTCCCTAAAGAAAAAAGCTTAAGGCGCTATCTTTAAGGAAGCTTTCCCAGGATCTCCCGGGCGCAGATCATCGCTGATTCCGAGGCCGCCTCCATACCCGGGGTCTCCCGGGTATTCACGCTGTCTCCGGCCAGGAACAGCCCATTAATTCCTGTAGACCTCGGACCCGGCTTGAATACCCCGTCCCGTCCCGGGGTGCGGGCCGGTTCTTCCCAGTGGAAATACGGTCTGATCCAATGGGCCTTCTTTTCCCAACCGGGGTACATCTCATTCAGGTCGTCCTTCATTGCCTGAACGGCCTTCCGGAGCCGGTCGCGGTCGTCACCGATCTCAATCGGACAGATCGAGGAGCTTTCCAGCAGATGCTTGCCCTTCGGGGCGGACGGCGGAACCAGGTTGGTCGTCATAAAGACGGTAGCGGGATAACCCAGCCGGGGCATATCGGTCATGATGAACATCTTTTCCGTAAAGAGCGGCTCCTTCAATCCGGCCGAGAACCCGACGTTTGCGGTAAGCTTGTTCATATTCTTGGCGCTTTTTACAAACTCCGGCGGAAAGGTGCTCTCGGGGATAAGCCGGAATATGTTCCAGATGGGGATGGCGGAGACGACAATAGGTGCCTCAACTATGGATACCTTGGCAAGCATCCCGTCAATGTTTTTTCCTTCCGGTTCGAGTTCGACCCCGCGCACCCGGTTGTTGTCGAGCAGGATCTTCGCCGCCCGCGTTCCGGTTTTTATCACCCCCCCGTTTTCCTTCAAGACCTCGGCCAGGGTATCGGAGAAGCTCCCGATCCCGTATGCAGCCAGGAAGGTGAGGGTGGATTTGAGGGTTTTTTGGAAACAGTAGACCAGGCTGCTTGCGGCCATATCCTCCAGATTGGGGATTGTATTGTAGACAATTCCCATTGTGCGAATTAGTTCCTCGGCAAGGGGATCAGTAATCCTGGGTTTAACCCACTCCCGGGCGGAGACAGCATCGAGCTTCTCCAGTTCCTCGGTGGGCATTGTCGTAACCTCCTCGACGAGTTTTGTCATTTCGGAACTGTCAGCAGGTGCCATGGTAAGGGCATTATCCATCTTGTGCTTTTCGTAGCTGTAGATCATCATTTCATCGAATGTTCCCCGCTCCGGGGGCTTTTTCCCGGCCGCCTCGATGAGAACATCGATCCTTCCCCCGACCAGGCCGGCGTGTTCCCCGATATTCAGGATATACCCCTTATAGTTGAATGAGGTTGCCCGCCCTCCGATCGATTTGTTCTTTTCTACAATTAATACCTTTTTGCCGGCCTTGGCCAATAGGGCACCCACACCCATACCGGAAAGACCGGCACCAATCACAATAGCGTCGAATTTTTTGCCCATCCTGACTTCTCCTTTCTAAATGTTCCTGGTTTTTTATTCCAGGCTATGCGTAAACATCCGGATCATTTTGGATACCCTGCGCTATGGGTAGGGTATCCATTGGAAACTCTTTGCCCCTATAATTTACTAATGCAAATTAGCCTAAATGATTGTCCATGTCAAGGTATTATTAATTGAATTTCCTGAAGATTGGTTGAGAGTTTATTATGCCGGATAGGTGTTCAGCATCAAGCGGACGAAGCAGGTTAAGGGATGAGGGTAGGGGAGTCTTTAACGGGATTTCCCTTCAGATTTTTCTGCCCGGTATTTGGCTAGTCTCTCGAGAATTTCTGCTAAAAGCCAGGATGGGTAATACTCGTCAATGAATTTATCGTAAAGGGGGTGGGTCCCTTTTTTCATCTCCTCGGCGATAGCCAGCGCCTTCTCCTTCTCGATCTCGACCATTCCCCGTTGGAGCAGAGCCCCATAGGAATCCTTCTCCATCCTCCTTGCTATCTGTATCCATTCAGGCTCCCACTTTCTCCAGACATCGAAAAAGACCTCCCTCAGCTCCCGGGGAAGCCGGTCAAAGAACTTCTTGTCTACCACTGTTCCTGCCGGGGAATAAGAGAAAGGCAGGTTCAGGACATAATTGGTATAGGAGAACCACTGGAAGGCGATTACGCTGAGGAAGGGGCCCAGGGTGCCGTCGATCAGCCCGGTTTGCAGTCCGGTAAGGGTCTCGGAGATATGCAGGGGGATAAGGTTTTCGAACCCGGCCGCCTTTTCCGCCGCGGCAAATACGGGATCTCCGGTAAAGGAGACCATTTTGACCTTCTTGATGTCCTTAAAGGAATTTACCCGATTTTTAAAGAAATAATAGCCGAACCCGATCTCCGACCAGCAAACCAGATAGGCACCTTTCTCCTCAAATAACCGGGCAAAGGTGGGGCGCATCTCGGTGAAAACGACATGGTCGATCTCATCGTGATTATTAAAAAGAAAAGGAAGCTCCAGGACCTTGGCCGCCGGACAGATATGCCCCAAACCCAGAAGGGTCAATACCATCCCTCCCTGCAATTGGCCCAGCCTCATCTTCTTGACGATATCCGGCTCGTCCCCCATAACACCCCCGAAATATACCCTCAACTTCAGCCGCCCCTGGGTTCTTTTCATAAGCTCCTCATTCATTTTGTACATCAACTCCGAGCCCTCACCCATTTCGGGTGCTATCGTGGCCATTTTTATCAGATACTCCGGTTCCCCCTTTTTATTCTCCGCAATTGCTGCTCCCCCGGCGATCAGAAGAAAGATGATCGAAACGAGAATTGTTCTTTTCATAAGCCTTTCCCCTCCTGCGGTTTTTACATCCAGATGATGGTCAGCAATACAACCGCTGTTAAACATACCAGCGTTCCCCAAATTGCCCGTTTTACCTTAACCCTGTCGTTTTTATGTTTTCTGATGCGCCGGCCGCCGACAAGAAGCGTCAGCAGTGCCAGGGACCAGGGCGTAATGTAGATCATATTCGGCACATAGCTGGGAAAATACTCCATCGTGCCCACTCCGTCGGCAAGTTCCACCGTGGAGCCATCCAGGTAGGTGAAGGTCCCCTCCATGACTCCCTTGGAGTAGGCCATCTTGATATCCAGGGGGACATACTTGACATCGGCCAGGATGGGTTTAAAGGTGAGGCTTCTGGCCGAGATCTCCACCGCCCCGGCATCGGTCACTGCTCTAACCCGGTAGCTTGTGGGAAACTTCATCCCGTTGATCTCTTCCCGGCCCCACTCATAGCTCAGGAACTCCACCCTTTTTGCGTGATAATATTTACCACGGGTTGCGTCATAAACCCAGAGCTCATGGGGAGACGGGTGGTATCCCCACTGCCAGTCATCCGGGGCCAGCCAGAAATCCACGGCCCAGCCGTTGGGATAGTTGGAGGAGAACCAGTTATGGTCTCCCCAGTCATACCAGCACCAGGGGTTGCCGACGGCGTCTTCCATGAGTCCCCAGCCGGATACCTTATAGGAGGAGTTATCTTTTTTATGGTTTATTTCGCCGGTTATGTTGCAGGGCAATTCGCTCATGTTACCGTGGCCGAAATCACCGGTGGTAAAGGTTTCTCCCTGGTTCCAGAGATACCATCCGGAGGCCCGGGATTTATATTCGAGGTGGAATTTGAAATATTCGTCCTCATAATCCACTATATACCGGGGGTAATTGCCCAGGACAGACAGACGGGGTCCCTTGATGTCCCAGGGGGCTCCGGGTCCGGTCAGCTCTCCCTGCTGCCAGGGCTCGATCTTGCGGTTAATCCGGCTACCCTCGACTAAACCCTGCCGCTCCGGCAGGTAATCCAGCATACCGCTCCACAGGTACCCTCTGTCCCCCCAATGAAAGCCGTCCGGATCCAGGTCCCGGGTCACTTTCTGCTTCCGTTTCGCTACCTCTGCTCCCTCTCCGGCCTCAAAGGCATATTGGAAGATCTCTCCGTCGGCCAGGGGGATGGTGCCCAGGCCAAAAAAGCCCGAATGGCCCCGGCCGTCTTCATCGGTCAGATGAAAGTCCAGGAAATAAGACTTCCAGCCGTGCATGGTGAAGAGATACTCCCCGGTCAGGGGAATAATATTGAGCAGCAGGATAACGACGATGGTCAGAAAATATAACCAACTGGCTGCTCTCTTACCCTTTTCCATACTAATCACTCAAATTCACTCGATTTCCGCCGCTGCCTTCGTGTGGATGGAGTAGGCCGACCGGTAGGTTCCGATACAGATTAAATTATTAGAGCCGAATGCAAGGTGTTCCATCGAGTGGGCTTTAATTATATGGGCAAGACGGTCGCCGGGATTGGCGGCGATCACGACATCACAGAGTCCGGCACAGAGTTGATGCTCATCATTCTTCTGGAGCTCAATGGCGCGGGCGAGGATCTTATCCGCCCCGCCGGAGAGACCTACCAGCTCCCGGGCCCGGTATTCGGGGGGGATACTGATGAGGTCCGTCCCTCTCCCATCGTACCATCCGGTGTAGTCGTGATACAGACCCCGAACCGCCCAGTCCACCCGGCAGTAGAGTCCCTCGAGATACGGTAAATCGGACAGGTGGTCAGGCAGTCTGATCTCGGCCGTAGCCTGGTGCACCGGTCTGCCCGCGGCGATGTAACGCATGGTTTCATCGTATACGAATCGAATAGCCTCCCGGTAATTAGTCAGATGTTCTTTGATCAGCCCCGCTCCTTTCAGGGTTTTGGTGTGACCCAGGAGAAGGTGATCGGGGCGCATCCCGATGAAACGGGTAAGCGAGTTGATCCAGCCTATTACCGGCCGGGCCTCTAACATCAGTCCCGTCAGGCAGGGGAAAGACATATAATAGAGGTCGCCGATATGCAAGGCCCGCTCATCCGGGATCCACACGGCCAGGTGATCCTCGGTCTCGCCCGAGGTCTGGAAAAGTTCAAACCGCTTCCCGCCCAGGGTAAAAGAATGCTTTCCCTGAAAAGTTATTGTCGGCATTACTACCTCGGCGTCTTCGAATTGGCCCCGGTAGGGACTTTCCACCGGCAGGGAAAAGCCGTAACCCTTTTCGGCCTCCCCCCCCAGGGTAGCGATTACCCGACGGAAATATTTACTTCCCATTCCCCGGTCAGGGCTCTGGGCCCACTTTACAAATTCACTGGTGGCAATAACTTCCACCCCCTCGGAGTAAAAGACTTCGGTTCCCAGGATATGGTCGGGGTGGAAATGGGTGTAGATGATATAACGGATCGGCTTATCCGTGATCTTGCGGAACTTCTTCAAAACTTCTTCCGCCGCCTCCTTGCTTTCGGTGGTGTCTATGATAACCACGCCCTCGCCGGTAATGATCATCGTGACATTTCCCAGTGCGTATCCCAAGGCGACGTATATATCGTCGGTGACTTTTTCTATCCGGGGCAAGATCAGGGTTTTCAGGATGGGCATATACTTGGAAAGAAATTCCACCGAAAACCTTGGTTTGGGTGGGGGGGTATACTCGATCCGCGCCTCCTCCGGGGTCTCCGGCTCCCGCACCACCAGGGCCGGGCTCCGCCAGGAGAGGCAGCTAACGGTAATAGTCATGATCACACCGATAATTATCCCACCGGCGAAGATAAGGATGATGCGTTTCTTCATTTCCGTCTCCCTTCATAAGGATTGGGCCCCGGCTTTTCTTAAGTGTTCAAGTGAGAATCTGTCCCGTCCTCCTTGCTAATGAAAAAGCAGGAATTTCATTTTCTTAAAGAATCCCAATTGAGAATAATGGAGATATATTAAGATTACTATTATAAAAATAATTCCTACTTTGATCGTTGCCGTGAGCCAGGGGAGGTTGCCGCCTGATTTGAAAAGCCATACCGAGGCGGCGACAACTGACAGTATTAGTAATCCGAACCATAATTCTTTGTACAGGACAACCGATCCCAGAATAAAACCGGCGGCATTAACTATTATCCAAACGATTTTTAGAAAACGGCTGTTATATGCACGTTGTACCAAATTATATCTATTGATTAAATAACCTGCTGCGGTCAATAATAAGAATGTGCCTAATAATATGATTGAGATTTTATCGATGAGCTTTTCTATGCCCATTTCTCTTTACTGTTGTTTGACCAATAGAAATTGAAAATGTAAGAGGGTAGGGACGGCGATTCAATTTTTTTATCCTTCCGATACCGTGACGGGTATTCCATCGAGGACGGAGATACCGGACACTTTATCATACAGGTATTCATCGGTGATGTCATTCATACTTACCCCGGCATGCTCTCTGGCGACGGACAACATCGATCCCTCGCGGTCATGGCCCCATCCGAATGTGAGGCTGACGACTCCGGGCATCATTTCATCGGTAACTTCCAGCGGGGCTCTGATCTTACCGACGCGGGAAGTGACGATCACATGCTGACCGGTCTCAAAACCGCGCCGGTCCGCATCCTTGGAATTCATCATCAGGGTACAGCGGTTTTTCCCTTTGACCAGACGGGGGATGTTGTGCAGCCACGAATTCATACTGCGCAGGGTCCGGCGGCTTATCAGGAGGAACTTCCCTTCTCCCAGACTTTCTTCCGGGTCGAGCTTCTTCTCGAGTCTCTCCAGATCGCCGGCTAAAACCTCGGGGACGAGATTGATCCGCCGGTTGGGAGTATTAATGACTTCATTGATTCTGGGTACGAGCGGCCCTAAATCGACTCCGTGGGGGAACTGCTTGAGCTTCTTTATTGAAAGTTTATGCGGGCCGAGCTTAAGGAGTAAGTTAAGTTGTCTTTGCGGCGAAAAGAGATTCAGGGCTGAGCGTTTGAGTCCGCCAAGCCCCGATGACATCGCTCCGCGGTTCCTTTCGATATGGTGGATCAGGTCCAGTTGAATTTCCCAGTTATGCCTGCTGCCTTCCGGTTTGGGGAAGGAGGCGGGGGTATAGTGGGCGGTGTTGCGTATGCCCACCATATGTTCGAGCAAAGGATAATGGTCGATCTCCATTGGCGAGGTCGACGGTAGAATTATGTCGGCGTGTCTGGTGGTTTCATTGATGTAAAAATCAATAGATACGATGAATTCCAGCATCCCGAATGCGCGGTCAAGGCGCCGGCCGTTTGGCAACGACAAAATCGGATTGCCGGAATTTGTGACCAATGCTTTGATCTGGCCAGGCCCCGGCGTCTCTATCTCCTCGGCCAAGGCGGCTACCGGGAACTCTCCGTTAAATTCGGGCAGGCCGCTGACCCGGCTTTGCCAGCGATTGAAGGTTCCCGGCTGGCGAAAAAGTTTGGCAAGACCGGCCAGATCGACTGCCGGGGTGGTAAACATCATTCCCCCGGGACGGTCGAGGTTTCCGGTTACAATATTTACCGCATCTACCAGCCAGGTTGCCAGGCTTCCGAACTCCTGGGTGGACGTGCCCAACCGCCCGTAGCAAATGGCTTTTGAAGAGGACGAGAAATCCCGGGCAAGCGTCTTGATGTCCCCGGACGGAATGCCGACCGTATCCGCCACGCGTTCGGGCGGGTACTCCGCCACAATCTTTTTAAGCCGGTCAAGCCCGTCAATTATCGGGCTCAACTTGTCCGGATCGGCGATTTCTTCCTCGAACATGACGTTCAGCATTGCGAGGAGAAACAGTGCATCGGTCCCGGGCCGGATGAAATAATGCGCGTCGGCAATTGCTGCCGTCTCGGTGTATCTGGGATCGATTACAATGAGTTTTCCGCCGCGCTCGCGTATCTCCATCAGGCGTCTCTCACAGTCGGGTACGGCCATTACGCTCCCGTTCGAGATGACTGGATTTGCCCCGATGATCATGAATAATTCCGTCCGTTCGATATCCGGAATCGGCAATAGCGCCTGGTTGCCGTATACCAGCAGAGAGACAAGGACTCTTGTCAGTGAATCCACTGAGTTTGCGGAATAAACATTGCGGGTTTTAAATCCTTTGATGAAGGGCAAGAAGGCCAATATACTGCTGTAGTTGTGGGCGATGGGGTTACCGTAATAAACCGCAACCGCATCGTTCCCGTATTTTTTCTGAATCTCTGCGATCCTGCCGCCGGCCTCTTCAAATGCATCCGCCCAGGAGACTTCCTCCCAACCGCTACCCTTACGCCGCACCGGGAGACGGAGCCGGTCGGGATCGTTATGAAGATCCTGCAGCGCAATGCCCTTCGGGCAGATATAACCCCGGCTGAAGTTATCATGTTTATCACCACTGATGGAGATTATGTTCTTCCCGTCATGTTCAATCTGCAGCCCGCAGATCGCTTCACAGATGCTACAAATCCCGTAATGCGTTTTTGTCATAAATTAGTCCTTTTCTGAGAAAATAAGAGCAGCGCCCGTTTGTTTGCTCATTTGTCAAGAATAGAGTTTTGCTACTCTGTCTCTATCTCATCTTCCCCAATTTGCCCAAGGAGACCTTGTCGAGCAGGTAATCTAAGCTATTGCCAAAAAGGTTACTGACCCTGTATATACGCAGTGCAAAACTTATCGCCCCTGCCTTTTCGCTGCCATACGTCTCCACTAACCTTTGAATAGATTCAGGTTCAGGATCAGCATTGGAGTCGGCCCAATGCTGAGCATAGATTAAAGCAATAGCTTCTTCTTCCGGGAAGTTTTCCGTACTACCAGATAAAATTCCTGTTATTTCTTCTTTATTAATTCCAATTCTTAGAGCTTCTCTGGTATGAATGTAGGAACAGTAACGACAGCCATATACTGAGACAACAGCAAGCATTAATCTTTCTCTGAAGGCAGGAGAGATCAGCCTTAAGCTATTGAGCTTTTTGACATTCGAGGAAAGAAATTTTAGATCAGTCCAAAACTCGCCAAAGCTTCTATACAATCTCCTTGTAAATTGTTTATTCATTTCACCACCATAAGATGGAGTAAGCTCAGAGACAGGTGACTCTACACTGCGGTATCATTTACTCATTTTCAAGTTTAATGATCCGACCCCCGATCTCCGAAGCCCTATAACTTGGATTCCAACATTTCTTAAAAGATAAATGGTATAAACATCTTCGTATGTTTAATGTACTCTTGATACTTTTCACCAAAGTATTGAATATTTTCGACTTCTTCCTTCCTGGCGGTTATTGTCAGGAACATCGTGGTTGTTACTGCTAATAGTATACTGATCCAACTTGTATTCTTCAAGAATATTCCCCATCCGAGAAATAATAATGAACTATAGAATGGGTGCCGAATGTAATGATATACCCCAGTTGTAACTAACTCCGTTGTCTTCTCTATGCCCACCAATCCTTGATCGTTACGTTCCGGGTCTATTTTCCCTTTTCTTCTAAATAGTTGGACACCTTGATGGAGTAGCACGAGAGAAAGGGTTAGAAATAGCCACGAGATGATTTGCCTGAGACTGAACGGATCGACAAACCAATAGTCCATGTTCGTCAAAAACATGATCAGTATTATTTCCCAGGCAAAAAAACGGTAGAAACCATGGAGTTGAACATCTCGCAAGGATGATCTCGATACCCATACGATGGGGATGCTTGCAAACACAAATAGTATTACTTTATACGTAACCGTCATTTAAACTTAGGGGACGTTAATAAAATATGAACCCGTCCCCAACTTTCGTTTCGTGCAGCAGTTTATTGACATTCTACAGTAGGCCAGCCTTCGCTATCCCAATATAGCCTCCTGATATGCAATACCGATCTGTAGTCTTTATCCGCGTCGTATGCATGATGGACCAACCAATCTTTCCCGTTTTCTGAGAACACCTCGCAATGTCCGGTCCCGATATGGTTGCCGTCCTTTTGAATAATCAATGTTGCCGAACCGTCTAATAGACTGTTGCCGTCTTTTGAATAGTAAGGTCCCGTCACGCTTTCCGACCGTCCGGCTCGTATCTCGTATTTTGTTTCCGAGCCCTTGCAGCAGCTATTGAATGATAAGAACAAATAGTAGTACTCGCCGCGCCGGTGGATATAGGGCGCTTCAATTATCGGGTCCGGCTCGGAAAGCGGACGCATCGCAAGCGTATGAAACTGAGGGGGCTGATCGAGGAGCATTAGACTTTCCGGGTCCAACTCAGCCATCATGACCCCGCCGAGGGTAGAGCCGAACGGCAGCCAGGTCCTGCCGTCTTCAATAAATAAACTTGCGTCAATTGCATTGTACATAATCGGAGGATCGCCGCATACATAATCGAAGTCATCGAAAAAAGGCTCCGAGCGCAACACCAACCCACGGTCTTGCCAGGCGTAATTAGGCGATTCGGGGTTCAAAGTCTTGTTTACCGCGTAACCCGTTGCTGCATTACAGGTTCCGGCGATGTGGGACTGATAGAACAACACGAACTCGCCGTTATAAAATTCGATATCGGGCGCGCCTATGTGATTTGCCTCGGGAATCTCCTCCAGCAGCCAATCCGGCAAGGCATCGAATACCGAACCTTCCCTCGACCAGGTCACCAGGTCCGGAGAACTGTAAATCTGCCCCAGGGGACTGCTGGAAAAAATATAGTAGGTATCGTCCTCCTTGATAATCGTGGGATCATGTATATCGTACACATCACTGTCAAGATCCACGATATTTTCACTCGGCCCACAGGCAGCGGGGCCTCCGGAGTCGCCGCATCCGCTGATCGCAAGAAAGAGAATTGCAGCCAGCATATAAGTGAATAGGCCCATCGTATATTCCTTCCTACGCATGGCTTCCGAAGCATCAGCTTTAATAAGAATAATGGGGACGTCCATGATTTTATGCTATTTGAGGGACTTTTTATCCACTTTACCGACGGGGGTGAGCGGAAGTTCATCAACAAACTCTATAACCTTCGGCACCTTGTAGGGTGCCATATTCTCTCGGCAGTATGCTATGATCTTGTTCTCGAGGTCGCCTTTGTCCTTGTCCTTTTGGTTCTTCATAAGCTGGATCACCGCCTTCACGTGCTCGCTGCCCGGCCGGTCAGGGTTGGGCATGCCGATGATGGCGCAGAACTCGATAGCGGGATGCTCGTAAAGGGCCTCCTCCACCTCGCGAGAAAAAACCTTGTAGCCTCCAACATTAAGCATGTCCTTGGTGCGGTCCACGATGTAAAAATAGCCGTCTTTATCCATCCGGGCCACATCCCCGGTATAAAGCCATTTCTCGCCCTGGAACTCGCGAAGGGCATGTGCGGTCTCTTCGGGTTTTCCATAATAGCCCTTCATCACCTGGGGACCCCGGCAGATGATCTCTCCTTCCTCACCGATCGGAACCTCCTTGGTCCCGGTATCCAGGTCCACCAGCTTGATACGAGTGTTCTGGATAGGTACTCCGACCGAACCGATCTTCTTCAGACCCTTGTATGGGTTCATGGTCATGAGCGGGCTGGTTTCGGTCATGCCATAGACCTCGATAACCTTACCCTCGCCAACAATCTCCTCGAGTGCCTTCAACGATTCTACGGCAAAAGGAGCCGCACCCGACATACAGGCCTTTACCCGGGAAAATTCCAGGGTCTTGAACATGGGATTTTCCATGAGCATCTGGTAAAGCGACGGGACGTTGTTCAGCCCGGTGGGCAGGTAACGTGCGAACTCTTCGCACATGTGCTTTGTGTTCCTTGGGTCGGGGATGAGGATCTGGGTGTTGCCCGTGGCCATGGCGTTCATGCCGGTGCTGAGGCCCGCAATGTGGAAGAATGGGAATCCGGACAGGTAAATATCTTCGCCGCGGGCGTCATCGAACCATTGTTTGACCTGGAGGATGGTGGTCACCATGTTCTTGTGGGTAAGTTCAGTGCCCTTGGGAAGGCCGGTGGTCCCGCCGGTGTACTGGATTAGGCAGGTGTCCTCGGGCTTGATCTTGGCCTCCGGAGGTTTGCTGGGGTACTTGTCCAGGAGTCCCTGGAAATTGAGCACTGTTTTATCCGGAAGAGGGATCACCTTTCCGGTGGGGACTTTTTTGAGGAGCTTGCCCAGGGTACGCTTGGTCCAGGGAAGGAAATCCGCAATGCCCGTAGCAACTATATGGCTGAGCCTGGGGATCTTGTCATGGATTTTCCTGAGCCTCTGCTCGAAGATGGCGTCAAGGGTAACCAGCACCTTTGCCCCGCAGTCATTGAGCTGGTACGTCATCTCCTTCAGTGTGAGCAGGGGAGAGACGCCGTTGGTAATGCAGCCGGCCCGCAGAGTCCCCATATGGGCTATCAGGAACTGGGGAGTATTGGGTAGGTTAATCCCCACCACATCTCCCGGCCCGCAACCTATCTCCTTTAGGAATGTGGCAAATTTTCGGGAGTACATGTCCATCTCCTTGAAAGTCAAGGTCGTCCCCATGAAATGCAGGGCCGCGCGGTTGGCAAAATCACTGAAGCTCTCTTCAAGAAGATCCACGTAGGTAATATCAGGAGCAGTGAAGTTCGGGTCGACAAACCCATCGTAGAATTCCAGCCAGGGCCTCTCATCATAGGCACTCATACTGCAACTCCTCGTTTTTGAGATTATCGTCCAATCTGCTGATAAATAGGATAATGGATATTAGGTGCATTTCCGGGGACAGCATACTTATTTCTTTGATTTTCAGTTCTAAAACAACTTAGAAAAATGACTCTGAGTGACTCTCCACTAATAAATAATTAATGATTGAGATGTGACCTTCTTTCTCTTCTCTTCCTTAGCAAACCCTTCCTACTTCGGGGTAATTTCGATGGTGTGCTCTCCGTCGGTTTTGGGAGTGGTGAGTGAAATGACCTCCCGATCACTATCCCATTCTGAGGTCCAGGTGCCTTCGGCGTCGCTTACTGTAAGGTTCCACCCGGCAGGGTAAAATCTCTTTTCAGGCACATAGATTTGTGTCACGCCCTGAATTTGGGGGTGGTCAGTGAAGATCAGCTTGAAGATCCGGGTGTCGGTATCGTAACTGAACTGTTTGGGAATACCGGCAATGCGCTGGGGATAGACGCGGACAATGAGGTCGGCCGTCTCTTTTTCCGTGTAATCCGGGTTCAGCCAGCTCCAGCCGCCCGGATCCCAGGACCAGTAGGCCCAGCCACACATGATACGGTCGTACATATCCATGACCTCTTTCATGAAGAGCTGGGTGTTGGTCCAATCGGACCCCAGGCCCCACTCGCCATTAACAAGCGGTGTGTTGAGGGTCTCCATTTCCTGGCGCCGGTGTTCTTCCCAGTCGGCGATGGTCGTGTCCGTCTGGGGATCGTAGGCTTCGGCGTTCTCCAGGAAGATGGAGTAGAGGTGCGGCGCATAGAGCAGACGGGGAGGGCCGTTGCGGGGATCGGTGAGGGTTGTGATGTAAGAGGGAGAACCGTTTCCCGGGCCCCCATAACGGGGCTCGAAGGCGATCCATGCCTTCTCGTCCACTTCGCGAATTTTGTTAATCACCCGCTGATAGAAGGGTTGGAGCCGGGTTTTGTCGAACTCTGGCGAAGGACTGTCCGGACTCTCCATACCCAACGTTTCGGCAGCGTCGAACATGGTTCCGGGATGGGGCTCGTTCATTATGTCATAAGCAATTACCGCAGGGTGGTCCTTGAAGCGTTCGGCCACCGCTGCCCACATGGCAGCGTAGCGGTCCTGCAGATCGCTATGGGGACCCTCGTAGTTCCAGAAGTTGTCGAAACAACGCTGGACTCCGGGCTCGAAATAGCCCAGGAACCACTGACCGGGGCAGTTGATGGGCTGGTCGTCATGGCGGACCGCCCATTCTGGCGCACCGTCGCCACAGGTAAACTCGCTGTAGACATCCTGGTGCATGTCCAGCATGACGTAAATACCAGCCTCGTGGAACCAGTCGATCCGCTCCTCGACCTTGTCGAAATATGCCTCGTCGTAAACGCCTGGCTGCGGTTCCACACCGGCCCAGAGAATGAGCAGCCGAACGAAATTAAGCCCCCAGTCGGCGGACCAGCGCAGGATCTGCTCCCGGTCCACATCGGCATAATAGGGGGAGCTTTTGGCTCCCCGATCGATGTTGGCACCATGGAGAATCAGTA
>CP070770.1:1378601-1401463 GCA_020345765.1 Deltaproteobacteria bacterium
GAATACCGTGCTCAATTCACCGACGATAAAGATTGAGGCAATTACCTCAATTATCGATCCGGAGAAATGCAACTTCTGCGGTATCTGTGCTACGGTATGCCCTTATCAGGCAATAGTGGCACCGGATAAGAAGGGGAAGATACCTCCCCAGGTAATCGAGGCCTCCTGTAGCGGGTGCGGAACCTGTGCGGCCGAATGTCCGACTGACGCTATTGACATGCGTCATTTCATGGATAAGCAGATCCTGGCTCAGATTGACGCTATCCTTGAGGATAAACCGGAGGAAAAGATAGTTGTTTTTGCCTGTAACTGGTGTTCCTACCCGGGCGCCGATCTTGCCGGAACCAGCAGGGTCCAATATCCCACTACGGCCCGGCTGATCCGGACAATGTGCAGCGGCCGGGTGGATGAGGATTTCATCCTCTATGCGTTTAAGAAGGGTGCTCCGATTGTCCTGGTTAGCGGATGCCATTTTGCCGATTGTCACTATATCGATGCGGTAACCTGGACCCAGAGGAGGATTGATCGGCTGTGGAACAAGTTGGAGAGAATGGGGATCCGGCCGGAAAGACTGCAGTTGGAGTGGATCAGTGCGGCCGAGGACCGAAGATTTGCCCGGATTATTGGGGAATTGGAAGAGATGCGGAAGAAGGTTACCCGGGCGGAGATCAAAGAGACTATAAGGATATTGAGCAAGACGAAATAAGCTCTGAAGAGGTAAAAGAATGGCTGAGGAGGTAAAATATAAGTGCATGCGGTGCGGAAACGAATACTCTGCCCCTTATTCCAAGGAACCGAAAGAACGTACCTGCCCCCGCTGCAAAAGCAACAGCGTCCGGCAACTAAAGAAGTAACTCTTTATTATCAACCATCACTACTTTATTACCCGTTTACCCCATCACTAATCAGTCCTCCGGTCGGTTTCGCCAAAACGACAAAACCAGTCGTGTATTTCCTGGGGGGCCTAGCTCCACCTGCAAGATTCTATGCCATTTTTCCTTGAAATATCATTTATAGCGGGGTAAATTGTCTGTAATGTCGGCAGATCGGGAAGCCCGGTAAATCTGTTCCGATCCGTTTTTTTGACCGCGATGGAGAACCGAGACAGAGGAGTGAAATAATGGGGATGACTCTGGCAGAGAAGATCCTGGCCCGGAAATCCGGGAAACAGGAGGTTCGGCCCGGGGATTATCTTACTGCTGATATTGACCTGGCGATGGCCCATGAGAGCTTTGCCGGGGCCTATCTTAATCTGGCCAGTGCCGGGATCCAGAAGGTCTGGGACCCTGACCGGGTAGTAGTGGTACTGGATCACTATGTTCCAGCTCCGACCGAGCGCTCGGCCGGAATACATCAGATTGTCCGCAGTGCGGTGGAGCAGCTCGGAATAAAGCACTTCTATGACGAAGGCCGGGGGATCTGCCACCAGATCCTGCCGGAGGAGGGGCATGTCTGCCCCGGGGATCTGATCGTTGGTGCCGACTCCCACACCACTACTTACGGGGCATTCGGGGCCGCCGGGACCGGGATCGGGATGTCGGAGATGGCGTATGTGCTGGCCACCGGGAAGCTCTGGTTTAGGGTGCCTTCCAGTATCAGGTTCCAGTTGAACGGTATGCTTCCCCGACGGGTGATGTCGAAGGATATCATTCTCCATATTGCCGGGAAATACCGGGCCGAGGTTGCCCAATATCGTTCGGTGGAATTCTCCGGACCCACTGCGGGAAGTCTGAGCGTTGACGGACGGATGACCATGAGTAATATGGCCCTTGAGCTCGGTGCCAAGTTCGGCTTCTTTGAGCCGGATGAGAAGACGATTGCTTATCTTGAAACTCGTGTTAAAGGACCTATTGATCCCATCCGGGCCGATGCCGATGTCTCCTACGAGGAGGTCTATGAGGTGGATGTCTCCGGTCTGGAGCCGCAGATTGCCCTACCATGGACGGTTGACAATGTAAAACCCGTCAGCGAGGTAGGTGAGGTTGCCGTAAATCAGGCCGTTATCGGCTCCTGTACCAACGGCCGGGCGGAGGATCTGGAGGTATCGGCTGAGATCCTGAGGAACAAGAAGATCCATCCCAGGACCAGGCTACTGGTGTTTCCTGCCTCAAGGGCGATCTATCAGGAGGCTCTGCGAAAGGGGTGGCTGGAGGCTCTCAGCGAGGCCGGAGCCTCTATCTGTCCTCCGGGATGCGGGGTATGCTTCGGGGCCCATATGGGACTGCTGGCTGCTGGGGAGAGCTGTGTTGCCTCGATCAATCGCAACTTCCGCGGTAGGATGGGTAGCAATGATGCCCGGGTCTATCTGGGCTCTCCGGCTACGGTGGCCGCCTCGGCAATCGAGGGGAAGATCGCCGATCCGAGGGGTTATTAATTAATCTATAGGGGATTCGAGGGCTCAATTAGTAAAAATCTAAATATAATATATATCTTATAAATCAAGTATTTATAATTCAATATATAGAATCTCTATGAACTGTAATTATCTTAGCGTATAGACAGTATATTGGAGTCCTTGCCCTCTTCAATCCTCTCATTGTTTAGCATGAATGGAGGCGAGGTGAAGGTGAAATTAATTAAAGGAAAGGTATGGAAATTCGGGGATAACGTCGATACCGATATTATATCTCCCTCCATATATATGGATTCTCCTGAAGAGCTGAGGGAGCATGCTTTCGAAGCGATCAAACCGGAGTTTGCCGGGGAGGTCAAGAGCGGGGACATTATTGTGGGAGGTCGTAATTTCGGTTGCGGATCGAGCCGGGAGAGTGCTCCCGAGGTGATTAAGGCCCTTGGCGTGGGGGCGGTAGTGGCCGAGTCCTTCGGGCGAATATTTTTCCGAAATGCGATCGCCATCGGGCTGCCGATTATCACCTGTCCCCGGGTATCGGAGGTATTCGAGGAAGGAGACGAGTTGGAAATAGACCTGAAGGGAGCGAAGGTAAGAAATATAAGCAAAGGGAAGGAGATTCAGTCTGAGCCTTTATACCATGATGTTCTGGATATCATCTTAAAAGGAGGGATAATTTCTTTACTTAAGGGTATGCAGAAGAACGAATGACGGAGTTAATATTAGCTCCATACCCCAACAAAAACCAGCAAATTGGGTATATTAGATTACAGTTTATTTTTTTACAGATTTTTTATTGACACCATTTGAACTAGATACTAAAATAGCTTAAATTTTTAATCTGCTTTTTCCCTGAGAAAGGGGGTAAAGATGTCATCCAAGGGCTTTACTCGGCGTGAGTTTTTAAGGGGTACCGGAGTCTCAATTGCGGCCCTGTCCCTGAGCAGGCTGACCTTCCTGACGTCAGGGGGTCGTGCCTACGGGGCGGAGGCGGGTCCGGAGGTTATGAAGGGCTACGAATACAGGGAGTGGGAGGAGATCTACCGGGAGAAGTGGCAGTGGGACAAGATAACCAAGGGGACCCATCTGGTGGACTGTTATCCGGGGAGCTGTTCCTGGAACGTGTATGCTAAGGACGGGGTGGTATGGCGGGAGGAGCAGGCGGCTAACTATCCGGTAGTGGACCCGAGGGCCCCGGACTGGAATCCCCGAGGTTGTCAGAAGGGCTGTTCCTACAGTAATCAGATGTATAACCCGGAGAGGCTGAAGTATCCGATCAGGCGGGTAGGGAACCGGGGGGAGGGCAAGTGGAAGAGGATTTCCTGGGACGAAGCGTTGACCGAGATCGCCGACAAGGCATTGGATGCGATCAAGGAGGCGGGCCCGGAGTCGATAATCTACGAGCCGGGTCCGGGTCAGGGGGGCTACATCCACTGGATTGGCTATCATCTTCCCTGGATGCTTCTCGGGGCGACCAACCTCGACCTTGACGCTACCATTGGCGATTTCAACCGTGGGGTATATGAGAGTTTTGGTAAGTTTCAGTTTATGGACTCGGTGGACGGCTGGTTCTGGGGGGATCTGCATATCATCTGGCACATGAACCCGGTATATACCCGGATTCCCTCCTATCATTTTATCTCCGAGGCGAGATACAACGGGGCGACGGTGGTAACGGTTGCCCCGGATTACAGTCCCTCGGCGATTCATGCCGACGAGTGGATACCGGTGAACTACGGCTCGGACGCGGCCCTTTGTCTGGCGGTGGCCAAGATATTGGTGGATGAGAAGCTTTATAAGGCGGATTTCATCAAGGAGCAGACGGACCTGGCCTTTCTGGTCAGGAAGGACACGAAGCGGTTTTTAAGGGAGAGTGACCTTAAGAAGGACGGAAAAGAGGATCAGTTTTACTTTTTTGACGCCAAGGCCAACTCAATCGTGAAGGCACCGCGGGGCACGCTGAAGCTTCCGTGTGATCCGGCTTTGGAGGGTGAGTATCGGGTGAAGCTTGGGGACGGCAAGGAGGTTACGGTGGAGCCGGCGTTTGGGCTATTGAAGCGGACGCTTGCCGTTTATACCCCGGAGGCGGCGTCCGGGATGTGTGGGACGAATCCGGACACGATCCGTAGGTTTGCCCGGATGATAGCGAAGGCCAAGGGTGTGCAGCTGCTGCTCGGTTGGGATGCCTGCAAGTATTATCACGGTGATTTAATCGAGCGGGCGATGTGTCTGGTGCTTGCTTTGACCGGTAACTGGGGGAAGAAGGGTGCGGGGATAAGGGGATGGTGCACCGAGGCGATGTTCACGGGAGTCCTTACGGCAATGTCCAGTATCCTGTCCCGGCAAACAACCTTTAGCGAGTCGGCGAGGTTTACTGCCCGGGGAATGCTTACGCTTGCCAAGATCAGGGCAGAGGACCCGGACATGACCGAGGAGGTGGCGGCAATCACGATGATGAAAAGAATGGGCAGGCGGATGGGTTGGGTACCGCCGACCTTTTACTGGTATTTCCATGCCGGTTTCAAGGAGACATGGAACAACCGGGCCTGGCACGACCCCTCCATGAAGCGTACCTTTGACGAGTATATCCATGAGGGGATAAAGAAGGGTTGGTATGAGGGGATCGACCGGCCCGCCCCGGACCAAATACCTCAAATCTATATTATTTATGCCACCAGCCCCCTGCGCAAGACCCGGGGGGGAATGAAGCACCTGCTCAATAACATCTGGCCCAAATTCAAGCTGATTGTCGACTGTAACACCCGCTTGAGTACGACCAGTCTCTACAGCGATATTGTCCTCCCGGCGGCGGGCTTTTACGAGAAGACCGACACCCGGTTTCCCACACCCCATGTTCCCTTTCTGACCCTTACGGACAAGGCGGTTGAGCCTCCCGGGGAGGCCAAGGACGAGTTTGAGATCTCCCGTCTCCTGGCTAAGAAGATTGAGGAGCGGGCTCTGGCGAAGGGCTTTACCAAGTACAAGAACCGGGCCGGAAGGGAGTATGACCTGACGAATTTTTCCGCTTATACCGAGGTATTCAAGACCGACGATGAGTTTATGGAGGAGGCCCTGAAGGGTTCGGTCGATTTGGGTGAGCTTCCCAAGGGGACCGATCTGAAGAAGATGAGGGAAGTGGGGTTTGTCCGTCAGAGTCAACCCCGGGCTCACCTAAATCCATTTTCCCTGGGTCTGGCTACCGATACCAGGCCGGACGAGCCGATTGTCCCTCTCGTCTGGCATGTAGGGGATAAGAAGATTCCCTATCCCACCCTCACTGGTCGGGTGCAGTTCTATATCGATCACGAATGGTTCATCGAGGCGGGTGAGGAATTGCCGGTGCATAAGGATAATCCGAAGATCGGGGGGAACGGGCAATTCCGCTTGACCAGCGGACATCTGCGCTGGAGCGTGCATTCCATCTGGGTAACCAACGAGCTGATGCTCCGTCTGCACCAGGGGAGACCGTTCATGTTCATGAATCCGGAGGCGGCCAAGCAGAAGGGGATAAAGGACGGCGATCTGGTTCGGGTGTTTAACGATTTCGAGTCATTCAATATTAATGTCAAGCTGACGCCCTCGGTGAGGCCGGATCAGGTGATATGTTATCATGCCTGGGAGCCTTATCAGCATAAGGGCTGGAAGAGCTACGACATTGCGCTTCCCGGGATGATCAAGTGGCTTGATATTGCCGGGGGATACGGGCACCTCAATTTCTGGGTATTCAACTGGTGCACCAACCCGGTAGACCGGGGAATTGCCGTGGATGTGGTAAAAGCCTAAAATGTTTGTCCTTAGTAATAAGATGTTCTTGTAAGGGAGGGATGGTACTATGATAGCAGAAAAGGTAAATTATTCTAAAGATGTTCTTCTTGACCCAAACTGCCCGCACTGGGTAAAGTTTAAAGGGGAGAAGATGAAGCTGTCGGCGACTCCGTTAGCTAACCAACCTTCGGAATATATTAAGGCTACCCGGGACGAGAAGAAGGTCGGAAAAGTTAAGGAGGTTATGGTTAGAGCGGCGCATAATGGGAAAGAGGTGTTTTTCCATATGGAGTGGCTTGATGCCGAGAAGAATCTGGAAATCACTGCGAATGATGTATTTCCTGATGGGGCCAGCATTTTATTTCCGATCAAGCCGGTAACCGGGAAGGAGACCGAGCCTCCCATAGACGAGATGGGAAAGAAGGACCTCCCGGTAAACGCCTGGCAGTGGAGATCAGATTTAAAGGAGGCCCAGAATACCTGGGCGGAAGGACTGGGGACGACGAGCTGGAGCGAAAAGTGTTCTATCACTGCCCGCTCGCAATGGAAAGATGGTGTATGGAAATTGGTTTTTGCTCGTCCTTTAACCGTGAAAGAAAATAACCCAAAGAAGCCCGAGTCGGTTCAGTTGGCTGTTGGGAAAACGGTAAAGACCGGTATTTCCATCTGGGAGGGTTCAAACGGGGAGCGGGCCGGGCTGAAGGCCTTCTCCAAGGAGTGGAAAGATTTGACTCTCGCTAAGTGATGGAGGGGACTCTAAAACGATATTAAAAATAAAAATGACATATTAGTATGCAAGATGTATCAATATTTTTGAATTTTGATTTGTAATTTCAATAAGGAGGAATAGGTTATGGCAGAAAAGGCAAAGACAGCGGAGGAAATCGCCAAGGAGAAGAGACAGAAGGAGCTGGCCAAGGAGCTTCAGGCGACCAAGGAAAGGCTGAGGTACAGTAAGCGGCAGATAGCGTCGGTGGTAGATTTGAATAAATGTATCGGATGCCAGACCTGCAGTATTGCCTGTAAGACCCTCTGGACCGATGACGAAGGCAGGGATTATATGTGGTGGAATACCGTTAATACCCAGCCGGGTTCAGGCACCCCGAAGGATTGGGAGAAGATGGGGGGAGGGTATAAGGTCAGGTTCGAGGGTAAGGTGAGGGAGCCGATCAAAGGTAAGCTGCCCACGAGGGATGAATTCGGAGAGGCCTGGAAATTCAACTATGAGGAGGTCCACAAGGGGAGCAGTCAGACTACTTACTTGAAGCCGATCGGAAAAGAGCCTGAGTGGGGGATGAACTGGGACGAGGACCAGGGAGGGGGGGTGTTTCCCAATGCCTTTTATTTTTATCTGCCGCGAATTTGTAACCACTGCACCTATCCGACCTGTCTTGATGCCTGTCCCCGCAACGCTATCTATAAGCGACAGGAGGACGGAATTGTTGTGGTTGACGAAAAGAGGTGCAAGGGCTATCGCTTCTGCATCGAGGCCTGTCCGTATAAGAAGATATATTTCAACCGTAAGGATGTCCTGGGCCAGAAGTGTATCTTCTGCTATCCCCGGATTGAGAAAGGGGTGGCCCCTGCCTGTGCCCGCCAGTGTCCGGCAAGGGTGCGCTGGGTAGGCTGGCTGGATGATGTTCAGGGACCGGTGCATAAGCTGGTAAAGAAATGGAAGGTTGCCCTTCCCCTGCATCCCGAATACGGGACCGAGCCCAATGTTTTTTATGTTCCTCCGTTGGCCCCTCCCCGATTGGATACCACGGGAAAGATAGATATACTGAAACCCCGGATTCCCTTGAGGTATCTGGAGTATCTTTTCGGACCGGAAGCGGGTAAGGCTTTGACTACCCTGAAGGCAGAGATGGCAAAAAGGCGTAACGGTCAGCCATCGGAGCTCACGGAGATTCTCATTGCCAAGGACTGGAAGGGGATGTTCAAGCCCTTTGACAAAGACCCTCTGTCCCTTACCTGGACGAGAGGGAAAAAGGGGTAAGATACAGGCATGGTCCAGATCGATAATCTTACTACCCAGGAAGAGATTGAGACCGGGAACAGAAGCAGTTTTTACCAACTATTATCGCTGTGCTTCCGATTCCCGGACAAGCCGCTCTGTGAGGCAATTAAAAGTGGTGAATTTATCGACCGGGTAAAGGCGATAACTTCCAACCTACCTTTTGAGCTCTCCTCGCTGGACGGGGATGCATTAATGGGTAAGGGAATAGAACAGGATCTGGAAGAGACATTGGGATCGGAGTATATCCGGTTGTTCGACTTGGGAGTAAAGGGTCACCCTTCCTGCCCTTTGTATGAGGGGAGTTACCGGAACGGCCGGAAAGGAGTGATGGAAGATCTGGTCAGGTTTTATAACCATTTTGGACTCACCCTTTCCCGAGAGGATTGGGAACTGCCCGATCATCTCACTACCGAGCTGGAATTCGTTCACTATCTTTCTTTTAAGGAACTCCTGGCTATCCGGAACCAGGAAGACCCCTTTCCCTATATCCGGGCACAGAGGGATTTCCTCTCCCGGCACCCGGCGGTATGGTTTCCTGTCTTCCGGGAGAAGCTGCAAAAGAACTCCCCCATCCGTTTCTACGAGAAACTGGTGGAGATGACCGAAGCGTTTATTTTGCTTGACCAGAATCATTTAAAAGATATCCTTGACAAAGCTGAATGAATCAGAAAGCCAAAGTACTTCCTCTTCCCGCAGGGACTTTATCTCCAAAGGGCTCTCGGTATTGGGCTGGGGAATGTTTTTCTGCGGAACCGGGATCGCCGCGGTAGAGACCGTTCGCTTCTTTTTCCCCCGGGTCGTCTTCCATCCGCCTACTACTTTTAAGATTGGTCCCCCCGGTGGATTCGTGAGCGGGTCCGTCCCTGATACCTACGGGGTCATTTTGGTCGATCCGAGATGGAAAAGGGACAACAAGTTCTTTGTGGTCAGGGCGGAGGATCGTATCTACGCCATCTATGCCCGGTGTACCCATCTGGGCTGTATGGTCAACTGGTTCGAGGGAGAAAAAACCTACCGGTGCCCCTGTCACGGCAGTGAGTTCCACAGCAACGGGGTTAATTTTGCCGGCCCGGCACCCCGACCCCTCGACCGATTAAAAATATTCTTAGACGTCGATGATCAACTGGTGGTGGACACCGGTACGATATATACCGTCAAACATTTCGATGATAAAAATGCATTCGTTGCGGTATAAATGAGTAATAGCGAGAAGGCTGAAGTAAAATTTTCCGGGAAAAGGAAGGTCAAGCCCAAGTTTATCGCGGTAGTTAACGAGCGGTGCACCGGCTGTGCGGGTTCACCGGTCTGCCGGGTATACTGTCCGGTAGAAGACTGTATTGCTTTAATCCCCGCTGATGAGTACCCGATGTCACGGGTAAGTATAGACCCCCTTAAATGTATCGGATGCAAAAGGTGTACTGCCCGGGGACCCGAGGGTTTATTACTGGAGGGCTGTCCCTGGGATGCAATTAGGATGATGCCTACCCCGCAGTGGGAGAAAATAAACAAACCGCTTCCTTACTAATCATGAAAGAATTATTTAAGAAAATAAAGGCCTCTCAGCTCTGGAGATCCATGTTCCGACATGGTTATGAGGACAGCTTCAGAAACCGGGCCCTCCAGATCACCACTAATGTTGCCCTCCATCTCCATCCGGTAACAACATCGCTCCTGGGGAGCCGGATCCGCCATACCTTCTGCCTCGGCGGGATTGCCCTCTTTCTGTTCATCGTGGAATGTATTACCGGGATACTTTTGATGTTTTACTACCGGCCCGTTATCGAGTTTGCCTACCTGGACATGAAACTCCTGCAATACGATGTTCACTACGGCATGATATTGAGGAATATCCATAGATGGGCAGCCCATGCGATGGTGGTGGTAGTGATGTTCCATATGCTTCGGGTTTTCCTTACCGGCTCCTATAAGCCCCCGAGGGAGTTCAACTGGGTTATCGGGGTCGGCCTTCTGGTGCTGACCCTGCTCCTGAGTTTTACCGGCTACCTTCTGCCCTGGGACCAGCTTGCCTTCTGGGCGATCACGGTTGCATCAAATATGGCCGCGGCTACCCCGTTCCTCGGCTGCGAAGGCCCGTTTCGCGAGTTATTTGGGATAACGCAATATAACGACATGAAGTTTCTATTGCTGGGGGACAGCGAGGTCGGTGCCAATGCCCTCTTGAGGTTCTATGTCCTGCATTGTGCCGCTCTTCCCCTGGTAGCGGCGGTCCTGATGGCAGTTCATTTCTGGAGAATAAGGAAAGACGGGGGGATCTCCCGTCCGCTTTAATAAAGGATTCGAGGGGTCATCCTCCTTCGCTTAAGCTACGGAGGACAGGAGGATTCAAGGGAAATAGTCACTTAATCTGGAATGGAGAAGAAACCGAACAATACCTCACCGGAACAATCCCCGGTCCCCGAAAAGGAAAACGGCGAGATCTGGACATTTCCGGACCTGCTGTATAAGGAATTTCTGGCGATGGGGATTATCCTGGTGGTGCTGGTAATCTGGGGCATTCTTTTCGATGCCCCGTTATTGGAAATGGCTAATCCGGCCCGGAGTGAAAACCCGGCCAAGGCCGCCTGGTATTTTGTCGGTCTCCAGGAGCTCCTGGTATATTTCGACCCGTGGATTGCGGGGGTGGCATTGCCGATCCTCATTATCCTGGGTCTGGCGGTCATTCCCTACCTGGACACAACCAGGTACGGTATGGGTTATTATGGGTTTTCCGGGAGGGGGAGAATGATAATAACCATAAATTTCATCTTCGGGTTCTTACTCTGGTGGATCCTGATCATTATCGGCGAGTACTTGAGGGGGCCCAACTGGCAGATCTACTGGCCCTGGGAAGATTGGAGCGTAACCAAGCCGATGGAAGAGACCCTCTGGAGCCCGTCCCCCTGGATCGGGGTGTGCCTGATCGGAGGTTATTTCATCCTGGGACTTACGGTTCCTGCCTTACGCTATCGCTGGCTTATCCGGAGCATGGGGACGGTACGCTATCTTATTGCCATAGTACTGCTTCTCCTTATGTATGCAATCCCGATAAAGATAATCCTCCGGATATTCTTTCATATAAGGTATGTCTTGATCACCCCCTGGTTTAATATTTAAGAATAATATGGCGACGACAAAAGCTCCCCGGAAGATGAGGGTGCTCCTGGCAGTCTTGAGTGTTTCGATTGTTATCCTTTCTCTTTACATTATCAGGGGTAATATTAAGCCCTCCTGGAAGGATTATCAGCATAGATTCCATCAGATGCTGAGAGAGAACTACCAGGCGGCCACGTCCCCGGAAGATAAGGCTAAGTGGGGGCGGCTTCTTGAGATATATGGTGGATCATCGGGGATAAAACAGATCTATCTCCCTCATGTGGGGGTAGCCGACCTCTGTATCACCTGCCACCTGGGGATTGACAACCCGCTGCTCAGTGATGAAGATATCCCCATGGTATTTAGAGCCCATTCCGGCAAGCACCTGAAATATCATCCGGTGAACCGCTTTGGATGCACCCTGTGCCACCAGGGACAGGGGGTGGGGACGACCGTGGACGGAGCCCACGGATACGAGAGAAACTGGCCCGAGCCCCTCCTGCCCGCCTCCTATGTTCAGGCCTCTTGTCTGAAGTGCCACAGTTGCACGGAGAATCTGGAAGGGGCGGAGGTCGTCAGTCAGGGGGAGAAGATCTACTTTGAGAAACTATGTTACGGATGCCACGAGGTAGCTCAGTACCGGAACCTTCCCCAGCCGGTGTTCCCCCTGACCCCGCTCAAAACCAAGCTTGCGGAGCCGCTCCGATGGCTGCCCGCCTGGCTCAAGGAGCCGGCGAAGCTCCGTCCGGACACATTGATGCCCAATTATCAACTGAACGATGAGGAAATCAAGAAGATGAGCGCTTACTTACTCTCGCTTCCCCAGGAGTTCAAAGTGAGGCAGGTATCTCTCAAGTATGCTTCGTATCGTCAGGGGCGGAAGCTCTTTATTGAGCGGGGATGCCGGGGGTGCCACGGGGTCGATAAAGAGGAGAAGAGTGCTTTGCCCCGCGTCCCCCATCTTGCGGGGATAGGCACTAAGATAGTTTCAGATTGGCTTTATCAATGGATCAGCAACCCGAAATCATATAGCGCCAACACCCCGATGCCCCAGGTAGAGCTTACCCGGGGAGAGGTCCTGAATATCGTATCCTATCTCACTACCCTCAAGGAAGAGAAGGAGCTGTTTAAGCCGCCGGAGGGCTATACCGAGGGGGTCAAGCTGGAGGAGGGTAAAAGGCTTACTCTCCAGTACGGCTGTTACGGCTGCCACGAGATAAAAGGATTCGATGACCTTCCCGATCCCGGCTACCCGATCTCCGATTTCGCCAGCAAGCCGCTCCATGATCTCCACTTCGGGGACCGGAAGGATATTCCCTCCACCAAGTGGGACTGGCTCTATAATAAGCTGAAGGAGCCCCGGATCTATAAGACCAAAGACATCGCCCTGGTAATGCCCACCAACACAATGAAGGATGAGGAGCTTAAGGCCCTGAGTTCCTACGGTCTGGGCTATACCGAGCCGGATGAGTCGTTCCTCCTTCGCGACGAGCCGTTGCCGGAGAGCCTGGCCCTGCTTAAGGGCAGGCTGTTGGTCCAGCGCTTCGGGTGCAAGGGATGTCACAAGATGGAGAATGACAAGGAAGAGCCCAAGATCGAGAAATATATCAAACAGAGAACGATGAGGCCGCCCACCCAGGTAGGAGAGGGCGAGAGGGTGCAGCCGCAGTGGCTTTACGGATACTTATTGGGGCCGGTAAAGTTAAGGACCTGGATGGAGATGACGATGCCAACGTTCAATATGAAGCCCGAGGAGGCGGAGGATATCGTCAGTTACCTGACGGTCCTCTCCCGGGCACCTCTGCCCTATGTCTCCGTGCCTTCAGCGGCCTCGGTAAAGGAACAGGAGCTGGAGATGGGTGCCTACCGCTTCCGGATCGATAAATGCGTCCAGTGCCACCCGGCCTCGCTGGCCGGGGAGCTCCCCGAGGGGATAAAGATCGAGGATCTCTCTATAAACCTGGCGCTTTCCAAGCTCAGGCTGCGGCCAAAGTGGATAAGGGACTTCCTTAAGGACCCGAAGAAATTTGCCGGGGTAGAGACCCGGATGCCCTATATCTATTATACCCCCGAAGGGGTCCCGAAGATCGCGGACCCGGTTATGTGGATAGATTTGGTCACGAAATACAATATGGTTTCGGGCGAGGCACCGCCCCAGAAAGTGGAGACCCTGGAGGAGATAAGGCCGGGCACCGAGGTTGACTGGACACAATACGAATAGTTCTAAAAAATGGGAAGGGAATAGAAAATGAGTGTCAGAAGATTAAAAGTTGCTCTATTTTTCATCCTGCCGATCCTGTTGTTGATGGGATCGCAGGATTCTTTTGCCGGGAAGACCGAAGTAAGCGGGACGATCTATGGGGATACGGTATGGACCGAGGATAAAAGTCCGTATATTGTCACTGATAATCTCATCGTCTCCGAGGAGATAACCCTGAAGATAAAGCCGGGGGTTACCGTTGAGATTGAGCCGGATAAAGAGATTCTGGTAGACGGGATCTTGGTTGCCGTCGGGAATAAGAAGAAACCGATAAGGTTTACCCGGAGGGGGGAAGAGAATTGGAGCTCTATTAATTTCACCCATTTGAGTAAGCCGGCAACCTTCAACAAGAAAGGGAAATACCAGGACGGCTCTACCCTGCAGTACTGCACGATCGAATATGGGAAAGGGATAAAGGTGAGGCTGTCTTCCCTCTTTGTTGAGCATTGCATCATCAGAAATAATGAGGACAGCGGGATCAGGATAGAATACGGCGGGGGGCAGTTGAAATACAATAAGATTACGAATAATAGGACCCGGGGTAATGGCGGAGGGGTTATTGTATATACGGACAAGACGGTGTTGATTAGTAATAATATCGTAAGTAACAACGGCTCCCGGGAGGGTGATGAGGGGGGCGGCGGGATCTATGCCTATTCCTATGCCGGGGGATTGATTACTATCGAAGATAATGTTGTTTCCAAGAACTGGACCGACTCCAAGGGCGGCGGGATCTATGCCTACAGCTCGATAGTGAAAGGGAATCTGGTAATCGGAAACGAAGCCGCGGATGCGGGGGGAGGGATATGGGCCTACGGCGGCGAGGCAACCGGGAATAGGGTGGTTGCCAATAAAGGGAGCCGGGGAGGCGGGCTCTACGGCGAGAAGGCAAAGCTGACCCGCAATGCGGTTGCCGGGAACGAATCCACAAGCCCGGAGGGAGGCGGCATTTATTTTTGGGGATCAAAAGATTTCAGCTACAACACCATTACCCGGAATTCCGCCCCGGAAGGGGGCAGCGGAGGGGTTTATGTATCGGGGAATCCCGTATTTAACTATAATCATCTCTACGGAAACAGCGGTTACGATTTTTACTGCGGGAACCCGCAGGATTTCTCTCCGGTTGATGCGAGGTACTGCTACTGGGGATCGGTGAACGAGGGCGATATCATGGGAGTGATCTACGACTGGTATGATGACCGGGAACGGGGCCTGGTCGATTACCAGGATTATCTTAATTATTGGGGTTCCGCTCCGCCATTGTCTTCCCCGAGCGGTCTGGTTGCCACCGGGCATCAGAAGGGTATCGAGCTTACCTGGGAAACTAATCCCGAGCCGGATATTAAGGGATACCGGGTCTATTACGGGAAGGAACCGTTCCCTTACCCCGAGGTCAAAGATGTCGGAAAGTCAACTGACTTCTCGCTGAAGAAGCCTACGGAAGGGGATACTTACTACTTTGCGGTAACCGCTTATCGGAAGAAGAAAGGGGACCGGGAGGAATCAGCTTTCTCCCGCGAGCTGAGCATGAAATTTTTCCGCATAACTAACGAGCCTCCAGCTGCCCCACGGATTACTTCTCCCTCACCCGGGCAGAAGGAGGTCGGGCTGGCTCCTGCCCTGGAGGCCTCGGGCTTTTCTGACCCTGAAGGGAATTCCCACCGCGCTTCGCAGTGGCAGATTACCTCTACCCCGGGAAACTATTCCAGCCCTGTCTACGACAGCGGCTCGGACGACAAGCATCTGACCGGTATCAAGGTTCCTCCGGGAAACCTTAATCACGGTATTACCTATTACTGGCGAGTGAGGTACCAGGATGGCAAGGGAGGGTGGTCTCAGTGGTCTGAGAGCTCGTTCTCAACATTGGCTCAGGCCCCCGGTGTTCTGAGGGGGCCGATATCCCGGGATACGGTACTCTCCACTGAATTAAGCCCTTGCCTGGTTAACGGGAACCTGAGGTTGATGCCCGGGATAACCTGCCGGATCGAGCCCGGGGTTACCCTCAAGCTCGCTCCCCGAGTAGATGTCAGGATAGAAGGGGTCCTGGTGGCGGACGGGAAGGATAGTACTCCGGTTACGTTCACCCGGAGCGGTGAAGAGAAATGGGGGGCACTCAAGTTCAGTGAGTTCAGTAAGGGTGCCGAACTTGACGAAGAGGGAAACTACCGGGGTGGGAGTATCCTGAGATACTGTGTAGTCGAGGAAGGGGAAGGGGTCAGGATCAAACAGTCTGCCCCGCTTATTACCCACTCTACCATCAAGAACAATTCTAATAGCGGGATTACCCTGGAGGATGGAGGGGCGAGGATAGTAAATAACCTCATTACCAAAAATTCGGTTACCGGGGCGGGGGGCGGCATCTATGCCTCGAGTAACAAGCTGGTGGTGATACGGGATAATACCATAACCCACAACCGGGCGAAGGGGGATGATGGGAACGGAGGCGGGATCTACGCCAATTCCTACGGGGGGGGCGAGGCGTTCGTAATCGAGGGGAATAAGGTTAGCTCTAACTGGGCGGTGAAATATGGGGGAGGGATATATGCCCAGAGATCCGAGGTCACCGGCAATACCTTTACCGGGAATGTGGCCCTGGTGGGAGGAGGGGGGATATACGCAACCTTCTCCATTATCACGGGTAACGAGGTCAAGGGGAACAAGGGAGGGGAAGGGGGCGGGATCTACGTCGAGCGAAACAGCTCGGCTAAAGAGAACAAGATAATCAAGAACGAGGCTACCTCAGCGCGCGGCGGGGGGTTGTACTTGAACTACTGGGGGTTCTCCCTGGGATATGAGGAGGTCACCCGTAATGTCATTACGGATAACAGCGCTTCCACCGGCAAGGCCAGCGGCGGTGTGTATGTGGTAGGCAACCCCGACTTCAATTATAATAACATCTCGGGAAACCGCGGTTTTGCCCTCTACTGCGGGAATCCGGAGGATTCGGAGCCGGTGAATGCCAAAGACTGCTACTGGGGAACCCCGGATAAGTCGGCAGTCGGAAAGAAGATCTATGACGGGCGCCTTGATAAGCGAAAGGGGAGGGTGGAGTTCATCCCCTTCCTCAAAAACCCCTCACCGTAGTTATTCACCGCTGAGGCTGTCTCACATTACATTTTTTATGGGGGGAGAAGAAAATGGAAGTTAAAGAAGCGAAGTCCGACGTAGAATGGACGGTGGAGAAACTGAAGGCGCTGAAAGTGCCTGAGATTATGGAATTGTTTCTCACATTAACCGCACCGCTGTTTAAGGAGATGAACGGCGAATTCGAAGGCAGCCTGCTCGATCACGGCAATGCGCTTAGTAACTTCTTTTCCCGGACGTTCACATCCAGTCTGTTGATTAACGGCAGGTGGCTCTGCAAGGGGTTTACCCCGGTAAGCGAAACGGAGGGGCATGGTTATAATTCGTTCATGAAGTTCGGCAAGGTGATTCGCAAATATCGCATGAAAACGTGTATGGCCGCCTCCCGCTTCGACGGCAAGGAGGTCTTCCAGTTATACTATCCCGCCTATAAAAACTTGATCGGTAAGATCAACTCGGTAGACGAAATCCGCAAGGTCCGCGACGGATTATATCTGGCAGTAGGCACCATCGGATTTACCGAGAAGCAGCGCATGCGCCCGTATCCTTTTGTCCTCTCCGGCCCGGTAGGCGAATTCGTGGGCTCGGACAGTGAGGAACTGTTGTAAGTCTTAGGTGCCCAGCTTCATTTGAACTTTGTCATTTGGATTTTGTTTGACATTTGGGCTTTATCATTTGACATTTACAACACTCCCTGTTATTCCCTTGGAAATAGGAACAGCGCCCATTTTTCGAGGCTATTAAATAGGACTCAGGATTAAGGATTCATCCTACTTCGTCCCGCGTTAACGCGGGAATACGAAGGACATGGGATTCGAGGATTCAAGGATTCAAGTGAGAAAAGGGGTTAGAGATATTTTTATTGTAGTTAGTTTTAGAACCAAAATACACTAAATTCATGAGAAAAAGCAAAAAACAAGACCTGACCCCAAAACTCCCGTAAGGCACAAAGTTATTGCCGGATACCTCAAACAGCCCCAAATGTCAAAAGAATATAACTTCAGGGCTTAGCATAAAACAGCGGGGTTGACCTGCGCCCCGGAAACTGGTCCAGTTTGTATCATAAGAAGTGGTACAAACATGGGGGGCTGGTCACCTAAGGAAATTACTTTTAAAAGTATTTATTTGATCAAGAGACTTCAACTTTTAACTGTTTCATAACATTATCTAGTTCTGCTTTTAATTCCTCCGGGTTACTCCCTTTGCTGATTAGTTGCTGCAAAGATATAAGCCGTGAGGCGACTTTTAGTCTCTCTTTCCCTGACTGCTCCATTAATTTAGCTTCGATCTTCTTCTCTCGCGATCTGATAATGTCTTTCGTATCACCCTGGACAAGAGTCATTATCGATGAGATTAACCGGTTAAGTATTCTGTAAACCGCCTCAGCAGAGAATCCGCCTAAAATAGAGAGTAAAGCTTTCTCCATCTCGGGGCTTGCGATATCGCTTAAATCTAGTGTAATGAAATTGGCAAGGATAGTACCTGAGACCAGCCCAAGCATGAACCTGACCCAATAATAAGATTCAAAAGAGGAGTCAAATGTGCCTTCTACCATATATTTGTTGACGGTAAAAAGAGCATAAAAGGAAGCTCCGAGCCCCGCAGCAGCTAGGTAAAATATCTGGTTTATTAATACAGGTAAACCCGAAGCGTTTATAAAAGTAATGCCCTCGCGTGTACCGGTATATTTTGTAGATGCACAAAGTATAAAAAGTGCCAACGATAACAATTCTAGAAACACAAGCTTTCTAACCAAAGGTATTGCACCGAATGAGAAGAATTTCCCTGTTGAAGCTTTTTTAATTGTGACAATTGATTTTGGCATAGCCGGCTTCACAATTTCAGAAAGTTCACCGTGGATTTGAGTCAGCTCAGAAATTTGAACTTTATGATAGGCTATTTCTTTATTGCAATTAATGTTAGAAGGTACTTCGCTATTGCTCTCAACCTGTGATGCCGACCATTCAGCCCTTCGCATTAAGATTTCAGCAAGCTTTGCAGTTATTTGCCCCGGAACTTTCAGGCCTCTGCCGAAAGCATATTGTATCATCTCGTTGGATTCTGAGATCAATTGATCTAAAAAGGTCACTTTACTTAACAACTTATCATTTACTTGCATGTCCAGCCTCCCCACCTACTTATTTTATATTAACGCGACTTATATCAGTAAGTAATGGAGATGTTCTGTTTAGCGAAAACAGTCTCCTTGGAAAAATAGGGACAGCGGGGCTGTTGAAAAAGTATCTTTCCTCCCCCTTTGATGGGGGAGGATAAAGGTGGGGGTGAACAATTTCAGTAAAAAACCTAATAAAATCACCCTCCCCTTAGTCCCCTCCCATCAAGGGAGGGGAGATTTATTGAAAAAATTTCTTTAAAAAAGGGTTTTTCAACAGCCCCACAGCGCCCATTTTTCAAGGCCATTTTATCAGTGATCATCGATTCACAGACGCTCAGCTCGGATTGGATGTTACGTAGTATGTGCTCGCCGTCGCACAGCCGACGTCGAACAACATCGTGAATACGATCAGACTCCAAGAGGCCACTTTCTTAATCTCGATCCTCTCTTTTCTCTTCGGCGAACGCCGCGATCACCCGTTTGTCGGGTGTATTGCTTTGTTATGTTTGATCCCCGATTCCACATATTGAAAATACTAAAGCATTTGGCATGCCTCCTATTTATGCGGGTCCACATAGGAAGTATTTTGCCAATAAGAACCTGCCTGATAGGTAGCTGCGTAGTAGTCAACGTCATGAATCTTCCCATCGTCGGGGTCGAAGACGGAGAGCTTTGTTTGGTCGTCGCTTATACCGACTATCACGACCCAGTGACCATTTTGGTAGTTTGGATTTGGATTTGGGTTCGGAGGTGCGTTTCCAACAATAGCAAGCAATGGCCGTTCGTTGTTTATTTGGTTTGCAATCTCTGCTGCAGTCGGTAAGGCATGATCGTCTGTATTGTTGTCGTATCCTAAGTCTAATAGGGCGGCAGCTGCTGATTGTTGGACGTCAATATCTGCGTGAACTTGCTTGCCCGTCGCTTCTTTCCAAGCCTTTGCGAAGTCTTTATCTGTAGCATATAATTCCTTTCCCGCGTACCAGTTGGTTATTGCGCGTGCGGCACTTGCCCAACAAGAATTTTGTTTCGCTTGCTTTGCGGCTTTGAATCCTTCTAATTTCGGCATGGTGACCTCCTATATTTTAATTGAATTGTGTTATGTGTTCACCACGAATCTCAGCATAACGATTAAGCTCAGCTGTGGACAACTCTCTATGCGGGTTGTCCATCGGCTGCAGCGCCTTATTAGGCGGGTGCTACACGCTGCTGGACCCCGGCCAACTCGCAGCATGGAACTCACTTACGGCAATATTCAAATCCGATAGCCGCGTGATCATGGTCAGCGCCTGCTTTGGCTGGGGTACTCGCGATGATTTCATAGTTTTTCCAATCTCCCGAAATATATGCACGATCTAAGTCCCACCACGCCTGACCTCCACCAGAAAATATCGTCTTCGCGCCCAATTCGTCCATCAATTTTCCGTCTGCGCGATTGAAATCACCGATCCAGAGGATCAGTGGTTTAGGGTCAAACTGTGTCTTTTTTTTCACGGCATCTATCGCAGCTTCAAGTGCGTAAGTTGCAAAATTAACAGATCCAGATTTCAGGTGTACAAAAACCACCCGGATACCGTCCTTCGTTGTAAATGTTACCATAGGACGAACTTGCTGTGCCGTTACGTCAAGGTCTGTTACTTCGGTTATTATGCGGCCAGCGCCATCTTTTTGTTGAATAGACATCACCGGGTTGGTTTTGCTCTCCCAGTTCAAAGAAAACCCTTCTTTTAGGACATTCGATTCAGCCAGTAAAACCAAGTCATAATTTGCGTACTTTATTGCTCCCCATTGGCCGCCTCCACCTTGATTCATATACAGAATTCGCATAACTCCTCCTTTTCTATATCACCCCAAATTGTATTTATTAATATTTGTTCGGGGCAGTTAACGTTGAGGTTAGCGGCCGGGTTTGCGGAGCGAAACGGAGCAAACCCGCTCCGCCTCAAACGTTTTGTTAGGCTGATTATTCTCTATACCATGAGGTTCAAATACAATAGTAAGTGATAATTCTGCATACCTTAATTGAGTACATCTCAAGGCGTCTTATAGAAAACATGCACGCTGACGATGTTTTCCTCTGGTGGGAAGTCTGCAATCGCCGGTGGATTCTGCTGGTAGTCGATGCATTTGACGATGCCATTGTCGTCCTTTGCTAGCACAACCATGTGACCGGAGCCATTTGCTCGCGTATACGCCAGACCTAGTCCTGATCCCCGTGGCATCGCCTGGATGACGTCCCGATCGAAATCATCTCCGCTGACGAACTTCTCGTATGCTACATTTTGAACGTTGCCTTCCGCCCATAGCCCGATGATCTCGTCGGGAGTCGCTGTGTCTTGCTGCATGATCTCCGAAATGTGGAAGAACTGTTCAACCGTCATGTTGGAGAGCGCGGCTACTGAGCAGTAGTAGCAGTTCTGGTCGAGTCCATAGGTGTTCGCAGTCTTATCTATCCTGAGTATTGGGTTGAATGCTTGAGGCATTGTGGTTTCTCCTTTTATACTAGTTAATTTTTGCGCTTTTCTATATGAGCTGCACTCGAAATATCTTTAGGTTTTACATTACAAACCTCTTTTCTGTTGATGTTTTGATTTAGCTTTTGAAGCCTGACTTATAATTCGGCTCCCCAATTTAGGAAAAATAGGGACAGCGCCCATTTTTCGGGTCCATTTTATCAGTGATCATCGATTCACAGACGCTCCGCTCGCATTGGATGTTAAGTAGTATGTGTTCGCCGTCGCACAGCAGACGGCGAACAACATCGTAAATCCGATCAGACTTCAAGAGGCCACTTTGTAACAATTGGGCTAAAGCCCTTATTAATAGTCTTTAGGTTTTGTTATGGGATTTCACCAGCACTTCTCATCAGATAAGCACCACAAGCTATTATATTATAACGAGAAGGTAGGGATCAGGTAATCCACGTTTTCTCGATTTTACCTTTATTGTCTATTTTCCCTCCGTAAGTACCGGGACCCAAACTAAATAATTGTTCATCCTCATTTTCTATATTTAGTTTGTTTTTAAGATCATTATAATAGTTTTTAAGATCCCTTTCCCAAATTCCTAAACTCCCTAATATAACCACATTTTTCTCATCAAATTCTCCTAGGCAATCCATCACATTTCCTACTGCATTTTCGTCGAACTTATTACCTCCTTCGTCGAACAGCGAAAGGTGTATTCCGATCACCATGTCCTCTCCTTTTTTCTTAGCTAGTATTCCTATGCAAGAGTCAACTTTCGTGAATCTGACTTCTTCTGCACATCCATATTCACGTTCTTTGATTGCCATGGCATCATCTGCTTCTTTTATTTCGTACGCCATTTTTTTCTCCTTTCATTAATTAATTTATTTAATGACCAGCCTCCCATGTTTGTACCACTTCTTATGATACAAACTGGACCAGTTTCCGGGGGGGGGCAGGTCAAGAGTCATTAGTTCATTCCACTCAATTGCGCTTACCATTGTAAACATAGTGAAGATCAATACTGGTAAAAACACAATAATAAAAAAACTCTTTTCATTGAACTTCCTTCCTTATATGTGCCTAGGTTCGAAATCTATTTTTTATGTTTAAAATTTAAAAAAAGCTTATTATGACTATATTTATCAGAGGACACTGCCGAAAGTGAATCCTCATTTTAATAAAAATGATATACAGCTGTTTTTATTTCTGATGAGTTTGCTAAGCTTATGTTTACATACTTAATACATATATATTTTATTGTCAAGATAATAATTCAATAATATCAACCATTTATGGGTATTTTTACACCCATATTTCTAAAAATAATGGTTTAGATATACCCATTAATTCAAAAATCATTTTTATTTCGTGAAGTTACAAAAAGCTATTTTTTCTCCATTAAAAGGTAAGAATAAAAAAGGGATGGAAAAAATTTTACTAACTGTCCTGGGAGTAGATAAAGATAGAGCTATGAGGAATGCTTTAGGATCTTTTTGCCTGGATGATTATAATGTTTTTATAGCGGATGTTGGGAGAAATATAAGACAAGATGCAGTTATAAAAAATCTAAGAGGTAGGGGGACGTTGGTGGCATATTGACATTTCAACGGAAACAAGGTGTCAAGGGGTCAAGTCTGCTCTTGACCTTTGCTAGTGAGAAATGGAAAATGGAGTAGGGGGTCAAATCTTTAATCTTGACAAATGAGCAA
>CP070770.1:1401563-1453764 GCA_020345765.1 Deltaproteobacteria bacterium
ATGATTATACCGGAATCGCAGCAAAGATGTCGTACCAATACAAAACTCAGGAAATTATTATTAAACGAAAAGCCCTCCCAAAATATATAAATAATAGTACTAATTATTTATATAATGTTTTCAAGATAAAATCTGTGATCTTAATCACATTTTTAAAAATTTGTGCCTTTTTCTCTGGTTGGGTAAAATTATACTAAATCGTTTAAAAATCAGCAAGTTACTGGAGCACTACCAGGGCATCTACTGCCACCGGTTTGCCTTTCGCCACCAGCAACGGATTTATGTCGATCTCCTTGACCTGCTCGTAGTCCAAACCGATCTTCCCCACCGATATCAGGCAGTTACAAAGAATATCAAGATCCACCGGGCCCTCTCCCCGGAAATCATCCAGGATCTTATGGGCCTTTATCTCCCTGACCATCTCCCGGGCGTCCCTGAGCTCAAGCGGGGCAACCCGGAAAGATACATCCTTGAGGATCTCGGTCATGATCCCTCCCAGACCGAACATCACGCAGGGCCCGAACTGAGGGTCGCGGGTCAACCCGATAACCAACTCCCGGGCCGCCTTGACCATCTTTTGCACCAGGACACCATCGAGGGCATCGGCCTTACCTTGAATCTCTTTATATGCCGAGGCAAGCTCTTTTTCGTTACTTATGTTCAGCTTGACAAGATTTAATTCGGTCTTATGGGTAATCTCGGGCGCACAGCCTTTAAGTACCACCGGGAAACCTATCTTCTTGGCAATTGCTACTGCCTCCTTCTTATTGGTAGCCAGCCCCTCTTTTACCGTGGGTATCTTGTAGGAAGCCAGAAATTTCTTCGATTCATACTCGGAAAGTGCCTTTTGTCCCTTCTTCACTGCCTTCTCAATAATCTTCATGGTTCCTCCTGCTTGTCATTATAAGTCGAATATCCATTTCCCAAGCCTAATTAAAAGGCCCTGGTAGGCTATCCTCGATTTTTTGCTATGCTATCATTAAGAGAAGGGGAAATCAAGAAGAAAGGCATAAATCTGCGAGTGCTAAATTCTGAAGCATACCCTACCGGGGTTAGTGATAGCCGATCCTATTTCCTGCCGCCATGCTGACGGAGAAGCTCGGTAATTTCCTTATGGCCCGCTTCAACCGCATAATGGAGCGGGGTCTCGCTATCCTTATCCCGGGCGTTGACATACGCCCCCCGGGTCAAAAGAAGCTCAGCAATCTCCCAATGACCTCCCATTGCCGCAAAATGTAGCGGACTCCAGCCATGGTTATTTCTGATATTAATATCCAAATCCCTGGCTAAAAATAGCAGTTTGATAACATCACTATGTCCCCCGAAAACCGCCGCATGCAACGGGGTCTCGCCGTCCTTATCCATGATATTTACCTTCGCCTTCTTCTCCAGCAGGAGTTCGGCGACCGCCCGGCGACCCTCCAATAACTTATTTTCCAGCCTGTTGCTCTCGCCGGCCTTTACCCAAATACCACCTTCTCCTCTGGCTTCTCGGGACTTCGTATCTTTGCCGGCCGTATAGTGCAGGGGAGTTTCCCCGCTTTTGTCTCGGGTATTTATATCCGCCCCCTTCGCCAGCAGGAGCTCGGCGACTGACCGGCGACCCTCCAATGCCGCATAATGCAGCGGGGTCAAGTCATGACTGTCTTTAGCATTTACTTCTGCCCCTCTTGTCAAAAGGAGTTTTAAAGTCTCCAGGTTGCCCTTCTCCGCGGCGTCATGTAACGCGGTCTCGCCGGATCTGCTCCTGGCATTGATCTCCGCTCCCTTAGCCAGCAGGAGCTCGACAATATCCAGGTGCTTACCACTTGCCGCCAGGTGCAACGGAGTCCTCCCGAACCTTTCGCTCCCGACATTGACATCCGCTCCGCTGGCCAGGAGAAGCTCGACAATATCCGATCGGCCGGCCGCCGCCGCCAGGTGCAGGGGAGTCCTCCCGAGCTTTTCCCCCTTAATATCAATTTTCGCCCCCTTGGTCAGCAGGAGCTCAACAACCTCCTTATGCCCCGTCAAAACCGCGTAGTGCAGAGGAGTAGCTCCGTTATTGACCCGGGCATTCACCTCCGCTCCATTAGCTAAGAGAAGCTCGACGATCGACCGGTAACCCTCTTCCGCCGCGTAGTGCAGGGGGGTCCAGCCGTCCTTGTCCCGGGCATTCACTTCCGCTTCCTTCGCCAAGAGAAGCTTGGTAACCGCGTCATTATAGCCCCAACCGATCGCCTCGTGCAGGGGAGTCCAGCCTTCCTCGTCCCGGGCGCTGACCTCCGCCCCCTTAATTAGGAGAAACATCGCAATATCCTGACGACCCTTGCGAGCCGCCCAGTGCAGGGGGGTCCAACCTTCCTCGTCCCGGGCGTTAACCAGTTCCGGGGTTTTTTTCAGAAGCGATCTAACCTTCTTTAATTCCACCTTCTTTACCGCTTCGTGAACCGGGGTACCCCACGCTAAGCCGGATAAAAAAAGCGCCAGGACAAACCCGATAACCAACACCATCCACTGTTTCATAAAGATTTCGCTACCCTAAATCTCTCTGCTCAGAGTCCTCTCTCATTCTTTATCCGATCATAGGCTTCGTTAATCTGCACTATCCTTTGATGGGCTAATTCGGAGAACTCTTTTCCCAAATGGCTTACCCTATCAGGATGATACTTGTTTGCCATCTCCCAATAGGCCCTCTTTATCTCCTCCTTGGAAGCGTTCCTTTCAATACCCAAGATATGGTAGTATTTATCCTTCTCTCTGACAAACTCTCCCTTGATCGACACCCGGTCACTCCCTGAGATATGGAGATATCCCGCAATGGTATCAATAAGTCCCTCTTCGCTTTTCTTGATAACCTTATCGGCGTAGGCGACGGAGTATAATACCCGCAGGAGAGCAAGACGTTCCTCGTAGCTAAATATTTTATTAATCCTTTGACATATCAATCGGAGATCAAAATCCTGATTCAAAGCCCGTTTGATCAATTCCCGGACAAGCTGAAGGTCCTCACCCGAATATCCCAGAGTCTGTCGGAAGAAGTTTTTTATTACCCGCACCTCTTCCTGTTTGACCGTGCCGTCTACTTTAGCCACACTGATTAGCAGAGCTACAATATTGGCGATAAAGATAAAGGAATAGTTAAGCTCATCTTTCGGGATCTGTCGGTAATCCCGGATCTTGGGGGTATCTCTCTTATCGTAGAGATGCCCCAAAAACCCTCCAAAAACGGCGCCCCAGGGGCCGCCTAATAACCATCCTACCGAGGCCCCGACCAGTTTTCCTCCAAACCTCTTCTTGCTTGACATCAGCTTAAATCCGTTTCTCCTTCAACTTGATATCCCTTTAGTATTCAACACTTCTTTTAAAAACTGACCGGTATAGGAGTATTTTATCCGGGCGAGTTCCTCCGGGGTACCGGTAGCGATAACCTTTCCCCCTTCATCTCCCCCCTCCGGCCCCAAATCGATGATATAGTCGGCACCCTTGATCACATCCAGGTTATGCTCGATAACCACTACGGTATTTCCCTGATTAACAAGGCGGTTGAGCACATCGAGGAGCTTCTGAATATCGGCAAAGTGAAGGCCGGTGGTGGGCTCATCCAGGATATAAAGGGTCCGGCCGGTACTCCTCTTGGAAAGCTCCCGGGAGAGCTTGATCCGCTGGGCCTCGCCCCCGGACAGTGTCGGAGCCGGCTGGCCGAGCTGGACGTAGCCCAGGCCGACATCGTAAAGGGTCTGTAGTTTAGCCTTGACCGGGGGGATGTTTCCCAAAAATTCGAGGGCCTGATTGACGGTCAGTTCCAGGATCTCATGAATATTTTTCCCTTTATACCTTACCTCAAGGGTCTCCCGGTTATAACGCTTTCCCTGACAGGCCTCACACTGCACATAGACGTCCGGCAGGAAATGCATCTCGATCTTGATCAAACCGTCACCCTGGCAGGCCTCGCATCTTCCCCCCTTGACATTAAAGCTGAATCTCCCGGGAAGGTAACCCCTAACCTTTGATTCCGGCAGACAAGTAAAAAGCTCCCGGACATGAGTGAAAAGGCCGGTATAGGTGGCCGGGTTTGAGCGGGGGGTGCGCCCGATCGGGGACTGATCGATATCAATCACCTTATCAATATATTCCAGGCCCCGAATCTCCTTCACCTCACCCGGCCTCTCCTTGGAGTAGTAGAGTCTCTGGGCCAGAGCACGGTAGAGGGTATCGATGATCAGGGTACTCTTTCCCGATCCGGATACCCCGGTAATACAGGTAAAGAGACCCAGGGGAATCTTAACCCTAATGTTTTTCAGGTTGTTCTCCCGGGCCCCGATAATGGTAATGAATCTCTCATTCAAAGAACGACGGGAACGGGGGACTGGGATATTTAAGGTCCGGGAAAGATACTTACCGGTCAGGGAATCCGGATTTCTCATGATCTCCTGGGGACTGCCGTGGGCAACCACCTCTCCCCCGTGAACCCCGGCTCCCGGTCCCATATCGATGACATAGTCAGCCGCAAGGATAGTCCCCTCGTCATGTTCTACTACCAGGACGGTGTTTCTTAGGTCCCGGAGGTGTCTTAAGGTCTTTAAAAGTCGGGTGTTGTCGCGCTGGTGAAGGCCGATACTGGGCTCATCGAGGATATAAAGCACCCCGGTGAGACTGGAACCCACCTGGGTGGCCAGGCGAATTCGCTGCTCCTCCCCGGCCGAGAGGGAGGCGGCACTGCGATCAAGGCTAATGTAATCCAGACCGACATCAATTAGGAACCCGAGCCTTTCTCCAATTTCCTTGAGTATCCGTCGGGCGATCTCCCTGTCCTTCCGACCCATGCGAATTCGGGAGAACATTTCGCCCGTCTGCTTGATGGTGAGCCGGGTAATCTCGGCGATCGACAATCCATTCACCTTCACCGAGAGGCTTTCTTTGCGCAGTCGGGCACCCTTGCACTGTGGGCAGGTGCGGATGTTCATATACCTTTCGATCTCATCCCGGATATACTCGGAACCAGTATCGTGATATCGGCGTTCAAGGTTGGGGATCACCCCCTCGAAGGCCTGGCGAAAGTAGTGCCTACGATCCTTGCGCTTGAAGAAAAACTTTATCTGCTCCTTACCGGAACCGTATATTAGAATATCCTGGATCCCTTTGGGGAGTTCTTTAAAAGGGGTATTGAGATCAAAGTGGTAATGACCCGCCAGGGCCTCCAGCATCTGATAGAAGTAAGGCGAACTCCTCTTTTCCCAGGGTAAGATCGCCCCTTCCCGCAGGGAAAGCCCCGGGTTGGGGACGACCAGCTCCGGGTCAAAGTACATCATTGTCCCCATTCCCCCGCAGGCAGGGCAAGCCCCGTAGGGATTGTTGAAAGAGAACATCCGGGGAGTAATCTCCGCCAAGCTGATCCCGCAGTCGATGCAGGCAAATCTCTCGCTGAACAGAAGATCATCACCCCCGACTACTTCAATCCTTACTATCCCCGGGGAGAGCTTAAGAGCCACCTCGAGAGAATCAGCTAATCGTTGCCTGAGACCGGTCTTTATGATCAAACGGTCAATCAGAACTTCAATGGTATGCTTCTTATTCTTATTCAGGATTACCTTTTCGGATAGTTCATAGAGCTTGCCATCGATCTTGACCCGGACGAACCCCTCTCGGCGAAGATCATCCAGCTCCTTGCGATATTCCCCCTTGCGGCCTCTAATAATAGGAGAGAAGATATGGATCCTGGTTCCCGGAGGAAGCCTGAGGGTCTGGTCAACCATCTGCTGGACGGTCTGGGAGGTGATCTCTTTCCCGCACTCCGGGCAGTGGGGCTTACCTACCCGGGCAAAAAGCAGGCGGAGATAATCGTAAATCTCGGTTATCGTTCCTACGGTAGAACGGGGGTTTTTACTGGTGGTTCGCTGTTCAATGGAGATTGCCGGGGAAAGACCCTCGATGGAATCGATGTCAGGTTTTGACATCTGCTCCAGGAACTGGCGGGCATAGGCGGAAAGGGATTCCACATATCGACGCTGCCCTTCCGCATAAATGGTATCGAATGCCAGGGAGGACTTACCCGAACCGGAGATTCCGGTAATTACTACCAGGCGATCCCGGGGGATCTCCAAATCGATATTTTTCAGATTGTGCTCCCGGGCACCCTTGATAACTATTCTGTGTTTCCCCATAGCTCCTTATTTCCCCGTATTCTTCTTCTTGATTCTCGCCATTCTGGCGGCGAGCTTAAGGGCAGCGATCATACTTGCGGGATCAGCTACTCCCCTACCCGCGATTCCGTAAGCAGTCCCGTGATCTACCGAGGTACGGATTATGGGAAGCCCGAGGGTAACATTAACGGCATCGGTAAAATGGAGCATCTTCAGGGGAATCAGCCCTTGATCGTGATACATACATATAATCGCATCATACTGTCCTTTTGTCGTGAAATAAAAAAGGCTATCAGCCGGCAGCGGCCCGTTTACCTCGATTCCCTTCTGCCGGGCGTCCCTAACCGCCGGCTTTATTATCCTGAGCTCCTGCGCTCCTAAAAGACCTCCTTCCCCGGCATGGGGGTTAAGGGCAGCCACTCCGATCCGGGGACGGGCAATTCCGAAGAAAACCCGCAGGGACTCGGAGGTAAGCTCGATGGTTCTCGCTATTCCTTTCCTACTGAGCTGTTTCGCAACCTCCTCCAAGGGGCAGTGGATGGTAGCCAAAACCACCTTGAGTAATCTCCCGGTAAGCATCATTGCATAGGACTTGGTATTGGTCAGCTCCGCCAGAAGCTCGGTGTGGCCGGGATAATGGTAACCAGCACGGTTCATTATTTCCTTGCTGATAGGGGCAGTAACGATAGCGGAAATTCTCCCCTTCCGGGCAAGCTTTACTGCTTCTTTCAGATAACTTACCACCACTTCTCCGCAGCTGTGATCGGGGTGGCCTGGGGATATTTTTTTCGGATCCAGACTGGATAGGGGAATTAGTGGAATTTCCCCGGGGTGACAGGAAAGACGGGAAAGATCGTTGACTTCGGTGGCCCCCAGGATCTGAAGCTCTAAAGGTAATGATAACAACTTAATTGCCCGGGAAATGATAGCTGGGTCTCCCAGAACCAAAGGGCGAAACTGACGATAGAGTCCGGGGCGGGATAAGGCTTTGATGATTACCTCGGGACCTACTCCCGCCGGATCTCCCATGGTAATTCCTAGAAGAGGCAAGGCCATAGAATCACCGCATCATTAAGCAATCCCCTATCAATTCCTTCAGATTAGGAATATCTTGTAGGAGTCGTTGAGGAAATGTATCGAGGGGCCCATAACAAATGGGGGAATTTTACTATGTGGTTTACCTCAGAGCTTTCGTTCGATTAGAGAATCATCCTTTAGTTTCTGCAGCCACTGACGGAAGAGTTTCTCGGCCTTCTCCTGAAATAGGTACTCTCGAATTCTCTCTTTTACCCTTTCAAAGGCCTCGGCTTCACCCTCCCTTCTATCCCGGACCTTAATGATATGATACCCCATGGGGGTTCGGATCGGCTTACTTACCTGTCCTGCCTCTAAACTAAAGGCAGCGAGCTCGAAGGCGGGCAGGAGTGTTCCCCGCCGTACCCAGCCGAGATCATCCCCATTCCTATCTACCCAACCCTGAGAGTATTTTTCAACCAGGACTCGAAAATCGGCACCCTGTTTAATCCTCTGATAAATTTTCAATGCCTTCTCATGGGCTTCTTCCCATTCCCCCTGGTCCGAAGTAAAAGAGACTGGGAAAAAGATCTGCTGAACCCAAATCTCTTCCCTCTTCTGGAAGAGAGGATTATGCGAATAAAAGTCAATTACATCCTCCTCGCTCACCTCTACCTGGGATTGGAATTTGATCCTGATAAGCTTGAAGATTATTTCCTGTTCACTACCTTCAATACTGAACCGCTTAGCCTCCTGTTCGATCAATTTCCTGTCAATGAGTCTCTCGAGGGATTCTTTTCCATCAACATCATCTAAGGCGGTCTCCCTCAGTTCCGATAAGGTAATAATCTCATCATTGACCACCGCCACGATACGATCAACTATCCGGGCCTGCACCTCCGGACCGGCTAGCAAAAGGAAGCCAAGAGATATTAATAACTTTCCTCCCTTGCCAAGAAGGACTGATTGATCTTGATTTTGGCCCGGGATTTTAGTTCGGTAAGCCAAGACAAATACTCCTCTTCTTGCTTTTCCTGCTTAAGCTTCGCAAGGATCTCTTCTTTTACCTCGGAGAATTCCCGTCTTCCCGCTTTCTTCTTGTCCTCCACTTTGAAGATGTGGTAACCGTAGGGGCTCTTAACCACATTACTCAACTTACCTGGGCGAAGCGAGAAGGCTACCTGATCAAACTCCGGAGGCATCTTGCCCCGGGGAAAGAACCCGAGATCGCCCCCCTTTTCGCTATCAGGGCTAAGTGAGCTTTCCCGGGCAACCTCGATGAAATCCTCACCCTCCTTAAGTCTCTGCAGGATATCGCGGGCCTCCCGCTCGGTCTCCACCACGATCTGACGAGCGTGAACCTGCTCGGGAACTTCATATTCCGAGAGATGATCCTGATAATATCTCTGTGCTTCTTCGCCGGAAATCGTAATTCGAGTAAGGATCACCTGATCGATCAACTTTTTAACAAGGAGGTTTTCCCTTAACCTGGTTTCCCAGTCTTCCAAGTTGATATACTCGATTTCGAGTGTCCGTTCAAAACGGTTTTCCGGATAATCCCCACGGATCCTGTCAATATTTGACCTTAACTCCTCTTCGCTTACTTCGATCCCTAACCGTTGGGCCTCTTGAGACAGAAGCTTTCTTTCGATCATTTGATTGAGAAGAGTCACCTTGAGACTCTGGGAAATTTTCCTCGCTGTGGGGAAGGAGCGATCATATTGAGACTGAAAGGCCGTTAACTCCTTTTTGAACTCACCGAATACGATCTTCTGGCCATTAACGGTAGCCAGTATCTCCCCTTTCGTGCTCGATTCACCACAGTCCCCCTGGCAACCAGTAATTAGTGCCAGAATAAGGGGGATAAAGAATAAATCTCTCCTCATCGAACAGGATCGGCATCCGAGCTTTCTATTCCGGCTTTTCTTCGGCTTCCTCAGCTGGTTTTTCTTCGGCTTCCTCAGCCGGTTCTTCTTTTTCTACCGGTGGTTTCGGCACTACTTTCGGCTTGGGCTTGGCCTCTTCCTCCAGCAGAGCCTCATTAATCTCGAGCCGGGTCCGGGACTTTATCTCCTCCAGGAATTTCTCCTGGCTCTCTGTCTGCCTTTGTGAGCTAAGCCGCCGCCGGATCTCTCCCTTGACCTGCTCTAATGACTTAGGCTCCGCTGGCTTCTTATCCTCCAGCTTGATGATGTGATACCCGAACGGAGTCTTCACGACGTCACTTATATCACCCGGATTCTCCAGCGAGAAGGCAACATCTTCAAACTGGCGAACCATTCTCCCGGGAGAAAAATAACCCAGGTCACCCCCTCGGTTCTTGGTCCCCCGATCCTGAGAATACTTCTGGGCCAGAGCGGCAAAATCAGCTCCACGGGCTTTAACCTCCTTCAGAACCTTCTTCGCTTCCGCCTCATCCTTGAGCAGGACATGCCGGACCCTAATCTGTTTGCGGGTCTGGAACTGGGCCTGGTTTTCCTCAAAGTACTGCTTGATATCCTCCTCAGTTACCGGTACTACCTCTTTTTTCATCGAGCCCAAGAGCTTCTGGACAATAAGCCGGCCCCGGTAATTCTCAACCTTACCAATAATATCCGGGTCTTCGGTTAAACCTTCCCTCTCCGCCTCCTGAAGCAGAAGCTTACGCTCAATCATCTTGTCTAAATGGCTCTTTTTCCCTTCAACCCTGGTCATTCTCCTCCTCGCCTGGGGGGGCAATTTGTTTACATCATCATTGAAATCCTTGAGGGTAATAACCTCATCCCCCACCTTTGCCAGCACTTTCCCTTCATCTACCACTCCCTCTTTCTTTTCGCAGCCCCAGCCAATAAGGCCGAGGGTCAAGAGAAGCAGGATTACCAACCTAATTAACTTCCTCTCGAACATCTTTTACCTCCTTGGTTACGGGTTAATAAGTGAGGCTATCAGATAGCTTTTTATCATCTTTAGTCAGCATTTGCAAGAGTTTTTTTGTATCTGCCAGAATCTGTTCCCAATCCTTTCGCGGAGGAAGGAAGGAGATCCGGTAGTTGGAAACCATTTTAGCCCTGCCCATCTCGATAAGCCGGCGTATTTTTAAAGGTGAGATCGGGGTGCTCGGATGAAAGGTCAGAGTAAGTTCCTTGCCATTAAAATCAAGGGTCTTGATCCTGAGTTTCCTCAGGAGAATCTTGATTCTCATTACCTCGAATAAATTCTTGACCCTCGGGGGCAAGGGACCGTAGCAATCTCTGAGTTCCTCCCGAACCTCACCGATACCTTCCTCCTCGGTGCAGGAAGCTAACCGCTTATAGATAAGCAAACGCTGACTGGCCTCGGGTATGTAATTGTCGGGGAGTAGCGCCGGAAGGGAAAGATTGATCTCTGGTTCAATATCCTCCGGAAATTCCTCGCCTCTCAGCTTCTTGATCGCCCGCTCCAGCAGTTGAGTGTACAGCTCCAGACCCACTGCCGCAATATGGCCTGATTGGTCCCGCCCCAAGATATTTCCGGAACCTCGGATCTCAAGATCTTGAAGGGCGAGGCGGAATCCGGAGCTTAGCTCGGTCAGACTCTGGAGGGCTTTGAGCCTTTTCTGGGCCTCCCGGGAAAGGAGGGTTGATGGGGGAATCAAAAGGTAAGCATAGGCCCGCTCCCGGGAACGCCCTACCCGTCCCCGAAGCTGATAAAGGTCAGCAAGGCCATATCTTTCGGCGCGGTTAATAATAATAGTATTAGCGGCAGGAATATCAAGACCGGAACCGATAATAGTGGTACAGACCAGAAGGTTAATCCTCTTCTGCAGGAAATCGAGCATCACCTTTTCTAATCTCTTCTCCTCCATCTGCCCATGGGCAATTCCCACTTTCGCTTCCTGTACCAGCGACTTCAAGTAATTGGCAACCGCAGTAATACTTCGGACCCGGTCATGGACAAAGAAAACCTGACCTCCCCGCTGGATCTCCTTCCCAATGGCAGTTCGGACAAGCTCCTCATCAAACTTAACGATATAGGTGCGGATGCTCTGTCGATCGGGAGGAGGGGTAATGATTGTTGAAAGGTCTCTGATCCCAAGCAGGGATAATTGCAGGGTTCTGGGGATCGGGGTGGCGGTCAAAGTGAGTCCATCCACCGAGCGGCGAAGCTTCTTTAGCTTTTCTTTATGGGCCACCCCAAAGCGATGCTCCTCATCGATTATCAGGAGCCCCAGGTCTTTGAATACAACGTCCTTCTGGAGCAGTCGGTGGGTACCAATGATGATATCTATCTTTCCCTCCCCGAGTTCCTTCATTATCCGCTGCTGTTCCACCCGCGATCGGAAGCGGGAAAGAACCTCTACCACTATTGGGTAGTTCTTGAGCCGGTGATGGAAGGTATGGAAGTGCTGCTGGGCCAGGATTGTGGTAGGAACCAGCAGGGCTACCTGCTTTAAGTCCATTACCGCCCGAAAGGAGGCCCGCAGAGCCACTTCGGTCTTGCCGAAACCCACATCTCCGCAGACTAGGCGGTCCATTGGACGGGAAGTCTCCATATCGCCCAGGACTTCATCAATAGCGGTTCTTTGATCCGGGGTCTCCTCATGGTCAAAGGTGGCCTCAAACTCCATGTAAAGGTTGTCTCGAGGGGAAAATGCGTATCCGGACAGGGTGGATCTGGCTGCGTAGAGTTCGAGAAGCTCGTCGGCCATCTCCTGAAGTGATTGACTGACCTTCCTCTTGGTCTTTTCCCAGCTACTGCCCCCCAGTCTGTCAACCCGGGGGGTATGATCATCACTTCCCATATATCTCTGGACGAGTTTCATCCGATCAACCGGAATATAAACCCGGTCGCCCCCGGCATACTCCAGATGAAGGAAATCATTCTCATAGCCGCCAACTTTGAGCTTGCGTAGTCCCTGATAGATACCAATTCCGTATTCGAGGTGGACAATATAATCACCTTTCTTGAGTTCTCCGAAATAAGTAATGAAGGAGCTCTTAATAGGCCTGGTAATTGGCCGGGACTTTCTCTCCCCGAAGATCTCCTCCTCGGTGACAATACTGAGTTTTTCCGCGGGGAATCTGAACCCGCGCGAAAGTTCCCCTTCCAGAAGAATTACCCCGGATCGATCTGCGGAGTTGAATTCCTGGAAGAAAGTAGCCTCGCTTATACGGGTATTAATCCGATTGCTCTCCAGGATCTCCTTTAGCCGCTCCCGACCCTGCTGGCTTCGGGCAACAAAGAAGATTTTTTCCCTATTCTCCTGCCAGTCCCAAATCCTTCTCACCAGGGGGGAGAAGATCTCATCGGGGGCATTCGGATCAAGGGAAGGGCGAATGTCCTGATGGGACAAGGTATTAAAGAAGAACGAACAAGATTCTTCCTGAGGAAATGGATTAATCTCTAAATCCTCGAGAAAGACCCTCGAATTGTTATCGGGATTGGATCGAAGCGCGTCCGGGGAGAGATAAAGTTGCTTAGGAGGCGGTACCAGGATGTCTCGCCGGCGGGCCTTGGAATAGTTCTGTTTGATCTCATCCCAGCTCTCATCGGCTACCTTCTCAATCTCAAGATAATCATCGAAAATTAAAGTAGTTTCCTCAGGGAAATACTCATAGAGAGTAGCTAATGTCTGGTAGAAGAAAGGCAGAAGTGTCTCAATTCCCGGGAAATACTGGGATCGATTGATAATATCCAGCATCTCCTCCCGCTGTGCCTTGGGATATCCCGTCTCATTAGACCGGAGCTTGATCCTTTTCCCGGCAAGCTTTGTGTTTGGTTTTTTCAGGATGACTTCCCTTACTGGCAGGATAACCGCTTCCGCAAGCTCCCTGGTTGACCTCTGGTTCTGAGGATCGAACAAGCGAATGGATTCTACCGTATCCCCGAATAGCTCCAAGCGAAGCGGCAGATGGTACCCGGGAGTAAAAATATCAATGATCCCTCCCCGGAGGCTAAAATCACCCAGGTCCTCAACTATGTGAATCCTCTGGTACCCGGTCTCATTCAAGAACTTGAGGAATTCATCCCGAGATAGATCCTCTCCTATGCGAATCCATTGAATACTATCTAACAAGTTCTGAGGCGGAATAACCTTAGTTAGCAGGGCCTTGACCGGGATGATCAAAAGGAAAGTAGAATCTTTCTGGGATAGAAGGTTAAAGAGGCACTCCAGTCGCTGGCCAATTATCTCTAAAGGAGGAGAAACTTGCTGAAAGGGCAGTGTGCCCCAGGATGGATAAAGCAGGATCTCCGGGTCCCGGGAAATATCTGAGAGATTTTTTTTCTCATCAGAGCGGAGGAAAAAACTAAGATCGTCATAGAGCCTCTCTGCTCCCCTTGAAGAGGGAGCGATAATTACCAGGTTTTTATTTGTTTTTCTATAGATCTTTGAGACTAAATATGCCCGGGCCGAGCCTTTTAAACCGGAGATGCGGATCCCTTCCGGCCCCTGATCCAGAGAATCTATCAATGAATCAATGGAATGATCGACCTCCGGAACACTCTTTCCGGCCATATCCTCGACTTGCATTATTAATAAATATAACACACCACCCTGAAAAGGCAAGGCTGACTAAAGCATGAGTTACCCCATTTTTTCTAATATTAGAATCCTCCGCTTGCCATGTATCTAAGTATCTGTAATTAAATAGGAATTTTAATTTAATCGCCAATTTTTAAGAAATGTCCTGTAAAAACTGAGGTTTTTCTTGACAAGGAAGAAAAAAGAGAATAGTATCACTAAAAAAATTATTTAAGAATTATGTTTTTTTGACACGGACGAGGTGAGGAAATGAAGCGAAAAATCCTTCTCTTTATCTTGTGCTTAATATTCCTTAGCGGTTGCAGCCTGAAGAGGTTTGCCGTCAACCGAGTGGTTCCGGTCCTTCAGGATGTAGATAAATCAATATTCAGTGAGACTAATTATAAGCTGGTAGAAAGCGGACTGCCCGGGAGTCTGCTCTTGATGCAGGGGATGCTCCGGGCAACCCCCAACAATTTTGATCTCTTGGTGATGAACGCCGAGGGCTTTTGCGGTTACGCCACCGGCTTCGTGGAAGACGAAGACCCTGAGTATGCAACCGCTCTTTATCTAAAGGGCAGGGATTACGGCCTCAAAGCACTCAAACATCACCGGAAATTCCGAAAAAACCTTGAGAAAGGAGAACCTCTCCGGGAAGCAATCAAGCTTATAGATGACAAGGATTACCTTAATGCCCTCCTCTGGACCGGACTGTGCTGGGGGCAGCAGATCATGTTAAATATTAATGATCCGCTGGTTATAGTAAATGCTACCGATGTAAAGGCGATAATGGAGCAGGTGATATTGATCGATGATAGCTTCCTATACGGAATGGGTCATGTCTTTTTCGGCGCCTATTATGCCAGCCTGCCCAGTATCTTTATTGGCGGCCCGGAAAAGGTAGAGGCGGAGTTCAAAAAGGCCTTCGAGATCTCCGAGGAGAAGTTTCTCCTGGCCAATGTGTTTTATGCGAGGTATTATGCCACCCTCATGGTGGACGAGGCGCTCTTCGACCAGGAGCTCAATAAGGTTCTCGAGGCACCTTCGGACGCGATCCCGGAAGCGGCCCTGATGAATGAGATTGCCAAAGCAAAGGCAAGGCGACTGCTTAAGGACAAAAGTAAATACTTTTAAAGCTGGAATGAATCTACTCAGGAAGATAGAAGGTTATATCGTCAAGACAGAGTCCTTCCTGGCAATCTTGCTCTTACTGCTGCTCTGTCTTCTTGCATTTTTCCAGGTAGTCCTGCGAAACATTTTCTCTTTCAGTTTTGTCTGGGCGGACATCGTTGTGCGCATGGCGGTTCTCTGGGTTGCTATCCTCGGAGCAAGCATCGCCACCTCCGAGAGAGGGCATATCCATATCGATCTCCTCTCCCGGGTCGTTCCCTCCCCATACAACCGATACCTTGATGCCTTTCTCAGTCTGGTGGCAGCCGGAGCATGTTTTTGCTTCTTCCTGGTGGCCTTAAAATTTGTCTCGGTGGAAAAAGAAGTAGGTGCTGTCATCCACATGCTGCGGGGAGCACCTGAGTGGCTTTTTACCCTGATATTCCCGGCAGGATTTATCCTGATGGCATTCAAATTTCTGCTCTGCTTCCTTGCCGACTTGCGCGGAGAAAACAGAGAAGGCTTATGATCTATATCATTCTCGGGTTACTTATCCTTGCGGTTTGTGGGGAACCTCTCTTTATTATTATCGGGGGGATTGCCCTGATTGCCTTCAAGTACATTATCTCAATCGACCCCGCCACCATGTTCAGTGACTTTTTCCGGATAACAACCGCTCCCGCTATGGTTGCCATCCCACTCTTTATCTTTGCCGGTTATCTTCTGGCCGAGAGCAAGGCACCCAAAAGGCTCATTAACTTTACCAACGCCTTGCTGGGATGGATGCCGGGAGGATTGCCGCTGGTCTCCCTCATCTCCTGTGCAGTATTCACCGCCTTTACCGGAGCCTCCGGAATCACGATCGTAGCCATTGGAGCGGTCCTTTACCCCGCCCTTACCCAGGAAGGATATCCGAAAAAATTCTCTCTGGGGCTGGTTAGCATCGGCGGTGGTCTGGGAACCCTTTTCCTCCCCTGTCTCCCCCTTGTCCTCTATGGGGTGATCTCACAGACAAGCGTAGAAGACCTGTTTATCGCGGGGTTGCTCCCGGGAACCCTGCGTATTATTCTCAACCTTTTTTACACCACCTATACGGGGAGAAAGCTCGTCGCCCGAGGCAAGTTTTCCCTTACTGAGGTGAAAAAATCACTCCGGGAGATCGTCTGGGAGTTACCCCTGCCTTTCCTCATCGTCGGCGGGATATTCGCCGGTTTCTTTTCGGCGGCCGAAGCGGCGGCGATTGCCGCGGTATATGTCCTGATCGTTGAGATCTTTATCAACCGGGATATCAAGTTCAAAGATGTAGGGGGGATTATACGGGAGAGTATGAAGATGACCGGCGCCATCATCGTCATCCTGGGAATGGCACTGGCTCTCACGGACTTCTTTATCGATCAGGAAGTCCCCATGAAGATCTTCGAGACAATAAAGAAACATATCGGGAATAAGTTTACCTTCCTGCTCCTCCTAAACGGCTTCTTGCTAATCGTCGGCTGCCTGATGGATATCTTCTCTGCCTGCGTGGTAATAGTCCCGATTATTGTCCCGATCGCAAAACTTTACGGAATTGACCCCGTTCATCTCGGTATTATTTTTCTTGCGAATCTCGAGCTCGGATTCATTACCCCACCGGTTGGTATCAGCCTGTTCATCTCCTCCCTGAAATTCAAGGAATCCTACCCTGTCGTGGTCAGGTCAATCCTTCCGTTCTTTGTTATTTGCATAATAGGTCTCCTTTTGATTACCTATGTTCCTGATATCTCTCTTTTCTTGCTGAAATTCGTTTCCCGAAAGGGCTTGATCCCCGAAATTACCATATAGGAGGTAAGAACATGAACTGTAGAGCTAAAAAGACTGGTGTTGGACTGCTCGTAGCATTCGTAATAATTTTTGTTTCCTTCACCAACCCCATGATCCCTCAGGCCATGGGGGTCACCAGGAATCAGATTCCCGGTGTAATAAGCACTGGTTTGAAACTGCTCTGGAAGGGGCAGAAGCCGACCAAAGAACACAGTCAGAAAATAAAAGAGATAAACCGGATAATAAAGGCAGGGGAGATAAGCAAGGAAGAGATTCACCAGGCGGTAAAGGAACAGGTTTTTTTGGACATCGAAAAATATACGATCAACCGGTATCAGTTCGGGGAGATATTTAAGCGGGCTCCGGAACTCCTGCCCGAGGTAACCGGTGAAGACCTCCACAAGATGGTCTGGGAAAAAGCAAAGGTGATGTTAAAGGAGACATTATATCTCAAGATCGGGACCCTTGCTCCCGAAGGTACCGCTTGGTTAGAGGTGCCGAGAAAGGTCCTCAACCCCCATCTAAAGAAGGTCAGTGGAGGGAAGGTTGTCATAAAGTTATATACCGGGGGGGTTATGGGGGAAGATGTTGATATTATCCGCAAGATGGATCTGGGCCAACTGGATGGCTGCGGATGCACTGCTCTGGGTGTCTTTAAGGCATCGCCGGAAATCGCGATCTTTACCCTACCCCTTCTCTTCAGGAACTACGACGAGGTCGACCACATATTGAAGAAGTTCAGAAAAGAGATTGACGCCGGCTTTGAGAAGAAAGGTTATGTACTGGCTTCGCTCATCGACACCGGCTGGTTCTACCTCTGGATGAAGAACGAGGCCGCAACCCTTGAAGAGATAAGGAATCAGAAGATGATGACCTGGTTTGGCGCCGTTGAGACCACGACCTATGATGAACTGGGCATCCGCCCCACGCCCATATCGGTTCCTGAGGTGGTAACATCCCTTAACACCGGGCTGGTGAATGCGACTTATGGTCCTGCTGCCTGGATATTGGGAACACAGGCTTATACTAACCTCAATTATTTTATCACCCAGCCGTTATTTTATTCGCCTGCCGCCATATTTATTTCCGAGAAAATACAGGTTAAATACCGGGGCGAATACTCTGATATCCTCGTTGACAACTTCCGTGAACTGTTGATCTACGAAATGCTTACGATCGAAAGGACATGGATAGATGATTACTTAAGACCCTATGAAAATAAGTGCATAGAAGCGTTTAAAAAGTACGGGATAAAGCCAATTACTTTAGGTGAAAAGGATATGGAAACCTTTGAGGCGGCGTCAAAGAAGGTATGGGAGAAGCTGACCGATAAGATCTACACCAAAGATTTTCTGGATAGAGTCCTCAAGGAACTGGAAAGCTATCGGAGCAAAAAGCCTTAAAATATTACTTTAACCTATTTCCTCCATCAGAAATTCTGCTCTTATAAATGGAACTTTCCTTCAGGGAAATCCTCCGAATTCCATTAATTTCATTCCCCTTGGGAGATATATATTGACGAGAACCGGTTAGTATATTATCTTAGCCCCAAGATATGGATAAGGTTAAACATATCCATCTAATTGCCGTCTGCGGGACGGGGATGGGCTCTCTTGCCGGGATGCTTAAAGAAAGCGGTTATCAGGTAACCGGCTCCGATACCGACATTTACCCTCCAATGAGCGACCAGTTAGCGAGCCAAGGAATTGAAATCAGATCGGGTTATAAGCCGGAGAATCTACGCGACAATCCAGATCTGGTAATAGTGGGCAACGCCGTCCCCCGGGATAATCCCGAGGTCGAGGCAATGTTGGAGAAGGGGATCAAATATCTCAGTTTTCCTCAGGCCCTCTCCCAATTCTTTCTGGCGGGAAAAACCCCGCTGGTAATTGTTGGGACTCACGGTAAGACCACCACCTCCTCATTAAGTGCCTGGATACTAAAAAGTGCCGGAAGGGACCCGGGCTTTCTGATCGGCGGGGTAATTAATAACTTCCGGTCAAGCTATCGGCTGGGCAATGGTAATTGTTTTGTGGTTGAAGGTGACGAATACGACAGCGCTTTTTTCGACAAGGAGCCGAAGTTTCTCCATTACCGGCCGCAAATAGCAATCCTTACCAGCATTGAGTTCGACCACGCCGATATTTACCGGAACCTCGAGGAAATAAAGTCTTCCTTTAGAAAATTTGTGGACCTGCTACCCGAAAACGGGCTGCTGCTGGCCTGCATTGATGATCCCGGGGTCCGGGAGATAGCCGATACTGCAAGATGTCCGGTGCAGTGGTACGGACTCGACCCGGAGGCACTCTGGAGGGCAGAAGAAATCAGCTTTGCCGAAGATGGCACCGCCTTCAGCCTCCACCAGGGCAACGAGAATCTGAGTCGTATTCAATCACCTCTCAGCGGGAAACACAATCTTCATAACCTCCTGGGGGTAATCGGGGCGTGCCGCTCTCTGGGACTCAGCCTTTCCAAGATCCAGGAGGGATTGAAAGGTTTTGAAGGGGTAAAGCGACGCCAGGAGGTTAAGGGAACGGTAAATGGTATAACCGTAATTGACGACTTTGCCCATCATCCTACGGCAGTAAAAAAGACGATTGATGCCATGAAGCATAAATATCCGGGCCGAAGGCTCTGGGCGGTATTCGAGCCGAGGACAGCGAGCAGCCGCCGGAAAGTCTTTCAGGACCAATACCCGGATGCCTTTCTGGAAGCCGACCGGATTATTATTGCCGATGTGTATAAAGCGGAAAAGATAGTGGAGGAGGAAAGATTCTCTCCCGAGTTAATCGTAAGGGAACTGGTAAGCAAAGGGAAGGAAGCAACGCATCTTGGGAAAGCCGATGATATTGTTAGTTATCTCACAGATAATCTCCGGAAGGAAGATGTAGTGCTCATTATGTCCAACGGTGATTTTGGGGGCATTGTTGGGAAGATTTTGAAGATGCTACCGGCAGTTAACAGTTAATTAAAAAGGATAATATGTTAATCATTCCGGCAATTGATCTCAAGGACGGTAAGTGCGTCCGCCTCTCCCAGGGGAAAATGGATCAAGTAACGCTTTATTCTGACAATCCGGCTGAGATTGCCCGTAAATGGGAGGGGATGGGCGCAGAATTAATCCATCTGGTGGATCTCGACGGGGCTTCTGCCGGCAGGCCGATGAATACCGAAGCAATAAGGAAGATCATCGATTCGGTAAAGATCCCCCTCCAGTTAGGCGGGGGCATACGGGACCAGGAGACCGCTGAAGAGTATTTTTCTCTTGGAATTGACCGGATCATCCTGGGGACAGCTGCCTGCGAACGGCCGGAACTGATAGCGGAGATCTGCCGGAAGTATCCCGGGAAGATCCTGACCAGTATTGATGCCCGGGAGGGGAAAGTAGCCATTAAGGGCTGGGAAGAAACCACTGACCGCGAGGCAATTGAGCTTGCCAGAAGGTTTGAAGACCTGGGGGTAGCGGCTATTATCTATACCGATATTAAACGGGATGGAATGTTGAGCGGACCCAACATCGAGGAAACCCGCAAGCTTGCCCAATCACTGAAAACACCGATTATCGCCGCCGGTGGAGTATCAAAACTTGAAGATATTCGTAATTTAATGGAAATCGAACAGTATGGGCTTGAGGGGATCATCACCGGCAAGGCCCTCTATTCCGGGAAACTTGACCTCCGGGAAGCCATTGCTCTGACCCAGCAAAGATAAGTCAAGGAAAGGGTTCAAGGGGCCGAGGATTCAAGGATTCGAGGGTTTATTTTCACTTGACTCCTTTAATCCTTGAACCCTCGAATCCTGTTAGAAAAGGAGCAGAAAGTGGCTAAGAAACTAAAGTTTATTGACCTCAGTCTTCCGATTGAGAATGTTCCCAGCGAGCCCTTCCGTCCGGAAATAATCCATGAAGACCACCAGAGAGGAAAGGAGGTAATGAAAGGGATATTCGGGTGCGAAGACGAGGATCTTCCTAATAGCCTGGGCTGGGCTAACGATACCCTTACCCTGATTACCCACGCCGGAACCCACCTGGATGCCCCCTGGCATTTTGCCCCTACTTCCGAGGGCAAGAAGGCCAAAACCATTGACGAAGTGCCTTTGGATTGGTGCTACGGGAATGGGGTTGTTCTGGATATGCGGCATAAAGCCACCGGCAAGCTGATTACTGTGGGCGATATAGAATCTGGTTTGAAAAAGCTCGACTACAAGATCAAACCCCGGGATATCGTCCTGATCATGACCGGGGCCGACAAGCACTGGGGGAAACCGGAGTATTTCTCCGAGGGCTGTGGGATGGGGAGGGAAGGGACCCTCTGGCTGATTGAACAGGGGGTGAAGGTAATGGGAATAGATGCCTGGGGCTTTGACCGGCCTTTTAGTGCAATCATCGAAGATTTCAAAAGAACCCAGGATAAAAGCCTGATCTGGGCCGCCCACTTTGTTGGAATCGAGAGGGAATACTGCCACCTGGAGAAATTGGCCAACCTGGATCAGCTTCCGCCATTCGGGTTTACACTGGTATGCTTTCCTGTCAAGATAACCGGAGCAAGTGCCGGCTGGGTGAGACCGGTGGCGATCGTTAAATAAGCCGGAACCTTCTTTTTTTCTTTGGTTTCTTCCGGGAGGAATTGGGGAGATCCTTACTAAGCATCAGATTGATTGCTTCCGTCTGGAAGGTAGTAGCAATCTGATCATCGCCTCTTTGCTTGAGAATTTCCTGATAATTGGCAACCACCTTTTGCAGACGACCTTCCTTGTTGCAATAATGAACATATGCGCGGTGCCGATTCTCATTCTGGTAATCCTGTAAAACCGCCTCCCACATCCCCTCCGCTCGGTCTTTTGCTTCCTCCTCCTGCTTCACCACCTTCTGGTACTTCTCGATAATTATCCCGCACTTAATACACTCGTGGGATTCCTCTTGTTCAAAACCGCATTTCGGACAGATCATCCTCTACTCACTACTCTCCGAGTCCGAGGGAGGTTTATCCATGGCATAGGGGCACCCTCCCGGAGGCGGCCCTCCCATCCCCGGATACTGGGGAACGAAGTTCACATTACCCATCTGTTTCATTTCATTCAGCGTATCTACCATCGACTGGGACTTTGAAGTTGAAAAGGAAGAAAATACCTTACTGAGTTTTCTACTCCCACATCGGCTACACTTTCTGCCCCAGAGCTTTATCTCCCCCACCCTCTCCAGAAACGAAGAAATTTCCCCGCATTTACGGCACCGATATTCATAGATTGGCATTTTCTCTCCCCCTTTATCCCGCCAAAGAGCAATTCACCTGGACTAAAAGCCCCGATGCGCCTTGTCAAGACAATTTTTTCATCTATCGGTTTAAAAGTCAATACTCACTAAATCCTAATGACCAGATAACTATAATCATTTGCAATCCGCAACTCATAAAAGATCTTGTTATTAGCGAAACTATATGATAATATTGGTATTTGAGGCTTATAGGGACCTTTAAGGCCGTTAACCCGAGGAAGACTCTTCGATGGAGAGGGTAAGAATAGACCAAATTAAAGAAAAGGATCTGATAGAAAGCGTTTTCCTGGTTAAGAGCAAGAATCTTGCAGTGGCAAAGAGCGGGAAACCCTACCTGAACCTGGTACTCATGGACCGCAGCGGAGAGATCGAGGCAAAAGTCTGGGATGAAGCGGAAGAGGCCTCACGACTATTTGACCAGAATGACTTTATCAAGCTCCGGGGAAAGGTAACGAGCTATCAGGGACAGCTCCAAATAGTTATCAGTCAGGTCAAAAGATACGACGAAGAGAAAGTGGAGATAAAAGAGTTTCAACCTGCTACGGAAAGAGACACCGAGGTAATGTTTCAGGAGCTCATGGAGATGGTCGATCAGGTAAAGGATCAGCATTTAAAAAGACTTCTGAACCTGATATTTGAGGAAGAAAGGGTTGCCAAGCTCTTCAAGATCGCCCCGGCTGCCAAGAGCATGCACCATGTTTACCTCGGGGGACTGCTGGAGCATACCCTCTCGGTAGCCCGACTGATCCTACTGGTTTCCCGGCATTACCAAAATATCAACCAGGACCTCCTTTTAGCCGGTGGCATCCTCCACGACATCGGGAAGGTCTATGAGCTTACCTATGATCGCGCCTTTGATTACTCCGATAGGGGGAAATTAATTGGCCACATCATTATCGGAGCAGAGCTGATCGAGGAAAAGATCCGGAATATCCCTGATTTTCCCACTGAGCTCGCTATGCTCCTTAAACACATGATCCTCAGTCACCACGGCGAATACGAATACGGTTCTCCCAAAAGGCCTAAGACGGTAGAGGCAATAATCCTCCACTACCTGGAGGATATGGATTCAAAGGTGAGCAGCGTTCAGTCTCTGATTAAAAAAGAGGGAGAAACCAAGTCCAAGTGGACCAGTTATCATCGTCTCTACGATCGTTACATCTATAAGGGAGAAACAAACAACGATTGAACTTAATCTACTGTCAGCCTAAGAGGTTTAAAAAAGGGCTTTGGTTATTATTTAATTAGGAAACTTACCAAATTAATAACTATGGAAGCTGGAAACCTCAAAGATAACAGCCTTCCCCAAATCCTTCTCGATCTCTATACCTCGGGCGAAACCGGGGTTCTGCGGCTGAAGCAGGGGAAGGTGCTCAAATCCATACATTTTATGATGGGAATGCCCATCTTTGCCTCTTCCACCGAAAAAGATGACCGGATGGGGGAAATGCTTTGCCGTAAAAATATCATTACCGATTACCAATTAAGGGAATGTCTTGCGGAGTCCGAGATTGCTAATAAAAAACTGGGAACGGTTCTTGTAGAAAAGGGTCTTTTGAAACCCGAGGCCCTGGTGGTGGCAGTTGTCGATCAGGTAGAAGAGATCATATATAGCCTGTTTGGATGGGAGGAGGGAGAATACAGCTTTGTCCAGGGAGAGCAAATGGGCGATGATGTGATTCCCCTGGATATGAGTGCCGCTAACCTGATAATGGGGGGAATCAGAAAAAAATATTCATTAGAGAAGTTGAAGAGGGCCTTGGGATCTCCTCAGAGGGTTCTGGCCACTACCCTTGATTCCAAATACCGGTTCAACGAGCTTCAATTAACTCCTGAAGAGTCAAAGGTCATTAACCTGGTAGATGGCACCCGAAGTATCGGTGAAATCCTGGAGGAAAGTGGAGTAAGCGAACTGGAAGCCCACCAGGCACTCGCCGGACTGTTACTCCTTAAAACCCTGGAGGTAAAAGACGAAGAGCTTGTAGAACCGCTCCTCCTCGAAGAGGACAAAACCTCCGAGGAGCCACTACTCCTCGAAGAGGATAAAACCCACGAGGAACCATTACTCCTCGAAGAGGACGAAACCCACGAGGAACCATTGCTCCTCGAAGAGGACAAAACCCACGAGGAACCATTACTTCTCGAAGAGGATGAAACCCACGAAGAACCATTACTCCTCGAAGAGGATAAAACCCACGAAGAACCACTGATACTCGAAGAGGAAAGGGCTCCCGAAACCGGTGGCACCTCCATCCGGAAACAGGAGGTCAGTGAGAGATACCAGAAACTCTCGAAGATGAACCTCTATGAGAAACTTGGCCTGAGTAAAACTGCCGCGAAAGAGGAGATCGTTGAGGCCTATACCCGCCTGTCCAAGGAATTCCATCCAGAAAAATTCACCGATCCCCACCTTGATGATGTTCGGGAGCAGGCAATGGATATTTTTAACCAGATAACCGAGGCTTATACCGTCCTGGTAAAAAGCGAGTCCCGGGCCCAATATGACCAGCGTTTATCAAAAGAAGTGCTTAGTTCCTTACTGGAAGAGGATTTAGATCCCCAAACTGCTAAAAAACACTGCGAAAGGGGGAAGGTCCTCTTCCAAGAGGGCAGATACCGGGAAGCACTCGATGCCTTTAAGCTGGCAATCCAACTCGACCCCAACGTTTCGGAGTATCATACCGGCCTGGGTTTACTATATACAGTAGAGATCGACGGTCAACGACCCCGGGTCGAGGATGCCGAAAGAAGTTTTAAAAAGGCCATTTATCTGGATCAAAATGAGTCCCGCAATTATTTCTATTTGGGTGTTCTCTATAAAAACAAGCGGGCGATGGAACTGGCCAAGGAATACTTTGAGAAGGCTCTCGAGGTTAATCCCCGCCATAGTGGAGCCCGGCAGGAGCTTATGAAAATCAGAGGTGTCCGGCAGGGCAGCTGAAGCACTTTTTAAATATGGCAGTATTAGAAGTCTTGAAATATCCAAGTCCGGTCTTGAATAACAAGGCATTGCCGGTTAAAGAGGTTGATAGTAAATTAAAGGGTTTAATCAATGATATGGCGGAAACAATGTATGCCCTCTCCGCCGTCGGCCTGGCAGCTCCCCAGGTTGGAAAACTACTTCAGGTAGCGGTTATAGATGTCACCCCAAAAGAAGAAGGTAAAAATCTGATAGTACTAATCAATCCAAGAATAGTGGCGAAAGAGGGGGAAATCTTCCTTGAGGAGGGTTGCCTGAGCATCCCTGGTTATCGGGAAAAGGTCAAAAGGTGGGCTCGGGTTAAGGTAGAAGCTATGGATGAACATGGGGAAAAACGAGAGATAGAGGGTGAAGGGCTTCTTTCCATTGCTCTCCAGCACGAGACCGATCATCTGGATGGTATGCTTATTATTGACCGGATAAGCAGCCTTAAGAGGAACATCTTCAAGAAGAACATGAAGAAACAGCTCCTTGCTAAAGAACAAGGTTAATTTAAACTTTGCCTGGCTGGAGGAGTAGTTGGCTAACCGCTTACGGATAATCTTCATGGGGACCCCCGATTTTGCGGTAAATTCTCTCCGGGCTCTCTTTGAGGGCGAGGATGAGGTCGTAGCGGTAGTCACTCAACCTGATCGGGAAAAGGGCCGAGGAAGAAGAATGGTTCCCTCCCCGATCAAGGTGATAGCTCAGGAAAAACGGATCACGGTACTCCAGCCCGAGAAGATTGGAGACGACCACTTTCTCTCCAGAATAAAAGACTATGAACCTGATCTAATCGTGGTCGTTGCCTACGGTCAGATCCTCACAAAATTCATCCTGAATATCCCCCGATACGGATGCTTTAATGTCCATGCTTCTCTCCTTCCTAAATATCGCGGCGCTTCCCCTATCCAGTGGGCAATAATTAAAGGTGAGGAAAAAACCGGGGTGACTATCATGCAGATGGACGAAGGAATGGATACCGGGAAGATTCTCCTCCAGAAAGAGATTCCGATAGCAGCCGAAGACAATCTAAAGACCCTTAGCGATCGCCTGTCCCGGTTAGGAGCCAGTACCTTGCTTGAGACCCTGAATCTTCTTAAGCAAGACAAGCTGAAGGCAATGGCCCAGGATTCTTCCCGGGCATCTTATGCCCCCCTGTTAAGCAAGAAAGACGGTGAGATTGAATGGGAGAAAGGGGCGGAGGAGATAAACAATTTTATCCGGGGAATGAATCCCTGGCCCGGCGCCTTTACTTATCTTGAAGGAAAGTTCCTTAAGATATTAGGCGCTCAGGTAATTGAAAGGAAGGTGGCAGACCGGCCGGGTTTCATAACCGGGACTGGCCCCCAGGGGCTTGAGGTTGCCACGGGGGACGGTTCCCTGCTGATTACTGAGCTTCAGCCAGAGAGTAAAAAGAAGATGATGACAGCGGATTTTCTCCGGGGGTATCGGGTGGAAGAAGGGCAAAGATTGGGCAGACAAAGCTAATGTCGAGAAGCAGAAACCCCCGGGTTATTTCCCTCGAGATCCTGCGTCGGGTTGAGGTTGACCAAGCTTATGCCGATATTCTGCTGGATAACGCCTTCAAAAGGGAAAGCGGACTTGATTCCCGGGACAAGCGTTTCGTCACCGAACTGGTTTACGGCTGTCTTCGTTGGCAGGGAAAGCTCGACTGGATAATCAGTAACTTCTCCCGGAAAAAACTCAGTCTGGAGGTTCTCCTAATTCTCCGCCTGGGAGTATACCAGCTTATATTTCTCAATAAAGTACCTCCCTATGCCGTAGTGAATGAAGCGGTGAAATTGGCCCGGAGGTTCGGGCACGGTCGGGCCGCCGGATTTGTCAACGGCGTCCTTCGAAGTGTCGAGAGTAAACAGGAGAAGATTGCATTCCTTCCCCTAATTGAAGATCCAGTGTCACACATCGCCTCGGTTTACTCTCATCCGAAGTGGATGGTGGAAAGGTGGCTCAGGATGTTCGGCCAGGAAGAAACGATATCGCTCTGCACCGCTAACAATCAGACCCCACCATTAACCCTGCGCACTAATACCCTAAAGATCTCCCGGGAAGAGCTTTCCCATTACCTCCGAAAGAAAACCTCGGTTGCACAGAAAACTTCATTTTCCCCGGAGGGTCTTTCCCTCAAGGGAGCAGACTCCTTTCTCTGGGAGGATGAATCCTACCAAAAAGGCTGGTTTCAGGTGCAGGACGAAGCATCCCAGCTCATACCCCATCTACTTTCCCCCCAGAAGGGTGAGGCGATCCTTGATGTCTGCGCCGCCCCCGGGGGAAAATCCACCCATATTGCCCAGCTAATCAGGGATCGGGGAGAGGTATGGGCAGTTGAACTGAATGCGGCAAGGTTAAAACTACTAAAGGAAAATTGTTCCCGGCAAGACATCACTTCAATAAAACCTATTCTCGGGGACATTAATCGGTCGTTACCTCCTTTGAAAGGGAAGAAATTCCACCGTATCTTGGTGGATCCCCCTTGCTCAGGTTTAGGAGTGCTCCGGAGAAATCCTGAGGGAAAATGGAGAGTAAAGGAAAGAGACATTACTACCCTGGCTGATATTCAGAAAAAAATCCTGGAATCAGCCTCCCGGTACCTTCTTGAGGGAGGGACCCTGGTTTACAGTACCTGCACAATAACCCCGGAAGAAAATACCGGGGTACTGGAAGGATTTCTGGATGCTCATCCGGACTTCTCTCTCGAGCCGGTCTCCGGGCTCTTGCCCGAAAGTTGCGCTGACCTTACTGATGAGAATGGGTTTTTCCGTTCCCATCCTCATCACCATTCACTGGATGGCTTTTTCGCTGCCCGGCTCAAGAAAAATCCAGGATGAGTTCTTTGCTCATACACTTTTAGTCCTTTACGGAATATAGTTGAAGATGTTATAATGATAAATGCCGATCCGCCCAGGGCGGATAGATGAACCGCTATTATTCATACAGGAGCTAAAATGTCAGTAAAAAAAATTGCCCCCTCAATCCTCTCTGCGGATTTCAGCAAGCTAAGCCAGGAGATCCAGGAGGTAGAGAAGGCCGGAGCAGATTATCTTCATATTGATGTAATGGACGGCCAATTCGTCCCTAATATAACCGTTGGTCCCCTGATCGTCCGGGCCTGCCGGAAGGTAACCCGTCTCCCCCTGGATGTCCATCTGATGATTCAAGAGCCTGATCGGTTCATCGAGGAATTTGCCCGGGAGGGAAGCGATATCATCACTGTTCATCAAGAGGCCTGCCCCCATCTTCACCGCACGATCACCCGGATTAAAGAGCTGGGGAAAAAGGCGGGGGTATCACTCAATCCGGCCACCTCCCTTTCTACCCTGGATCAGATCCTTCCCGAGGTTGACCTGGTTCTTGTGATGACGGTAAATCCCGGTTTCGGTGGACAGCAGTTCATAAGAAGCATCCTGCCCAAGATAGCCCAGCTTCGCGAGCTCCTTGACAAGAAAGGATTAACTGCCGAGCTGGAAGTGGACGGGGGTGTGAATGTGGACAATATCGCCGAGGTCGCGAAAGCCGGAGGGCAGGTATTCGTGGCGGGTAATGCGGTATTCAAGAGCGAGGATTACCGAAAGACAATCTCCGAGTTAAGACGAAAAGCGGAACAAACAAATTAGCTAACCTACCGGGAACCTTAATCTGCTTCCAATTATACATAAACCACGGCTGGCTTCCCCCTCTTTCAATCCTCATCAGAGAACAAGTCCATCAGCAGTATACTTGACTTTAATTAATGAGTGTGTTAGCTTTAACCGTATTTTTCAAGGAGGGAAAGATGAAGAAGGCCTTAAGTGTAATGGGAATACTTGCTTTACTGTTAGTTTCTGGCTGTTCCAAGGAACTGGCACTTGAATTTAAAGGAACCGGAGAGGGGTTGTTTGTTGATGGCTGTCCTGTGCCCGGAAAGTCGATCGCAAAACTCATAACAAATCCGGAGCTCCGTATGGAGGGTCCTGATGCACTTGGAGGCCAGGGAGATTATCTCCTGATGAACGAGCACGCCGCCTTCATCATCCAGGGGGTTGATCATATAAAAACCTACTACTACTATGGAGGCACTCCGATAGACGCCGTTGCCCTTGAAGGATGTTCGCAGGCCGGTCCCGAGAGATTCGAGGAAATGGGACTTGCAGTCGGGTTATTTGATTTAAATAATCCTTTAGATGCTACGCTGAGGGCCTTCCGGGGTTATTCGGTCGAGGTGATAAACGACGGTTCCGACGGGCAAGCGGCCGTGGTGAGGGTTTACGGCACCGACGACTTCTTCTGGCTGATAGAGCTGGAGTTGATCGGAATGTTATCTGCAGAATATAATCTCCCAAAGTCCCTCAGTGACACTATGGAGCTTGATATCTATATAGACTACATACTTCCTCCCGATTCCAGCGCTTTGCAGATCGAGACTAATATCCACAACACCTCGGATGAAGTAAAAGAAATATTGAGTGGTGCGGCATTGTTTTTCGGTGATACATCCATAGATCCGATTGAATTGAAGAAATATCATCAACAACTGCAAAACGCTGAGGGATTGCTGGGGCTCCTGCTAGATGATGTTCCGGTCGGGGTACCGTGGATGGTTGCCAGCCGCGGTGACGGCGCCTGGTCATTTGCCATGAAGGATGCCAACCTGGGTATGGGCCACATCAGCGGTGTAACCGCAGCCCTTGATGCTGACCAGATATTAGAGGGCAGTATACCTCTGGCACCAGACGGGCAAGATGGCGATACCGTTACTTCTACTTACTTCTTCAGCGTCGGTGGCGGAGATCACAACACTGCCCTCTTGCCGCTCCACGATGTCAACCCTAATCCAGCGGGGCTTACTTATAGTCTCACTAATTTGGAAGGTATTGCCTATGATCAGCTCACCGGTGACCCACTGCCAAATGCCCAAATCGAGATACAAGTAGAGAACTTAGATGGTGATTGGGTTTTCCTGACCGGCTTTATCAGTGATGAAAATGGTCTCTATGGGGGAATGATCCCCGACCTCGGGGTGGAATGCCAACTGATTGCCCATCTTGAAGGCCGCCCCTCTCCTCCACCCGTGTATTTCTTTCCCTCTGATACTATCAACATCATTGATGCAGCTTTTATACCGGGCGGTTTGTTACAGTATGATGTGCGTGATTCGACGGACAATAATATCCCAGCAAAGATATTAGTATGGGAGAGTGGCAAACTAATTCGCCGGATCTACAGCACCACCGGATACGGGGATGTAGAATTGGCTCCGAATGATTACTGGGTTACGGTAACACGCGGATATGAATACACCACTTACGGGGGACCGGCTACGATCCATTCCAACTCCGCAACCTCTTTAGAAGTCAGTATTGAGAGGGTTGTTAATACTATAGGTTTTTTATCAGTTGATACTCATATGCATGCGGGCCCCAGCGCCGATAACTATATATCCATACCGGACAGGATTGCGAGCGTGGCCAGCGAGGGTCTCGAGGTTGCCGTCAGCACCGATCATGAATTTGTCGGGAGCTGGCAGTCCGGTATTGACGAAACCGGTCTGTGGCAATGGGTGGCCACGGTGGTGGGACAGGAGGTTACCACTCCAATACCCGGACATATGAACATTTATGGTGGAATAGAACCAAGATACGACATTAACGCCCGAGGTGGTCCCGTGGAATGGTGGGAACCGGAGCCGTTCGTTGGTTACTCGATGGATACCGTCCAGGTATTTGCGGCCGAGCGGGCACGGGGTGCCCGGGTCATACAAATAAATCATCCCCGGGATACCGGCATGACTCTTTTCGTCGATTATGATCCGGTAATCGGCCAGCCTTTAGCCGAGCCGTCCGATCTCGGCTTCCCGGAGGATGGTATATTGTGGGACTGGGATTTCGATGCCTATGAGTTAATGAACGGCATGGATGATGTATTTGAAAAATTCGGTGAGGGAGGTACCTTCGATGACTGGATGAGCTTCCTAAACTTTGGCCATCGTGTTACGGCCCTCGGAGCCAGCGATGTGCATAATTACGGCTGGCCGGGATACCCGAGAAATTACTTCGTATCCCCGACGGACAAACCAACTGGGTTCGAAGAGGAATACCTGGTGAAAGCGGTGCTCGAGGGACGGGTAGTCATTAGCACCGGTGCTTTTGCCCGTGTCGCTATCGTCGATGAAAAGGGAGCAACATTGGCCGAAATGGGCGATACCTATAGCATAGCGGGTGGAGGCCCGGTTAGCCTAAGGGTGCACATCGAGGCTATCCCCGAGGTTGATGTTACTGATTTCATGGTGTTTGTTAACTGTGACCTGGCTTCTGGGCCGTTGACAACGACAGCTCCCGATAGTGTAGTTAAATATAATGGGATTATATCGGTGCCGGTACCATCGGATACCGACGCTCATATTGTGGTACTCGGGTTCGGTGAGAATTCCCTGCCGCTGGGCTTCCGCAACGCTTCCAACGTAGTCCCGAGGTTCGTCACTAACGCCATTTATATTGACACCGACAATACCGGCACCGGCACCTATGATAACTTCCCCGGCTCAAAAGAATGCTATAGCCCATACTAATCCTGAATATCGAAAAGTTATGGGCGGTTGATTCCCGCATTGTGGGATTACCGGGCACATTATAAGGAGCCAAGTAATAAAGAAAGGATCTTCAACATTCTCCTGATTTAGATCCCATTACCCTCCCAATCTGACCTTCCATCCGGATATATAAAAATGCCTTTCAAACGAATTTCAGGCACTTTTTGTAATTATAAGTCATTATAAGTAATTTATTTCTTGACAAAGGGGAAAAGCCTACTTTATAATAGTTCAAAAATAGGGGGTACCATGGCAAGCTATATGAATACCAAAGAGCTTTCCGAATATTTGAGCATTAACGAGAAGAAGATCTACACCCTGATAACGGGGAAAAAACTCCCTGCTACCAAAATCACCGGCAAATGGATCTTTCTCAAAGAGCTGGTCGATCTATGGATAGAAAACAGTATCGAGAACTATCCCCAAACGATGAGGAAATTAAAGGGTGTGCTGATGATTGCCGGAAGTAACGACCCCCTACTCGAGCTGGTAATGAATGAAACCAAGAAAACGGATCCCGGTTTTTTCCCTTTTTTCTCCATCATGGGAAGCCTCGAAGGCTTAACGGTATTGAAAAATAATAAGGCGCATATCTGCGGCTGCCACCTCTTGGACACGGAAAGGAAAGAATATAACTTCCCGTTCATTAAATCCTACCTGCCGGATTTCAAAACGGTAGCAATCAATTTCGCCTACCGTCAACAGGGCTTGATCGTAAAAAGAAATAATCCCCTGAAAATAAAAGGGATTGAGGATCTGAGCCGGCATGAAATCAGGCTTGTCAACCGCCAGGCAGGCTCGGGAACCCGAGTTTTGCTGGATAGCTATCTAAAGCACCTAAGCATCGTCTCTTCAAGAATCAGGGGTTACCGGACCGTGGTCAATACCCATTGGGAGGTGGGCCTCGGTATCCTGAAAGGTGCAGCTGATGTGGGCTTGGGAATAAAGGCGGTAGCAGACGGTTTGGGACTCGGATTCATTCCTTTGAAGGAAGAGCGGTTTGATCTTTTAATCCCCCAAGACTATTTCTTTTTTGAGGAGGTCCAGAGGTTTCTGAAGGTATTAAGGTCATCCCAGTTTAAACAAAAAGCCGCTCGTTTTGGAGGATATGATACCAGAGAGTCGGGGAGAGTAATGAATCCCAGGTGAGTAGTAAGGGAGAAGGATAATAAAGACTAAAAATGCTAACCTGAAAAGTATTTACTAAAGGGCAGTAGTATCATGAAACTACATAATATACTCATAAGTTATTTGGCTCTTTCAATTATAATGTTTTTACTTTCTTCTTCTGTGCTGGCGGAAGAACGGCTCAAGATGGCTACTACTACCTCCACGGAAAACTCGGGGCTTCTCTATGTCCTCCTGCCGCCTTTCGAGAAGGAGTTCAATGTAAAGGTAGATGTGATCGCAGTGGGAACCGGCAAGGCTCTGAAATTAGGAGAAAACGGCGATGTTGATGTCGTATTCGTCCATGCGCGCGCGGCGGAAGACGAGTTTATCAACGAAGGATTCGGGGTCAACCGGCGGGATGTAATGTATAATGACTTTATCATCGTCGGCCCCAAAGACGATCCTGCCGGGATAAAGGGTAACAGCGCCTCCGAGTCCCTCAAGAAAATAGCCGAGGGGAAACAATATTTCATCTCCCGGGGAGATGAATCGGGAACCCATAAGAAAGAGAAGGAACTGTGGAAGCTTACCAGGATAGAACCGCAAGGGAAATGGTATCTAGAAGCCGGCCAGGGGATGGGTGCTACCCTCCAGATAGCCGACGAGAAAAAGGCCTATTGCCTCGTTGACCGCGGAACCTATATCGCCTATGAGAAGAAAGTAGACCTCGTCATCCTCTGCGAAGGCGATAAGATCCTTTTTAACCCTTACGGCATAATGGCGGTTAACCCCAAGCGGCACCCCCATATGAATTACACTTACGCTATGGCCCTAATTGGCTGGGTGACTTCACCGCAGGGGCAGAAGATTATCGGTGAGTTCAAGAAGGAAGGAAAGGTTCTCTTTCATCCCACTGCCTACCAATAGAGAATAGAGGGACAATTGGATTATATTCTTGAAGGGCTCGGCAATGCCCTTAAAATGATAGTTTCACTTGATTCGGAGATGGCCGAAATTGTCTTCGTTTCCGTCAAGATCTCTACCATCTCGATAATCTTGGCTACCTTGGCCGGCGTCCCTTTGGGTTTTTATGTAGCGATCAGGGATTTCTGGGGTAAGCGAGCCGCAATAACGATTCTTAATACGCTGATGGCCCTTCCTACCGTAGTAATAGGGCTCTTGATATATTCATTTATCTCCCGCCGGGGCCCCCTCGGGGTCCTCGGGCTTCTTTACACCCCTTGGGCGATGATTATCGGCCAGACAATCCTGGCCTTTCCCATAGTCGCTGCTCTCTCCCTGTCCGCCACCCAAGGGATAGACAAAAGGGTGGAAAAAACCGCCCTGACACTCGGGGCAAATAATCTACAAACCGCTTTATTTATCCTGATGGAGGGCAAATTCGCCCTCTTCAGCGCGATCATTGCCGGCTTCGGCCGAGTCTTTGCTGAGGTGGGAGTATCAATGATGTTAGGAGGAAACATCAGGGGATTTACCAGAAACATCACTACCGCCATTGCCTTCGAGACCGGCAAGGGTGAGTTTGCCCTCGGGATAGCACTGGGGATGATATTGCTTACCGTTGCCTTTTCCATAAACATCTTATTCCACTATTTTCAAAAGAAAAGGATGTAGCACAGGATGGGGATATCCGTCTTAAGAGTAGAGAACTTAATCAAGCGGTACGAGAGCGGGTTTGCCCTCGATATTCCTCATCTGGAGTTTCAATCCGGGAGAATCTACGGCCTAGTCGGGCCCAACGGGGCAGGGAAAACCACCCTTCTGAACCTTCTTAACCTATTAGAGGAACCAACCGAGGGAGAGATGTTTTTTGAAGAGCGCCGGTTTACCGATCTCGACCCGCTGGATATACGCCGGAAAATGACGATGGTCATGGAAAACCCGTTTCTTTTTCACACGACGGTTTTTAAAAACATTACCGCCGGGCTCAAGTGTCGATCGGTAGATAAAAAGATGTGGCCGGCGATGTCGAAAGAGGCCCTCCGGACGGTGGGACTCAAAGGGTTTGAGAACCGGTATGCCCCGGCCCTCTCCCGGGGAGAAACCCAGCGGGTAGCCATTGCCCGAGCACTGGTCTTAAAACCGGAGGTCCTCTTTTTGGACGAGCCTTTTACCAATATCCGTCAGAGAGACATTGATCTATTTGAGAAACTTACTAAAACCATCAACCAGGAGTACCAAACTACTATTATCTTCACCACTCACGACCTCCCGCAGGCCCATCGTTTATCCGACGAAGTCATCTCTCTTGTCGATGGGAGAATCATTGAGGGATCGATTGAGAATCTTTTCGAAGGGACAGTCGAAGAGATCGACGGAACGCAATCGGTAAAGATCTCGCCAAAAATATCGGTTTCGGTAATTACCGAGAAGAGAGGGAAAGTCAATATCTCGATTGCCCCGCGAGAAATCATCCTCTCTCACGGAGCGATTATCTCAAGCGCCCGTAACTCGTTCAAGGGAATAATCAGAAAGATTCAGATGGAAGGTCAGACAGTGATAGTAAATATATCTGTAGACGAAGAGGTAGAATTTACCGCTTTAATTACGGAAACATCATTTAAGAATATGGGATTGCCCATTGACTCCGAAATTTATCTGACCTTCAAAAGCACTTCCGTAACGATCTTTTAGCCTTACTAGTAATCACTCTGAGAGCACATTGCCCCCAAGCCCCATTATTATTGCTCCTAAAAAGATTTTTCACTCCCCGTTCACCCTCCATATTCCCATTCGTTTTCGTATCATTTGACAGGAAACATTTCTTATAGTAATGTCATTAACGTGTTATCAATAACGGAAAAAGGAAGGGGAATATGAAAAAGGGACTTTTGAAAATCATTGGGATATCCTCCGCTTGTATCCTCATATCTCTTTTAGCTACTAGTTTCTTCGGCTGTGGGGAGGAGAAGGAGGAGAAAGCCCGGGGTCCCCTGGTAGATGTCTATCGGGATATGTTCGAGGAGATTTATAACCACCTTATGAATGATGTTCCCGTGGTGGATGGGGATGTGGAGACCGACTTCGGTGATTCCAATGCCTGGGCCCCCGCCCTGTTCTACTCGCTCAAGAAAGAAGGTATCGCTACCGAAAAGGAGCTGAATCTGGCCCGGGAGATGGTAGAAAGGGAGATAAGATTAATAGAATCTCTGTCCGAAGGTTTGCTGGAGTCCCTGGATGATACGGATAAGTTGATGGAGGTATATATCGGGGTGGCCGGCCTGTTTATTGCCTATGAAGCAACGGGAAACGAAAGCTACAAAGTAGCAATCGAAGAATATCTAGATGCTTTCAAACCCTGGGCCCATGATTCTATAGAAGCACTTCTACTTCTCAATTTACAAACAGATACACCCTACGGCTCTATCCCACCTTACGGGGCTACCACTGTGCTCGGGGGAATAGCCGGGTTCTACCTCCAGTATTACTTTTCAGTTGGGGATAGCGAAAAGGCAAGCTATTATGCCGGGATAGGAACGGATATCCTCTCAAGCCTGGATGAATTGGTTTACGATACGGATAGTAATAACTATAGATATTCAATTGATGCAGAGAACGATTTCATTTACCTCTATTCCAATGTCACCACCTTCCAGGGTCTCATCAGAGCCTATTTTTACAGCGGTGAAGAAAATTACCTACAGAGGGCGAAGGAAATAATAGAAACGATGGAAGAGCTTTATAGTGAAGTCTATGGAGGCTACTTTGCTGCCGAGGATGTCTCAAATGCCCCTCACTACGGAGAAGAGTATATCGCCCTTTCTGCCCAGAACTATATTACCTATGCCTTCCTTCTGCTTTATCAGGAGACCGGGGATTCAAAATACCTGGATCGGGTGGAAAATACCCTTTCTTTCATTGAAACTAAGCTCTATCAGGACGGCATTGTCTATCACGACCTCATAAATGGGGTAAGAGCGGACTGGGACTGCCCGGGATGTAACTACCAGGTGCTATACTACATTTATCTATATGACAGACTATTAAAAGGAAAAGCGATCATAGAATAGAAATAATCCCGGGCTAATTCTAATTACCACCTATCTTGTCCTTAAATTTTTTAATAACATCGAGCCCGATAACTCCTGCCAGCTCAAGGGATTCTGCACTTATCCGGTCTATTCTATCCTTCCTCGTATGAACCCCCCTCATCAGAGAGCCGAGATTGAGGACCTTAAAGCCGGCATTAGCCGCAGGGATCATGTCCGTGGATGCCCCAAAGGGGAGATAGAGGCTCCCGGCGTTTTTGACCTTCCTCTCTCTTACGACCTCCCGGAAAAATTCCCCTAAATAGCCGGCCACATCCCTGACCGGTATGCCGAACCGCAGCAGGGCGATAACCGGCCCGCTCTTTGCTCCCGGACCGTCGTAATTCAAAAACATCGTTCTCTCCCGGTCAAATTCTTTCTCATGCACCTTTATCCATGCCTCCGCACCCAGAAGCCCCAGCTCCTCCGCGCTGGTCGCCACATATGTAAAGGAGAGGCCCTCCACCGGATTTTCTCGCATGGCTTTGGCTATTCCAAGAATAACCCCTACCCCGGCAGCGTTATCCAGGGCACCGTCAGAATAGTTATTGACGCTGTTGAACAGAAGCGAGGCCGATATCGCGAGAGCAAAGACATTGATGGTAAAGATCGCCCCACCGCCCCCAACACTAACCCCCAGAAGATCCAACAGGCTTAAGATAAACACCCCTAAACCCCCTCCGAAGATCCCGATACCGCTCATCAGATAAATAATAATTCGCAGCTCGACCGGAAACGGTTGGCTCTTGGTGTCATAATGCGCCATCATGACTACATTACCGAACCCTTTGGTCCCTTGCCTGCCGGTGATGTTCTTTGAGGGGGAGGTCTTGCCGAATTTTACGAAGGACTCAAAGCTCCTCGTCAGTTTCTTTAGAGCGATCACCCCAAAAAGAATCCCCCCGGTAACCACGACCAAGGCCCCGGCAGGCCGCCCCAGGTAATAGAGAAAGGCCGATAGGGCAATCGGAGCTGACAGGATCAGCATGATAACCCTTGCCAGAACTGCCGTGGGGAAGCTGGAGGCCGAAAATTCCTCCTCCTCGACCTCAAGACCAAGCCTTTTCATCTCATTGACGATATATTCTCTCGCCCTGACTTCCCCCTCGCTTCCCACCAACCTGGGAAAGGAAAGCGCTGCCGTCTGATCGTAAGCATACCGTCCGCTGAAAGACATACTTTGCTCCTCATTAAAGAAGAACCGCCTATTTTATAACGTTAACCTCAAGCTGGATTGGAAGAAATCCATCAGGCCTTGCGGTATTGTCTTTTTAAGGTCTTTGAGTTGAACCTTCGGGACGCCCCCGAAGATCTCCATTGCACGTCGCAAAACCGGATCATCCCAGATGGTATTTAGTTCAGACTTCTCGAGTCTCTCGGCTCCTCTCATCTCCTTCAGTCCCCATTTCCAGCCCACAAAGATGCGGTTCAAGAGGTTTGGCGAGGTTTCATAGGGATCGAATATCGGGTGCAGAGATCGCTTTGGGGTAGCATATCTCCTTACCCACAAGAGCCAGGCTAGGGCAATCATATCGTGGGCGACCAGGGATTTAGAGGCAAATACCAAGCCGGTGGCCGGCTCGGCCGTATACCCATCATCCGGCCCGAAGGTCGCAAGCACCTTTGTGGCCACAGTTAATACCAGCCTCAGTTTGTTCTCGAGGGATGGAAGATTGTTGATTTCGGCAATCTTCTCATAAAAGCTTCCGGCGTCGCGGTGCAACTGCCCCCGGCTATCATCCCGGATCCAGCCCACCGCGGCTTTTAGCCCTAAGGTGCTACCGGCAACGATATGACGACCAACCCTGGGCAAAAGCACAACGTGATCTGCCTGCCTAAGGATGTTAGGTAAAAACACATATTCTTTCCAGTGAGAACCCTGAGCGGGAGCTTCAGAATAATATGCATCCCATCCCATCTCCTCATAGCATATTACCTCCGCTTCCCCGTCAAATGCAGCTTGCATAAGTCCATTTTTCTTCATAAGCTCCCGAGTAGACCCTTCCACTCCCCCAACTCTCTGCCTGACACTTTCGACTCCGGCCTTATCGCAAACAATAACCCGGCCCGCCCCTTTCTCCCGAAGGAGACGGGCCGTAGCCTTCACCGCAATGGGGGAGGTAGTGGCCGGGTACGCATTACCAGAATTACAGACCGGTTTGATAATGACGGTATCGCCCTTTTTGAGCCAGCTGAAATCTATGGTTGCCAAAGCAATCTCACGAACCGATCTGGCAATTGCTTCCGCTGATGCTCCTTTAGGTAATCCCTCGACCATCACCTCCTTATTCGCCCCAACTACGAGGGGAGAGCGGGCCTTACCTGACGCAAAAACAAAACGGAACGGTATAGCCGACGCCAAGAAACCCGTCGTCATCCATCTAAGAAAGAACCGCCTTGATATATCCATCTTCTTTATTCAATTTTAGGTTAATCGGAGAAGACCTGGGCTTGGAAGCGATAAAGCTCGGCCCCTCTCTTCCAGGCATCGGGAGGGAGACCCGCCTTGAGGCAGGTATGTATCAGAAACCCATTACGATTCCATCCCTGCTCGGTTGCTACTTGAGGCAGGAGAAGGCCGGATCGCATTCCCTTGCGGATGTAAAGCCCGTCCCTTCCCACTTCAATTTCCGAGATATCCTTTACTTCCTCCAGCGGGGTAAGCACGGACACCTCATACTCCAGGTGGCTCAGTTCCTCGGGCATAACCGGAGGAAATCGCCGGTCCTGGCTACAGGCAGCCACCGCCATCTCTTGAACGCACTGGTATAGGGGTATTCGGGCAATAATATGCCCGATACATCCCCGCAACTGCCCGTCTTTTTTCAAGGTGACGAAGGATGCCCCGGTTTGATTCAGGGCGGGGGAATCAACCTCCATCTCGGGCATGGTTCTCTCTTGAACATACTGCTCGACGGTCTGGCGGGCAATCCAGAGAAGGACCTCTTGTTCTTCCCGGCTTAGCCCCCCCCTTACCACCTCTCCTTTCTCCGGGATGCGGTTCCTGAACATGATAACAAGAGTAAGAACTACCAAGGCAATTCCGCCCAGGATGAGTAATTTTGTCGATCTTTTCAATCTTCTTTCCTTATCTTACCTTCCGGCAGGAGGAATGCAACTGCCCCGTATCCCACTACCCGGCCCTTATCCCCGGTAACATCTCCGGAATTAGCGTAATGAAGGACTTTTACATTGCTTCCCCCGGCCTTCTGGAAGAGCTCCATTATGGTCATTACCGGTCCCAGGCCACAGAGCTGGGATTTCCCCTCGAACTGGAGTTGGAAAAGTTTTTCAGTGTCCAGAGACTTCATCTCCTCCAGAGTCAATTCATCCATTTCCTTGGCCCGATCATAGGTGAAGTAATGGGACATATCCGAACTTGCTAAATAAAGAACCCCTTCGGTACCCAGAGTCTCGAGAAGAACTCCGGCCAGTTCCCGGCATAGCGGGGGAGAAGAATCTCCCATAACCAGGGGAATCAGTTTAAAGTCACTCAAGGTTCTTTGCAGGAAGGGAAGCTGAACCTCCAGGGAATGCTCCTTCTCGTAAAGCCTGGGCTCATACCTTATCCAGTCCCGGCTGGCAATGAGTTTCTTTATCACTTCCCGGTCAATCGGGATAACGCCCAGTGGGGTCCGGTATGATTCCATATCCAGAGCGGAAACCCCGGGGAAAGGAGCGTAATGGGAAGGTGCAATAACCACTATCTGCCGGTAGCTTCGAGTTCCCAGTTGACGATAGACGTAGGCGGCTACCGGTCCGGAGTAAACATACCCGGCATGAGGGACCATCATCCCCAGGAGCTTCCCCTCCAAGTCAATCAGGGAAGCCGAAGACAAGTAGAGCCTAATCATTGAGGAAAGTTGCTCTCGGCCGGCCGGATAGAACTGCCCGGAAACTACCGGCTGCTTAACCAATCCGGGTGTTTCCCGATCCGTTTTATCCCCCACATTCTCTTTTTCTCGGTTGCAGTAACTGAGGAAGACAACGGCAACCAAGACTGTCAGTATGACTATACCGGGCGTAATTAATTTAACTAACTTCTTCAAAACCCCTCCCTTCGAAATTACAGCAATCTAAGCAGAGGATAGGCGGGGCTTTCCCGCCCCGCTGGCGGCCCCGGAAATAAGCACTTGAATCCTTGACCCCTCGAATCCTCGAACCCTTAAGACTATCCTGCCCAGCGGTCTCCCCTCTTATAAAACTGGGCCTCCTTCAACCCGGTTCTCCCGGACTGCTTAATCGAAGCCGTCCCCAGAAGCAGAAGGGAAAACCTTTTGAATAAACCTTTCCAGAACTCTCTCCGGGAATAATTCCTTTTGTCCATTTCCATCTCCCCATTTAATTTAAATTACAATTTCTCAAAAAAATCAAGACTATTCCCATACCCCGGCTATCTTTTGATTACAGAACTGGCAGTGACCGTCGGTGATAAAGAAGGCATTCACCTGATATCCGATGCGGTCAACCACCACCCGTCTGCACTGAGAGCAAATCGTATCCTCGCCCTCCTGGCCGGGAACATTACCGATATAGACATATTTTAGCCCAGCCTGCTTGGCCACCTCGCCGGCCTTCTTCAGGGTTGCTACCGGGGTGGGATACAGGCTCTTGAGCTTGTATCTCGGGTAGAAACGGGAGAAATGAAGGGGAACATCATCTCCCAGCACCTCAACGATCCATCTGCACATCTTCTCGATCAGATAGAAATCATCGTTCAGAGTAGGGATGACCAGGTTGGTCACCTCCACCATTACCCCCTCTTCCCTCATTATCTCCAGGCAGCGGAGGACCGGCTTCAACCTGCCGAAACAAATCTCCCGGTAGTACCTGTCGGTGAATCCCTTAAGGTCGACATTTGCCCCGTCGATAACCTCACACAGTTTACGCAAAGGCTCCTCATTTATATACCCGGCGGTAACCAGGATATTTTTAAGCCCCTGCTCCCGGGCAAGCTGTGAGGTATCATAAACATACTCGTAGAATATAATCGGCTCGGAATAGGTATAGGCAATGGATCGACACCGGTAGCGCTTAGCCAGTTCTACCACCGCTTCCGGGGGCAGGTCGCTGTTCCGGGTATCCTCCGGGTTCGCCTGCGAGATCTCCCAGTTCTGACAGAATATACAATGGAGATTACAGCCAGCGGTGGCCAGGGAGAAGGCACCGGTTCCGGGAAGAAAATGGAACATCGGTTTCTTCTCAATGGGATCAACATGAACCGCACACGGCTTGCCGTAGATAAGGGTCATCAGTTTGCCGTCCTGATTGAAGCGGACCCGGCAATCGCCCCGCTCCTTGTGGGCCAGCTTACATTTCTTGGGGCAAAGCAGGCACTCTACTATTGATTTACTCATCTGGCTTGATCTCCCTGAGCTTGAAGAACTGGGCTTGATGGAGGGATAGGTTTCCGCTTTCAACCTGGCTCTCGATCAGTTCCAGATCTACCATGGGAGCACGGGAGTAAGGGCTACTCAGAAGGCGATGATTATACCAGACGACCGTCAAGGCCAGGAAAATAATGGTAATTACTACTCCCTTAAACAACCGATCAGTTTTCATCCAAGAAATCCTTTCTTCTTCGGAGCGAGGAGAGGAGGGTCAGTAAGGCCCCGGTCGGGCAGAATACTCGGCACCAGAATCTGGGTAAAACTACGGAAAAGATCACGATCAGGGCAATATAAATCCAGATGAAGCTTACCGCATTCAATGAAAAAAGGTAAGGGTAAGGCTCTAAACTGGCAAATGCCTTTAGTCCTGCCCCGAAGCATAAGACTATTATAGCAAAAAGCAGGTAAAAACGGATTCTCCCGTAGTTTTTCCATAGATGAGAAGATACCTTCATCCGGCTAGGAAACAGGCGGGAGAGGAAATCCATCAGTGCACCGAAAGGACAGAGACAACTACAGTATATATTACCGAAGAATAAACCGGTCAGCAATACGAATAGGAGCAGGATCAAGAGAATGGGGTTGGCTAAAGAGGGAAGATGGAGATCGAGCAGATTTACCAGATGATCCATGGTCAGGGGGGTCTGGAGATAAAATCCCAGGAAGATCAACCCCAATCCCAGGGATATCTGCCGTCCGTATTTAAGTTTCCGGAAAAAGAAGGCAAACAGCCCGAAGGCAAGAACTCCCACAATCAAATAAACCTTAGTCTGGAAAAAATTCTTAATCGGGCTGGGTTCTGTCGCTTCACTTACTGTCTCAATTTCAAAGATCTTCTGCGCGATAAGATTTGAGCTGGTACGAATATCCTTGATGATTGCTTCTGCGGAGATGGTAGCCCCGGTGACGGCATCAACATCCTCGAGGCCATCCTGGATCTTTAGCCCGACAAACCGATTAAGGAAGTCCTCATCCTTCAGCATCTTCATATAGGCCGGGCTTTCCTTGTCCCTTAATAGCTCTACCCCGGTGATTGTCCCTTCTTTATCCATTCCTACCAGAAGGTCGATGGTATCGACATATCCTACCACCCGGGGAGGGATATGGTTGGTTAGATAAGCGGCGCCGACAAGCTTCTCCCCTGGGGAAGAGTGGCCTTCGTAGCGAGGAGGTTCTCCCGTCTCCGGGCTGAAGGAAGCGGCATTCGGCAGGATTGCCAATAACTGTTCTTCCGTGGGCTTTATCTTTCTTTCGCGGTAGAAATCGTGCAGATTGCTCCCCACGATGGTTAGCAGGGCAAGGATAAAAAGGATTCTGTTCAATATTTGATTCAACTTCATTTTACCGACAAGCTGGGGGCTCCTTAATTTATAACTTATTTTTATCAGATTGACAACGAAAACACCTGATAGTCTTCCCGTAAAAAAGCCTCAGGAAAGGCTCAAGAGGCGACTGGACAGTTATGGGGAAATTACGGAAATTGTTGTGGTAATCATCAAGGAGGATTACCGGAAAGTTAAGATAATGCCGGAAAAAGGTTCTACCGGATTAACCTGAAGACAATAGTCAAAAGTGGTCGCTAAAAACGGACAATAAAATCGCTAAAACTTCTTTATATGCATTCCTCTTTTAAATTGCTCAACACTTTTAATTCTCTCCGACAGATCAATCTCCAGAAAGCACGAAGGTGAAAGGATCAGTTGGTTACCCCCAACCATACGGTAACCATCTACCGGGGTATGTCCGTATACTGCCAGAAAGCATTTATTTCCATCCTGGCTCAGGGCATCCAGAAATGCTCGGGCATCCTCTTGGTTATAGTTTCTATTCCACAGGAGATTGCCCAGGATGGTGTTATCCCGAAATTCATACGGATCGATATCCGCAAAATCATCATAATCAATCATGTTGGTTTCATAAATCAGATCTACTTCATTAATAACGACAGCACGAACCGGACCGCTATGGGAGATGGCAATGCCATTGTCGGTCTTAACCAATAGGGGGAGGCTCCGAAAAAACTCCCTATATTTCTTCATCTTATCCGGGCTCAATCTGTACTCAAAAGCGAGGGTCTGATTCACGCCGTGTTTGCTGACATTAGGACCACCAATATAGGAATGCTCATGATCGCCTAACAGCGGGATAACCCTTTTCCGATATCTTTTTTTAAGTTTAATCAAGTCATCCAGCACCTTCTCTGATTCATCCTGATACCCGGGAGAACCGTGGATATAATCCCCCAGCAGCACCAGATAACAATCTTTGCCGCTTCCGAGAAAGATCTCTTTTATCCGGGAGTAATCCTTCCAGTTCCCGTGTATGTCAGCAAATACCTTTAGATTTCCTTTTCGGGGGAGACTTACAACTCTCCTGTCTTTTGCCGCTGCCTCATTATTTTCTGCTAAGCAATCGACTAATACCGATTCCAATCGCTTGATTAACTCCTGTTGAAGGAGCGTTTTCCCCTCCCCTAAAAGGGCATTAAGCTCTTTCTTATACCTTTTCTCTATTTTTTTTATCCTATCATTCATCATTCTTTTCACTTATTTTAGAAGTTGTAACCAGGATTAAGTTCTGATAACGATGACCACGCAGGCTGCCCATTCCGATAAGCGCTGATTGCTTTGGTTTATTAATGTCAAAAAGGGATACATGTCTTATCCGGCGGGTCTCCTCATCAGCGGGGTGAGGATCATATTTCACCTTTCCCTCTTCCCGGTCAGGAAATGCCGTGGAGTTATATCGGGTAAAAATCACTACTTGTTTCTTTTGTTGATAAGCTTCCCGGAGATGCTCATAGTATTGAGAGAATTCCTCGGCTGATAAAACTTCCTTCCCCGAGAGGTCATCCAATATGAGCTCGGTCCTTAATTTATCGATCACCTCCTCGATATCTCTCCCCAAAAGGGTAACCGAGGATCCGTTGGTACTGGCCGAGTCTGACCAGTAGAGATAGACGCTCTCATCCTTAACCTCTTTTACATAAAAAAACCCCTGACATTTTTCTTCTCGCAGTCCGCTGATATCATTATCATTAAATCGATTTAGGCTGAGTTGCGGGTAAGCAGGATCCTCCGCTGTCCTTCCGCAGGCAGCTACCCCTACTCCGGGTAGTTCAAGGTACTTTCCAAATTCCTCATAAATGGCATGATTGGAACTGGCATCAATGAGTTCATTCAGACGAATGAAAGGCTCTTCTTCCCCACTCCCGTGAAGAAAAGTAAGGCGTCCTGCTTCACTAAGATGGGCAAAGTAGGCATAGATATCTTTGGGCGATTTGATAATCTGCCCCCCCCGGAAAGAAGGAATCTCTTGAGGGCGGCTGATTAATGTATCCTCAAATTTCTTAACCATCTTTAACCCCTGGAATCATCCACTCTTCCCACGGAGGTGTCTTCTACCGATTGTTCCATCACCTCCGAAGTGCTTCTATGGTAAAAATGTTCCCGCTCCTCGCGGGCATATCTCATGAAGTCATGGATCACACTTTTATATTCAGCCAACAGGATTCCTCCCTTCCGCAAATAATTAGAGATATCAGAGGCGAGTTCTCTTGCGGTCTGATACCTTTTTTTCGGGTCTCTCTTAATACATTTTGCTACTATCTTCTGGATCTCATTGGTAATCAGCGGATTATAGTCTCTCAGAGAATTGGTTTTACCCTTTCTGATCAAATAGACTAAGTGGTCACCCCTCCCGGAAGGGCTCACAAAAGGAAGCCGGGCAGCAAGCAGCTTATACATAGTGACCCCTAAAGAATAAATATCGTCCCGGGGATCGAGAATAATCTTCTTTCCCGGCTTCATTCCGACAAACTCCCCCGCGGCATTAAAATCGGCACAATCCATGATCATAGGGGAGGCATAGGCCAGGCTGGTGCTGAAAACATCTGAGGTCTGGAACTCGTCTGAGTCCGGATAGTATCTCTCCGCGCTACCAAAATCAGCTATCTTTATCGCCCCCCCAGTATAACCTACTATCATGTTTTCCGGTTTTATATCCCGATTTACTACCCCCCGACTGTGTATATGATCCAGACCCAAGGCAGCATAGTAGCCAATGGAAAGTACCACCAAGGGATCCAACGGTTCCGGCTGTGTTTCCATCCTCCTCTGGTCACCCAAGATACTATTGAGATCGGTCCCATCCACCAATTCTTCGATGATCCAGAGCCCGTCACGGGTCCTGACCGAACGGTAAACCTGAACGATATTCTCGTGGTTCAGGAGGGAGTGAAGCCTCATTTCTTTCTCAAAATCCTCCAGGGTTATATTCTCTTCTTTAGAATTTGCCCTTTCATAAGAAAGGTATTTGGCCGCTACCAGCCTTACATAAGAGCTTAACCCGGACTGAGCAGTAATACTCTCAACATCTGAGGTATTGTGGACTGGATTTCCCCTGCTTAATTTCTCCTTGAGTTTAGTAATCTCACCTTTTAGATCCTTGATCTCGGGAAGAAACTCTATCTTGTCAACCTTTTGCAGACGCTCCAGGCGTCGGAAATCCTGGATGAGCTGATGTTCAATGGTCGAGGTGCGGAGGAGAAGATCAACTAATCTCTTCAGATCCGGTCTTGGAACTATTATTTGAATCGCCTTAAAAACCTCGGCCATTTTCCCATGGCCGATCTTCCCGAGGATAACGCAGTCCTCAAGCTCATACCCGGGCTTAATTTCTACCGAGGATCTATTCATTTCAATCCAGATCCCTGATCACGGAGACTAAATCAGGCAGAGGCTTGGCTTCTGCCTGTTCAATCGGAATTACCTTGACCCTATTATCGTTTTCCCGGTAAGCGTTGGCATTAATATAGGCAGCATAAATATCGGCCTCCTTCTTACTCCCGACCAGAGCTATAATGAATTTATTCGGATTTTCCTCAGCAAACTGGTTGAGTACATAGGAAACCGTATACTGTTCTCCCCTTTTTGTCCTCGAGATAAACAAGGAGGAGATAGTCTGTTCTAATGAGCTATCTACTTTCCCTTCTGCTACTGCGAAAAAATCCCGGGGGAAGAAGCTTTTTGAATCACTCACATTAGCCGTAATTTGATAGATCTTTTTCTCTGATTTGTCTGATGTTCTCCGCTGGGCTGATCTAATTTCGGAGGCATAATCGGCTATCGCCAGAATAACTGTATTGTTACACACATAATCTCGATATTCTTGGTTATCTTCTAGAAAGGTATACCGGCGCAGAACCTCATCGAACTTTTTCCTCTGTTCAGAACCATGACCAAAAAAATCCTGGCCGTATTCCTTCTCCAATAGAGGAACCAATTCCTCCAGGAATACCTGGGAGAGTCTCTGGATATGACCCAGATCCAGTCCGAGTCTCTTGGCGCATTTCAATGGGACAGGAGAAGGGGGTCTTAATCGGAGCCGACTGTAAAGAAGCAGCCAGATTGCCTGCTGACGAGCAGTTTGGGGCGTATTCGTAGAATCCTGAAGTGCTTCTAAATCGAGCATAATCTTTCCAAAGGCATTATAATCGCCGTGCCCGATTACCAATTCTCCTCTCTTAAGTATGGGGCAGTTGCGGTCAACATAGGCCGAGTAGCTGACAGAACCAATCGGAACCCGCTCCCTTATGGTATTGATAACTTCCTTGGGAAAGCTTCTGATTAATCTTCTTACTGCTGAGGCATACTTTTTCCTGAATTTCCTCTCCCTTTCCATAATTATATGGGTGGACTGCCATAGCGGGGTTGTATCACGGACAGGAGACCCGTTTTCCTTCTCCCGGTGAACCTTCTCGACAATCTGGTCAAAGCTCAGGACGGGCTCAGCTTTTTGGTTAACTATGTCCTCTTCTTTAGCCATCTTTCTAATCCAAGGCTACTTTAAGATTACCACCTTCTCCCATTCATTTCAACAACAAAGCTCGAAAAGGAATTTGCGTTGTAGCATTCTTTCGTCCCCCTCCCCTTATTCCCCTCCCACCTGGGGAGGGGAATCCCGTTCTAAACCCCTCGGCCTTACTCGGGAAAGGAATGGGAGAATACTATAAAGTTTCCTCCCCATTGACGGGGAAGGAAAAAGGTGGGGGTGAATTTCTGCCTTCCTATAAACAGGCGGGGCTCAGGACCGGCCCGTCGAAGGTTAGCCTTTTCCCCTCGCTATTTCATCTAACTACATGAAATTAAACATAAATTATAACTCAGCAATAAATTTTTTAAGGAAGAATTTCAGATTTTACTTGACAAGTTTTTCAAGATCAATATATTATAGTAAAATTTTAATATTAAAATTTTACTAAAAAGAAATGGCCAAGGAATCGATAGCCAGGAATTTAATGTTGTTGGGCTTATTGAAGGACGGGCCTAAACACGGATATGAAATTAAGAAATTAGTAGATGAAGTAATGAGTGGGTTTACCGGGATAAGCTCCCAATCTATTTATTACCCTTTAAAAGAATTGGAGAAGAAAGGATTTCTTACAAAGACCGTAGGCCGTTCGGGAAAGCGTCCGGAAAAGTATGTTTACTCAATCACCGAAAAAGGCGAAGAAGAATTTGGTAAGTTATTGAGCAAAAACTTGCTTATAATCCAGCGGCCCTATTTAAATCTTGATCTATCTCTATATTTCCTTCATCATGCGAAGCCAGAAGCGGTAAAGAGAAGACTTGCGAGCAGACTGAATGGTCTAAGGAAAGTGGAAAAATGGATAGTAGATGAACAAAAGAATCTCCAAAAGAATAAGTCCCTGCATCACATGGTTGTTATTACGGAACATATGATGGAGATGATTAAATTAGAGATAAATTTTACTCAAAGACTGTTAAAACAATTTACTTAAGATATCAGCGGGGTCGGGTCGACAGAGACGTCGGCCCCTACATTCACTCATTATCTGGAATTAATATAGAGTAAAACAAACGGGTAATCTAATGAAAAATTTCCCCAGGAAACTTGCTGAATTCGTTATCAAATTCAGAGTAGTTTTTATCTGTCTCGCAATTTTATTGACTGTCTTCTTTGTCTATCACTTGAAAGGGCTTGCCATCCAGACTAATATCGGTGATTTCGCTCCGCAGAAGCATCCCTATATGCTTGTCCAGAATAAGTTAACCGATATATTCGGCGGATTGAATCAGGTCTCGATTGCAATAGAGGTAAAAGAGGGCGATATATTTAACCGGGACACATTGAACAAAGTGTGCACGCTCACCGAGCAGTTATACCTCATGGATGGGATAAATGCCGGCAGAATTGTATCCCTATCGGCGCGAAAGATAAAGAAAGTGACCGCCTTTGAAGACGGCTTTAAAAAAGAAAGGCTGCTGCGTCACCCTCCTTCATCCGAGAAGGAAATGGAAGCCCTGAAGATGACCATCATGAGAAACCCGATGTTATATGGCCCTATCGTATCGAAAGATTTTAAAAGCACATTGATTCAGGCGGATTTCGAATCGGATGTCCCGTCCCGGAGAATTTTTAATGAACTAAGAAAGATTGCCGGAGCCGAAGAGGATTCTAACACAAATATATATCTTGGGGGAAGACCGATATTAGAGGGATGGCTTGACTTTTATATTCCCAAGATGATGAAGGTATTTGTTGGGACCCTGATCGTAATGATCATTATTCTCTATATGGCCTTCAGGTCGAAAAGAGGGGTGATCCTGCCGCTCGCATCGAGCCTGATGGCGGCTATCTGGGGGTTGGGAATACTGACCCTTTGTGGTTACCGGCTCGATCCCACTACCATACTCGTCCCGTTTTTAATATTGGCTCTTGGGATCAGCCATTCTGTCCAGTTCATAAAACGCTATTACGAAGACGAGATGCGCAACCTTTCCGGCAAAGAAGCGGCCCGGGAGACACTGCAATCGCTCTTTATTCCCGCATTTACATCGCTGGTTACCGACGGCATTGGCTTCCTTTCTCTGTTGATAGTCCCTCTGGCAATGATCAAGAGTATGGCACTTGCCACCGGCACCGGGGTATTGAGTATTTTCTTTACCTCGGTGACCTTTATCCCCTGCGTGCTCTCTTTCCTTCCGTCCCCCAAGAAAGCAGAGGCTATCAGGGAAGAAAGATTTAATTTGCTAAACAAGGTTCTGGGGAAAATCTCGGGTGTATCAATAAACCGTTCTTCCCGGGTAGTTATCGTAGGTATCTTTATCGTATTAACCTTGATCGGATTATTTGGCGCTTCTCGAATAGTTATTGGGGATAATGAACCCGGATCCTCATCTTTATATCAAGATTCCCCTTACAATATTTCTGAGAGGTTCATAAGCAAACAGTTTTCCGGCTCCAGTCCATATTATATCCTCGTTGAGGGTCGGGAAGAAGAGTCGCTGGTCGACCACGAAATTCTCAAAGAAATGGACTCGTTACAAGGATATTTAAAGGAACAAGTCCCTGAGGTTGGTTACACACTGTCTTTGGCAAATTATATTAAGGGTCTTAACTTTACTATATTCGGCGGCAATCCCAAGTATCTACAGATTCCTGAAAAGAGCGGAACGATAGCCGAGTATCTTCTCCTTCACGATATGTCCGGTTTCCCCGGCGACTTCGATCCGGTTGTGAGCCCGGAGTATAAATATGCCAATATAAAAGTAGATATGAAAGACCATAAATCCCGGACGATAAGAAATGTCATATCGGCTACCCGGGAATGGATAGATAAGCATCACAAAAGTAAAAGTGCAGAATTCAGTTACGCTGGCGGGGATATAGGAATACTGGGTGCAATAAATGAGATAATCTCTAAAGTTTTGCCGTTAAACATACTCCAGGTATCGGTACTCGTATTTCTCTGTATATGGCTTTCATATTTATCTATTACTGCCGGAATCTTGCTTTTAATACCCCTGGCTTTTGGTGTCCTCTTTATATTTGGAGTATTGGGACTTTTAGGTATCAGCCTGACCGTTGAGATACTGCCGGTTGCCGCCCTGGGTATCGGCCTCGGCGTTGACTACGGGATCTATGTAGTAAGCAGGTTAAGACAGGAACTGAAATCAGATAAACCTTTAAAGGATGCGATCTACGGCTCGCTGGAGACATCCGGCAAGGCCGTTTTCTTCACCGGAATGGCGATCGCTTTGGGAGTATTTTCCTGGATATTTTCCGATATTAGATTGCAGGCAAGGCTCGGTACCGTCCTTGGGTCACTTTTAATCCTGAATATGCTCAGCACATTGATCTTATTACCGACTCTGTTTTCTATCTTTAAACCAAAATTCATTTTTAAAGGAGGTGATGGAGAAAAACAATCTGAATAGTGAAACGAAAGTTTTAACTACTGTAATTGGAGACAAAGCGAAGTAATCCTATTTTTTGAAAGGAGGAATAGATGAAGAATTTAGTTAAAAGGCTCTTACTTGGTCTGGTTATTGTTGCTGTTTCATCTCAGCTTACTTATGCGCTTGATAAGCCTTACGATGGCATAAGCGCCGATGAGCTGATGAGAATCACTTATGATATTCAGTATACCCTGTTCGCCAAGGATTACCAGAGTGTTGGTGATGTCTGGATGATAACCAAAGGTGGGTTTAAACGCCACCGTAAATTCCTGCGTTCCCGTATTGTTCTACTAAGGGAGAGTGATGATATGCGCTACAAAGATGTCGTCGTCTTTACCGAACCGCAGAATGTAAAGGGCCTGGCCATACTTTCCTGGACTCATATGAATCCGGAAAAGGCCTCCGAGCAGTGGCTTTGGCTTCCAAGTCAGGGAAAAGTCAGGAGGGTCTCTCAGGGTGATGCCGATGACTCTTTTATGGGATCGGACTTCACCACCGAGGAGATTACTACCAGGAGATGGGAGGACGAGACCTACGAGCTTGTTGGAGAGAAAAAGTTCGAGGGATACCAGTCAGACTATAATGGGAAAACCTATTACCAGGACACCGATTGTTATGTAGTCGAGGCTAAACCGAAGAAAGAGGACTGGTATTATTCGAAGAGGGTTGTCTGGTTGGACAAGGCCACCGGCGCCAGTATCTTTGACGAGATTTATGATACCCTGGGCAGAAAAGTAAGGACGATCCTTAAAGAATATGGAACTCCTCCTGATTTTCCCGAGGGATACCTGCCCCAGACATTTCTTGAGTGTGCAAACTTAAGAACAGGTCACAAGACCGTCATTACCTTTGATGACATCAAGTTTGATTCCGGTCTGAAGGAGAGACTCTTCAGCGAAAAGGCCTTGATGAGGACTAAATGGTAAGAATAATTCTCATGCTAATCTTATACAGCTGTCATTGCGAGTCCCGATTTCCATCGGGACGAAGCAATCTCATTTTAAATCCCACTGAAGTGGATTAGAAAGGAGAAAAAAATGAAAAG
>CP070770.1:1453864-1465850 GCA_020345765.1 Deltaproteobacteria bacterium
TCGTAAGGTGCCAGGAGACCAGTGACGGGTTCTTTGCGGATAATAATGTTCTGCTCTTCGGGGCGGCCGTCCTTCCGATAAGAGAGACTCAGGCTGAAGGTTTCCATCGACCAGCCCTCCAGGTTCTGCCAGATGTTGGTAATGGACAGATCCTCCGCCTCGAGCTTTTCGGCCAGGTAGTGTTCCAGCCTGGCCCGGTCTATCTGGGACATATTTAGTCACCTCTTCGGGGAACTCCGATGTGGTCTTCCCCTATTGCCGAACTTCTGACTTGCTTATATCATATACTGGTAGACACGGCAAGATGTTTAATGAGGATGGAATTTGCCCCGCCATCGGTGGGGTAGCATTCTTTTTTATCCCCTTCCCCTTAATCCCTCCTTCGTCCTGCGTGAATGTGGGACTACGGAGGACAGGCCCCTACCACCAGGGGAGGGGATTCTTGTCCTGCCTGTCCTGAGCCCCGCCTTTGGCGGGGTCGAGGGGAACGAGGTCGGAGGAATGGGGAGTGTTCCATACAGTTTCCTCCCCCTTGATGGGGGAGGATCAAGGAGGGGGTGAAAATCAATCCCTATTCCGAATCGCAGTTCGATGCTGCGGTATGTGTGACCTACTTGACGGAGACGGGAATATCGGATAATTATATACCATGGCCGATATCAGGAAGCATCTAACAGAATGTATGATTTGTGCAGTGATCGTCTGTATTGGACTGCTTGGATTGGTCTCTTTTCCGATCAAAGCGGCCGAAGAGCTGCCTTTCTCCCCGGAGGAGCTTGCCAGGCTGGAGCGGGGGAAGGTGGTGTTCAGCCTGGTCGAAGCCAGACTATCGGATACCCAACAGTCCTCGGTGCTGACCGGGTCGGTCCTGATCCAGCATCCGCCTGAGGTGATCTGGGAGGTGCTGGAGCATCCCGAGCGCGAAAAGGAGTGGATCCGATACCTCAAGGAGAGCACCGTAGTAAGCGAAGAATGGCCCACACCTTCCACCCGGGTAACGGTGACCGATTACCGTTTCGATTTTCATGTGGTCGAGGTGTATTATTCCCTGGTGCGGGAATACGACTATGAAGCCAGGACGATCCGGGCATACCTGGATAAAAAACGGCCGCATAAATACTTCGTGGATATCCAGGCGGGATGGAATTTCTACCCCTATCAGGACGGCATCATCTTCCAGTATTATTCGGACAGTAAGCTTACCGTCAACCTGCCGCGATTCATCTCCCGGAGACTTGCCAAGAGGCAGCTTGCCGCCGGGATCGCCACTGTCCGGAAGCGCTGCCATTATATCGCCGAGGAGATGAAGGGTCGATAGATTACCCAAGCAGGCTGCGGAGGCCGTAGGAGGCTGCGGTGCCGATGTAGCGGAGCTTTTCGAAGCCCGAGCGGATGCGGTGCAGGCGCTCGACGACACCCCAGCCCTCAAGGTCCTGATAATAGAATCGGGCGAAGCACTCCTTGATGAACGCCTGGTGACGCCGGAGCGGGATCACATGAAATACCTGGGCACTGATACGGTGATCCCGGCCGCGCTCGTCCTTCAGGTTGAGCTCGGCTTCACTGGGACTCTGGCCGTCCGCCATCATCTTCAGGTTAATGGTTGACTCCACGATCCGGGCATTATCCTTTCCGTCAAAGACGAACCCGCCGATGTGCTCCTTCCCCTGGTCGTGGACACTGAAGACATTGAAGGAGAAACGCTCCCCGAACTGGGCGGTTATCCAGCGCCACTGATCCACCCCGCCCCAGTCGCGGATACCCCAGGAATGGTCGCGCTGGCCGGTCCCGTCAATGGTGATCTCACGGCCTCTCATCCGAAACACGCCCCGGACATGACCGGATTGTTCGTAGTGCTCCTGAGCCACCTTTTGAGGCAGGGACTGCATCTCGGCGTTATAGTCATAAACCGGGGTAAAGCAGTGGAAGTCGAGGTCCATCGAGTTCCTTCCTCCTTCCAGACGGAGCCGCCACCTGCGGAAGGGCTCGATCATTTCGTAGTGAAGCCTCTTTACCCCCGCCTTTTCCGGAAGCTCGAAACCCTCCCAGGGCTCCGGGAATTTCAGGTTCACGGCGGGATAGGCATACCAGAGCGAGCGACCGCGGATGACCATCAGGAGACCATCGACTTCGCCCTCGTTTACCCGCCAGCCGATGGTGGTCAGGCCGTATATCCCCGCCCGGCCGTCGACAAAGTTGAAGTAGTATGATTCCCGCCAATACTTGTCCTGGGTTCTTTCATGGCGTCCCTCGTCCCGATCGGTTAGTCGGCTCATTTTCCCTCCTTGGTTGACAGGACCGTAACCCGACCCCGGGTGCCGTCCACCCGGAGTAGGTCGCCCGTACGGATTAGGTGCGTTGCCCCCGATACATGCGTAACCGCGGGAACGCCGAATTCACGCGCCAGGATAGCGCCGTGGCTGAGCAGTCCCCCCGTCTCCATGACGAGCCCCGCGACCTTCATGAAGGCCGCCCCCCAGGCCGGGTCGGTGCTCTCGGTTACGAGAATGTCGCCTTCCCGCAGTTCGTGGGAGTCCACAAGCTCCGTCAATACCCGTGCCGGGCCATCGATAATGCCGGGGGCGGCGTTCAGTCCCGAATAAACACCAGGGGGGAGGGCCGCTTTCTGTGCTTCGGGTATCTCGAACTCGAATGATCCGATAATGTATGTCGGGGGAAGCCGGTCCCGGTTGACCTTCAGCTCCCGGCGCCGGTCAGGGATCTGCCGGCGGATATCCGGGGCAAGATGTCGCGCCCGGACGGCCGCGGTCAGCTCATTGCGCTCAAGATAGAAGGCATCTTCGGGATGATCCAGCTGTCCCTCTTTCACGAGCCAATCCCCGAGGGCAATAACCAGCCGTCTCATCAGGAGCATGATACGGTCGAGGGTGAAACGCTGGTTCTCGCGGTATCCGATAAAAATACGGGCCTGTTCCGCCGTCCGGACGAACCAACGTCGGACGAGGGTGCCGTACCATTTCCGGCGGATACATGCCAGTGCCTCGGTCAGGGCCTGCTCCGTACGGCGCCGGGCGGCTTCGGATTTCTCCCGGGGGCTGGCCGGCATTTCCTCGGCGAGGATACCTTTGATCACGCTAACCACCTGGCCGGGTGCCTCCCGCCAGTGGGGAACGGTGATGTCACGGGAGGTGGTGCGGTGTCCGTAGTCGTCGAGGAAGGAGCGGAGCGCTTGCCGGGCAGCCGGAAACTCGTTCCCTTCGAGTATTCGCTGTGCCGCCTCTTCCGGTGGGAGCGTGAGGAGAAGCTCCCTGGCCTGCGAATCATTACCGATCTCCCGGGCAGTCTCCCAGAGCGCCTGGTCGGTCTTCATCGTGGCACTCTCACCTAAATAACCCGTGATCCTTAAAAACAGGGAGCCGTCGGTATCATCGGCCCAGCTTTCGCACATGGCGCGCAGGGTATCGGTCAGGGCTGTGCTGTAAGAGGCATGACCCCAGCGGATAATCTCGAAATGCTCGATACCCATGCGGTCTACTTCGTCGAACATTTTCATAAGCTCGTCGATGGACGGACTGTCCTCGAGGCGGCGGAGGAGCCGGTCGGTGCGGTCTTTTATCGAGCGGCCCCAATCCTTCAGGGAGCGTAGATTACGGGACATCCCGCTATGCTTATCGTTGAGGTGGGCCTTGATCATTGAGATAAGCCCCCGGAGCGGCCGGTAGGGTGCTTCGAGGAAATAATCGTCATCGTGGGGGGAGCCCATGGAGTCAGTGAATTGTTTGCGGGCGGATCTCGGAAACATCGTAATGCCTTCCCTTGCCATGCGTGTGTTCATGTAGAGGTGGGATTTATAAAGGCGGAAGAAATCAAGCTCGGCCAAATTTTTCAACCCGAATGCCCTCACCATCGGCTTGAAGGTCCCCTCGACGATCCAATCGACGCCGCAGGTGAAGGTAAATGGGGCAATCACATCGGTCCAGTACTGGTCCCCCATTTTGCGGGTGAACACCGGTTTGTCCTCCGGCGGCAGGGTAGTGATGGGACGGGATTGGAGCAGGGCGATGCGTCCGTGACTATCACCCGGGGCCTTTTCGATTGCCCACTCGACATCCTGGCGGGAGCCCAACTCCCGTTCCAGGCGATGACCCAGGCCCGCCAGGGCCTTGAGATCCTCGGCAGGTAAGCACGGTTCGCGAGTGGTGGTTTCACTATGGGATTCGTCCGACGGTCGATAGCGTTTGATCTCCCCGGTGGATTTACGCAGGACGAAGTTATCCGGCTGAACCTCCCCGCTCACTACGCCTTCGCCGAGTCCCCGGGCGGCTTCAATCACGATCTCGCCGGGATGCGCCGTGAGGGGATTGGTGGTAAACATAACTCCCGACACCTCGGGCCGCAACATCCGCTGCACCACCACGGCCATGTCTGCTTTCATATGTTCGATACCGGCACGGTCTCGATATGCCATTGCCCTCTCGCTCCAGAGGGAGGCCCAGCAGAGCCGCAGGTGCTTGAGAACGTCTTCGATCCCGCAGATGTTCAGGTAGGTATCGTGAATCCCGGCGAAGGAGGCGTCCTTCAGATCCTCCGCGGTGGCCGAGGAGCGGATGGCTACGGGCTTATCCTCACCCAGTCGGGAGAGGGATTCTCGGGCAGCATCCGCCACCGCACCGGGGACTGGTTTTCCCATTATTAACTCAGTTACTCCGGCGGAAGCGGCTCTATGGTTCCCGCCCGAGGATTTCAATATATCTACGATCTGTTCACCGAGTCCTTGAGATTGCAGGAATTGCCGATACGCCCCGGTAGTGATCAGAAAACCGTCGGGGACCGGGAATTTCCGGGAAATCAACTCGCCGAGGTTCACGGCCTTGCCGCCGGCCAGAGGGAGGTCGGTTTTAGAGAGAGATTTTAACGGGATGACCAGAGGTGTGTTGTTATGGGTAATGTATGCTTGGTTGCCGGGGTGTTGGGTTTTTTTGCCCATAAGGATTAAATTTCAAACCAGATTTTTCCCAACTTGAATCCGAGTTCAACCTGCCCTTTTCGCTTCTTCTCGAGCATGGCGGGGATGCCCCCGGTGAAGCTGTCGAATTCCGCCCGGGCGCGGTTGCGGTCGGTAACCGCCAGAGCGGCGATCTTCCCGGATATCAGGGCCCCGGTAATACCGAATCCATAGTTGGTCTCGATGAACCCGGCCAACGTTCCCGTGAGGATGAAGCGGTCTTTGTAGATCAATTCGGGACCACTCTTCGGACTGGCGCCGGCAAACCGCCTCCATTCGGCGATCTCTTTGTCCTCGTATTTCTTTACCAGATCAGCGAAATAATCCAGGTTTTCCTGGGGCAGCTCGTTCCGGGAGAAGAGCAGGACATACCAGAGGCCGTTGCAGGCGCTGGAGTAACCGTATTCCTTTCCCAGCCCGCCCAGGTAGATGCATCCTTCAGCCTCTCCCGGAGGATGGTCGCATAAGGCGTGATAACCCAGGTAATTGGACATGGGCTTTTCCAGGGTCTTATACATTGCCGGGGTAAAGCCGGTGGCAAGGATGGTATGCTCGGGGGTTTTTTGAAGGTCTTCTTCCCGAATCTTTGTGCCAAAATTAAATTTAACTCCTTCCTTGACGGCAATCCGGTAGAGGAAAGAGTCGAGCGAGGTCTCCCGGCTCCCGCGCTCGCAGGTGAAGGTAGGTTCCGCGGTCCGTTCGATGGGGGCGCTCTCTCCCCCGACGACAACCGTCAAGCTCTCGCTTATATCGTGGAAGCAGGGGGTGCAATCTATCCCGATGTACTCCCAGGTAGCGGGGCCTTTCAGCGGGGTTGTGTGTGCGGACGGGTGCCAGTCAGGGTTTCCTCCGACCTGCTCTTCCTGATCCGCCAGTGTGACCTCGAAGCCTTCCCGGACCAGATTGATCGAGGCCACCAGTCCCGCCGGCCCGCCCCCGACGATTAACACCTCTTTTTTAGCCACCGCATTTCTCCTTCATTTTTGTATTTGTAATGCTAAATAATTTATCCAAGTAGAGATTCGATCCCTTCGGTCCCGCCAAAGGCGGGACTCAGGGGAAAGGCCTTCGAACCCTAACTCGACAAAAGCTTGTCGGCGAGCTCAATTGCCGAACTGGCCGCCAGCTCGGTCCCGATCCCGTGTCCTCCTGCCTCGGCACTGCAGAGATACAGATCTTTTACCGGGGTCTCGTGGGTCGGCCGCTTCTCGTGGATCTGATCAACGGTCTGACCAACACCGATAACATTACCCTTCTCCCCGGCGAAACGCTCAATATCGTCCGGTGAATGAGTCACCTTCCATATTATGTGTTCCTCGATCGTGGGGAAGACATCCTTCAGTGCGTCCAGACATATCTTTTCCCATGTTGCCCATTCCTGGTGAGGGGCGGTACCGATCCCGAAGAATACCAGCTGCTTTCCGGGGGGCGCCAGCCCCGGGTCGAAGTTCGTCGGGACGCAGATCATCCCACTGGCTACGGGGGGTGCCTGGCCGGCGAATATCTGCCGCTCGATCTCTTCCAGCTCCTCATCGGTGAGGTTGGGGGTATACATGATCATCTTCTGATCGGTGATCACTTCGTCAATGGCCACTTTGAGCGCGAAGACATGGGCGGCGTAAGTAAGGCTGCGGACCTTCTCTACATATTCGCGCGGGAAATGCTCGTCACCGGCGAGCTCCAGGACAGTACACTTGATGTCAGCATTCGAGACGACCCGGTCTGCCTCGATCAGCTCGCCCCCGGCCACGATGCCCTTCGCCCGTTCGTTTTCGATCACGATTCTCTCCGTCGGGCAATTCAGGCGCACCGTGCCGCCGTATTTTTCGATGAACCGCTGGTATGTTTGCGGAATGATCCCGCTACCCCCTTTGGGATAGCCGGAGTTCCGGGCCTGCAGGAGGTCCCGGAGGCAAATGATGAACTCCGCGGTACTGGCGCTGTCCGGGGGGACGCAGAGGTAGATCCCGCAGAGCATCGTGAACATCCTCATGATGTTCCGGTCGGGGGTGAAGCCCTCGATCCAGCTTTTAAGCGGCAGGTACCAGAGCGAGTCCAGCTCGGCGGTGGTCATCTGTCCTATCCGGGCGAAGATTTCGGCAAGGGGGGCCACGCTTTTTTCTTCGAGCTCTCTCATCATCGCTTCACGATCGAAAGGCTGCGTCCGGCCTCCGCGATGGACCGCCACCCTGGGGTTGCGCGCCAGGACCCATTCGATGGCATCAGGCTCGCCTGCCCGCCGGCACACCTCGCCCAGAGGTCCCTTATCGCTGAGACCGAAAAGGTGCACTCCGACATCGATCGTGAAGCCGTCTTTCCGGTAAGAAGCGCAGCGGCCGCCGATAATGCTGTTTTTTTCCGTTAGTAACAAATTCTGGCCGCCCGCGGCCAGAAGCGCCCCCAGGGCAGTACCCCCGATGCCGCCGCCGACAATGATGGTGTCGAACTTTTCCGGCATCAGTTTACTCCTTTTTGATTAAGGTCGAAGGTTAATACTATCTCCATTTCCATTATCTTTGCCTCTGTTCGATCCCGGCCAGAAGGATCCCCGTTGATATCAGGAGCCTGCGGTCGATAGGGGGGTCCGGTTCCACTATCGTCATGGTGTATTTGAGTACGAGCGGGTTAAAGTGCTGCCTGATATCCGCAATCTTCCTGCCGTCGGCCGCTACGATAATATATGTTTGGGGAATCAGGTTGACGAGCCTGCTCAGGACGGCCCGGAACGCACTGCTTTCGGTTAATTTCCCGGTCTCCTGGCCTTCGGAGGAAAGTAAAATCCACTCATCCTTAAGAATGGATTTGAGCCCCTTTCGTCTTACGGCTCCAACGGTATTCCCGGTAGTAGCATCCTGCACAATATAGGTTGCCCCCAGATCAAGGAGTTGAGGAGTCTTGATGGTCAGGAGCTCTTCCAACTGACGTTCATCCGAGTAGATGCGAAAGTCTTCCTTTAACTTAAACGCCTTCTGCTTTGAATAGAAGAGAAGGTTGCCGTTCTCGTCGTGAACATAGAAGGCACCTCCGAAGAGCTTGAATACCTTTCTTCGAAATATATAGCAATTACGCAGGAATGCGGAATGAGCCGGCCCGGTTGTTGCCATTTTCTACCTCCTGTGATCCAACATTGGCAGGGTTTCTTTTAAATTATTAATATCTACTCGAATGTCTCCCGGGTCCCGTCCGTGTAGACTACATCTTTTAAAACAATCCTGGCCCGCAGTTGGCCTTTGTCAATAGTGGCTAATGTATGATGAGTATCGAGGGACGGATCGTAGCCTAGGCTTATGCTTCCCCGCCATCCGAGAAGAACCCCTGACTTGATGGTGTCCTCGATAGACAGCTCCGATTCCAGAAGTTTTGTATCGTGAGGATCTTCGACAACTAATATCCCTCTGAAGAACGCAATATCCTTCTGGAGGTTACTGGAAAAATCAAATATAAAATCGATCCGGCCATCATTCCCCGTGGCCGGATCTGGTCGGACGAAAGTTTTATTGAGGATCGTAATAGAAATTGGGTTCTTTGGGGCTCTTGCTCGTTTAGGCTCTCTTTCTGCCCTGGGGCCCTCCAGCCGGGACAGCCGGCCCTCTAATTCTGATAATTTTGCCTCGAGGTAAGCGAGACGTTCCTCAATGGTTCTTCCTCCCTGCGCAGCTGCTTCTTTCCATAGAAGTGCGCCGAGGGAAAAAACAATGCCGATCAGCACTATCCGGTACCAGTTCTTAACTTTCATATTCTCCTCCTATGTTATGGTTTAAGTGATTCCGACTGAAAAAAAGACGGTTCTAATTTCCTTAGCTGTTGAAAAATAGAACCGTCATCATATCTCGGGTAATGCTTTTCTATTCTTATTCTCCCGTTCTTTCCTTCATCATCATTTTCATCATGTCCTGCATGCCGGAGCCTTTTGTCTTTACCTTGTCCGGATTAAACAGGTCATCGGAGAGTCCTTTATTCACCTTAAGGGATTTAACCACGGTAGTGGATAGGAGTTTACTGCCTTCGTAGATCTCGGTCTTGTAGGGCATCTCCCAATCGCCCTTTATCTTTTTAAAATCGGAATACACCCAAACCATCGCTTTCCCTTTTGCTTCCTTGCTTTCCGCCTTAGTCACGAGCAGAGTTTTTTTATCAAGCCATATTTTATTGAAATGGGACTCTTTCTGCTCCTGAATTTCTACTATATAGCATTCTCGCCCCCCGACCTTTTCGCTGCCCACGATTTTTGCCTTTTCGGAGGCCGTTCCCCACCAGTTCTCTCCGGCCTTATGTTCCTTCTCCTTTTCTTCCGGGAGTTTTTGCTTTCCCATAAAAGGCGAGATCATCCACATATCCTTCCCGTCGAAAATAACGATGGTCTCCATCCCTCCGTTTCCCCCGGCCATTCCGGGTATCTGCGTTTTGGTCTCCATCCTGAATTTTTTACCCTTCCGGAATAGCTTAGATTCCGAGGCTATTTTCTGCTCGGGCGTGATCATTGTCATATTCTGAATAACGGCCATATCCTTCACGTCCTTCTCGAACCCGGCATACTTTGTCTTCCCCTGTTTAAGGACGCTGGGCCAATCGGCAGCGATACCAGGGCTTACTCCTAACGCCAGAGTTATTAATAACACCATAAGCAATTTCATCCCGGTATCGTTAATCCTTTCCTTCATTTCTTGCCTCCTCTTTTAAGGTATTCATTCAGGCTTTTTTTCTCGACCTTCATTATGCCCTTCTTAGCCGCCTTTAGCTCACCCTGCTTGATCAAATAACGGATTTTAGTATCTGAGCATTTCAGTTTTTTGGCTGCTATCGAGATGGGAAGATATTCAGGCATTACTTAATTTCTACAAAAAAGGGGCTGCCCAACCGGGAATTCAGAACTTCCGGTAAGCATCCCCCAGTGAAATACACTTTTGCAGGTTTGCCAAGCAGTCCTCCGGTTTGCCTCGGCAGTATCATTTTGCTAATTATAATTAATACTGGTTTGATGTCAAGGATTTTTTACTCACTGGAGTCCCCTTCTAGTTATTTTAGGCAAGGGGTGGGAAGACCCGTCTGTCCGGTATGGGGACTTGAAGCGATTTTTACAAAAATTCCGTTTAAAACAGGGGGAAAGTTACCCTATTTTGAGGGTAAGTAGGCAGGGTTTTCCGGACCCGCAGGAACCTGATATAATCAGCTTATTTCTCACTCAATAAAAGACTTCATTGGACCCGTCGGTATAGGTCACCTCCTGCAAAGCAAGCTCGACTTTCAGGTCATTTTTGTCGGTAGTGAGTAACCTGCGGTGCGTATCCAGAGACGGATCGTAATCGACGCTGCCCCGCCACCCGAGAATACGCCCGGCCTTGATGGCATCATCTACTATCAGCTCCACTTCCAAGAGTTCCTGGCCGACAGGGTCTTTAAGAACTAACACTCCCCGGAAGGCTTCAATGTCTTTCTGGAGATAGCTGGTAAAATCAAATATGAAATCGATTTGATCACTGACATTACCTTCCATAGGATTACCTACAAGCAGACTCTTACTAACGAGGGTAATGGAGATCGGAGATTTTAAGACCTCCGCTGGTTCAGGTTCTTCCCTTGCCGACGGATTCATTAGGTTAAATGGCTGTTCCCCCGATTCTATCAATACCTCTTCGAGCGTAGTCACGCTTTCCGTCCACTCTTCCTGGGCCGCTGCCTGTGCCAATGGAAGCACGCAAATAATGGAAAATGCGATGATAATTATTTTATCCCGGTCTTTTCTTGTCATGTTTTCCTCGAAAGAGAGTCGTTTCCATTTCCCTTTTCCTCTCTATTGCTAATTACGACAGTAATAGTTAATGACAAGGGTTTAATTTCTCGTCATATAATATAGACAGCAATAATTATGCCATTTTGTGGGAGCTTGCTCTACTTGAATCGGAAAAGGAGGATTCAGCCCAATCCTATATTAAATTCAGGGATTGGGATGATAGATACACTAATTTATTTAGGTAAAATTGTAAGATTCAGGCAAAATGTAATAGTTGGGTTGTTTTGTCTGATACGGTGCCCCCAGACGGTTCTCAAAATTTATTGATTTAATTTGGCGGAAAGGGGAAAAGGAATAAACTAATTATTCTTTTCGGTTGATTCCGGGTCCGGCCTCCGTTTTTACCGGATTATCCATAATATTAAGGATCTTATCCTGCTCGCCCCATTCTAACTTTTCCGGAAAGTAAAAATGCTCGTTATAGACATAACGCCCTTTTGCCACGCATTTAACGAAATTCCCGAAATAATACCCGACCTTGGCCTGGCCGGGATTATCTTCGGGCTCATCGTTGATGGTTTCGTCGTCCACTATGTAGCTTCCCCTCTTTACATGCTTCAGCCACTCCGGGGGGAAGAACAGGCGGGTAAGCATTGCCCCCATAACGGGATGGATGCCTACGATCCAGGCATGATCGACATCGGTGATCAGGGCCTTTTCGTCCTCGCTCATCTTACCGTCAAGCACGGTCCCCTTGGTATTGACCGCATCGTAGATTTTCGCCCCGTAGATCGCATCGGTAAAGTCAATCGCCCCGTAGAGCTCGAAGTAACTGAGGAATTTACTCAGGTTAAGCGGCATCTCCAGGATCTTCGGTCTGATCAGATAGTTAAAGTAGAAATAGCCTTCGGCATAGCCGTTTGTTTCAAATTCAATTATTCCCAGGTCCTGCGTCTGCTTTGCCCGGAGAATCGCCCTTACCGGGCCGTCTTTCCAGGCCAAGGGGTAGCTCTTTTCCACTTCATCGGATACGAAATCAAACTTTATGGGCAAAAACCGGATCTTGGCTCTGGCCCTTATCTTATTCGCCCGGTCCAGGATGTCGGGCCCCTTCTTGCCGTCCGGTCCGATTCGCGAACCGTAGTCGTAATAAGTTGCGTTCTCCGGGCCGCCGATAGTATATCGGGAGGCCTCTACTGTGATCCGTCCTTCCCCCATGTGGAGCTTTACATAGTCCACCTCCGAGGGAGAGGGAGGAATATCGAAATGGAGCAGGTAGGCATAACCCT
>CP070770.1:1465950-1473257 GCA_020345765.1 Deltaproteobacteria bacterium
CCATGTCCATATTGATGAGCACAACTGCCTCGAAGTCCTGATCCTTAGGGGAAAGGGTGGTGAGATCAAGACCCTGGGTGACCGGCTTATCAGCACCCGGGGGGTAAAGCACGGAAAACTGACCCTTACGACAACCGGAAAGGGGTTGGCTTAATATATATTTTTTTACCATTATAGTAGCACGAATATAATAATCGTATGCATTAGCTACTCAGCTACAGAAGAAAGGAGGTTGTTTTTATGTCTAGAAAAACATTGGCGGGTCTTCTCGGGATCCTGCTTTTTGCCTCACCGGCCTTTGCCGCTCGGCCACTCAGCACCGACGATGCCGGAACGGTTGACCGGGGGAGGTTTGAGACCGAGGTGGGATACGTATATACTGAATATCAATATACTGGTGAAAGTGCGTTATTGGGGTTTTCCCTCAAACACGGGCTGACCGAGAAGTTCGATTTCTGTGTCGGCGTTCCCTATAAGATCGAACCTGAGGAGGGGTTAGGTGGTGCTGTGGTGGGGGTAAAGTTCGCTCTCCTGCAGGAAAAAGAAAATTTCCCCGCAGTATCTCTGACCTTTTTCTCCGGCTTAGGAACCTCAGCATATGCCCTTAATGGTATTCTGACCAAGGAGATTAGTGAATTAGCTGTCCACCTGAATCTCGGCCATGTGGCAACCGGTTATATAAACGTACAAGGGGTTACTACTTATTCGGGAGCGATCGAGCTGGCGCTCGGGGAAAGATTAGCCCTGGTGGGAGAGATTGTTGGTGAGGTCGATGCTTACTCCGAGACGGACGACCCTGTCGAAGGTTTATTGGGGGGAAGTTTAGGGGTTCGGGAGGATTTGGCCTTTGATTTTGGATTTGTTTTTGGTCTCAATGATGTCAGCCCGGATTGGAGGATGACCGTGGGCTTAACCTACGGGTTTTAAAGGAGGCAAAAAAGATGCATATACCTGACGGCTTCTTGGATACTAAAACCTGGGTAACTTTAGGCGTGGTCTCGGCGGGAACGGTAGGTCTTGCCCTGAGAAAGGCCAGCAAGAAGATCGGGGAGAAGCAGATTCCCCTGATGGGGGTGCTGGCCGCCTTTATCTTCGCCGCCCAGATGTTGAACTTCCCCGTAGCGGGGGGGACCTCCGGACATTTTATGGGGGGTGTGCTGGCCGCGATCCTTCTCGGGCCCTTAGCCGGCGTCCTGATAATGGCTATTGTTTTGATTATCCAGTGTCTTGTTTTTCAGGACGGCGGCCTGACCGCCCTCGGTGCCAATATCTTCAATATGGGGATAATCGGCGCCCTGGTAGGCTACTATTTCTACCTCGGACTAAGCAGGATGGTAGCCGGGACCCGGGGGATGTTCATTGGCGCCTTTATCGCCAGCTGGCTCTCCATCGTGCTGGCTGCCGGTGCTTGTGCTGCCGAGTTGGCTGTTTCGGGAACGGTTCCGCTAAAAGTCGCCTTGCCGGCGATGGCCGGGGTCCATGGTCTGATCGGCATCGGGGAAGGGCTGATTACGGTAGCGGTATTGAGTCTTATTCTCAAGGCGAGACCCGATTTGTTAGAGACGGAAAAGATTTAAGGGAGGGAATGAGATGAGAAGAATAATCCTTATTGGTTTACTCATAGCGGTGGCGATTGCCCTTTTCTTATCACCTTTTGCTTCCCAATCCCCGGACGGTCTGGAAAAGGTCGCCGACGATAAAGGGTTCCTGCATAAAGGTGAGGTGAAAGAGGTCTTTAGCGCACCGATCCCCGACTACACCTTGCCGGGGGTGAAACACGAAGGTATCGCCACTTCTTTGGCGGGATTAATCGGGACCCTTGTTGTTTTCGCCGCGGCTTACGGGCTGGGGTATCTCCTGAAAAAGAGGAGTGAAAGAGATAGCAGAGCAGAGGGATGAAACACGACTTCCTGGATAAATACAGCAGTCTAAATAGCCCGATTCACCGGTTAGATGCCCGTGCCAAGATCATCGCTTTCATCGGTATGATCATCTTCTGCGTAAGCAGCCCCCCCAACGCCTACCTTGCGTTTCTCGGCTACGCCCTGTTCCTCCTGATTGCAGCGGCGCTCTCCCGGGTTCCCCCTACCCACATCCTAAAATCATCTTTAGTCGTAATCCCTTTCGTCATCCTGGTCGCCGTCTTCATCCCTTTTCTCAAGCCCGATCATATCGGAGGGGGTTACAGCTTGGGAATCGGGAAACTCACCGTGTCCCGCTCGGGTCTGGTCGTCTTCGAGAATATCCTGATAAAGTCATACCTGGCGATAATCTCGGTTATCCTTCTTTCTTCCACCACCCCCTTCCCCAAGCTTCTGCGGGGATTCGAGCAACTTAAAGTTCCCAAGCTTGTAATTATGCTCGCCAGCTTCGCCTACCGTTATCTCTTTCTGCTTATTGAGGAAATCGAGAGGATGGAGCGTGCCCGGGATGCCCGGGCATATCGGGGCAGATGGCTCTGGCAGGCAAAGGTAATCGGACAGATGATCGGAAGCCTTTTCTTGAGGAGCTACGAGCGGGGGGAACGGGTCTATGTGGCGATGGCTTCCCGGGGCTTTACCGGTGAGATCGTCGGCTTCGGGAAGACCAAGTTTCAGGCTAAGGACGTTCTTTTTCTTTTTTTCGCTTTACTGTTTTTTACATTTCTGAGGATAGAGGTATGAGCAAGAAATTATTGGAGATCAATGACCTTACCTACTCTTATCCCGACGGGACCAGGGCCCTCGACGGGGTCTCCCTCATGATCGATGAGGGAGAAAGGGTGGGGATCATCGGCCCGAACGGGGCGGGGAAGTCCACCCTTCTCCTTCACCTTAACGGGATCTTGGGACAAAACGGATGTGTCCGGATATCCGGGATGGAAATCAATCGCTCCAACCTGAAAGATGTCCGGCGCAAGGTGGGTATGATCTTCCAGAATCCGGACGACCAGCTCTTCTGCCCCACGGTCTTCGACGATGTAGCCTTCGGGCCCCGGAACCTGAGGATCCCGGAAGACGAGGTTGCCCGGAGGGTAAGGCAGAGCCTGGAGGCGGTAGGGTTGATGGGTTTCGAGGAGCGCAGTGCCTTTCACCTGAGCTTCGGTCAGAAGAAGCGGGTGGCTATTGCCACGGTACTCTCTATGGAGCCGGAGCTTCTGGCCATCGATGAGCTGAGCAGTAACCTTGATCCCGGGACCCGGCGCAGCATGATTCAGCTACTTAAGGAACTGGGAGGCACCCAGATCATCGTCTCCCATGACCTCGATCTGGTATCCCAACTCTGTCAGCGGGTGATTATCCTCAATAACGGCCAGAAGATCGCCGAAGGCGAAACCCGGGAGATCCTCCGAAATCAGGAGCTCCTGAAGGCCAACGATCTTTTGTAGCTGACCTATTTACTGTATCTTTCTTCTTTCCAGGGGTCGCCGCGGTTGTGGTAGCCGCGGGTCTCCCAGAAACCGGGCTTGTCCCGGGCCATGAATTCGAGGCCGTCTACCCACTTGGCGCTTTTCCACAAATACAGCCTCGGCACGATCAGCCTTACCGGGTGACCGCGCTCAGGCGAAACGGGTTCGCCGTTATGCCGGAGGGCAAACAGAACATCCTCTCCGAAGAAATCCTCAATGGTGAGATTGGTTGTGTATTCGCCGTAGCAGTGAACCGTAACGAACTTCGCCTCGGGCAGTATCTTTACGACATCCTTGATCGCACCGGAGCTTACCCCTTCCCAGGTGTTATCGAGCTTTGACCACCCGGTTACGCAGTGGATGTCCGAAAAGACTTCTACCCTGGGGAGCGACATGAACTCCTTGAAATCGAGTGTCATATTCTTCTCCACCAGACCGAAAATCCTGAGCGTCCAATCGGATTCCTCCCAAAGGGGTACCTGTCCTTCATGCAGGATCGGCCATCCTTCGGTAAGCCTCTGTCCGGGCGGCACCCTGTTCTCCCTCCGGGTATCCGGACTGATTATCATTCTCTCATCTGTCATGGACTTATTCTATGGAAAATAAGGACATCGCTCGCTTTTAAAGCTAAATATCTAATATAATCAATAAGTCACTGACACTATAATTAAATAATCATTTACTTTTACAAATTCCTATCCGATTTATCCAATAGTGCTAAGAAAACCGACAGGGGAAACATCATTATTCCTTCGGTATCTCTGATTTCATCCTTGGTCAAGACTATGTACTCATTAATTCCCTGAATCTTCCTGATATCCTTCTCTGAAGGTGAAGCTTGGTATTTAACTTCGATCCCTAAAAGATTCTCTTTTTGATTTCGGAATATGAAATCTATCTCTCGCCTCGCATCATAGTAGAACCAGAGAAAAGTCGAAGTTTCTCTCTGAATGGGTATTTCTCGGAGAGCAGCAAGATGTTGGCAAACCAATAGTTCGGCGAGCCGGCTCAGGGCAGTATTATCCTGGATGTACTCCATAGACACCTCTTCTGCGTCTCTACCTTTCAGCCATGACTCTACCGAGTGGAGTATAAATGGATCGGCAAAGTAGATCTTCTTATCTGCCTTCAACCGGGCTTCTTTCTTTTGGAGATCAATACAAAAAAGGAGGTTCAGGATAAAACAATCAGCCAAATGCTCAGCATAATCGGTAACGGTAGGCTGCTTTACCCCTTCTTCAGTCGACTTGGCAAGTTTGATATAGCTGTATCGTGATCCAAGCTTCTTGGATATAGCACTTAAAACCTGTTTGGCTATTCCCTCTCCTTTACCGGATCTCTGAATATCTCCGAGTACTACCCTGACGATATCCTCGAAGCTTCTCCTGTCCATTTTCTCTCCCTTGCCAGGTATATATTTCTGAGTGAGAAACTCGTTAATTGGTCTTGGAAATCCTCCGGTTTGCATGTAGATACCCATAAGGTCATCCAATTCCTCCTTGTACGGAAAAATGATATTGGCTGATTTGTATAATTTCGGGAGTTCATCCAATGAGCCGATGGTATCAGTGAGCACTCCATGAAGCCTGTTTAAGGAATCTTTCTTGTTTTGGTCGGCTGTATGTCCCCCGATTCGGGGAGATGTCTGAAGGACAAACTCACGAAAACTCAACGGCTTTAGTAAAAATTCATTTCCACTAACCCCCCTGCCGGGTAGGGTCTCCGCCTTATGCTTGATCGCCCCGGGGCTTGATCCCGTAACCAATAACACTACTTTCGAAAGCAGACCTTGATCGCTTAGGGCCTTGATTTCATATTCCCAGTCTCTGACAAAATTAATTTCATCCAAAAAAATATAAGAATTCCCAAAGTCTCTCATAATCCCTATAAGTTCCCTAATTGCCCTACCTAATTCCCTTCGGGTTCCCGCAGTCATGGTATCGCAGGATAAATAGCTGATGCTTCTTGGATTGACCTTGGAGTCCCTTATTAAACTGGCAATATGCTGCTTAATCCAGATAGTCTTTCCAACCTGCCGGGGACCTCGAATAATAAATATATTCCCAATCTTCCAACTAATATCCCCTCGTTTATATTCGATAAACCCTTCCGTAGCATTTTTAAAATGGTTATCAAAAGAGACGAAGTCCTCTCCGTGTTTCCACCAGGGATTTTGAGTTATAATTGAAGAAATTTCCATTTTAAAAACTATATTTTGCAAATATGTTAGTATTTACATTATCTATTTAGCAAATTTATCAGTATTTGTCAAGTAAAAAATGTATTTATTCAGAAAATGTTATTTTAAGGCAAAATGCTCCCTGGTTAGTATCTTGGGGACTCTTCGGGTGGCTTAATCCGCCGCCGGGATCCTGTATTTCCTGAGGATCTGTCGGCGGAGGGTATTCTTCAGTACCGCAGACCCGATTCCCCCCACTGCCAGCAATTCATTCTTCACGAAATCCCAGGCATCCCTCATCAACCGGGCTTTCTCCCGGAGGCTGAACCCCACGAGCATCTTCGGGCGGCGGGGAGAAGAAAAAGATGAGGAGGATTCGATGATCCGGAAGGGATTGAACTGGTCCAGCGCTATCTCCATCTCCGGCTTAACCAGTCTCTTGTAAACGGCCAGGGCATCTTCACCCTTTACTCCTCGTATTACTGCCTCTCCGGCGATACCTCCGCTGGCGAGGGCGCAGGAGATCCCCTCGTCCCCCTGGTGCATCAGGCCCATGGCCTCCCCCGCAATCAGTACCCGGCCTCTACCGGGGAAGAAGCGGTTGAGCGGGGTCATCAGGTTGGCGAGACACCCTTCCGTAGCCAGCTCCCGCTTGATCTCGAGGCCGAAATTCTTCTTTAAGTAGTTGAGGAGAAGCTCGAACTTGGGCTCCCACTTCTCCTCGAGCGGGCTGGCCAACCCGACGATGATCTGGTCGTCCTTCAAATTGAGCCAGGGAAATGGCCCCATCCCCCGGACCAGGAAGCCGTAGAGGAAGCGGTTGTCGGCGTCAATCTTCCCTTCGTAATACTTCTGGATGGCAAAGGCCCAGGGGATCCCCTCATAGGCCTCCGGGGCAATATTCCTGATGACATGGGAGTTGGCCCCGTCGGCCCCGATGACATACCGGGCGTCAACCTTCACCGTATCTTTTCTTTGCGCCAGGGTTACCTCCACCTTGTCGCCATTTTCTTTTGCGCTGATAAAACGGGTCTGGTCCTCCAGGTCGGCCCCGGATTTCTTGGCCAGAAAATAGTCAAACTTGTCCCGCCACACATAGGGGGCGTAGCACTCCATTTTGCCGAAAACCGTCCCTACCGAGGGGAAATGAAAGGCCATGCCCAGGTTGTAATAAGGTTTCCCGTGGGCGTCTTCCGGGATCGGGCCGAAGTTCTCGAGGACATAGTTATAGGACTTGTTGGCAATGATTCCCGAGCAGGCCTTACGCCGCGGGAGCTTGTGCTTCTCAACCAGAAGGGTCTTTAGACCCTCTCCTACGCATTTCCGGGCCGCCGCCGAGCCTGCCGGCCCGGCCCCGACCACCAGGACATCATAACTCTCCTTCATAATTCCCTTCCTATTGAAGATTGCAGTTTAAATAGTCAAGGTCCGATCTTTATTCCCTACATTTGTTATTATGCTCAACAGTTATGACTACATTTCCTGTTTTTTGTCCTTTTTCGACATACCGATAGGCCTCGACAATCTGTTCCAGCGGATATTTTCTATCGATCACTGCTTTGAATTTCCCGTCCTCAATGAGCTTTTTGATTAAAAGCAGGCTTCCTCTAATGTCTGTAGGCATCGGGAATACAGTTTTCTTGTTCCCGATCAATGGCTTTATAATCGGTGTTACAAGCGGCAAGAAAATGTTTTGCGCCATATAACCTAAGTCTGACGAAATATAAACACCTCCCGGTT
>CP070770.1:1473357-1489348 GCA_020345765.1 Deltaproteobacteria bacterium
TACTTGTTGATCTCGCTTACCACCCCGGCCCCTACCGTCTTGCCCCCCTCCCGAATCGCAAACCTCAACTCCTTCTCCATCGCTATCGGCGTTATCAACTCCACCTCCACCTCCACATTGTCCCCCGGCATCACCATCTCTACCTTCTCCGGTAACTTCACCGTCCCCGTAACATCCGTCGTCCGAAAATAAAACTGCGGCCGATAACCATTATAAAACGGTGTGTGCCTCCCTCCCTCCTCCTTCGTCAATATATATGCCTGCGCTCGAAACGATGTGTGCGGCGTTATCGTCCCCGGCTCCGCCAATACCTGCCCCCGCTCTACCTCCTCCCGCTTCGTCCCCCGTAACAATACCCCGATGTTGTCCCCCGCCAGCCCCTCATCCAATAACTTCCGAAACATCTCCACCCCCGTGGCCACCGTCTTCTCCGTAGCCCGTATCCCCACTATCTCCACATTCTCCCCTACCTTTATCTTCCCACGCTCCACCCGCCCCGTTACCACCGTCCCCCGACCCGATATCGTAAATACGTCCTCCACCGGCATCAAAAACGGCTTGTCCACATCCCGCTTCGGCTCCGGTACATACTCGTCCACCGCCTTCAATAACTCAAATATCGGCCCACATACCTCACACTCATCCTTCCCACACCCACACTCCAATGCCTTCAACGCACTCCCCGATACCACCGGTATCTCCTCCCCGGGAAACTCATACTCGCTCAATAACTCCCTCACCTCCAACTCCACCAACTCCATTAACTCCTTGTCATCCACCATGTCCGCCTTGTTCAAAAATACCACGATGCACGGTACCCCCACCTGCCGCGCTAACAATATGTGCTCCCGCGTCTGCGGCATCGGCCCGTCCGCCGCCGATACCACCAATATCGCCCCGTCCATCTGCGCCGCCCCCGTTATCATGTTCTTGATATAATCCGCATGCCCCGGACAGTCTATGTGCGCATAATGCCGCTTCTCCGTCTGAAACTCCACATGCGCTATCGCTATCGTTATCCCACGCTCCTTCTCCTCCGGCGCCTTGTCTATCTGCTCAAACGGTATGTAATCCGCTAAACCACGATCACTCAGTAACCTCGTGATCGCCGACGTCAACATCGTCTTCCCGTGATCCACATGCCCAATCGTCCCAATGTTTAAATGTGGCTTCGTCCGCTCAAACTTTGCCTTTGCCATCTCTCCCTCCTAAATTCAGTAATCGCAAATAAAAAATATTTCCTTATCCCGAAGAGGCCAAATTTATGCTATTCCGGGCTCTCCCATGCACTGTTGTCAAAATCTTCTCGGCAACAAATGAAGGGACGGGCTCGTAAGAGTGAAACTCCATCGTATAGGTAGCCTGACCCCTAGTAGCTGATCGCAGGTCAGTAGCGTAGCCGAACATCTCCGCCAGAGGCACTCTGGCCTTAATAACCCTACTGCCTGCCCTCTCTTCCATCCCGATAATCTTCCCCCGGCGGGCGTTGATATCACTAGTGATTTCCCCTAAAAATTTCTCGGAAACCACTACCTCTACATCCATAACCGGCTCCAACAGTATCGTTCCCGCTCTCTTCAAGCCTTCCTTAAAACCGATTGAGCCAGCAATCTTAAAGGCCAGCTCCGATGAATCAACTTCATGATAAGAGCCATCAAGCAGAGTAACTCTTACATCTATTACCGGGTAACCCGCGAGTATCCCGACTTCCATCGCCTCCTCAACCCCTTTTTCAACCGCAGGGATAAATTCCTTGGGGATTGTACCACCCTTGATTCCTTTAACGAACTCGAAGCCCTCTCCCCTCTGCCGGGGAGCAAGCTCCAGCAAAACATGCCCGTACTTCCCCCGGCCGCCCGTCTGACGGATATACTTCCCCTCCGCCGTAACTGCCTGGGTGATGGTCTCCTTATAAGCAACCTGCGGTTTGCCGATATTGGCATCCACACTGAACTCCCTCAGCAGACGGTCAATGATAATCTCTAGATGCAGCTCACCCATTCCCGAAATAATTGTCTGCCCGGTTTCCTCATCGTTCTTGATTTTAAAGGAGGGATCCTCGGCAGCCAGCTTTGCCAGGGAGACCGCCAATTTCTCCTCGTCCATCTTGGTTCGGGGCTCAATGGCAATAGAGATAACCGGCTCGGGAAAGTCCATTGCCTCCAGGACTATCGGATTTCGCTTATCACAGAGGGTATTGCCGGTAGTGGCATTCCTCAATCCCACGGCGGCCGCAATATCTCCGGCATAAACTCCCTTTATCTCCTCCTTCTTATTAGCGTGTATCTTCATAAGTCGGCTAATCCGCTCCTTGTTCTTCTTGGTGGAGTTGTAGACCTCCGTTCCACTCAACAGAGATCCCGAATAAACCCGGAAAAAAGCCAATTGCCCCACATAAGGATCCGTCATTATCTTGAAAACTAAGGCGGAAAATGGATCCTCATCAGCCGGGTACCTTTTCTGCTCCTTTCCGGTATATGGGTTTATCCCTTCAACCGGGAGAACATCAAGAGGGGAAGGCAGATAATCCACCACTGCATCCAAAAGCGGCTGCACCCCTCGGTTTCTTAGGGCAGCCCCACAAAGGACTGGTATCAGCTTTATTTGCAAGGCAGTTGCCCGAATAGCTCTTTTAATATCGGCCTCGGTGATCTCTCCTCCGGATAAGTATTTTTCCATCAACTCCTCATCGTATTCCGCTACTGCCTCTAAAAGTTGATTGTGATAACTCTCTGCCGACTCTTTACACTCGGAGGGAATCTCCACCTCCTGGAATTTTGCTCCCAGAGTTTCCTGATCGTAAACAATCGCTTTCATCCTTATCAGATCAATGACTCCTCGAAAATCCTCTTCCTCCCCCAAGGGAATCTGAATAGGCAGGGTAGTTGCCTTGAGTCGTGTCCTCATCATCTCCACTACTCGGAAAAAATCTGCTCCTACCCGGTCCATTTTATTGACGAAGGCGATCCGGGGAACCCGGTAACGATCTGCCTGTCGCCATACCGTCTCGGTTTGGGGCTCTACCCCTCCTACTGCGCAAAAAATAGCAATGGCTCCATCCAGCACCCTCAAGGAGCGCTCCACTTCAATAGTGAAATCTACATGACCAGGGGTGTCAATGATATTAACGCGATGATCCCGCCAGAAGCAGGTAGTCGCTGCCGAGGTTATGGTAATCCCCCTTTCCTGTTCCTGCTCCATCCAATCCATCGTGGCGGTACCATCATCCACCTCTCCGATCTTATAAGACACCCCGGTATAATAGAGGACCCTCTCGGTAGTGGTAGTCTTGCCCGCATCGATATGGGCCATTATTCCGATATTTCTTATTTTCTCTAAAGGAACCAGCCGTCCCACCAGTAATCAACCTCCGATCATTAAATTCGGCTCTATCTCCCGGAAAATTCACTTTTTTATCTGGTTACCATCGGTAATGAGCAAAGGCTTTATTTGCCTCCGCCATCTTGTGAACATCTTCCTTCTTCTTTATTGCTGACCCTTTATTGTTGGCTGCATCCAGGATCTCACCGGCTAACTTCTCTACCATCGTCTTCTCTCCTCGCATCCTCGCATAACTCACAAGCCAACGCAGCCCCAGGGCCACTCTCCTCTTTGCTCTCACCTCCACGGGAACCTGATAGGTTGCTCCTCCTACCCTTCGGGATTTGGTCTCCAGTATTGGTTTGACATTCTCCAGTGCTTTTTTAAAGACCTTTTCCGATTCCTCCCCGGTTTTCTGTTCAATCAAATCGAAAGTACGATAAACTATTAATTCCGCCAAGCTTTTTTTGCCCCGACGCTGCAAGTAGCAAATCAGCTTAGCTATCAGCTTATCATTATATTTTGGATCCGGTGAAATATCCCTTTTGGTAACTGCTCCCTTTCTTGGCATCTCAACCTCTTATTTGGACTTCTTGGTTCCGTATTTGGAGCGTCCCTTTTTTCTATCCCCAACTCCGTCTGAATCCAAGGTTCCCCGAATAATATGATATCTTACTCCGGGTAGATCCTTAACCCTTCCTCCCCGAATAAGCACTAATGAGTGCTCCTGAAGGTTATGACCCATCCCCGGGATATAGGAGGTTACCTCGATCCCATTAGTCAGCCTTACCCGGGCAACCTTTCTTAACGCTGAGTTCGGCTTCTTGGGAGTAGTGGTATAAACTCGAACACATACTCCCCGTTTTTGCGGTGAAGATTGTAATGCGGGGGTTTTATCCTTTTTTCGGATCTTCTCCCGCCCTTTTCTGACTAACTGATTAACGGTTGGCATTAACCTCTATCTCCTCCTACTGCCATTTCTAAGATCTCTTCTTCCTCTCTCTCGGAAGTGATCCTTAAGGCCCGATACTCTTCTTGGCCAGTACCTGCCGGGATCAACCTCCCCATAATTACATTCTCCTTAAGTCCCTGGAGTTGATCTTCTCTCCCCGAAATACTGGCCTCAGTTAGAACCTTAGTGGTCTCCTGGAATGAGGCCGCCGAAATGAAGCTCTCGGAGCTTAAAGATGCCTTAGCGATCCCCAGTAGCAACGGCTTGGCAGTTGCCGGTCGTCCTCCCTCCGCCTTAACCCTTTCGTTCTCCTCCTTAAAGACACTCTTTTCCACCTGCTGGCCCACCAGAAATTCGGTGTCCCCGGTATCAACAATCTTAACCCACCGGAGCATTTGGCGAACAATAATCTCGATGTGCTTATCATCAATCTTTACGCCCTGGAGACGATAGACCTCTTGAACCTCATCCACCAGATACTTTGCCAATTCCTTCTCACCCAATACCCTTAGGATATCATGAGGGTTGGAGGAACCATCCATTAAGGGGTCCCCGGCCTTTACCTCGTCCCCTTCATAAACGCTAACATATTTCCCCTTCGGGATGAGATACTCTTTTGGTTCTCCGACATCCGGAGTAATGATCACCTTTCTTTTACCCTTGATGTCTTTCCCGAAGGAGATCTGTCCGTCGATTTCACTGATTATCGCAAACTCCTTGGGTTTTCTTGCTTCAAAAAGTTCCACTACCCTCGGTAATCCTCCGGTAATGTCTTTGGTCTTTGTGGTCTCCCGGGGGATCTTGGCAATAACATCACCCGCACTGACTTCAGCACCTTCCACTACTGTAATATGTGAAGTTACCGGAATAAAATAGCGTGCCATAGAATTAGAACCGGGTAGGTTCAAAGTCCTTCCCTTACTGTCCTTAATGGAAACCCGAGGTCGCATATCTATATCTTTCGATTCAACGATGATCTTAGTAGATTTACCCGTCACCGTATCTACTCTTTCCTCCATAGTAACGTCTTCAATAATATCACCGAACTTAACTCTACCGGACACCTCGGTGAGGATAGGCAGATTGAAAGGCTCCCAATCGGCCAACTGCTGTCCTGCCTTTACTTTCTCTTTTTCCTCCACTCTCAGCCTTGCCCCGTAGTTCAAGAAATATCTCTCCCGCTCACGTCCGTTATCATCGACGATAGCTATCTCTCCGTGGCGATTCATTACCACCAGTCTTCCGTCCTTTCCTCTCACCGTCGACAGATTGATGAATTTAATCTTCCCTTTACCTCTGGCCTCCAGAGTGCTCTGCTCTACACTGCGGCTGGCCGTACCTCCGATGTGAAAAGTCCTCATGGTTAACTGGGTTCCGGGTTCGCCTATTGACTGAGCGGCGATAACACCCACTGCCTCCCCGATATTTACCTTATCTCCCCGGGCCAGGTCTCTCCCATAGCATCTGGCACAGATACCCCGCTTGGACTGACAGGTCAGAACTGACCGGATGAGTACCCTTTCCACCCCGGCTTCCTCAATCTTCTCCACCAGGTTCTCATCAATCTCCTGACTGGCCTCAACCAGCACCTCTCCGGTAAATGGGTCCAAAATATCATTGAGCGCAACCCTACCTAATATCCGCTCCCCCAGGTGCTCAATGATCTCACCGCCTTCGACTAGGGAAGTCACATAGATTCCATCCAGGGTGCCGCAGTCCTCCTCGGTGATGATGCAGTCTTGGGCGACATCTACCAATTTCCGAGTAAGGTAACCGGAGTTAGCGGTCTTAAGCGCCGTATCCGCCAGTCCCTTCCTTGCTCCGTGAGTGGAAATAAAATATTGGAGCACCATCAAGCCCTCTCTAAAATTGGCAGTAATTGGGGTTTCAATTATCTCTCCGGAAGGCTTGGCCATCAAACCCCTCATCCCGGCTAATTGTCTCATCTGCTGAGTGCCACCCCGGGAGCCTGAGTCGGCCATCATGAAAATAGGATTGTTGGTGGGGGTCTTTCTTTTTTTCCCTCTACCGTCAATTATCTCTTCCTCCCGCAGCTCCCTCTGCATCTCGATGGAGATCTCATCGGTAGCGTGAGCCCAGATATCAATCACTTTGTTATACCGCTCGCCGTCAGTTATTAGCCCCTCTTTATATTGCTCCTCGACCTTCTGCACCTCCCGATTGGCATAATCCAGAATTTCCTGTTTGCGGATAGGGATTCTCATGTCATCGATAGATATGCTTATGCCTGCCTCGGTAGCATATTTATAACCCATATTCTTTAAACGGTCCGCCAGGAGCACCGTAGCCTTTTGTCCGGCCACCCGATAGCAATGGTCGATGAGCTTGGCGATCTCCTTTTTGTTCATTACCTTGTTTACGTAGTCGAAAGGTAATCCCTCCGGGAGAATCTCTCCCAAGATTATCCTTCCTACCGTAGTATCTACCCTTTCCCCTTTGACTCTTACCTTGATACCTGCATGGAGATCCACTTCCCCATTATCATAGGCTATCCTCACCTCTTCCGGACTGGAGAAGATCTTCCCCTCGCCCTTGCCCAGAGCCCGCTCCCGGGTCATATAATAAAGGCCCAGAACAATGTCCTGGGTTGGAATAATAATTGGCTTACCATTGGCGGGGGAAAGGATATTGTTGGTAGACATCATCAGAACCCTGGCCTCCAGTTGTGCTTCAATCGAAAGGGGAATATGGACTGCCATTTGATCCCCGTCAAAATCGGCATTAAAGGCGGCACAGACTAAGGGATGCAGCTGAATTGCCTTTCCTTCAATAAGCAGTGGCTCAAAGGCCTGGATTCCCAAACGATGGAGGGTTGGTGCTCGATTCAACAGTACCGGATGCTCCCGGGTTACCTCATCGAGAATATCCCAGACTTCCGGCCTCTCCTTCTCTACAATTTTCTTGGCCGCCTTGATCGTAGTAACATACCTCCCCTGCTCCAATTTGCTATAAATGAAGGGTTTGAATAGTTCCAGAGCCATCTTTTTGGGGAGACCGCATTGATGTAATTTTAATTCGGGACCAATAACGATCACCGAGCGCCCGGAGTAATCGACTCTCTTACCTAACAGATTCTGCCGGAATCTACCCTGCTTCCCCTTAAGCATATCTGAGAGGGATCTAAGCGGTCTTTTATTGGAACCGGTAGCAATCTTCCCTCTCCTTCCGTTATCAAAGAGAAAGTCCACGGCTTCCTGGAGCATACGTTTCTCGTTACGAATAATGATCTCGGGGGCACCGAACTCCAACAGTCTCTTCAAGCGGTTATTGCGATTAATTACTCTCCGGTAAAGATCATTCAAATCGGAGGTGGCAAATCGTCCCCCATCTAAGGGAACCAGTGGTCTGAGATCGGGGGGGATCACGGGGATTACCTCCAGGATCATCCACTCCGGCCGGGCTCCTGATTTCTTAAAAGCCTCTACCACCTTGAGCCTCTTGGTAAGCTTCCTCCGCTTGGCTTCGCTAACGGTCTTCTTTATTTCGCTCCGTAGATGATCGGAAAGAGTATTGAGATCGATTTTCTTTAAAAGCTCCCGAATGGCCTCGGCTCCCATCTCAACCACAGGATTTCCTCCGGATTCCTCCAGGATCTTCCGGTACTTATCTTCATCCAATATCTCCCCTTCCTTGAGATTGGTTTTTTTCGGGTCGATGACCACGTATGACTCAAAATAAAGGATCTTCTCCAGCTCCTTTAGCGTCATATCCAATAAGGTCCCAATCCGGGAGGGGATACTCCGTAAAAACCAGATGTGGGCAACGGGTGCTGCGAGCTCGATATGTCCCAACCTTTCGCGGCGAACCTTTGATTGAATTACCTCTACCCCGCATTTCTCGCAAACCACTCCCCGGTGCTTCATCCTTTTATACTTCCCGCAATTGCATGCATAATCTTTTACCGGTCCAAAGATCTTGGCACAGAACAGACCATCCCTCTCGGGTTTAAAGGTGCGATAATTTATCGTCTCTGGTTTCTTGACCTCGCCAAAGGACCAGGATCTAACCTTTTCGGGCGAGGCTAAAGAGATCTTTACGGCATTAAAGCTCTGGGGATCCTTAGGTTTTTCAAAAAAATTAAATAAATCCATCAATTTTTCCTCCTTGATCCCGTTTTTTTCTCTTCTTCCGAAAGTAGCTGCATGTCGAGCCCCAAACTTTGAATCTCCTTAATCAAGACATTGAAGGACTCCGGAAGCCCTGGTTCAAGGATATTCTTCCCCTTAACAATAGCCTCATACATCCGAGTCCTTCCCGTTACATCATCGGATTTAACCGTAAGGAATTCCTGAAGTGCATAGGCGGCCCCGTAGGCCTCCAGTGCCCAGACCTCCATCTCTCCCAGCCGCTGCCCGCCAAACTGAGCCTTCCCCCCTAAGGGCTGTTGGGTAACCAGGGAATATGGCCCGGTAGAACGGGCATGGATTTTCTCATCCACCAAGTGGTGTAACTTCATCATATACATAATTCCCACGGTTACTAACTGATCAAAAAGCTTGCCGTTCCTGCCGTCATAAAGCCGAGTTTGCCCGTTATGGGGTAACCCCGCCTGTTTCAGTGCCTCTTTTATCTCCGTCTCCGAGGCACCCTCAAATACCGGGGAAGCCATGAAGATCCCCTTCCCCAGGCTCCGGGCAAATTCCCTGAGCTCATCCCCTTTAAGCTCATTCACGAACTTACTTATTTGGGACGAGTTGTAGATCTTTTTCACCTCCGCCCTAATGGCCTGATCGCTGTATTTTCTCTCCCATAATTGAGCAATTCTCTCTCCCAAGCCTTTTGCCGCCCATCCCAGGTGGGTTTCAAGAATCTGCCCAACATTCATACGCGAGGGAACTCCTAAAGGATTGAGGACGATGTCCACCGGGGTCCCGTCTTCCAAATAAGGCATATCTTCTTCCGGCAGGATCTGGGAAACCACCCCCTTATTGCCGTGCCTCCCTGCCATCTTATCTCCCACCGAGAGCTTCCTTTTAATCGCCACATGCACCTTCACCATTTTGATTACTCCCGGGGAAAGCTCGTCTCCTTTCTTCAGACGGTTTATTTTTTCTTCGAAAACCACTCGAACCAGGTCGAGTTGTTCATTAGTCTTCTCCAGAATCTGAGCAACCTTCCCTTCCACCTCCTCTCCCCTTACCAGGGAGATATCCGCCCACATTTCCCGGGGGATCTTTTCCAGGGACTCCTCCGTAATCACTTCGTTTTTCTTCAGAAGCACCTTTTTCTTCTTCCGGTTTGTAAGCTTCGATGCCGACTTCTGACCGAGCAGGAGCTTTCTTAGCTTGTTATATGCATTGTCCTGAATTATTTGGCTCTCTTCCTCCTGGTCTTTAAGCAGTTTGGCAATTTCTTGATCCTCAATATCTTTGGTCCTCTCATCCTTTTCTACTCCCTTACGCGAAAACACCTTAGCATTAATCACCGTGCCGATAATCCCGGGAGGTACTCGAAGTGAGGTATCACGGACATCCCCTGCTTTATCACCGAAGATCGCCCGGAGTAATTTCTCTTCCGGAGAGAGCTGGGTTTCACCTTTAGGAGTTATCTTCCCTACCAGAATGTCTCCGGGTTTTACTTCCGCACCAATGCGAATAATCCCGCTTTCGTCCAGATCCTTAAGGGCCTCCTCACCCACATTGGGAATATCCTTGGTGATCTCCTCCTTCCCCAATTTAGTGTCCCGGGCCACACATTCAAACTCCTCAATGTGAATGGAGGTAAAGCAATCGTCCCTGACCATTTTTTCGCTGATTAGGATAGAATCCTCGAAGTTATAGCCTCCCCAAGGCATGAAGGCGACCAAGATATTTCGCCCAAGGGCCAATTCTCCCATTTTTGTGGCCGAACCATCGGCAACAACCCAACCCTTTTCAACCATTTCCCCCTTTACGACAATGGGACTCTGGTTGATGCAGGTATTTTGGTTTGAGCGCTGATATTTGACCAGATTGTAGATATCCACTCCTGCATCACTGCTTCCTTCCTCTGTTTCAATCGATCGGATCACTATCCGGGATGCATCCACGCTTTCCACAATCCCATCTCTTCTGGCTACCACCGTAACCCCCGAGTCCCGGGCTACCACCGCCTCCATTCCGGTTCCGATAAGAGGTGTTTGGCTCAACATCAGCGGAACCGCTTGACGTTGCATATTTGAGCCCATCAGCGCGCGGTTGGCGTCATCATGTTCCAAGAAAGGAATGAGCGATGTAGCCACGCTTACCAACTGGTTAGGGGAGACATCCATCAGGTCTATCTCATTTCGATCAAGCATGGTAAACTCCCCGCCCCGCCGGGCAGAAACCAACTTGCTGATAAATTTACCACTGCGGTCGACCGGGGTGTTGGCTTGGGTAATGGCGTGATTTTCTTCGTCCAGAGCAGAAAGATAGATTACCTCGTTGGTTACTTTTCCATTAACTACTTTGCGGTAGGGGGTTTCGATAAATCCAAATTCATTAACCCGGGCATAGGTGCTTAGCGAAGCAATGAGGCCGATATTAGGTCCTTCGGGGGTCTCTATCGGGCAGATTCTTCCGTAGTGAGTGGTGTGGACATCCCTTACCTCAAAACCTGCCCTCTCCCGGGTCAACCCGCCGGGCCCCAGAGCACTAAGGCGCCGCTTATGGGTAACCTCCGATAAGGGATTAGTCTGATCCATAAACTGGGACAGCTGACTTGAGCCAAAGAACTCTTTTCCTACTGCCATTACCGGTTTGGGATTGATCAGGTCATTAGGCATTACGGTTTCAAGATCCTGCAAGCTCATTCGTTCCCTGATTGCCTTTTCCATCCGGACCAAGCCAATTCGGTACTGGTTCTCCAGAAGCTCTCCGACGGTACGCACCCTCCGGTTACCCAGATGATCGATATCGTCCACATTTCCCCGGCTATCCTTTAAGCGAATAAGGTACTTCACTATCTCCAGGATATCCTCCTTTCGGAGAGTAGTCTCCTCCAGAGGAACATTCAGTCCTAATCGATGATTCAATTTTAGCCTTCCTACTCGGGACAGATCATATCGATCCGGACTGAAAAAGAGGGTTTCCAGGTGGTCTTTGGCAGTCTTGATACTAGAAAGCTCACCGGGTCGCAGTCTTCGATAGATTTCCTCAATGGCCTCTTCCTGATTGGAGATCCGGTCAGCCATTAGTGTATCTCTTAAGGAAGCGCTCGAACGAAGCTTATCGATAAAAAGCAAGTCAAACTCTTTTATCCCCTTGTCTTTAATGAGTTCCAATTTCTCCTGGGTAAGAGCTCCGTTACACCTGAGAATCTTTTTCCCGCTCTCGGGATCTACCACATTTTGAGAAGCAAACCTGCCCAGAATATCTTCCGGTAAGATGGGTATCCTGTCTATCTTCCGGGCCGTAAGCCTCTTTACCGTATCCTTGGTAAATCTCTTGTCCTTCTTGATAACTAATTCTTTCGTGACCGGATCCCTTATATCCAGAGAAGCATTCTGCCCTACCAAAACATCAGGATTAATGCCCTTTAATAATCTTTTGCCATCCAGAAAGATCTTCTCGGTGTCATAAAAATAATTTAGCAGTTCATCGTTTGAGTATCCCAAAGCCTTTAAAAGTATGGTGGCGTGAAGTTTCCGCCTTCTATCAATACGAACATAGAGCACTTCATTTTGATCGAACTCGAAATCGATCCACGAGCCTCGATAGGGTATGATCCGGGCGGAATACAGCAGTTTGCCCGGGGAATAGGTCTTGCCCTTAACGTGACTGAAAAATAGTCCGGGTGAGCGGTGCAATTGGCTCACGATTACCCTTTCGGTTCCATTTATGACAAAAGTTCCGCTTTCTGTCATTAAAGGTATCTCCCCGAAATACACTTCCTGCTCCTTAATGTCCCTAATCGTCTTTGCCTTTGTCTCCGGGTTAATATCCCAGATCACCAACTGGACCACAATCTTCATGGGGGCGGCGTAGGTCATTCCTCGCTGTCGGCACTCCTCCACATCATACTTGGGTTCATCCAGACTGTAGCCGATGAATTCCAGGGATGAATTCCCGCTAAAATCTCTGATGGGAAATACCGATTTAAAGGCTCCCTGAAGGCCAATGTCTTTCCTTTCCTCCGGTTTTATCTTCGCCTGGAGGAAATTCTCAAAGGAAGATTTTTGAATATCAATGAGATTGGGAATATCAATAACTTTCGGGATTTTTGCAAAATTCTTGCGGACGTAGGTATACTTCGGCAAAGATACCCCCATGCTTTCTCCTCTCTTTCCTTTTTTTTGCTTACTTGACTTCAACGCTCGCTCCTACCTCCTCTAGCTTTTTCTTAATCTGCTCCGCTTCCTCCGGTTTACAGCCTTCCTTGACCGCCTTGGGAGCCTGATCCACCAGATCCTTCGCCTCCTTCAAGCCGAGTCCGGTTATCGCTCTTACCTCTTTAATTACCTGGATCTTTTTATCCCCGGCGGCAGTAAGAATTACATTCACCTCCTTTTTCTCCTCTGCCGGCTTAGCCTCCGCCGCTTCTGCCGGGCCCGCTGAAGGAAAACCAGCCATCACCGGCATAGCACTTACTCCAAACCGCTCCTCCAAATCCTTGACCAGCTCCACCAATTCCATGATGGTCATCCCCTCAATCTGTTCGATGATCTCTTCCTTGGAGAGTTGGGCGGCGGTGGATTTCTTCTTAACTTCCTTCTTGGCTTTCGGTTTTTCCTCTTTCTCTTCCTTGACTTCTTTCTTCGCCTTTGCTTCTGCCATCTTCCTAATCCTTTCTCTAATTAATTTTTATTGCTTTCCACAATAGCTTGGAGAACCTGAACAAACCTTCTTTGAGGCCCGCTAAGGACCGCTAAACCCCTTCTCAAAGGATGAATCAGGGAATTGAGAAGCCGGGCAAGCAAGGCCTCACGGTTCCTCAAGCCCCCTAATACATCGATATCGGGAAGGCGCAGAACCCTCCCCGGGAAAGCCCCCCCCTTTATCTCCAGCAGCTGGTTATTCTTAATAAAATTGCGAAGGGTCCTCAGTGTCACTATCGGATCGCCGAAGCATAAGGCTAAGGCATTAGGACCCATCAACTGCTCCTCATCCAATTCTAACTCCGTCCCCTGAATAGCGAGCTTAAGTAAGGTATTCTTTACCACCAGGTATTGAGCCTCAACCTTTTCGAGTTCCCGGCGCAACTGGGTAATTTCCCCGACATTCAGACCACGGTAGTCGGTCAGAATTATTGCCTGGACCTGCTGAAGTTTCTCCTGCAAATCCTTAATTTTCTCTTCCTTTGTCCTTCGATCCATTACTTGTCCTAAATGTATCTACGATTACAGAAAATCTCTCTACTTACTTACTGCCTGAAATGATGTCGGCTCGATCTTGATACCCGGTCCCATTGTAGTTGAAAGGACGATACTCTTCAGATAAGTGCCTTTACTGGACACCGGTTTCGCCTTAATGACGGCATCGACCAGAGAGGAAATATTCTCCGAGAGTTTCTCGGTAACGAAAGATATTTTTCCCGCTGGCATATGGAGAACTCCCCCCTTGTCCACGCGAAACTCAGCCTTCCCTCCCTTAACTTCGCTAATTGCCTTACCCACCTCGAAAGTTACCGTCCCGGATTTCGGGTTAGGCATTAACCCCCGGGGGCCCAATATCTTTCCGATCTTACTAACAGCACTCATCATATCGGGAGTGGCAATCGCCCGGTCAAATTCCAACCACCCCGAGGAAATTTTCTCAATCAGATCCTCTGCCCCAACATAGTCGGCCCCGGCTTCCTTAGCCTCATTTTCCTTCTCCCCCTTAGCAAAGACTAAAACCTTAACTTCCTTGCCCAAACCGTGAGGTAAAGCCACTGCTCCTCTGACCATCTGCTCAGGCTGCTTTGGATTTATTCCTAAACGGATTGCTACATCCACGGTCTCATCAAATTTGCTGTAGGCAGTCTCCTTGAGCAGTTTAACTGCTTCCTCCAGATTATATTTCTTTAATGGGTCGATCTTCTTTTTGGCCGCTAAATATTTTTTCCCTCTCTTTGCCATCTAAGCTTACCCTCAAATTACCTTAATCCCCATACTCCGGGCCGCACCTTCAACAATCCTCATTGCTCCTTCAATATCCTTGGCGTTAAGCTCCGGCAATTTGGTCTCGGCAATTTCTTGCAGTTGAGATCTGGTGATGTTACCCACTATATTCTTTTTTACATCCCCGGAGCCCTTCTCGATACTAGCCGCATTCTTTATCAGAGCCGCGGTCGGGGGGCTCTTAGTTACAAAGCTAAACGACCTGTCAGCATAAACGCTGATTAGCACTCGAACAAGCATCCCTTCGGGATGGCCTTTAGTATTGTCATTGAAGGCACGACAGAAATCCCCCACGCTTACTCCGTGCTGCCCCAGGGCCGGACCTACTGGGGGAGCAGGGGTTGCTTTGCCCGCAGGAAGCTGAAGCTTTATGGTGGCAGTGACTTTTTTCGCCAACTTTTCTCCCTTAACCCTTCTCTACCTGGCCGAACTCCAACTCAATGGGGGTGGCCCGGCCGAAAATGCTAACCAGCACCTTGAGTTTCCCCTTGTCTGGTTTTACTTCCTCTACCACTCCATTAAAATTGGTAAAGGGACCATCGATAACCCGGACATTTTCTCCTTCTTCAAATAGAACTTTAGGTTTGGGGTGCAGGGCACCTTCACCGATCTGGGCAGTAATTCGTTGCACCTGTTCATCGGGAATACTGGGGGGATTAATGTTTCCTCCCACAAAACCGGTAATCTTCGGGGTATTTTTTACTATCTGCCAGCTTTCCTCATTAAGCTCCATTCTGATTAAGATATAACCGGGGAAGAATTTCCTTTTTGAGGTTTTTCTTTCCCTCCTCACCATCTCCACCACATCCTCAGCCGGCACCATAATCTCGGAAAATAGTTCCTCCTTGCCCGAAGCCCGGATCGCCTCTTCTAAGGCGGTTTTGGCTTTATTCTCATAACCTGAATAGGTATGGACAACATACCATTTCATTGACATATCGACTTTATTCCTCCGTAACTTCTAAGGGAAAAACCGCCGGAATTCTCCCGAGAGCCCCTCCCGTTCAGGTCAAAAATACCTTGATTATCTTTGATAAAATATAATCTATCAATCCAAGAAAGACTGCACTGATAAGTACGGTAATCAGCACTACTACTGTGGAGGCTATGGTTTCCTTGCGAGAAGGCCAAGTAACTTTCTTTAACTCAATCTTAACCTCCCGAAAGAATTCCTGAATCTTTTCGAACATCTTATTCTCCACCCAGACTTGGGGTTTAACCTCAAAATGGCAGGCCAGGAGGGATTCGAACCCCCAACCACCGGTTTTGGAGACCGGCGCTCTAACCATTAGAGCTACTGGCCTAATAATTAAAGTGCACAGTTCAAAGTACACGGTGAACTCTAAACTGTGCACTGATAGAGATCACTTTATCTCTTTATGGACCGTATGCTTCCGACAGAAGCGACAGTATTTCTTAAACTCTAACTTCTCGGTAGTCTTCCGTTTATTTTTGGTGGTAGTATAGTTCCTTCGACTACAGCTACCGCAGGCTAAGGTAACAATCTCTCTCATATCTCAACTAAAAAGCAATGGCTACTACTTGTTGATCTCGCTTACCACCCCGGCCCCTACCGTCTTGCCCCCCTCCCGAATCGCAAACCTCAACTCCTTCTCCATCGCTATCGGCGTTATCAA
>CP070770.1:1489448-1511482 GCA_020345765.1 Deltaproteobacteria bacterium
GAAAGCCTGAGGAGCGGTTACTGCTGGTCAGCGCTGCGCCGATAGAGTATGATGATAAGAAACAGGCTATTGTTATTCTTGAGGACATAACTGAATTAAATCAGTTACGTAAGCGTCTCAAGGTTGAACACTCCTTCGCTGGTATCATCGGCCGTGATGATAAGATATTAGAGCTTTTCGATACTATAAAGGAACTGGCCGAGGCCACTGTTACGGTATTGGTCCTGGGAGAAAGTGGGACCGGTAAGGAACTGGTTGCATCCGCGATCCATAATGAAGGACCGCGGAAGGACAAGCAGTTTGTTCCGGTCAATTGCGGGGCACTGCCCGACGGACTGCTGGAGAGCGAGCTGTTCGGTCATGTCAAGGGTGCGTTCACCGGAGCTATCCGCGATAAGAAAGGACGTTTCGAACTGGCTGATGGGGGTACGATCTTCCTCGACGAGGTAGGGGATCTAAGCCCGGCTATGCAGGTAAAGCTGCTGCGCGTTCTCCAGACAGGCTGTTTTGAGCGGGTTGGTGGTGAGAAGACGATTAAAGTAGATGTACGTATTATCAGTGCTACCAACAAATCCCTGGAAAAAGAAATCGCCGCCGGCCGGTTTCGCGAGGACCTTTATTACCGGCTGTGCGTGGTACCGATAAACATGCCGCCACTGCGTGAAAGGATAAGTGATGTTCCTCTTCTGGCGGAGTATTTTATTGAACGCGAAGCTAAGAGATCCGGGCAGGAAAAGATTTCCCTGTCATCAGAGGCCCTGGCCATGTTGATGGACTATAATTGGCCCGGTAATGTACGAGAGCTTCAGAATGTGCTTCAGTTTGCCTTAGTAAAGTGCCACGGGCAGGTCATTGAACCGCAGCATTTGCCACTCACCATCCAGAAGGCTGATATGACTACACTCGGCCGGAGTCAACGCAAACGTAAGCTCACATCAAAGGCTGTGGCAGATGCCTTGCGCCAGAGCAAGGGAAACAGATTGAAGGCTGCTAAACTACTCGGCGTCTCCCGGGCAACTCTATACCGATTTCTCGCTGAAGAAAAGGAGTTTTCCGGAAGAGTTTTCCGGGACAAACCCTAAATTCTAACTACCGTGTCGGAACTCCGTGTCGGGAAATACCGGTGGATAAAACGGGCTCTGGCCCTATTTTTTACTATTTTTCACCCAGATAAAGCGGATAAAATTTCGAGCCCCGCAACAGGTGAATGGACGAGATGAAATCATCAATCGATATATCGGTGACGATCGAACCCGAGCCACTTCATCCTTTACCGAAGACGCAATACGGCCATTTTATCGAGCACCTGGGCAGGTGCATCAAGGGAGGGATCTGGGCGGAGGGTGAATCCGATGATATGTTCCTAGGCGGTGTCCGGCGGGAACTGGTCGACGCCATGAAGTCGATAAACCCTGCGCTTATCCGATATCCGGGCGGTTGCTTTGCCGACGGTTATCACTGGAAGGACGGGATCGGCCCCAGGGACAAGAGGCCCATCCGGAAAAACCAGGCATGGGCCAAACTCGGCAAGCGCTTGGGACCCGTGGAAAATAACCGTTTCGGAACGGACGAATTCCTCCAGCTCTGTGAGGAGTTAGGTGCCGAGCCCCAACTTACGGTCAATGTCGGTTCGGGCACGGTCGAGGAGGCCGCGGCCTGGGTCGAGTACTGCAACGGGACCAAGGACTCAAGATGGGGCGCCGAGCGGGCCCGCAACGGACACGACGATCCTTATAGCGTCAAATACTGGTTCATCGGGAACGAGATATTCGGCTGGCACGAGATCGGACACCAGAGTCCGTCCCGGTACGTCAAGACCTTTAACGAATACGCCCGCGCTATGAGAAAGATCGCTCCAGACATTAAACTCATCGGAAGCGGAACCTTCTTCCCTGCCGGTAAACGCCTCGATATCAACCCCACGGTACTGAAAGGCGCCGGAGAGGAGATGGACTATCTCTCCATCCATATGTACGCACCCAACCTGTACAGCTTAAGGCATCATTGGCGGTATCAGGTACGGCGCCAGGCGGGGAGCCCCTCGAGGAAGATCTATTATGACATCATCGGCACGATCAGGATGATGGAAGAGTTCGTCGAACAGTGCGTCAGAGATGTTAGAACCCATTCGCCTGCCGGCAAGAAGGTGCCCCTGTCGTTCGACGAATGGAACCTCTGGTTCGCCTTTTTCAATGACATTTTTCAGGCCAACTACAATATCCGGGACGGGCTGTGGGTGGCGGCCATGCTCAACATGTTCCATCGCTACGCCCCGGACATACCGCTCGCCAATATCGCGCAAATGGTCAACTGCCTGGGCATTATCAGTTCTACCAACCGGGGGACATTCCTTACCCCCTCAGCCATGGTGTTCAAGATCTATACCGAGCACGCCGGGGATGAGTTCCTGCAGAGCCGGGTGGATGGCCCGGCCATTCCGCACGAGACCGAGCTACCGGTCCTGGATGTATCCACAACCAGGATAAGGGACAAGGTCTCGCTGTTCGCGGTCAACCTGCATTACGATGCCGAAGTCATTGCGACCATTAACCTGAAAGGCTGGGACCTGGATCGCGGTGCCGCGATCATCGAGATGAGCCACGAGACCCCGGTCCAATATAATACCTTTTCTAAGCCCGATGAGGTGCGAATACGCGAGAGGAGAGAAACCATCCAGGTTACAAGGGAAGGGCTGAGTAGCTGTTTCAAAATGCGGTTAGCACCCCATTCACTTACCTGTATTGAGTTGAAAGTCAGGGATGCCTAAGGTGGAGATGAACAGGAGATGTTCTTAAAATACGGAACTTGACTTTTTATTCTCCTTCCATTCTCTGATCTCCCTGATTTACTCCTGTATCCGTTTAAAGAGAAACCGTTCTGGTTGACAGTAGAAGGAATTTTAGTTAAGTTTATCCTACGGAAAGAGATACCAGAATGAGCAGGCTCAAGGAATTCAAACCGATATTCTATCCCAGGTCAATGGCAGTGATTGGGGCTTCCGGCTCGGCATCTTTCAAGTTCGGCTCCATGTTCCTGGCGTCCCTTAAAGGGTTCGGCTTCAAGGGGGAGATCTATCCGGTTCATCCGAAGGCGGATATGATCCTGGAGTTGAAGGCATACTCAAATGTCAGGAATATCCCGTCAGAGGTTGACTTCGCCAGCATCTCGGTTCCCGCCGATATTGTTCCCTCGGTCCTCGAGGATTGCGTAGAAAAGGGCATAAAGGCCGTTGAGATCTTTACGGCAGGCTTTAGCGAGACCGGGGAGGAAAAGAAAGCCGAATTGGAAAAGAGGATAAGGACTATCGCGAAAGAGAGCGGGATCAGGGTCATCGGTCCGAACTGCTTTGGGGTATATTGTCCCGCCAGTGGCCTGACCCTGCTTCCCGGTTATGACTTCCCCAAGGAGAGCGGGCCGGTAGCTTTCATCGGACAGAGTGGAGGCTATGCGGTTAACTTCTGTGCGGAGGGGAAGGGTATGGGGCTCAGGTTCAGTAAGGTCGTAAGCTACGGGAATGCGTGTGACCTGAACGAGGTGGATTTCCTTAAGTATCTTGCCGAGGACCCGGAGACGGAGATCATTACGGCATATATCGAGGGGGTCAGGGACGGAAGGGGGTTCTTTCAGGCACTAAAGGAGATTACCCGGGTGAAACCGGTCATCATCTGGAAGGTGGGATTTACCGAGGCCGGCTCCCGGGCGGTAAGCTCGCACACATCCTCCCTGGCCGGGGAGGAGTCTATCTGGGACGCGGTATTCAGCCAGACCGGTGCGGTAAGAGTGAACGGTATGGAGGAGCTTATCGATACGACCGTTGCTTTCCTTCATCTTCCCGGAAATATTGGGACCGGGATCTCCGTCGTCGGGGGCGGGGGCGGGATTGGCGCGGCGGGGGCGGATGCATACGAAAAGGCCGGGTTCGACCTCCCTCCATTCAAGCCGAAGACACAGGATAGGCTAAGAAGGTTATATCAACCGGCCGGGACAGGGATAAAGAATCCCTTGGATACCGGGGCTCCGATCCCCCCGTCCCGGGAGTGCCTGGAAGCGATAGCGGAGGATCCCGGGATTGATATCCTGGTTCTATATCAGTTTATCAACTTCATTGCTGCGGGAGGCTCTCCCGAGGCAATGAGGGAGACCATCGCCATGCAGGCAGGGATAAAGGAAACTTACGGGAAGCCGATTATTGCCGTGCTCCGGCCGACACCGGCCGATGTCGAGTCACTGGATGCCGAGCAGTTATGGAGGAAGGCTAAGGACATGTATCTGAAGGCAGACATTCCGGTATATCTGAGCCTGGAAAGGTCGGCAAAAGCACTCTCCAAACTGAGAAGGTATCAAAGGTGCCTTGATGAAACGAAGACTAAGATTTAACTTGCTAATCACAGTTTATTCCCTTCACTTCTTTTCCAGCACCAAGTAGTAGTTGGCAGTTAATCGTTGAAAAAATTGGCAAAATAGAATAAAATAGAAATATGCTGGGGTATCCCATGAATAGCCGATATGATAATCTGATGGGATACTTTTAAATGGAGCGACGAAGATGTCAACTTTTACCAGAATAGGGATAATGGCCGAAGTAAGGGAAAGACTCGGTCTCAGTAAGGGAGAAGCCCGGGATTTTCTTAATGTAGTTTTAGAATGTGTGACCGATACTCTGGTGAGAGGCGAAGATGTAATGATCAGCGGATTCGGGAAGTTCCAAGTCCGGGCCAAACTACAAAGGGAAGGCAGGCATTTCCAGACCGGGGAGAAAGTTATTATCAAGGAGAGAAAAGTAGTCACATTCAAGGCCTCCAACAAACTGAGGAAGGCTGTGAATATAAGAAAAGAAAATAACTAAACTCCTACCTATCAGTATCGTTGCCAAGAAATATTCTAAGTGTTCCAGAAGTAAGGTATAGAAGAACTGTGGTCGCATCTTGAATATCCCTTTCCTTGCCCTAACTTTTAACATTGTCTACTATTATCGGGAAGTTGAGGTTTGATGCTATGAGTGAAAACAATGCTTCTGAGGATAAAGAATTTGCGGCAGAGTTTTACGATATATCCTATAGCGGCCGTAAGGATATCGATTTTTTCGTAAATTATTCGCTCGGGGCGAAGGGGAAAACCCTGGAGTTGGGTTGCGGCACCGGTCGTGTCCTCATACCGACAGCGATGGAGGGGTGTGAAATAACGGGCCTGGAGATTTCTCCGCTTATGCTCAGGAGATGCCAGGAGAAGGTCGAGCAACAGCCCGAACAGATCCGAAAACTGATTACCCTCATTCAGGGAAACATGACCGAGTTTAACATCGGGGAGAAGTTCCCCCTGGTGACAACACCTTTTAGGTCTTTCCAACATCTTATCTCTACCGAGGAACAGAAAGCCTGCCTGCATTGTATCAACGAGCATCTTGAGCCCGGCGGACTCCTGATTCTCGATTTATTCAATCCTTTTCTTCCGAGGCTGTATGACACAAAGTATGAAATCGAGGAAGAGCTTACCCCGGAGTCGGAGCTGCCGGACGGCAGAAGATTACGATGCACAACCCGGACACTGGCTTTTCACCGCGACGGGCAATACAATGAAGTGGAGATTATTTACTGTCTGTCGTATCCTGACGGCCGCACGGAGAAGCGTGTCCATTCGTTCCCCCTGCGCTACTTCTTCCGGTACGAGGTGGAACATTTGCTAAATCTCTCTGGATTTAGGATTAAAGAGTTATTTGGAGATTTTGAGTGTTCGAGATTTTGTAGCGATTCTCCCGAGATGATATTCGTGGCAGAAAAGAGGTGATAATCACTTAACCACTCATTTTCCCCTTAAGTATTAATAGGGAATTGAGGCTATATATAAACAGATAAATATTGATTGAAAGCTAAGGCTCTGATTCCGAAAACTTTCAAATGCAGTTGTTCTTCGACCCAGAGACGGTGGCCCTGATCGGGGCCTCGGCCACGCCATTTCGACCCGGCAATCAGCTTTCCCAGAACCTGGAAATCTGCTTCGGCGAGAGGTTTTATCCGGTCAACCCCCGGACAAAGAAAATCGGGGACAGGGACAGTTACCCGAGCATCCTCGAGGTGCCCGCGAGTATTGATGTAGCGATCATTTTCATCCAGGCATCGCAGGTTCCCAAGGCGGTGGAGCAGTGCGCAGATAAGGGGATCAAAAGAGTCATCATCGAGTCGGGCGGTTTCGCGGAAGTGGGCCCGGAGGGAAAGGCCCTCCATGACCGCTGCCTCGCAGTGGCCCGGGAGGCGGACATGCGTCTGTGGGGTCCCAACTGCATGGGCTGTATAAATGTAACCAAGCAGAAGGTGCTCTCCTTTCTGATCCCGATGATGTGGCAGGGGCGGTTTATGCCGGGCAGGGTATCGCTGGTGGTGCAGAGCGGTATGCTCTCGGCCGGATTTCTCGCTAGCATCCTTTACAAGCGCCCGTTCGGTCTTTCCAAGGTGGCTTCGATCGGGAACAAGATGGATGTGGATGAGGTTGACCTGCTCGAGTATCTGGTTTCTGAACACGATACCGGGGTGATCGCAATGTATCTGGAGTCAATGGGACGGGGTAGGCGTTTCCTGGAATTAGCACGTTCGACCAGCAAACCGATCGTGGTGCTCAAGGCTGGCCGTACGGATTTTGGCCGGGAGGCCGCAAACTCACACACCGCGGCCATGGCCCAGGACGACAGGGTGCTCGACTCCGCACTGCGTCAGGCTGGAGTGATCCGGGTCCGGGGCATGACCGAACTGCTGGATGTGGCCCGGAGCCTGGGGATGGTGGAGCACCGGGGTCAGGGCAGGGCGCGGGTGGCGATCCTATCCTTCTCGGGTGGTGCGGGAGTGGTGGCCTCCGATATGCTTCACGACCACGGCCTGGAGCTGGCCAAACTCCGGCCCGAAACCCTGGCCCGGATCAAGCAGGTATTCCCGGAGTGGATGGAACCCGCCAACCCTGTTGATGTTTATCCCGCCATCGAGAAGCACGGGCCCGACGAGCCCATAAGGAAGAGCCTGGAGGCGGTTATGGAGGACCCGGAAGTGGATGCGGTTTTCATCCACATTTTTGCGGCTCCGGTTGATGTGCCGCTGTTCAATTACGGACATATGTCCAGGATCCTGGAAGAGTATAAGAAGCAGATGGTGGTCTGGATAATGGGAGCGGGCGAGGGTGCCGAGAAAATGACCCGCGAGCTGGAGAAACGCGGCATTCCCGTGGTCGACGAGATCGGAAAAGGTGTGCGCATCATCGCCGCCTTGGCCGGGCGCAGATAATCCAGTTAGGTAAAAAAAGTTCTGGAATGACTAAGGGCTAATTCCCAGGGAGGAGATTATGGGATTCGAAAGAATATCGTTGGGTCGCACGGGGCTTATGGTAACCCGGCTCGGCATCGGCTCGAGTTACGGTACAGATGCAGCCATGGTGGAGGAGGCCGCTGCCCACGGGATAAACTATTTCTACTGGGGTGCACTACGCACCAAGCGGATGGCCGAAGGGATCAAGAATGTCGCCTCCAAAAAAAGGGACGATATGGTCATAGTCTCTCAAACGAATGCCCGTACCCGTTCTGGTATTTCTAAGGTTGTGCAGAGAAGTTTAAAGCGTTTAGGCGTCGATTACCTGGATGTGCTGCTTTTGGGCGGGCATAACAAGAAGCCGGCCGACCGTCTAATTGAGCAAGCGGCTAAACTCAAAGAACAAGGCCTGATCCGCTTTCTGGCAATCTCCGGACACAATCGCAAACTGTTCCCGGAATTGGAAAAGGATAAGCATTTTGACATTTTCCACATCCGCTATAATGCTGCGCACCGCGGGGCGGAAAAGGAAGTATTCGAGCATATACCGGAGGAAGGTAGTTCCGGTATTGTCTCTTTCACCAACACCCGCTGGGGGGGCTTGATCAACCCCCGGAATATGCCCCCGGGGGAGGAGACCCCTTCTGCTGCTGACTGCTACCGCTTTGTCCTCTCACACCCCAAGGTGCATGTGGCGGTATGCGCACCCAATAGCATGAAGCAGCTCAAAGAAGACCTCCGGACCTTAGAGTTGGGTCCCCTGAGCGAAGAGGAAACCGAGCGTATGTGCCGCATAGGCGACTATGTATATAAAAATACGAAGTTATACATGGATCAAATCAGGGGAATGATGACCATTAAATGGAGACAGCCGAAGTGAGACGGTTTACCTATTATACTATACCTGCTCTCTGCTTTTTATTGCTGGTATCGGTTATTACCGGATGCGACTCATCTTCTGATTCACCACCTGATTCATTGTCAGATGATCCCGGTTTTGACAAATACTTCGGTTCTCTGAGATATGAGACCGATGCTACCGGCTTTTTCCGGGTTGAGAAAATAGGGGAACAGTGGTGGCTCATTACTCCTGAGGGACATCCCTTCTTCTCGACCGGAATAAATGCCCTGAGGTTCTCCGGCACACCGACCGCTGAAGGGGTCAAGCACTACGAGGAGACCGTTCAAGAGAAATACGGTACCCGGGAAGCCTGGGCCCAGGCGCAGTTCGAGCGATGCGGGGAATGGGGGTGGAATACGGTCGGCGCCTGGAGCGACTGGGAGCTTTTCAAGCACCAGATGCCCTATACCATCATACTCGGTCTGGGTCAGGGAGACTGGCTGACCGGCGAACTGGCGGATTACTTCTCCGAGGAGTTCCGGGAAAATGCCCGTAAGAAGATCTTGGATATCACTACGGGCTTAACGGATGACCCGTTCTTGGTGGGATACTTCCTGGACAATGAGCTCCGCTGGGGACAGGACTGGCGCGGAGGGCATCTTTTCGATGAATACATGGCAATGGATATAGGAACATGTGCGGGCAAGCAAGCCCTCATGCAATTCGTTCAGAACCGATACGTAACGGTTGCCGCGGTTAAGGAAGATTTTGAGACCGATGCTTCATCCTGGGGAGAGCTGGGAGCGCAGACAGTGTTGCCCGCGTGGGAAACAGAGGGAGCTATTGCCACACGCACCGAATGGACGGGGGTTGTAGCGGAAGAGTTCTTTTCCACACTTGACGAAGAGTTGAGTGAGGTCGACCCGAATCACCTGAACCTAGGAGTGCGCTTTGTCAGTCAGCTTGTTCCTCGCGCAGCGATTGCAGCGGCGGGTAATTATGTCGATGTCATGAGTATCAACTTTTATGACCTCATCGGTAACTTAGAGGACGAGCTTCAGATCCTTGATCCCGATTACCTCCCGGTGGATGATTTCCTTAGTGCCCACTATGATGCCGGTGGGCGGCCTATCCTGATCTCGGAGTGGGGCTACCGGGCGGCGGACTCCGGTCTGCCCAACACCTGGCCCCCGATCTACCCGGTGCTGGAAACACAGGAAGAGCGGTCCGATGCCTATGAGACCTATTTTCAAGAGGTCCTTGACCGCTCCTGGTTTGTCGGCCAGCACTGGTTCCTGTATACGGATCAACCACCTGAGGGGCGTTTCGACGGCGAGAACAATAATTTCGGGCTGGTAAACGAACAGGACGAGCCTTACGAACTGATGGTTGAGCGATCCGCAATGATGCACGAAAAGATCTATAAAAGACTTCCTTAGGGGAATGATTAAAATGGCAACAAATATTATCGGTAGAGGACTAAGTGGGGTATTGAAGTATACGAAAACAAAAGCTGGAGAAGACGGCTTAAAAGAGATCCTGCATAAATTATCCGAGGAAGATAGAGCTATATTCTCCGACAAAATTAATCCAGCAGGATGGTATCCCTTTAAAACATATGTGAATCTTCTTATCATTGTTGACAAAGAACTTGGGAATGGAGACCTAAGTTTATGTAAGGATATGGGTCAGTGGTCGGCAGAGAAGGACCTTGAAGCAGTATATAAAATATTTACAGATGATACTTTTAAAGACCTTAATATTTTAAAAACAGCACCCCATGTTATGTGGCAAGGGTATTATGATCAGGGGAATATGGTATTCCCAGAGCTTCCAAAAACAGATTACATCGAGTCAATTAAGGCTCGGATTGTCGATTTTCCAGATGCGGCAAAACCAAGTTGCCGTCTTTTAGAGGGCTGGATAGAAAAAGCGGTAAACATTATTAGTGGAAATAGGATTAGAGGAATTGTTACTGAGGTTAAATGTAGAATCGACGGTCATGAATATTGTGAATATTTATGGGAGACAAAATATGCTGTTTAATTTCAATAAAATTCCCTTCACTGAATTCCTCCCCTTTATGGGGAGAGGAGGTTCATTTTTAGATTCTTCGCTTCGCAATGACATATAATATTTCGCATATTTTTTAACATCCCCAATATCGCCATTTTCCTCGGTTAGCTGGGAGGGTAAACCTTTTGGGTAAGGATACTATAGTTGCGGCGGCCATACAGATGGTTGCCGAGTTGGGTGATATCAATACCAACTTGGAAAAGGCTGACCGACTTGTCGAACAAGCATTCACGAGTGGTGCCCAGCTCGTAATCCTCCCGGAATTCTTCACTTCGGGGGTTGCGTTTCACCCCTCATTGCTGAATGCTGCGCTGCCATTGAAGGGGAAGGCACTGGAATTTCTCACTTCAAAGGCAAAGCAGCATAACGGTATGGTAGGGGGGGCTTTCATATCCATTAAGGGAGATGGGGAACGTTATAACACTTTTGTGCTTGCCCACCCGGATGGTACCTATGTGACCCATGACAAGGATATTCCCACCATGTGGGAAAACTGTTACTATATTGGCGGAAGTGACGACGGTATTATTCAAACCACCTTGGGTCCTATGGGTATTGCTCTCTGCTGGGAATTGGTGCGCACCCAGACGGCACGACGCCTTGTCTCCAAAGTAGACTTGTTATTAGCCGGTTCGTGCTGGTGGACACTTCCTGACAAGAACCTACCCGTTCCATTTAAAAGGACCTTGTTGAAGTCGAATGCAGAGATTATGAAGGCTACCCCATCCAAAATGGCCCGTATGCTTGGTGTTCCCGTGATTCATGCGGCACATGCAGGAAAATTTGAGGGGAAAACACCGTGGGTTCCGGGCATTCCATGTCGCTCATACTACCTCGGGGAGACCCAGATCGTCGACGGTTCCGGAGAGATTATCGCCCGTATGTCTCGGGAAGAGGGAGAGGGGATTATCACCGCACCTATTACTATCGGCAGGGTACCGCCAGTGGAGTCTATACCGGAAAAGTTCTGGATTCCTAAACTTCATCCCATGTTCCTTCTTTTCTGGCATTATCAACGATTGCACGGAAAGCGATACTACCTTAGGATTACGAAAGAATATCAAAGGGACGTTTAGAAGAGGTAGTAGAAGGTGAACAACCAGAGAGAAAAAGGATTTAGCTCTTCAAGGATACACCCATATACATTTAAAGGGGAGGTTGAGAGGAAGGTTTATGTGGTAGGCGATCTGCACTTGAGCGAGGGTCGCGATGTAATGACGAGAAAGTTTTCTAAGAACGAGGACTTCTTTTTTGACGAGGAGTTCTCGGATTTTGTGACATTTATCCTCCAACATGCCCAGGAACAAAATTATAAATTTGACCTGATAATTAACGGAGACTTACTGGATTTCCCCCAGGTAATCTCCCCGGTTTACGATGAAAATAGAAAAATAATAAATTACCAGGGGTATTATTCGGGTTTTGGACCGGATACATCTGAATTCAATTCCGTCCTCAAACTGAGAAAGGTTATGCAGGGACATGTTATTTTCTTCCGGTCACTGGCGAAGATAATTGAACAGGGACATCGGATAGTAATCATAACCGGGAATCACGATATCGAGTTTCAGTACTCTGATGTTAGAAAAGCGTTTAAGGCTGAGATCATGAAATATATTGAAGATTCTTCGAGAAATGAAAATATTATCTTCCAGAGATGCTTTCATATCGATAATGGGGTTTACATAGAACATGGGAGTCAATACGATAAGTACAACTCCTTCGTTAATTTCCTCGCTCCCTATGTGATTAAGCGGTTCAATAGAGTAAGATTAGAGATGTCTTTCGGCTCATATTTTGTCAAGTATGTCCTAAACCGGATCGAACACCGGTTTCCTTTCGCCGATAACTTTAAAAAAAGATCGAGTTTTATCAATTGGCTGTTCATCCATCACCCTTTACAGGCGTTACTGATACAAAGGCATTACATCTACCTATCTTTAATTATCTTCTTTGGTAAAATCCTACCTTACTTTTTCTTCTGGAAACATAGAGGAAGGCAAAGGGCAGCAGAATTGAATCAACTCAAATGGAAGCAATGTGGGGATGAATATAATTTAAGTTCAGATCAAATAAAAAAGTTGCACTCACTACATAAAATGCCGATTTTCGAGTACGCCCGAATTACCGGAAAGTATCTTTATTACTGCACGACCGCGTTGGTTTTACTATACATCTTCGGATGGTGGCAGATGGATATCTCCGGGATTATTATTAATTACTTTGCCAAAGAAGAAATTATGATAGGTTCCCGGGAAAGGATAGCGGTGTTTACCGTTTCCACCATCGGCTTCTTAGTTCTTATCCCCCTCGTTATATATTTCGGCGGGAGATTTATTGAATATCTTTCGAGACAACTGCGGAATTTCTATGTATTTTTATTGAATGCTTTCCCGTACCGGATCAGGAAAAGATATCACTCGAAGTTCTACCAGTATCCGGTAAAAGCTGCGCACTTAAGTAAAGTAGTCAAGAGAATAAGTCAGATTTTAAATGACCGGGCAATCAAATACGTCATTTTATCGCACTATCATGATGCCGACATTATTAGATTGGAAGATGGAAAATACCAGTACCTTAATACGGGGACCTGGACGAAGGTCTTCTGCGATCAGGAAGACAGATTGCTACGCGAAGACAGACAGTTTTCTCTGGTTCAGGTTATTTACCAAAAAGGAAGCTCCGAGCCGAGGGCTTTCCTCCAGGAATGGAAGCCCGAAGAAAATCGCCTTGATTTGATTAGAATTTTCGAGACGGAGATGAGGACATGATAAGGTGCTGCTAAGTATTCTAGTCGATAGGCCTCAATAACCAGACTCCTTTATTTCCGATTATATAAATCCAAATTTATATCCTCTTTTTTCTACTAAATACGGCTTTTAATATTTAGTATTTTAGCAAAAAAGGGCAATTTTTGCCGTTTTTTAAAGCAAAATACAATAAATTCTAAAATTATTATAAAAATAGGAGAAAATAAGGCTATCAAGGACAAATTAGGCCTTACGAAAATTTTGTGATTTAGATCACTTTTTGCTTGCAAAATGATTTTTGAGGGTTTATCCTATTGGATAACCTGCGGTAACCGGACAGGATAATTCAGCAACAGGAGGAGTTACTATGGAGAGCAGAAAGCATTCGCGCGTTACATGTAACCTAAGAGCAGGTTGTTTCTGGGACGATGTATTCACATTTGATGAGATAGTAAATGTCAGTGAGGGAGGGGCCTTTTTGCAGACCGTCCGACCCTCACAACCCAAAGAAAAAGTTAGTTTGAGGATTTTCTTTCCCCGGGTCAAGGAACCCTTTGATGTCAACGGAGAAGTAGTTTGGTCAACCAGGAAACCTGCCAGGAAAAAGTCTTTTAGCATGCAAGGAATCGGGATCAGATTTTCATTCCTGGAGGAGGAATTGAAAAACCGACTCAGGCAATTTATTGATAGTGAGGATTAAAAGAGGAAGTTATCGTTCTACCTAACCGAAGAACCTACCGAGGGGGGAGATAAACGTCCCCTCATTTTGCACTAATGGATTTCCACCGAGGATTTTTCGGAGAGGAGTTTCGGCTCCTTTGATGAACATCCCCTTTTTTATTGAGTTTATAAATATATAGGGTTGCTCCCTAAATCTCCAACCAGGAATGGGAGTATAGCGATTGGCCCATCAGTACCCGGGTGGTTTTTGCATACTTGGCCTCTTCCTCACCCAAGCTGCCCATGTCGACCGACTCGCCATCCATTAACTTGTGAATCAGCTCAACAATGTTCTTCTTTCCCCCCCGGGCGATCTCAAGGAGCTCTTCATCAAAGGCGTCAACAATGGCGGAGTAGAGTTCATGCTTCATCAGCATAATCATATAAGTCTTATTCAACCAGTGTCGCAGATCATCCGGGGTGCCGTTGGAGATATTGGACAGACCAACAATGGATTTAGCTTCGGGAGAGATCTCCTTCAACATGCTCATAAAAGTAACACAGGCCTTGACCTGATTGATCTCTACGCTTACCGGAGAAACGATGGGATCAACCCAGATATCGCTGTGCGGAACCCCAAGTTCATCAGCCTTCTGAAAGAAATCTACCACATGCATTGCCCGCTCATTCTCATCCCGGGGCATTCCCTCCGCCCCCCAGAGTAGGGCAATAACATTCGCTTCGTACTTCTTGGCCAGTGGCAGGCCCTTTTCCAGCCGATCCGGCTGAAGAGATACCGAATTAATGAGGGCTTTGCCTTTATGTACCTTGAGACCGGCTTCCATCGCCTCCACGTTGGTGGTATCGAGGGAGCAGGGCAGCTCAACTACTTCCTGCACCGTCTTCACCACCCATTCCATCGTCTCGGCTCCCCCCTTACGGGTAGGACCGATGTTCAGATCAAGATAATCTACTCCCCGCTCGGCCTCCTTGACGGCAAGCTCCTGGATCGGCTTGGTGTTGCGTTCCTTGATCGCCGGGCCGATGGTCTTGGACATTATGTTAATATTTTCTGCTACGCAAATCATTTAATTCCTCCTTATAGCTGTTTTAGAAACGCACCAAGATGAGCTGCTTCCCGAGGTCCAATGGAGATTTCCCAGTCCGGAAGCTCTTCCTCCAACTCACCGCTGATGGCAGCGGCAACACCGGGGATGATTAACTTTAGACGCTTTACCTTATCGGTAATCCCGCACTTCTTCACCCAGGGGCCAATGGCGTCTCCCACGAATTTGCCGGCGGCCCATCCGGTCAGAACCGAGAGACCTTCGGTATCGAATACCAATAGCCAGGTTGGTACCCGGCTACTATCGATCTCTCCGGAGACGATGAAATAGGTCAGGGAGAAGTTACTGGTAATAAGCACCGGCGAGTTTTCATCCGGGTTATTGATTTCGTAGATCCCCGCGGTGGTGGCCATCGGACGTTGGGGATCGGTAAAAATGTTCATTCTTTCAAGCAGGAGCGGAAAAAGGGAGTGTCCGTTCAGGTCGGAAAGGACTATTATCCCGCCGTATTTGGCAATAAAGGTCGAGGCAATCAGAGTCTCCTTCATCGGATCGTCGGTCATCTCACAGGGGAAAGTGATAGTAGGGAACCCGAGTGGCTGGAATTTAGATTGAATTGCCTTACGCCGGATGACGATTTGATCCTGGAAGGCCTGACGAAGCCCCCGGGCCCCGCTGTCAATTACGATGTCTTTAAGCCCGGCACCGGTCAGCTTCTGAGTTAGCTCTACCAGCTCATTTAAGTCTTTCCCCCGGGCTGCCAGGGGGCAGGTGTTATCCTTGGCCAGTTTTGCGAAAGCATCCGCATTGTCAGAGGTTGCTGCGTAGATCAGGGGATTGTTATCCGCGCTTACCTTGAGCCCGGCCTCCATAACACCCGCATCCTCACTTATCAGGATCAATCCTCCTTCAACCTCTGATTGCACTTTCTTTACCAGTGCCTCGAATTTACCCGCATCCCCGGAGGTCGATTTGCAGGCAACCAAGTCCGCCCGGAGCAAAAGGCCGACCCGGTCATATTCAAGCTCCTTGAAGCTTTTCAGTCTCCGGTCGACCTCGGCCGAGTCCATCTCGTCGGTGACAAGAACCGCGAGCCCCGGGGGATTGTAAAAAGTCTTTTCATGACGGAACATTACGATCTCTCCCCCGACCTTGAGGCCCCGGTCCCCTTTCCCAATAGTGACTGAACGAATGGGGGGGGCGGAAGCTTCGTCAAGCTCGGCCCGGGCCTCCTCGGAGACATGCGGACAGGCCGATAGCTCAGCCTGGCCGGCTGCCAGCTTCATGGCAAAGGCCATGCAGGTCGGGACCCCGCATTCCTTACAATTGGTCTTCGGGAGCTTCTTATAGATCTCAATTCCTGTCAATGCCATTTTTGCCTCCCTTCTATATTTACATAATCGGATCCATTTTCAGGGCCGGATGCCCTACTTTCTCGAGAAATGGCAGGATCTCTTCTTCAGTAGAACCAACGGTTTCATCAGCAATCATTTCATGGAAGTTGGGGATACCGATTTCTTCCCCTCTCTTCTTAAGGCGCTCCATTAACTCCTCTTTAAGCATCTTCGGCATCCAGACCAGCCTCTGGATCCCACCGTCACCTGCGATAAACTTGCGCTGGCAGACATTATATTTGCTGTGCCCAACGAACCCGGGTGTGCTCAGTCCACCGCCGATTGTACCGGCGAGGGTAGTGAATTTCATCCCGCAGGGGGTCATCTCGATATATTCCCGATTCACCGTCATTATTCCATTACAGGTAGGAAGGACGGCGGCGATACATTCACAGCAGCCACAGGTGGTCATCGGGGCATCCATTATGCTGTAGAAGTTGAAATGGTCATGCTTCTGCCGGGAGGCCTTAAAGATAAACTCATTACATCCCTTCCACTGCCCCAGTTTACTATCAAGGGTCTCTCCCTTCTCCACCGGTTGATTGGGACCGGTAGGATTGATCTCATAGGACGCCTTGCAGTCCATCCAGTTATAGGCCCCACACAGCCCGGTTCTCTCCGGGCTGATCATACAGACATGAGAAGGGGCGAATGATTGACAGAGGGTGCAGGAATAATAGGTCTCGGTGGTCTCATCGGTCATCCCCTCGATTCTCGCGTCCCGGGCCCTATATACCGCCCGGGCCTTCTCGGTGATCTCTTTAACCTTATCTTCTTCGGTATAGATCTTGATCTGGACCTTATCGAAGATAGTGCCGAAATCCTGATGGAATTTGGCATGGAGGATAGAGCCGATATGTGATAGTTTGAGGCCCTTTTCTTTGGCGGCCTTACTGATCCTGATCCAGGCGATATCGCGCTGCCCGATATGCATCATCCCCTGAGCATAATTGATCAGGTGGTGGATCTGCCGCTCGAGGATGGGCTCGAAATCCTCCTGCATCGCCCTTCCGGCAACCTCAGTAACTATGGCCAGGGGGAGCCGGGAACCGGGCTCAATATCATCGACATCCGGACCGATTACTTCAATCTTTCCATCCTCCACCTCATTCATATCCTTGGTGGTAGTCCACTCCACTGCCTGGGTTTTTCCTCCGCCGCATTCCAGATAAATATCTTCTCCCCGGACCCTTTCCCCCTCAAAAGCCGCCCCGTAGGAGACCGGAACCGGAACCGCCGCTACTGCTACCTTGAGTCCCCGGACCTCCACGGCTTTGGAGACGAGTTGGTCATGAGGGATGTTGGAGACTACGTGCTCATAAGTGCAGATCCCGGTGGGGAGCACCTCCGGGATCGGGGTATCGGCGATGACCGGGAATCCCCAGTTGATTACACCGGCAGCATTGGCATACCACTCATCGGTGACATATCCCATGGGCAGGGCAAAGGCAAATACCCGGTCTTTATTGTAGATCAGGATCTTACGGAAATCCCCGGGCTCGATCCCTCCGAAGCTCATTGCCGCCCGGGTGGCAAAACCCATGGCGAAGACCGCGGCACTCACATCAGGTCCGAAGCTTACCAGGCGGGTAGGCCAGCCGATCTGAATCCCGGCCTCCACTAACTGCTCAGAGAAACGCTTTCCGTTGTGCTCGGCACACATGAATACGTAAAGGTTTTTCTCCTGAAGCTCTTGGGCGATTCTAGCAGCGATCTCCGGGCTGGGAGCGGAACCGAGGATGGCGGCAAATCCGGGTGCAGTCCCATCAACAAACTCAATCCCTCTTTTCCTGAGGATAATGTCATCGGCAGCACCCAACCAGATGTTATCTTCCGTTGGATCCTCCCCCCGGACATAAAAATTGGGTTCCTCCAGGTATCTAATTGCCTCAATGAGTTCCTCGGCAAAGAGGGTTGCCATCCCCGCATCGAGGGCAGGGGCAAGGTAAGGGAGAGCGTTTTTCTCCTTTACCATCGGCGGTAGCAAAACCCGGCATCTTTCCAAGACCTGCTTCATATCCCCCAGGTTTTTTACCTGAATTCCCAGAATACCCAGGATGATGGGCAGATAATAACCGGTATTGGGAAAACCGACCTCCTGATCAGGGCCGTATTTATCCAGAACCTCCTTATATTTTGTTTCCGCCCTGGTTATGATCTTATTAGCACCCCGAATGGCTGCTGAAGCAATAAGCTTTGACATCTTAATCCTCCTTCTATTTATTTAACGTACATTAATTTGGCCATTGGGATTTATCCTTCGAGCTCACGACGCATAGCCATATCGTAGAGCACCCGCTCCCGGGCCTTATCAATCCCCAGTTCCTTTCGTTTCTTATCAATATGCTCGATCATCATCTGGGCCATTTTCTCCGGGTCAGGCTCAAATGCCCATTTCCCTTTGAGGGTTTCCTCAAACTCCTCGAAAAGGAGCTTCCTCATCTTTTCACTCCCGAGGACCGGGAAGGTAGTACCGAATACGGTAAACACCCCGGAAGCAACGAAGTATTGGCCGATCGCAATAGCCTTCTCGCTCATCCATTCCGGAGCGGCACCGGCGGCCGGAAGGTCGCTGATGTCATCGCCAAGACCTCCTTCCTTAACCACGGCAGTGGCAGCCATCAGGATCCGGGTGTTATCCACACAGGAGCCCATATGCAGTACCGGAGGAATTCCTACCGCCTCGCAGACCGATGCCAGGCCTTCCCCGGCGTACTCAAAAGCCGCCTCCGGAGTTAGCAGCCCTACTTTTCCACAAGCCATGGCAGCACAGCCGGTAGTAAGAACAATAACATCGTTTTTAATCAACTCTTTAATAACAGTCAGATGGTTGCTATCGTGGACGGTCCGGGCATTGTTACAGCCAACCACCCCAGCGACCCCCCGGATCCTGCCGTTAATGATATTATCGTTGAGTGGTTTATAGGCAGCCCGGAAAAGCCCGCCGAGCAGGTAGTTAATCGTCTCATGAGAGAAACCCACTACCATGTCGTTTTTCTCGTCGGGGATCAATACTTTCTCCTTGCCGCGGTTGGGGTAATTCTCCACGGCCGTCCGGACTATCTTTCGGGCTACATTAAGCGCATCGTGTTCATCGAACTCGATATGCTCGGCCCCGGTGACCTTGGCCTTATAGGAGGTGGTAATCAGTTTCGTATGATAGCATTTTGCCACATCAGCCAGTGACTGCATCAGACACTGCACATCAACGACCATGGCCTCTACTGCCCCGGTGGTAACCGCCAGTTCCTGCTGGAGGAAATTACCGGCAAGGGGGACGCCGTGGCGCATAAGTATCTCGTTAGCAGTGCAACACATACCGGCAATATTTATCCCCTTGGCACCTTTCTCTTTGGCCAGTTTAACCAGTTCCAGATCGCGGCTGGCAAGCACGATCATCTCCGAAAGCAGGGGTTCATGCCCGTGGACGATAATATTTACTTCGTCTTCTTTGAGCACTCCCAGGTTTACTTGGCCAGCAATGGGTCGGGGGTTACCGAACATGATATCCTGGAGCTCGGTGGCGATCATCGAGCCTCCCCAGCCGTCGGCGAGGGCGCAGCGGGAGCCCTGAAGCATAAGGTTCCGGTGATCCTGATCCACTCCCATATGGGTACGGTGCATGATTTCTACCACTTCCCGGTCGATACCCCGAGGGGCGATCCCCAGCTTTCTCCAGATCTCCTGCCGCTTGAGAGGAGCCCTTTTAAGAAATAGTAACTCTCCCTCCTGCCGCGAGAACTCTGCCAGGGCCTTCTCTCCAATATCAACAGCGATGTCCTTGGTATCCCGATCCCCGATCTCTATCCCGAAATCCATTGCTACCTGATATAGCTTTTTCTCATCTTTAATCTCGTAGCCGGGGATCTCTCCTTTGGCCGCGGCCAAGAAGACCTCGGCTACCCCCCTCCCGTGATCAGAGTGGGCCGCAGTACCTGAGGCGATCATCCGAGAGAAATTGCGGGCAACAATGGTTTCCGCAGTGGCTCCGCAGATACCCTTCTTCTCGCCCTCTTTCAGGGGGTTGATCCGGCAGGGTCCCATTGCACAGAGCCGACAGCAGAGACCTGACTTCCCGAAGCCACAAGGAGGGGATTGATCCTCAAGCCGGTCCCAGACAAGATTAGTACCGTCATCCTTCGCCTTTTTTACCAGAGGGGTAACGGTTTTATCAACGCTTAACTTCTTCTTTTTTGCCATAATGAAGCTCCTTTAGATTTATGAACGAATAACAGCATCAAGATTGCATTTATCAAAACAGATGCCGCACTGAATGCATTTCTTCTGGTTAATCTCGTGAGGTTGTTTCTTCTCCCCGGAGATACACTGCTCAGGGCAGTTCTTCAGACACAGCATACAGCCAGTGCATTTCTCCTGGTCGATAGAATACACCAGCGGGTAGACTGTCTGCATTTTCTTGGCACCGGGGGGGAGTTTTTTCTTCTTGATAATGGCCCCGATCTCCTTGGCCGATTTCAGCACTATTGCTTCCACCGGGCAACCAGAGACACAGGCCGGCTCCCCGTTGCGGCTGACGCTCCCGATACATCGGTCGCACTTAATGAAACTATCCCCTACCTTGACGATAACCTCGTAGGGACAGTCTTTAACACAGTTCCCGCAGCCGTCGCAGAGTTCCTGATTCAGAATGACCGTCCCATCATCGTTCCGGGTGATTGCCCCCGGTGAGCAATTCTTGCTGCAGGGCATATCCTCACAATGCCGGCAAAGGTTGGGGATATTCAGACCGGAGGATTCCCGCACCCAAATCCGGGGAGGTGACGGTCCTTCCTGCACAGCTACAAACAGATCGCCGGAGTGAGAATGAGCGACGGAACATTCCAACTCGCAGCTTTTACAGCCCAGACAACTCTCTACATCCACGAAGATTGTTTTTTGCATACCGATCCGCTCCTTTTTAGCCTAAGTTGCAGTTAGGTCTTCAATAATGCTCCGAACCAGCTTTACCGCCTCCGGGTGTCTCATCACTAAGATGTCGGAACCGGCCAAGAGGAAACTCACGGCGGTCACGGCTTCAATAAGTATTCCCCTCTTTTTTGCATCTCCCAGCTTGGGTTCTTCCTTCTCGGGGATCTTGGCTTCTTTTATCTTCCATACCTCGGTACCGATGTCATTAAGCATGGGAAATTGAAGTTTTTCGTCTTCCTGAGTCAGGGCAGCCATCCGATCCCTTTCCATTACCGAGTAGGTATATTCCATACCGTATCCTAGGGCGCCAGTGGTAGGATCCATTAAAATACTTCCGTCCGGAACCCCGAGGTTGCCGAGAAGGACATTGAGTTCCTTGGCCAGGTTAATATCAATCGGGGTATTGGCGATTATCGTATGTTTGAACCCGATAGCTGCCGCCCCGATCTGCTTATAGTTACTCTCCTCCACCGGCCCGAGGGTCAGGTTCAGTCCATCGCACTCCTCGGCTACCTTCCGGAGCACTGCCGTATTCTTCTCAGCATTTCCGGAGCCCAGAACAATAAGTGGAACATTTATTGCTTCGGCAACCTTCTTTACAACCTCAACTGCCTGCTCCGGGCTGGTATTCTTGGTGTTGGGATCCGTGCTGGCAAGTCTCAGGGCGATGGCGTCGGCCCCGCATTCCTCAACACACTTCTTGGCCCAGGCTGCCGGGTCTCCGCTGACATCCTTAAAGGGCTCAAGGGCGGCCTCGGCCCACTCCTCCGGGGCTGAATCGTAGACCTCCATGGCGATCTTAGGCTTGTGGGGCATCTCCCCCTCAAAAAGATAAAAAGGATAGGAGTTCTCCCCCCCAACGGTTATTGCCTTTCCCTCCTTACCGATACTGATCTCCTTGACCTTTCCCGTATACTTTATCTTTTCAATTTCCAAAGTGACCTCCTCTCTCTTATGGTGATGCGTAAGCTAATAACCTAAGCAGGAACTTGATTTATCAAGCCCATCGGGTTCGATAAATCGAACCCCTA
>CP070770.1:1511582-1520237 GCA_020345765.1 Deltaproteobacteria bacterium
GAACGATAACATTCCTAAGCTACCTTTGTCAAGTAAAAATTAAAGCCCCCGGAGGTTCGGGCTCCGATCATCCTATTTTTTCTTGAAAATCGCCTCCAAAGTAGTTAAGATAGTATAAATTCTAACTAAGCAGGAATTCGGGACGGCTATGGACAGAAAGATAATAGAAATACTGAATAATTACCTGGAATCAGAAATTATCTTCAAAAATTGTTATAAAAAATATAAGGCGGGCAATCTAAGATTCAAGGATATCAGGAAATTCGTTAGCGACGACAGAGAGCTGAATCACGGTTATCAGGCAGCCAGTCCACTGTTTAATTTAAAACAGAGATGTCATGACATAATCGGAGAACAGGAGATTGACAATATCAAGCGGAAGAAAATTCAGGAGTTCGCCGTTGGCGTGAGAACAATCTTCCACCTCGCCGAAGAGACAAGGGAAGAAGTATATTATTTAGAAAACCTGGCACGGTATGAATCTGAAGAGGCGGAAGAATTTAGAGGAACCGCGGCTTTAGCAAGCGCCCGTTTGAAACAGAGTTTTGAGAAAATCTCCAGCTACTTTCAGAGCCTGCGTAATAAAGGGTTAATCAATGTGCTCTCCGAATATAAAGAAATGAACCTCATCGCTCGCTGGATAATACTTTATAAAAATCTTGTTCAGAAAGCCTTGGGCAAAGACGGCCTACAGCACCTATCAAAGATCTATGATAATGGTATCGAAGAGATGTGGTTTCGCGCGGGGAAAAGTTACCTGGAGGGAGGATTTTATCAGGAAGCCGGCAATATATTTAGCAAGGTTCTAAGAATAAATCCAAAAAACGAGCAGGCCAGAATTGAATACGAGCTTTGTAAAGAGAAGGTCGGTTGATAGAAGATGCAATCTCCCCTCCCCTTACATCCTAAACCGCTCCCGTTAACTCGCCTCCAGTGATCTTAAATAGAGGATCACAATAATGCGAAGTAGGATAGGATTTCTCTCGATTTTAAGAATAATCTTGCTTGGTGGAGGAAGGAAACCATGAAAGCTCTGGTAACCGGGGCCACCGGGCTGGTGGGAAGCCACCTGGCCGAGAAATTAATTGAAAGAGGGGACCAGGTTAGGACATTGGTGAGGAAAACCAGCGATACCTCTCACCTGGCGGAAAAACCGATAGAGCTGGTCTACGGAGACCTGCGGGACTACGAGTCCCTAAAAAAAGCGGTTTCGGGGGTAGAGGTGGTCTATCACTGTGCGGCCCTGGTAATGGAGTCGGGGGCCTGGAAGGATTTTTACCAGATTAATGTCCTGGGAACAAAGAACCTCCTGGAGGCCTGCTTGAGCGCAAACATCCAGAGATTCGTTGATGTCAGCACCGTGGGGGTCTACGGAGTGAGGAGTCACGAGAGAGTTACCGAAGAAAGCCCCTTTCTTCCCTCCCCTTCCTACTATACACAGACCAAGATCGAGGCCGAGAGGCTCGTTGATGAATATTACCGGGAAAAGGGGCTCCCGGTGGTCATTATCCGCCCCACCCTGATCTACGGCCCCCGGGACCGGAACCTTAGCGCCCGGGTAGGAAGGCTCCTGGCCCGGAGCAGAATGGTCCTATTAAACGGTGGGCGGGGAAGGGCTTTCTTCACCTACGGTGGGAATGTTGCCGATGCGGTCATCCTGGCGGGAACCCGGAACAACATCATCGGGCGGTCCTATATTATCAGCGACGACCGCGTAAATACCTGGAAAGAGTTTCTTGACCTGATGGCCGAGGAGATGGGAGTTGATAAGCCCGGTTTCTCGGTCCCCGCATCCCTGGTTTACCCCCTGGCTACTGTTGCTGAATATGGCTTAAAGATCCTCTTGCCCTGGAGACCAACTCCTCCCCTGCGAACCGGGGTCAAGCTTCTCAGTATCAATCGCAACTTCGATATCTCCCGGGCCAAGAACGAACTGGGCTATGTCCCCAGGGTCTCACTGCAAGATGGGATAACGAGCACGGTCCACTGGCTGAGAGATTGTGGGATAATTGGGAAATCCGTAGAATAGATATAGGGCTGAAACCAATCAGTATTTCCTCCCCCTTGATGGGGGAGGATTGAGGTGGGGGTGAATAAATAATGAAGAGGAGGCAGACCGATGTCAATCTTTGATAGGAGTATAAGTGTTCAAGTTGATTGGATGGATGAGGGTAAATTCATGGTAACCGGACATCTGAATGATACCTACCACGAGATTAAACTGAATGTCGAGTTCTCTCATCCAAAACTGGAGATCATCTCCATTAAGGGAGAGTTCATCCGTCATCCCCACCAGGAGTGCCTGCCGACTTTGGATAATCTTGAAAAGCTGAAGGGAATCCGGGTTAAAGGCGACTTTTATCAGAGGATCCAGGAACTGGCGGGCGGGGCCGCCGGCTGCGCCCATCTTAATAGCCTCCTCTACGAGATGGGCCAGGCAGTGGTCCAGGGACGGTTTGCTAAGAGTGATGAGTTAATTGAAGGTCTTGAAATTAATCTGCCCCGGGAAAAGTGGACCAAGCTCTGGCTGCAGATGATGCCCGGAATGAGGAACGCCTGTATCGCCTGGTCTGACGAGAGCCCGATGGTAAAGAAGGCGGACGAGGCGGAATTAGAGGATATCGATGTTTTTAAATCCCAATGACCTAATCCGCCTGAGCCATTGATCAGTAGATAACCTCCTCATCCATGAGCTTCCGGATACGCTCGGCCGGAAGCCCCAGAAGCTCGCCGAAGACATAATCATTGTGCTCGCCGAAGAGTGGGTCGCGTCTGACCTGGGGGGGCGTGGCCTTTAGCTTCCAGGGGGCACCCACAACCGTCCTTTTCCCTATCTTGGGGTGATCGATCTCGGTAAAAAGGCCCCTCTCCTTCAGGTGCTCGTCATTAAACAACTCTTCATTGCTGAATGATGGGACCGCCGCTACCCCTGCCTTCTGGAGTATGTGCATTACCTCGTAATCGGTGTGTTTGGCCGTCCACTCGCCGATCAGCCGGTCAAGCTCATCCTGGTTCTCCCGTCGGCGGTTTTGGTCGGAAAACCTCTCATCCCTCGTCCACTCAGGGTCTCCTACCGCCCGGCAGAACGCCTTCCACTCCTCATCGTTGGCGGCCGCGATACTGACCCACTTATCCTCTCCCTTACAGCGGTAACAGCCGTGGGGGGCCATCATCTCATCACGGTTCCCACTGCAGGCTCTGTTCCTGTCATTCATTGTATAGTCAATCAGCATTTCCCCGATAAGGCAGCTTATACTCTCTGCCGAAGAGAGGTCGATATGCTGCCCCTGACCCGTTCTTTCCCTAAAATGGAGGGCGGCTAAGGTTACAAAAGCCGAGGTTGTCGCGGAGATAAAGTCGATCTCGCCGAACAGCTGGACCGGCGGGCAATCGGGGTAACCCGTTACCCAGGACAACCCGGAAACGGCCGCGAAGCTCGGGGCGTAGCCGATATAGCGGCTCTCCGGCCCGGTCGCCCCCAGGGCTGACGAGGAGAGGTAGATTATATCGGGATTGACCTCTTTCAGGGCCTCATATCCCAGTCCCAGCCGGTCGAGAACACCCGGGCGCAGGTTCTGTATCGCAATATCACTTATCCTGACGATCTCCTTCGCCAACTCGACCCCTTCCCGCTTCTTCAGGTTGAGCCTTACACTCAGCTTGCCCAGGTTTATATCGCTGAAGGTCGGGGCCACATCCATCTCCCTGAATACCTGGCTTGTGGTTATCGAGGTTGTCCGGGAGTGGTCGACCCGCATCCTGCTTTCGATCTTGATAACCTCTGCCCCCAAAAATGCCAGGAGCTCGGTAGCGTGCGGTCCCGCCCAGGCGATGGAAAAATCGGCAACCCTTATTCCCTCTAACGCTTTATCCATCTTCAACTCCCCTTCAGATAACCCCGTCCTCCGACATCTTCAGGATATCCTTCTTACTGTATCCGAGTCCGCGGTAGACATCCTCGTTATGCTGGCCCAGGATCGGGGCAGTACCCTCCCGCCAGGGTGTGACGGATAACTTATACGGGGCCGCCGGATACCTGATCTTCCCCTCACCGTGCATATCAGCCTCCACGAGGAATCCCCTATCCTTCAATTGCCTGGAATTTACCACATCCGCCGGCGAATTGACAGGGACGATCGGACAGCCGAGCTCCTGACCTTTATGATAGAGCTCCTCCTTTGTCTTCTGTGATGCAAACTTGGATATCGCGGGCGCTATCTTTTCTTTCCAGTGCTCGTTACGATACTCGGTATCGTTGTATTTCTCGTCTGCCAGGTCAGGCCGGTTTAACAGCTTGGCAAAGCCCTGCCATTGGTGGGCCTCAGGCAGCGTTGCCATTACATAGCCGTCCTTGCATTCTATCAGCCCTCCCGTACCGCTGACAACGGCCAACCTCCTGAAAACCTTCCCGCTATTCGGATAAGCGACCGCCCTCACCCTCTGCAGGTTTATCAGGGCCTCCTGTTTCGAGACATCGATAAACTGCCCTGCGCCCGTCTTTCCCTTCCAATGCAGGGCGGCCAGGGTCGCCACCGCCGCACTCAACCCCGACGCATATTCACCCACGAATCCCCCTGTTTTCAGCGGTTCCTTATCCAGACTCGGCGCATTACCCGGTGTTACATAACCCAGCCCGGAGTGATAAGTGTTGAGGTGGTAGGCCTTATAGTCCCGGTATGGTCCTGTCTGCCCGAACGGAGTAATGGATGTCTGAATCAGCTCGGGGTTTATCTCCCTTAAAGAGTCGTAATCCAGTCCCAGACTGAGCATTGCTCTCTGCAGCCTGTCTTCTATTAAAATATCTGTCTCTTTAATGAGTTCCTTGAAAATACCCTGCCCTGCCTTGCTCTCAAGGTTCAGGGTAATCCCCCGCTTGTTTGTATTGAGATAGAAAAAGAGCCCGCTCCTCTCGGGTCCCGGGCGGTCATTCAAGAACGGCCCCCTCCTCCGGGCACTGTCACCGATCCGGGGAGCCTCGATCTTGATGACGTCGGCACCCAGGTCGGCAAGGAGCTTGGCGCAGTAAGGTCCCGAGACCAGGTCGCTGTATTCCAATACCCTTAGATCGCTTAGTGCCTGTCCGGCCATATCTATCTCCTAATCCGATTTAATGCGGTATAATCTATCATGAATACCTACTCCTATCAATAAAAATCCGCCCTAAATTTAATATCAGTCAATTGGCAAGGCTCTCCCAATAACAACTGGGATTAGATAACGTGGAAAGTGATAATAAAGGGGTAGCAGTGAATTACCCCGCAGCAGAGCTGCGGGGCATCCAAAACAATCTCCTCCCCCTTGATGGGGGAGGAGCAAGGTGGGGGTGAAAATTCTATCTGTTTTCCCCCTCACCCTAACCCTCTCCCTCCAGGGGAGAGGGAACTATAATGGATGTCATTCTCTTCGACAGAGTTTATCCTGAGCGAAGCCGAAGGGCTCATGACAGGCCAGGGGGAAAGAAATTACTTTTTCAACAACACCAATTGTATATCTCTGACGGGAATATTGAAGTAGGTTTTTTACCTCTTATTGTTCCCGATTATCAGCTCGCTCTTGAGCATCATCAGACTGCCGACCAATCCCGCGGTGGCCCCGGCAAAATCATCGAGCTGGCTCACCTCGATCTTATCCAGGGTGTCCTCGGCGCAGAGCAGATAGGCAGGGCCTGTAATCCAGCTTAGAACCGGGACATCCAGATCCGGCTCGAGCACGAACCCGCTGACATCAGTGGGAGGCGAAGTCCCGAAGAAATCGATGGGCACACTTACCACCCGCTCCAGCGGATGTGTTTTGAGCATCTTGATTACGCTCGCCACCACATACCCCTGATTCTCCGTGAAGATACCGCCCAGCTCGAGATGACCGGTGAACTCGTATTGACGGTTCTCAGCCTCCCTCGCCTCTTTGGCTGCGATATGTTCGGTAACAAACACCAAGTCGATCTTTTTTAGCAGATCGTGCTTATGAGTTTTGGCAAAAGTGCTTGAGCCGATCGAGGCGTAGAAATGCCCGGCGGTGAAAAGGAAGAGGAGCGTTTTCGGCCTCCTCTCCCTGGGAATCTTTGCCCATGCCCGGGCCTGGGCCAGAACCTGAGCGCATCCGCTTCCGTCCTCGACCGCTCCCTGAAAAGGAGAATCGTGATGGGAAGCGATGATAATCGTTCGCTCCGACTGTCCGGGAAGAAATCCGTAGATATTGTGGCTGACCGATTCCTTGACATCTCCCTGGAGGACGAGCCTGGCCTTCAGTCCCTTTTTGGCATATCCCCGCAACTGCACCCCGTCGTATTTCCCCACCCAGAGACCGGGAAGGGGCTTTAAAATACCATCGTAGGGCCCGTAATGGGTATTGGAATTGGTAGGCTGGTCCTTGAGGATCAGAATAATCCCCGCCGCCCCGCTATCAACCGATTGCCAGTAAACATCGGTGGGAAGATGGACCTTCTCGGTAGCATAACCGAGGAAGTTCCTTCGGACAAAGATCAGGGGCAACCTGAACCCGAGGCCGATGCTTTTCCCCGGGTCGGAAAAATAATAGCTGGGAAGCAGCTTCAGGAGCAGGCCGTAGGGAAGGTTAACGAAGGGGACCTCCGCTACTACAATCTTTCCCCTCACCTCTCTTCCGGCAAAATCTTTCGGCCTCCCCTTACCGATATAGACCATCTCCGCGACAACCCCCTCTTCCCGGGTAAAGCCGGAATAGGGAACATAAAAACAGGGAAACGGCTGATAGCCCTCTTCGGTCTCGATCGCGAGTGAGTAATTACCTGCCTCCCAATGATTGAGCTCGATCGGCTCCTTCTTAATCCCGGTGATGCCGGTTTTTTCAAGCTCCCGGACCAGATAATCTTCTGCCGCCATGGCTTCCGGGCTGCCGGGCCGGCGATGGGAAAAAGACGCCAGTCCCTCAATCCACGAAAAGATCTCCTCCTCGTCCGGCACCGGAACCGGTTCGGGAAAATCCGGGATCTGGTTCAGGAGTTTATTAGCCTCTTTTCTAACCCTGAGCCAGCCCGGGAGCTTCTTGAGGGTGCTCAAGACCAGCTTTGACATCGAGTCCGAGAACTCCCCCACCATCTCATCCCGGATCTCCTTACCCAATTCCTCTTCGGTCCTGGCCGAAACGGCAAATCCCGAAATTAGGGCTAAAATGACCGTTAGAGCAATCCCTCTCCAAATTCCCGACACTTTTTTCCTCTCGCTTGGGGCAATAATTATTCTATTTAACATGGCAAACAATCTATCATGAATAAACATACCTATCAACAAAAAACCACCCTAAAACTGGGTATAGGTTAAATAGGCCGGTCTTCTACGATATTATTCTGATTGAGAATTTGGGGGAATGAGGAAAAAAATGGGGTATAATTTAATAGAATTGGTGCCCGGAGCCGGAATCGAACCGGCACGGATTATAAATCCGAGGGATTTTAAGTCCCTTGTGTCTACCTATTCCACCACCCGGGCACGGTAATAATCTTGTCTCAATGTAAAGGGCTTATATCGAAGGGTCTGCCCTTTTTTAACCCCCCTTTAATCCGATTTCAGTTGTAGATTATAACACATACTGTTAGATTTTCAAACAACAAAATCGCCCAAGACTCTCCCTGAAGTTGAAACCCGGATCAATTCTTCTCTTGACCTCCGCGAGGATAAAATCTATGATCCTGATAATAGAAGAACATCGAATTAAAGGAGGTTTGTATGACCGAAGCGACTCTGCAGGCACTCGACGGACTCCGGGACCTTTCCCTGGTCAAGTGGTACGTCATCCCTCTCCTGGCAATCGTGTTTTACATCTACGTCAAAGAGATCAAGCTGGCGAAACAGACCGGGAACTGGAATGCGGTTCTTGCCGGTGTCACCATCTTCGGCGTGGATTTCTTCAACGAGACCTGGAACGGGTGGGTCATGCATCTCTCCCAGCGCTCCGCCTTCTGGACCACCCCGGGCGATACGGCGCTCCGCACCATGGTGGGGTGGAACATCGAGATCATGTTCATGTTCGCCCTTCTCGGCATCGTCTACTACCATACCCTTTCCGAGAGCACAAAGGAGAAGATCTTAGGCATCCCCGAGAAGTGGTTCTGGGCCGCAGTTTACTCGGCCTTCTGCGTCTTCGTGGAGTGTTTTCTGAACATCGGCGGTCACCTGGTCTGGGAGTATTCCTTCTGGAACCTCTCTTTCCAGGGGGTCTGGCTGATCTTTCTCATCGGGTACTTTCACTTCTTCTGTGCGGCCATCTGGATCATCACTCGCAAGACCATGAAGGCCAAGATCAAACTTATTGTCCTCTTTTACTCGGTCCCTATCGCGATGAATGTTCTGGCCTTCGGTTTCCTCGGCTGGAATTATTAAAAGGCAAAGAGATAATTAGGATCTCTCCCTAGATAATACGGGCGCTGGGGCTATTAGAGAACCCTTCGGCAGGCTCAGGACAGGAAGGATGTAAATCGTTATCGAACAATCCTTAAAACTTGAATTTAAGCTGTGGATTTTCTTTTTCTATAAGACTTTTAATGGCTTCTACGAATTTTGTAGCTGAGTTTAAAGCATTCTTCACTTCGGTTGGAGAGATAGAAATACTTAATTCATAAGTAAAGATATTTCTTTTCTTACGCATTTTATCAAAATGTTGGATAAGTTTTTTATACTC
>CP070770.1:1520337-1545549 GCA_020345765.1 Deltaproteobacteria bacterium
ACGAGGTAAGCAAAGAATTATCTGCCTATCTCTACGGCGAAAACAAATAGCTCTACCCTCCCCTGCCAGTCTATCCCGTTAGTATTTGGTTCTCCTCCGGTCTCCAGGAAGGAGATATTATCCCCTTCCCCCGGGAGCGGTCAAGCAACCCCGCCCAGGTAACGGTAAATTCCCCCCACCGGTCGTTGATCCTATCCATTGCCCTGGTGATCCGCAGCTTCTTACTCTCTTCCTCAAACAGGAGCAACTGCTGGCAGTGGCTCAGGTTGGTTACACTGACCCCCAGGAGCCTAACCGCTTTCCGGTGGACAATTGACTGAAAGATTCCCCAGGCGCCCTCAAAGATCTCCTGGCTGCCTTCGATGTATCTCACGAGGGTTCTTCTCTTGGTAAGGGTGAAAAAATCCTCATACCGAACCGTCAGGGCAATTGTCCTCCCGGAGAACCTTTCCCTCCTCATCCTCCGGCCTACCATCTCCGAGAGCCTCCAGAGCACGCTTGCGATCTGGTGCTCGCTGCTTATATCCCGTTCCAGGGTGGTAGAGTGCCCCACCGACTTGGCCTCGGGTTCCCGCTGGTATGGGACTACCGGATTCTCATCGATGCCCAGACCCATCAGGTGAAGGGTATGGCCGATCACCCCAAATCTTTTTGTCAGGGTTCCTTCCGGGAACCTCCCCAGGTCACCGGCGCTCCTGATTCCCAGCAGGCTTAGATGCTTAGCCAGCTTATCTCCAATACCGCATAGTTTTTCGACCGGGAGCCTATCCAGAAGATTCTCTATCTCCTCCGGCCGGATCATTACCAGACCCTCCGGCTTTTCCATGCCGCTTGCCAGCTTGGCCAGGAGCTTATTAGGGGCAATCCCGATGGAGCAGGTTAACCCCAGCTCTCCCTTGATCCTTCTCTTGATCAACCGGGCAATAATTTCCGGGCTCCCGAATAGCCTTTGGCAGGCAGTAATATCCAGGAAGGCCTCATCAATGGAAAAAACCTCCACTAAAGGGGTAAAATCCTCCAAAATGGTGATGATCTTTACTGAGGAATCAATGTATTTGTTGTTATTTCCGATAATAAAGATCAGTTCCGGACAGTGCCTCCTTGCCTCGTGGATGGTCATCCCGGTCTTTACCCCCCGGGCCCGGGCCTCATAGGAGGAAGTGACCACTACTGTCCTCTTCCCGCCCCCACTGACCGCAATGGCCTTCCCCCGCAGGGTGGGATTGATCCGCTGCTCTACCGAGGCAAAGAAGGCATCAAGGTCAACATGAAGAATAATTCTATCAGTCATCAGTAACTTCCATCATCAAGCTGGCTGAGGAACCAGAGCATACTCTCCGAGTTATAGTAGAGTTCAAAGAGATTTATCCCGTCGGTGGCAGAAAAGTAATGTATGCTCGCCCTACCCTGTCTCTCTGACCAGGTATAGGTAATCTCTTTGATCCGATACTGCCGTCCGTTCCAGATAAACCAGCGGGGAATAATCTTCCTCCTTCCGCCAAAAACCGCTCCGACCTCGATTTGCTCGTCCACTTTGGTGACCATTCTCAGCTCCCGAAAGGTATCTTTCTTTTTCGGTCCATCATCCGGAGAACCCCTACTACCTTGCCAATTATCATGACTTCCCCATCGCCTTCTTTCAGGATCATGGGTTTCATCTGAGAATTAGCCGGCTGCAGGCAAATGAAATCTTTCTCCCGGTAGAACCTTTTCAGGGTAGCCTCCCCGCCCACCAGTACCACCACTATCTCTCCATTTTCAGCAGTCTTCTGCGGCCGGATCAGGGCATAGTCCCCATCAAGTATACCCTCCCCGATCATACTCTCCCCTTTTACCCGGAGCAGGAAGTTCCCTTCTCCGCGAACAAACGAGCGACCGAGGATCATGGTTCCCTCGAGGTTTTCCTCCGCCAGGATCGGTTTCCCGGCACTAACCCTACCCACTACCGGTACCGGGAGAGTTTCTCTCAATGGAGAGAGACCCAGAATTTCGATAGCCCGGGACCCACCGCCCACCCGACGGATGTAGCCCTTGCGTTCCAGGGCCTCCAGATGCCTCTTGGGAGCCATCGGTCCGGTAAGGTTAAAGTGACCGGCAATATCCCTCAATGTCGGCGGATACCCCCATTCCCTAAGGTATTCGGTCAAAAAATTCAATACCCTGCTCTGTCCCGGGGTAAGTGCTTCTTTCATAGAATACCTCCATAATTATCTACATATGTAGACTTTAATCTATTCTGAAAATCCTGTCAAGCTTTTTTTATCTCAAATCTAAAATCTTTAATGGAAAATATTTACTCTTGTCCAAATCTTCTCTTTATGCTAAAAAATACTCAGGTATTTATTAATACCGGGGCTTGAAAGCCCCGGCTATCCGACACAGATAATTAAAGTATTTTTTAAGATAAAGGCCTTAACTTAATGAAAATAAAGCTAAAACAGCTTGACCCGGATTTGCCGATACCCAAATATGCCCACGAAGATGATGCGGGCTGTGACCTCTACAGCCGAATTGATTTAGTTTTAAAGCCCGGAGAGCGGGCTTTAATGCCGACCGGTATTCAACTTGCCGTTCCAGCGGGGTATGCCGGATTCATTCAACCCAGGTCAGGGATCGCCCTCAGCCACGGAATAAGTATTGTTAACTCTCCAGGGATCATCGATTCCTCTTATCGCGGCGAGATAAAGGTAATTTTGATCAATCTTGATAAGAAAAATACCTTCAGATTGAAAAGAGGAGAAAAACTCTGCCAGCTTATCATACAGAAAGTAGAAAAAGCCGATTTCGAGGTCGTTGAGGAGCTTGATAGCACTATAAGGGGGGAAGGAGGCTTTGGGAGCAGCGGATTTAAGGAATGATTGAACTATTCGATTATTTGGGGAATAAAGCCGTTTCCTGGGTAAAGTACCTGTGGGGGATATCTATCCTCCTCTACCAGTCTCTAAAGGCCTTTTTTACCTCCCAGAAAGAGGGGCAGAGGGTAGTAACCGATGTTATCTTCCGGCAGATCTTATTTACCGGAGTTGAAGCACTCCCCGTAATCAGCTTCGTTGCCCTCTTGTTAGGAGCAATCGTAATCGTCCAATCAATAGCCCAATTCACTAAATTCGGAGCAGAGGAATACCTGGGACAGGTCCTAGTTCTGGTTATTATCAGGGAATTGGGACCGCTACTAACCGCCGTCATTGTTATCGGTCGTTCGGCAACGGCAATTGCCATTGAATTGGGTAATATGATTGTTGACCACGAAATGGAGGCTCTCAAGGTAATAGGGGTAGATCATTTGCGTTTTGTGGTAGCCCCCCGTATTATCGGGGTAACGATTACAGTCGTCTGTTTGACAATATATTTCTGCCTGGTGGCAATCATTGGAGGGTTTATCGTCTCCCGGTTTATAATGGTATTACCATTCGGAGTATTTATTGAGCACCTTCTTTCCGCTGCCACCATTGGCGATATCTTCGTTTGTTTTTTAAAGAGTGCCATCTTCGGACTCCTGATTGCGTTAATTTGCGTGTTTCACGGGCTCTCGGTAAAGGTATCTTCGACCGAAGTGCCCCAGGTGACTACCAGGGCGGTTGTGAGCTCAATATTCTTCTGTTTCGCCCTAAATGGTATCGTGACTGTTCTTTTCTATATGTAGACCATGAAAGATAAGTATTTTATTATGGTAGAGAATATAACCTTCTCTTTTGATGAACGGTTGATTTTAGCCGGGATTAGCTCGGAAATAAATCAAGGGGAGACTATGGTAATTTTTGGTCCCTCCGGTTGCGGCAAGAGTACATTGCTTAAGATCTGTGCCGGGATCTTCCCTCCCCAGGAAGGCCGGGTTATAATAAATGGGATCGATATTAACCGGGCATCGAAAACCGAGCTTTTAAACCTGAGAAAAAAAATGGGTTTCCTTTTTCAGGATGTAGCCTTGATTGCCAACATGAATGTTTACGATAATATAGCATTCCCCCTAAGATACCATACCGATCTTGACGAGATCGATATTAAGGAGAAAGTTATTGAATTACTTAAGTTAGTTGGAGTGGAAGAGTATAAAGATCTGCTGCCCGCTCCTTTAAGCCTTGGTTTAAAAAAAAGGGTAGGAGTTGCTCGCGCCTTAGTTTTGGAGCCCAATATACTTTTTTTTGATGAGCCGACGGCGGATCTGGACCATTTCCATGCGGAGGAGATCTCCCGGTTAATCCATACATCCCAGGAAAAAAAAGACACCACCTCAATTGTCGTAACTAACGATCTTTCTTTCGCATATAATACCGCCGACAGGATGTTGCTTATTGACAGGGGCAAGGTTGTGGCCGTTGGAAGCGTGGAGGAGATTAAACATCATCCGGATCCCCTGATCCAGCAGATTATTTCCGGTATAAGGGAATGTGGTCCTGAAATATGAAAGGAGAATTATAATGAAATTTAAATTCAAGCATCTGGAGAAGATTGTTGGTGCTTTTGTATTCCTCTCTATCGGATTCGCCTTATTCGCTATTCTTGCTATCGGTAAGGGACAGGGGTGGTTCGAGAAGAGCTACCCCTACCGGGTCATTTTCAGCAAAGGTTACGGACTTAAACCCGGAGCAACCGTTACCCTTTCGGGTATTGATATCGGTTTGATTAATTCCGTAGGCCTAACCCCGGAAAATATAGTAGAGGTTCAAATAGAGGTAGAGGGACGCTATCGGGATCGAATCAGAGCTGATTCATTGGCTTTGGTCGGTGGCCCTCCCCTTCTCGGAAGCAAGTATCTGGAAATAATCCCAGGCTCATCCGAGGAATTGCCTATTGAGGCTGGAGGCTTAATAAAATCCGAGGATCCCAAGGAGTTGACCGATTACCTGGAAGGATTTGATGTAAACACCGTAAAAACTCGTTTTGAGGAAGTGCTGGAGAATATAGCCGAGCTCGCTTCCCGCTTGAATACCTCCTCCCAAGAGTTGATCGTTACTCTTTCTAATATCGAGGAAATAACCTCACGGTTGAATGAAGGTAACGCCGGGGAATCTTTACAGAAGACGCTTACGAATCTGGAAAATATATCCCGAACCCTTAGTGAATCCTCCCCCAAGATAAAGGATGCCATTACCACTGGTGATGAGAGCCTGAAAGAGGGCAAAAAGGTAATAAAGGCAGTGCAAAAGAGTTGGTTTATCCGGGGTAATATTCCCCAGATCGATGAGGCTCCAAGATTAGATCTAAGCGGGAGGGATACTAATTATTCAAGTACTCCGGATGAGTTGACAAATAAAATCAATAACTTTGAGACAGACGTTTCGCCTAAGGCAGATAAATCAGAATAAAAATGAAGATTAATAGATCATTTTCAATAATTCCATTGCTTTTATTTATTTCTTCATTTACGGCCTGTGCGGGAAAGGAAATAGTTTCGGAAGCAAGTCTCCGAGCCTGGGAGTTAAATCAGTCGGGTATCGAGCATTTCACGAAAGGTAATCTCGAGCAGGCACTTAGCCTTTTTCAAGAAGCACTAAGTATTTGTGAGGGAGTTGACGATCAGGGAGGAATTGCCCTTAGCCTCAACAACATCGGAAATGTCTATCTAACACTTGGACAGCTGAGTGAGGCGGAGCAATATTTTCATCAGGCTCTGAAAATCAACCGGGAAATCGGCTCTGACAAGGGGGAATCAGCCAGCCTTAATAACCTAGGACTTGTCAATCAAAGACAGGGGGTCAACGAAAAAGCACTTAATTTTTTCTCCCAGGCACTTGAGATTGATCGCCAATCGGGAAGAAGAAGAGACATTGCGATCCGTTTGAACAATATCGGACTCGTTTATAAAAGCATGGGGGATCTTATCCAGGCAGAAAATCATTATCAGGAGGCAATGAAAATCAACCAAGATATTGATGATCTGAGGGGGTTTGCCACTAATCTTAATAACCTTGGTGGGATCTACGAGGCTCATGGTAAATGGGAAAAGGCAAAAAATAGCTACAAGGAAGCCCTGGAAATTGATAAAAAGGCCGAGTATCCCCCCGGGATAGCCGAAGATCTCAACAATCTTGGCAGAATCAGTGAGTTGGTAGGGGAAAATGAGGAGGCCCTCCAGTATTATCAGCGGGCCCTGAAGGTAAATGAAAGTATCGGCTACCAGGCACGGACAATCGAGGATTTAAACAATATCAGCCGGATCTACCGTGTCCTGGGAAATGATTCCCAAGCCGAATTTTACCTAAAACAGGCCCAAAAACTTCTTAAGCAATAGTTAGAAGAAAAATAACCAAGTAATCATTGCCGTAAAATTAAGATCGTTATGTTAAGTAAAGAGCACAAAAATGCAAGATTCAGTCAAATGTTTCGCTCTGTTATAAGACGGATTAAGGATTGGTTCGTTTATGCATACTGGGTTTTGCACCGGACTGCAAAGATCTTCCGGGAAGATCGGGTTTATTTTCAGGCAAATGCTTTAGCTTACCGGAGCTTAGTCTCCCTGGTGCCCATGCTCGCCTTCTTATTCTCGTTTTTTGCATTGTTTCGGAGCATGCTGGGTGTGGACGATACTTTCATCGAGACTAAGGTCAAGAATTTTATTTCACAGTTCTTGATGCCCCAATCGGAAGCAGGAGATCTAATAATAAATGAGGTTCTTACCTTTGTACAAAATGCTAAGGCCGGGACCTACATAGGATTCTTGCTTTTGATTGTAACCTCGATTTTCCTTTTCAATGCGATCGAGCGTTCGTTTAACCTGGTCTGGAAAGTTGAGCAACATCGCTCTCTATCTCAGCGTTTCATAATCTTCACCGCGATCCTGATCTGGAGCCCTATTCTTTTAGGGCTTTCTATCTATACTACCGCAAAGATACAGGCACAGGGCATCATATTCCGGATCACCTCTTCACCCATCACGCAGGATATACCGATATCGGAATTTTTGAGTCATACCATGGATAATATGCATAATATTGGTAATGTAGTTATCCCCTATTTTTTAGTTCTTATCATTCTTATGATTCTGTATATGGCAATTCCCAATACCAAAGTTGAGCTGTGGGCAGCTTTTGTCGGAGCAGCCTTTGCTGCGCTTTGCTGGGAATTGAGTAAATGGGGATTCGGATATTTCGCTAAAAGTATGCTTGTCACCCGGGAAAAGATTTACGGCGCCTTAGCAGTTTTTTTGGTGTTTTTGATCTGGATGTATTTAATTTCAGCAATCGTTCTCTTCGGCTCTCAACTCAGCTATGTGATCCAGTATTACCGGCATAATTTACGGACGGATGCTCGGTCTCTCCGGCCAGTAAGTAATGTTTATCTCGCCTGCTGGGCGGTTTTGAATATTGCGCACCGGTACTTGAAAGGTGAAGAATTGCCAAACATTTCGGAACTTGCGGCTAAGTTTTCAGTGAGTATCCCCCAGATGCGCTCGGTCGTCCAACAGATAACCGATGCCAAGATCCTTGTACGTATAAGCGGCGAGGATAAGGGGGCTCTTAAAGAATTGTATGAGCCAAACCGTGAGCTGGACCAGATAACTCTTGGGCAGGTTATTGAGGCGACCGCCTCAGATGCATTTAGTAAACCAAACCATAAAGCAATTAAAAGTCATAAAATTCGGGGTAAAAACCGGGAGCGTGATCCGTTTGATGAACAATGCCAGACATATCTGGACGAACTGTTTACAAAAGTCAATAGCAAAACGCAAGAGATACTAAATCAGCTTACCCTCCGGGAGCTTATATTGAAAGAGATCCATGAAACTGATATTCAACTATCAAAATAAAGATAAAAAATATGTTTAAAAAACTTCTAACGATATTGTTATTTGCTCATCTTATTTTCATTCATGACTTAAGTGACCTATGCGCGAAGGATTTTCCGAGAGGGACCATGCAGACTTTAAACTCCAACGAGACCGAAAGTATCCGTGATATATTAAGTGGTCCTACCCGTAGGTGGAAAACCCTCCTCAAAGGATATTTTAAAGATGTCTACGATGCCGAGCTTCCCGATCTGGTTATTTACATCGATAACTCCGGTGCCTATAAATATTGTCTCTTCCGTCGCGGTAAAAAGGTAGAACGTTTATATGGGTCTAAAAATATCTATGTGCTCATTTTCTCCGAACAGGATCTTAATGTCCCGGATAAAGAAGGAGAAGAAGCTGCGTTTAAAGTCAAGATGACCTGTTTAGACTACCTAAGAGATCCGGGTGAATCGGCGTTATTAGGCGCGGTTTTGGGGAAAATGTCCGGTCTTGGATTTACGATGGGTAAAAAGGAGGAGGAACCTTTAAAAATTCAAGAATTTCAGATCAAAATGGAAAAAATAAGTGATGATGAAGTAGAAAACCCTTTATACTCTGGGATGAAAGGATTTACCCTCGAGAAAAATAATACCAAGAATAGAATCTCGGTTTATCCGCTTTATTTGACAAATAGAGATAAATACCAGAATTGGACAAAACCAACGGTCAGAAGCCTTCATTACAATTTCGGTAATTATTCACCGGCGTGGGTTGGAGCAAGCATAGGATTTGATTTCATTGAGAATAAAGCACTCATATTTGGCCACCTGTATCTCTGGCGACCGCTACTTCCCCGCCCAACTAATGCACCCTTTTGGGTAAAGCTTTCGCAAAGTGTTATTGCCGGAGTAAATATTCTTGATCCCGAGAATATAGTCGTCGGTTACTCTATAGGACATATAGTGTACCACCTCGGCATAGTTGCTGGTAGGAGTGTTTACCCGGAAGAAGATGATAAATTCTTTTGTGGTGTCAATTATATGTTTTAATGCCGTTACGCTTTTAAACCGCATGGCGATATTATAGTTTTAAGTAATTATTATTCATAAATATCAAATATATAAACCTATATTATAAGTATATTTATTAAATTTCAATCTAGAGGGAAAAGGTAGAAAAGCAGGTCTTTAGCTCAATTTATACTTCTTAATCTTTTCGTAAAGAGTAGAGGGAGCAATCCCCAGGACGCGGGCAGTCTCACTTTTGTTACCGTCGTTTGCCTTCAGAGTTTGTATTATTGCCATCCGCTCAATCTCCTCAAGCGAGTGTCCAATTAAAGGGGATAGAACCCCAGTAGCGGTTTTTTTACCTGCCGTTGGAAGCGCAATCAGATCCCGGGGTGTAATATAGGGACCCTCGGTAAAGGTCAGCGACCTTTCAATAACATTCCTGAGCTCCCGGATATTGCCCGGCCATTCATGAGCCTTCAGGATCTCTAAAGCTTCCGGGGATATCCCTTTAATCCTTGCCTGTTTGCCGGAAGAACATTTATTCAGGAGACTTTCGACCAACCCAGGAATATCTTCCTTTCTTTTGCTCAGAGATGGAATATTTATTCGAACTACGGAAATACGAAAAAATAAATCCTCCCGGAAGACCTTCTCTTTTACCATGTCTTCCAAGTTCCTGTTAGTGGCAGTTATTACTCTGACATTAACCTTAATAATCCCTTCCCCTCCTACTCTTCTAAGCTCCCGCTGTTCCAGTACTCTAAGTAACTTTGGCTGTAAATCAATTTTCAGTTCCCCAATCTCATCTATGAATATGGTTCCGCCATTTGCCTGTTCGAAGGCACCGATTCTCCGGGCAGTAGCGCCAGTGAATGCCCCTTTCTCGTGGCCGAAAAGCTCACTCTCAATAAGATTTGGTGCAACAGAACTACAGTCAAAAATAATAAAAGGGCCTTGAGCCCTATTACTTCTCTTATGGATGGTCTCCGCCATCAGTTCTTTTCCGGTTCCGGTTTCTCCTTCCAAGATTACGGTAACCTCACTCGGGGCCACCTTTTCCAGAATTGTAAAGATCTCCCTCATCTCAAGAGTATTGCCATAGAGCTCCCCAAATGAAGGTTTCTCGCTGGGCAAAATCCTTACCCTTTCTTCCTGGGGAAGGAACTTAATTGCGGTTTTACCGAGCCGGATGACCGAGCCAGGCTTTAGGAAAGCCTCCTTGACCCTTACGCCTTCGACATAGGTGCCATTAGTGCTATCCAGATCCTTTAGTAAATATCCACCTTTCTGCTCATTGATCACAAGATGGTGGCGTGAGACAGTATCATCACTGAGAACGAGATCATTATTCTCCGATGTTCCTATCCGGAGGGAAGGCTGAGCCATTTCCAGTTCCTTGTTCCTATCCTTTCCTTCAATTACCACCAACTTGCTTCGTTTAAAAATTAGGGTTTTTGTTCCCTCCTCAACTACCCGGGTGCTCAATTCACTATTTTCAAATACTCCCATTTTCTGCAGCTTACTTACTCTTCTTTCTCAAGGAACCTGCAGTATGAACCGCATTTCTGCCCGTATCTTTGCCCCGATACATCGCTTTATCCGCCAGATCAAGTAGGTCCGCCTTATTTTTGGCATCATCCGGATAACAGGCTACCCCTATGCATGTTGTCATTTTGATATTAAGACCTTCCTCGCTCAGAAAGGTATAGTTCTCAACAGCCTTTCTTATTCTTTCCGCAACTTGGAGGGCTCGCTTGGAATCTGCCTCAACCAGTATGATCGTATATTCATCTCCTCCGTAGCGGACTACACTATCTACCTCACGCACACAACTCATTAAAACCCTACCGGTTTCAGTCAGAACCTTTCCCCCGGCCGTATGGCCATAGGTATCATTTACGTTCTTGAAGTAATCCAGATCGAGAAATAAAAGTGCCATCTTGGATTTGTATCTCTTGGCCCGCCTGATTTCCCTATCCATAGCGATTTCAAGGTAGCGAGGATTATGAAGCTCAGTCAAATCGTCTATATAGGAAAGCTCTTTGGCTTCAATATATTTGACGGCATTTTCCAGAGCAAAGGAAACCTCCCTGCCCACGAAGGTAGCCACTGCCATATCCTTTTTTGTGAACTCCTCACTCCCCTTTAATCGGAAAATTACCAGGATACCCATAATTTTATCTTTATTCCGCACCGGCGCTACCAACGCTAAAAGTAAGTCCATATTCATCTTTTTAATCTTAGACGAAGTCTTAAGCTCTTGCAGGAAAGACTCATCTCTTAATTTATTTGAATTAAGATTAATAGAACCGAGTACTACATCTCTTAAAATCTTTGCTTCATTTTTATTTAATCCTTTATACGCCTTAAGCTCAGGAGCGCTGGAATTTTTGGAATAGAAAAGACCTATTCCAAAATCGCCCTTGACCATTTTTGAGAAGGCATCGAGAGTTAGCTGATATAATCTACTCTGCTCAAAACAGGTTGATATAGCCCGGCAAGCATCAAATATCTCTAATGCCTGCTTCATCTCTTTGTTCTCTTCAAATATCTTTCTCTGCTCCAGACAGCGGTTAACAAGTATCTTGAATTCTTCAGTATTAAAGGGTTTACGAACGTAATCAGCGGCCCCAAGCTTCAGGGCCTTCACTGCGGTCTCCACCGAGGCCTGGCCAGTAACTAAAATAACATCAATATGAGATTTATTCTGCTTAATCCACTCTAAAATCGCTAAACCACTAATATCCGGCATAATAAGGTCGGTAACTACCAAGTTAAAGTCTTCTTTCTTTAACAAAGAAAGACCCTTCTTCCCATCGGGAGCAAGCTTTACCTCATAGTTTTCCTTTGTAAGAATATCCGAACAAAGCCCCCTAAATATCCTATCATCATCTACTATGAGAATCTTTCCATCTGGCATAAAATCTCCCACTGGTTATATCGGAATATAAGTAGTCTAATAAAATGAAACTCTTTTGTCAATGAATACCCAATAATGAAGCCTCATAATCCATTTTCTAAGTAGATTTTAATCTTAAATTCCTCTCCATTGCTTTCTATCTTAATCGCTCCGTCCCTATCTGTTCGGTAAACTTTGGCCCCTATTTGCTCATATCTTTTAAGCACTTTTTCTTTGGGAGTTCCAAATATATTTTTATATCCCACAGAAATGACAGCCACTTCCGGCCTGATCTTCTGTAAAAACCTATAGGAGCTGGAATCATTACTCCCATGATGAGGAACCTTGATTACTGTGCTTTTAAGATCCCTTCCGGAGCGACAGAGAAGATTTTCCCCCCGATATTGAATATCACCCGGAAACAAAAGGCTTAATTTACCAAATAATATCCTTATAACCAAAGAATTGTTATTGAGATCTGAAGAATCTATCCTATTTTGCCTCGGCCCGGAGGTAACTTTATCCTTGGGAGGACCAAGAAACTCAACCTTTACACCGTTTATTATCCTATCCGGACTATCAGCAGAGAGAAATACTTTTTTAATTCCAATCCCATTGATAACATTCATAAAATTACAATAAGCGGGACATCGCCCTTCGTCGCCATTTATCCAGAGTTCTTTTACTTTGAAGTTCTGGGCGATAAATTTAAGTCCTCCAAAATGGTCAATTTGTGGGTGACTCATAACCAGATAATCAATCTTTTTGATCCTTTTCCGCCACAGGAAAGGGGCAACGATTAGCTTCCCGGTATCAAATGACTCATCGTAGAATCCTCCTCCGTCAATAAGCATCTTGACGCCCCGGGGAAATTCAATCAGAGCACAATCCCCCTGCCCTACGCTTAAAAAGCTAACTCTAAGTTCAGGGTTGTGATTGTTTGTCTGGAACCAGTAGCCAAAATTTATTAAACCAGCCAGGAAGAGGATGCAACTTATATACCTCGACAACCATAGTCTTTTAAAATTGACTAGTGATATAATTAGCAGATAGCAAAGGAGAATCTCACTTATTCTGGGAGTGCTTACCCGAAAAGTAGCAAAAGGCAAACAGTTTATCAGATCGACGATCCAAATTGACATATCTACCGGTAAAGATGCAATGTAAAAGAGAAAGCTCGCTGTACTTTGATGAAAGATGGTAAAAAATCCTGCTAAAAGGCAAAGAGGAACACTCAGGAAACCAATTAAAGGGATTACTGCCAGATTGGTAAAGATTCCCCAGATATTTAACCGATTGAAATAATGGGCAACAAGGGGCGCTGTTCCGATTATTGCCGATAATGAAACCAGAACGAATACTCCTACTCTGCTCATAAATCTTCTGAAAGGAGTTACCAAATCGCTTAATAAAAGTGCTTCCTCTCTCTTTAAGAACTCTAGGGCTCGAGGGACAATATAGATAATTGCCCATACCGAGACAAAGGAGAGTTGGAAAGATATGTCGAATAATGACGGAGGGAAAAGCAGCAATATGATAAGAGCAGCCAATGCCAGGGTATTAAAGATCTCTCTTTCCTGGTCAATGATAATTGCCACCAGATAGGTAATTACCATAATCAGCGCCCTGACAGTGGAAACCCGGGCACCTGCAATAAGAGTATAAATAACAAGGGGTAAGATAGTGAGAGCAGAAGCAACCTTGAATATATTTATCTTTAAGACAACCCTTTCCGAGATCTTTAGCAAGTAGCAAAAGAACCAGAAAACAATAGAGGCTAAAATACCAATATGAAGCCCGGATATTGCCAGGATATGAGCTGCCCCGGCAATTATGAAGGATTCTCTCACCTCTTCCGAGATCTCACCCCTTTCCCCTAATATCAATGCCTTCAGGATGCCCCTCGCCGGAAAATTTGAGCCGTCTTCGATTGCTTCTCTGATCCTTACCCTCAGCCTATCGATGATTTTAAATAAAATTCTAAACTCGCCCTTCCCTACCCGGATTATCTCCCTACTGTTTTTCAGGTACCCGGTAGCATATATCCTCCTGCTTGCCAAGTAACGTTCATAATCAAATCCCCCGGGGTTATAGAAATTCCTCGGTCTTCGAAGTTTAACAGTTGTTCTTATCCGATCCCCGTAATCCAACCTTCCTTCCCATTCCCTTACGGAAATCATTACCTTACCGAATGCGGCAAATTCTTTTCTCTCGAGATAAACTCTTTCAACTTCAAGATACACTCTTGTTGATTTTTCTGTCATCTCGGGTGAACGGAAAATAGTCCCTCCGATGTTTATTTTTCTATCCCCGACATATGCAGCAACATGACCAGGAGGGGGCTGAAAATGTAGATAACGATTAACAAAAATTATGCCCAGAATTAGAAAGAAGAGAAAGGGAAGATAACTGACTAGTTTCTTTCGATAAATTATTAAAATTATATGGAATGCGATTAGGATGGGGAAAAATGTCAGCAGCCAATTAGCAGGAAAAATAAAATAGGTTCCCAGAATTAAACCTGAAATATAGGAAAACAATAAACCAATCAGCGGCCTGTCAATCATAGATAACTTAAACTTTAAACTCCTCCGTTAAACAATATCCATAAATATAATCTGAACAAAAGAATACCTTGATAAATATTACTAATCAATAAAAAATACTGTGATTTGTAAGAAAAATAAAAAAACCTTGACAAACCTCGAAAATTTATTTTATGTTATATATTACTTTGGAAAACCGCTGAAAGGAGGAAAGAAATGGCAGAAAAAATACCGGATGATATTGAGGCCAAAAAGTTTTTCGAGGAGATAGTTCCCCAACAGTTTGAGGCGATGGATAAGATCGAGGGCATGGATGGCACCCAGCTTGCTGTGCAGTTTAATATTACCGGAGAGGGAGGTGGTAACTGGACCCTTGTCGTTACTGATGGCAAGAATATGGAAGTAAAACCACAGGAGGATGAAAAGGCCCAGATTACCATAACCATGGATGTCAAAGACTGGAGAGATACGGTTACCGGCAAGATCCAGGGGTTGGACATAATGCAGCAGACCGGTCGGGGAAGCAGAGCACAGTTTGATAAGCTTAAAACGGTGTCGGGAACACTTAGGCTTGAATTAACAAAAGAAGACGGAAATCTACTTCCCATGGAGCTTATGTTCAACAAGGCAGCTACACCTCAAACGACCTTGAAAGCGAAGGCTACGGATTATGCCGATATTCAGTCCGGGAAACTAAACGGACAACAGGCCTTTATGAGCGGGAAAATTAAGATCTCCGGGGATATGGGCTTTGCCATGAAGATTGGCACTATGATGATGTAATTTTCTTGGGAATAGTTATATCGATTTAAAGGGGGCTAATCTGATGATTAGCCCCCTTTTTGCATATTCAAGATTACTTCAGGAGAGACTTTACCTTTTCAATTAACTTCTTGGGATCGCTGGATTTTTTTAAGAAATCATCCGCCTCAGATTCCGCTACCAATCTCCTAAGTTCGTCATCATCCTTAATGGAATGAAGCATTATTTTCATTTCTTTATTAATAGTACTTTCTTTGAGAATCTTACAGATTTTATCCCCCCTCAAACCAGGCATATTCACATCCATTATTATCAGGTGAGGCTTGATTTTGGCTACATTCTGGCTAGTACCCAAAGACTGATCAGAGGTAAATACGGAATATCCTTCACCAACCAGAACATCTTTCGCAATCTCTAATAGAACTTTATCGTCATCGACTATCAGGATTTTTTTCTTTTCCATTCTTCCTTTCCCTCCAATCATTCCTCCTAAATAAATTTTGCTGATATATTACCATATCTTTATGTTGCCTTCAAGCAATTTGTCAGATTATCCTTTTTAATATTACCTCTTAATATATTAAAAAAAACGAATAGTTACCAAAAAACGTGGGAAAGTTTTTATTGACAGAGAAATAATGGTTGTGATATTGATTTTAATGTTAATGGTCGTATAAAAGGAGGTGGAAAATGGGATTAGAAGATAAGGTAGTTATTACCACTGCCCTGTCCGGAGGGGGAACCTTTAAGCACCAGAATCCGGCAGTCCCCTATACTCCGGAGGAGTTTGCCGAAGAAGCCTACAAAGCCTATCAATCAGGGACATCTATTGTACATATTCACGCCAAGGACCCTGAAACCGGAATGCCCACACCTGATCTAAATATTATCCGAAATACAGTCGATGCAATCAAGGCAAAATGTAATGTCCTAATCAACCTGAGTACGGCGATTGGCGCTGGGGTGAGCCCGGATGATCGAATAAGGCCGGTCACCGAGCTTAAACCCGATCTGGCTTCGCTAAATACTAATACCATGAATTTCGCTCTTGCTGACCACAAAACCGGAGAGATAGGGATTGAGATTATCTTTGAAAACACCTTCGCCATGATCAAACGATTTGCTAATGAAATGAGGGAAGCAAAGACTAAACCAGAATGCGAGGTCTATGACATTGGGCATGTCTACAATGTTGAGCTCATACGCAAGCAGAAGGTATTTGAGGAACCCCTGCACTTCCAGTTCGTCTTCGGCGTAGCCGGAGGTATCCCTTTCAGTCCGGCAAATTTTATTAGATTTACTGAAAGCCTACCAAAAGATGCAACCTGGAGTGCCTGCGGGGTCGGACCTCATTCCTTCCCGGCAGCTTTTATGTCGGCCATAATGGGAGGTCATATCAGGGTGGGACTTGAGGATAATATTAATATAACACGGGGAGTGAAGGCCAAAGGTAACTATGAACTGGTCGAGAAAGCAGTCCAGATCGCAAAGTTGGCGGAACGGGAAATAGCAACCGTTGAGGAGGCAAAGGAGTTCCTACAACTTCCTAAGCGTTAAAAATCGTGGTTATTGTAACAAGGGGATAATATGGGTAAATTACTCTGGAAACCCTCGGAAGAACGAAAACGAAATTCCAATATTACAAAGTTTATGAACTTTGTGAATAAACGCCTTGCCAAGGACTTTCATTCTTACAACCAACTTTATGACTGGTCAATAAATAATATCTCCGATTTCTGGGCTGCAGTATGGGATTTTGTCGGCATCAAGGCTTCCAAGGATTTTGAAGTTGTTATCGATGATGTAAACAAAATGCCGGGTTCCAGGTGGTTCGTCGGGACAAGGCTGAATTTCGCCGAGAATCTACTAAGATCCAGGGACGATCATACTGCCTTTATCTTTAAAGGAGAAAACCAGAAATCAGCCAGGATGAGCTATTCAGAACTTTATGAATCTGTGGCACGTCTCGCAAAATCGCTTCGGGATCTTGGAGTTGCTCCGGGAGACCGAGTAGTCGGGTACATGCCCAATATTATTGAAACGGCGGTTGCCATGCTTGCTGCAACCAGCATTGGTGCAGTATGGTCTTCCAGTGCAACCGATATTGGTCCTGAGGCAGCTTTGGATCGTTTTGGTCAAATCGAACCGAAAGTTTTATTTACCGCTGACGGATATTATTATAAAGGAAAAACTTTCCGCACCCTTTCTAATGCGGCTAAGGTTTCCCAAGGAATATTTTCGATCGAAAAAGTAGTAGTCGTTTCCTATACGGAAGACAAACCTGACATCAGCGATATTCCTAATTCCGTTCATTACGATGACTTTTTATCTAAAGAGACAGGGCTTGAAATTCAGTTCGAACAATTACCACCCGATCATCCGGTCTTCATCATGTTTTCCTCCGGCACAACGGGAAAACCAAAGTGTATGGTGCAGGGAGCTGCTGGAATACTTATTAATCATTTAAAAGAGTTGATAATCCATACTGATTTAAAACGTGATGATGTTCACTTTTTTATTACCAGTTGTAGCTGGATGATGTGGAATTGGGTAATGAGCTCTCTAGCGGTAGAAAATACAATAATTTTGTACGACGGCAATCCTAATTATCCTGATTCCGGGACTATGTGGAGACTTATTCAGGAGGAAAAGGTAACTATGTTTGGTTGCAGTGCAACCTATATCAATTTTATCAGAAGCCAGGATCTCAAGCCGGGGAGAGACTACGATTTGTCATCATTGCGAGAAATATGGCAAACCGGCTCACCTCTTTTAGCTGAAGGGTTTGAGTATATCTACCGGGAAATTAAAAAGGACTTACATTTTAACTCTAGTTCGGGCGGTACCGATATCAATGGATGCTTTTGTACCGGGAGTCCTATCATATCCGTGTATGCCGGTGAATTACAGAGCCCGGCCTTAGGAATGAAAATGAAAGCGTACGATGAAAAAGGCAACCCAATAGTTGATCAGCAAGGAGAACTCGTTTGTGAGGCCCCCTCCCCTTCAATGCCTCTCTATTTCTGGAACGATCCGGATGGCAAAAAATATAGGGATGCTTACTTCTCCGTTTACCCTAACGTATGGCGTCATGGTGATTATATTGTAGTTCATAGTGATACCGGCGGAATTACTTTCTTTGGCCGTTCTGATTCCGTCCTCCAGCCTTCGGGAGTTCGAATAGGTACGGCTGAGATATACAATCAAGTAGAAGAGCTGGAGGAAATTGCCGATAGCCTGGCGATTGGGCAGGATTGGCAGGGAGACCAACGCATAATTCTATTTGTCAAAGTTGCTGAAGGATTTCGCTTAACGGATGATTTAAAGAATAAAATTAAGGTTACCCTGAGAGAAAATGCTTCCCCCAGACATGTTCCTGCTATGATAATCGAAGTTCCTGATATACCTTATACCCTTAATATGAAGAAAGTAGAGAGTGCAGTTACGAATATAGTAAATGGGAGAGCGGTCCTAAACAGAGATGCTCTGATTAATCCAGAATCTTTGGATTATTTCGAAGACCTTAAAGAACTTAAAACGGGCTAAATGAATGAGTATATAACAAGTTTGGAGGTGGAAAATGTTTGAATTGAAATTAACAGACGAGCAGAAGATGGCTCGGGAGGAAGTAAGGAAATTTTGCGAGAAAGAAGTAAGACCATACACCCGGGCCTTGGATAACGAGGAAATACTTCCTTATGATATTATGCGCAAGTATATAAGTGTTTTCAGTCCGATAACTAAAGATACTACGGTAGAAGAGGTTGAAAAGTTTCGAGAACAAAAGCATAAAAATATAATTGCTGACAGCTTAATGAGTATTGAGGTCTGTAAATCCGCTCCTTCCCTTTCCCTCGCAATGGGCGCTAGCACCGAACTTTGCGCGGGGACAATTATGAATTGTGGGAATCGAGACCAAAAAGAGAAATATGCACTACCGGTGCTCAGAGGTGATAAGATCGGGGCAATTGCCATTACCGAGCCTACGGCTGGTTCCGACGTTTATGGAATTAAATCAACGGCAAGAAAGGATGGCGATTATTACATAATAAACGGCTCAAAAACATTTATAACCAATGCTCCCTATGCTGATGTTATTGTTTATTATGCCAAGACTGATCTCGATGCCCCGGGCCACAAAGGTATGAGTGCATTTATCCTGGAAAATGATATGCCTGGACTTACCCGGGGAAAGCCTTTCGAGAAGATGGGGATGCGTGGCTCTCCTACCGGAGAGCTTTTCTGCGAGGATGTGAAGGTACCCAAGGAAAACCTTCTCGGCACTGAGAACAGGGGCTTCTACGAGCTTATGGAAACATTTGCTGAAGAGAGGGCTTGGGGGGTTGTAATGGATATTGGTATTGTTGAAAGAATTCTGGAGGAAAGCCTTAAATACGCCCGGACCAGGACTGCATTCGGACAAAATATCGGGTTCTTTCAGGGAGTCCAGTGGAGGTTGGTTGATATGTATGTCGTCCTGATGAATTGCTATGCCTTGTTATTTATGACGAGTGAAATCCGGGCACAAGGTAAGGATCTTACCGCTGTAGCTTCAGCATCAAAGTTATATGCCGGTGAAGCCGCTACCAGAGCCGGATTAGATGCTATCTCCATATTTGGAGGTTATGGTTACATGGCAGAGTATCCGGTGGAAATGTTTATGAGGGATGCTAAACTTGTTGAAATCGGTGGGGGAACAACTGAGATTATGAAAATTATCACTGCTAATATGTTGCTTAAGGATGAAAATCCTCCCCTTTGTCCTTTCGATATTCCGGCAGATCCGTTCATAACGGTACGAGAGAAAAGAAAAAATCCTGATAAATAATTGGAAGCATAAAGAGGAGAACGTTTATATGGAAAAGTTAATAGTCTCGGCAGCAATAACCGGTTCCACGACTGTTCCCAGCCAGACTCCTCACCTGCCAATAACTCCGAAGCAGATTGCTGTTGAATCCGCCAGGGCAGCTGAATCCGGAGCAGCCGTTGCCCACATTCATGCCCGCGACTCTAAGACCGGTGCTCCCACTTCATCGCTGGAGATTTTTGAAGAAATAATCAACCGAATAAAAGATAAAAGCAATATTATCATTAATACCACTACCGGCGGGGGAGTAGGAATGTCCATAGAAGAAAGGGTGGCCGTAGTTGCCAGATTCAAGCCCGAGATGGCCTCATTTAATATGGGCTCGATAAACTTTGGTCTATTCCCGGTAGCAAGGAAGATTAAGGAGTTTAAGTACCCCTGGGAGAAAAAATACCTTGAAAGTACTAAGGATTTTGTCTTCAGAAATACCTTTTTTGATCTGGAACATATCTGCCAGACAATGAAGAATAACAAGGTCAAGCCAGAACTGGAGATGTATGATGTCGGTCAATTGTATAACGCTGCTTATTTGCTAAAAGAAAAATTTTTAGATCCCCCCCTGCATATGCAGTATGTAATGGGAGTCCTCGGAGGTATCGGGGCTACCTTAAACGACTTGATGTATATGAAAGAAACATCCGATCGGCTTTACGGAAAAGATAAATATACCTGGTCGGTTATTGGAGTAGGCTATCCCCGGGAGTTCCATCTGGCAGCCCAGACAATTATGATGGGGGGGCATGTTCGAGTTGGTCTGGAAGATAATATTTATATATCTAAAGGTGTTCTTACCGAAAGTAATGCCCAGTTGGTGGAGAAGGTGGTTCGAATTGCCCGGGAACTTGACCGCGAGATAGCATCCCCGGACGAAGCCCGTAAGATTTTAGGATTGAAGTAAGGTCAATCAGGTATTTTATCTATTTTTAGTTCCCCACTTAGATCATTAAAGGTCATCCGATATTTCGTTTTGCCATCTCTACCTTTGAATTCAGCACTTCTGTTGGTATTGGTTTTGGCCTCATTTAAGAGAAACTTTAAATAAAATAGTTTATTTTCTTTAATAAACTTTAGCTCGGCAATTCCCTCAGAATCTCCGGTTAATTTCATTCCTCACACACTTTCTCGAATTACTTGCCCCGTTAGAAATCCGCTCAAATTGAAAGCCATATGAGAGTATTTTAAGAATCTATATTCACTTCCGAGTTAATTTCCTAATGGTGTTTTCTAACTTCCCAGTCGGGGTTTGGCGAGATTACCTTTAATAGAGAAATTATAGAATCCTTTCGAGTCGGATTTTGCCCGGAGTAACGGTAATACTTCCTTCAATTCACCAGACAAATCGCCCGCTAACTTTAACCTTACCATTAAATCAATATTACTCTTCCTTAATTCTTCTTGTAACAGAAGGTTTCCGTTTATTTCAATTTCTAAATCCTTACCGACAAAGCTGCCCTGTTCTACCAACAATTTTTCCGAATCGAGCACTAATTTGCCCTGGCATTGATCAAAATTTACCCCGGGTAGTTTAAAAAGCCCAAACATAGAAGACTCCTCAAGCTCAGCCCCATCAATTTGAAAAGAAATATTTCCATCATTATCAGTCATATTTTTTGGATCGACGGATAGATCCATTTTACCGGCGAACTTTCCTTTAATATCAAATCCGTAATTTTCTCGAATCGGAAGATATTCCTCAATTTCTAAATCCTCCCACTTGCAGGATAAAGATATCAGGGAACCCCTCTTTTTAAGTTTTCCGTTAAAACGTCCACCATAAAGATCAGAAGAAAGTTTTAACGAAAGTGTGCCCCAGATTAAGGGGAAGACTGAAATCCTCAGGCGAAGGGATTGCAATGACAACAGAGCGGAGCCTTCCGAAGTTGCCTCGGGAGATATGTCAACTCCATTGAAAATTAACCCGGTAAAAAGACTTGGCCTGAAATCCTCGACCTCAACCCGAAGGTTTGTCTGATCCTCAAGATAACGGATCAGCTTTTCTTTCAACTGCGGATAAGGGAAGCTCAAATAGGTAAAAAATAGAAATAACAGTATCCCAATAAGTGAGTATCCAATTATTGTCCACCAACGGGATCTTTTCTCCCGTAAGGTTAAGACTTTCTGAACCAGTTCCTCTGCCCATTCTTTGAAATTATCCTTAATTGCCATATGGTGATATCCCTTCTGCTTCAGTAGACATTATGCCGGTTGCAGACTGACAATTTGAAAGGAAACCTCGAGATATTGAGGGTTCTTATAGGTAGGTTTTATGTGAATTTTTTTTACTTTCAGAGGGTATTCTCCAGAAATCTCTATCTTGTAAAGAAATTCTACCAGTTGATCAAGTGTTATTCTTTCTATCTTGACATCTGTAATTGTTTCTTTAAAGGGACCGGATTCTCCGGTAGGACCAGGCTTTACCGAGTCAATCTTGACATTAGACTGTCGCGCCAGGTTTTCCAGATGAGATAGGAGGGAAAATTTAGGCGGCATGGGTTTTATATTCTTGACCCTTTCTTGAACTCGCAAGTATTTTTCCTTCATTTTCATCATCTCTCCATATTCCTTTTTCTTAGTTTCAATTAGTTCGTCAAGACGTGCTATTCTTCTGCTAAAAGGAGAGATGATAATGATATATATAAGAATTATGAGTAGTAATAGAGATCCACCTCCTAAAATTGCCTTTTCCCGTTTGTTTAATTTAGAAAAGCCAAGTCTTTGATAAATGCCGGTTGATTTCTCGGTAATACTTTCTCTTATTGAAGATAAAGTTTCTTTTATATTTGATATTACTTTTTTTGCCATTTGAGTTATGGGCTTAATGTAAACTTTGAGCTTTAATATTAAAATTTTAAATTTGATATTCAACATTGTAAAATCTCAGGGTTTTTCTTCCACTAAGGAAATATTTATCTGAAAATTAAATATTGATTCATCAATACCCCTGCGGGTATCTTTTACCTCCACCTTCTTGAATCTCTCATTTTTACTTAGCTCATTTTTTATTATATCAACCGCCTCGATGGATTCCGTTTTTCCTTTCATACGAATCTGTTCAAAATCGATCAGCAAATCTTCGACATCGATCTTTATCTCATTGGGAATCCGTTCACAGATCTCCTGGAGAAAGTCCAAAATTGGTTCAGCATTCTCGGAACTGTAACCGATCTTTCTCTCCATTTCCTCAATTTTACTTTGCATCTGTCTTACCGGGTCAACGATTTTTACTTCGCCTGGAAAAGTCTCGGCAAATATAGCATTTGTTTCTTTCTGAAGTTCCTGATATTGTGAATTTGTCTGATAATACCGAGAGAAGAAGCTAAATGATGCTAAAAAAAGAATTACAAAAGCCATGACCCCAGTAAAAATTAAACTTCCTTGAATCTCTTTAATAGCCTTTCTGAAGGAAAATTCACCCTTACGGAAGTTAATCTGGGATACATTTGCCCTGCTTACCTCTCTTAAGGCTAATGCTATGGACTGCGGCGAAATACTGTCAAGTTCTGAAGTTCTCGTAAGACTATTAGGTATTTCTTTAACAACTTTTAGTTTTTTAACCTCAATACCAAGTTTCTCTGTCAGATATTCTGGAAGATTCAGTAAATTGGAAGTTCCCCCACAAATAAACACTTCGTCTACTCTTTTAATATTCATTTCCCCGAAATGATAGAAAGTTTGAGAGATCTCCTGAAGAAGTTGACCAACTACCTTTCTTATTATCATGGAGAGCCTCTCTTTCTCATCTTGGCTTAGCTCTCCATTGTGGAGTTTTATTTCTTCTGCTTGGGCAAAAGATAATCCAAAATCTTTCTGGACTTCTCTGGTTATTGAATCACCGGCAAGAGGTATAGTTCTAACGAAAAATACTTGACCGTTATTAAAGATACAGATTGAGGTTTTAGATGCCCCGAAATCTATAATTGATAGACATTTTTCTTTATCATTTCCTGCTGTTATTATCTGGGAAAGGTTAAAAAGTGCTAAAGAATCAATGTCAACAATACGGGGGTCGATACCAGCAGTAGCAAGAACACTGAGGTAGTTCTTAAAAAACTCCTTTTCCACCGCTGACACCAGGATCCTTGACTCCTTCTCTTTTTTCTGGAGAATATGATAGTCCACCACCAATTCTTCCAGAGGGAAAGGCAGATCTCCTTCTACCTCAAAATCTACTACCTGTTCAATCTTCTTTTCATCAGTAAAAGGAAGAGAAATAATTCTTGCAAAAAGTCGATTGCCGGGGAGTGATGTAATAAAGGTATAGCCTCCCATCTCCCCTTCCGAAACCATTTCTCTTAGGGTGTCAATAATTACCTCTTCTGAGGGGTACTCGGATTCACGGGGGATAATTTTTTCGTAAAAAGCGTCTATTTCAAAGCTACGAATGCTTCCTTGCAGTCTTGCAGCTTTAATCGAATGACTCCCGATATCTAACCCGATAATTGTCTTAGGCATCTAATTCCTTATTTAACAGTTGATATTTCAATATTTAACATATAAAAAAATCTGTTTTATGTCAAGTTGTTAGAATTTTGAGAATTCATTACTTTTTATTAACCCAACCTTATGCAAGAAAAATATTATTTTTTTCACCTACTATGCTCCTCATATCACTTTATATATTCATTAATAAAATTATGATAATTTGGTGAATACTGCGGATTTAATTCTGCTGCTCGACGATATTCTTCCATAGCATCAATATATAAACCTTTTTTATAGTAGAGATTTCCCAATAGAAAATATGCCTTATCAAACCATGGTGCGTATTCTATAGCTTTTTGGCATTCCCATATGGCTTCGTTCAATAATCCTTTCTTCTCATATAAGACTGCCAGGTTATAATGTGCCCGGTCATAAGCAGGAGATATCTCAATTACCTTCTTATAAACATATATTGCCTCATCAACCATCCCTTTTAGCATATGAATATTCCCTAAATTTAAATAGGATTCAATGAATTTTGGATTAATCTCCAGGGCATTTTGATATTTTCTTGCTGCTTTATCATACTGACCATTTCTGACATAAATATTCCCTAAATTGAAATATACTTCGGCGCTATAATCATGATCTAATTCAATAGCTTTACGAAATTCAACCATTGCTTGATCATATTGACCTCTCCGATAATAGTAAAACCCTAGATTGTGGTAAGCTGTAACAGACCTGGGATTTTGGGCGATCGTCTTCGTCCAGAGAGTATATCCATCCTTCCAATCTAATCTCCTCTTATTGGTTAAGATAGTGTAAGATGACAACATCATAGTTAGCAATAATATGACTATCCAACTGCGCGGCTCATTATAAGTTCTTTTAAATACAAACCACAATAAAGCAACCAAAAGCAATAAGGGAATAATCCTTTTCAAGATATACCAAAACAATAACAGTCTCGTGCTAAATATTGTTATATTTAT
>CP070770.1:1545649-1548280 GCA_020345765.1 Deltaproteobacteria bacterium
GTTCGTATTCCGCTTCGGTGTCCCCCGGGGAAGCTCACTGCTGGACAGACTGCAAAGCGACCCCGAATATTACCAGGCTCTGGGACTAAGCGAACCCCCGGTAGAGGGAGATTGGCTTTCCCGACCGGTGCTCGAATTCTTCTCCAAGTTCGAGCCTACCGACCGTTTCCTCCCACTGGAGACCGCCCTGAACTTCTCCGGTCTCAGTAACCCCGAATTTGCCCGGATTGTCGAGTATACCCTTTTAATCGGGATTTTCCTTCGGGATCTTTTTGCCCGTGCCTGCATCGAGCTCTGGGACGGAAAGTTTGAATTCGCTAAAGGCAGGCAGCTTATGCTGGGCGATGCGGTTAGTCCCGATGAACTGCGTCTGGTAATGGACTCGGTCCAGATAAGCAAGGAGCCGATTAGACAGTACTACCGAAAGTACGGCAGGGAGTTCTGCTCGAAGATCAGCGAGGCCAAAAAGATTACCCAAGAAACGAAGAAAGAGATCAAGGAAATTATGACGGTTGAGCTAAAGTGCCGCCCGGGTAGAATGGATAAGGATTTCAAGGCCATTATGGAGGATATGTATACTTCCCTTACCGCCGAGACCACCGGGCTGGATATCTTCAAAAAAGCCCGGCCCCTGAGAGAAATAATCAGAAAGATAAGTCGGTATGTTTAAATCAGCTATTAAAAACCAAAGCCTGCCTTATTGTCTCCTCGCAGAATATACCAATTGGGGAGTATAAACTAAGTCCAGCCCTTTGCTCGCTAAATAAGTATTATCTAATTGGAGTAATTCGTATGGCACAGAAGGTATATGAAAAACCGGAGTTATATGAGATCTTCTCATCCCGACAAGATTTCAAAAAAGAATCTGATTTTGTCGTGAAGCTCGCCAAACAATTCAAAAAGTCAAAAGGAAACTCTCTCCTAAATGTCGGTTGCGGAACCGGGGCTCACGATAAATTTCTAAAAAAATATTTCGATTTAACCGGGATTGATTTAAACAAGAAGATGTTAGAACTGGCAAAAAAGAAGAATCCCAAATTGACTTATAAGATTGGAAATATGAAGTCCTTTAGCTTTAGTCAAAAATTCGATGTCATAACCGCTTTAACCGGGGTTATGAGTTATAATCATTCTTATAAGGAATTAAAAAATACTTTAACGAATCTTTACAAGCATTTAGAGAAGGGTGGAATTTTGGTTTTTAATTGGGCGGTTGTGAAAGAGGTTGCTTTTGAAAAGGGGAAAATAAAGAATTATGTCAAGGTTGATACCATTTCCAGGAAAGATTTGGATTGCGTTGTGATTGATAATGCCTATGATCCCAACCGAAACGATACCACCATAGAAACCAATGTTATTTTTCTTATCAGAAAAAACCGGGGTCCCCTGAAAATCGTAGTTGATAAACACTTGCTGGGCCTTTTTGAATTGAAAAAAGTAAGAAAGATCCTTCGAGAAATAGGATTCAAATGCCATTTGTATGAAAATGATTTTTCCGGGGAAAAGTATAAAATGCTCGGTCCTATCTTTGTCTGTCTGAAATCTTAAGAGCGCGCTTCTGATTATTAAGCGCAGACCATCTTATGGAAGTAAATACTAACTTGTTATTATTTTTGGCCTCGGTAGTCTTCATCTCTCTAAGCGGGGTTATGATGCCCGGTCCCGTATTTGCAGTAACGATAGCCAAGGGACATAAAAATAAAAACGCCGGTGTCTTTATTGCCTTTGGTCACGGGATCATAGAGTTACCCCTGATGCTCATTATCTACCTCGGATTCGCCCAGTTCTTCACTTCCGATACTTTTAAACTAGCTGTCGGGTCGGTAGGGGGAGTGATGCTTATCCTTATGGGCGTCCAAATGTTCAGGACAAGAAAAAGTATGGCTACGGAGGGCAGGGACTTACCATATAATTCACTTACTGCAGGAATAATTACCAGTGGAGCGAACCCTTATTTTTTCCTATGGTGGGCAACGATCGGGGCCACCCTGATCTTAACCGCCAGCGGTTTTGGACTTTTCGGATTCCTGTTATTTGTTGCCGTCCACTGGCTTTGCGATTTCTTTTGGTACTTATTCGTGTCAGTAGCAACATTCAAGTCGAAGCATCTGTGGAGTAGAAAAATACATGAGATAGTGTTTGGTATGTGCTCGGCGATTTTAGTTGTATTTGGTTTATGGTTTATCGGCTCTGCTTTTTAAATTTATAGGAGGGGAAAATGGAGAATAAGAAGGAACTGGCAGCACCCTGCGGTTTATACTGCGGTGTCTGTGGTGTTTATATTGCCCACCGAGATGATAATATCAAGTTTAAGGAGAGATTAACTACGGTTTATAGCATAACTTTAGACGATATTAGGTGTAAGGGATGCCTTTCTGATGACCTATTCGTATTTTGTCAGACCTGTCCGATCCGGTCCTGCACGATCGAGAAAGGTATCGAGGGATGTCATCAATGCGATGATTTTCCCTGCAAATTTATCGAAAACTTCCCTCTTCCCGTCGGGAAAAAGGTGATACTGCGTGCCATCCCCACCTGGAAGGAACTGGGGACCGAGAGATGGATGGAGGAGGAAGAAAAACGCTACTATTGCCCCTCCTGTGGCTATAAACTGTTCCGGGGAGCAAAGAG
>CP070770.1:1548380-1574288 GCA_020345765.1 Deltaproteobacteria bacterium
TCCAGCTCAATAAGCCCTCCGGTACTGGATATGAGGCTTACTATCGGGGTAGCCTGGAAATACCTTCCCTTGATTGTAATCGTGGTGTCCTTTTCGTTCCATCCCGACGGCGGTCTGACATACTCCACGAAAGGCGGAGGCACATCGGTCACCGTAAAGGCAGCGGTAAGGACATACTCCACGCCATCAATTACCACCGCTACATCATACACATCCGGTGGAAGTCCGGCTGGAACGGTGGCCAGAATATTGGTGGAACTCCCCAAACTGATGTTCGTCAGGTCAAATGGTCCCGGATTCTCCACCCCGTTCCTGAGAACAATCGAGCTTGGTTCGCTGAGGCCACTGCCGGTGATCATCACCGGGGTATCCTGCCCGTTATAACCCAAAGGTGGGATAATACTATCCAGGCTCACGCTCGGGGTAACCACAACAGTCATCACTGTGAAGGCGTCGGTAAGGGTTAATTCTTCGCTGTCAATGGTTACTGCTACATCATACACATCCGTTGGAAGTCCGGCCGGAACGGTGGCCAGAATTGTAGTATCATCCGGCAAACTAATGTTCGTTAAATCATATGGTCCCGGATAGGTCGTTCCGTTCTTGAGGACAACCGAGCCGGGTGTACTGAGGTGCTCGCCGGTGATCGTCACCGGGGTATCCTCCGTGTTGTAACCGGACGATGGAGTTATGGATGTCAGTGTAGGGGTATAAACCTCCTCCTTCTTGCCACCGTCATCACCACAACTGCAAGAGACCAAAAGCGAAGCAACGATCAAAATTGATAAAAATTCAACGATCCTTTTCGCCTTTTTCATTTTTAAGCCCTCCTTTTAAATTTTTATAAAAATTATACTTCTAACTTATCCGAAATCATAACATATGAAGTTACCAATTTCAATAAAATTCTAACCGAATTTTTTTCTGAGTTTGCATAACTTTATTTTGACCTCTTGAAAAGGTCTATCCCATTGAATAACATAAATAATTTATGATTTAAACGTTCGTAAAAGAGGACAAACTATAGTAGAAAAATGAGCAGTTCCAGTAGAGAGTAAATTAGTCCAGATTTGATATAAGAATGGGGATATTTTTATTCTTTATCGCTTAACCTATACGGGGAGCTGGAAAGAGGCCAGCATCAGAGAATTTTTTGGGTGCTCTCCTCGTAAGTATGAAGGGAAGGAGTTTCTTCATTTCCTTCCCCGATTATTGGCTGTATCATAGTTTTAACAAGATTATGGAAATCCCAGACTACCTCCCTTATCCCTACCAGAAGCTTCCTTCTTTCGGTGGGCGAGATGCTGTCTATCATTTTAAAGGCGTATTTTCGGCTCTCCTCAAGCTCAAACTGAAATGAAGTGTGGTCAACAATAATCCCATCCCAGGGTTGTTCTCCCGTTTTACTGCACTCCGGAACACCTTTTATCTTGTGGATTATATTCATCGGTGCAAGCCGGTTTACAAGGTCAAGGATTACTCTTTTCCTCTCCTCTTCCTGGGGAAGGTTATTAATAAGCTCGAATACTATTCCTAAAAAGATCTTAAGCTTAGCTTTTAACCTTTCTTCCATAAATTCCCTCCGTTATTTTAGTGCATTTAAATATCCCTTTAATATATAGCGTAGCAAAATACTACAATTAAACTATACTATATTTTGTATATTAGATATATCTTTACCACAATATATTGTGCTTGTCAAGTATTTTTTTTATTATGTGTCAGAAAAAGCGACATTATCTCAAATTATAATAAAAAGGAAAATGCTTTCTAACAGAAGTCATTAGTTTCTTGCTTTAGACGATTAATTAAGATAACCTGAAAAATAATATGTATAACTCGAGAAACTTTTTCTGAGCTTATCAAATTGATCTGGATTAATTACCTTAAACCGGAGGGTAATAGAAACAAAGCAGATGAGCACATATATCTTGATGAAACTGCTGGAGAGCGCCCCATCCCGCTACGATCGGGGAATCCGCTGGCTCTCGCTGGGAGAGAGTGAGGCCGCCTACCAGCGCCTGACCCAGAGGATCATAAGTGATACTCTGGTGCTGGATATTGGTACCGGGACCGGTTCACTAACACTACGAGCACTCCGGAGGGGTGCCCGGGTAAAGGGAATTGACATCAATCCGGGAATGCTTGAGATTGCCCGCAAGAAGATCGATGACTCTGGCCTCGGCCAGAAAGCAGAACTGAAAGAGCAGGGGGCGGTGGAACTGAATGAGGAGCCCTCGGATCAATACGATGCAGTCATGAGCGGTCTCTGCTTCTCTGAGCTTTCCAAGCCGGAGCAGGCATTTACGTTGAAAGAATGCTTCCGAATATTAAAACCCGGGGGGCTCCTTCTCCTGGCCGATGAATCGCGACCAAATAGCCTCGGGAAACGGTTGATTCAGGGACTGATCCGCATTCCTCTGGTAATTATCACTTATCTAATTACCCAGACCACTACCCGGGCGGTAAATAACCTTCCGGAAAAAGTCCGGCAGGCAGGCTTTCAGATCCAGGAGGTGTGCTACGGAAGGCTGGAGGGCTTCATTGAGCTGGTAGCAATAAAGCCCAAGGTGACATGAAATGAAAGTTATCATATACTGGGCCAAGAATATCGTTGAAACCCTTCTGCGGCTTCTCCCCTTCCCGGTAAGAACCGGTCTCATCCGGGTCGGAAACCCGGGGAAAAACTCACCGGTTATTGTTACCGGTAACTTTGATCTTACCGTGGAGAGGGTAAAGAAGTCACTGAAGGGTCTAAATGTCTATCTCCTTATCGCCAACAGCCGGGGGATCAATGTCTGGTGTGCCTCTGCCGGGGGGCTATTCACCGAGCACGATATCATCTCTATCGTCAAGACAAGTGGAATTGAAGATTTAGTTGACCATCGCCGCCTCATCCTTCCCCAGCTTTCCGCTACCGGAATCAGTCGGGAGATCGTAAAGGAAAAGACCGGCTGGAGCCCGCTGTTCGGGCCGGTATATGCGGAAGACCTCAAGGAATACATCGAAAACAATTTTCACAAGAGCGAGGAAATGAGGACAGTGAGGTTCGACCTCCTCGAGCGATTCGAGATGGCGGCAGCCTGGGCGTTCCCCGTCTCTTTAATTCCTGCCCTGCCGATCTTTATCTTCTGGAGGGAGCTGTTAATCCCCTTTTGCCTCCTGATCTGGGGATTCTCGCTTGCCATTTTCTTAAGCTTCCCCCTTTATTCCCGCTTCATCGATCCAGTTAGAGAAAGGAAAGGCTTTATCCTCTTCGACTTCGGCAGGGGAGGATACCGGCTTCTCTTCTGGGCCCTGGCCCTGCTGGCCCTTAGTATCTACGGCATATATGCGGGCACTTTTAGTTGGGGCTTCCTGCTCAAGTGGGGGCTTATCTGTTTGTTTGTCGTTTTGATCCTCAGTTTGGACCTCACCGGGAGCACCCCGGTTTTCAAAAGCGGGCTTCACCCGGACCGGCTGCTGAAGGTTGTTCTGGCTGAGGATTTGTGTAAAGGGATCTCTCTCTGCCGGGAGGTCTGTCCGCGCAACTGCTATGAGATTGACAAGGAAAAGCATAAGGCCCGGATGCCAAGGATCGATCTTTGCGTCCAGTGCGGGGCCTGTATAGTTCAGTGTCCCCGGGATGCCCTCTGTTTCGCCGCTCCGGATGGTTCGACGATCCCCCCGGAGACTATTCGTAAATATAAATTGAATCTGTTGGGAACCAGGAAGCTACCCGCAGGTGATAAAAAATAAAAAGATATAAAAAGTTTAAGCAGGTGGCTTCTGGGCGCTGATGATCTCCCGTAGGGGAATCTTCTTTAAAACTTTAACCTCCTTGAACCCAGCCTCTTCGAGTAACCCGGGGAGCATCCCCTTCAGATTCGCCCGGGTGCTCTCGATCCAGGAAAGAAGCAGATAACCAAAAAGCTTACCAAACAGACTGCCCGGCCTGCCGAAATCTACCAGGAGTAAATGTCCGCCAGGCCTCAGTACCCGGAATATCTCCTGGAATCCCTTTTTCTTCAGGGATAGCGGCAGATGGTGGACCATCATACTGCTGGTAACAACATCGAAGTAATTGTCATCATAAGGAATATCCTCGATCAGACCCGACTTGAAATCGACTTCGACTCCCCTTTTAGTTGCATTTTTCCGGGCCTGATCTATCATCCTCCTGGAAGCATCAATACCCGCTACGTAACCTTTATCTCCCGCCTTTTCTTTCTCCCAGATACCCAGGATCCCGGTTCCGCAGCCGACATCGAGGACCCGATCCCCTTCCTTGACCCCGGCCAACTCCGCAATCTCGCGGAAAAACCTGTCTCTATGTCCGATGGTTGAGTTTAAAAGGTCGTAGCATTTAGCCAGCGGACCTAAGGTAATCCCTTCGGTTTTTAGCTTATCCTGCTCATTCATCGTCTTTTCCTTAATCAAAACACCGGTCCCCGGGTTTGGATTGCCAGTACTCCCTGCCTGTTGAGCTCCGCCCTGGTCTTCTTGCCCTCAAGCACACGCCGAATGAATGCGATGAGCTCAGCACCCACCTCCGGCAGGGACATACCCTCATCAAGCACTGCCCCCGCATTAATATCCATATCACCCGAAAGGGAACGGTAAAGGTCGTTGTTACTCGCAATCTTCACTACCGGTGCTATCGGGAATCCAACCGGAGTCCCTCTCCCGGTAGTAAACAAGACGAGCTGCGCCCCCCCGGCCACCTCACCGGTTATCGAGTAAACATCACTGCCCGGGGCATCCATAATCACCAGACCCTTTTCCGTCGGGATCTCCCCGTATCTCACCACCTGGGTAATAGTGGTAGTACCCCCTTTGATAATGCACCCGAGGGATTTCTCCTCGATACTGCTCATTCCCCCGTCCATGTTTCCGGGAGAGATCACGAGGGAGGCTAAAGGACCAAGGTGCTCCTCGGTCAAACCCTTTTCCCTGGCGATCAGCTCTGCCACTTCTCTTGCTATCTGCGGACTTGCTGCCCTTCTTTCCAGGACATGAGTGGTTCCGATCATCTCGGTATTTTCCGTCAGGATCACCGTCCCCCCCTGTTTAACCAGCCAGTCGGAGGCGAACCCAACTGCCGGATTGGCGGTTATCCCGGAAAAGGCATCGGAGCCCCCGCACTGGAGCCCCATCACCAGGCTTTCCATTCCGCATTTTTTACGTTTTTGTCTCCGGGCCTCGGTTAAAAATTTATTCACTATCTTAACTCCGGCTCTGACGCTCCTCCGGGTTCCCCCCGTCTTTTGGATATCCAGATACTCAACCGGTTTCCTGCTCTCGGCAATCCCGTTAGCCAGCAGTTCCGCTCGGATCCATTCACAGCCCAAACCCACGATAAGTGCCGCCGCAACATTGGCGTTTTTCCCGAGATTCGTCAAGGTGCGGACAGCGATCTCTATGTCTACCGGCCCCCTCCCGCAGCCCTCCTGATGTGTAATAGGAACCGCACCTGGAACCTCCCGAACGATCTGGTCGACCACACCGTTGGCACACACCACTGAGGACATCACTATTACATGACTCCGGATCCCCACACCTCCGCTGGGTCGGTCGTATCCTCTAAAATAATCCATTATTTCTGTTCCCCTCTCTTTAGATTATGGGTATGGACCCAATCCCCCTTGGCGATGGAGACCGAGGCAGCACCAATCATTTCCCCGTACTTGATTAGCTCAGCACCCTCCGGAATATCCCGGACTGCAACCTTATGACTGGACGGGATATCTTCCCGGGCTTTGAGGACCTGTCGGCCCGGCAGTATCACCTCGTTCCCTTCCGGGATATCTTCCAAAACTACCGCCACATTATCTTTGGGATTAATAAGAATGGCATTCGGTTTCATCTCCGTCTTCCTTCTATCGATTAGCTCAGGATAAATTAAGCTCGATTCTGCTCCCTAAATTATCACGAAAAATCTACCTTATCAAGACAAAAATTAGGGTATTCTTCTCCTGAAGTGCCATTTTTTGTCAATAAATAGGGATTTTCGTAATACTTTATCTATTGATTTTACCCCGATAGTACTTAAATATCCGAATTACCTGCCCTGATCCCCAATGGGCATTGGGGTTGAAGGACTAGTATATTAATATTAACGTATTATTTGGCCCTATCACTGAATAAACTTTTTCCCCATAAAAAAAAGGGCTAAATACCTATAAAATCAGTAGATCTGGCATGGTATTTGCTAAGCTTATATTGATAACAAAATTACCAAATTCTTTCGGGAGGAACAATGGAATATAACGAGAATATAAGTAAACACCCACCAGCGGTGCCTAACTGGAAATCGGGAAGTATAATGGAATACAACGAGAAAAGAAGGGAATCCCCACGGGCCCCAGTAACCGTTGCAGTAAAATATAAAGGAGTTAAGGACTTTCTCGTTGAATACTCCCGTAATATCAGTAAAGGAGGAATTTTCCTGAACACCTCCAACCTCCTCCCGTATGGAACTGAGGTACGTCTATTATTCACCCTCCCGGGCAGTACCAAGGAAATTAAGATATTGGGGAAGGTTGTCCATACCATAACCAGGGAAGAAGGGCGTCAGAGGAATCAGGAGACCGGTATGGGTATTGAATTTATTGATTTTTCTCCCAGCAGCAAGATTGAAATAAGTGAGTATATCGAGGGATTACTTGCCGAGAAGGATGTTGCCATCGAACAGAGAAGGAAACATCCCCGGTTTGAGTCCAGGATAAAGATTGGATTTAAAAGCGTCAGGGATTTTCTCTGGGAGTATTCCGAGGATATAAGCAAGGGCGGCTTATTCGTTAAGACCAATAATCCGATGCCCCTGAAAAGCAGATTGCAGTTGAAGCTATGTCTTCCCGGCAGGCACAGAGAGATATCGGTGACAGGTGAGGTTGTTTATATCGTTAAAGCGGGTGATGCCCGGAAGGCACCGGGGATGGGTATTCAGCTGGTAGATTTGGATAAGAACGCAAGGAGTGAGATAGACGAATATCTTGAGGAATTAAGGGTAAAAAGTGACTGAATCAAGATATTATTAGGGATTTTTATTAATAAATGATATAATCAAAAGTTAGTATATCAAAATGCTTCTACTTGCCAAAAAGATAACCGCGGTTTCAGTTAGTTTCATCATTATTATAACGGGCTTAGCATCTCTCTCCGGTTGCGCCTCAAGCAATTATGTAAACGGCTTAATCCTCAAGGACCAAAAAGAATATGAGCAGGCTCTCCAAAAGTTCGAAAGGATAAATAATAACCACCCGATCTATCCCCGGGCACAAAAAGAGATAAAAGAGTTAAGCCCGAAAGTCAGAGCCATAAAGAAGGCAATGGAGAAAGGGGAACGGGCATTTTCCAAGAGGTACTGGCAGAGTGCTAAGCGCCATTTTCTCCAGGTACTAAAAATTCAGCCGAACCATCAGGAGGCTAAGGCAAGGCTGGAGCAGATCGAAGCGTTTCTTAAACCCCGGGCGTCCCTTGAGGATAGCTTGGGTGAAGTAGAAAATCTCTTCAAACAGCGGGAACTATACCTGGCCCAGAAGAAGGTGCAGGAGTTTTTAAGAAAGAATACTAAAAGCCAAAAGGCAAAGACCCTATCGGATCAGATCTCGGCAGAGATTAAACGCGCTGAGTCTGAGGTCGCCCTTCTCTTAAGCAAAGGAGAGAAATTCCGGCAGGAAGGTGATTTTCTAAATGCTTTCCTGGAATGGCAAAAGGCGAGTGAGCTCCTCCCTGAGGATGGGAGAGCCCAGGAGAGCCTGAACGGAATCGAGGGAGAAACCGAACTTGCTCTCAAGGAGAATCTAAAAACAGCGCAAAAATATTATGATGAAAATAAGCTTGCCCAGGTAGAAACATTGTTGGAGAAGAATCTGAAGGTCAAACCGGACGATAAACCCTCCCAGGAACTATTACTTAAAACCGTGTCGGGAATAGCCCTCAGATACTATAACCAGAATGATTACCCGCAGGCAATTAAATACTGGGAAAAGGCCCTCCGTTACGATCCGGAAAATCAGCATATCCAGAAATACATCAAGAAAGCTCAATCCCTGCAGACGGAATTGGAAAAGATCGAATGATCGAACGGCATAAAAAACTTGGTCTCCGGGTAAAGTTCAGCGGATGGACGGTAGTGGTGATCATTTTTATCGTCTCCATTACCTCTACCTTCCTTATTTATCATGAGCGGAAGGCCCTTCGTCAGGAAAGGGAGGCCCGGGGAGACACCATAATCAGGAACTTGGACAACCTGAGTATCGAGACCCTGATCCTGCGTGATGAGTTGGCGGTGCACTCCCTGCTGAACGGGATCGTCCAAAGCGAGCCCGATGTATTATATGCCCAGATCAAAGATAACCGGCAGGAAGTCTTTCTTGCTTCCGCTCTGGAAGTGCAGGAGGATCTTCGCCAGATAATCAAAGAACTGCGTTTTCCGGAAGGCCCGGAGATTCTCAAACAGTACTTGGATGTCCCCCCCTATCCACCAATTATTGACATCTCGAAACTAATCTTCGTAAAGGAGAAGCAGTTGGGTAAAGTCAGGATAGGAGTTTCCGAGGAGGGAATCAATAGCACCCTAAGGGCACTCAGAAATAATGTGATCCTTATCGCCTCCTCCCTGATTATCCTTTTACTGGTCGTTTCCTATATCATAATCTCCCATGCCGTAAGGCCGATCGAGTATCTTTCGGAAAGGGCGAGGGCAATCGGGGAAGGAGACCTTACTACCCGGATCAAACTCGAGCAGGAAGACGAGCTTGGGCAACTGGCCGGCACCCTGGACTCGATGGCCCAGAAAATCAAGGAATCCCAGGAACAACTAGTCGAGAAGGAAAAGCTGGAAAAGGAAATGGAGATTGCCCGGGACATTCAACAGATGCTGATACCCCAACAATTTCCGTCCCTGCCTGGATTCAGTATCGGAGCATTCTTCAAGCCCGCCGAGCTCATCGGTGGCGATTACTATGACTTGTTTGAGATCGGCCGGGGCCGGTTCGGGTGTGTAATCGCTGATGTCTCCGGGAAAAGTATCTCCGGGGCGATTATAATGGCCTTAATCCGAACGATGCTCCGCGCGGAAGCAATGGAAAAAGAAAGCCCGGGAGAGGTTCTGACCCGGGTGAATAGTCTGATCAAGCCTGACCTGAAGCCGAGAATGTATGTTACCGCTTCATATCTGATCTTATCCCCCAGAGAAAAAACCGTGAAATTTGCCTCCGCCGGTCATCAACGTCCCATTTTCTACAGCGAATCGGGCAAAAATGCAGAAATTCTTCCGGGAAAGGGAATGGCACTGGGCATCTCTGACGACAAGTTCTTTCGCCGGGTAATCGAGGAACATGAAGTTACTCTGCAACGAGGAGACGGCCTCTTTATCTACAGCGATGGAATCAGTGAGGCATTCAACCCGAAACAGGAGGAATACGGAGAAGAGAGAATTCTCAATGCCCTAAAAGTCAATCTTTCCCGAAAGGCAGAAGATATCATCTCGGCTCTCTATGAAGACCTCCGCCAATTTATTGGCTCAATGAACCAGAGTGACGACATTACCATGTTAAGTTTTAAATTAGAGGAATAAAAGGCAATAGAATGAAGACTTTGGAGATTACCCACCGAATGGACAAGAAGGGGGTCCTGTTCTTAAAGGTCGCCGGCTTTATTGATGCCAGTAATATCAATTTTTTTGACCGGGAACTCAATAGTCAGATGGAGAAGGGATACAATAAGATCATCCTGGATTGCTCTGAACTTCAGTACCTGAACAGTTCGGCCCTGGGTATCCTCCTGGAGGCGCATCAGACAGCAGTTAAACAGCAAGGGGGAATCAGGATTCTCAATTTGCCCCAGAAGATCGAAAAAACTTTCAATATTCTGGGCTTCAACGAATACTTTCAAATTTTCTCTGATGAAGCGAAGGCTGTTCAGTCCTTACTTTAGCTCTTTATAAGATAAAGGAATAAGGTAGATGGCCGAAAATTCTACCAGATATTCTCAGACAAAGAAGGGTAACGAAAAAGATTCACCAAGGAATTCTTCCAAGTATTTCCATCTCAGGTTTATTGTCCCCGGTGATGTCCAGGAGCTCGCTGCCATCAGGGATCGGGTGGAGAAGCAATCAGCAAGTATGAATCTATCCGACGAAGAAGCCTATCAGATAGTCTCGGCAGTCGACGAAACCTGCACCAATATTATCAAGCATGCTTATCAGGGGAAGGAAGGTAACATTGAGATCAGCTTGAAGGTAGACTCGGAAAGGTTCGAGATTGAGGTCGCCGACAAGGGAATTTACTTTGACCCTACCCTAAACATTCCCCAAGAAATTGATCAGGAGAAAATAGGCAGGCAGAAGGGGGGGCTGGGACTCTTCATTATCAAGAAAACTATGGACGACCTGAACTATCGTTTTACTATGTCGGGAGAGAATAAGCTTCATCTGGTTAAATATTTCCGCAGTGAATGAGAGTTCAGGAGGATACCTTTTCCATCACAAACCGGAGTCGGGTGCTTCCGATCATAATCTCGTCCCCATTATTGAGCCGGGCGGAAGTAACCCGGGCACCATTAAGGAAGGTGCCGTTGGTGCTGGCCAGGTCTCTTAAATAAATCTGATCCCGTGACCAGGCCTCGATAACCGCATGCTTCCGGGAGGCGTTCGGGTCGTCAAGGTTGATATCCACCCCGGTGCGGCCGATGATGATCCGTCCTTTCGGGAACTTGATCCTCTCTCCCTTATTCTTGCCTTCGAGGGTCACCAGAGATAGGCTGCGGCCGGCGGGAAGTTTCAGGTCGACATCCCTCCGCTCCATTCTCGTGACGGAATCATCGGTAGCACCGACCTCATCTATCAACTCGATCTCCTCCAGTGACTCATCTTCGTAAAACTCCTGGGCAAAATCTTCCAGTTCCTGATAGACGGTAAAGAGCAGTCTGGTACCGCCGATCTCGATCTCGTCCAGATGCTTGAGATCTTTTTCCTCAATCTTCTTCCCGTTAACGAAGGTCCCGTTAGTGCTGTCCAGATCTTTGATGGCAAATCTCTTCTGATGAATAAGAATGGCGGTATGGGTTCGGGAAACCTCCGGGTCGTTCAGGATGATGTCGGCGGTCTCCCGGCCCAGGGTTGTCCTGGGTGTGCTGAGCTGGATGGTCTTTCCCTCGTCGTTTCCCTCGATGATCGAGACCGAGATCCTCAGATCCTTGGGAATGCTACCCGACTCTTTCTTCGGCAGGGAATGTAGGGTAACATCCTTCTTTTTGGGCACTTCCTCGATCTCGCCAATTAAATCCTGGGAGATGGTCGAGACATTACCGCACTTGGGACACTTGAACTTCTTCCCCTCCTTGAGGATCTTTTCGTCAATCTTCAGCCTGGTGGGGCAATTAGGACACTGGATAAACATGGACCGTCTGCCCTGTTAAAAGTCCGCTCCTGATGGGGTTAAAACCCCGTAAATACCCTTGTTTAGTGGGACAATCAGTCTAACCGATGGATCTCTTTTACTATGAAAAATTATACTTACTATCCAAAATACTGTCAACTCTTAGACGCTACCTTTTCTCTTAACTGTCTTTTATCTCCCACCCTGATCGTAATCTTCTGGGCATCGAAGTATTCAAGCAAGGGAATAGTATATTTACGGGAAGTCCGGGTTAGATCCTTAAACTCCTGGGGAGATATCTCCTTGTTTTTACTAAAGAAATCCCTGAGTCTCTCTTCAAGCTCCTGATAGGGTTTGGCGTGGAAATAAAGCTCGTCCTTGACCTTGATAAGCAGTCCCTCTCGGAAAAGGATAGAAATCGCTTCCCTGATCTCCTTTTTCTGAGCCGATAGGATGCCTTCCAGTTCCTTAAGCGTAGGGGGCTCTAATTGCCCTTCCCGATAGATCTTTTCGATCTCATCCTTGAGCCGCTTTTTCTCCTCCGAGAGCTCTATCCGGTGCTCGGCGAGTGAAACACCTTCCTCCTTAAGCGTAACCTCCTGATTGTCAATAAGCTTCTGGAGCAAGTGGCTGAATACCTTTTCTTTTATTTGCGGACCCAGCCTGCTTTTCAGCTCCTCCCGGGGCATCCCGCTCCTGAGGGGGAATTTTTGGTGGTAGTCCTGAAGGTTCTCGCGGATTCGCTCCTGAGCCTCCTGGTATCGTTTCTGATGGATCAGGAACGAATCCAGCTGGATGATCTTGCCGCGGGAGGTCAGCCCCGGGATCAAATCAGCGATTTCCCGGGGAGTCAGGTTGGTTCTTGCCGGAAGACTATCCTGGGGCAACCCCTCGTATCCCGTGCGGTCTACCAAAAGCTCGACGATCTCATCCGTACTGCCGCTCCTTAATATCTCCAACTCCTTCAGGATCTCAGCAGATCGAATGCTGGCCTTCTGCGGATGGGGATCGAGAACCTCTCCCCCCCCGATAGTCTGAGCATAAGCAAAGCTGCGGAGGATAAATCGGTCCTTATACGCAGCCGCTATCGGTCTTTCCAGGTAGATTACCGCAAAACCACCCTTCCCCGGTTGGATCTCACCCGGGGAGAGAAGCGCAGTCCTTCCCAAGACCCGGGCGGTTCCCAGATGAAATGTGAACCGGGCCCGGCTCCTGAGCGGCCGGGCAGTCCCGGGGAGGAGCTGAAGGTGAGCTAACATCCTGGAAGTAGGCTCATAGTGCCCCGGGTGGGCGAGTAAATCGCCCCGTTCGATCTGGGACCTCTCCACCGCCTGTAGGTTGATGGCAGTACGTTGACCGGCTGACGCAGAAGCAACCTCCTGATTGTGAACCTGGATTCCCCGCACCCTTGCCTTGTGCTTGTCAGGGAGGATCTCGACCGTATCTCCCTTGTTCAACTGTCCGGAGATTAAAGTCCCGGTAACCACGGTGCCGAAACCTTTCATGGTGAAAATGCGATCGATCGGAAGGCGGAAAAGCCCGGATGAATCCCTCCCCGGGGTATCCTTGGCCAGCTTTTCAATTTCGGCGATAAGCTCGGGGATTCCTTCCTCGGTAACGGAAGAGACGGGAATTATCGGGGAATCGGCCAGGAAGCTGCCCTGAAGAAAATCCCGGATCTCCTCTTCCGCTAAGGCCCGAAGCTCACCATCGACTAAATCGATCTTATTCAGCACGACCAGGCCCCGATTAACGCCCAGGAGGTTACAGATATCCAGGTGCTCTTTGGTCTGGGGCATTACCCCTTCATCGGCGGCAATGACCAGGAGGATACAGTCAATCCCTCCGGCCCCGGCCACCATGTTTTTGACAAACCTTTCGTGCCCCGGGACATCAACGATCCCTACCCGGTCGCCTCCGGGCAGGCTGAGATAGGCGAAGCCGAGCTCAATGGTGATCCCCCGCCGTTTCTCTTCCTTGAGGCGGTCGGTATCCACGCCGGTAAGCGCCTTGATCAGCAGGGTTTTTCCGTGATCGATGTGTCCGGCGGTCCCAATCACAATCTGCTTCATAGTGAAGAATATATCAGAAATTCACCCGGATTGGCAAGCAATATACTGCAGGATTCAACTGGGAAAAGTTCAAACACCAAAATCCAAATGCCAACTTATAAATTCTAAATCACAAATCCTCTAAACACCAATCACCAAATTCCAAACATCAAATAAATTCCAAATACTAATAATCAATAACCAAAGTACTATAATGTTCTTTCTTCAAGTTCAAGGCTATGTTTGATTATTGGTCTTTTGTTCATTGGTTATTATTTGGTCATTGAGATTTGGTTATTGGTTATTTTCTTTCACCCTTCACCCTTCACCCTTCACTCTTTAACTATTAACTTAGTGCTTAGGATTTATTCATGTATTTTTTATCATTTGAACTTTGAGCTTTATTTGACATTTTGGCTTTGGTATTTGACCCTTCGAATCCCTATATCGGCCTTTGACATCCTTCGGATTATTCCTTATTATTTAGAGGTTTCTTTTCCCGGAGAAGAGGAGCCTGGCGACGTTAATGCAAACTTACACCCTAATCATTGAGCTGGAAAAGGATCGGAAGATCGGGGTCGGAAAGCTGGGGGTCTTTAACCTGCCTCGGGGATTCTATCTTTACACTGGTAGTGGAGGGAGGAATATCTCTGCAAGGCTTGCCCGTCATCGGAAGAAGAGGGGAAAGCGACTTCACTGGCATATCGATTACCTGCTCCGCTCAAGACACGCCCGGATCATCGGAGTCCGGGAAAGTTCGGGTGAGGAATGTGCCGTTAACCAGGCATTCAAGAGGATAAAGGGTGCCCGTATTCCCGTCCCCGGGTTTGGGGCCTCGGACTGCCGGAAAGATTGCCTCAGCCACCTGATCTATTTCAAGAAGAGGCCGATCTTGCCGTCCTCACGTCCTTCACCTTGAGCTGAATGCTCCTCACCCCTTCCCATTCGTTAAACTGGGGGACAAAAGCCAGATCGACCTTGGCGGAGGGCAGCGGATAGCGGTCCGCCATTCTGAAGCCGATGGCGGAGTAAATCCTTCCCTTTTCCTTGATCTTTAGCTTCAGGTGATTATTGCCCACTATCCAGGAATCCATGAGCTTCAGGCCGGTAGTGGCGAAGACCGGCTCCGGGTTGCCAGCTCCGTAGGGCTCCAGCAGGTTCAGCTCCTCAATCAACTTCTCGGTTATTTTCGGCAGGGGAAGCAGGGCATCGATGCTGAGCTTGGAGATCAGGTCTTCCTCGGATAGGCTTTCACTCACGATACGCTCAAACCGGTTCCGGAATTCGTCTATCTTGTCCTCCATTATGGTTAATCCGGCCGCCCACCGATGTCCCCCGTAGGTCTTCAGCAAGTCCTGGCAGGATTTGATTCCCTGATAGATATCGAATCCCGGGATGCTGCGGGCCGAGCCCTTACCCACCCCCTCTTGAACTGCGATCAGGATGGTAGGCTTGAAGTACTCATTGGTAAGACGGGAGGCCGCTATCCCGACTACCCCGGGATGCCAGTCAGGGGAGTCCAGGACCAGGGAAGCCCCTGCTTTGAGCCGGGCATCCGCCTCTACCTGCAATAATGCCGCTTTCAAGATACTCTCCTCGATCTGCTGACGCTGACTGTTTTCTTCATTCAGCTTCCGGGCGATACTGAGAGCCTCCTCCTCACTGCTGGTGGCCAGGAGCTTGAAACCCTCATCAGCCTGGCTGATCCTTCCGGCGGCATTTATCCGGGGTGCGAGGCGGTAGGCCACCGCCACGGTGTCGACCGTTCCGAATGCGCACCCGCTTACCTCCTTCAGTGCCCGGATCCCTGCTCGCCGGCCCGCGGTCAACTGCTCCAGGCCATATCTGACGAAGATGCGGTTCTCATCGGTTAAGGGGACAATATCGGCAACGGTCCCGAGGGCTACCAGGTCAAGATAATGCTTAAGGTTGGGCACCTCCCGATCCCCGAAAAAACCCTCCTCGCGCAGTCGGGTGCGAAGGGCAATAACGAGATTGAAGGTGACCCCCACTCCCGCCAGTGTTTTGTAGGGGAATTTGCAGCCCTTCTGCCAGGGATCCAGGATTGCCCGGGCCGCAGGAAGCTCCTCCGGGACTTCGTGGTGGTCGGTAATAATTACATCGATCCCTAACCGGTTAGCGTAAGCCACCTGGTCATTGTCCGAGATCCCGCAGTCAACGGTAATGATGAGCTTGACCCCCTGCTGGCTGAGCCGATCGAGGGCCTCCGGGTTCAGGCCCCGGCCTTCATTAAGCCGATGAGGGAAATAGAAGAGAGGTTGATTGCCCGTCTCGCTTAGGAAAATCTTGAGCAGGGCGGTAGAGGTGATCCCATCGACATCATAATCGCCGTAAATGCAGACCCTCTCCCGGTTCTTGATTGCCGAGATAACCCGATCGACCGCCTTATCCATGTCCTCCATCAGGAAGGGGGAATGGAGGTCCGAGAGGGTGGAGTTTAAGAACTTATCCGCCTGCTGGGGCTCGGTAATTTCCCGGTTGATGAGGAGCTGGGCCAAAAGAGGAGAGAGCCCCAGTTCCTCCGTAAGCCTCTTCTGTAGCTCCGGCTCGGACGGCAATATCTTCCAGCGCTTTTCCATTTTGAATTAGACTATATTTTATAAACATATCTGCGTCAATAGCAAAAAGTCCCTAAAACTAAAAAAAAGAGGATTTTCTGAGTATTTTTTTGTATAATTCCCGTAGGTCTAATTGATTGCAGAGCATCGCCCTTATGTTAAAAGGCGTAGGGGCCGGGGAAACCCCGGCCTGGGGATCAAAGGATAAAAAAGGAAGGTCGGTACCAATGGATTCAAAAAGCCGGGAAGGCCACCGGAAGAGACTGAGAGAAAAATTAATAAAATCGGGCATTTCGGCGTTTCATGATTATGAGATAGTCGAGTTGCTCCTTACCCTCGGGACGCCGCGCCGGGACTGCAAACAGCAGGCGAAAGCGGCGATGAAGAGGTTCAAGACCCTTCGCGGTGTCCTCGATGCGCCCATGGAAGAGCTCCAGGAGGTCAAGGGGATCGGGCCGCATAACGCCTTCGGACTGAAGCTCTTCCAGCAGATATCCGAGCGGTACCTTAAGGAAAGAATCGTCGGGAAACAGATCCAACTGAAGTCCTCAAAGGCGGTATTCGATTATCTGTATCAGTCGCTGCGGAAGGACCGGAGGGAGATCTTTAAAGTTCTATTCCTCGATAGTAAGAACAGATTAATTGATGACGAGAACCTTTTCGAGGGCTCTCTGACCTCCAGTGCCGTATATCCACGGGAGATCATGAAGATGGCGATTAAACATGACGCTGCCGCCTTAATCTTTGTCCACAACCATCCCTCCGGAGACCCCGACCCGAGCCAGAGCGACCGGGAGATAACCCGGGAGTTGGTCTCGGCAGGCAAGATCATGCAGATCAAGGTCCTTGACCACATAATTGTCGGCGACAACAGATACTTCAGCTTTGCCGACGAAGGAATGATCGAAAGACACACTCCGGATATTTAGGTATTTAAAAAATGGTGAAAAGGATGAGGATAAAACGGGCGTTGTCAATGTAAAGCAAGGGATAGCATGGAATATCATGGAATAGCAGGAATTAGTCACCTGCTTGATCACGGAAAGATAAGAAGTAGGAACTAGACATGAGTATTTACAAGGACAAAGTGGCCATTATTACAGGCGCTGGTTCGGGCATCGGCTGGGCGCTGGCGGAAGAATTAGCCCGACGCGGGGCGCACGTGGTCATATCCGATGTGAACACCGAACGGATTGAGAAAGTCGGCGAGTCAATAAAAAAAGCTGGCAATAAAGTAACGGTGCTAACGGTCAATGTTTCCGACTTTGAAGCTGTCAAGAAGATGGTGGAAGTCACCATGGCCGAACACGGCCGGTTGGATTATATCTTCAACAACGCTGGCATTGCGGTTGGCGGAGAAGCCAGGGACTTCTCCATCGATGACTGGCGCAGCGTTATCGAGATCAACCTTTACGGCATCGTCAACGGCGTTGCTGCGGCCTACCCGATTATGCTAAGGCAAGGCTCCGGGCATATCATAAACATCGGATCCATTGAAGGGTTGATTCCCATTCCGGGGGCAATTTCCTACGTGGCGAGCAAGTACGGTATAGTGGGGCTCTCAAATGCGCTGCGAGTGGAGGCTGCAGACCTTGGCGTGAATGTAAGTGTGGTTTGTCCCGGATATATCGAAACCCCGATTTTCTATGAAAGTAAAGTAGTTAATGTAGACCGCGAAAAAGTACTCGAATTGATAACTCGTCGCCAAGGCTTGAGTCCCGAGGAATGCGCATCCGAGATTCTGCGTGGAGTCGAAAGGAATAAAGCAACTATCATAGTGACGAAATTTGCGAAGTTTCTTTATCTACTACAGCGGACCAGCCCTGGACTAGTACTCTGGCTCGGAAAACTATATGGAAGGAGACTGCGTAAGGCACGGCTCAAGGATTAAAGAGGTTCACATCTGAATTATTAATTATTCATTAGAAGGTAGTCAAGGAACGCCTTTGATCTTGGGGAAATTCCGTGGACACCATAATTAAATAATAGGAAACAGTATTCCCTGTTCCTAGATAAAGGATAGGGATTTATCCAATACATAAGTGTGCTATACTCTACCCAAAATCACCCAAGATAAGGCTACCAAAAAGAAAGACGAAACGTTATGTGGGGAGAAAAGAAGCGGTCGGGGTCAAATTTTCAAGGAACATTCTCCCGTATGGCTCGAATGGTTTCTGACCCTGAATCCCAGCGGACATGGGTGAGCTATCTAAAAGTTGACCTCAATGCTCATGAGATCGAAACCGAATGGGGCCCCACCCGCGTGACTAATGCCAACGATGCGGTCATGGTGAAGTTCAAGACTACCGGCCGATACTCCGAACCTACCGATGTGAGCGGAGATACCCCCGATGCCAAGCTAGATCCCAGGATCGACGCGCGTGCGGGCCGGGCTTGCGTGACATGGTGTGCCTGCCATCCCGAGACGAAACAGTGGCGGGTCTTCGCAGTATACTCGAATGACGGGAAGTCTTGGAGCAGGCCAACAGTCGTTGCCGGGGACGCAAACCCCGCACTGCATCCCTCCTTGGCTCTTGATCCGGAGACCGGCCATGCATGGATAGCATACGAGGACTGGAGTGACGGCTCTATCCGGCTTGTAGAGTTCGATGGCACCTCTTTGAGCGACCCTGTTATGATCAGCAAGGACGGTCGAAACTTCCGGCCCAAGGCTATTGTTACCAGAAGGGATGGAAAACACCGGGGCGCAGTAGCCGTGGCATGGGACGCATACCGAAACGGGCAGTACGATATCTATCTGCGTCTCCTAAATCCAAATGACGGACTTAGCCCCGAGCATAGCGCCACCAGATGCCCTCGGTGGGACTCATGCGTCGACCTGATCGAGGATTTAGACTCGAACCTCTGGATTACCTGGGTTCGCGCATCCACCGAAGTTGGTGATATGAGCGCCATGCGGAATGTGCATGTGAAGTTCTTTGACGGCAAGCAATGGCGCTATCCTTCCGTCCCCGTGCATAAGTATAACCCCAGGGAATTTTGCAGGTCGTGGGTTTTCCTTGGATTGAAACCTCCGGATGATAAATATAGAAAGGCGGTGATATCTCGCAGGAGGTATGAGGACGCCGACGGCCGCATCACATGGTACAAGGTCAACTGGTTTCCCAAACTCGGGGTTGATAAAAGGAACCGAATATACGTATTTTACCAGGAGGGCTACCCCGCCGTTCCACCGCTTTATGCACATCTTAAGTATCGCGTCTATGAGGGAGACCGATGGAGCAAGCCACGTAGGATCAAATTGGGACGGGGGATTAACCTGATACGTATGATCCGGAATTTCTCGGTGACAATCACCGGCGCCGCCATCGAGGGCGTTTGGGACCAGACTTGCTTAAGTAGCGCGAAGGAAGTATTATCGGTTCAGGCAACGAAAAAGAAACTTATCCGCGATGCTGATGGTCCCTGCTTCCGGGTTCGGGGCGTAACTTATGAGGAGACCTTGCATCCGGGCTGGCCGGAGCGACGGAGTCTCGAGCCGCCTCGCACCATGGAGCTGAAGGGTGAGCACCGGACACTCCTGTTCGGCGATACCCATTCCCACTCGTCGGTCAGCGTCGGAGTCGACCCGCCGGATTACCATTATCATTTTGCCCGGGACTATGCCAGACTCGATTTTTTTGCCCTTCCCGAAAACGATTATTTCTTCTACGGCATCCCCGGCATCGAGGCATACATCTCATTTTTGCCTAAGGTTTTTTCTTCGGAGGATTTCATCTGCTTTCATGCCCACGAGTTTTGCTCGTCCACCAAGGGTCATCGCGTCATACTTTTCGAGGGGAACGACAAGGAAATCTTCCCCTCGGGGATACTTAACTCACAGCGCGGCCATCGAGCAAACACCACTGGACATCTATACCACTTTCTGCATAAGTTCGATGTAGGATCGGTGTCGCGGGTAATGGTGTCCTCCCACAACATGACCAACCTCGGAAATGACTTCAAGGAATACGATTCCTCCCTCGAGCCTCTTTACGACGTCGGAAGCGTCCACATTGCCGCAGAAAAAACCTTCGAGGAATACAAGGCCGAAGGTAAAACCCGCTCAGAGGCCTGGGTTCTCGATGGTTTGATGAGACTTTCCACGATCCCCAGTGGAGGTAAAAGGGTGCGTACCCCCGGGGAAAAATGGTATTACAGTTGGCGGCAATGCCTCGATGCGGGGCTACCGCTGGGCGCTTACGGTGCTTCCGACGATCACACCAGTAACGGTATCGGTTGGATCATTACCGGAATCTGGGTTGCCCAGAGAAGTAAAAAAGCCATTTTCGATTGTCTATTCGCACGCCGTACGTTTGCGATCGACAACCAGCTTAGACTGGCGGACATGTTTAATACCGACCCGGCCTCCGCTTTGCGGAAAATGGACCAGCCTGCTCTTCGCATGGACATCCGTTTCTGGTTGAACGATCATTTCATGGGTTCAAAATGTCGTATTGATTCACCGCCTACGGCCCGGGTTGCGGTCTTCTGCCCCGAATCTCACGATACTGTCCGCGAAATAGTTTTTGTAAAAGACGGCAAGGAAATTCATACCGTGCGCGGCCCGGAGGGAAACACGGTCGAGGAGGCATGGCGGGACGATGACTGGCGGACGGACAGACATTATTATTATGTCCGGGTTGAGTTCAACCGCGGTGCGGTTGTTTACTCATCGCCGGTCTTTGTAAATTACTGATTTCCATCCATGATGCAAAATTAAAGGAGGTTTTGTTATGAAGATCATCGTTCTGGGAGGAGCCGGCGATATGGGCAGCCGGGCCGTCGAAGATCTGGTAGTAAGTGAAGGGGTAACCCGGGTGACAATCGCCGACCGTAACGTCGCGGTTGGCCGCCAGGTTGCCGGCAGGCTCGAGGGAAAAGGGGCAAAGGTGGAAGTAGTTAAAGTTGACGCGAACGATCACGCGGGACTGGTGGAGGCCATTCGCGGCCACGACGTTGCGGCGAGTGCGCTGGGACCTTTCTACCGGTTCGAAGCTAAGCTCGTGCGTGCAGCCATCGAAGCGGGAGTGAACTACTGCAGTATCTGCGACGACTGGGATGCCGCCGAGGCGGTCATAAATGAGCTGGGCGATGAGGCTAAAAAGAAGGGAGTTACCGCCATCACCGGCCTGGGCGCCAGCCCGGGGCTCAGCAACGTCGCCGTCCGCAACCTGGTCAGGCAAATGGACAAGGTGCGTCGGGTGGAAGTGTACGTGTACCTGCCGATGGACATGGGCGGGGGTGCGGCAGCGCTCAGCCACGGCCTGCACATTATGTCCGGTGAAGTAGTAGCATGGCGAGGGGGGAAACGGGTGATGCTAAAGGCGTGTTCCGAGCATCGGGTGGTCGAGTTTCCGCGATTCGGCAAGATAAAGGTCTGGAACATGGGGCACAGTGAGCCGGCGACTATCCCACGTTTTATTCCGGGCATCGAGGAAGTTAATTTCTTCATGGGCTTTGGGCGCGGCTCTTCCTTGGTGGTTTATCCGGCCAAATGGGGTCTGTTCGTAAAAGAGCGCCGTGCCGATGCCATTGTTCGTGTACTTCATTTTTTTGAGCGTATTTTTGCCGGTAAGGAGCCCGAGTGGGGCGCGGTGCGTATTGATGTGTGGGGCGAAAAGGACGGCAAGGAAGTCCACCTCATGCACTGCGGTATCGGGCAGATGCGCAAGGGTACCGGGCTATCTTTATCAGTCGGTGCACTGATGCTCGGCCAAAAGAAGATACTGACCGAAGAAGGTGGAGTATACGCCCCGGAAGCGTGCATCGAGCCACAGACATTTCTCGCTTACCTGAATGCCAGAGGCATCCAGGGATTCGAGGACATCGGGATGACCAAACCGGTAGCCTAGCGAGATCGTCAACCGGCTTCATTTTTCTTGATGATATAAACACCGGCGGCCTTGCCGGGTAAAGGAGGATATAATGGATTTCGATATTGATGAGTTGCTTAGCTGCAGAAAGGTTCCCTCGCAAGAGGAGCTCCTGCCGTCCGCGTTTCGCAGCAGGTTCAACCTGGGGCGCATCCATCAGTTGGGGCTGGCGGTGCCGAACGTCATCGAGGCGGCGCAACGCCTCGAAGAGTTGGGAATCGGACCGTTTTTCATCGCCGAGGATGACCTGGCGGCCTGGGTCGAGCGGGGTGAGCCCAGGTTCTACCACGGAAAGCTCGGCGTAGCTCACCTTGGCGGCTACGAACTCGAACTTTTAGAAGCCGGTCGCGGCTCCGAGATCTACTCCGAAGCTTTCCGGCCCGATGGGCGCATCGCGCTACATCATGTTGGTTTTCTGGATCACCGCGTAGATGAGCGGGTAAGACAAATGAACGAAGCGGGAATTGAAACCGCCATACGCGGCAGGATCAAGCTATGGCCGCTTGATGCGGATGTGGCCTATCTGGATGCCCGGGAAGAAACCGGGGTATATATAGAATTTATCGATTATCGGTTTCTTAGAATACCAATTTACCCAGCGGCCAGTGCGGTTAAAGCCGGTGCCCGAATCCTCAGGCTCCTTGGCATCAAGCAGCTCCGTATGGGCCAGTGCGATTGACCGAACCCGCACGTGGAAAAAGGATCACCCATTAAAGGGAAATAGTTAAGAAAGGAATGGTAGGGAATAATATGTATTTAAAAAATGGCGAAGAGAATGAGGATGATCATTATGAGGGCCAGGGCGCCCTTGCTGAACATCCCCAGCACTCTACCCAGGAAGGTCCCGAACCCCACCCGGGAGGCCCTCCGGAGGTCCCGATAGCTTAAAAGCTCGCTGATGAAGGCTCCCAGAAAGGCGCCGACGAAGGCCCCCAGGACCGATCCGATCCCCAGCGGTATCGGTAGCCCGATAATGGCACCTACGATCCCCCCTATGATCGAGAAGATTATCGCCTGCCGGGACGAGCCAAATTTTTTCGCCCCGATAACCCCCACGGCGAACTCAATCAGCTCAGCCAGGACAGTTAGGGCAAGAAGGATCAGGATTAACTTGAGCTTAATCTTGGCAAAGGAAGTGATCAGGCCGTAAACCAGGGTAGCCAGAAAGATGATAATCGTCCCCGGAAGGCCGAAAATGATGGAGATCAGCCCGAAGATCAGAACCAGCAGAAATATAATAACTCCAATGGTAGCCATATCAACCCTCGGTCCAAACCGCCAAAGGCGTCTCTACCGCCGGATCTTCTTCGGAAACCTCTCCTTCCAGAAGAGAAGGACGGGGGTAGCGATAAAGATGGAAGAGTAGGTTCCGATACTGAAGCCTACAATCAGAACCAGGGCAAACACATGGATCACCGGGCCGCCTAGGAGAAACAGGGTGATGCATACCAACAGGGTTGTCCCCGAGGTCAGAATAGTCCGGGAGAGGGTCTCGTTGATGCTGACATTGACGACCTCTTCCTGGGTCTTTTTCCTGATCTTCCTCAGATTTTCCCGAATCCGGTCGGAGATAACGATGGTATCGTTCACCGAATAACCCACCACCGTCAGGAGGGCGGCGATGGTGGGAAGGTTAAACTCGGAATTGGTCAGGGCAAGAACCCCCAGGGTGATCACCACATCGTGGATCAGGGCGATTATTGCTCCCACCCCGAAACGGAGTTCGAACCTCCAGGTAATATAAATAAGCATCCCGATAACAGCGGAGAGGACCGCCAGCATCCCCTTCCGCCGGAGGTCCTTTCCCACCTTGGGCCCCACCATCTCGCTGCGGAGGGTCTCCAGCGAACCTTCCCCGAATCTTTCCTGGAGATGGCTCTCAACCTCGGCGGAGAGCCCCTCCAGCTCCGTGGTGGTATGCTCGATCCGGATCAAATACTGGTTGGTCTCCTTGGCACCGAACCGCTGAACCTCGACATCCCCCAGATTTAACTGATTGAGGCTGTCCCGGATCTCGGCGATCTCCACCGTGTCATTGAACTTCAAAACAACCTCGGTCCCCCCGGCAAAGTCGATCCCGTAGTTAAGCCCTCCCCGAATGGAAAGGGCAATGACGCTGATCAGGATCATAATCAGGGAGAAGACCAAAGCCTGCTTTCTTCTCCCGGTAAAGTTAATGTTTATTCCCGGCTTGATAATTTCCATTAAATGCTTAACCTCCGTACTCTTCTGGTTGTGGTGATGTAATCATATACCAGCCTGGTTACCAGCAGGGCAGAGAACAAGCTGGAAACGATGCCGATACTTAAGGTTACCGCAAAACCCTTGACCGGGCCGGTCCCGAACTGAAAGAGGATTATACCGGCCATGAGGGTGGTGATATTGGCATCCAGGATCGTCAGGAGCGCCTTGGAGTAACCGGCGTCAATGGCGGCCCGGGGGGTCTTCCCCACCCGGAGCTCCTCCCTGATCCTCTCCAGGATAAGCACATTGGCATCCACCGCCATCCCGATGGTAAGCACGATCCCGGCGATTCCCGGCAGGGTAAGGGTGGCCTCGAAGGCGGCTAGTGCCCCCAGGATCAGGATGACATTAAGCAGGATGGCAAAGTCTGCCAGGAGCCCGGAGAGCTTATAGTATATGATAATAAAGCCGATTACCAGCAGCCCCCCGATGAGAATTGAATTCAGACCCTTCTGGATCGAATCCTTACCCAGGGAAGGCCCCACGTTTCTCTTCTCCAGGATCTTTACCGGAGCGGGCAGGGCCCCGGCCCTCAGGACAATAGCTAAATCGCTGGCGCTATCGGTAGTGAAGTTGCCTTCAATAATAGCGTTACCTCCGCTGATCTTCTGCTTGATCCGGGGGGCCGAATAGACGGTATTGTCCAAGACAATTGCCAGGCGCTCCCCGGTATGGACATCGGTCATCTCCTCGAAGATCTTGCCCCCCCGACTATTGAATCGGATGGCTACGTAGGGTTGATTGAACTGGGTATCAATGCGCACCCGGGCATCCTTAAGGGTGTCACCCGCCAGCACCGTCTGTTTCTTGAGCAGGTAGGTCCGGTAAACGGTGGACCCGGTTTGGGGATCGGTCGATTCTCCAAAGAGAACCTCGATATCCTCCGGGATCTTACCCTCGAGGAACTCCTTCAGTTTACCTTCCCGGTTGGAGCGGAGATAGGGGACGGAAGCCCGGTTGCCGGTCTTATCCTCGATCGCCTCGTAGCTCAGGGTGATCCCTTCCGGTAACTCCTCCTCTCCCAGCTCGGTGAGGATCTCGCTTTCGTCATCTACCAGCTTAAACTCCAATTGGGCGGTTTTACCGATAAGCTCTATCGCCCTTTGGGGATCGGCGATCCCGGGGAGTTGAATAATAATCCTCTCCCCCCCCTGGCGCTGAATAGAGGGCTCGGTAACCCCGAACTGATCGATCCGGTTGCGGATTGTCTCGAGACACTGCCTCACCGCAAACTCCTCTACAAAGCTCTTTTCGTTACTCGTCAGTTTCAGGGAGACAGCAATCTCCCTTTCACCCCGCTTCGGGGGAGCCATCTCCAGAATCGGGAAATCGGAATTGATAATGTCCTGTATCTGATCAAGCTGACGGTCATTATAAAGGGTCAGCTGAATATCGCTACCATCCTCCCGTGCTACCTGAATGAAATCAATGTCCTCATTCTTCAGGGCTCTCTTTAAATCCTCGGCGAGCCTCTCCGCCGCTATCTCCACGGCTTTCTTGGTATCAGCCTCCAGAACCAGGTGCATCCCCCCCTGGAGGTCAAGGCCGAGCCGAATCCTGCCGGCGCTGAAGATCCCTTTTTCTTCTTCCCCTTCGGAAACCTCGGGAAGCAGGGATGGGATGAGATAGACAAAGGCAATGATTATCACCGCCCCAATGAAAATCGCTCTCCATCTTAAATTCTTAAACATGATCCTCTCTTTTTGTTAGTGTATAAAAATTGGGTCTTCCGCTACTTAATTGAAGTTATTTCTTCGGTTCTTCTTTCTTTTCCTCCTCCTTAAGTCCGGCGATC
>CP070770.1:1574388-1580089 GCA_020345765.1 Deltaproteobacteria bacterium
GCGATCGAATGCACTGCCTTACCATGCCCCTTAAGCTCGCCTAACTCGTATCCGCTTCGCAAATCCCATATTTTAACTATCTTATCGTCCCCGGCGGAGGCCAGCAGGGAACTATCGGCACTGAATGCAACTGCTAAAACCTTTCGCTTGTGTCCGGTGAAAGCTTTTTCCTCGGTGCCTTTTTCCAAATTCCATAACTTGACCTTTTTATCATTTCCTCCTGATGCCAGAAGGAGTCCATTTGGACTGAAGGCAATACAATTTACTCCCATAGAGTGACCCTTTAGGGTCTTAATCTCTGCCTTTTTATCCACATCCCATAATTTTATGGCATTATCCGCACTGCCTGAGGCCATGATTCGACCGTCAAGTCTGAAGGCAACTGATAATACCTTGGATTTATGACCCAGGAACTCAAAATATGGACGGTAGGTTATCGAACCCGTCTGGGCAGAAGTATTTGATAATATAAATAAAACTATGAGAAATGGTAAAAAAAGAATTCCTTTGAATTTACGCACGATTTTCCACTCCTATTTAGTAACCAATTACATTAATCGTAAGCATGAGTGATAAAGCATTAATACTGACTCCTCCCTCACTTGGTTCTCCCCAAACAAAATCAAATTCCGCGTTCCAATATCGGCTGAATTCAAATCCGGCACCTACAAAGAAGCCGAATCCTGTCCAGTTAATGTCAAGATCCTCTTCAAATGGTGCATCCCATGAAGATATCCCAATACATCCACTGAAAAAAGCGGAAGGAGATTCCGGAAGCAAATAATAGCTTACTCCTACCGCGCTCAATCCGCATGTAAAAGTTACATCTTCTCCATATAATACTTCATCTTCTTTATACCAAGATACTTTATTAGTGTAATATATTTGAAGTTGATTAGACGGAGCCCCACCAATCTTGAAATCAGTCTGTAAGCCAGATCTATTCTCACGGTCGGAGGTTTCCCCTCCTGACTCTATAGTTAAAGAGGTTAATCCTGGACCGAGGCCGAAACCAAGAATAAAACCTCTCCGCTGCCCATCCCAAGCTGAAACTTCTGTCGCTATACTGAGCACGATGCAACAGATCAGAACCCCAAGAACTTTTTTTCTAAACATTTTTCCCTCCTTCCATTTAGGTTTTAAACCCCTATAAAATTGATTAACTATTTTTCAAAAATGTACTAATTTGATAAATATTTGTCAAGAAAAATCGATTAAGTTTATCAAATTTGTAAAAACTTTGGCTTTACTCAATACATAAGTTTCTGATATAAATATATTAGGTCTATTGAAAATAACTACAGTTTGATTGATCTCTTGAAAAAGATAATTATTTTAGCCTTTTTAACGCTATTTCCCCAATTTTCCTGGTCGGCTACCATGTTTGACCCGGATCTGGTATGGAGGACAATAGAGACAACTCATTTCTATATCCATTACCACCAGGGCGAGGAGGAAATCTCCCAGCGGACTGCCAATATTGCCGAGGAGGTGCATTCCGTGTTAGTGCCCCTGATGGAATGGGAGCCATCGGGGAGAACCAATATTGTCCTGGCAGACAACACCGATATTGCCAACGGCTTTGCTACCACATTTCCCTACAATACAATTTTTGTATTTATTGCTCCTCCTCTGCCGGAGAGCTCAATCGGTGATTATGATGATTGGCTAAGAATTGTCATAATTCACGAATATACCCATATCCTCCATATCGATCAAGCTCACCGCATCCCGAAAGGACTGCGGGAAGTATTTGGCCGATTCTATTTTCCAAACATGCTTCAGCCTTTGTGGCTGATAGAAGGCTACGCAACCTATCAAGAAACCAGTCTAACAACTGGAGGAAGGGGCCGTGGGAGCTATTTCGATATGATTCTGCGTTGTGCTACCCTGGAGGACAGACTTAACAGTATTGATCAGGTTAGCGGGCAAATTGCCACCTGGCCCGACGGCCACTTTCCTTATTTATACGGGGTAATGTTCTATCAATTTCTGGCTGAGAAATATGGGGAGAAGAAGATAGCTAATCTGAGCCGTTCTTACAGTGGTAGAACCATACCATTTTTTATCAATACCAACTTCAAAAATGTATTAGGAAAGGATCTATATCAGCTCTGGCGAGAATGGGAGGTTGAGATTAGGAACAGATATGAGCAGCAACTGAAAAAAATACAGGAAAAAGGTATTACCCCTACCGTGAGGCTTACACAACGGGGATACTACATTCGGGGTCCTCAATACTCCCCTGATGGGTGTGTAATTGCTTACTCGGATAATAACGCCCGGGAATATCCCAGCCTCCGGCTAATTAACGAAGATGGGACCGGGAATCGTAAACTCCTTGATCGTAATTCCGATATTACCTGTTCTTTCTCTCCCGATGGGAAGATAGTCCTTTTTTCACAAGCAGAGCTTTATCGGAATTTCTCGAGCTATGGCGACTTATATAATTATAATTTAGGCAGGGAAAAGCTCAAAAGGTTAACTTATGGACAAAGATTGCGTTACCCCGAATTCTCCCCAAACGGGCAAAAGATCCTTGCTGTGTTAAACGGAAATGGACAGAACAATCTGGTTACCACTGATCCTGATGGAATAGAAATTTCTTACCTTACTTCAAGCACTGATATTCAGTATTCTGCACCTCGCTGGTCACCGAGTGGAGAAAAAATTGCGGTATCAGTCTGGCATCCGGGCGGCTATCAGGATATTTATATCTATCATTTAGAAGGCAATGTTCCTCCTCGACCGGAAAGAATTACACATAACCAAGCCCTGGATATATTCCCCACCTGGTCCCCCGATGGAAAATATATTTTATTCTCATCGGACCGTAGTGGAGTGGCTAACTTATATGCTTATCGTCTTGATACTAAAACCTTCCAGCAGGTTACTAACCTAATTGGCGGAGCCTTTGAGTCCAGCATATCCCCGGATGGAAAGAAGATCGTCTTTACCGGATATTCGGCTGACGGCTTCGATCTTTACCAGATTGACTTCAGTCCTGATAAATGGTGGCAAGTGGAATTTTCTACTGAACCCCTCGACCAACCGGTAAAAAACAAGGAAATAACCTATACCGGCCGTCCTTATCGACCCTTTTCAACCCTTGTCCCCCGATTCTGGGTTCCCTTGCTCGGTATTGATAACCAGGGAATTCAGGCCGGTTTGCTTACTTTTAACTCTGATGTTATTAATGAGCATGCATACTCTGTAGAGTTCCTTTATGGTGTGGAGAGCCAGCAGCCTGCTTATTACCTTTTTTACCAAAACGACCAATTACTGCCGTCAATATCTATTGAGTATCTCGACCTTCCATATCTTTTCGGGACTTATGATCTGGATGGAGAGGAAGATGAATACTGGGAAAGGAGGCAGAAGGGATTATTTAGTATCTCAATCCCGATTATTTACTATCGTTCATCAGAACGGCTATCTTTTGCCTACTTTTGGGAAGAGTTGAGTGCTATTACCGACCTGCCTGATTATTTTAGCAAGCCCGAAACCGGTATCTTTAGTGGACCACGGATAGGCTTTAGTTACAGCAGTGCCCGAAAATATGGTTTCTCAATTAGCCCGGAAGATGGAAGGTCAATATCGTTAGATTATGAATTATTACATGAGAGTCAAGGTAGTGACTTTAATACTGAAAAGGTTATTGCCGATTACCGTGAATATTTGAGCCTTCCTTTTGATAATCATGTTTTTGCTTTACGATTGGCCGGTGGGGCGGCTTTTGGTGATATTCTGACCAGGAGGGCATTTCGCCTGGGCGGTGTCTCCGGAGCCGAGGCCCTGATGGGTATCGAAGAAAGAAACTTTTATCTCAGAGGGTACCCGGAGGATGCCCTCCGCGGCCAGAGGATTTGCCTGGTAAGCCTTGAATACCGTTTCCCCCTCCGGAGCCATGAGAGCGGAATAGGGACTCTACCATTCTTCTTCGATAAAACACACTTTCGGTTTTTCACCGACTGGGGAAATGCCTGGGATGAAGATACAGGCTTTAATGATTTCAAGATCGGGGTAGGGGCGGAGTTTATATTAGATGTGACATTAGGTTATTATCTTCCCCTGAGCGGCCGTTTTGGCTGGGCCCGGGGGCTAAATGAGGAAGGAATATCGAAGTTCTATTTCCAGCTCGGCAGCTCCTTTTAATGAGATAAAAAGGCAGGGTAGGGGGCAATAAAAAGCCCCCATACCTTTCCTTTGACAGTCTCTTAATAAAAATTAGAAGTAATAATTGATACCAATTTCCAGGAAACCTCCGTAGGTTCCCACATAACTACCCAGATCATCCATTGATTCAATTACTAAACCCATCTCGGCAGAAAAACCAAGATTTGGCAGTCCAGAAAAGAAAAATTCTTCCCCAACATAGCCACATACGAAGATTCCGGTCTCATCGGCAGCGTTACTTAAACTGATTATCCCTAATCCTCCCCCAGCATAAAAATTCATATTTTCTTCTTTAATTATATTATAAAAGAACTTGCCTCCTAAGACGAGAACGCTGAATTCAACTCCATTAGAATAGTTGCTGAATCCTAGGATTCCCTGAATTCCTATATCCGGTGAGATACCATATTTAATCGAGGGCCCGTCAATTTGAAAATATTCGACCCCTATGGTTTCTATCTGGGAATTATAGCCAAGGCCAACTCTTTTTGACAAATCCTTTGCTTCTGCCGGAATAACAGAAAAAGCAAGAACCAAGCAGATTACCATAATAAACTCGACAAACTTCTTCATTTTCCTTTCCTCCTTTTTAAATTTCAAACCTTTCTAAATGTTTCAAAATTTCATTTTATCTTTAATTATTCACCTCCTCTCTAAAAGAAATTTAGATTAGTTTATCAGTAAAGTCAAACTTTAAATTTAATTATATTTTTAATCATATAAACAGGCATGAAGAGACAGGGTAAGAAGAAGTAGAGCAGGGGGAGGGGAATCTAATAAAAAGCCCCCATCCATTAAGATGGGGGCTTAAAAAGTATATAGTAAAAGGTTTATAGAAATATTTTAGAAGTAGTAGTGAATTCCTACTGCACCTAAAACACCACCAAAGGTTCCGAACCCGCCTAAATCATCTTCAATATCTACACCTTCCATTTCGTCTTTCGATGAGCCCGTAACCATTACATCAAGGCCAACCTCGAATGAGAATCCGAGATTTGGCAACCCTTGTAAGAAGAATTCACCTCCCATATAAAGGAGTAAATCAACAGCTGAACTTGTAGATTTCATGCCATTCTCAGATTTAAAACTAGTATAACCTAATCCACCGCCAGCATATAAGTTCATGTTATCTTCCGTGAGAAAATTGTAGTAAGACTTGGCCCCTAAGGCTAATGCTGTGCCAGAAAGTTCACCACCTCCTGCATCTTCATCGTAATCAATCGATGCCGTTCGGTATCCCAAGTAACCACCGAATGCCAGTTTTTCTGAGACTGCGATTTTTAAAGAAATAGAAGGTATTAGTGGGAGTGCTCCTTCATCTGGAAGTGCCTCTAAACCAGTGCGCAATAAATCACCGCCTTGAGAAGTAAACCCTAATCCTATTCTTTTTGTTAAATCTTTAGCTTCTGCCGGAATCACGGAAAAAGCCGTAACCAAGGAAATTGCCAGTAAGAATGCTAACAGTTTCTTCATAGTTTTGCCCTCCTTTTTTATTAAACAGACGCTTTCAGTTTTCATTAAGTTT
>CP070770.1:1580189-1590615 GCA_020345765.1 Deltaproteobacteria bacterium
GGACCTGAGCAAGGCGGCAACAGAAAAACTGATTGATGAGGCTTTCAGCGCCATTGCCGGGGCAATCAGAAAGGATAAGAGGTTTTCTTATCCCGGATTTGGTACCTTCACGGTGAGGAGTAGGAAGGCCAGAACCGGCAGAAACCCCCAGACCGGAGCAACGATCCATATTAAGGCTTCCAAAACAGTCGGTTTCAAGCCCGCTCCCGGATTGAAAGATTCGCTTTAAGGCACTTCAAACATAGAGAAATAGACAAAATAAGGCCATTCAGGGCAATTAATCCTGGGTGGCCTTTTTTGTGATTTCATATTTTTATTGAAGAGAATTGCTATTTATGTTAAGTGTTTAAAAAGGGTAGCAGAAAATGAAGAAAACCGCGCCTATCCTGGGAGTTATCCTCCTTACTATTATTTTCTTCTCCCTTTCCTGGGCAGAACCACCTCCTAAGCTAAGGATAAACATAAATACTGCCACGCAGGAAGTCCTGGAGCTGCTCCCCTACATCGGCAAGGTAAGGGCCAGGGAGATCGTCAATTACCGGACAAAACACGGGGAGTTTAAAAAGGTAGAGGACGTTGCCGGAGTCCCGGGTATCGGGAAAGAGACCTTAGCCAGTATTAGACAATACCTGATCCTCTCCGGTAGTAGCGAGTTCAATCCCGAGCCCAAGATCATTGATCTGGACGAAGATATTAGGGATTTTGTTTTGCTCGAAAACAGGTCTTTCTATACCCGGTTGGGAAAGGAGCTCGACCGTGCCCAGATAGAAATCGTAGTGGCGATGTTCCTTTTTAAAACCAGCAAGCATCCCTCTAATTGGGCGAATATCATCCTCCGCAAACTGGTGAAGGCCGCCCAGCGGGGAGTAAAAGTCAGGTTGTTTCTCGAGCGGGATAGCGATCCCTCATCCTCGTTGAACCGGGAAAACTTGGCCACGGCGGAAAGGCTGAAAGCGGCGGGGATCGAAATCAACTTCGATTCCCCCAAAAAGACCACCCATACCAAGCTTATCGTCATCGACCAAAGGCTTACCTTTATCGGGAGCCATAATATCACCCACAGCGCCCTAAAATATAATAACGAGGCCTCAATTCTCGTCGATTCCCCGGATTTAAGTAAGAAGGTTCTGGACTATTTAGATACGATTAGAGAACAATGAATACCGTTTGGCAAAAAGGGGTAATTTTCTTGGCTTTAATTGCCATCCTAAGCGGATGTCCCTCTCCGATGGTAATCCGGGAGGGAAAGAAGATCCCGATCGAGGTAGCAGTCCGGACAGAATTCACTGAAGCAGAAAACGCTTACGCCGCCGGCCATATCAATCTCGCGCTGGAAAAGTATAAGAAATTTGTTATTGACTTCCCTGAGAGCTCTCTCAGTGATGATGCCCTGTTTCAGATAGGAAAAATCTATCTGCAGCGTGGGGAAAATATCGAGGCCTTACGGCAATTTGATCGTCTTGCCCGGGAGTTCCCCCAGAGCGATTGGGTGAAAGAGGCTGAGTTTAACCGGGGCATCTGCTGGCTTAACCTGGAGAACTTCGAATCTGCCAACCAGATCCTTCGGGGGTTGGTGAACAAGTTTTCCGACTCGCAGAAAAGGGCCCAGATTTATTATCTGATCGGGGAAACCTACTACCGGACCGGGAACAATTTTGAATCCCTAGACTGGTACTGGCAGGCCTGGAGAAATTTCAAGAACAAACAGCTAAAGGAACTCACCCGGGAGCAGAGCAAAGAGATTATTTTCACCAAGCTTAACATGGAAGAACTGAAACTGGCAATAAAATCCTTTTCTGGGGAGTTCCCCTCGGAATATTCCCGGATAAGGTTAGCCCAGAAATATTTTGCCCAGGGGAACCTTGCCCAGGCCGAGGCGGAGCTGAAGGTATTCATCAGCAAATACCGGACCCATGAACTTGCCCAGGAAGCCCAGGAGCTCCTGGAGAAGATTTATAATCAATCCGTAGTAAAGAAAGATGTCCTGGGCTGTATCCTCCCCCTTTCCGGCAAGTACAGGATCTACGGACAGAAGGCTCTCTGGGGAATAGAGCTGGCCGTCGGTGCCTTTAAGGCGGAAAACCGGGACCTGGACATCAAGATTATTGTCAAGGACTCCCGGGACATCCCTCAACTGGCCGTCAAGGCGGTAGAGGACCTGATATTCCAGGACAACGCAATCGGGATCCTGGGGCCCCTCCTAAGCGTTACTGCCGAGGCTGCCGCCTACCGGGCCCAGGAGCTGAGGGTTCCCCTTGTTACTCTCTCCCAGAAGGAAGGTCTCCCCGAAATAGGTGATTACATATTTCGGGTAAGCCTAACCAACTCGCTTCAGGCCAAAACCCTGGTGGACTACGTAACCCAATACCTGGGCCTATATAGATTCGCGATCCTCTATCCCAAAGATCCGTACGGAGAGGAATTAATGAACTATTTCTGGGATGAGGTTTCCGAGGAAGAAGGAGAGATCATCGCAATAGAGGCTTACAATCCCAAACAGACCGATTTCGGAGAGGAGATCAGAAAATTAGTAGGCTTGTATTATCTGGATCTCCGTCAGGAGGAGAAAAGGGAGTGGGATGAATCGGAAGAAGAAGGGGAGTGGAAACCGGAGCCCATTATCGATTTCGATGCTGTTTTTATTCCTGATTATTACGACAAGGTAGGGCTCATCGTCCCCCAGCTGGCTTACTATGATGTTGAAGAAGTCCAGCTCTTGGGAAGTAACGGCTGGAATTATTCCCAGTTGATTGAAATGGCGGGAAGGTACGTGGAAGGAGCAATTTTTGTTGACGGTTATTTCAAGGACAGCCCGAACCGGGAAATCCGTAAGTTTGTCCGGCGTTTTTCTGCTACCTTCTCCGAGGAACCGGACATCCTGGCAGCGCAAGCCTATGATGCTGCCCGGATGATGTTCAGTGTTCTTAAGCAAAGAGGGGTTAGCTCCCGGTCGGCTCTCCGCGAAGAGCTTCTGAACCTGTCAAAATATCAGGGGATTACCGGAAACATTTCTTTCACCGACAGCGGAGAACTGGAAAAGGAGCTATTTATTTTGAAGATCAAAGATGGTAGAATAGTTCAGGACAATCCGTAACTTGACGGGAGACAAGAAATATTAAATATTCTAATTAATAAAGGAGATTGAGCAATGGCAAGGGATACCAAGAGTCAAATCCGGAGGTTGGCTTATTTCCGCGAGGAAGTGGACACCCTTTTCCGTTCACTTTTTGTTCAGAAGGACCCACATGCCCTGGCCAAAGGGGAACTTCTCCCTCCGGCAGACATCATCGAAGGAAAGGACGAGATCCTCATCAGGGTTGAACTGCCCGGGATTAGTCTCGAAGAGATTGAAGTATCTTTCTCCGGCGGAGTCCTTTTTATTAAGGGAAACAAGAAAGAAAAATTCAAGGAGGGTCGTGTAAATTACCTCTGCATTGAAAGGAGCTTTGGTAAATTTCAAAGAATAATTGAGATTCCCCGGGCGATCGACAGCAGCCAGATACAGGCAAAACTGAAAGAGGGTATTCTTAGTATAAGAATGCCTAAGATCGCTGAGCGGCGAGGCCGAAGAGATAAAATTAAGATTGAAAAAGATTGAGCCGAGTTAGAAAATGGGGGCACGCAAATGGAAGAGAAATTAGAAGGTGAACAGATAGTAATCCCTGATATTCTACCATTACTACCGGTCAGAGATGTGGTCATATTCCCCTATATGATCTTACCGCTTTTTGTTAACCGGGAGATGTCGATCCGGGCGGTGGACGAAGCACTATCAAAAGACCGCCTGATCTTTCTGGCAGCGCAAAAGAATATCGAGGAAGAGGAACCCGCCCCGGAGGGGATTTATTCGGTAGGTACCGTCGCCACCATTATGAGGATGCTTAAACTCCCGGACGGAAGGGTAAAGATCCTGATCCAGGGGCTGATCAAGTCGAGAGTGGTCGAGTATACGGAACAAAAGACGATCTATATAGTAAGGACCGAACAGATCAAGGAGCCCGAGATCTCTGATATCACTCTGGAGGTCGAGGCCTTGATGCGCAATATCAAGGAGCAGTTGGAAAAAATGGTCTCGGTAGGCAAGATAGTCTCCCCCGACCTTCTAATGGTAATCGAGAACGTCAAGGATCCCGGTAGATTGGCCGATCTGATCGCCTCCAATCTCGGGCTGCGAGTAGAGGATGCCCAGCAGATCCTGGAAACCATCGAACCGATTGCCCGGCTGACAAAGCTCAACGAATTCTTGAATAAGGAACTGGAGGTTCTGACGATGCAGGCCAAGATCCAGTCCCAGGCCAAGGAGGAGATAAACAAGAGCCAGCGGGAGTACTTTCTGCGGGAACAGCTCCGGGCAATCAAGAGCGAGTTGGGGGAAAGCGACGAGAAGACCCGGGAGATCGAGGAGTTCCGTGAAAAGATCAAGAAGGCAAAGATGCCGAAAGAGGCCGAGGACGAATCCAATAAGCAGCTCAGCCGGCTGGAACAGATGCACCCCGATGCTGCCGAGGCCTCGATGGTGCGAACCTATCTGGACTGGCTTACCGAGCTGCCCTGGTCCAAAAGCACCAAGGACCGGCTGGATATAAAGAAGGCAAAGGAGGTACTGGACGAGGATCATTACGATCTCGAAAAGATAAAGGAAAGGATCCTGGAATACCTGGCAGTAGGGAAGTTAAAGAAAAGACTCCGGGGGCCGATTCTCTGCTTTGTGGGACCACCGGGAGTAGGCAAGACCTCTCTGGGCAAATCAATCGCCCGCTCTCTGGGCAGGAAGTTTGTCCGGATCTCCCTGGGGGGACTCAGGGATGAGGCCGAGATCCGGGGACACCGGAGAACCTATGTGGGAGCCCTGCCCGGAAGGATCATTCAGGGCATAAAGCAGGCCGGCACTAATAATCCTGTTTTCATGATGGATGAAGTGGATAAGATCGGAATGGACTTTCGGGGTGATCCCGCCGCCGCCCTGCTGGAGGTCCTGGACCCGGAGCAGAATTACTCCTTCAGCGACCATTACCTGAATCTTCCCTTTGACCTCTCTAATGTGATGTTTATTACTACCGCCAATCTCATTGATCCGGTGCCTTCGGCCCTCAAGGACCGAATGGAGGTAATCCGGCTTTCGGGCTATAGTGAACAGGAGAAGCTCCAGATTGCCCGGCAGTTTCTTATCCCCCGCCAATTAGAGGAGAACGGGCTCGGTGAGAAGGATCTCCAATTTACTAATCAGTCCATCCTGCAGATAATAACCCAGTATACTAAAGAGGCGGGGTTGCGTAACCTGGAGCGGGAGATCGCCTCCGTCTGCCGGAAGGTAGCCCGAAGTATTGCCGAGGGGGGAAGAGGTCCTTTCAGGATAACTCAGCTTTCTCTCTCCAAATACCTCGGCCCGCCAAAATACCTGCCCGAATCCGAGCAGGAGGCGGACGAAGTCGGGTTAGCTACCGGCTTGGCCTGGACCGAAACCGGAGGCGAGATCCTCTATGTCGAGGTCTCGGTTATGAAAGGCACTGGAAAGTTAACCCTTACCGGGCATATGGGAGATGTAATGAAGGAATCGGCCCAGGCGAGCCTGAGCTATGCACGCTCCCGGGCCAAACAATTTGATATCGATCCGGATTTCTTTAAGAAGATAGATATTCACATTCATGTTCCGGCAGGGGCAATCCCCAAAGATGGCCCTTCCGCCGGGGTGACTATGGCAACCGCCCTCATCTCTGCCCTCAGTAAGACCCCGGTCCGAAAGGATGTAGCGATGACCGGGGAGATAACCCTCCGGGGGAAGGTCCTGCCGGTTGGGGGCTTGAAGGAGAAATCCCTCGCTGCCTTACAGGCCAAGATCAAGACGGTAGTTATCCCCAAGGATAATCGAAAGGATCTGGAGGAGATTCCCAGGAGCCTTCGCCGGAGATTAAATTTTCTCCCGGCCGGGCATATGGACGAGATAATTAGCACTGCCCTAAAGAAAAACAAGAAAAAGCGAACTTCATTAAAAAAAGTCGGCTAATTCATAGGTTAACTGGTGGATATTGAGGAACTGGGAGAGTTCGGGTTAATCGAACAGATCAAAGAAAGCTTCAAGTGCCGGGACCACCTCCTTGCTATCGGTATTGGTGATGACACTGCCGCCCTCAATGTTCCGGGAGATAAAGCGACCCTGATTACTACCGACCTGCTTCTTGAAGGCGTTCACTTCGATCTCGAGCTTAACTCGGCCTACTATTTAGGGAAAAAATCCCTCTCCGTTAACTTGAGCGATATCGCCGCAATGGGAGGCACACCCCGATACTTCCTGCTCTCCCTGGGGATTCCCCGCCGCTATCCGGTTGAGTCTCTCCGGGAATTCTTCCGGGGTCTCAAGGAACTCTCCCTTAATTATCGCGTTAAATTAATCGGGGGCGATACCAGTGCCTCCACGGGGAAACTGATGATCAGCGTTACCGTTTTGGGGGAGGCCCCCCGAGGACAGGTGGTCAGGAGAACAGGAGCGGAAGTGGGCGACCAGATCTTCGTCACCGGAACCCTCGGGGATTCCCTGCTGGGCCTTTATATCCTTCGGAACGGGATAAATCCGACTCGGTCATTGAGGAAATTGCCCCGGGTAGTCAGGAAGCATCTCGACCCTCAGCCCCGGATCAAGGAAGGGAAGCTAATCGCGGGCAAGGGGCTGGCTACGGCAATGATCGATCTGAGCGACGGCCTTTTGGCCGACCTGGGCCACCTCACCCGGGATGTCGGATTGGGGGCGAAGCTCTGGCGGGAGAAGCTGCCTCTTTCGAATTACTACCGGAGAAATATCCTGAGCTTTGAACAAGATAAGTGGAAATTGGCTCTGACTGGGGGAGAAGACTACGAGCTCCTCTTTACCGTAAGTCGGGCCAAGGTTAAGCAGCTGAGGCATCTATCCTCCCGATTTGACTGCCGGTTGACTCGCATCGGGGAGGTAGTGGAGGGAAGTGAAGATATTACGGTGGTGGATAAAAATGACAAGCCCTGTAAGATTAACTATCTGACCGGATATGACCACTTCCGCGCCCGGTTCGCATCTTGACCTTTTTAGAGAATTGAAATTATAGAAAAGAAAGTTGGATCCCTCGCCACTATTTAAAATATTACTTATCGGTATTCTCCTGATACTCTCCGCCCTTTTCTCGGGCTCCGAAACCGCCCTTTTCTCCCTGGGTCGGTTCAAGCTTCACCTGCTCAAGGAACAGGGCCGGGCCGGGAAGATCCCTGAGCTTCTCGCCCACCCCCGGCGGCTGCTGATTACCATCCTGCTGGGCAATGATCTGATCAATATCTGTGCCTCCGCGGTCGCCGCCTCCCTGGTGATTTCCCTCTGGGGTGACCCCTACAAATGGCTCTCCATTCTGATCATGGTCCCCCTGCTGTTAATCTTCGGGGAGATCACGCCCAAGACAATTGCGGTCAACTACTCCCGGGAGTTCTCCCTTTTGGTTGCCAGGCCCCTGAGCTTCTTCACCAGATTTGTCCTTCCCCTCCGCTGGCTCGTTGAAAAGATCGCCGGCCTCTTCCTTAACCTCTTCCGGCGTAAGGAGCATCCCCGCGATTATATGATTACGGAAGACGAGTTCCGCACCCTTATCGATGTAGGGAAGGAGGAGGGAGTCCTGGAGGAGACGGAGACCGAGCTAATCCATAAGGTATTCGGGTTCGGTGATACCCTGGTCTCGGAGGTGACGATCCCCGCTTCCCGGATCTTCTGCCTTCCTTATAATTTATCCCGGGATAAGGTATTGGAGGAAATCAGCAAGAATCGCTACTCCCGGGTTCCTGTCTACAAGAAGAGCAAAGACAACATAGTGGGTATCCTCTACGCCAAAGACCTTCTCACCCTGGGAGACGGATGGGATCTCAAAGAGAGGGAAAACTGGCAGAAGCTTCTGCGTCCGCCCTATTTTATCCCGCTAGGTAAGACCGCAGACAGATTATTCCGGGAGTTTCAGGAAAAGAGGATCCACCTGGCCATCGTGGTTAATCAGTCCGGCAAGGTAGCCGGCCTGGTGACCATGGAAGACCTGCTGGAGGAGCTTTTCGGGGAGATTGCCTCGTAATGGACTTACCACCTTCACTGATCATTATTCTTCTCTGTCTGCTCTTTGAGGGATTCTTCTCGGGTTCGGAGATTGCGGTGGTCGCGGCCGATAAGATCAGGCTCCGAAATCTGGCCCGGAAGGGATCCGGGGCCGCCCAGCTGATCAGCAGTGCCCTGGAGCGCCCGGAGCGACTGCTCAGTGCCACCCTGATCGGAACCAATATCTCGGTGGTAACCAGCACCACAATCGCCACCTCCATTTTCGTAAAAAAATTCGGAGATAGCGGGGTTCTCTACACCACCCTGATAATGACCCCTCTTCTACTTATTCTGGGAGAGTTGATTCCTAAAAACCTCTTTCAGCAGCGGGCAGACAGCATATCACTCAGAATCATCCGTCCCCTCTGGCTGTTTTACTACCTTTTCTACCCCTTAATCTACCTCCTTTCTCGGTTTACCGGGTCTCTTTCTCGGGTAATCGGCGGCAGTGGCGAGAAAATTCCCTTCGTTACCAAGGAAGAGCTAAAAAGCATCCTCAAGATCAGGGGAAAAGGAGGCGACCTGAAAGTCTCGGAAAAAAGGATGATCCATCGCATATTCAGCTTTTCCGAGACCACGGTGGAGGAGGTAATGATCCCATTAATCGAAGTAGTGGCAATCCAGGAAGAGGCCCCGGTTGCCGAGGCGGTTGAGAAGATCACCCAGAAGGGTTACTCACGACTGCCGGTCTTTCGCAGTCGCATCGACGAGATCGTAGGGATACTGAACAGCTTCGACCTCCTCGGAGCTACCCAGAGAGAGAAAAGCATCCAGCCCTTTATCCGCGAGGCCCTGTTTGTCCCGGAAACCAAGGCCGCGGACGAACTGCTGTTCCAACTGCAGAGAGAAGGCAAGAGCATGGCTATCGTCGTAGATGAATACGGGGGAGCTGTCGGGGTCGTTACCATAGAGGACATCCTGGAGGAGATTGTGGGGGAGATCGAAGACGAGCACGATGACGAAGCGTGGCTCTACCGGGAGCTGGGGGAAGGGAGGTATCTCTTTAAGGCCCGGATGGAAATCGATCGGATCAACGAAAAACTTCCCTTCAAGCTACCGGAGGGGGACTACGAAACCCTGGGGGGATTCATCATCACTCATCTTGGACGGATCCCCCGGGAGGGGGAGGTAATTGAATACAAGAATCTGACCCTGACCATAAAAAGGGCTACCGAGCGTTCCGTGCTGGAGGTCGAGATCGGGGTCGAGCACGGGGGTTCAGAATGATAATGGAACGAGGGTATTAAAATGTACGACAAGGTAACTATTTATTTCATGAGCGGTACGGGAAACTCGTACCGGGTTGCAACCTGGATGGACCAGCAGGCCCGGGCAGCGGGCGCCCAATCTCAGGTCATCCCGATTGAAAACGCCCATCCTGCTAAGGAGGTCCCCGACGGCGATAATAACCTCATGGGCATCGTCATGCCGACCCATGGTTTTACTGCCCCATGGCATATGATCAGGTTCGTCAGGCGTCTCCCGCGTCGGAAGGACACCCATGCCTTCTGTCTCAATACCCAGGCCGGAATGAAGTTGGGACCGCTCTTTATCCCCGGCCTCGGCGGCACGGCCCCCTTAATTATCGCCCTAATCCTTGCCCTCAAGGGCTTCCGGGTCCGGGGCGTTATGGGCCTCAATATGCCTTCCAACTGGATGGCCCTCCACTCCGGCCTGCATCCGAAGAATGTTGCGGCGATCATCGCCCGGGCAAAACCTAATGTTGATCGATTCCTGGAATGCATATTCAAAGGGGGTCGTCACTGGTTTACCGGCAACAATATTACTACATTCATTTTGGGGCTGTTACTTTTGCCCATATCGGCCCTTTATCTGGCCTTGGGGCGGTTCTTCCTGGCCAAGATCTTTTTCGCCAGTAACCGGTGTAACGGTTGCGGGATATGTGCTAATAACTGCCCGGTTGGCGCGATTAACATGCGCGGCGATAAAAAGCTCCGACCTTACTGGCGGTATAACTGCGAAAACTGTATGCGCTGTATGGCCTACTGCCCGGAAAAGGCGGTCGAAGCGGGACACTCGTGGGCCGTAATCCTGGGCTACCTCACCGGCCTGCCCGTCTCCGTGTATTTCTTCAAATGGCTGGTTAACATCTCCCCCGCTACAGCAGCTATCGATAAAGTCTGGCTACATGAGCTTCTACAATTCCTTTACATCTACCCGGCGCTTTTTCTGCTATACTATATCTTCTCCGCACTCATCCGCATTCCGGCAATCAACACCCTCTTTACCTATACCACCCTGACCCATATCTACCGCCGCTATCAAGAACCGGATAGCAAACTGAAAGATTTTGCCGTCCCGCGGAAGGAGCAT
>CP070770.1:1590715-1593100 GCA_020345765.1 Deltaproteobacteria bacterium
GGGATGTCATGGGCGGTGGCAAAGAGCTTCTTTATCGACTTAGGGACCTCATCGCAGTTCTGCAGCGAGCCTTCCCGGGCAATCTTTCTCATTAAGCCCTCACTATAAAATCCCTGCTCCCGGGCGAGCTCCTCAAAGTCCCGGTTGATCTCGGGCAGCACATCGTTGTCCATGACGTTACGGGTATAGGCGAGGGCGAAGAGGGGCTCGACCCCGCTGGAGCACCCGGCGATGATACTGATCGTCCCGGTTGGGGCGATCGTGGTGGTAGTGGCGTTTCTCAGCTTCGTCCCCTTGGGGCCGTCATAGATACTGCCCTGGAAGTTCGGGAAGACCCCCCTTTCCTCCGCCAGGGAGGCAGAGGCGTTCCGGGCCTCCTCCCGGATGAATTTCATTACATCGGAAGCCAGATCCAGGGCCTTTTTCGATTCGTAAGGCACCCCTAACTTCACCAGCATATCGGCGAAACCCATTATCCCCAGACCGATCTTCCGGTTAGACCTGGTCATCTCCTGAATCTTGGGGAGCGGGTACTTATTGACATCAATAACATTGTCCAGAAAATGGACGGCGCTCCCGACAACCACCTTTAACCTCTCATAGTCTATCTTCCCGTCCTCCACCACCTTCGCCAGGTTAACGGAGCCCAGGTTGCAGGACTCGTAGGGAAGGAGGGGCTGCTCCCCGCAGGGATTGGTGCTGTCGATCTGGCCGATGTGGGGGGTGGGGTTGTCCCGGTCGAGCCGGTCGAGGAAGACGATCCCGGGATCGCCGGTCTCCCAGGCCATCTCCACTATCTTGTCGTATACCGTTTTTGCCTTAATTTTCTGGACGACCTCTTTGTTACGGGGGTTTACCAGATTATAATCCTTATCCTTTTCCACCGCCTCCATGAAATCTTCGTTTATCCCTACCGAGATGTTGAAATTATTAAGGGCCTCGGTTTCATGCTTGGCGACGATAAAGTCCATAATATCCGGGTGATCGACCCGGAGGATCCCGATATTGGCCCCCCGGCGGGTCCCGCCCTGCTTGATGGTCTCGGTCGCGGCATCGAACACGCTCATGAACGAAAGGGGACCGCTGGATACCCCCTGGGTGGATTTCACGGCATCGTTCTTGGGACGGATATGGGAGAAGGAGAAGCCGGTCCCTCCCCCGCTCTTATGAATCAGGGCGGTATTCTTGACCGCCTCGAAGATGCTGTCCATCGAGTCTCCGATCGGGATGACGAAGCAGGCCGACAACTGTCCCAGCTCCCGCCCGGCATTCATCAGGGTAGGGGAGTTGGGAATGAATTCGAGCCGGGTCATCATCCGGTAGAACTCCTCTTCCACCTTCTTGGTATCTGCCTGCTGGTTATATATCTTGTCAGCCTCGGCAATGGCCCGGGCAACCCGGCGGAACATATCCTTCGGGGACTCCAGGATCTGCCCCTTCTCGTCCTTCTTCAGATACCTCCTCTCCAATACCCGAAGAGCGTTCTCTGAGAGCTTCAACTGGCGGTCGTCCTTGCCGGCAGCGGGCTTATCGGTCTTGACGGAGGCAGGCTTGTCCAGGACGGTATTATCCATGGGAACGGCGATTGATTCTTCTATACTGACCGTTACGGATCTGTCCAGACTGGCGGAAGCGGTTTCGTATGAGCTGTCCGGGGTAGCTCCATCTAACTTGACATCCTTTGCCTTATCCATTAAATCGTCCTTTATATAATGTAGTAGTTATAATACTTGATACACAATTTGTGCGCATAGAGTAAGTATAAAATACTATATGTTGTGCTGTCAAGAGAATAAATTCCCTAAAAATAATATTTTTTTTATTGGGGAAAACACTTTAAAAAATAGCAGGTTATCAGTTTGGTAAAAATATGCTGCCCGGCGGGCGGTTTTATCCAAATCACAGAGATCCCCCCATTTCAGGCGGTTTAAGGCACTTTTTTGTAAAATTTTGGTCATAAATACTTGACAATAAATATTTTAATGTATATATTTTCTCAAATGTCGAGCATGATTAAGGTTAACAGCATCACCAAGAGGTTCGGCCCCACCCTGGCCGTTGACGGGATATCCTTCGAAGTGGACCGGGGCGAGGTCCTGGGATTCCTGGGCCCGAACGCCGCCGGGAAGACCACTACGATGAGGGTCCTGACCTGCTATCTGGCCCCGGATGAAGGCGGGGCCACCGTGGCCGGCTACGACATCATCGAGGAATCCCTGGAGGTGCGCAAGCAGGTCGGCTACCTGCCGGAGAGCGCCCCCCTCTATTTTGAGATGGGGGTAATCGAGTACCTGGATTATATTGCCGAGGTCCGGGGTATCCCCTCGCGGGAAAGGCCCTCCCGGGTAAAAAAGATGGTGGAGGTCTGCGGTCTCGAGAAGGTAG
>CP070770.1:1593200-1601938 GCA_020345765.1 Deltaproteobacteria bacterium
GAATGCCTGAACCAGGGCTCGGTAAGAGGAATGTCATTCAGCATTGCTTCATTTACATACTTATTTTCCTTGGAGGCATTATCCGCAATGATGGTAAACTCCTCGGTGCCCAGATGAATAGTTGCCCTTTTAAATATGGGGCTCCCGATGAGATACATCTCTCCCCCCGCTACCGGATAAAAGCCCAGAGCGCTGAATATATACCAGGCGGATAATGTTCCGCAGTCATCGTTTCCCGCCAGCCCATCCGGCCCGGTCCCGTACTTCTCTTCCATGACCTTTCGCACCCACTCCTGGGTCTTGTCCGGCCTCCCGGCATGGTTAAATAAGTAAGCGGCATGGATATCCGGCTCATTCCCATGCCAGTAGTATGGATCAGGGACGATATTCTCCGGAACCCCTTCTTCCGGGATTACCAGGCTCGAAAGAGCAAAGAAGGTATCCAGCCGATCAACGAAGGCATCCTTACTCCCAAAAAGATTGATCAATCCCTCGGGGTCATGGGGGGCATACCAGGACCAGTGCCAGGCATTCCCTTCGGTGTAATAAGGGTAGAATTCCTCTGGATCGAACGGCTCAACCCATAAGCCGTCCGAATTCTTCCCCCGTATATATTTAGTGATGGGATCCCACAGGTTGCGATAGTTCATTGACCTCTGCTTAAACAGCTCGTGGTCTTCCTCTTTCCCCAGTGCCCGGGCCAGCTGGGAAATAGCCCAGTCGTCATAGGCAAACTCCAGTGTCTTGGAGGTAGCATCGCCTACTTGATCCGAAGGCAGATATCCCAGGTCAACATAGAGGGATATGCCTCCGCGCCCTTCGTAGGGTGAGACGGGAGGGGTAGGTGCCATAGCCGTCTCTCTCATCCCGGCATAGGCCTTCTCCACATCAAAATCCTGAATCCCTTTCAGATAGGTGTCGGCAATCATAATATCGGCACTGGTTCCGATCATACAATTGGTATAGCCCAGTGCCGCCGGCCATTTGGGGATCCAGCCTCCCTGCTCCTTCATCTTCACCAGAGAGATAACCATATCCCGCTGTCTTTCCGGTTCGATCAGCACCAGAAGGGGATGCAGGGTGCGAAAGGTGTCCCAGAGGGAAAGATCTGAGTAGTACCGGAATCCCTCGGCACTATGGACATTACGGTCAAAACCAAGATATTGGCCGTTTACCTCGGTAAAGAGGGTGGGCATTATCAGGGAATGATACATCGCGGTAGCGAAGACCATCCTTTCATCCTCATCCCCGCCGCGGACCTCGATACTACTTAGTGCCTCCCGCCAGGCATCCTCCGCCTTCTGCCTTATCCCCTCAAAATCCCAATCGGTTATCTCACTTTTTAGATTGAGCCGGGCTTGCTCGATGCTGATGTAAGAGATGCCTACCTTGACCTCAATGGGTTCATTATCCTGCACTGCATACCCAACATAGGCTCCGACATTCTTGTTCTCTCTTATGTTCTCCCCAGGATAAATGGTCCCGTCACTCCAAACCCCATAGGAGGAAAATGGCTTGCGGAAGCGGGCTGAGAAGTAGAGCCTGAAACCCCCGGACCGACCGGACAACCCGCCGACATAATCTACCCAACCAGTTACTTCACTTTCTTGCGGAGTGATCTCAACATAAGTCCCCTGACTGGCCCCTTCAACAATGGAAGCGCCCACATCAATTAAAACATAGGCCTCATCGGATTCCGGGAAGGTGTAGCGGTGGTAACCTGCATGCTCGGTGGCGGTTAACTCAACCCTTATGGAGTAATTATCCAGGGTAACCGCATAGTAGCCGGGGGAAGCGGCCTCGGTATCGTGGCGGTATGTGGATCGATATCCTTCCTCCAAGGTCTTCTGGTCTCCGATGCCAAGGGTGGGCATCAAAAGGATGTTCCCGTAGTCCGCGGCACCAGTTCCGCTGAAGTGGGTATGGGTGAATCCCCGTATCTCCGGGTCCCGATACCAGTATCCCCCGCAATGAGCAAAGTCTGGTCTGTTCCCCTGGTCGGTGGTATCCGGGCTTAATTTGACCATACCAAAGGGGAGGGTGGGTCCGGGGAAGGTGCTTCCCACACCATAGCCTACCCCGCCGGTCCCGATAAACGGGTTTACATAATCAATCAAAGGGACAATGTCTGTCTGCTCCCCATTATCCCCGCAAACCAGAAACGCGGCAAGGCTCAGGATCAGGACGAACAGGACAGGGAAGATCTTTTTCTTTCCTGACATATCTATTTTGACTCCTCCGTCTTTATACTTTTTCTCTCGCGAGCAGCTGATTTTAAAGTGATCCCTCCTTCTTCAGGCGGCTGATGACCTCTACTACCATCTTGGCCCGGTTCATGGTGTAGAAATGGAGGCCGGCCACTCCCTCTTTGAGCAGCTGACGGCACTGCCGGACGGCGAGGTCGATGCCGAAGTTGAGTATGGCATCTTTGTCATCCGGGGGTAGTGCGGCCAGGCCCTGGTTTATCTCGTCGGTGATGGTTGTGCCGCAGATCCGGGCGAGGTTCTCGGTCATCTTGACCGTGTAGATGGGCATGATGCCGGGCAGGATAGGGACTTCGATGCCGATAGCCCGGGCGCGACTGACGAAGTCAGCAAAGCAACTATCGATATAGGCGTACTGGGCGACGATGTATTCGGCGCCGTTGTCCACCTTGAGCTTGAGGTACTCGAGGTCCTTCTCCTTGCTTTCCGCTTCGATGTGCCCCTCGGGATAGCCGGCCGCCCCCAGACAGAAGTCATAGCGCTCCTTGATAAATGAGATCATATCGGAGGCATGAGACATGCTCCGGGGATGGGGTGTGAAGGTGTCGTCGCCGTGCGGCTTATCACCCCTGATTACGAAGATGGTTTCGATCCCGAGGTTTTTGTATCCATCGAGGACCGAGACGATATCGTCCGGGCCCAGCCCGTATCCGGCGATGTAGGCGACCGTCGGCAGTCCCTTTTCGTTCTTAAGCTTATCCACGAGCTGGTAGCTGCCCTCTTTGGTGGACCCTCCGGCCCCGAAGGTGACGGATACGAAATCCGGCTTAAACCCGGCCAGGCTGTCGATGACATTTTCGAACTTCTGGGCTGCCTTTTCGTCCCGGGGCGGAAAGAACTCGAGGGAAATCAGCGGTCGGTCTTTTGCCTTTAATAGATCGATCACGCGCATGTGAACCTCCTCATTTATGTGTTTTTAAGCTGTATTGGTATCGATGCCGTCGTTGATTGCGTATCTGAGAAGATACAGAGATGCGTGCCCTAGAGGGGCCCGATATTTTGAACAATATCACCCTCTCCTAGTACTGTCAATTGAAAGAGAGCATAGCCGGGTATAAAAGAGCCAACGGAAAAATCATGACTTAGGGGCTGTTGAAAAACCCATTTTCAAAGAAATTTTTCCAATAAATTTCCCCTCCCTTGATGGGAGGGGCCTGTCCTCCGTAGTCCCGCGTTCCTGCGGGACGAAGGAGGGACTAAGGGGAGGGTGATTTTATTGGGATTCTTTACTGAAATTGTTTACCCCCACCTTTATCCTCCCCCATCAAAGGGGGAGGAACATACTTTTTCTACAGTCCCCTATTGGTATTTTCCGGACGAAAAAGCTATAATTATCTCTCAGCAGGTATTAAAAACGGAGCTTCACCTGATGTCGAATGTAGAAGCCAATGGCATAACGATCGAATACGACAACTTCGGTGAACGGTCCGCCCGGCCGCTGCTGCTGATCATGGGCCTGGGTGCGCAGATGGTCCTCTGGGACGAGGAGCTCTGCCGGATGCTTGCCGACCGGGGGCACTATGTGGTCCGCTTCGATAACCGCGATGTCGGCCTGTCGTCCAAGATAGATGGGGTAGGGGACATAGTCGAGGCATTCCGAGAACCCATGAGGGGAGAAAAGATAGAAACGCCTTATACCCTGGATGACATGGCCGATGACGCGGTCGGTCTGCTCGATGCATTGGGCATTGAGGAAGCCCATATCTGCGGGGCCTCGATGGGCGGTATGATCGCACAGACCATCGCAATCAGGCATCCATCGCGGGTAAGAAGTCTGATCTCGATCATGTCCGCAGCCGGCAACTTTGGTATTTCTCCGGCCGACCTTGGAGCCTTACAGTCCCTGGTCAAACCGTTACCGGAAAAGCGGGAGGATTACATCGAATATGCGGTAGATGCGTGCAGGGTTTTCGCCGGCAAGGGCTTCAGGTTCGACGAGCAGGGCGTTCGGGAGATAATGGCACGTTCCTATGACCGCTGCTTCTATCCGCAGGGGACGGTGAGGCAGCTTATGGCCGTTCTCTCGCACGGAAGCAGGAAGGAGGCGCTGGCCTCGGTGAAGACGCCGACGCTGGTGATCCACGGTAGCGATGATCCCCTGGTGCCGGTGGAGTGGGGAAAGGATACCGCGAAGGCTGTCCCCGGTGCGGAGCTTCTGATAATCGAGGGCATGGGTCATGAGATGCCGGTAGAGGTGTGGCCGCGGCTGGTGGAAGCGATCTCAGAGCATACGGAAAAGGCGGGCTGAACCTATTGATATTTTAGGGTTACCGAGAAGTTGCCTACCACCATTGACCTCTTTTCTGGTAGGTTTTGATAAAATTATCGATCGAGCGGTTATAGGTTTTCTCCACATCGTCAGGGAAAAAACAGGCGGGGAATTCACCCGAGCGCCGATGATAACTCATACACTCGCAGCAAATACCCTTTCTGCTGCACGGTTCGTAGGAACAGTTGCATTTCGCCAGGTTTTCTTCGGTATTACATTCCCGCATAATCACCCTCCTTGATCTTGGATTATATCTGGTGAGAGTTATTTTAGCATCTAATTTCCGAAGATCAAGGCCTTTCCTTTTTCTTGACATATGGTTATTTTGGTAGTATTAAGTTGGAAAGAGTAAAGACAGGAAATATTTTATATCTTAGCAGAATTTAGGGTTATATATGCCAAACCCGCTATTTTCAAAGGAGGGGAAAATGAGAAGAACAGTTATTTTATCAAGCCTCTTAGCTATTCTGGTTTTTGCCTGGACGCTCAACTGCGGTGATGACGGGGGAACGCCGGCCTGCATTGACAATGACGGGGATACCTACGGCCAGAACTGCTCCGCCGGCCCGGACTGCGACGACAGCGATGTGGATAACTGGGAATCCTGCGAGACCTGCTTGGATAGTGACAGCGACACCTACTATGCCGGGTGTGACGCTTATAATTCCCGGCCCGGCCCGGACGAATGCGACGATGATGCTAATAACTGGACTGCCGCCGGCTGTGTCAATTGTGCTGATGCTGATGGTGACGGCTACCGGGGCACCGATTGCGACCTTGATGAGGACTGCGATGATGGGGATTTCTTAATTTATCCTGATGCCCCTGAAATATGTGACGGCATAGATAACCAGTGTCCGGGGGACGCAGGATACGGAACCGTTGACGAAGGCTTTGGAACTCCGTGCGGCTCGATGGTCCTGATCCCCTCCGGCTGCTTTGATATGGGCGACCATTTCGGCGAGGGGTGTGGCTGTGAATTGCCGGTGCACAATGTTTGCATCACCTCGAGCTTCTACATGGATATCCACGAAGTGACAAACGCGGAGTATAAAGCCTGCGTGGATGACGAGGGGTGCAGTGCTCCGTTAGATTCGGGCAGCTGGACGAGAACCTCTTATTATGGAAATCCGACCTACGATAACTACCCGGTAATATATGTTGACTGGAACAGGGCTACCGCCTACTGCTCCTGGGCTGGGAAGAGATTACCAACGGAGGCGGAGTGGGAGTATGCGGCGAGAGGGGGGCTGGTAGGCAAGCGGTATCCCTGGGGCGATACGATCAGCGGCTCTGATGCGAACTATTGGAACTCCGGCGACCCCGAGGACAACGACACTACCCCTGTCGAATACTATCCCGCCAACGGATACGGCCTGTATGATATGGTGGGGAATGTCTATGAATTGGTGAACGACTGGTTTCAGATTGATTACTACAGCGTGAGTCCGACCAATGACCCTCCCGGTCCCGCGTCAGGTTCGGGTCGTGTTACGCGCGGTGGCAGCTGGGCCTACAATCCGGACGGCGTGCGCGTATCAGTCCGGGGGATAGAACTTTCGGGGGACCGGAACGAGTACGGGTTCCGTTGTGTTGCCTCCGGAGAATAATACTTTTTTGTCCTGCGTGAACGCGGGGGGAAAATAAGAACAAGCGGGGTTATTGAAAAAGTTTTTCCTTCCCCCCTCACCCTCCTCCGCTGAACCTACTGAGGACAGGCCCTTGCCCTCTCCCCCAGGGGAGAGGCGAATATGAGGGAATAATAATTTTATAAACAGGTCTCTATCCCTATTCGATCCGTGAGTCTGGAGTCAGCCGCCGGAGAAACTCCTCGCACGGCAGGCAGAGAATGTCATTGATTTTTAATCGCTCCTGCCCGCCGTAGAGCAGAAAGGCCTGGGCTTGCGGGTAGTCTTTCAGGAATGACTTCAGGGGCCGGATATCCTTGCTTGAGATCGATCTCGAGGCTTTTATCTCAATGGCCACGAAGGTATCGCCATAAATGATGAAATCCACTTCCACCCCGGATTTGGTTCTCCAGAAATAGAGTTCATGATCGCTCCGGCTGTATGCAATCCATGCCCGAAGATGCTGGGCCACCAGTCCTTCCAGGCAAGCTCCGCCGATCTCTTCCGGGGTGTCCAGAGGGCCTTTCGGGCGGAGGGAGCGGAAAATACCGGCATCCATGAAATAAAATTTCGGGTGCTGAACCAAATGCCGCCGGGTTCGTTTGGAGAAAACCGGTATCCTGAAGCCTAAAAGCAGGTCTTCGAGAATCTCCAGATAGCCTTCCACGGTTTTCCTTCCCACCTGGCAATCTCGGGCCACATCCGAAATATTAAGCTGTGATCCATGGGAAAAGCTCACCGCATCCATAAAACGGGAGAAATTACCGATATTGCGGATCAGGCCCTCGGCCTGTACCTCTTCCCTTAAGTACAGAGATACATAGGATCGAAGCGTTTCTTGAGGGTTAATTGCCCCGAGTACTAAGGGCAGCAAGCCTAATTGCATGGCCTGGTTTAAATCGAAAAGCGAACCAAGTTCGGCCGCCATAAATGGGTGTAGAGTCCGGAGCAGGAGCCTTCCGGCCAGCAGGTCAACTCCGGCACGCTTCAATTTACGAGCACTCGAGCCTGTTAGAATGAACCTGATTTGTCTATTACTCTGTTCTTCGATCAATTGATGGACAACATCCAGAAGGGCGGGGACTTTCTGGATTTCATCAATAACAAACTGCCTGGAAAGGGGATTACCTTTAACGACTTCACGGAGCCTTTCCGGTCTGGAGAGATAGGCCCGGAAAGTCTCCGGATCCAGTAGATCGACAAAGAATGCTCCGGGCAGGCTATGCCGGAGCCACATTGATTTACCTGTGCCTCGGGGCCCGAAAAGGAAAAAGCTGTCCTCGGGAATCTGGAAAAATCGTCTTATAAACTCCAATTTACCTTCCTTTATGGAATAATACTATCCATTTTTACAATATTTTATTATTTTGTCAAGCTTTTTTACTCAGAAAATAGTTTTTAAGCCATAAAATCTCCCCACTCCCCTTATTCCCTGCCACTCCTTCGAGACGCTTCGAAGGAGTGGGCGTGAAAAACCATTTTGATTTGGGGCTCAATAACATACATGGACACTGGTTTTCCTGACAAAATAGCTCTTCTCCTTGACAGCCAGGGTTCATCTTAGTAAAAATAAAAAAGAGGATTCAAGGGTTCGAGGATTCAAGTGTTTAAATTCACTTGATCAATGAAATCCTTAAACCCGTTCAAGTAGTTTGTATGCTTACACATAGTATAAGTTTATCAAGGGGATGAAGAATATGTCATTCCGAGAAAAGAGCTTCTGGCTGGACGAGGAATACAAGCCCAACGAACCGGTAACTTCGGACCGGGAAGTGGATGTGATAATTATCGGCGGGGGATTTACCGGACTTTCCGCAGCATATTTTTTGAAGAAAGAAGATCGTGACCTGAAGGTCGCATTGCTTGAAAAGGAGGTTATCGGCTACGGGGCCAGCGGTCGCAACGGTGGTTTCTGCATGACCCTATTAGCCGAGAACGCCATGGACCTGGTCGAGTTCGCCGGGACTCTGGAGGCGGCCCGGCTCGCCCATAAGTACCAGCGGGCGGCGGTCAGCCATGTTGACACCATGGTCAAGGAGTACGGGCTCAAATGCGATTATGAGATGAACGGGCTGATGACCGTGGCGCTCAATCCGGCTCACATCGAAAAGATGAAGGAGTATGTTGAGACCTATAACAAACTGGGCACCGATGCGGTCTTTCTAAATCAGGACGAGATCCGTAAACGGTTCCGGACCGAGGCATTTTACGGGGCCTGCTACGACAGGAACTGCGCCATCCTCAACCCGGCCAAACTCTGCCGGGAAATGAAGCGGGTGGTGGAGGGGCATGGTGTGGATGTCTACGAGATGACGGAAGTGCTCGGTTACGAGGATGGGGAGAAGATCAAGATCCGAACCGCGAACGGAACCGTTACGGCGAAGGCCGTGGTCCTGGCGACTAATGCCTACATTACTCAACTAGACCGGCAGTTTCGAGAGGCCGGGATTCCGGTCTTTACCTATATCGTCTTGACCGAGCCCCTGACGGATGAGCAGTATGAGTCCATCGGCTGGAAGGGCAGGGAGGGGATCGAGACTTCGCTACGGATGATCAATTACTTTCGACTGACCGCGG
>CP070770.1:1602038-1610850 GCA_020345765.1 Deltaproteobacteria bacterium
TGGATCGTGGCGGTCATCCCTTCATCATCAATATCCACTATCTCATTCATTCTTCTCAGGTCCACCACAATCCCTCCCCGCCGTGGTATGGCCAGGCCCCCGTGGTTAAAACCGGTACTTAAGGGAATTACCGGTAATTGATGCTTTCCCGCTATCTTTATTATCGCCTGGACGTCCTCCGTCGTCTTAGGCAGGACGACGACATCAGGTATGCTCCCGGGAACGATAGTAAAATCCTTGGCATAACAGCCAAGGTCGCAGGGATTGTCACTCACCCACTCCTCGCCAATAGACTGCTTAAGTTCCTCGACTACTGCATTTGGGCTCATTCTGTCCTCCCTTTTTGTAACCGTCAAATATCAAGTAATCCGGGATTCAATATCCCTTTTGGATCCATTAGATCCTTTATTCGTTTGAGGTGTTCAGTATATCCGTCGATCCGGGAGAATACTGTTTGGGCAAACTCCCCGAGGGGTCGATCAAAGAAGGCACCCTTATCCAGAAGCATTTTATTGAGCTCGTCGATGAGCTCGGCGCTATTGCTCTTTTCTTTAAAGAATGCATAGATTACATTGGCGGATCTGCCGCGGTCCACCGAGACGATGAGTCGACCGATCTCTGTGGAAGGGTATTTCCTTTTCTTGAGAGCATCACTTATAGACTCGTCAAAATTGGCGATGCGGTTGAACAGGGTGTAAAAAGCTGTGTGGTATTGGGTCGGAAGCGGCCATACCTCATCGATCTTCCCGGCTAGTATCTCCTTAAGGGAATCATTTGCCTTTCCTCCCAATTCATCAATAAACCCCTTGACCATTTTCTCCTGATAGTTTATATGCTCCTCTCGTCCCTCAAAACCAACGAGGACAGTCCAGGGAGGGAGCTTGGTTCCCTTCTTTACATCGGCCAACGAACCAAGGTACTTGGCGTCCATCGCCAGATATTCCGTCCCGATCTCCCTCCGGGGGATGTCCCTTAACGCTTGGCATGCTCCCTTAAGGTCGTCGAAATCGAATACCAAAACGCTTCTTTTTTCCCTTTCAGGATAAATATGGATACTGGCCCGGGTGATGATGCCGAAGATATCTCCCGACGACTGATACCATCGGGAGATATCAGCTCCTCCTTCAGTCTTGGTATCACTCATCTCTTCCGAGAGGGTGTGGCTTCCGGATTTATGCAGCCGGCCGTCTGCCAGAACAACATACACGTTGGTTACATGAACTTCCGGATACCGCGCCGCAGCCTTCAAGACGGTTCTATTGACCAGGTTGGTAACAACGGATGGGGAGATTGCTGCCGCCGGTGTCGTTATCTTAAGTCCATCCTTGGCTATCTTCTCCTGCAGTTGGGCAAAGGTCACACCCCGCTGAATATGAGCCATCAGGTTTCGTTTGTCCACCCTCTCGATCTTATTCATTTTATTAAAGTCGATGAGGATACCGTCTTGGTCGGCTACCTCACGGGGAAGGCAAGTGTCATTCAGGGTATAAATTGGCGTTTTCAACTCATCGGCAAGCCTGACTATCTCTTGTACCTTTTCAACGCTTTCAGGGAAGACCACCCGCAGTTGGGATTTGGTAATTGGCTCCTGGAAATAGCTGGAGAGCAGCTTAAGGTCGCCTCTTATGCCTTCGGAGCCTACGATCTTCCTGAGTATTTCATTCAAATCCTTTTTCTGGGCCACGGTCTTCTCCTTTCAAATCTGATTACAGATTGTAGACCTGTATCTAAAATTTAAAACTAATGGTAATTTGCATTTTCAGTGGGAATAGATCACTTGAGGATACAACTCTGCTAATGTGAAAGACTCAAATGTCAGTCAGGGATTATCGGAGGTTATTTCTTCCTGGTTTTCCCGCCTGCTTTGGTTTTTCTGCTTGCCTTGGTTTTTTTACTTGCTTTGATTTTCCTGCCTGTTTTGGTTTTCTTCCCTGCTTTGGGTTTCTTAGCGGTCTTGGGTTTTTTTGCTGCTTTAGGCTTCTTACTTGCTTTAGGTTTCTTGCTTATCTTGGTTTTCTTTGCTGCTTTGGCTTTTTTACTAGCTTTTGGTTTCTTTCCTGCTTTAGGCTTTTTGGCTGCTTTGGATTTCTTCCCTGCCACAGGTTTTGTTTGGGGGGCAGGCTCCAGTAGCCCTTTGCCTAAATACCCGACTCCGTAAGTGCTACGGTCGCAGACATCGTTGGGGTCAAGGGCCTGCTTTATCCTTTCCTGCCAGATATGGAAGTTACCGCTCAGCTTGCCGAGTTTGGCCACCCTTTCCTGCCAGGGCGTAACCGGACTCCACATTGAAAGGCAGATATCGGTGTGTTCGAAGCCATACTTTTTTCCTTCCTTGTATTTCCACTCGTCGTTTATTATTTCCCGACCTGCCTTCACTGACTCGGGGTCTGCCTGGTCATAGTGAAATTCCACCTCAGAATATATTACCGGGGCATTGTCGAATATGTTGAAATAGAGGGTATTGATCCCGTCATCCAGGATCTTTCCCTTCTTCATATATTTTTCCTTCAACATCTCCCCCGCCGGGAACATGTACCTCGCCACGGACTCGCAGGTGCCGCCGTAACCGGCAGTAATGGCAAAACCTCCTCCCATGCCATGGACCATATGAGTATCGTTGCCGAACACAAATGTAGATATGAATGAGTTCATGGCATCCCTCATGGAGCGGTTTCCCAAGGTAAGGTCTTCCATCATGGGTTGGGTCGCTCCTCCGGTTTCGGTTATGATCTGGTGGAGAACCTTCTCCTTATATTCAAGTTCCTGCTCGGTGTCGGCAAACAGCATGATCATAACCTGGTACTTGAGCTGATCCTTCATTGGTCCCATCAGGGCTAACATGTTTTGGGCAAATTCCACTCCCTCCTTTCCGGCTGCACCCATCGTTCCTAATAATCGCTCCGCACCTCCGGCGGTAAACATACAGTATGCTATTTCAGCATCGACCGACTTGTACATAAAATCAATGACGTTCTCCCAGTGCGGGAACATGGGGGAATGGACCCTACAATTCTCTATTGTTTTGAGCATATAAGGGCTGAAAAAAGACAGGGGTGCCGGTGCCTTTTCGGTCTCGAGCTTAGTCGGTCCCGGCCAGTGATGTAATTTTATCGCACATTTGGTGAAGATACCCAGCCCTCCCAGGGCTCCGCTGTTCCCCCTCATTATTCCCCGGAGGCTCGGACCGGGACCGTCCCCGGTAAACCAGTTGTCTGATGAGCCTAATTTCAGGATCTCTCCGGTGGGCAGGACCCACTCCACCCCCAGGGCATTTCGGGCATTGTATCCCCCATGGGTTCCCATGATGTTCATCCCATAACAGGAGGTTACACTTGCCAGAACCGAACATTGGGAACCTCCCTGGATCGGCGTAGTAGCCAGACCCCTTTTATATCCCTCCGCCTGAAGCTGCATCCAGGTGACATAAGGCTCCACCACGGCATATTTATTCTTCTCGTCAATCTCCAGGATTCGGTTCATTCTTCTGAGATCTACTACTACTACCCCATCTTGCCCGGGGAAGGACTGGGCACCATAGCCAGTACCGAACGCCTTATACCTTACCTGGTATCGGTTGCAGGCTTTTACAATTGCCTGGACTTCCTCGGTGCATCCGGGGAGTACTACCGCCTCCGGCCGGTTACCCCATTTCAGCGGAGTAAACTTATAGATAAATTCATTAAGCCAGGTCCAGGTATAGCTCTCCAGGACCGCCGGTTCTTCGCATATATTTTCCTTCCCGACAATGCTCTCCAATGCCCGATATGCTTCTCTTGCTAAAGCCATTATTGTGTACCTCCTTTTACTCGAAATGGTTCAAGGGGTGAAGGATTCCAGGGGTCACGGGAAAATAAAAAACTTGAATTCTCGAACCGTCGAATCCCTGAACCATATCTTATCACCTCTTAGATTACCTGGAGAATAAGCTCGGTAATACTGTATAGTTTCATCCTTTCCTGATTCTTTTCAATAGCGTCGCCAAGGTTCGACTCACACCAAGGGCAGGCGGTAACTAATGCCTCTGCTCCGGTAGATTTTGCCTCCTCTATCCTTTCCGAGGCAGTCCAGAGGGCAAAATCCGGATAGCCTGATTTTACTCCCCCGCCCGCTCCACAGCACCAGCCGAATTCCTTTACTCTCTCCATTTCTACCAACTCTATCCCGGGAATGCTCTGAATCACATCCCTCGGAGGGTCGAAGACGCCATTGAATCCCAATACCTTAGGGATATCCTTGGCGAACTGTATGTTTGTGCCTTCAACTATTGTCTCCTTGCCTTCCGAAGGGACAGATGGCTCCGACAGCCTGCCCAAATGGCATGGGTCATGGTAGGTAACCTGCATCGGGAGCTCTTTGGCAGGTTTGACCTTACCTTCTTTTATTAGCTGATCAAGGAGCTCAGTGATATGCAGGACCTCGAAGTTCATCTCCTTGCCCACCCGGGGATATTTTGCCTTAAACAGACCGTAGCATCCGGCACAGGAGGTTACCACCTTGCTTACCCCCAATTTATTGAAGGTTTCGATATTGCGCTCAGCGTACTCCTTAAAAAGTTTTTTAAACCCAATAGTGAAAGCTGGGCTAGCGCAACATAGCTCCTTGTTGCCCAAAATGCCAAAATCCACACCGGCCCTTTTAAGGATAGTCGCGGTATCTCGGGCCACCTTCTGCAGCTTGGGATTATAGGCGTAGGTGCACCCCACGAAGTAAAGCACATCCGCCTTCTCTTTGTTTATATCCTTGACATCCAGATCCTTTGCCCAGGCATCCCGCTTGGCCCTCGGCTGCATCCAGACATTATCATAGCTTTTAATACTTTCCATGATTGGCTTGTGGGCGGGAAGGGGGGCTTTGCCGTCCTCGAAGCATTTGGCCCGCAGCTCGAACAGGATCTCCAGAACCTCCATATGGGTTCCGGTCTGGCAGGAAAGATTACAGAGACCACAGGTTGTGCATCGGTATACAATATCCATGAGTTGATCCGAATAATCAATCCTTCCCTCCAAGAGTGATAGGGCGGTAATCAGCTTTCCACCTCCGGAATAGGAGTGGAAATTATATCTGGTTATGCTCGGGCAGCCATAGGCAAACCTCCAGCTCTTGGCGATCGAGCTGATCGGTATAAATTTACAGCAGGAGCACCTCGTGCACCTTAACATATCCTTCTGATAGTCCAGTAATGCCATTATTTACCTCCTTAAAAGCATAACCTGCCTGGATTCATAACATTATTGGGATCGAATATTTTCTTTACCTTTCTCAAAGCGGCAACATATTCGGTATTCTGACTATAGACCATTTCCGACCAAAATCCGTAAGGTCGGGAGAAGAAACCTCCTTTGGCCAAGAGGGCCTTGCTCGCCGTAACATACAGGTTGTTGGCCTGTTCGGATTCCTTGGCATCGTCGGGGTTATAGAATAAAGTAAATTCAAGGTGGCAGGCAGTCCCCTGAACTACTGGCTGGAGATAGATTCCTATTTTCGCAGGAGGATAGCCGACCTCATTACTTATCTCAGACATGGTATCTATGAGGGAAGGTGCTCTATTTAGGGTAGTCAGGAAGAAGATGTCCTGAAATCCTCCGTTGAGTTTGAGTTTCCAATATGGTTCCGAGGTTTGGGAAAGAGCCTGGAGAACTTCATTTCCTTCGGCTCCGGGGATTCCTTCCCGGGGCTCCACCCCGGACTCTTGGGCAATATCCTTCATGTGGTTCTCCTGGTAGGCTATTCTTTCCTCGGGTAGCCTTTCGAATCCGGCAATGCAGAAGATAAGGGTCCACGGGGGCAGGGTTTTTCTTTTATCCTCAATCCCATCGGTGTCGCTGAGGATGGCGGCTAAATCAAGGTTGTTCAGGATGAGGAGCTCATCACCATATCCCAGTTTCAGAATCCGATAGGTAAAATCAATTAGATCATCGAGCTTTTGGGCTTGCACCAGGTAGGGCTTCTGGAGCTTGGGCAGTGTCTCACACTTTACCGAGGCCCAGGTAACAATCCCCATTGTCCCCTGGGCGCCTTGAACGACCCGGTGATAGTCAACCTGATGAGGTCCCTCGGGCCAGATCTGGGCCCCGCCGATCCTGCGTTGATCCTCGATAGTCCCCGGACCCGAGGCCTCGCCGGTCCTCATTGACTCCCCATTGCCAAATACTACCTCGAGACAGCGAAGGGGGTCGGAGACATCCCACTGGTACCTGGGAGTAATTATCGGTTCCCGCTCAAGAAAACTGCCGATTACTGACTTCGACGTCCGGGGAAGAAGGGGCAGGGGAAGCCTCAGCCCCTCTTTTGCCAACTCCGGTTGAAGCTGTGTAAAAGTAACCCCGGGCTGGAGGTAGGCCATCTTATTTTTCCGGTCAATACCCTCGATCTTATTCATCCGGCTCAGGTCAACCACAATCCCTCCCATCCGGGGAACGGTATCTCCCCGGAATCGAGGGGGAGATGAACTTACCGGGATAAGCGGGGTGGAGGTTTTATTGGCCCATTTGACTATTGCCTGGACCTCCTCGGTATCCTTTGGCTTAACTACATATTGGGGTTTCCTCGGTGAAACGTAGCTATTATCCCGAGAATAGGCCTCAAGGGTTTCGGGGTCATCAAGGATCCACTTTGAACCCACGATTTTTGTTAACTGCTCCTTCTGCTTCATAAAGCACTTCCTTGTAGTTATTATAAATGTTATCGACTAAAAACAAATTACAATCTTATTACAATAGCGAGGGTCTGTCAAGGAAAAATATAGAGCAAACAGTTACCGCAAAAAACCGCATGTTTATAGGATAACTTATTGATATATTTAGGGAATATATTCTTGAGCAGGAATCGAAGCCCCGAGTATGGCTGACCAAAGTAGGTAGTGAAATTTAAAGGATCTTTAAGGGAGCATCGGATAAAACCATTTCTTGTAATTTTATCCAATATAATGTAAACTGCCTTTATAAAAGAACCCATTCTGTTGTTAATAATTGCCGGGGAGAAAAGAATTATGAAGATTTCAAATGGACATCTGCTGTCAATGGTCAGTATTTTTATACTCACGCTGGGATTGCCGAATTGCTGCGAGACTAAAAATTCAAAGGCGGTTAGTCCGGCTAAGGTCGGCGGTCCCTGTGATTATGTGGCCTATCCGGGAACGGCCAGGATTACAAGGATCGAGAAGACGGACAAGTCGAGCAGACAGGCCAAGGTTTCCGGAGGGGCCGGTTACGAAGGATACGAAGTGTGGTTTGTCTTCGAGAGCGACCAGGAGATAGAAGAGGAGCGGGCTCGCAAATATATAGAAGAAGAGCACCTCTTTCTCCTGAGCAACTCCTGGTATCCGGGCGAACTGTACTTGAAAAAATATGATATAAAGGTAGATGGCAGTTATCCCTGTGAGTTGAGGGTACTGACGAAAGGAACCTGCACCCCCGTAATCATCAAGTTTACGGAACTCGGGCAGGACGATTATTTCGAGTCGTCAGAGTCAAAGGAAAAGGAGGAATAGATAATGGCAGAGAAATCAGGTAGGAAAAAAGATGGAAGATTGATGAAAAGGATAATGGGGATCACCGTAGTTCTATCTCTAGTTGTGTCGGGCTTACTTATAACTACGCTTTTTGCCGATGAGCCAAAGCTCCACCTGGCACCGGTGAATCCTGAGTTCAAGGAATACATGGAAAAGGTCGGGACAGGAGAATTACCCCGGGTGCGCGCAGGCGCAGGTGATGAATATCCACTGGGGTTAATCCCATCTCCGTTGGATATGAGTCACACGAAGGGACTGAGCGTCATCTCAGTATCACAGCCTGAGCCGCCGTCGACTTATGACCTTAGAGGACAAGGTAGGCTAACATCAGTTAAGGATCAGGGAGGATGCGGGTCATGCTGGACATTTGCTACCTACGGCTCACTCGAGTCCTGGATCCGGGGAGAAGAGGATGTTATATGGGACTTCTCCGAGAACAACCTCAAGGAGTGCCATGGGTTTGACTGGACGGCATGCGAGGGCGGAAATCAGCTTATGAGCACGGCCTATCTTACCCGCTGGAGTGGGCCTATTATCGAGACTGACGATTCTTATGACGAGAATGAAACGGCCTGTACCAGTGGTCTTATGGTAAGGAAGCATGTCGAGACCGTCCTTATGGCACCAGATCGGGATGGTTCGTCGGAAAATGACGATAATATCAAGCAGGCCATAATGGATTATGGAGCGATGTATACGACCATGTATATTAACAATGAATATTTTGTTGGAGGTGAGTTGTACTATAACTATGACGGCCCAGATACTATTGGAAACCATGCAGTAACGATTGTGGGATGGGATGATGGGATGTCTAAGGATCTCTTTGAAGCCTCAAGCGATGGTGCCTGGATTATTAAAAACAGCTATGGCACTGTTTTTGGTGATGAAGGTTGCTTCTATATTTCTTATGATGATATCAGTATAGGTAAGGATAACGCTTCGTTCATTAATGCCGTAGAGCCTGCTTCCACGATCTACCAGTATGATCCTCTGGGTGTGGTTACATCTGTGGGGGTGGAAAGCAGTAATACCATGTGGGGTGCAAATATCTTTACGGCTACCGACGATGAATGTCTGACCTCGGTGGGTTTCTATGCCTTAGCAGTGAATACAAGCTATTACATCTATATATATGATACCTTCAGTGGCAGCAGCTTCTCGGAGCTGCTCGGGAGCAAGTCCGGCACGCTTTCCTATCCCGGTTATCATACCGTAGATCTGGCCAATCCTGTCTGCCTCGCAGATGGGGGTGACTTCGCGGTGGCAATCGAATTCACGACACCGGGAAACGAGTTTCCG
>CP070770.1:1610950-1617487 GCA_020345765.1 Deltaproteobacteria bacterium
TAGTAATTACCAGCCCCTCTCCGGGTGATCTGCTAAATCAGAGCACAGTAGTGGTATCCGGTTCATTGACTGATCCCACTCCCTCTTCCGGTATCGATCGGGTCGAGGTAAACGGTGTTAATGCCGAAGTCATTGGGGGAAGCTGGGTAGCCACCCTGACCGGGCAGGCCGACGGTCCCCTCACGATCCAGGCCCAGGTCTGGGATAACGCCGGCAACACAAGCTTATCTGCTCCTGTAGGGATCACCATCGATGCCACTAAACCCCTGGTCTTTATCAGCCTGCCTACCAGCGGGCAGATTTTTGCTACCACCACGGTGGTAGTGAGCGGGACGGCCACCGATCCCGGGGGGAGCGGGATAGACTGGGTGAAGGTAAACGGCGTTACTGCAACCGGGACGAATAACTGGACGGTAACGCTTACCGGGCTCTCGCAGGGTGCGAACATCCTTATCGCCACTGCCAAAGACATTGCCAATAATTCCGGTAACTCAGCCCCGGTCAGTATCACGGTTGACTCGTTACCCCCACTCGTTGCGATCACCTCCCCGCCTAATGGAGCCACAGTAAGCGGACCTGATATAACCGTCCGGGGAACGGTGAGCGATGCCACTTTGGGAGTAGGCTCGGTAGTGGTAAACGGGGAAACCTCTACTATCGATCACCAGGCCGGGACCTTCATTGTAACCTTGCCTGGTCAATCACCGGGGCCACTAACTATTATTGCTACTGCCACCGATCTGAACGGAAATACGGCCGATTCCTCGCCGATTACAGTCAATGTAGGATTAAACCTGTTATCGGTATTTATCACCTCTCCTCTGGATGGATCGGCGATTAACACCTCCGTCCCGACGGTGGAAGGAAATTTTACTGCCCCCAATGACCCAGGCAGCGTGGATATTATGGTTAACGGCGTAACCGCTGCCACCATAACTACCGGCACCAACTCGGGCAGCTTCACCGCCACCCTGACCGGACTGACTGATGGTCCCCATACCATAACCGCAGTGGCCAACGATGGAATTGGGACGGCGAGCGATACTATCTGGATTACGGTAGACACGGCTGATCCACTGGTAAGTATTACATCCCCTACTCATCTTGCCATACTGAACGACTCGGAGGTAGTGGTAAATGGAACTTTCAGCGATGCTACCTCCGGGGTAAGATGGGTAACGGTAAACGGAATAACGGCCGAGCTTAACCGGGGAGCGGGAAGCTATACCGCTACCCTTACCGGTCAGCCCGAAGGGCCGCTCACCATCCAGGCAACTGCCCGGGACAAGGCCGGGAATACCAAGTCTTCTGACCCGGTATTGGTAACCGTTGATACGGTAGCGCCCGCTATCTCGATCGCCACCCCCGCCGAGGGGGAGTATTTGAATATTTCTCCGGTGGTAGTGACCGGGATGGTAACCGACCCGGCACCCAGCAGCGGTATCAGCCTGGTCATGGTAAACGGCCAGACCGCCGCCTATTATCCCGGCTCCGGTACCTGGACGGTAACCCTGAGCTTAAGCGAAGGGCCCCAGGATATCACCGCCCAGGCCTGGGATCAGGCCGGTAACCCGAGCCTGTTCGACTCGGTGGGGATAACCGTAGACACCCAACCGCCCGCGGTTTCGATCACCTCCCCCACCGACGGTAGCTATCTGAATACATTTAATGTAGTAGTGACCGGGACGGCGACCGACCCGGCACCCAGCAGCGGTATCAGCTTGGTCATGGTAAACGGCCAGACCGCCGCCTATAATCCCGGCTCCGGCACCTGGACAGCAACTCTGAGCTTAAGCGAAGGTTCCCAGGATATCACTGCTCAGGCCTGGGATCAGGCCGGTAACCCGAGCCTGTTCGATTCGGTGGGGATAACCGTAGACACCCAACCGCCCGCGGTTTCGATCACCTCCCCCACCGACGGCAGCTATCTGAATACTGTCAACATAGTAGTAACCGGGACGGTAACCGACCCGGCACCCAGCAGCGGCATCAGCCTAGTCATGGTAAACGGTGAGACCGCTGCATATAACGCCGGCTTGGGCACCTGGAGCGTCACCCTGAGCTTAAGCGAAGGGCCCCAGAATATCTCCGCCCAGGCCTGGGATACTGCTAATAATCAAGAAATCGAATCAATAAATATAACCGTTGACACTACCGATCCATTGGTGGCAATAACAACTCCTCTACCAGGTTCACAGTTCAATATCGATACCGTAGTTGTGAGCGGAACCGCCACCGACGCCGGCAGCGGGATCTCCCAGGTTACGGTAAACAGCCAGGTAGCTGATTATGATCCTGCCCTTAGCACCTGGAGCGTCACCCTGAGCGGATTAACCGAAGGTCCGCTTACTCTTATTGCCACCGCGGTTGATAACCTCGGTCACTCGGCTGATTCCTCCCCGGTTGCAATAACCCTTGACTATACTTTGCCCTTGATCTCAATTACCTCACCCAGTGAGGGAGATATAATTGCTACTGATTGGCTAACGGTAACCGGGACCGCCAGCGACCTCAACGGGATAGACTCGGTCACGGTGAACGGCCAGAGCGCTGATTATAACCCTGGCCTGGGCACCTGGAGCGTCACCCTGAGCGGGTTAGCCGAGGGTGAGCTGGAGATTGCCGCCAGCGCTGCCGATAATGCCGGCAATTCTGCCGACAGCATGCCGGTAAGGGTTACCGTGGATTACAGCCCGCCTCTGGTGGCAATTACCTATCCGCAAGACGGCACTACCGTGGGCGGCCCCACGGTTCCGGTGGCCGGAACGGTAAGCGATGCCGTCAGCGGGGTTCAGCAGGTAATCGTCAACGGGGTAGAGGCGGATGTGGACCCGGTGGCGCATGCCTTCATCGCCCTGCTGCCCGGACAGGCGAACAATTCTCCCTTGACGATAATCGCCACCGCTACCGATAATGCCAATAACCAGGCCGATTCTGCCCTGGTAACGGTAATGGTAAAATACACTGACCTAACCGTAACGATTACCAACCCCCTGAACGGCGCCAAGCGGAACACCCCGAATGTATTGATCAACGGGGTATTTACCTTTGATGATCCCTCTCTGGTGGACATAACGGTTAACGGCCTGACTGCTACGATAAACGAGGCTGCCCGGACATTTAACGTAACCCTCCCTGGTCAGCCCGAGGGACCCCTGACGATAACTGCCGAAGCGGTAGTGTTTTTACTGGAACCGGCTTACCATAACATAAATATCACCCTGGACTTCACCCCGCCTTCTATCGCGATTACCTCGCCTTTGGCAGGGGCATTTCTCCGTGCTGCCGACGACACCAGCCCCTGGCTGAGCGGCGTCCAGATCACGGCAACGGTCAGCACCGATGCCGAGGACGGACAGTTGGCTACCTTAACGGCCAACGGCATAACCCACACTGATGCGGTAACTGGAGGGATTGGTAGTTTCTCTAATGTTACCCTTACTGAGGGGCCGAACACCCTGATTGCCAGGGTCAACGACCAGGCAGGTAATGCTTCTTCCCCGAACCAGATAACGGTTTTCCTGGATACGGCTGCCCCAACGGTGGCGATCGCCTCTCCCACCCCGGGGTCAGTTTCCTGCACCTCCGTCGTGGTAGTAAGCGGAACCGTAACCGATCCGGATCCCTCCTCCGGGATTAACCGGGTAATCATAAACCCGGGCGGGGTCGAGGCGGATGTAACCGGGGATAGCTGGGCCGCTACCCTGGTCTCCCTGCCCGAGGGCAGTGTAACAATTGACGCCACTGCCGAGGATAACTCCGGCAACTCTACCGTCTCCTCCCCGGTGAATATCACCGCTGACTATACCCCCCCGATTTTGGTCATTACCTCGCCTTCTCCGGGGGATTACCTTGATACTTCGACCGTTACCCTGCGAGGAACTGCGGATGACCCGGGCTGCGGGGTAGTCCTGGTTCTGGTGAACGGCCAAACCGCTAACGGCACCTACACCTGGTCGATTACCTTTATCGGGGAGCCGGAGGGATCAAATACCTATTCCGTGGAGGCGGTTGACAACTGCAATCACCAAGCCGATCCTCCGATATCGGTTAATATCACGGTTGACCATTCCGCTCCCTCGGTTTCCATCACTACCCCCACTTCCGGGACATACTTCTGCACCTCTACGGTTATCGTGAGCGGAACCGCCAGTGATCTGTTCAGCCCGATCTCGCTGGTAAGGGTGAACGGGGTGACTGCGGAAGGAGGGGAAAGCTGGACCGCGACCCTGACCGGCCTTGCCGATGGTCTAAGCACCATTATCGCTATCGCCTACGATCAAGCCGGTAACTCTGCTTCCTCTTCCCCGGTAGATATCGCTACGGATGGCCTGGCACCGGCGGTTACCATCCTCTCCCCCACCGACGGGGGCTATGTCAACAGCACCACGGTTACCGTAAGCGGGACCGCTACCGACGGTTCCGGCAGTGGGGTGGCATTAATACTAGTAAACGGCGAGACCGCAACCGGGACGGAAAACTGGTCGATCACATTTGCCGGTCAGAGCGGAAACCCCTCTTACTCGGCGGTAGCAATTGATTACTGCGGGCAACAATCGTCAATACAGGCAATAACTATAACAATCGATCTTTCCCAGCCTACTGTCGAGCTTGTCTCTCCGGCTGAGGGAAGCTGCTGGACCAGCTCCGCAGTGGAGGCAGATGCAGTATGCAATGATGTGGGCGGTAAGGTAGCCTCCTGCCAGGTCCGTATTGACGGTGGGGCCTGGTATGATATTCCGGCTACCATCAGTGGTCTGAGTGACGGACCCCACACCGCGGAGGCCCGGGCTGTCGACCGCGGGGGCAGTGAATCGCCTCTGGATTCCCATAACTTTACCGTTGACACCAATGCCCCCATCGTGAGCATCACCTCCCCCTCTCCCGATTCCTGGGTGGGACCGACAGTAGTAATTACCGGGACGGTGAGTGACACCATCGAGGTAGGAGACTCGGCCGCACTCTGTCTGACTTCTTCAGGAGGAGAGGACTGTGTAATCTTCACCCTCGCCGCTCTTACGGCCACCCCGACCTACAGTGAATCGGGCAGTCTCGACGCCGACTTCGGGAATGTGGACGGGGACGGAGACTTAGATATCGTAGTTGCCAATCACAATGGGCAGAACCGCTTATATATAAATGATGGAAACGGGGTTTTTACCGATAGCACATCCGGCCGGATGCCCCCCGACAGTGACCTAAGCTACGATGTCGAACTAACCGATGTGGATGGGGACCTGGCTCTGGATATATTCGTTTCCAATTACGGTCAGAACCGCCTCTACCTCAACGATGGTTCGGGAAACTTCACCGATGAGACCGCTTCCCAACTGCCGGTAGACAGTGACCAGAGCCGGGATGCCGAGCTCGGGGATGTGAACGGGGATGGCAACCCGGACATCATCATTGCTAATTACAACGGTCAGAACCGCCTCTACCTGAATGATGGCTCCGGGTTCTTCAGTGACGCCACCGAGCTGCTACCCGAAGATAATGATGGAAGCTTTGATCTTGAGCTGGGGGATGTGGACAGGGATGGAGACCCGGACATCTTAGTTTCCAACTGGGGTGAGCAGAACCGACTCTACCTCAATGACGGCTTCGGGACCTTCAGTGACGGTACCGAGCATCTCCCCGAGGATACGGATTACAGCCGGGATGCCGACCTGGTAGATATCAACGGCGATCTTTACCCTGACCTGGTGATCGCCAATTATTTCGGTCAGAACCGCCTCTATATCAACGATGGCAATTGGGGCGCACCGATGGCGAGCTTTATTGACTATACTACCACCAACCTGCCATCCCTGGGGGATAACAGCATAGATGTGGGCCTGGCTGATATTGACGATGACGGCGACCCGGATCTTATCGTCGCCAATTACCATCAACAGAACCGCCTCTACCTCAATGACGGCAGCGGGGTATTCAGCGATATTACCGACCCGCACCTGCCGGCGGACATGAATTTTAGCCGGGATGCTGACTTCGGGGATGTGGACGGAGACGGCGACCCGGATATCATCTTCGCCAATTACCTGGAGCAGAACCTCCTTTATATTAATAATTACGGAACGGTTGTCCGGACGGTTATGGTTGACCCGGCCACCGGCGACTTCACTGGAATCTTCACCCAGGTATCCCAGGGGTATTACACGGCGACCGTCACCTCCTGGGATAACTGCGGTAACGAGGGCTCGGCCTCGGTCAGTTTCCAGGTGGATGCCACCCTGCCGGTGGTAGTTATCACATCACCCACCAATGGTGTCTATTTTAATACCACCACTATTGTGATTACGGGGACGGCTGACGATACCGATAGTGGGGTTGCCGCCGTATTGGTCAACGGTCAGACCGCGAGCGGCACCTACAGCTGGAGCATTACCTTCAGTAATCAATACGGAGAGCCGGTTGAGGTAGGCTTCCGTGATACTGCAGATTACGCTTTTAAAGTCTTTGTCTTGGGAGACTATGCCTATGTGGCAGATTATGGTATCGGTTTAGCGATCATTGATGTGAGTGATCCGGCCAATCCCG
>CP070770.1:1617587-1623671 GCA_020345765.1 Deltaproteobacteria bacterium
CGGAGAAATCTGGGACGCAAGGCTCTCTCAGCCGGACCAGGCGATCGATAGCTACTGTCGTGCCTTGAGCCTGAATCCTTCCTTCGTTCCCGCCCTCGAATCCCTCAGGGAGATTTACCTGCGCTCGGAACAGTGGGAGGAGTTTATTGAGGTTGCCGAACATTTAGCTGCCCTATCAGAAGAAAAACAAGCTAAATTTGAGCTGTTCATTAATATGGCAGAAGTATTTGAAAAGGAACTTGTCCGCATTCCTGAAGCTATTAGGAGCTACCAGCGGGCAATCGAGATTGACCCTGACCATGTCTCCTCCCGGGAGAATCTTGCCGAGCTCCTTTACCGGGAAGACCGCCTTGAGGAAGCAAGTCTCAACTATACCCACCTCCTCAAGCTTCTGCCTAAAGCAGAGGCAGAAAAAACTCTGAAGACAATTCTGAAGATCGCCCGGATTGAATCACAATTAGGCGTAACGGAAGCAGCAATACAGTGGTATCAGAGCTCCCTTGAGATAAAACCTGACTGTACTGATGCCCTGAAAGCATTAGGGGACATGCTCTACCGCGAGTCCCGCTGGGATGAGGTAATGCCCATCTACGCAAAATTCCTCGAGACCGTCCCTTCTGCCGAAGACCTCCCGAATGTAGTAGAAATAAATTACCGGATGGCAAAGATCGAGGAGCAACTTGACCAGAGAGAAGCAGCGGCAAATAGATACCAGAAAATTATTGAACTGGATAGTAAACATCTATCTGCCTGGGAGAACCTGGCCAATCTCCACTATCAAGCGAAAAAATGGAGGATAGCAAAATCGACTTATGAGCGCTGGCTTAGTCTTCTACCGGAAGAGGAAGAAAGACCGGAAACCGCTACTGTCTACTGCCGCCTGGGAGTGATCGAAGAGAAACTGGACGATCCCAAGAAAGCAATCCTCAAATATCAGAAGGCGTTGGATTACGACCCGAAACTAATCCCCGCCTTGGAAGCAAGTATCAGGCTGTATCAACAACAGGAAGACTGGGAGAATCTGATCAGGAGCTATCAGGGCAAGTTAAAGATCACTTCAGATCCCTCCCAGGTATTCACCCTTAACTATGAACTCGGACAGCTCCTTGAGGAGAAAGCCCTGCGAATGGAAGAGGCGACTTCGTGTTATCGCCGGGCCCTCGAAATAAATCCTAACTTCCGACCTGCCCTGGAGAGGCTTTTCTCTATCTATCTGTGGTTAGAAAATCACGATAAGGGTGCGGAGGTTCTCCTGCAACTTGTCCATCTGGAAAAGGATCCCGAAAAACTCAAGAAGTATCATTTAACCTTAGGAGATATATACGAAAAGTGGCTGTTCGACAATTCGAAAGCGGCCCATTATTATCAGGAGCTTTTAAAACTTGATCCTGCCTCCGCCCCGGCAAAAGAGGCCCTGAGCAGGGTCTTTGAGCACCTGGAGGATTGGGAGGGATTAGCACCCATTTATAAGGAGATGCTTGATTCCCTACCGGCTGATTCCCCGGATATTATCCCTCTGAGTCTGAAATTAGCCGAGATCTATGCCCAGGGACTCTCTGATTTCAATAGTGCCGAACTCCTCCTACGCCAGCTTTTAGTCCAACACCCAAAAAATCCGGAGGCCCACCTTGCCTTGGGAGAACTCTATTATCAGCACGATTCCTCTTCTGATAAGGCCATCGAACAGTTCCTCTGGGTGCTTGACCATCAACCGCTAGAGACCGGGCCTTATCGGGCCCTGGCCCGGCTTTACGATCGCTTGAGGCTTACCGAACAAGCGAAAATCATGTACTCTTTGCTGATCCTCATCGATCCTCACGATAAAATATCTGAACGCCAATTTAAGACCAAGTCCCCTTCACACCGCATCTCCCGTGGCCAGGTTCTTGATGATCGTAAGAGGGAAAGGTATCTGCTCTACCCCGGAGAAAAGTCTTTCTTCCGCCAGATCCTTTATCCTATTGCGGAATTCCTTCCCCAATGGGGATCGATAAATTTAGGCAGCTTCGAGCTGGAGCAGGCTCATCTGGTCAACGAAGGTTTCAACCCTTCACTGAAAAGGGTCTGGGATCAGGTGGTTATCATGCTGAATCCACCTACCGCCAGCCTCTATCTTGAGGATCAAGGAGAGATCGAGAGCGTCCACCTGAGTCTGATGCCCTCGGCTATAGTATTCAATCTCTCCTTTCTCCGTTCCCTGACCGAAAAGGAAGGACGCTTTATCCTGGGAAGGTGCCTCGAACACCTGAAAAACAAACACCATTTCTATCAGGCATTCCCCCAGCGTGAGCTCTGGAAAATAATCGCTTCCCTGAGATCCCTTCACCTCTCGGAAAGACCGGCTACCGTTCTCACGGAACCCCAGGAAAAACTTCTGCGGAAGATGCTGAAGACCCTGGGACAATCTTTATCCGATAAATCGGGAAAGAAGCTCGCCTTGCTCTTCAAGTCCATGAAGGAGGATAAGTTTTCCGCGTGGTTCAAATTCCTGGAGCATACTGCCAACCGGGCCGGGCTTCTGGCCTGCTCCGATCCCCTGGCCGCTTTCTCCGCCCTGATCAAGTTTCGATTAAAAAGGGAGGAGGTCGGTTCGGAGCTGAAAGCGAAAGGCCTGAAGAAGTTTTTACAGGACAACCAGGACCAACTGCTGGAGGAGGAGATCCGGGAGCTTTTAAGGTTCTGCGTTTCCCCGGACTACCTTCTGCTCCGACGGGAGTTAGGAATAAGGTAACAAACCTAAATAGCTTAAATGTAGGGATTGACCTCATGAGAAGGCTGGTAAACCCTATTGGGGATAACTAACTTACTTAATGGTAAAGTTCAGGGTTGCCAGATTTATCCCATCCAGACTCATCACATCTACCCGCCATTTACCCTTTTGGTAGTGTCTGATCTTCTTAGAGCTGTAAGTCCGGAAATCAGAGGACTTAATGGAAAGATTGAGCTCGAGTAACGGCCGGCCCTGGTAATGCCAGATATGCTTGACGATGTCCCCCTTTTTACCTCCGGTAACCCGGGTAAAACAGTAGAGCTTTCCGATATCAGCAGGAAAAATATCACTCTCGCAAACCGGGGAGAGATCCTTTACCTCCCTGCAGATTACCGCCATTACCACCCCGATCTTGGTTTCCTCTTGACTCTTTTTTTTGTCATTAACCTCTTCGGTTAGCGCGGGGTTAAAAAGAGCTAATGAGATCAAGTAAGCAGACAGTATTACCTTTAAAAGTCTCATCTTGCGTTTCATCTCCTATCTAATCTCCGACCATAAGGTGTTTAAATACATCAGATATTGTCTCTTTTCTTACCAAATAATCTCCTTCAAGTCAATCTATTTCCTTCAGTTGACAACGGGTTCTACTGATGGTAGATTTCTTTTAACGACAAAAAGATATCGGTTGCCCTAATCAATAAAGCAGGAGGAGAGGACAATGAACGGAAAATTCAAGGTGGACGAATCGAAGATCTGGTTCCGGAAGGAGTCCGGCTGGCCGGACGAGGTCCCCAAGAACATCGAGTTTCCCAAGATGTCACTGGGCGATATGCTTCGCGAAAAAGTTAAGATGTACCCGGATCATAACGTAATCTGGTTTCTGGACACCTTCATGAAATACCGGGAGCTCGACCACCATGTCGACGCTTTTGCCACCGCCCTGGCCAAGCTCGGCCTGAATAAAGGTGATGTGATTGCCCTTCTGCTCCCCAATAGCTTTCAGTATGTGATCTCCTATTATGCGGCCGTTCGCCTGGGCTGCATACCTACCGGGATAAATCCCACCTATAAGCCGATGGAGATCCTGCACCAACTGAAGATTACTAATGCCGTTGCCCTGATCGTTCTTGATGCCCTCTACCAGGAAGCTATCGAGCCGATCCTCGCACAGTCGAGCATCAAAACCATTATCGCTACCAATATCGGTGATTTCCTTCCCACTCCGAAACGGGTTCTGGGCAAGCTGCTGAAGAAGATCCCTACCGGCAAGGTCCCCTCCGATGCCTACAGCTTCAAAGCTCTGCTCAAAACCCCGGTGGAGCTGCCTGACGTAAAGATTAACCCGGAAGAGGATACCGCTACCTACATTATGACCGGGGGGACCACCGGCCTGCCCAAAGCCGCGGTTTTAACCCATTTCAATTTGGTCTCTAACTGCATGCAGGCCGGGGCCTGGTTCTTCAAGGGGGGTGAAGGGGCCTGCTGCGTAGGAGTACTTCCCCTGTTCCATTCCTTCGCCATGACCTCGGTGATGAATGCTGCCATCTATCTCGGCGGCTGGATGCTGCTTTTCCCCCGCCCGCCCGCCCAGGATGAGCTCTGCGCCACCATCGAGAAAATTGCCCCGGAAGGGAATACTATCTATTGCGGGGCCGAGATCCTGTTCAAGCGGCTGGCGGAGTTCCCCGGGCTAAAAAAATATAAAATTCTGGGCAAATTCTCCCTCTGCGTTTCCGGAGCCGGTCCCCTGCACCGCCCGGTCCAGGAGGCATTCGAGCAAGTTACCGGCGGTCGGCTGACCGAAGGCTACGGCCTTACGGAAACAAGTCCAATCGTAAGCGCCGGGCCCTTCTGGGGAAAACGTAAGATTGGAACCATCGGACTTCCCTTCCCGGGCACTGACTGGAAAATCCTGGACATCGAGACCGGCACCCGGGAATTGGGGATCGGCCCGGACAATATCGGGGAGATCTGTGTTGCCGGGCCCCAGATAATGAAGGGCTACCTTAACCAACCCGAAGAGACCACCGATACGATAATCGAGTTTGAGGGCAAGACTTTCCTGCGTACCGGTGACATCGGCTATATGGATGAGGACGGGCAGATCGTTATCCTTGATCGCAAGAAGCAGCTGATCAAATACCGTGGCTACAGCGTCTATCCCAAGGAGGTCGAGGAGCTGGTTGGTGGTCATCCCGCAGTCTCGGAGGTTGCCGCTGCCGGACTGCCCGATACGGAAAGCGGGGAGATAATCAAGGTCTGGGTAGTGCTAAAAGACGATCAAAAAGGAAAGGTCAGCGAGGAGGAGGTCTTAAAGTGGTGCAAGGAGAATATGACCCACTATAAGGTCCCCAAGCTCCTTGAGTTCCGCGACGAGCTTCCCAAGACCCTGGTGGGTAAGGTGTTGCGCCGTGAGCTCCAGGAGGCTGATCCCCTCTGGAAAGGGGTGAATAAGGCAGGCTAAGCTTTTGACTTTTTGAATTTCAGGATCAACTGTTCGAAAGACTTCGCCGCCCGGTTGGCCAGTAAGAAAAACTCCCCGAGTCTATCCGGGGGAAGACTTCCCTCTTTAGGATTGTCTCCGTAAAGGATACATACCGGCTTATCTTTAAGGTTGATCGGAATAAAAAGTACTGTCCCCGGATTAACTCTACCCATAAAGTTGACGAACTTCTCATTCACCGGTTGATCCGGCAACTCTCCCAGGTAATATTTCTTACTATCGATGATATCCTTAAATATCGAGGGAACCGCACGTGGGATCTTTATCCTCCGGATCATCCTTTGGTTAACATTTTTCCCCCTTCCGTTCCAGCCCTCGACCATGTACTTCCTGACTATGAATAGAGCCACCCTTTCCAGGAATTGGAGGCAATAACGGAGAAAAACCTCGGCGATCTCATCCCGGTTTTCCACCACCTCTAAATCTCGGCAAGCCTCGGAGAATGAATACAGCTCTTCATGGGGTTCGGCAGCCTCCTCTTTTACTTCTTTTACCTTTCCTACCTCTTTTACCTCTTTTACCTTTTCTTCCCCTTCTACTTCTTTTGCCTCTTCTTCCTCCTCTTCCTCCTCTTCTTCTAACTCTTCAACCTCCTCTAACTCTTCTAACTCCTCTACTGGTTCTTCTTCTATTAACTCTAATATATCCTCCGCACTGGGGAACGCTTTAGCCTCTTTTTTGGGAGGCAGGAGTGTTTCCGATCCGTCCTCTACCGGGGCATCTTTTGGTTTACCTATCTTTCGCGATATTGTGATATAGCGAATATCTCGAGGAATCTTGTAATATTTCTCCAAGGCATGGAGGATGTGAAGCTCCGGGGCAATCATTGGTTTGACAATATACCCGGTAACAAACGCCAGCTCGTCGAGGG
>CP070770.1:1623771-1625621 GCA_020345765.1 Deltaproteobacteria bacterium
GCTTCTTTTTTCCCTTTCATCTTCTACCTCCTTTGGATAAATAGGCCCGGCGCCTGTTTTTTCTATTTCTCACCCGAAAATAGTTCATCGATCTTTTCTGCCAGCAGCTTCCCTTGTTCCGAGAAAATAATTTCCTGGGCTTCTCTCCGTTCTTTTAGTCTGAATATTTTCTCCTTATACTCCTGAGTGCTATATAGCTTGTCAGAGGTAAGTATCGCCGTTGTATAGCTGTCTACTAAAATGAAATTAATCGAACTCTTAATTTCAAATTTGGTCTCAATGATTAATGTCCAATTGAAGATTTCTCTGCCTTTTAGGTCGAAGATTAAAACATACTCAGATAAAGAACGGACTCCTAATTCCTGGATTGAGTTGAAACCGATAGGATTTGGAATTAAAAAGTCAGGAATTAAAGTGATGCGTTTTATTTTCTTTGATTTTGATAATTCTTTAACAATGTTGTATGTGAAAGCGTTTTCTACTTCTGAGTCGATATAAGAATCTTTTATTAAGATAATTGAAATATCCACCGGGAACAACCTCGGAGGCTTAGTGGAAGAGATTGCCTTAATTTGTTCAGGAGTAAGGCCTTCTTTATCAAGGGTGATTTCCTTATACTGCACCTCCCGATGCCTGAACTGAGCTGTGTCGTATAATTGGTGAGTAGCGCATCCATAAAATAGAATTGATGCCAGGATAAAAAATCTTGCTGCTTTCATTTTTTACCTCCTATTTTTAAAGATTTAAAGGATTTTGGTTCTAAAACAACTTAAATAAAATGTGAACCCGTCCCCGATTACCCCTTGAATGAGGGGTTTTCAACAGCCCCGCGGCCCCTATTTTTCTTATTGGTCTTTTTCCTTGCTGTCATCTCTTTTTATTAATTCCTCCATATACTCCTCAATCTCTTTTTTCGCTCCTTTATCGAAATCTATGAGCTGAAGACCCATCCCCGGCCCCCTTTCGGTCTCACCTCCCTTAAAAATGTTAATAACCTTACCCACAACAGATATTTCTTTGCTCCTGTCAGGAAGACAGAGCTTCAATTGCACTTTACTATTCATCGGCATAGGATCAGTGGTCTTGATGAATATACCGCCCTTGCTTATATCCTCGGAATATGCCCAGAGAAAATCATTTACATTTTTAAATCCAACCTTTATTTTGGTATCAAATCGAGGGTGTTGCCTTCTTTTATCGATCTCAATATCCTTCTTGGCGAGTAATCCCTCAACATATTCATCCATTTCCCTCCTGCCATTGGCGGGAAAATCAGTAAACTCAATACCCATCCCGGGCTCCTGGCCAGCCTCCTTCCCTCTTTCTTCGGTTATTGTATGGATAACCCTTCCCAGTATCTCAATCTCTTTCGACCCATCAGGAAGATAAAGCAGTATACGGATATCAGACTCCTCGGGCAAGGGATCAGGGGTGGCCAGAAAGATACCCTTTTTACTGATATCCCGGGAATACTCGATGAGAAAATCCTTAACACTATTATATCTCACCTTAACGGTTGCATCGGCTCGTGGCTCTTCCCTTCTTTTATCTCTATATTCCATTGCACCTCCGATTACTTTAGATGAATTTTCAATCTCTCAAAGCTCTGCCGACCTGCCTGTCCTGAGCGAAGTCGAAGGGGGGCCCGCTTTTGGCGGGTCAATTTTTCAATAATGTCTATTATTGACTCCGAATGAATCCGATTATACCCCCAATAATAAAACTTAATAATGCTATGAGAATTAAAATATATCTATGTCTGGATAATAATATTTTTCTTAATTTCTTTGAGGAAAATAGGGATAGTGTTTGTTTTATCTTGTCAATAAATGACATATGAAGATGTGACC
>CP070770.1:1625721-1636821 GCA_020345765.1 Deltaproteobacteria bacterium
GCTCCGGGATAGTGATCGAAGACGAGAACGGCGGGATCCAGGTCAAACGGCCGGAACAAGTGGGCAGATAAATTATTTGAAGGAGAGTTAAACGATGTCCGAGGATACAAATCTGGGAAGCATGCCCCTGCTTGCGAGTGAGGGTGAGATCAAGCACTTCGACCAGGGAGTGCATATGCTGCAGCTCTGGGTGAACGTCTGTATCATCGAGACCGACGAGGGAGTAGTGCTTTTTGATGTGGGGCTTCTGTTCAACGGTCCCAGAATCGTCGAGGAGGTCAGGGCCATCACCGACAAACCGGTCCGGTATGTCATCTACGGCCACGGCCATGCCGACCACGCCTTCGGGGTAAAAGCGGTCATCGAGGACGCCAAGGAGCGGGGTCATCCCCCGCCCGTTATCATCGCCCATGAGAATATTCCCAAAAGGTTCGACCGCTACCAGGAGATGCTCCCCTATCACGAGCACATAAACCGCATCCAATTCGATATTCCCGACGAAATGCCCGCATATGTCAGGAAATACATTTACCCAAACCTGACCTACCAGGAGGCGATGAGCTTTCGACTCGGCAAGACCACATTCGAGCTCAGGCACGCCAAGGGCGAGACCGACGATGCCACCTGGATGTGGATCCCGGAGCGGAAGACCGCCTGCGTGAGCGACCTGTGGGTGTGGTCCTGTCCCAATATTGGCAATCCCTTCAAGGTGCAGCGCTACGAGGTCGAGTGGGCGCAGGGTCTGGAGGAGATTGCGGCAAGGTCGCCCGAACTGCTCCTTCCCGGCCATGGGTCGGCCCTGAGAGGTGCCGATGAGATCCGGGACGCCTGCCACACGGTGGCCCGGGCCCTGCGATACCTCCACGAGCAGGTGGTAACCATGCTCAACCAGGGCAAGTGGCAGGAGGAGATCCTGCAAGGCTTCGAGTGGCCCGATGAATTCACCAAAAGCCCTTACCTGGCCCCAATTTACGGCCATCCCTATTTTATCGTCCAGGCGATCCTGCGCCGCTATCACGGCTGGTTCGACGGTAATGCCTCGCACCTGTTCCCTTCCCCGAGCCGGGAGATCGCCGGGGAGGTCATGGGTCTGATCGGGAACCCGGAAAAGGTCATTGAACGTGCCCGCGCCCTGGAGAAAGAAGGCCAGACCCAGCTTGCCCTCCACATCGTGGACTTTGTGATTGAGAGCGGTGCCGAGAAAAAGAACGAGGCCCTTGAGCTCAAGGCCCAACTGCTTAAGAGCCTGGCCGAAAGGGAGAAGAGCCTCATTGCCCGGAATATCTTTCTCGGCGGTGTCCGGCAGATCAAGAAAACCCTGAGGAAACAGTAAGGGATAGGATATTACTTTCTTAGATTAGGAAAACGAAATCCCCTCTCCCCATCCTTCGACCTCGCTCAGGACGGGCCGGGGAGAGGGGTTGCCCCGATGCCTATGGGATCGGGGTGAAGGTGAGGGGGACAATGAAGGAAGAACAATTCTATTATAAGATCGCAGAGACAGTTGATGAGGGAGCTCTCACCGCACCCAAGACGGGAGGCAAGTTTTCAGAGGCATTCATCAAATACCTCAAAATGCTTTATACCCCCGAAGAGGCAGAACTGGTCCAGCATCTCAAGATGGGCATGAAGTTTAAGAGCGCGGCCGAGATCGCCGGGACTGCAGGTAAGAGCGAAGACGAGGTCAATAATATCTTGGAGCCACTGGCCAGGAAGGGCCGGGTGATCGGGTTTGCCGATAATTACGCCCTGCCGATGGTGCCGCTTTTACTCAACATCCATCAGTTCCATAAGGAGGCCGGTCCGGATGATATCGAGGCCGCCAAGCTCTACCAGCAATTCTTCATCAAGGACGGCTACTACAAGTATTACGAGAGCTCCGAGAAGGGGACCCAGCTTATGCGGGTGATCCCGGTTAAGCGCACACTCAAACAGGGGCAGAAGATACTCGATACCGAGGAAGCCCACAGGATCATCGAGGCAGTTGACCACATCGCGCTCGTCCCCTGTCCCTGCCGGACCAGGACCGAAAAACTCGGGAACCGGGAGTGCCGGGACAGGAACCCGGTCGGCTTTTGTCTCATGACGGAGGCCTCGGCACAGTATTTCGAGAATGCGGGGCTGGGAGAGAAGGTTACGGCCGAGCAGGCCAAGAAGTACCTAAATGAGATGCAGGACCTGGGACTCGTAGCCACGACCGATAATTACGAGGACAAGAGCCATACCGTTATCTGCCTTTGCTGCGAGTGCTGTTGCTCCCAACTCCGGGGAAGGACGCGCTGGGATAACCCGCTCGCGGTATCACCCTCCAACTTCGTGGCCGAGGCCAGTGATGACTGCGTGCTTTGCGGGACCTGCGTGGAACGGTGCTTCTTCGGTGCTATCTCGCTCGACGACGAGCTCGAACGGGCGGTAGTTGAAGCGGAGAAGTGCATGGGCTGCGGGGTATGCACGATCACCTGTGACCAGGAAGCGCTTAGGCTAAAGAGGGTCGAGAGGTCCCGTCCGTTCCCAACACCGCGAGATCTTTATAAACAGGTCGCGATTGAAAACCGGGAAGGGTAGGGCATTAATAGATCAGGTCCTTATATATTAATTGTGGGGGCTACAATGTTCATCGGAGCCCACGTTACGTCTTGGTCGTATCGGGTTCGATGAATCGAACCCCTACAATGTAGGGGTCGGATTTATCCGACCCGCCAGTGAACCTTTCAAAGATTCTCCTGCCCGATTTCCTTATTCCGCCTCGAACCACAGCTCCACGAACTGATTGGAAGGTTCCTTCAGAACCGCGGCCCGGGTATCGTTGCCCTTGAGGTAGAGGTCGAAGAAGGCGACCGAATAGTCCTTGTATGCCTGGGCCTTGGCACCGAAATTGGAGCGGAAGCCCGGGAAAAAGTATTTGGACAAACTCACCCCGAGGGTGAGATCGGCGACGGTCATGTGATCGGATTCCTTGAGCCGGATCGCATACTTGGGCGGAGGAGCGTTGGTATAGAGCGTCCAGATCGACTCCCAGGGCACCTCCATCCTTTGGGTATCGGTGCTTATGATCATAATCGGAACCTTAATATCGGCCGCGGCCTCCTTGAGGTTGGGAAAAATCACGGCTGGTCCCAGGGGCAGGATCGCCTTTACCCGCTCGTCGCGCAGCTGAAAGGGGTCCTTGTCTTCCATCTCCCGGATAATATCCAGGCAGCAGGGATTCATTCGCCGAAGATCTATTTTTTTGAAGTTGTCGGTGTCGCAGATCTCGGGATCAGGTTTCTCCTCGCCGCAGCGGAAGGGGACACCCCCGACCATGAGGGAGGTATATCCGCCCAGAGAATGACCGGTAGCGCCGATCCGCTCCGGGTCCATCATGCCGGAGAGGAACGAATCAGGATTCTGGTTCCAATCGAGGGCCTGGTCAATCACGGCCTTAGCCTCGGTGGACCGATATGATAGGTCAAAATTAATCTCGGCCAGATAATCGCCGAAGAGGGCCTTTACCAGCTTTTCCAGGTTCCCGAACGACTTGACGAATGCCCAGACAAGCTGCAGATAGGAGACATTAGGCTCGCTGGCAATATGGCACATCTTCGAGTCGCCGTGGTCCGTCGTCACTACCACGTAGCCGAAACTTGCCAGGTTCTCGGTGTAGAATACCGATTGACAGCCGCAGGCGCCCAGTCCGTGCGAGAACAGAAGCAGAGGATAGGGTGCATCCTTTTTCTCCGCAGGAGCGTCGAGGACCGACGAACCAACGATCTTGGTCTGATACTTGTATGTTTCGGCCCCGGGCTGAGCCTGCGCCGGGTACCAGACCATGAGCACTCTCTCCTGGCCCTGGTAGTTCATACGCTCGATCTTTACCCCCACCGGATAGGAACCGTCCGGGGCTATTGCCGTTACCCCTTCTGCCTCCGGGACAGCGCCAAACCACAGTACCGCTATGGTAAAAGCAATTAACACAACAACCGTTTTCTTTCCCTTCAACATGCTTTTCCTCCTTTGTTCAGGTATATACAGATTCTACTTCAGCCAGTGACAAGTCGGTATTTTATCAGGTATCGTTAGAAAAATCTATGAATTTTGAAAAAGCCTTCCTTAAAATTCTTGCCCTTCAGACCGGGGTTCGCTCCCAGGTCGAGTAGGCCTTCCGGATGAGGGACTCGGCCAGGCCGGGCGCAATCCGCTTGATTAAATAAAGAAGCTTTCCCGGTATCGTTGCCGGTATTACCCTGGCCTGGTTGCGCCGGATCCCGCGGAAGATTATCCGCGCGGCCCTTTCGACGCTCATGGTGATAGGGGAGGGAGGGTTCCTTAGATCCTCGCTGAATCCCTTGATAGCGGAGGTTTGAATAATCGGTGTCTTAACCACCCCCGGGCATACCGCGGTGACTCGGATCCCGTAACAATCCAGCTCGGTCCGGAGCGACTCCGAGAAGCCCACCATACCGAACTTGGACACGGTGTAGGGAACCATGCCCGGTATCCCGATCAAACCGGCCATGGAGGCGACATTCACGATGTGACCGCTGCCCCGCGAGATCATGTGAGAGAGAAGATGATGGGTGAGCCGGATCGGGCCGAACAGATTGGTTGCCAGTATTCGATCCCATTCCTCGCGCGAAAGGTCCTTTGCCTCGCAGACAGAAGCAATTCCGGCGTTGTTAATAAGGATATCCACCTGCCCGGCATCCTCAAGAGCTCGCCGGGCGAGCGTTTCTACCTCATCGGGGCGGGTCATATCGGCCCGGATGCAGATTGCCTGCCCACCCTTCGCCTTTAATTCGTCAGCAGTTCTCTGCATACCCACTTCGTCAATGTCGGCGATGATGATCTTCGAGCCCGCGGCGGTAAACTCCAGCGCCAGGGCCCGACCGATCCCGCTGGCCGCACCGGTTATCAAAACCCATTTGTCCTTGAAATCCTTTATAATTTTCCCCACCCTTTGCTTCTCTTTACTGCTTCTTTCCAGCCTTTTAACAGGGATTTTCTTTCCTCCTTATTCATAACCGGCTCGAAGGTTTTGTCCATCTCCTGTCTTATCTCCTCTTTTTTATGCCAGTAACCGGTGGCTAATCCGGCGAGGTAAGCTGCTCCCAGGGCGGTAGTCTCAACATTCTTCGGTCTCCTGACTTTCTTGTTAAGAATATCTGCCTGGAACTGGAGTAAGAAATCGTTTCTTGCTGCGCCCCCGTCAACCTTCAGCTCCTTCAGTTTTATTCCCGATTCTCTTTGCATAACTTCGATGACATCTTTTGTTTGGTAGGCTAGGGACTCTAAAGCGGCCCTGACGATATGCTCTCTTTTCGTCCCCCGGGTCAAGCCTACGATTAAACCACGAGCATACATATCCCAATGGGGTGCTCCCAGGCCGACAAAAGCAGGGACAAGATAAACTCCTCCGCTGTCCTCGACTGACCGGGCCAATCCTTCCGTTTCCGTAGCATCTTTTATTATTCCCAGTCCGTCCCGGAGCCATTGGATCGCGGCCCCGGCGATGAAGATACTCCCTTCCAGGGCATAACTGGCCTTCCCGTCGATGCTGTAAGCAATGGTTGTTACCAGCCGGTTGGACCTTGTTACCTTCTCTCCTATGTTCATGAGCGTGAAGGCCCCGGTGCCGTAGGTGTTCTTTGCCGTGCCTTCCCGGAAACATAACTGGCCGAACAGGGCCGCCTGCTGGTCACCCGCAATACCGGCAATCGGGATATTCTTACGGCCGATCATCGCATAACCGTAAACCTCGCTCGAAGATTTCACCTCCGGCAAAATGTGCCCGGGAATTTTCAACTCATGCAAAATCTCCTCATCCCAGGCAAGCGTGTTTATGTTATACAGCATGGTCCGGGAGGCGTTGGTGTGATCGGTCACATGCTTGCCGGACAGGTTATACACCAACCAGCTGTCGATCGTGCCGCAGACCACATCCCGGTGCCTCGCTTTTTCGACATTCTCCAGCAGCCATTTTATTTTCGTAGCCGAGAAGTAGGCATCAATAGGCAGGCCGGTCTTTTCCCTGATTGTCTTCCCCAGACCTTGTTTTTCCAGCCCTTCGCAGATATCCGCCGTCCTCCGGCACTGCCAGACGATCGCATGATGAACCGGTTTCCCGGTTCTTTTATCCCACATTACCAATGTTTCCCTCTGGTTGGTTATTCCGATAGCGGCGATCTCATCGGTTTCTTTCAACAGCTCTGCTATTACCTTGTGGGTTGTCTGCATGATGACTTCAGGATCATGCTCGACCCAGCCGGGTTTCGGATAAATCTGGGGGAACTCGGAATAAGCCCTCGATACTATCCTTGATTCCTTATCGATCAATAAGGCGGTTGTTCCCGTCGTTCCCTGGTCTATTGCTAAAATGTATTTCATGCCAAACCTTTAACCGAAATAGATAAATAAAGACAGTATGGCGATTGAAGAACTCTTTTTCAAAGGAATTTTTTCAATAAATCTCCCCTCCCTTGATGGGAGGGGAATAAGGGGAGGGTGATTCTATTGGTATTTTTTGCTGAAATTGTTCACCCCCACCGTTATCCTCCCCCATCAATGGGGAGGCAAGATACTTTTTCAATACTCTCCCAATCGGCTATTTTTCTTTCTGGGTGCTTTGGTGCGATACTTGGTTCAGCCAGTTAGAGACAAACTCTGCTATTTCCTGCCAGTTAGGTTCCCCGAGGACCCAGTGGGCGTTCTGGGGAAACTCTTTATACGTAGAAACTGCCCCGTATTTATTTGCCACCTTTTTGGCAACGGAAGCGGGAGTGATCCGGTCTTCTTTCCCGGAGACGACTAATACCGGGCAGGTGACTTTCTCGTGATCGACTTCGGTCGTTTTCGCCGAGTCCAGCAGCCAGTTTCCCATTTCGAATAGCGCTCTTCCGGATTCATAAACCATTTTGTCATATAGTTTCCGGTGTTCGTTGTCGGGCGTCCGGTTAAACACGCCGTATACCAGCTTTTCAAAGGAGAAACGAATGGGCTTTTTCCAGTACCCCCAGGTCATCAGTATTTCCGAGAAGCATTTAAGAACCGAAAAGGTTATCGGCATAATTCCGCGGGGCGATGCCGGTGTGAGTAAGACGGTGGCCTTTAACGTATTTCTACCGGACAACATTTGGGCAATGATACCGCCCATGGAATGGCCCATGACGACCGGGGCAGTGTCGAGTGTGCTGATGACCTTTTCCAGGTCAGTGACATAATCCAACAGGCTGGTAGTGCCCAATCGCGGGTCCGGCGTGCCCTTCGGGTCCATGTCGTGATAGCGCAAGGTAGGGGTTATGCAGGAATAGCCTTTCTTCTCAAAAAAGCCCCGATAATTATCCCAGACCCACTCGCTGCAACCCATACCGTGTATCATAAGGATTGTATCGCCCATGGCTTTCCTCCTTTATTTTTACTAGTATTGCTTAGTTGCTGTTTCCCTCGAAAATAATGTGAGCTGGATTTGTTGATAGAATAACCTTTTAGAGGGAATTCCGCAAGAATATTCTTCTTATTATGGGAGATATTGATAAATAACAATTAAATCGGCTATGAGGAGATCGTGGGTGACCCCCAAATTGACCCCAACTTTTCTTGACGGCAGGGGTGGATTCGTGCATATAATCTCTCTCAGAGAGGAGAGTTCAATGAGTGACTGGAGAAAGAACACCAGGGTATTCTACGGCTGGTGGCTGGTGGCGGCATTGTTTGCGGTTCTGTTCAACACCGGCGGCACCGGTTTCTATGTTTTTCCGGTATTCATCGCCCCGCTCCAGGAAGAGTTCGGTTGGACAATGACCCAGATCTCTATCTCTGCCGCGATCTGGGCCATTTTTTTCGGTTTTTCCAGTCCGGTGGTCGGCTGGCTGATAGCGCGCTACGGCGCCCGGAAGACGATGCTGACGGCCGCCGTATTGGCAAGCCTGACCAACCTGGGACTGGCCGGCCTGCAGAACCTCTGGATGCTGTACGGGGTAAACCTGATCGCCGGCTTTGTGGTTGCCGGGACTACGCTCGTGCCCATCCAGACACTAGTCACCAATTGGTTCAATAAATACCGGGGGCGGGCCATGGCGCTGGCGATGACGGGAATCGGCGCGGGCGGCTTCCTTCTGCCTCCTTTTAACGAGTTCCTGATCAGGCTGTGGGGGTGGCGGCTTACCTGGGCCTTTACCTGTATCATATTGTGGCTGGTTGTTATTCCCCTGATCGCCATTTTCGTCCGGACCCGACCGTCGGATGTCGGCCTAATGTCCGACGGTGCGGTACCGGGTGAAGAGGCCGGCGGAGAGACAAAAGCGGTGATGAGCGGGCTGCCGGTCAAACGCGCCGTTTCATCGCTTACCTTCTGGATGCTGCTCAGCGTATTCTTTTTGCAGCTCGTTTGCATGTCGGCAATGAACTTCCACTTCGTCCCCTTTGCCACCCAGGAGGCCCGATTTTCCTCCCAACAGGCGGCGTTCTTTTATGGGCTGGCCATTGGTTTCAGTATCGCCGGGCGCCTCCTGTTCGGATGGATGGCCGACCGGTGGAGGCCGGAGCGGCTGATGGCGATAGCTGCTGTCCTGCTGGCGAGCGGTCCGATCATAATCGAAACCCTCATTGTCCGGGCCGGCATAGATAATGTCAATCTGCTCTGGTTTTATGCCGTGCCCTACGGGATCGGGATCGGCGGGCAGGCAATTATCCTGCCGATTCTTGTCGGCCGCTGCTTCGGGGAGCTTAACTTTTCCAAGATCCAGGGCCTCGTTATGGCTACATTCCCTCTGGGCATAACCGTGGGGATACCGGGGGCGGGCAGGGTTTTCGACATCACCGGTAGCTATGAGTTGGTATTCATTACCAGCTTCGTGGGATTGGCCGTTTCGGCGTTACTTGTGCTGTTTGTCCGGTCCGAACGCTATCGGGCGGAATTCGTGAAGGATTCTTCGTAGAGAGGGGGCAGGGTAAGACAGGGGGCATAATTATCAATTTAACATTTAAAGAAAGCGGCCGCTATTTCTCCCGCACCCTTTCCTTCGACACCGATGCCATTGTCAGCATCGCTTTCGCAACCATATCTTCATTGCCTTCTGCTATCGAGTAGACCTCGGATTCGCAAACCAGGATACTCTTGCCCTGGTTGATAACCTTTGCCCGGCATTCAAGGAAATCCCCCGATGCAGGTCGGAGAAAATTGATTTTGTATTCCACGGTGAGAATAACTTTGTCCTCGGGAATCAAGGTAAATGACGCATAACCGGCGGTGTGGTCCGCCATGGTGGCTATCACCCCGGCATGCACGAATCCGTCCTGTTGAAGATGGTGCTTCTCGATCTTTATCCTGGTTACAAAGCGACCCGGCTCCATTGAGACGGATGTCAGTCCGCAATACTCGGTGAAGCCCTGCACGGCGTCTCTTTTCAGAAAGTGAGGGCTATATTTATTCTTCCCGGGTTTTTTTGGCATCGGTCTCCTTAGTTTTTTCTTTCCCAAACACCTCCATATATGCCTCGTAAACGGGGCAGCCCTGTTCCCAATGTTCGACTACCCGTTTACCAATAAACGAATTTGGATATTTCCTTCCAATGTTACATCCGGGGCAAACCGCACTCCAATACGCCATTGCTTTTTTCATCATTTTAAAGTCACCTCCTTTCTTCCGAGGAAAGAGTGAACGGCATTAATGATATTACATTATCGCAAATAAGGGGCATAATAGCAAAAAACAGAATCCCGGGTCAACACTTTAGGGGGAAAAACCAAAATTCTTAACCTCTTAGGGTATCGGCCATTTATTCAAGGGGTGCTGGGGACGGTGTATTTTATCGGATGCACTTTGACCTCTAAAGGGCGATCCATGATGTTGAGGATCATTTTTTCGTCACCCACCTTGAAATTATGGGGAAAGTAGTACTGAAAATAATATGTGTAAGCCCCTCGCTTAAGGTCAATGAAATTGTCTATGTCAAACCCGACCGCGATCACACCGGGGTTATCTTCAGGAGGATCCTCGAACATGGGGTCGTCCTTGTAATAGAGGCCCTTATTGAGGAAGTCCCACTCCGGGGGGAAGATAAGCCGGAACACGGTGGTCCCGTAGGGGGTCATCACGACCAGCCAGTCGTGGTCCGATTTGTAGTCCATCTTCCTCTCGGCCTCGCTCATCTTGCCGTCGAGCACGACTTCGGGATTGTAAGGATTATGTTCATCATAGTAATACGTGCCATAAGCATTCTCGTTGAAGTCGTTTGCGCCGTGGAGTTGAATGTCGCTCAGAAGTACTTTGGCGTCAAGCGGAACTTGAAGGTGAATGGGAATTATGAAGGAGTTCGGATAATTCTTGACCACGGATCGACCGCCACTCAGCTTAATTCCCGCAGGCCCTTTCATATAACCACTTCCCAGGCTGATTACCCGAATGGGACCGTCAGTGAAGGCGGAGGTCTCGGCCTGGAAAAGTTCGTCCATAGCAAAGGGAATCTCGATAGTGTTGAAAAGGATAGAGACGATTAAGCGGATCTTGAAATGGTCAATAAGGTCATGGGATTGGGTCCCATCCGAATGAATCAAAGAGATATAATTGTAATAGGTAGTATTCTTTACGGTCTCGACGATGTAATTTTTCGCTTCCACCCTCGAAACCCGTCTTTCCGGGGCAATAATTAACTTCACATAATCCTTTTCCGAGTGCGGTATATCTTTTTCGAAGCTGAATAGATATAACCATGCCCGGCCGCCATCCACCGGATCAACGATCTCCAGCTCCACGCCCTTTTCCGCATCGGCGGGGGCGGACCCTTCCGGGCACCGGTCCCCGGCGTCAAAAACCATGAAGACCAGCTCGTCGTTAGCGTCGAGGCTTGGGTCCTGATCAACGGCGTTCGACGGCGTGATCTCCGTCCCCTTGACGGACATGGCGAACACGTACTCACCCATCTCGTCCTTTTCATCCACCTGGAAGGGCACGGGCTTGACGTCGGCCGTCCAGACCATGAGCGAGAGCCGATCCAGTCCTGCACCCAACAGGGGTGCCAGGACCTCTCCTGCCACCACCACCGGGTCTTCAATACGGCTTAATTTTCCCGTAGCTACCAGTTTCCCGGGAAGGGCAAGAAGGATAAGAATTGAAGATAGGAGGCT
>CP070770.1:1636921-1639382 GCA_020345765.1 Deltaproteobacteria bacterium
GTCCCCAGCATCATCCCCCCGACATATTCAGCCTCCGGATTTGGTCCACTGCCTACTCCCTTGGCACTTACTATAAAAAGTATAGAATTATCCTTATTTATCGTGACACCGGTGGGATACCATCCCGTAGGGATCCTGCCCAGCAGCTTGCTTTCTTCGGTAGAAATCACATCAATGGAATTTGTCCCGGCCGAGGCTACATAAAGGGTCTTGCCGTCAGGGCTCAGGCAGAGCGCATTTGGTGAGGAACCCATAGGGGCATCTGAGCGTAGATCTACGGATATGGTATCAATAACTTTATCGGTTTCAACATTAATCACGCTGATATCATCGGTATCGCTGTTTGCCACATATAATCTTTTTCCATCAGGGGATAGTACCATATCCTCCGGGTTCTTTCCTACCGTGATAGTATTTATTACCTGATGGCCTGAGGTATCAACAACGGAAACAGTCCTTTCGCCCCAATTGGAGACATAGGCCTTCGACTCATCCTTGGTAAGGACGATATCGTAGGGATACTGTCCCACTTCGGTAGTGGATGTAACGGTTGGGCTTGATATGGTTAAATCCACGACGGCAATCTTATTGGCTAAATTCTGGGCTACATACAATAGCTTCTCGTCCTGGGATAAGGTAAGTGCCCCGGGGTAGCCACGGACCGGGATATAAGTTTCATTGGTTAATTCTCCACCGGCAATATCATATACCCACACCTTATTATTACCCCCTCCGGAGGCATAAAGCTTCGTTCCGTCTGATTTGACTGCCAGTCCCAGAAAATAGCTCTCATCGGATCCCTTTGAAACAGTTTGTCTTATCGTCATTTTTCTAACATCTACGTCTATTACCGATAAGGACTGTGTCTTCTCTATCCCATAACCGTTGTTGGTAACTATCAGGGTTTTATTATCCGGGGTCAGAACGAGATTCATGGGAAATCCTCCTACCTTTATCTGTTCCCCGGCAGGGGTAATGGAAAGCCCATTGGGCAATAAAACACCTCCCTCTATTGGACCTGCCTTAAGGTAGGCATGTTCTGACGGGCCTTTGATCGGGCATGGAGGCTCTTTTTTGGTACAATTTACGAGGACCAAGCAAAGCACTAAGGCAAATAAGACTAATCCTCTTGTCTTCTTCAGCATTTTTCCTCCCGTTTTTATGGTATTATATCACCGTATGGGCTGGAGATGGACAGATAGAATAGTAAAAAATCTTATTCACTCATAGTATTCTACTGCGTTCTGGAAGATCTTCATGCCCTCTCCAATTGTCGGAATGGGTTTTCCTGCCCGTTTAAGTCTTTCCTTAAGATAAGGCCAGCGGGGATGGTTGGTGAAATGGAGGAAACGCTCCGGATGGGGCATTATCCCGAAGATCCGTCCACTCGCATCACAGATCCCGGCGATATCTTTTAACGAACCGTTAGGATTAAAAGGGAATCTCCCCTCAGCCGGTCTACCCTCCTCGTCAGAATACTTGAACACCACCTGCTGGTTATCGTGAAGGGTCTTTAGGGTGTCCTCCGAGGCGAAGAATTTTCCCTCTCCGTGGGCGACCGGGAGGTAAATCCGTTCGAGCCCCCGGGTGAAGACGCACTTATCACTCATTCTTTTCATATTCACCCACCGGTCTTCGAACCTTCCCGAGTCGTTAAAGCTCAGGGTATTAGTTTGTATCTGGTAATTATTATTGAGAGCGGGAAGTAGGCCGTATTTTACCATTACCTGGAAGCCGTTGCAGACACCGATTATTAATTTATCTTCTTCGATAAAACGCCTCAGCTCATCGCCGAGATTTGTTTTAGTCTTGACGGCCAGGACTTTCCCGCCGGCGATATCGTCCCCATAGGAAAATCCGCCGGGAAAGGCCAGGATCTGATACTCACCCAGCTTCTTCTGCCCTTCAATGAGGTTGTTAATGTGCACCCTTTCGGCACGGGCACCTGCTTGGTTGAAGGCAAATTCGGTCTCGTAATCACAATTGATTCCGTAACCGGTCAGTACGAGGGCTTTGGGTTTACTCATAATTCCCTATTTAATTGCTCACCATTGCAGGGTCTTCTTATAGGCTTCTTTCAGGGAATCAATGTCGGCGTCAACGATCTTCTTTCCCTTGATTCCCTTAACTGCTAACCTTCTTCTTTCATTTATCCGGCCGATGTAAGCTATTTTTTGTCCTTCCATTAGGGTTTCTAGTTGTTTCCTGTTTTCCGGAGCAATGGTTATCAGAAGGCGGCTTTGCGATTCAGAAAAGAGCAGTTGATCGTCCCGCTCAATCCTTTCCGAAGGAATCTTACCTAAATCAACTTCCATCCCCAACTCTCCGGCTACCGCCATCTTGGCCAGGGCAATCCCTAATCCACCACGGGAGACGCTGCCGCAGGAGGACAACAGCTCTTCCTCCCTGGCACGGTTGAGTGCCTGGTAAAGCGAAATCGACTTCCGGGCATCGACCTGGG
>CP070770.1:1639482-1642116 GCA_020345765.1 Deltaproteobacteria bacterium
AATACCGTCTTCCTTTCGTCCTTCAGGCGCAGGAGCACATCCCTGATCTCCTTACGGCCGAGGGGATCAAGGCCAGAAACCGGCTCATCAAAGATTACCAGCCGAGGATTGTTGATCAGGGCCTGGGCAATGCCCAGCCGCTGGATCATCCCTTTGGAGTATTTCCTTAATTGAAGATCCTTTGCCTCTCTTAACCCGACCAGTTCAAGAAGCTCCTCTATTCTCTTTTCGCGCTCCATTTTTGTTAGCCTGAAGAGCTGGCCGTAGAAATTCAAGAACTCTCCTCCGGTAAGATACTCATAGAAATAAGGGGTCTCGGGAAGGAAGCCAATCTCTTTCTTGATATCCACCTCTTTAAAATCTCTTCCCAGGACCCAGGCTTTCCCCGAGGTGGGATAAATCAGCCCCATCAGGAGCTTGATGGTAGTCGTCTTCCCCGCCCCGTTGGGGCCGAGGAAGCCGAAGATCTCATTCTCCTGGACCGTCAGATTAAGGTCCACCACCGCCGGAATCTTCTTCCGGAGAAAACCGGTGTAGAAAGTCTTGTAAAGCCCTTCAGTTCTGATCACTTCCATACTATTTAATCCAAAATATTGGTAGGGTATTTAGATAATTACAGCCATATTTACTTTATTCACGGAATATCAGGAAATATCAAGGATAATCATGGAATAGCATGGACTTATTAAATCCCAATAACAATCAATCATTTGCATTTTGCACTTTCTTTATCCTTGACAACTTTAACTCAATAGACACTACGACTTAACAGACTCATTTGTATATCCTCAACCTCTCCGGATTGGTACTGCTCTTTACCTCTCCTGTCCCGGGATCATACAAATACCTGCCTTCGAAAGGTTCCGGGGGAATCCTTTTAATCATACCACTCATTACCAACTCCCTCAGATCCCTAGGCCTCCTTCCTTCTCGCTGAGAGAAATCCTTGATTGCTTTTTCCAGATAAATTAAGTCCCTCTCAATCATTAACAGCTTGATCCTGTTACCGACAAAGTTTCGCCACATCTCCACATCGATCACTTCCAAGATCTCTGTCAGGAATTCAATCCCTGCCATAGGATCTTTAGCTTCCGAGTAAAGGCGGGCTGCCAGCAGAGGAAGGTAGGTAGGCCGACCGGGGAGCGACGCCGCTATCTCTATATACTTCGCTGCCCGTAAGTAATCTTTGAGGAAGAAGAAGTGATTGAATCCCAGATACATAGGAATCTGCCAGACCCCGGGGACATTTTTAAACCCCTTTTCCAGGATTATATTACTTTTTTCTATATTGCGGTCATAGATGGCCAGAAGGACGCCGGCTACCTGGTAAGCGTAATCGAACCGGTAATCAAGGTCAGTAACCAGATCTACCAGAGGATAAACCATCGGATAGCCGCTTATTTTCCTTTGCTTATCCCCGATATACTGAATGGTCTTTAGCCAATAAAAATCTGCAGCAATTTGGTCGTATCCCAGAACGGCGATCTTTAAGTAATCCCCCCGGGGCAGGGTCATCTTTTCACTATTACGCTCCATCCACCGGGGATAGGCCTCCAGCTTCAGTAGCAGTAAAAAAGTGGCTGCGGCAAGGAGCAATACAAAAAAGACCGGGATTAATCGCTTTATTAGCATTTATGAATAATAAAAAATAGCCCGGATTATTATTAAATAATCCGGGCCTTTTGTCAAATTTGATGCCGAACTCCGTGGCCTAAAAGACGCTGGCAGTGAAGTCGACCGGATCGGGAAGGATGTCAACTAGCTCATCGTTGGTAACGAAGCTACCGTTAATATCATCATTATCAAGATCGGAGGTAGCAACATAATGAACGTCAACATTCCCTGCTGCAGCTGGGACTCCGTCAACAAGCTCAGGCCTGCCAGTCCCATCATCTTGGATTACAGTATCAACAGTTCCAGACCCATCGCATGTATTAACAGCGGTATTTCCTCCCGCAGGTGCTGGTGCGGCCGCAGGCCCTCCGGTAAAACCGTAACAAAAATAGACATCACCTGCCGGCCTGAACCCAATGAGATCGAACCCACCCGCTGAGTTTGGGGGGACCGGCCAGTTTGTGTCTCTACTCGCATCTAAAGCACCAGAGGCCCTTGGTTGAAAAACAGTTTGCGCATACTCATCCCATTCCGACCGGAATGACTCAGCAAGAGCACGGATGGTGCCCAGATTTGTTTTCCCTTCGGAGGTTCTGGCCTTCAACTGGAAGCGCAGGAAGTTAGGGATAGCGACAGCAGCCAGGATCCCGATAATGGCAACGACGATCATCAGCTCGATCAGGGTAAAACCCTTACGACTTCGAATCTTACTTAACATATCTTTTCACCTCCTTCCTTTTTTGATTAAAATCGTTTTGTATATAATACTGTAGCAAATGGTGTGCCAAGATATTGGGTGGATCCTGGGGAGGATTAATTAGGAAAGGGAGAAGGCAGAATGTCTTGATAAATCAATAAGATAGAATCACTCAAATCCCCATGACCAAATCCCAAATCCCAATGAAATAATTGTAGATCTTCTAAAAAATTAACGCTTTGTGTCACTAAAGGTGCCGAAATTTGTCACTTTGGCAATGATAGAATTATTGGTCTCGTCAATCGGTTGTGGTTTCGCAGCTC
>CP070770.1:1642216-1647780 GCA_020345765.1 Deltaproteobacteria bacterium
CATGACGAAATCAGAAGGCTCAAGGGACTTTTTGATCGTCTTATGAGCGGCGTCGAGATGGTAAAAAAGAAATACCCCAACATACCAATCCATTTTAATACCTGTGTCCAGAAGGGAATTCCCGAGGAAATTGACGATTTAATTCAGCTGACGGATGAGCGGGGCTTAAAGATCTCGTTCGATGTCATTACCGATTACCGCCACGGTGAGGGAGATAGCCATTACACCGAGACCGACATGGGTATGCCTTTGACGGAGCTTCGTGGCGTATGCGCATATTTGCTTGAAAAAAGGCGGGAAGGAGCACCTATCATCAATTCCGAGATGTATTTCAAATACTTTATTGACGGGAAGCCCGGTTATAAATGCCACTTTCCTAAACTCTGCATGCCAGTTGATGGCCGGGGAAATATCGAGAACTGCCTCAATCTGGATAAGCCAATTGCCAATATCCGGGAGATGCCCCTCAAGGAAATCATGGAGCTTCCACAGTTCAAGCAGTTACGGAAAGACGCCGAGGATTGTTGTTCGTGCAATTCTCCTACTATGGTTGATCTTTCTAATGTGTGGGAGAATCCGAAGGCCTTTTTCGAGCAAGGCGGCATATCGATAGGCTAAGTAGTGCTCCGAAATCCTTTACGTCAGGCCCTGGCCCCCCTAATAGCTTTTCTTGAGCGTTCGTCAACGGCTCCGCACGATCAGCCCTCTCCGCGGAATGAAAGCACCCGGTTTCCTGAGTTCCCTTGGGACCTCAGGACTGTTATTATGGTGTTTCCGCCCGAGGCTCCTTTTAGATTTCTGAACCTTAATGTGTTATTGGGTATGACCGGCGTTTCCTTCGACCAGATCGACAATTGGCATGGCGTTGATCCAAAAGACGCCTTTGACCTCCAGTTTTGCCTGGAAGGAAGGAATTGCGGCACAACATACAAGCAATATCACTCAGTTAAGAGTGAACTGGACTATCAACCGAATGTCGTTCAATTACGACTCGGGGAGCGTTTGAACTTCGAAGGCCGCTGGCCTGCCTATCAGATCCGATATAGCCAGCCGGAGGCAAATCTCCAGCTTTCAATGGATTTCGATACCTGGGATGGCTTTCACTGGTGGGTATATATTCCCAAGATCTACTGTCATTATACCAGCTTTGGCAGTTGCCGGATAAAATGGCAGTGGAACGATGATGAAGGGACCATTGAGTCCCCTGCCCTTCACGATCACGGCTGGGGTAGAAACCTTCTTCCTTTTAGGCTACCCCTAAATGTGTTTAGATACGAGGTATTGCGACTTACTGGAGGTGGATTCGCAATCTCGCTCTGGACAGAGGCTCCGGGCCGGTTGGAGCTTAAAAATACCGGACTGCTAAGATGGGACGCCCACCAGTACCAGCCGATGGAACACTATGAATGCCAGGTACTTGAATGGGAATACTTTGCTAACTACGCTGGCCAAAAATGCCGGGTGCCCCGTCGGTGGATAGGCAAACAAAACAGTAACGCCGGTGAGTTTACATACGAGGCCGAACGCAGGACGGACCCCCGGTCAATTATGGGTGACGGTTTTCTGTACGGATTCGATTATCAGGGTCAATGGAGCGGTTCCCCGGGGAGAAAAATTGAGGGAGAAGGCTATGTCGAGCAGTTGGGACGCTACTTCCATTGAAAAACATTCTATTTAAGCTAGACGGTTAAGGAAGCAGAAAAATGGGCATATTTAAAGATCGTAAGCAGTTCGAGTACATAATGGGTGCATTGTTTGACCACGTCCTGAAGGAAACGGCAATTGTTCAGGAATTGGAAGCGGCCAACCTGATAGTCAGGTTCTTCTATACCGAACCGGAGGCCGTCCTTACCGTTGACATGACTGCCCGGCCCCCTTCTTATCGCTTTGACGATGAAGGCGATGCCGATGTAGAGATGACCCAGTCAGCGGAAGCCGCCCACGAGTTCTGGCTGGGGAGGCTCAGCGCAGTGCGGGGTCTGGCAACCGGTAAGATCAGCGCCCGGGGCAATGTGCCCAAGGCCCTTAAATTACTGCCGGCAATCAAACCCGTCTTTAATATCTACCCGGATGTTCTCCGCGAGCTTGATCTCCCTCACCTGATCCCGCCCGATGCTGGAACCACTTCCCGACGTAAGGGTGATTCATGGTGGGGATGGCTCTTCCGCCCCAAGGCCTCGGTTGATCTATCGCATCTCCCTCAGGATACTATTCCCGGGCAGGCAGAAGAGCCAACAATACGCCCCCTCGGACACGGCTCTGCCCTCCCGGAGAATGAAGCCGAATTACGCAAGGAGATGCTCAAGAGGATGATCTTGATCCGGGAGTTCGAGCAATCCCTGGCGGATAACTGGCGTGCAGGCAAGATCCCTACTGTGGCAATACACCTGAGTATCGGGCAGGAGGCAGTGGCGGTAGGTAGTTGCTTTGCGCTCCATCCCTCTGACTGCATAGCTACCACACACCGGGGACATGGGCATATGCTGGCTAAAGGGGCACCGGCAGACCGAATGATGGCTGAGATCTACGGCAAGGCCGAAGGTTTGTGTGGAGGTAAGGGTGGAAGTATGCATGTTACCGATATTACCGTGGGTGCTATTGGCGCCAATGGTATTGTGGGGGCCTCGTCTCTAATTGCCACCGGCGCGGCCCTGGCATTCGCTCAACACCAGGAAAAACGCGTAGCCTTGGCCTTCATGGGTGACGGTGCGACCAATCAGGGCATGTTCCACGAGGCCATAAACCTGGCTTCCGTTTGGAACCTGCCGGTCTTATTCGTAGTCGAAAACAACCAATACGGCGAATTCACCCCTCAAAATAAACATATGCGGATCGAGCGGATCTCTGACCGGGCAGGTGCTTACGGTATCCCCGGGATTACGGTGGACGGGAATGATGTCGATCAGGTCTATCGTACGGTGAAAAAAGCAGTTACCGATATCTGCGAAGGTAAGGGTCCGATCCTCCTGGAATGTCAGACCTACCGCTGGCATGGCCATATGGAGGGCGATAACGAGGCCTACCGGACTCGTGAGGAGGTGGAATCCTGGAAAGCACGATGCCCTATTCGCAAAATGAGTGAGCGGCTGATAGCCGAGGGTCTAATCACTGAAAAAGATTACGAAAAGATGCATATGGAGGCCGTTGATACTGTAGAGCAGGCACTCCACTTTGCCATCGAATCCCCGGAACCGGACCCGGCTACGCTTCTAACCGATGTTTACGCAAACGATGCCCCTCTCCCGCCAAACCCACCGCCCGGCTCAACCCGATCAATTACCGGCTCGGCGGCCATAAATCTTGCCTTAGCCGAGGAGATGCGGAGAGACGATTCTGTCATACTGCTTGGCGAAGATGTAAGCCTGGGCGGTTATATGGCGGTTACTACGGGGCTGGTGGAAGAATTCGGTCCGGATAAATTGCTTGACACCCCGATCAGCGAGTATGCCATTGCGGGAGCGGCCGTGGGGGCGGCCATGAGCGGGCTCAGGCCGGTGGCAGAGATATTATTCAGCGATTTCATTACCTGCTGTATGGATCCGCTGGTTAATCAGGCTGCCAAGCTCCGGTATATGTCCGGTGGGCAGTATAGTATGCCTTTGGTAGTGCGTTTGCCCGGCGGGGCTGGCCTGGGTATGGCGGCCCAGCATTCCCAGAGCTTGGAATCCCTGCTTATCGGGATTCCCGGCCTTATCGTAGCGGCACCGAGTTCCCCACGGGACGCTCGGGCGTTGCTCAAGACCGCCATCCGCAGCGATAACCCGGTCTTATTTTACGAGCACAAGCTCCTTTACCTGAGCCCGGGAGATGTGCCGGAAGCCGAAGAGTTTCTGCCATTCGGTCAGGCCGATGTCAAGCGAGTCGGCAGTGATTTGACCGTTGTGGGACTCCTCTATACGGTCTCCCTTGCTTTGGAAGCAGCGGAGTTATTGAAAGCGGAAGGGATAGATGTGGAGGTTATTGATCCCCGGACTTTGGTCCCGCTGGATATGGAGACTATCCTTAATTCGGTAGCCAAAACGGGACGTCTGATGACGATAGAAGAGGGTCCGGTGCGCGGCGGCTGGGGCGCCGAGGTTATAGCCAGAGTGGCATCCGCCGCCCACGGCTTGCTAAAGGCCCCTCCGGTTAGACTGGGTGGTTCGGATAATCCCATACCCTATAATAAAAACCTTGAAGTTTTAAGCGTTCCGAATGTCGAACGGATCGCAGAGGAGATTAGGAAGCTATTCTCTTAGCTATGACTTGTGCAATAATCTTGTTTAAAGAGGAAAAAAGTAATGAAAATCAAATTTTTTACTCTAATTCTATCCTTTTCTCTGCTTCTTACACTGTATTCTACAGAAGCCTTACCTGAAGACAAGACCCTGAAGCGAAAACCTGATCCCGTTGTGGTTCTGGGAAAGGACTTTGGCCCCCTTATAGGTGAACCCGCAAACTCCCTCTTCCTCTATGCCATGAAGGAAGGAAAGCTAATCCCGATACCTTTCCAGATTGACGAAAAAGACAAGCGGGATAAAATCATCGTTGACAAAGGCAAAAAAGCGGAGCCGGACAAGGATAAGGGCCTTGTAGATGATAATGACGAGCTTGTCTTTATGGCCGTTGATGCGGGGGATAAGGCCCCGGTCGGGACGGATATCGGACAGCAGGCGGGTATCGAAATCTCCCTTAACGACCCCCTGACCGGAGAGGTCGGCTGGGTATATTTATTCGGTTTCGACCAGCCCCAGCCTTTATCAACGATTGACTATTCCCGTTATGCCCCCGAGGAGGATCGTATCTATTCCCGCAACTTCTCAATCGCCTACGACCCTGCCCGTAACAACATGTATTACGAGTATATAAGCATGACCCCCGCCGGCGGTGGCAATAATACCGATATATGCGACCGCTGGATAGGCAGACTAAGTATTAGATTAAAGGTCATACCTAAACAGTGGCAGACCAACGAGGGGATTTTTAAGTCAGATGTTATCGGCTATAAAGACGGTCCTGTCAGGGTTGTGCGAAAGGTCAATAATTATTTAAAGCTTCCGCTCGGGATTAAGGCCCTTCAAGTGGAGCTGGATTACATCTATTACGCCGACTCCTTCAAGTCAATCTCAACTATCAATGTCCCGGTTGATGTTTCTATTTTCTGCAAGCAGGCATTTCTTACCGCCGGAACCGATTACGGCTCAGGCGCATACGGTATGACCGTTTCCACCGACCGTCACGGACCCGCAACCCTCGATGGAGCGATGAGCGATAAAGAGATGGAAATGCGTGATAAATTGATTAACTACTATGTCCTCAACGGCCCCCAGGGGACGCTTATAAGCCGTAACGTCTTTCCCCCCGGGATACCCTTAGCTGAAGGCAACAATATCTATATTATGGATGAACCCGACAAACCTTTCCCGCCCGAAAGTGAATCAGGACGGGTCTTCGTCGGTTACCACTTCAATGTCTTGATGATAAAGAAGGGTCGAATTGATTTCGAGCCCCACCTCTACTTTCCTGCCCACTACCAAAAAAGTGACGAAGTCGCTTATCTTAACATAGTTGATCATCCACTAAAG
>CP070770.1:1647880-1650465 GCA_020345765.1 Deltaproteobacteria bacterium
AAGATCCTCTCAACCTCGGGCATTACCTTCACGCCTCTCCTGCTTAAAAATACATTATCCAAAGCCTTACCCAGAATATCCTCCAGTGTCCCTCCTTCCTCCTTCACGGTAGGGATCTGTAAATCCTCCGGCATAATGACGTCGCTCTTGGCCAGGATCACTGCCCTTTTAATGCAATTCTCCAGCTCCCTCACATTTCCGGGCCAGCTATAATCCTCTAATATCTTCATGGCCGAATTGCTCATGGTAACTCCCTCCCGTCCCAATTCCTCGGAATATCTCTCTAAAAAATACTTGGTTAGCTCAGGGACGTCTTCCCTTCGTTCCCTCAAAGGCGGAAGCTCGATTGAAATAACATTCAACCGGTAATACAGGTCTTCACGGAAGCTACCTTTCTTTATCGCCTTGTCCATATCCATATTGGTGGCCGCCAACAGCCTCACATCAACCTTAATCGTCTCCTTACCCCCCAACCGGCTGAACTCCCCGTCCTGGATAATCCTCAGGACCTTGGCCTGAGTGGTCAGGCTCATATTCCCGATCTCGTCCAGAAATATAGTTCCCTTATGGGCCTGCTCAAACCTTCCGATCCGGCGCTCGTCGGCTCCAGTAAACGAGCCCTTCTCGTGACCGAACAACTCGCTCTCCAGAAGGGTATCGGGAATGGCCGCAGAGTTTACCGCTAAAAACGGCTTATCGGCCCTGAGACTATTCTGGTAGATAGCCCTGGCGATCAGCTCTTTGCCGGTTCCACTTTCTCCTCTGATCAATACGGTAACGTCCTTCTCTGCCGTCTGGCCTATCCTCTTAAATACCTCCTGCATGGGAGCCGAGAAGCCGACAATCCTATCACCACCCTCTTTTTCCCTGGGGGAAAGATACGTTACCTTTCTCATAAGATCTCCCTGGGAAAGGGCTTTCTTTGCTACTTCCATTATTCGAGGGGCATCAAAGGGCTTGATTATGTATTCATAGGCCCCCAATTTCATCGCCTCGATGGCAGTATGCATGGTACCATATCCAGTCATCATCACCACCGGTAATTTTTTATTTATCTCCTTGATTTTGCTCAAAGCCTGGAGCCCATCCATGCCCGGAAGCCTTATATCCATCATTACCAGATCTATTCCGCCTCTTTTTATATTGGTAATAGCCTTAGAAGCATCATAGGCCGAGATTATTTTAAACTCGGGAGAAAAGATTTTTTTAAAGGAATAATGGACATTGCGCTCGTCGTCCACTATTAATATACTCTTCACTTCTTAACTCCTGGGCAATTTTATCGTAAACGTTGTCCCTTTATTCTTATGGCTCTCAACTTTTATTGTACCCCGGTGCTCATTAATTGCACGGTTGACAATGGAAAGCCCCAAACCCAAACCAGCTTCCTTGGTAGTTATAAAAGGGAGAAAGATCTTATCTTTAACCCGAGGGGGTATACCATTTCCACTATCGGAAATTCTGACCTGCACGCTCTTCCTTCCCAGGTCACTGGTAGAGATAGTCAACGTTCCGCCCGAGGGCATGGCGTCCAGGGCATTGAGCGATAAATTTAAAAATGCCTGTCTGAGCCTCTCCTGATCAGCCTCCAGAGGAGGTATTTTGGAGTAACTCTTCTTAACTTCTATCTTCTGTTGTTTTATCCTGTGCTCTAAAAGTAAGATAGCCTCATCCAGGATTTTATTAACATCCATTATCTCAACCCTTGGCTCTTTCGGCAGAGAATAATCGAGAAGACGAGCTACCATCTTATTTATCCTTTCAATCTCCTCTTCAATAATTTTTTTATCCTTTCCATTACTCCCACTAAGTGTGGATATAAGCATCTTGATAGTGGTGAGGGGACTTCTAATCTCATGGGCCACCTCCGCAGCCATTTCCCCCATAACCCCAAGCTTCTCTACAGACCTTATTCTTTCCTCAAGCTCCATAATTCTTTCATAGAGTCTGGCATTCTCGATGGCAATGGCCGACAGGTCAGCAATGCTTTTAAGTAACTGGATCTCGTTATGGGGAAATGCATAGGGGGTCGATTTATATATATTAAGAACCCCAATCGCCTTCCCTTTTAACATTAAAGGGACGGAAAGGAGGGAGCAGAGCCCCTCGCTACGGGCCAGGTCCAGGTGTTTATAGCCCTTTTCCTCCCTAACATCTATCGAGCTGAGCGGCTTTCCGGTTTTAACCACCTTTCCCACAAAACTCTCCGATACCTTAAGATTGGGTCTTTTAATATAGTCCCGGGTTCCCCCCTGAACGGCTTTTATTATCAACTCCTGGCGGGTATCATTCATCAACATCAGGGAGCATACCCTGGTACCCATTAGATGCGCAGTACTTTTAACGATTTGTCTCAACAACTCTCCCAAATTGAGGGTTCCGGTAATGGACTTGCCTACATTAAAGAGAACCCCCAACTCCTCTGCCCTCCGCCTCACCGCATCAAACAGCTTGGCATTCTTGATAATCTGGGCCGACTGGGATGCCAGGCTCACCAAGAATCCGAGATCCTCATCACTGAAAGCATGAACCTTGAGAGAATTGACATTTATCACCCCGATTACCTCTCCTTCCAGGATCAAGGG
>CP070770.1:1650565-1662943 GCA_020345765.1 Deltaproteobacteria bacterium
TATCGTTATGTTTACCGAATCAGGATCACTCAGATTGCCCGCCTGGTCTTCCGCAATGGCGGTCAGAACGATACCGCCCTGGGCCAGACCGGTTAAAGTGGCCGTCCAGTCGCTTCCGCTTATCCCGGCAGTTACCCCGTTTACCGTTACCCTGACGATCCCGGTTGAGGGCGAGGGATCGGTTACGGTCCCGGTTACGATTACGGTAGTGCTGTTGATGATCGTAGAGGGCGCCGGTGAGCTGATAAGGACGGAGGGAGCGATGCTGTCGATTGTTATGTTGACAGTTGCCGGGAGACTAAAATTATTGCTGAAATCCCGGGCGACTGCCGTAATTGTCTGCGAACCCTCACCCAGACCGCCCAGTACCGCAATCCAGTTCTCCCCGATTATTCCGGCGGTCTCTCCGTTTACCACCACGGACTCTACTCCGGACTCGCCATCATTGGCGATGCCGATCACGCTCACCGTAGTGGTGTTGAGGATAGAGCCTTCAGTGGGAAGGGTGATGGAGATTGTGGGTGCGGTAAGGTCAAGGGATACATTCAGGGTAATCGAGGTGGTATCGGTATTGGTGCCGTTATCCGTAGCGGTTGCCGTAACAGTAAGGGGGCCGTTAGTCAGCCCGGTTAGGGTAACATTCCAGTTATTTCCCAATACCGAGGCAGTCTCTCCGTTGACTACTACCGAGGCAATCCCGCAGCTCGGTGCAGGGTCGTTCACAGTCCCCTGCACAAAGACCGCTGTGCTGTAGACCGTCGCCCCGGGCAGAGGGGAGGTAATGGCGACCGAGGGCGCAAGGGTATCAATATAAGCCGCTCTCGAGACAATTCTGGTATTACCCGCATTATCGGTGGCGGTAACATTGATATTCAGGGCCCCGGGGGGTAGCCCGCTCAGGGTGAAGCTCCAGTCATCTCCGGCTAATGAGGCGCTCTGGCCATTAACCAGGACCTGGGTAATCCCGTTAATGTCGGTGGCGGTCCCGCTCACCACCACGGTCGTGGTATTAATGCACTCGCCGGGTAGGGGTGATGTTATTCCCACCAGGGGTCTGATTAGATCCACAGTTATGTGCCGGGAATCGTAGGCGGTATCGTCAAAGACGGTAACGAATATCTCGATAGTATTGGGCCCATCAACAAAGTGGCCGGCATTTACGAAGGTGACGGAGTAACCGCTGACCGGCAGGGTGTGAACATACCAGTCGTTTACAAAGAGCTCGGCCTCGAAGTCATCCAGGGCAATGGTAGTGGCGGTCACGGTATATTGGAAACCGGATTGGCTGCTGCTGTCGTCAGCCAATCCCAGCAGGGCGCCTTCCTGGGGGTCAGTGATCGCCACTGCGGGGGCGATGAAGGTAACGGTTAGACAGGGATCGGTGGTAAGCGGGCCATTAACCCCGTCGTCCCAGGCAGCGCAGAAGGTGGCATTCCCCTCGTTATCCGGGGGGCCGGAGATCTTATCCGAGCAGACCTGGTAGGTGTATATCCCGTTTCCATCGTAACTGATCAGGGTGAATTTATCCCGGTGGCCTCCGGGGTCGATCCAGACGCCGGCATCCCAGATCCGGACTTCATCCAGGTAGGCAAATTCATTATTGGGGCCGACATCATGGGTACCGACCTGGCTATCATTATCCGGTCTCCAGGTAAATTTTATCCGGGTGGTATCGGTAGCAAAGGTATCGGGAATAAAGACCACCCGGGGCTGGTAAGGGATATTGAGTTTGGTCTCCAGGGGACCCATGACAAAGAAGATATTCAGTGATTTCCAGATGGAATATTCACTGGTGGGATCAGGGGGGGGGTCCCAATCTGGTGAAACGGTAATGGCGTTACTGGTATTGGACTCAATGGTTCTGGTCTGCCCGATTCCAGTGCCGGCGATTATCTGAACCTGATCCCCGGCCCATTCGTTAATTGTCCAGTTCTTATCGTTATCCGTCAGGGTAGTGGCATCACCGCCCTCGGCGGTCCCGGAGCCCCGGGAAGCGATATCAGAATTAATTGCGGAGACCACAATGCTGTCTCCGGCATTCCAAAAGCTGGGCGCATCAACCCCAACAAACCCGACTTCAAAGGTGAGATACATCTCCGCGGTTCCCCGGAGATCAAGGGGATCGGAGGTTATCTGACCGCCGACAAACTCAGCTCCGCTGTCTCCCAGCTCCACCGCCTGGGTACCAATAACCCCAACAATGGTGGGAGAGCTGACGGAATCAACCACGGCAACCGGAGCAAGGGTGATCTCAAAGTCCTCGATGGTAGGCCCGGATATCGTGGTGCCCGGGGGCTCAAAGCCCCAGTCATATACGAGGTCGGTTACGGTCTCCTCTCCCCAGGTGCCGTAGAGGACTACATTATCCAGAAAGGCATCATCGTTGCCATCACTACCCCTCCAGGCAAACCGGATCTGGATCTGCTTGCCGTCGGCAAAATAGGCACTGGGAAGATAAACACTCATAGGGGTAAAGGGAATATCATTATTGCCCGAGGGTCCCAATCCGCCCGGGGAGACCCAGCTGAAGAGTGGATACCAGTTGGCCCCGTAATCATTGGTAGCCAGGACATACATAACATCCTGACCCTCGGTCCTCTCGGTTCCCAGGAGAAAGTCCAGACGGAGGCTGACAAATCCGGTGGTATCAATGACATCTGAGGTGATCTCCCCATCGGTGCTGAGATTATTATCTCCAGGAAAATGAAGGCACTGAACCCCGTATCCTGTAAGGTGACCTGGAGGACTATCGGTTACCACAACAACGCCGGCGGTAACGGTAAATCCCTCGATTAACAGTGGAGTTGTGGTTGAGCTCGGTTGTTCAAAGGTTACCGCAAACATCGTCTGGGGCCCCGAAGGGGCAACCCGGTTTGTTGTGAGGGTGATGTTAGCGGCCTGACCGGGTATCCCCACCGTGCCGCTCGTTAGGGTCAAGGTCAGGTCAGTACATCCCACTGCCACCGTGGGGCCGGCAATGGTAAGGCTATCGGTAATCAGACAGTCGGCGAATACGGTTACCGAGTCGGTGTCGGTTAGCCCCGCTCCGTCCCTGACTACTGCGGTAATGGTGTTGGGTGCCGAGCAGGCGAGGGGCACCATCCCCTGCCAGTCGGGTAATGATAGAGAGGCAGTTACCTTGGTCAGCCCGTTGACCAGCAGGGTTACGGAGTCAATCCCGCTGCCCCCCTGGTCGTATACGGTCCCGTTTACCGGGGTGTAGGTGGTGTTAATCGTTGCCCCGCTCGTTGGAAAGCTGATGCTGATCACGGGGAGGGTGGTATCGATAATAATTATGTTTACGGTATCGGTATTTTTATTGCCGGCAATATCTTCGACAGTGGCGGTAACGGATATCAGACCGGCAGGCAGATTCGACAGAGTAATCGTCCAGGTGCCCGGACCGGGGTTATAATTAGCGGTCTGGCCGTTCACCAGGACTGAGGAGACTCCACTATCGGCATCGGAGGCGGTGCCGGTAAAAATTATGGTATTGGTGCTGAAGGTAGCTCCCTCAGTGGGCGAGGTAATGGAAACTTGAGGTAGAGTAGAATCAACATTAAAGCTTACCGGAGCCGAGACCGCGGGGTTGCCGCAGAGATCGGACGAGCTGGCCGAGGTAGTATAGCTCCCGTTGCTCACCGAAAAGGTAGCCGAAAAGACACCGCCGGCAGAGACTGATACTAATTGGCTGAGGCCGTCGAGAGTCACCACCGCCGTCGTTACCGGGCCGCTTTCAAGATCGGTTACCTCCCCGATTATCGTCACGGTTGAGCTCGTTACCCACTGTCCCGGAGATGGGGAGGTAATCGCTACTACCGGTGAAGTGGCATCAATCGAAATGGCTATTACCTCCGGGGGATCATTGGTATTGCCGCAGTTGTCCGTTACAATGGCGGTAACCGTACGGGCTCCGTCCGGGCTGATATCATGGAAGCTGGCCGACCAGTTGGGACCTGATATTGCTGCAAGCTGGGGGGAATCAGAGGCCCCGGGCAGATAAACCACTACCTCATAAACCCCGCTCCCTTCGTCGCTGACAGTTCCGCTAACCCAGACCGTGGCGCTGTTGATGCACACTCCTCCCGAAGGTGAACCGATGCTCAAGGTTGGCTTTACGGTGTCCACCTGCACATTAGCTACCGTGTCCACCGGACCGATATTACCGCAGTTGTCCTCTATCCGGGCAGTAATGGTATATACGCCGTCCGCGGGGATGTTTAGAGTAATCGGCAGGGAAGTACCCGTAGCACTATAGGCTCCCGCTTCTACCGTAATCACATACACTCCACTGCCGTCCTCGGTAATACTGCCGTCAACTACTACCGCTGAGGTCCCAATACACTGACCGGTTACCGGGGAACTGATATCCACCAGAGGCACAGTGGTATCCACCCGCACATTAACAACGGTGTCCATGCTGATATTCCCGCAGTAATCCTCGACTTGGGCAGTAATATCGTATCCGCCGTCCACCGGGATGTTCAGGTTGATCGGGAAGCTGGTGCCGGTAGCGGTGTAGCTCCCGGCCTGGACGGTGATCAGGGCTATCCCCAGGCCGTCATCGGTAGCCGTTCCGTTTACTACCACCATGGTGCTGGTAATGCAATCACCACTGCCGGGCAAGGTTATCAGCACCGTAGGTGAATATGAATCCACCATAATGGCAGCCGGACCAGAGTTAAGCCCGAGCACTGAGGCAACCAATGTGTGCGGGCCTTCGGGAATAGAGATGTCGGTAAAGGTATGGGTGCCGCCGTAGACCGGGGCGGTGGCGGTAGTGAAGCCGTCAATGAGCAGACTTACCGTGCTCCCTTCATAGGTGTTGGTAACTATGGTTACATCGGTCTGAAAACCGCTTTCGCCGTTGACATCATCTGCCGCGCAGAGGGTGTCGCCGTTGGCCGGAGAGCTAATTCCGATATTCAAGGTAACGTTGATGGGAAAATCGGCCTGAAAGGTCCGGAGGACATTATCCCATACCGGCGGATTAGTCAAGAGCCGGGTGCGGGCTACCACGCTGACCGTACCCTCATTACCGAGGGTGAGATCAACCTGGGCAATCCCCGTGCTGAGATCGAGAGGATCGCTGGAATTTACCCAGTTCAGCAGGGTGGTTGCCCCCGGAGTTCCTAAATAAGCTCCTCCCCCGGTGTCCTCGGTTATCTCGAAGAGGACCGGGATACCGTCGTCGGCAACGAAGGGGTCCAGATCGACGACAATTGAATTATTTATACAGTTGATCATGGCCTCAGCCGAGGGGGAGATGGTATTGCTTGCCACAGCGGTCAATGTCAGGACCTGCCCCGGAAGGCCTATTGTGGGAGATCCGGGATCGGGAAGGATCTCGATCGGCGTTCCGGTAGTCGGGCCGGGTAGATCGCAGGGGGGGGAATTACAGCCGTAGTTCTGAAGGCTGAATACGACATCGGAGGCGGCGATTGACCCATCGCCGTCGGTATCAACCACCGGGATTAGCTCACAGCCGGTCCCATCAAGGGACTGCTGAATGAAAAGGGCATCGGAGAGCGAGACTGTCTGGTCGCCGCCGGGTCTGGGATACGGATCATTTAGATAGAGATCAGCGCTAGCGCTTCCCCCAAAGATAGCTATTGCCACCAGAATAGGATTTAATGCTCGAAATCTCAGCTTAAATCTCATTCAATCCTCCCATTACAATTAATTCCAAGTGTCAAGGTAGTTCATAGTTCCCCGTGCATAGTTTAAAGTGCATTATGAGCATTGAACAATGAATTATGCACTGAATTTTTTTAAACTTTGACATATTATAAGTTTACCCCGTTCCGTTCCCCACAATCGTAATCTCGAGCCAGATGGTGGTGATTTCCCCTCCACCAGCATCCAGGAGCTGGATCTGGGCAGCAACTCCGTTATTGCCCGGGGTGGAGTCGACCACGAAGTCAACCTCGGCAGTCCCCGTTATATCGGATACCGGAATATGAGCATATCCCTCATTTGTCCCTGAACCTCCCGGAAACCTTCCCCCTACCCCGGGTCTCTCGGTAACCTCAAAGCTTACATGTATCCCCTCCAGGCTCAGGGGATAGATCTCGCTGATGTTCTCCACCACATCCACCGTGATGGTCACGGTGGAGCCGGCAGTCGGGTTGGTCGGGCTGACCGTGATCGAAATTAGGCTCAAGGACCAAGGCGTCCCCGGCCCCTTCAGCTCCGAACCCGGATAGACTCCACTGGAGAACCCGGCAATATAGACCACATCCCCGATCGTCACAATGTCATCCTCGGTTACCGCCACACTCGGCGGGGGCGGCGAGCCGGTGAGGAGACCATTGATGTATTGAAACTCCAGGTCCAGATCGGTGTCGTCCACTCGCCCGTCGATGTTGACATCGCCGACCATCAGGGCAAAAAGCTGCGGGTTAAGCCCACCGAGCAGTTCCTCCATATTGGTAATACCGTCACCATCCGGGTCCCCGTTCGCCCCGTTATCCCCGGTAGCGTCGTTGGGGTCCAGGTAGTACCAGTATTCCCAGAGATTGGGAAGCCCATCCCCGTCGGTATCCAGATCTACTACCAACTCCCTTCCGCTACTCTCGTTGGGCACCTCATCGTAAGCAGTGACCTTAAAGGTATAGGTACTGGTAATACTCAGACCGCTGACGGGATAGGAGCCGATCCCAATACCGACCGAAGAAGTCCAGGAACCGTTCTGATAGATATTATAACCTTCAACATCAACGCTTGCGCTCTCGGTCCAGTGGAGTTCGATCGCGCTGCTGTCGGCCATAATCTGGCTGTAGCTGGTGGGATCGGTGAGTGTTTGCTCGTACCAGACGAAGCCGACATCATCGGGAGCCTGAGTGTCCACTACGGTTACCTGCCCCGTCCGGTGGCGGGCTGCGTTATTGGCGGTATCTTTAGCCATGTAGATGATACTGTAGACGCCGTTAGTTAAGAACCCATCGTAGGTTCCCTGGTATTTACCGGCAGCGGCGGGATTCAGGGTCAAAGTGCTGGGGCTTTCGATGGAATCCGGTGGGGGAATAATGTTGGCATAAACCGAGGAAATGCTGTTTTCGTAATCCTCTACAATTGCCCAGAGCCCGGAAATTGAGGTATTGTCCAGAAGAACCGGCTCCTTGATCCCTTTGATTACCGGCAGAACATTTCCTGCCGGGCGGTAATCGAAATATTTACTGCTTGCATAGGTGTAGTCATCGGCGTCGTTCGATGAGCTGTTATAGCCGTCGGATTCAATCTTGGGGTTTTGATTCTGGGTAGCTCCCAGGCTGTCCAGCAGGATCAAGATATCTTCGTTGGCTGTCGAGAAAGCGGTAGCGATGTCAGCATTGGATGCGATCTCGTTTATAAAATAAAGGGAAAAGGAATCATAACTTACCTCTACGATATTAATCTCCCCGTCGGTCTCCAGGAAATCATCATGCCCGGTAGCGGCGACGATAACCCGCCCGGACTTTCCGCAGTTATTGATGAACGAGCCCGCCTGCTGGCTCTCAAGCACTAAGTAAACCGGGTAGGATATTAACGGATCGATCTCGGAAGGGGTATACTCACTGTGGATACTGCTGTCGAGGTCGTCCAGCCAGCTTCCGAGCGAGGCGGCGGTAATGGTAATAGAGCCATGGAGGTAAAATTCGTCCACTCCCGCAGAGCCCATCATATAGATGATCATGGGGGCCTTCAGCGGCTGGTCATAGTCCTTTACCTTTGACAGACCCCAAACGGTGATGGCCTGCTGGATCCCCGCGGCCGAGAAGGTAAATTCAGCAACACAGGTATCATCGGCATCGTCGTCGGCAGTGCCTTGGCCATCGGCATTGTTACTACTTGGGTCAGGATGGAAGTAACAGATTCGGCTTATAGGAAAATCCCGGTTGATAAGGGTTTGATAGACCTGGTTACAGAGGTATTCGGTGGCCTGCCAGAGCGCCGAGCCATCGTTATTCCCCCCGGCAATAATAATGGCTGCCCCGATCGGCTGCTGGATGGGGATCATGGTTTCGGCTTCGCAGTATTTATAGTTATCGGTTTCCTCAAAGCTGGCCTCGACCTGAATATAGCCGGCTTGCTTGACGATAATACTCTTGGAGAAGCTGCCGTCGAGAGCGGCGGTAAGGTCCCCATCGAATTCTACCGATCCATCCGGATTGGTAATCGTCATATGGATGGTGACCGGGCCCGGGGTGGGGACGGGGTCGATCTTCCCGCTGATAGTAAGGGAATCGCCGACCTTGGTACTTTCGGTGGCATCATTCTGAAGGGTAATAACGGTGTTCGCCCTCCCTACCGTAACCCCTACGGTCGGTGAGTATGCCCCCAGATGACTGCCATCACCAGGCCAGGAGGAGGTAATTGTCCAGGTCCCCCGGCTCATCGGGGTGTATTGCGTCATATATTTCCCGTCGCTATCGGATGATGCGGTCAGGGTGGCAGCCGCGCTGGGAGAGCTCAGGGTTATGGTTACCGTTTGACCCGCATGCGGCGGAGAGATCTGCCCGTAAATCTGCATGGTCTCGGTGACCGCGAGGGAGCTCGGGTAGACGAGTAGGGAGATCGCACTGGCGGTGGTATTGATATCGATAATCTCCAGGGTAAGGGGGATCGTTACGGTCGTTATATTGGTTACCGGTCCTCCCGAGGCCTGGATGGTAACATCGTAGATACCCGGGGGGGTAGTATGGTCGGTCTCGAATGTCAGGGTCATCGTCCCCGGAAAGGAGGTAACCGGATTGGGATCAAATGCGGCGGTGACTCCGGTCGGCAGACTGGAGATTACCGAAGCAGTCACCGGGCTGTCATATTCATCTAAAGGGAGGATATTGAAGACAAAGACGATCTGGGCCGGGCTGGCCATCATCAGGGCCATTTTATCCTCGATGGGCAGGAAGCGGAATTCCGGATTCTTTGTCCAGAGGGGTCTCCCCTGAATTATATTTTCTTCGCCCCGGTATTCATTGCCGAATTCATCGACCCGGCTGAGCCAGTAATAATGCCTCACTCCCTCAAGGTAATCGGGGTCGGTCAGTTTCTGTTTCAGTGCCAGGATTTCCCCCTCGTTTAATTTTCTGTATCTACCGTTGGGGGAGAGGGAACGGTAGATGTTTACCCCATCCAGCTCCAGCCACTCCAGGAGTACGCTCTGATCCCACTCCAGCTCGATGGTGGTATTTTTCTCACTAAGCCCAAGGTAGGGCACGATTATCTCGATCTCAGTATTTCCAATATTTCCGGCTTTATCGCTGACTATGGCAGTGAGGTGATTGTTCGTTCCCGCGCTCAGTGTGACGGAGGGGAAAAGGGCACCTCCTCCCACTACCTTCTTATACCAGAAGGTGGGGGGACCGGTAGCAGTAATTATTAAGGTAACCGTCCTACCGGGCTCGGCATCGGTGGATACGGAAATATCGATCTGGAGGCCGTTGGTAAGATCGTTATCGCTGTCATCGCCCGGGCCCATGATCATCCCACTCTGAGGATAGATAAAGGAAATGTCTGGCGGGATAGTATCCACCTTCACCTGAATAGTCGAGGATACTCCGGGATTACCGGCCAGGTCACTTACACTAGCCTGGAGGCTATTCGGCCCTTCGGGTAAAGTAGCTGCGGGGAAGAATGCAATTCCTCCGCTTATTGGTCGATAATAAAAGGACGCGCCGTTGATACTAAGGGTGACGGTCTGTCCCTCCTCGGCATCGGTGCTCACAGTAACTGCCGTTTGGAAGCCATTGGATGGATCAGCGTCGCCGTCATCGGCGCCATTGAAGATGGTACCATCCGAAGGAGAGAGGATTATCACAACCGGGGGAGTATTATCCAGGGTCACTACCCATGAGGAAGATATCCCCTGGTTGCCTGCCAGGTCCATTGCCGAGGCGTAGATCGTGTTGGGCCCGGAGATCAAAATAGTAGTAGCGCTGAAGTTGCTCCCCGCCAGTGAGGCAGGGAAGGATGTTCCGTTGACGAAAACTGAGACTGATACTATCCCGGAGCCGGTATCATACACCGTTCCCTCCACGATGAGAGTTTCCTGGTTGGTAAGCGGGGGCAAGGGAGTGATTTCCACATCCGGGGGAACGGTATCGATGAATATCCCCACATCCGGGGAGGCCCCGAAATTCCCCGCATTATCCACCACCACCGCCCAGAGCGTCCGGGCACCATCGCCCAATGTTAAGGTAGCGGTGAAATTGTTTCCGGCTAACTCGGCGGTTACCCCGTTTACTTTTACCGAAGCAATCCCCGAACTGGTCAGTAGGGGAGGGTCGCTTACGCTCCCGGTTACAATCACGGTATTAGTGTTGAGGAATTCCCCAGGAATAGGTGAGTTGATAGTTACCGTGGGGTCGTTGGTGTCCACCCAGAAGGAGCGGGGAGGGGTGGTGGATTCGTTCCCAATGCCGCAGTTGTCCGCGGCAGTTGCCAATATGGTATGCGGGCCGTCTCCAGTCACGGCAACTTCGATGAACCAGAGTTGAGTGGCGGGACGATACTCTGCATCCAGGAGAGGCCCACCATCCAGGAAGACCTTCACCGAGCTTATTCCGTTCCCGTCATCGGCGGTTCCCTTTATTAATACGGTATATTGATTCAGCTTCTCCCCTTCCAGGGGTTGGGTGATATTTACGCTGGGAGGGGTGGTATCCATTTCGATAATGTTGGTGTCAGTGGCGGTATTAGGGCCGTCACTGGCGAAGGCAGTGATCGTAGTTTCTCCTCCGGATAAAGTTATACTATATGTTCCGGACTGGGGACCGGTAATTACTATATCCGCAGGAAAACCGTTGACAAGCACGGTTACTAAGTTCGAATCAGGAAATTTATCAAAGGAGCCGTTGACCGGAAAAGTAGTAGTATTAACGCATCCGCCATCTTCCGGAGAGGCAATGAAAACACTCGGATTGTCGTAAGTGAAGCAGTTGGGGCAGATGCCGACATTGCCGCAGCTGTCAGTAACCTTGATATCCACTATCCCCACGCCGGGGGGCACTTCGGCTTGAATTTCGGTGTCAACAATGAATAACCAGAAGGTGGACTCGGAATCCCCGAACTTTACCGAGGTTGCCCCGGTGAAACCACTGCCCATAATTATCACAGGGAAAAAGCCTACTTGGGCGGTGTCCGGAATTACTGGTCCCACGCTGGGGGGAGAGATGTCAATGGATACTGTTATCGTCTGGCTATTGGAATTATTGCAAGTATCAGCAGCGGTAACGGTAATGGTCAGAGGGCCCTCGGTCAAGCCGGTCAGGGTAACGCTCCAGAACTCGGTGCCGGAGGCGGTCTCCCCGTTTACCCAGACCTTCTCCACGGTACCAATCAGGTCACTGGCGGTTCCGTTTACCACCACGGTAGTGCTTTTAATGCATTCTCCGCTTAGGGGGAAATCAATTGCTATTGAGGGCGGGTCGGGATCAATGGTTATATTAACCGTATCCGGGACGGAGTTATTCCCGCAATTATCAACGGCGATCGCCTCATAAGTCGGTTCGCCGGATTGGCCAGTAAAAGTGATACTCCAGCTGTCTCCGACTAATAAGGCGCTCAGGCCGTTTACCAATACCCGGTCGATTCCGGCTCCCGCATCGGTAGCGGTCCCGCTTATTACTACGGTAGTGCTGTTAATACATTCTCCGTTAAGGGGGGAGGTGATATTCGCGAGAGGAAGCTCGGTATCAATGGAGATGTTTATCGAGTTCGAAACTCCCATGTTCCCGCAGTTATCGATCACGGTCGCCTGATAGGTTGCCGGGCTGGATTGACCGGTAAAGACGATTGACCAGGTATAGGTGCCGGTAGCGGTTATCCCGTTTACCAGGACTACTGCCACGCCCGCTCCTCCCGAATCCGAGGCGGTTCCGCTTACCACCACGGTAGTGCTTTTAATGCATTCTCCGGTGGCAGGGGAGGTAATTGCTGCGGATGGGTCATTGAGATCCATTATTGCTGTTACCGAATCCGAGGCAGTATTGCTGTAGTTGTCCCGGGCGATGGCGGTCAGGGTATTTATTCCTAAGTTTAAGGATATGGTGGCACTGAAGCTGCTGCCGAAAATGGTAGCGGTTATCCCGTTGACCATAACCGAATCCAGTCCGTAAGACGGCTCAGGATCGTTAACCGTACCGGTGACCACCAGTGTGGAAGAGGTAAAGCATTCCCCGGAGCCGGGATAGGTAATAGCCACCTGGGGGGATTGGGTGTCTTCGATTATGTTCAACCGGGCACTCTTAACGTAACTCAACGGAAGATGTGATTCCCCGGAGGTATCAATATAGTCGCCGTAGTTGTTCACCGCTACGTAGACAGTAGTAGATCCGGGGCCGAGGATATTGAGGGTAACCATTCCGAGATTGAAGAAGCCGTCGGGGCCCGGGACTG
>CP070770.1:1663043-1666778 GCA_020345765.1 Deltaproteobacteria bacterium
TCTCTCTATAGAAGCGTTTTATCGTAGCTTCACCATTAATTAGGGCAACAACAACTTCCCCGTTCTCTGCTGTCTCCTGGGGTTTCACAATGGCCAGATCTCCTCCCAGGATATGATCCCCCATCATACTATCACCCTGGATTCTTAAGAGAAAACAATCTTCAACCCCTCTCCTTAAATCTCTTGATATGGATACTTTTCCTTCAATGTTCTCAATTGCTAAGATAGGCAGGCCCGCCTGGATACCTCCCACAATGGGTAAGCTGATTATATCACCATTTCCACTTACTGAGGTATCTTTATCTAAGGGTTTTAATATCCTGATCCCCCTGGCTTTGGAGTCCCTTTCAATATAACCCTTTTTTACCAGGGAATCTAAGTATCCTCTGACGGCATGAGGAGTTATCTCCATCATAGCTCCTATCTCCCTTAGGGAAGGAGGATACCCTGATTGCCTAATTTCTTCCACGATAAAATCGTAAACCTTTTTCTGTTTTTCCGTAAGTCTCTCCATACTCCTCCCTTTCAAACTATACACTTGTTACCTTTACAAATGTATACTATACATATATAATCTTGTCAAGTATTTTCTTCAAGATTCTGAAAAATTTTTTAATAGTGTTTGGAAACTCTATTTCGTTAACTTCGTGGTAAAAGCCCCGCCTACCCGTCCTTTACCTGAAGAACATCAACTCCCGGGGAGAAATCTCCTTGATTTTTAGGTGAATTTGGGATTGAATAGAGGTCTAATATAAACCCAAATAATGCGTGAATATCCTAATGATTGGTAGATTAATAATTTTTCTGCACCTATTTAAGTGTAGGGGTAGACCTCTGTGTCCACCCTTTGTCGGGCCGACAGAGACGTCGGCCCCTACATTCACGCATCATTTGAGATAAAATGTATGACCCGATTCTTTTAGCAGAACAGACCGAGGCCCTGGTAATTCACGGGAGGGCCCGCCGCTATTACCGCCTCGCCCGGGGAGGGAGGTGGTACGGAGGAATCGCCACGGCCGACTGCTGCGGCTGTCCCCTAAGGTGCAGCTTCTGCTGGAGCGGAAAGCCCCGGGATAATCCGGACCGGGTGGGTAAGTTCTACCAGCCCGAGGAGGTCTTCCGGGCCTTAAGCTCCTGCGCCCGCAAAAAAGGCTACCGGCAACTGCGTCTGAGTGGAAACGAGCCTACCCTGGGCAAGGAGCACCTGCTCGCCGTTCTGGGGCTGGTCGATGAGAGTCACTACCATTTCATCCTGGAGACCAGCGGCATATTAATCGACGAGGAGTATGCCCGGGAGCTTGCCGGGTTCCGGAACCTGCATGTAAGGGTTTCGCTCAAAGGGACGAACCCCCAGGAATTCTCTTTGCTTACCGGCGCCCTCCCGGAAGTCTTCTCCCTACAGTTAACGGCACTACGCAACCTCACCGAGGCGGGTGTCAGCTGTCACCCGGCAGTGATGCTATCCTTCAGCCCGAAGGATAGTTTTCGAGCCCTGAAGGATGAGCTTAACAAGATCAGCCCCCATCTAACCGATGAGATTGAGGAGGAGTATATTTTTCTTTATCCCCATGTGGAGGGGAGATTAATAAAATCGGGGCTAAAGCCCTTGATTGCCTACTCCCCCGATGGGATACCAAAGGAGCTGGTCTGAACCGATATATAATGAAGGGTGCAAAATGAAAAAAGAAGTAGCGGCAAAGGCAGCTGAAGGCATTACCCGCCGGGTCTTTATCAACCGGAGCATCTCGGCCGCGGTCGGGACGATGCTCCTTACCCATTGCAAGAACTGGCTCGCCTGGGCAGACTCGGATTTCGAGCTTGAGGGGAGCTTCACCCTCATGGCACGGATGGCGTTCGACCCGGATCTCCCGAGGACCTGGATGGGCTATCTGCAGGTTGACCTCGATGTCCAGGAGACCGAGACCAAATGGGGGAATACCCGGATCACCTCCGCGGTGGATAAGGTCATGGTGAAATCCAAGGGCAGCGGCCGTTATACCAAGCCGGTTGATGTGAGCGCCGGGATGCCCGATGCCAAGCTCGATCCGCGGATCGACGCCCGCGGGGGCAAGGTGTGCGTGACCTGGTGCGCCTGCCATCCCGAAACCCGGCAGTGGCGGGTCTTCGCGGTTTACTCCCGGGACGGAAAGACCTGGACGAAGCCGATGGAGGTTGCCGGAAGTAAAGGCCCTGCCCTCCATCCCTCCGTGGCCCTGGACCCCGACGGTCATGCCTGGATAGCATACGAAGACTGGTCGGACGGCTCTATCCGGCTGGTGAAGTTCGACGGTAACAGCCCGGGTGAGCCGATCCGGATCAGCGAGTCCGGCAGGAACTACCGGCCCAAGGTGATCGTTACCCGGAGGAAGGGTAAGCATAAGGGCTCAGTGGCCGTTGCCTGGGACGCCTACCGGGATTATCAATACGATATCTATCTCCGCCTGGTTCATCCTGACGGGTCCCTCGGGCCCGAACACCGGGCGACCAAAAGCCCCCAGTGGGATTCCTGCGCGGACCTGATCGAGGACCTGGACGGGAACCTCTGGCTCGCCTGGATCCGGGCCTCCAATGATATCTCCGAGTTGAACGCAACACGCAGTGTCTATACCAGGTTCTTCGACGGTAACCGCTGGTTCTTCCCGGCCCGGCCCGAGATCCTGTACGATCCGGAGGAATTCCGGACTGCCCGCCGGCTGGTGGGCATCGGCTCCGAGAAAGACGAGGCACTTGGGGAGGAGATCGTTGCGCAGGAGAAGCGGGAAAAAAGCGACGGCCGGATTACCTGGTTTACGGTCAACTGGTTCCCCAAGCTTCAGGTGGACAGGAGAAACCGGGTTTACCTCTTCTACCGCCAGGGCGATCCCCTCGTACCCGCACTTTACGCCCACCTGGCCTGTCAGGTTTATGAGGGAGACTACTGGGTCAAGCCTAAATATATCAAGCTGAACCGGACCGTCAATATCCTCCGCGCCCTCTGGGATTTCTCGATGGTGATTAAGGACCGGGAGATTGAGGGCGTGTGGGACGAGGGTTACCTGAATATCGGCAAGATATTCTGGTCAGTGCGCACGACGAAAAAAGAAATGGCCCGCAATCCCGAGGGCCCTGCCTTTAAGGTTAAGGGGGAACCGGGCGAGGAGCCGATCATGCCCGGATGGCCCCGGCGCCAGACGATCTCTCCCCCGCGTACCATCGAACACGGCGGCGAGCGCCTTACCCTCCTCTTCGGCGATACCCACACCCATTCCTGGACCAGCGACGGTGTCGACCCGGCGGATTTCTACTACCATTTTGCGCGCGACTATGCCCGGCTCGATTTCTTTGCCTTATCCGACCATGACTTCATGATCTGCGGCACCCCCGGGCTCGAGGCCTACATCTCCTTTCTGCCCAAGGCCTTCAACGAAAAGGAGTTCATCTGCTTCCAGGCATACGAGTTCACCTCCGCGGCCAAGGGACACCGGGTCGTGGTCTTCGAGGGTGACGATAAGCCGATCTTTCCGCTGGGGGCGTTCAACACCCAGCGCGGCCAGCGGGTAAACACAACCGGCCAGTTTTACCACTTCCTGCATAAGTTCGATGTGGGACCGGAATCACGGGTTCTGGTAACCGCCCACAACATGCTTCAGCTTGGAAACGACTTCAGGGAATACGACGAGTCGCTGGAGCCGCTTTACGATATCACCAGCCTCCATATCGCCGCCGAGAAAACCGTTGAGGAATATGCGGCGGAAG
>CP070770.1:1666878-1669760 GCA_020345765.1 Deltaproteobacteria bacterium
ACCGAACATCTCTCCGGCTGGGAGCATACCGATAGCCTTGGGATATGCTACGAAGGCTAACCCGATACCTTTAGTTACTACTTCCTCAATCGGTTTCCCGGTTGTAGCCGACATATATCCGAGGGTAGCGAAGACGGCAAAACCGGCGAAAAACGAGTAGAAACAATTGACCACGGAAGTAATGAATGCATTGGCAGTTATATCCGATTTTTTCGGGAGGTAGCTGGCATAGGCGATCATGATCCCGAAACCCAGGCTTAAGGTGAAGAAGATCTGGCTGTAGGCATCGATCCAGACCTTACGCTGGGCGAGCTTCCCGAAGTCGGGCTTAAGGTAAGAGATAATCCCGGCGCGCGCCCCTTCCAGGCTGATGCTCCAGAATACGAGGACTGCCGTCAGGACGAAGAGGAGGGGCATAAAAACCTTGTTGGCGGTCTCGATCCCTTTCTGGACTCCCTTATAGACAATGAGCCAGTTAAAAAACCAGATGACCATGAGGCCCAGGATAATGGAGCTGCGGATGTTCCCCACCTCACCGGGTCCCGAGGTCTTGCCCAGGAAGCTGTTGAAGAAGAAGCCGTTGGGGTCCGCTCCCCAGGAAAGGTTTAAGGAATAAACGAAATAATTCAGGCACCATGAGATGATAACGCTGTAATAGAGGACGATCCCGAACATCACGAAATTCACCGACCACCAGCCCAGCCACTCCCAGCGTTTATCGATCTTGAAGAAGCTTAAAGGCGCACTGCCCCGTTTCAGGCTCCCGATTCCGAATTCGAGGATCATCAGCGGGATCCCGGCGGTAAGCAGGGCGACGAAATAGGGGATAAGAAACGCCCCTCCGCCGTTATCGTAGGCCATATAGGAGAACCGCCAGATGTTTCCCAGGCCGATAGCCGAGCCGATGGCGGCTAGGACGAAACCGCTCCGGCTCTTCCACCGTCCTCTTTTTAATCCGTTATCTTCGCTCATTTTACTCCTCGAAAAAAGCTGGTTTAAACCCTCCGATATACACCGCAAGGCTATCACTGTGCGGGTAAGTTGTCAATAGACATGGCGGAGCACGAAGCGTCAGAGAAAGCGTGGCTTTTTCTCGGTGAGCCCCACTCATATTGTAGGGGTCGGATTCATCCGACCCGCTTCTCCCTACGGCGAAGTAGGCTGGTGTAGGGGGAAGCTTTCAGTATTTATAGCAACAGCGACAAATTAGGCATGCGAAGGCGAGGATTTTGACATTTGCACTTTGCATTTTGCACTTTACAATTTTAACTTACTCCCTATTCCTTAATTCCTACCCTTTAATCCTTACCCCCTACTGCTTACTGCTTACTGCCTACTGCTTACTATTCATTACTCTCTACTCCCTACTCCCTATTTCCTACTAATCCCTACCCCCTGTCCTGAGCCTGTCGAAGGGCTAATCCCTACCCCTTAATCCCTACCCCATAATCCCTAATCCCTTTTCCCTTGACATAACCACACGGTATTGTTACATTTATTGAAAGGCAGGTGGGGGATTTCCATTGCCGAATGCGATAGTGGAACCGATACTGATTGAACTGACCCTGACCCTGAATTGAACCGGCCGCTTCCCCCACTGAAATTAGAATAATCAACATTCATTTAGATTTTGCTCACTGTCTTAAGCTCTGTCGAAGGACTATTCCTTGTATTAATTGCTTCTGACAATTCAGGATTGATTTAGCACACAAACTGGGTTAAGATGAAGCAAGTTGGAAAGAGGTAGAAATTGGGGGTAATATAATTAATTCGGATATAATAATTTATATACCATTACCTGTAAGGAAAATTGGGGAATAAGGAAATGCCCAATCGTTTGATAGAAATATTTGAAGACGAACAACTTATAGATAAAATCAAAAGGCGTTTACCCTATTTGTTTCAGCTTGCAGAATTAGAAAGTTCAAGAGCAGGTAAAACCGGAATGGAGGTTGGTTCACTTCGTGAAAGGATAATAGTTGCTTTACTCATTTATAAATTTGGCGAAGCAAATGTAGAGACTGAAATCCCTATCACAGAGCGAGAAATTGACGCAAAATTATTTGGAGAGCCTTTGTCAATTAAGACAATTACCGGCAAGAGTTTCAGCGGCGTCAAACTGATATGGACCGTTGATGCTCAGAAAGCAAAGGAATTTCGCAAAGAATATTACCCCCATTGTGATATTTTGCTTATTCAAATTAACTGGGATAACCTTGGAGGATTTTATTATATCCCATTGGAGATTCAGAAAAGGCTTTTTGATAAAATAGGCAGACGAAACTATATTAAGCTTCCTAAGGCAGGGACAAATCCCCGGGGCGTTGAAATTACAAAAGAGGCCTTATCAACCTTAGTCAAAGATAGTGGGTCCAAGTATATAGAAATACACTGGCGAAAAGTAAGGATAGATTTCAATCCCTACAAAAGATGGGTTGACCTCTGGAGGGAGGACTGAAGTGGGACTTAATCAAAGAAGGAAGGGGACTAAAACGAGTGCTTTTGGATCTCCGGGGAGAATTGGTCATGATTCTACCTCCTTCTACGCAAGCAGATTGTACGAGGGATTACCTAATGAGAAAATGACCAAGTATGTTGAAGCCCCTGTTCCTTCCGAATTTTTAGATAGAATCTTTTGTAAATCAAGTGAAAAAATGGAAGAATTGTCAGATAACACCATTCATCTGATGGTTACTTCTCCCCCCTACAATGTGGGAAAGGAATATGACGAGAACCTAACCCTGAATGAATACAGAGCTTTTTTGAAAAAGGTATGGAGCGAGGTTAACCGAGTGCTTGTTCCCGGGGGGAGAGCATGTATAAATATCGCCAATCTTGGAAGAAAACCATATATCCCCCTTCATACTTTTATTATTGAAGAT
>CP070770.1:1669860-1679777 GCA_020345765.1 Deltaproteobacteria bacterium
GCTATCACCAGGATAGCGAAAAATAATAGTTTGCGACTACCCATTCTGTATTTCTTGCTCATCCCGAATTATTATGGGTAAACAATTAAATCCAAATGTCAAATGGCTAAATGCCAAAAGTTTCTCTTAAGTCATTTATTTGTCATTTTTACTTTGGATTTCATTTGAGCTTTGTTATTTGAACTTTAAACCGCCTTTAGCGGAATTGACCCAGCCGATACTATAATAATTGCATAGCATAAACTATACATATTATCTCATATCTCCCTGAATTACAATAAAAAAAAGGCCGGGGCACAGCCCGGCCTTTTGGATCTCAATCCTACAAGACGGAATCCCTATTTATCCGAATGACAGGTCGTACATAGGGCGCTGGCGGCGTTACTCATCCTCAAGAATGGCGGATTTGTTACGTCATGAGGATCATGACAGGAGCCGCACTCTACCTGATTAGCATATATCGGGAGCCCTGCCAATACAACGTTAGCTTCAGGTTCAATGTTAGGATCTGCATTAAGTAGTATGGAAACGGGATGGTCGTCGCTCAGATCAGCTCCGGTTTCCGTCGGAGGACCTGCACCACCTAGATTTGCACCTCCGGCAAAGGTCCATAATCTGGGTGTTGCTGCAGCATCATAGTCATAGTTTCCGATAGCAGCCGTTGGTCCATTGTACAACGCATCAAAAGCCACCGTCCCGTCATGGCAGCTTAAGCATGCCATAGATACACCCACGGGGGGGTTGTCTGGTACTGCATCCATGGTGTCGCTGCTGTATACGACGAAGGGCCCTGCTGGGACATCCCGGTTCCAGAGGACGACAGGCACCACAGCACTTGCACCGTGCGGGGTATGACAGAACACACACTCTTGATCGGTGCCATCAGTAGTATAGTAAGTAAACGTACCTCCGGTAGAGAGGTTATGAGGTGTTAATGACACATCTGCTAACGCTATACCACCTGCCACCATCATGAGGATCGCTGCCAATGCTAATACCTTCTTCATAGTATCACCTCCTTTCTAAATTAGAATATTTGAAGCTCGTGAATTTCATTCCAAAAATCCACCAAGAAGAAAAATGAATGAGTAATCATTCAGTAATTATAATTTTTATCACATGTATTTCAGCTTGTCAAGTAAAAAATTAAGTTTCCTTAATTCATTTTAAATGATTTTTTACCCGATTCATGCCTATTCTTAGCTTGTCTAAGGTGTGAGTAAAATTCTATCAGTTTAGGCATTTCTATTAATATTTAGAGCAAATTATGTGCCAGAAGCGGGACACCCACAAAGACTATTTAAAAATAGCTCCGGATGGGGTAAAATGAGCAGTCTTGATGAGGTGTAAATGGTTGTATTTTAAAGGTTATTTCAGAAATTGCCCTAATAGAGAATGAATTGTTTATGATAAAAGTCAGAGTCATTAAAGACTGCAAAAGTAGCTAAAAACGCAAATTAATTAGACATTAAGTGTCTAATTTATTTACACTGTATATGATCTATTTTCGTTGTTAAAACGGCCAGTATATATGCGTATTATAATGGTACTCTCCTATCTCTTTCCCGATTAAGGCCGAGAGTTCAGATCTGGCAAGAGATGGCTTTGGACAAGATTCCCCTCCCCTGCCTGTCCTGAGGAGCGAAGTGTCTCGAAGGAGTGGGAGGGGACTTGCCCCGATGACCATCGGTGTGAAGGGAGGGGGATATAACCAAGTGACGAGAGACGAAACGAGCAGCGTAACCGGATAACGCCTGCCGCAACCCAGAGCTGTGGACTTAGGATTTCCCAGTATTTAGTAAAGAAGCTTGGAGGATTCGGGAGAACTCCTGCCTTAATCCCCCCCGAGAAACTTGTAGATATCTATCCGGTAATTGTACTGGTCGGCAACATAGATTAAATCGTTCCTTATATGCAGTCCGGCAGGAAGCCAGAGGTCCCCCCTGCCCCGACCAATCTTTCCGAAGAAGAGCAGGAGCTGCCCCTCGTCGTTGAATATCTGAACATTGTTAAAGGCGGCGTCCACCACATAGATATTACCCTCGCTGTCAATTCCGATCCCCTTAGCCCGGTTAAACTGTCCCGGCATGTCCCCGATGGTCCCGAACTTGAACACAAACTTGCCTTCGGGATCAAATATCTGAACCCTGAAGTTGAAGGTATCCACCACATGTACCTTGCCTTCCGATCCGATGGCTATGAAGGTAGGGAAGTTGAACTCCCCGTCTCCGGTTCCTCTCTTCCCGATGTCAAAGAGGTATTCACCCTTCATATCGAAAACAGAGACATGATGCTTCTTGGTATCAACGATATAGATCCTGCCTAACTCATCGTTCACCGCTATCCCGGAAGGCTGCTCAAACCTCCCCTTCTTCCCGATGGCAAAGAGGAAATCCCCTTCCGGAGAGTAGACCACCGCCCGGTTCTGAGCGATATCGGTGACATAGATATTCCCAGTGCTGTCGGAGGTTACGCCGGCAGGCTTGTAGAGCAACCCTTCCCCCTCCGTGCCCCAGAAGGAGAGCTTATTGTTATGGAAATCGAAGACCAGAAGCTTCCCCCAGCCCGTATCGGTAACGAGTATCCTCTCTTTTTTATCGACATGAACCCCGTAGGGCTTCTTCAGCCAGATAGTGACTTTCTTGCCCAGGAGAGTGTCCTTAACCTTTTTCCAGAATGTCCTCTTCTCCACATCCTTATCCGTGGATACGCTTCTTATGAATTTTATCCTGGGTTTCTCCGGCGGGAGAGGCCATACTATGTCAGGCTCGGGAGGACCTGCCCATGAGATTGAGGCGGTAATAACAAGGGCAAATAACACTATGGCCAGACCTACTATTTTCCCCATCTCCATCCTATGAGCAGATTGTCTTAATGACATTTCTTACACATCTCCATCTTGTTTTTCCCCTCATACCAGAGCTTCGGAAACTCCGAGCTGTGAGGGTTATGGCAGGAAACGCAGTTAAGCTCCTTCCCCTCAATCACCTTCCTTTTAACAACCAGCCTCCCTTTTACCGGATGACCCTTGCCGGTAGTCGTCCTGAAGATATGATTCCCGTCATCCTTGCCTTCATGGCAGTGAACACAGAGCTCACCTACCTCCTTGATAAGGATAGAATCGTTAGCCGTTCCGTGAGGGTCGTGGCAGGTAGTGCACTCCCTTATTTTAATTGCATCGTGCATTACCACATTCTTATCCACCTCTTCATGACACTGATAGCACAGGGCCTTACCCCTTTCCAGAAGAAGTTTGGGGATATCGGATTGATGGGAGTCATGGCAGTTATAGCACTCCCCATCCCCCACCGGCATGTGCACTACCCTCCTCCCGGTCACATCGTTACTGTGGCAGGTGAAGCAGAGCTTGCCCCCCTCGGCTTTCAACAAATTAGCGCCTTTGGACCAGTGGGCGTCATGGCAGGCCGTGCATTTGCCCAGGATTATCGCTGAATGGACATATTCTTTTGTCACCACTCGCTTATGGCAGCGATTACAGAGCTCGGTAGATTTCACCCTAAGAAGCCCTTCCTCCTTTGCCTGATGGGGCTCGTGGCAGTCCAGACATTTACCCTGAGCCACTGTTTTATGCATCACTGCCTCCTCCGGAGGCTTTTTATCTTCATGACAGGAGAAACAAAGCCCTGATATCGGGAGTGCTTTAATCAAGCCCGGGTTGTCCGACTGATGGGAGTCGTGGCAGCCAAAGCACTCTCCCATGACAAAAGCCTGATGGACGAAATTCGCCCGCTCCCGCTTATGGCAGTCCTTACAGAGCTCCTTGGGCGGCTTTGTCAAGATACTTTCGTTGTTGGATTGATGGGGGTCATGGCATTTCACGCATTTCCCCTTCATAACCGGACCGTGAACCTTCTTCTTTACATTATACTGGTCGTGGCAGTCGTAGCAGAGGTCGCTTACGGGGGATCGACTCAGCAGGTTTTTATACTGAGATTTGTGGGGATCGTGACAGTCGGTGCAATCCCCCATTTTGATAGCATCATGGACCGCTCTCATATTATCTTTCCTATCGTGGCAGTTATAGCAGAGAGCGGCTCCCTCGGCTATCAGTTTGAATTTATGATCCCCCTCCGCAGGCTCATGGCAGGAATCGCATTCCCCTACATCGAAGGCGGAATGGATATACTTCCCTTCCTTTATGTTGTTGTGGGCGTGGCACTTGGAGGTTATGCAGGAATCGGCATTGGCCTCGACTGTCCAGAGAAGGCTGAGACCGAATAGAATCACCAAAGATTTATTAAGATTTATTGACATGTCCCGATCCTATTGTCTCTTGTGTTCTAATGCAAAGATAATTTAGATAAATAGATTCCCTTAGGTTTTTTGAACTCTTAGTTAGCATAGCTGTGAAGCCCGGAGAGCACCAAATTCACTCCCAGATAGGTAAATAAAACCGCAATAAAGCCGACAATCGAGAGGATTGCGGCCCTCTTTCCTCTCCAACCGTAGGTAAACCGAGCATGGATAAAAGCAGCGTAGACAAACCAGGTGATTAGCGACCAGGTCTCCTTGGGGTCCCAACCCCAGTAACGCCCCCAGGCAACATCGGCCCAGGCCGCTCCGGTAATTATCCCGATGCTAAGCAGAACGAAACCAACAGCAATGGCCTTATAGTTTAGATCGTCCAGGATATTCAGACTGGGAAAGAACTCGGTTATGCCCTGTCCGTCCTTCTTCAGCTTGACAAGATACATTATGCTGACTCCGCAAGAGACGGCAAAGGCCGCATATCCAAGGAAACAGGTAATTACATGGGAGGTCAGCCAGTTGCTCTGAAGGGCGGGGATAAGCGGCTCGATCTGATCAGAAACCTGCGGTGACAATGAAAGAAAAGCCAGTGTCAGAAAGGCAAAAGGGCTCACAAAAGCCCCCACAACCCTGGCCCGGTATTTAAGCTCAACCACAAGATAGATCAAAACAATCGCCCAGGAGAACAAGACCAGGGACTCGTAAAGGTTCGACATCGGGGCATGTCCGACCCCCATTTGATATGATTCAAGCCAGCGCAGGCCGATCCCGGCGGTATTGCCAATAAACCCAAGAAGAATCGTAAGGAAGGCAACCTTTCCCAAGGTGTTATTGCGAAAGAAGAGGTAGCCAATATAGAGAACGGTTGAGAAAAGGTAGATAAAGGTTACTATACTGATAATTTGAGAACTTAACATTTATGCCTCATCCCTGACTATTGTTGTTAAAGACCCAAGCATAAAAAATCCAAATTTCAAAATCCAAATACTAAATGAATAACAAATGATTAAATTTCAAATGTCAAATACTTTGTCATTTGAACTTTGAGCTTTGACATTTATAATCCTACTCCTTACTACTCCCTGCTATTCCCTGAAGTAATTAGCTCCTGATCTCTTCCAATAGCTGGTTGAATTTATCGGCAAAAGCCTCTTTATTTCTGTTTACTGATCCTGCTACAGTAACCATGCTCTCATCTTCCTTTTCCTCGATTCTCACCCAGACCCTCTGATGAGACATAAATAACGCCATCATCAGTCCGAGCATCAACAGCACGCAGCCTGCCCAGACCCCCCATCTCCCCGGATCTCTGGCAACCCTCAGCCCGGTAAACTGTACTATCTTGAAGTCCTTAAGACAGAAGTTCAAGCCCTCAGAATCCTGACAATCCACTGGCGCCCAGACCATCCTGTGAGGTGAGTCCGGCGCAAAGACGACTATCTGCACCGCCGGCCCTTTACCCTGGAAGTTGAAGTCATACCTGATAGGGTGGATCCTAACTTGTGAATCGGGAACTATAACCATTTCTCCGAAGGTAGCCTCAACAATTTTCTCCTCACCATTCATCCCCTCCCGGACCCCGAATACTAAATCCTGTCCCCCGGTATTCCCGTAATCCGACTGGTAGAAACCTATTCCCTTATAGGTAAGTGGGTGATTGACCCTTAAGGATTTATGGAGGACCTCCCTGCCCGACTCAATTACCGTAATATCACTACGAAATTCCTTGGGTTTACCGCTATCATAAAAGGATACCTCGAAATCGTCGCACCGGAGCTCAAAGCCCAACTCCCTCTGCACCCCACTGTTAAGATTAATCCTGTCGATAGTTTCACCCTCAACTATTCGAACCCATCCCTCGAATCCCAGACGGGAACCAATCAGGGAACCCCCCAGGATAATGAGGATACTCAAATGGATTATAGAACTTCCGAGCCGGGAGCCCCTACCCTTCTCGGACGATAAATGACAGGAATTATTAACCTGAGTAACAACTGGTTTCCTAAAGTTTTTCCCAATTAACATCGAGAGCTTTTCCCTTGCCACCTTTGGATCTCCGGAGATTTTCAGGTTCTCCTTAAACTGAAGATCCTTAAGCAGTTCCTCGTCCAGGGTTCTTTTCTGCAGGGAAAATGCTCTCCAGGCCCGGGGGAAACCTTTCAGGAAGCAGGCAATCAGGTTTATACTCAGCAACACCAATAGTGTAATGAACCACCAGGAGTGATACATATCGAACAGGTCAAGGGCGTTGAGGACCCGGTAGGTCGTTAAACTATAAACCCGAAGGTATTCGTTTACAGACGCATTCTGCTGAATGACGGTTCCGGCAATGGAGAGGATCGCTAAAATAATAAACAGCGATACCGTCAGCCGGAGAGAAGAGAAAAATTTTATGAGTTTTGAGATAGAATCCGAGTTCATAAGCTACCAAACTGTTCGATAATTTCTTCAGCTCCCTGAGTTAAAAGCCTCTCCGCCAGTTCAATCCCCAAAGGTTCTGCCCGGGATGGTTCACCCGAAATACTGTCCCTGACTAACTGGGTGCCATCCACGCTGGCCACGATACCGCTGAGACGCAACCGGCCGTCCTCGGTATCCCCCCGGGCGGCAATGGGAACCTGGCAGCCCCCTCCCAGCCTTTTCAAGAAGGCCCTCTCGGCCCGAATTGCTCCTGCGGTAGGTGGATGATCTAACAATTTAATCAAATTATTTACTTCTTTGTCGTCCACCCGGATCTCCAGGCCTAAAGCCCCCTGGCCCACCGCCGGGAGGCAGGTCTCGAACGGAAGATACTCGGAGATCTTATCTTCCCATCCCATCCGCTTGATCCCGGCCGCAGCAACAATGATAGCATCAAGCCCTTCCGTCGTCAACTTACGCAGTCTGGTATCAAGGTTTCCCCGGATAGGCAATATCTCCAGATCCGGTCTGAAATTGAGCAACTGTGCCCTTCGACGCAAACTGCCAGTACCTAATTTTGCCCCTTTAGGTAGATCCCTCAGCGGGATATTCTCCCGGGAGATAATGACATCGCGGGGATCTACCCTTTCGGTGATCCCCTCCAGGCTGAGGCCTTCGGGGATCTCGGTCGGCAGATCCTTCAGGCTGTGGACGGCAACATCGATCTCCCTTCTGATTAGTGCCTCTTCAATCTCCTTGACAAATACTCCCTTGCCGCCCAGCTCGGTTAATGGATCGTTAAGCAGCTTGTCTCCCTCGGTCTTAATCTTCACCAGGACAACCTTAAGGGCTGGAGATTTCTGTCCGAGGAACGATTTAACCCACTCGGCCTGCTTGAGGGCAAGGGCACTGGCCCGGGTACCGATGCGGAGTGTTTTTATTTCAGACATTGCTGATTCTTACTCCCGATTCAGCCTTCGTAGCCCCGCTTTCCCGCGGGGCGAAGTAGGCTTATGCGTAACCATCCGAATTAGTTGCCCAATACTGATAAATTCTAAATCCCAAATTCTAAATCCTAAACAAATTCAAAATTCAAATATCAAATGTCCAAAACAATCCCTTCGACAAGCTCAGAACAGGGTTTTGTATTTTGGGTTTTGATCATTTGAGATTGTTTAGAATTTAGGGTTTAGTGCTTAGGATTTATTCTATTTGGTATTACGGTAATTGATTACCTATATTTCCTTCGACCCCGCCGGAGGCGGGGCTCAGGACAAGAATGCATTATTTGGGATCAATCCCGATACCCTTGAGGATCTCCTCTACCTTTTCCTCAATATCTCCAACCTGGTGGCTTAAAGGACGGCCGTGCAGGTCCGCTTCAAAGATATCCTTACTATAGGGTAGATACCCTAAAAATGGTATGTCACCAAGATTTTCCTTAATGAAATCAAGCTCTGATTTTTCCCGGACCTTATTGCCTACGATCCCGATCCGGTGGAGGCCGATATCCGCCGCCAGCTTCTTAACCCTCCGGGCGGTATCAATGCTCCGCTGTCCCGGCTCCACCACTACCAGGAGCGAATCGACCGAACCGGCCACCCCACGCCCCAGATGCTCGACACCCGCCTCCATATCGATAACGACCACTTCATCCTTCTGGAGAAGGAGATGCTGCATCAATGCTTTGAGAAGGGCACTCTCCGGGCAGATGCATCCCCCGCCTCCCTTTTTTACCTCTCCCATAACCATCAGGCGGACTCCGTCCTGCTCCCGGCACACCTGATCGGGAATGTCATCTACCCGGGGATTAAGCGTGAAAAATCCTCCGGCAGTCCCCGGCTTGGCTCCGGTCCGCTCGTGGATCAGCTCCTCCATCTCGGTAATGGGGACGATCTCCTCGGGATGGGGAAACCCCAGCGCACCGGCCAGGTTGGCGTCGGGGTCGGCATCCACCGCCAGGACCCGATAGCCTTTCTCCTTCAGGGTATTCACCAGCAAGGCTGACAGAGTGGTCTTCCCGGTTCCACCTTTTCCGCTAATGGCAATCTTCATTTATTTCCTTTCGTCGTCGGTTGATACTTCATCAGCTTGAGGGCAATCATATTGCAAAGCACGGTAATATCCTCTGCCGGCAGGTAATCGACGATATTGGCATCGAAGATCATATTGGCATCCGGTGGAAACTCATCATCACCTGTCCAGATTATAGTTGTTACTGCCACCCGGGGTAACGCCGGAATGGTAACCGCGTAATCGCCGTAATCGGAAGGAGTACCGCCAAGGAGCCCTGCCGCCTCCAACAGTAAAGAAGGATCCTTGCCGAAAACCTTAATCAGCGGTCTGGTGGTGCGATTCACAAAGTTAGGGTAGTAAAGCCTGCCGTCAGGCACCTGTTTGTAGGATATCAGCTCACCCGCCGGCTTAGTACCTTTGGCAGTTACGAGATAATGAATTATTACTATCTTTTCCCAGAGGGTTACCTCCCCTTCTCCATCTTGGAAGCTGACCTCAATATCGGGATAGCTGATAAGATGATCCCGGTTGAGAAAGCGGAGAATAATACCTTTGCCTTGATCCGTCAAGCGAGCACCGGCCTTCTCGCACTGCTTTTCAATATCCATCCTGGCCAGTTCGTCGCAGGCCAACCGGTAGGCGGTCTCGTAATTATCCTGCTTGGTCGAGTCCCGGAGGATACTGTCGTAAGCCACTATGGGTCTCCCACTATAATGTAAAAATTCTTCGCTAAAAATCCCGGGGGATTACGATCAGGTTCATAAAAAGGTTAAGGACCTGAAAGTTTTCCAGCTCGCTTTTGGCCAGCAACTGCTCGCACTCCTTCAGGGTATAGGCAGCCTTGACCGAGTTCAGAAATCCCTCTCTATTCCTATCACTTAAGAGAAGATATATCATGGCCACTGGAATTCCCGGGGCATCCCTCCTCAGGTCGCAGATGAGGAATCTCCCTCCGTCCTTCAGAACTCTTCTGATTTCGTTAAATACGGCTACCGGTTCCTGCCAGTGGTGCAGGGAGCTATTGGAAATAACCCCGTCAAAGCTTTTCGATTTAAAGGGCATCCGCTCGGCATTACCGGCCTGGAGCAGGATCCTCCCGCTGAGGCCGGCTTCGTCAATATTTTTCCTGGCTGCTTTCAGCATGAGACTGCTAATCTCTAATCCAACTATTTTGACCTCACTAACTCTTTTCGCCAACTCGCGGCAGATATATCCCGGACCTGTTCCGACAT
>CP070770.1:1679877-1687770 GCA_020345765.1 Deltaproteobacteria bacterium
AGGAACACTCGGCAGAATGGGTGATCTTGACCCGCGGATTGCCCGACTAAAAGACCAGTTGCTAACGGCCCCTTACGAGATATGCATGGCGCGGGCATTCTACTTTACCCGGGTTTACCGGGAGACCGAGGGGATGGACCCGTGCCTGAGAAACGCACTTGCCCTTGAGTGCACGCTGGAGAAGCAAAAGATACAAATCTATCCGGACGAATACATTGCGGGCAGTAAGACCGAAAGGTTTCTTGCAGGGCCGCTTTCGGTGGAGCGAGGGGATTTCCTCAGAACGCTCCAGTTGGAAATGGAAATTCTCCACCGGAAACACCGGCCGTTCTCAATCTCGGAAGAGGACAAAAAGATCTTCTGGGATGAGATATTACCTTACTGGGACGGTAAGACTCTCCGGGACTGCAAAGCCCGGGAATGGGAGAAAGACGGGATAATAAATACGAGGCCGAGTCTGCTCGGGAAATTGATGAGCTGGATCAAAGCGGTGAGATTTGCCCGCTACATCGGCAGGCAAAGTCTGCGTAAGATCTCGGGGGCAAATGTATATGCCCGCTTAACCCGCAGGCGGATTCGGCTCCTCCGGGCGCTCCAGTACGAACTTGCCCGCAACAACCCCACTCCGGCTACCTTCTGCTTCGATGTGCAGGGGCATCTCAGCCTGGGTGTTGACAAGGTTGTTGCCCGGGGGATGGGGGCAATAATAAAGGAGGCGGAGGAGCGTTTAGGACAGATCGAAAGGGAGGAGCCGGATAACGAAAGCGGACGCAACTTCCTGAAGGCGGTGATCATCAGCCTAAAGGCAGCTATCCATTATGCCGAGCGCTTTGCCGCACTGGCAGAAGAGATGGCCGCAGGGGCCAAGGATGAGAAAGAAAAGGATCGGCTACAATTGATCGCAACCCACTGTCGGAATGTTCCCCGAAATGCCCCGCGTAGTTTCCACGAAGCCCTCCAGGCCGCCTGGTTCACCCTGCTGGTGGGTGAGATTCAATACGGGACCCACGAGGTATTTGCCGTCGGACGGGCAGACCAGTATCTCTATCCATATTTCCGTAAAGACATTGAGGAAGGCCGTTTAACCAAGAAGGAAGCGATGGCGTTGTTGCAGGAATTCTATCTTAAGCTTTCTGCCAATATAGAGCCGATTCCCGAAGTGGGGATGGAGACGAACGCAACCCTGGGCAACAACCAGCACTGCGTGACGATCGGCGGACAGACACCGGACGGTAAAGACGCAGCTAATGAGCTCTCGATGCTCATGCTCGAAGCCCATGCGCAGATGGGGGGAGCTATCAACCAGCTCTCGGTCAGGATCCACGACGATTCACCGGAGGAATTCGTTCGCCGAACTGCCGAGGTCTTTAGATATGCCAACGGTATTGCGATTTATAACGATGAGGCAATTGTAAAAGGATTGGACGCCGACGGGCTCAGCCAGGAGGATGCCCGGGATTACTGTATCGTGGGCTGCATAGAGACTTCGGGACAGTCAGATACCCACGGCTGTCCGGGAGGTCACGAGCTCGTCCTGCCCGCCGTCCTCCTGATGACTTTGACCCGGGGCAAAATGCCTCCACCGTCCCTCGGTCAGCAGGGAGGTTATGATAGCGGAGACCCCCAAAAATTTACCACCTTTGATCAACTAAAATCGGCCTTCAGAAAACAGCTGACCCACCAGATAAAGGTTCTGATCGAGGCGACTGCCGGCAAGGATCGGGCATACCGGGAGATTCTCCCCGCCCCGTATGTCTCGGCATTGATGGATGATTGTATCAAAAACGCCGCCGATATCACTGCCGGGGGAGCCCGGTATGACTTAACCTCGGTAGATGTGAGGGGCCTGGCTACGCTGGTTGACTCCCTTTTAGCGATGAAATCCTTTGTCTATGACCGGAAGGAGTTGATGCTAAGAGAACTGATAGGGATCTGTTCAGATAACTTCGAAGGAAACGAAGCCCTTCGACAGCGGATTATTCATGGGGCACCCAAATATGGGGTAGGGGATACCGAGGGCGATGAGATGGCTCTCCGGGTATTAAGCTGGATCTACGAAGAGGCGTCTAAATACCGGAACATCCGGGGAGGGCACTTCCGGGTATGCTATTATTCCTACGGAAACCATGTGATAGACGGTTTTATGCTGGGGGCAAGCCCTGACGGGCGCCGCCAGGGCGAGCCGATCTCGAACGGGGTTTCCCCGAGCAATCTGATCGGAGCCGGGGCCGGCCCTACCGGGGCCATGAAAACAATTGCCCGATTCCCTCCCCATCAGGTATCGTCAGGTATCGCCCTGAATATCCGGTTTCATCCTGATTTTCTGGGTTCGGAGGAGAAACTCGATACCTTTGCATCTATGATCCGGACATACTTCCGGTTAGGGGGGATGCATTTACAGCCGAATGTTGTCTCTACCGAGGTTCTGCGCGATGCCCAGAGTCATCCGGATAAATACCGGGACCTGATCGTTAAGGTCTCGGGTTACTCGGCCTATTTCACCGATCTGGGCAAATCCATCCAGCAGGACATTATTGCCCGGGTAGAGTTCGGAAGGTAGAGTGATAGTGACCGGCAGGGTCTTTGATATTTCCCGGGGATGTGTTGACGACGGTCCGGGACTGCGCACGGTCGTCTTTCTCAAGGGCTGTCATCTCGACTGTCCGTGGTGCCACAATATAGAAGGTAAGTCGTTTAGGCCGGCGATCGCTTATGATATCAACCGCTGCATCGGCTGCCGGAGATGTCTCGAGGCCTGCCCCCGTGAATGGCCGTTTTCTTCCCCGAACGCATGGCGCGATGGGTGTCTGGCCTGCGGGCGGTGTGCGGAGGTCTGTCCATCACAGGCCCGCAGGCTGGTTGGGTGCGACTATCAACCGGAACAACTGATGGCGGTAGTAATTAATGACCTTGATTTCTTTAAGGGCACGGGCGGCGGCATTACATTTTCCGGCGGGGAACCGCTTGCCCAGCCCGAATTCCTTTTTGACATTGCCCGGGCTTTGAAGGAAAGGGGGGTTCACCTGGCCGTGGAAACCTCGGGTTTCTGGCCCGATAAGCTGAGAGAGAAACTGGTCGAATGGTTCGACTTAATCCTTTTTGACTTGAAGCATGTTGAATCCGAAAAATTCCGGAGGGTAATCGGCCATGATAACGAAATAATCTTGGATAATCTGAAATGGCTTATGGCTGCAGATGTGGCATTAGAGGTGCGCATTACCCTGATCCCGGGGTTCAATGATAACAATTCAGACCTCACTGCAATTGCGAATTGGCTTACGGGCTGTGACCGTCTGCCGCCGGTGAGGTTCCTTCCGTTTCACCGCCTTGCTGTCGCCAAGCAGGCCCTGTTCGGTAAAGCTTATCCGTATGCGGAATATGACCTGTCAGAGAAAAAGCTATTGGAGGCAAGAGAAATTTTTAAGAACAAAGGATGGTAGATATGGAAAAAGTGCAAAGAAAGGATTTTGATGTCATCGTTATCGGTGGCGGGATCGCCGGGCTCATTGCCGGCCTTTACCTGCAGAAGCAGGGCAAGCGTTCCCTTATCCTCGAACACGGCCGCCAGGTGGGGGGAAACATGTCCGGCATCTGGCGCAAGGGGTTCTACTTTGACTGTGGCGACCAGTCGACCGAGAATGTCGGCGTGCTCTTCCCCCTTCTTCAGGACCTCGGTCTCTACGACCCAGACGAATGGATCCGGACCCGCTTCCGCTGGGCCACGCCCGATCTCGATGCCCCCTTCTGGGATTACGACCAGTTGCGTGATGATTTCAAGAAGGCCTTCCCCGGCTCCACCCGGGGGCTCGACCGGTGGTTTGACTACATCGTCTCGGCCTGCCTGAATATGAGAAAGATGTTCGGGGGCGGCCCCCAGGCCATCGTGCTGGACGGCTGGGAGAAGGTCCGCGCCAACCTGCGGATGATGTCCCACGCCGGTTTCTTCGCCCGCCGGGGCCGGGAGATGATAAAGACCACCGGGGACGAGAAGGCACTGGAGTTGTTTGCCGACGAGCCACGACTCTTATACCTCTGCGGGGAGAGCAGTCTCAGGAATGTCCCTCTCCTGATGCATTACATCTTCTGGTACACCTTCACCGAAGATTACTGGTATCCCCGGGCCGGCCTGCAGGGCTTCATGAACAAACTTGCTGACGCCTACCGGGAGCGGGGCGGTGAGATCCGCTTCCAGTCCACCGTCGACCGGGTGATCACCTCGGGGGATATCGCGACCGAAGTCGAAACCACCGGGGGGGAACGTTTCCGCGCCGACTATTTTATCAACGCCGGCAATCTCAAGCGGCTTATCAATAAAATGCTGGACCGTCCGGAAAAGTGGGATTTCCGGGAGCGCCAGCTCTTTTCCGCCGGTCAGCTCACCCCCGCGGTTTGCACGGCTTTCCTCGGGCTTGACATGGAGGCTGGGGAACTGCAGAAGCACATGAAGACCAATCACACCATCTACTGGCGCACCTACGAAACCGCGGCCCGGGACATCTACGACCCGGAGGCCCACAACAAGGGTTGGTCCTTCATCAGCTCGCCATCCCTCGACCTTCCCCACCTGGCCCCCGAGGGGAAAAGCTCGCTGGTGGTCCAGGTTTTTGTCTCCTACCACTGGCAGAACGGCTGGGGGACCGGCTCAGCCGACCCGATGGCCCGGAGCCCGGAGTACCGGGAGATGAAACAGAAGGTGCTGGACGACATCATCCGGCAGACCGAGTATATCATTCCGGGGCTTTCGCAGAGGGTGATTTACAAGGAACTGGCCACGCCCCGTTCAATGGCGCGCTGGACCCTGAACGAGGAAGGGGCGATCATGGGCTGGACCTACGATTTCTTCCAGAGCCCCCTGAAGGACAAGTATTTCTGTCTGCAATCCTCGATAAAAAACCTCTACAACGCCGGGCACTACGCTATCTGGCCGGGAGGAGTGGTTTTTTCGGCCGTCTCCGGGCGGTTAGTTGCTAAGGGCATCTACCAGGGATTCCTGCGGCAGTTGATTTTCTGATTTAATAAACCTCCTCTCCCCATCCTTCGACCCCGCCAAAGGCGGGGCTCAGGACAAGCCGGGGAGAAAGGTGAGGGGGAGGGAAAATTACTTTTTCAACAGCTCCACTATCCCTATTTTTTACCGCACCAATCCTGCCGTTTTTTCGGGTATCCAGCAGCGGCGGCCGTCGCTGAGTTCAATTTGATACCACTCGTTCCTGTCTTCGACCAGTTTGAACTCGGTGCCGGAATGGAGGGGTTCCTTGAAGCTGGGCTGATAGGTCTCGCCGTCTCCCTTTCGTCCGATTACCTCTTGGGCGAGGATGACACCGGCCCGGCTATGGCTCTCCATAATGCTTTCCACGGTCAAGGAAGTAAAGAATATGACCGCAACCGTCCCCAGACACAACAATACCCAGCGGGGCATTGCCCGGAGGGATAAAAGTCTAATGGAGGCCCCGAGCCAGAAGGCAGCGAAGCAGACGGCAAAGATGACAAATCGCACCGTTGGTGACAAGTCGTAATGCCAGAACAGCATCGTTTTCAGAATTTTAGTCCGCTGTTTTTCTTCGATCTTATCGTATCGCCGGCTGCGGGCGTATTCGAGGTTCTGGAAGAGGTTGGAATCGTTGGGCAGGTACCGCTGTGCCCGCCGGTAATTGAGTATGGCGAGTCCCAGATCGCCGATCCGGAAATAGGTATTGCCGATATTATAGTAAAGCTTTCCGTTTTGCACCCTGCCTTCGCGAACAATGCGCTCGAATCGCATCACCGCCTTCCGGTATAGATCCGTGGCCCCTTCCGGGTTTCTAAGAGCCGCCTCGTTTCCCCGGCGGAAAAACTCCTTGGCCCGGACGAAAAGCTCCTGCTTCTCTGCCTCGGTCAGGGTATCACCCATTGAATCGGAAGGAGTGAAACCCAGGCAGATCAAGATGAGCAGCAGTAATTGGATCAGGTAATTCTTTTTCATTATTGAAGGCTTCTTTCCAGATTCTTTGCCAGTCTCAGGGCGCTGTCAATGATGGAAGGGGCATCGCCGCTGACGGCCGTTCCGGCGTAGCGACTGGCCTCGCATTCCTCCAGAAGGCATTTCAGATCCTCAATAGTAACTCCATCGACTCCCCGTTCCCGCAGGGTATCTTTAATATCGCTGAGGGTGAGCACCCCCGGAGGCAGGCGGAGCTTGCTCCCCAGATACTGCCGGAAAGCCTCCAAAACCGAGGCGTTAGTCTGCACCGGGCTGTCAGCGAGCTTCCGGCTGTCTTTAAGGGCTCTTACCAGATGGCCGTAGGCCCTTCGTGCCTGTTTTGCTGCCGGATCGGCCTTACGCCGACGGGTGAAGGTAACCGAGAAAAGGAGGATAAAATAGCTCAGGGGAGGCAGTCCGATCAATACGACCCAGAGAGGGGAAGTGAACCAAACCGACAGACCCTGAGCCTGATCCTCCAGGACCGACAAATCCTCATAGTTGTATGCGATTCCTTCAGTCCAGGTTTCCAGCTCGATCTTGGCTTCCTCGGAAACCCCGCTTCCTTCGGCATCCTCGGCGGTGACGATCCGGGTCGAGCTTACGGTAAGGGGGATCGGCTCGGTGCGCGCCATGGCATACCGGCCGTGCTCGGCATCGAAATAGGGGAGCTCGAGATGAGGAATGGCAGTTACATTTTTATGTTTGGCCCGGACGGTCTGGGTAAATGTTTTTACTCTTCCTTCCACCTTTCCGGGCGCCATCTCCGCCGGGATCTTGAAATCACAGGATAAAGCCTCATACCGGTCAAGGGGAGGGAGCTCGACATTTTCCAGATAGTAAGGACCGGTCACGCGGATGGTAAGCGTGATCGGGTCGCCGACACTGACCTCCGTGGGAGCGGCACTGGCAGTCATGCGATACTCTCCCACAAGCCCGGTAAAGTTAGCCGGTCGCCCGGCTTCCGGGAGCTCTAGAACAGTAAGTCCCGGTGAGTTAGAGGGAATAACGAATTTCTTGTAAATGGCTTCTTTTCTCCTTCCGAAGAAACTATCACTGAAGAAGTCATCGAAAAGATCATGTGAGCGCGGGCGTTTTTTGTAGCCCATCAATGCATTGAAGGTAACCGTCCCCGGGGGAATCTTGATGGTGCCGGATTTTTGGGGGATGAGGATCTTTTGGAATCGCACCGCCATGTATTCTTTACCCTCAAGAGAGGTCCGTTCCTTCTTGCCGATGACTTCGCCGTCCCCCAACGGGATACGAAGGTAAAGATCCTTTTTCTTGGGATCGATTGGTGTATCCAGGTCGGTGACCGCAAAGCGCTTGTCCATCAAAACCGGCAAGCTGAACTGGAACCCCTCAACATCTTTCCCGATGAACCAGTTGACGGTCAGGGTGATGGGCTGTCCGACATAGGTTTTGACGGCAGAGAGCTCCATCCGAAGCTTGAAGTCTTCGGCCTCGGTAGGTCGGGCCGCCTTTATTTGCACGGGCTGGGTGCTGACGGTCTGTCCTCCTGCCGATACCTTGATGGAGGGGATAGTAAGGTTACCTATTTTCTTTGGGGTAAGGCGGTAGGAGAAAATATAGCCGCGCCGGACATTCTGGGTTACCCGTCCGTTGACAATCGTAATCGATGAGCTATTGTTCTGCTGTCCGCCCAAGGATTGGACGGTAAAGTCCCGGATACCCGAGATGTCCGGTTTGTCCGGTGTGTCATGCCCCTGCACCTGGATCTGAAAGGTGAAGGACTCACCGGCAAAGACCTCAGTCCGGTCAACGGCAGCCTGAGCGGATAGTTTCTCGGCAGCCTCCGACTGAGGATTTGCCCAGATGAAGACTAAACCGAGAATAACTATCAATAATAACCTGTTTAGAGTCAATTTCATCATTAACCTCCTCTCCCTTGGGGGAGAGGATTGAGGTGAGGG
>CP070770.1:1687870-1696158 GCA_020345765.1 Deltaproteobacteria bacterium
GCAAGAACGTCCTATGTTTCTTAATCTGTTGAAACAGTTCGGTAATCCCAACATCTTTATTGGCTTGGGTCAGCAGAATCGGGATCTCCCAATCCCCCTTCTTCTCGCTGAGATGGGCCATCAGTCTCAATTCGGTGAGGATTGCCTCGGCTCCCTCCCGATCGGATTTATTGACTACAAAGATGTCAGCGATCTCCATCAGTCCGGCCTTCATGGTCTGGATAGCGTCTCCCGATTCCGGCACCAGCACCACGATGGTAGTATCCGCAATCTCCTTGACCGAGAGCTCGGTCTGGCCTACTCCAACCGTCTCAATAAGAACATAGTTCTTTCCCGAGGCATCGAAGAGCTGGATTATCCCCTTGGTCGTCCGGCTGAGACCTCCCTGGCTTCCCCGGGTTCCTAAGCTCCGGATAAATACAGCGTCATCCAGGCAGTGCTGCTGCATCCGGATGCGGTCTCCCAGCACAGCTCCCCCGGAAAACGGACTGGATGGATCAACCGCTATCACTCCGATGGAATGATTTTCTTTCCGAAATAGGGGGATAAGTCTATCCACCAGAGTGCTTTTCCCCGCCCCCGGGGGTCCGGTGAATCCGATCTGATACGATCTGCCGGTATGGGGATAAATCTTGCTCATAACCGTTGGGGTGAGTTCCGATTGATTTTCCACGATGGTAATCACCTTTGCCAGAGCCAATTTATCTCCGGAAAGCATTTTTTTTATCAGAAGATCAATCTCAGCGTCTTTCAACGGACAAACTCTCCTTAATAAATACGAGATTTCTTAAAGTACATTTTGGGTTGTAAGCCAGTGTCGGTCAGGACATTATCAGGACGATAGAAATTTCTTGGGAAGGCTCCGGAGTTTCTCTTCCGCCTCTTTCATGATCCTATCTACGATCTCCTTAGCCGGTAGTATCTTATCTAATCGTTCCGCTACTTGTCCGGACCATATCGCCCCATTCTCAATATCTCCTTCGGGTCCAAAAGCAAGATAAGCCCCTTCAATCTCCCATTGAAGTATCTTGCTTCTGTCACCTTCCTGGGTCAGCTCATAGAGCTTTCGGGAGTAGGCATTCTTGAGATGCCGGAGAGGTCCAAAGATACCTTCCGTTACGATCGTGGCCGCCTCCTTGGGGAATTTCTTCGAGGCCTGGACAATCTCATCCTTGGACCGGGGATTAAACTCGCATTCCTCGGAAGCGATAAACCTCGTTCCCATGTATATCCCCACCGCCCCGAAGGCCAAAGCCGCCACTAATCCAGCCCCATCGCAAATTCCTCCTCCGGCAATTACCGGAAGCTTTACTGCCTCGACTACGGCAGGGACTAAAACAATGGTATGGATAGGCTGATAAGCCACATGCCCACCGGCCTCATAGCCCGTGGCGACGATAGCATCCACCCCTGACTGTTCTGCCTTGCGGGCATGATACACCGAAGGAACGGTATGAAATCGAAGCATTCCTGCTTCCTGGATCTTCTTCAGATGGGCTTGGCTGGGATCCCCTGCCGAAGTGATAATTAATCGGAGCTTTTTCTTTAAGTCTTGGTCCTTTTCTCTCTCTTCAATAATCATATCTACCAGGCTGGGAACCTCCGGGTGCTCCGGGGCGACCCGGAGATTCAATCCGAAGGGATAGTCGGCATGCTCCTTCACCCAGTGGAGGGCATTGCGCATTCTGGTCCTTACATCTTCAATCAGCTCATCCAGAGATTCAGCCGGTGAGGTTAAGATCTTAGCGGCAATCCCCTTGGAAGCACCCGGATGACTGACCACCCCGAATCCCCCCGCATTGGAAACCGCCGCGGCCAGTTCAGTAGTATCATACGGTCCCATCGGTGCCTGCATGATAGGATATTGGACTCCAAGCATCTTGCATAGTTCGGTCTTTATCATTTTTCTCCTCCTGGTAAGACACTAATAAAACATTTTTCCGATTCTCATCGGGATCATAAAATACTTATATCATTAACACCCCACGAGGTCAAGAACGATTCAAACACAAACTCCTTTAATAACCTACCAATTCACTCATTCGCCCAATCCGCCTAAGTTCGGCCGGATCGGCCATCGGGATTTGGTCATCTTGCCCCGATGTCCCCGGATCGGGGTGAAGGATTTGGTCCGCTCTAAGCGGATTTGTCATCGGGATTTGGTCATTGGGATTTGGGATTTGATTATTAACATCTTGTCTTTGAGCTCCCTCAGTGATATAACAAGGGAAAAGCTATTTACCCCTTGTTAGAAAATTAACTCAGACAACGAAGAAAAAATGTTTGATGAAATTGATCTGAAAAAATTAGCAAAGCTAACTTCGCATGATCGGGCATTCTTAAGTATCTATCTGTCAAGCCCAGAATCATTAGAAATAATTGAAAGGAGGATAGATAATATAAGGAAATTATTTAAGGAAAATAAAGATGAATCAAAGCATTTTGAAGAAAATATTAAATTAGTTAAAGATTATCTTGATAAGGATTTATATCAATCAGGTAGTCTCTGTATATTCTGCTGCTGGTTACTGGATTATTTTGAGGCATACCCTTTAAATGTTACGGTTGAAAATATAATCTGGGTAGATTCCTCACCATATATCCGGCCCCTGGCTGAGTTAAAAGACGAATATGAGAATTTTGCTGTTGTTGTAGCTGACAACGAAATAGCTAAGATATTTTTAGTCACATCGGCAAAAGCTGATTCGGAAGAAAAAATAAAAGGAAATATAAAAAATCGTGTCAAAGTAGGTGGGTGGTCCCAACAAAGGTATGAAAGAAGAAGAGATAAAAAAATACAGTATTATTCAAGAGAGATCGTGGACAGATTAATTGAACTAGAAAAAAAAGAAGAATTCAGACGAATCATTCTGGTAGGTTCTAAGAAGATTCTTACCGAAATAAGGAGTGCCTTAACCAATCAACTTACACAAAAATTGGTTGGTGAGAAAGCATTAGACTTAAGAAAAGGTGAAAATTACATCAACAAGGAGATATTTGATTTATTTTTCATCGAAGAAAGGAAATCCGAGAAAAAATTATGGGAAGAAATAAAGAATCATTATCTGCGAGGAGAACCCGCTGTGGTTGGAGTAGACGATGTCTTGTTCTCATCAAAAATGGGAAGAGTGGAAAAAGTGATTGTGAATCGTGATGTCGAAATTAACGGCATTAGATGTAGAGATTGTGAAGGGCTATTCAACAGAGAATTGGATAAATGCCCCGATTGCGGTTCAACCTCATTATTTAAAGTAGATTTGATCAACGAGATAGTTGAACTGCTTTCTACTACAAAGGCTGAAGTCGATTTCGTGGATGAGATCGAAGAACTAAAGGATGTCGGGGACATAGCAGCTCTATTGCGCTATTGAAATTATGGGACAGAGGATCACCTATTGATTTGAGATATTCTTATTGACTTCATATAATAGCCGTAAACGAGGAAATAATGTCTATCTGGATTGCTATATTGCTCTCGATAATAGGGACAACCTGTATGAACTCCGGGCTTGTCCTCTGGAAAAAAGCAGCGGTTAACCTCCCTAAAGTCCAACTGGGCTTCAATCCCCAAACCCTTCTGGCTTTTCTAACCTCCGGAACCTGGATGCTGGGCTTTGGTATTGTTATTATCGGCTGGATCCTTTATCTGATTGCCGTCGCTAACGCCCCGATCTCCATTATCCAGCCCGCCATCGGATTCGGGCTGGTCATCCTCGCCTTGTTTTCGGTCTTCTATCTTAAGGAAGACGTAAAGCTCCGGGAATGGGTAGCAGTAGCAATGATGATCTTGGGTATAGCCCTTCTGGGATTAAGTGCTGACCCTTCCGAGGCCGAGCATGTTACCCTCCACGGGTACCTTCTCCTGATAGTAAGTATTGCTGTTAGCCTGACAATCCTGCTTTTCATCCTACTGCAGAAATACTTTATTCAGAATATGAACCTGGAAGTGGTCCTGGGGATTGCGACCGGGCTCGTAATGGGACTGGCTGCGCTTTATACTAAAGCGCTTTTTAACTGTCTGGATGGTGGAGATTCATTGCTAGCCTTTGCTTTTTTCCTTCCTTTGGTAATTGCTTCCAATTTTTTAGGGATTACCATAATGCAGAGCGGGTTTCAGCGCGGAAAGGCACTCATTGTGGTTTCCTTAAGTGCGGTAATAAATAAAATAGTTGCCATTATTGGAGGAATGGTCAGTATGGGGGAACATCTACCCGAAGACCCCCTACTTGCCACTGGAAGAATCCTTGCCTTTGTTTTTATTCTTTTCGGGACCGGGCTTCTTGCCCGCTTCGGCGGCGAGGGTAAGGTTGATAGCTAAATCTGAATAAAAATAGAATCATTTAAAGTTGAGCCTGCACCCCTCCAACTTCAACAACTTCCGTTTAAGCTCTATCCCTCCGGGACCGGAAAATCCCCCCAGATGCCCATCCTTCCGAATCACCCGGTGACAGGGAACGATAACCGGCACCGGATTCCTTCCCAGGGCACCACCCACTGCCCGCCCTCCTCGGGGATTACCCAGCTTGCTTCCGACCCATTGGTAACTCCTCACCTCTCCGTATGGTATTGTCCTGGCTACCTCCCATACCCGTCGTTGGAAATCGGAGTAAGGGGAAAGATCAAGCGGAAAATCAAAATCCACTCTCTTCCCGGAAAAAAACCTCTTCAGCGCCCTCTGGACACCCTCGGTCCCCTTCCCTCCTTCCAGCGAATCCGGATACCGGGAGCGAATCCGGGCTATAACCAAATCCTTCCTTCTCTCGGGAAGGACCACTTGCATAATCCCTCCCCTTCCTACTACCACTCCGCACCAGCCCCATTCCGTTTTAAAGATCACCTCCCGAGTCACCTGTTCCTTTCAATCTCCTCCTTAATCCTTCCAGCAGGAAAGATAATTCCGAGTTTTTTAAAAGATAACAACTCGCGAGATAAACTCCCGTCCCAACAACAATTACTCCCAGAAGTCGCCCCGCTTTAACAACCAGCCCGTAAATATCATCCGCTGCTACCGTCCACTCCCCATATCCGCTGAGCCAGTAGATAAGCCCACCCATCAGCAAAGATGATAAAACTGCTTTGAAAATTGAGCCTAATATCTTACCTGCCCCTATTGTTCCAAATCTTCTCCGTAAGATTAATAGAAGTAGCAACATATTAATTGCCGAAGAGAGTGAGATTGCGAGGGCCAACCCTCCGTGTTCCAAAGGTCCTACTAACAGCTTGCAGAGTATAATATTGGTCAGAAGCGCCACAATTGCTACATACACCGGTGTCTTCATATCCTTCAACGAATAGAAGGCCGAGACAATTATCCTCACCCCGGAAAAGGCCCATAGTCCTAAAGCGAAGAAAAGCACGGCTTGGGCAGTCATTCTAACGGTAAAAAAGTCAAACTTCCCCCGCTGGAAAAGAACATTGAGGATTGGCACACGGATGATAATCAGTCCTACCATTGCCGGGATGGCAACAAAAAATGCCAACCGGAGAGAGAAATTGAGGGTATCCATCAACTCCTCCATCCGGTTATCGGCTGCCAACCGGGACAGACTGGGCAGTGCCGCCGTGGCGATCGCAATGGCAAAGACACCCAGAGGAAACTGGATCAAGCGATCGGCAAAATAAAGATATGTATTCCCCCCGGGGAGTCGGGAAGCAAAAAAGGTGCTTACCAGAGTATTAATCTGGTAAACCGCCAGGCCCAGGATTGCTGGAACCATAAGTTTGAAAATTCTACCGATTGCCGGATGAAAGAAGCTAAAGTTGATCTTCGGCCTTACTCCCACCCGATAGAGGAATGGTATCTGGAGTGCTAACTGGGTTATCCCCCCGATAAGCACACCTAAAGCCAGGGCATATACCGGTTGGGCAAAGTAATTATAGAGTAATAGTGTCGATAGGATCAGCGAGAGGTTAAGGAGCACCGGGGCCAGAGCCGGCGCGGTAAAATGCCTTAACGAATTCAAGATTCCCATACACAGGGCCACCAGCCCAATAAAGAAGATGTAGGGGAACATCCACTTGGTAAGGGATACGGTGAGTATAAACTTCTCGGAAACACCTAAATACCCGGGTGCGATTACCCTGACTAAAAGCGGAGCAAGGACAACCCCGGTAACGGAGAGAATAATAAGAAGGATAACCGAAATCGTCATGGAGATATGGGCAATCTTATCTGACTCTTCCCTCGGATCCTTATTCAAAGATTCGGTATAGACCGGGATGAAAGAGGCCGTAAGTGATCCCTCGCCAAATAACCGGCGAAATGTATTTGGAATCTTAAAAGCCACCACCCAGGCATCCGCTACCCCTCTTGCCTCAAAGAAATTAGCAATCACTGCATCACGGACCAGCCCGAAGATCCGGCTCAACAGTGTATAGAAGCCAATCACTCCGGCAGCTCGAACAACTCTTCTATCTTCTGCCATCTTCTCTTAAAAATCCTTGACAATCACCAATTAAAAGTAATAGTATTAACAGGTAGATATAATTAAAGTTCCAAGAGGAGTAAAAAATGGCAACATCTTCCTCAGCCCAGAAACGACATCGACAGAACTTAAAACGCCGGAAGCGAAACCAGAATATTAAATCAAGCATAAAAACCACCATTAAAAAGGTCCGCATCGCCGTGGAGGAAAAAAAGCGGGAAGATGCCCAGGTTGCCCTGAAGTCGGCTATCCCTGCCATCAACAAGGCGGCTTCCAAGGGAGTAATTCATCCCCGGAACGCCTCGCGCAAGATCTCTCGCTTAACCAAAAAGGTAAGTTCCTTGTCTGCCTAACCTTTACCCCCTTTCTCACCGGCAGAGATCGACAACCAGTTTCTCCAGGATAATACGAGGAGGAACCTTACTCGATTTCAACCTTAAATCAACTTGGTAGAATTCCTCAAAGCACTTCCTGAGCTCTTCAAAGGAGAATTTTTTTGCCTGCTCTAAGTATCTATCCAATAAAAAGGGCTGGGTTTTTAACCTGCTTAATATTTCGGAATGCGCTAATCCCCGGGCTAACATCTGTTTGGTCTTCCAGATGAAACGGAATTGACGGGCAATCATAGTCAGGATACGCAAAGGATGCTCCCCCTCTTCCCATATCCTCGTTAAGGCTTCCCAGGCCTTCTCCACATTCTTATTACCCAGCCAATCCGTCAGTTCGAACACCGTCCTGATCCTGGCCAAAACTACTACTGCCTCGATATCCTCTAACTCGATCGTCTTTTTTGCACCGATATAAGTCATTACCTTTTCGAGTTCATGTTTAACCATTCTCAGATCATTTCCTACTGACTCAATCAAAAGATCGACTGCCTCTCTTTCTATTCCCTTTTCCGACTTTTGAGCGAACTGTCTGATCCAGGCAGGAAGCTCAGACTCATAGAGGTTCCTGAACTCCGTCAATACCCCGAACTTCTTGAATGTTCTAAAGAATTTAGTTCTTAGATCGGCTTTCTCCCCCCAGAATATCAAGCAAGTAGTAGGGGATGGGTTTTCCAGATAGGTGATCAACTTCTCCAAATCCTTCGGGGAAAGTTTATCCGCTTCCTTAACCAGAATTACTTTTCGCGGAGAGAACATTGGCAGGGTCTGGGCGAGATTGATTATCCTCTCTGCTTCCCCTTCCCTGCCGTAGACAACCTCCAGACCGGAGATTTTACTGCTGCCCCCATTTATACCGGGTAGGAACTTCCGCGTAATTATTGCTACCGCTTCCTCGATTAACAAACCTTCCTTACCATAAAAAAAGTAGATGGGTTTTATCTCCGCCTGTTCAAATTTTCTGAGTAAATCCTGTCCCCTCATGGTATTAACTTAGCTCGGCGAAATAACCAAGAGATAAAATACTATAATAACTTACCTCCGTCAATAACAGAATTTTCTCCTTTTTCTATGTAAATATAAACCAGGCAGCCAGCCCTGTTGTATTAACTTTTTTAGGCGGAATTTTTACTATCTCCCGATTGACATCCTTTTCGATTCTGGTAGGATGTGGTGAAATAGCATCAAAAGAACTTGGAGGTGTTTATGAACAAATTCATGTTGTCGTTGGGGAGGTTTTACGAGCGCCTTTACCGGTTGCCTCTTATCGGAGAACGGCTGGTAAGGAGTTTTGTCAGTACTATGGGTAAAATGGGTTTTTATTTCTCAAAGGACTTACATCGCAACGATACTATTCAAGGGGTAAAAGAAGATTTAGTGCGAGCATGCAAAAAGATGGGCTTTTTAATCGAGGTATCCAAGGAGGAAGCAGATAAGTTTGAATTCATCGTGCTAGAATGCCCTTACGGATTCAAGC
>CP070770.1:1696258-1698697 GCA_020345765.1 Deltaproteobacteria bacterium
CAAAAATTATTTTGGAATCATCATCAAGCATATAGTCCAAAGATATCCTCTCTCGGGGATACCTCCGGGAAACCCCGTCTTCCCGGTGAAATGCCTGTTCCCAACCGGCCGATAAGAGGTAACCCAGTTCCCCGTATTTTCCCGAGTGGATCGCGTTAATATGGGTATTTAAGTTGCCCCCAGTAAGGGAAAGATTGTCTCCCTGAACATCTTCCGGTTCCTTGGTAATGATATTAACCACACCGTGGAACGCATTTGCTCCGTAAAGGGCCGAGCCCGGTCCCCTGATTATCTCAATCCTCTTAACGGATTCGAGGGAAATATCCGTAAATGCCCAGAAAACAGTCCCATAAAAATCCAAATAGATTGAGCGACCATTAACCATGACCAAGATACCATTTGACATGGGTTTGTTCTGCCCCCGAGCCCCAATCCCTGTATCGGATGGGGTGAACTCTACTACTTCAAATCCCGGAACCATCCTCAGGAGCTCCCCCACATTAGTAGCCCCGGAATGTCTGATATCCTCCTCGGTAATTACCGTAACAGCAGAAGGAGATTCACTTACTGTTTGCTTGCGTTTGGCGGCGGTAACCATATATTCCTCCACAAAGAACAAGTCCGCCTCTCCAATCCCCTCTTCATTCTGCTGGGCAAGGACTGAATTAACGGAAGAGAGATAAGTTAGCCAGGCTAACAATAACAGCAAGATTAATCTTATTCCCCACTTGTTTTTCTCCACAACTTCCTCCTTTTGTTAGCTAATACCCATAACTTAATAGATATGTTCTCAGGCCGAAATCCTAATCGGCGGATCGCTTCTTAATAACCCTCTTTTGTGTTAAGCGCCTTTATGATAATCAGTAAATATTGGCTTTCTGCTTTATCTCCTCCGGGATCTTTATCCCCAGTTGATTAGCTGTGTCCAGATTGATGGAGAGACTGCTATCGGGATGAACCATGGGAAGAGATTTTGTGCTTGCACCTATTAGTATTTTATTAACTATATTACCAGCCTCCTCCCCCACGCTAAGATAATTTGGGGAGAGTGATAAAAGAGCACCGCTCTTAACAAACCCATCGGAGAAAGCCAACAGAGGAATTTCCTTTTTTATCGTCCCGGAAAGAATATATTTAAAGGATTCTCTGGTAACTACAGTAGTATCCGGCACCAACCATAGGGCACCTACCCTTTGTATCAGTTCCTCCAAAGCCTTTGCGATTTCTCCCCGGGAGGCAACCTCGCGGGCAATAAGCTCGAGACCAAGATCCTGAGCAGCCTTTTCCCCTTCATCGATAATCCTTGCGGTTTTATTAGGGTCATAGATAACTCCAATAGACTTTAAGCGGGGCATTATGGATTTAAGAGTTGAGAACTGTGTTTTGGGAGGAACCTCCATACTTACCCCGGTGACGTTTTCACCTACAATCCCATGTTTTTCAGGATCAATAACCATACAGAAAACAATCGGGATATTGTTTATCTCCTTGGATGAAAGCTCGGCAGCCTTATCTCCAACTGCCAAAACAGCAGCGGGCTCCTTACTCTTAATGCTCTTAATTATCCAATTCCCTAATTCGATCTCGCCCTCCATATTCACTTCGGTGATCTCCTTTTCGATAACTACTCCTTTAAACCCGGTTATCGCCTGGTTGTAAGCTGTCACATCAGCGGTCTTGAAAACCGTGATCTCCGCTACCGATGTCCCGGTAATTATTAAGATTAAGAAGATGCAAAGACAGGAAGCAGATACCAATATCCTTTTCATAATTCCCTCCGACGCTGTATTATCCGCTTATTGCACAATGAAGACCCTTAAAATTTTACCTTCAGGCTGCCAAATAAAGTCAATGGTATGGAATCGCCACCTGGATCGTTATAAAGGTTATCGTTATAGTTTTTATAATCCAACAGGTTCTGCCCGGATACGGCAAACTCCACTCTGTCATCCAAGAGTCGGTAAGAAACCGAAGCATTAAGTAGGATATAGGGATCGAGCTTCACTTCATTATACTGTGGCCCTATTCGTCCTTCTAATATATCTTCAATTGTAGGCAAAAGTGATAATAGATACCTTTTTTTGGTAGCCCCTGTATAGTGAATTAAAATATTGGCTGAGATCCCGTTTGCCAATGTAGCCCTTAAGCCCAAATTTGCTTTGTGTCTGGGATTAGCTGCTAATAAATTTCCATCCTTATCTTCTATCCACTGATAAGAATAATTTATTAACCCATTGAGCCATGGGGCAATCAGATACTCAAGCCCCACCTCACCACCAATTCCCTTGGCCTCCCCTTCATTTATAGTTCTTACTTCACCCTCAAGATCGGATATCGGTATCCAGTCTCCAAGTGTTTGCACAAACTTCTTCATGTCATAATAAAATAAATCTAATTTAGCCCTGAGCCTATCGAAAAGATTTGCCTGATAGCCTAAGT
>CP070770.1:1698797-1712754 GCA_020345765.1 Deltaproteobacteria bacterium
TTCCAGGATTCGAGGATTCGAGTAATATAAAAGATAATACCTGGGACCGCTCATTGTAGGGTAACTACTAAGAAGAAAGGAAGGGGAGGGGTAAAATGTGTTAATGCACATTACCCATGACATTTTTGAATTAAGTAATGTGTCCCCGGAATTCAGGCAAAACTAAAACAGAGAACAACCGTGTGGCCACCGATATAGACAGGAAGGTATTCGAGAGAAGAATTTATGCCGTTTACCCGCTATATTAAATATAAGCATCCACTGATTAAGGGAGAAGATGTTTTGCAGGTTCAAAGGATACTATTATCGCTGAACTATCAGACGGTCGGATCGCCGGATGGAAAATTTGGCGCAGTCACCGATGCGGCTGTTCGCTCCTTTCAAAAGGACCACGGCCTAGAAGTGGATGGAGTCGTCGGCCCAATCACGTGAAATGCCCTTTTTGAACAAGCTGAAGAGCCAAAGATAACCAAGCTTGAAGCAGTAATTTCCGAACTCAGCATCTTTCACAGCTATCGTGACAGTGTTAAATGGCGACTCCAATTGGGAGGCGTGGAGGTCGAAAACAGAGGTGTTGAACGAACCAGTGGCCAACCGCTTACAGTAACACGGGTATGGGAACGATTTGGTTATGCCATTGAACTATGGTCAGAGAAATTTGGAGTTCCAGCGGAATTGATAATGGCCACTATTTGTACTGAGACCAATGGTGATCCTACGAAAATAAGGGAAGAACTGGGCTACATTTCTGATGAAGCCACACCTAACAAGATTTCTCCCGGACTCATGCAGACACTCATATCCACGGCTCGATCAGCACTCGATGATTCCCGTATCAACCGCGAGTGGCTGTTGGGACCAAGCAATTCTATCAAAGCGGGCACAGCATATATTGCCCACCAATGGAAGTCATCTCATTTTGACCCTCCCAAGGTGGCCTGTGCCTATAACGCCGGCGGCATTTACTATAATGGAAGCCCCAACAACCACTGGAAAATGCGACAATATCCAATTGGAACTTCTGAGCATGCTGATCGGTTTGTGAAATGGTTCAATGACTTCTATTTCGTTATGGCAAAAGAGAATATCCGACCTAAGGTAACTTTTTTCGAAAAAGTAAGTCAGTAAGCTTATGAGTAAGTCGTTATTTGCTTTAATAAATGATAGCTATAGAATTTTTTACTCTTTAAAGTTTACTAGAATAAGGAGAAGATGGGCATGAAAATGTGTTCAATGGTTGCAGGGAGGGGCGGGATCAAAACTTCATTTTTTATTTTTAAAATTGACTAAGTTTTTTTAAGGCAAATGATGCCAGAGGTTGAATTGATGATGAAACGGGCGCTGGGCCTATTTTCCCCCCTTGTTTATGAGAGGCGATGTCGTCCCGTCACATTGTCCTAAAATCTGCTCTTTCCTTTTTCTCTTCCACTCCTGCCAACGCAAATTTCTTTCCCTTTCCTTCAATTCCTTAAGTTCGCTCCGGAGCTCGGCCGGGGCTTCAATCCAGTCTCTCAGCTCTCTGACATCGATAGAGCTAAGGTAGGAATTTACCGCCAGTTTACCTTCAGGGATAACCTTTAGTATCAGTTTAGGAAGGAATCCCAGTTTGCTGGTATCATAGTGTATCTGGTAAAGAGCCAGGGTCTTCTTGCCATCATTCAGCGGGTAGAGCTCCCAGGAGCCACTCTGCACATAACGGTTTCCTTTGATGTTAGTCCAGGTAATCCTCCCGGGCTCGTGGTAGCGGTGCTCCAGTTGATACTTGATCTTGGAGGAGAAGAAGACAATATTGATGTCGTACTTATATTCGACCCGGGCCTTTTCTTTGTCTCTTTCCAGCACCTTTATCCCGTTCATCATGGGCATAAAATAGTAGTAATTCTCATAATCCACCAGGTCAGCCCATACCTGCTCCGGTGGCGCCGCAAAGGTTACCCAGGTGGATACTAAGGAAGGCTTTCCCTCCTCCGGCTCCTTAAAGATCTGGACCGGGCCCCGTGAGCTAAGGAGTTCCATTATTTTCAACTCCTCGTCTTTACTGATCTCGGGGCTGACTTGAGTAATATCCATTAATTCTACTTTTTCTTCCCCTTTGAGAATCTCCGCCCTTTCCTTAACCTTTTTGGAATAGACTATTCCGGCAGAGACGCTTATCCCTACATCCAGGAACGGATACTTCCGGTAGAGATGCTTCAAGAGCCCGGAGCCGGGCAGGGCCCAGGTAGTATAGAAAAACATGGTATTTCCGTCATCCACCGGAATGTTCTGGTTCCAGCCGTAGGTCTTCTCGATAGTCCCCCCGAGCCCAATATAGTCCAGACGCAGGGGAGGGCGGTCGTACCGCCTTATGGTATATTTTACGTAAAGGGGAAGGAAGATGAACTTGAAGCCCAGGCTGTAGGTAATATCGTAGATGTTGTCTCCTCTCTTGACGGTGTCAATGGAGTGACACGAGGGGACCCAATCAGGAAATTTTTCGAAGTCAGAAACCACACTCCAGATCGGCTCGGGGGGGGTATTGATCAGAATTGCCGAGGAGATAAACAAGGGGATCTCCTCGGGGGTCTCATCAAATATGACCATCTGCCCTCTTTTCAAGATGCCGTGGAGCACCTGGGGATCGCCTCCTTCCGGCAGGATCGACCTGCCGATCGTGAGCCTCATCTCCTTCAGAGGATCTATCTTATCTGAGGTATTGGGGGTGGAAGATTGCCTCTCCGCTCCCCCCGCCGTCACCGGAAAGAGGATGACAAGGATAGCCAGGACTAAAAATATATGTTGTCTGGCTTTTTTCATTTAAGAGCGGTTTCCCTTCTCCCGGAAGCCCAAAAGGGTAAAACTAGGCAGAAGAACCAAACATGAGACAGTAACCAGGATGATAGCCAATGCATTAATCAGACCAAACTTACGCATTACCTCCAGGTTGGATAGGACGATACTGCCCAGGCCGATCGCGGTTGTCAGGTTGGCGGTCAGAACCGCCTTGCCCACATGCTCGATGGTCGCAATAATCGCCTGCCGGGGAGGGCTGCCCTCTTTCAATAAGCGGCGAAGAAAATGCATAATATGGATCGTTGCATCTACTCCCAGACCGATAATCAGGCCTCCGGTAAGGACAGTCCCGAAGTCAAGGGGAATATCCAAGTATCCCATTGCCCCCAGCGTAATGTAAAGTGGGATTAGAACCGATAGGATAGAAAAGAGCGCGCTGCGCAGGGATCGCTGGCTTAACAGAAGGAGGATGAATACGATGAGGGCGGCCAGGATCAGACTCTGGATTTGACTGCGATAGAGCAGACGGTCGAACATCTCGAAAAAGGTGGGCATACCAACCTGGGTGATCTCGACCGGGACCGTCTCAACCGCCGCCTGCTGTAATGACGGGCTTTCCGCTATCTCGTAAGGGAAACACCACTGCACCCGGTCATACAGCTCCCAGATGACACCCTCCGATCGTTTGCGGAAAAATTTATGATCGCGAAGTTCCTCCGGAAATGTATGCCCGACCTTGGAGGTCAGATAACGGAATCGATTCTCTTTAATGAGTACTTCAACCTTCTGCCCGATATCCTCACTCAGGTAGGCAGCTTCCTCTTCGTTATCGGCAAAAACATCTCCGAACTCAAGAAGCTGTTGATGTATTTGGGCCGGGAGCTTCTCGTCAGGTATCGGGGTAGTCAGAAACGAACCGATCTTTTCCAGTAACTCTTCTCGCCATTCGGCAGGGAATTCAACCGGGATCTGGTCACTGCCGAGATACTGTTCTAACGCCAGCAGGATCGGATCAACTTCCAGCCATTCAAGAGATTCTTCGAATGCAGGAAGAAGTTCCTTTTCAATGGTTTCAATTGAAGGGGCAATGTCTCCGCCGTAAGCCCGGGCCAGCCAGTGGATTTGTTTTGCGGCCTCATGAACTTTGATTCGGTTCAGTCTCTCCCTATCTTTCGGGGAGAGGGAAGTGGTATCGATACCGAGGAGCCGATTATCGGTATCGGTGGAGAGAAACCGGTCGGTTATCACGGTCAGCTCGCCAAGCTCAGTAGACACCTCGACCGGGGTATAAGCAATAACGAGCCCGTGTTCCCGGTCCGAAGTAACAAAGTTTTCTAACGACTTTTCTCCCTCGAGAAAAAACCAGAGATTTCCCACCCCGGATGTTGTCTCGGGAATAGAGTAGGTCCCGTTAATCAGCCGGTTCAGCTCGGCGATAAGATCAGCCAGAGATGAACGGCCCTCGAACTCAGGACGGGAGCGCAGGTAATTGCCGACCTTCATATGGGTCTTGAGGACGGCAGGTTGTTGGTGGTCGCCGTGGAAGTGGATGCATTGTATGTATGACCCGCCGAAATGTTGGCGGAGGATCCGCGCTGCCTCCCGGGGAATACTCCCTTCCGGTAGAATTCCAATGATACTGTAGGAGGCAGCGATCCGAAAGAACCCTGGGGTCATCAGGATCATGAGAATGAGAAAAGAGAAGATGAGTAATCTTGGATGTGCAGTGACGAGTCGGCTGATGTTTGTCAACCCGATGTTGAACGGATCGAACGACCGGGCAGTTCGAGGCTTCCGGTGCACAAACTTGCCGACGAGGGTGAGTAACGCCGGCAGGAAGGTAAGGGAAAGGAACATCGCACTTCCTAGGCCAATCGCCAATTCCAATCCGAAGGTCTGGAGGATGGGTATCCTGGTGGTAGTAAATGTGAGAAGTCCTGCAATCGTAGTCACCGCCGACATGACAATCGGGCTGCTGAGCTGGGAGATTACTGCCTCGACGGTTCTCCGCCGCTGAAAGTGATTCAGGACGTGGACTGCGTAGTCCGATCCGACCGCGAAGATAAGGACGATTACCGAGACGGTCATCACATTCCGCGGCATATCAAACAGGGCCTGCATCCCGAGGACATAGATAATCGCCAGGGCAGCCATCGATAATGGGAGAAGGACACCCGTTATTCTCCGAAGTCCTAAGAAAAGGATAATACCGACGAGAGCTACTACCACCAGGGTGAGCGTCCTCAAGTCCTTCTCCGTATACTCGTCAATGTAGACCGTATAGATTGGGTCGCCGCCGAAATAAAGCCCTTCCGGTCCGATAGATTCCTGAAGGTAATCGCGTACTTTTTTAGACACTTTTACATCATCAGCGTCCCCCCTGATATTGGCGATTATGGCGGTGTAGCGAGAATCAGCCGAGACGAATGTATTGATATACATTTCCCGCGACATCACATAGCTTTTAAGATCAGTCAGATCCTCGGGGTGCTGAGGGATATTCTCAACGAGGTAAGAGACATCGATATCACCTTCGATCTCCCGGATATCGATCGCATTCGTAAGGCTCATTACATTGGCGAGTTCGGGCATTTCCTCCAGTAATTCGGTGATATGCTTTATCTGTTGGAGGGAGGCGGTAGTGAATACCTCCTGTAAATCCAAGATGACAAATGCCATATTGGCGGAGAAGAGTTCCCCGATTTTTTTATAAAGTTTGGTGACCTTTTCCTGCTTGGGAAGCCAGACCTCATAAGAATTATCCACTCGGAGATTGACGGCCTCAATAACGAAATAACCGGTAATCAATAAGGTAAGCAGGATCGTCAGCCAGCGATACCTGGTTGTCAATAAGCCGAGGGTATGGTGAGTAGAATTCTCATTCATTAACTAATTTTCCTATAGTTCCCTCTCCCCGGGAGGGAGAGGGATAGAGTGAGGGGGAAATAGATAGAATCTTCACCCCCTCCTTTGTCCTCCCCCATCAAGGGAGGGAGTCTGTTTTGGATGTCTCATCCTGTAGGCAGGGCTATGCAATAATTGTGATTTGGCCATTGGTCGTTGGGATTTGTTCATTTTTATTCAATCCCGGGCCCGGCCTCGGTTTTAACCGGATTATCTAAGATATTCAGGATCTTATCCTGCTCGCCCCATTTAAACTTTTCGGGAAAGTAGTAATACTCCCAGTAAACATGGCGCCCTTTTGAAAGACATTTGACAAAATTCCCGAAATGATATCCTACATGGACCTGACCGGGATTGTCTTCGGGCTCATCGTCTATCGTCTCATCGTCCAGGATGTAGCTCCCCCTATTTACATGCTCCAGCCACTCCGGGGGGAAGAACAGGCGCTGGAAGATCGTTCCCATAGTAGGAGAGGTGCCCAGAACCCAATCGTGGTCGACGCCGGTAGTCATGGCCTTCTCGGCCTCACCCATCTTCCCGTCCAACAGAGCCCCCCCGGTATTAACCGGGTCATAGACTGTCGAGCCGTAAGTCTCTTTGGTAAAATCACATGCACCGTAAAGGTCGAAATCACTGAGGAACTTATCCAGACTGACCGGCAGTTCGAGAATTATCGGTCTGCTGAAGTGGTTGTAGTAGTAAAAGGTCTCTCCCCAGCCACTCGCTTCAATCTTAATTATTTTGAAATCAAGGACACCCTTAGACCGACTGATTATCCTTACTGGACCGTCTTTTTTAGCTATGGGGATAGTCTTAGTTACCACATCAAATCCAAAGCGAAAATCGATACTTAAGAATAGACGGCGGGTCTTGACCTTCGCTCTTATCTTCTCCAACCGGTCCAGCAGGTCCGGCCCCTTCTTCCCATCATTCCCGACGATCGAAAGATAATCGTAATAGAACTCGCTACTTACATCCCCTAAGGTGTAGGTAACGGCTTCAATTATAGTATGGTCCTTTCCATCTGGGCGAGTCGTCACATAGTCAACCTCCAAGGGAGGAGGAGGGGAATCGAAGTGAAGCAGGTAGGCGTAACCCTTCCCGTCGGTAAGTGGATCGGTCACGATAATTTCCATCCCTTTATCGTATCCTGCTTGCCAGTGCGATTTAGCTGCCCGATCCCCGATGTCTTTGACTAAGAAGACCAAATCATCGTTCTTATCGAAAAGCCCCTGATCCTCATCATTAGCACTGACATCCTTACCCTCGCACATTCCGGGGGCAAGCTGGGGAAGGACATAGCTTCCGTCCGGCAATTTTTCGTCTATCTGGAAGGGGATCGGTTTAAACTCTCCACCAGAAAAGGCAAAGAGGCGGAGATTCTCGATCTTTTTTTCCATCAGTTCAGGGAGGAGCTTTCCCTCCATGATCACCGGATCCTCGGTCCGGGTGATGGTTTTTGCCGTCGTGGCCGGAATCTTGGCTTCTTGTGCTTGGACAGTTAAACCAAATTCCAGCAAAGTCACCAAAACTGTACTTAGAATTAAAAGCTTTCTGATCAACATTTTATCCTCCTTTCGTTATGGATTTTAGATCTTAAATTAGTATTCTATTACCTATGCATTTTCAATCAACCTCAGTCGACTCGGAATTACTGGAAGTTTTTCTGCTGTCAAGCTCGGCCCTTATTTTAGCGTGCACCTCGGGGGTGATCGGGAATTTCCGGAATATTAAAGCCGCCGCTACATGGCAGATACCGGGAAGGATACAGTACAGCAGTTTCATGCCCAGGATAACCGAGGATGTTTGCTCCACATTAGGCTCATATCCAATCAAATGCAGACCACTTATGCCGATAAAAACTGCCAGGCCTACCGCACACTTCTCCACGAAAGTCCAGACACCAAAGAAAGCTCCCTCACGGCGCCGGCCGGTCTCCAGCTCGTCCGAATCAATGACATCCGCTGCTATCGAGGGGACGACGGTCAATGAACAACCGAGACCGGTGCCGGCGATCATGGCCAGGATCAGCCAGCGGAGCCAGGTGCCTTCATGGTAGGTGAAGGCCAGAAGGAATGCTGTCGCCGCTACCAACATGGATATGGTCAAGGTATTGTTTTTGCCTATCTTCCGGGCCAGTCTTACCCACAAGGCAACAGATAGAGCAGCCCCCACGATATAACACAGCACAACATAGCGCACCAACTTGGGATCGCGTACTACATATTTGGCAATGTAAGGGGTGAGCGGATACAGGAAACTTCCCCCGGCCAGAAGCAAGAGGAAGACGATCAAAAGGATTAAGAAGGCCCGGTTTCGGAAAGTAATCTTCAGGCCGGCAAAAAAACCAATGGACTCCCGCGACTGAAACTCGGGGTTCTCTCGGACTCCTTTAAACATAATAAGGATCAGTATCATGGTAAGCAGGCCCGTTGAGCCTGCCATCAGGGAATAGCCGGTTTTAGTATCATCGATAAACCGGACGAAATCGAATAGGAGCGTGCCGATGATGGCACCCACAAGCCCGAAGATCTGCCGGGCCCCGAACAGACGGGTTCTCTCGTGATAATCTGGACTCAACTCCGCGCCGAGCGATATGTAAGGGATGGCAAAGATCGTCCAGAAAGTATAGAGTATCAGGTACATGATGAGTAGATGCAGAAAGAGCCCGAGAGGAGATGAGGCTCGCGGTGACCAGATTAAGAAGAACGCTACCGCCAGGGGAAGGGAGCTTAACAGAAAATATGGTCTCCTCCTGCCCCAACGGGTCCGGGTTCTATCCGAGATATGTCCCATGACGGGATCGGTAATTGCATCCCAGAATCTCCCAACCAGGAATACGATGCTCAGTAGGTGCGCCCCGAGCATGAGGGTGTCGGTGTAATATATCGGGAGGTAGACGGTCTGGGCTACCAGCATGATCGACATCCCGAATGCCGGGAAGCCGTAGTTGATAAGCTGTCTGGCCGATAGCCGGTGGTTATTCATCTTTTTTTACCCTGAAAGTTATGGTATTACATTTCCTTATTTCAGATTTTCCATAGTATAGGTATTCTCTGCCTTCGGATCGAAGGTGGTTTTGAGCAGGTGATCCTTGGGGCGCTCCGAAGGTGTTTTGGGAATCTCCGGGTGAACCTGGATATAGCCGGGGACGAAGTTGGGAGGGAGTTCCTTCTGGCAGCGCTCGAATATCTTTTTCGGATCGATGGACATCCCCTCGACCGGGGCTACTGCAGCTACCAGGTCGCTCTCTCCGGGTGCACCGGAAGACGAGGGTACCCCATAAAGATATACTTCCGATACCTCATTTACTTCTCCAATAACCTTCTCTACGAAGTCAGTAGGGACAAAATCCCCATGCCTCCGGAGCTCCCCTCCTTTGCGGTGGTCGAAGAATAGCCAGCCGTTCCTGTCGTAGTGCCCGATATCCCCGCTTCGGAGCCAACCGCCCCGGGTCTTCTTCTCCGAGGCTTCGGGCTTGCCATGATATTCCACCTTGGTAGGCCCGATCTTCATCTGGGAAACGATTTCACCCATAACTTCGGGAACACATTCCTCGTCCTGCTTATCAACGATTTTGAAGTCAATCAAACCCGGAATCCTTGCCTTTCCAAATGAACCGGCCGGGCCTCGTCCGACCGGCCGATAAGTAAACCCCCCCTCTACCGTTCCGTACCATTCAAGGATCTTAACATTAAATCTTCGTTCGAAATCCTCAAAGATGGTCCGGGGAGTCCCGGCACTTACTACCAGGCGTACCGGGTTGTCCGCATCATCTGGCCGGGAGGGCTCGTTATGGATACCGGATGCCATCCCTCCCAGGAGGGAAAAGGAAGTAATTCCATACTTACGGGTGATATCCCAGAGCCTTTTTTTGGTAAATTTCCGGCTGAAGACTGCCGGTATCCCCATCCGCAGGGCAGGGAAGGCGGTTACTGCCTGGGCGTTTCCGTGGGTGAGAGAGAGACCGTTGTAAAGGACCTCGTCGTGACGGTAGCCAAAGAAATAACCCAGGCCCGAACGGAAGAAGAAACTGTTATTAGGCTGAACCACACCTTTCGGCATGCCGGTAGTGCCTGAGGTGTAGATGATCTCGAAGGGATCCGCCTCGCTGACTTTCGGATACTCCACCTCATCCGGTCCGGAGGAAAGGATTTCTTCCAAGGGGTCGAACTCGCGGGTGTTTTTCTCGCCCTCGTCCCGGGAGTTAAGCACCATAACTTGATTAAGGCCGGGAACACGAGGCAGCACCGGGCGGACCTCATCTACAAGATAGTCAGCGAAAATGAGAGCTTTGGACTCCGAGTCCGAGAAGGTGTACTCCAGCATATCTCCCTTGCTCCGGGGATCGATGGGCACCGAGACGGTTCCTGTCCGGGAGGCGGCGATAAACGAGATGATAACTTCCGGGTGATTACGCATTAAAAGGGAAAACCGATCACCCGGCTTCAAGCCCCGGCGCTTAAGCTCCCGGCCAAGACGGTTGGACAAGCGATGAAGGTCGTAATAGGTCAGGATTTCATCCGGCTTGCCTTCGTTTTCGAAGATGAAGACTTTCCTTTGCGGGAATCGCCTTGCCTGGAGCTCGACGAATTCTCCGAGCATGACAGGATTCAAGTGCCAACGCCTCATTGCCAATTGTGACTTGAGCATCATTGTACCCACTTTGGCTAAGCTTCGCAGGTAAGCGATCTCCATTTTATCTCCTTTCCCTAATAATCAAACACTTACTTCAGGAACTTTTCTTCAATAAAGCTGGCCAGGCCTTTGGCATCGTTCAGATCAAAACAGGGAACACCGAGTTCGAATTTCTGGTCGGTGGCAACGGCAATCAGGTTGTCGTCCCGGGTGCAGAGCAGTTCCGCGTGCCGTTCCTTCCGGGAAACCTCAATTTTGGGGTGACTGCTGCCTTTGTAGCCCTCGGTGATAATAATATCCACATCCTTCACAAACCATTCTCTCAGCTCCTCTAATTTCGAATCCCGCTCAACGTCTTCAATCAGGGCAATCTTTTTAGGAGAAGATAACATTACTAATTTTGCTCCTGCCTGCTTGTGACGCCAGCTGTCCTTTCCCTCCTTGTCTACTTCAAATCCGTGGGTGTCATGCTTTACGGTTGCCACCCGGTATCCCAGCTTCTTTAGCTCGGGGATGAGCTTTTCAATCAGGGTCGTCTTGCCACTTTTAGATTTGCCTACAATGCATACGATCGGGATCATTCATTCTCCTCTTTACTTTCCTGAGATATTGCCAGCGCCTCCTTTAAATCATTTTGGGTGTTTACATTAAAAAAGGATCGCATCCGAGGATCAAATCTTCGGATCTCCTGGTCAGATACGGTTCTTACCCTGACCTGCTGATAGAAATCAAGTATTCGTAGGTTATCTTCATTTATGAGCTTTTCAATATGTTTGAGACACCCTTTCGAGTAGATTGCATGCAGGGGCTCGAAGTGGGAAGAGACCTTGGGAACGACTACATCATAATCATCGACAACGCTTTTAAGATACTTAATAAGTTCCCTGTTTATAAAGGGCATATCGCAGGCAACGATAAATGAGTGATGATATGAGGAAGAATGTAATCCAGTATAAATTCCTCCCAGAGAATCCTTCCCGGGGATAAGGTCGGTGACCACTTTAGCACCAAGATTCTCATAGGTGTTATCGGGATAGCCAATGACAATAACATTCTCTTCAAATAGTGAGCTAAGGACATAAATGATCTTCTCGATGACCTTTTTGCCACCGATTTCCACGAAAGCTTTGTCTTGCTTAAGCCGGGTGCTCTTGCCTCCGGCTAAAATAATTCCTGTCATTCCTGATTACCAGTTATCAATCTCTTTGCCAACTTAACTGCACCAAATGCATTAGGGGCAAATCCATCGGCCTCAAATCGGTTAGCAATCTCCGGAGTGACCGCAGCCCCTCCGATTATAATCCTGGCATTTAATTTCTGGGAATGAACTAAGTCAACAATCTTATCCATTTCCATCAGAGTGGTAGTCATCATAGTCGATAAGGCAACTATCTGCACACCGCTCTTTTTCAGTTCATCCACGAATTTCTCTGCCGGAACATTAGCCCCCAAATCATGGACAACAAATCCCGAGGTCTCCAGCATAATCTTAACGATATTCTTCCCCAGATCATGTATGTCTCCCTCAACGGTACCAATTACTATTTCTCCTATTTTTTCCGGGAGCAGACCCTCTTCTTTTTTACCTCCTTTCAAAATATTGAGACCAGTATAAAATATTTCAGTAGATATCAGGATTTCGGGTAAGAAGATTTCTTTCCGGTCATAGAGTTCACCAACTGATTTCATTCCGGCAACCAATCCCTCAAGTATGGCTTTCTTGGCGTCTATCCTCGAACTAACCAATTTATGGGCTGCGGCCTTAACCGCAGTTTCATCATAGTTGATAATACCTCTTTTTAATTGTAATATAAGGTCAGTGGTTTGGTTCTCTGCCATTTTCAGTTTCCGATCAATTATTTCCTAGCGAAATTTTTCGCCACATCCATCATTGCCTGGGCATTACTAAGAGGGCCATTGGGAGGGAACTCGCACCCCGGGGACAGGACGAAACGGCCTCCCCCTCCCAGGCTTTTGACCTTACTTTCACATGCAGCCTTAACCTCTTCTGGTGTTCCCAAATTGAGGATTGAAGTGTCAATATTACCAATCAAGATTATTTTATTGCCATATTTTTGCTTGAGTTCCCGGTCATCGGCACAGTCATCAGGCAGATCAGCAAAGTTAATCGCAACAGGATTGATCCATTTAATTTGCACATCAAAATAAGGGCGATCGCCGCAATTATGGAGAAGCACAATACTACCCTCCTTCCTGACAGCATCAGCTACTTTTATGATGTAGGGGCCCTCAAACTCTTCCCACATATTTTTGCTGATCATACTCTGCGAGGCATAAAGGGTATCCAAACAGACCAGAATTGCCCCGGCACGACACTGGGCAACGGCATACTCACAGAGAACCTCGGTTACGATCTTTAAAGCCCGATGCACCTCCTGGGGGGATCTTACCATATCGGTGAGGAGATTGTTCGGTCGGCGAAGCATGCCCACCACACCCAGAGGACCCCAGAGGAATCCTACCGTGGGGATCTCGTTGCCTTTCAGAGCTACCAGGTTTTCTATTATTTTTATTATATTCTTCATCCTCCGGGCTCTCTTCCAGGAGAACGACTCGAGCTTGTGATAATCCTTAATATCATTGAAAAATATATTGCTGTAATCAGGATAAGGAGTATTCTCAGGGGGGTAGATTATTTTCTGCCCGAAATCAGCGGCTTCTACCGAGAGATCAAACAGGGTAATAAAGGCATCAAAGCCGATGAGTTCCTGGGCCTGCAAAAGGGACTGGGTAGCCAGATCGGGATCGGTTGCCCACTGGGCATAGCTAATCTCCGATACCTGGCGAGAAGCACTGCAGATAATAGGAGTTGCCGGTATCCGGTCTACCTCTCCCCCTAAAACTGCAGCTAACATTCGTTCATACGAAGTCATTGGCTGTCAACCCTTTTGGTTTGGCTAATCCTCAAAGATATGAATCGCTTTCTTCCGTAAGCTAACTGTGATTTCCTTCCCCTCAGCGAGATTAAGTTTAAGATAGTTATATGCCGGAAGTTTAGCCTCAAAGTCGTATCTGTCAGTATCCCGGAGATCACCGATCTTAAAGTACAGGGTATAGCTCATTCCATGGGATACCGAGTTTACGATGCGGCCTTTAAAAAGATTATCCTTTAAAGAATCCCGGATCGGCCGGCCCTCCCTGATTATCTTTATCTCATGCGGGGCAATACAGAAACTTATCTCTTTATTCGTCTGAACCCCGTCGTGGCAGGGGAGGGTGAGATAGTAATTATTACATTTTACTTTTATCCAATCGCCTGTTCGGTCAATCTCCTCTACTTTCCCACTCAGGATATTACCGAGTTCCAGCAGACGCGCTACCTCCTGGTTGCGGGGATGATAGAATACCTCTTCGGGTTTCCCGACCTGCTCGATCCTGCCGTTAATCATCACCGCAATCATTTCTCCCAGGGTAAATGCTTCCTCCAGGTCATGGGTTATATGCAGGCAGGTCTTTTTCAGCTCCCGGTGTAGGTTATGCATCTGAACCCAGAGCTGATGACGCATACCGGCATCGATTGATGAATAGGGTTCATCCAGCAGGAGAAACTGGGGCTCGGTAGCCAGAGCCCGGGCAAGAGCGACTCGCTGCTTTTCTCCCCCGCTTAGATTCCGGGGGGATC
>CP070770.1:1712854-1715966 GCA_020345765.1 Deltaproteobacteria bacterium
ACCTTAAGGGGCCAGCGCAAGATCCTGGGAATCCAATCCTGGATGATCCCGAAATATAGCCTGCTTAGCGCCGGGTAGGTTTCTCTCTTAAATGAGTCAAACTCATCCAGCAACCCGCCCTCAATAATCTCATTAACCGCTCGGTTATAAGCCCCCATCCGCTCATGACCCCGCAAGGCCAGAAATCGGTGTAAATTTCGTGATGTCCTGATGTCCTGCAGGGCTTTTGTTTCTCCGAGAAGCTCTATATATCTTCTTAAAGTCTTCCTCGTGTAATCACCCTTTTTCTTTGCCTGGATAACCGCCTCGGCGGCCTTCATCCCCGTGAGCATGGCTGGCTGTGCCCCGACAAAGTCCCATTTCATGAACCCGCCGGCCTCCCCGGCAAGCAAAACGCCGTCGCCATAGACTCTTTTCAGGGGAACATGGCCGCCGTGGGAGATCATGTGTGCCTCATACTCCCTCAGTTCCGAGCCCTCGATGAGGGCGTAAATGTGGGGATGACGCTTGAAGGTCTCCATGATATCGTTTAGATTTTGACCGGAGCGGGCCAGGGCCTCGACCTGGCCAAAGACCGCCAGGGAGAGACAGTCGTTATAGGTGTAGAGCAGATAGGCTCCTCCCACCTCCTCCATCGGGTATCCCCAGCCGTCCTTGATCAACCCTTCGCCTTTATTCAATTGGAATCTATCCTCAATCACTTCGGCGGGCAGATCCCTGACCTCCCTGACCCCCTGCAGGCACCGGGAGGGAGCAATCCGATCCCGGAGGCCAGATTTTTCCGCGACCACCGAGTTGATACCATCGGTGCCTACTACTACATCGGCAATCAACTCGTCCTCCCCTGCCCTGATGCCCACCACCCGACCGTCCTCCCGCAGGAGATCGGTAACCAGAACCCCGGGGAGAAGCTGAGCCCCCGCTTCCTCCGCCTTCCGGGCAAACCAGTCATCAAACTTTCGGCGAAAGACGGTGAAAGCGAGTCGTTTTTCAAAAAGCTCATAGAAGCGGAACTTCAGGTTTACGCAGCTTTGGGGGCCCAGGAAGAAGAATTCGTTTTCGGTGACGCAGCGCTCGAGCGGTGCCTCCTGATAGAATTCAGTGATCAAGCGGGCAAGTACATCGGCAAAAAGGACACCGCCCATTACATTCTTTTCGCCCGGGCGTGTTCCGCGCTCTACGAGGACAGTCTTCACCCCGCCGCGTGCCAGAGTCAGGGCACAGGCGCTCCCCGCCGGACCCGCACCCACCACAATACAATCTACTTTCTGCATATTCAACCTTCCCTAAAAAAATCTAAAGGATTTGGGGTTTCGTAGGGACAACGCCTATTTTATTCTGGTTTAATCCTTCACCCCGATGTCCATCGGGGCAAGATTCAATCCCTTCGACCTCTCCCGGGCGGGACTCAGGACAGGCATTTGCATTTTTCACCTGGTTATTCTTCTGATAATTCTTAAGCCAATATAGACAACCAAGACCAGCGAGATCAGAACGACGATGACGACGCCCAGGGCAATCCAGGTAATATAGTTTCCCCCGGAAAGAAGATCGTACGGGTTCAGGCTCGGCTCCCGCACTATCCGGCCCTCAGTGCCTCTGTATCTATCCGGTATTTCCGGCACCCCGTCACCGTCCCTATCCTCAAAAGACCTCACATACTCCATCAGTACCTTCCAGTCCTTAAGCTCCTGAATACCGGGGGTTTCCCCGTCGGCATCCACCAGGGCCTCAGCCAGATCGGTGATGGGATTCCCATCTTTGTCTTTCGGTGTCATGTTGAGGATATTGTGGGTGAGCCCCCCGATAATTTTGATGAAGGTAGCATTATAGAGGTTGGAAGAAACCTTATAAAGCTCCCTATTGGAGCCCGAGTAATCAAGGCGTCGGTACTCTCCATTTTCGTCTTCGATGTAAATTTCCGTTACCCGATCGAAAAGCATCCGGTAGGGATTGTATTTAACCTTTATCCCGGACGACTGTAATAAGTAATCGTTGTCTTTAACCGGGGCGATGGTGGTCGGCACCTCAATGGCCTTTTTAATCTCCGAGGCATAAAGGTAGAAGCTTACCAGAGGATAGCCCGGGGTATTGTCCAAACCGATACCAAGCGGGGTTGTTCTGAAAAGGTCGCTGACACTGATCTGACCGGTCTTCCCTTTTAAAATATTACTTCTGATCAGGCCGTTCGACTGGATCGCCACCCTTACCCGATCCTCCCGGTTATTTTCCTGCCGATTAAGGTACCACCGGAAAGCGTCCGCGATCATATTGCCGAGATTCGATTCCCGGTCTTCGATCGTGAGGTCGAAACCGGTCTCGGCGATCGTCTGGTGGAAGGTTAAATCGAGTTCCTTCAAGACTTTCTGATTTATTATGTCAATATAAGACTCGATGGCCTCGTTTATAACCGCGTCCCCCTTGATAGTATCGTTGATCTCGACGACCTTATAATTTTTCAGCTTAACTCCGACGTCTCCCACGATGAGGTCAAGCACCCCCACATGTCGACCGTAATCCCAGGCCTGCACGATGATTGTGCCGGTGGATTCAACCACAATCGGTTCCGGGAGCCTGGTGTGAGTATGTCCGCTGACGATGACATCGATACCGGGTACTTTCTCGGCCAGGACTTCATCCTCCGATTTAGCCCTATCGGGCCACAGGCCGGAATGGGAGAGACAGATGACCAGATCAACATTTTCTTCTTCCCTAAGCTGCTTTACCATCCGGCGCGATGTCGAATGAATGTCCTCGAATTTCACCGGTGCGGCGAAGGGGGACTTTTCGACGGCGTCCTTACCTATCTGCCCGAACAGCCCGATCCTCATCCCATCCCTTTCCAGAACGATATACGTCTTGACCACTCCTTTATTAAAGACCTCCTCCAGGCTGTCGTCCCTTGCGTCATCTTCGTTGAAGATAGCGTTCGCACAGAGCACTGCCGGTATTTCCCCTTTTCTAACCGCAGTTTCAAGTATCCTGGCCAGGCCGTCGGGGCGAAGGTCGAACTCGTGGTTGCCGAGGGTAGCCGCATCATAGCCTATCTCTTTCATCAAACCAAGCTCGATGGCCTCTTCCCGGCTGACCATGTGAAAGAGGGTGCCCATGA
>CP070770.1:1716066-1718169 GCA_020345765.1 Deltaproteobacteria bacterium
GCCGAAGAAATTAAAAAACTCCATCATCGCTTTCGCTGTAAGATGAAAGGCTGGTGGATCTGATCCTTTTTATAATTGACCGCAAGGGCATACATAACAATATTGATCCCCAGGCGAAAGGTCATCTCCCGCTGGCTCTCTCCTCCGGGGACGACCTCGTATTCCCAATTACCATAATCGTCCCGGGACCAGGCCCCGCTGAGGTCATTACGGGAGTATATGATCGGCGTGCGATCATCAATATTTATTCCCTCCAGATAAGGGCTGACCAGAACCCTCCCGGCTGCCCGGTCCAGCAAATAAAAGGAGCGGAGCACCGTGTGCTCCTGACCTATCCTTTCCCAGGACTTCTGGGGAAACACACGGGCAATCTCCCGCTGCACACTCCGGGAAAACCCCGAGTTGTTTACCCCCTGACAATCATCGATCAACATGAACCCTCCCAGGCTCAGATATCTTCTCAAGATCCGGATCTCCTCTTCGCTAAAGGGTGAGAACTCCTGGGCACCCGCGAGACAGAGGAATGGGTGATAGAACAAAGCCTTATCTGTCAGACGGATACTTGCCGGCTCTAATTTTGCCTCGACACTGGTTCGTTTCATCAGCTCCCACATCAGCCTCTTACTGGCATTGGGACGGGGGTCCCACTGCCCCCGGTAGATGAGCTGGGTCCACCTGAATTTGGAGATCTCTCCCATCGCCCATAGCTCCCGGGGGAAGAGGTTAAGAAGGGAGGCGTAAGCCAGCCCCTTTCCTATCCGCAGGGTCTGGTGGAGGAACTGTCTTCTTTCCATCTTTTTTGCTTTCATCTTAAATTCAGAGATATTCCCGGATTATGCATGAGTATCCAAATCATCGGCTAACCGTTTCTTATCACCACCGCTTCGAAGGCCGCCAGGACCAGCAGGGCGAAAAGCAGGGGGCCCCAGAGCTTATTTGTCTGCTCCCCCCCGCCCGATCCCCGGCTTACCCGGCGATCCTCCTGGGAGAATTCCACCCCCTCCTCACCCAGAAGCCGGAAGACCTCCTCTTGAGTTATCTTTATTAAATTCGACTCCGCGACATCGATATTGACGACGAAGGCCGCCTCGGAAAGCCCGCCCTCATCCTCGTCCTGACCGACGACGTTATAGAAACCCGGGATTCCGGTCTCCGAATAAGTCGCCTCCTTCCTGCCTTCCCGGACCTTGCCCGTCAGCATTGTCACCTTTCCCTGAGGGTCGACGACCCTGATCACCTGCTCCTTTCCCTCCCAGCTCAAGTTCTTAGGCTGACCAACCAAGATCTCCTCTTCCTCCTCCCCGGCTAAAGATCGGGCAAGATACTGGGAGAGCTGGTGAATCAATGGAAGGTAAGTGGTTTTAATCGGCAGATCGTTCCAGTCCCGATCGATAGTTGAGGTAAATAAGATAACCCTCCCCTTCCCCCATTTCTTCTCCAGAAGTGCCGGAGCATCGGTATCATACTGGATAATGATATCCCCTGCCGCCTCCGGACTGGGCTCGACCAGGTAGATCTTGAAGAAACTTGCCGAATCGAGCCTGCCTCCCCCCGGATCCTGAAAGATCCGGACAACCGGATGTTCGAGACCCTCCTCCTTCAGCTTTATCCCCTCTCCTCCGGGGAGAGATACCGCCTTGATACCCCGGAGGGGTCGGGGAAGAAGATCCCCGAAACTCTCGCTATACCGCTCCGGGGCGACCCGGTCCCCCAATGTGATGAACAGCCCTCCCCCGTCCCCGACGAACTTCTTAAGCTCATCCAATTGTCCCGAGCTCAACTGATCAACATTACTCAGGATAACCAGGTCGAAATCGCCGAAGCGATAGGATGCGAGCTCTTCAAGGGTGGAAATAGTGGGCAGGATGAGGGAGCGGGAATTCTTCTGGGGATTGAGTGCCTTCTCCAGATAGAAACTCTCACTCTGATAGATCATGGTCTTGGGATCACCGTCCACTACCAGTGCCCTGATTTCCCTGCCGGTATAATACTTGAAGTATCGGACATTATCCCGGATGAGATTGTCCGGAGCAATGTTCACCCAGCCGAAGATCATCCCTCCCCCCCCTTGGGGATAGGAGAATTCCTTAACCATCCGCTCCC
>CP070770.1:1718269-1722515 GCA_020345765.1 Deltaproteobacteria bacterium
GAGGCTATCTTATGGACAGGATAAAAATAGGATTTTTTTCTATCGTGATTATTCCCCTCGCCTTAGCCGTCTTTTGCCCCCAATCGGTAGCGGGGTCGGAGGAGACTTCCTCCCCGCTTCCACCCTTAACCGATGCGGAGGTCCGGGAGCAGATGAGACTAACAATAGGGAGAACCGCCTTGCCGGAGGGGATCGAGCCGGAGAAGCTCGATTATCTCCTGAAGAAGGGACAAATGGTCATTATTGACGAGATGATCGATGAAGTTCCCTGGCTTCTTTCCGTGGGGATCCCGGTGGATGCCCCCGTCGATGATGTCTGGAAGGTAATAAGTGATTTCGAAAACTATAACAAATGGGTGCCCTCGTGTAAATCAACCGTGGTTACTCATCATGGAGAGAATATCGTAGAAATAGGATTTACCCTGGGCTTCAAATTCATTTTCATCCCCCTTTATGTAAAGTATACAAATAGACATTACCACCAGTCCCCGTTACGCTCCGACTGGACCGGTCTGGGCGGGGACATCGAGAAGAACTGCGGCTGGTTTCAGAACATACCGGTAAGCGAAAATAACAGTTTGTTTTTTTACTCGAACTGGACACTGCCGGGCTCCGGGCTATTAAAAAAGATGTATGAGAAGTATCCGTTCCTCGATGTGGGAATAGGTATGTCGGCGGCGACGGTTTATACCAGAAAGCTGAAGGATAGGGTTGAGTCCATAAAGGGACCGGGAAAATTGGAGGGGGAGCAGGAAGTAAAGTCACCCGTCCAGCCCTTGAGTAGGGAGGAGGAGCAGGGAATTATGCAGCTACTCAGTGCCAGGGGGGCGGTGCTGCAATTTGAGGAAATGGAGGAAGAGGGGAAAATGGGAATGTCCAGCTGGATAACCATCGATGCCCCCCGGAACAAGGTATGGGAAGAGATCATCAATTACTCCAGCTACGAGTATTTCATGCCCATGATGAAAAAGATAAAGATCCTGGAGATGAAGGAGGATCGGGTATTGGTAGAATTCAAGTTCGAAGCCGACATTGTTGTGTTTTCTGCCCGGCCCAAGTACGTATCGGAATACCATTTTATTAAACCCGAGAAGATTACCTGGAGCACTATTAAAGGGGACAAATATGTGGTTAACGGCTCCTGGGAGTTTTTCCCCATCGAGGAGGGGAAAAAGACTCTGGCGTGCTACCGAAATGTCTATGATGTGAAATCCCTGGGATTTTTAATTAAAACCATAATGAAGGTTTTACCTGAAGGGCAGCTGGCGGTAAACTCTTACGTTACCCAAAAGACCGTCAGGGATATGAGGGACTGGATCGAGACTCCTCCGGATATGAAAGAGAGGATCAAGACAATAAAAAGTGAAAATAAAAGAGAAAGGGCGTGGGATGTCTGGACAGGTGAGCTGAGGAAGGAGAGGTTAAAGAGGAGGTAGCCATTATGGGTGAAAAGGATATTTATCAACAGTTAGCAGAGAGGATCATGGTCCCGGACTCAAAGATCATCGCCCGCTTGTGGGAGATTATTGCCGATCGGGAGGAGGCCGAACTGCTACTAACTATGCCCGGGCAGGTCGGAGAACTGAGCAAGAAGGTCGGCAAATCGGAGGAGGAAACCCAGAAGATGCTCGATCGGCTTTTTATCAAGGGGGTTGCCTTCAAGTCCAAGAAGACCGATCCCCCTACCTACCGCATGTCCCGGGAAGTGAATCAATTTCATGACGGCTCGATTCTCTGGCCCAAAGCTCCCCAGGAGTTCTTCGATCTCTGGGTGGAATATACCGATAAGGAGTTCCCTGATTTTGCCAAGAAGGTGGGGGAATTTCTCCCCAAGGCACCTACCCGGATTATTCCGGTTAATACTGCCATCGAGGCAAAGCAGCAGATATTGGCTACCGAGGACGCCTATCAGCTGGTGGAGAATGCGAAAAAGATATCAACCGTCCCCTGCACCTGTCGCCTGATCGCCAAGCGGTGTGATAATCCGGTGGACGTGTGTATCCAGTTCGACCGGGCCGCGGAATATTCCCTGGAGCGGGGGACCGGCCGCGAGCTTACCGTCGATGAGGCCAAGGACATGCTGAGGTTATGCGAGGAAAAGGGTTTAATTCATATGACCATGAGCGCACACGGGGGTGGAAAAACTCTTCTTATCTGCAACTGCTGCCGCTGCTGTTGTGTCCAGATGCCCTCGGTGATCGAGCACGGGGCCAAATTGCTTGACCCCAGCCGGTATCAGGCGATAGTCGACGAGGAAGCATGCAACGGTTGTGAGGATTGTATTGATCGCTGCATGTTCGAGGCGCTTACCATGAGCGACGGTATCGCCCGGGTAGATCCCGATAAATGCTTCGGCTGCGGGATTTGCTGTGTAATTTGCCCGACGGAGGCACTGAAGTTGAAAGAGGTTCGCCCCCCGGAATTTATTTAGCGAACATAAAGGAAGGTCATGACATGGCAGAAGTTCAGGGTTATGACTTAAGGGGCTTGTTTTTCAGCTGATACTTAGGTCATGTAAACCGGCTTCAGCCCCAATCCCCGTGAGGAAATGATCAGTCTCATGATCTCCGAGGTGCCGGCGGCAATGGTAAGATAAAGCGATGAGTTGTAAGACAACTCCATCCTTCCCGCCAATTCGGCCCATTTGGAACCACTCTTCAGAAGCCCAGCGAGACCCATGATCTCCATCCCGATCCTGGTCACCCGCTGTGACGATTCCGTGCTACTCAGTTTTGACATGGCGGCTTCGCTCTCGGGGATGAGTCCCTTGGACTGCAGGGCAATTACCCTCCAGGCAAGAAGATAGACCACCTCGAGCTCGGTAGCCAATCGAGCCAATTTCTGCCGGATAACCGGGTCTTTGCCCAGGCCCTTATCCCGGACATAACTAAGTATGTCTTCGAAGACCCGTTGAGCCGCGGCTACGAAAACCACCCCGGACCTCTCGACTGCCAGGGCCTTGTTCAGCAAACGCCAGCCGTTATTCTTCTCGCCAACCATATTCTTCTTAGGAATCCGGACATCCTCAAATGAGATCTCGTTAAGCCTTCCCTCTCCCAGGGTGTAAAACGGGTTGACCGTGATTCCCGGGGCGTCCATGGGGATAATGAACAGGGATATCCCCTTATGCTTGGGGGCATCGGGGTCCGTCCGGGCGGCCATAAACCCATAATGGGAGATATGCCCCAGGCTGGTGAAGATCTTGGTCCCGTTGATTACATAATCGCCTTCGTCCTCGACTGCCCGGGTCTGGAGGGAGGCCAGGTCGGAACCGGCATTGGCCTCACTGTAAAGCACACAAAAAAGGGTTTCCCCCGCTGCCATTTTAGGCAGGTATTCCTTCTTCTGTTCCTCGCTGGCGAAATGGGCAAGGGAGTTTCCCACTATGCTGGTAAGGGTATAGCCCCTTATGGGAACCCGATAGTATGAGGTTACCTCGTAAAGGATACCGGTTTCTTCGAATGAAAGCCCCTGACCGCCGTATTCCTTGGGCCACTGCATACCCAGCCAGCCACTATCAGCCATTTTTTTATACAGTTCCCAGGAATGGGCACTGTAGAGATCGCCCTGGGACTCAATCTCTTTGACGATATCCTGGGTTCTCGGTGCCCCGCAAAACTCACTCAGCTCTTTCCTGAGCCTCTCCTGCGCTTCACTAAATTTAAACTCCATTCTAAGCCTCCCTTGCTTCTAATCTAATTATCAGTTATATTTCGTGAAAAATTTATAATTATTTATAACATTATGATTGATTTTAAGCAATAGCAAATTCCTTGACATATTTTATAGCCATTGACATCTATTTAGACTATTTTTATAATTACTATAGTTTTTTACTACCTCAATTTCATCTGAACTGAACCGTTTTTATTTAGGGAAGATTTGGCATGAAAATAAATAGATCTAAAACTCGATATTTAATGATTGTTTCATTATTTTTGCTTTCTTTCGGTGCCGGGTTATTTTCGATCTGCATTTTCAAACTATTAGGATTTCTCGTTATTCCGACACCTTTTTTTATTACCCTTTTATTATTTGGTATGCCTCTCGGTGGACTTCTGTCTTTAAAGTATTTTACTAATAATACCCGCGGATTTTTAAAAAGTCTCGACCTTCTCCAAATTACTATTATTTTCTCAATCCTTATGTTATTCCTTTCCATAAGAGTAGGTACATCCTGGGTCATTTATTTCTTTTCTCTGTCCAGTAAAATCTTCTTGCCAGCAATAGTAGTAGTGGTACTTTT
>CP070770.1:1722615-1745446 GCA_020345765.1 Deltaproteobacteria bacterium
GGAACCTCGGGCTCGGTCGCCACGGCCGCGGACGAGATCTCGGCCGCCACCAACCAGATTGCCAAGGGTGCCGAGAGCCAGGCGAGTGCCACCGACGAGACCAGCTCCTCCATGGAGCAGATGAGCGTCAACATTCAGCAGGTGGCCAAGAACGCCGAAGACCTTGCCACCAATGTGGACGAGACCTCCAGCTCCATCCAGCAGATGGGCACGACGGCCGAGGGGGTGGCCAAAAACGCCGAGGAAATGGCCACCAATGTCTCCGAGACCAGCTCGACCATCGAGCAGATGGTGGTGACCATTGATAAGACCGCCAAGAATGTGGAGGAGGCCGATAAGCTTTCCCAGCAGGCCAGCACTGAGGCCCAGGGCGGGGGCGATGCGGTTCTGAAGACCGTGGAGGGCATGAGGAATATCGGCGAGATGATGACCAGTATCTCCGGGGCGATTCAGAGCCTGGGTCAGCGTTCCGAGGCGATCGGGAGTATCGTAGGGGTGATCGAGGAGATCGCCGACCAGACGAACCTGCTTGCGCTGAACGCTGCCATTGAGGCGGCCCGAGCCGGCGAGGCAGGCCGTGGGTTTGCGGTAGTGGCCGACGAGGTGCGCAAGCTGGCGGAGCGTTCGGTCAATGCCACCCGGGAGATCGGCGATGTGATCAAGCAGGTGCAGTCGGAGACCTCTTCAGCGGTGAAGGCCACCGAGGAGGGGGCTCAGAGTGCTCAGGAGGGGCTCACCCTGGCCGACCAGGCGGGCGCTGCCATCAAGAGGATCACGGAATCGGTGAGTGCCACCTCCCGGATCATGCAGGACATCTCGGTGGCCTCCGGGGAGCAGTCCACGGCCGCCAGGAATGTGATCAAGGCGGTGGAGGACATGAACAAGCTCACCCAGCAGGTGAACCAGTCGACCAAGGAGCAGTCTGCGGGTGTTCAGCAGATCGTGAAGACAGCGGAGACCATGGCCCGGATGACCGAGCAGGTGAAGAACGCGACGGCGGAGCAGAAGAAGGGGGGCGAGAACGTGGTCAAGGCGGTGGAGAATGTCGGCGAGATCGCCAAGAGCAACCTCTCGGCGGTGGAGCAGCTCTCCCGCTCGGCCAAGGACATGGCCCAGCAGTCCGAAGGGCTCCAGGACCTGGTCCAGGAGTTTAAGCTGAATTGAGTGGTCCACTTTGAGATTAATGCTGACAGGCCTTAAGAGTCTGTTTCATTTGTAGTAGAGAAAGGGGTCGAGGATTCAGGTATTTATTTTCATTTGACCCCTCGGATCCTTGACCCCTCCTGTCCTACGTAGCTCCGATGGACATCGGAGCGAAGTAGGATGAATCCTTTAGATAAGAACAATACGGAGGGCAGAAAATGGATGAACAGGTAATTGGAAGCGGTGAGAAGGGGCAGTTGGTCACTTTCCGCCTGGGCCGGGAGACCTACGGGATCGAGATCTTCAAGATCCAGGAGGTACTTCATTTCCGGGAGGTTACGGTGATCCCCAACGCCCCTCAGTTTGTGGAGGGGGTGATCGAGCTCCGGGACCGGGTGATCCCGATCGTGGACCTGAAGAAGCGCCTGGGGGTGGGTGAGAACGGCGAGGCCAAGCGGCGGATCGTGATCCTCGACTTCGATGAACGTCCGTTAGGCATAATCGTGGACGACATTTCTAAGGTGCTCCTGCTCGAGGCCTCGCAGTACGAGGCCCTGCCTGAGCCCGTGGTGGGCGATCGGACAAGTAACTGCATTGCCCGACTGGCCAAGGCCGACGACGAGCTGATCATCGTGATTTCGCCGGAGCGGATCCTTACCCGGCATGAGCGGGAGATCTTGAAGGATTTCGAGGAGAATAACCATCGGGAGCAGATGGATGCTGCTGCATCTTCAGCCGGGGCTGCTTAGCCAGCTTCAGGAGTTAATCTACGGCCAATGCTCGCTGCGTTTTTCCCCTTCCCGGATGATCAACCTGGAGACGCAGATTCGGGAGCGGATAGAGGCCCGGGGGCTCTCTTCCCTCGAGGACTACTTTTCCCTGCTGCAGAAGGACCTCCACGAGTTTGATACCCTCATCGAGGGGATTACCACCAAGGAGACGCATTTTTTCCGGCTTCCGGGGCAATTCGAGGCGCTTCGGAAAGAGGTTCTTCCCTGGATCGAGGATCGGCTTTCCCAGGAGGCCCAGCGTCGGGTGGCGGAGGGGATAAGGGAGAGGACGAGGAACATACCTCTGCGGATCTGGAGTGCGGGGTGCGCCACCGGGGAGGAGCCTTACTCGATTGCGATGGCGGTGATGGAGGGTCTGAGGTATTCCCGGGCCTGGAAGGTAGAGATCCTGGCATCGGACATCAGCCAGGAGGCGGTAAAGACCGCCAGTCTGGGTTCCTACGAGGCCGGGGATTTGGCGCAGATACCAGCAGGCTATCAAGAGAAGTATATGAGAACGGTTAATGACAGGCTAGTGATGGCGGACGGGATCAAGGATAAGGTTTCCTTCCGGGTTTTCAACCTCCGTAAGCTCAACGGGGAGAGGGAGAAGCTCTACGATTTCGTGAAGATTGACGGGAACAGGGAATACATTAACCTATACGGGCGTTTTGACGCCATTTTTTGCCGGAATGTGATGATCTATTTCGACATCCCGGCCCAGCAGCGTCTGGTTGACGGTCTGTATGCCTGTCTGCGGCCCGGGGGTTATCTGTTTACCGGGGATGCGGAGCTTCTGTATATCTATGAGCATAATTTCAAAAGTATTGATTACGAAAGAACTATCTTCTATCGGAAACCGGAGTAATTGCAGAGTGCAATTGAATTGGAAGTGGGGATTTGAGAATTAATTAATTTGATGGGTCTGAGGCGGATTGGTTATCATCTTTGCCCTTCAATAAAGCCGAGTTGGACGCCGGCTTAAAGAGTATATAGTCTGCCTCAGGCCCGACAATTCAGGAAATTTAGGACAGGAAAAATGGAGGATAGGTGCGAGGAAATACGGTAAGGGGCAGTCAAGCCGAATAATCCTGAAAAAGGAGGAACACTTATCTCGAAGCCTGATGGAAGCCTAATTAAGTCTAACCTCTGCCTTGGTTTTGCTGTTCCTTACCCTCGTACCCGTGGATACAGATAATAGATTACAGATTACAGATTGTAGATTATAGATTTTAGTACTGAAGTCTACAATCAACAATCTAAAATCTCTTAAAGGGAGTGAGCAATGATGGATAAAGAGGCATTATTGGAATCCGCCGCCGAGCGGCTTAAGGGCGGCACCGAGGAGAGTCGATATCAGATGGTCAAGGGTCTTTCCCAGCTAAATTCCCCCCGGGCGATTCCCTTCCTGGTGGAGGCGGTGGGCGATGAGAGCTACCGGGTTCGGGAAGAGGCCCTGGGAGGGATCTGTTCCTTTCCTTCGGAGGTAGTCTTTCCCTGGTTAGGGGCATTTTTAAGGAACCACGACAATGCCAATCTTCGTAACGCCGCCATGGAAGCTTTTCCCCGCTACGGGGCAGAGTCCACCCCCTACCTGGTCAGCCTGCTTAACGATAAGGACGAAGAGGTGAGGATGTTCAGTTCCGTGATCCTGGGAGAGGTTGGGGATACCGTGGCGGTGGAGCCGCTGGTCAAGGCGCTCAAGGACCCGGACGAGAATGTCAAGCATGCGGCGGCGGAGAGTCTGGGGAAGCTCAAGGCCCCCCATTCAGTCGGCCCGCTTGTCGACTGTCTAATTGAGGATTTCTGGATTCAATATCCCGCGGTCATCGCCCTGGGTAATATCGGTGATCCGGGAGCTATTGAGCCCCTGCTCAAACTCCTGGATGACGAGATGCTCCGGCAGGCCGTGATCGAGGCTTTGGGTAAGATCGGGGATCTATCGGTAGTGCCGGCCCTGGCGGACATCCTCTCCCAGAACGATCCGTCCATTCGCAACGATACCATTGCCGCCCTGGTGAACATTCAGTCCCGGCTCGAGCGGCATATCATGCCGGAGGGCACCTGTGTTCCCAGTATTAAGGAAACCCTGGATAATGCCGAGCTGATCGACCATCTCCTGAACTCCCTTCAGGATCCGGATCTGGAGGTAAGAAAGAATGCAGTTGTCGCTCTCGGGTGGCTCAAGCAGAAACGGGCGGTAAAGAGGCTGGTGGAACTGCTGAGAGACTATGATTTGGAGGAGTATGTGGTGGGTTCGCTGGTTTCGATTGGTGATGATGCTCTGCCGGAGCTGATCCGGGGCCTGGAGAACCAGGAGCCCAAGTTCCGGGCTTTGCTTATTCGCTGCATTGGCTGGTTGGACAATATGGAGGGGATAAGGGCCTGTCTGCCTTTTCTCCGGGATGAGGACAACCTGGTGCGTCACCAGGCGGTGATAGCGATGGCCGGGGGTTTGGATTCGGAGGAGGTGGAGGATGCCCTGCTTACGCTGCTCTCTGACCCGGAGCCCGAGATTCGGGGTGCCCTGATCGAGGTAATGGGCAAATCCCGCTCTAAGCGCCTGATAAAGAAGCTTCTTTCCGATTTATCGATCGAGAACGGCTTAAGAAAGGTTACGACAATTCAGATCCTCGGTCGTCTGAAGGAGCCGAAGGCCTTCCCGCCCCTGCAGAACCTCCTTAAGGATAAGAGTAATGAGATTCGGGCCGAGGTTTATCGGGCCTTAAGTGCGATTAATCCCAATAAGATGTCAACCAAGATCCTGATGGCGGGTCTTTCCGATGAGAGCCCGACCGTGCGGAAGGCAGCGGCGAGTTGTTTCAGTGGTCTGACGAGGAAGAATGCCGAAGGCAGCCTGATTAACCTGCTTAAGGACCCCGATCCCGGGGTTCGCCTGGCCGCCCTGGAGAGCCTGGGCCAGATCGGCAGCATCTCCTGCGTCGAGCATTTAATGGAGGCATTTACGGGCGGAAACAAAAGGCTCAGGCTAACTATTATCCGGGCAATGGGCAATATACGGGACAAGACCTGCACCAAGTTTCTCACTGACCTGCTCAAGGAAGCGGACACGGATATCAAGCGGGCCACCCTGGAAAGCCTGAGTCAGATCCGGGACAAGCGCTCGGTTCCTAATTTAATCGTAGCCCTTGATGACGGCGATTGGAGCGTTAGGAGTGCGGCGATCGAGGCCCTGGGAAAGATCGGGGACCGGAAGTGTATCGGCCATCTACTGGAGAAGCTGGAGGACCGGGAGGATATTATCAAGAAAGGGGCCATTACGGCACTCGGGGAGTTGGGTGCCGAGGAGGCGGTTAATTCGATCCTGCCTTTCATTCATAACGAGAACCTTGAGCTGGAGGTAATCAGCACCCTGGAGAAGCTGGGCATCCCCGATCTGGAGTTCTTCTTCGATTTTCTGAAGCGGGCCAATACCCGGCTCAAATGTCTCCTGGTGGATATGCTTGGTCGCCTGAAGGACCCAAGTGCGGTGGATTACCTGGTGGGGATTTTCGGGGACGAGTTCTTCACGGTGCGCTGCCGGGCAGCGAAGACACTGGGGGAACTGGGAGACCGTAAGGCGATTCCTGCTCTGCTCAAGGCCCTGAAGGAGGACCCGAGTGAGGAGGTGCAGAAAGAGGCCACCCGGGCATTGAAAAGGCTGAAAGCCAGTAAATGAAGAGAGGATTCAAGGATTCGAGGGGTCGAGGATTTAAGGGAAATGTTTAAGTAAACAAACACACTCGAACCCTTGAATCCCTGATTCCTTGAACCCTTTTAAGTAGATGATTTATCAATTCGAGTTGAGCGAGCTGGAGTTCCGTCTATTCCGGGACTTCATTCACGAGAAGTTCGGTATCTATCTTAAAGACGAGAAGATCTCCTTCATCCAGATGAAGCTTTATCCCCGCGTGCTCAGTCTGGGATTGAGCTCTTTTGGCGACTATCTCAACTTAATCAAATACGACCCGGACGGCGAGAAGGAGCTTTCGAGGATGGTTTCGTTACTGACCAACAATGAGACCTATTTCTTCCGGGAGCTTCCCCAGCTAAAGGTTTTTCGCGATGTCCTTCTGCCCCAATTACGAGAGAAGAAGATCAGCCGGAGTAAGAAGATCCGGGTGGTATCCGCGGGATGCTCAACAGGCGAGGAGGTCTATACCCTGGCGATGTTGACCTTCGAGACGGGCAGCTTCTTCTGGGATTGGGATGTGCGGATCGTCGGTATGGACATCAGCGAGACGGCCCTGGAGGCCGCCCGGCGGGGAATCTACTATAACTCTTCGTTCCGGATGACCGAGCCGGCATATGTAAAGAAGTTCTTTTCCTACAACTCCGGAGACTACCAGGCAAAGGATAATATCAAGCGGATGACCTCCTTTGTCTATGGGAACATTACCGATCAACAGACCTGGGAGGGCTTGAGGGATGTAGATGTCATATTTTGCCGCAATGTTCTTATCTATTTCTCGGAGGAGAAGGTCAAGACGGCGGTGAATAATCTCAGTCAGGCGATGCGCAAGGGGGGGCATCTGCTCCTTGGCCATTCCGAGACGCTTACCGGGATATCCGATGATTTCGAGCTGGTGCGGTTTCCCGAGACCTTTATTTACCAGAAGAAAGGGGCATAGTAGATGCCCAAGAAGATATCGGTCATGGTGGTGGACGATTCGGCCTTCATGCGCAAGGCCTTGAAGCGGATGCTGAGCTCGGACCCGATGATCAGGGTGGTGGGTGAGGCTCGGGACGGGCTCAGTGCCGTGGAAGCAGTCAAGCGTCTGAAGCCCGATGTGGTAACGCTCGATGTCAAGATGTCGGGCATGAACGGTCTGCAGGCCCTCGAGCGGATCATGAAGGAGCATCCCACCCCGGTGCTTATGGTCAGCTCCCTCACCAGCGAGGGAGGGGGGATCACCCTCAAGGCCCTGGAGGCCGGGGCGGTGGATTTCATCGATAAATCCACCTGCCACACCACCATGGACATCATCGAGATCGCCGACTCCCTGGTGCGGAAGGTCAAGGTAATTGCCGGGGTGGATTTAAAGAAGGTGGCTGACGCAATGCCTGTTCCGATGCCGCCTCAGCTTCAGCTCCCGTCGCAGGTTCCGGTTACCGATGATATTCCCTCCCATATCGTGGCCATTGGAGCCTCCACCGGAGGCCCCATGTCCCTGGAAAAGGTTCTTACCCGTCTGCCGGGCAGCTATCCCGGCGCTATCCTGGTGATCCAGCATATGCCTCTCGGGTTCACGCGCTCCCTGGCGGAACGGCTGAATCACCAATGCGCCATGGAGGTCAAGGAGGCCCAGGAAGACGATCCGATCCTTCCCGGAAGGATCTACATTGGTCCGAGTGGTTATCACCTCAAGCTGCGGCGCTCGATGGATAAATACTGGGTGGTCCTCAGCAAGAGCCCCCGGGATACTCAGCACTGCCCATCGGTGGATGTGCTGATAGATTCGGTGGCCCGGGTCTGGCCGGGCAGGATGTTGGGGATCATACTTACCGGGATGGGTGATGACGGGGCAGAGGGGATCAGGGTCATGAAGCAGCGGGGCGGCATGATCTTAGCCCAAAACGAAGAGACCTGCGTAGTCTACGGTATGCCCAAGGCCGCTTATCGTACCGGCTGTGTAGATCGGTTGGTCCCCCTTAATTGCATGGCCAGAGAGATATGCGAGTTCAGATGAACAAGCTTATTTCAGGGAGTAGCATGGAGTGGCAAGGAAAAGAAGGGAGTGATAAGGGCTTGAACCCTATCTTTAGGGTTATGGACTGGCTGCAGAATATAAGGAAGCTGATTCGTTCTCCCCGGGGCAATAACGATGAGCCTGCGGAGGAATCCGTGGAGGTGCCCGATACGGAGACTCCGCTTGAGCCTTCCCTGATCGATGAGCTCCCGGGGGTGTTGGAATCGCTCAATGAGTCCACCCGCCATTTCAACGAGGTTGCACGGGAGCAAAAGGGGGGAATACTGCAGCAAAGCTCGGCCCTTCACCAGGTGACGGCTACCTCCGAGGAATTCGTTGTTACCGCTCGGGCGATCTCGGAGAACGCCGGTTCGGTAGAGCAGTCTGCGGTCCAGAGCCTCTTGAGCTGTCAGAAGGAAAAGGAGTCTCTGGAAGAAGCGATGCAAGATATGGAGGCGCTGGGGCGGCAGGTAAACTCCCTGGTAGATGATATTCGCGGGTTGGAGTCTCATAATCGTCAAATTGCCGGGATTGTGGAGATTATCTCCGAGATCACGGATCAATTGAACCTTTTGGCCCTCAATGCCCGGATCGAGGCGGCCGGGGCCGGGGCGTATGGAAGACGGTTCTCGGTGGTTGCCCAGGAGGTCAAGCGTCTTGCGGGCACCTCCAAGGACTCGACCGCCCATATCCAGGAGATTATCAAGCAGGTACTCAAGGACATCAACCGGCTGGTCGAGTCCGCCCAGCGAGGGCTGAAAGCCACCATGAGGTCACTGGAGAACATGAACAAGGTTGCCGAGGACATTCAGCGAATTCACGATAAAATTAATATAACCCATGCCATGGCCCAGGAGATAAAGGTTGCTACCCATCAGCAGACCACCGCTCAGCAGGAGCTTGCCCATTCTCTTGCCGAGGTGGACTCGCTCGCTACCGAGAATGCCAACTCGATTACCAAGCAGGTTGAGTTTGCCATTACCCGCCTCAGCGACCTCGCCCAGTACCTGACCCTCATCCTGGAATCAACCGTCCTGAAATCGTCGGAAGGTGACAACGGTTCTAATCTTCTGGCCGGTTGAATGAGGCTAATGCCGTTCGCAGATGCCCAGGTGATAAGTGAGAATATCTCAAGACCATCTTCAAGTTCTTCCAGCCCCCCAGCGTCATTACAGTATTCAGGTCGATTCCCTTCATAACCAGGTTTGATGCAAAGGTATGCCGAAGGCTATGCCAACAGAAGTCCTTTAGCCTATCTTGCATGTTGCCATTCAATATCCCCGCCTCTCGCAACACACTCCGTAGAAATGTCCTTATATCTTTGAATGGTCTGCCTCGCCTATTAGTGAAAACGTAGCCATTTATCCTCCGGGAATATAGATCCTTGATTTCCTCTACTATTTTTCTATCCACGATCCAGGTATTGAAATTATCACCGCTCTTAGTCTTTATTCCCGGAATATGGACACTGATATTAACTTCCCCGTTATCCGGATTTGTTATAAATTCCAACTGATCCCATTTTAGTTGGAAAAGGTCACTTCTTCTCAATCCCAACCGGATCGCCAAGATTAAAAGTAACCCTTTTATCTTATGTCTTTCATAGGCAATTCGCTCTACTTCTGCAACTTCATCTGGTAGTAGGTAGGTAAATCTTTCCCTCTCCTTCTCGAATCTAACTTTTCTTACAGGGTTTTTCTCGACTCCCGACAATTCCCAATAATTGATGCAGATATTGAAGATCCTCCGAAGGCAAGCCAACTCCCGGTTAACAGTAGCTCCCTTCCTTGTTTTTAGCCTTTCCATCTTGTATTTCTCGATGTCATTCACCGTTATTTCGGAAAGTCCCTTGTTGCCGAAATATCTGGTAAGGGCTTTTGCTGAGTAATAATCACGAGCAAGTGATTTCTTCCCTCTTGATGCTTCCCAGCTGAGATAATCGCTTGCAACATCCATGAATAATAATGATTGTCTCTTTTCTCTTGCCATGCAGATTTCGCAGGTTCCCCCAAAATTCTCCTTCGCCCGTTTGTATTCCAATTCCCGTGCCACCCTACTATTCTTACTAACAGTCTCCCTGTGCCTCTTCCCCAGACAGCAGGTATAATCAAGGCCCCAAAATCCATTCTTAAGCTTAATGGCCTTGATCCTTCTTGCCATTTTAAATTTCCTTCCCTAATTCTTTTATGAGTTTTTTCTGGTTCTATCTCTATTTCTTCTTCTCCCTAATATTATTACATAAAATTAATTATGTCGCAAATTACGACACTTGTTTTATCATGAGCCCTTTGACCCCGATACAGGCGGGGCTCAGGTCAGGCCTGTAGAATGTAAAGGGATCTCTACCATAAAAGTGCATCCTCCCTTCCTTCTCGGCTCAACCCGAATTTCCCCGTTGTGCTCCACTATGATCTTCTTCGATATCGCCAGTCCCATGCCCGAACTCCCCTTCTTGGTGCTGAAGAAAAGATCGAAGACTTTCTCCCGATCCTCCTTCGGGATACCCGGGCCCATATCCCTCACCCGGATAATTAAATTTTGCCTACCCTTACCAATACCGCAACTGATCTCGATGGTATCGCCTCGGTCTGATACATCAATCGCATTCTGTAAAAGGTTGACCAAGACCTGAATAATCCTATCCCGGTCCGCATTAACCATGGGTAAATTCTTTGGTAAGCTTTTCTTTACTTTGATTTCCCTGGATTTTAATAGACCCTGGTTTGCAGTAGTGACTTCATTGATAAGCGTTGTTATCTGAAAGGTAGTCCGATACAACTCCTGCCGGATGGTAAACTCGATGAGTTGTCTGATCAACCGGTCCACCCGCATGGTCTCCTTGAGGATAATATCGAAGGTTTTCTTCTGAGCTTCTTTCAATCTCATCTCCGTTTCCAGCACCTGGATACCGCTCGTAATGGCGAAAAGCGGGTTCTTGATCTCGTGGGCAATGCCCCCGGCGATCTCCCCGATCGTCGCCAGCCTATCCTTCTCCCGGAGCTTTTGCTGGACTTTCTTTAGTTCGGTGATATCACGCATGACATGGACCGCTCCGACCAGTTTGCCGGAACTGTCCAAGAAGGGAGTTGCCGAAACATGGAAATCTTTCTCCCGCCTATCATCGTGCATTTCCACGGCATATTCTTTCCTGTCCGTTATGGCTCGTGCAGAGAGACAAAAGTCCGGGGGAGCATTTGTTCTGTGGAGTAACCGGTAGCATTTCTGACCCAGGATCTCCTCGAAGGGAAGCCCCAGATCTGCGGCCAATGCCTTATTGGCACGGACGATCCGTTGATCCCGGTCGAGGAGCATCACAATGTCCGGCATGGTATCGAATGTATTCTTCCATTCAGTGGCAGCATTCCGTACTGACTCCTCCGCCTGCTTACGCTCGCTGATGTCCCTTGTGATGGCTTGAATGCCGACAGGCTTCCCTCCCTTAAAAATCGCTTGGCCACCTGACTCAACCGGAATAACCTTGCCGTCTTTCCTTTTCACCACAGACTCAAAATAAGTAATCGGTTTGCTGCTTTTCGCTTCCCTAAGCTTTGCCAGGCTTATCGGCCAGTACTTCAAAGGAGTAACCTTTCTTATATTCATGCCAATTCCTTCTTCCTGAGAATAACCGGTCAATTCTTCCGTTGCCCTGTTGGCGAACTCAACGTTCCCCTTCATATCCATTATAACAATGGAATCCTGGGAGTTCTCGACCAAGTTCCTGTATCTTTCTTCCGATTCCCTCAACTCCTCCTCCGCCTGCCTGCGCTTGGTGATGTCGCGGTCAATCCCCCTGTAACCCAGTAACCGGCCACCCGCGTCAAAAACGGGTACACCACTGGTTTCCAGCACAATCAGCCGACCATCCTTATGCCGGTTCGTATTCTCCAGTCCCGTAAAGGGCTTCCGGGACTTTGTGATGGCCTTAAATTCCCTCGCGATACGTTTTGCCTCCTTCGGGGGCATCAAATCGAATGGTGTCTTGCCAATAACCTCCTCCGGTTCGTATCCCAGCAGGTCCTTGAGCTTCGGGCTGGCATAAGTGTAAACGCCTCTGGCGTCCACCTCCCAGATCCAGTCACTTGTGCTCTCGGTCAAGTCCCGGAACCGCTGTTCGCTTACCCGCAGCGCCTCTTCGGCTTTCAGGCGGATAATGGCACCCCCAATTTGAGCAGCTATCGTCTCGAGCGTCTGGCGAGCGGGGATGTAGATTTCATCAAGAATATGGGAGCCGATGTTGAGACAGCCGATAACTTTGTCTTCATGACGTATCGGAATAACGGCGAGGGCGCGCAAACCCTCACGGCTCTTGACTTCATCTACAGGGATACCTAATTTTAGATGTTGTGTGTAAATGGGCTTCCCTTCCATAACCAGACGGGTGTTAGGCGAGTCGGCATCGTAATGTGAGGCAACCTTAATTAAATCAGGAGTTAACCCCTTATGGAATTTGAGTTCCAAAGCTCCGGATATCTCGCCTCGGAGGTATAATCCGCCGCAGTCCATCCCGGAAACCCGGATCGCAGCCTCCACACATAAACGCATTGCTTCTTCAAGATTGGATGTTTTGCTTAAAATATCCCCCAAATTATATTGTTCGAGCAGCAGACTTTCCGCCCGCTTGCGCTCGGTGATGTCCTCAAGACACACGAGTACTCTCTGGCTGCCTGATATCTCAAGTAGAAATGTTGATACCAGGAAACTCTTTTCTTCTTTTTCGCCATTAACCTCAAAAGGGAGCTTGGCTTCAACTCTAAAATGACTACTGCCTGTCTCGAAAGTATCCAGCACTACACTGCGCACTTTGCACGTTTCACAGAAAGGGCCGAACCCGCAGCCCTTGGGATCATCCAGAGAATAGAGGCATCGGAGCGCTTCCCCGCCGCGAAGTCCGATCATCTCCTCGGGGGTACGGCCTACCATCTTGGCCGCATATCCATTAGCTTTGCGAATCCGCCTATCCATATCCACGAGTATCATTGCCAGGGGCGCATTTTCGAGAATAGCCGAGAGTTCTACCTGGGCCCGTTGTAGTTTCTCCTCCGCCTGCTTGCGCTCGGTGATGTCATCGATCGAAACAAGTACCCTGGAATAATCTTCATAGCCGGGAGGGGCTGCCCAATGCAGAGTGACATCGATTAAAGAACCGTCCAGAGTCCTCTGTTGGGTTTCCACTTCAAAAAATGTCTGCCCATCCCGGAGGGCAGCGAGTGCTTGCTTATAAGCCTCAAGTGTCCTCTCGGTAAAAATCTGGGCCAAGCCAGCCTTTAACTCATCCTTGTTCCTTGCCTTGAACATATCCAGCGAAGCAAGGTTTACATCGAGTATTTTCGTCCGCTTAATGCATTCCTCTACAACTTCCGGATGCAGATCCAGGTATTTTTTAAAGTCGTCGGTCTCGCCGACGGACAACCCATCGATATAGGCCTTTACCTCTGAAAAATCTTCCTCCCATATCGAAATCGGCGTGTTTTCAAAAAGGTTCCGGTACCTCTCCCCGCTTTCCCGTAGCGCCTCTCCGGCCTTTAAGCGAGCAATGACACCCCCGATTTGGGCAGTTACCGTCTCAAGCGCCTGGTGAGCGGAGGGGGAGAGCTCATCAAGAATATGGGAACCGACATTAAGACAACCGACAACTTTATCCTCATGCCGAATCGGAATAACGGCAAGGGCGTGCAAACCCTCATTTTTTTCAATCTCATCCAAGGGGACACCTAATTGTAGGTGCTGAGTGTAAATGGGCTCTCCTTCCATAACCAGACGGGTATTAGGCGAGTTGGCATCGTAGTGCGAAACGGTCTTAACAAAATCGGAAGATAATCCCTGGTGGAAAATGAGGTTAAGATCTCCGGATATCTCGTCCCGGAAGTATAAACCGCCGCAATCCATCCCGGAAACCCGGATCGCAGCCTCCACACATAAACGTATCGCTACTTCCAGATCGGATGTGGTGCCCAGGGCAATCCCTAAGTTATACTGTTCGAGCAGCAGACTTTCCGCCCGCTTGCGCTCGGTGATGTCGCTGGTAATCCCCCAATACCCAACTAGTTTGTCATTCCGGTCGCGCAAAAAATTCGCTTTGGTCTCGGTCCAAACCGTGGAACCGTCCTTGCATTTGAGTTCAAGCTCAAGCGTCCTCGTCCTGAAAAGAGCCTTCTTGTCTTCCTCTTGTTCTATTGCCATCTCCTCTTCCAAAACCTCTATAACCTTCCCAAAAGAGACCGTGGGCAATATTTCTCCTAAACTCAGAGACATTATCTCCTTAGAGGTATAGCCCATCAGGCGCTCTACCGCGGTATTTACATAAGTAATCTTAAGGTCCATGTCAACAGTCCAGATGACATCCGTAATGTTCTCGACAATCGAGCGATAGTGACTGTATCTCCATTCAGGAAGCTCCTGTTCAAAGGATGAGATAACCTCAGTCAGAGGGGCCATGGTAGAATGGACGGCGTCCGACAGAGTCATTTCCGGGTTCTCGTCGGCCAGGCGGCCAACCGCTTTCTCGTGCATCTTTGCAACCTCTGTGAGCGGGAACCCTGCTAACTTGAGTTCGTGCCCCAGTTCCGCGGCCCCAACCGACATCGCCTCCTCAGCCCCAGCAAAAGAGGTCCTGAGCAGCGATAAATACTTATCCCTAATTGTTTGTTCTATCATTTAACAAACTCCTTCCGGGGACCAAAACTTCCGTGCTTTTTACCCCCGCAAATAGGCGGATTTTTTCCGGCTACCTTTCTGCCTGTCAATTACGCTCTCCACCATGGAATTTATCCTTTCTTGTCATCATGCTGCTTATATTCATACCCATTTATTATGGGTAGCAAATATTATACCAATATTTGAATAATTTTAATAAGGTTGAGCCCCATATTATTTTCCTCTCTATTTAAGCAGATTTAAACCTCCTTAGGGTGGCACGACTATTGCTTATTTTATAAGTATCATTTACATATCATTTCTTGCCTGTACCCTAATAAACTACCTGGCTTCTTAAGGCTCTTTTCTGGCAAAGGCGTAGGAAGCTTGGTAAAAGAAAGGCATATAACACGATATTACTATTTTACCGAGATGGAATAAAAGTAAATATTACTAAAATTTAGATTCAGCTGTCGCTAATTGATATTGTTATAAACTGCGACGGCTAACTAAAGCCTAAGAGGAGGAGAAAAATGGCTATTTCAAAAGGTGTTTCTTTTCAGAGCACATTGGTTTTTGCAGAGAGTCAGACAACCCTTGTCCGCATAAGGAGGGCTATCAGGGAGGCGGAGCAAGTTGCTTCCGAGACCGATGCCAGAAAAAACGATATAAACGAGTTCAGGCTCGCTGCCTACAATAAGATAAAATCAATAATAAAGCATTATGATGATCCCCCCATATAGTGACGACTCTATGAGTGGAATAAGAATCTCTTCAAGTCCCAATACCGGATAGCCGGTTCGCCCGTATTAATCCGATAGAGACATCGGTTGCACCAGAGACGGGGCTCAGGACAGGTTTTAAAATAAATAGCTTCTAAGGATTATGGTACGATTTTAGAACTCAGCAACAGGTGGATAGGCGGGGTTTTCCAGCGCCGCTATTCCTATTTCCCCTGACTACTTTGGTATCAAGGCACCGACCGGGCAGACGGAAACGCACTCCCGGCAGGCACTACAGTCAGATTCACCGAGGGGCTTACCGCCCGAGGTGGTAATCACCGTATTCAGTCCCCGAAAGGCAAAATCAAGGGCACAAGCTCGCTGAACTTCGTTACAGAGCCAGACACACCTTCCGCAGAGAACACATTTATTGGGGTCCAGGATAAAACAGGGGTGGCTGGAATCAACCGGCAGCTCTCTCAACAGCTTCCGGAACTTCCCGGGCTTTAGCTTGAACTTAAACTCCCGGGCAATCCTCTGAAGCTCGCATTTCTTATTCTTGGCACACCGGGCGCAGTCGACCGGATGATGAGAGATCAAGAGCTCAAAGGAGGTGCGAACCAGCCGCAAGACCCGCGGGGTCCTGGTCTGAACCTTCATGCCTTCCTTAACCGGGGTAGTGCAGCTTGTTGCCGGAAGATCCACTCCCTCGATCTCTACCCAGCAGAGCCGACAGGAAGCGAAGGGAGACTTTCTTTCCCGAATGGCACAGAGGTTGGGGATATAGATACCGGCATCCAATGCGGCCCAGAGGATACTCTCGCCTTCGGCTGCATTGACCGGAACATCATCAATGGTCAGGTTAACTTTACTCATCTTCGTATTCAGGCTTTATCCGGGGGGGGCTCGCTCGGGGGTAACTGGCTAACCGGCGAGATCCTTACCACCGCATCATACTGGGGAGGACAGGCATCTACACAGCTTCCGCACTTGACGCATTTACTCTGGTCGATTACCTTGATCCTCTTCTTTCCGGTGAATACCGCCTCGGTCGGGCAGCTTCCCACACAGGCATCGCAGGAGCGCTCGCATTTGTCCGGGAGGATATAGTAGGCAATAAGCTCCTTACACACTAAGGCCGGGCAGCGCTTTTCAATGATATGGGCCTCGTATTCCTCCCGGAAATACCTGATAGTGGTCAGGATCGGGTTGGGCGCGGTCTTCCCCAGGTTGCAGAGTGAGCCCGCCTTGATATCCTCACCCAGCTCAACCAGCAGGTCAATGTCCTCAAGGCTTCCATTGCCCCTGCAGATGTCTTCCAGTATATCCAGCATCTGCTTCGTCCCCAGTCGGCAGAAGGTGCATTTACCACAGGATTCCTTCTGGGTAAACTCCAGGAAATAGCGGGCGGTATCCACCATGCAGTTATCCTCATCCAATACCACCATACCCCCGGAACCCATCATTGCTCCCGCCTCGGTAAGGGAGGCAAAATCTACCGGGGTGTTCAGTTTGCTCTCCGGGAGGCATCCGCCCGAGGGTCCGCCGATCTGCACCGCCTTAAAACCCCTCTTTTTGGGGATTCCCCCACCAACATCAAAAATAAGCTCGCGGAGAGTAGTACCCATAGGAACCTCGACCAGCCCGGTGTTAACTACTTTACCCGCCAGGGCAAATACCGCCGTGCCCTTGCTTTCCTTGGTGCCGATATCGGCATATAATTTCGCTCCCTGTGAAAGGATCAGAGAGGTACTGGCAAAACTCTTCACGTTATTAATACAGGTGGGTTGCCCGAAAAGCCCGCTTATTGCCGGATACGGTGGGCGGGGGGTGGGCATGCCCCGCTTGCCCTCAATACTGGCGATCAGTGCGGTTTCCTCCCCGCAGACAAAGGCACTGGCTCCCTGCATTAGCTCAAGATGAAAATCAAAGCCGCTGCTTAGGATATTATTGCCCAAAAGCCCAATCTCTTCTGCCTGCCCAAGGGCGTGCCGAAGCCGCTTTACTGCCAGGGGATACTCGGCCCGGACATATATATACCCTTCATGGGCACCGACCGCAAAACCGCCGATAATCATCCCCTCGATCACCGAATGTGGATCGCTCTCCAGGATTGCCCGATCCATAAATGCACCCGGATCACCCTCGTCGGCATTGCCTACTATACATCGGATATTACCCTTGGCCTTCCGGCAAAGCTCCCACTTCCTGCCGGTCGGGAAACCCGCCCCGCCCCGTCCCCGAAGCCCCGATCTCTTAACTTCCGCGATTACCTGTTCGGGGGAAAGCTGGAGTGCTTTGACAAGCCCACGGTATCCGCCATTGGCGATATACTGATGAATATCCTCCGGATTGATATAGCCGCAATTTCTCAAGAGACTGCGGAACTCATGTTTGAACCGCGGCAGCTCGAATACCGTCGGGATGGAGGGATTTTCTTCGAGGGCTCCCAGGAGGAATTCAAAGCAGGGGTCATCGCCTCCCAGAAAGTTCTTTATCACCGAAGAGGCAACTCCCGGGGTTACATGTCCATAACAGACAGGAGGGTAGCCTGGCTTAGCGACAGTGACCATCGGCTCGGCGTAGCAGTGTCCCATACAGCCAACATGGATAATCTTAGCCTTAATATTACCCTTGGCCAGTTCCTCTTCGATGGCCTGAAGTGTATTTAGTGCTCCGGCTGCCCGGCCGCAGGTAGCCGTGCCGATCCAGATAATAGGCTCCTCAGGAATCTTAAGGGCCTGCCACTCCCTCTCGGCCTGAGACCGGATCATCTCAAAATTCTTTACAATTGGGATTTGGGACTTGGTCATTAGAATTTGAGGGCCCTTGTATTACTCTTCCTCGCCTTTAATTTTATCTTTCTTCTTTTCCTCAAGCTCAAAGGATAACAGAATCCCATCTACCCGGGTAGGCATCATTGTCCCCTCAATGGTCTCTTTACCCTCAACGGTGTCCTCAACCATGCTTACCGGGGCCAGGGCACAGCATCCCACACAGGCCACTCGCTCCAGGCTGAATCCTCGATCCGGGGTAACCTCCCCCTCTTTGATATTCAGCTTTCTCTCCCAGGCCTCCAGGATTATATTGCCACCTTTAATGTGGCAGGCCGTGCCCAGACATACTTTGATATGGTGCCTGCCCGGCGGGGTAAAGCGGAACTGGTTGTAAAAGGTTGCCACCCCGTAGACGGTTGTCTCGGCGATCCCCAGAAATTTACCGATCTCCTCCATTGCCTCCGGGGGAATATAGCCAAATTCCCTCTGGATCTCCTGCAAAAGAGGTATGAGATTCTTCCTCTCTTTTCCGGATGATTTCAGGATCCCGGTTATCTGGAGTTTTAAGTCTTCTTCTTTCATTATTTAACCTTTAACTTGGCTACTATTATACCCCAATAACTTAGATTCTGTCTCTATAAAAAATAGGCCCCCGAGAGAAACCCGGAGGCCTATTAGTTGCTAAAGAATAGGAAGATTTAGAAGAGACCTTTTACTTTTCCGGTCTTGACATCTACGTCAACCCGCCGATAAGCAGGATCCGAGCTTGTTCCGGGCATCAGGCTGATTGTCCCAGCGCAGGGGCAGAGGAAACCGGCCCCGGAAAATATCAAAACATCGCGAATCGGAAGCATCCAACCCTTTGGTACTCCTTTAAGCGCCGGATCATGAGAGAGGCTCAGGTGGGTCTTCACCATCATTGTATTGAAGTCCTTATATGCTGGATTCTCCTCGAACCTCTTCGCTTTGGCTTCCGCCTCGGGGAGCCAATTAACTCCATCGGCACCATAGACTTCTTTGGCAATCTTATCCACCCGCTTCCGCAGAGGCATATCCAGGGGATAGAGGAATTTGAAGTTAACCTTGTCTTTACAGGCATCAATGACTGCATCGGCGAACTCAAGGGCGCCATCGCCACCCTTAAGCCAGTGCGCAGAAGTTGCACAGCGGGCCCCAGCCTTTTCCACGAGTCTTTTTACCAGTTTTATCTCGGCCTTAGTATCGGTATGGAAGGAGTTGATACAGACAACCGGAACGATACCCGATTTCTTAACCGTGGCAAGATGGTGGAGAAGGTTGGGCATCCCTTTCTCCAGAAGTGACAGGTTCTCTTTAGTATAAGCTTCGTCAAGAGGCCGTCCGGCAACAACTTTAGGCCCACCGCCGTGCATCTTTAAGGCTCGGATAGTAGCGGTTAGTACTGAGACATCCGGGATCTGACCGCTCATCCGGCACTTGACGTTCCAGAACTTCTCAAAACCGATGTCAGCCGCAAAGCCGCTCTCGGTGACATGGTAATCGAACATCTTCAGACCGATGCGGTCCCCGATAATCGAAGACTGTCCCACGGCGATGTTCGCAAACGGGCCTGCATGCACCATACAGGGCTGATACTCCACCGTACACATTAAAGTGGGATTAATGGTATTCCGCATCCAGGCCGTCATCGCCCCGGCAACCTCGAGGTCTTCGGTTGTAACCGGTCTGCCTTTCTTGTCGTAGGCAACGGTGATCTTACCCAGCCTCTTCCTCAGGTCCTTCAGGTCCCGGACGATGGAAAGGATAGCCATGAGCTCGGAACTGACGGTAATTCCAAATTTGGAAGCCATAGTGAAACCATCCATCCGTCCCCCGATCCCCATGATAATATTCCTTAGGCCCTGAGCACAGAAATCCAGCACCCATCCCATTTCAATATGCTTGGGGTGGATATCGAGCCGCTTCAGTTTCCGCTTTGCCAGTTCCGCATTATCGTAATTCAACTCGTGCTGCATCCTAGCGTTTAATGCCACCATTGCCAGGTTATGGGCATTAGTAATGTCGTTGATATCTCCGGTAAGACCCAACGAGAACTCAGTCATCGGAATCAGCAGTGAGATTCCGCCACCCGCGGCCGTTCCTTTCACATTCATGGTGGGACCGCCCGAGGGCTGGCGAATGCAACCACCGACATTAACCCCTCGTTTTCCCAGTCCTTCGAGGAGGCCCATGGAGGTAGTTGTTTTTCCCTCTCCCAATGGGGTAGGGGTAATTGCGGTAACCTCAATGAATTTCCCGTCGGGTTTCCTTCCGAGGCGTTTCATGATTTTCATGAAATCGAGCTTGCAGAGCCGCCCCATGGGAATAACCTCATCCTTTTTCAGACCGAGCCGGTCCCGCCACTCTTCCCAAGTGGGCATATTCTCTTCCGCTATCTCTGCAATTTGCCAATCCTTCATTTTGACTGGATCTAATTTCTGTGCCATATTGTCTCCTTTCTCCATAAAAAATGAATGACCATTCATTCATTATGTCAATACCATACCGGTTTAAGGGTGTCAAGAACTTTTTGGCAATTTCTAACATAAAGACCAAATAGATGAAAAGGATAAAATTTTCTTTGAGTAGATGATCATATAATGATATATTACTAAAGTAATTATCCCAAATAATGCGTGAATATCGCAATTATTGGTATATTTAGCAATTTTTTGTACCTATTAGTATAGGGCGGTACTATTTGTCTTCCCCTATCGGGGTTCGTATTTCCCGATGAGGATTTATATTTTAAGAGAGGAAACAAGTGATGACCGTAAAAAACCAAAAGGAAAGCCTTAAGTTCAAGAAATCTGAAAGGGAAAGATATTCCCGCCAGATGATAATCACTAACTGGGGAGAAGAGACTCAAAAGAAAATCAAATCGTCTAAGGTTTTTATTGCCGGGGCCGGGGGATTGGGCAGCCCGGTATCCATTAACCTGGCGGTAGCAGGGGTGGGTACCATCCGAATCTGCGACTACGACTGCCTAGTACTATCTAATCTCAACCGTCAATTCCTCCATAACGACTCCCGAATTGGAATGAACAAGGCCCGGTCGGCAAAAATGACCCTGGAGGGCCTGAATCCTGATGTTGTTGTGGAAGCCGTCGAAGAGAAAATCACGGAGGAAAACATTGATGATCTGATCGGGGATTCTGATCTCGTTATCGATTGTATGGATAATTATCCTACCCGCTATCTTATTAATGCCACTGCGGTTAAAAAGAAAATCCCGATGATTCACGGTGGTATCTGGGGATTAGAGGGGATGGTCACTTTCTTTCATCATCCCGAAACCCCCTGTTTGGCCTGTATATTTCCTGATGCTCCTCCCCAGGAGGTATTCCCCGTTCTGGGAGCAACTCCCGGTATTACAGGGAGCATCCAAGCAATGGAAGCCCTCAAGTATCTGGGAAAACAGGGGACCCTCCTGAAGGGCCGGATCCTCTGGTGTGACTATTCCGAGATGAGCTTCAAAGAAGTCAAAATCAAAAAGAATCCGGATTGTCCGGTATGCAGTGTATAATCTATTAATTTTATGATATAATTTCTTCTCATTCAGGGGAAAGCATGAAGACAATATACCTGGACAATAACGCTACTACCCCGGTTCATCCCGAGGTAGTGGAGGCGATGCTCACTTACTATAATACCTTTTACGGTAATGCCTCGAGCATCCACAGCTTTGGGAGGGATGTCCGGAAAGCAATGGAAGAGGCCCGAGAAAAAATTGCCGGATTAATCGGGGCCAATCCCGATGAGATAGTATTTACCAGCGGTGGTACCGAGGCCGATAATTTCGCGCTTAAGGGAGTGGCCTGGGCCAGTGAGAAGGGGGGTAACCATATCATTACCTCAGCGATAGAGCATCATGCGATCATCAATAGCTGCCAGTATCTGGAGAAGAGAGGGTTCGATGTTACTTACCTTCCGGTAGATAAATACGGATTGATCGACCCGGCTCAGGTCAAAGAAGCAATTACCAATAAGACCATAATTATCAGCATCATGCTCGCCAATAATGAGGTGGGAACCATTGAGCCCATCGCCGAGATTGGGGAGATTGCCCGGGAGATGGGGATTTACCTTCACACAGACGCTATTCAGGCAGTAGGTAAGATCCCGGTAAATGTTACTGAGCTGAAGGCCGGTTTGCTCTCCCTATCCGGCCATAAGATTAATGGGCCCAAAGGGATCGGAGCCCTCTACATTAAAAAAGGAACCAGGATAGTTCCATTCCTTCATGGTGGACACCACGAAAAGAACCGCCGGGCAGGGACGGAGAACATCCCGGCGATCGTAGGTCTGGGTAAGGCGGCGGAGCTCGCAGCCAGTCAGGTGAAAAAGAAGACGAAAAGGCTAACCGAATTGCGCGACCGCCTGCACAAGGAGATTACGGACAAGATCGACAATGTCCACCTGAACGGACATCCGACCCTGAGGCTTCCCAATACCCTGAATTTGAGTTTTGCCTATGTTGAAGGGGAGTCTCTTCTGTTAAATCTGGATCTTAAGGGCATTGCTGTCTCTACCGGCTCAGCCTGCACTTCCGGAAGCTTGGATCCATCTCATGTCCTAGTAGCCATGGGAGTAGATCCTGTGTTAGCTCAGGGCTCCCTAAGATTCTCATTAGGACCGGAAAATACTAAAAAGGATATCGATACTACAGTAGAGTACCTGTTGGAGGCAGTGGAGAAACTGCGGAAGCTCTCTCCCTTATACTCTGAGAAAGATGAGAACAAACCGGCGAAAAAGAGAAAATAGGATGCACACCTACACTGAAAAAGTCATGGAGCACTTTACCAATCCCCGTAATGTCGGGGAGATCAAGAACCCGGACGGAGTGGGTAATGTCGGTAACCCGGTCTGCGGGGATATTATGAGGCTTTATATCAAAGTCAAGAATAATAAGATTGTCGATGCCCGATTTAAAACATTCGGCTGCGGGGCAGCTATCGCCACCAGCAGTATGGTAACTGATTTGGTAAAGGGGAAAACCATTGACGAGGCTCTGAAGGTTACCAATAAGACAGTGTCCGAGGCTCTGGGGGGGCTTCCGCCGAAAAAGATGCACTGTT
>CP070770.1:1745546-1750496 GCA_020345765.1 Deltaproteobacteria bacterium
TTAGTAATACTGGCGGCAAAAAAGAAAAAATTTACTGGATATGAAAGCAGTAGAAGTGCTTTTCTACCATCCTTTGCCACCAATAAGGAAGTGCCAATGATAGATAAAAAAAACAAAGGGATTCCGAACATAAGGGGATAGGTGATAAAAAGTTGGTAAATGAATCTCTTGTATAACCAGTATTCCGTAGATATACGGTAAATTGAACTAACCTGACCCATTAGATAATGTTTAATTAATTGATCGAGGAGTGTTTTATAATCGAGAACAATATAAGGGGATGTAATAATGAATACAGTAAAGCCAATAAACAATAAAATCATTTTTCGATCTTTAAGCGCCTGATAAAACCACTTATCCTTACCAGTTAAATTATAGATATATATGAAATGGGCAATTATTGCAGGCAATAATACAACATAATATTTTGTTGATCCGGCTATACCCATAATAATTGCGCAATAAATATAATCCTTCCACAGTCCTTTTTTCATTATCTTTACTGCATATAGAAATGTTAGCATTACCCAGAAGATACCAACGGCATCAGGTTTCATCACTCCAGATAAAGATATATGTAAATAATTAAGTGTGAGAAATAGTGATGCAATTAAACCAACCTTTTTATTAAATAGTTCTTTACCGATTAAATAAACTACAATTATCGTGGCACAGCCAAATAGAACTGAGGCAGATCTACCAATCAAAATCAAGCTTTTGTCCATGATCTCTGGAATAATTGTTTGAGCTAAATAAAATATTAGTGACATCAAGTAAATATGAAATGACGGATACATAAAAAAATGAGGGTTTAGATCTCCGGTCAACATGATGCGTTTTGCCGGACCTTTTACCCAGATCTCGTCCCAAAAATTGAAGTATTCGATACAATAGTCAATCCTGCGAATCCGTAAGATCACAGCCAAGATCAGGATCATAGTTAAAAAAACCTCTTCCCTCCTATTAGACAGGAAATTTATACATTTATTGAATTTCATTTTACCTTAGAATAAACACTATTAATCTCTTCCACCATCTCTTTAATTGTAAAATTCTCTTTTATTACTTTAGCACCATTTTTTATTAGCGTTTCTCTAATCTCATTATCACGGAGACATAAACCTACCATATGGGCTAATTCTCTGAAATCACCCCTTTCAAATGCCAAACCAGTTTTACCGTGACTAATTATTTCCGTAATACCCCCCACTTTTGAGGCCACAACGGGAACTCCAGCGGCTAAAGCTTCTAAAATACTGATCCCAAATGCTTCAACCTTTGAAGGAAGAACAAAAACTCTGGCCTTTTGGTAGTATTTCATTAGCTGATCTCTTGTCAAACCATTAATGAACTCAACCGGTAGGTTATAGCTAATGAGTCTTGCTATGACTCGTGAATGCCAGAATTCCTTACCGACAATTATAATTTTAGTAGTAGGAATTTCCTTTAATAATAGTGGAAGCGCCCGAAAAAGAGTTAGTATCCCTTTTCGGAAATAATCCCTCCCGACAAATAGAATCACATCCTTACTACTATCTCCATATTCACTACTTTTAAATGCCTCTGAATCAATTCCGTAATTAACAAGGAATTTTCTTGGATGTTTTATCGCCTCCAGAACGCACTTGCTGTGAGCAATTACTGCCTCTGTACTCTTTAGAATTCTCTTATATTTTACTCTACGGTATTTCTGTAAAAAAAAACGCAAAGGAAGATCAGGACAAAAAAAGGGATAGAAATCAACCCAATAATGGTCGTGGATATCAACGATAAGCGGGCAATTCAATCTTTTAATTACTTCTACAGGAAAATGCTTAATATCAAGGGCGTGTGCAAGGTCCCATTGCTCATCAAGATCAGCCGGAGAGTCATAAATCTTTATCTGATGGTGCTTTGTTATCTCCTCCAGCAAAAGATCTCGATAAGTTCCCGAGCCGGTTAAGAAATCCCCACTTTTTTTTAAGTATAAGATTTTCAAACTAAAAGCTATTTTTTTCAATCACAACTAATGATCGAAATGCCAATAACTTAGCGAAAGGTTTTAATAACCTCTCAATAAATTTTGCTATACCAACACTCCAACTCGGAATAAGAGTCGGATATTCAAATCCTCCACTCAACGGGTAAAGGAATAAGCCCATAAGTGACTTTTTTATCACTCTTAATTGTGGATATGTTTCTCGAAACTTTTTTGCCTCCTTCCAAAATATTATTTTCAGAATAGCTTGATTTACCGAAATAAATTTATATTTACTATCATGATCAAGTAAAATGCTTTCATTAAGAATTACAGGTTCACGATGAATATATTTATAGATTGGATATGAAAATGGAGAAATATAAGGTTCAAGTAAAAGCAACCTTCCTTTATTTTTTAGCGTTCTAACAATTTCATTAAAAAATTGGAAAATATTATTCAAATGGTGTAAAACATCTACCATTACAAAATTTTCAATGCATTTGTTTCTAAAAGGCATTTTTGTTGCATCAAAAACCAGATTTAGCCAGGGGCAATATATAATATCTGAAGAGATTGCCTTTGGATGATAATTAGAAAAATTACCTGGACCACTCCCTATCTCAACTATTTTCCCCTCGATTATATTCTCCAATATTAACTTATACCAATCCCCATATATTTCTTTTAGAATAGCTTTTCTTTTCCAAATATCTTTATGCTTAAGTAATTTATTATAATTAACTGACAATTTCTTAAATATTTTGATTCTTTTTAAAAAAGTATTTTATTGTCTTATGCCACTTGGTGACTTTAAGTTTTCGAAAACCAATAAAACACATTATTAAAAATAAGAAGCCATACCTAAATCTTTTTCGACTGATCTTTATATCCCCATGAACCCTTGCCCGATAGCGAACAGGAATTTCTACAATCCTTAAATTTAGGTGAACAGCTCCAAACAGCAGATCAAAATCTCCCGTCGGGTCAAAATTGCCAAAATAGTCTCTTTCTGACTTTATTTTTTCATAATCCTTTTTGAATAAAACTTTTGTTCCACAAAGGGTATCCGTAATTTTCTGCTCAAGTAGCCAGGTAAAAATTTTACTGAAAGCCTTGTTTGCCAAAAAATTAAGCATTCTCATAGCCTGATTTTCCATGGGATACAACATTCTCGAACCATTAATAAATTCTGCTTTCCCTTCGGCAATAGGCTGGTAGAACTTAGGTAAATCCTCGGGTGGAACGGTCAGATCGGCATCATAAATAAAAAGTATCTCACCACAAGCAGTATCAAATCCTTTTCTGACAGCATCACTTTTCCCTAAATGTGGCACTTGTCTAATCAGTTTAATATCTTTTTCTCCTTTATACTTTTCTATCATCCCTTCAATTATTTCCGCTGTCCCATCATTTGATGCGTCATCTACAAATATTAACTCAGTGTGATTGCCTATTTTTGGTATTTTTTCAACACAATCTTCTATATTACCTACTTCATTATGACAGGGAATAATGATTGAACAGGAAAATTCTTTAGTTTTATCATTACTCATCGCTTTAACCATATTATTGGTTAGTAGAAATTATTTTTTAATCTTTAAAAATCTCTCAATAATTATGACAACATAGCATTCTTAATGGATATAACCCAATGACCGAAGTCTTTCTTTCATTTCCTCGTTAATCTTGACCTTTTCCTCTGGAGGTTGCTCGCTAAATTCCAATGATTTTTGAATGCAGTTCATTGACTTCAGTAAATCCAAAACTAATTCAGATTCCTCGCTAATTAAATTATGAGATTCGTAGGGATCATTATGAAGATCATACAATTCTATCTTGGTATTAGAATAATCAGAAATTAACTTCCATCTTTTAGACTGCAAAGTCATTTTACCTCTAACTCTAAATTTTCCGGTTTCACTAAATACGATTGATTTTAAACTTCGGTCTTTATCTGATAATAGAGGTAATAAACTGCTTCCTTCCATATCTTTAAACTCCTGAATCCCGGCAACATCCAAAATTGTTGGGGCAATATCTATAGTCTGAATTATTTCTTCGACAACCTTCCCTTTGGGGAAGAGAGCCGGATACCGGAAAATAACAGGAATTCTTAACACTTCCTCATATAACGTAGGGCCATGGGCAATACCGCCATGCTCATATATTTCCTCCCCGTGATCAGCTATAATAATGAAAAGAGTATTGTCATCCATGCCTAGTTCCCTTAACTTGGATAGTAATTTTCCCATGTGGTAATCAACAAATCTTATATCTCCATTATAATTTGATATTATTCGGTTAATATTATTGAAATTATTTGGTTTATCTATTATTCCCTTGAATAAAGAAGGGGGATCAAAAGGCGCATGAGGATCCATATAATGCAGGTATATAAAAAAGGAAGAATCGTAATTCATTTCCAGCCAAGTTAATATCTGATTAGTTATACACTCAGCATCATCTCCGCAACCGAAACTCGAACATCTTTTGTTAAAGTAATCAAACCCTTGATCAAACTGAAAAACTTCAGAGATACATAAATTGCTAGAAATAACTCCGGTAGTATATCCTTCATCCCTCATAATTTCTGCCAGTGTAGTCAAGGAATTGCTTAGGGGATAGCCAAAGATTTTTGTAACCTTGTGTTGTGATGGATAAAGTGAAGTAAAAAGAGAGGCTACGGAAGGCCAGGTCCAGGACGCCTGACTAATAGCATTGCTGAAAATAACACCCTCCCGGGCAATCCGGTCAATATTAGGACTCGTCTCCCGGGAATAACCATAACAGCCTAAATGATCCGGCCTAAGAGCATCTACTAGCGCCAGAATGATATTAGGCCTACTCTGCTTTGCTTGGTTTCCAATTCTTGGATTACTTAAAACCGCAAAATCATTTTCCGTATTCGGCTCCCTCTTGAAAGGCGGCTCTATCGGATAACTCCCCTTCGTCTCGAATATAAGCGTTACTTCTTGCCCCGAGTATGGGGA
>CP070770.1:1750596-1760553 GCA_020345765.1 Deltaproteobacteria bacterium
TCCTCGGCCCGTTTCACTCCACTCGTAATGTTCAGTACGTATTGGGTACTGAGGGCAAGATTATCAGGCACAAGGGTAGCCACACTCGAAACATAACTGATGGTAGCGGGAACCTTGATCCCGTCGGGGCCGGTAAGATAAAAGGTGTTATTAGTGAGTGTCCCTCGATCGACATTATCGGAAAAGGTAACTTCTATCACAATGTTGACCTCATTCCCCATCCCTCCCTCGGTAATAGTCCCTACATTATCCGCCCCTCCGGAAGGGGAGATATTGGTCACGATCAAGGGCCTGACCACCCCCACGGTAAATTCCGCTGATCCCCCGCAGCCTATTATCATCAGAGAAAGCAAAAGGGCCAAGGTAGAGCAGAAAAGCAGAACGCTCCTCATGGTGTTCTTCATTTTAACCTCCTCATAAAAATTTTTACCATACACTCAACATTACAATATAGTAGCCCTAATAAATACTTTCGTCAATAAGAAACTTCTTTGGATTGATGCTGTCTTATGTTTCGATAGTTGATTTTAGCGGCAGGTTATAATTATTGAACTTTTTTATTGAGGGAAGCTAATGTCTTGGGGGTTCTAGCAGACGATTGTAGATTACAGATTTTAGATGGAAATTTGTAGTTTATTGACTGCGTCTGATCATGATACTAACCTACCGTCGAGCAGGCTTTTCACTCTTCTTGGCAGAAAAGCAATTACGCTGTCAAGTGCAGTCAGTATGAAGTCCAGGGTTTTTTTATCCCCATCCCAGCAATCATAGACCACCTCTTCCCCTGCTTCCCGCATGATCCATCTAAGTACGATAATGATCAGATAGACATCGTCGACCTGCCCGGCAAAAGGGATGAAGTCGGGGACGAGGTCAATCGGAGAGATCACATAAGCGATTACTGCCGGAAGGGCGAGCTTGGCTCTTAACGACACCCTGGGGTCGGTCTCCAGACGCCAGAGAAGCTTTATAAGTTTTGGGATCGTAAGAATGATCTCCTTTACGACCTCTTTTGCCGTCTTATTCAACTACCACCTCCGGAATGGAAGGCACCATGCTCATAACATTAATCACTTGAATCCTTGAACCCTGGAATCCTCGAATCCTTAAGAAATTATGCTTCTACATTATCATACTATTGGTTTAGTAATATCCGTACTTATAAACAGACTGGACCATTGCACGGAGGTTCTCTGACTTGGCGTTGTAAGGGATCTCGCAGCCCGCTGCCAGGATGAAGCCTCCCCCCCGGCCGACCTCCGTAATCAGCCGGTGACAATACTCATCTACCTCCTGGGGGCTTCCCATTACTAATTTCTCGGCCGGCACGTCGCCAAACAGACACATGTGGTCCCCGATCTCATCCTTGGCGCGAAAGATATCCGTCAATCCATCTAACTGGAGAATGATCTTTTTCGCCGGGAGACGCCGCAGGACTTTCAGGTTTTTCATCCAGTCCCCGTCGCAGTGAAGGATGGGAGTTATCCCGGCGTCAATGATCCGGCAGACGATCTCCTCCATGCTGGGAAACGCCAACTCCTCGAACTGTCGGGGAGAAATGAAATTATTGGATGTCCGGTGACAGTAACACTGGACCCGAGGAATCCTCGTATACCGCGCTATCCGGATGCTCCAGTCAGCAAAGCTAGGGGACAGCTTCATGGCAGCTTCCCGGATTTTCTCCGGCCTCTGGAAGAGGTCCATCGAGAAAGGGATAACGGTTCGCGCCATGGAGAACATGTCGATAGGCATCTCGGCCTGATAACCTATCTGGATAACCAGCCCCTGCTCACGCCACCACCGCTGGTCCCTGATCCAGAAAAGTCCCTGTTTTAAAAAACCCAGTGCAAGCTTGGACCGAAGCCTTATCGGCCCAAGCCCTTCGGTTTCCTTACAGAAGCGGGGAAGCATTCTGGCCCGAAAGACGTTATTGGCAAGATTGGATTTCATCTGGAGGATCTGATCATAGTCTTCCGGCTGCATGTATTCGAACTCTTCTATCTGGGTCATAACATTTTCCGGAAGATCATCCCCCGGGTAAAGCAATCGCATCATCATAACGAAGCTGTAAGTCAACTTCGAGACCGGGTTGATGTTATAATAAATGTCCCAGGGACCGATATCCTCATAGACCTGGCGTATTGCCTTCAGATAAACGCTCGGCTTATGCACATAATCACTTGCTTTTACCTTTGCGTGGAAGGGACTGTAATTGTAGATCATCATGGATAGCGGCACCCGGTCGGGCTGCTCCAGCCGGATGACCGCCTCCAGGCGCTCTTCCGCGGTCAATCGGTCCTTTTCATAGATCTTCTTCTGACTCATTTCGTCTCTTCCTTTTCATCCATGAAAGATTGGACGATCCTGAGCCCCTCGTAGGCATCCCAGGTTTGGGCGTCTACCTTCAGCCTTCCGACCATGTCCTTTGTGGTTACCCCACCCCCGATTATCACATAAGTCCGTTCCCGAATGCCCTCTTCCTCGAGCAGACGAACGACCTCCTGCATTGGATCAAAAGCGGTGGTAATGAGTGCCGACATACCAAGGATCGGCGCCCCGGTTTCTTTCAGCTTCTCAACGAAGGTCTCCGGCGCCACATCAACACCCAGGTTGTGGACGACAAAACCGCTGGCCTCGGCCAGCATACCAAAAATATCTTTCCCCAGGCTGTGGAGATCTCCCTTGGGGGTCCCCAGGACAATCTTGCCGGCTACCTCCTCGCTACCCGGGGAGATATGAGGTCGAAGCCGTGCACTCACCTTCTTGAACATCTCGCCGGCCATAACCAGCTCGGGGAGAAAATATGCCCCTTCCTCGAATTTCTTCCCGATCTCTTCCATGCATTTCTGGCACGCCTGTAGAAGCTCCGGTGAAGACAGGCCCGTCTGGAGCAGGTCCTCTATCTCCGTATCAATCGAATCGATCCGGAAGGCAAGAAAAATCTCCCGGAATTTAACAAGCCTGTCCATATCTATCTTTCCTATACTTCTGTCCTTTATCCCAAATTATGCGTGAATATCACAAATATTTGTTTATTAACCCCGCCAAATGCGGGGCTCAGGATAGGTTTGCATCTATTGGTGTAGGGGTGGACTTCCGTGTCCACCCCGCCAAAGGCGGGGTTGGGCCGACACAGAGGTCGGCCCCTACATTAATGCATTATTTTGATTTATAATATCTCAATATTCCAATTTATTCAAATCTCAATGCCTCGATCGGATTAAGCCGGGACGCCTGGCGCGCCGGCCAGAGGCCGAATACTAGCCCTACCACAATAGAAAAAGTAGTAGCCAATATTACCGAAGATACCGAAACCTTGGTTGCCCAATCCGCAACAATAGATAAAAGCACGGCAATACCTATCCCAAGCATAATGCCGATGATACCGCCGCTGAATGTCATGACTACGGATTCGATAAGAAACTGGGTCATTATATCCTTCGCCCGTCCCCCGATTGCCTTGCGCAGACCTATTTCTCTCGTTCGTTCGGTAACCGAGACGAGCATTATATTCATAATTCCGATTCCACCGACTAAAAGGGATATGGCAGCGATACTCCCCAGAAGCCAGCTCATCGTTTTGGTCGTGCCCTCAATAACCTCCTGAATCTCCGCCATATTGCGGATCTCAAATGATTCCTCGTCCTCGTCTTTGAGACGGTGACGCTTTTTAATAATCGCACCTATCGATTCCTGCGCCGCTTCTATCAATTCGGGACCTCTCACCTCCACGAAAATATTATCAACATATTGTTTTCCTAAAACCCGATACATGGCAGTAGTAACAGGGATAACTACATAATCGTCCCGGTCATGCCACCGGTCCGCACCCTTTTCCGGCAGAATACCGATTACCCGGAAGGTTATGCGATTCATCTTTATTACTGTTCCGACCGGATTGCTGTCTCCGTAAAGCTCTTTTACTACCGTCGTGCCCAGCAAGGCCACCTTCTCGCGCCTCCTTAATTCCTCTTCGGTGAAAGACCTGCCTACTGTCGGAACGGCTGCCCGCATTTCCGGATACTCAACTCCGGTGCCCTGGACCATTGTATTCCAGTTCTTATTGCCGTATACGACCTGGGCTCTGCCCCTGACCGAGGGAGAAACTCTTTTAGCCTCAGGAAGTCTGGCGATAGCGTCTGCATCCCGGAGAGTAAAGCGAGTAACCGCCCCCGCTTCCATAGCTACATGGTGATGTCGGTGGGAACCGGGCCTTACGGTCAGGAGGTTCGAGCCCAGCGAAGCCAATCTCTCCGAGATGGATTCCTTCGCTCCCTGACCTACGGCAAGCATAGCAATGACCGCCACCACACCGATAAGGATACCCAACATAGAGAGGGTAGAACGCATCTTATGGGAGACAATGGCGTGAATGGCCTGCCGAAGATGGTCGATAAATGCCGCCCTCCTTACCGATAAATGCGACTCGGATAAAATATCGCTTATTGATATATTCATTGGGACCTTAGGAGACTCGCGGGTCTCACTCCTGGTGCTTGTTGTGTCAGAGACAATCTCACCGTCACGCATACTGATAATTCTCTTTGCGCGCTTGGCGATCTCTTTTTCATGGGTAACCATGATAATGGTCTTACCCTTCTCGTTCAGGCCCTCCAAAATCGAAATGATCTCATCCTCGCTTTTAGTATCGAGATTACCGGTGGGCTCGTCCGCCAAGATAACTAAGGGCTCATTCACCAGGGAGCGGGCGATGGCAACCCGCTGCTGTTCGCCTCCGGAAAGCTCGTTCGGTCGATGGGATGCTCTCGCCGCCAGCCCTACTTCTTCAATCTTCTCGTGGGCCTTTTCTTTAAGGTGGCGATTCCCCGCATATACCAAGGGGAGCTCGGCGTTTTCCAGGGCGGTTACCCGGGGGAGAAAATGGGACTGTTGGAAGACGAAACCGACTAAGCGGTTCCTTAGGATTGCCAGCTCGTCATCCGTATGCTCGGTTACTTCACTCCCTCCCAGATAATAAGAGCCCGAATCAGGCCGGTCCAAAAAGCCTAATATATGCAGAAGCGTAGATTTTCCCGATCCGGAAGGACCGACAATGGCAATAAACTCTCCCGGAGTAATCCTCAAAGATACATTCTTTAACGCATGTACCCCTACCTGGCCGGTCCGGTAGGTCTTGCTTACATTTTTTAATTCAATCATTTCTTTTTATCCTGTTGTCTCCTTCTGCCGAAAGGGAAGAACGGGTTCCTGCCGGATTCTGTATCCTGCAAAGGAGAATACTTTTCGGTCACTATCAGTACTTTATCACTTTCCCCTACTCCCGAAACAATCTCTACCTTGCTCTCATCAGAGATCCCGAGTTCAACCAAGCGCTTAACCGGTTCTTCTTCGGAACCCTGGCTTAAGAGAACGAAATTCTTTCCCTTTTCCCTTTTGACAGCCTCGATGGGGAGAAGCAAGGCATTCTCCTTGCTTCTCTCAATAATATCCACGTTGGCACTCATACCCGAGCGGAAGAATTCAGGGACCTCTTCCGGGAGCACATCTACTTCATAGATGATAACATTATTGATGATCATGGACTCATAGGATATGTGATCGATTTTAGCCTTCACCTTCACCTGTGGATATGCATCCAGGCTGACGATTGCTGCCTGGCCGAGTTTTACCCTCCCGATGTCGGTCTCGTCAACCTGGGCTTTAACGATGAGACGATCCGACAAAACAATTATCGGATCGAATGCGGTAACCGTCTGTCCCGGTTCAACTGCCCTCACAATTACCTCTCCATCAATCGGGGCGATCAACGGGGTCGGTTTATAGGCCTCCTGCCAGTACTTTACCGCTTTCTCGTCCTGCGCCCGGGCGGCATCTAAAAGGGCGGCCCTTTCCGTCGAGCTCATCCAGGCCAGAATCTGACCGACCTTTACCTCTTCACCTTCCCTAACCAGGATCTCCTCGATCCGGCCGCCGATCGGCGGTTTTATCTCCAGTCGGTTCTGGGGCTGGACGGTGCCGGTTGTAGATATGAAGCTTTGAATTTTCCCGTATGTAGGGGATATCTCTTTAATTTCGTGATCGCTGTTCTTGCTTCGTTTTATCTTAATCACCAAGGTTATCCCGACACCCAATACAATCAACAGGCCGAGATAAATCATCCATCTTTTTCTTTTCATCCCGCTAAACCTCCCCTTAGTTAATATTTGAGTTTTGTTTTCTCATGCTTGCTTGCAAAACAATTTCCTCCCCCTTGATGGGGGAGGACAAAGGTGGGGGTGAATAAAAAATGGCTATTCCCCTCCCCTTTTTTCCCCTCCCACCAGGGGAGGGGAATATTAAGATACCATAATCTAATACTCTCCCTTTGCCTGGATCCAGTTGGCCTCCGCGATCAAGGTATTAGTTTGGGCATCCAAGAAAGATTTTTTCGACCTGACTAAATCATCCTCGATTATTGTCCAGTTATCAAAAGAAATAAGACCGGTTGAGTACTTGGCCTCTGCGATCTTGGCCCTCTCTTCCGCCGCCTCCAGGACCTTCTTTTGCACTATCACATTACCTGCCGCATCCTGTAACTTTGTCCAGGCACTCTCCAGGCTTAAAATTATACCGTCCCGGGCGCTTTGCTCATTTGCCTGGACCTGACTCAACAATGCCTTGTTTCGGGATACTTCGCCCATCCTTCGCCCCCCGTTAAACAGGGGAAAAGACAAGTTCACACCGACCGACCACTCATCCTGGTCCGGGGGCCACTCGGAACCCGTCCTCCCGATATTGGCGTCAACGGACAACTGGGGGATGTAATCCGCCCAGGCAGATTTCAAACCGAGTCTCGCTGCCTCCCGCTGGGCAGCAAGTCCCAGCAATAAGGGATGGTGTTCGGCTGAGCTTTCAAAATCAGGTTTCTCCCGCTCAAAATATTCAACTTCAAAATCCCCCCTCACTCTGATTGGGGTCAAATTCTTCCGACCTAACTCCTTGGCCAGCCGTCTCTGGGCCAAACCGATGTTCCGCCGTGCCTGAGCGACCTCAAACTCGGCCTGGGCCAGATTTGCCTGGGCAGTTAGCCGCGAACCCTTGTGCTCCCTCCCTGCCTCGTAACGCACCTCTACCAGCTCTACGCTCTGCTTCCTGCGCCTTACGATCTCCTCGGTAATCTTCATGAGCTCCTGCGCCTTCAAAAGCTCGACAAACGCCGTCCTCAGTCTCAGTCTTATATCGGAAGAAGTTACTCCGTAGTCGTATCGGGCCGACCTTATGTTTTCCGAGGCTGCCCCCCTATCGTAAAAGGTCTTAAAGCCATCGAATAACAACTGTCTTCCGGTTATCCCGTATGAGTAGGTATCGCTCCTTTGGTTATCCGATCCTAAGGCCCGGAAGCTCATGTCACCATTTATCTGGGGCAAAAGATTACTGGAGGCGATTGTTTTATTGGCCTTGGCCTGATCTATCTTCGCTTCCGCGGAAACCAGATCAGGATGGTTTTTTTTTGCCTCATTAAGGCAATCTTCCCAGGTAAGTATCTCCTCGGCACTTGTCCCGTCCGGAACAGAAGCGAAAAACAATAAAAATACCGTAATAAATCCTATAAATCTCATTAAGTTATTGCTGCTCATCGTGGCAAACTCCTATCTATATTAGACCAGAGTTCTAACCTTTAAGTTTAATAATATTTTGGGTAGTTTGCAATATATTGCGTAAAATTACAAAGAAAGGTATAAAGGATATGATAGAATGAACATAAAATAGTGATATAAGCGATTAAGAAATTAATAAAGACGCAGTAAAAAGCGGTGAAGGAGGGATATAGTTATGAACCGGCGGCAGTTTATCAAGGTATTCGGAATCGGGGGCGGCATTCTGGCCGGGGGTTTGGCCCTTCCCGCTCTCGTAGCGGAAAAGTGGGGGCCGGATGATCCCGAAACAGATGACCCCCGGGAAGCCTCTTTCTGGGAAGAGGATGCCGGGTCTCTACCCGAAACCGACAGGATTACCTCCGACCGGCAAATGGATGTAGCGGTTATTGGGTCGGGGATTACGGGCTTAAGCGCGGCCTGCGCCTTAAAAGAAATTCAGCCGGACCTGAAGGTATGTGTAATTGACTCGCATCGCCCATGTTCCGGGGCCAGCTCCCGCAACTCCGCCCATATGCGCGGCGAATATAACGCCTGGGATAGCATCTATTCTTCCCAGGGTGCCGGGGCCGCACTCGAGTGGAATAAATTTGCCCTGAGGGGTCTGGAGGCGGCTGTCGATTTTATTCAAGGCAATAATATCGATTGCGACATCCACCCCGAGCCGCTTATCTGGGTAGGAACCGAAAAGCAGACCGGAGCGCTGGAGAGTACTGTCGGGCGTATGAAAGAAGCCGGCATAAAAGCAATCCTTCATACGGGTAAAGAATTCCACGATAAAAGTGGAACTGACTATTATTCGAGCGGCATCGAAGACCACAATAATTACATCATGCATACCGGAAAGCTGATGAAAGGGTTTCTCGAAAGGGTTCTGGAACGAGGGATTCCCGTTTACGGCCACTCTCCCGTCCTCAATGTCACGAATACAGATTCGAATACCGAAACGAACATCCTGGAAACACCGAACGGGAGCGTTGCGACAAAAAAGGTCCTTTTTGCCACCAATGCATATACCCCTCGCATCCGGGGTCTCCTGTCCTCAAGGATGGTTCCTATTGTCCTTGCCTCAATTGCAACCGAGCCCATGTCGCCGGCACAAAGAAACGCCGCCGGCTTCGCCTGGAATCACATGACGGAAGCGCAGCTAATCAGCAGGACTATCGGCCATACCTCCGATAATCGGATTTTTTTCCGGGGTATTTTAGGATACAGCTCTTTCAATTCCTGTCTGTGGAAGAACCTCGAGGGTGCGTACCAGAAACTGGAAAGAGAAATGAGGGAGAGACTGCCCTGGGCGGAAGGACTGAAGGTGACCCATAAGTGGTCCGGTGCCGTGGGAATGCCCTATTCCTCTACGCCAATCGCCGGACCTCTTCCCGGTAAGGGACAATATGCCTCCGTCGGATACAGCGGCTCGGGCATGGTCCACGGGTTCTATCACGGAAGACTCGTTGCCTACCAGATGGCCGGAGCTGACCATCCCGACCTGAAATATCTCCGGGGGCCCTCGGGCTGGATACCGCCCGAACCGCACCGGTCCATCGGGGCAAAGACCTTCTTCTTTCTCGCCTCATAGGTAGGAAATGGAATTAACAATGCAATATTTGTGTAAAAAGTCCCTCAATGGGACTGTTGAAAAACTCTCCTTCAAGGAAATTTTTTCAATAAATCTCCTCTCCCCACCGGGGAGAGGATAAAGGTGAGGGGGATTTTTTGCTGAAATTGTTCACCCCCACCCTTTCCCTCCCCCATTAAGGGGGAGGAATATACTTTCTTAAGCTTTTGGCTAGAGGTTTTTGACAATACCAGAATAATTGTAAGGAGAATTATATGAATACCAGATCGGCATTATTAGTTGGTGCCAGCGGTCTTACCGGAGGGCATTGTCTGCGATTTCTCCTGGAAAGTGACCTGTATGATAAGGTTACTGTTCTCGGGAGGACGCCGTTATCCCTCGAACACATAAAGCTCCAACAGCATGCGATCGACTTCGATAATTTAGAGAAACATTCGGGTTTAATCACCGCCACCGATATCTTCTGTTGCCTGGGGACAACCATGAAACAGGCCGGCTCTAAGGACGCATTCTATAGGGTCGATTGCACCTACCCCAGTGAAATCGCCCGGATCGCCGTCGGGAACGGTTCGGAGCGCTATCTTATTGTGACCGCCATTGGGGCAAACTCCAAGTCGCTATTCTTCTACAACCGGGTCAAAGGGGATGTAGAGAACTCTGTCAGTAAGCTGCCATTTCGAGGGATCTACATCTTCCGCCCGTCCATACTTTTAGGAAACCGCAAGGAATCCAGACGGGGTGAGGAAATCGGGATGAGCCTGAGCAAAATAGTTTCGCCTTTCC
>CP070770.1:1760653-1763860 GCA_020345765.1 Deltaproteobacteria bacterium
GATCTCTGAGTTAAACCAGGCCGTCCCGCAGATTTCACCTTGATTGAGTCTTGTATTTACTATCTTTTGACCCGCCAGAAAGGCCAGACTTTCTGCCTTTTCACTCGATTTTTTATCTATGAGGCTGAATTCGGTATCCTTTCTCGCTTTTATCTCCGGGATCTGCTTCGATAGCGGAAATGTGAAAAGATCAAGCCGTCCCCAGTTCAGGAGCTTTCCTTTTTTGATGGCAGGATAGGCTGCGATCTGCTCATTCACCCGCTCAACTTAGCAAAAGTAGCTGATCTTGTCAATAAACTGAAAGGGGAATAAAAGAAACTTGACGGGGTAGAAAATTTGTAATAAGTTACATATTGGAAGTGTATGAGCTATGAAAAGGTTAGTTCTGGCTCTTTTCTTCGGCCTGAGCCTGGGAGTGGCGGTTTACTTGGGATGAGGTATTGAAAGGAGGATTAGCTATGAAAAGGTTAGTTCTGGTCCTTTTTATTGGCCTGAGCCTGGGAGTGGCGGTTTACTTGGGATGCGGGAAGGAGATCAGTAAGAAAGATCAATCGCCATTCTCCTCCATCCCCATCAGCGAGACCCATATCTTTGACCAGCTCACTGCTGAGGTGGAGGTCATCCGGGATACCTATGGCATCCCCCATATCTATGCCCACAATCAGGAGGATCTGGCATTTGTCCTGGGATATGTGGCTGCCTCCGACCGCCTTTTACAGATGGACCTGTTCCGGCGCGAGCCTCTGGGAGAGCTTTCCGCAATAATAGATGATAGCATGGTGGATAGTGATATTAACTACCGAATAATGGGGTTCAGGCGGCAGGCGGAGATGATCTACAACCACCCCGAGTTTCCCGAGGAACTGAAAACAACACTGGATCTCTTTTCCCAGGGAATAAATGCCTATATATCCGAGCTCGACAAAGGGAGCATACCGGTAGAGCATTCTCTGCTCGGGCTGGAGGTAGAGGATATCCGCCCCTGGACGCCGTTAGATACCTTGGCCGTGGCCCGGTACGAGAGCTACCATCTTTCCTTCACCGGCAACGACAAGAAAAGTAACTGGAAAAGAAAGTCCCATTTTGAGAAAGCGTTTCCTGGCCGGGAGGACGATCTTTACGGGGTTCTTCAGCGTTTTGCCCCTCCTACCGATACCACGATCGTCCCGGGCTTTCATCTTACGGAAGCACCTGCTTCTCCCCTGCTTTCGCCCCCATCCCGTCTCTCTTCGGGAAAATCAATCCCGCTCGACCCTTCGATAGTGAATAAGCTGGTCTCTCCGGAAAAAAAGCAAGGGCTCTCTCTCTTCGGCGGCGTTCTCTCCCAGAGCAACAACTGGGTGGTGGGTGGCACTCATACGGAATCCGGTTATCCCATGTTAGCCAATGACCCTCATCTGTCCCTGATGGCGCCTCCAATCTTCTACGAGCTCCATCTGAATACCTCTCTCCTGGGGGAAGGGGACCTGAATGTCATCGGGATAACCTTTACCCCCTGGCCCCTGGTTCTTATCGGGCACAACGAGAGGATTGCCTGGGGGATTACCACTTTTTCCCCTGATGTTACCGATGTCTATTTGGAGACAATAACCCCGAGTGCTGTTCCCGGTGAGGCCGGAACGGTGTTATACAATGATGGGCAGGTTCCGATCCAGGTCCTCTGGGAGACTATTGAGGTAAGGGATTCCTCTCCGAGAAAATTCCCGGTCCTGTTCGTTCCCCATCACGGGCCGATCTTCCGCGACAGCTACGAGTATGATGAGGGGAGTAATACCATTACTTACAACAGCTGCACCGGCGCTCCGCAGAAATGTGAGGCCCTGAGCTTCCACTGGACCGGGGAGGACTACTCCAATGAGGCGATGGCGCTTTATATTATTGACCGGGCAAATAACCTGGACAAATTCAAGGAAGGTCTCAGCTACTTTGAGGTAGGGGCACAGAGCTTCGTTTATGCCGATGTCGAGGGGAATATCTATTTCTCCGGGCACTCCAGCATCCCGAAAAGGCCTGCGGCCGCTCTTAATACTACTACCCCGGTTTACCTGCCCCTCCCGGGGGAAGGAGGATATGAGTGGGAGGAGATGCTTCCGGATGTAAGGGTCCCCTATGTCGAGAATCCCCCGGAGGGGTTTATCGTTACTGCCAACAACGACCCCTGTGGGCTTACCACCGATAACGACCTCTTCAACGATACCTGGAAGGGAGGAGATCCGTATTATCTCGGCTATGACTATTGCAGTGGATTCCGGGCGCAGAGGCCGACCGACCGAATAAAGGAGGTGATAGATGGTGGCGGGAAGGTAAGCTTCGAAGAGATGCAGTCTATCCAGGGAGACCATTATTCCCTCTACGCCGAGAGGCTTCTACCGTTTATTTTAGAGGCAACCGGGCCGTCATCGGAAATCCCTGGGCCTTCCACACTTAAGAGTGCGGTGGAATACCTGGAAGGATGGTCACTTGATACCCCGGCGGGCACGGACGAGAGTGCCACCCAGGATGAAATCAATGACAGTGTGGCCACCTCCGTCTTCGAGACCTGGATTCATTTTATTATTGATAACACCTTCGGAGATGAATACGATGCCGCCAATCTCGGTTTCCCCTGGTCCGAGTTGGATATCAGGGCATTGATCTATATTCTGGAGCTGGAGCCTCCGGATAAGGACTACTATTTTAGTGTGGTTAACTGTACCGGTACCAGGGATGAAGAGGGTATCTGCACCGGGTACGATAGTCCAACAACGAAGACCAGAGCGGAGGTAATATCAGAGAGCCTTGACCAGGCTATTGCTTATCTCCAGGGGGAGCATGGATACAATACCGACGATATGAGCCAGTGGCGTTGGGGGAAGCTCCATACCGTAACCTTTGAGCACCCTGCCCTTCCGATGTTCAATATCCCTCCGGAAGGAGGGTTTGCAAGAGGGGGGACCAATTTCACGGTTGATCCGGGTTTTCATGATGACCGACCTCCTAATCAGGAAGGCAAGATAGATTTCTCTTACGGCGGTGGGCCGCAGATGCGGATGGTGGTGGAGCTTCAGCCCGGGGCGATACGGGGAGAGAATGTGATCCCGGGGGGAGATAGCGGGAACCCGCCCCTCCCCGCTATCCAGAGGGAAAGCCCCCACTATGACGACCAGGCACAGCTGTGGGTAGATAACAAGACCCATCCCATGTGGTTTTATACCGAAGAGGTGATTG
>CP070770.1:1763960-1773288 GCA_020345765.1 Deltaproteobacteria bacterium
GGGTAGATCATCAGGACTATATCGGGACTAATTATTCTCCCCGAGGATCTTTGATCTATACCCCTTTAAAGGGCCATATCATATGCTTTTCAGCGGGGGGCGCCTTTAGAAACCCTGCATATATTGATTTATTTACAGATCTCTCTTTAGCCGGAACTGTAATTGCTAAAGGGAGGAGAGACCTTAAGCCAGAGAGTATAATATCCGTTGAGCTTGGATACCGGGCAAGTTTTATTGAGAGGCTTCGGGCTAACCTGGGGGTCTTCTATAATAAGATAGAGGATCTTATTCGCACCTTTGGAGACTACGAGGATTTCCCTATAAGGAGTATAAATTATAACGGGGCTGAGGCAATTGGAGGTGAGGTAGGACTGGAATACAAAATAACCCCCTGGCTCAGTGGGCTAATCAATTATTCCTACCAGGAGATAACCTACCGGGAGCTACCCTCCCAGGAGCTAATCTACCAGGATGGTGAACCGATCGAATCCAATCCAAAGAATAAATTAAATGGGGGATTTAGGGTCACACTGAAAAATGGGTTTTCTGCCAATATATTAGTTCATTATGTGGATACTACTAAGAGGGAATATCCAATAATAGAGGAGCTTGTTCCGGACTGGCCCCTTAAGAGGCTTGATCCTTATACTCTTCTTACCGCCAGGATTTCCTATAAACTTTTAGATGACCGGTTTGAAGTTGCCTTAGCTGGCCAGAATCTACTGAATGATGTGCACAAGGGAGTGCCAATAATAGGTGAAGAGATACCACTTAGGGTATATGGCACCCTGAGCGCGAGGTTTTAATAAGACCGGTATCGGAGGAAATACAAAAGATTGACTTTAGGCCGAAAAAAGGAGATATTGTTATTAGGGGTATCCATGAAAAAAGCTTTACCGTATGCTTTGATCCTTACATTTTTCTCCTTTGAGGCCGGGGCCGAAGAAGTAATAATATTCAAGAGCGGAGATTTCGCTGCTTACGATCAGGCCGTAGCCGGGTTCAAGGCGGCTCTGACTGGTGTCGAGGTCTCCGAGGAGAATATGAAGGGGGATACGGAAACGGGAGAGAAGATAATTGGGGCGATAAAAACGAGGACTCCCCGGGCAATTTTAGCTGTGGGTACCAGGGCGCTCGAGCTTTCTGCCAAGGAAATACCGGATATCCCCATTGTCTTCTGTATGGTGATCGAGCCGGAGAAGTTGGGGCTCAAGGGTAACAACATTGCCGGAGTAGGGATGGAGGTCTCGCCGGAGAAACAGATCTCCAATTTCAAATCGGCCCTGCCTTCACTGAAGAGTATTGGGGTCGTTTACAATCCGGAGAACAGCGACCAAAGGGTAAAGGAAGGGGGGAGAGCCTGTCAGAAGCTGGGGATGAAGCTCGTGGGGAGAACGGTCGGCGACCCCAAGGAGGTGCCGGATGCATTCCGGGGCCTGGTGGGGACGGTAGACGCCATCTGGCTGCTCCCGGACACCACCGTATTAACCAAGACCTCGTTCAGTTTTATCTTGAAGACGGCGATGGAGGAGAAGATACCGTTATTAGGCTTTTCCGAGAGTCTGGTCAAGGGCGGTGCGCTTATGTCGTTTGCGGTTGACTATCGGAGTGTAGGTGAGTTAGCGGGCAGTTTGGTGAAGAAGATATTGGCCGGGACCACGCCCGGTACCCTTGCCCTGGCCTCTCCGGAGGGTGAATTCGCCGTCAATTTGAACATAGCTGATTTTTTGGGGATAAAGATAAAGGAAGAGATCAAGCAAAAAGCAAAGGTAATCGATTAAACAATGTGGTAGAGGTTAAATAGTGCCTGCCGAACAATTAGAGAATTTTAAGCAGATCCTGGGGACCCGATACGGATTAAACTTCGATCCGAGGAACGATAAGGCCCTGAAGAAGGCCATTGTGAGACGGATGGAGACCCTGGGGTTTAAATCGGAATTAGATTACTACTCGTTTTTGAAGAAATCGAAAGGTGTGGTGGAAGAGTTTGATGAACTGATATCACTGTTGACCGTCGGCCATACCAACTTTTTCCGGTCACCCGATCAATTTAGGGCACTCAAGGAGTATGTGCTACCGCGAATTTTATCCCAAAAGGCTGACAATAATAAAAAAATCAGGATCTGGTCGGCGGGCTGCTCTACCGGAGACGAACCTTATTCGATTGCCATTACCCTGCTGGAATGGTTTAAGGAAATCAAACAGTGGGACATAAAGATCCTGGCTACCGACATAAATGCCCAATTTCTTCAACATGCGCGCAGTGGGATCTACGACTCCTGGACTACCAAGTATTTGGAACGGGAGCTTTTCGATAAATACTTTGTGAGAACGGAAAGTAGTGCTTCGATCAAGGATCAGGTAAAGAGTATGGTCGAATTCTCTTATCTGAACCTGGCGGTGGACGGCTATTCATTCGCTCATGAGAAGATAGATAAGTTCGACGTAATCTTTTGCCGTAATGTTCTTATCTATTTCCGCAAGGATATGGTCAAGAAAATCATCAAGAAATTTTATGACCTTCTTGTGGAGGATGGTTATCTCTTTCTGGGTTATTCGGAAAGTCTGTCACAGTACTCCCGGGATTTTACGCCCAATTCCCTTTACGGGGTATTCTTTTATGAGAAAGGTCTACCGGAAGCTCGGGTCAAGCCCGAACGACTACCTCCGGCCAAGCCCAGGCCGATTCTACAGCCTAAGTCCATAGAAATACCAACACCTCCGCGAATTAGGACGGTTCCTCCGAAGCCGGCGATCAAGGTGCCGGAGGAGATTGATGAGGAGAGTTTGTATTTTGAGGGAATCGATCATTTCGGCCAGGAAAGATTCGATAAGGCGGCCCAGATATTCGAGCATATCCTGGAGAAGAATCCACGTTCGGCCCGAGGCCTTTTAGGGATTGGTTTCCTTCTGGCAAACAAGGGGAAGGATCAGGAGGCCCGACAAAAGTGTCAGGACGTTTTAGAGATCGATAAGTTGCTGCCGGAGGCCTACTACCTGCTGGGGATACTGAGCGAGAGAGAAGGAGATAATAAGACTACCCGGGAGTACTACCAGCGGACAATCTTTCTGGATAAGGATTTTATTATGGCCCATTTCAATTTAGCCATCCTTTACAAGAGGGAAGGGCAGGGGAAAGAATCTCAAAGGGAGTTTAAGAATATTGTCAATATCTTAAAGGACATGGATGATAATGAACCGATTAAGTTTTCTGGAGGGTTCAATAAGAAGAGTTTCTTAAGAATCTGTGAGGAGGCAATAAGGAGTAAGTAATGCCGAAGACTAACGATAAGGAATACGATACGACAAAAATACTCGAACAGATGAAGGCGGAATACTGGAAGGGTCTTGCCGAGGAAGTGGAGGAGGAGAAAGGGGAGACCGTGCAACTGATAACCTTCCGGATTGCTAATGAGCTCTATGGCATTGAGACCGGTTACTCCAAGGAAGTGCTGAAGGTTCCCAAGATTGCTCGGGTTCCTCATACCCCCGAATGGATCCTGGGAGTAATAAATCTACGGGGAAGCATTGTCTCGGTCATCGATCTCAGGCTCCTGTTCGGATTAACGGCGAGTGAGCTTGGCCCGAGTGCCCGGGTAGTTACTGTGAGCTTCGGGGAGACTTATACCGGTATTGTCGTCGAATCGATAGTGGATATCGTCAATATTCCTAAGGATAGTATCAAGCCGACCCTGGAGACTCTCGGAGGGATTGAGAAAGATTTCATCCGGGGACAAATTCCCCAGGAAAAAGAAATATTGATAATTTTAGATATTGAGGCAATCTTGAAATCCAGAGAAATGGAGGAAAGCTATGGTAAAGGATAAGGAAGGAGGGAGCCAGGTAATGGTCGACTCCGAAGAAAAGCGGGAGGTAAAATTTAGTCTGAAATTAAAGTTTACCTTCTTTATTAGTATCCTGATAGTAATCGTAGGCTTGGCTCTGGGGTGGTATTTCCTGGGTCAAGCGAGGGGGATACTGCTGGATCAGTTGATTAAGAGGGCAAAATCGCTGACAACAAATCTGGCCAGCAGCGCCAAGTTTGGAGTATTGGCAGAGGATAAAGCCACTCTGAACCAACTTATCGACGGCCTTTATATAGATGAGGATGTAGTCTATGCGGTGATCTCGGATAAGCGGGGAGAGACATTGGTGGAAAGATTTAAGGGAGACGAGAGCCCGGCAGGAATTGCTGAATATGCCAGAAAGGCCCTGGACTCGGGTGAGCTCCAGCTCAATTCTTTAACCTCTCCTGCAGGGGATATGCTTTATGATGTTTCGGTCCTGGTTACCTTCAAGAAAAAGGAGAAACAGAAAAAAGAATCCGGTATGGAGGAGCTTTTCGGATTTGGGGAGGAATGGGGTGTTGAGACCCAACCTCCCGTCCCGGCCGAGGAAGAGGAGGTTGAGGAAAAGATCGTCAAACTGGGAGTCGTTCAGGTTGGATTTACCCAGGAAAATGTCCTTCGGGAGATTGACTCCATCAGAAGGAACGGGATATGGATTACTCTGCTTATTATTGGTTCGGGAATAGCTCTCTCTCTCTTCCTTGTCCGGTTGATCGTAAAACCGCTCGAGAATATGGCCGCCGTGGCTAAGCGGATTGCCGGAGGGGATCTGGGACACACGGTAGAGGCAAGATCTAGTGATGAAATCGGGGTTTTGGGACAAACTTTCAATCATATGACAAGGGTCCTTTCTAATAATCTGCAGAATCTACAAACTCAAATCGATCGCTCGAATGTATTGATGGAAGGAACGAAAAAGACCATCCAGCAGCTCAGCAGCTCCACCACTCAGATTATGGCGATCTCCACCCAGCAGTCGCGGGGGGCCACCGAGCAGGCTACTGCCATGCAGGAGGTAATGACTACCTCCAAAGAGATCGCCGTAAGTGCCAAGGAGATTGCAGAAGCTGCTGGTTCCGTGGAGGAAATTGCCAATAAGAGCCTCACGGCCTGTAGCGAAGGAGAAACCGCAGTCAGCGATGCCATCCAGGGTATGGCACGGGTCAAGGATCAGGTTAACTCGATTGCAAAAAGTATGCTGGAACTGGGAGAGAAATCCCAGCGGATCGGAGGGGTAGTGGATATTATTGAAGAGATCTCCGAACAAACTAATCTGCTGGCGCTGAATGCCTCGATCGAGGCTGCCGGGGCCGGAGAGGCCGGGAAGAGGTTTTCGGTAGTTGCCGAGGAGGTCAGAAGACTGGCCGAACGGACGATTGAGGCTACCAGACAGATCAATCAACTGATCTCGGAGATTCAACGCTCAACGAATAATGCGATTATGGCCACCGAAGAGGGATCCCGGGCAGGTGATGAGGGGGTAACTCTGGTTGACAAGGTGAGTGATTCACTACACAATATCATCGCCCTTTCCGCCCAGACCACCCAATCGGCTAAGGAGATTCACCTTTCTACTCAACAGCAGACCTCCAGTAGTGAGCAGATGGCATCAACTATTTCGGAGATCAGTGACATTGCCCAGCAAGTTGTCAGCAGTGCCAAGGAGACCGAAGGGGCGATGAGCGCCCTGAATGAGCTTACCGAAAAGTTAAAGGAACTGGTTGAGCAAGAGGAACGGGTTTAGATGAAAAACCAGGAGAAGTATTTAAAAATATTCAAGACGGAGGCTGACGAACACCTTCAGGCTTTATCTAAAGGCCTGCTCGAGCTGGAAAAGAATCCCGAAAAAGTCGAGCTGATCCATCATCTAATGCGAAGCGCCCATACCATCAAGGGAGCGGCCAGGATGCTCGATCTTAATGAGATCGGTACAATTGCCCACCGGATGGAGGATCTGTTCAAGGCGATTGAGGACGGAGAAATAAAGCTATCTTCTCCCGTTATTGATATCCTCCTGGAAGGGACAGATTCAGTTAAGGAAATAATTAATGTTCTTTTTCAAGGTCAGCCCATAACTGTGGATGCGGATGGGATAGCGGGAAGGATTCAGTCGATTATCGAAGGCAAGAAGCCGAAAGAGAAGAAGAAGGTAAAGGTAAAGGTAAAGGTAAAGGGGAAACCGGTAACTGAAAAGGTCGAGGAACTACCTCCCGAAAAAGTTGAGCATCAGGAGGAGAGACCGGTAGAAAAAAGGGAAGAGCGGGAGGTAATGCCTTCCCCACAGATAATCGAGACTATCCGGGTAAGCCTGAAAAAGGTGGATAATCTTCAGAATCTGGTGGGCGAGCTGATTCTCAACCGGGAAAAGTTCCTGGAAAAATCTCCCCGCTTGAAAAATCTCCTGGAAGCCGCTACGCTCCTGAGCCAGGGCAGGCAAGATGGGACTGATGATCAGGAAAAAAGAAAAATATTTGTTAATGACTTCCAACAGTTCTATGACGACTTCTCCCAGGATCTCCTGGAAATGAGCCAGCTGTCCCGGCAGATCCAGGGAGATACCCTGGAGTTGCGGCTCCTTCCGGCCGGGGAGGTTTTCGAAGAGTTCTACCGGACGGTGAGGGATGAATCGAGGAAACAAAAAAAGGAAGTGCGGCTGGAGATTGAGGGCAAAGAGACCGAGCTTGATAAAAGGCTTTTGGATGAAATCAAACCGGCTTTGATTCATATTATCCGGAACTCCATCGACCACGGGATTGAGAAGCCGGCAGTGAGAACAAGCAAAGGCAAGCCGCCTACCGGGACCATTATCCTCCGGGCTGCCCACCAGGGGAATGATGTGTCCATTGAGGTGGTCGATGATGGGATGGGTCTCGATATCGCAAAAATCAAGGCCACCGCGGTGAAACGGGGAATCATCCAGCAGAAAGATGCCGATTCTCTCTCCGACGAAGAAGCGGTTTATTTAATCCTAGAACACGGGTTCACTACCCGAGAAAGCGTTACCGATCTGTCGGGCCGGGGAGTGGGGATGGATGTGGTTAGGGATGTGGTAGAAAGGTTGAGGGGGACGATATCCATCCAGAATGAACCTAATCAGTACGCAAAATTTGTGCTTACCTTCCCTCTGACCCTTTTGATAATGCGAGCCCTGAGAATTACCGCTGCCGGACAGGACTTTGCGATCCCCCTGAGCTCGGTCCGAGAGGTGGTGGGGATAAGCCCGGCTGATTTGACAACGGAGGGGGGAAAAGAGGTATTGGTTTTGCGGGGAGAGACGATCCCAATCCTACGCCTGAACGAAGTCCTCAATCTATCCACGGTTAATAATCCGGTAGCAATAACAAAAAAGAAGAGGATATCCGTGGTTGTCTGCAAGTTCCGGGAACAAATCCTCGGCCTAATCGTTGACCGGTATTTTTCCAGTATTGATATTGTGGTTAAGAACCTCGGCTCGTTCTTAAAAGGAGTAAACTGTCTTTCCGGGGCAACCATCTCCGGAGATGGTACCCCAATCTTGATCCTCAATATCCCCGATATCTTTCCGCGGGCCCGTGCCATTTCGGCGACAGGTTTGAAAGGAGCCTTGGAGGAAGAGGATAAAGAAAAGGGGAAGAAACAGAGTATACTGGTAGTTGATGATGCGCTAACTACTCGAACCCTGGAAAAAAATATCTTGGAATCCTCGGGTTACGATGTTGATATTGCCATATCGGGCGAGCAGGCTCTCGAAATGGTTGCGAAAAAGAGCTACGATTTAGTGGTGACCGATGTAGATATGCCCGGTATCACCGGCTTTGAACTGATCCGGAGACTTAAAAGGCAGGAGAGATACAGAGAGATTCCGGTAATAATTGTCTCCAGCCTTTCAAAACCGGAGCACCGAAGGGAAGGAATTGAGGTAGGAGCCCAGGCGTATATTGTCAAAAGCTCCTTTGATCAGGACTCCCTGGTGGAAGCAGTCAAATCTTTGATCGGCGAATGAGCTTTAAGAAAATATGTCAGAATCACCCGTTCTGCGAACGGGGATGCCTATTCTGAGCCTCTCAGGACAGGCCCGTCGAAGGTAATAATGACATCAATATAATTCCCTCCCCCACCAAGGGGGAGGAGATTGTTTTGGATACACTGCAGCTCTGCTGCGGTTAATACACTTAAGAAAAATGATAAGAGCCTTAGTTGTAGATGATTCAAAGACAGCCCGGGAGGTAATCAGGGATATTTTAAACTCGGATCCCGGGATCAAGGTAGTCGGTGAGGCAAGGGACGGCCAGGAGGCTCTGGACAAGGTCAGCGAGCTCCGACCGGATATCGTTACTATGGATGTAATAATGCCCGTTAAAGACGGGTTGGAGGCGGTTGAGGAGATTATGGCCTATCAACCTACTCCAATACTGGTATTGAGTTCCACTATAAATGATCGGAATGTAAACACGGCCTTCAAGGCCATCCAGCTTGGAGCCCTGGATGTAATGGCTAAGCCCGGGGGAAATGCCGCCGAGGGGCTCATGGAGATAAAGAAGGACTTGATCGATAAGGTAAAGCTGCTTTCGGGGATTAAGGTAATCTCCCATCCACGGGGAAAGAGGAAGAGGAGAGAGAAGCAGCTGGGTGTTAAAGCAACTGCTTCGGGTAGGGTCGTGGCAATCGGGGCCTCTACAGGAGGCCCCCAGGCAATAATGACAATATTGAAGGAGCTGCCGACCGATTTCTCCGGAGGGATGTTCATCGTCCAGCATATTGCCTCCGGTTTCTCCAAAGGGTTTGCCCAGTGGCTGGCTCAGGAGACCCGGCTGAATGTTAAAGAGGCAGAACAGGGAGAGCAGGTAAAGCCCGGGATGATTCTGGTTGCGCCGAGCGACCTTCATATGGAGATCATTGACGAACAGGTTCAGTTAACCGATTCCCCTCCGGTAAACAGCTGTCGTCCTTCGGCCGATAAACTATTTGCCTCCATTGCTCAGTGCTATGAAAGTAAGGCGATCGGTATTATTCTGACCGGAATGGGGAGGGACGGTACCAAGGGAATAAAAGACATCAAAGACAACGGTGGACTGACAATTGCTCAGGATGAACAGAGCAGTGTTGTATTCGGGATGCCTAAGTCAGCAATATCTTTTAATGTTATTGATCGGGTGTTGCCTCTTTCCGAGATCGGGAAGGAGTTAGTAAAGATTTTCCGCTAAATATTGAATAACTCAGGGGGACCATATTGGCGAAGAAGGTATTGATCGTTGACGACAGTGAACTGATACTGACTATGTCCCGTGATGCCCTGGAGAAGCAAGGGTATGAGGTTTATACTGCTGGCTCGGGAATTGAAGCCAATCGGATAATCTTTGCTCCCGGGAAAAAGCCGGATCTGATCCTGCTGGATATTATGATGCCCATGCTAAATGGAGATAAGGTATATGAGTTTTTCAAACGGAGCGAGTTAAGCCGGGACATCCCGGTAGCCATCTTTTCCTCCAAAGATGAGGAGG
>CP070770.1:1773388-1776463 GCA_020345765.1 Deltaproteobacteria bacterium
AAGATTGTGTCAAACGGATGAAAATAAAAAATGTCTTGACTTTTTACAATATGCTTTGTAAAATTTAAATTAGTATTGTAATTTATTTTAATTTATTGTAAGGAGACCTGTAATGATGCAAACCACGATTTCGGAAAGAGGACAAACATCGATCCCGGCAGAGATTCGGAAAGAATTAAATCTCAAGGCAAAGACAAAATTAGCCTGGATGGTGGATGGCGATCTGATTATCGTAATGCCAATCCCTGATGACCCAATTAAAGCCTTCCGGGGAAAGTCAAAGGGCTTGACCGAGGCCTTACTAAAATCTCGGAGAGAGGAGAGAGAGCTTGAGAGAAGAGAGCCCTAAAAATGTTTTATTGGATACCTCTGCTATCCTGGCCCTGAGGGACAATGAGGAAGGAGCGGAGACGGTTGAAAATTTTCTCCAGAAGGCTAAGGCTGGTGAGATAAGTGTCTTAGTTTCTTTCATCAGCTTCATGGAGCTTTATTATATTATCTGGGAGAGAGGAAGTGAGGAATTAGCAAAAATCACCTATCTTGAACTTAAGAATTTGCCTGTCAAGCAAATAGATTTCGATAAGAGACTATTGCTTAAAGCAGGGGAATTTAAGGCCAAATATAAATTCTCAATGGCTGATGCCTGGATTGCGGCGAGTGCATTTGTGACCGAGGCAACCCTAATTCACAAAGACCCTGACTTTGAAGCGATTAAAGATGTTGTAAAACTTTTGGCACTGCCCTATAATGGCAGGACAGGAGGTTTGAGGATAAAATGAAATCATCAATAGAAAAGACCTTGAATGCACTGTTCAAACTCGAAGACCTTCGCCAGATCTGGCGGGATACGGTCCCCCAGCACCGGCTTAGTCCCGAGCAGAAGGACACGGCCCAGCAGTTAGTAAATGGTATTAAAGACGACATGGACTTCATTCTCGGGGAGCTGAATAAATGAAGATTATCGAGGGAATCGAGGTAAGGGATCGGGAAGAGCTTTATTTGAATATCCAGCCCATTCAGGCCGGAGGAAGATTAACCCCGGAGGCCCGGAAGGCACTGATTGCCTATGGGGACGGTTATTCTGTCTGCGATTACTGTATTGCTCCTTTCCGGCTCGACCACATAAAGAAACCCCCGATTAAGGATTTCTACCAGGAATTGGCGGAGTTCCTGAATATGGATGCCGCCCGGGTAATGCCGGGGGCCCGCAGGGGATTTCAGGCGGTAGCCCAGGCGATCCTGAAAGAGGGCGATGTGGCCCTGGTCAGCTCACTGGCACATTACAGCTTGTGCTTGGCAATTGAAGGGGCCGGGGCAACATGGAAGGAGATACCGGTTGATGAGAATAATATAGTTACCGCCGAGGCCGCTAAAGAAAAAATCGAATTGGTGAATAAAGAGAGTGGACAGCTACCCAAGCTGATTGCGGTCTCCCACTTCGATTATCTGTTAGGAAATGAACACGATGTCCGGGGCATTGCTAAGATAGCTCACGAGTACGAAATACCGTTTCTCTATAACGGGGCCTACACAGTAGGGGTAATGTCGGTTGACGGGAAGCAGATCGGGGCTGATTTTGTGATAGGTTCGGGGCACAAGAGTATGGCGGCACCGGCTCCTACCGGGGTCCTGGCGGCTACCGAGCAGTATGCCGAGACGGTATTCCGGACGACCAGGACCGAAGGGGATATTACCCGGAGGAAGTTCGGGATCAAGGAGACGGAGCTGTTGGGCTGCACGGTGATGGGAGCTCCACTGGTTGCCATGATGGCCTCTTTTCCCCGGGTCCGGGAGAGGATTAAAAACTGGGATGAGGAAGTGGAGAAGAGCAATTACTTTATCCAGCAATTCTTAAAGATCGAGGGTAATAAGGTGGCAAGCGAGATGCCGCGTAAACACACCCTTACTAAGGTAGATACCTCTGACTCCTTCGGAAAGGTGGCCCAAACCCACCGGCGCCGGGGCTATTTCTTGTATGATGCGTTGCGCAAGAAGGGGATTTCCGGGCCGTTTCCCGGGGCAACCAATGAATGGAAACTCAATACCTACGGTTTAAGCTGGGATCAGATAAAATACTTAAGCGAGACCTTCCTGGAGATCGCGGAGAAGAACGGGATTAAGGTAAGTAAGTAATGACATAGGAAAAAATTTAGAACTATGAGGTCTTTTCCAGAATAAGACTTTTCTCCCGTCTAATAAAGAGTTTAATACAAAAGAATTTTCTCCCCCTTGATGGGGGAGGAATGAAGGAGGGGGTGAAAATTTCCTGCATTTTTCCCCCTCACCCTGTCCCTCTCCCGCCAGGGGAGAGGGAAATATTCTGAAAAAGGAGATAGGGATGAGACTGCTTCTGATCCATGCGGATAAATTCAGTTATCAGGTGACCGAAAGGGTCCCGGGAGTCAAAGAGACAAGGTCACTTACCGACAGTGAACGGGAAGGTGTGCTCCAGGACTGCCTGGTTGCTTTCATCGCGGTCGAGAAAGAGGACGAGCAGGATCTGGGCAAGATAGTTGATAATGCGGTCAAAGAAATGGGGAAACTCGCTGATGAATTGGCGGTACGAAGGATTTTACTTTACCCTTACGCTCACCTTGCCCCGGCACTATCATCGCCTTCAGCGGCGGTTGAGTCATTAAAGAGGATGGCGGCCTCCCTGGAGGGCTATGAGGTGACGACCGCCGCTTTCGGTTGGTATAAAGCTTTTGATCTGATCTGCAAAGGGCATCCCCGGAGCGAGTCTTACCGGGAGATCTCCGCAACTAAAACAAAATCAGTGGAAAAAGGAGTGCGGGGAAGGGAGCACCCGGTATGCCGGATGAGCCAGAGAATGAGAGAGATATTTTTATCCCAAGGTCTGGACGAGATGATAAATCCGTCTATCGTCAATGAAGATGATGTTTACAAGCAGTACGGACCGGAAGCACCCCTGATCCTGGATCGGGTCTTTTACTTGGCCGGTTTGGTCCGACCGGATATTGGGATCAGCGACAATCAGCTGAAAATTATAAATCAGATTACCCCTGACTTTTCGGGAAAGGAAAGATTGCAGGAGGTGCTCAGGGATTACAAGAA
>CP070770.1:1776563-1788915 GCA_020345765.1 Deltaproteobacteria bacterium
ACGGCGGAGAACGGTGACGGCGTCTATCTTACCGCCAATACCGCCGACGAGCTTGCGGAAAAATTGAGGGAGGCGATAGACGATATTATCAGGAGAGCGGTGTCGTTCACCTCTCCCGCCGTTCCCTCGGCCCGGGTTACGGATATCAAGGAGACCAACGTACTGACCAGTGAGGATAAGATCTACCTGGCCTCCTTTTTACCCACCCGAAAAGGGCTTTTTGAGGGACACCTCCGGGCCTACTACATCGACTGTAAGGGCCATATTGTCGGCGGGGAGAACTGCCATCCTCAGAACTGCAGTGACTGTGAGCTTGTGGTAACCGATGAGAATGGTGTGGTTACTGAGGTGAAATGCTCAGGTTGTGAACTGGCCACTGACTCTAATGGCAATCTTACCGATAAAAATAACAATCCCTTTGCCCAGCCGATCTGGGATGCAGGAGAGGTGCTTAGGGATACACCCGCAGACAATCGAAAGATTTATACATTCGTTGGTGTTGATGCCAATGGTGACGGAAACCTGCAAGCGGACGAGGGTGAGCGGGTCGAGTTTAAGACCGATAATGCCGGGGTTTTGTTTCCCCTTCTGGCATACGGTACCACCGTTGCCGATGCGGAAAAACTTATTGAATATGTGCGGGGTAAGGACGCCTTTGACGAAGATGAGGACGGTAATGTTAATGAGGACAGGAAATGGAAGCTGGGGGACATCTTCCATTCCTCTCCGGTCCTGGTGGGTCATCCCAACCCAGCAGGTCATTACTTTGGTTTTACCTGTGATTGTGTAATTAGTTCTAAGGGAAGTTATTGCTATGAAGATATAAGTACTAACCCACCGAGTGCTTTCCGGCACAGTGAGGAGATTATGCTCCGGCCGAGGATGCTCGTCGCGGGGGCTAACGATGGGATGCTTCATTGTTTTAATGTGGGAAATGCGATTGATTATGAAAGCGGGGAGGCGGATAACCCGGAAAGCTGCTACCGGGAGGATTTAAAGGATATTGAATACATCAAGTTTGATGACGGCACCGGGGAAGAGATGTGGGCCTTTATCCCCCCCAATCTCCTGCCGAAATTAAAGGATATGATCAGTGGTCACCAGTATTATGTCGATGGGACCCCGGTTGTCGCCGATGACTGGATCGACCAGGACCCCTTCACGCACCTTAACAATGAAAATATGAATCCGGAAAGGAGAAAGAAGGAGTGGAGGACGGTGGTGATCACCGGGGAGAGGGAGGGGGGGAAGCACTATTTTGCCCTGGATATCACCTATCCCAATGGCGATCCCGACGATGGTAGTTATAGCTGGCCCAAGTTTCTCTGGGAGTTCACCGACCCCAAGATGGGATTTGCCTGGTCCGAGGCCCTTCACGGGGGAGAATACGGGAGGATTTTGTTAAGAGATGGTAGTAATAACATTGACCGGTGGGTGGCTATGATGGGCGGGGGGTTGAGCCCAAGAGATGAGAACGACCTTGATTTAGAGCCGAATACCGGCAATACCTTTTTTGTCGTGGATATTGCCACCGGAAAGAAGATCTGGGAATACTCCTATAATCCTCTTGCCGTTGATGACCGGAAATATATGACCTACGATATCTCCAGCACCCCAACCCCCGTGATCTACAACTTTGTAGACCCGAACTCTGTGTTGAATGACCCTAAAGATTGGTTTATATATTGGGTTTATGTCGGGGACCTGGGGGGGCGGATGTGGAAATTGGCCCTTAATCAGGGGCTTGATGAGAACAGGCTGATTCCCGGAGACTTTGATGGGACGAATATTGAGGTAACCGGTTGGTCGGGAGAGATATTTTTCCAGGCGGATACCACCACTGCATCGGACCAGCCTATCTACTTCCGACCCTCTTATCTAGCGGGTGTGGACAAGAAATTGTGGATCTATTTCGGAACCGGGGATCGTAATAATCCTTCGAGTTTAACAGACAGCCAGGGCCGGGATATCTCTAGCCGCTTTTACGGGATTATGGACTTTGGTGATGAATCCGATGGCAGTAGGATTCAGCCCGCTCTACCGTTCCACGAAACTAACCTGACCGATATAACCAGCCCGGCCGCATTCCCGAGTAATGACCATACGCAGTACAATGGCCAGGGGTGGTATATCAGGTTGGCCGGGCAGGAGGCATATGATTTTGAGAACCACGAGGCGGAGAAGGTTATGGCTAAATCGGACGCCTTCTGGGGAAGGGTATATTTTACAACCTATACCCCTCCAGGAGTAATTGATGATCTCTGTGCGCCGGGGATAGGGGGAGCGGCCCGGCTCTATGTATTAGGTTATGAGTCCGGGGCCGCTCGGGGTAGTTTTCCAGGGGGAGAGAGATCAATCGATACTGGTACGGGGATCCCTTCACCGGTGATCGTTACCGCCCAGTATGTCGATGGAGAGATAGTGCTTAGGGCCTTGGTAGCTACCAGTTCGGGAGGGGTAGTCGAGACGGAGATGCCGGGACCGCCGAAACCTTGCGGCATTCTCTCCTGGGAACAGGAATATCGCGAATAGTAACAGTCTTTCAGGTTAAAAAAGCCATTAAGCCACCTTCCTCTCCTGAGCCTCGCCTGTGGCGGGGTCGAATGACGGTAAGGTGGCTTTTCTTTAAATTTTTGCCCTTTAGCTTTTATTAAGGTATATTGTACTGGATAGACGGGGCTTTCTTGGGCGGTTGTAAATTGAAAATTCCAAAATGAAAAATGTAAAAGATTGAATTGGGATTTGGTTATTGGTCATTTGGATTTGATCAAGGGAGGTTCAGATGAAAAAAGCATTAAGATTATTTGTAGCTCTGCTTTTAGTCTTTGCCCTAACTAATTGTGGTGAAAAGGGTGAAAAAAGGGAGGAAGCAGTCAGTGAAGAAAGGGAAGAGGTGAGGGCAAAGGAAAGAAAAAATACTCCTCCAACTATATTCTCCGCCCGGATCACACCGAGTCTTGCTTATACCGACGATACCCTAAGGGTCGAGGTGAAGAGCAGGGATGCGGAGATGGATCCGATTAAGCTCTCCTATCAATGGGAGAGAAACGGAGTGGATATTGACGGGGCAGAAGAAGCGGCCCTAAACGGGATAAATTTTGTTAAGGGCAATGTCATCACGGTAAGGGTGATCCCGGATGATGGAATTCTAAAGGGAGATACCTTCCGTTCGGAGGAGCTGATTATCTCAAACAGTATTCCGGAAATAACCTCGATGAGGGTTACCCCCGATCCCGCTTACAGCAATAGTGATTTAACCGTGGCAGTAGAGGCCCGGGATCGGGATGATGATACGGTAAGCTTTACCTATCAGTGGACAAAGAATGATGAGGTAATCCCGGAAGAAAATTCAAATACCCTGGTTAGCTCCAATTTTGTCAAGGGGGATGTTATTCGGGTAACAGCAACACCAACTGATGGAGAGGCAGAAGGCTTACCCCTGGGCTACCTGCCAATAACTATTTCCAACGCCCCCCCTGCCATCAGCTCCTCACCCCCTCAATCTTTGTCTCAAGGGGCCTATACTTATCAAGTCAAGGCCAATGACCCCGACGGCGACCCCATGAGCTTCAAGCTCAATCAAGCCCCCGAGGGAATGACCATAGATGAGAGTAGCGGGCTTATCCAGTGGAGGCCCGCCAGGGAGAATACCGACAGTTACGAGATTGAAATCCTGGTCCAGGATAATGATGGGGGGCAGGCAACCCAGAAGTACACCTTTAACATCTCCTTCCCGGAAGAAGGCAAGTAATAACAGGGAATGGTAGGAAAATAACAAAATACAAATAAAATAAATTCTAATCACCAATAAGGTAAATCCTAAGCACTAAATCCTAATCCGCCTTAGGCGGATCAAAACATTTCCCCCCTCACCCTGACCCTCTCCCCCAAGGGAGAGGGGATTTTCTTTCGACCCCGCCAAAGGCAGGGCTCAAGACAGTTTACTAGTAATAACTTCCTCTCCCCTTTGGGGAGAGGATTAAGGTGAGGGGTTCCTGGTTTTGAACATTTGGGATTTGGATTTGGAATTTGTTTAGAGTTTAGGATTTGGGATTTAGAATTTCTCAGTTGTTATTTGGATCTAATACTGCTTGCTTTAAAAGGAGTTAATCCATAATGAGGTAGAATTGAAATTCCCTGCCATTACCTGATACTCCCTAATCCATTCAAAAGATTCGGATAAACTGCAAAAACACAATCCGCCTGTCATGTGGCCCACCCCAATATATAGTAATAAAAAAATAATGAGATACTATATATATAATCAATTATATAAAATTTAATAAAATTGACAATAATTTATAAAAGAAACTTGACAATGTATCTATATATTGTCACTATAAAATAAAAGAATGTAAAATTAAGTTAACATTAATAGAATAGGGCAAAAAAGATGTCAAAAAACAATGTTAGGAAACTGCGCGAAAATTTATTAATGAGTAAGGCTGAGCTGGCCAGGAAAGCAGGGGTCTCGACCCTGACGATCGACCGGGTGGAAGGGGGGAAGGACTGCCGGATGGATACCAAAAGAAAGATCATCCAGGCCCTGGGATACGAGCTTAAAGAAAGAAATAGGGTTTTTTCAGATGACTAACTTGAACCGTATGTTTCACGAAGAACCCTTTCCTTTTGGAATTTGGGATTTGGTTATTGGGATTTGAATTATTGGAGGCTTTATGGCTTTATTCTTTAAAAGTAAAGGAACCGTCGGTCTGGATATCGGCTCCAGCTCGGTCAAACTGATTGAGCTGAAACCCGGAAAGAGAAAGGGCTACCAATTGGTCAACCTGGGGGTAGCCTCCTTGCCCCCGGAGGCAATTGTGGACGGGGCATTAATGAATTCCTCGGTGGTGGTGGAAGCCGTCCGAAGTATACTGGGCAACCTGAAGCTCAAGACTAAGGATGTGGCCACCAGCATCTCCGGGCATTCGGTAATCATCAAAAAGATTAACCTGCCGACAATGACCAGCGAGGAACTGGAGGAATCGATCCAGTGGGAGGCGGAGCAGTATATCCCATTCGATATTAACGATGTGAACATAGATTTTCAGATCCTGGGAACCGCGGAGGCTGAGGCCGGGCAGATGGGCGTACTCCTGGTAGCAGCCAAGAAGGATATGATCCACGATTACACCACGGTTATTCAGGAAGCAGGATTAAACCCGGCGGTGATTGATGTCGATGCCTTTGCGGTGGAAAATATGTATGAGTCCAATTATTCCCTTGAGCCCGGGGAGATCATTGCCCTGGTGAACCTGGGAGCCAGCATTATCAATATCAATATCCTGAAGGGAGGATTTCCTACTTTCACGAGGGACATCTCCGCCGGAGGTAACCAGTATAATGAGGAGATCCAGAAGTCCCTGAATATTAGCTTCGAGGAGGCGGAGAAAATGAAGGTGGCAGGTAGAGCGGAAGAAGAACTGCCGCTTCCCCGGGAGATTGAAGGAATAGTCCAGGCGGTTTCGGATTCTCTTGCTTCCGAGACCCAGAGATCTCTGGATTTCTTCTCGGCTACCGCAACCGAGGACAAGATCAGCAAGGTGGTCCTCTGCGGTGGATGCGCCAAGACCGTCGGCCTGGACCGGGCGATTGCGGATAAGACCGGCTATCCGGTGGAAGTCGCCAATCCCTTCAACAATATTGAGGTTAACCCCCGGGCCTTCGATGCCGATTATATCGCCGATATCGCCCCGGCGACCGGGGTAGCGGTAGGGTTGGCACTCCGGTGGGCCGGGGATAAGTAATAACTGAGCGACATTCTGTAAATGTCGAATTATAAATTGAAGATTGGAAATTTAGTATTCACAATTTCTAATTTACAATATCGTAATCACGAGAGGATTAAATATGATTAGAATAAATTTGCTACCGGTTCGGGCGGCGAAAAAGAAAGAAACCCTCCAACAGCAGCTTATCATAGCGGGCCTCGCTCTAGGGGTAGTCCTTTTGGCTATCATATACCTGGAGGTTTCCATCTCTAACAAGATTTCCGGAATAGATAAAAAGATAACCACAATAAATAAAGAGATTGAAAAACTTAAGAAGGAAGAGAAATACAGCGAGGAGATTAAGAAAAAGAAGAAAATAGTCGAGTCGAAGCTTAAAATTATCGAAGATTTGGACAAAAAGAAAAGCGGACCGGTTCACCTGATGGATGAGCTGAGTATGAGCATTCCCTTTGAACCCGGGGCAAAGCTTCCTAAGAAGATCCAGATAAATTCTTTGAAGGAAAAGGGCGGTACCCTTGAGCTTAGAGGTTTTGCCCTGGATAACGAAGTTATTGCCGGTTTCATGACTAACCTGGAGAACTCTCCCTATTTCAAGAATATAACACTGGGCTCCACCAAGGGAGTAGAGAAGGATAAGATCAAGGTAAAAGATTTTGTCATTACATGTCAGCTTGAGTTTCCCGAGGATTCTTCGGAAACGGAAGAAACACAATTGAGGAAATAAATCCAATTTAATAGCAGGGAAAAGGGTCTATTGAGTCTTTTGAGTCATAGTGTCTATTGAGTCGAAATTGTCAGGGGATAGAGAAAATGCAAATTGCAAGTGATTGATTATTATTGAGTTTTGAGAAAGATAGAGAGGGATAAAGATGGATCTTAATATTGATGCTATTCTCAAACTGCCCGCCCGGCAAAAGGCATTGGGTCTGGGAGGGATCCTGGTAGTTATTCTGTTGATTTATATCTATATGGGCTACCTACCCCAGGGAAGAGAGTTGTCACGAAAGAGAACTCAATGTGATCAATTAGAGGCAAAGTTGGCAGAATACCGGGTTATCGCCGATAAGTTAGCTATATTCGAGAAAGAATTAGAGAAATTAAACCAGAAGCTAGTTGAGGCTCTCACTAAACTCCCTAATAAGCAGGAGATTCCCCAGTTGTTGGTGAATATCTCCAACCGGGGAAGGGAAACCGGCCTGGACTTTGAACTATTCCAGCCTAAAGGAGAGGTTCCTAAGGGATTTTATGCCGATGTTCCCGTGGATGTTAAGGTTGTCGGGGGCTATCACGATGTGGCTACCTTCTTCGATAAGCTCAGCCGCATGGACCGGATAGTCAATGTGACCAATTTATCTATTGATGCCGGGAAGGTAGTTGCAGGGAAGCTCCCCCTTAAAATTTCCTTTTTACTAACGACCTTCAGATTTATCGAGGAGGCGACTGGTGCTAAAACTAAAAAGAAATAATAATTTTTCCCTCAATTGGCGGGCAGTCTCTTTCGTCCTGGCTGTCTTAGTTATTAGCGCTCTGGCCTGCAAGGAGGAGGCACCACCTCCCCGAATAGAGGCGCAGAGACCAGTGGCAATACCGACTGGCCCCCAAACGGTAACCGTTCCCCAGCCTACTCCCGGAGCCGAAGGACTCCTGTTAGGCGAGTTCGAGATCGAGTATCGCTACGATCCCTATGGCAAAATAGATCCCTTTGAACCCTTTCTACTTGTCGAGGGGCCTGGAGTGGAGCCTGAGAACCCGTTGGAACAAAGTGATGTGAATGATCTTAAACTTGTAGGCTTAATCTGGGGTATCCGAGATCCACGGGCAATAGTGGTAGATCCTTCCGGCAAGAGCTATGTAGTCAGGAAGGGAACAAGGCTCGGGAGGAACGAAGGTGAACTTATCGGAATTTATAAAGATAGGATTGTGGTTTTAGAGAAGATCAGGAATTTAGAGGGTGATGTTGTTAAAACCAACAAGATTGACCTCAAACTTGAGGAACTGGGAGGAGGAAGATAATGAAGTATAAATTCAGGTTAACAGGAGTAGGAAAGGGTCTAGTTATTCTTCTGCCTGCTCTTGTGTTTTTTCTTGCTGCCTGTGCTGGACCGACAGTCAAACCCACCGAGCAAGGAGTAAATGTGATAAAGGGGCTGGAGATTTCCGAGGGTGAGGAGGAAACTCAGCTTACGCTCGAAGGAAACTTTCCCCCTACTTACACAGTTTTTAAGCTCACTGACCCCTTGCGGGTAGTGATTGAGCTTACCAGCACCGAGCTGGGTGCGCTTGATCCTGCTTACGAGGTAAATAACGGGGTAATAAATGTAGTTAATACCTCCCAGACCGGAGATCAGGAAGGGGCACTCGGCAGGATCGAGATCGGTCTTGACCGAATTGTCGAATACGAAGTTACTACCAGCGAGAATAAGCTTTTGGTCAATATCTCCAAGCTCGCTTCTCCCGAGGAAGGGGAAGAAGCTCCCCCTGCGGAAGGGGCGTTAGCATTAGAGGAAATTCCTCCGGAAGAAGTCCTTCCGGGAGATGTTACTCTCGGGGAAGAGGAGGACTTTTTAGAGGAGGCTCCGGGTGAGGAAGAGATAGCCCTTCCCGCGGAAGAAATCCCGCCAATGGAAGAGGCACCGGTAGCGGAAGAGGCTCCCATATTCGAAGAGGCCCCTCCGGTCGAGGAGGCTCCCATATTCGAAGAGGCCCCTCCGGTCGAGGAGGCTCCCATATTCGAAGAAGTTCCTCCGGTCGAGGAGGCCCCTATATTTGAAGAGGCTCCTCCAATAGAGGGGGTAGCCAGCAAGATCCTGGACATTGTTCCCCAGATTACTGAGAGCGAGACAAAAATTAGCTTCATTGCCAACGGTCCGGTGGGCGATTACAACGCCTTCAGGCTCGAGGCCGAGCTCGATAAGCCACCGCGGTTGGTCGTTGATGTCTGGGATGTTGGAAACCTGTATCCCAACAATACCCTATCGGTTAACAGTCCCCTGATCAATCAGGTGCGGATAGGACAGTATACGGATAAGGTCCGTTTCGTTCTGGATTCCGCCCAGGCCGAAATTCCTCCTTACCAGATCACCCGGGAGAATAACCAGATAATCGTTACCTTCGCGGCTGCTCTTCTGCCGGCCGTCGCCGAGGAGATTCCGCCGGTTATTACCGAAATCCCTCCGGTTGTTCCGGTAGAAAAGGCACCGCCTTCTCCCATGGCGGCTCCCGAGTTAGCACCTCCACCGGGAGCCCCGGTGGAAGTGCCCCCGGAGGCACTCGGACTTAAAAGGGTATATACCGGGCGCAAGCTATCCCTGGAATTCAGGGATGGTGACATCCATGATGTCCTTAGAATTATTGCCGAGGTCAGCAACAAGAATGTTATTGCGGGCGATGATGTCAAGGGGAAGGTAACCCTCCGGATGATCAATGTTCCCTGGGATCAGGCCCTTGATATAATCCTTCAGGCAAATGCCCTTGGCAAGGTTTCCGTGGGAAATATCGTCCGCATTGCCCCCGCGGAAAAGCTGCGAAAGGAAGAAGAAGAAAGGCTGGCCGCACTAAGGGCCAAGGAGAAATTAGAGGATCTGGTTACCAAGATTGTTCCGGTTAGTTACGCCAAGGCCAAGGAATTGGAGACCCAGATAAAGCCCCTTCTAACTGAAAGGGGAAGTGTTTTGGTGGATCAGCGGACCAACAGTTTGATTATTAAAGATGTGATCAAAAATGTCAGGGATGCAATGGAATTGGTTAAATCCCTGGATCTAGTGACACCCCAGGTTGTGATCGAGGCTCGAATAGTAGAAGCAACCAGCGATTTTGTCCGGGAGCTGGGGGTTCAGTGGGGGGGACGATTTGCTGCCGATGCAGTTCACGGCAATCCCACCGGGCTCTATTTTCCCAATACCATCGGGGCTACCGGGGGCAATACCGGTGGGGCCGGGGAGCCTGAAACCCCTAATTTTGCGGTCAATCTTCCGGCAGCCGAAGCAGGATCAGCGGGCGGGGCGGTTTCATTTTTATTCGGGTCATTAAACGATACCGCCTTACTGGATCTGCGGCTTTCAGCCATGGAGAGAAGGGGAGAAGGAAAACTTATCTCCAGCCCAAGAGTAGCGACCATTGATAACCGTGAGGCTACCATCAAGCAGGGCATGTCGGTTCCTTATGCCACTGTTTCCCAGGCAGGAACCCAAACCGCCTGGATTGATGCCACCCTGAGCTTAATTGTAACACCCCACATTACCGCTAACCGGAGTGTTATTATGAAGATCAAGGCCGAGAAAAATGCCCCTGATTTTACCCGGATCTCCGCCGGAATGCCCAGCATCTCCAAGAAAGAGGCAACTACCGAGGTTTTAGTTAGGGATGGAGAAACCACCGTGATTGGCGGGATTTTTACGATAGAGAAGTCTGAAGCAAGAGCTGGCGTTCCTTTCTTCTCGAAGATCCCTTTAATCGGGTGGCTGTTCAGGTATAAGAAAACTGTCGATTCCCGGACCGAGCTGTTGGTGTTTATTACCCCGAGAGTTGTTAGCTAAGCAGGGTTATTTAGCTAATTGGATAGCTTATTCTTTTTAATGTGAATGTTCTTTTAAGTTGAAGAAAAAGGAATGCACCTCGATACTAATTCTTGAGGTGCATTTCTTTTCTATTTAAATGTTTAGGTTCATTACCGCGGGAGAATCTCATGGCCAAGCTTTGATAGCTATTGTTGAGGGATTACCAGCGGGATTGGAGATCTCCGAAGAATTCGTTAATAGAGAATTGGTCCGTAGACAGAGAGGCTACGGTCGTGGCTCCCGGATGAGAATTGAGAAGGATCGGGCTGAGATCCTCTCGGGAGTGAGATGGGGAAAGAGCATCGGTTCTCCTATTGCAATCCGGATAGAAAACCGGGACTGGAAAAACTGGCAGGAGATGATGGCAGTTTATCCCTTGGAGAGCACGATACTCAAGAAGCAGGAGAAGAAGGGCTTAAGAAGGTTAACCAGGCCCAGGCCGGGACATGCTGATTTAGCAGGTGCTTTAAAATTCGGACATCAGGATTTAAGGAATGTTCTGGAAAGGGCCAGCGCTCGGGAGACAGCGGCCCGCACCGCAGTTGGGGCGATTGCCAAGAAGTTTCTTGAGGAATTTGATATCGTGATCCTAAGCTGGGTAACTGAGATCGGGGATGTAAAGATCAAGCGGATTGGGCGGCAAAAGCAAAAGAAAGATAAGAAAACCCAGGATTTAGGTTATTTCAAGAAACTTTTCGACCGAGCTGAGAGATCGGTACTAAGATGCCCGGACCCGGAGGCGGAAAAGAAAATGAAACAGAGGATTGACGAGGCTATCTCGAGAGGGGATACGGTAGGAGGAGTCTTTGAGCTAAGGGCAATCGGTGTCCCTCCGGGACTGGGCAGCTATTCCCAGTGGGATCTGCGGCTGGACGGTCACCTGGCTCAGGCTCTGGTGAGTATTCCGGCGATCAAGGCAGTGGAGTTGGGTATGGGTTTCGAGGCTTCTCGGAAATGGGGCTCAGAGATTCACGATGAAATATTTTATCGAGATTCAGGAAAAACTAGGCAGGGATATAAGGAGGGTTTTTATCGAATGACTAACAATGCCGGGGGAATCGAGGGCGGTGTTTCGAACGGAGAGGATATCGTCCTGCGAGCGGCAATGAAGCCCATTTCAACCCTGCGATCTCCTCTGCGATCGGTAGATATCGAAACTAAGAAAAAAGCCGAGGCTGGTATCGAGCGAGCCGATGTATGTGCGGTTCCGGCTGCGGCAGTAGTTGGGGAAGCAATAACGGCCATTGAGATTACTCGGGCATTTCAGGAGAAGTTTGGCGGCGATTCTTTGGAGGAGGTAAAGAGAAATTATCAGGGGTATCGGGAATATTTACAGTAGGAGACTAAAAAACAGATAAAATATAATAAATTAAAAACCTTTAAGAAGGAGGTAGGTTATGAAAAGGAGATTATCAATGAAGGCAAAAGAAATTGCCGTGGCTTTATTTGCCCTGGCTCTGGTTTTTGGCTGTGGGACTCAACCCCCTTACGGAACGGAGATAACTATTAACCCATCTGATTATAGTTTGTCGGTAGGGGAAGAGGTAACCGTATTTGAGTTTTTTGATATTCTGGTGACAAATGATGATATTCCACTGAACGGGGTCGAGATCGAAATCAGGTTTACTTTTGCCCCACCATTGCCCCAACCGGAGGGGACCTTCAATTTTATATATTTACTGGATGAGGATCTTAATCGGCAGGATTCCCCTTTCATTACCGAAACTGGTGCAAACGGCTCTTATAGACTCGGAGTAGAGATTATTACAACAACAAGTTTTTTTGGGGATCTTGAGGTTAGTACCGGGAATGCCTTCGCAAGTTCTAAGATTGATGTTACTCGAGCTTTTTAATATTTCTGAAATCGGATATAACAATTGCTTTTCTTAGGGGGAAATGTAGGGGAAGACACCCTAAGATTTTCGAGGCGCCACTATTCTTCGACAAGCTCAGAACGAATAAAGGGTGGATACTGATCCGCCTCATGCAATCCTACCTATTAAGTATAGAGAACTTGAAGAGTTTTTAAGTGAATTACTGAAAAATTCAGTTTGACTTTTTACT
>CP070770.1:1789015-1795127 GCA_020345765.1 Deltaproteobacteria bacterium
GGGGCGACGTGGCCTGCACAGAGCCGGTGGAGACAGAGTCGGGTCTGGTGCGCGGAACGGGAGACAACGGGACCGCGACCTGCTCCTGGCTGGGCATTCCTTATGCCGCACCTCCCGTGGACGAACTGCGCTGGGCCGCGCCTCAGCCTCATCTTTCCTGGTCAGGCATCCGGGAAGCAACCGAGTACGGTGCAATATGCATGCAAAAAGGCGGCATCATCACAGATTTCCTCAATGCAGCCCCTGACAGGGGAGTCTCCGAAGACTGCCTGTTTCTGAACATCTGGCGGCCCGCGAAGTCCGGCAAATTCCCGGTCATGGTCTGGCTCCACGGCGGAGGGTACACCACGGGCACGGGCAATTCTGAACTCTACAAGGGCGACCGCCTCGCCCGGGACGGCGAGGTGGTTGTGGTGACAATCAATTACCGGTTGAACGTGTTCGGGTACTTTACTCATCCTGCCCTGCGCGATGAGGACCCGAACGGTAGCACCGGAAGCTACGGCTCTCTTGACCAGGTCGCCGCGATAAGGTGGGTGCATGAGAACATTGAGGGATTCGGGGGAGACCCGAAAAACATCACCGTCTTCGGCCAGTCCGCAGGAGGGCGGTCCGTGTGCACCATGGTGGCCACGCCGCTTACCAGAGGCATGTTTCACCGCGCCATACTCGAGAGCGGGGGCTGCGAGACAAGCGCCCCCCTGGAAAAAGGATACGAGCAGGCAAGGCAGATTACGGCCAAACTAGGCTGTGATTATAATGACATAAATTGCCTCCGCGAGGTTCCGGCAGAGACGCTCCTGAAAAAGGGCTCGCAGAGCATGCTGGAGGCAGGCCTGGTCATGGTGCCCCACCACGACGGCCACCTCCTTACCGACTATCCGCTCGCCATGATCCGCTCCGGCAACTTCAACCGCGTGCCCTTCATGGGCGGCTACACAAAGGACGAATATCGTATTGCGGTGTTTTTGATGCCCGGAGTATTCTTCGGGAGGCCCTCAAAGTATAAAAAGATTCTGGCCCGGAGCCTGGGCCTCCCGGATGAGGAGGTAATGCGGCTGGCCGGTCTTTACCCCTTGAACAGATATGACAATAAACCCAGGGATGCATACGGTCAGATCATTGTGGACTCATTCCACGGCTGCCCCACCACTACCGGGCTGTTGGCAGCGGCCGAGCGCAATCCTTACGTTTACCTTTACCGGTTCGATTACGACGGCATGAGGTTAGGAGGCTTGATCGGAACTTTTCATGCCATGGAGATACCTTTCATTTTCAACTCCATGGACCGCAATCCCTTAGATTTAATGTACAACAAGAAGAACATGGAAGAAGCAAAGGCGCTCTCCCGGATCATCCAGAGATACTGGGTAAACTTCGCAAAGACGGGAGACCCCAACGGGCCTGACCTGCCTCATTGGCCCAGGCTAAATGCGGAAGAGAAAAAGTTCCAGGTTCTTGATGTCAATACCAGGACCGACATGTTGGATACCGCCGATCAGTGCTCTTTCTGGGAGGATTACTCAAAGTACCTTGCATTGCCGTTCAAGAGCATGCACCTGGAAGAGTAAAGTAAATTAAGGGAAGGAAATGGGGTCGAGTCTTGAATTGTGAATTGGACAGCCTCCATCCCCCACAGTTTCAAGTTTTTATATGAAGATTATAAAAAATAAGAAGTTTTTTGAATGGCATGGATTAAAAAAGGACATGAAGTACTTTTTAATATTGTTCTTGATAGCGCCCGCTTTAGGTATTATAGCAGCTATTATTTCAACTACTATTTATAACCGTGACTCATCATCAGCAGTAGATGTCATAGAAAAATTTTATCCTGGGTATGCTTTAATTGAAGTTGACGAACTGGATTCTTATGCAAAAGATTATTTTAAAAAGGATTATCCAAACAAGAGTCCTTCTCTTATACACAGTGATTTTGATGGAAATGGCTTCCTTGATTTTGCTTTTTTACTGCGAAATAAAAAAAGTAAAGATGCAAAGACTATCTTTACGATATTTCTACAGTCAAAGAAGAATAAATTTAATCTTGCGTACTATTTGAATTTAGAGATTTACCGCGACGATGTGTACATTGTACCAATAGAACCGGGAGTATTAGTGAGTGAAGTAGAATGTTGTGGCGATGATGACAAGCCTACAAAAAAAATCCATTTGAAAAACACAGCTGTTGAGCTATTTTATGTTGGAAAAGCTTCGGTAGCCTTCTATTGGGATAGTAAAAAGAATTATTTTGATACTATAGCAACAAGCGATTAATCGGAAAGCCTCAGATCCGCAGTCTGATCTTTAGATTTACGATTAATCACCATCCCATCAAGAAACATACGTTGTTATTATTTAATCTAATTTTATAAGTAAGCGAGCAAAATGGAGAAACCGGATTTAGAGGAGAGGGAACGGGGAGATGCAGTTCCCCCGCTGGGATTAGTGCCGACACTGGCCATTTTCATCGCGTGGTCGGTAGTTCTCTACTTGGCCACACGGCCCGGGATGACCTTCCTTATAGAGACATGCGGCCTTCGAGCCGACATTTCCTGGTTTGTGGCGGGCGGTGCGGTGTTCGTCGGTCTGTTCGTGACAGCACTTTCTACCTTGCGATATGAAAGAGAAAGAAACTTTTGGATCGCTATCAAAGACCGTTGCCGTTTTCGGAGACTCGACCAGCAGGGTGTTGCTCTTACCGTCGGTGCGTGCGTTGTCGTGCTAATACTTACCGGAGTTATTCACTCTGCCCTTTCATACCTGTTTCCGGGATTCTCGCCTCATCCACCCTTTCTCAAGATGGATCCGCTCATACCCGGCGAACGTTGGGTTCTCCTTGCGTGGATACCCATGTTCGTCTTCAACATCTTCGGCGAAGAGCTTTTCTGGCATGGATGCTTGCTTCCCCGAAACGAACGAAGTTTTGGTCGCTGGGCATGGATTGTCAACGGATTTGGCTGGTTCCTTTTCCATATACCATTCGGCTGCTGGATTCTGGTTATAGCATCACCAATAATCTTTATTGAGACCTGGGCCATTCAGCGCAGTAAAAACACATGGGTTGGTGTTATCATCCATGCAGTTATAAACGGCCCTGCATTTATTTTTATTGCCCTATGGGGTTAAGATGAGAAAAGATTTCAGCCCTTAGCTTAGGACGTTTTAATAATGGCAAATAATGCCGCAGATTGAATTGAAGATAAAACGGGTGCTTTCCTTGTTTTTCCGAAGGCTCAATGAAAGACAAAATTAAAGGATATATAAAACTTGTTATCGGACTTTTGCTTTTTATAGAAGCCATAGAAATTCTATGTTTAGACTTATCGAATGATATAACAACAATTGGATTTTCTATCGGACTTATTGCTGTAATACTTATGGTGATATGGGGGATTAAGGATATAAAGAGAGGACGGGAAGGAAATGGGGTCTTGTCTTGAATTGTGAATTGGACAGCCCCCATCCCTTTGCATTTTCAAACCCTTATCTGCTAAAGTCTTGCATTGGCAGGGCTGAAGTGTTAGACCTACTGTGTGGAGTATAAATAATAAATCATGATTCATCTTTTAGATTCTCGCGCCACTAAACAACAATTGGACGAAATGCTTGAAGCACTCAGCGTTTATATAAAATTAGCGGTAGACATTCGGCGAGAAGTCCTCGCTGGCGGTGGAGTGCTTCACGCTGACTGCGAAGCAGTACTACTCGAGGATGGCAGTAAACAAGAAGATATTTGGGGAGCAGACTGGATTCCGTCTACGCAGCAGATACGCTATGAAGCACTAATTAACATACGGCCACGCCAGAAAAATCCTTCAATGAAAATCCTCGATCATTCTATTTGCGATCGCATTGCCAAGATAGTGGATCATTTATTGGGGGGTGTATGAAGGATTGGACAGCTATTCAAAAACGATACTTGCGTGATGAATTACCTGTTCGATTAGGTGGCCTGGCGGCTAACCTGGCCCGCATAAAATCATTCTCCGACCATCCTGATCACCGTGATGCGGTTGGGAGTTTGTTGGAAGAAAGCAAATTCTTTATTGAGTGGACTGCCCGTGATGCAGGATTAGATTTGCAGGCAGAATTGGTTGAACTTCAAGTCCAGTTGGCCCGATGGCAGTATAGTTGGTCCAAGATCTGGGCTGATTCCGTGCAGCGGACTGCTATAGTTGAACAAGCCAGTGCCTGGTCAGAACGCATATTGAAGATGTCAGGCTTATTGCGCTGATGGCAATAGGGGCGGTTCTATTTTTTGATAAAACGGGCGCTGGGGCTATTTTCCATTATTATCCAAAGACAAGGGGGATGGTATGGGATCAATACCGATGATTAATATCGTGGCCGTGCTTCATCTCGCATTCGTGTCGGCACTGATCGGCGTCATTGCCACTGAAACCGTGATGGAATTGCATTCTCTTCGGAGCAAGGACCTTCATCACAGCGCCATTCGATTTCATTTATGGATAGATTTATTGATCGAGGCACCTGCTGCCCTGGGGGTAGTCGTCACGGGAATCGCAATGGCTACGCTGGTCAACGAACTCACAACTTATCATCTCTTAAAAATAACGTTTGCTTCCATCGTTTTTATACTGGGCTTTACCTGCATCTTAAGGGTGATACGCAGAAACCGGCTCCGTGAGGGCCAGGTGTCCGAAGACATTCTCGACAGGGAAACAAAGAAGATTCATCTCACCGCGGCGTCCGCCTATATTCTTATAATTGTCGTGTTGGTCCTGGGTGTTTGGCTCGCCTATAACCGGGTACTTCATTTTTATCAATAAAGCAGATAAAATAGAAACGGGTCTATTTTTCGATAAAACGGTCACTGTTCTAATTTTCTCTATCTTCTATTTAAGGGGATACGTATGGAACCATTTCGCTATCACGTCTTTATCTGTCAACAAAAGAAACAAGAGGGAGCACCCTCCTGTCCGGGACGCGGGGGTGAGGAAACTATGGCTGTTCTACGCCGGGAGCTGGCGAGTGCGGGTCTGGAAGAAGAGGTACAGGTGACCGGATGCGACTGCCTGGGCCTGTGCGGAGAAGGTCCTAACCTGGTGGTCTATCCTGAAGGGCTCTGGTACACCGGGGTAAAGGCGGAAGATGTGCCCGAGTTGGTGAAGGAGCACCTGGTTTCCGGCCAGCCCCGGGAACACCTTGTTCAGAGGGATGGAGCTGAGATAAAGAGGAAGATCATAGACCACGACCGCCAGGTCAAGAAATTGAAAGAGCTAATGGAAAAAGCCGGATTTATGCCCGGTGAGGCCAATGCCGTCTTCCGGGGCTTCCAAGAGAGCCGGGTGGCTCTTACCGGGATCGAGCTCGATATCTTCAATGCCATCGGCGAGGGGAGCACGGCCGCCGCAGTTGCCGGGGTTGCCGGTACCGACCCCCGTGCAACCGAGTCCCTTCTCAACGCCCTGGTGGCGATCAGGATGCTTAACAAGAAAGATGGTATCTACCATAATACCCCACTCGCCACCCGCTATCTCTGCGCCGGTTCTCCGGATGACTCCCGGGAGGCCCTGATGCACGTCGCCCATCTCTGGCATCGCTGGTCTAACCTGACCGAATGTGTGAGGAAAGGGACTGCGGTGGACTATGAGCAGATCGACAAGAGGAGCGAAGAGAGGATCAAGTCATTCATTGCCGCTATGCACAGGAACGCATCTTTTGCCGCCTCCTGGGTGGTAGGGACGTTTGACCTCGAGGGAGTTAACAAGGTGCTCGACCTCGGAGGCGGCTCCGGGGCCTATGCCATGGCCCTGGTTCGGAGAAAGCCGGGGCTGAAGGTGACGGTATTCGACCTGCCTAATATTATTCCGCTTACGGAGAAGTACCTGAATGAAGAGGGACTTGGGGGAAAGGTGCAAACCCGGGCCGGGGACATGATGCTGGATCCGCTGGGAGAGGGTTACGACCTGGTGCTGATCTCGGCCATCTGCCACATGTGGAGTCCGGAAGAGAACCTCGCCCTCTTTGAGAGAATCATGGCGGTGCTTAACCCCAAAGGACAAATCGTGATCCAGGATTTCATATTAGAAGATAACAAGACCGCGCCCAGATCCGGCGTACTCTTTGCACTCAACATGCTGGTTAACAC
>CP070770.1:1795227-1802827 GCA_020345765.1 Deltaproteobacteria bacterium
TTACTATCGGTAAATTCCCGGATCATGCAGTGAAGAATAAAGTTTACCCCCTTGCTGAAACAACGCATCAGCATAATGGGTATCTCGGTGAATCCCATGAGTATCCCGGGGCTATATACCGGGGAAACCAGATCAACTTTCTTATCCAATCCGGCGAGGTAATCGGCCAGGGTGATAGCCGGCTGTTTGAAGACATTATCGTAGATTACCACGTGTTCTCCGAGCTCCACGCCATCCCTCAACACCTGGAACTGGTTGAACACATTTCCCCGATCCCCGCCCAGAAAGCTGGGAGCTACCGGCTGTGATCCGGTAGCCACGATCACGGCATCCGGGGATTCCTGGAGGACCGTCTGCTCGTCGGCTTCCTTTTCGAGGACGACCTTTGCCCCCAGCTTCTCCAGCTGGAACTTGCGCCACCTTACTATCTCGCTGTACTCATCGCGGTCGGGGATCTTAGTGATAATATTTATCTGGCCCCCCAGTTCCTTATCTTTCTCGTAAAGTGTTACCTGGTGTCCCCGTTCGGCCGCTACCCGGGCGGCCTCCAGTCCTGCCGGACCTCCACCGATCACAATCAGCTTTTTCTTCTTCTCCGCCGGTTTCAGCTCCGTCTCGGCCTCCCGTCCCACCCGGGCATTCTGGGTACAGGTAATTGACAGCTCCCGGAATACCCGGTTAATGCAGCCCTGGACACAGGCGATACAGTGGCGGATCTCATCCAGGTTTCCGGCCTGAGACTTGTTGGCCAGCTCCGGGTCGGCAATCTGGCCCCGGGTCATTACGATAAGATCGGCATGTCCGTCTTCCAATGCCTTCTCCGCCTGAACCGGGTCGTTTATTCTGACCGAGGCGAAGACCGGGGTTTTCTCCACGGCCGATCGAATTTGCGAATGGAACGGGACGAACATCCCCAAGGGGACATAGCACGGACCGATTACCAGGGTGTAATGCCCGAACTGCGAACCGGCCGAGCAGTTGAGGAAATCCACCTTGCCGGTGGCCTCCAGCTTACGGGCCACCTCCTTCATTTTATCGTTATCCATACCTCCGGGATGGAGGTCATCCGCACTGATCCGGAAGCCGACGGCCATTTTCTCATTATCGACTACTGACCGGACCCGCTCGAGCACCTCGGTAGCAAAAGCCATCTGCTCCCCGTATCTGTCGGTCCGCTGATTACCCCAGGGAGACCAGGACTGCTGAATCAGATAGCCGTGGGAACCGTGGAGCTCGATCCCATCCAATCCTGCTTCCCGGGCCGCTTTGGCATAGCCAACGAAGCCGTCGATAATCTCCCCGATTTCCTCCTCGGTGAGGACCTTGGGCCGCTCCCGGATACTGAAGGAAGGAATATCAGAAAAGGAGGCCACAGGTTTAAGCTTCAGGGTGCTATCCGACTCCTTCCCCAGATGGACCAGTTGGACGAATATCTTGGTTCCATAGGAATGGGCGGCATCGACTAACTGGCGGAGGCGGGGCACCAGTTCCTCGGGAAGAAGCATCTCTTCGGTACCGAAAAAGGCACAGGAGGGGTGAATAACACAAACCCCAATAATTATCAGCCCGCATCCTCCTTGGGCCCGGGCCTTTACATACTCGATGTATTTCTCGGGCGGCAGGTTCCGGGCGAAAAAACCGAACCCGGTCTCGTGATTACTCATTACGATCCGGTTCTTTATCTCAACCGGACCCAGTTTAATCGGGGTAAAAAGATAGTTAAACTTCATAAAACCTCCCTTTCAATATAAATCCAAATATCAAAATCCAAATATCAAATGTTTTGTATTTTGAATTTTGGTCATTTGAAATTATTTAGAGTTTAGGATTTAGTGCTTAGGATTTATTTATAAATTTTGTCATTCAGCCTTCTTAGCCACTACGGCGAAGTAGGATTCGAGCTTTGACATTAGACCTATTTGGCCTCTTCCTTCTTCAACTTCTCGGCAATATCCTTTTCCAACTCCCTCTTTAAAACCTTTCCCGTAGGGGTTAAGGGAAGTTCGCTGACAAACTCGACCCGCTCCGGGATCTTGAGTTTCATGACCTTCTGCTCTTTCAGGAAATCCACGATCTCTTCGAAGGTAACCTTTTCCCCGGCGCGGGGCACGACATAAGCACAGACCTTCTCCCCCAACCGGTAGTCCGGCATGCCAAGGACCGCCGCCCTCTCCACTTTCGGGTGACTGTGGATCAGGTTTTCGACATCAAGGGGAAAGATCTTGGTTCCACCCCGGTTGATCATCTCCTTCTTCCTTCCGGCCAGTCGGAGGCAGCCTTCCGGGTCAATGAAACCCACATCCCCGGTAAAGAACCACCCTTCCTCATTCCGGGTTGCTTTCGTCAGGTCAGGTTTTTTAAAGTAGCCGACAAACAGGGTAGGGCCCCGAAAGGCAATCTCCCCGGCCTCTCCCTGGGGAAGCTCTTTCTCTCTTTTTTCATCGTAGATCCGGAGTTCGGTATTGATCATGGGCCTCCCCACGGTTTGAAATATCGCCTCGGGAGGATCGAAGGGCATAGTAATCGTATGTAAGATGTTCTCTCCCAGTCCGTAGGCATTGGAGACCTTACAGCCGAGTTTTTCATTGATCTCCTTAATCAACTGGACCGGGCAGGCGGCCCCTCCGCTCCCGATGCTTTTTAAGGAACTGAGGTCATACTCCTTAAAGTCAGGGTGGGTCAGGAGCCCGATAAGATGGGCCGGGGTTCCTGACATATTGGTCACCTTTTCCTTCTCGATCATCTTCAAGGCATCTTCGGGGCTGTATCTTTCCAGAAAAACCATGGTTACCTTGCGGATGGCCACCTGATGGGTGCTGAGGTGGCCGAAGGTGTGGGTCATCGGGCTGTGGCAGAGCATGATATCCGTAGAGGGCTCACCCCCGCTGAAGGACTCCATTATCTCGGTTGCTTTTGCGATACTAGCCAGCAGGGTGTTGTGGGTGTGGAGAAATCCCTTCGGGTCACCCTCGGTTCCGGAGGTGAAGTTGAGGAACATAATATCATTGGCATCAAGTGGTGTTTTTTGTAAATAATCAGAAAACGACTTCTCCTTTTCGGGGGTGGATTCCATCAGGGAGGAGTGGAGGGTCATCTTTTCCGGGGCTTTATCACCAATGACGATGACATATTTAAGCTGGGGAAGTTTGGGCCAGAGTTCCTCCATGGCCTTGACATAGTCAAACTCCCGATAGAATGAAGGGATAACCACGGCCGTCGACTCGCAGAAGCCGAGCATCTTCTCCATTTCCCGTTCCCGGTAAATAATGTGCATCGGCTGGATCACCGCTCCGATCCGGGCGAGTGCCAATGTGTAAAAGCACATTTCCGGCCAATTCGGGATCTGGACGGTAACCATATCGCCCTTCTTGAGCCCCAGATCTACCAAGCCGGCGGCCAGCTTCTCCGCTTCTTCCTGAAGTTCCTTAAAAGTAATCCGACGGTCCTCATAGACGATGGCTACCTTGTCGGGACATTTTGCCACCGCTTCCGATAAAAAATCACTGAGGGTCTTATTCGGCCACAGTTTCTTCCCATAATGTTCCTTTATAATTTCCTGGGCTAACTCAACAGTATTTGCATCCATCGAAATCCCTCCTTAGTCCTGCAAACTATAACTTAAATTGTCCGGCCGATTACTGAGCCTTCATTGATAGCCTCGGCAACACCACGGGGGAAAACGGCATCCCCCACAACATAGAGGTCATTAACTAAGTTCCGGAGTTTATCAACCAGTTGATTATTAGCAGTTACCCCGGTACAGAGAACCACGGTATCGGCCTCGAGCTCATCTTCATCCTTACCGTATTTCAGGATTTTTACTCTATCGGGGAGGATCTCCTTAACCGCGGTATCGGTAAAGGTCTCGACCTTTGCTTCCTCAAGGCGTTCGAAGAGAAACTGCCGGCAGTAAAAGACCATCCGGGGAGCAAGGGCGCCCCGGACCTCCACTACCTTCACCTGTTTCCCCTGCTCGGCCAGATAATCCGCTACCTCCAACCCGGTCTCCCCGGCCCCGATCACCACTACCTTCGGGCCCACCTCGACTTTGCCTTTCAATACCTCAACGTATTCCACAACATTCTTACCGTCTATTCCGGGGATCCTAGGTGCCCAGGGAACCGCACCGGTAGCCACTACCCCCACTTGGGGAAGTAGCTCCCTTAAAACCGACACCTCGAAGGGTTTTCCTAAATTCACCTGGATATTCTCCTGCCGCTCCATCTCATTGGCATAGTAATCGGCGAGATAACCCCAGTCCTGCCTCCCCGGCATCTTCCGGGAAAATTGAAGCGCGCCTCCGAGATCTTTTTCCTTCTCCCAGAGCCAGACCTTGTGGCCGCGTTTGGCCGCGAGGAGAGCGGTCTCCATCCCGGCCGGCCCACCCCCGATTACCAGTACCCGCTTCTTTTCCCGGGCGGGCGGAACGGTAAAATTCAGCTCTTTCCCTACCTCCGGATTTGTCAGGCAGAACGAACCGAAGCGCGCCTTGGCATCCGGGTTGGTCGTATATTCCAAGGGTAGGCACCGCTGAATACAGGAGACGCAGGGGCGGATATATTTTGCCTCGTCCCGGCTCACCTTATTCACCCATTCCGGATCGGACATCAGGGGACGTGCCAGGCCGACTAGGTCGGCATCCCCTTTCTTGAGAATCTCCTCAACCTGATCCGGGGTTCGGATTCTTCCCGAGGTAGCTACCGGAACATTGACTACTTCCTTGACCGCCCGGGCCAGGTGAACCTTATGCAGGAGGGGGACCTCCATCGGGGGGACCAGCAGATGAAACTTTTCATAGCTTCCCGTAGATACATTCAGACAATCCGCACCGTTTTCCGCCAGGGCCTTACAGATCCGTTTTCCTTCTTCGATACCCTCATCGCCCGGCAGGTAATCATCGCCGTTGACTCTCCATATAATAGGAAAGTCATCGCCTACTTCCCGGCGAACCCTCTTTAGTACCTCCAGGGGGAAGCGTAGCCGATTCTCGAGGGAGCCTCCGTATTCGTCGGTCCGCTGGTTATAGCGGGGGGTGAGGAACTGGGTCATGAGGTAACCGTGGGCGCCGTGAACCTCAAGGGCATCCGCCCCGGCTTCTTTGACCCTCCGGGCGGCCTGGCCGAAGTCCTCTACCAGTCGCTTAATCTCATCGAGGGTGAGCTCTTTGGGCTGGGACCCGGAGATATACCAGACCGAAGAAGGAGCTACCGGCTCGTAGACCTTCCCGTCCACATGGACTTTATGAAAGGTCTGGCCGCCCTGATGGGCGATCTGAATGGCGATTTTGGCACCGTGACGGTGGACCTCATCAACGAGCCGGCGGACACCAGGGATATATTTATCATCCCAGATCCGGCAGACGTCGCCGCCCCCGGGACCGCCCTCGGGGGAGACAATCAGGATCTCGGAGATTATCAAGCCCGTTCCCCCAGCGGCCCGCTTCCCGTAGAAGGCGGCATCGGCTTCGGAGGTATATCCATCTTCTCCCAGGCATACCCCCATGGCCGGCATGAAGATCCGGTTCCTTAGCTCCATACCGTTGATCGTGATCGGACTGAATAGCAGCGGATACTGGCTCATGTGTCTTCCCTTGTCACTCCAATTTTGAACATTTAATTAATTACATTCTTCTCAGTTAGTTGTTTTATTTCATCCTCCGGCATCCCCAGGATTTCCTTAAAGATATAATCGTTATGCTCCCCTACCCGCGGTGTCGGCCGGTCTATGCCCCCGGGGGTCTCACTCAGCTTCCACGGGGTGGTGTAGAGGACACCGGGGCCATGTTCGGGATGCTTTAGCTCCTGGAGGATGTCCCTCTCGCTGAGTTGGGGATCAGAATCACCGTCATCAACCCCCAATACCGGGACGGCGGCGACTCCTGCCTTCTGGAGGATCTCGGCGGCTTCGTAATAGGTGTGCTTACGGGTCCATTCGGAGACTAACTCATTCAAAGATTCGGTGTTCTTAAGCCGGGCTTCCCGGGTTCGGAATCTTTCCTCTTTTGTCCACGGGGGCTGACCAACGGCACGACAGAGACCCTCCCATTCCTCCTCCTGCCATACCGCAATGGAGACCCACCGGTCCTCCTCTTTGGTTGGATAGATTCCGTAGGGTGCCATTTCGGGATGATAGTTACCCCGGGGCTCAGCGATTTTTCCGTTCAGGAAGTAATCAAGGATCGGCTCTCCCATCAGGGCAACTACGGCTTCAATCTGAGAGACATCGACGAACTGACCTTCCCCGGTCTGCTCCCGGTGATAGAGGGCCGCCAGAACGGAATATACCCCCTGCATGGCCATATTGGTATCGCCGTAGCCAAAGCTCATCATTCCCGTACTTTTTCCTTCAGGATAGCCGACCAACCCCTCCAAGCCGGCATATCCGGTAGCAATGGAGGCAAAGCCTTTCATATCCTTAAGCGGGCCGAACTGCCCGGCCATCGACATCGATATGCAGATTATATCCGACTTAACTTCCTTCAGGGCGGAATACCCCAGGCCGTTCCGGTCCATTACCCCGGCACTAAAGTTATCGAGGACGATATCGCTTACCTTTACGAGCCTTTTTACCAGGTCAACCCCGCCGGGCTGCTTTATGTCAACCGTGACACTCAGCTTGCTCCGATTGTTCTGACGGAAGAAATGAATCAGGTAGGGCAGGTATCTCATCAAATCGAGCTTGGTACTGGTCTCAACCTTGATCACCTCAGCGCCCATATCCGCCAGAACCTGGGCGGTCATCGGCCCGGCCCAGTTCCAGCCAAAGTCCAATACCCGGTAACCCTCCAGGGGTCTTTTAAGCGCCTTTTTATTTCCCGAAGCCTTTTTTTGTTTAGCCTCCCGAGACTTAGGCTTATTTGTCAGGATTTCTTCGTTATGTTCTCCCAGTTTCGGAGCCGGTTTGGTTATCCGCCAGGGGGTTTCCGAAAGCAGATAGGACATCCCCGGGAGCTTCAGCTTCCCCAGTTTCGGGTCGTCAATCTCTGCCCAGGTTCCCCGCTCTTTAAAATGGGGATCTTGAACCATCTCGTCTATCCGGTTTACCAATCCCATGGTGAGACCGTGCTCCATAGCCATGTCCAATAGCTGCTTTCGAGTGCGCTCCATTAACCAGGGTTTAAAGACCTCATCGCCCTTATCAGGATTTTGGATCCCCAGAGACATCCCATCCCCCATCTCGGGGTCTTTAGCCCACTCCGGTTCCCCCATCAATTTGATGAACTTCCTCCACTGACGCGGTGATTGGCTGGCAATGCAAACATGTCCATCCTTGCAGGGGAAGTATCCCGTTGGATAAATACTCACCTGCTGACGGGTTCCCCGCCGTTTCCATCCCACCCCCGCCTCCTTGGTCACCAGATACATTCCCCGAGCGTAATAGAGCATTACCTCTGAGGTAGAGATATCGACATGTTGGCCCTTTCTCATACTCCGGCGGGCCAGGAGGGCGGCCATCGCGGCGGCGGCCCCATGGATGGCAGCCTGGTATTCACACTGGCAGAAGGGAATACTCAGGGGCTCACGTTCGGGTGACCCGAGAACGATACTTACCCCACTCAGGGCGGAGCAATTCAAATCGTAACCCCGATAGTCACGGTAGG
>CP070770.1:1802927-1817191 GCA_020345765.1 Deltaproteobacteria bacterium
AGGATATTCAGATTCAGTCATTTCATAATTATTTGAAAGGGCTAATTTTACATATACTCAATGTTTAGCTCCAAAACGCCTTTGAGAGAGGCAGGAAGGCGAAGCTTCTTGAAGATGTTCTTGAGAGTCCCTTCTTTACATTCCTTACCTTCGTATTTCTTTATTTTCACTGCCTTAACACTCCCTTTTTCTACCTCCAGTACTATAACCAAGCTCTTCAGTTTCCATTCCTTGAAAGCTTCCTCCATCTCTTTCTTGATCTGGCTAAGCACAGCCTTTTCTATTTCGTCCAGAGTTATTCCCGAAGGCAGTTTCCCACCGGTAACATAGATCTGAGATATCCTTTTCGAGTTATAATGTTCGTAAACTCGTTCTTCTAATGCCTGAGGAGCGGCCGCCTGCCTTAGAACGGCCTTTTTAGCAACTCCATGACCAACTGCATAATCACTTACTCCTTCAGGGAGAGGTAGCGGCTGTTTTACGGTAACCACCTCACCGGTTTCCCTGATCAATGTATCTACCGCAACGAAAGAGGTATACTCGGTCATGAGATGGTATTTTAACCCCAGGTTTTTTACATCTTCAATTACCTGCGCCCCCACTCTTCCATAATCAGATAACCGTGCTATCTTCTCCCGAGCCCACAGGTATTTAAGGGCGATATTATTTTCGTCTTCCACTGATGAGTTCACCGCTATCTCTTTTTTATAATCGCCCTTGACGGTCTTACCCCTCACTCTAATCTTCCCGGATGCATTCTTGTATTTACCGAAAAGAATAAGTGGGCGCTGGGCAAAGAGGTCAGGAAGTGAATAGGGCTCCACCTCGTAGGCATCAAATCCATCAAGCCTTACCTTGATATCGGTAAGAAGAGGATGCTCGATGTAATCCATGAACTCTTCTGCCGCCTTCTCCGCCTCTTCCCCACTACTTACCACGAACGGTTCTCCCAAGCCTACCCGGGCTATTCCTTCAATAAGGAAGCGGTTTACCCCGGTCCCGATGCCAAAGCTAAAGAAGTTTGCTTGACCGAGGTTATCTTTTATGAGATCGAACGCTTCCTTCTCTACCGCTACATATCCATCAGTAGCAATAACAATAATGCGAGATAGACCTTCTTTCTTCTCCAAGGATAAAGACCTTTTTAGAGCGTCGAGTATCCTGGTCCCTCCTCCTCCTCTTTTAGCAAGGAGCATGTTAATAGCTTTCTCTTGGTTTTCCTGGGTGGCCGGTAGAGGATGGGGAGAAAGGGTCTCGGAACCGCCCGCAAAAAATAAGATATTAAAGTAATCTTTCTCCCTTAAACTCCCAATTATTCTTTTTATCAAAGTCTTGGATACATCCAGGGGAAAGCCGTTCATAGAACCGGAGACATCTACAATAAATACATACTCACGGGGAGGAACCATTTTCATGCTAACCCTCTCCGGCGGTTCAAGCATCATGAGGAAAAACTTCTCCTCCTCACCAGGATAGAGAAGAAGTCCGGTTTGAATCGCCTCACCCTGTAGGGTATATCTCACAATAAAATCCCGGTTGCCCCCTTTCTTCTCTTCGGGTGAGAGTAAAATCTTGGCCTCATCCAGGCCCGGCCTTTTTATTTCTACCTTATGAGAGGTTACCGATACCTTGGAAAGGGGCAGGCCGGTCTTCAAATTTACCTTTATGTCAAACTTGTAGGGAGGTTCTTCCCCTTCATGAAGATAGGGAGTTGCCACCCAGCGGTCTTTACCTTTTAGCTCTTCTTTATCCTTCTCCCCGGTGAAACGCGGTCCTACTACCGTAGGAAAAACAAATTCATACACCCCCTTCTCAGGAACAAGGATCTCGGTGTACTTTACCACCACCTCGACTGTATCCCCGGGCATTATGTTGGCCACCTTCATCTGGAATACGTTGGGTCTTTTCTGTTCCAGCAGGGAGGCTACTTTACCTTCGTCTTTTGCCTTTTGATATACCTTTTGGGCCCTTTCCTTCTCCTCAATCTTTGCCTCGATTACCCGGTCACCTATTTTCATCTTCATAGCGTGGATGGCAGACTTCGTCCCCAGGGGAAATACGTATATGGCTTCTATTGTTCTCTTCCCATCATTCTTGTATGCCTGAGTCAGTTCCACCTCGGCGACAATCCCGGCGATAGCTGCCTTCGCCTCTGTCTTGAGAAGGGGGAAACGGTCTAATTTAGAGTCGCCCTGGACGAAGAAGTAAGGAGAGAGAGTTTTATCTTCTCCTTCTCCCAGAGTAACCTTATCCTGGAGGGTAGCTTGAATTGCCTTTACCGGAAGAATAAGAGGAAATACGGCTAAGAAAAATAAAGTCATCCATTTTTTCATAACTTACCTCCTTGTTCCTGGTGTATTAGATTAGATAGGAGAATTTTCTAATAGTTCCTATCAATAATTGAAGTTTTGCCTCGACCTCCATTTTTAGGTCTATCGATATGTGAATAAAATTCATCCAATACCCGGCATAAAAAAGGTTTATTCTTGATTACTTGCCAGGCCAAACATCATCACTTCTTCTGGGGACGGACCTGGTATAAGCCGTCAGTGACCGCTACCACCAACCCGGTCTTATCCTTGAGTTCGAGTTGAATGGAGTAATCCGCTTTACCTTTCTCCTCACACTCAGCTATGATCCGCTTGACCTCTTCTTCAGTCATAACATAACTCGTGGTGATATCAGTCGTCCCGGGCTTAACGAACTTGATGGAGAACGATTTCACGATGGGGATCAAACTGTGCTCAAAAAGGTAAACCAGCGCCACTGCCCCACCCATCATTTCCCCCAGGGTGAAAAGGGCTCCCGCATACATGATGCCTACATGATTTATGTTAGGAGCCAGGGGCATAAGCAGCTCAATGTTGTCTTTATCAAGTTTCACCGCCTTGATCTCGGTTCTCGCCGCAAAGGGCATACCGGTTTCGAATAATTTATACATATCGGCACTTATACTCATCGTAATTCCTCCTTCGTTACATGTTGTTATTTATAGTTAGTCTTATAATCTTCACCCTTAAACCGATAATTTAGAAATTATAGAAAGACATATCACTTTAATTTCCTCACTCTTTTTGCTATCATCTTCCGTATTTTATCATAGGATGGTGGCGGGCCGGTTCTTACTTCTTTGCCGTCAATATATAGCGCATCGACAATTCCCCATTCGAGAAAGATTTTTCTGTCAAACGTATCTATCTGGTGAAATGTAACCTTATCTCCAAACTCCGAAGCCGCCCTCCTTGCTCTTTCAAATACTATATTCTGGGCCGGACACCACCCATTTATAAATGAAGTTACTGTTACATTTCCGGGTAATGATTGGGGTTTTTTCTTTTGTCTAATCCATTTTGGAGGGTCTGCATTCTCGGTGAATGGCTTCCAGAGAAGAACCCTCATGCCGTCCTTGTCCACTTTTTTGTAACCTCGTTTTTTGAACCAGGAAGCCCTCATCCAGAACGGAAGGGAGACACCCCAGGCAACCATCCCCTTTGCACCCCTGGCTTTTACATCATCCTCAGCCGCCCGGAGTAGTGCCTTCCCCATTCCTTTCTTTTGAAATCTTCCTCTTCCCTCTTTATAACCGTGAACCCAAATGCAATGGATAACATACAAACCCGTCCCTTCCGCGAATGAATGTTCAATCGGGACATATTGAATCATTCCTCCAACCTCCCCCCTGTCATCAAGCGCCAATCTCACCCCGAGACCTTTATCTTTCATTTTGCCGTACCAGTTCTCTTTATGGTTCCCTGCCTCTTTTATCTCAGCGGACCAGTCTTCCAGACATAAAAAATATAAATCCCTGTGTTTCTCTGCTAAATCTATGATCTCCATTTTATTACCACAGAATAGGGTCGTGCCCCTGAATTCCGGAATAATACCTAAAAGGCAAAGTGTTTGAAATCGTAATTCATCATACTCATAAGGATGGAGTATGGCCATTTAATCTTCAATGCCGTGCTCCCTAACCTTTTAACAATTGAGCTATTCGAATAGAATTGTTGATATGCATCTATAATCCCTTCCTGAAGTTCCTCCGGGCTCATCTTTGCCGGTTGATAAACACAATGGAAGGCATCATATCTGGTCCAGTCGTAAGTCAGGATCCTCCCGACCTTTTTCAGGTTAGCGAAGAGGCGGGTGCCGGGAAATGGGGTCAATACAGAGAACTGGACAAGATTAAAGTTGTTCCGATAACAGAATTCCACTGTTTGCTTGAAAACATCCTTGTTGTCACCGTCGAAACCGAAGATAAAAGATCCCTCAAGCGTTATCCCTAAATCCTGGATCCTTTTAATCAATTCCTCGTATTCTCTGACTTTGTATCTTTTATGAATCTCCTGAAGAGCATCTTGTCTAATCGACTCGAAACCGATGAACAATGCCCGGCATCCACTCTCCCTTGCCAGTTGCAGAAAATCCGGATCCCGGGCGATCTCGATAGAACTCATACTACCCCACCTTATTTTCGTCGATTTTAGCGCATCAAACAGTCTCCGAGCAAAAGGTTTATCACCAACGATATTATCATCGGCAAATAAAAGGAATCGCCTCTTCCATATTGTGCTGAAGGCTTCAATCTCCTCCATTATCTGGTCGATCGGACGGTGGCGCATCCGGATCCCGTTGAAATCCGATACCGAGCAGAAATCGCAATTCATTGGGCACCCTCTGCTCGTTTGAAGAAGGCGGGTAAAGAAATATTTATCTTTTTTAATGAGATCCCGGCGGAGCGGAGTCAAATCCTTAAGATCGGGTATTTCGGAACCCCGGTAAGAATCTCGAAGACTGTTGTCTCTGAAGTCCTGGAATATCTGGGGCCAGATCTTATCGGCTTCGCCTATTACGACGCTGTCGGCATGGACAGCCGCCTCCTCGGGAAGAATCGAGGGATGGATACCTCCGAGAATCACCGGGATTCCCTTTTCTCTGTAAGTATCAGCAATCTGATAAGCCCTCGGTGCCGAAGAGGTCATTGACGATATGCCTACCAGATCGGTCTCCTGATACCCTACCGCCTCCACATTCTCATCGATTATTTCAACCTCGATATCCGGAGGCGTAAGGGCTGCTAATTGCATCAAGGGCAAAGGTGGCATACGGAATATCCGGACTCCCCAGAGTCCCTTGGGCCATTTCGGATAAATTAAAGTAACTTTCATTATAAGTTATTGCATTTTCTCAAAAACTAATACTATTCCAATTTCGGGGAGAGGTCAAGAAGCGGCATTAGGTAATAAACAAATCCCCATGTCTATTTTTTGCAGTTTATTTTGTCTACTTTTAATTATTTACTCAATGGTGTATATCTGATAGACTAAAAAGCATGATCACTAAGGCTAAATATATCTACGGCCAAAGAGAGCTTCTGAAGAACTTTGTCCTCCGGGACTTTCGCCGTAAGTATGTCGGCTCGGCCCTCGGCCTCTTTTGGTCCATAATAAATCCGCTGGTAATGCTCGCAGTCTTTACTTTTATCTTCTCCGTTCTTCTTCAGGTCAGGTTCGGGGAGAGAGCCGGGATAACCAACTTCGCTCTCTATCTTTTCTGCGGCATGCTCCCCTGGCTGGCCTTTCAGGAGTCGCTGTCCCGCTCCACCAACATCCTGGTAGATAATGCCAATTTACTCAAGAAAGTCAAGTTCCCTGTTAAAATTCTGCCGACTTATATAGTTATTTCCGGATTCTTAAATGAGTTAATCGGCCTCGGCATCCTGCTCATTGCCATTATAATTTCCTCTTACCAACTGGGGATTCCACTGCTATTCCTGCCGGTAGTTTTTATCCTCCAGCTTGCCCTCACCGTAGGAATCTGTTGGTTGCTGGCGGCAATAAATGTCTTTTATCGGGACATACAGCATATGATCGGACTGATCCTAATGGTCTGGATGTATTCCACCCCTATCTTCTATCCTCCCCGCTTAATCCCTGATCAACTCAAGTTCATTCTGGTAATCAATCCCATCGCCCACCTTGTCCAGGCTTACCGGGATGTCTTCCTGGAGCAGAGGTTTCCCGAACCGGCAAGTATCCTGATCCTGATCGGGTTCTCCCTTTTCTTCTTTATACTGGGCTACTGGTTTTTTGGGAAAACCCAGGATAAGTTTGCCGATCTGGTCTAAGTACTCATTTTCCTCGCCAGCTACCCCCATTATCTTTTCAAATACTTAAAAAAATGGTAAAATTACTAAAGACTTAGTAAGACGATGTTTGCTATAAAAGCTAAGAACTTAAACAAAAAGTACGAAATCTACAAAAAGCCCAGCCATCGATTGAAGGAACTAGCAACCCTGGGCAGGAGGAAATACCATCGGGAACTTTGGGCCCTGAAAGGGATTGATTTTGAGATTCCGGCAGGCAAGACTATTGGAATTATCGGCCCCAACCGGGCAGGAAAAAGCACCCTGCTCCGGCTCCTTGCCGGGATCGGCAAACCAACCTCGGGTGCGCTCGAAATTAATGGTCGCATCTCCGCCCTCCTTGAACTAAATGCTGGCTTTCATTGGGAGTTCTCGGGCAGAGAAAATATCCTGATGAGCTGTTCCCTGCTCGGGATGTCGGCCCAGGAGATTGATCAGAAATATAAAAGTATTGTGGAATTTTCCGAACTCGAGGATTTCATTGAGCTTCCGGTATGGACCTACTCCTCGGGTATGTATCTGCGCTTGGGCTTCGCTATTGCTACTAGCGTCGATCCGGATATCCTGCTTATTGATGAGGTGCTGGCAGTAGGGGATGAGTATTTCCGCTGGAAATGTTTTAACCGGATCAACGATTTTAAAAAGCAAGGGAAAACAATCGTCTTTGTCTCCCATGATACTCTAATTGTTAGAAACCTCTGCGATGAGGTTATCTATATTGATGAGGGCAAGATAGTCTCCTATGGGGATGCGGTAGAGGTAATAAATAATTATTTTAAACAAATATACTTCCGGGAAAGGGAACAACTTGCTCAGGAAAATGTCCAGTTTAGCGATACTCCTCGTTGGGGAAGTGGTGAGATCGAGATCCAAGAAGTAAAGATGTTTAATAACAAGGGAGAAGAGGATTATATATTTAAAACCGGGGATAGGGTGGAGATAAAAGCGAAATATCTCGTAAAGGAAAAAGTTAATAGGCCGGTTTTCGGATTTAACATCTTCCGCAGCGACGGTGTTCATTGTATCTGCGAGAATCAGGTCTGGAGCAATAAAAGCAACATAATGCTCTGGGAAAAGGAAGGATTAGAAAACCCTTTCAAGCTTGCTGATGTAGGGAAGACAGGAGAAGTCAATTTCTGCTTTGAAAAACTACTTCTCCTGGAGGGCAATTATTCCCTCTCTTTCTCCGTCCATGATGGGGAGAAGGCCGTGCCCTTGCCATTTGACGAGATAATGGTAGCCAGGAAATTTAAAGTAGAACAGGGAGAGATCGAACACAAAGGTATCTTTGTCTCGCCCGGGAAGTGGATACTTTAAACCTGAAAATGGATAAAAAAGAAAATCTGGAACTCTGCCGTCAGCATATACTCCGGGGAGAAACTAAACTAAAGAGCCTCCCTCTGGTCATTTACTTTGAGGTAACCAATCGCTGCAACTTAAGATGCCCAATGTGTGCCATTACCATGAATGTAGAGGGGTTTATTGGAAAGCGGGGAGATCTCGAATACTCCCTTTTTGAAAAGGTCAAGCCCTACCTTAAACTTGCTGAGCGCTGTTTTTGTAACGGAGGGGGCGAACCCTTGCTCTACCCGGGTTTTATCCCGATGCTGAGAGAGATTAAAGAGAGCGGCCCAGAAATCGTCTTTAACAGTAACGGATTGCTTCTGACTAAAGAAACATCCCGGGAATTGGTTCTTCATAATATCGACTGCGTCTCCTTTTCCATCGACGGGGCTAATAAGGCAACTTATGAAAAGATCCGGGTAGGCTCTAACTTCGATAAGGTGATCTCCAATATAAAGTATTTAGCCATAACTAAAAAGAAGAAAAGGAAAATAAAGCCATTTATTAACCTCCAGATGACATTGTCCCAGGAAAATAGGGAGGAGATCGTGGATATTATCCCCCTGGCAAAGACCCTGGGGACAAACCATGTGGTTATCGAACCTCTCACCCCGGTCTTTAATATCTCTAAGGAATATCAAAGGTATTTTACCGGTCATTATGTGGATCGAGATGATATCCTCCCGGAACTAGAAAGTGCGAGGGATACGGCGGAAAGAGCAGGTTTCCATTTCTCTTCTCATTATCTATCCGAGCAGGAGAAAACTAACCAATGCCTCCAGCCATGGATAACCCTGGGGATCAGGGCAGATGGTGATGTCTTTACCTGCTGCGGGGCCCCAGTCACCTTTGGAAACATTGCCAATAGCTCGCTGGAAGAGATCTGGAACGGAGAGGAATATTGTAAGTTACGGGAGGCTTTCAGCAAAGGAATTCCTCCTGATGTTTGCCGGTTATGTCTCGAGGAGAATCGGGCAAACCATTACAATTCCAACCTGTTAAAAAGTACGGAGGCGGATAAAAAAGCGGAAAGCTTGCCGATGAGGTAAATTTAATGGAATCTACGGAAATCTCGATAATCATCCCTACCAAAAACGAGGAAGACAATATCGAGATGTGCCTTGAAGGCATATTCTCCCAGGACATTGATAAAAAGTATGAGGTAATTGTGATCGATTCGGGCTCTACCGATAGCACTCTGGATATAATTAGAAAATATCCGGTAAAACTTTTCGAGATCAAACCCGATGAGTTCGATCATGGTGGCACCAGGAATCTGGGGGCTGAAATTTCCCGGGGTAAGTACATCGCAACTATTGTTGCCGATGCCTATCCTGCCAACAATGATTGGTTGCGCTGGCTTACTACTCCTTTTACGGAAGACGAAGAAGTCGCCGGGGTTTACAGCCGACAATTACCAAAGAACGGCTGTGGTCCGATTGAGGCACTTTACCTTAATAGATGGATAACCGGTCGAAATGAGAAGATTGTCCAGAGAATTCAATCCCGGAAGATCTATCAACGGCTTTCACCCCAACACAAAAGGGACTTGGTAAATTTCGATGATGTTAGCTCCTGCCGGAGGCGGGATGTCTGGGAAAGGATCCCGATTGCCAAAAATATCTGGGCCGAGGATGTTGATTGGGGAAGAAAGGTAATTGAGGCGGGATATAAAATCGTCTATGAACCACGCTCAGTAGTTCACCACTCCCACCGCTATACCCTACCCTATGCCTTCAAAAGGCACTATGTTGACCAGCTGATCTCCCGCAAGTGGTTCGGATACATTTATTTTAAAAATAAGGAAGAGATAACCCGGGCCGCAAGAAGCAATTTAGTGGAAAGCTATCGGGCAGTAAAGGAAAGTGAGTTTTCCCTGTTAAAGAAATTAAGGTGGTGGGGGCTCAGTCCTTTTCTGGTGTGCTCCCAGATCCTGGGAGCCCTAACCGCCGCCCAGGAGGAGGAACCGGAGGGGATACATTTTGATTTTATCAAGAGACTGCGAGTGGCCCGGATAAAGCGGAAAGACCGGGAAAGAGTCCTGATTACTTCTTTTACTATCGACGGAAGAAAAGAGAATGTGCTCTTTGAAAATCCCAATACCGAGGTTACTTACAAAATAAGGGTGCCCGAGGAGGCGAGACTTAAGTTTTCTCTTGCCCTGAACCCTAAGATCTGGTCGCCAGAGAAGGGGGAAGGAGTGGAATTCGAGCTCAGGCTGGATGTCTCCGGGAAAAAAGAAAAGATTTTCTCCCAATTTATTGACCCCAAGAACAAACCAGAAGATAGAAAGTGGCATGATGTTGAGATTGATCTTCATCAATATGCTGAAAAAAGAATAGCGATAAGCTTTATTACCCGAGCAGAGAATACCGATTACGGATGGGCTGGATGGGGAAGGCCGAGGATTGTAGTTCCAAAACATAGCTGGAAGGAAAGACTAAAGCTCAAACTAGCAAGTCGGATTCACGAGCGGATAACCAGAATTCCTCTGCGACATACTTAGGTCAAGTTAAATAAATTTAAGCACTGCCCAATGTTTTCTCTCGAGACTATACAGGAATTAAAAGACGGGATCAGAAAAGGGACACCAACCCGGGGACCGGTAGATGTGCAGATACTACCCGTGGACTACTGCAATGCTAAATGTGTATTTTGTCCTGCTATTTCAATACCTCAAGAGATTAAGAAGAAGCAGGCTCCTGCCTTAATTGTTAAAAAGAACAAACTTGATTTAGAGTTGTTTTATCGGCTGATCGATGAATTAAAAGAGATGGGGGAGGTAAAACGGGTCCATTTCACTGGGGGGGAGCCCCTTCTCCATCCTGAATTAACAAGTATGGTTACCTACCTCAAACGGAAGATGTCTTGCTGTGAGGCAGCAGTAGTGACCAATGGGATCGATCTTGTTAATTCAGTTGAAGACCTTGCCGCTGCTGGGGTAGATCGATTCTCTATAAGCATTAACGGGGCAAGTGCTGAGAGTCTCCGCAGGTTAGGGATGGGAGGCAATAATACCTTCGATAAGATAATCAGCGGTTTAAATAAGCTAAAAGAAATCCGCTCTCGCACTGATAGGCCCTTGTTGGGCCTCACGGCTGTACTTACCCGGCATAACTATAGTGAAGTTGAGAAATTAGCAAATTTGGCATTGGATTTTAAAGTTAATAGCCTCACATTTCTTCCCTTAGTATTATTTAAGTTTGGGGAGCATAAAAGCAATGAGGCCCATGCTTTAAACCAGGAGGAGTTCCATAAATTTAGCGAGAATCTGAATAATATGCAGAAGGTTGCCAAAGAAAGAGGAATCTTTATCGGCCTGAGCAGCCTCTGGGACGAGAGGGGGTGTATTGACTCGGAAGAGTTTTACCAGGAAATCCCCTGTTACAGCGGATATATTTATTTATTTGTATGTCCTGATGGGAAAATTCTCCCCTGCTGCAATTGTCTGACGGCGCTGGGTGACTTAAACAAACAATCCCTTAATGATATCTGGCAATCAGAAGGCTACACTAAATTTAGGGAAAAGACACTAAATATAGCCAATTCAGGAATGCTTAATGGCTGCCTTTGTCAGGAATGCGGATACATCTTTGAAAATGAGAAATACCACACACTGTTAAAGTCTAATTAGTCACAATTTGGAGGGTAAAGAGAAACTAAGGATTCCCAATGTGCAATAAAGCCTGCATTGATTTTGGACGAACATACCTCAAAGAAGAAGATGTTAAGGGGAAATCAGTTATTGAAGTTGGATCCTTTGATCTTAACGGATCTTTGAGACCTATCGTAGAAGCATTTCACCCCATCAGTTATATTGGGGTTGACCTTCAAATGGGTCCCGGTGTTGACCAAATCTGTGATGCTCACGATATCCTCGATCGTTTTGGCTATGGCACATTTGATTTGTTGATTTCTACAGAACTATTAGAGCACGTTAGAGATTGGCGGAAAGTGATCAGCAATTTCAAACACATCCTCAAAACTAATGGTGTGCTGATTATCACCACAAGATCTAAGGGTTTCTATTATCACGACTATCCTACTGATTTTTGGAGATATGAAATATCTGATATGCAAACCATATTTTCGGATTTTATTATTGAAGTAACCGAGAAGGATCCCATAGAACCTGGCATATTCATCAAGGCCAGGAAACCAAATCCATTTACCGAAAATGAGATAACTAATTATCAGCTTTATTCAATTCTCAAGGACAAACACGCAAAAACAATCACACAAGCTGACATTTATTTGTTCAAACTTCGATCTGTAATTCGACAATTTCTATCGCAGATATTACCCGCGGGAAAATTGCAGTCATAAATGAAAAATCAACTAAAAAATTTCATCAAGCAATTTAAAAAAACCAGCGTCAAGCCTTTTACTGGGATTAACATTGAGAGTTCTGCCCTGTGCAACCTTAAATGCTGGATCTGCCCAACCCAATTCTACTCAGGACCCGCTACTCGGGGCAACATGTCGATGGAAACCTTTCGGAAACTACTACCATTTTTTAAGCAAGTAGTTAATGTGGACTTAACCGGATGGGGTGAGCCTCTACTCAATCCGAACCTTTTTGAAATGGCCATTCTTGCTAAAAAGGCAGGATGTCCCAGCGTAACTCTGACAACTAACGGAACTCTTTTAAATGCAGAGAACATCGAGCGGATAATCAGCACTGAAATTGATGCCCTTTCTGTATCCATTGATTCAGCAACAAAAGAAACCCACGTAAAACTGAAGAAGGGCTCTGATTTTTCTCAGGTAATTAGTGCCATTCAGGAATTGATAACGAGACGAAACAGTTCAGGAAGCAAGAGACCTTATGTATCTGCCTCCTTCCTCTTAATGAGGGACAATATGGAAGAGATTCCCAGATTTACTGATCTAATGGCAAAACTAAATGTTAATGATGTGGCATTTAAGAATTTAAGCGCTGTATTTTCTCCAGAAGTTATGAGTCAGGTTATTTATGAAGGATACTATTCAGTCAGGGCTGATTGTGAAGGTAGAGATAAATATATCGCGGAAGCTAAACAATTGGCTGAAAAGAATGGAATCAAGCTGATTTTTCACGGAAATTTTTTCGCTGAGAGGATAAATGATTGTCTGATCATGCCTCTTGACTATCCTTTTATCGGTTGGAATGGAGATGTCGCCCCTTGTTGTATCCTGGGTCATCCAGTAACCCAGTTAGGAAAAAACGGGAATGGAATTGCCGGGGGTGTTTTAAGCTTTGGAAATGTCAATGAAGAATCCCTTGATAGGATTTGGTATAAGGAGAGATATATCGAGCTACGAAGGAAAATAATAGCTGGAAAGATCCCAGAGGAATGTGGGGATTGTCTCGGCCTATACTCAGTAAGCGGCTCTCCTCTCAGGTAACGGTTAAAGATTTGAGTTAAGATAAACTATCTAATGAATATTCTTGAGCTTCCATTTGATCAGTACCAGAGATATAAGATACTCCAGGAAGCCATTGACCTGCTACGGGAGGATGATAAATCCTTAAAAATCCTTGAGGTGGGTGGATACCCGGGAAATATATTGGGCTTCTTACCTGAAGATAACATTACAATCGTTGACCAGAAAGAGAGTAAACTACCCAGTTACCGTCAGGCTGATGCCCTTGACCTACCCTTCGGCGAAGGTGAATTTGATGTATCTGTTAGCTTGGATGTTCTCGAGCATATACCGCCTGATAAAAGAGAGCGGTTCATCCGGGAACTCTGGAGAACCTGCCGGGATCATCTGCTCCTAGCCGCACCTTTTGATTTACCTCTCCGGGTTCAGGCCGAGCAGATAGTTATTCAATTCATCAGCCACAAGCTGGGTTATACTCATCCCCCTCTGGAAGAGCATCGAAGATATGGTCTGTCCCGGCGGGAGGAGATCATCGGGATATTGAAGAATCTCGGGGCCGAGATCCTTGTCCTTCCGAACGGCAATCTCTCCCGCTGGGTTATGATGATGATCCTCTTGTTCTACCTGGAAAGCGAAGCTGAACTGGGTCCGGTAGCCGAATTAGTAAATCACTATTATAATTACAATTATTATAAATACGATAACTGTGAGCCCTGCTATCGAGAATTGCTAATCGCATCCAAGAAAGAATTGCCCAAAGCAAAAGTTGAAGCCCTGGAAGCCTTAGTATCTCCGGGTCAGGAAAAAGCCGAGCCTGACTTTTCCCCGGCCCAACTCCTGTTGGAGCTGATAAACCTTGAGCTCCTCAAAAAGAAGGACCGGATAATCGAGCACAAGGACCAGCTCCTCAAGGAGAAGGAAAACGAGATCAGAAACCTTTATGATCATATCCGGGTGCTCGAGGAGTTTATGGCGAAAGTGAAGGCTACCCTGCCCTATAAGATATACCAGACATTTTTTAAGAAGAAAGGATAAATCGCTCTTGAAGATCCTTCAGGTTGTCCACTACTTCCTGCCCCGGCACCGGGCCGGCACCGAGATCTATACCTATAATCTGGCCAAAGAATTAGCCCGGAAACACCAGGTCTGTATCTTTTGCAGTGAAGACGGGCCCACCTCCGAGAGATATCAGATTAAAGAAGACCTATTCTCCGGACTCCCGGTATGCCGCCTGACCTATGATCAACCCCAGGGCTTTATTGAGACCTTTAAAAACGATGCCGTAGAAGAGAGATTTGAGCAATACCTGGACCAGGTCCGGCCGGATGTGATTCACTTCCAGCATCTCTTCCGTCTTTCCGCCTCCTTGCTGTCCGTAGCGAAAAGGAGAGGTATTCCCTCGGTGCTCACC
>CP070770.1:1817291-1821133 GCA_020345765.1 Deltaproteobacteria bacterium
ACATAAGAAGAAATTGGCCAAGGAAATAATGGGAATAGAATAACGGGGGCCGGGGAACGAGAGATCGGATAAGGAGGGGGAAAAATAAAAATAACCATAATCTTTCCCGCACGAGACCTGGAGGCTACCAGGACAATGGTATCGGGTATGCCGCCGTCCCTGATTTTGCTGGCGGCGCTCACGCCCGATAAACACGAGGTAACTCTGGTGGATATGTTCATGGGCGACCAGGTGGATTATGAGTCCGAGGTCGACCTGGTAGCCATCACCGTGCGCACTCCCCTCGCCGTGGCGGCCTATGAAATAGCGGACGAGTTCTTGAGGAGGGGGAAAAAGGTGATCCTGGGCGGGCCGCACACATTCACCTTGCCCGAGGAAGCCAAATCCCATGCGAGTGCGGTGGCGATCGGCGAAGGTGAAGAGCTCTGGCCGGTTATCCTCAAGGACGCCGAGCAGGACAGGCTGAAAGACTTCTATGTATGCGGTCCTTATCCGGTAGAGGGACTGAGAGGGTCGGTGTATCATGAAAGAGAAAGGCCATCGCTTGCGGGCCTTCCCATGATGAGGCGGGATCTCCTTCCCAAGAAACGCTATTTCATGGATTCCATGTTCACGACCCGGGGCTGTCCCAACCACTGCCGCTTTTGTCCGGTGACCGACATCTTCGGCTCCAGAATACGCCACCGGCCCATCGATGAGGTCGTGGCCGAAGTGGCAACGCTCGGCAGGCTCTACTTCAACGTAGACGACAGCGTGTTCGGTCATCCCCAGATGAAGGACAGGCCCGAGGAGAATCAATATTACCTTGATCTTTATAAGGAACTGGCCGGCCTCCGTCCCAAGCGCCTTTGGGGCGGCGCCGGGGGGTTGTCGGCGGTAAATTACAAGGACGGCCGCCGGATCCTGGAGCTTGCCGCGGAGAGCGGCCTCAGCGCAGTTGCCGCGGGTCTGGAGTCCATATCCTCAAAGGGACAGAAACAATCCGGGGCCTGGCGGAAACTGCACTATACTTCCCCGGATACCTTTAACCTCCGGCAGATGAAGGAGAGCATCCGGACGATCCAGGACCTGGGGATCGTAATCATGGGGTTTTTCATCGTCGGCTGGGACGAAGATACCGTGGAAACCTATTACCGAACCCTTGACTTTTGCGACGAATGTAACATTATCCCGTTCATTTTCACCCTGACCCCCATGCCCGGAAGCCAGATATATCGGGAGTACCGGGAACAGGAACGGATCTTTACCGATCACCCCTGGGACCATTACGGGGGAGGCGGAGACTATGTCGTATTCAAGCACCCTCTCATGCCGGAAAATGAAATGCTAAAAGCTAATGCCGAGGTAATGAAGCGAGGTTACAGCATGGGGCGTATTATCAAGAGGACGCTTCATGCCGTAACCCACAGTTTTTCCCTGTATGTCGGGACAACCTCCTATTTCACTCAGCTCGGATTGAGAAAGGTATACCGCCAGCTGTACGACCAAATTCAAGCACGGTCCTGACTTTTCAAATAGGGACGGGGTCGAGGCCCGCAGTTTTGAGAGTAGGGATTATGGATTATGGGGTAAGGGGTATAAAACGGGTGCTGTCCATATTTTACGTCCTAAATTCTTGTAATTTTACCCGACATATTATAAACTACCGAAGGCCGGTAGGGAGATATCAAGGGGTATGAATAACAGATACGATGTCGTCATAATCGGTGCCGGGCCGGCGGGGCTGAAGTGCGCGGAAGAACTAAAGGACTCCAATCTGTCAGTCCTCCTGGTCGAAAAGAAAGAAGTCATCGGTCCCAAGATATGCGCGGGGGGACTGACCGGATTAGCCGAGGACTTTGACATTCCGGAAGACAGGACGAGAACCTTCCCGGTAATCAAGATATTCTCCGCACATAAACAACACGAAGTAAACCTGGTCAAGCCGTTCAAGATTCTCGACCGGTTGGATCTGGGACAGTATCAGTTAAGCAAGATAGAGGAGTGCGACAATATTACGATCTTGAAAGAGACTTTCGTTAAATCGATCGGGAAGGGTGAAATAACAACAAACCGGGGGAATTTTTATTACCGATACCTGGTGGGTGCCGACGGATCCGCTTCCCTTGTCAGAAGGCATGTCGGCCTGGAACCGAGGGTTTGTATCGGGGTGTATTATGATATCCCCGGGGTTGCCGATGATTTTATTCTGTATTTTAATCCCAAGATGTTGAGATCGGGATATATCTGGGTCTTCCCGCATAGGGATTTTATCAATATCGGGATATACTTCAATCCCGAACACCTTAATCCCAGGAAGGCAAGAGACATTTTAAGGAAATACCTGACCGATAACGGCTACCGGTTCTCGGAGAGTAATTTCAAAGGGGCGGCGATAAATTATTCTTACCAGGGATGCGTCTTTAATGATATTTTCCTCATAGGTGATGCCGCCGGTCTTGCCACCAAAGCGACCGGGGAGGGTATCTCTTTCGCTCTTACCAGTGGAAGCGAGATTGCCAAAAGGATACTTAACCCGGATTATAAGATGGTAGAGCTTGATAAGGTATTAGCGGTTAAGAGAAGGCAGGAGAGGATATTAAAAAATGCTGACAAGTATCCGTTCCTCCAGGACCGACTCTTTGACTTTTCGGTCAAATTGATGAAGAAAGGCTGGTTTCAATCGTATTATGGAGTTTAACCCAAATAATGCGTAAACATTCGAATTATTGGTATATTAACAACTTTCTTGTACCTGTTTTATGTAGGGGCTTGATTTATCAAGCCCGTCGGGTTCGATGAATCGAACCCCTACATTAACGCATTATTTGAACCGAAAATAAGTTTCCATCTTTTGTGGTACCATTAAAGGGTATGAGAGTTCGGGTTTAAACTATTTACCGTTATTTCGTTCACTGAAAGGATGAAAGAAAGGAGGGGGAGCTGTGAAAAGGTCTCCGTATAAGGATGCCACCAGGATCCGGGCAAAGTATTTTCCGCGGGACAGGGCGGCCGTTATTTACGGGAAGAAGAGGATCACCTGGAGGGAGCTTAATCAGAGGATTAACCGGTTGGGTAACGCCCTGAGGGATCTCGGGATCAAAAAAGGGGACAAATGCGCTTTCCTCTTTCACAATACCCCTGAGTTCATCGAGACCAACCTGGCCATTCAGGGTCTGGGTGCGGTCCCGGTGCCCTTGAATTACCGCTATGTGGAGAGGGAACTGGAGTATGTTCTGGATAACAGTGATTCGATCTGCTTTATCTTCGAAATGGATGCATTGAAAATGGTCCAGGATCTTAAGGGGCGTCTCACAAAGGTAAAGCACTTTATCTGCAAAGGTGATAACCTCCCGGAGGGCATCATCAGTTACGAAGAGCTTGTCGGCAGCCATCCCGACCGCGACCTTAAGGCGGAGATTGAGTTGGATGATGTTGCGGTGATCATCTATACGGGCGGGACCACCGGTTTTCCCAAAGGGGTTATGCTGACCTACCGGAACCTGCAGGCAAACCAGGAAGCACTCACCGGCTACTTAAGCTACCTCCTTCCGCCGGTGGAGGAGATGGAGTCGGAGCTCTATGCCAAGAACGAATTTCAAAGGAGGGTGCTCAACACCGTAAGTGATACCATGGGTGCGGTGAAACCGCTTTTTTCCGAACCGGACCTGGCCGATAAGGTGGTGGTGCTTGAGACGGAAACGAGCAGCGGGATATCCATCCCCCCGGTTACCATAACTACCCGGGAAGGTAAGATGAAGCCCTTTACCGGTAAGCCGCCAAAATATGACCTCTTGATCAATGTCAAGCTGGGAGACGATTTCCGTGAATTCAGGGAATTGAGTATCTACCCCTACACCCTG
>CP070770.1:1821233-1829041 GCA_020345765.1 Deltaproteobacteria bacterium
ATTTTTGAATCAGAGCCAAAAAGGTCATTCGCCAATGACATTTTAATTTCCTTTCTTTAATATTATGTAAATCCAATGGTGGTATAAGCTGAATTTATTGTTAGGATACACTTATTTAGGCAATTTTTCAATAAAACCTGACAAAAACGAAGGGCTTAGCTATGCTTCTTTTTCTTTTCCCTGCTTACTATAAATGCATCCGCAGTAATCCTGGCGGATTAGATCGTGGGTTTTGCTCAGTTCCAGGCTTCTTTTGAACCCATCCTTTTTCTTAAAATCCGCTTCCAGATACTTGATCCGATATTCCTGGGAGATTTCCCTGCCGATCTGATTGATATTCTGGGCGTTTTTATGGGGGCTTAACGAGAGGGTGGTGGTAAAATAGTCATAGCTACTCCGAGCGGCGTATTCCGCCGTGCTCTCCAACCGGAGCCGGTAGCAGACCAAACAGCGTTTGCCACCTTCGGGCTCCGTCTCCATACCCCGGGTTGAAGCAAACCAGCGCTCCGTGTCGTATTTGGGCTCGATAAATTCCATTCCTGCCTTCCGGGCATATTCTCTCATCTGCCGAGCGCGTAGCTCGTATTCTTCGCGGGGATGGATGTTGGGATTGAAAAAAAAGGCAGAAAGGTGAAAATCCGAACGGAGCCGCTCGATAACCGAGGTCGAGCAAGGGGCACAGCAGGTGTGCAGAAGCAGCCTTTGTTTTCCTGATTCCATAAATCACCCTATCTCCAAAGGTTCTTTAAAATATCGGCTATTTTTTCTCAAGTAAATCAATAGTATCACTCGTTAACGGCGGAGTCAAAATAGAATTTTCACTTGACTACTTTATGTTTTAGGATATATTAAAAGTTCATGGGATTACCGATGAAAGACCGGTTTTATTGGCTGGCATTGAGCTTTATTCCTGGAATAGGAAATGTAATTTACCAGAGGTTGATCAAGCACTTCCAGGATGCGGAAAAGGTATTTCAGGCCTCGCGGGAGGAGCTTTTAAAGGTTCCGAACATGCGGGCAAAGAATGCGGAGGCAATTAGAGGTTTTAAGGATTGGGAGCGGGTAAAGAAGGAGATCGAGCTGGTTGAAGAAAATCAGGTGAAACTTCTGACCTGGGGTGATGAGGATTACCCGGAAAATCTTAGGAATATCTACGATCCCCCTTCCGTCCTTTATATTAAGGGTGATATACTGAAAGAGGACAATCTGGCGGTTGCCGTTGTCGGCTCGCGTAATCCCACTGAATACGGAAGGCTGGCTACCGAGAGGATCGGTCGGGACCTGACCCGGCAGGGGATTACCGTGGTCAGCGGGATGGCCCGGGGGATTGATTCAAGCTCCCACAAGGGCGCCCTCTCCGGGGGAGGGAGGACGATTGCGGTGCTCGGCTCGGGGATAGATGTGATCTACCCGCCGGAAAATAAAGGGCTTTATCATGAGATCGCTGCCCGGGGAGCGGTAATATCCGAATTCCCGATGGGCACCCATCCTGACGGGGTAAACTTCCCGGCCAGGAACAGGATCATCAGCGGGCTTTCCTTAGGAGTGGTAATTGTTGAAGCTACCCTGCGGAGCGGTTCCCTGATCACCGCTAACTGCGCCCTGGAGCAGGGGAGGGAGGTCTTTGCAGTACCAGGTAATGTCAGCTCCCCGCGGAGCAGGGGGACGAATATGCTGATTAAGAAGGGGGCGAAGCTGGTGGAGGAGGCCCGGGATGTCCTGGAAGAGATCCTTCCCCAATTAGGTGCTTCCCGGAGGGAGCGGGAGGATGAGGACGAGATCCCTCCGGATCTGTCCGAGGATGAAAGGAAGATTTTTGATGTACTGGAAAAAGAGCCGCTCCATATTGATCGGATAACGGTAAAGAGCGGATTGAAGGCGAACCAGGCATTAGCAGTTCTCCTGAACCTGGAGCTTAACGGCCTGATAAAACAATTAGCCGGAAAGATGTTTATCCGGTGTTAGGGCTTTTTTTAGGGAATAGCAAGGAATAGTAGGGAATAGCATCCTCCTTCGTCCCGCGTGAACGCGGGACTACGGAGGACAGGGGGAATAGCAGGGAATACCCCCTCACCCTGACCCTCTCCCCCGCGGGACGCGGGGGAGAGGGAATCTTCCCTTCAACCCCGATGCTAATCGGGGCTAAGGACATGGTTTTGAACATTTGACATTTAAATTTTGAATTTGTTTAGGATTTAGAATTTATTGGATGACATTTGAGCTTTAACATTTGGATTTAATTGTTTCCCTAAAATAATTCATTATGAGTTGGCTATTATGGGCAAGCCTCTGATTATTGTAGAATCACCGACCAAGGCAAGAACCCTGAAGAAGTTTCTGGGCCCGAAGTACAACATCAAATCTTCGGTGGGCCATATTAAGAACCTCCCGGAGAAGAGCCTGGGGGTGGATATCGAGAACGGCTTCTCTCCCCAGTACCAGATCATCAAGGGTAAGGGTAAGGTGATTGCCGAGATCAAGAAGGCGGCCAAGGAGGCCGATGCGATCTATCTGGCCCCTGACCCGGACCGGGAGGGAGAGGCCATTGCCTGGCATATCCAGGAAGAGCTCAAGGGGAAAAAAGAGAATATATATCGAGCCCGTTTTAATGAGTTTACCAAGAAGGCGGTGCTGAAGGCCCTGGAAAACCCGGGGAGGCCGGATGAGAACAAATACAACGCTCAGAAGGCCCGGAGGGTCCTGGATAGACTGGTTGGCTATCAGATTAGCCCGATTCTATGGAAAAAGGTTCGCCGGGGCCTGTCGGCCGGACGGGTACAGTCAGTGGCGGTGCGTCTTATCTGTGAGCGGGAGCGGGAGATCGCTTCTTTTGTCCCGGAGGAATACTGGACAATTGAGGTAGAGCTGACCGGCGAATCCCCCCCAGCCTTTACGGCAAAACTTCTCCGGATCGACTCCAAGAAGGCAGAGATAAAAGACGAGGAAGGTGCCAGACAGATTCAAGATAGTCTCCAGGATACGGAGTTCCGGGTAGCAAAGCTGGAGAAAAAAGAGCGTAAGAGGTACCCAACCCCTCCCTTTATTACTAGCAAGCTGCAGCAGGAGGCTGCCCGCAAGCTGCATTTTTCCGCAAAAAAGACGATGCTTATCGCCCAGAAGCTCTACGAGGGGGTGGAGCTGGGCGAGGAGGGGTCGGTGGGTTTAATTACTTATATGCGAACCGATTCCCCCCGGATTGCGGATGAGGCTATGGAGATGGTTCGAAGCTATATTGCCGGTTACTTCGGGCCTGATTACCTGCCGGATAAACCCGTGTTTTATAAGAGCAAGAAGGGGGCCCAGGAAGCACACGAAGCGATCCGACCGACCTCCATCGAATATAAACCAAATAATATAAGGCAGTACCTCAAAAAGGATGAGCTGGCCCTCTACGAGCTGATCTGGAACCGCTTCCTGGCCAGCCAGATGAAGCCCGCAATCTACGATCAAACGGTAGTTGATATCTCCGCCGGTGATTACCTTTTCCGGGCCGTCGGTTCGGTAATGAAGTTTCCCGGGTTCATCAGTGTTTATATCGAGGGAGAGGACGAGCCGGAGGAAGAGAAGGGAGGAGTACTGCCGGATCTGAAACAGGGGGAGATCCTTAAGTTACTGGGGATCAAGCCCGAGCAGCACTTTACCCAGCCGCCGCCCCGCTTCAGCGAAAGCACCCTGATAAAGGAGTTGGAGGAGAAAGGGATTGGCAGGCCGTCCACCTACGCACTGATCCTGAGTAATATTCTCGAGAGAGATTATGTCAGGAAGGAGAAGGGGAAGTTCATTCCCACCGAACTTGGCTCCCTGGTCACGGATCTACTCGTGGAGAGCTTCCCCCGGATCCTGAATGTAGAGTTTACCGCCGAAATGGAAGAGGATTTGGACAAGATCGAAGGGGGGGAGCAGAGCTGGACCGATTCGCTGAGTAAATTTTATCAACCATTCGAAGTAAGCCTGGAGCAGGCCAAGACAAGTATGAGGGATGTCAAAAAGGAGCAGGTTCCCTCCGATGTCCCATGCGAAAAATGCGGTGACAAGATGGTTATCCGCTGGGGAAAGAATGGTAAGTTTCTGGCCTGCCCCAATTATCCAAAATGCAGGTATACCCGTGAGCTTACCGAAGAGGAGGGGGGGGAGCCTGCCGAGGAGAGGACGGAAGAGGAGCTGTGCGAGAAATGCGATAGGCCGATGGTAGTAAGGAGCGGGCGTTACGGTAAGTTCCTGGCCTGCAGCGGTTATCCCGAATGCCGAAACACCCGGCCTTTAGGCAAGGAGAGGAAAGAACCGGAGGTTACCGATGAGATCTGCGAAAAATGCGGGGGGCACCTGGTCATTAAGAAGGCACGCTCGGGGAACCGCTTCCTGGCCTGCGAGAACTATCCCAAGTGCAAGAATGCCAAGGCCTTCCCGATAGGGGTCGAATGTCCCGAATGCGGCGGACAACTGGTCGAACGCGGCGGGACCAAGGGGAGGGTCTTTTACGGCTGCAGCAATTACCCCTCCTGTAAGTTTGTTGAAGGGAATAAACCTATTTCCGAGGATTGCCCGCAGTGCGGTTCTCCCTATCTGGTGGGAAAATACGATAAGAGGTCAGAGCCGGTGGTTAGCTGCCCGGTAAAGGAATGTGGGTACTCCCGGGCTGGTAGCGGAGAAGGTGAGTAAGGCACTCACGGTTATCGGAGGGGGTCTGGCCGGGTGCGAGGCGGCCTGGCAGGCGGTCAGGAGGGGGATTGAGGTAACCATCTACGAGATGAAGCCGGAAAGCTTCTCCCCGGCACATCGCTCCCCCCAACTGGCCGAACTGGTCTGCAGCAACTCCCTCAAGGCCATTTCCTTGGAAAATGCCTCCGGTCTTCTTAAGGAGGAGCTCCGGCGACTCGACTCCATTATTATGGAGGCTGCCGGGGAGGCCAAGATCCCGGCGGGCGGTGCCCTGGCAGTGGACCGGGAGGAGTTTTCCCGCTATATTACCTCAGTCTTAGCAAAGCAGTGCACGATAATCCGCCGGGAGGTGAAGGAGATCCCGGAAGGGATCGTCATTATTGCCACCGGGCCCCTTACCTCCCCCACCTTTACCGAGAGCCTAAGTTTCCTTACCCGGGAAGAGTATCTCTATTTTTATGACGCAATCTCCCCCATTATCGAGAAGGACTCGATAGATTCTTCGGTCGTCTTTCCGGCGGACCGCTACGGCAAGGGAGACTCTGATTATCTTAACTGCCCCCTGAGCAGGGAAGAGTATTATCGCTTTGTCGAGGAACTGCTGGGAGCCGAGAAGGTCCCTTACCGGGATTTTGAGAATCTCCGTTCCTTTGAAGGCTGTCTGCCGATTGAGGTATTGGCCGAGCGGGGTAAAGACACCCTCGCCTTTGGTCCGATGAAGCCGGTGGGACTCATCGATCCCCGAACCGGAAAGAGGCCCTTTGCCGTGGTCCAGCTCCGTCAGGAGGACAGATTCGCTTCGCTCTACAATATGGTAGGGTTCCAGACGAAGCTCAGCTACCCGGAACAGGAAAGGGTCTTCCGTCTGATACCCGGCCTCAAGGAAGCCCGGTTTACCCGGCTGGGGAGCCTACACCGCAATACCTTCGTAAACTCGCCATTGCTACTAAACCATCACCTCCAATTCAAAGAACATCTCTCGATCTTCCTTGCCGGCCAGCTCACCGGGGTGGAGGGGTATGTCGAATCGACCGCAATGGGTCTTTTTGCCGGGATAAACGCAGCCCGGCTGCTCGGAGGAGAAGGTCTGGTTGTCCCTCCCGCCACCACATCCCTCGGCTCTCTGGTCAGCTATATTATCGAAAGTGATTCCCGGAGCTTTCAGCCGATGAGTATCAATTTTGGCCTGTTTCCCCCGCTGGAAGAAAAAGTAAGTAAGAAGGAGGGGAAAAAAAGGTTGGCCGAAAGGTCCCTCAAAGACCTGGAAATGTGGAAAGATAGTGTTTCTTTGTGCTAATTTCGTCTCCGGCGCTTCTGGTACTCCCAGACCGCCCGGTTGTGTTCCTTATATGAGCTGGAGAAAAGGTGGGTGCCGTTGTTCCGGGAGACGAAATAGAGATAGGGAACCTTGGCCGGATAGAGGGCGGCCATGATGGCGTCTTTGCCCGGGTTGGCAATGGGGCCGGGCGGGAGGCCGAAGTTGCGGTAGGTGTTATAAGGGCTCCAGGCCCGGAGGTCTCTCTTCCGCAGGTTCCCATCGAAATTCTTCAGGCCGTAGATAACGGTAGGGTCACTCTCCAGCCGCATCCTTTTCTTAAGCCGGTTGTAAAAGACGGCAGAGATAAGAGGCATCTCTTCGATAACCGAGGTCTCCTTTTCGATGATCGAGGCCATGGTGATCACATTTTTCCGGGAAAGTTCCAGCTCTTTTGCCCTCTGCTCGAGTTCCGGGGTGTAGACCTGATGAAATTTATCGACCATCTTTCTGATGATCTCCTCCTCCGATGGTCCCCGGGTAAGGATATAGGTGGCAGGGAAGAGGTAGCCCTCCAGGCTTTCTCCCTCGATACCAAGGTCGGAGAGCAGGGCAGGATCCCGGGTCTTGGCCAGGAAGGTATCCTGATTGATTAACCCGAGGGAGGCCAGAAGGGGAGCGATTTGTTGAATATTGTATCCCTCGGGAATAACCGCCGTGTAGGTTTTGGTCAGGCCCTGGACCAATTTGTTAAGGACCTGGGAAGGGAGCATGGAGGCAGAGAATTCATACTCCCCGGCCTGGATACGGGTAGTGGCCCCGAGGAGCTTGGCCAGCAGGTGAAAGCGCGGCTTATCCTTTATAATCTCCTTCTCGAACAGCACGTTTGCTACCTGGTTGAAGGGCATTCCCCGGGGTATTTCGATTACCTGGGCGACTGCTTTCCGGTCGGGAGGGATAAGAAGGAAAGGCAGTAAGTGGGCAATCAGGACGCTCAAAGCAGAAAGCAGGACGAAGAGCAAGATCTTTGAGTATCTTTTCAACCCGCAACCCCTATTCTTTTTTTATGCTGTCTAGATAGCCTTGGAGGATATAAACGGCGGCAAGTTTATCAATCACCTTTTTCCGCTTCTTCCGACTCAGGTTGGCCTCTAAAAGAGGGCGCTCGGCCGCTACCGTGGAGAGACGCTCGTCCCAGTAGGTCAGGGGCAGGTTGAAACGGGCCTTTAATTTCTCTCCGAAGCTCAGGGTGCTTTCGGCCCGGGGTCCCAGGGAGCCGTCCATGTTCCGGGGCATGCCCAGGACAATCTGCTCCGCCTTGTATTCGGCTATGATTACAGAGATCTTCTTAAGGAATTCCGCCCGGCTTTTCCCGGTTAGAGTGGTAAGACCCTGGGCGCTCCAGCCGAACTCATCGGAGATGGCCACGCCAATATTCTTTTCTCCCAGATCAAGGCCCAAGATTCTCATCTGTGTAAGTCCCTTAATAAATTATATAAAATTGGCAGCAGTAGATCAAGGAAATACCGTCCCAATCCGCCTGAAGGCGAACTGCAAATTGTAAAATGAAAAGTGCAAATTGCAAATGATTGAATTTAGGATTTATCGGCAAATTTCCGGCCAGAAAGAGCGGTTTACTGTAAATTATAGTGTTAAAAAAGTGCCAAAATGACCTTATTTTATAATGCATTAAAATTAAAGGGAATTTTGGCGGCAAGCATCATTAAAATTCCCTACTTTCGTAAAAACTGGCTGTTTCCTGCCTCAGCGGACAGGTCAAAATGTCCTTTTTAAAGTATCTCTCAGACAATTAAGGAAACAATAACCTCAAAAAATAAAAGGTGGAATGTCCAAATCAGCCCTTAAAATAGGCGGATCCAGAGAATTTACTGAT
>CP070770.1:1829141-1833083 GCA_020345765.1 Deltaproteobacteria bacterium
CGGGGTACCGGCTATGGCAGCATATACCACGAGTAAATTCGGCCTGCTCGGTTTGTCTGAGGTGCTACGCACCGAATTGGAGCGATTCGGGATCGGGGTGACTGCCGTCTGTCCGGGGGTAATAAAGACAGGTATCTACGATTCCACAAAACTGAAGGGGTTTACGCGGGAGGCGGCAAATACGATCGGCCGGATGGGGATAACCCCGGAACGGGCCGCCAAAAAGATCGTCCGGGCGGTTAGGAAAAACCGGGCGGTATTAATGACGGATCTGGCCAAGGTTATTTACAATATTAAACGCGTATCCCCCGCACTTTCCCGCCAACTCAACCGGATGATATTCAAACAGATGCTAAAAGGAAAGGAAAATTCAGGCTTATAGAAAAAGAGGGAACAGAGCCATTTTTTATCTAAAAATAATAATTATTTTGGAAAATAGAAAATCGGTGAATTGGTGAATGGATGAATCGGAAAAGAGATAAGGGGGAAAAGAATGAGGCGAATTCCACCACCTCCGGAGATTGACTCTGAAAAATGCAACGGCTGCGGCCTCTGCGTAAAAGTATGTCCGGCTTTAGTCCTGGTTATGCAAAATGATCTTCCCAAAATTGAGCGAGCACAGTGGTGTATTGGATGCGGGCATTGCGGAGCGGTCTGTCCGGTCGATGCTGTAGTCCAGAAGGAAACCGCGGTGGAGAGCCACTTAACGGTCGGCCCCGACCCGGCCGTCAATCCCGAAGCGCTCCAGCAGCTCCTTCGTGAGCGCCGTTCGGTTCGCTTTTACAAACCAAAGGAAGTTCCTAAGGAAGTACTGGAAAAAATCATCAACGCCGGGAGGTATGCCCCGACCGGTGGTAACAGCCAGAATGTCCATTATCTGGTCTTAACCACACCCGGAGAAATCACCCGTCTAAGAGAGTTGACACTTTCCTTTCTGGAAAGATCGTTCCGGATCGTGGGAAACAGAATCGGTGCACTCTGGGTTCGTCTGGTTGCTGGGTTCAGAGCCTTAGAAAAAATTAGGGATTACGAACCCGGAATTCTCGATGTAATAAAGCGCACAAAACAAGGAGAAGACCGGTTGTTGTGGAATGCGCCCGCCGTTATCGCCGTCCACGCTCCCGCATGGGACCAAACTTCGGCCTTTAACTGTGTATCAGCTATCTACTGTTGCTCCCTGATGGCCCACAGTTTAGGTGTAGGTACCTGCTTTAACGGCTTCATTGAGCATTCCGCCAGGCACGACCGCACCCTCAAGAAATTCCTGGGAATTCCTAAGGACCACCATTGCTTCGGGGCTATGACCCTCGGGTATCAAGACATAAAGTTTAAGCACCTAGTCGAGCGCCGCAAACCGAATATCGAATGGAGATGAGCGCCTGCGCTAAATGGTGACCTATTATAATTAATACCGATCTGATATAATAGGCACGGTTTTTTATATAAGGGGTGAGTAATATGAATAATGCTGAGAAACAGGATTATCGTGTTCTTGTCGTCGAGTGTCCGGATTACGATGTGAAAAAGATTCGCGCCATCATCGACCAGGGCATGGACACCCTCGGGTTTAAGCCCCGCGGCCAGGTCGCCATCAAGCCCAATGTCGTTTTCGCCTATAAACCGGAGGTCTTCAGCCCTGCCGCCTATACCAATCTCGATGTCATTGAAGGCGCTGTCCGCTCGGTATCGGATCGACCCGAGGTCTCCCGGATTGCGGTCACGGAGACCTCAGCCGTAGGGAATCCTACCCGCTTCAGCTTTCACTGGGCCGGCTATAAAGAACGAATACGAAAGCTCCGGCCGGAGGTGAAAAAGCCGCTCAGCCTGGTGGCAATGGACGAAGACCGCCGCCAACCGGTGTTTATCGGGGGCAAGGTCCATCACCGTGTCCGCTTAAGCCGCAACTTTGCCCAGGCCGATACCCGTATCTATATGCCCAAACTTAAATGCCACTGTGTGAGCAATATGACCGGTGCGGTCAAACTCAATATCGGGATCGTGAACTTTGACGACCGGTCAATTCGTCACGATTTTCTCCTTAACGAGAAGATCGCAGACCTCCTCACGGTAGGCTGGCCCGACTTCGTGATAATGGACGCTATTACCGTTGGGGTGGGTAATGAGGCTATCCCAATTCCCCGTTCCCTTGGGCTTATCCTCATGGGTAGAAACGCCCTCGCTGTGGACCTGGTTGCCAGCCGCTTGCTGGGTATGCAGGGCGAGAGCGAGGTTCCCTACCTCGCGGTGGCGATCGGCCGGGGTTTCCGCCCCGCCCGGCTCGAGGATGTTACCCTCCTGGGTGATGCATCGGGGGTTTCCGACCTTGACCGCTATGCTGAGCGGATCAAGCCCTATGACGATGAGTTCTATCAGTGGCAGGATATCCAAAAAGAATTCAAGCGCTTGAATTCGCCGCTTCGGCTCTTTTTCGGGCCATACTCCGATGCAGGGGAAGACTGCTGCGAGACCGGGTGCATCATGGGACTGAAGATGTTCCTGGCGTTCCTTGAGTCCTATGCCGGCGCCGAGGCCTTTGCCCGAGCGAGGCCGGCGGTGTTCATTATTGGCAAGGTCAAGGAGCTGGTGGATGCTAAGGGTGGGCCGGTGTTCATTATCGGAAGCTGCTCCCGTGCCGAGGTGAAGAACCCGGGTAAGGTTACCCGGATAGAAAAATGCTTTGTAACCGCCTCCGATTTGTTCCTTTTAATCGGACACCAGACCGGGATAAAGTCGCCCTTCTTCGATCCCCGATTCCTGATGAGTTATGTGCCCAATCTGCTGGCGGGTACGGTAAAGAAGGTATTTAACCTTCGCTACGCGCAGGACTTCGGCGATTTTATCAAGCAGCAGCTTTTCCGGAAGATTTAGCCAAAAAATATCATGCCGGTAATCTAATCAAGGAGATTGCCCAGATACGAGGATAATTAGGATCGCATCTTGACTATTGACTAAATTGTTTTACAAAGAATATTCCTATGAAATAAAACGGGTGCAGTCACTATTTTTCTAATCTCATTAAATGGGCTAAAATTCCGGAGGAAAAAAGATGGGAAATCGTTTAAAAGACAAGGTTGCAATTGTTACCGGTGCGGGTTCCAGCGGTGAGGGGATAGGTAATGGCAAGGCAACAGCTATCCTCTTTGCCCGTGAGGGGGCCAGGGCACTCCTGGCTGATTGCAATCCCGAAGCCGCCATTTTAACCAAGCGCATGATTGATGAAGAGGAAGGAGAATCTGAAGTATTTGAGGCGGATGTATCCAGGGCCAAGGACTGCGAGGCGATGGTGGCAAGATGTATTGAGCTTTACGGAAAAGTGGACATCCTTCACAACAATGTGGGCATCGGGTGGCTCGGGGGAGCCGTGGAGACTATGGAAGAGGACTGGGACAGGATAATCAGCGTCAACCTGAAAAGCATGTTTCTCACCTGCAAGTATGTGCTTCCCGAGATGGAGAAACAGGGTAGCGGTTCCGTCATAAATGTATCTTCCCTTGCCTCGATACGCTCTGGCCCTTACCCGCAGCTTGCTTATAGCTCATCAAAGGGCGGGGTAAATTCTCTCACCCAATCGCTTGCGGTGCAATATGCCCGCAAGGGCATCAGGATAAATGCAATAGTTCCCGGGCTCATAGATACGCCTTTAGTCCAGCCCTTGAAAGCGTTACTTGGGGAGGAGATTATGGAAGCAAGGGCGAGAGCCGTCCCCATGGGAAGGCAGGGGGAGGCATGGGATGTCGCAATGGCAGCACTTTTCCTTGCCAGCGATGAATCAAAATATATCACCGGGGCAATCTTGCCCGTGGATGGAGGCCTCTCCTGCTGGGTAAAATAGCCAAAGAGCAGGTTCACTCCCCGAATATCAAAAGAAAAATAGGGACAGCGGGGCTGTTGAAAAACCCTCCTTCAAGGAAATTTTTCCAATAAATTTCCCCTCCCTTGATG
>CP070770.1:1833183-1842987 GCA_020345765.1 Deltaproteobacteria bacterium
CCATATATTCGGGATACGCTGAAAGTAAAGCTTACCAGCCGGGGCTACCATGTTCTCCTCTCGGAGAGTGGGAAAGATGCAATGAAGTTAGCAATAAAACAGCGGCCCGATCTTATCATTATGGATATCATGCTCTCGAGTGGTGATGCCTATAAGTTCTGCCAGAAACTACGAGGGCTCTCCCAGACAAAGGATATCCCTCTTTTTATCCTTACCTCAAAATCCAAGGACCCGGAGACTACCTTCAGCTATAATATCTGGGCCCAGCAATACATAACAAAACCTTTCAGTATCGACAAGTTGATGAAGCATATCGAGAAAGTCCTTTCAAAATAGTCAGGTAGGTTATAATGGCAAATGTAAAGAGCGGAGAAAAGGGAAAAGGGTTACGGGGAAGCTTAAGGGACATCAGCCTGCTGGAGGTGATCAAGCCGATCTGCAAGAGCAAGGCAAAAGCTGCCCTCTTTTTAAAGCTCGGGAAGGAGGAAGGTGAGCTGTTCTTTGACGGGGGCCGGTTGATCCAGGCAAACTCTACCAGTCTCCAGGGTAAGGAAGCCGCCTATAACCTGATCGCCTGGAGAAACGGCGAGTTCCATCTAACAAAAGGTAAGGAACCAAGGTTAAAAAATGTAGATATCGAATGGGAGGATTTCCAGAGATTTTACCGGGAAGAGATTGAAAAAGTCGTTTTGGGCCTGATCCCGGTAATCCATATGGAGCTATTCTTCGAGCTGAGAAACGAAAAGAACGAGCTCCTCTACCGCTTCTGCAACTCGGAGGAAATAAACAACCAGGTTGACCTTTTCGATTCCTTTTACAAGAAAAAGATCGAGGAGATCCAGACAGAGCTCAAATCCGGGGATGAAAAAACCTATGTGAAGGCCACCAAAAACTTCGTCCTGCTGGTAAAATACCTGACCGAACTCCGCTACTTTGTTAACGCTATCTTTACCGAAAGCGAAAAAATCGACAGTTTTCGCAACTGGTTGGAGGATGTCTTTGAGCCCAAGGTATTAGACTCCGTTTCCGCCGCCCTGCAAAGGGCGGACAAAAGGGACATCCGGGGAACGATTCTGGTTATTGACGACAGCCCCACGATCCTGGCAATCCTGGAGAATACCCTTTCCGAGTATCACTTCCGGGTTATCACCGCCGAGGATGGCTACGAGGGAATGGTCAAGATAAACGACGAGAGGCCTGACCTGATATTCCTTGATGTCATGATGCCCAAAATGGACGGCTACGAGGTCTGCCGAAGGATAAAGAAGGATAAGGAGCTGAGCAAGATACCGGTGGTTATGCTTACTTCCAAGGAACTGGTTGACGACGACGGCACTGCCTTCCGGGAAGGGGCAGATATGTATGTGCAGAAGCCCTTCACCCCCAAAAAGATCCTAACGATTGTCGAGAATCTCCTGGGTATCGGTTGATTCTAAAGGATACTGAGTCTTCGGAAGCTCAAAGGTTTTAATCAGCTTGAACCCTCGGTTGTCTATCGAAGCATAAATCTCTGCCTTAATCGCCGTATCCACCCAGGTAGTAAACTCGAAATTCGTATAATCGAGAGGATACTCAAGAAAAACTTTCTTGGAGTCCCCCTTTACCAGCGGAGGAAGGGAAGGGGAAACGACGGTTTCGGTATCCTCCGCCCAGATCTCGCTTTCCCGGTAAAAAATTCCCTTAATCTTCAGATCGGTCACCGGCTTCTCTATCAGATCCAATACTAACAGCTGGACCCTCGGTTGCCATTCATGCTCCCCCTCTTCCGTATCAGCCTCTAAAACCCACCCTGATTTGATCACGGAGACGGAGATATCTGCCTCCGTGAGAAACCTGTTGGATACATAGCCCATCCTTCCGTCCTCTAACTCCACCAGCGACCACTCTTCCCCCTTATTCAGCAGCTTCACCGCCTCGCCCATCTTTAACCGGTAAAATACGGGGTGCTCATCTCCCGGCCCCTTCCTGACCTCAATATTACCGGTTGATTCGATGGTGTAAGTTGTTAGCGACTTAACCTTATCCCTCTCGATAAGTCTATCCGAGTATCTGGTCTTTAGGCTGCTGAAGATTGCCCCGAGCAAGAATCCTACTATTAGAATTACTCCGACAGCAATGATCAAGTATATCTTCCCGGATGACCGGAAAAAACTCTCTTTCATACTTCTCTTTACTCGACGGCCCCCTGCCAGACCAACGAAGCGGCCCCCAACAATCCGGCATTAACTCCCAGTCGGGATTTTAATATTTTAACCCTTCGGGCCGGAACCCTAAACGCCCTCTTTCTTACTTCCTTTTTCATGGTGGGCATAAAAAGCTCCCAGGCCCCCGAAACCCCTCCCCCGATAACCACCATCTCGAGATTCAAGATATTTATCAGATTGGCAATACCGATCCCTAAATATCTCCCCATCTCCCGGAAAAGCCTGCGTGAGAGCCTGTCCCCGGCCAATGCTGCTTGGTGAATATCCTTACTGGTAATTCGGTCCAGTCTTCTCCCCTGCCTGCCAACCAACTGCGTTTTCTCTCCCCGGGAGACCTCCTCCTTTAGTCTTCTAACTATCGCGGTAGCCGAGCTGTAAACCTCCAGGCATCCCCGACTTCCACACAGGCACTCGGGTCCTTCGGAGTTTATTGTCGTATGTCCAATCTCCCCCGCAGTTCCATCAATACCCCGCAAAAGTTTTCCTCCCAGAATCAATCCGCCCCCGACCCCGGTTCCCAGGGTGATAAGGCCCAGATCGTTTACTCCCCTGCCTGCCCCTACCCATTTCTCCCCTAAAGCCCCACAGTTGGCATCATTCTCAAGAAAGACCGGAAGCCGGAATTCCTTCTCCAGATGCTCTCGGAGTCTGAAGCCGTCAAGAGGGGATATATTCGGTGACTGAGAGATTATCCCCTCCCTTTGCAGGATTCCCCCGGCAGCCCCGATCCCGACACCGAGCAAATTATTTTCTTTGGGAGTGATTTTTCTCCGAAGTGCCTTTATCAATCTGGACAGATTCCCCACCACCTGCTTTCTTCCCCTAACGGTTTCGGTTGGCAGGATCAATATCTCCCATATATTTCCTTTTGCTCCGACTGCCGCTCCCCGGATATTTGTCCCTCCCAGGTCTATTCCCAGAACATATTCCTTTTTCACTATTTACCCACATGATTGGAGGTCTACTCGCCCAGCTCCTTCTCCCTGGCCTCCTGTTCCTCCTTACATTCAATACATAGAGTGGTCACCGGTCGGGCCTTAAGCCTCTTCTCCGAGATCTCCTTCCCGCAGATCTCACATACACCAAAGCTTCCGTCCTCGATCCTCTTCAGGGCATCGCGAATCTTCAAGAGCAGCTTTCGTTCCCGATCCCGAATCCTCAGGAGAAAATTCCGGTCCGATTCGAGAAAGGCCCGGTCAGTAGGGTCGGGGAAACTTGCTTTTTCCCCGGTCATCCCGCTTACGGTCTTCTCCGCCTCGGCCAGCAGTTCCCGGAACCTCTTGGTCAGGAGGGTTTTAAACTCTTTAAGTTTTTGCTTATCCATTGTGGACTACTTGATCATCTACGATCTGATTATAACTGGATTTATGTTAGATTAAATTCAACTAAAAGTAAAGTGGAATCTTATCGAAGTCTTTACTTAAGTACAATTTCCTGATAGAGTTTCTGGTTAGATAGTTCATAAGATTATGTTAAAGAAGAGCGTTGTCTTCACCGTAGCCCTTATTTTTCTCCATAAACCTGTTTTGGGCGGGATCGGCCCCCAGGGAGTCGGGGTAAAACCCCTGGGTATGGGAGGCGCCTTCCGGGCCATTGCCGACGATAACAGTGCCCTGAGCTTTAATCCTGGAGGGATAACCCAATCGTTAAAATACTCCATCGAGGCACTTTATTACTGGAGTGAACTGAGCGAAGGATTCCCCCAAAAGGTCTATCACATATCCATTATCGACTCCAAAACCGCGGGGATTGGAGGCGGATTCAGTTTTACCCGGGAGAAACTAACCCAGGGGGGACGGGAGGATACCTATACTATTGCCTTAGCGGAAAACTACCGTTCCTATCTCCACATCGGGATCAGTGGAAAGATCTTCAGTCTCCGGGGGATTGACGATAATGACAGCTCTTTCGCCACTGACCTCGGTATCATTGCCAGGCCATGGAAGCAGTACCTATCGGCCGGAATAGTCGGCTACAATATCGTTAAAACCGGAAGTGAAAACATCTCCCCCCGTCTTGGTTTCGGCTTAGCTACCAACCCGAGCAAAATAATTACCTTGGCCGCTGACACGGTAAAGGATATGGACGGTGATAATATTCAGTATTCCTTCGGAGGGGAGGTGCTCCTGCGGGGACAGTTTGGACTCCGCGGAGGGTATTCCGGGGACCGGAACTCTAACTCGTTTTACTGCGTGGGCCTAGGCTGGTATGCCCCCCGGATCACCTTGAACTATGGATTTCAGCAGGGGGTGGGGGATCTTGATCTTGAGGCCCATAGTGTTTCACTCATAATCTATTTTTAAGACTCATCCCCCGATCAAGGGCATTCTCCGGTGGTAGTTAATATTTGTCGCCGGTAGCATATGTCCCGGGGGCTTTTTACTGATCGATTTTAGTAGTAATTCCTCGATCTCGGCATCGCTTCCTACACCCCGGAGTATGCATTTTAAGTCCACCTCTTCATCAGAGAAGAGACAATTCCTGAGCTTGCCGTCGGCAGTAAGGCGGATTCGCCTACACGAAGGGCAGAAACACCTGCTTATCGGGCTGATGAAACCGATCACTCCAATACCATCCTCGAAGCGGTAGAGCTCGGCAACCCCGTCTCTTTGGACCGGATGAATTTTTTGGTAACTATTAATCTCGCCGAAGGCCTCAAACATAGAAAAAGTGGAAAACTGCGGCTCATACCCATCCCCAAAAGACATATGCTCGATGAAGCGAACCTGATATCCCTTAGTCTTTGTCAGAAGAGCAAACTCCAGGATCTCATCATTATTAAAACCTTGGAGAGCTACCACATTCAACTTGATGGGACTTAATCCCACCTTTTCTGCCTCTAACAGCCCCTCCTGAACCTGCTGATAAAGGTCCCTCCCGGTAATCCAATGGTAGCGATCGGGCAGGAGGGAATCCAGGCTTACATTTATCCTCCGCAGCCCGGCCCGGGCCAGGGAAGGGGCAAATTCCTTTAGCAGCACTCCGTTTGTGGTCAGTCCCAAATCCTTTAATCCTGGGAGTTGGTGTAATTCCTTAATCAGATAAACCAGGTCCCGGCGAACGAGGGGCTCGCCTCCGGTTATCCTTATCTTGGAGATACCTCTTGCCGTAACTACTCGTGCAACTCTAAGTATCTCTTCATAGGAGAGGATCTCTTTGGGCGGTAACTTGGCAATCCCCTCAGCAGGAACGCAGTATCGGCAGCGGAGGTTACAGCGATCGGTTACCGAGATCCGGAGATAGTCAATCTTTCTGTTCAGGTTATCGGTGAGCATCTACCCCAGCTACCGCTCATCCTTAAAGAAACGATCAATAATAGGAGAACCCTTCTCTTTTGCGTATTCCGTGGGAGCGGTCCCTTCCCTAAAGGCCTCGAAAACATAACTCTCGGATTCAGGTGTAGCCAAAAGCCCAGTTTCGGCATCGATCTTGGCAAAGACAATACCCTGAGGGATCGGAAAATCTTTGACCGGGCTCCCCCGGAGAACCTCTTTCATAAAATCCAGCCAGATTGGGCTGGCAGCTTTGGAGCCTGTTTCGTATCTGCCCAATGAAGCTTCATGATCGAATCCTATCCATACACCGGCCACTAAATCGGAGGTATAGCCGACAAACCAGGCGTCATGGAGATCATTGCTGGTTCCGGTCTTTCCTGCAACCGGCCTCCCGAGTGCCCTTATTCTCCAGCCGGTTCCGTGCTCAACCACATTTTTCAAAAGATTGGTCATAATAAAAGAAGTCTGCTCGCTGATCACTCTTTCCGGCTCCTCTACCCGTGGGTAGTTCTCCTCGAGAATGTTACCATCTCGATCAACTACCCTCTTAATAAATACCGATGGATTGTAATATCCCCCGGCAGCAAATACTCCAAAGGCTCTGGTCAACTCCAGCAAAGACACCCCGGACGACCCTAAAGCAAGCGAGAGGTCTTTCGTAAGGGGAGAACTGATTCCCATTGCACTTGCATAATCAATCAGATAACTAACTCCAATATCCTCAAGGATCTTAACAGTTACTATATTCTTGGAGCGAGCAAGCGCTTCCCTGAAGGTTACCGGTCCGTAGAACCTCTCCTCATAATTCTTCGGCTTCCAGCTATCATCCTTCTCCTCATCGTCATAGATTATTGGTGAATCGATGACAGTAGTAACCGGAGTATATCCTTTATCCAGAGCGGCACAATAGATGATCGGCTTGAAGGCAGACCCCGGTTGGCGTCTCGATTGAAAGGCACGATTGAATTGACTTTTTCTAAAATCATATCCCCCTACCATAGCCTTTACTAATCCGGTATGGGGATCCAATGCCAGGAGGGCTCCCTGCACTTCCGGTTCCTGTTCTAATGAAACTAACAGAGTCCCGCCTTTTTTCACTTCTTTTATCCTTGTCAGGATCACATCCCCTCCCGAGAGCACCATGGACAGATCGCTGAGTTTAGCGTAATAACCTGATTTCAGGTTGGGTGGCAAGGCCCAGGACATCTCTTCCAAGGGAAGGTTCCCTGAGCTTCGGCCAATCATAACCTCCGCTCTTTTGGAATTAACCTTAGCTACTATTGTGGTGTAAACCTTACCTACTTCCGGAACTATCTTCTCTGAGTCTACCGGTTCCGGGGAAACTATCTGGGTAGGTCCTTCGGGATATAAAATAAATTTCTCGGGGACCGCTGACCTTTCAACCTCCTCTTTCTGAACCTTATCCAAAAAAATATCTATCTCCTCCGGAGCGAGATTGTCCAGGGGACCACGGTACCCCTGCCTTTTATCCAGCTCCAACAGCCCCTTCCGCAGGGCCCGCTCGGCAGTACTCTGGACCTCAGGATCAACCGTCGTGTAGACAAATAACCCACCGTTATAGAGCTGATCGAATCCATATCTGTTTTCCAGATGGCGTCTGATGTGCTCGACAAAATACTGGGCATTCCTCGTTGCGCTCTCTTCCCTCGGCTTAAGAACTACCAGAGGAACATTATATGCTTCTTGGACTTCTTCCTCGCTAATGTAACCTTTGCTGGCCATACGCCCCAGCACATAATATTGCCTTTGTTTTGCCCTTTGGGGATGGTTGAGGGGCGAGTAACGGTTAGGTGCCCGGGGAAGACCGGCTAACATCGCCGCCTCGGCCAGATTAATTTCGCTGACCTGTTTCCCAAAATAGTTCCTGGCCGCAGCCTTAACCCCATACGAACCGTATCCCAGATAGATCTGATTAAGATACAGCTTTAATATCTCTTCCTTGGTAAGGTATTTTTCGATCCGGTAGGAAAGGATTGCCTCCCGGATCTTCCTCGAGATCTTCTTCTCCGGGGAAAGCAATAACGATTTAGTTACCTGCTGAGTAATCGTGCTTCCCCCCTGGACCAATCCACCGGCTTCAATATTTCTGAACAAGGCCCTCAGGATACTTCGGTAATCCAAACCACTATGTTCAAAGAAGCGCGCGTCCTCCGCAGCTACGAATGCCTTTATGAGTACGTCGGGTATCTCCTCGAAAGGAACAATTGATCGCTTCTCCGTATAGAATTCTTCAATCAGCTCTTCGTCGTCGGAGAAGACCTTTGTTATCAGATTGGGACGGTAATATTCCAATGAATCTATATCGGGAAGATTATAGGAGAAATAGAGAATCAGGCCCGCGGACCCAACCGTGGCTAAGGCAATTAGTAATAAGGAAACCTGGAAAAGCTTTTTTAATTCTATCCTCTTAAAGTCAATCATTCTATCCCTTTCCATCTTACTACATATATTATACTATTTATCTGATAAAAAAAACTATTTCAAGCATTTTTTATTGAAGTTGAATTTCGGTGGGGGCATTCTCTCCCCAAGAAAAGTAATTCTACTTTATTCTTTATTGCATCCCTGAAGGTTTTCTTTTATCTGATTTTAGGCCGAAAAGGTTTACAATTTATTGATTTTACTTGTAATTTTAGAATTTTTCCGTTGTTCAGTAAGATCAAGATATTTAAGGTATTTTTTAATTTAAAGTTTTTTAAAAATGAGGCTTGAAAAACATATTCCCCTCTGTTAACTATATGAAGCTCCAACAGCAAGAAAAAATGAAACATACCGTGCTCAGTAAATTAACAATTGGTTAATTACTTATCAACACTTGTTGATAAACTTGTGGATAATTATGAGGTAGGATATGAATGACTTATGGGAAAGGTCTTTAGAATTAACCCGGGAAAGGATTAAGGCACAGAACTTCAAGACTTGGTTCGAGCCGATAAATTTCGTCTCCGCCAAGGATAATACTCTTACCCTCAAGGTTCCCAATAAGTTCTTCAAGCACTGGTTAACGGAGAATTACAGTTCGATAATTACGGATGTTTTATTCGACTTAACTTCCGTTAATTATAATATAAAATTATTGATCAGTAACGAAAAAGAGAAGAAAGAAAAAATCAGTAATAAACCGAGAGGTCATTTAAGGGTGAAAGGAAATCTAAATCCCAAGTATACCTTTAAAAACTTCGTAGTAGGATCCTGTAATGGGATTGCTCATGCTCATTCGATGGCGATTTCAAAATCACCGGGAGGTAAGCATAATCCCCTGTTTATCTATGGGGGAGTCGGGTTGGGAAAAACTCATCTACTTAACGCTATCGGCCACGAGGTACTGAATAAAAATTCAAATTTGAATGTTCATTATCTCAATTCCGAAGAATTCATGAACGAATTAATCTACTCCATTCGTTATGATAAAATGAATAACTTTAGAAATAAATACCGAAATTCCTGTGGTATCCTCTTAGTTGATGATATTCAATTTATTGGTGGTAAGGAAAGAACTCAGGACGAATTTTTTCATATTTTTAACTATCTCTATGATTCGCGGAGACAGATTGTCGTAACCAGTGACAATTTTCCTAAAAACATACCCCAATTAAAAGATAGGCTAAAGTCAAGATTTGAATCGGGCCTCATTGCTTATATCAAGCCTCCCGAGATGGAGACCAAGATAGCAATACTGAAAAAGAAGGCAGAAATTGATGAGATTGATCTTCCTAACGAGGTAGCAATTTTCTTGGCATCCCGAATAAAATCAAATATTAGGGAATTGGAGGGTTGCTTACTTAACTTAGCAGCACTTTCATCAATTAATAATTCACCAATAACATTAGATTTAGCTCAAGAGATTCTCCAAAACCTTCTTCATTATAAAAAGGAAAAACCCAGTATTGAACAAATCCAGAAAGCAGTTGCTAAGTATTTTAATATCAAGCTATCCGACCTGACATCCAATAAAAAAACAAAGCCTATTGCTTTTCCCCGACAGATATCTATGTATATCTGTAGAAAGTTGACTGATTACTCATTTCCCGAAATTGGAAATAAATTTGGAGGTAAGGATCACTCTACAGTTATTCATGCTGTAAAGAAAATAGAGAGTAAAATAAAGGAAGATCCCATATTAGAAAACAATATTAGTTTACTCACTAAGAATTTAGCACCTTAATCTAACAATTACTTGTTAGTAATTTGGTTTATACCTAATTATTTGCAATTATAAATATCTTATTCACATTTTTAAAAACAGGATTGATTTATTAATTTTATTTAATTAACAGGGAGTTATTTTTATTAGTTAACATATA
>CP070770.1:1843087-1856337 GCA_020345765.1 Deltaproteobacteria bacterium
AGTTGTTTAGCTCGGCTACCAAGATACCAGCAGAAAGGGTCAGATTCGGTTTCATCGGCCAGCCCCTGCCCCATAAGGGGTTGCATGTCCTTACGGAGGCCTTTTCCCGGCTGGAGAAGAATAACGAGGGGGGAAGAGATTATGAGCTGAGAATATACGGAGAGGCTTCTTCCAAGGAGGCAAAAGAGTATCTGAAGAAAACCATGGAAGGAGTGAACCCGGAAAGGGTCAACTACCTGGGGAGCTTTCCCCATCAGGATATCACCCGGGTATATGCGGAGATCGATGTCCTGGTTATTCCCTCCCTCTGGGAGGAGAATTCCCCCCTGGTTCTGCTTTATGCCCTGCATACGAAAACCCCGGTTATCGCCAGCAGGGTGGGGGGATTGACCGAGCTGATCCCGGAGGGGGAAGCAGGGAGGTTATTTCAGGCAGGTCAGGTCGAGGAACTTGCCGGCTGTCTGAGGGACTTTATCCAGAACCCCGACAAATTAAAGGCGGCCCGGGAGGTGCCGGTAAAGTCGATCGAAAAAAACGCCCAGGAGCTAAAAACCCTATATAATCAACTCCTAAAATAGGGACAGCGCCCGTTTTTCTTGATAAAAAATCATCAATGTGGTAATTTCTAAAATATGCCGAGAATTGCAAGAGTAATTGCCCCGGGTTTCCCACATCATGTTACCCAGAGGGGGAACTTCGGGCAGGATATATTCGATGACGATCAGGATAGAGAGAGGTATCTAAAATGGCTGGTAAAATATGCCAAGCGACATGGAACGAAGTTCTGGGCCTACTGTCTTATGACCAATCATGTTCATTTCATCGTGGTGCCCGAGCATAAGAATTCTTTGGCCCGGACATTCAACCAGACCCATATGCTGTATTCGCAATATATGAACTTGAAGCACGGTCGGCGGGGGCATCTGTGGCAGGGAAGGTTTTTTTCGTGTGTCCTGGAGGAAATGCATTTGTACGCAGCGGTGCAGTATGTTGAAAGAAACCCGGTCCGGTCCGGGCTAGTGCAGCAGGCCGAAGCGTATCCCTGGTCCAGCGCGTATGCACATGTGGCAAAAAAGGCAGATCCTCTGCTTTCGGGCGACTGTCCACTTTTAGGGACAGTAGTTGACTGGTCGGAATATTTGTCAAAATTCGACGATAGTAAATGGGAGGATGTGTTTCGCAGCTCGACACGGACGGGACGCCCGGTTGGAAGTGAATCATTCGTGAGGCAGATGGAATCATTAATGGGTCGTGCGCTAGGGGCCTTGCCACACGGCCGACCTCGCGGAGTAAAAAAAATTACCTGAAAACGGATGAAATAAGGGTTAAAACGGGCGCTGTCCCTATTTTAGGGGCTTATTTTATGGGGAAATGTCTGCTGCTGGGGGGAGGCGGGTTTATCGGGTCTCACCTGGCCGAGCTCCTTCTAAATAAGGGGTACCAGGTAAGGATATTTGACCGACCCGGGGTGGGGCTCGGCAATATCAAGCATATCCGGGGAAGGATCGAGCTGGTTCCGGGGGAGTTTGCCCGGGGCCGGGATGTGAAGAAGGCGGTCAAGGGGTGCGATTATATCTTTCATCTCATCGGTACTACTATTCCGGAGAGCTCCAACCGGAGACCTAAGCACGATGTTTCCTCCAATGTGATCTCTACCATCCGGATGCTGGAGATCGCCCTGGCCGAAGGGGTAAAGAAAGTAATATTTTCTTCATCCGGGGGGACGGTTTACGGGATTGCACGGAAGACCCCCATCCCGGAGGATCATCCGACCGCACCGCTCTGCTCTTACGGGATTACCAAGCTCACGGTGGAGAGGTACCTGCAATTATTCAACCATCTTTACGGCCTGAACTATATTGTACTGCGATCCTCTAACCCTTACGGGGAGAGGCAAGGTACCGGGGGGCAACAGGGGGTTGTCCCGGTACTCTTGCGACGGGTCAAAGAAGGGAAGCCCCTGAGGATCTGGGGGGACGGCTCGGTGGTCAGGGATTTTATCTATATCGATGATCTCGTCCGGGCATTCCTTAAGGCCCTTACAACACGAACCCGGTCCCGGGTCTTCAATATCGGAACCGGCCGGGGGACATCCATAAATGGGCTGATCGAGCTGATTCGGAGGGTAACCGGGAGGGAGTTCAGGGTAGAGTATGCCCCGGGGAGGAAGGTCGATGTCCCGGTAAATATCCTTGACCCCCGGCTTGCCGGGAAGGAGCTTAAATGGAAGGCCAGGGTATCGCTGGAAGAGGGGGTCAGGAGAATATGGAAATGCGAATTGCAAAATGCAAAATGAAAAATACAAAAAACGGGCGCTGTCCCTATTTTTCGTCCTTATAATACTGGGGGCGGTTGCGGTTCGCTGGTCGAACATCCCGGAGCCCTACCAGGTCGGGATGGATTCCGCCTTTCAGGAGGCCCTGGCCCTCAGTCACCTCGAATACGGCTTTAAGAAGACGCATCTTGTCTCCGTGGTGGGGTTACTTCAGGATCGGCCGATCTATCATCTCTCCCATCCTCCCCTGCTCCAGGTCATCTATGCCGTGGGTTACCGGCTCTTCGGGGTCCGGGAGGCGGTGGCAAGGTCATTATCCCTGCTGGCACTGCTCGGAACCCTGATTTTACTCTACTTTTCCCTTGTCAGGGTAGCGGACCGGGCAGTAGCGGGCCTCGCCGCGGCTTTTGTTGCCTTTATGCCCCTTTCCGTTGCCTACTCCCAGACCACCTTTTTCGGCCCCCTGGCGCTTTTCTTTATCTCGCTTATCTATTTTGCCTATGTCTCCTGGGTGGCCACGGAAAGAAGGGGTTTTTACCTCCTGATGCTCGGTGCCTCGGTCCTGGGGGGACTGACCGAATGGACGGTTTATTTGATAATCCCGTTTATCGTCCTGATCCATTTCCTCTCCGGCCCCGGCTCCCGGGGGGAAAGATTCAAGCGGATACTCCCTCTGGGAATTACCGCATCACTAACCATTTTGCTCCTGCTTCTCTATTATTACTGGCTGAGCGGCGGGATCCCCCTGCTTACGCATTCCCTGCGCCGGAGCGATCTCTATTATCTCCTCCAAGGTGATTTCTACCACCGCCTTTTCGGGCACCTGCTGAGGCTCTCCCCGATCTGCGGACCTTTGGCACTCGTAGGTCTGGGTATTTTTTTATTTAAACGCTCACGAACCCGGTCTTTTATCTCCTTGCTCGGCTTCCTCGGCCTTCCGCTTCTATATATATTACTGGCTCCCCAGCTTATCTATCTCCATCCGTTCGAGCTCTATTATTTTGTTCCCTTCCTGGCCGTCTTCTCGGCACTGGCCCTTAAAGGGCTCCCTGCCCGGGCCTCCGCCGTGATCCTGGTAGGATTCTTACTTCTGGCCAATATTATTAATTACCGGTTGAATAATGCCAGAAACCCTTTTTACTACCGGTTGGCCCGTATGGTCGGGGGGATCTACGATCCGGGGGATCTCGTTTTTTCCACGGCTGCCGTCGGGCACTTTCGCTTCTATAACCGGATGCCTACTTACTGGCCTCTGGGTGAGAATGAGCCGGAGCCGGAGTGGTTCCTGCAGAGCGGGACTGCCTCATTTGCCCTGATCGACAAGACGAACCCGGATGTCAGGGGATTGAGTGAGAATCTGACCAGGGCAGCCGAAGAAAATGCCTACCGGCTTCTCTATTCGTTCCCCAGCGCGGAGCTTTATACCAACAAGCCCGGACTTCCCCGGGGATATTCATTTGCAACCCATTTGTCCGAGGCAGAATTCCTGCCCAACGGGACGGTAATGCCTCAGTGGGCCTATCCCCGGGCCGATCTCATCGAGATCGATGAGGAGGTGGATTATTCGCTTTATCAGCATCCTGCCGGAGGGGGATCGAGATTGATTTACCCCGAGCGTGAGCTATTACCTGACTCCCGGTTACTCTTTTCCATCGGACTTGATCCGCAGGTATGCTCCCCGGGCAAGGGGGACGGGGTGATCTTCGAGATCACAGCCGGGGAAAGCATAGTTTTCTCCCGCTATATCGATCCAAAAAACAATCCCGGAGAGAGGAAATGGCATCGCTTTTCCCTGAATCTTTCCCGGTGGTCCGGAAAGAATTTTAGCTTTACCACGCTCCCCGGTAAAGATAATTCCTATGATTCGGCCTACTGGGGGGGGGCGATAATAGTACATTAAATGCGAAATGAAAATTGTAAAATGCAAAATGCAAATGATTAAAATATCAAATGTCAAAACCTAAAGTTCAAATGAAACCCAAAGTACAAATGACAAAATATTTGGGATTTGGGATTTTGACATTGGGATTTGTAGGTCGGGCATCTTGCCCGACCTAAGAAGGGAGGTTCAAGTTGGAAGGATTGTCGGTTATTGTTCCTGCCTACAATGAGGAGGAGGGGATCACCGGGGTTCTGGAGGGGGTGAAAAGATTGCTGGACAGCGAAGCCCATAAGGGCCAGTACGAGATCCTGGTGGTGGACGACGGTTCCGAGGATGATACCGGGCGCCTGGCAGAAAAGGTTGAGGAAATAAGGATCGTCCGGCATTCGGGGAACCGGGGTTATGGGGCCGCAATAAAGACCGGGATCCGGAACTCCCGGTATAATACCCTGGCCATAATCGATGCCGACGGAAGCTATCCGACCCACGCCCTGGGGGATCTACTCCCGTCCGGGGATGAATATGATATGGTTGTGGGCGTCAGAAAGGTCTCTCGGGCATCAGTGCCCTGGATACGCCGTCCCGCCAAGTTCTTTCTCACCCGACTGGCCAACTATCTGGCCGGGTGCCGGATCCCGGATCTGAACTCGGGTCTTCGGGTCTTCAAGAAGGAGAGGGTGCAGGAGTTTTTTCATCTTTTCCCTTCAGGATTCTCTTTAACTACCACCCTTACCTTGGCGATGCTGAGCAGTGATTATCTGGTGGAATGGGTGCCCATCGATTATCAGCCGCGGAAGGGGAGATCGAAGATTCGTCCACTGAGAGATACGCTGAATTTCCTGGCTTTGATTATCCGGACTATCCTGTATTTCAATCCCATTAAGGTCTTCCTGCCGATAAGCGGGGTCCTGCTCTTTGTCGGGATCGTAGTAGGGGTGGCAGAGGCGATCTTGATCCGTAATGTTACCACGGTAGCATTGATGTTTATTTTTACCGGGGTGCAGGTGGGGATGATCGGACTACTGGCGGATTTGATTGAGAAGAGAAGTAAAAGGTAAAATCCCAAATCCCAATGGCCAAATCCCAAATCCCACTAACCAAGAAATGGGCGCTGTCCCTATTTTCCCCGCCATTATTAATCGGAATCATTTGCTTCCTCGCCTATTCAAACACCTTCGAAGTCCCCTTCCAATTTGATGATAATCGGAGCATAGTAGAAAATCAATACGTTCACCTCAATGAGCTGTCAATTTCTAAATTGGTGACCGCTGCCTCTGAGAGTCCCATTAGTTGGCGACCGACATCTTACCTCAGTTTTGCCCTCAATTATTACTTCGGAGGTCTCAATGTTTTTGGGTACCATCTTGTGAACCTGCTCATTCATGCACTGGCAGGGATTATCCTGTATTTTCTGCTGGTTACCACCCTTAATTTAGGGCCGCTTGAGGGTAAATTTGAAAGGCGGGAATGGTTAGCACTGTCTATTGCCTTGCTCTGGGTGATGCATCCGGTGCAGACGCAGTCGGTGACCTACATTGTCCAGAGGATGAACAGTATGGCCGGGATGTTTTTCCTGCTGTCGCTTTATCTTTATATCCGGGGAAGGTTGGGAGGGGAGAGGAAATCTAAGGTTTGGAGCTATTCGGGCAGTGGGGTAGCGGGACTGCTGGCTCTGGGGAGCAAAGAAATAGCAGGGATATTACCGTTGATGATGATACTCTATGAGTTTTATTTCTTTCAGGGTCTTGATTTCCAGGTAATGAGGAGGAGGTGGCCCTGGTTTATCGGGGTGCTGGGCATATTTTTCATTATTGCTCTATTTTATCTGGGACCTAATTTCATCAGGGATATATTAGTCTCTTATCAGATCTTTGATTTTACTTTAAGCGAGAGATTATTGACTCAACTGCGGGTGATAATATACTACTTAAGCCTGCTGATTTTCCCCCTGCCATTCCGGCTTAACCTGGACTACGATTTTCCTCTGTCTTATTCCTTGTTCAATCCGGTTTCGACCTTATTCTGCCTGGTGGGACTTGTCGGGTTAATCGGGTTCGGAGTTTATCTGGCCCGAAGGAGACCCCTGGCCTCGTTTGGGATCTTTTGGTTTCTGGGGAATCTGGCAGTGGAATCCTCGATACTTCCGTTGGATATGGTTTTTGAACACCGGCTGTATCTGCCCCTGCTGGGATTCCTTTTGTTTTTAGCGGGGATAATCAGAATAAAAGTGGGGGGAAGAGGATTTATATATGGGGCATTTGCCATAATTTCTATTTTTTCCTTTTGGACATTCCAGAGGAATACCGTCTGGAGTGACGAATTTACTCTCTGGTCTGATTGCGTGAAAAAATCCCCAAATAAAGCGAGACCTCACAATAATCTTGGAATTGCCTACCGGAATAAAGAAATGTTTGATGAGGCGATCCGGGAATACCAGCAGGCCCTGAATTTAAAGCCTGATTATGCCGAAGTATTTTATAATCTTGGAAACGCCTATCGTATAAAAGGGATGTCCGACGAGGCGATCCGGGAATATCAGCAGGCCCTGAGGTTAAAGCCCGATTATGCCGAAGCCCATATGAATCTTGGGGTTGCCTATGCTGATAAGGGGATGTTCTTAGAGGCGAACAGTGAATACCAGAAAACCTTGAGGTTAAAGCCTGATTCTGCCGAAGCATTTTATAATCTCGGAAATGCCTATGCTGACAAAGGGATGCTCGATGATGCCATCAGGGCATATCAGCAGGCCCTGAGGTTAAAACCTGATTATACCAAAGCATTTTATAATCTTGGAACCGTTTACCTTAATAAAGGGATGCTCGATGAGGCGATTAAGGAGTACCAGCAGGCCCTGAGTTTAGAGCCTGATTCTCCCAAGGCGTTTTATAATCTCGGAAATGCCTATGCTGATAAAGGGATGCTCGATGAGGCGATTAAGGAGTACCAGCAGGCCCTGAGATTAGAGCCCGATTATGCCGAAGCCCATATGAACCTTGGAGTGGTTTATAGTAACAAAGGGATGCTGGATGAGGCCATCCGGGAGTATCAGAAGGCCTTAGAGATAAAGCCCGATTATGCCGAGGCATTCTATAATCTTGGAGTGGTTTATTATTTTAGAAAACAATATAATTTAAGCAAGAAATATATTAAGAATGCGGAAAGACTGGGTTACCTAATCCCGGCAGAATTTCTGGAGATGCTGGAAAAGTCCGGATTGTAGATTCCAGGTCTGGAATCTAAGGTCTAAAAAATCTAAAATCTGTTTAATGAAGGTAGCATGGCTGCAAAGTACCTGGACGGAGAACCTGGGCCCGGCGTGGATCTCCGCGGTACTGAAAAGTAAAGGGCATACGAGTGAGTTCTTTTTCGAGCAGAGGGGGTGGCGGAAGGACCTGAAAAAATACGGTCCGGATCTGATCGCTTTTTCCTGCACCACCGGGATCCACTCCTGGGCACGGGAGACGGCCAGACAATTGAAAAAGGAGGGATTCGATAGGGTTCCCGTCCTGATGGGAGGATCCCATCCCACCTTCTATCCCGAGATTATTTACGATGAAGGGATTGACATTATCTGCCGGGGGGAGGGGGAGGGGGCGGTGTTGGAGTTGGTGGAGACGCTGGCCGACAGAGGCGATACCGCGAAGATTGAGAACCTCTGGGTAAAAAGGGACGGCGGAGTCTTTTCTAACGAGCTTCGACCGCTGATCGCCGACCTGGATGATCTCCCTCATCCGGATCGAGGCTACTGCGATAAGTATCCGTTACTCGGGCAGTACCCCTATAAGAGTATCGTTACCGGCCGGGGATGTCCTTTTTCCTGCAGCTTCTGCTTTAATGCGGAACTGCGCAGGATTTATCAGGAAAAGGGGAAGTATCTGCGCCGCCGGTCAGTGGGAAAGGTTATTGAAGAGATTGCGGAGCTTAAGGAAAGATATGCCCTGAGAAGCGTCCGGTTTGTGGATGATGTCTTTACCCTGGACAAGGATTGGCTAAGGGAATTCATCCCGGTTTACCGCCGGGAGATCGGGCTTCCGTTCACCTGTAATGTAAAGCCCGAGCTGATGGACGAGGAGGTGGCCGGGCTGCTGAAGGAGTCGGGATGCCGCCTGGCGCTTTTCGGGATTGAATCGGGAAGTGAGAGGATCCGGAACGAGATTATGAATAAAAATCTCAGCGATCAGCAGATTATAAGCTGTGCCTCCGGGCTGAGGAAATACGGGATAGAATTTGCTACCTTCAATATTATCGGCTCTCCCGGCGAGACCTTGAAAGATGCCCGGGCGACAGTGGAAATCAATCAAAGGATCCGGACAAGATACCCCTGGTGCTCGCTGATGCAGTTTTATCCGGGGACCGAGATATACCGGATTGCCCGGGCCCAGGGGGTTCTAAATGAAGAGAGCGGGGGAGGTAAGGGACACGATGAGGTGGGGATGACTTATTTTCGGGAGACCCAACTCCGTCAGGACAACAAAGCGGAACTCGTCAATCTCCACCGCTTTTTCGTGATCCTGGTTAGATTCCCCTTTCTTAGTCCCCTAATCCGGCAACTGATAAAGCTACGACCCAATTTTCTGTTTGATTCGGTATTCCTTATTTCTTATGCTTATATCACCCTGCGCCGGAGCGAGATGGGTATTAGAAAGCTGATACGGTTAGGGCTTAAGTCCCTATCCTTATTCTGGAAGTAGGGTAAAATATATTTACTTCAGGGAATAGTAGGGAGTATCAAGGAATAGCATGGAATAGCAAGGACTTAAACCCTCGACTCCTTGAATCCTTGACCCCTTGAATCCTATTTATTGACATTTGGATTTAGATGATCAATTGAAAGTACTACTCATCAACCCTCCCCGGGAGAATCTTATTGAGTCCATCCTCCCCGCGGTGATCGAGGAATCCCGGGGATTCAGCCCTCCCCTGGGGCTTCTTTATGTGGCGGCCCATGCCCGGAAGTTCACCCGCCACCAGATCGAATTTCTGGACGCCGAAGCCGAGGAACTGACCTACCCGGAGTTGAAGGAAAGGATAAGAGGGATCGATCCCGAAGTTGTCGGGATTACGGCGATGACCTTTACGCTGATCGATGCCCTGAAGGTTGCCCGGCTGGTTAAGGAGATTAAGCAAGATATTAGAGTGGTTCTCGGAGGACCCCATCCGCATATCTACCCGGAGGAAACGGTGAGTATTCCGGAGGTGGATTTCGTTATTTTAGGGGAGGGGGAAAGGGTCTTTACCGAGCTGATTAACACTATTGATAATATAGAGGGGCTCCAAAAGATAAAGGGGGTTGTCTGGAAGGATAACGGGAGGGTGATAAACAACGGCGCGGCGGAGCCGATTGCCGATCTGAATAGCCTTCTGTTCCCTGCCCGGGAGCTGTCCGATGTCCGCTGCTATGGCTCGGTGCTGGCCCGGGCCTCCCGGTGCACGACGATGATCACCAGCCGGGGCTGCCCTTTTCGCTGTCGCTTCTGCGCCCGGCCTCATCTGGGTAAGGAATTTCGGTGCCGCTCGGCCGAAAATGTATTGGGGGAGTTTGAAGAGTGCCTGAGGATGGGAATCAGGGAGTTTTTGATCTATGATGATACCTTTACCGGGGATAGAAACCGGGTGATTGATATCTGTGAGCAGATCTTGGGGAGGGGACTGAAATTCTATTGGGATATCCGGGCTCATGTCAATAGCGTGGACAAAGAGATGCTTAAAAAATTGAAGCAGGCCGGATGTGAGCGGATTCACTACGGGGTGGAATCGGGTAACCCTGATATCCTTCTGAGCATGAGAAAGGGGACTACCATTGAGCGGGCCAGGCAGGCTTTCCGGTTAACCCGGGAGGCCGGGATTGAGACCTTGGCTTATTTCATGATCGGCTCCCCCGGGGAGAATATTGCTACCGTAAGGCAGTCTATCGCGCTGGCCCGGGAGCTCAAACCGGGTTATGTCCACTTCTCTATTTTAATGCCGTTTCCCGCTACCGAGCTCTACCGCGATGGTCTGGAGAATGAAATCATCAAGGAGGACTGCTGGCAGGAGTTTGCCCGCAGTCCCCGGAAGGATTTTCTGCCCCCGGTATGGGAGGAGAACTTAAGCAGGCAGGAACTTGTCCGGCTTCTTAAAAAGGCTTACCGGGATTTTTATCGCTCTCCTGCCTATATCCTTCGCCGGCTTCTCCGGGTTAGAAGTTTGGGTGAGCTCTGGCGCCAGCTCCGGGCGGGACTAAGGATCCAGAGACTGGAATGACACCAAAGGCGAGCTGTAAATTGCAAAATGCAAAGTATTAATTATTGGGATTTGGTCATTGGTCATTGGGATTTTAGGTGATGGGTGTTTATTTTTCAGTCATCGTTGCGGTGGCGAGGGATGAGATAAGGGATTGCTTGAATTCCTTGCGAAACCAGAGCTTTCCTGCCGAGCAGTATGAGATCCTGCTGGTAGGGGAGAGAATTCAGGAGGAAGGCGGCAATGTTCGATTTATCGAGGTCCGGAGTAACAATCCCTGCCTGAAACGTAATCGAGGAGCAGAAGAGGCCCGGGGGGAGATCCTGGGGTTCATCGATGACGATGCTCAGGCTCCCGGGGATTGGCTGGAGAAGGCACGGATGATATTTCAACACAATCCGGGGGTTGCCGGGGTAGGGGGAGCTAATCTGATCCCGGGTGAGTCGAGCCGGAAAGAAAGGTTGACCGATCTGATTTTGAGATCAAGGTTTTTAGGGAGCGGACACCGCACCTACTCGGGAGAGCCCGGAGGTGAGGCAGGAGAAACCAAAATAGGGCAGATTCATCTCAGTAATTTCTTTGTCCAGAAGGAGTGCTGGGAGAGTATCGGAGGGTTTAATCCCGGTATTGGCTACGGGGGAGAGGACAGTGAGTTTGTTTTTATAGGAAGGAAGAAATATGGTCTGAAATTTCTTTACCACCCCGACCTGATAGTCTTCCATCATCGCCGGGAGTTCGGCTACGAGTACCTCAAACAGCGATTTCTACTTCGGAGGAATAACGGCAGGCTGCTTTTGATCTACCCCCGGATGTACCTGAGCAATCCCCTTTTTACCAGTGGTTTCCTCCTCTTAACCTTCTGGCTTATATTGAGCATTTTTGTCCATTCGTTTCTTTTGGCCGGGCTTCTTCTTTATTTCCTCTTTTTTATCCTCTACTCCATCTGGGTCCAGCGAGGCCGGCAGGAAAAGTTCTGGTTCCTCCCCTTGGCGTTTTTCCTCCACCACCTTACTTATTATCTGGGGATATGGGCCGGGTTGCTCTCGGTATTTAAATTTTCCAAGCTTAAGCGGCTGAGGAGGGTTTAGTCCACCTCCGTCCTCCCGATGGACATCGGGATCTATCGGGACTACGGCGGATTGCAGAATGCAAAATGTAGTTGATAGGGAAAATATCATTTGTTTTCAGGCCATTCCGAAACTTTTTGCAGCATCTCCCTGAACTCTAAGGGTATCGGGTACCCCAGTTTTTCTGCGTTCTTAGTACATTGCACGCTTAAATTATATTGTCCCCGAAAATAATAAATAACTCCCAGTTTATAATGGGCTTCGGCAAAGTCCGGTTTTATCTCCAAGGTGTCCCGATACTCTTTAGCGGCCTCATCGGACATCCCCTTCTTAGCATAAGAATCTCCAAGAAGCATATGAGCCTTGGTATAATCAGGATTGATCTGGAGGGCCTGCTGATACTGCCTGATAGCATCATCGGACATTCCCTTTTCAGCGTAAACAATCCCGAGATTTATCCAGACGCTAACAGAATCGGACTCTAAACTTAAGGCCCGCTGATATTTTCTGATGGCCTCATCGTACTTCTCCATTTTAGCGTAGGTATTGCCGAGATTGTAAAGTGATTCGACATGATCAGGCCTAATATCGAGGGCCTGCTGATACAGCCTGACAGCCTCATCGAACATACTTCTATCCTCATAAATTTTTCCGAGATTAAAAAATAACTTGGCAGAATAAGGCTCTAACTTTAGGGCCTGCTGATACTTCTTGATGGCCTCGTCATACATCCCTCTCTTAGCGTAAACATTTCCAAGATTCGTATGAGCTTCGACATAATCGGGTTCTAACCTCAGGGCCTGCTGATACTCCCTAATCGCTTCGTCGTACATCCCCTTTGTCGCATAAGCGAGTCCGAGATTATTGTGAGGCCTTGCTTTGTTTGGGGATTTTTTCACACAATCAGCCCAGAGGGCAAGTTCGTCATTCCAGACGATATTCCTCTGGAATGTCCAAACGGAAAAAACTGGAATCACAATAATTGCACCATAAATAAATATCCTTCCCTTATCCTTCCTGCCGGCTATCCCTGCTAAAAATAAAAGGAATCCCAGTAAAGGCAGATATAACCGATGCTCAAAAACCATCTCCAACGGAATTACCGAAGACTCCACCACCAGATTCCCCAAAAACCAGAAGATCCCAAACGAGGCCAGGGGCCTCCTCCGGGCCAGATAAACTCCCAACCCGATTAATCCGATAAGCCCCAGTAAGGAAAATAAGGTCGTGGCCGGATCAAGCAAGGAGTGAGATACCGGGAAGTCATAGTCCAGGTTGAGCCGGGATGGCGAGGGAAAGATGAGCAGACTCAGGTAATACATTACTACCCGCAACTGGGTCAACAACCTTTCCCCTAAGGTAAAATCCCGATATTGGTATCCAGTTAATACCCTCCCGATAAAATTAGGTCCCATGTAAACCAGGACAACAATCAAAAAGATGACCAATATACTTATAACCCAAGGCCACCGTCGCTTTATAATACGGAGATCAAGTCCCCGGAAAAAATAAAACTCATAAAGCGCCAGCATCAGGGGCAATGTCACCGCGATCTCCTTACTCCCCAGGGCAAGCAATCCTGACACTCCACTACCCGAATAACACCAAATTTTAGTCCGCTTCGTCTCTCCCAGCCTTCCCCGGACATAAAGATAAAGCGAGAGCAGATAGAACATCCCGGCCATACTGTTCATCCTCTGCACAATGTAGGTCACCGACTGGGTCTGGACCGGATGCACTACCCAGAGCAAGGCAATAGATAGTGCTAACCATTCCCGCCTTTCAAATTTACCCTCAAGCGGCC
>CP070770.1:1856437-1863952 GCA_020345765.1 Deltaproteobacteria bacterium
ATCGGAATATCCGTCGTTATCGTCGTCGGGATCACAGGCATTCCCCAAACCATCTCCATCGTTATTTTCCTGAGTAATGTTAAGTACCCATCGACAATTATCGCAGGCGTCTCCAACACCATCAGGCATATCTGAAAAATCAGCCGAAATCTCTTCTGGGAACAAGCCGTGGTTGAGAATCCGTATTTCATCTAAAGCACCTTTAAGATATGAACCTCCAGAACCTCCAAGATACAAATCAGTAGTCGTTGTTTGATCAGCAACTAAGCAGGGTGTCTGAGTATCTATTTCCCCATTCAGGTAAAGAGATACTTCCTGGTAATGGATATTTTTTATAACGGCAATATAATACCAACTGTTAATTTGTAGTTTATTACTTGAAGTAATAGAGCAAGCATTCGATCCATCATAATTAAAAATAGTTAAGGATCCGGTATAATCTACTCCGATATATAAAACCCTTCCCCCACCAAATTTGAGTATAATCGTTCCTGCTTTAATTTCGTCCGGTTTTATATAGAACTCAATGGTATAATTATCTGATAAGTCAAGACGGCCCTCGGGGTCGGGGATTCTAACATAATCGTCTATTCCATCGAAACTAAGGGCTTTCTCGTATTTCCCCGCAGTCCAGATTACTCCCCCATTTATTATCCCATCTGACATATTTCCGGATTCATCAGTAATGAAGCTCCCTCCCTCCTCGTTTAAACGCCATAATGCCATTGTCTCTCCTGGCCTTACCTCCAACTTCCCTCCTTCCGAATCCGCTTGATCGTCATTATTAACTTCCGGGCAGTTATCACAGGCATTTCCCAATCCATCAGTATCACTATTAGTTTGATCAGGATTGGAAATAGTTGGGCAATTATCGAATTTGTCCAGTATCCTATCATTATCATCATCAGGATCACAGATATCTCCCATAGCATCGCCATCAGTATTTACTTGTTCAGGATTTTTATCGGAAGGACAGTTGTCGCACTTGTTTCCAACACCATCACTATCCTTATCCTGCTGCCCGGGATTCTTAACTTCGGGACAATTATCAAGAGAATTTTCTATCCCATCACAATCATTATCGTTGGGACATCCAGTGGTATTGTCTGCAATTGCTTCCGCAATGAAGAAGCTATTAAATGCGTTAAACGATACACTAGCCATGTATGTCCCTCTGCGCTCCGATATCCCACTGGCTATAATTAAAGCAATGGGAAGGAAACAAATAACCATCCTTGTTCTTTTATTCATTTCTTACCTCTGGATAAAGGATTGCTCTCGGGTATATTTGGGATCATCTATAAAACGACCGGTCCCGTTTTCTACTTCATCCTATTCAGTCAGGAGTGCGGGCCTGAGCCTAAATTTAATTTTTATAACTCAATATATGCTCCATGAAACGGGTACCCCATTCCCAATGGTCAACTGCGGGGATTTTTAAGAAGAGTTTTTCAGAGCTTTTACCCCTAAATTAAATGCCTTCCTGTTGAGTTGCAGCCGTTCTCCGGAGAAGGTTGCTTTCAGTGCCTTTTCGAAGCTTTTTAAACTGAAGGGAAGCAGGCCGGAGCCGGCCAGGCAGCCCACCATCACTATGTTCTGGACCAGTGAACTCCCGACCTCATTGGCCAGCTCAGTGGCCTCTACTACGCTGACCGAGCCAACTATCTTCTGCAGAGTTTCAAGGATCCTGTCGAGGGCAGGATACCGGAAATCCCCGGCCAGCACCCCGATTGGGTAGTTGGGCCGCGGGTTAAGGATAACGCTGGTACCCTTATTACAATACTGGACCGCAACCCGGAGGGTCTCCAGGGGCTCAAAGCCTATTATTATATCTGCCATTCCCGAGGGGATAAGCGGGCCGCACTCAAAGTCCCGGGAGAGCCGGACATGGCTCATTACCGACCCACCCCGCTGGGAAAGCCCATAGGTTTCCCCGACAATAACATAGTAGCCCTCGTCGGAGGCAACATCGGCGATCACCTGGGAGGCCAGGATATTACCCTGCCCCCCCACGCCGGTAATAATCAGATTAATTGTTTTATCCTTCCTCAACTTTTATCGCTCCCTTGGGACAGATCTGCAGGCAGGCCTGGCACTTGGTACAGACGACCTCATCGACTACAGCCACCCCATTTTTCCCGTCCCAGATCAATGCCGGGCAGCCGAACCTCTGGCAGTAGCGGGCGCATCCGCAGTCATCACCGATACATTTATATTGGTCAACAAAAACCCTCTCCTCCCTGCCCTCTCCCCGACGGATACTCAGGAGAGCACAGGTGCGTTTGTAGATAAGAACATTCAGGCCATCTTCCTCCATCAGCTCCCGTAAGGTATTTAGTGATTGCTCGATCTCAAAGGGGTCACAGACCCGGGGCTCTATCCCCAGGCCCCGGCAGATTGCCTCGACACTTACCACCGGCGCCGGGGCGCCTAAGGCATCCTGGCCGGTTCCGGGATGGGGCTGAAACCCGGTCATGGCCGTAGCGCTGTTGTCCAGGACGATGCAGGTAAACCTCGATCGGTTGTAAACCGCATTAAAAAGACCGGCCGCACAGGCATGGTAAAAGGTAGAGTCCCCGACCACGACCACGACCGGCTGATCGAACTCGAAGCGATCGAGCTTACCGAAGCCCGAGGCAATACCCAGGGAGGAACCCATACAGTGCATGGTCCGGGAAAGGTAATACCCGGTCCGACCGGTCCCCAGGGAATAGCAGCCGATATCCCCTACCAGGAATCCTCCCCGGTCGTCGAGGGGCAGGGCGTTCTTGACGATCCAGAAGGAGGCCCGGTGAGGACAGCCCGGGCAGAAGGCAACCTCCCTTCGGGGGATCTCAATATCCGGTAGCTTCCGGGTGCGTTTAGGTCGGGGATCCTTGATCCCGGTAATCTTCGAGAGCGCCCGGACAACTATATCAGGGTTGTTCTCACCGACCCCGGGCCGGAAGTCACCCCGGATATGGCCGGAGCGTTTCCCGTAGAATCTCTTTATCCTGACCCTACTGCCTGCCTGCTCGGCGGCAATCGTCTTGATGTTCATCTCCAGGAAGGGATCGACCTCCTCAACTATGAGAACCTCTTTTGCGTGCCTCAAGTGCTTAATGATAAGCTTCTCGGGAAGGGGCCAGGTAGTCCCCAGCTTGAGTATCCCAACTTTTTTCTCCAGGTTTAATATCTTCAGGGCCTCCCGGGAGTAATACCAGCCGGTCCCGCAGGTAATAATGAGCAGCCGGGCATCCCGGGGACCGAAGTAACAGTTGAAAGGAGAGCGTTCAAAGATCTCCTGGGCCCGCTCGATCTTCTCATGCAGCTTATTATGCTCCGGGGTGGAAGGAAGGGAGACATACCGCTCCCCCGGCTTTACCAGGGCTTTAGGCCTCCTCCGGGATATCCTCCCTAAGGTGACTATGCTCCGGGCGTGGGAGATCCGGGTGACGCTTCTCAAGATCACCATCAGCTTGAGCTCCTCGGAGAGCTCGAATGCCCATCGGCTCATATCCTTGGCCTCCTGGGCGCTGGCCGGCTCCAAGAGAGGCAGGTCGGCAAAACGGGCGTAGTTTCGCGTATCTATCTCATTGGTGCTGGAGAGTCCCCCGGGATCGTCGCAGACAACCAGGACCAGCCCCCCCGGCGAGCCGACCAGGTTATGGGTGAGGATAAAGTCAGAGGCGACATTGACGCCGTTTTGCTTCATTATCGCTACTGCCCTCAGCCCGGCCATAGAGGCAGCGGCACCGGCCTCCAGGGCTACGATCTCATTGGCCGACCACTCCACATAGATCCCGAGATCATCGGCCACCCGACAGAGGGATTCCTGGACCTCGGAGGAGGGGGAGCCGGGATAGGCGGCACTGAAATTCACCCCGGCCTCAACTACTCCCCGGGCGATGGCCTCGTTACCTACCATGACTATCCTTTTACCCGTTGTATTTGCTTTGAGATAATCCACTTACCTACCTTCTTTTTAATATTGCCCGCACCCGCTTTTTCTTGTCGGATGCTGCCCGTTTAAGTATCTCGAGCTTTTCGGGAGGAAACTCCTTGAGCTCGATTGCTCCGTCATCCAAGGCTTGATCTATTATCTCCTGCCCCTTTTTCGATCGGATAATAAGGGTGTTCCAGTCCTCATCGAACTCGGTTGCCCCCACCGAGAGATCGGCCAGCTCCGAGGTAAAATCCGGGCAGAGCTCGCAGGAGGGCCGAATCAGTTCCTTGATCTGCTCGAACGGTATCCGGATAGGTTTACCCCGGGTGAAGATCACGAAATCTTCCTGGGGAATATCGATCTTTCTTACGGAAGGTATCCTGCCTCGGGCGGCCAGGAAGCTTTTAAAGTCCCGGTAGGAAAGGGCCCACATGCAGAAGAGGCCGATAATCAGGGGAACCCGGGAGCGGAATGTCTCCGGCTCAATATCCTGAAGCTTACGCACAGCGGTAACCTGGCAGGGGCGACCTACCACCCCGGTCATATTTCTCTTGTCATTTACGGCCTCCCCGAGGAGGGAGAGGGTGGGGCAGGCGGTATATTTAGAGCCGGAACATTCAAGCACTCCCTTACTGTTTTTAGCCAAGCGGGCCGTCGGGAGCAAGGGATCCTTATCAGCCTTTCTCTGATTAAACCCCTGGGTTAGTAGTGTGCGGTTTATCTCTCCCCTTTCCAGGGCAGAACAGATCAGGGCGGTTACCGTTCCCCCGTACTGCCCGGAGGCCTGAACTCTGCGGTTGGTTGCCCTTGACTGTTTGATCGAGACATATCGGCCCAGGGCAGGATCCTTGCCGGTAGCTCCGAATATGCCTTTCTCCAGGCGGGAGTTATCCGTAGGGGTGTGCGGGCAGAGGTTATAACACTTGCCTTCTTTAATCCCGCAGTTATCAGTAATAATCACCTTCTCCCGGACTGCCTTGATATAGGGACAGATCCCGATACATCCCCCGCAGCAGGAGCAGAGACCTTGCTCCAAAACCTCTTTCTTTAGATCCTCAGGTCCTTTATTAACCGGCAGTTTCAAGGTTTTGTCTCAAAAATAATATAACAAATGGTTAATCGGAAGAGGAAAGAAACAATCAAACTCAATTCTATCAGAAAGGCCACTATCGTTCAAGAAGTGGAAGCATCATAAGTTCTGTGCCGGGTTTTCCTGATAGAGCTTTTCACTTTCACCTATCATTGAATATCAGGGATGAAAGTGAATTAGCATATATCTCAGGACGCTTATATTCCTTTTTAAAAAAGTTGCTTTTGATGATTCTTAGTGGTATAAGGGAATATGAAAAGTGCCGGTTTTTAAAGTAAACAGAGGTTAGAAGTGCTCCCCATAAAAAATAGGACAAACAGGATTTAACTATGGCAAAGCGAGATAAAAAAATATCATCCGGGGAAACTCCGTTTAACCCAATGAACCCTGTCTATTTTATGCATACGACCGATATAAGTCAGGAAGAGAGAGATTTGGCGTTAGAGACCTTAGAAGAGATTCTTTATCTGGCAGGGGTAGGCGATGAGATCCCTATTGTTGATTATGGTGTGTGGAGAGAACATAATTACATAGATGAAAATGGAAGGTTGGTTCCACATAAGAGTGTGGACTGGTATATTAACGGATGGTACAATTCTCAGAGAAATCAAGTGGATGTTGATGCCGCAATGACCCAGGTTATTTATGACCCTTTGATTGGTATTCAACCACACTATGATGTGATACTTACTGCCCAGGATCTCTATACCCGGGATACAAGTTTTGTTGTAGGGGTTGCATATCCAAGAATAGGGTCGATTGTATCTGTTAATAGACTCAGAGCTATTTCTGACGGGAAAATGCAAAAAGAGGCTAAGAAACAGGAACTCTATCACGAGGTAGGTCATGTTTTTGGTTTACCTAATGAGGGGAGAGGGTCTGATATTGATTACAGTTTAGGGGCACATTGCACTAATTTGTGTTCAGTAAGGCAAGGGGTTCGTATCCCCGATGATTGGGTAAGTTTTGTTGATGATAGGAAGAAAGCGGGAAAGGTTTATTGCGATTCTTGTATTACGGATTTAAAAGGGTATTTCGCTAAGTTTAAAAAACCGGAAAAGCCCGGCCTGCCTCATTGACATCAGCTGTTTTTCTTGCAGGGTTTCTAATCTCGGGATTAATCAGGCAGAAATAGAGTTTAACCCTTAGATCATTTCCCTGCTTTGGATTCTTCATCATTGCTGCATAAAAATGACCAGCCCGCGTTGCGAAGAAGCCCGGTCACCTTGCGATAACCGTAACGACCATACTGTGTGGGCAACTCAATGATCGAGGCTACCAATCGGGATTCATCGTCTGGCATCTTCGCTTCGTACCGCTGCGTAGATCTCGGCTGACCTAGTGTCCGGCAAGCTCGCTTCTCGGGTACTTTGTATCTTTCACGCAATGCCGGGCTTAGAAGTTTTTTAAACCACCTCTATGTTTTGATCTATGGTTTAAAACCCTTCTTTAATTAAACTGACGACTTCAGTAAAGCACAGGCAATTACCGGGGGTTTTGCCCTTTTCCATCTTTCCGGGTTAAAATTCCTGGGGCAGGCTTTTAAGCTGGGCATAAGTAAAGACCGGGCCGTCCTGGCAGACATAGATGTGGCCGATGTTGCAGCGCCCGCACTTGCCGATACCGCACTTCATCCGCATCTCCAGGGTAGTGATAATATCCTCCGGTTTGAAGCCGAGCTTGGTCAGGCTCTGAAGGGTGAATTTGATCATAATCGGCGGCCCGCAGGTAACGGTGACGGTTTTTTCCGGGGACGGTGCTATCTTTTCCAGGACTACCGGCACCACCCCCACATTCTTTGTCCAGCCCTCCTCCTCGATATCAATGGTAAGATGGAGATCCACCCCGGGTTTCGCGGCCCACTCGTCTAATTCTTCCTTATAAACCAGGTCCTTAGAGGTTCGGGCTCCGTAAACAATGGTAATCTTGCCGTATTCCTCCCGCTTATCGAGCATATAATTGATCAGGGTCCTCAATGGGGCCAGTCCGATTCCGCCACCGACAATCAGGACATTCTTCCCCTTCATCTCCTCTACCGGAAAGGAATTACCGAAGGGGCCCCGCACCCCTACTACCGCTCCTTCCTCAATCTCATGCAGGGCGGCGGTATGTTTACCCGCCTTCTTGACACTGAACTGAAGCGGCCCTTTGCGGGTAGGGGTGGAATTGATAACGAAGTGGGACTCCCCTACTCCGACTAGAGATACCTGGGCACACTGACCGGGCAGGTAATCGAACCTTTCCCCGATCTCCTTGTCCAGGAACTCTACCTGAAAGGACTTAACATCCGGTGTTTCCTCAATTATTTTAATGACCCGGGCGTAAACCGGGATAAGGGGGTTATCCATAATCATCAGATTTTAACCTCCAGAGCCCCTTTGACTACGGCAGTAATATCAAGATTAACCGGACAGACCCGGATGCACCGCCCGCAGCCCACGCAGGCAGTAATTCCAAGATTCTTTACCCGGTAGGAGAATTTATCATTGACCCGCTGGCG
>CP070770.1:1864052-1870983 GCA_020345765.1 Deltaproteobacteria bacterium
GCCTCTTTTTCCGCATTTTTAAGGGATTTAAAGGCTGTAAAAAAAACCTCTACCGTTGCCTGACTTGCTTTCACAATACCACCTCCTATCCACAATATTATATCATTTCCCAGTATCGGGCAAGCAAATTTTGGTGACTATTCCCTGCTACTCCCCCCCTGTCCTCCGGGCAAATTACGGTAACACAATACTAAAATATTAAAAATAGGCCCAGCGCCCGGTTTATCATACAACAAGTTCATATTTCAGATAATAAATAGGCCTACCGGCCGGTTTATCCTCTTCTCCTTACTTCATATCACTTTTCTTATGCTTCATCACTGATTTAACTAACTTACCAAACTGTTTATCTTTCTGTCTTTTTTCCCAATATGACATCTCATAATAAGCAGATTCTTTATTCATTTTTATATAATTCTGATAGCGTTCTTCGGTAATTATCCCGTCCTTTAATGCCGCCAATACCGCACAGCCTCCCTCCCGGGTATGGGTACAATCATTATAGCGACATTGCTCTGACAACTCTGCGATCTCGCTGAATGTATCGGAAAGACCTGATTCGACGGCAATATTTCCCAGTTCCCGCATGCCCGGCGTATCTATGACCATTGCCCCGTTTTCCAAAACAATCAACTGGCGGCGGGCAGTAGTATGCCTCCCCTTCCCGTCTTTTTCTCTGACCGTTTTCGTTTCATACAACTCTTCACCCATAAGCTTATTTAATAAAGTGGTCTTCCCAACCCCTGACGATCCAATCAGACAAAATGTTTTCCTCGGAACCAACAGCTCTTTCACCCGGTCAAAACCCGAATCGTCTCTATTGCTGAAAGCAACTATCTGAATATTCGGCATCACTTTATAGATATCGGCTTTCTTTTTTTCGGTCTCGTCAGGAGTCAGCAGATCACTTTTGCTCAATAACACGACAGGGTGAATATTACTTTCATTGATCATGACCAGATATCGCTCCAATCGTCTGATGTTATAATCAGAATCGAGTGACTGGATAATCATGGCGGTGTCGATATTGGCAGCAATCAATTGAAATTCTATCTTTTTGCCCGATGTTTTCCTTTTTAATAATGATTTTCTGGGAATAATTTCATGAATTACCGCAAATGATTCATCATCAATAAATTGCCCATATACCCAGTCGCCTACTGTGGGATAATCCAGCGGGGAATCGGCACTGAACATAAGCTTCCCGGTTGGCTCCGCAAATACATCATTCTTTCGGTTTCTGATTAGATAACTATTCTTATTTACGGCAACAACTCTGGCTATCCGATAATCGGCTAATCTTGCCGGATCAATTTTATCCTGAAAATAATTATCGAAACCTAACTTCTCAATATCCTTTGATATACCTTTCATAAAATGTTGTAGTTTACCGGCAGCTAAGTCAGTTATTGGAAGGAATAGAATCGCATTATGTACCTAAGTCAAGACAAGATATTTGACTAAGGTAACTCTTGTTCCCTTTCCCGGAGTAAATCCTTTTAGATTTTTAGCAATGAAATCATTTGTTTTATTACTCATTTCCGGAGCCGGACCTAAAGGGCGAATAGGGTCGTCAAAAAGGCCCTGCAATCTGTTTAAGCCTTCACCTGCTGTCCTGAATCCGATTAAGTCTTTTAAAGTTTCTATGCTTGACGGCGAATAACCAGCTCCCCAATCAGTATAATGGATTACTAATCTCTCATTGTCTAAAGAATATCTGCAATTTATAACCCCATCCCTGCGACCTTTATATCCCCACATGACCGCATTCTCGGTCAGCTCCTTTGCGGTTATTTCAAGATAGTCATCGTCAAATTTATTTTCGCCGTACAAATTTGCTCTTTTGAAAGCTTCTTTTAAAAATCTAAAAATAACAACGGCATATTTCCGCTCACTCGGAACATTTATTTCATCGGAAACGTTCTTTTCATCTACGTAGATTTCTTTTTCGTATCCTGCCATTTTCTTTAATTCTTTATACACCTCTTCCTTACTGGCCCGGGGCAGATAAGCTTTTAAGATAGTCTGTTCCCGATGGTCATATTCTATTCCCTCAACAAGTCCCATTTTTAAATTTATTGAAATGTCCGTAAATATAGTAGATGCTCCTTTTGCTTTTAATGCGTCTTTTAGGGAATCATATTCCTGAATGTAACTAACATCAGGACCGATCTGAATCAATCCATGAGTGCTGAGATTCTTTTTCATTCTTTCACTGGCAGAAGCAATTGCCACGAATTCTTTTGCATCATTACGCATACCAATAAGTATACCTATCCCGGTAGAAGAAACATAACGTAATTTTTCTAAATCAATTATATAATTAAATGCCTTTTTGCCGGTAAGATATCCCTTTTCGATAATATCATGCAGCTCACCCGCCTGATTTGTATCTGCCGTCCCCCCTAATAGAACCAGACAAAGATCCTTTTCGGATCTAACTATTGCTTCAAAATTCCCTTCTCTACTAATAAAATATGTGTCTTCCATTTTTAGTAAAAGTCCAAAGAACCTTACTCACCCGAATCCTCCCCCCTAAGGAGCCCCTAAAAACCTGACGAATTTTGCATCTCGGAGCTTATCAAAAAGCTTTTTATCCGCGGTAATGAAACCACAGCCGAGCTCCTGGGCAAGAGCAGCAAAGCAGGCATCATAAAAAGTCACCTCGTATTGAAAGGAAAACGACATTATCTTCTTCACAAACTCTACCGAGAGAAAAACCGCTAGAGGCAGAAGTTTCCAGAAACTCTCTATCTTTTCAACCGCTTCTTCTTCGGAAAGCTCGCACTTTAATAAAAGGACATTACCCAGTTCATAGAATATAAGTTCGGGAACGGCAATCTCGATCTCACCGTTCAGGTATCGGGTTTTTAACCTCTCGGCCTGCTCGGAGAAGGGCTCATCCCGATGCTTGAACCACTTGATCACCACTGAGGTATCTACGACTATCTTCTCTGACCCCAATGCTCGTCCCTCATTTTTCTGATCGCTTCGGCTGAATCCCATTTGCCACGCCATTTATTCTTCAGCTCATCAAGAGACCTTAGTGAGTTTTTGACCTCAGGATTATCAGCAGGTTTATTCGGGAGGGGAAGTCCGTTGATGTATTGGCGGACAGCTTCTCGAAAGAGCTCACTCCGGGTCCGATGCTCAGCCTTTGAAACCCGGTCAAGTTCCTTCAAGAACTCGTCCGGGACCGAAATCATAATCTTTGCCATTTTACTCACCTCCATTTATATTATGCCCGAATTATATAATATGTCAATACTTTATATAGAAAGCAGATAGAAAATATGGCGTTCCTGGGAAAAATAGAGGGGGAAATATTAAGACAGCGTGAGGGAAAATAGGGACAGCGCCCCCTAAATACTCCTCGACGCCAATCTGCGTTATACATCCCGCCGCTTATCCGGGAGTGACTCCTTTTTCGGCTGATAGTAGGTGTCCGGCCCTTCGACCACTTCGCCGCTCTCGACGATCAGATCGTAGAGCCCTTTTCGCTCCTCAAGTGTCTTGGCGCACACGAACTGACAGAACCCGCAGGTGGCGTGGAAGCGGTGGAAGGGCTTGCGGATGAAGCCGTACTCGGTGTGGAAAACCAGATCGCTGAGCACGGAGGCGATGTAATCGCCCCGCCACATGTGCTCCTTGACCATGTCTTCCCAAAAGGCTTCGAGCCGGTCGTCCTCTTCGGGAAGGGTCAGCCTCCCCGGCGACCAGGTCGACCAGCCCTGATGCCGGCTCTTGCCGGTGAACCCGGCGCAGACAAACACACAGCGCAGGTTGGCGGCTTTTCGGTTGTGGCTGAAGGTCTTGCCTCCGATGTTCACTTCGTCTTTATCCTTCATGTGTATGAAGCCCGACTGGCACACCCGGGCGCAGGTACGGCAGCCTGAGCAGGGGTTTTCCTCCATCATCGGGTCGGACCCGAGTTCGGTGTCGGTCAGCACGGTTTCGTAATAGACCCGGGCACCGTAGTCCGGGTGCAGCACGTTGCCGCTCCAGCCGAGGCTGCCCAGTCCGGCGGCCACCGCTCCGTAGCGGTGCGAAAACGACGGTGTCAAGCTCCAGTCCACCTCCCTCATCGAGCGGCGGGCGCCGCGTCTGACCATCCGCCGCTTGATCGTCCGCATGAGGGGTCCGCTGGGCTTGGCCAACCAGTCCACGGTCTTCTGCTTGGCTTTGTAGGTCACGGCCTTGTAGGCCGGTTCATTCTTGAAGCGGTAGTCCAGGTTGACGTCGGCCACCTGGGCCTGATACCCCTCGGATTCCAGATACTCGGCCACTTTTTGCCCGATGGTGTAGAGCTTTCGATACACCTCGGTCTCGTGGCGCTGGAGTCCGTTAAAGTCTTCCTTTCCCAGGTAGCGGCTCAGGATATCACCGTCCAGCGGAAGCATCAAGGAGACGATCGAGCGGGCGCCGGGCATCAAATAAGTCGGGGCCAGGGAAGGCGGACCCGTAAGCCTTTCCGGACCGGCCACTCCCACTGCCGCGGCGCCTGAATCCAGAGCCAGTTTTTTAATTGCTTGTTCCAATCCTGACATGATCGATTCTCTCTTTTAGCGATCCCGGATCAATCGGCGTCGGTGTATAAGGCCTTGTGCGCTGGATCCATTTTTTCAAATTCTTTTGCTGCCTCTTCGGGAGGAAGCACCACAATGTCGCCATCTTCACGCTGGATGACGCATCCGGAGTTCTTGAGGAGTTTGTAGTTTTCCGTGCGAGCTTTCTTGTCCTTGGCACAGACGATCTGGCAACAGCCGCAGGTAAGCCTCATATTCACGCCCTTCAGCGATACGTTTTCGTAGCCTCCGTCGCCGTCCGACCTTCTCGGCCACTTCTTATAATTCTCGATGGCCTTCTGCAGCCTCGCGAACAACTCCGCTTCGGTGGCATTCTCCGGCACTTCCATTCTGCCGGGCGAAAATGTAGACCACTTGCCGTCCTTCGATATGCCGGTAAAACCCCCACACACGAGAAAGCACAGGGCATAGGAGTTCCTGGCCGCGTGAGTGAAGGTTTTGCCGCCAAGCGTTATTGAGGTCTCTTTATCCTTTTCGAAGAACCCGCTCGGACATGATGTCACGCACAGTTTGCACCTGTCACAGTAGGAATCTTCTTCCGGGATCGGGTCGGTGGCTTCGAGTTCAACCGACGTGACGGTTGTGTCAAGTATTATGGATGAGCCATATCCTTTAATGCCGACGTTGCCCGACCAGCCGAATGAAGCCACGCCGGACCTGACGGTAACGTACCGGTGAGAAACGTCGGGCGGCAAAGTCCTCTGCCAGCCTTTGACCTCCTGGCGATAAAAGTTGTTCGCGAACGTGCCCCGGGCCTTGTGGCCCCTCTCCTCAAGCCATCTGGCAAGTTCAATGGACAAGTTGGTAGCCTCGACATTCACTTCGATATTGTTCTTCTCGAAAGCGTTGTGGCTCTTCTTGGCCAGCGTCGCCCTTATTTTTTGGAGGTCAAGAGGCAAGGCGAAGCTGACGGCGGATCTGGCTTCCGGCAAAACGTAGGTTAAATCCGCGCTGGGCGGCCCACCGGCCAGAGTTTCAAGCGATGCGAATCCGACTCTTATTGCTCCGCGCTCCTGTAAAAACCCTCTTATTTCATTTTCCAGTCCGCTCATGCCCCCTCCTTCTTTTTTGGTTTGATCCACCTTTCATATTTTCCTGTCATTTTTTATGTTGAAAGCTCAGGCCTTAACCTCCATGAGGTCTTTGCCCACGATGATCTTTTTCTTATAGATTTGATGCATCCCTCGGGTGAACAAATACTCCATTACCCAGTTCATGGGATCCGGAACCATGTGGGTAAGCACCAGCTTCTTGGCACCGGCGTCCCGGGCGATCTCAGCAACCTCGGTGTGAGAAGTGTGATGCTCACACATATCCCTGCTCATTTTTTTCATCCGGGCGCCCATCTTGTCGGCGCCCATTTCAACCAACTGCTTGTTCATGGCTTCATGGACGAGAATGTCGCAGCCCTGCGCCATCTCGGTCATGATCGGCACCTTGATGGTATCGCCGGACACCACGATGGACTTGCCCTTGTATTCGAATTTATAACCAACCGCGGGCTCCACCGGTCTATGGTCGACCTCGAACATGGTTATCTTAAGGCCGCCCTGGTCGTGGACCACGGAAGGCTGGGACTCGGTCACCGAGACCTCCATGCCCGCACCGTTAAAAGCCTCGCCATGATGCTCGACCCGGTATCGCTTGTCCATCGAGAATGCTTCCAGGATTCCGTCGACTACCTTTCTCGCACCCGGCGGACCGATGATCGGCAGGGGTGCATCAGCGCCCGAGACCGCCCGCATGGTCATCAACTCGCCGAAATCGCTGATATGGTCCGAATGGAAATGAGTGAAAAGCAACAGATCCGGCCGCAAAACTCCTGCCTGGGCCAGACGGATCAACGACCCCCGACCGATATCGACCAACACCGTATAATCGCCGGCGATGATCAGCGTGGCCGCGCACGCACGATCGAGGGATGGAATGGGAGTGCCGGTGCCAATCATAATCAAGCTAAGGCCGGCGGACGGATCAAGCTCCCTGCCTTGTTGAAGACTTCGGTAAAGCCGCAGGCTTTGTATCATCCCCGCCGAAGATACCCCGGGAGCGGCAAGCACTCCGCCAAGCAAACCCAGACCTGCCCCGCTGATCTTCAACCAATCTCTGCGATTAAAATTATTTTCACTCAATTCAATGTCCTACTTCGGTTATAGTGTTTTTTTTCACACATAGCTATGTGGGCCATCTTCCCCGGACTCCCCCGTGCCTCTCAGCCGGGGGGGACTCCTTTCCCCCTGACTGCCTTTTTATGCTTGCGCTTAAAAATAGGGACAGCGGGGCTGTTGAAAAACCCATTTTCAAAGAAATTTTTCCAATAAATTTCCCCTCCCTTGATGGGAGGG
>CP070770.1:1871083-1873231 GCA_020345765.1 Deltaproteobacteria bacterium
ACCGGGAGGGGGGCAACCGAAAAGGTTATCGAAAAGGCAGACCTTGTTACCTCGATGACCAAAATAAAACATCACTTCGACCAGGGAATAGCGAGCAGGGAAGGAATTGAATATTAATTCTAATAAATAAGGAGTAACTTATGAAAAAAATTGTGTTTATTAGTTTAGTTTTGGCCTTAATTTTATCTTTATCTTCGGCCACAGCTATTGCCAATGAGGAGTATTCACCGATTGATCTCTCCTTTGATGGTTATTACCGGGCCCGGTGGATCAATCAGGGACTGGAACGCTACGGAGGCTCGAAGCGCTTCAGTTATTTTCAGCAAAGGCTCCGGCTGGAGCCGAAGCTTCAGATTAGCGAGGAGGCCAAGGCACAGCTCCAGGTAGATCTCTTAGATAACGTAATCTGGGGTGACAATACCGAAGAGGCATCCTTTTTCTCGGGAACCCCAAGCGGTTATAATAATGACGGGGATGAGTCCGATTATCTGGTCGTTAAACAAGCCTGGGGGGAAGCGGTTACCCCCCTGGGGCTTGTCCGGGTTGGCCGCCAGGCAGCTAATTGGGGAATGGGGATCTACCACAATGACGGTGATGGCTTCGATGACGACTGGGGGGATAATCACTGGGGGGATACAGTTGACCGGATCCTGGTTGCTGTCAAGTACTTGGATTTCTATATCATCCCAATATATGACAAGGTTGTAGAAGGCCCTCTACACTCCGCCTCCTCAACTGATAACTATCTGAACGGCGATGTCGATGAATATATTATAGGACTTCTCTATAAGAAAGAAGAGACCAGGGGAGGGTTCTATCTTGTCAACCGTAAGCAGAAACGATCCACCGGCGCCAATACCTGGCTCTATGACCTATATGGGCAATATAAATTAGGGCCGATAAAACTGGAGGCCGAGGCCCTGATAGTTAACGGTGACCTGAGTATAGACTCCGAACTAGGCGGCCAGGGCAAAGTTGATATTAGTAATATGCTCGGTGGGGCAGTTAAGGGTGACTGCCCGGTAGGCCCAACCGTTTTAGGCCTCGAGGCCGGATTTGCCACCGGGCCGTCAGAGAACGAATCCTGGGGGGCAACTCCAATCATAGTAAACGGAACAACAAAGAGCCTATTAGTCCCCACCGGAACGCAACTGCGGGAGTTCTTCTTTGACCCCGACTACAATGTGGCATTGATCCTGTTCGAGGAATACGGCAATAAGGATCTAAATGGCCGCACGGCGGTAAGTAATGCGGTATATGTCAAGCCGACATTCAGGTATTCCTTCCAGGAGCTTTTTACGGCTCTATCCTCCCTCACCTGGGCATGGGCGGAGAAGAAGGTCAATTATCAGGGTGGTAAAAAGGCTAATAATCTGGGGATCGAGGTTGATCTGGGGGTATTCGGGGAGATAGCCGACATGGCCGAGGTGGGACTGCAGTTCGGTTACCTCTTCCCGGGTGATGTCTTCAAAGATGCTGAGGGAGACAAGAAAGGTGCTTATGCCCTGCAGTTGAGGTTTACAACTGCCTTTTAAAAGAGAGGGTCCAAGGATTCAAGGGGACAAGGGAAAATGAAAAAACTCACTCATTTCGATAAAGAGGGGAAGGCCAGGATGGTTGATGTCGGGGGCAAAGAGATAACCCTGAGGGAGGCGGTCGCCTGGGGCTGCATAAAGATGAACCGTGAAACCTTCCGGCGGATTCAGGATAAAAAGATTAAGAAGGGAGATCCCCTGGGGGTCGCCCAGGTAGCCGGGATTATGGCTGCCAAGAGGACCGGCGAGCTTATCCCGATGTGCCACCCCCTAAGCCTTACCAATGTTGAACTATCGTTTGAACCGAGGGAAAAGGACTGCTCTATCGGGATCAGGTCCAAGGTTAAGGCCACCGAGCGAACCGGGGTGGAGATGGAGGCATTAACCGCAGTGGCAGTCGCCGCCCTGACCATCTATGATATGTGCAAATCTTCCGACCGCGGGATGGTTATCTCGGAGATAAAACTCCTCGAGAAAAAAGGCGGGAAAAGCGGAAAGTTCATCCGCACCTAAATTCTACGTCCCAGGTAATCTAACAACCCTGCCTGTCATATAATATTGCTTTACGCACAAAATTTCCTTGAAGGAGGAGAAAATGAAGAGGTTACTTGCG
>CP070770.1:1873331-1879909 GCA_020345765.1 Deltaproteobacteria bacterium
GCCGGAAAGCTTATCGAGGAAGCAGGACTGAAGGGAGTAAGGGTCCGGGGAGCAAAAGTCTCCGAGCTCCACGCCAACTTTATCGTCAATACCGGGGAGGCCCGGGCGAAAGACATCATAATCTTAATGGACCTGATCAAAGATAAGGTAGCTCAAAAAACCGGAATAAAACTCGTCCCCGAGATCAAGGTGATCGGGGAAGACTAACTCATTTTGAGAGGAGGAAGAAAATGGCATACATGAAAGATACTAAACCGGATCAGAAGCCGCGGGCACCGATCAAGGTTCTGGTGGACTACAAGGAGTCGGATGTGTTCCTGTTTGATTATACCCAAAATATCAGCAGAACCGGGCTGTTCCTGGAAACCACCAAGACCCTGCCGATCGGCGCTACCGTGCTTCTCAGCTTTACCCTGCCTCAGAGCCCCAGGCTCATCACCGCCCTGGGCGAAGTAGTCTGGTCCCAGAGAACCTCCTACCGGGGATCGTCTCCGATTCCGGGAATGGGGATCCACTTTCGCGAGATCAGCAATGAGGACGAGGAATTGATTGCCGAATATATCAGAAGATTCGAGCAATCCATTTTGAGTGAGGAGGAGCTTTATCAGGACATTGACCTGGAAAACTGCACCGATCTTGAGAATTTAGTCCTTAAGTAGAACCAGAATGTTTAAAGATAAAAAAATCGGGGTGCTTATGGGGGGGACATCAGCGGAAAGGGAAGTTTCCCTAAACTCGGGCCGGGCTATTCTCAAGGCACTCTGGGACAAAGGCTACCAGGCAATCGGCCTTGATGCGAAAAAAGATATCGGTCTCCGGTTGGTCAAGGAAGGGATAAATGTTGCCTTTATCGCCCTTCACGGCAGATACGGAGAGGACGGGTCAATTCAGGGTCTCCTGGAGATACTGAGGATCCCCTATACCGGTTCGGGGATTCTGGCCAGTGCTCTTTCAATGAACAAGCTCGCCTCCCGACAGCTTTTTGAGATACATAACCTCCCTACCCCCAGATATCATCTTCTCCAAGAAGAGGATGCTAACCGGTTCAAAAGCTCGGACCTGCCCTTCCCTTTGCCTGCCGTAGTAAAACCGTGCGGAGAGGGGTCATCGGTCGGAATCAGTATTGTCTCTAAGTCAAGGGAGTGGAAGGCCGCCCTGGAAGAGGCCTTCCGGTATGATTGCGAAATCCTTATTGAGCAGTATATCGCCGGCAAGGAAGTCCATATCGGAATTCTCCAGGACAGGGTGCTGGGAGGGGTCGAGATCGTACCCAAGGACAAGTTTTATAGCTATCGGGCCAAGTACACCAAGGGACAGTCAGACTATATTCTCCCCCCCCGACTTTCTCCCCGGATCCTTAAGAAGGCGGAAAGGATAGCCCTGAAGGCCCACAAGTGTCTCGGTTGTCAGGGAGCCACCAGGGCCGACCTTCGGGTAGATCCTCGGGGGAGGCCTTATCTTCTCGAGGTGAACTCACTTCCCGGGATGACTGCTACCAGTCTCCTGCCCAAGATCGCCCGGGAGAGTGGTCTAAATTATAACGATCTGGTGGAGCGGATCCTGCAGACCGCAAGTTTGAAAATCAGGGTTCCGGAGCAAAAAGTCCGTCAACGGCGGAAAGGTTAGCTATTCAATTAAGTAAGATGCGAGATTACAAGACCTCAAAAAGACGCCGGGCGAAAAAAAATCGTTCCCGGGAAGAAAAGGACTACCAGAGGGTTATCTTCGGCTTCTTCCGTCTTCTCCTCTGGACTTCAATCATTATCGGCTCCTTCCTCCTGCTTGCCGGGGGGTATCGCTATCTTATCACCGCCCCCTATTTTTCGCTCGAAAAGATCGCGGTCAGGGGTCAAAAGCGGCTCTCGCCCGAGGAGGTAATCAAGGCATCCCGCCTCAAGCTCAATGACAATATCTTCGTGGTCGACCTCGCTCAGGTAAAGAAAAGGCTGGAAGCCCATCCCTGGATCGAAAAGGCCTCCGTCCAAAGGCTCCTGCCCCGCAGTGTCCGGATTAAGATCGAGGAGAAGGAGCCCGTGGCACTTATCCACCTGGAAAACCTTTACTATCTGGATAAGAACGGGCAGGTCTTCAAAAAGATCTCCCCGGAGGACAGCCTGAATTACCCCGTAATTACCGGTATTGCCCGCCGAGATCTGTCCTACCCGGGCGGTCAAGATCTTCAAGATTCAATCGGCAGTGCCCTGACCCTCCTCAAGCTGTCTTCCGGCGGGGGATGGCCCCGGAAAAGCAATATCTCCGAGATCAATGTCGATCCCGACCTCGGTCTGAGCATATTTACCGTAGAGACCGCCTCTCAAATCAAGCTGGGTTTCGACCAAATCTCCCGGAAATGGAGTCATCTGCAGATGCTCTTACCCCTTATCCAGGGAAGGCTAAGGAACATAAAATATATCGATCTGAATTATCGAAAAATGGCGGTCGTTAAAACGGAATAGGAGAAATAGTGGTCCGCTAAATGCGGATAGAAAGGCAGGTGAGCACATTGGGAAAGAAAGAAAACCTTATTGTCGGCGTGGATATTGGAACTACCAAGATCTGCGCAATCGTCGGGGAGATAGAGGAGGACGGCATTGATATTGTCGGCATCGGCACCCATCCTTCAAGGGGACTCAGAAAAGGAGTGGTCGTCAATATCGAGAGCACGGTCGAATCGATCAAAAAGGTGATCGAAGAGGCGGAATTGATGGCCGGGTGCGAGATCTCCAGTGTCTATACGGGAATAGCGGGGGGACACATCAAAGGATTTAACAGCCAGGGGGTCATCGCCATCAAGGAGCGGGAGGTAAAGGAAACCGACGTTCGGCGGGTGGTCGACGCTGCCCGGGCAGTGGCCATTCCCATGGACCGGGAGGTGATCCACATTCTTCCCCAGGAATTCATCATCGACAATCAGGACGGCATCAAGGAACCTCTGGGGATGTCCGGGGTAAGATTGGAGGCCAAGGTCCATATCGTTACCGGTGCAGTAACCTCGGCCCAGAATATCATTAAATGCATCCACCGGACCGGACTGAATGTCAGCGATATCGTCCTGCAGTCTCTCGCCTCGGCCGAGGCGGTCCTGAACCAGGACGAGAAGGACCTGGGAGTGGCATTGGTGGATATCGGCGGAGGGACTACCGACATTGCTATCTTTATCGACGGTAGCATCAAACACACCTCCGTCATCTCCCTGGGCGGGAATCATATTACCGGCGATATTGCCGTGGGGCTGAGAACTCCGGCGGCGGAGGCCGAGAAGATCAAGAAAAAATACGGATGCGCGGTGACCACGATGGTCTCGAGGGAAGAGACGATCGAGGTTCCCAGCGTGGGGGGGAGGAAACCGAGATTGATTCCCCGGCAGAAGCTTGCCGAAATAATCGAACCCCGGGTCGAGGAAATCCTCTCCCTGGTCATCGAGGAAATCAATGCCTCCGGCTTCCGGGATCTGATCGCCTCCGGTGCCGTCGTTACCGGGGGAACCGCGATCCTGGAAGGTCTTCCCGAAATGGCAGAGGAGCTTTTCGATCTCCCGGTAAGAAGGGGCTCGCCAACAGGGATCGGGGGGTTAGTCGATGTAGTTAATTCTCCCATCTATGCTACCGGCGTAGGCCTTGTGCTCTACGGGAGCAAGAACCAAACGATAAACAAATTCCGGCTTCGGGATAACCATATCTTCGGCAAGGTTCGATACCGGATGCAGGAATGGTTTTCCGAATTGTTCTAAACATGACAATAATTTAAGTGTTCAAACACCTAACCACGAAAAGGAGGGAAAGAAAATGTTTGAATTCGAAGAGAATCAGGATCTGAAAGCCAACATCAAAGTGATCGGCCTGGGAGGGGGAGGAGGTAATGCCATCAATACCATGATCTCTGACGGCCTGAAGGGAGTGGATTTCGTTGCTGCCAACACCGATGCCCAGGCCCTGAAGCTCAACTTCGCATCCAAGAAGCTCCAGCTCGGGGCCATGCTGACCCGGGGTCTGGGAGCGGGCGGTAACCCCGAAGTCGGCCACAATGCCACCCTGGAGGACCGGGACGCTCTCCATGAAAGCCTTGGGGGGGCGGACATGATATTCCTCACTGCCGGAATGGGCGGAGGAACCGGAACCGGGGGGGCGCCGATAGTCGCCGAGGTTGCCAAAGAGCTGGGGGCCCTCACGGTGGGGGTCGTCACCCGGCCCTTCTTCTTCGAAGGGAAAAGGAGAATCCGGCAGGCCGAGGAAGGGATTGCCGAGCTCCGGAAGGTCGTGGACACCCTGATTGTCGTCCCCAATCAGAAACTGCTGACCATTGCCGGGAAGAACACCCCGATACTGGATACCTTTAAACTCGCCGACAGTATCCTGCTCCAGGCGGTCAAGGGGATTACCGACCTCATTAACATTCCCGGTCTTATCAACCTGGACTTTGCCGATGTCCGGACGATCATGGACGGGATGGGAATGGCGATCATGGGCACCGGGGTTTCCAACGGGGAGAACCGTGCCGTGGACTCTGCCCAGAAGGCGATCTCCAGTCCCCTCCTGGAGGATAACTCCATCCAGGGAGCGAAAGGGGTTCTGATCAACATCACCGGCTCTCCGAATATGACCCTGTTCGAGGCCAGTGAGGCAGCCACCCTGGTCCAGGAAGAGGTCCATGAGGACTCGAATACAATCTTCGGAGCGGTGATCGACGAGGCTATGGGCGATGATATCCGGGTTACCGTGATCGCTACCGGTTTTGGCAACGGGGGAACCAAGATGGCGGCGAATTTCAAGAATCATGTCATACCCATGACCACGACGCCCCGCAGCGAGAACCGGGATTTACCTACTTATCTCCGAAGGGATAGGAAACTGGAGGAGCCCGATCTGACCAAGATAAGCTTCGACGAATTCGACGATGACGATCTCGAGGTTCCTACTTTTCTCCGCCGGCAGACCAATTGATTGATTTTTTCTGCCGGCTCCCTTAATAAAAAGGGGAAATACACTGGGACTTCCCCAAATACCCATCAAGTCCCAGATGCGGGATGGCCGGGGCTCTCGAGCCCCGGCCATCGTCATTCCACTCCCAAAACATTCCTGTTATTACGAAAAAAACCCAGCGCCTGCTTTATCTTTACCAATAAATGACATATGAGTGACCCCGATCTCTTTCCTCTCTAACCCCGATGCCACTGATATTTAACGATTCCCCGTAACAACCTGCCCAAGATGTCCGATCCGGTGATTATTCTCTTCTCTTGCGCCCATAGTAGTATGACGTCCTGGTCAATGACATCGTCCGAGGGATGGGCACTTTGCACCTTTAGTTCCTTGATTGCATCTCCCAGTTGTAAAGCTGGATTATTGACGATAATCGGTCGATAACAGTATTTGTATATGGGAAATTTGTCCCGCTCGAAAATAACGTTTCTTAAAAAGGCATCGGAATCAAGAATGAACTCCGGATGATCCTCGCGGTTGACTATCACCACCCATTTCTTACCTGATGCATTTACCTTTTGTAGAAGCGGGTCGTTCGGATTTGCCTCGAAATCAGGGAAGACCGGAAGCCCATTTCTAATTGGCACTGAGATTATGCTTTTCGGATCGATTAGTTCCCCTTCGTGGGCAATAGAAATATCGTCGATGGCAAGGAAATTCAAGGCTCCGATTCCTTCCACATGGTCAATGTCTGAATCCGGGCTTTCCACGTGCTTGAGGATTACCTTCCGCATATCGGCTTCCCGGAAAAACTCGATTCCCTCTTTTCCCAGCCACCAGTCCAAAATCATTGCGGTCGTTCTGCTTAACGGGAACAGCAGCAGTTGGTAAAAACGGAGGATGGGAGAAAGGGCAGCGCCCATACGCATGGCGTGACGCGAAAAATAAGCCTGCGGCATGATTTCGCCGAAAAAGGTGATGGCAAAGGTCGAGAAGAAAAAGGCACTTACTCCGGCGAGGATCGAATCGGAAAGTAAAGTAAGAAGGACATTGGCGCCGACGTTTCCCCACAGTATGGTAGTAAGGAGGAAATTTGTGTTTTGCCTCAGGCTCAGCACTTTTTCCGCGTGCCGGTTGCCCCCCGTCGCCTCGACCTCCAGACGTAAGCGGCTAACGCCGAAATATGCCAGGTTAAGGCCCGAAAACATCGCCGACTGGGAAAGGCAAAGAAAAATCCCGCCCCAGATCAAGATCTCCTGAAATGTAAATGTTGGCATAATACCTTCTCCCTCAAACCAAGATGTTCTCTTTCGTGATACCGAAACTTTTCGGATCTATATAATAATCGGAAACAAGCGAAGAGGTTAGCTAGGTCGGACCCGCAGAGAAATCAGCGTTATTCCTTCTCGAACAATTTTAAATACCGTAAAGGGGACGGCTTTTCCTCAACTCCTCCTCACCGGGCTTCATGAACCCACCCTTCCCCTTCCCATCAGGAACTGTTTTATCTTAAAAAAAGTCAATTTTCAACAGGTTGTTGCCCAAACCCTGAAGACGTAAAAATCATCTACAAAACGGCATATACAACAAAAAAATGTAGGGGTGGAACCCCGTGTCCACCCTAATTCGGGCCGACAGAGACGTCGGCCCCTACATTAA
>CP070770.1:1880009-1895593 GCA_020345765.1 Deltaproteobacteria bacterium
GCCGGTTTATAGGCATTTTCACATATTTAATTATAATTGTCCAGATAATATTATAAAAGGGGATTCAGGTATTTTTACATAAAACGGGATACCTTTAATTTAATTTGAACATTCGCTCAATATCTGCTATATGTAATCTTGCTTGTATCCGGAAACCGGCAAACAAGGCAAAGAGAGGCTTCAATGGTAAGAGGTAAATACCGCGGCTATGATTATGATGCCATCGTAATCGGATCCGGAATCGGAGGTTTAACCGCTGCTGCTTGCTTGGCCAAGCAGGGAATCAAGGTGCTTATTTGCGAGCAGCACAACCGGCCGGGTGGATACTTCACCTCTTTTAAACACAAGGGATATATATTCGACGGGGGTATCCAGGCCTGCGAGAACCTGGGAGCCCTGATCCCCATGCTCCAGTACCTGGGCATTCTTGACCGCATCAACCTGAAAAGGAGCCCGGTGGGAATGGCCTTGCCGGATACCCTGATTAAGATTAATAGCATCTCCGATATAGACAAGTTTTACGAAGCTTTGGGCAGGAAGTTTCCCTCTCAGGTGGAGGGACTAAAGCGAATCAGCGAGGATACACAAATACTGGCCAATGTCCTTGATGCTTATGTCCAGCTCCCCAATCCGGTATTTGATTCTTATGCCAGGTCATTAGCTGCTCTCCCCGGATGGCTGATCAAGTACCGCAAGAGCGTCAAACACAGCCGTATGTTTGGGCGACTGATGAAGTTGCCGATGGAGGAATATATCGCGGAGCATGTGAACGATCAAAATCTCATGCGTGTCCTCCAGCATGTCTTTCCCCGGGGGACACCGGCCTCTTTTGGGTTGGGATATACCAAGCTATTTATAGATTATTATTACCCTGACGGCGGGATGCAGGTAATCGCCGATGCTATAGCCGGGTCCATCAAGGAGAACGGCGGGCAGATGATGTTAAAAACCCTGGTCGAGGAGGTTATTTTGAAAAACGACCGGGCCGACGGGGTAAAAGTGCAAGGGGGCGAGATAATCCGCGCCCCGTTCGTGATCTCCAACGGAGATGCAAAGAGGCTGATTCTCAAGATGGTGCCTCCCGGGAGCTTGCCCGATTCCTACCGGGAGCGGATGGAGAGAACCGAAGTATGCGAGTCCGCTTTCCGGCTGTTCCTCGGCGTCGATATCCCTCCGGAAGATCTGCCGCTCAAGGGATGCGAGCACATCTTTCCCTTCTGCCCCGACTATCAGGGCGTAACTTATGAAGAGATGCGGAACGCCGGAGATTTTTTCCGCCGTTCCCCCCAGGTGATCTCCATCCCCTGCATGAATCACCCGGGCATGGCCCCGGAAGGCAAGAGCGGAATTATGATCAATGTCGCGACCATAGCGGAATGGGGTAAAAACTGGGGCACACGGAACGGAGAACGGACACCGGAATATCAGGATCTGAAAGAAAAGGTTACCGAAGATACCATCGCCGTTACCGAGAAGATTATCCCCGGGATAGCGAAGAAGATCGAGGTGAAAATTCCCGCCACACCCTATACCTTGGAGCGCTATACCCTGAACACCGGGGGGACCGTAATGGGCTGGACATATAACCCCCGGGAAACCTTTCATAACACGGGCAGAAATTACCTAGCACTCGGGCACTTTACCCCGATCAAGAACCTGCTCCAGGTTGGGCATTGGGCTTTTTATCCGGGGGGCGCTCCTTCCGGGATATTCGGGGGTAAAATAGTTGCCGATTATATCAAAACCCGGCTGAAACTGGGTTTATAGATAATAACCAGTGACGATGGACCAGACCTTGTCGAGAAATTTGGAGAAAAAACGGGCGCTGTCCCTATTTTAGGTGCAGTAATGGCGGGTAATCCTCTGGTTGAGATAATGAATCCTGGCTCGGTGGCCATTGTCGGTGCCTCCAATAACATTATGAAGATGGGCACCGTCCTGCTGACCAGCATCCTCCGGGGAAATTATCCGGGTAAGATCTACCCCATCCATCCCCGGGAGGAAACCGTCTTCGGGCTGAAGACCTACCGGAAGGCGGCGGATCTTCCCGAGGCACCGGATCTGGCGGTCCTGGTAATACCCACCCGGGCAGTCCCTCAGGTATTGGGGGAGCTGGGTGAAAGGGGGGTAAGGAAGGCGATTATCATCTCGGGCGGATTCAGTGAGGTCGGGGAAGAGGGAGGTGAACTGGAAAAAGAGATAGTTGCGGTCGCCCGACGGTATGGGATAAGGTTTATCGGGCCTAACTGCATCGGTGTCATCAACACCCGAGGGAAACTCAATACTACCTTCTTCCCTTATCTCCACGAGCCCGGGGGGATTGGGATCGCTTCTCAGAGCGGGACCTATATTACCCAGGTAATCTCCTACCTGGCCAAATATCAGATCCGGTACAGCCAGGCAATCAGCGTAGGAAACTCGGTGGATATCGACCTGGTCGACTGCCTGGAATACCTGGGTGAGGACCCGGAGACCAAGGCGATTGCCTTGTATATCGAGGCGATTAGGAGGGGAAGGGAGTTTCTGGAGGCAGCCCGGGAGGTTACCCGGAAGAAGCCGGTAGTCGCCCTCTATGTCGGCGGCACGGAGGCCGGGGCCCGCTCCTCACTCAGTCATACCGGGGCCCTTTCCGGTCCCGATGCCATTTACGAGGGGGCGCTGCGTCAGTCCGGGATCATCAGGGTCGAGACGGTGGAGGAGCTTTACGATTGGTCCTGGGCGCTGGCCACCCAGCCCCCGGCCCGGGGAAGGAATATCGTGGTCCTCAGCCATTCGGGCGGGCCGACTACCTCGATGGCCGATGCCTGTGAAAGATGGGGCTTGAGGGTTCCGATCCTGAGGGATGACCTTCAGGAGAAGGTCCGGGAATTTATCGCTCCAACTGCTTCTCCCCGAAACCCAATCGATCTTACCTTTTCCATGGATCTTTCCATTCTGGCCGATAAGATACCCCGGGTCCTGCTTGCCGATCCCGAGGTTGACGGCATGGTGATTCACGGGATAACCCTTCCGCCGTCCCTGAAGGGGATGAGGGAGTTAGCCCCAAATAGAGACGAAGTCCCCTTCCAGGATATGGAAAAGATAGTGGCCTCCATGCTCACGGAGCTGATCGAGTTCCCCCGGATTTTCGGAAAGCCGATCCTCTGCTCGGCCTTCTGGGGGGAGAAGGATCATGCCGTGGTCTTTCTCCAAAGCCGGGGGATCCCCTGCTTCCCGGCACCGGAGAGGGCGGTTAAGGCAATGGCCGCACTCTGCCAATACGGGGAGATTAGAGAGAAAATGCACAATGGTTGAATATAGTAAAGTTATTGATTGTCGGGAAAATCAGCGGAGTCTTTTTCTTGACAGCCTTGCCTGGGTATGTTAAAAAATTCTTAATGTGCCATTTTTAAAAGGAGGCCGATATGAGTAATAAGTTAGTGAATGAGAGGGACCTTCAGTTCGTTTTATGGGAGCAGCTGGAGCTGGAGAAGATTTTAGACCACGAGGCTTTCGGAGGGGTTTCCCGGGATGATCATAATATGATCATCGAGCAGATAAGCAAGTTTGCCGAAGAGGTATTGTTGCCGATTAACCTCGAGGGAGACGAGGTCGGCTGTAAATACGACGATGGGGAGGTGAAGATTCCCAAGTGTTATCATGATGCCTTCAAAGCCTTTAAGGAGGCGGGATGGATGGGGCTATCGGCTCCTCCGGAATACGGGGGGCAGGGGCTTTCTCAATTTGCTACGCTTATGGTGAGTGAGTTCTTAAACGGTGCCAATGTTTCCTTCAGTATTTATCCGGGCCTGACAAGCGGGGCGGCGGCAGTGATCGAGGAATACGGTACCCAGGAGCAAAAGGACCGTTACCTGAAAAAGATGTATGCCGGGGATTGGGGCGGAACCATGGACCTTACCGAAGATGGGGCCGGCTCGGCCGTGGGGGATCTGAAAACCAAGGCGAAGAAGGTTGGCGATAAGTGGCTGATCGAGGGTACCAAGCAGTTTATCACCGCGGCGGAGAACGATATGGTGGAGAATATAATTCATCTGGTGCTGGCCCGGGCGGAGGGTTCGCCCCCGGGGATCAAGGGCATCAGCCTTTTTATCGTCCCTAAATTCAGGGTCAATCCGGATGGTTCCCTGGGAGAGTTCAATGATCTGAGGTGCACCGGGATCGAGGAAAAGATGGGGCTCCACGGGAGTGCCACCTGCGCCTTGCTCTTTGGCGATGAGGGGAAATGTGAGGGTGAGCTGCTGGGGGAGGTAGACAAGGGCATAATTTATATGTTCAAGTTGATGAACCATGCGCGGCTCGGGACCGGGCTCCAGGGATTAGCAGCAGCCAGTACCGCCTACCTGGCATCACTCCAATACGCCAAGGAGAGGGTCCAGGGAGTAGAGATCAAGAACATGAGGGATGTGAACGCCCCCCGGGTAGAAATCATCAAGCACCCGGACGTCCGCCGGATGCTCTTAAAGATGAAGGCATATATCGAGGGGATGCGGGCGGTCCTTTACCGCGCCGCCTACCTTGCTGCAATGGGGATGATTGCTGAGGATACTGCTGAGCGAGAGAAGTATAACGATATGTTCGAGGTATTTACCCCGGTTATCAAAGCTTATTTCTCCGATACCGGTTTCCTGCTGACCAGCGATGCCGTCCAGGTTCACGGCGGTTACGGGTACTGCAAGGAATATAAGGTTGAGCAGCTGATGCGGGATTCCAAGATTGCCTCCATCTTTGAGGGGACCAACGGCATCCAGGCTCTGGATCTGGTGGGGAGGAAGGTATTTAATCTCAAGAAACAGATGAAGCCCTATAATGACCTGATCGCGGAGCTAAGGAAATTTATCGAGGATAACAAGGGACATCCCACACTGGCCGCTTTTATAGAAAAGGCAGGTGACGCCATTGAGACACTGGATACTACCACTCAGCATCTGGTCAACTGCGGTATGTCCGGGGATCAGGAATACCCGGTAATAGTGGCTACTCCTTATCTCAAGCTGTTCGGTGACGTTCTGGTGGGCTGGCAGTTATGCGACCAGTTGATTATCGCCGATCGGAAACTGAATGAGATCTACGAGAAAGAGGGTGCCGGTGACGATGCGGCCAAGGCCAAGCTGGTCGAGGATAACAACGAGGCCGCCTTCTACAGCGGTAAATGCCACGCCGCCAAATTTTACCTGGATACGCTTCTTTGCCAGGTAAAGGGGGATTCCGCATATATTACGAGCAATAACCGAAGCGTTGTGGAGATTCCGGAGAACGCTTTCTAAAAATTAACCTGAATTCCACGTGCGGAAGCACGGGAATGAAAGGTTTTTCCTCAAAGTATCCCCTCCCTTGAGGGGAGGGGATGAAGGGGAGGGTGATAGAATTTGATCACCCCCACCTATTTCCTCCCCCATCAAGGGGGATGATATGGTTTGAATTACACTTCTTTTCCCCTTCGACCCCGCCAAAGGCGGGGCTCATAATAGGTAATTCGGATATTTTCGATTTATCTGGGTTTACAAACAAATGAAATCAAAAGGCTCCAAGGATTACTGGCGCTCCGGCCGCCTGAAAGGCGGGTTGGATAAGAATACCCTAAAATTCATCAGCAGTATGGATGAAGATAAAAGGATTGCGGATGCCGATATCAGGGTTAATGAAGCACATATCCTTATGCTTCATAAGCAGGGTTTAATCGGCAGGGTGGAATCAGTAAAAGTCTTAAAAGCCCTCGAGAAGGCAAGGAAAGAACTGGAGAAAGGAGTAATATTCCAGGATTATCAGGACAAGTATGTAGATATCCACCAGCTCATCGAACAGTATGTGCTCGATTACTGCGGGGTGAAGGTTGGGGGGAAACTGCATCTTGCCAAAAGCAGAAACGACCAGGTTATGACGGACCTGCGCATCTATCTGCGCCGGGAGGTTCTGGATATTATCGAATTGGTCTTGGGTCTCAATAATGTTCTCTTGAGTGTATCCAGAAAGTATAAGAACGCCGTTATGCCCGGTTACACCCATACCCAGCAGGCCCAGGTGACAACCTACAGTCATTATTTACTATCGTATGTGGATACCCTCAGCAACGATCTCATGAGGTTGTTTGAGGCATTTTCCCGCATAAACTTAAGTCCTCTCGGTGCCGGTGCCCTGGCCGGAAGCAGGGTGAATATTGATCGACGCTATACCAGTAAGTTATTGGGTTTTGACGGTATGGTAGAGAATAATATCGAAGCAGTATCAAGTAAGGACTTTATCCTGGAGATCGGCTCGGTCTTAGCAATATTGATGACGACATTGAGCAGAATCGCCTCAGATTTAGTTTTCTGGTCCACTTCCGAGTTGAATATGATTGAACTGTCCGATGAGTTTTCCGATATAAGCAGTGCGATGCCCCAGAAAAAGAATCCGGATTCAATGGAAATGATCAGGAGTAAGGCAGCTAATGTTTTGGCTTCATCATATAATCTGTTTACCATCACAAACGGCCTGATAACCGGGTATCATAAGGATTTTCAGGAATTGAAGCCGGCCTTGTGGAGAATAGTTGATGATGTAAAATCCTCTCTGGGGATAATGAAGCAAGCGATAAAAACCCTTAAAATCAAGCGGGACATGATGGCACACCTCGTTGTCAAGGGGAATATTACCGCTTTGGATTTGGCAGAGTTTCTTGCGAAGGAAGGCTCTCTTTCGTTCAGAGAGGGCCATTTTCTGGTGGGGAGCCTGGTTAAACATGTAATATCAACCGGCTCGGATTTGACCATGATCGATTCCCGCCTCTTAGAGATGGTCGCAAGGCGTGAGTTAAAGAAAAAGGTTGTGGTGAGCGATAAGGTGTTAAAGAAAGTCGTGGATCCCGTCCAGAGTATTTCCGCACGCTCGAATATCGGGAGCCCTCGCCCGAGAGAGGTCGGGCGAATGATTAAGAGCAGAGAAGATAGAACGAAAAGACTCCGGAAGCTATTGTCCGAAAAGAATGATAAGATAAAGCTGTCGGAAAAAAGATTTAAGTCTCTCGTAGCCGGGAAATTGGCGGCCAAAAGGAGATAATCAGACAACTTTTTCTAGTTTTCTTCAGTGAATTACCGAACAACCCGCAATTTGCCCCGTTCCTTCCGAAGTCCTGAAGAGCCCCGATGCCTTCACCCCGATGAATATCGGGTTCGATCGACCCCGATCCGGGGGCATCAGGGCAAGCCGGGGCGTTTCGAAGGGGTGATAGACGACAGACTTAAATTAATTAGTTATTGGGGTTAATAAGATGATGAAACGATTCAGTACCTGGGTGGCTCGCAGGCTTGCGCCGGGATGCGACAATCAGTTCAATATCGAAGCCTGCAGCCGGGTGGGGCTCCTCGAGGGATGGGTCAGTATTGTCGTAAACACATTGATGGCGGCGGCCAAGTGGGGTCTCGGTTACTTCACCGGGAGCATATCGCTGATAGTAGATGCAACCCATACTTTCGCCGATTCCGGCACATCCGCTATTGTCATCTACGGCTTCCGGGCTGCCCGGAGACCCGCCGACAAGGAACACCCCTACGGGCACGGCAGGGCCGATAGCATTGCCGGTGTGGTGATCGCAGTGCTTCTCGGAGTAACGGCCATCGAGATGGGCCGGGCCGCGTTAGGCCGGATCCTGCACCCCCAACAGGTAGAGGCGGCGAACTGGGTAATCGCCCTCGTGGTGCTGATGATGATCGGCAAGGAACTGCTTGCCCGGTTTTCATCGGAGCTCGGTCACCTGATCAACTCGGACGCCCTTCAGGCAGATGCCTGGCATCACCGAAGTGATGTCTTCGCAACCGGATTGGTTGTTGTTGCCTTCATTGCATCCAGATACGGTCTCAGCTGGGTGGACGGTATTGCCGGACTCGGGGTTGCGGTGCTCATAGCCTGGGCAGCGGTAGAGATACTCAAGCATTCATCTGCTCCCCTGATGGGCCAGAATGCGCCCGAGAGCATGTATGGGGAGATAGCGGATGTAGCTCGTTCCGTAGAGGGAGTGCTTGATATCCATGAGATGCGAGTAGAAAGGTATGGTCTTCAGAATGTTATCTCGCTTCATGTCGTCGTGGTCAATGAGATATCATTTGAGAAGGCGCACGAGGTTACCCGCCGGGTCGAGAGCGTTATTCTCGAACGATTTCCGGGGAGCGCCACGGTACACGCCGATCCGGTCGCCCGATTTCACCCCCATTGGGCAAAGGTTCGCCGGGTAGTGGAGGGGGTGGTACGGGAGCTTGAATATTGTTCGTCTTACCACGATCTTTGCGTAACCGGTCCCGATACCTGCCCGACGGTGAGGGTAGACGTTGCTACCGATGTGGATCTGAGTGACGAACAGGCCCAGAACACACGGCAGATCATAAAAAACCGGATTCTCGACGAGCTGTCGGATGTTTCCCTCGAGGTGTACTTCGATCCACCGTATTTGAAGCATTAACGGTGGTGAGTCCCCGATCCCTATCTCTGCTCATTATCAGAATTCAATTGTTTATCAAAGAATTCATATTTCTTCTTGAGCAGCTTTCTTGCCTTTTCCTTGGCAATTTCATTAATCAGAACCTGGGGGATAACATCGGACGGAGTATCTAATACCTTATTCAGGTGGGTGAGGAAGAGATCTTCGTCCTGGATGATCGTTGCGTAATACCGGGCATAGAGTACATCGGCAAGGAGAAACTTGCCCTCATTGATCGCAAATGCCTTTTTGAATTCGGCATCGGCCTTCTCTATACCACCCCCCAAAGAGTCGGGGAGCAGGGCATAGTGGAGAGCCAGATAGAGATGGGGGGTGCCGAAGAAGAATTTTTCGTCCAGGACAAGAACCCGGTGCATCATTGCATTTACCGTGTCTATTGTCTGCATCGTATTACTTATATCCCCCCCGGTCTGCATAACCTCCAACCCCAAGCTCAGACCGGTCCAGTAAAGGGCGGAGGTATAATCCTTCCCCAGGTGTTTGATGGAAACCTTGACCGAGTTCCCTTTTTCGATTTCTTCCCGGAAACGGGAATTCGTCCTCAGGGCCCGGAAACCGTATTCCTTGGCGGTAAGGTATAAGTCGCCGGCATAAACCGGGTCTTCGTCCTCCACCATGAGGCCGTAGGTCACATAGGACATAGCAGCGTAGGTGAGGAGGTTATGGTCGGAAGGAGATAACTCTACCAGGGCCGAGAGCAGGAGGATTTGCCCGGGGAGGCCCTCCTTGACAAAACGGACATTCTTCTGCTTCATCAGGCCATCGAGGATATGAGGGAAATCCGAAGAGGCCGATCGCAAACCTATATTAGTCACAGCAGAACAGGAATTGATAAAGAAGAACAAGAGAAAAATAAGGGCGGATATCCTGGAAAACATGTTTTTCTTCCTCCTTTCAGAAACGAGTTAATTATTGATTACCAGATTATCCCCGGGAAAGTCAAGTATTCACCTTGACATTTTCCGAGGATGTTTATAATATTAAGAAAATATTGGGAAATTCGTTAGAGCATGGTAAATCCGTTAGGTGCCCCCGAAGGTGTTAACTCGCCGGAGGTAAGCTTCTAAGGGAGTAAAGAGGAATGCAGGGTTGAGTGAGGATGAAGATTTGATGAGCCTTGCCCTGAGGGAGGCCGGAGAGGCTGCTAAGGAAGGGGAGATCCCAGTAGGAGCAATTCTGGTTAAAGATAAAGAGGTACTCGCCCGGGACCATAACCGGACAATCTTCCTGAATGACCCTTCAGCCCATGCCGAGATCTTGGTATTAAGAAAAGCAGGGGAGAAACTAAAGAATTACCGACTGCCCGGTACTACCCTTTATGTTACCCTCGAGCCCTGTCTGATGTGCGCGGGGGCAATGATCCAAGCAAGGATTGAGCATCTGGTCTACGGGACTCCTGATCCTAAGGCCGGAGCGGTAACCTCGGTTTATTGTATTTTTGCAGATAAAAAGCTTAACCATACCGTAAGAGTTACCCGGGGTGTTCTGGAAAAGGATTGTCGGGCTTTGCTTCAGGGCTTTTTTAAGTACAGAAGATAAAGAAGAGTTAGGGAGAGGTACCGAAGTGGTCATAACGGGCCCGACTCGAAATCGGGTAGAGGGCTAATAACTCTCACGTGGGTTCGAATCCCACCCTCTCCGCCATCCTACGCTAGGGCTACGGAATGGCATAAGAAATGGGAGTTGACAGAGGGAAACAGGTATTCCGAAGCTTTAGCGAAGGATACCCTCTCCGCCAGTGAATTTTATGGACAGTATTGATAGCTGGGTCCTGCGCAGAGATAGGATTACAAACCCCGTCAGGTCCGGAAGGAAGCAGCGGTAGTAATCTTTTTCTCTTAGTCGCAGGAAAGCCTAGCTATCAATAGTGTCCGTAATTACCGAGCAAGAAGGTCTTAGATGTCTTATGTAGTACTGGCACGGAAGTGGAGACCTCAGAGGTTCGAGGAGGTTATTGGTCAAAATCATATCACCACGACCCTCCGGAATGCTATTTCCAGCGGGAGAATAGCCCATGCCTTCCTCTTTGCGGGCTCCCGGGGTGTGGGGAAGACCTCCGTAGCCCGGATCCTGGCCAAAGCCCTGAACTGTGAGCAGGGGACGAGTCCCGACCCCTGCGATCAGTGCCTGCCCTGCCAGGAGATCACCGCCGGCAATTCACTCGATGTCCAAGAGATAGACGGGGCTTCCAATACCGGAGTAGACGATGTCCGGGAGCTCCGGGAGAATATCAAATACACACCGTCCCGGGGGAAGTACCGAATCTATATCATCGACGAAGTCCATATGCTCTCTACCAGTGCTTTCAATGCTCTCCTGAAGATACTGGAGGAGCCCCCGGCCCATGCCATTTTTGTCTTTGCTACTACCGAGCCCCATAGGATCCCGGAAACCATTATTTCACGCTGTCAGCGTTTCGACTTCCGGCGGATCCCCCAGGGAGTGATCCGGGAGCGTCTGAAGGAAGTTCTCTCCCAGGAAGGAGTGGAATTGTCGGAACAGGGACTGGTGCTGATCAGTAAAGAGGCGGAGGGGAGTATGAGGGATGCCTTGAGCCTCCTGGACCAGATCATCGCCTATGCCGGCAAGGATATCCCGGATGACAAGGTAATTGAGGTGCTGGGGGTGGCTGATCGGAAACTGCTCTTCGAGGCCTCGCTGGCGGTTCTCGAAAGGGATGCCCAAAGCTGCCTGGAGATCAGCAACAAAGTATATAACTACGGTTATGATATCAAGCAGTTCGGTAAAGAACTGCTCGAGCATTTTCGAAATCTTCTGGTAGTCAAGGTTGCCCAGAACCCTGAGCGCCTGTTGGATCTAACAGTGAATGAGATTGAAGAGTTGCGCGAGCAGGGAGGGAAGCTGGGTCTGGAAGAGATCCTGCAGCTGTTCAATATCCTGCTCAAGGGAGAGGAAGAAATTGCCCGCTCTCCTTACCCCAAGCTGATCCTGGAGCTAACCCTGGTAAAAATGGCTCAGGTCAAGAAAATCTATCCTTTGGAAGAACTACTGCAGAAGATAAGCAAGCTGGAAATGCATCTTGGGGGAGCAGCCCCAATTCCTTCACCGGTTTCTTCCGGGGACGGGATGGGCACAGCGGAGTCTCGTGCCGCAGAAGAGAGAGGAGAGCTGGAAAATGATACTTGGAATGGGCTGGTGGAATTCACCCGAAACAAAAAACCAATGCTGGCATCCCTTCTCGAGAAGGGAAAGCTACTCGGCCTCAGCCAGAAAGAGATCAAGATCGGGTTTCCGGAGAATTCCATCTTCAAAGAAAATCTCCAGGATGCCGATAATCTGAATACCTTCGACCAGATCTGCCGGGATTTTTTCCACCGGGAGCTAAAGATTAAGTTCTCTGCCCTTAGTCCGGAGGATTGTCCCCCTCCTCGGGAAGAGAGGATCAAGGAGAAGAACCGGGAGAGAGAGATGGAAATGGAGGCGCGGAACGACCCTATGGTTAGAGAGGCATTGAATATATTCGGGGGTAAGATCACCGAGGTAAAGCTCGGGACTACCGGGAGAGAGAAATAAAACCCTAACAATTAGGAGGAGATGATGATTAAAGGTGGGATCAACAATATAGTTAAACAGTTTCAAAAACTTCAAACACAGCTGGCCAAGGTTCAGGAAGAGCTGGCGCAAAAAGAGGTAGAGGCCTCGTCAGGAGGGGGGATGGTTACTGCCAGGGTCAATGGCAGGCAGGAGCTGCTCTCGGTAAGGATCGACCCCGAGGTAATGGACGCCGGTGAGATAGCGATGCTGGAGGACCTGGTCGTGGCCGCCGTAAACGAGGCGATGCACCAGGCCCGGGAGATGGCCACTGAACAGATGGGTAAAATTACCCAGGGTTATCATATCCCGGGATTAATGTAGTCGAATATGAGTCGAGACGCTGACCCTATTGAGCTGCTTATCCAGGAATTTTCTAAGTTCCCCGGGATCGGAGAGAAGACGGCATCCCGCCTAGTGTTTCACCTGCTGCGCAGCCCGAAGGAGGATGGAGAGGCTCTGGCCCGGGCAGTGCTGAACCTTAAGGAGAAAGTAAGGTTCTGTTCCGTATGCTTTAACCTGACTTCACAGGAGCTATGTCGGATCTGTCAGGATAATAGAAGAATTGAAAATGTCATCTGTGTAGTGGAAGAGCCTTCGGATCTTATTGCTATTGAGAAAACCGGGGCTTTCCGGGGAAGATACCATATCCTTCAAGGGAGCCTTTCCCCTTTGGACGGGATCGGCCCGGATAATCTGAAAATCAGAGAGCTACTGGTTAGGCTGCAGGGAAGCAAGGTGGATGAGGTGATTATTGCTACTAATCCCAATGTGGAAGGGGAAGCAACTGCCCTGTATTTGCAAAAGCTGATCAAGCCTCTGGGAATAAGGATTACCCGGATCGCCTGCGGAGTGCCCTCAGGAGGGGAGCTTGAGTATATTGACCAAGTAACCATCGGTAAAGCCCTGGAGAACAGGAGGGAAGTCTGAGAATTCCCGCTGAGAGGATTTGGGGGGATGCCTCCCAGCATCATTTTAAAGTTGAAGTAAGTCCTTGAATCTGATATAAGAAAAAAATATATATTTTACTCAGGATTATGATTGAAGTAAGAATTCACGGAAGAGGAGGGCAGGGGGCGGTTACATCGGCGGAGCTGATGGCCCTGGCAGCAATCGAAGAGGGAAAGTTTGCCCAGGCGATGCCGAGCTTCGGCCCGGAAAGACGAGGGGCACCGGTTGTTTCCTACCTGCGGATAAGCGAGCAAGAGCGGATCCGGATCCGCTCGGAGGTGATTCAACCCGATATAGTGGTAGTCCTAGACCCCAGTCTGCTTAAGATAATTGATTTTACCGCCGGATTAAAACAGGAAGGACAGGAAGGAATGATAGTAATCAATACCAGGCAACTGCCCGATGAGATCAAGTCGGCCTTCCGTATAGAATCGAGGGTGGCAGTAGTTAATGCTACCAAGATTGCCCGGGAGACCCTCGGTGTTCCGATTACCAATACCACGATGATGGGGGCTCTGATCAGGGCCACCGGGATAGTGGAGCTTGACTCACTCGCCGGACCAATCCAGGAGCGATTCAGTGAGATGCTGGCGCAGAAGAACCTGAAGGCGGTCCAGGCAGCATACGAGAAGACACTAATAGAAGAGTAACAGGAAAATGGCAAGTTCGGATAAACCTTTAGGTTGGAAGGATATTGAGGTCGGGGCGATCGTTACCGAACCGGGCGGGGCGCGGCAGTACCGGACCGGGGACTGGAGATCCCAGCGCCCGGTCTGGGATAGGAGTAAGTGTATAAAATGCGGTCTTTGTTACTTGTTCTGTCCTGAGCCTGCAGTTAAGGAGGATGCTGAGGGATATTTTGATAATGACCTTTATTACTGCAAGGGATGTGGGGTCTGTGTCCGGGAATGCTGGACCGGGGCAATTACAATGGTCGAGGAGGAAGAGTAGATGTCCAAGCGGGTAGGAATGGAGGCGTCGCTGGCTATCTCCGAAGCGGTGAAAATGGCCAATGTAGATGTAGTATCTGCTTATCCGATAACCCCCCAGACCCATATTGTCGAGAGCCTTTCCGGGATAATCGCCGACGGTGAGTTGGATGCGGAGTTTATCTGCGTGGAGTCCGAGCATACGGCAATGAGCGCCTGTCTAGGGGCGGCGGCGTGCGGTGCCCGGACCTTTACCGCAACGGCCGGTCAGGGTCTGGAGCTAATGCACGAAGTAGTCTATGCGGTTTCCTCAATGAGGCTACCGGTAGTGATGACGGTAGCCAATCGTGCCCTCTCAGCTCCCTTAAGTGTTTGGGGAGACCACTCGGATGCGATGGCGGTGCGGGATACCGGCTGGATCCAGGTATTCGTAGAGAATGCCCAGGAGGCGTACGATCATGTCCTCTGGGCCTACCGGGTGGGGGAGGATAGGAGGGCGCTCCTCCCGGTAATGGTTCACCTTGATGGATTTCATGTGACCCATGTAGTAGAGCCTTTGGAATTGTTGGAACAAGCAGAGGCAGACCGGTACCTCCCGATAAATAGCTACCCTCATCCCCTATTACCCGATCGGCCGGTAACCATGGGGGCCTACGGGCCACCTTTCATTTACACCGAGGTCAAGAAATCCCAGGATGTTGCCTTGCATTCGGTAAGGCCTGTTATTCAGGAAGGATGGAAACAATTTGCCGAAATTTCCGGCCGCCGTTACCAGCCGGTAGAGTCCTACCAGATGGAAGGGGCCCGAGTAGGAATACTGACCATGGGGAGCTTCGGGGAGACTGCCTCTCTGGCTATCGATCAGATGTGTAAGCGGGGAGAGAAGGTAGGTTTACTTAAACTCAGATTATGGAGACCATTTCCTTTCGAGGAGGTCCGCCAGGCAGTGGAAGGTCTTGAGATACTGGCGGTAGTCGATAGATGTATCTCCTTCGGGGGACCGGGGGGGCCGGTATGCTCTGAGATCCGATCGGCACTTTACCAGGCCACTTCCAGACCGAAAGTAGTAGGGTTTGTTGCGGGACTGGGGGGAAGGGATATTTCACCTGAACAGTTTGAGGGTATTGCAAAGAGGGCGGAAGAGGTTGCAGAAAAAGGATCTCCCCAGGAGTATGAAATGATCGGAGTCCGTGAGTAATGGATAGATTTTCAATCTTTGCCTCCCGACTGATACCAAAGACCGAACACTTTGCCCCCGGACACCGGGCCTGCATGGGGTGCGGGGAAGCCCTGGCAGTCCGGCATGTTATGAAGGTGCTGGGGAGGAATGTGGTTATAGCCAATGCCACCGGCTGCCTGGAGATTATCTCCAGTCAGATCCCGCAGACCTCATGGGAAGTTCCCTGGATCCATACCCTGTTCGAGAATACCGCCGCAGTGGCTTCAGGGATCGAAGCGGGGATCAAGAGCCTGACCCGCAAAGGCAGGATACCGGCCGGAAAGATCAAGGTAATAGCAATGGCCGGTGACGGCGGGACCTCGGATATCGGGATCCAGGCACTCTCCGGTGCCCTGGAGCGCGGCCACGATTTCCTCTATATCTGCTATGATAACGAGGCCTATATGAATACCGGGATCCAGCGTTCCAGCTCTACTGCTTACGGCGCGATGACTACCACCTC
>CP070770.1:1895693-1904230 GCA_020345765.1 Deltaproteobacteria bacterium
CACTATATCCTGGGCGGCCAGGATCCCGATCGCGATCGGAAGGTCGAAGGCGGCCCCCTCCTTCTTGATGTCGGCCGGGGCCAGGTTTACCGTGATCCGGTTATCGGTCAACCGGTAGCCCGAGTTCTTGATGGCGGATTTGACCCGGTCCTTGCTCTCCTTGACCGCCCCGTCCGGCAGTCCCACGGTGGAGAAATAGGGCAGTCCCTGGGTGATATCGATCTCCACCTCCACCAGGTAGGCATCAATACCCAGGACGGCACTGCTCAGTAACTTGGCTAACATCGGGGTCGCTTTCCTCGGACCAATAACCTGTTAATCCGATTCAAATGTAACTTCCCCAGGATCACCTGTCAAGCAAAATCAGTCGGGTTAATAATGTATCGATGGGAGGGAAACCAAGGGGAAAAACACGGGATATACCATGTTTACCAGGTTTTTCTGTCCAACCTCCGGCGGGCTTCGGTTTCTTCTGATACGCCGTAAGGGAAAATATTTTTTTACCTATATATTTAAAGGAAATCTTCATGTATAATATTCGTGTATTCATGAATCAGCTGGTTTGTACGGAGGCATCTTGATGGAAGAAAAGATCACGGCGTGTTTTCTCTGCGGCTGTAACTGCGGCATGGTTATGACGCTGAACGAAAACGGGAAGATCGTTAAGATACGCGGGGATAAGGATAATCTCGAAACCAAGGGATTTATCTGCAAGAAGGGAGTGAAGCAGGGGGAACAGCATATCGACAGCCCCCACCGGCTGACCACTCCCCTGAAACGGGAAGGGGACCGCCTCGTCGAGGTTTCCTGGGATGAGGCCCTGGACGGCATTGGCAGAGAGATCAAGCGAATCAAGAAAAAGTACGGGGCGCGCTCGCTGTCGCTTGCCCTGGGAGGATCGGGCCATCCCACACTCCAGGTGATGCTCGCATTTCAGTTGTTGCGGGCAATGGGCAGCAGAAACCTTTACAGCCCCGTAGGTCTGGAGCTTTCCAGCAAATACCTGGCAAACCAGAAGATATTCGGCTGTTCCCAGATGGACGGGTTTCCGGACTATGAGAACTCCGAATACAGCATACTTATCGGGTCGAACCCGGTGATATCGTTCCCCACCCACGGGCATGCCCTCGGGAAGGTCAGCAAGGACCCAAATAGGACAATAGTCGTGATCGATCCCCGCTACACCGAAACCGCAAGGCTGGCCGACCTTTATTCTCCCATCCGACCCTCTACCGATATCTATTTCGTCCTGGCGATCCTCAATATCCTGATAAAAGAGAATCTCTATGACGAGAAAATGGTTAGGGAGCACTCGACCGGTATCGAAAATGTGAAAATGTCGGTGGCAAGGTTCACCCCCGAGGCGGTTTCGGAAGTCACCGGCATAGAGAGCGATTTTATTCAGAAGGTTGCCCGCGGATTCGGCCGGGCGAAGCGAGGGGTGCTGCTATACGACATGGGTGTCGTTGCGAACCACCATTCCACCCTCGTGTCCTGGGCCACTCAGACAATTATGTTTATTACCGGTAATCTGGGTAAAAAAGGGGGAGGACTCTTATACCCGACGTTGATGAATTTCAATTACGGCGAAAAAATGGCCTTTGGCGGCGATGTGTATACATCCCGGGTCCGGGGTTACGAGGAGGTGTGCGGTTTCCTGCCGGTTACTGTCTTACAGGACGAGATACTTACCCCGGGGCCGGGACAGATCCGCGCCATGATCGTGTCCGGATGTAACCCCCTAAGGGCCTACACCAACTCGGCCAAGATGGAGCGGGCGTTTAAGGAGCTGGAGTTCCTGGTTTCCATCGACATTTTCCTGACCGAGGTCGGACGCCTGGCTCACTGGGTTCTTCCGGTATGCTCCTTCCACGAGCAGGAAAACCTGTCGTTCGGTTTCCATGGCCTGAGGTCCCAGCCCTTTATCCAGCTGACCCAGAGAATAAGGGAACCTCTGGGAGACAGCAGACCCGAGTGGATGATCTACCGCGATCTGTTTAAGCGATCGGACGCATACTGGATGGGCTACCGTCTCGTCCACTACGGCTTTGAGATCGCCGAGTTTATTCGGAAACTCCGGGGAAAGAAGGGGGAGCTCGACCGCCAGGAAGCAATTATAAGGTTCTTTGCCCGGATGGGAGGAACATCATATAAGGAACTCAAGGAAAACCCCCACGGCCTTATCTTGAAGAAACGGCTTTCCTATAACTTTCTGGACGATATCAGGACGCCGGACAAGAAGGCGCACCTGGAGGTGCCGGAGTTCCTGACCGCCGTCGACCGGCTTATTATCCAGCCGCCGGTCAAGGACCAGAATTATCCCTTTATCCTTTCAACAACATGCCGCACCTGGGCGAATGTAAATACGATCTACCGGAACGAAGAGTGGATCGAGAAACATATGCCCACTAACAGCCTGGTAATGCACCCCGACGACGCCGCGCCCCTCGGGATAAATGAGGGAGACCGGGTCATGATGTCATCAAGGACCGGGAAGGCGGAGGCGCCGGTCATGTTCAACCGCGATGTGCTTCGGGGCACGGTTTATCTGTCGCACGGCTGGGGTCTCACTTCCCGGGATCCCAAAGACAACTCCGGCGAATTACGCGGAACCCCGGCGGCATTGTTCCTGCCCGATGATGAAGGGGATGCGTTTACCGGGCTGCCGTTATTCAGTGGGATTCCCTGCCGGGTAGAGAGGATAGGGGATAGTTAGGTTTGTACTCGACAGGATGTTCCGATCCCCGGTCATTCTTATGAATTTAACTCTTCCGGGTATTTGATAGTGCCGTTTGCATCTTTTAATGCTTAAGCTACCAATCTCTACCAGGTAATACGAACCTTTCTCTTTCCCCACTCGCGGGCCGCCTCAACATCCGTCCCCATGTAAATATCTATCTTTTTCTTCCAGCGTTTATTCATCTTATCAAGCACAACGTATTCTCCCTTGAGTCCTTCAATCTTTACCTTGGTGTTATGGGTCAGTCCTTTTTTAATCAGGTCTCGAGAAACCGCTATTGCCTTCATTCCCGGTTTTAACTTATCTCCCCATGCTCCGATGTCATGATTCTGCTTGGTGGTTTGTCCGGGAATGGAGTTATATGCAGTGGCGGTAACAATGGCAGTATGTTTTTTATCTGTTTTACATCCGGATATGAGAGCAAGGACAATAAGAACAGAAACCTGGATCAGGCATCGATATCGCACATGTTTTTTAGAGCTCATGATTTCCCTCACCAAATCATTCTTTAAGTAGTACGGGCCGATCTTCTCTTAAATGACAATGAAGACCAGTCCCAGAACGTTTTTTTATTTTATTCTATCCCGCCATTTTTTTCAATGCTTTACCCTAATAACATGTCCTTGCGGGATTATTGGAGCTAATTTTTAATTATTAATAGGAAATAAAGGAAAATCGGGGGGAAATAGGTAGGAATTAGGTGAAGGATGGTCAAGTTAAAGCTTATTTCTGAAGCTTCGAGATCTTAAAATCTAAATGTTATAACTTGTTGAAGAAATCCGAAATAGCTATCTTAATATCACTCCATAATATATCGATATTCTCCAACAATTCCAACATCTTTTCTCTTTTTAACCGAAAACCATACCCGCTTATAAATCGATGTCTGAAATTTCTGTAAGGATGTAGCCTTTCTACTATATTCTGATTGAATATTGCACTCTTGCCTGAGGGAGGATTAGACGATAGAGTAAGAAGCTCTTTATGCCAACTCTCCCCTTTAGGCATAGTCAAATAGTACTCTTTACTTATCCGTTTTAAAATATTCTCTACTCCATTATAAAAATTCATTAAATAAGTCCCCATTGCTGGCTCGACAGAATAATCTTCTTTATTAGGGTAAGAATTAGACATGACTTTAGAAAGCCTCTCCAAAGTTTCTTCAATCGCTCTTTCCTCGTCCAATACATCTTCTCTCAGCTCCTCATACTCCTTTTTCATATATAACCTTCCCCTTAGATAAAATCCTCTTATGAAGATGCTCACTTATATCATCCAAATCGACTATATCCACTTCGTCGTCTACTGCCATGGATACCTTGCCATAATAATTAAAAAATTCTCTGGGCTTAATACCACTGACTGCAACATCAATATCTTGGGCTGACTCAATATCCTCAAGACATGAACCAAATAATAGGATTTTTCTTGCTCCAAATTCCTTACTAATGTCGATAATTTTTCCAACTTCTGTTTCAAAAACTTCTTTTTTCATTATTCGTCACCTCAAGAGAACCTCAAGATTTAGAAATTCGAAATCATAATATTTCGAATATGTTACCATCTCCCAGCTTTTTCTATTTTATTATATTTGGCGGATTTTTTCAATATTCTGCCATGACAATACTATTCCACCCTATTGGGATTAGAGCAACTTTTCAATTATTAATAGGAAATAAAGGAAAATTGGGGGGAGAAGGATTATTGAGTCAAGGGGCATAATTATGCTAAATTATGTATCATTTACCTGGTTATTTTCAATTTGATTAGAACTTCATTATCGAGCAAAATCTCGAGCCGGATCGCCCCGCATATCCCTTGACATTCAGAAGTATATGTTGGATGATTTCTTTATATTTAGCACCTTAAATAGTCTAAAAAAGGAGGTCATGAGATGAAGAAGTTAGCGATTGGGATACTGGCCCTGGGGGTTTTCGGGCTGCTTGCCTGCACATCTGCCAAAAAGATCGAGGATATAATCGCCCGCGAGGCCGAAATGGCTCCTGCTCCGTCGGAAGTCTCCGAGGAAGCCGCCGCTGTCGGGACCCCAAAAACTTCTCTAATGAAAGCTCGCGATAAGGAAGCCCGCCCAGCAGTAGCCCCGCGGCCGGGGAGGTATATAACAGGTGCCCCGCCCCGCTCGCCCGGAGTCAAGGCCGGAGCGGCCGACGACAACCGGCAGTTTAACCACTACCTGGACTACCTCGAGCGGTTCTCCCGCCTCAATGTGCTGAAACTCGATATCTCGAACCGCATCGTCTTCAAGGCCGTGGACGAGGAAGGTAAGTCAATCCCCAACTGCCTCCTGAGCTTCAAGGATCCTAAGGGAAAGAAACTCGCCGAGCGCAGGACATACGCCGACGGCCGCGCCATGTTCTTCCCCTCGGAGAGTAAGAAATTCTCCGCCCAGGGGACTAAGGTGAGGGCAACCTGCTACCGGAAGACGATCGAGCGGGTAATCGACCCCAATGGGGAAAAAACGGTCGAACTCAAGTTCCCGGGGAAAAGGAAGGACTATAAGAATGTATCTCTTGATATTGCTTTCCTGCTCGACACTACCGGAAGTATGGGAGACGAGATCACCCGGCTGAAACAGACGATCGAGGTCATCCACTTTCAGATCAGTCAGTTGTCGTCCGCTCCGGATGTTCGCTTCGGGATGGTGCTTTACCGTGACCGGGGAGACGAATATGTAACCAAGGTGATTCCATTCACCTCGAATATGGAGGAATTTAAGAGCGAGCTTGCCCAGGTTTGGGCATCGGGGGGAGGTGATACTCCCGAGGACCTCCAGTCCGGGCTTAATGATACTATGAGTAAGTTAGATTGGCGCAAAAGCGGTATCCGGCTGATGTTCATAATCGCCGATGCCCCTCCGCATCTCGATTACGGCCAGCAGTATACCTATCTGAATGCCATGAAAGACGGGGCCAACCGCGCCATCAAGTTTGTGAGCATCGGTGCCAGCGGACTGCCTAACGACGGCGAATATGTATTCCGCCAGCTTGCCCAGTACACCATGGGGATCTTCGTTTTCCTCACCTACGGGGAAACCGGGGAGGCCGAGGGAGGGGGAGGCACCGTCGCCGTCTCCCATCACACCGGCTCGAACTGGCAGGCCGAGAACCTGGATACGATTGTCGTGAGGATGGTTAAGACCGAGCTGTCGTATCTGACCGACCAGCCGGTCACCGAGGGGGAGGACTACTTCGAGACTACTCCTTCGGAGGACGCCGACCGGGATATGGTCCTTGATGACCTGTTCTCTCAGGCGGTGAAGCAGCTCCTCGATTATTCAATTGTCCGGATCGAGGAGAAGACCCCGACGGTCCTCATGCCGGTATCGGTTAAGGATGAGGATCTCAAGGCTGTCTCGGAATTGCTCGAAGACCGGCTGGCGATCGTAATGTTCAAGTCCCCCCAGTTCCAGATGCTCGAGCGCGAGAATATCCAGCAGCTATTGAGCGAGATGAGCCTGCAGATCACCGACATATTTGACGATGAGAAGACCATCGAGGTCGGAAAGCTGGCAGGCGCCAAGCTTGCCGTGATCAGCAAGCTCTACCGGGGCAAGAAGAAGCTTGAGCTCTTCCTCAAGCTCGTCCGCATCGAGACCGGCGAGATCATCTCGGTCACCCTGGCCAAAATCGACGACCGACTGGTGAAATGAGAAAGGCCATCCTTCAAATTCGGACAAGACACACGGAGGCAAATTATGCCCAGGAGGGTACTTCATACCGATTTAGAGGTGATTACCGGGGAGCAGACCACGGAAGATTACCTGAAGATGCAGAAAAGGATAGGGAGGTTCTACCTGAAAGGATTCCTGAGGCTCATTGCCGAGAAGGGAAAAGCCGGGAGGTTCCTTGAGATTGGCCCCGGCCCCGGTTATCAAACGGCGAAGGTCGCCGAGAGAAATCCAAAATCCGAAATCGTTGCCGTCGAGCTCTCACCGGATATGATTGCCGTTGCCCAGTCATATATGAAGCAGAGGGGCTTTAGCGATAGGGTCAGGTTTGTTCAAGGGGCGGTAGAAGATGAAGAGCTAATTAAAGAACTCGGGAAATTTGATCTGATTTACTCTTCATTTTCCCTCCACCACTGGAAAAATCCGGTGAAGGGCTTCCAAAACCTCCACCGGGCGTTAAATGAGGACGGTGTGCTTCTGATTTACGATCTGGAAAGACACTGGCTGACTTACTACCTTCCAATCAGACGCGGAATTGTCGAATCAATAAGATCATCCTACACGCCGAAAGAGCTCTCAGCGATGATGGCCGAGCTCAATATCCAAAACTACCAGGTTCAAAGGCATTTTCCCTATTTTTCTGTTTCAGTAAGAAATCGATGAACAAATCCGGCTTGCCAGGGAAGCACTGATCTATAAACCCCACATTGCCCGGGAGGGATCATGGAAGTAAAAGAACTTAAGAATTACGGGAAGCCTCTGATTGAGACAACCTACGGTATGCCTAAAGAAGTGGGAAAAGAGGTTATGAAGTCAATTATGAGTATTCTGAAGAAACATCTGGGTTTGCTTGGTGTTATGCAGTTCACATTCTTGATTACCAAGGAAATGAGGATGATGTTGAAGGAAAGATTTATTAGCGTGCGGGGAAAGGGGTTAAAGAACGAAAAGTTCATAAAACAATTGGTTCGACACGCAGCATTCTATTCTGTCCTCTTGAAAATGAAGGGACGGGAAAAAGCAAATGAAATATTGGATGAAATAGCGGAGTTGGCTGCGGCGAAGGTATCCCCGTCAATATTTCCCACAGCGGAAGACTTTGGAAAGTTTGATGACTCCTTCGAGGCCTTCAAGGAATGGTATTTAGCATTGGTCGATGCTGACCAAAAAGCCGGGGCACAGTTTTTTGAGGTAGTGGAAAATACCGGCGATGCCCTTCAGATAAACTATACCTATTGCGTGTGGTTTGAAATACCCAAAAAGCTCGGGGTTGAAGAGGCATGCCTATCCAGTTGTAACGCTGACGATCTGTTTTTCCCCGATTACTGCCGGGAAATTGGAGTCGGTTTTAAGAGAGCGGGCATAATCGCAAAGGGAGCAGACTGCTGCGATTTCAGATTTGAGCGGGTGAAAGACAACCCTGGGGCTAATTAAAATCTGCGCCGAAATTTCGTAATATTCCCCAAACATAGAAAATGGCATTAGACAGAAAGGCATACAAGTGGTTTTACGATAATATTCACAGCCACTACTATAACCTTCTGGTTAAATGGTGTTTTTTACCTTTTGGCGGAGAGGAGAGGTGCCGGGAGGAACTGCTGACACCGATCGATATTTCACCAAAAGACAGGATACTTGATATGTGCTGTGGGACCGGCGGGGCTACTGTTTCTATCTCTAAAAAAGCAGGAGAAGAGAGTGAAATAATTGGAATGGATCTCTCAACGGGACAGATTAATATAGCAAAAAAGAGAGGGCACTTTAGCAATATTAAATTTATCGAGGGCGATGTAACCAGTACCGGCTTTCAGGAGATGTCTTTCGACAAGGTTTTTATCACCCACGCCATCCACGAAATGCCGAGAGAGATCCGATATAAGGTATTAACCGAAGCAAAAAGGATTCTCAAAGAAAAGGGGAAGGTAATAATTCTGGAATTGGATAATCCGGAAAGTATCCTCACCCGTCTGTTTATTGGTCTCTGGTTTTTTTACTGGCTGCCTTTTAATTTTGAGACACCCACCCGGAGGGATATGTTAAAGCATGGGTTAATAAATGAAGTTGAGGAGGCGGGCTTTAAAAATGTCAGAAAGGTGTCGAAACATGGAG
>CP070770.1:1904330-1908353 GCA_020345765.1 Deltaproteobacteria bacterium
TTACTGCTGCGTGCATGTGGCGTTCGCCCTGCGCGATCTCGGCTACGAGTCCATAATGGTCAACTGTAACCCGGAGACGGTATCCACCGATTACGACACGTCGAATAAGCTCTACTTCGAGCCGCTTACGGTTGAAGATGTTCTGAGCATTTATAATAAGGAGAAGCCCGAAGCTGCAGTCTGTCAGTTCGGGGGACAGACGCCGCTGAACATCGCGGCCGAGCTGGAACGGGCCGGGTTAAAGATACTCGGCACCAGCCCCGAGACTATTGACCTTGCCGAGGACCGCGATCGATTCCGCCAGATGATGCAAAAGCTCGGTATACCTCAAGCCGAATCGGGCATGGCCTCGAATTTAGACGAGGCCCTCGAGATCGCCAAGCGCATCGGCTACCCGTTGGTGGTCAGGCCGTCCTATGTTCTCGGCGGGCGGGGAATGGAGGTGGTCCACGATGAGGAGATGCTCCGGGAATATGTGACCGCCGCGGTAGGAGTTACCCCGGATCGACCGATATTGATCGACAAGTTTCTCGAAGACGCCATCGAGGCGGAGGCCGACGCAATTTCGGACGGCACCGATGCTTATGTCCCGGCAGTGATGGAACATATCGAGCTTGCCGGGGTGCACTCGGGAGACTCGGCCTGCGTGATACCCCCGGTGTCCATCCCCGAGAAGCACATCGAGACGATAATCGAGTACACCAAGAAGATCGCGATCGAAATGAATGTAGTCGGACTCATGAACATACAGTATGCGATCTGCAAGGATGTGGTTTATATCCTGGAGGCCAATCCAAGGGCGTCGCGGACGGTTCCCCTGGTCTCGAAGGTCTGCGCGATCCCGATGGCCAAGATCGCCGTCGAGTTGATGCTCGGCAAGAAGCTTTCCGACATGAAACTCGGGAAGAAGCAGATCCCTCATTTCGGGGTCAAGGAAGCGGTCTTTCCTTTCAATATGTTCCCGGAGGTCGACCCGCTTCTGGGGCCGGAGATGAGGAGTACCGGCGAGGTGCTGGGAATGGCCGACTCATTCGGCCTGGCCTTTTTCAAGGCCCAGGAGGCCACCCAGTCACGGCTCCCCATTGAGGGCACTGTCCTCATAAGTGTGTCCGACCATGAGAAGTCAGCGGCGGTGGAAGCGGCCCGGAAGTTCGCGGAGCTTGGCTTCAAGATCAAGGCAACCAAGGGCACCCACAATTTCCTTGCGGAAAACGGGATCGAGTCCGAGCATATCATGAAGATTCAAGAAGGGCGGCCCAATATCGCAGACGGCATCGCTAACAAGGAGATCCAACTGGTGATCAACACACCGAGCGGTAAGCTCTCACAATGGGACGACTCCTATATCAGGAAATCCGCCATTAAATATAAGGTACCTTACATAACGACTACCGCCGCCGCCATTGCCGCCGCCCGCGGTATTGCCGCTTACCGGCAGGGAAAGGGCGATGTCAAGTCGTTACAGACTTATCATAGTGACATCAGGTAATGGAATTCGAAGTCCGCTCCGGACGTGGGACATTACCGAAAAACTCTTTAAATTTCATGCATTGGATAGTTTGGGCTTTAAGAAATCGTCCTATTTAAGAGAAGAGGGGAGAAAAAGTCATGGGGAAGTTTGACGACCTTGCGTTCCTGGACGGCACTGCCCAGGCGGAGCTGGTTCGGAAGAAGGAGGTTAAGCCAATCGAGCTCGTGGACGCTGCCATCGAGCGGATCGAGCGACTGAACCCTACCCTTAATGCGGTAATCACGCCTATGTTCGAACAGGCGCGCACCGCGGCTCAAGGCAAACTGCCTGACGGCCCGTTTACCGGTGTGCCTTTTTTGCTCAAAGACATAGTTGCCGAGTATGCCGGGGTGCGCCTGGCCGAGGGCTCGGCATTTCCGGGTGACTTTGTTTCCGAACGGGACAGTGAACTCGTAATCCGGTTAAAGCGCACCGGGCTGATCATACTCGGCAAGACGAATACACCGGAGTTCGGCCTTGTTCCCACTACCGAGCCACACCGTTTCGGCCCAACCCATAATCCCTGGAATACGGATCGGACTCCGGGTGGCTCCAGTGGTGGCTCGGCCGCCGCGGTTTCCGCCGGGCTGGTTTCGCTGGCACATGGGAATGACGGAGGCGGCTCTATCCGGATCCCGGCCTCGTGCTGCGGGCTCTTCGGCCTCAAGCCCACGCGCGGACGCAATCCCCTCGGTCCCGGCTTTGGGGAGCCTCTGAGCAGCCTGGTAGCCGAGCATGCGCTTACCCGCTCGGTGCGGGATAGCGCAACCCTGCTGGATGCAACCTCCGGTCCTGATATCGGGGACCCGTATTGGGCGCCGCCTCCGCTTCGTCCATTCGTTCAGGAACTGGGTACCGACCCGGGAAGGATTCGCATCGCTTTTACCACAGCAGCAATGATCGGTGCCCCGATACACGAGGATTGTATTAAAGCCGTCAACGAAGCGGCGGCACTCTGTGAAGACTTAGGCCACGAGGTGGAGGAGGTCAACCTGGAAATTGACGGTGAGTTAATGGCCCAGGCCCTTTTCATAGCTTGGTCGGTGGGGTGCGCCTGGATCATTGACGATTGGGCGCACAGGCTCGGTCGAGAGCCCACCCCAGAGGAATTCGAGCCACTCACCTGGGCACTCCAGGAGATGGGCCGGAAGCACAGCGCCCCCACATACCTGAATGCGGTTCACAACGTCCAGAAGATTACCCGTGAGTTTGCTCATTACTTCGTTAAATACGGTGTGCTGCTCACGCCCACCCTGGGCGAGCCGCCGGTGGCCCTGGGCACCTTTGACTCTCCTCCGGAGAACCCTCTCCATGGATTGATTCGCTCGGCGACATTTGCCTGCTTTACGCCGATCTGTAATATTACGGGGCAGCCGGCCATGTCCGTGCCGCTCTCCTGGAACACCGAGGGCCTGCCCATCGGCACCCACTTCATCGGGCGCCTGGGAGACGAAGGGACCCTCTTCCGGCTTGCGGCGCAGCTTGAGCGGGCGCGGCCCTGGGCCGACCGCCAACCGCCGGTATCTGCCTGAACTGATTTGGGAGGTTACAATGAGTAAGAATGTTCAAGGGGTCTTGTTCATTGATTATGTACGGATGATCAAGAGCAAGCGGGATGTCGACTGGAGCAAGTATCTTACGCCTGACGACATGTCCTTTCTCGAGCAGAATATCCTTAAATCAAGGTGGTATCCGCTCGACTCGTTCGAGAGAATGGGGGTGGGTATCTTAAAGGAGATTGCCAACGGAGACATGGAGTTAGTACGCCTGTTTGGCAAGCACTCAATAGAAGACCTGAAAGATGCACATAGGCATTTGGTCTGCGAAGACAATCCCAGGAAATCGCTGATGATGTTCCAGGAGCTGCGCAAGAGATTCTTTGATTTTGACTCCATTGAAGTCCTGGAAATTCAAAATGATTTCGCAAAATTGAAAATAGGTTACGGTATGTCCAAGATTGCCGAAGAAGCTGCTACCTATCAGACACTGGGGTTTTTTGAAGCGCTTCTGAAGATATCCGGGGCGAGTGATGTTCAACATAATTTCACAAGTAAGTCATGGGAAGGAGATCCCGAAACCGTCCTGGAGTTATCCTGGACTTAGTAAAAGTAAACAGTAAGCAGTAGGGAGTGTGTTTATGCAAACAAGTGCGGTTCATCAAAAACTGGCGGAAAAATTCGTATTTAAAAAGCAGTATGAAAATGTACTGGTTGGTGACGCTTTGATCAAGCTGGTAAAATTCTGTTTTACCGAAGAGGAGGCTGAGATCGTGAATGCCCTGTCGTTCGTTCCCACGCCGGCGTTCATAATAGCACGGCGGGTTAAGCGGCCGGTGGCGGAAGTGGCTCCCATTTTAAAGTCACTGGCCGAACGCTTGATGATTATCAGCACGAATATTAGGGGCCGCGATTTATATTGCTTTGCCCTGATGGCACCGGGAATATACGAGCTTCAGATGCTCAGAAGCAAGAACAAAGGGGCAGACATAAAATATTTTACCGAATTTGCCCGAC
>CP070770.1:1908453-1913800 GCA_020345765.1 Deltaproteobacteria bacterium
CGGCTGGACCGGATAACCAGCTATGCCCGAGCCAAGACCTTGGCCAAGAAACCGATAGAGGAGCTTAAGGAGCTTCGCCAGGCCGGGCTCTCCCGGATCCACACCGGGCTGGAAACCGGGTATGATTCCCTGCTGGAATATATAAAGAAGGGGGTTACTGCGGCCGAGCAGATCGAGGCCGGAAAGAGGGTAAAGGAGGCCGGGATATCGCTGTCGGAATATGTCATTCTGGGTATGGGAGGGGCGAAGATGTGGGAGGAGCATGCCCGGGAAACCGCCGGGGTTCTCAATCAGATCGATCCCGATTTTATCCGGGTTCGCACCCTGTTTGTTCCGCCGGGGACTCCGCTCCGAGAGAAATTAGATCAGGGTGAGTTTGTCAGGGCAAGCGATGAGAATATCGTGAGGGAAGAGAGGCTGCTGATCGAAAAATTAGAGGGGATCAACAGCTATTTTAAGAGCGATCATATCCTGAACCTACTGGAGGAAGTCGAAGGGAAGTTCCCCGCTGATAAGCAGAAGATGCTTGAGGAAATTGATCGATACCTGAAGCTGCCCCGGATGGAGAAGCTCAACTTCCAGGTAGGCAGACGGTCAGGTCTCTACCGGAGACTGGATGATCTCCAGAACGAGGAAGTCCATCGTCGGGTGCAGAAAGCGGTTGATTGTATGGAAGCGGAAGGCGCCGACGGGGTGGAGGAGACTATATACGCCTTCATGGGGAACTTCATCTGAACCCCTCTCAATCCGCCTGGGGTGAATTTTTACGGGGTTAATATTTGAAAACAGGATATAAAATACCTTCCTAATATACACCTAAACCACGTAGTATACTTATACTATCGCTATTATAGTTAACCACTGCTAAATCCTGGATCCCATCCGAATTAAAATCACCTACCGAAATACCCCACGGCCCACTACCGACAGTGTAGTTGTTGTCTAATGTGAATGAGCCGTTGCCCTGCCCGTTGCTGCCATTGCCCAATAGGATACTTACATTGCTGCCGCCATTATTCGTCACTGCCAGGTCTTGAATCCCGTCCGAATTGAAATCATCCACGGTAATATCTCTTGCACCAGTCCCGGCAGAAAATGGCCCTGTTAGGGTAAATGAACCATCGCCCTGCCCGTTGCTGCCATCGCCCTGAAGGATATTTACATTATTATTATCACTGTTTGCCGCTGCCAGGTCTTGAATTGCATCCGAATTGAAATCGCCAACCGTAATATCCCATGGACTAGCTACGACAGAGTAGCTCCCTGATGATGTAAATGTTCCGTCACCCTGCCCGTTACTGCCGCTGCCCTGAAGGATGCTTACAGTGTTGCTACTATAGTTCGTCACTGCGAGATCTTGAATTGCATCAGAGTTGAAATCACCCACTGAAATACCCATTGGCCCACTCCCGGCCGGATAGCTCCCTGCTGATGTAAATGTGCCGTTACCCTGTCCGTTGAAGCCGTTACCCCGAAGGATACTTACATTGCCACTTCCATAACTCACAACTGCCAGGTCCTGTATCCCGTCAGAGTTGAAATCTCCTAATGAAATATCCCTTGGATTAGAGCCGGCACCGTAGTTTCCTGTTAGTGAGAATGTTCCATCCCCCTGTCCGTTGAAGCCGTTACCCCGAAGGATACTTACATTGCCGCCGCCATAGTTCGTGACTGCCAGGTCCTGGATCCCGTCCGAATTGAAATCTCCTACCAAAACACCATATGGTCCGCTTCCGGCAGAGTAATTGTTGTCAAATGTAAATGTTCCGTCACCCTGTCCGTCACTGCCGTTACCCAGAAAGATACCTACATTGTTGGCGCCATAATTCGCTACCGCTAGGTCGTTGATCCCATCCGAGTTGAAATCGCCTTTTGAGATACTAATTGGTCTATCCCCGGTGGTGTAGTTCCCTAATGGGCCAAATGTTCCGTCCCCCTGCCAGTTGCTGCCGTCGCCCAGAAGGATACTTATATTGTTGCTGCCATAGTTCGCTACTGCCAGGTCCTGGATCCCGTCCGAATTGAAATCTCCTACTGAAACGGCAATTGGACTGGTTCCGACAAGGTAGTTATTGTCTAATGTAAATGTGCCGGTTCCCTGCCCGTTACTGCCGTTACCTAGAAGGATACTTGTATTATTGCTGCTATAGTTCGTCACTGCCAGGTCCTTGATCCCATCCGAGTTGAAATCGCCTGTTGAAATACCCCAGGGTCCAGTTCCGACATTGTAATTCCCTATTAGTGAAAATGTACCATCCCCCTGCCCGTTACTGCCGTTACCCCGAAGGATGCTTACATTATTGTCGCTAAAGTTCGCTACTGCCAGGTCCTGGATCCCGTCCGAATTGAAATCGCCTGTTGAGATACCCCTCGGTCCAAACCCGACATTGCTGTTCCCTATTAGTGAAAATGTGCCGTTACCTTGGCCGTTACTACCGTTACCCCGAAGGATGCTTACATTGTTAGTGCTTAAATTTACTACCGCCAGGTCCTGGATCCCGTCCGAATTGAAATCGCCTACTGAAATGGCAATTGGACCGGTTCCGACAAGGTAGTTATTGTCTAATATAAATGTGCCGTCCCCCTGCCCGTTTCTACCATTGCCCAGAAGAATACTTACTCTTTGATTAGAATAATTAGTTACCGCCAGGTCCTGAATCCCGTCCGAGTTGAAGTCCCCAACCACAAGACCAAATGGCCCGCTCCCGGCATTATAGTTTTCTGCCGGGGCAAATGTACCATTCCCCTGCCCGTTACTGCCGCTGCCCTGAAGGATGCTTACAGTATTGCTGCTGTAATTCGTCACCGCCAGGTCCTGGATCCCGTCCGAATTGAAATCTCCTACCGCAACATTTCTTGGGGCACTCATGACATTATAGTTATCTGCGGGGGCAAATGTGCCGTCCCCCTGCCCGTTATTGCCATTGCCCTGAAAGACGCTTACATTATTGCTATTATAGTTTGCCACGGCCAGGTCCTGGATCCCGTCCGAATTAAAATCCCCTACTGCAACATCATAGGGCCTGGTCCCGGCGGTGTAGTTATCTGCGGGGGCAAATGTGCCGTCGCCTCCGCAACGAACAGTGTAAAACTCGGTCATAATCCCCGAGAGATTGCCGCACTGATCCTCCTGCGCAATCGCTTTCAGCGTCATATCCACATTGACATCGATCGGAGCCACATAGACCGGGCTCGCGGTTGTCGGATCAGTCCCATCAGTAGTGTAATAGATTGTCATTGCACCGGTGGAGGACAGACTGACCGTGGTTACACAGTAAGTGCCCCCTGCCGGAGAGGCCACCGGATCAGCCGGAGCCGTGGTATAGATTGTGTAAATCTCGGTAACGGTGCCTGCTTGATTATTGCAATAATCAGCCGCCATAAACTTGAGGGTCGTATCCGCACTGATGTAAATCGGTTCAATATAAATTGGGCTTCGGGTGTCAGGTCCAGTGCCGTCAGTGGTATAGTAGATTGTTCCGTCACTCGCATTAAGGCTGACCGCGGTCGGACAGTAACTGCCTCCGGCCGGAGTCGCGGTCAACCCGGTTGGGGGCTGTGTATCCACATCGATATTTACCGGGGCGGAATCGGCAGAATTGCCCGCGACATCCGTTGCGGTGGCAGTGAGGGTTAATGGCCCGTCACCCTGACCGGTTAAGGTGACTACCCAGCTTCCGCCAAATATTTCGGCGCTTACCCCGTTTACTGTAACCTCGGCAATCCCGGAAGAGGGTTCGGGGTCGTTAACGCTCCCGGTTACAACAACCGCGGGCCTGTTGATACAAGCGCCATTTATTGGGGTAGCAATGAATACCGTAGGTGCCCCGGTATCTATCATGACACTTACCGAATCGGGTGGAGAGATATTACTGCAGTTGTCCACTGCAATAGCACTATAAATACGGGGGGCGAGATAAGATACATCTATCACTGTGAGGCCAGGATCCCAATCCGCCACATAGGCATAGCCCCCGGTGACATAAACTTCCTGGCTTTGCCCTGATGTGCTCAGGTAAGCCGGGAAGCCGGGGCTAAGCGGATCGCTTACATCGATAATCGCTAAACCTCTAACATCATCCGCCACATAGGCATAGCCCCCGGTAACATAGATTCCGTGGCTCAAACCTGTGGTATCCCGATAGACCGGGGTACCGGGATTAACCGGATCGGTAATATCGATAATCGCTAAGCCGCTGGCACTATCCGCTACATAAGCATAGCCCCCGGTAACATATACTTCGTAGCTCGACCCTGAGGTATCCCGATAGACCGGGGCGCCGGGGTTGAGCGGATCGCTTACATCGATGACCGCTAAACCGCTCGGCATATCCGCCAGAAAGGCATAGCCCCCGGTAACATAGATTCCCCAGCTCGATCCGAAGGTATCCCGATAGACCGGGGCGCCGGGATTGAGCGGATCGCTTACATCGATGACCGCTAAACCGCTCGATGTATCCGCTAAATAGGCATAGTTCCCGTCAACATAGACTCCATAGCACATACTCGTGGTGTTCCGGTAGACCGGGAAACCGGGATTGAGCGGATCGGTCACATCGATGACCGCTAAACCGCTGGACAAAGCCAGATAAGCATAGCCCCCGGTGACATACAACCCATAACTCACTCCCAAAGTATCCCGGTAGACCGGAGTACCGGGATTGAGAGGATCGCTTATATCGATGATCGCTAAACCGCTGTTTCGAACAGCCAGATAGGCGTAGTTACCCGAGACAGAAACTTCATAAGAGAAATCTAACGTATCACGGGAGCTTACCTCAACTGGTTCTCCGTATTGATCGGTAAAGGTAATGCTCCAGCTATCGGTGCCGCTGGCGGTCCAGCCATTTACCAATACTGCGGCAATCCCACTGCCCGTCCCGTCATCCGCCGTCCCACTCACTACCACCGTGGTGCTGTTGAGATAGGACCCGTCCGTGGGGGAGATAATAGAGACAGTCGGCGAGGTGGTATCAATGTAATAGACCTCGGTCACGGTGCCTGATTGATTATTGCAGTTATCTACCGCCATAAACTTGAGGGTGGTATCAATACTGATGTCAATCGGTACCACATAAACCGGGCTCGAGGTAGTAGGTCCGGAGCCGTCAAGGGTGTAATAGATCGTCCCATCGCTCGCAGTAAGGCTGACCGTAGTCGGACAGTAACTACCTCCGGCCGGAGCCGCGGCCAGCCCGGTCGGGGCCTGAGTGTCAACTTCAAAATTCTCTCCCCCCTGGATCCAATCGAATTCTATATTACCGCAGATGTCAGTTGCCCGGCCAATTGCCAGATAATTACCATCGGTTAAGCCAGTATAGAGATGGGGTGAAGGATACCAATCACC
>CP070770.1:1913900-1915138 GCA_020345765.1 Deltaproteobacteria bacterium
TATAACGGGTTCGGGACAACTAACGAGGATGAATACTTCCCCCTATTTCTCTCCGATGAATTTCTAAAGCGGCTTGCAAGGGGGGAGATTTACAATATTGCCCGGGACTATCTGGGGGTGTTCTTCTCCTATCCGATATTCCCTCTTCTTATCCTCCAGGGAACCGCCATTTTTAACATTGATGATCGGAGTATATTCCTCAGCCCCGCCCTGGAATATTCCATTCTCACCGGCCTGGATCTGATGATCGGGGCTAACATCTTTAAAGGTCAGGAAGGCAGTGAATACGGCTCAATAAAGGGTGAATATCTATATTCAGGGATTCTGGTTCCTATTGAATTCGGATATCCTCAGCTCTATTACGCCTATCTCAAGTACTATTTCTGAGCTTTGTCAGTTGTCATCTGCCACTGGTATCTGCAATCTCCAATCCATAATCTACAATTACATTTTGCATTTTGCACTTTACAATTCTAACTTTCTGATTAATCCTTACTTCCTACTCCATAATCCTTAATCCTATTTCCAACTGCTCACGGTTCATAATGGTATCCCATATCCACCCACCCGCTGTCCAGGTCACCATTAGTAGAGGTGGTTTTATCGTCCATACCAAGGTTTACTGCCGTATCGCTACCGGCATCAACACACGGGCTGATGGGGGGGCTCTGATCCGGAGGTTGTCTTAAGTAGTAATTGCCTCCAGGGCCAGTCTCAAACAGTGGATCGTCTTCCGGGAGTTCACCAATCATTCCTGCACCCCAGTTCAATGTGCAGCCGGGATCAACATAAACACCAGTTGTTGGCCCTCCCTGAACATCACTGTAGCTGATGGTCAGGATTGATGGAAGGGCAGTACTATATAGGGCAATCTCGGGCCCGATAGGAGCTGTATTGTCCCACATGATGCAGTTAGTTATTGTGGGCGAGGAGGAGTAAAAGTTATAGATCCCTCCGCCGCTGTTGCTAGCCTGGTTGTCGCTAAAGGTACAATTGGTTATTTCGGGTGAGGAATTCCAGTTGTACAGCCCACCACCATTGTTGCTAGCCTGGTTGGCAGTGAAGATGCAGTTGGATATCAGGGGCGAGGAATAGTTATCGTTGTAAACACCGCCACCGTCGTTAATGACTTGGTTGCTAATGAAGGTACAGTTGGTAATCGTTGGCAACGAGTACCAATTGTTGAATATCCCGCCGCCGTATTTGGCTGAGTTGCCGCTGAAGGTGCAGTTAGTTAT
>CP070770.1:1915238-1925192 GCA_020345765.1 Deltaproteobacteria bacterium
TCACGGCAAGTATAGCCTGGCTAAGGAAGACAAGGCGAAGAAGACCATGTTCGCCCGGGCCGGGGAGAGCTCACGGCGCGGTTTCGTCGGTCAGATGCTCAGGCCCTTGGGAATGCTGGGAATGCTGGGGGGAATAGGGTTCATTACCAGCCGGAGGAAACAGGTAGCTGAATCTGAGAACATGGAAAGATGAAGAGTTGAGCCCTGGATTAAAAAGAAAAGCGGTCTCATTAGCGCAAATAAAGAAAGAGATAGACCATAATAAAACCAAGGAGTCCGTTTCTAAGGATTACCTCGATTTTCAACTGGATTTAATAAGGACCCAATATAAAAACAGACGCAAGCTTACGAAATCAATTGTATATCCTAAGCTCTCTGCAGATACCGTAAAAGAAAGGCTCAAGGAGGGTTTTTATTTAGTAGATTTCCCCAGGATCAAGGTCAGCCGGAAGGTTCTTGACGATACTTTCAAGGATGTCTGCTCGGTAATTGAGAAATACGACACCCTGGAAAGCGGGGAATTGGAGAGGTTAAAGGCAAAAGAGGCATCGGGCGAGCTTCCGCTGCGCGATCTTATCGAGAATATCATCGCTAAGAACAAAGAATACTTCGAAAGGCTCTCAGGAAAGCTCGAGATAAAAAAGGAAGCCCTTGTTTTTATTGCTGAAAACCTGGTCAGACCACTACTCATACTGGAAGCACAGAGACTTCAGGGGAAAATAAAAGACGATATCTGGCTCAGGAATTACTGTCCGATTTGCGGTAATGAGCCGAGGATGGTCAGATTAGAAAGGGAGACGGGTAGAAGAATCTTAGAATGTTCTTTATGCTACACTCAATGGGTATTCAAAATACTAGAATGCCCTTTTTGCGGAAACAATGACCAAAAAACCTTGAGATTCTTCTTCCTCGAAAATGATATTCCCCATCGGGTAGATGTTTGTGATAAGTGTAAGAGGTATATTAAAACTTTAGATGAGAGGAAGCTGGAGGAGGGGAAAGAGGCTATTCTAAGGGTCGAGGATATAGCCACCATCCATTTAGATATGCTGGCAGAAAGGGAAGGATACAAAGTTACCCAATGAAAGGAGTGGAGTTATGAGACGAAACATACTGATATTTCTTGTATCGTTGGGTCTGGTCGGCCTGGCGGTAGCCCCGGCCATGGCGCAGAAGCTTTCGGGGCAGTCAACCACCATACTCAGAGCCTTTGAGCAGACCATTTACGATGAGGAGGGGACCTTTGTCCCTCTCTACGAGTATTTTACCGTGAACGTCACCGACGCCGGCCTGAACGGTCTTTCGTTTCATACCTCGGGCTGGGGCAGGGTCAATCTCTACGATTTTCCCGAGGACGATCTGGACAAAGAGAACCTGACCTACGGCTATCTGGATCTGTGGAGGCTGGGAAACACGGTTAACTTGAGGGCGGGGAGACAGTTTATCTATATGGGGGTGGTATCCGGGCATGCGGATGGGGTATTGGTTCAGCTGAGAGAGAAGCATTTCGGTATTGGGGTATTCGGCGGGATACCGGTATCTGAGGAGACGAAGCTTAGCGAGAGCATGTTTTTGGAGGACGAGAGCGGTGATCGTCTGCAGGGTGGGCGGCTGTATCTTTCCTGTCCCAAGATAGGCGAGGTGGGGCTTTCCGTGGGATACTCGGAGGAGGATAATAACACGGATCAGAGGAATCTGGGGGTGGACTGGGCGCTGACCCGCTATAGTCTGATGAGTGTAATCGGGCATCTTAATTACGACCTGATTACCGAGGAGATTTACGATCTGGCGATACTGCCGGTACTGCGTTTGGGCGGGGGATTGAAGTTCACCTATAACTACAACCGTACGATTCCGACGGCGGCGCTCAGCAAGAACTCGATTTTTTCGGTATTTGCTTCTCCGGATGATAAGGTTACCGATATGGGTTATACGCTGGATATGCGGATAGGGATGATAAAGTTTACTTTTGATCGGCACAGCTACAATTATGAGGAAGGTGATGATACGAGCAAGTGGGGCATCGGGTTGGCGGTAAGTTTCGGAGAGGACCGGAGGAATGTAGGTGCCTTTGGTTATCACAAGTGCAACGGGGTGGAGAACGAGTATAGCGAGTACCGGGTGTATGCCCGTTACCATGTAATTGAGGATCTGTTCGTTGATGTCGATTATTTGGGATATAGTTACGACGAGGATATAAACGGGGAAGGGTCATCTCTCAATCTGGTGGGAGATGTGGGTTATGAGCTGGCGGACAATGTGGAGGTATTGGGAGCGGTCGAGTACAGCGATAATCCCCTGGCGGAGGACAGCGAGGTAAGAGGGCTGGTGAAGGTTGCCTGGAATTTTCGAGAGTCTTTTTCTTTTGACAAATGAGGAAAGGAGTAAGTTATGAGAAAAAGGATTTTACCCTTTAGCGAGACGAGAGTACTGTTATCCATTGCGGCGGTTTTATTCTGCATTTCCTGCGTATATTTGTTTACGAAGTCGGATGCTCTGATATTTTCTCATAAGTTACATATGGCGGAGGGAGCGGACTGCACGACCTGTCACGAGGGGATAACCGAGAGCGCCTATCTTACCGGGAGGCATTTGCCTTCGGAGCAGAGCTGCGGCAGCTGCCATGATGAGGGGTTCATGAAGGCCTGTGACAAGTGTCATACAAATCCGGATGACCCGCAGAAGGTGGGTCAGGAGTTGGCCGAGATAAACTTTTCGCATAAGGCTCATTTGGCGGAGAATAAGGACTGTGCGGTATGCCATGTCAGGACGGCGAAGAGCGTTACTGTGAGAGAGATAGCCTCCCCCGGGCACCAGGAATGCGCCCCCTGCCATCAGGAGACCTACAGCAAGCTGGATTGTTCGACCTGTCACGAGAGCTTGAAGACGGTGATTAGTTTTGCACATGAGGGGAACTGGGTGGGAGAGCATCAGGAGACCGCCTCGACGAATATGACAGTCTGCACGCAGTGTCACGATCAATCGTTTTGTGCGGATTGTCACAGTCGGCAGGAGGAGCTTGTGCCGAGCATCAAGTATCCGGAGGCGGTGGAGAGGAATTTCATTCATCGGGGAGATTATCTGACCCGGCATTCAATCGAGGCCCGGGTTGACCAGACGCTCTGTCTGAAGTGTCACGGGATCTCTTCCTGTAATGAGTGTCATGGTCAGAGGAGAGGGGGACCGGCAGACCACTATCCTCTTACTGAATGGAAGAATTCTGCCCATGGTACGGTATCCCGATTGAATCTTATGAGGTGTGCTTCCTGTCACGATAAGGGAGCAGAGACCAATTGTATTAACTGTCATAAAGTGGGTCAGCCGGGTGGCAGTCCTCATCCAAGCGGCTGGAAGAGCGAGTTGTCGAAAACGAGAGACGCGGTTTGTTTGCTCTGTCATTAATAAGTTAGGTTTAAGGGTAAGATAACCTTGTTTGGTCTGGGAACAGCGGAGTTAGTCTTAATCCTTGCGATTGTTCTGATCATCTTTGGTGCCGGAAAGATACCGAAGATTGCCGGGGACCTGGGCAAGGCCATCAAGAGTTTCAGGAGATCGATAAAAGGAGTTGAGGGTGAGTTAGCGGCTAACCCCGAGGTCCCGAAAGAGATAGATAAGAGTTAGGTAGAGAGACGGACAGTATTATAAAAGAGGCTTGTTTCAGGGCTTAAAAAAGCACGAAGCAGGCCTTTTTTTATGGATAAAATAACGCAAGAGAAACAGGATTTTTCATAAATTTGTGTTCCTTATTAAGGGAATCCCTCGGGGTTGCCTTCCCTTTAAAAAAGTGATATTTTGTGATAGAAAACTGATCGAGTTTACGGGGAATAAGGCGAGGGAGAATATTGCGAATTTTAGTGATCGAAGACGAGAAAAAGGTTGCCAGCTTTATTAAGCGGGGTCTGGAAGAAGAAAATTTTTCTGTCGACACTGCTTATGACGGGGTACAGGGCCAGTATCTGGCTGAAATTAATGATTATGATCTGGTTATTCTGGACCTGATGCTTCCCGGGAAAGATGGCCTGGAGGTCTGTCGGGAACTAAGACAAAAGGAAACAAAGCCACTGATATTGATGCTTACAGCTAAGGATACCGTTGAAGATAGGATAAAGGGACTTAATATCGGTGCCGATGATTATTTAGTCAAGCCGTTTATCTTCGAAGAACTTCTTGCCCGCATCAGGGCAATTTTGAGGAGAGGAAAGCCGATCGTATCCCTGAGACTGGAGGTTGGTGATTTGGTAATGGATCCCGTCAAGCACCAGGTGACAAGAGGAGGAAAGGAAATACATCTTACCAGCAAGGAATATGCTCTTCTGGAGTATCTTATGCGTCATCCCGGTGATGTATTGACCAGGACCAAGCTCTCCGAACATGTCTGGGATAACGATTTTGATACCTTTACCAATATCATTGATGTCTATATCAATTATCTCCGTAATAAGATAGACCGGGGTTTTGACAAGAAACTCATCCATACTGTGCGTGGCGTGGGCTATATGATCAAGGCATAAGGGTTAGCTGATGTTCAAGACTTTTCGCTCGAACCTGATCCTGTGGAACATCTTTGTTCTAAGTTGTGTTCTGATCCTCTTCAGCGGGATTTTATACCTTACTCTGGAACGAATTCTTCATAGTAACCTCGATGACTCCCTGCAGGCGATGACTAAGATAGACATTAGCAGGGCAATGGATATCTGTAAGAACGAAGAAATTCAAGGCCTAATCTCCCCGGGATCGTCTTGTGACTACTGTCATGGAGGCAGGGCTCCTTCGGATAGCTTTAAATGGATGGACAGGTATCTCCAGATGATAGATCCCTCGGGGAAAATATTATACAAATCCGGTAACCTCGAAGACAGACAGTTGCCTTTCGGTCCGGAGATACTTAAACAGGCAATAAATGATGATATTGTCCTCATGACCGCTTCTGATCCTAATGAGGAACAAATAAGGGTTATCTCCTTTCCCATCAGGTCCGGGACCCAGGTGGAGCATATAGTCCAGATAGGGGCCTCCCTGAGGAATATCAAGGAAACCCTTAGAGAGCTTCTCAGAATGTTGGTTATTGTGGGCAGTTCCGTTCTTCTGTTTGCCAGTTTGGGAGGATTTTTCCTCGCCAATAAAGCCTTGAAGCCAGTAGATGAAATAACCCAGACTGTCCAAATGATCGGGGAAAAAAGTCTGAGTCAGAGATTAAAATTTAAGGTTACCGATGATGAAATTGGCCGTTTGGTCGTGGTCTTTAATAAAATGCTCGACCGTCTGGAGAGAGCCTTTGAAAGTCAGCGCCGATTCACCGGCGATGTCTCCCATGAAATCCGTTCCCCTCTGACCATTATTAAAGGGAACATAGAGGTTGCCCTACGGAAGGAAAGGGATACCGATGAATATCAAAGGGTACTCCGGTGCAATTTAGAAGAGATTGACCGCATAGCTAAACTGGTAAGTGATTTGTTGGTCTTAGCCCGAGCCGATTATGGCGATTTCCAACTACATATAGAGTCATTAAGGTTGGATCAGCTTCTGAGCGAGGTAGCAATCTATTGCCAGGACTGGGCCCGGCATAAAAACATCGAACTCGACCAAAAAATTAAAGGAGAGATTAGCATCAATGGGGATAAAGATCGATTGAGGCAATTGATGTTAAACCTGGTCGAGAATGCTTTAATGTATACTCCTCCTTCGGGTAGAATAGAATTGCTGCTCGGCAAAGAAGATGGTAATGCAAGATTATCAGTAAAGGATACCGGAATCGGAATACCTGAGAAAGATATCCCTTATATCTTCGACCGGTTTTATCGAGTCGATAAGAATCGTTCCCGGGAACAGGGTGGAACAGGATTGGGCCTTTCTATCTGCCAATCAATAGTAACTGCCCATAATGGAAAGATAGAAGTTCAGAGTATGATTGGAAAAGGCAGTACCTTCACTGTCTCATTACCGCTTTTTAAATATTAAAAAAAATTAATCTTATTTTAATCCTATTCTAATAATTTACATAGTATAAATATTACATATGTCGACAATGAATGAATATTCATTCATTGCCAATAAATCTGTTAAAGTCAGAGAAGAATTTTTTTCAAAGGATCTTAAAAACTTTGTATATATGATTGTTTAAAACAGGATGGAGGGAAAAATGGATATTAGCAGAAGAGATTTCTTGAAGATCTCGGGGACAACCGCGGTCGCTTTCGCCCTGGGATGCGGGAAGAAAATCGGTCCTGAGGAGGAAGGAAGGACTCCAACTCCGCCCTGGGAGGACACCAGGGAGGTCAAATACGGGGCAGAAACAACGACCATCTGCCCGTACTGTGGAGTCGGCTGCGGGATAGTCGTCACCTCCAACTGGGTAGGTGAGAAGTGGAAGGTAGTCAACACCGAGGGTGATCCGGACCATCCCATTAACGAAGGGACCCTCTGCAGCAAGGGAAGCGCCCTCTACCAGGTGGCCAACAACGAGCGGCGCCTGACCAAGGTTCAATACCGGGCTCCCGGCAGTGATGAGTGGGTGGAGAAGGACTGGACCTGGGCAATCAACACGATCGCTCAGAGGATCAAGGATACCAGGGACGACACCTTTGAGGAGGAAGACGGAGATACAAATGTCATAAACCGCTGCGAGGGGATCGCTGTCCTCGGCGGTGCCGCCCTTGACAGCGAGGAATGCTACCTATTATCAAAGCTTGCCCGCGCCCTGGGTATTGTTTATTTAGAACACCAGGCCCGGATATGACACTCCTCTACTGTCGCCAGTTTGGCGGAATCGTTCGGTAGAGGCGCAATGACCAACCACTGGGTCGATATTAAGAACAGTGACTGCGTAATGATCATCGGCTCGAATGCCGCCGAGAACCACCCGATATCCTTCAAGTGGATTACTGATGCAATCGAGAAAAGAGGGGCCAAACTTATAAGCGTAGACCCCCGCTTCACCAGGACCTCATCCAGGGCACATATCTATGCCCCCATGCGGTCAGGTACGGACATCGCCTTCATCGGCGGGATCATCAATTATGCCCTTCAGAACGAAAAATACCATAAAGACTATGTTGCTCATTACACCAATGCCGCATTTGAGATCCAGAAGGAGTATGGTGACCTCTTCAGCAACGGGGTTTTCGCAGGTCTGCTAAACGGGTCGTATGACAAGAGTGAGTGGGCATATGAAACTGACGACGGTGCGGTTGTGAGAGATACTGCACTGCCTGCAGGCAACACGAATCTGATCTTCAACATCCTCAAGCAGCACTTCGCAAGATATGATGTCGAGACGGTCTGCAGCATAACCGGAACTCCACAGGATGTGTTTCTCAAGGTGGCAGAGGAGTTCTGTAAGACATCCGCTCCGGACAAGACCGGGACCATCATGTATGCAATGGGGACCACCCAGCATACCCACGGGACGCAAAACATAAGGTCTTATGTGATCCTCCAGCTGCTGATGGGTAATATGGGGATGGCCGGCGGTGGGATCAATGCCCTCCGGGGCGAGTCCAATGTCCAGGGCTCTACCGACCACTGCCTGTTGGCTCATATTATCCCCGGTTATCTCAAGGCGCCGTTGACCGCACAGCAGGATTATGATGCTTACGTGACCAAATGGACCCCGGCCCCAATCGAGAATACGGACGGCAAGGTAACCTTAAACTGGTGGGGAAACTATGAAAAATATATTGCCAGCCTGCTTAAGGCTTTCTGGCCTGATTTGGATCCGGATGAGTCATTTCCATATCTCCCCAAAGTAGATAGCTGGGCCGACTACTACCATATCTCCCTCTTTGAGGCAATGTATAACGAGACTCCATTGGGCAAGAATATCGAGGGGCTGATCCTCATGGGGCAGAACCCTGCGGTGGGCGGACCGGATGCCGTTAGGGAGAAAAAGGCAATGGCCAAGCTGAAGTGGATGGTTGCCGTGGACCTCTGGGAGACGGATACGGCCTCTTTCTGGAAGGCGGTTCCGGGAACGGATCCAGGAGAGATAATACCGCCAGCAGATATTGACACCGAGGTATTCCTGCTTCCGGCGGCTGCTTCTATGGAGAAGGAGGGGAGCGTAACTAATTCAGGAAGGTGGGCGCAGTGGAGATACAAAGCGGTCGATCCCCCGGGAGAGGCGAAGGACGATCTGTGGATATTGGACAAGATCTGTAAAAAGCTTAAAGAGCTTTATGCCGAGGACGGTGAATATCCTGATCCGATAATTGATCTTGGTTGGGACTACGGGGAGGACGAACCCGATGTCCATAAGGTAGCGAAGGAGATCAACGGATACGACATGAATACCGGGAAGCAGCTGTCCACATTCGGTGCACTCCAGACCGACGGCTCCACCTGCTCGGGCAACTGGCTCTACTGCGGAAGCTATGTGGAGCCGGAGTTGGATGTTGAGGTAAAAGGTAACAGGATGGCAAAGAGGAACCGTGTCCCGGCAAACGATGTGGATGAGGCCGTCGGACTCTATCTCAACTGGTCCTGGTGCTGGCCGGTTAACCGGAGGATCATATACAACGGGGCTTCCGTCGACCTTGCCGGAAATCCCTGGGATCCTGCCCGGCCGGTAATAAAATGGGATAGCGTCCAGAGCAAATATGTGGGTGATACTCCTGACGGGATGAACAAGCCTTACAACCAGGATGGCCGTCTCCCGTTCATAATGAAGCCGGAAGGTGTTGCCCGGATATTTGGGGCCGGTCTCGCAGATGGGCCGTTCCCTGAGCACTACGAACCGATGGAAAGCCCGATAACAAACCCGCTCTCCGGCCAGCAGAATACGCCGGTAGTTCATATATATGAGGATGCCGGTGATCCGGGGGATCCCAGTAACTTCGGAGACCCCACTAATTATCCAATTGTGGCAACGACCTACCGGGTCACCGAGCACTGGCAGGCCGGGGCAATGACCCGGAACCTGCCCTGGCTCTGCGAGATGATGCCGCATGTGTTCGTGGAGATGAGTAAGGAGCTTGCCGCGGAGAAGGGCATTGCCAACGGAGAGAAGGTAAGGGTAAGTTCAATCCGGGGCTCTATCGATGTATATGCCATGGTGACTGACAGGTTCAAGCCCTATAACCTGAACGGGACTACGGTTCATCATGTCGGGATCCCCTGGCACTGGGGTCATGCGGGGCTTGCTACGGGAGCCAGTGCGAACGACCTTACCCCCCATGTCGGGGACTGTAATACCAGGATTCCGGAATATAAAGCATTTCTGTGTAAAATAGAGAAGATTTAAAAGAAAGGGGAGTGACCAAATGGCTGAAAAAGCAGTTTTAATTGACACTTCGCTTTGCACCGGTTGCCGGGGCTGCCAGGTTGCCTGCAAGCAGTGGTGGCAGCTGTCAGCGGAGGAGACCTGGGATACCGAGAAATACCCGGTGGGCGAAACCTATTCCTACCAGAACCCGCCGGAGCTCTCCCATGTTACCTGGAGCCTGGTGAGGTTCAACGAGGAGACGAAGGAGGATGGGAAGATAGTCTGGAGGTTCAGCAAGGACCAGTGCCGGCACTGCGCCGAGCCGCCCTGCCAATCTGCCTGTCCGGTCCCCGGGGTAATTATTAAGGACGAAAGTGGGGGAGTTTACTACAATGTCGAAAAATGCGGTGAGTGTAATAAAGAATGTGCCACTTACTGCCCATTCGATATCCCCAAGTTCGACGGCGATATCCGCCGGGCCTTCAAGTGCAGGTTCTGCATTGACCGGGTGACTGATGGGGAATCTACTCTCTGCGCAAAGGCCTGCCCGACAGGCGCTATTAAATTCGGCGACAAGGCGGATTTGCTCAGTCTGGCTAAGAGCAGGGTTAATAAACTAAAAGAGGAAAAGGATCTTGTAACTGGTGATTATCTTTATCCGAATGCCAACCTTTATCCCGGTGAGGAATATAACGCCTTCTGGGTGCTTTTAGAGGATCACGGCAAGTATAGCCTGGCTAAGGAAGACAAGGCGA
>CP070770.1:1925292-1933358 GCA_020345765.1 Deltaproteobacteria bacterium
CGAGGGGTTCTTTCATACCGGAGACCGCGGAATGATAGATGACCAGGGTTATTTTTATTTCCGCAGCCGGATGACGGAGATGATTAAGACCGGGGGATTAAATATCTCTCCCTTAGAGGTAGAGACCTACCTGACCACCCATCCCAAGGTGATCCATGCCTATGTGCTTGGGATCCCGGATAAGGTTAAAGGGGAACTGGTGGGGGCGGTGATTGTGTCCAAGGATGGAGTGGAGTGCTCGGCCCAGGAGATCCGTGATTTCTGCCGGGGGAAAATCTCCAGCTATAAGATCCCCGAACATATTCAGTTCGTTGAACAGGAAACTCTCCCCCTGACCGCAAGCGGTAAGGTTCAGAAACACAAGCTCCTGGAGCTATTTAATAAGAAATAGTTGAATTTCGATGCCTGAAAACAGCATTTCCCAAAATCAGGCCTCCCGAAATGTCTGGGTATTGGCGGAATACCGGGATGACGAGCTTCTCGAGGTTACCCTGGAGATGCTCGGGGATGCCCGCCAGCTTGCTAATAAATTAGGAAGTCAGGTCGAGGTCATCCTTCCCGGTGTCAAGACCGAAGGATTCGTCCCTCAGCTTGGTCAATTCGAGGCCGATCGGGTCTATCAAATAGAACACCCGCTCCTGGAACACTACTCAACCGATGCCTACCTCAAGGTAGCGGTCGAGTTAGTCCAGAAACACCAACCTTCAATTTTTATCCTGCCGGGCACCCCCAATGGTCAGGATCTAGCCTCTTGCCTGGCGGCTCGACTTAGAACCCCACTAGTCAGTGACTGTGTAATCCTCAAGGTTGACGATAAAGGTCAACTGGAAGCCGTCAGCCCGGGCTACGGAGACAAGATATATATCCGGATAGCTTGCTCCGGACAGCCTCTATTAATTACCCTGCGGCCCGGGGTGGTGGGGGTGGAGAAGCCCAAGAAGGGTCGGGAGCCCGAGGTAGTTAAAGTAGCTCCGGAACTGAACTCCCAGGATGTGCGTACCAGATTGGTTGACTATATCCCGGGTGATCCCCGCCAGATCGACCTGGTCGAAGCGGACCGGATCGTCGGTGGCGGACGGGGAGTAGGAGGCCCGGAGGGTTTCCAGCTTCTTGAGAAGGTCGCTGACCTCCTGGGGGCCGCAATCGGCGGAACCCGGGTGGCGGTTGACAACCGGTGGATTCCCTTCGAAAGGCAGATCGGGCAGACCGGGAAAACAATAGCTCCCAAGCTTTATTTGACTGCGGGCATCTCCGGGGCCAGTCACCATCTTCTCGGGGCAAAGGACTCCGAGGTCATAATCGCCATAAATACCGATCCCAACGCTAATATATTCAAGAATGCCCAACTCAAGGTCTGTGCCGACCTTCACCAGGTACTCCCGCAATTGGCTGCCAAGCTGGAGAAGCTCATCGGAGAAGACAAATGAACCCGGCGGGCCGAGAGATCTTCTGGAATATTCCCGGGCCAATTATTATTGGAATGTATGCGGCGGTAGTCCTCTCGTTGATTATCGCCGCCATTGGCTTCCTCCGTCGCCTGAGCCGATGGTCCCGGGGAGAGAAAGATCAGGATAGCCTTCCCTGGATTGAGAGAGCTAAGCACTTCCTTACTTATGCCGTTGCCCAGGTAAAGCTGTTCCGCGAGTCCTTTTCCGGGATAATGCACATTTCCATTTTCGTGGGATTCCTGGGATTATTCGCCGCTACCGCGGTCATCGTCCTGGAGGAATATACCCCCCTCGTTTTTCTCCGGGGCCGCATTTATATGGTGTTCTCCCTGCTCAGTGATCTGGCCGGGTTGATATTCCTGGTAGGAATCTCCCTGGCAATTTACCGGCGCTATGTTCAGCGTCCGGAAAAGCTCGAGCGGCGCCGGGGCGACCTGCTCACCCTCGGGGGGCTGTTCCTGCTGGCCTTCACAGGATTCCTGACCGAGGCGGCCCGGATCGCCACCGATTGGCCGGGCTTTGAAGTATATTCGATCGGAGGCTACCCCCTGGCCCGCATCCTCGATCTCATCCTCCCCCGGGATACCCGATGGGAAACCTTCCACCGGGGATTATGGTTGTTTCATTTAGCATTTGTCCTGCTCTTCTTTGCCTTTCTGCCTTCTCTCCGGCTCACCCATATCCTGGTTACGCCGTTCAATCTGCTTTTAAAGAAGAGGCCCCTAGGAGCTCTCCGGCCGGTGTTAAGGCTGGGAGAGGAGAAGATCCTGGGAGCCGGGAAGCTTAAGAATCTCTCCTGGAAGCAGCTCCTTGATATCGACGCCTGTACCGGCTGCGGACGCTGTCAGGAGGTCTGCCCGGCATTTAATACCGAAAAGCCTCTCTCCCCGATGAATGTTGTCGGTAAACTTAGGAATCTGCTCTCCGGCAAGAATTCTCCTGACTCCTCTCCCTGGCGGGAGGTTGAGGAGGTTGAGGTTTGGAACTGTACTACCTGCGGGGCCTGCGAGGAAGCTTGCCCCGTCCTGATTAATCATATTGACCGCCTGGTCGAGCTCCGCCGCTATCAGGTACATACCGGAAATGTAAGGGGAAGTGCCCTCCGGGGATTGGAAGACCTGTTTTACTACGGGAATCCATGGGGGCATCCCCCGAAGGACCGGACCCTCTGGCTGCAGGATGAGAAGGTCCGGATTTTAGAAGAAGGCGAGGAAACCGACCTTTTATACTGGGTGGGATGTGCTGGGGCCTACGATCCACAGGGACAGGAAATTTCTCTCGCCCTGGTCAAGCTTCTAAAAAAGGCCCAGGTTGATTTCGCCATCCTGGGATCCAAGGAGAGATGCTGCGGGGACTTTGCCCGTCGGATGGGGGAAGAGGGACTCTTTCAGAAGCTGGCCCGGGAGAATATCGAGAATCTTAAAAAATACAAATTCAATAAAATCCTGGTCAATTGTCCCCATGGCTATAACACATTAAAGAATGAATACTCCAAGTTTGCAGGGGAATTTGAAATTATTCATTATTCTGAACTCATTACTCAATTATCCCGGGATAATAAAATCAAGCTCGACTCGATCGGGGAGAAGGGAATAACCTTTCACGACCCCTGCTACCTGGGACGCTATAATAAGATATTCGATCTGCCTCGGGATATTATCGGTAAGGTTCCGGGTTTGGAGCTCAAAGAAATGGCCCAAAACCGGAAAGATGCCTTTTGCTGTGGGGGAGGCGGCGGGCATGTCCTGCTTGATCCCCAGTACGGGGAGGGGATTAACCTCCGGCGATTCCAGGAGGCGGAAGACCTGGGAGTGGAAATGGTGGTCACTGCCTGCCCATTCTGCAAGATGATGCTCGACCTGGCGGTAACCTCGAGGGATCTCTCGGGCAAGGTAAAGGTAAAAGACCTGGCTGAAGTTATCGAATCAGCCAGTTGAGGAAAATTATTACTTGGGGAATAAAGTGTGAAGATTCTGGTTCTGGTTAAAGAAGTAATGGATGCCAATGCCGGTTTAGCGCCCTCCCCTGATGGGAGTCGGGTTCTGCCGGACGGCACGGATCCTGTCTGTCGAATTGGACCGGACGACCGGGCGGCCCTGGAAGAGGCCGTCAAGATCCGGGCCTCTCAGGGCTCGGGCTCGGTAACTGCAGTTACTGTGGGCTCGACGGAGAATGTAAATGGATTAAGGATTTGCCTGGCCCGCGGAGTGGATCGGGCGGTCCGGATAGTAACGGAGGACAATCCTTACCAGGACGCCTTCTCCACTGCCCGGATTATTAAAAAAGCCGTGGAGAAGCTGGGTTTTAACCTAATTCTCTGCGGAAATAAGAGCTACGACCTCGGGCGTTCCCAGGTTGGGGCGATCCTGGCCGAATTGCTGGGGATCCCGCAGGTATCACGGGTGGTAAAGATAGAGACCGGAAACCGTACCCGGGTCCAGGTTCAGCGGAGGATGGAAAAGGGTGACCGGGAGATCGTTGAGTGTCCCCTGCCCGCCCTCCTGACCGTGGATCATCTGGCGGGTGAACCTCAATACATCTCCGTTAATGCCCTTTTGGTTGCCGAAAATCAGCCAGTCGAAAGCTGGGATCTGGCTTCCCTGGACCTAACTTCGGATAAATTGGACCAGGAAGGTTCCCAGACCCGGCTTATGGCGTTCGAGCCTCCCCGGCCCCGTCCCAAGAAAATCTTTGTTCCGGACAGCAGCCTCTCGCCGGATCAAAAAATAAACCTCCTCCTCACTGGAGGACTTACTCAAGAGAAGAAAAAAGGCAGTGACCTGCTCCAGGGTTCTCCTGACCACCTGGCCGATGAGATAATCAAGTTTCTTAAAGAGAAGGGTATCATCCCGTCGGTTTCCAAAGCTTAAAGAAAGAATCGGAGGGAAAAATGAAACTCAAGGACAAGGTAGCAATAGTAACCGGGGCAAGCCGGGGGATAGGGAGAGGGATCGCCCTCTGCCTGGCCGAAGCCGGAGCCGATGTCGTCGTTGCCTCACGGACCGTGGAAGAGAAGGAATATATGCCGGGGACGATCCATTCGGTCGCCAAGGAGGTCCGCGCCCTCGGTCGGCGTGCCCTGCCCCTCCAGGTCGATGTGGCGCAGGAAGAACAGGTTCAGGATATGGTGCAAAAGACTATCGACGAGTTTGAAAAGATAGATATCCTGGTTAATAACGCCGGGATGGTGCTTGCCATAAAATCACTGTGGGAGGTAACGAAAGAGGAGTGGGATGCCATCGTTGCGGTTGACCTTACCGGCACCTTCCTCTGCTGCAAGTATGTCATCCCCCACATGATCAAGCGGGAATACGGCAAGATCATCAATATGGGCTCCATTCAGGGAAGGCAGGGCCTGCGCGGTCAGGTTCCCTACGGTGCCTGTAAAGCCGCGATCCATAATTATACCCTTGCTCTGGCCAAGGATGTATCGATGTATAACATAAATGTGAATGCGGTTGGCCCCGGGGCGGTCAGGACCTACCTGGTGGAATCCGTTTTTCATATGGCAATGCCCGAAGACCAGAAGGACCTGATATTCGACCAACTGTACCAGAACTATAGCCTCTTCGGCCGGGAGGTAACCTCGGAAGATATCGGGAATGCGGTGGTATTCCTGGCCTCGGAAGATGCCAAGAACATCAATGGTCAGACGCTCTTTATCGACGGAGGCCAGCCGCTTAAGGGTGAATAGGTCGAATCGGTATTCTAATAACAAATGAAGCTCAAGGACAAGGTAGCGATAGTAACCGGGGCGGGCTCGGGAATGGGCCGGGCCATCGCCCTGGGTTTTGCCGGGGAAGGGGCGAAGGTGCTGGTCACCGATGTGAACCGGGCGGGGGGGGAAGAGACCGTAAAGATGATCCGCGACCAGGGCAGAGAGGCGGTGTTTCTCCTTACCGATGTCTCCCGGTCGGAAGAGGTACAAAAAATGGTCGCCACGGCGGTCGAAAAGTATGGGAAGATCGACATTTTAGTAAACAATGCCGGGGTTGACCTGTTAGGTAACAGCCAGACTGTCGCCGAGGAGGACTGGAACCGCACCATTGCGGTCAACCTCACCGGACCGTTTCTCTGTGCCAAGTACGCCATTGCCAAAATGAAAGAATCAGGGGGAGGGGTGATCATCAATATCGCCTCCGTCGAGGGATTGAGCGGACTTAGCAATCAGGTAGCCTACAGCTCATCCAAGGGAGGGGTGATTAACCTGACCAAGTGCCTGGCCATCGACCATGCCCGGGACAACATCCGGGTCAACGCCATCTGTCCCGGGGGGATCGAGACCCCCATGGTCATGGATCTCGTCAACAAAGAGGGGATGGAGCCCCTCAAGAAGTATCTTATTCGTCAGCACGCCCTCCGGCGGTTCGGAAAACCGGAGGAGATTGCCAAGGTGGCCGTCTTCCTCGCCTCCGATGACTCTTCCTTTATCATCGGGAGTCATATCATTGCCGACGGAGGCTGGCTCTGCGGGAAGTCCATGAGTACTTCCGAAATATTCAAGGGGCAATAGCCGGATAGAGACAGGAAAGTAGTATTCATATAGAATCTCGGCGGTAATGAAACTCAAGGATAAAATAGCGATAGTAACCGGGGCGGGCTCGGGAATTGGCCGGGCAATCTCACTGGATTTTGCCGAAGAGGGAGCGAAGGTGTTGGTCAACGATGTAAATCAGACCGGGGGAGAAGAAACCGTTAAGATTATCAAGGAGATGGGAGGAGAAGCGAGTTTTTTCCTCGCCGATGTCTCCCGGTCGGAAGAGGTTCAAAAAATGATTGCCACCGCCATGGAAAGGTACGGAAAGGTTGATATCCTGGTCAATAATGCCGCCATAAACACGATGGGAGATAGCCAGGCTACAACCGAGGAGGACTGGAACCGCACCATTGCGGTCAACCTCACCGGACCGTTCCTCTGTGCCAAGTATGCCATTGCCGAGATGAAAGAATCGGGGGGAGGGGTAATCATCAATATCTCTTCGGTCGAGGGATTGAGCGGGTTCAGCAATCAATTAGCCTACAGCTCATCCAAGGGAGGAATGATCAACCTGACCAAGTGTTTAGCTATTGATCATGCCCGGGACAACATCAGGGTTAATTCCATTTGTCCCGCGAATGTCGAAACCCCGATGTCTTCGAATCTCGTCGATCAGGAGGGAATGGAACCCGTTAAGAAGTACTTACTCCGGAAACATGCCCTCCGCCGCTTCGGTAAACCGGAAGAGATGGCCAAGATAGCAACCTTTCTTGCTTCTGAAGACTCTTCCTTTATCACCGGAACCCATATCGTTGCCGACGGGGGCTGGTTATGCGGGACCAGTATGGATATTGCCGAAATTTTCGGGGGCTAAAATTCTATATTAATTAGGATTAATTAGGAAGAAAAAATGAATCAATTGAAAGAAAAAGCCGTTCGCTGGTTATATGTCCTGGCCATTGTGGTGATCCTGTCGATCAATATTATCCCCACGGTCATCGGTGAATACGCCTTTACGATGCACGGTTGGAAGTCCTATTATCTGGATTTCCATCTTACCGACGAAGAGGGCCGGGGCCACTCGGGGCTCTGCGGGTTGGTTACGATCCCCCTGGCGGATGTGGAAGGGGTATTCTATGCCTTCGAGGTGGGAGAAGGGATTGAGGTAGAGAAGCACAAAAGAAAAGTCATCGAGCACCGGAGGGATGCAAACGGCTTCCATTGGGGCGATGGGGCTTACTTGTGGAGCGGTAATATCGGACCGATACCGGCCCCGGGAGGTATCGTGGAAGGAAAGCGGATCAACCGGGAGATCAAGCCCTGGCACCAGGGGGAGCTCTCCGGGCCCGGGGCACCCTGGGACGCCCAGGGAAACCGTCTCTCCTTCCTGGGTAACTTCCCCCGGTATGCCGTGGATTTCGAGGACGAGTATTTCAAGTTGAACCTCGAATGCAAAGCCCGGGCCTCCGGATGGTATCTCTATAACCAGGGGAAGACCTTTACCACCGGGGACTTCGGTCACGGTAATTGCAGCGAGCTGCCCTGTAACGTCACCGGCGAGATTACTCATAAAAAGAGTAACACCGTCTATAAGGTCTCCGGCTGGGGATTACTGGAGGACGCCCTGGGAACCCCCTGGAACTGGTTCGACTGGGGAAGCCATAACTGGTTCTCCTCCAATTTTTCCAACGGTTGGGCGGTTGGCTTCTGGCTGGCCCCGGATGACTGGCAGTGGGGATACCATGAGGGTCCTCATGAACTCTGGGTATGGGACGCCTCCCGCGCAAGATATTACACGGCGAAAAGGGTGGAATACCTGGATTTTACCTGGGAACGGGAAGAGATCAACGGGATAAAATTTCCGAGGAGTTATCGGGTACGGGCGGTGACCGATGCCGGGGTGGCGGAGATCACGGCGAGGTGCAAGTCCTTGAACCCCATTATAGTCGGGGTCGATTATTTGCCGATAGACAGCTCGGAAAACTTCTGGCTCTGGCTGGTTGCCACCTTCTATCGCACCCTCCCCTTAAAAACCCGATTGAACTATTCCGAGGCGGAGATAGAGGGTATGTTTACCTATCTCGACGGCACCTCGGTAGAGCTTGAGGACGGAATGGGCACCATGGAGTTTTTCCCCAATA
>CP070770.1:1933458-1940975 GCA_020345765.1 Deltaproteobacteria bacterium
TGCTGACCCGGAATGGGCTCAAAAAGGCGAAGAGGGCCGCTTCGATGAGATCCGCCCCTGCATAGGTTGTCTCCAGGGGTGCATGGATCTCCTCTTTTCCGGTCAGCCCCTCGGCTGTCTGACCAACCCCCAGGCCGGACTGGAGAAGGAACGGGCCCTCAAGCGGACAAGAGCCCCGAAAAAGGTAGTGGTAGTGGGGGCCGGGCCGGCCGGTCTGGAGGCGGCCTGCACCGCGGCCCGGCGGGGTCACCGGGTTACTCTGATCGAAAAGCAGGACTCAATCGGTGGACAACTCCATTTAGCCGCCGCTCCCCCGGGCCGGCAGGAGTTTATCACACTGCTTCCCTATTACCACCGGCAGCTAAAGAACCTGGGAGTAAATCTAAAACTAGGTAAGGAAGCTACGGTTGGGTCGCTAAAGAGGATGGCTACCGATGCCCTGATCCTGGCTGCCGGCGCCGAGCCCCTTTTGCCGGAGATCCCCGGAATTGATCTCCCTCGAGTTTGTACGGCCTGGGACGTTCTCCGGGGAGAGGCCGATCTGGGTCGGAAGGTGGTGATAATCGGGGGCGGTGCCGTAGGGGTGGAGACGGCACTGTATATAGCTGCCCAGGGAACCATCTCAGGCGAAACTCTTAAATTTCTACTTATACACGAAGCCGAGGATTTCGAGACCCTGCGCGAGATCTGCCGTAAGGGCACCCGGGAGGTGACCCTGATCGAGCAATTACCGAAAATCGGCCAGGACATTGGAGTTTTTTCCCGCTGGGTTCTATTGAAGGAGATAAGTTTCTTCGGAGTCAGGAGCCTCACCGAGGCGAGGGTGAAGGAGATTCGCACCGGGGAGGTAGTCTACGAGAAAGACGGCAGGGAATCAGTTGAACCGGGCGACTCCGTGGTGTTGGCCCTGGGCTCCCGACCGCTCAACGCCCTGGCCGAGACTCTGACCCGGGCCGGGGTGAGCTTTAAAGAGATCGGGGACTGCCGGGATCCCCGCAAAGTCATCGATGCGATTCAAGAGGGCTTCACCGCCGCCCAAGAGTTATAGGTTGCCTACTAGTTGCCATTTCCAAGGAGTAGTGATAATTTATTACATAAAGAACAGATCCCATGAGTAAGCCGGTGACATTGGGAGAACTGCAGGAATCAGGGTACCAGGTTCTTCCGATCAAGGAAGAACTGAGGAAGAACCTGATCGAGAAGCTCCGGAAGAGGGAGGGGCTCTTCCCCGGGGTGATCGGTTTCGACGAGACCGTTATCCCCCAGATCGAAAACGCTGTCCTGTCCGGCCACGATATGATCTTTCTGGGAGAGAGGGGACAGGCGAAATCGAGGATCATCCGCAGCCTCATCAATTTCCTGGACCCGGAGATTCCGGTAATCAAAGGATGCGAGGTCAACGACAATCCCTACCGTCCGATCTGCCGGAGTTGCCAGATCATGGTTATCGAGCTGGGCAACCGGACGGAGATCGACTGGATACCCCGGGAAGAAAGATACGGAGAAAAGCTGGCAACCCCGGATGTTTCGATCGCCGATCTCATCGGGGAGGTAGACCCCATAAAGGTAGCCGAGGGGAAATATCTCTCCAATGAGCTCACCATCCACTTCGGCTTGATTCCCCGGACCAACCGGGGCATCTTTGCCATCAACGAGCTTCCGGACCTAGCCGAGAAGGTTCAGGTAGGTCTGTTCAATATCATGGAGGAGAGGGATATTCAGATTAAGGGCTACCGGGTGAGGCTTCCCCTGGACATCCTGATTGTCGCCAGTGCCAATCCCGAGGACTACACCTCCCGGGGACGAATCATCACCCCGCTGAAGGACCGCTATTACTCGCAGATAAAAACCCACTATCCCCGGGTCAGTGAGGTCGAGATCGAAATAATGGATCAGGAGCGGCGCCGGACCAGTCAGGAGGGATATACTGTCCGCATACCCCAGTTTATGAAGGAGATCATCGCCGAGATCACCCTGATGGCTCGAAGAAGCTCCCAGATAAACCAGCGTTCCGGAGTTAGTGTCCGGATGTCCATCAGTAATTATGAATGTCTGGTGAGCAGTGCGGAGAAGCGGGCCATCCTCCTGGGGGAGGAAGAGGCGGTCCCCCGGATCAGCGACCTCTCTTCAATCTTCGCCTCCTCTACCGGCAAGATCGAGCTGGAGTATGCCGGGGAGGAAAAGGGGGAAGCGGTGGTAATCGAAAAGCTGATCAAGAGAGGGGTGCGCGAGATTTTCGATAAATATTTCCTTACGGACTCCCTCCAGGATGTAGTGGATGTCTTTAACCAGGGGGGTCGGATGGAGGTCTCGGAGGCAATGCCTTCCCGGGAATATCTGGATATCTTCCGGGAGATCGAGGGGCTGAAGGCCCGGATGATGGAGCTGGGGATAACGGACAGCCCGGCGATGCTCGCTTCGGCCATCGAGTTTATCCTGGAGGGTTTGCATCTTCACAACCTGCTGAACAAGAGCGAGCTCGGCGGTAAGGCAATCTACCGGAAATGAAAACTTACTGCTATTCAAAATGGGATGGGACTCAGATCTGGGAGAGTCTGAATGCAGATGAGCTCTTCGATGAGCTGATGGATAGGCTCATCCAGTATGGGGATATCTCCTGGGCTCTGGAGGAGTTAATGCGGGAAGGAATGACCTTCAGCTTCCAGAATTTCTCGATAAAGGGATTGAAACAGCTAATGGACGAGCTCCGCCGGGCCCGGCAGAAGTGGTTTGATACCTATAACCTGAATTCGGCCTTCGATGAGATAAGGGAAAAGCTGAAGCAGATCGTCGATCAAGAGCTGGAGAGCGTTACAAAACATTTCTCCCAGGAATATACCCGGCTCCGGGAGGAATTGAAGGAGCTGAGGGAGCAGAGTCCGGATGAAAGTAGCAGCTGCGACGAGCAGATAAGGCAAAGAGAGGAAAGGCTGAAGGAACTGTTTGAGGAGGAAACCCGGAGGCGCACTACCCTCAAGGAGCTACCCCGGAGATTGAGTGCCGCGATCGAAAAGTTGAAAGGCTATGATTTCCTTGACCCGGAGGCAGCGAAGAAGTTTCAGGAGCTTCTTAAGCAACTGGAATCCCTTAAGGCCCTGGAAAGGTTCAAAGACAAGTTCGGTCATAGATTTCGGGGCGATCAGTCCCTTTCGTTCGCCGAGGCAATGAAGCTTATGGAAGATATGGAGAGGCTCAATCAGCTTCAATCCGCCCTAGAGCATGGCGATCTCGACCGGGTAAATATGGAGGATTTAAAGAGATTCCTGGGGATCGACGGCTTCCTCAGCATCCAGGTAATGCAGCAGTTCTCCCGGATCCTCGAGGAGGCCGGTTATCTGGAGAACCGAGGGGGAGCGATTCAGTTGAGCCCCCAGGGCATCAGGAGGATCGGGCAGAGGGCGCTCCGGGATATCTACTCCATAATGAAGCGGGATCGCCCTGGACGGCATCAGTCTCGGCTTACCGGGGCCGCCGAACCGAAGCCCGATGAAACCAAGATCTATGAATACGGGGACCCTTTTCACCTCGATCTGGACAGGACATTCAAGAATACCCTGACCAGGGGAGCGGTGGATATTCCCCTTAAGATAAAACCCGATGATTTTGAGGTGCACCGCACGGAGCTCAGTTCCCGCTCCTCCACCGCCCTGCTTCTGGATATGAGCTGGTCAATGGCCTGGAACAACAAGTTTCCCGCCGCCAAGAAGGTGGCCCTGGCCCTGGATCACCTGATCCGAACCCAATACCCCAAGGACAACCTTTATATCATCGGATTTTTTACCGTGGCCGTTGAGTTGAATCCCCGGGACTTGCCTACCATTGACCTAAACCTCGGCGACCCCTTCACCAATATCCAGGATGGACTGCGGTTGGCCGAAAAACTGCTCAACCGGGATCGGAGCGAGAACCAGCAGATTATCATCATAACCGACGGTCAGCCGACCGCTTACTACATTAATGAGCTTCTTCAGGTAGAATGGCCGCTCTTCGGTATCAGCCCCAACGCTTTCCGGGAGACGCTGAAGGAGGTTGGCCGGGTAACCAAAAAGGGGATTAAGATCAACACCTTTATGTTGGACGAGGACCCCGCTCTGATAGGCTTTGTGGAGAAGATGACCAGGATCAATCGAGGCAGAGCCTTCTACACCGGGCCGGATCAACTGGGAAGGTATCTGTTGGTCGATTACATCGAACGGAAAAAGAAAAGGATAACCTAACCTGTTGCTATGGAGATGCCGGATGTTCGTAAACATATCTTCATCCGAAGGTCTGGTTTCCTTCTGGTAGGGTTAACCGCCTTTTTACTCCTCCACTGCAGCCACCCATCTCCTAAACAGGAAAAGAATCAATTAGAACCGTTACCTGCCCTGAAGGCTCCGGAAGGTTCCGCTAGTACCCAGCTTTCTGAATCTGAGGCCGCAAAGGGCTCCAGAATAAGAGATCGGCAAAAACCGGTTTCAGGTATTATTGTTATCGATCCCGGGCACGGGGGCCAGGAAAAGGGAGCGGTAGGGCCAACCGGGATTATGGAGAAGGACATCTGCCTCGCAATAGCTAAAAGATTAGAGAAACTTGTGAATAAATCAGGCCTAAAGGCAATATTGACCAGGAGAAGGGACGGTAACATCTCACTCAAAGAGCGGACCGCGATCGCTAACAGATACCAGGCTGATCTCTTTATCAGCATACATGCCAACGCATCTACCCGCCCCACCACCAAAGGTATCGAGACCTATTTCCTGAGCTTGGAGGCATCGGATGACGAGGCCCGGATGGTCGCGGTGCTGGAGAATAAGGCCTTCGGTTTTGAAGGAAAGGCAATCGAGGAGTTGGGAGACCTGGAGTTCATCCTCTGGGACATGGCTCAGACCGAGTATTTGGAGGAAAGCAGCCAGTTAGCCGAGCTAATTCAGGTTTATTTAGTTCAATTCCTTAATAGTGATGATCGAGGGGTTAAGCAGGCTCCGTTTTATGTGCTGATGGGGGTGGCTATGCCCGCAGTGCTGGTGGAAATGGGTTTCATCTCCCATCCGCTCGAGGGTGAGCGGCTAAGCAGCGGCTATATTCAGGACAAGATCGCCCGGGCCCTGCTTAAAAGCATCCTGAAATTCCAGGGGCTGCTGAGGGCGAAGAGGGGGGCAGGGTCCAGGAAGTGATGAGAAGCCAGCAATGAAGGAGATTGTGCTTGCTACCAGAAACGATAATAAAATAAGGGAAATCAAGAACCTGCTTAAGGATATTAACATAAAGTTCCTTTCTCTTAGAGACTTTCCTTCTTTCCCCCCAGTTCCTGAAACCGCCACGAGCTATACGGAAAATGCCCAGCTTAAGGCAAGTGCCGTCTCTAAGTTTACCGGAAAATTGGCTCTGGCCGATGACTCCGGTTTGGAGGTTGACTTCCTGCAGGGAAGACCGGGGGTTCTCTCGGCCCGCTACGCCGGAGAAGGGGCCAGTGATGAGGAGAATAATCGGAAACTTTTAGGGGAGCTGAGAGAGGTACCGATGGCCCTGCGGGGGGCGGCCTTCAGGTGCGTATTAGCCCTGGTTGCACCCTCGAACAAAAAGGAGACTGTCGAAGGCGAGTGCCGGGGAGTTATTGCTCTTGAGCCGCGGGGAGAGGGCGGTTTCGGTTATGATCCACTTTTCTACCTTCCCAAATTCAATAAGACCTTTGCGGAACTTTCCCCGGAGGAAAAGAACCAAGTCAGTCATCGGGCCCAGGCCGCCGCCAAGCTGCGGAAGATAATCACCGAATACCTTTAGTATTAAATAAAATTGCAGATTGTAAAGTGCAAAATGCAAAATTATTGAATTTTGATTTGGACATCGGTTGGATAGGCGGGGCTTTCGAGCCCCGTTAAGTGGATTTGGACAATCCACTTGCAGCAAAGGTATTGCGATAAATGCACTGTCGTGTTAATATAGTCGTTGGATTCAGTCGGGGCGTAGCGCAGTCTGGTAGCGCATCTGCTTTGGGAGCAGGAGGTCGGCCGTTCAAATCGGCTCGCCCCGATCTAAAGCGCCTGTAGCTCAAGAGGATAGAGCAACAGCCTTCTAAGTTGTAGGTTGGGCGTTCGAGTCGCCCCAGGCGCGCCAAATTTGACAACAAAAAGACAAATACCAAATTACAAAGCTCAAAATTCAACTGAAAACCAAAATACAAATGACAAAGTATATAATCAAAAATAAAGTTTTTGACATTTAGTTATTTGTCATTCATTTGGCATTTGGATTTTGTTATTTGAGCTTTAAGGAATACAATATTTAAGTTATTTTTTATCTATAGAATGGTGGGTGTAGCTCAGTTGGTTAGAGCACTGGGTTGTGGCCCCAGAGGTCGAGGGTTCAAATCCCTTCACCCACCCTGCAAAGTGTATTGAGCGCCCGCCGCTCAGAGCCAGGCTTCGAAGTCGAATAGACACTAAAAAGGGGTTAGGCTAAGTATTAATAATATATGATACTTAGCCTAACCCCTTATTTTATTAAATATTGGATTTCTTAACTGACCCGATACAGATCTCTACGATTTTATAGCGAATCCTTTAAACTGGGAGCAGGCTTAAAGCCAACTGTTTTGGAAGCTTTAATTTGGATTTTTTCCCCGGTCTGGGGGTTTCTTCCCGACCTGGCCTTCCGACTCCTCACGCTGAAGGTGCCGAAGCCAGGATAGGAAAATCTTTTCTCCTTCTTGATTGCTTGGGCAATATTGTCGAATGCGGCATCGATAACTTCTTCTACGGCTCTCTTACTCAGGTCTAAACCTTTAGTACCCGCTACACTGTCGACGAGCTCTGCTTTGGTCATTGTAACCTCCTTTTTTATGTTTCGGAAACCTTTATTCCCAGGAATCCCTGAGTTTGTTATTGGAATAATAGCAGAAAAGAAAAAAGTTTTGCAAGAGAAATTTATAATTTTTTTTGATTGCTGGTATGATAATAAACTGTCATCTTACAAAAATAGTTGCAAGCAATAAAAAAACCATGTTAAATTATTCATAAATGCGCCCGTAGCTCAGATGGATAGAGCGTCGGACTTCGAATCCGCAGGCCGGGAGTTCGAGTCTCCCCGGGCGTGCCAATAAAATCAAGGGTTTAAGGGGATCACCCTACCCTCTCCTTCCTGCTTGGTGTCCATATAGGTGTCCATTTTCCCTGTCAAAACACCATCAATTACCCTCACTGCCTTGATTTTTTGGTCAGGGGAAAGGTGGGCATATTTAAGGGTCATCTCAATAGACTTATGGCCCAAGAGCTCCTTTACAGTAGCTAAGTTTTCTCCTGCCATAACCAATTGAGAGGCAAAGGTATGGCGAAGGTCATGGAAGCGAAAATCCTCAATCCTGGCTTTCCTTAAGGCAGTATGAAAGGACCTTTTTATATCCTTATAGGGTTGCCCTTCCTTATCGCAGAAAACATACTCTCCGGGCTTTTTCAGCCCTTCTAAGGCATTTTGGAGAGTTTCATTGATAGGTACCTCTCTCCTCTCATTGTTTTTGGTTTCTTCCAAAACAATGAATT
>CP070770.1:1941075-1952092 GCA_020345765.1 Deltaproteobacteria bacterium
AATAGACACAAAGGACACTATGACACAAAAGACACTATGACTCAAAGGACATCATGAAGTAGACAGTAGGGGTTCAGAGGACAGAATACCAATGACAAATCAATGACAAAGGGCAAATATTTTGCCGTCAGTATCTCACTTACTTCTCTTCCTTCTCGTTGAAATATCGAGTAGCTTTCTTTTCTTCGGAGAATATTCGAAAGTACTTGGTTAATCCCAGCTTCACAAGTGTTTTTTCGACCTCTTGGGGTAGCTTAAGAAGACCGATTTCCCCTTGTCTACTGGCAACCGACTGATATATCTTCATGAAGATGCCCAGGGCCGAGTTATTCAGATACATATACTGAAGCTCGGAAAAATCCAGGATGACATTACTATATCGACGGTTCAGCTGCTCATTGATCAAGCGGGAAAATAGACTGGCATTGCTGGCGTCAATATAGCCGATGATCCTTAGGATTAATATCCCTTTATCGACTACCTGAGGGATAATCTTTACGGTTTCTTTTTTCTCTATCGAGGTCATGTTATCCTACCCTGCAACTTAAAGTTTGGATATTAAATAAGCAAGGAGTGTGCCAAACCGCTCATAAACCCAATTGTTTCTTCTAACTACCTGAAAATAAAGGTATTTATGTAGTCGGCGGATATGAGGAAAAATATGAATCTGTCTCATTATATCTGGCTTAAATGAGACAGTAATGGGACAGATCGCCGGGATTGACTACCAGGATAATCTGAAATTACGCATAAATTAGAATATTATTGATAATAATCCGGAATAAGTTGATAAGAGAGCAGGGGCTCATTTAAAAATGAGACATATCTTTACAGTTGATACAGTTGTAATCTGAGCGGAAGGATGGAAAGGTAATGTGGTCCGAGGGTGATGGGGACGAGGTTGGGGAAGGTACTAATTTTGGATTGCAGATTCAAATCCCCCTCCCCTTTTTCCCCTCCCACCAGGGGAGGGGAATCGGTGATGAACGGTGCTCTCCCTATTTTCCTTTATTGGTGTTTAACTCCCTTTCCCTCAGCTCCTTTCGGGCAACCTTCCCGACCGGGGTCTTGGGGATCCAGTCAACAAACTCCACGAGCCGGGGATACTTATAGCCCGCCATATTTTCCTTGGCCCAGTCGATTATATCCTGCTCGGTTACTTTCCCCTTATATTCCGGCTTCAATTCGATGAATGCCTTTATGGTCTCACCGACATCCTCCCGTGGTATCCCGATGACGCCGCATTCCATTACCGCCGGATGCTCGAAGAGTCCCTCCTCCACCTCCTTCGGGAGGATACGATAGCCCTTATATTTAATCATCTCCTTGGACCTTCCCACGATGTAGAAATATCCTTTGGCATCCATCCGGGCAATGTCCCCGGTTCTCAGCCATCCGTCCGCCAGGAGTACGTCGGCGGTCGCTTCCGATTTCTTCCAGTAGCCCTTCATTACCTGGGGGCCCCGGATCAATATCTCCCCTTCCTCTCCCACCCCCAGTTCCTTGGTCCGGTCTTCCGGGTCGACGATCTTTACGTCGGTATCCAATGCCGGGATACCGATGCTTTCCGGGATCGGATCCAGCCACTCCGGTTGTCCGTGGGTAATCGGGCTGCATTCACTGAGCCCGTAGCCCTGACGGGAATCAAGGCCGGTAACCTCTTTCCAGACGGCCGCGATCGACGGGGGAAGGGAGTCGGCCCCGCTAATCAGGGCCTTGATCGAAGAGAGGTTCCGGCGGTGAAAGTCCGGGTCGTTGGCAACCAGGTTGAACATTATGGGAATACCCACAAAGGTTTCGACCCGGTATCTTTCAATGAGTTTCAGGATGAGATTTGGGTCGAAGTCAACCATAATACTCATTGCTCCGGCAGAAGTGGCTATGTGAGAAACCGTATATCCGAAAACATGACAGAGGGGCAGAACCGCCAGAGTGACGGTCTTACCCAGTCTTTTTATCTGTTCCTTGCTTTTATAATCCCCCATTTGGAGAAGGTTCTGGAAAACATTGGCAATGATATTCGAATGGGAAAGCATTACCCCTTTGGGAAGGCCCGTCGTTCCCCCGGTATACATCAGAACGCAGAGGTCTTTTAAGGGGTCGATGATAACATCGGGGGGCACGGGGTCGTATTTCTCAATCAACTGGTGAAAATCGATGACATCAGGGTCGTTTATCCCGCCTCCCTCTTTAATTACCAGGACATTGTCGAGGGGATATTCTTCTCTCACCCTTCGAAACACATCGTATTGCTGTTCGTGCACGATCGCCGCCTTCACTATCCCTGAATCTGACAGGATATGCAGGACCTCCTTCTTCTGGAGCAGGGGGTTGACGGGGATGCCGCAGGCCCCGGTCTTGGAGATGCCGTAGATCGAATAGATATATTCCGGGCAGTTTCTGGTCATGATCGCTACCCCGTCGCCCTTCTTAATCCCCAGGTCCGCCAGGGCCGCGGCCAGCCGGTCGGCAAAGAATTTCAGATCCCGGTAGGTATATTTCAATTCCTTGGAGAAGTAATAAATCGCCACATTATTGGGGTAGTTCTCGGCCGCATTCTCCAGAAAGCAGTGGACGGCGGTACCGGGAGAGAAACCGTATTTTATCGTCTTCGGGATATAATCGGGCCTGAGTTTTTCCCATAACCGCCCGGGTTCAACGTAGGGGCTCTGGTTCTCGAAATCCAGATAGTCTTCGATGTTTTCTGCGTTTATCTTCGGGCATCCGTACTCGGCATTCATGGTTCGGCCTCACTCTTAATTATGGTTGGCTGCTTTCAATAAGGTCCTGGAGCAGGTAGTATTTTGCGTTCAGGGTCTCGGACAGGGTCTGCGCCCGGCCGAAGCTTCCCAGCTTCTTTTCCTCGGTGTCGATGACCATTGTCTTGATCCTCTTCTCGGAACGGATTATCTCGGCGAACCGGTAAATCTCCTCGTAGATCTTCCCGAAAAGACCACCCTCATATACCCCCTCGCGGTGGAGGCCGACATTGGCCCGGCCGTCGGTAACGATAATCATGAGGGGCAGGGTGTTGGGCTCCTTCCGCAGGTGTTGGGCGATCAGCTCGTATCCGGCGATGAGCCCGTGACACAGGGGCGTCTTCCCCCCGGTCGGCATGTCCTCCAGAAGCCTTTTGGCCAGTTCGATGCTGTTGGTCGGGGGCAGGAGGACCTCGGCCCCTTTCCCCTTGAAGGTGACCATGCTCACCTTGTCCCTCTTCTGATACGCCTCGAGCAGGAGCGACATGATGGTACCTTTGGTCCCGGACATGAGCCGGGTTCCCATGGAGCCGCTCCCGTCGACCACAAAGACCAGGAGGTTGCCGGCACGCCTTTCCCGGATCTTCTCCCGGATATCCTCCGAATCGATCGCAACGGCCAGGCCCTCGGTCCGCCGGTGCCTCTGGTGCGGAGCCGCGGCCCGAAGGGTAGCATCGAAGGCCAGGTCGTCGTTCCTCCGGACTGCGGTGCTGCGGACATACCTGCCGGATTTCAGCCTGGTTTCGGTCTGACTCCTGCGCCCGGAGCGTCCCCGGACGCGGCAATCCCGTTCAAATTTTATATCCCGGGTCCCGATCGAAACGTTGTTGCGGATCTCAAAAATGACCCCCTGAGCCATTTCTTTCCCTTTCGCCCCGGGTTGGTCCTTGTCTCCCGGACCGCTTACCCGGTAAGCTACCGATTCGGAGCCAGGCTGTCCCTCCCCGCCCTGGATAGGGGAGGAAGGAAAGCGCTTGTTACCGGTGCCGATGTCAGAATCCCCCCCGTTGACCGGCTTATTGACCCCGGGTCTGTCCGAGGGCAGTTCCTCGCCCTGGCTTTCCCTCCCGGTCATCCCGGAGCGGTCCTGCGAGTCGAGGGGTTGACGGGCCCGATGGGGGAGGGCGAACTCGGCCGCTTCCCTGATATCCTCCAGACTGACCGAGGTTCGCTCGTCAAAAGCGGCTATGGTCCGGGCAGTCCTTTCCATCACGATATCTGCCCGATGACCGGCAACCCAGTTCTCGGAGGCGATCCGGGAGATCTCAACGAGGAGCTCGGGGGAGATCTCTACCCGGTCGAGTATCTTCTGGGTCCTTACGATCTTCTCCGCCAGCTTCTGTTCCTCTTTCTCCCACTGTTTGATAAAGGGAACCGGGGCAGATTCGTATGATTCCCGGCGTTTGATTATTTCCACCCTATCCCGGGGAGAGGGGATGCCCTTGATGTTGACGGAGAGGCCGAAGCGATCGAGGAGCTGGGGACGAAGCTCCCCCTCCTCGGGGTTCATGGTAGCGATCAGAATGAACCTTGCCGGATGGGAATAAGAGATCCCCTCGCGCTCGACGATATTTACTCCGGTCGCGGCGGTGTCCAGGATTATATCAACCAGGTAATCGTCAAGGAGATTGACCTCGTCGATATAGATTATCCCGCGGTTGGCCTCGGCAAGGATCCCGGGCTGGAACCGCTTCTTCCCGCTCCTGACCGCGTATTCGAAATTGATGCTCCCGACTACCCGGTCCTCGGTTGAGTTCAAAGGCAGATCGACTACCCGGACCCGGCGCCGGATGCTCTCCAGTTTGCCATCAGGGGCAGTGGGTGAATCTCCCCGGAGTCGTGCCTGACAATCGTCGCATAATTCGTGCAGAACCGCCGGGTTACAGCCGAAGACGCACTCGCTTACTACATTTATCTCCGGCAGCAGGTTTATTAGAGAGCGAACCGCAGTCGATTTGGCGGTCCCTTTATGCCCGCGGATCAGGAGCCCGGATAGGCCGGGATTAACGGCACACAGGAGGAGGGCCTTTTTCATCTCCTCCTGTCCGACAATGGCGGTAAAGGGGAAGAGAAGAGGGTGGTGCCTGGTGTTTTTTGGGTCGGTGGTCATTTGCAATAAAAATAGTTGCTTTCCCTAGTGAAAATCTTAAATCAGCAAAATACCGGATCCATTAAATTCAAATGTCAAAATCTAAATATCAAATTACTAAAGGTCAAAGGATATTTCTTCTTATATTTTGTCATTTGGACTTTGGATTTCATTTGAACTTTGAGCTTTGGTATTAGACATTGGATAATTTTCTAACAGGCTCAAAATAGGTACTAAAGGAACACTCATAAATGTTCCCCTTACCTGTGAATCAGTTGTCATTCGCCCGCACCATTCTGGCCGGCCTTCGGAGTGGGAGTATTTGTCAGGACCTCGGTAATCTTCGTCCGATCCAGGGCTAATTGCTCGAACGGTCTCCGCCGCACCCGATGGAGCAGTGCCAGCTCGGCGGACTCTTCCACCTCCGGGAGGCCTACCTCCTTCAACTGGCGGAAGGCCGCGATCGTCCGGGCAGCCTTCATCATCGTCAGGTCCGAGCGGTGCCCGTCCACTCCGATCTCCACTGCCAGTTCGGAAATCTTAAGCAGGATGCTTTCAGGGATCGTCACCTCCGGGAGCAGCTCCCGGGCGGCTACTATCCCGGCGGCCAGTTTGTCTTCGGCGTCCTTCCACTGTTCGACGAAACCCTCGGGGTCCTGTTCGTAGTCGCCCCAGCGCCTGACCACCTCGGCCCGCTGGTCGATGTCCTTGATCCCCTCAATCTTGATACAGAGGCCGAAGCGATCGAGGAGCTGGGGACGCAGTTCCCCCTCCTCGGGATTCATCGTACCGACCAGGATAAACTCCGCGGGATGGGAATAGGAGACCCCCTCCCGCTCGACGGTGTTGACACCCATGGCCGCCGAATCCAGAAGGATATCGACAATATGGTCGTCAAGGAGGTTGACCTCATCGACATAGAGTATCCCCCGGTTGGCCTCGGCCAGGACGCCGGGCTCGAATCGTTTCTCTCCCTTTTTGATGGCGTGCTCGATATCGAGGGTCCCGACGACCCGGTCTTCGGTAGCGTTGATCGGCAGATCAACCACCTTAGTGCGCCGCTTAGCGGCCGGGATCTCACCGGTACCAGGATTTTTATGATACAACTCCGTGCACCGGGGGCACATCTTACCGGGGGTTCGGGGATCACAGCTGAACGGGCAGTCCTCGACTACCTCGATCTCCGGCAGGAGGGCGGCGAGGGCCCGGACCGCGATGGACTTGGCGGTCCCCTTTTCGCCCCGAATAAGGATCCCGGAGAGCCGGGGATTAATAGCATTAAGGATCAGACCCAGCTTCATCTTCTCCTGCCCGACAATGGCAGTGAAAGGAAAATTCAGTGTACGTTTTCTCATCTTTTGACTCCTTCACTAAAATCTTACCTTACCCCTGTTCCCTTGTCAAACTAATGGAGATAGGGTTCGAGGATTCATCCTACTTCGTCCCGATGGACATCGGGACTACGAAGGACAAGGGGATTCAAGGGTGAGTTGGCAAATGGGTAAATCGATGGAAAATGATTGCTTCTCTTCCCTTGAACAAGTTCAGGGCAGGTAGTCAAATTGACTTGTTAAAGACAGAGAATGGCAAGCCGCCGGTTTGAAAAAAAGGGGGAGGTCAGTTCAAGTTTAGGATTTTTCCGGTTTGAAGCATACGATGTCGGCCAGTTCGCCTTTCGCCTTCTCCCTCCACTGCACCTTGACTTTCATCCCTTCCTTTGCCTTTTTCGGGTCGATCCCTTCAATCGGCATGAAAATCGTGGAGTCAGAGCCCTCGAGCTTTATCGCTCCGATCATCTTGGGCTTCTTAAGATCCTGAAAATTTCCGGCACCGTCCAGCTCAACGCGGGCGGTGGTATAGCCGACCAAGCTTCCTTTGCCGGATATTTCAACCAGGTCCTTATCCTCTATCTTGGCATTGCATTTTCCGCAGCGGCTTCGGGGGGGGACATAGGTATATCCACACTTGGAGCATTTTGCCCCCATGATCTTCTTCTTGGCGAGTGCCTTTATGAACCCTTCCATTTGCGAGCCGGCAGACCAATTGTAGCCGGCGGCAACCGGCAGTCCGGTTACTCTAATTATCTCTGATTGTTTTTCCATCGTAATTCACCATCCTTAGTATTTGCTGGTTTTTATTGACCGCCACAATTTAGTTCTAAATAGGCTCGACCCCAACAAGGTCGCTCAGTTGTCCTTGGGGCTCCTCCGCCCAAATCGCCTTGACCCGCATGCCGATAAAAACATCCTTGGGGTCGACATTACACAGCTCCGTTACGATGTTGGCATCGGCCCCGTCGAACCGGACGAAGGTGGGGATGAGAACCGATCCCTCCTGGATCAATCCCGATTCCACCGGGTCAATCCCGAAAACCTGGAATTTCCCTTTTTCCACCGGGGGGCTGGTAACAAAGCAGACAACCGTGCCCCAGTTACTAACCGTGATCCGCCCTTCCATTCTTTGGTGGCACCTTCCGCAGATGTTCCGGGGCGGGATGATCACCTTCCCGCAACCAATACACATGGAGCCGATCAGCTTTTTCTCCTTTAGCCCCTGAACGAACTCTTCAAGGAGATGGGGAGCTTTATACTTATAGGCCCCGACATTCCACTCACCTTCCAGGAGCATCGTCTCGGGTCTTTTGTCTTTTATATACGGCATCTTTTCACCTCCTGGGAGAATCGCCTAAAACTGTTACTGTAATGTAATTTGTATTTCCACCCCAGCCGTGGGCCACCGCATTTCTGATCTTTTTGGGGGCCTGGTGTTCGCCGGCCTTTCCCATTATCTGCAGGGCGCACTCCAGGATACGCTGTAAGGCCGAGGAGCCGATAGCGTTCGTAGCGTTAACGCCGCCGGAGAGATCGGTAGGTATCGTGCCATTGATGTCGGTCTCGCCTTTTTCCATGGCGATCCAGGCCTTACCCTCGTCAAAGAGCCCTAACTTTTCGGCAAAGAGCAGTTCCTGACTCGGGAAGGGCTGGTAGATCTCCGCCAGATCGATCTCCTTTTTTGGGTCCGTTATCCCCGCCATCTTATAAGCCTTCTTGGCGGACATCCGGCATCCCATCTGCTCCGAGGGATCGAGCACGCCCACCCCCCCGTAATTTTCGCTCTGGAGCTGGTTTTCCTCATCCGAGAATGAAGCTAATCCCTTGATCCAGGCAGGTTGCTTAGCCTTCTTGACGGCGATCTTTTCCTCGGCAAACACAATCGCGCTGGCCCCGTCGCTTGCCGGGCAGATATGTCCGTAACGGAAGGGATATGCGATCAGCTCAGTCTTGGCAATGTCTTCCGGGGTGCAATCGGGCCACTGGAGATGGGCGTATTTGTTCTTAGCGGCATTGCGCCTCGCTTTTGCGGCCACCATGTCAAGGTGCTCGATGCTGCATCCGGAGCGGTGCATGTAATACCTCGCCTGGTATACGGCAACCCCGGCCGCTGCCCCTACTCCCGCGGTAGCTGCCAGGCTCTTGAGGCTCAGTCCGTAGTTGAAGGCATGAAACATATTGGCGATTCCGACATGAGCAAGCCCCATGGTTGCTCCGGGCTCCCGGCTGTCCGAGTGCTTTTCCCAGGCCACCGCCAGGGCCACATCATAGAGCCCGCTGGCAACGGCATAATAGCCGCCTTGCCCTACCGACCCGCCGGTAGTCCCACCGGTAGCGATCCTGATTACCGGTTTCCCCGGGGCTCCGATCCAATCTCCCAGCCATTGTTCGGGCTGGGCAACCCCGCCGAATCCCTGCATATTACCCACAACTAACGCATTCACCTCGTCCATGGTCATCTCGGCATCCACCAAGGCGTTAGTAACCGCTTCCTCGACCAGTTCGGCAAGGTTCACATCCCTCCTCCTGCTCGAGTGCTTGGTTTGCCCACAACCGATTATTGCTACGTTCCTCATGATTATTACTCACCTCCTAAGATGTAGACTATATTCTTCTGGGCACAGATCCCGAATTGCCCGTGAGCCAGGGCCCGGTAGGCACCGGGGATCTGATGACCGTCGGCTTCTCCCCTTATCTGTTTGGCGGCCTCGACCATCCTTATCAATCCCGTGGCACAGACAGGATCGGCGGCCAGTGCTCCCCCGCTCGGATTCACGGGCAACTCTCCGTCCCTTTGGGTTACCCACTTATCGATAAAGACCTTGCCTTTTCCTTCCCGGCACAGACCCAGGGCCTCGTAGATCATTAATTCCTCGTGAGCGAATCTCTCCGAGACTTCGATAACATCGAGTTCCGAAAAGGGGTCGGTTATCCCGGCCATCTTATAGGCATCTTCCGCCGCTTTTCGGAGTGAATCGAGTCGGAGAAGGTTTCGATCCCGGAGATAAGCATCGTGGCAAGTCCCCACGCCCTCTATCCAGACCGGGAAGTCCGTGATCTCCCGGGCCCTTTCCTCCGAGGCGAGCACTAAGGCGCAGGCCCCGTCGCTGATGGGCGACATCGTAAGCTCCCGGATCGGATCATAGTAAAGCTTAGAGTCCAGCACCTCCTCCACGCTCAGATCGGGCATCCTCCGGTGAGCGTTCGGGTTATCGGCTGCGTTCATAAGGTTTTTGACCGAAACCATTGCCAGGTGCTCTTCCGATACGTCATTGGCATCCATATACATCCGGGCCTGGAGAGCGGCCGCCGATACACTGTTGAGCAGGCCTATTTGCCGGTCAAACAGGGGATCGAGGGTATAGAATGATACTTGGTGAGGATTGAAGGTCGATGCCTGGGTGTGCGCTTCCACCAGGGCGATTTCGTGGCTTCCGGAGAGGATCCTCATTAAGGCGTAGAGGGCGGCGGAGGCCCCGTCTTCCTCCACCTTCGATTCGTCTTTCATGTAAGCCCCTACCGCCATACTGAGGAATACATTCGAGATCGTCCTCCCGTCCAGAAAATCGGTGGATGCGGTAACTACCGTGTCGATATCCTTTCGGCTGATCCCGGCGTTATCGAGGGCTTCCTTAGCCACCTCGAATACCATATCCTCCCTCGTTTTCTGCATATCGTACTGATGATGGCTTTGAGCATATCCGACTATCGCTACTCTTTTGACCATTTTCCCTCCTTGCAGCTGATCGATTTTCTGATAGTAACATAGGATAAGCGGTAGGGATTGTCAAGGGGAAAATTGTTTATTTCCTTAAAATAATTTACCTGGTACTCTCTCTCCGGATTCTTGACTTGAATTCGGCGAATATGATAGTCTTGATCACAATGAAGTAATCCACTATTTGCCCCCTGGTATCCAGAAGGGGGGCAATGGGGAATGCTGCCGAGAAAGGAGGAATCTGTCATGGAAAGTAAATACGATGTGGTTGTGGTCGGCTCGGGACTGGGCGGTGCTACCGTGGCCAGGGAATTGTCTCTCAAGGGCAAGAAGGTTCTTATCCTCGAAAGGGGGGGAAACCCGAAACTCAAGGGAAAATTCTGGCAATATCTTCTCTACCAGTGTATGCCGGGCAAAAGTATGCTCTTTTCAAACGGTTTTATCGGAGTCGTGAGGGGGTTGATTACCGGGGGAAGCTCGATCTTTTATTACGGGACCTGTTTCGATGTGCCTTATGACATGCTCAGATCTTATGGGGTTGACATCGAAGAAGAGGTGAACGAATTAAGACGCGAGCTTCCGATCGGCCCGCTAAAGGATGAGATCATGGGAGCCAAGGCAAAACTGCTTATGAAAAGCGCCCGGGAGCTTAACTATGACTGGAAGAAACTCGACAAATTTATGTACCAGGACAAGTGGAACCCGAATCAGAAGTCTACCAATTATTATTACGGTGATCCCGAAGGGGTCAAGTGGAGCGCCAAGATGTACGTGGAAGAGGCGGTAAAGGCCGGCGCAACCCTGGTAAACGGGGCTTATGTCCAGCGGGTAATGATTGATAACGGGCAGGCCACCGGCGTGGAGTTCAAGAAGGGGGGGCAAAAACATAAAGTATCCGCTTCACTGGTGGTTGTCGCCGCCGGCGGTATCGGGTCTCCCATTATCCTGAGAAACAGCGGGATCAAGGAAGCAGGGTATGACTATTTCTTTGACCCCCTTATTACCGTGGTCGGTTATGTTAAAGATGTCAAAGACGAGAACGAAATCCCTATGTCCGCCGGCATGCATATGAAGGACGAGGGCTATGTGATGACGGATATGGCGTTGCCCAGGATGCTCA
>CP070770.1:1952192-1963788 GCA_020345765.1 Deltaproteobacteria bacterium
ATAAATCGGACTCAGACGGGAGGGGTCGTCAGAAGCCTCAATCTGTTGTTGGTATACCTTGATCAATTCCGTCCAGTTCTCCTGCTGACTGTGGATCTGGGCCAGAACCTTTAGAACCGGCATATACTTGGGAGCTAGGAGGATTATCTGTTGGTAATGGGAAATGGCTTTTTCAATGTTCTTTAGTTTATCCTGCCATAGTTTTCCGATAGTATATAAGAGGCCGATGACTCTGTCTTGATCGCCCTTACCGAGAGCGCTTCTCATCATCCTTTCGCAGATCTCCAGAACCTTGGGCCATGCCCGCTGCTTGGCATAGAGTCCGGCTAAAGCCTCGAGGGCATCTTCCTGATCGGGATGGATTTCGAGGGCCTGAGAGTATCTGAGAATAGCATTGTCCGGCCGATATAGATTAGTCTCCCAGATCCGTCCGATAGCTACCTGGAGAGAGGCCGCTTTTTCGTAATCAGACAATTCAATATACTTCGGGATCAGGCGTTCATAGGCCTGGATGGCCCGGGAGAAGTCCTTTTGCTTTATATAGGTGGAGGCCAAGTCCTCCCAAACAGGCAGGTAGTTGGGATCTAATTCCAGGGCCTTCTTGTAGGTGGAAATGGCCTCATCCCATTGGCCCAAATCCTCCTCGTATATTTTACCGATCTGAGTATGGAAGGAGATGAGCTGAGCGTTATCATCACTCAACTCCAGCAACTGTTCGTAACTCTCCAGCGCCTTCTGGTAATCGCCCTGCTGGCGGCAGAGAGAACCTAAAGCCTTGAGCGCACTCTGGTTTTTGAAATCGACCTTAAGCACTTTCTCATAGGCGGTCATGGCTTTGCCCGGGTTAACTTTTGACCAGATATCTCCCAGGATTAAGTTGCTGTAGATAATGTTGGGATTATTTCTTTCCCCCTCGGCTTTCTTGACCAGCTTCTGGTAGTAATTAGCGGCCTGATCCCAGTTCTCCTGGGCATAGTAAACGGAGGCGAGGGAATTCAGGACCGGGATGGCGTTAGGTTCCGTCTTTAGATACCCACTACCCAGTCCCAGTGCTTTAGAGAAGGTATCGGTATCGCTACTGTAAATCTGGCAGAGCCTCTCAACCGCCAGACCGTATTGGGGGTAGCTGGCTCGGCGGCGCTCATAGGCCTGGGCGGAGGTGCTGAACTTCCCTTGGCTTAAGAGTTCTTCCCCTTCCTGAAAGAAACTCTGCTCATCCCGGATTTTTAAAAGATTGATATCGATATCCTCCTGGATATTCAGGGGCGGTTCATCTGGCGGTTTTGCCGACGATTTCATTCTGAACCTGCCCCGGGAGAGATGGATCTCGTCAAGAGATAGCTTATCAAATCGAGGAGCCTTCCAGCCCGTCTTTGATATAATAGAGGAGAAAAAGAGCAGGAACGGGTCAAATAACAGGCTTGAACAGTCCAATAATTTAAAGAAATAATCCTCGAACGGCTCCATCAGCTTAATAGATAAATAGGGAGGAGGAAAAGGGAGCCATCCGTAGATCCGAAAATCGTAAAGGGAGATCCTGAGCCCGCTGCCCTCCGGGGAGGAAAAGAAGCCTTTGACCGTAAAGTTAACCGGGCCCTTATCAGTCAGGTAGGTCCCGGAGATCATCAACTTGTTCTTGAGAAAATGGATCCCAACCTGCTCAAAGCCCTGGGAGGAGTAGTCGATCTTTTCGTGAATAAATTGGTTAATTTCCGAATCGAGAAGACCGAACTGAAAATTACTAACCTCGCAGGTAGAATCTCGAAACGCCTCGGCTCCCTTGGAAATCTCAACCGGAAAGGTAAGGTTGAGGATCTCCATCTCCAGATTATCGATATGGAGAATATCAAAGATGGTGGTCTTCTTAAGACCCAGGATCCCCCGACCTTCAATCAGGCTAAGGGAAAACCCCAGGCTTATAGGTGGTGTTTCGGGAACCGCCTTTAGGTGTTTTCCGATAGGGATTGGCTTCTCGGCCATTTATCCACCTTCAAATAAAGATCAAAAACCAGATCTCTAATATTATCAGATACTTATTTAATTGTCAAAAAAAATAAAATAATTTTTTTTACCATGAGGATTTCCCACTTTTCGGGGAATAGGTTTTCCCCCGGCTAATTCGTCTAAGTTATTGTAATTAAAAAGGAATATTAATTGAACAACTGACTTTAGCGGCAACTTGCTTAAGATTTGGGGTGTCAGGATGGAAGGGAAAAAGCTGAATTATTATGTTACGGGTAGTTTAATGGAAACTTTCGTTCCTTCGTTTAACTTACTGTTGATTTTAATGCTACCGCCGTGATTTTCGACAATCCGGTAGCTTACAGATAACCCCATCCCCACTCCTTTCCCGGGCGGTTTGGTGGTGAAGAAAGGGTCGAATACTTTAGGCAGATCCTCTTCGGCAATTCCGGACCCGTTATCCCTGAATGTTATTTCTACCGTGTCCCTGGTTTTACTTAACTTTGTCGAGATGGTTAGTTTTCCGCCGTTTGGCGTGGCATCCAAGCTATTCGTTATAATGTTCATAAATGCTTGCTGGATCTGTCCTTTATCTATGATCAGACTGGGTAGGTTTTCGTCAAGCTTCTTTTTAATTTCTATTTCTTTCGACTGGATACGCCCTTCGATCAACGACGAGATTCTCTCAATCAAAGAGTTAATGTCCGAAGCCTCTCTGGCGTTAGTTGAGATGTCTCGGGAGAATGTTACCAGGTCGGTCACGATACCGGCGATCCGCTTGGCGAGTGTGTTTATCCGGTTAAACGATTCAACAAGTTCTTTGTCCTTTGTTTTTTCCAACCACAACTGGATTTCACTGGTAAGAGCCATTAAGGGATTGTTGATCTCGTGGGCGACCCCGGCAGCAAGCTGCCCGATAGAAGCCAATCTTTGTTTTTGGGCCTGCAGCAGCTCAGCCTCCGCCTTCTTGCGTTCGGTTAGATCGGTAGTAATTAATACTGCAGCAACAATCTGGTCATCGTGCTTGACGGGACCTACCTGGGTTTCATACCAAGCAATACTGCCGTCGGAGAGTTTTATTCCAGATTCGTACTTGCCGGATTCACCGGATTTAAAGACCTGTTTGATAGTTTCTGTCATTATATTATGATACTCAGGCGTTACATAGTCATAGACTTTCGTTCCGATAGTTTCTTCTACGGTATAACCAGGGACGGTGCGATTGATAAACTGAATTATGCCTTCACGATCCGCAATCAGGATAACATTGGGAGCATTCTGTACTACTGAATGCCACTTTTCCTCAGATGCCCGCAGTGCCTCCTCTGCCAGTTTGCGTGAGGTTAGGTCAGTAGTAATTAGTGACACCGCAACAACCTGCTCGTTGTGTTTGACAGGTCCTATCTGGACCTCATACCAGGCAATGCTGCCGTCGGGGCCATATCCTTCAATCTCGAATCTATTAGGCTCACCCGCCTGAAAAGTTTGTTTGATGTACTCTATAGTTATACTGTGATACTCGGATGGTATATAGTCGTAGACTTTAGTTCCGATGGTCTCTTCTACGGTATAACCAGGAATGGTGCGATTGATAAACTGAATTATGCCTTCACGATCCGCAATCAGGATGACATTGGGAGCGTTATAGACTACCGAATGCCACATCTCCTCGGATTTTCGCAGCGCCTCTTCTGCCCGCTTTAGGTCGGTGATGTCGCGGAGCGTGCCAATCATGCCGAACGGATTACCCGCTTCATCCCGAAGGAGCGAATTTTGCATCAGGCCGGGAAAGGCTGTCCCATCGCGTCGGACATGCCAGATCTCGCCGCTGAACTCACCCGTCTCTTTAATCTGTTGGAGAGAAGTCTCCACGGATTGCATCTGTTCATGTGTGTGCAAAATGGAGAGATTCTTACCAACTAACTCCTCAGAATTATAGCCGTGCATGGAGGCGAAGGCATTGTTAAAAAATAATAAATTACCTTTCAGGTCATAAACAGCAACTCCTTCGCTGCTCTGCTCGATAGCGGACGAGAGAAGCCGCAGCTTCTCTTCCGCCTTCTTACGTACGGTAATGTCGCGAGCAACGGATATGCTGCCAATATATTCTTTTTTCTCCCATATATTTCGTATGTTGAATGATGCAGAAAACTTCGAACCGTCCTTTCTTAAACAGATTACCTCAAAACCACTTATCCCCGACTCTTTATTCTTCACGGTATCCATAAATCTTTCTGTTATTCTTGGAATCTCTTCTTCGGCAACATATTCAAAAATTGTCTTTCCAACCATTTCCTCTGGTGATTTGTAACCAAACATTTCAATAAATGCATTATTAACTTGTACAATAGTTCCATTGATATCGTTAACACAAAGCCCATCCACCATACTCTCGATATAAGTCTCAAATTTCTCCCTTTCGGCTTTAATTTCTTCGTCTGCCTTCTTGTGTTCGGTGATATCTCTGGCAATAATAACGATTCCCTCGGGCACGGCAGAAACACGGAGATCGTAATGTCCTAAAGTCCCGTCCGGATGGGGGAAAGATGCTTCTACATTATTGGTTTTGCCGGTATCCATTGTGTCCCGATAGGCCTGAAAGAAGGGAGTGTCCTCAATACCGGGAAACAGTTTTGTAATTTTATTGCCGAGGAGCTCACTTTTAGTATATTTTACTAATTGAGCGGCAGCATCGTTGATGAAGATGTAACGCCAGTTGCGGTCGAGGACGAAGCACCCATCAGCAAGGTTTTCAAGAAACCTTCGATACTTCTCCTCACTCTCGTAGAGCGCTTCCTGCACCTTCTTGCGCTCAGCGATATCGCTGAAGGTACCAGTCATACCCGCCGGTTTACCCGCTTCATCTTTTACTATGTTTAAATCGAGATGGACGTCGAATGACGAACCGTCCTTTCTTTTTGCGGTTAGCTCGCCTGTCCAGGAGTCAACTTCCCTTAAAGCCCCCATTACTCTCAAAACCCTATCTCTAATCTGCCAAAAATCTACGAAGCGTTTGCCCAGAACCTCCTTTTTCTCTTTGTATCTCCAGATTTTGAGGAAGGAGTTATTTACATAGGTTAGATTTCCATTTATATCAGTAATGACGATGGCACTAATAGATGATTCTATGGCACTATTCATGAACTTTTGCCACTCGGCTGTCATTTTATTCGGGTTTTCCGACTTATTCTTTTTCATTTGGCGCCTTTTTCCCGTTTACATTCATATTGAAAGGAATAGGATAATTATCTATTATTTCGCTTTGTATCAGACATTTTTTTGGCTAAATATCGATTGTTACGGGCAATTATTTACCCATAATAATATTTACACCAACTGATTAAGATTACAAGCTTTTTTATCTAAAAAAAGATAAAAAAAATTACCGCCGGTTCCTATATCGATGGTAATGATTATGCCAGTTATCTTTACCACCCTTTTATTATAAGCAGGTATTAAACTAAATGTCCGGATGATTAAATCCCAAAGGTAAGGATTCAGACCGGTGGCAAGTGACGAATGGGATAGTTTCTGTATAAATAAAGGGTTCCCTTTACGATTATTGTTTTAAAAAAGTTTTTTCATTTGTTATTTTATCCTTTACTTTTTCGTGAAATTATGGATAATCTAAATAATTGGGGTTACGCTGGTTTCTTAAGACAGATAAAGGAATCCAGTAATTGAAGTAATAAGGATAGAATGGAGGAGTAATTTGGCAAGACCTAAAAGAAGATGGACGAAAAGAAGGATATCTCAGATGGGAAAGTTATCCGATACATACTTGGCGAGAAAGTGGAGGTTGCCTCAATCCGCGGTTTTTAAAAAAAGAAAGGAATTGGGTATTCCGCCTTTCTCACGGGCGAAGGAGGTGCCTCCCGAAATAATAAATCGACTTGGGAAACAGTCAGATCGATCTTTGGGCAAAGAATGCGGCCTCTCTTATGTTAGACTTCAAAAGGAGAGAAAAAGACTGAAGATACCTCCGATTAAGGAGCAAAAGCGGGTTATTTGGACAGAAGAAATGCTGGCCAAACTGGGAACGATGACAGACATGGAGTTTGCAGAGAAGTTCGGGATCAGTTTAAGCTCGGCTTGGCGAAAGAGGAAAAAGTTGAATCTTCCCGGAAAAAGAGAGCAGCTCAGGGATAAAAGAAAGGATAGCTTATAAAAAGGCATTTCGAACCCTTTAAATATTAAACTTCTTCATTGACCAGCTTTGGACAGAGCCTTCGACATACGACTCTTGTAGTGCCCTGTGACCTCGTTGTACCCACCAAAGGTGAGGTTCAGGACGAACCCTTCGATGAATTCAGGATCGGTGGCGGAATAAATAAATATCGCAAAACACAAAGGCCCACCCTGAATTCAGCCCAGATTGACCCCGGCAAACAATGCAAAAGGATTAACACTGGATGAAAAGTAGACTTAAGATGTATCTCATTGTTTTCTGTATTGCCTGGGCAACCTTAGCACTTGAGCTTCTGCAGACCCGCATCCTCTCAGCACTTTTTTTCAATAATGTCATTTACCTTACTGTTACCGTAGCACTCATGGGTTTTGGGATATCGGGAGTCTTTGTTAGTATTTTCTCACGTAAATTAAGATCCCCGGAAAAGCTGGCATGTATCTCTATTGGACTCTTTGCCATAAGCTCTTTTGTTTGTATGAGAATTGTAAGTTATTTGCCGGTCATCGCTACCCACAGCAGTACAATTACAGGACTTATATTTGGATATACATTGCTGACTATTCCTTTTATATTTTCGGGCTGTGCCCTTGGCCTAATCTTTATGACTCACGGGCGTGATATATACAGGCTCTATTTTATTGATCTGTGTGCCAGTGCACTGGGAGCAATCGGGTTTGCTTTTTTACTCCGTCCATTGAGTGCTGATGCACTGCTCTGGCTAGTCTCCGGAGTAGCCCTAGGAGGATTCATCCTTTATTCTTTTGTTTCAAATCTCTCAATATTTTACATTTTTTTATTAGGAGCAATTTACCTGCGGGGATTTTTGTTTTGGGGGTTAGACCTTGTTAATGACGAACCAATTCAGCTGAAAACCTCAACTTATATGAAATATCAAGCGAAAGCTCATATAGAGCGGAGTGAATGGACGACGATTGCCAAAATAGATGTGTGGTCGGAGAATAAGGATGGCAATAAGACTATTACCCAAGATGGCGACGCATTTACGATAATGCCATCCGTCAAGTTTTCCAGGAAAAACTTATTAAATCAGACTGATCCACAGAGCGTATTTTTTGCCCAAAGCCTTCCCTATATTATCAGACCCGAACCTGATGATGTACTGGTCATCGGTCCCGGGGGTGGACAGGAAATGATCATTGCTGATGTATTTAGGGCTAAGCGCATAACCGGCGTCGAGGTCAATCCCGCAATCTATGATTTTGTGCGAGGGCCATATCGGAATTTTCTCCAATGGCCTGGCTGGAAGAATGTCATTCTATATAACACGGAGGGCCGCCATTTTATCAGTAGTACAGAATCGAAATATGATGTGATATCAATGACTGGTATTGATACATTTGCGGCCTTAAACTCAGGTGCCTATGTATTAGCTGAGAACTATCTCTATACGGTTGAGGCAATGGAGGAATATCTTAATTCCCTGAAACCTGACGGTCTTATGTTTATTGCCAGGTGGCTGTTCAGACAGCCTCGGGAGGGTCTCCGCCTGGCAAATTTATATATGAGTGCTGCTGATCGCCTCGGTATTGAACATCCATCGCAATCTATTATGGTAATGTACTGGTATTTCTGGATCGATTGGACCGTAATTATGGCTAAAAAAGAGCCATTCACTGAAAATGAGATTCACACCATCTTCGATCGTATAAAAGATCAAGAAGATCTCTGCGCAATCTATATCCCGGATGTTTTTCCGGAGAAGAAGCAGAAAGAGATTGAATCGGAGGCTTTTTCCCATAAAGCAGATTTCCTGAAAACTGCCAGATTGGCATACAATGAGCTGATTCGCTCAGGATCAGCAGAAGAACGCAGCGCTTTTGAAAAACAGTATATGTATAATATTACTCCGGTTACTGATGACCGCCCATTTTTCTTCGAGTACCATAAGATTTCTGAGATATTTTCTCCGGATGAAATAAGATTATCACGGAATCGCGGAACCATTGTACATTATATTCTCTTTTTTCTTTTAGGATTGACCGGCATCGTTTCGTTCCTCGCTATGATATTGCCCCTGTATATATTTGAGCGGGAAGGGCTCAAAGTGCAAGGGATAAGTTCACTGCTCCTTTTTTTCTGCAGCCTAGGCACAGGATTTATGTTTATTGAGCTTGGGTTTATCCAGAGGCTTAGTATATACCTTGGCCATCCGATGCATACGCTGGCAGTAGGATTGGCAGGTATTCTCATGTTTACGGGGATTGGCAGTTATCGTGCTGGGCACAGTAAGAGTGACTGGATGAGGCTTCTCAGGACGGGAATGATCGGAACTTCATGTTCCGCCCTGATATGGTTGATTGTTATGAAAGTTTTGATCCCCTTGACACTGGGTTCTCCTCTATGGGTTCGCGTATCAATTGTGCTTCTGTCTATTTTCCCGATAGGGTTGTTTATGGGGATACCTTTTGCTACGGGGCTGCGTTATCTGGAGCATAAGTATCCGCGGTTTATTCCCTGGGCCTGGGGGATAAATGGTTTGACGAGTGTCATGGGTTCGGTATTAGCCATCATATTGGCCATGCGGTTCGGGTTTACAATGGTGATCCTGCTCGGCTGTCTCGTGTATGCGTTTGGCTTGGTAGCGATAGTGCATCATCTTAGGAGAGGGTTACAGGTACAATAATTCAGATAACTATACAGGTTTTGATATTTAGGGAGGGAGTAGATGAAAATAGTAATTTTAAATGGAAGTCCGAAGGGGAACGAGCTCAGTATAACGATGCAGTATTTCTATTATGTAAGAAAATATTTCCCTCAGCACGATTACCGGATCTTCGCTATCGGCGAAAAGATTAAAAAAATAGAAGGTGATCCCGCCACCTTTGCCGAGATTATGGACACCGTCGCTGACTGTGATGGGTTGATCTGGATCTTCCCGGTATATATTACCGTTGTCCCCGCCCAGGTGAAGCGGTTTGTCGAACTTATTGCGGAAAACAAGAAGGAGGATGTCTTTGCCGGGAAATACTCCACCGCCATAACCACCTCGGTGTATGTCTTTGATATTACTGCCCACAACTATATTCATGCGGTAAGCGAGGACTTGGGGATGGGGTTCGTTCGGGGTTACTCCGCTTCGGTTGCCGACCTTCCCAAGCCGGAATGCCAAAAGTCGTTCAAGAATTTCTTTGCCCATTTTATTAAGACCACGGAGAACCGGGAAGCGGTCCCCCGTCAATTTAATACCGTAACCTGGGATAACCCGGTTTATCGGGTACCCAAAATGAATGGGGGACCAAAGTCTTCTGAGAAAAGGATTGTGGTTTTGACCGATCACCAGCCCGAGACTAATCTTGCCAATATGGTGGAGACATTCAAGGTTAGCAGTAAATATGAGGTAGAAGTCGTCAATCTCAACGATGTCAGTATCAAAGGGCCATGTTTGGGATGTCTTACATGTGTATTTGACGGAGTTTGTGTCTATAAAGACGATATGAAGCAATTATACGAGCAAAAGCTCATACCGGCCGATGCGATTATCTTTGCCGGCACTATGGTAGACCGATACCTCTCTTCCCGCTGGAAGACCTTCTGGGACCGCTCGTTCTTTAACGGGCACCGGCCCATCCTCTGGGGAAAGCAGGTAGCTTATCTTGTCAGCGGCCCCCTCCGCCAGAACCCCAATGTTACTCAGTTCATGGAGGGGTTAATCCTTTACAGCAGGGCAGGGTTGGTTGGTACGGTAACTGATGAAGCAGGGGATGACGATGCCACCTTTAATCTTATCAAACAACTGGCTCAGAATGTAGACCGGAGACTTGAGGACGGCGGGATTTATCAGACATCTTTTCATTCCCTGGGCACCCATCTAATTCTCCGGGACCTTATCTATAATATAAGCTTTGTCCTTAAAGCAGATCATGAATTTTTTAAGGAGAATAAATTATACGACTTTCCCCAAAAAGATTGGAAGGCGCGGATGACTAACATTCTCCTGACCCTTCTTTTTAAGATCCCTCCGATCGGCAGGAGTGCCCGAAAAGAGGTAAAGAAAATGATGGTAGAGCCTCTCCAGAAATTCGTGGAGAAGAGTGGATAAAGAAGGGAGGATTACACGACTAAAAAATATACTGAATCATAATGACGATGGAACTTAGAATCGGCACAAGTGGATTCTCATTCCCGGACTGGAAGGGAAAGGTTTACCCCTCAGACATTAAGAAGCAGGATATGCTTCCCTATTACGAGAAGGAGTTGGGGTTTGATAGCCTTGAAGTAAACTTTACCTATTATACTATTCCCACCATTGCTTCGATTAGAGGGATGGTGAATAAGACCTCCCGGAATTTTGAGTTTGTGGTAAGGTCCCATAAGGATATGACTCACGAGATCTGGAAAGACCGGGAGCGGAAGATAATAAAAGATACAGGGGAGGTGTTAAAGAAATTCGTTTATGGAATTAGGCCCATGATCGATGAGGGCAGATTGGGCTGTGTCCTGCTCCAGTTCCCTTCCTTCTTCTGGCCCAACCGGCAGAGTCATGACTATATAATTTCTTGTAAAGAACGGATGGGGAACATCCCCACCGTGGTAGAATTCAGGAACAGGGCCTGGGTAAGGGATTCGACCTGGAGCTTCCTGAAAGATAATAACCTTGGGTTCTGCGTGGTTGATGAGCCCCCGTTACCCCGGCTCATGCCGCTTGTTCCCCAGGTCACCAGTGAGATATCCTATGTAAGGTTACACGGGAGAAATATGAACTGGTTCAATGCCTCCCGGGAGGAAAGGTATGATTACCTTTACTCGGAAGAAGAGCTTAAGAGGTTGCTTCCCGAGATCGAGAAGCTCCACCAGGGTGTCCGTAAGGGTTATATTATGTTTAATAACTGCCATGCCGGGTCAGCCGTCAGCAATGCCCGGCAGCTTAAAAGAATGATGGGCATAACAGAAAAAGTAGAATTAAAACTATTCGATATATAATTTTAAGGCCGTTTCGCGGATAAAGAGAGCACTATATTCAGGTTATTGAATGGCTGGATATTAATTAGGGCAAACGATGAAGGAGGAACTAATACTTGAGCATCTTGAAGAGATAGCCAGGAAAAAATCTATCATCATAAGGTATGAAAAATTAGATAATGGGGAACTTGTTATCCGCAGCGGCGGCTGTAGAGTAAAGGGCAGTGAATACATCATGGTGGACAATAAATTGCCGCCGAGGGAGAAGATAGAGGTGATTGCCAAAGAGCTCGGTAAAAGGAATCTGAATGATATTTATATGCTTCCGCTTATAAGAGAGATCATCCTGAAAAGTGGAAGGCCCCGATAGAAAACTTAGTAATTAAACAGGATTAAATTTTGTGCATGGTGATCCGGCACTTTTCTGCACCCTTAGGAACGCTTTCTTCGATGACGAGATTGCCGCCGCACATTCTCCACAGAACGCGGTCCATGTCCATTGCCGCATCACATACACCCTGCTGA
>CP070770.1:1963888-1967616 GCA_020345765.1 Deltaproteobacteria bacterium
TTTCTCTAACCTTACCGAGCGTGACTTTTTCCAGGTGGGTCTAAAGCCTTCATTCAAAAGGAAGTACAACAGCTTTCTATATCTATTTTTATACTTATTCTTTTCATAATCCAGATTATAATCTGGCTGAATTTCGATAAAACTATCGGGTTCAATTATTAAATACCTATTCAGTAAAATATTATTCTTCATTAATCGCTCGTCTGAAACTCTCGGTCAACAACTCAATTTTACGTTCTGCAGTGTAATATTCTTTGTACCGTTTATAGGAATTCTTTGCCATTCTAATTCGTAGCTCCGGATCCAGTATGAGCTTTAACATCTTCTCCGCTAATTTATCAGGTTTCTTGGGAGGTATTAGAAAACCCGTTTCCTCATCGATTACCGTTTCCGGGATAGCTGCGTGATATGTTGAAATAATTGGACAGCCAGCCGCCATTGCCTCGATAATAACATTAGGGTGTCCCTCAAAAGGATAGTAAGTGGGCAAGGTAAAAATATCGGTCTTCTCAAAAAGACGCACCTTTTCCGAACCGGTAACTAACCCTATGATATTTAATTGTTTTTTCATATTATCTTCCGCAATAATGTGCATTGCTTCGGTTTGGGTATCTTTCTCCCACCACTCTCCGGCAATAATAAATTCTGTTTCAGGAACATCCTTCAGAACAAATTTAGCCGCTGAAATGAAATCCAATATCCCTTTCGATCTCGCAAGACCACTGATGAATGTGATTACGATATTTTTGGACTTATTTTGCTTAAACTTTTTATTTATCTCGGGCAGGCCAAAGTCAGTCCCGTTTGGTACAACATCGATTGCCCCCGAGGGAAACCATCGAGAAAAAATTGAACGAAAGCATTCTCCTACTACAATTACCCGGTCACTGCGACACATTGTGAAGTTGATGAACCGTTTTACCAGAAGACTGGTATTACTATAAAATTGTCCAAAATAGCCGCCATCAAGATGGATCAGCACTTTCGAGCTACTAAGCCATTTTCCTATCAGGATAAAAAGTCCGTCCCGGGCATAGCCGATCCAGGTCTGGGAGATATGTATGTAGATCAAATCCGGTCGGTATTTAAGGCAGTAAGAAATAAGGGTTAATAAGTTTTTGAATGCCAAGCCGAGATTTATGAAGTCAATTTTACCGATATTTGTTGCATCGCGATGATCGGAAGTATCTAAATGAATTAAATTGAAATGTTTATTTATATTGGAATTTAAAATGCTTTTTATTGCCAAAGTTACTCCGTGCATTGGCGGAGGAACGGGGCCAATTAAGATTACTTTCTTCATGAATTCCTCATAATATATCAGGATAATCAATTTCTTTATGTGGCATTTTGTTTGATTCCTTCCACGCTACTTGACACGCATCAATAAAGGCTTTGGCTGAATCTTCATAGTCGATTTTCTCAGCTATTTTCTTGGAAATATTGGATATCTTTTCCCTCTCTTCGGTCTCAAGTAGTTTAATAGTCTTTTGAGCAGTGTCACAGATATCCATTGAATTAACGATATACCCGTTTCCCCCTTCTCTAATAAAATCAAAGGCATTTCCTACGGTATTGGAACAAACGATTGGGACTCCACATGTTAACGCTTCAATAATAACTAAAGGATTTCGATCAATAATACTCAAAAGCATAAATACATCGGCAATTGCATAATACTTGGGTAGATCATGGTAAGGGATAAAGCCTTCAAGAAACAGGTATTTCCAATCATGTTTTTTCTTCTCATTTTCTATCAGAGAGCGCAATGGACCTTGTCCTACTAAAATTAGGCCTAACTGTTCTGAGTATTTAGTTATTATTTCGTCATAGACCTGTAATAACTGGATTACACCTTTTGTTTCAATCAATTTCCCTGCATACAGGATATTCTTCTCCGGGAAACGCTTTCGAAAATTATTATTAAAATCTTCACTATTTTTGGACTGATCACACATTGAAATGAAATGTTGTCTGTCTGGGCAATTATAAGAAATAAAGAAAGGCTTTGGGGAATTTTCCGGCAGTAAAGACCTGAGATATTCTTGGGAGAGACTGCCAGCTGCAATAAATGCGCTGGCAAATCGAGCCATAATTTTCCGTAACATTCTTTTAAATACAATGTATTTAGATTCAGTAAACGGGGTTCCCTCATTCCAAATTACATAAGGTCGACCGGTAACCACCCGATAAATTAGACTCAATAATGTGGCAAACGAAAAACCGGCACAGACAATTACATCCGGCCTCTCTCTAAACATTTTAGTTAATAACCTGGGATTAAGACAAATCTGTTCTTCATAATTGATATAGAAACACCATCCGGGAACTCGCTCAGCTTTAAAGGACATCTCCTCGAGGGGAAAATTCCATTGAGGAACATTTTTTAGACCTTTTGCCAGCAAAATAACTTTGAAATCAATCCCCTCGGTCTTAGCAATCGATTCAAACAGCTTAGTTCGGTAAGGTGCTATGGTCCCCTGTATTAACCAGATTTTCATTTCTCTCATTTTTGCCAATTAATTGTTGGATTCGGTTAAAAATAATTTTATTTTTTACTCTCCCATCGTATTTTTGACCCAAATCCTTTGCATTCTTTGAGATTTCTTTCCGAACATTCCCGTCGCGATAAAGTAATTCTATTTTATTGGCAAGATCTCCTATATCACCAGGATTAAATAAAAGTCCATTATATCCATCCGTTATCATTGTCCGAATACCAGCAATACGAGCAGCAACAATAGGTTTACCTAAAGAAAGATATTGCAATATCTTTGTGGGATAGGTTTGGGCAAGGTCCGGTACATTCTTGAAAGGAACTACGCATACATCTGCATCTTTAATTAAATCATTCAATTTTTCGAACTCAACAAATCCAATAAATTCAACATTCTGGTAGTTTCTGAGTATTTTGACTTGCGGCTCCACTTCCTTAGGAATCTCTCCGACAATTGTTAATGAAATATTGGATATCTTATTTTTCAATTGAATAAAGGCATCCGACAGAACATCCAATCCCATATCTTTTGTATAGAGGCTGCGCATACAAAAGATATTAAAAGAGTTGGGGCTTTTTTTCTCCCACGGTTTACTGGCTGAATTATTTAATACGATTGCATTATCTAAGAGAAGCATTTTCGTTTTGGGTATTTGAAAGTATTTTAATTCAAAATCGGGTAGAATGGATGTAATAAACAAATCGGCATATTTATAGAGCATTCTGAATATCCTTCTGGTAATGATAATTCTCAAATGAGTCGTAATATACTGTGAGTGACATCTAAAAGGTATATCCCAAACATCTACTACCCATTTTATCGAATAAACAATCTTTCCAAAGAAGCCCAATATTCCTACGATTGAGGGTTCGGTAATAACCGCATCGGGGGGATCTCTATGATATCGGACCAGCCAGTAAATACCATAAATTAATAACCCTATTTTCCCGGGGAGTGGGGCCTCATAAACCCTGCATTTTCCCCCAGCCGATTCTTGAAAACTTGCCCCTCTCCCAGCAACAATTGCTAAGTTTACCCATTGTCTCAAGAAATGGACTCGTTGGAATGAGTTCAGGTTCTTATCATTTTTCGTATGACTAACTGAAGTAAAAAATACGATATTAACCATTTTTTTCCGTCGCTAAAGCTTTATTTTTTATGCTTCGTTCCTCATTCTGTCCCATGATCATCTTACTCTGCTGGTAGATTAAAATTCCAAAAAATGACCAA
>CP070770.1:1967716-1992047 GCA_020345765.1 Deltaproteobacteria bacterium
GAGGAACGCAGTCAAAGCCATGGCCACGCTCAGCCAGGCGTATCCGACAATGGCATTATGTTCACCGAGACCGGAGTATAAGTATTGCGTATGCAGTAAATGATGGGTGTCTGAATAATACTCTTTGAATATCTCCGATATCAGGAAGAACAGGTTCATGGCCATGGCGTATGCCATCAGCTCGGCTATCTTCCAGATTGCCGTATCCTTGATATTCAAGCCGAATGCCCTGCGGAGTATCTGCAATAAGAGCAATATAATTGCGGGGCCCGAACAAAAGGCGGAAGCGAGGAATCTCGGGGCCAGGATCGAGGCGTTCCAGAACGGCCGCGCGGGGATCCCGTTATAAAGGAATGCCGTAACCGTGTGAATGCTGACCGCCAGAGGGATTGAGAAGATTACGAGGGGGATGACAAAATTCTTGCTCGGCTCTCTTCCGTGGAATGAACTATAGATGATATATGTGACGATGACGATATTGAGCAAGAGATAGCTAATCAGGACCACTACGTCCCAGGCAAGGAGGGACGAGGGAATACTGAGGATGCCCACCGGGGGGATCAAGTGCCAGAAACGATCAGGGCGTCCAATATCGATCGTAACGAAGAGCAGACACATGACAACGGCTGAGATGGCGAGTAACTCACCGATGATGGCAATTTCCTTTATGGGACCCCAGTCATAAATGTAGGCGGGAATTACCAGCACGACCGCGGCCGCCGCAACTCCAACAAGAAATGTAAAATTGCCGATATATAACCCCCACATGACCTGGTCCCGCATGGCCGAGACGATAAGGCCGTGCTTTAACTGATGGACATAAGCATATCCTCCTACTGCAATCAGAAACAGTAAGAATCCTATCCATGCCCAGTAAGCCGTGGTTCCCCGGATCATCAGCTTGAAGCTGTTACGCCAGAAGTAAATAAACTCATGAAAGGTCATATAATATTCCTCCCGACCTCTAAGTTCCGTAAAAATAGTAGAACTTAGGGGCGGTGTTCAATTCCTCTTTGAGTACGAAGACCCTCTTATTTTCCATGAGGTAACGTATCTCGCTCGCGGGATCAAGAATGTTACCGAATTTCCGTGCTCCCACCGGGCATATCTCCACACAGGCAGGGTAACGCCCTAACCGTACCCGCTGAATGCAGAAGGTGCACTTTTCGACAGTTCCCTGGTAACGGGGGCGATTTCCCAACAGGTGAGTATTAGTATTAATTTGGCCATGCGGAAGGTAAGGCTCAGTCCAGTTAAAGTGTCTTGCCCCATAGGGACAGGCAATCATGCAGTAGCGGCAGCCGATGCACCAGTTATAGTCAACCACCACGATTCCATCCAGTTCTTTCCAGGTAGCTTTAACCGGACAGACCTTAACACACGGGGGATTTTCGCACTGTTGGCACTGGATCGGCATATAAAAGTGTCCTTTGCGCGGAACTTCATTATGATCATAGTATGGATTAGCTTCAAGAAAATCTATGCCTCGGCTCTTATCCATCTCGAGCACCCGTATCCAGTGGATCGGCATATTGTGCCGGCGATCTCCGCTACCACGAGATTGGTTATTCTCGTGAACACAGGCATAGACACAGCGGCGGCATCCGATACATTTTGACAGATCCAGTCCGTATCCAAAGAGCGTGCTCTCCTTCGGCGGGGTTGAATAGACTTTTATATTTGTATCGTACTTCGCCCGGTATTGTCTCTCGAGACGGGCCAGCGTCTCCTTCAGCTCCGGTTTCGTCATTAAGCGTAGATTCTTCTGGAGCAATGAGTCAATCGTATCAGAACGGCATCCGAAGGCCGCCATTGACAAGAGCCCGGCAGCTCCCTTTATGAACTCACGACGTTTCAGTTTTTTTCGCCTTAAGGTTTCGCTCATTTTCGTCTACTTATTATCAATAATAACTTTTTCGATAAATGCCTTTATAATCAGCGAATCGCCTCGGGCCGTTCCGGTGACGGCTCCGGTGCGAGCGGCCTGAATCGAGGTGAATGGGGATTATGACAGTGAGCGCAGAGCAGATATTCCTTTTTACCGTTCCACATCCCCGTGCGCTTACCATGCACCCCGGCCTTCCAGTCACGATACTTAGGCCCATGGCACTGGCCGCACAACCGATAAGATTCCTCAAATCCAATAACCTGCCCACTGGCCAGCCTCAGTTTGTCCCGATCTTCAGGGTTATGGCAATCGAGACACCATCGGTTTTGTTCGTCATGGGTAAAAATAATCTCTTCATGCGCATCGGTAAGGATACGTCGCTGAGGGTTGGTTACGATCTCCTCGTGGCAATTAGAGCAAGGATAGATGTCCTCAGAGAATGGAGGGGGGGGAACGGGGAAGTGAAGATCATCTTTTTGAACGGCCGTTGGTGTCGGGGGAAGACCAAGTTCCGTGGGCGGTATGAGCGGATTCGCTCTGTGCAGTGGGTCGCCCTCATTGATTGCCGGACTTTCGTTTCCATTGCAGGAAAGTACTGCGGTGCTGACAAGAACTGCGAGTAATGCCATCCATAGGAGGGATTTCGTTGATGTCAAGAGCATTTGGTAAATTTGTTTTTCTCTTGGGGGCATCCCCTTTTTCCCTCAAATACCTTCTACCCAGTTTTTCCCATAAAAAGAGTCACAAAACGAAGTCGATTATTGTTTGAGCACTCTTACTATACATATCTTATCTCTGGAACTTATGTCAAATCCCAGTCCCCCATTTTCTGACCGATTCAATCAGTATTTATCTAAAAAATTACTATTACACCTATCTATATTACTATTATTACCGTTTTGGTGATATATTAACATAATGAAAAACTTTGTCAAGGTAAAAAGTACACCCTAGGATTTCCCCGTTTTTTGTTAAAGGGTAGCAGACGGAGATTTACCACTATTTTATTTATACTACTGGTTTTCCTTGTCGTCTGTCCGGGGGATAAAAAATTTCAAATTTTTTATAAAAAACTCTTGACAAGATTTTAATTGCTTAATATAATATCACCAAAACGGTAATATTAGTAATTTTATGTAGGCCGGAAGGAGGTCTGACGAAATGAAGCTTTCTACCAAAGGACGATATGGGACTAGGGCAATGTTGGAATTAGCACTCAGCTATAAAAAAGGGCCAATGCTCCTCCGGGAGATTGCCCAGAGGCAGGAAATTTCCGAGAGGTATCTTGAACGGATGATGACGGCTTTGGTATCTGCGGGGTTAGTATTAAGCTCACGAGGCAAGAATGGAGGGTTCGCTTTAGCGAAACCTCCAGGAGAAATTAGACTGGGCCAGATAATTCAAGCAGTTGAGGGGTCGATTGCTCCGGTATCATGCGTTGACGATCCAAAACTGTGCGATCGAGTCGATATCTGTATTACCCGGGATATCTGGAAAAAATTGAAGAAATCGATGTCAGAGACCCTGGATTCAGTAACTTTGGAGAATATGGTCGATATGCAAAAGAAGAAATTGGCTAAATCAGAAGCCTGCATGTATTACATTTAGCGGGAGGGAAAATGGCTAAGATTGCAAACGATATAACTGATTTAATCGGGAATACACCTCTGGTGAGATTAGGCAGGATAGCAAAAGATGCGGGGGCAATGGTCGTCGGGAAACTTGAATTTTTTAATCCCTGCGGAAGCGTAAAAGACCGGATTGGAGCAAGTATGATTGCGGAAGCAGAAAGAAAAGGTCTGCTTGAAAAAGATACCGTAATTGTTGAACCTACCTCAGGAAATACGGGCATCGCTTTGGCCTTTGTCTGTGCCGTCAAGGGATATAAATTAATTCTCACAATGCCCGATACCATGAGTATTGAGCGGAGAGGTATGCTCAGCGCATTTGGTGCCGAAATAATCTTGACTCCGGGCAGTGAAGGAATGAAAGGAGCGGTTAAGAAAGCAGAGGAAATTGTAGGAAAGAACAGCAAAGCTTTTATGCCTCAACAGTTCAAGAACCCTGCTAATCCTGAAATCCATCGTAAAACTACGGCCGAGGAAATCTGGAGAGATACGGATGGTAAAGTAGATATTCTTGTCTCCGGGGTAGGGACGGGCGGGACAATTACCGGTGTGGCCGAAGTGATAAAGAAGAAGAAACCGCAATTCAAGACAATTGCGGTTGAGCCGGCAGATTCGCCGGTTCTTTCCGGGGGAGAGCCCGGCCCCCATAAGATCCAGGGAATCGGCGCCGGCTTTGTGCCGGATATTTTAAATAGGGATATCATTGATGAAGTAATCAAGGTAGCTAACGAAGAAGCACAGGCCTGTGCTAAACGTCTGGCAAAGGAGGAAGGAATATTTGCGGGTATTTCTTCGGGAGCGGCGGCCCACGCCGCAGTGGAGGTAGCCCAGCGGGAAGAGAACAAAGAGAAACTCATTGTCGTTGTTCTCCCTGATTTAGGAGATCGTTATCTGAGTACCGATCTTTTCCAGGAAAAGTAATAGTATAGAAATTCTAAGAAGGAGTAAAGTGTAACGTGAAATTCCCTGCATTAATGCAGGGGCATCGAAAGGAGGCAGAGAGATGGCTAAAACAATTGCGGAGATCAATGAGAAGGTCAAAAAGGGGGAGGCAGTGGTCGTAACTGCCGAGGAGATGATTGATATTGTTGAGGAGAAGGGGGCGAAGAAAGCCGCTCAGGAGGTGGATGTAGTAACTACCGGGACATTCGGACCGATGTGTTCCAGTGGAATGTATATCAACATTGGCCATGCCAAACCGAGGATAAAGTTAGGTGGGGGGGAATGTCATTTGAATGAAGTGCCCGCCTATTGCGGTTTTGCTGCGGTGGATATTTATCTCGGATGCACTCACCTGCCCGATGATGATCCCCGGAATAAGGTGCATCCCGGTGAGTTCAGGTATGGCGGGGGGCACGTGATTGAGGAGTTTGTTGCCGGGAAGGATATAAAGCTCACCGCTTCTGCCTACGGCACTGATTGCTATCCTCGCCGGAAACTGGAGACCTGGATCAATATCAACGATGTTAATGAAGCGGTACTGTTCAATCCGAGAAATGCCTATCAAAACTACAACGTGGCAGTAAATCTCTCGGATAAGATTATCTATACCTATATGGGGGTATTAAAGCCGAAGCTGGGCAGTGCCAATTACTGCAGTGCCGGTCAGCTCTCGCCCCTGCTAAACGATCCGTTATACCGGACCATGGGTTTGGGTACCAGGATCTTCCTGGGTGGAGGGGTTGGTTACGTGGCCTGGCACGGAACTCAGCACAATCCCGGGGTGAAACGAAAGGAAAATGGTACCCCCTGCGTTCCCGCAGGGACCCTGGCGATAATCGGGGATCTGAAACAGATGAAACCGGAGTGGTTAGTTGGTACAAGTTTCAATGGTTACGGAGCAACGCTCACTGTAGGGATTGGGATCCCTATCCCTATCTTGGATGAGGAGATTGCCCGCCAGACGGCAGTAAAGGATGAGGATATCTTTGCTCCGGTTGTTGACTATAGTGAGGCGTATCCACAGGTTATACCTGAGACATTGGGTGAAGTCTCTTATGCTCAACTGAAAAGTGGCAAGATCACCGTGCAAGGTAAAGAAATACCTACCGCTCCACTTTCCAGTTACTCCAAGGCTAAGGAGATCGCTAACATTCTGAAAGAATGGATACAGAAGGGAGAATACTCCATGGCCGAGAAGGTCGCCTCCCTTCCCGGAGCGGATACCGGATATACCTTCAGGCCACTGAAAGAGAGGAGTATAGAGTAGAGGAGCGACTATCATGATCACAAAAAGGATTGTCCTGCACTTTCCCGTGGAGATGATCGAGAAGCCGATAACCTGCAGCCTGGCAAAGGAATATAACCTCGATTTCACCATCCTGAGGGCATTTATTACTTTGTGGGAAGAGGGTCTAATGGTATTAGAACTGAGGGGAGAGGAAAAAGACTATGAGGAAGGGATGGAATATCTGACTAAGACAGGAGTAAGGGTTCAACCTCTCAGTGATAGCATTATTTACAATAAGTCCAGATGCACCCAATGTGGTGCCTGCGCCAACCTGTGCCCAACTGGTGCATTATCCCTTGAGCCCTCCACCAAAGTAGTGAGCTTTAATCCGGATAAGTGCATTGCCTGTGAGTTCTGCATTAAGACCTGCCCTCCCCGGGCAATGGAGGTGAACTTTGACGGGAGATATAAGATTCTATCGTAATTGGGGTGATAATAATGATTTAATCTCATTCAATGTGACAGTAAAGGAAACTGATTTATATATCCTTGCACAAAAGAACCTGACAAGAAAAGCATATAAGGCAGTTTCCAAGTATCGGGAGATTCTGGAGAGATATATTAAACGGAACCCGTCTTTTAAAAATAGTCTTGAGCCTCTCTTGCCCGAGGTTGATGCTCCAGTAATCATCAAAGAAATGGCTAAGGCGGGAAAGAATACGGGAGTCGGACCGATGGCCGCGGTAGCAGGGGCAATTGCGGAATTCGTGGGCAAGGACTTATTGGAATATTCTCCAGAAGTGATCATAGAGAATGGTGGTGATATTTTTATAAAGACCTCAAAAGTCAGGCATATTGGTATTTATGCCGGTGATTCATTCTTCACAAAAAAGATAGGGATAGAGGTCTTGCCGGAAGATACTCCCCTGGGAGTTTGTGCCTCCTCGGGAACAGTAGGACACTCTTTAAGTTTAGGTAAAGCCGATGCCGTAGTAGTAATTTCCCCTTCCAGCATCCTGGCAGATGCATCAGCGACAGCGATTGGTAACCTTGTGAAAACTGAATCAGACATTCCCCAGGGGATAGAATTTGCTAAAAGAATAAAAGGAATAAAAGGTGTTCTTATAATTAAACAAGACAAAATGGGTATCTGGGGGAATATAAGAATTTCTCAGAATTAAAGGAATGTTTAAGATATTAACGGAAGACATTCAAACAGTATTTGCTAAGGACCCAGCGGCAAAGAATACATTAGAAGTGGTTCTCTGCTACCCGGGGCTTCATGCGATCTGGATTCATCGAATTGCGCATTGGTTTTACCAAAAGAAAATGTCCACGGTTGCCCGGATAATTTCGCATATCGGTCGTCATCTTACTGGTATCGAAATACATCCGGGAGCCAAGATTGGAAGAAGGTTTTTTATCGACCACGGAATGGGGATAGTTATTGGTGAGACAACCGAAATTGGTGATGATGTTGTGATGTATCAGGGGGGAGTTTTAGGTGGAACAAGTTCAAAGAAAGAGAAGCGGCATCCTACCCTGGGGAATAATGTTGTAATCGGCACGGGGGCGACCGTGCTGGGTGCCGTAAATATTGGTGACAATGCCAGGATTGGTGCCGGGTCGGTTGTTATTACCGATGTTCCTCCTAATGCCACTGTAGTAGGTGTTCCCGGAAGGATAGGCCTGGGGCTCAGTGATCAGGAAATTCAAGCATTAGAACATGGTAAGTTGCCCGATCCGATAGCCGATGCCCTTCGTTTCGTTATGAGGGAACAGGAGAAAATGGATGAACGGATCAGGGAACTGGAATCGCTCGAAGGAATCATCAACCATATAAATGACCTAAAAGAAAAGGACAAGAGAAAAGAGATAGAGATGGTATTTTCTAACAAAGAAATGTTCAGTGAAGGCGGGGGGATCTGATGGGATATCCGAGGCCTTGTTACGGTTATGGAAAATGTCTCAATTAAAAAATGAAAGCAGCGGCCTTACTTTCAGGTGGATTAGATAGCTCTTTGGCAATAAAACTAGTGTTGAATCAGGGGGTAGAAGTCACTGCGCTTAATTTTATTACCCCGTTTTGCCTATGTGATGGTAAGAGAGGTTGCCGGAAGAAGGCGGTAATAATAGCAGATAATTTAAATATTGAGTTAAAGATGTTTAATATTTCTGAAGAATACTTGGAAATAGTAAAAAACCCACGCTATGGTTACGGGAAGAATTTAAATCCCTGTATAGATTGTCGAATTCTGATGTTTAAGAAAACCAAGGAATTCATGAATGAATCAGGAACAGGATTTATTATCACTGGCGAGGTCTTGGGACAAAGGCCCATGAGCCAGAATAGAAAGGCAATGGAGATTATTGAAAGAGCCAGTGGTCTCAACGGACTTGTTGTTCGTCCGCTTTCGGCGAAGTTATTTCCGCCGAGTATCCCTGAAAAAGAAGGTTGGATAAAGAGAGAAGACCTTCTCGACATAGAAGGGCGATCACGGGGAAAGCAGTTTGTATTAACCAAGGAACTTGATATTTCAGATTATGCATGTCCTGCCGGAGGTTGTTTATTGACGGATCCCGCTTTCAGTTTAAGAGTTAAAGATCTCATGATTTCCAATATGCTTAGTATCGACAATATTAATTTGATAAAAAATGGAAGGTATCTTAGAATTAACGATTCATTCAAATTGATCGTTGGGAGAAACGAGGAGGAAAATCAAAGACTAATAAATCTTGCAAATGATAAAGACTTGGTTATCGAACCTGAGTCAAAGGGGCCGGTAGCAATAGGTCGGGGGGAAATAGAAGATAATGATAAACAAATTGCACTGAAAACGGTCGCTTATTATTGTAAAGATGAAAATGTAAAGATAAATTTCAGTATTTTCCCCGAAGATAAGAATTACACAATCATTACTGATAGGATGAGCGAACAAGAACTACAAAATTACACATTATAGAAGTGAGTAAACTTGTCGAAGACATTTTGAGACTCAAGAAGGAGAGGAAGGCGGTCATATTAGTCCATAACTATCAGCCGCCGGAAGTTCAGGATATTGCTGATTATTTGGGTGATTCTTTGGGATTAAGCCAGAAGGCAACCCAGACGGACGCTGAAGTGATCGTTTTTTGCGGAGTCCACTTTATGGCAGAGACCGCTTATATTCTCTGTCCGGATAAGACCGTCCTGATACCAGATGTGGCGGCCGGCTGTCCGATGGCGGATATGATTGATGCTGAGAGGCTCCGTTTCTTGAAAGAGGAACATCCGGATGCTCCAGTAGTTGCTTATGTGAACACCACCGCCGAGGTGAAAGCAGAAAGTGATATCTGCTGTACCTCCGCCAATGCGGTAAAAATTATAGATTCATTGGATGCAAACAAGATTATATTTATTCCTGATAAATACTTGGGTTATTACGTTGCCAGTAAAACGGATAAGGAGATAATCCTCTGGGAAGGCTACTGCCCGGTGCACATCAAAATTTTGGCCGATGATATTTTGAAAGCAAAAAAACAACATCCCGAGGCGGAGATTGTGGTCCATCCTGAATGCACCCCGGATGTGATCGCTTTGGCGGACAAGGTACTTTCAACTACCGGAATGTGCAATCATGCCAAGGAGACAAAGAGTAAAGAGATAATTATTGGTACCGAAGTAGGGATAATTCACCGATTACGGAAGGAAAACCCGGATAAAAAATTCTATGCAGCATCTGAGCTAGCAGTATGTCCGAATATGAAACTGAACAATTTGGAAAAGGTGTTCTGGGCCCTGGAGGATATGAAGTATAAGGTCAGGGTTCAAGAGAAGATAAGAGAAAAAGCAAGGGAAGCCATTGATCAAATGCTTCGGTTCAGCCGGATAGATTAATTTTATTTGACATGATGATTTTACCGTTTCTGGAGACCCTTAAGGATTATATCATTGATGTGGCTCCCAGCCTGGCATTAGGGCTTTTCTTAAGCGGCCTGATTCATGAATTTGTGCCCGAAGCATGGATGAACCGCTACCTTAATCGAAAAGGTATTTTACCCATATTTTATATTACTGTTGCTGGTATTATCCTCCCTCTCTGCTGTTTTGGCTCGCTTCCCGTAGCAATTGGCTTCAGGAAGAAAGGAGTTCCCTTAGGCCCGATTCTTGCTTTTCTTGTTGCCACCCCGGCAACTTCGGTTACTGCGATTCTGGTAACCTGGCGCCTTATGGGAATTGGATTCACTTTATATCTGTGCCTTTCCGTAGTTCTTATGGGCCTTGTCATTGGACTTATTGGAAACCTTCTTCCTTTTCCACCGGTGGAATCCACATCGGATGGATGTCATATGTGTGAAGAAGATGAGCACATCAACCACCATCATCATGAAAAGGGAATAAAGAATAGGGTAACCTCGGTTTTGTCTTTTGGTTTTATTGACATTCCCAAAGAGATTGGATTGGAATTGACTGTCGGTTTGATCCTGGCGGCCGTGGTTGCTTCCATAACTCCTTTGGGGAACCTGATCCAGAACTATCTGGTGGCTGGCTTTGGGTATTTGTTTGCCTTAATATTTGGTTTGATTATGTATTTCTGTTCCACCGCCAGTGTACCATTGGTTCACGCTTTCGTTAACCAGGGATTGAATATCGGTGCTGGCTTAGTTTTACTTCTGATTGGTCCCATTACCAGTTACGGAACTATTTTAGTAATCCGAAAAGAATTTGGAAATAAAATATTGTTAGTTTACTTGGGAGTTATTTGCTCCCTTTCATTGATTTTAGGGTATTTATTTTCTGTCTTGATAGTATGAAGAAACGAGTGGTAGTAGCCATGAGTGGCGGGGTTGATTCGTCAACCGCCGCCAGTATATTAGCCAAGCAGGGATATGAAGTTATCGGGGTAAGTATGAGATTGCCCAATTTAGGAGAGACCTCTGAGGTTGGTTGTTGTGGCATCCGGGGGATAGACGATGCCAGAAATGTTGCCCAGAAGATAGGCATCCCTTTCTATGCGCTTAACTACGAGAGGGAATTCGAAGACAAGGTGATTGACTATCTCTGCCGGGAATATGAAAACGGACGTACTCCCAATCCCTGTATCGTCTGCAACGAGAAGGTAAAACTCGGAAGCCTTCTTGACAAGGCGAAGAGCTTAAATGCGGATTATCTTGCCACCGGTCATTATGCCCGGATCGAATACGATAAGTTAAGTAAAAGGTATCTACTTAAGAAAGGTAAGGACAAGGCGAAGGATCAATCGTACTTCTTGTTTTCCCTCTCCCAGGAGCAGTTGTCGCACAGTATTTTCCCTTTGGGGGATTATACAAAAAGTGGAGTAAGGCGATTAGCCAAGGAGTTCGGTCTAAAGGTACATGACAAGGTGGCCAGCCAGGAGATATGCTTTGTTCCCGGTAACGATTATCGAGAGTTTTTAAGGGCGCGGGTTGATACGGAAAAATTCGTATCAGGTGCAATAGTTAACCGGGACGGTAAGATATTAGGAGAGCATCAAGGGATCGCTTTCTATACGATCGGTCAGAGAAAGGGAATCGGCGCTCACAAAAAGCCGTTTTATGTTACTGCTATCGATAAAGAAACAAATACCGTGGTTATTGGGGAAGAAAAAGAACTCTTTCAGGATAAATTAGTTGCCGAAAACGTTAATTGGGTAGATAGAGAAAAATTGGTAGAAACCACGGAGGTAAAAGCCAGAATAAGGCATAAACACCCGGAGAGTGAAGCAACAATTTTTCCTCTGAATGGAGGTAAGGTGAGGGTGGAGTTTGCCCAACCCCAAAGGGCAATTGCCCCGGGACAGGCGGTAGTGTTTTACCGTGAGGAAACCGTAGTCGGAGGGGGCTGGATAGCATGAACTGAGGAGATTGAGATGAGTCAGATTACGGTTCAGATATATAGTAATTTAAGAGAAAAGGTCGGCAGGGAAAAAGTTTCCGTTGATGCGGATAATGTGAAGGATGCATTAGAGGAATTAGTGAACGAATTAGGTGAAAAGTTTCGAGAGCAGTTATATGAAAATGGAGAAATCAAAAATTATTACATCTTTCTACTCAATGGTCATTATTTGGATATAGAGCGATTAAGCCAGATAAAGTTGTCTCCGGGAGACACCCTATATATTCTCCCTCCTCTTGCTGGAGGTTGACAGGATACGCGATACAGATTGATTTTAGGGAAAGACAATGAAGTTATTATTCGTACACTCTAATGAAATGAGGTATGAACTTACTTCAAAAACACAGTATGCTGAACCCGTTAACGGGCATCAAAAAAAAGCAGATTTGGGAGAATGTCTCGTAGTCTATGTATGTGCGGAGAAGGGGGACGAGGAAAATACGGAGTTGGCGGTTAAAGGGGGAATCAGAGAGATAGAAGAAATATATTCGAGGTTGGATCCGGAGAGAATAGTCTTAGTGCCTTATGCTCATCTTTCTTCCGATCTTGCTTCTCCTTCGATAGCTCTGGAAATACTTCAGAAAATGGAAAAAAGACTGAAAGATTATGAAACTTTAAGGATTCCTTTTGGCTGGTATAAACGGTTTAAGACGGAAAACAAGGGACATCCGCTCAGCACTTTAAGTAGAACGGTTGAGGTAGAAGCTCAGGAGAGGCCGCGTACCCGAGTGGCTAAGGGGGGGGTCTGCAAAACCTCTATTCGTCGGTTCGATTCCGACCGCGGCCTCCATATCTATAACTCGCTGACTAAACAAAAAGAGTTATTTTTACCTCAAGAAGATAATAAAGTAGGAATGTATGTATGCGGAGTAACGGTCTATGATAACTGCCATGTGGGACATGCGAGGGCCTATGTGACCTTTGATATTATCAGACGCTATTTGGAATATAGAGGATACAGCGTTTTCTATGTACAAAACTTTACCGATATCGATGATAAGATTATAGAGCGGGCTAAGGAAGAGAATAGGGATATTAAAGAGATAGCAGAGAGGTTTACGGATGAGTATTTTGAGCATATGGATAAACTGAGGATAAAGAAAGCCTCGGTTTATCCCAAGGCTACCCAGCACATTAAGGAGATGATTACGATAATCCAGGGTTTACTCGACAAGGGCTATGCTTATAATGCAAATGGCAATATCTTCTTCGAGGTAAGCAAATTTAAGGATTACGGAAAACTGTCTGGGCGGACTGTAACCGGCTCGCCAGGAGTGACGCAGGTAGAGGCAGATTCTGGAAAGAGGTCACCGGCAGATTTCGCCCTCTGGAAAAGTTCAAAAGATGGAGAGCCTGCCTGGGATAGTCCGTGGGGACCAGGAAGGCCGGGGTGGCATATTGAATGCTCGGCAATGTCAATGAAGTATTTAGGTAAGACTCTGGATATTCATGGGGGAGGGCAGGATCTGATCTTTCCTCACCACGAAAATGAGATTGCTCAGTCTGAAAGCTACTCCGAACAACCGTTTGTAAAGTATTGGTTACATAATGGATTTGTGACGATAGAAGACGAGAAAATGTCTAAATCGTTAGGCAATGTGTTTACCCTTAAGGATATCTTCAAGGATCACTCGCCAGAAAATCTGAGATTTCTGTTTCTTACCGCTCATTACCGCAGTCCTATGGACTTCGGGATAGGGAAGCTGAAAGAGACTAAAACCGGACTGGATAAAATCTATAATCTTATTGAAAAGATAAAACTTATAATTGATCGGTCTTCTGCTAATGCATTTGGGGAAAGGCAACAAACTGAAGAAGAGAAGTCTTTGATTGAAAAGATTCAAAAAGCAAAGGCGGAGTTTGAAGCCGCAATGGACGATGACTTTAACACCCCTCTTGCTCTGGGGTCAATTTTCGACCTGGTAAGAGATACCAATACGTTTATCAAGAATGCGGTTGACGGTAAAGAGGAAAAGGTGGATAGTGCTGCAACTGAGGTACTGAATAGAGTTCTTATTGTTTTAGGCGAATTAATGGAATTACTTGGCTTACCTGTCGTTCCAACTGACACGACTGACAGGGCTTCGCAACATCTTACTTCAATAATGGAGATACTAACGGAAGTAAGGAACACTGCGAGGGCAAAAAAGAACTGGGAGATAAGTGACAAGATAAGGTCTGACTTGGACAGTTTGGGGATTGTCTTAGAGGATCATCGTGAGGGAACAACCTGGAAATGGAAATGAAGGGAAAGCCCGTTTCTTTAGGGTCGGATTATGCGAGGAGGGATAAGGATGGCAAAAGAAATATTTAGTAAGGTTGGAGAGAAAGAGGTCACCCGGGCAATAGTATCGGAATTTGCTACGCAATTCCAGGAGTATGTAGAAAGCGATTGTCTGATTATTGGTGCCGGCCCCGCCGGCTTAATGGCGGGAAAAGAATTGGCAGAGAAGAAGCTGAAAGTGCTGATTATCGAAAGAAACAATTATCTCGGCGGTGGGTTCTGGATCGGTGGTTACCTGATGAATAAAGTTACAGTGAGGGAACCCGGGCAGGAAGTACTCTCTGAATTGGGGATACCGTTTAAGGAAGTCTCAAAGGGCCTTTATGTTGCTGACGGTCCCCATGCCTGTTCGAAGCTTATCGCCGCTGCCTGTGATGCGGGAGTGAAGTTTGCCAATATGACCACATTTGACGATGTTGTCCTGCGGGAGGAAAATCGGGTTGCCGGAGCCGTTATTAACTGGACTCCGATTGAAGCATTGCCGAGAGAGATCACCTGTGTTGACCCTGTTGCCTTGGAGTCGAGGATAGTCATCGATGCTACCGGCCATGATGCCACCGTGGTAAAGAAATTGGAGGAACGCGGACTAATTAAAACCTCTGGATTCGGGGCGATGTGGGTGGAGAGGTCGGAAGATCTGGTAGTGGAGCATACCGGTGAGGCGCACCCGGGCCTGATCGTCTGCGGCATGTCGGTAACTACAACTTACGGTCTTCCCCGGATGGGACCGACATTCGGGGCGATGCTGCTTTCGGGGAAAAGGGCGGCAGAAGTTGTAAGAGAGAAACTTAAGACATGATATTATTCATCAAAAGAAGAGGCTGAATTATGAAGATGTTGAATAATGCGGTAATCAGGGATCGCTACGATGTCGTAGTAGTCGGTGCCGGAATGGGGGGCTTAAATGCGGCTGCGCTGTTGGCAAAAAGGGGACTTAAGGTATTAGCCATTGACCAGCACTTTTTGCCCGGGGGGTGCGTCTCCCATGTCCGCCGCCACGACATCGCCATGGACGTGGGGGCGGCCATGCTTTTCGGATTTGGGGAAACAGGGTATAAACCCCATCGTTTTGTCATGAATGAGCTCGAAGAAGAGATCGACATGATCCCCCACGACTCTATCTATCGGGTGCACATTTACGGTAAAGAGATTACCTTCTGGCGGGATTTCGAGCGTTATTTTAACGAGCTGACGGCAGTATTCCCCAACCAGAGAAAGGAGCTCCGCGGCTTCTATAATGACCTGTATAAAATTTACAACAGTATGATTGCAAACAATGAGATGCCCGTACCGCCGACGGAAGTACCGATAATAGAAGGTATAAAGTTATTTTTTAAAAACCCGCTGGGTATGATCCGGGTTCTATTAATATTGTTTAAAAGCGTGGAAGACATCCTCTATAAATACTTGACTGATCCCAAGGCCGTTCTATTCTTTGATACTCTCACCGGCACCTTTAGCTGTGTTAATGTCAACGAGAGCCCGGCGGCTATGGCCGCGTCCATGTTTATCGATATCCACGAAGGGGGTGCCTGCTATCCGTCCGGCTCGCCCCAGATGCTGCCGAACAAGCTGGAGAAAGCCCTGGAACGCTACGGTGGTCAGATCCTGTACCGACAGCTGGTTGATGAGATCCTCATCTTCAAGGGGAAAACCTATGGGGTTCGACTTGCGGAAGGTACCGAGATCATGGCCGACCGGGTCATTTCCAACGCCACTGTCTGGAACCTTCACGGCAAGCTGGTTAGACCCAGGCACATTAAGCCCAAACGGATGAAATGGGCCCAGGGACTTGTTCCCACATTTAGCAGCCTGCTCCTTTATATCGGTGTGGATAAGGAAGTCGTCCCTGAGGGTGCCCGCTCGATCGAAATGTTCATAGATGATCCCAATGATTTCGGTGGTGACAATTTTACCGTGTATATCCCTTCAATCGACGACCCCTCCATCTGTCCACCCGATACCCACTCGTTAACGGTGATCGCACCGCGCAAGGATAAATGGCCCCATCCGTCTGATCCCGAATACCATTCCGAACAATACGAGTGTCGGAAAGAAAGAGAAGCCGACAGAATAATTGACAAAATGGAGAAACATTTCCCCAACCTGAGAAAGCATATCCGGCATTTGGAAATCGGTACCCCTTCCACCATCGAACGTTTTACCCTCAAGAATTGGGGTAACGTGGGTGGTCCCAAGCAGATGATGGGCCAGGAGCTGTTGAAACGACCCCGGGCCCGGAGCGATTGGAAAAACCTTTACCTCTGCGGTGATTCTACGGTCTTGGGAGAGGGGGTGGTGGCGGCAGCGGCTTCGGGGGTGGGCGCGGCTAATATGGTATTACGGGATTTGGGATTAAAAGAATACCTTCCCCGGAAATTCTCCCGGCAGTATGTAAATTTGATAGAGGGAAAACCCTGGACCCCGGCGCCGGATCCCTCGGAGCCCATTACTGAAACCTCAGCCATGCGTATAGCCAAAGAGTGTCAGCACTGTGATGATGCCGGCTGTATCAAGGCCTGCCCAGCAGGCATTGATGTTCTGAATTTCATCCGCCGGATTGAAACGGGTAACTTCGTCGGGGCGGCCCGCTCGATGCGGGATATGAACCCCCTGGCGGAGATCTGCGGCTATATCTGCCCGGCCGAAAGGCTCTGCGAGAAGGAATGTGACCGCCGGGAGTTCTCTGACTACCCTGTCCGGATTGCCGACCTCCAGGCATGGGTATGCCGGGTCTCGGAATCCGAAGGCTGGGAACGCCACAAGCGGGAGCAAAACGGTCATCAAGTAGCCGTGGTTGGCTCCGGACCGGCGGGCCTTTCCTGCGCCCACTTCCTGGCCCGATTGGGATACAAAGTGGACATAATGGAAAAATCGGAAAAGCCGGGCGGGATGCTTACTCACGCCGTTCCTTCCTTCCGCCTGCCGTCCGAAGTTATAGAGAGAGAAATAGAGGGTGTTTTAATTCCGGGCATTAGCTTTCAGTACGGCCGGGAATTGGGGAAAGACTTTACCGTTACCGAACTTTTAAAACGATATAATGCTGCTTTTCTGGCCCCCGGGTTATGGTCCGGTCGTAAGCTCGAGATTCCCGGTAAGGATGGAGCGGGTATTATTGATGCTTTGGCTCTGCTCAGATCTTACCGGGAAAAAGGTAAGGTAGACGTTAAGGGCAGGGTTCTGGTAATCGGTGGCGGCAGCGTGGCGGCAGATGCTGTCCTGGCCGCGAAGAACTCTGGTGCTAACAAGGTATCCCTGGTCTGCCTGGAGAAAGATAGCGAGATGCCGGCCCTTCCTCGCGAGATAACCGAGCTGAATAAGCAGGGGGTTGAGATACATAACTGCTGGGGGCCAAAAGAATTTATATCTGCTTCCAAGTTATCTTTCGTTGGTTGTACCTCCGTATTTGATGACCAGGGTAAATTCTGCCCTTCATACGACGAGTCCAAATCCACAGAAATAGAGTTTGACCGGGTAATAATGGCCGTCGGCCAATCGGTAGAACCCGCTTTAGCTTCGTATTTGCAGGAAGAGTTTAACCGGGCGGATTTGATTGAAGTGGATGAGGATACTATGCAGGTTAGAGGCCGGCCGGGACTTTTTGCCGGGGGTGATATCGTGCGGGTGGCGGGCACGGTCGTTCAGGCGGTAGCCGACGGTCGTAGGGCGGCTGTCTCCATTGACGCCCGGGTAAGGGGAGAAGGAATCTGATAAGTAGATTGTCTGAAGATAGAGTTCTCTTTAGTCTTTCTTATTCAGATCCCCGTGAAGAGTAAATCACACAAGATCTTCAGAAGAAAGAAGCATTGGTTACATGATGTATTTTCCCTCATTTGTCTACCTTTACAATGGTGGCAGGACAGAGAGCTTGAGACTTGAGGAGGTCTCTGGATATTTAAAAAATATATTCAGAAATAGTGATATTCAAATAAGAGATGATTTTGTCGGTCATTACCTTTCCGGATTGTCTCCCGAGGAGAAAGAAAAAGCAATGGATAGTTTGGCCAGAGAGATTGCCGGAATAAAGGTTCGAAATACTGTGAACAAGGATATAATATTCGAACCCCTACCGGGTGAAATCGAATACGAGAAGCAAAGAATATCTGACCCCCAAAAGAAGTCTTTTGGTATCTTATACGATGGCTTTAAGCTCATGGCGCTTTTTTCTAAGTTAATCCCAGAAGAGGAGTCCGATTTCAATCATTGTCATATAATATTCACCAACCAACTTTTCGGTACCTGGGATGGGGGAGACTTAAGGTACCATGCCCGGGTTAGTGTTTACGGATTCCCCTCTGTTATTTCTACTACCGGGATAGTCGAGGCCCCGGCTAAGCCAAGAAAGTTTTATATGAAAAGAAGGATGGGGTTCAATATTACTACGCTAAAGGAAGAGATCTCCGGCAGATTTATTGACTACGATGATCCCCGGATGACCGAGGTAATGAAAGGTTATGCTCTCCAGGCGATATTTTTCCAGGGTGTCGGGGAACCTTTCTGTGATGATAAAACCTGCCGACTTTATAATGCTCACTGGCAGGAGGAATTGCTTCAGGCACAATTGAGTAGCTCCGAGAGGGATCATATCGGGCTTTGTCCGGAACATCAAAAAATCATTACCCAAAGCTTATCTTAACCTCTAATTCACAAATTAACTAATTAAGAATGGTAGTGTTACTACTGTTTCAATTACAAAGATGTTTCATTTAAGTTAAATGAAACACGATATTCCTATTAATTCAAAGAGGATTATTGCTAAAATATGAATTAATACAATGGTTTATAGTGGGTTAAAGTGTTAATTCAGATTGTCCTAACTTATTGTCCAAGTGGACTAATATATTTTACTGTCTCATTTAAGTCTAATAAATGAGACTAATGCTGGATCTTCTATATACGGCGATTATGTTTAATGCCTTTATTTTCAAGTAGTTAGAGTCATTATTGGGTTTAAGGTTGTTATGGCATGTTATTTGCGGTTATGAATATAATTAGTTGAACATGGTTATCCTATATTTTACTGAATCGGTATCAGAACTGGAGAGTCTGAAATGACAATGCGGTCGGGACATATAATTATTATTCTTATTACGGCAGTAGTTTCTTTGTTCGTAGTGACGAATTTTTGCGAGGCAGAGGAGACGAGAATAACTCTCGATGAGGTTGTCCGGGAGGCCAAAGAGAAGAACCCGGAAATACTCGAAGCGAAGGAAAGATGGCTTGCGGCCAAATCAAATATCTGGCAGGCACGTACCTGGCCCGATCCGCAATTTGGGATAATGTGGGAAGATATCCCCCGCGGTGAGTACTCTCTGGGGGAGGCCAATATGAGGACATATAGTCTCTCTCAGAAGATACCTTTTCCGGGTAAAATGACCCTGAAAGGAAGGGTAGCGAACCGATCTGCCCAGATGGATTACCAGATGTATAAGACAAGAGAGTTAGGAATTATTACCGAGGTGAAGAAGGCCTATTTTAAACTATTTTTTATCCATAAATCGATCGAGATCAACCAGAGGAATAAAGATCTACTTAAGAAATTCGCCAGCATTGCCGAGACAAAATACGCGGTTGGCAAAGCACCCCAGCACGATGTTCTGCAGGCGCAGGTAGAACTTTCTCTTTTAACCGATGAGTTGATTACCTTTGAACAGGAAAAGGACGCAGCTGAGGCGAGACTGAATGCCATCCTAAACCGGCCAGCCCTCTCCCCTCTGGGTAAACCAGAAGAATGGGAGGCGGTCCCGCTAAAATTAGAATACGAAGATTTGGAAAAACTGGCACTGGAGAATCGTCCGGAGTTAAAAAGAATGGATTATGCGGTAGAGCGAAGTAAAAGTGCCCTCAATCTGGCCAGGGCGGATTTCCTCCCTGACTTCACACTCACCTATCGCTGGTCCGAAATGCCGCCGGGCACCGACTGGGACAAATGGGATGTGCTGCTGATGATGGATATTCCCTTGTGGTTCTGGAAACAGTCTTATGGGGTGAGCGAGGCCAGGTCAGAGAAAAACCGTGCCGAGGCAGGTTATCAGGCGATGAAAAATATGGTTCTCTTTCAAGTACAGGATGCCCTGGTCAGGGTTGACAGCTCCTGGAGGAGAGCGAGTCTATTTAAGACATCGATTCTTCCTCAAGCTGAACAGACAATAAGGGCGGCGGGAATCGCCTACGAGACCGAAAAAGTCGATTTTCTCACCCTGATTCGCAGTCAGAAGATGTATCAGGATGCGGAGCTGAAATACTATAATTCTTTAATGGAATATGGCCAGAATCTGGCAGATTTGGAGGTAATTGTAGGGATAGATTTAGTTGAATAGTTGATTATTAAATGTTTAATTAACCCCAAAAAAGGAGGAAGGTATTATGCTGAGAAGAAATCTTATAATACTGACAGTGGCTCTAATGTTTCTGACGGTAAGTTGTGCCAAGAAGGAAGGGAAAAAGGCTGAGGAGCAGATATCGCACTACACCTGCAGTATGCACCCTACGGTTAAGGTGAGCGTGGAGAAATACGAAAAAGGGAGTACCAGTTGCCCGGTGTGTAATATGAACCTGATCCTGGTGCATAAAGGGAAGGGATCGGGTGAGGAGCAGATATCCCATTATACCTGCAGTATGCATCCTTCGGTGAAGGTGAGTGTGGAAGAATACGAAAAAGGGAGTACCCAATGTCCGGTATGCAATATGAACCTCATTCCGATATATAAAGAAAAAGGACCTGCTCACGAAGGGAAGATTCCTACTATTAGACTTACCCCGCAGGAAGAGGCGCTAATTGAAGTGGAAACTGTCGAAGTCAGGCCGCGCCGTTTGATCAAGGAAATCAATGCGGCGGGGAAGATGGATTACGATGAACGTAAGTTTGCCCATGTTACTGCCTGGATAAGCGGACGAATTGATAAACTTTTTGTTGACTATTCCGGGGTGGAAGTGAAAGAAGGCGATCCCTTGGTTATGCTCTATAGCCCTGATTTGGTTTCTACCCAGCAGGAATATCTCTTGGCTCTGGAGACATTAGAAAAGGTAAAGGGCAGCCAGCTTTCGGAGATAGCAAAGGATGCTAAATCATTAGTTGACTCAACCAAGAAACGGCTTCTCCTCTGGGGAATTCCGGAAAGGGAGATTGGAAGGTTGGAGAGAGAAAAAAAGGCAAGTATACATATGAAGGTTTATTCGCCGATTAGTGGGACAGTGATCAAGAAGGCGGCCTTAGAAGGGCAATATATCAAAGAAGGATCACATCTTTACACAGTTGCCGATCTTTCTAATCTCTGGATGTTTGCCGATATTTACGAATATGAGATGTCCTGGGTAAAGCCGGGTCAGGAGGTGGAGGTTGTCACTCCGGCTTATCCCGGAGAAGTATTTTCGGGGAAAATTACTTTCATCGATCCCGTCCTCCATCCCCAGACCCGTTCGGTTAGAATCAGGGCTGACTTTCCTAACCTCGAGGGCAAACTGAGACCGGGGATGTTCGTCAATGCAAAGATTAGTATCCCCTTGAATCGTGAAGACTTTCCCCGGATGGTCGGATCATCTGAACATAACGAAGTCCTTGCTATACCCGTAAGCGCTTTGCTGGATACCGGCAAGCGAAAGTTAGTTTATATCTCTGAGGGGGGTGGTAATTATAAGCAGAGAGAGGTTGAAATAGGCCCCCGGGCAGGAGCCTATTATCCAATAGTAGCGGGACTAAGCGGGGGGGAAAATGTAGTTACCAGGGCAAATTTCCTTATTGATTCTCAAACCCAGTTAACCGGGGATGAAGCCGCAGTATATGATGCCGCTATTGGACAAGAAATGAAACATAAACATTAAAAGGAGATCAAACAATGAGTAAAAAGATTAATTTAGTGATAGTCGGCATTGCAAGCATTGTTTTGTTTGGTTGTACTGCAGAGAAAGAGTCCAAAGAACCTACCCGGCCAACGATGCATCACGAAGAAACAAAGAAGATGCCTGAAACCGGGGAAGAGGCGAAAACATTAGAAGAGAAAGCCGAATATACCTGCCAAATGGAATGTTTTATTTCCGATGGACCAGGCAAATGTCCAAAATGTGGAATGGATATGGAGAAAACTAATTAGTGAATTAATGAATTGGTTAATTAGGGAGGTGTTGTGGCGAAGGTATTCTATGAATTAAAATAGGAATTAGTGGCTATATCCGATCTCTAAAAAAGACCTAATCAACTAATTAACTAACCTCTAATCCCTTATTCATAAAATGATACATAGAATAATCGAATTATCATTAAGGAACAGATATTTAGTCCTCCTTTTCTATCTTTTCATTATCGGCTGGGGTGTCATATCGTTAAGACAGACTCCTATTGATGCCATCCCCAACATTGGTGAGAACCAGATAATTGTATTTGCCGACTGGCCGGGGAGGAGTCCGCAGGATGTCGAAGACCAGGTGGTATACCCCCTGACGATAAACCTGATGGGGCTTCCGCGGGTAAAGACAGTCCGTTCGGATTCGTGGTTTGGTTTTGGCCTGGTGAATGTAATCTTTAAAGACGGGGTGGATTTCTACTGGGCGCGTACCAGGGTCTTGGAACGCCTAAACCTTGCCCAAAAAGACCTTCCCGAAGGAGTTATTCCGGTACTCGGCCCCGATGCTACCGCATTGGGGCAGGTATTCTGGTACACGGTGGAGAACGGGTACTATTGTCCGGACCACCCGCAAAAATCTTATGAAAAGGACGGGCAATGTCCGCTGGATGGCAAGAAGTTGGTCAGCTCACATCATGACCTGGGAGAACTGCGTTCTCTTCAGGATTGGTATATCCGCTACCAGCTCAATTCCGTCCCCGGCGTAGCCGAAGTAGCAAGTGTCGGCGGGTTTGTCAAGCAATACCAGATAGATGTTGACCCGAACCGGCTCTACCCTTACGGAATCAAGATCTCTGACCTTCTGCACGCGGTCCGGCGAAGCAATATCGATGTGGGAGCGAAGGTATTCGAAGAAGGTGGCCGGGAGTTTGCGGTAAGGGGTATAGGGTTTATCAAGAATATAAATGATATAGAGAACATCGTTATCGGTGCCCATGAGGGCGTTCCGGTATATGTCAAGAATGTAGCCAATGTTACCCTGGGGCCCGAGTTTCGTCGGGGGGCGCTGGACAAAGAGGGGGCCGAGGTATGCGGTGGGGTAGTGCACATGCGCTTCGGCGACAATCCTCTGAAGGTGATCGACGGAGTTAAAAAGAAGATCGCCGAATTAGAAACGGGACTACCCCCCGGGGTAAGGATAGTTCCTTTCTATGATCGGACCGGACTGATCAAAAGGTCTATCAGCACGCTCACCCAGGCCCTGATAATGGCGACAGTAATAACAATAGTAACTATTGTTTTTTTCCTGCTTCATTTCTGGGGAAGTTTTGTTATTTCCTTAGTTCTGCCCATCGGCGTCCTGATCTCCTTTATCATCATGCGAAGGATCGGGGTCGAGGCCAATATCATGTCCTTGGGGGGGATTGTTATCGCTATCGGGGTGATGGTGGATTCTGGCATAGTGATGACCGAGAATATCTACCGCCGTTTGGCTGATGCCGGAAATAAAAAAGGCTCACGACTTACTGCCCAGGAAAGAACAGGGGTCTGCACGGAAGCGGCGAAAGAGGTAGGTCATCCGGTCCTCTTTGCCCTTTTGACCACGATTGTCTCATTCATTCCCGTGTTTTCCCTGGCGGGAAAATCGGGCCGGCTTTTTCATCCTTTGGCCTATACCAAAACCTTTGCTATGTTCGGGGCGGCGGCCATTGCCGTTACTTTGATTCCGGTGCTCGGTTATTTTCTTCTCCGCGGTCGCTTGCGGTTGTTTGAAGAGAATAGAGCCTCGGTTGCTTTAAGGAAAGGTTATGAACCGATAATCAAATGGTCTCTCAGAAATAAAACGATTCCTGTTGCCATTTCCTTGATAGTACTGTTAATAGGTATTTTAATGTTTACTCAGATTAAAAGAGAGTTTATGCCTCCCTTGAATGAAGGGGACCTCCTGTTTATGCCGGTATTACTGCCGGGGGCATCCTTGACCCAGGTAATGGAGGTTATGAAAAAACAGGATGTTATCATAAAAAATAATTTCCCCGACGAGGTCGAGATGGTAGTGGGTAAGCTCGGTCGGGTAGATTCAGCTTTAGATCCCGCCCCGGTGGTTATGATCGAGACGATTATAAGATTAAAGCCGGAAAAGCATTGGCGTAAAGGGATGACCACCGATAAACTCATTCAGGAGATCATTGATGCGACCAGAATGCCCGGGGTAAGCCCGATCATGACCCAACCTATTCAGAACCGGATCGATATGCTGGCCACCGGTATTCAAACACCGGTAGGGGTAAAGGTTTTCGGCGATGACTTAAATAAGATTGTTGAGGTTGCGATTGAAGTTGAGAAGGTGCTGAAGACTGTTCCCGGAGCGGTGAGCCCCTATGCGGAAAGGGCAGATAAAAGGC
>CP070770.1:1992147-1998653 GCA_020345765.1 Deltaproteobacteria bacterium
GGTATACGGTGTCCCCGGTATATTAAAATGGTCCTCTTTTTCCGGCCCCAGAATACTCAGGTTTACGAAGGCGCCGTCCAGCTCCTTACCCTCTGCATCCCGGAGGATATAAAGGGGTGTAATCCCGAAATCCTTGAGGAGAATGGACATCGATTTATAACTAAAGGGCCGGTTAACCTTTATTGTCACCTCATCTTCTTTGCGGTCATGATATATCTTCACCCGGCCGGAGAGATCGGTCAAATAGCTTCCACCTTCATATACCGGCTTGATCTTCTTAACCCTTATGCCGAGATCGGGCATTTCTACTTTCCCTCCTGCTATCTCCCTGCTAGAGAAACTCTGTCCCTCGGCCAGGATGATATTCCGCACAAACCTGGTTTTGACGCTGATAATTCCGCCGATAAGGAATATGATAAAGCTCAGATGAAATATGAGGGAGCCGAAGGGGGCCAGACGGTTCTTAACAGCGCGGAAACCACGGCCTTTCTCTTCCACGCAAACCTGGTATCTCAGGGATGAAAGGGTATTCCTCAGGCTGGTAAGAAGCTCCGGGGGAGAAAGTTCTGAATCCAAAGAAAATGAACTTCCCCTTTTCACCCCCTCCCCTTGTGGGAGGGGGATGGGTGGAGGGGGCAAATCAAGATTTTCCAACTCCGAAGCCGAAGGGGCCTCCGGCCGGGCTCTGCGGATCAGGGGCTTAATCCTGTATAAGGAGCATAGTGCAATATTAACAGTCAGGGCGGCAACGAGGATGAACCACAGGGGGCTGGAATAGATCTCGGTAAGACCAAGCGTATCCAGGAAGGAGGCAAGCCGGGGGTAGGATTCGACCAGTGCCCGGTAGTCGTTCTCGAAGAGTCCTTTCTGCGGAATTATGATACCGGCAAAAAGGATAATGCTCAGAATCAAAAGGAGGATTACCGAAAGGCGTCCGAGAAATGATCTCACACTACTTGGTGTATATGTCAGCTACCTGATAAAATTAGGTTTCCAGCTTTTATCCCTGTCATGGTTAGTACAATTGAGATTGTTACCGATTTTTTCAGCCATGGTAGAACAAGTTGCACAGTTATTGGTATCGCATCCGGGGTTGTACCAGTAGTCCAGTCCGGCACCGTTGAGGAAGCGGTACTCGTCATAAGATCCGAGACCGCTGTCATCCGTAGTCTGTTGATTTGTCCCGTGGATGCTGCCTGCCCGGTCGTTTCCGCCACCATGACAGGAGAGACACCAGATCCCGAATGAGTTGTCAGTCCCGGTCTGATGGGCTGCCTTATCGTGATCACAGAATACACTTCCCGATACATCATTTAACGTATACACACTATAAGTATGGCACTTAACGCAGATCAGATTAGTGTTATCCACTGTTTCATCATTTCCGGAACTGCTTTCTAATAGCCACCTGTTATTCACTGTTCCGTGGGCGTTAGTGTCAACATGGTGGCAGTCACTACACTCGGTCGTAGAGCAGTCCTCCCAGGGACTAACGAAGGAGCCAGTAGGAATCCCCGAGCCGCCGCAGGTATACATGGCACCTATAGCGGAGATGGCGTGAGAAGAGAAGTTGGTGGTCCGGAACTGGTCATAGACATTCAGCACGGTATTTAGATCGGTGAAAGGCTGCAACCCATTCCCCGCCCCGCCATAAAGCGCCGGGACATAGGTGAAGGTTGCACCATTGGAGTCGTGGCAGGTAAGGCAGAAGTTTGTCAAGGTTGACCCGTTATAAGGTGGAGAAATGGAAAGCCTGATATTTGCTCCGGTATCGGCGTTCTTTAGATCTACATAGCTATCTCCATGATATGAGGTCATACTGGCGTCAGTTGTTCCCTCGGAGTGACAGACCACACAGTCATACTTGGTTACAACCTCATTAGTGGTGGGTCCGCTTGTCACATGGTGGCTGAGCCGGTCGAAGTCACCACCGGACCCAGTTATCTTCCGCACGCTTCCCGCGCTTCTGTGGCAGCCTATACAGTCGCCTTCTCCCGCAAAGTTATTATTATGGAGATGGCAGGCACTAGTGCAATTATCCCCGTCATAATGTGACTGGGTTGGAGCACCACCGTCATAATGATGGTAGCTGGTCGTCCCGGCGGAGTGGCAGGTATTGCAGACCTCGTCATTCCAGGGATCGGTATTGTCGGAAAAGGAAAAGGGACCATTGTTATCGTAGAATTTAATATCTCTCCATACCCCTCCACCAGCTCCGTCAGTCCCATAGAGCCGTCCTTTTATGTGAGTAGTGGGATCCTTCTTGGTTACCAGCTTCCCGTAAAAGATAGCATAGGTGTCCCCCGAGGTAGCCACATCCAGGAGGTCGAGGGCTGCATCCACCCTTACCTGGACCCAGTCTGCCCCGCTATCGACTATTTTAAAAACCTTGGTTGAAGATGTAATCGTATTGGGAACGAGGTTATAACCGATCCAGTCGTCGAGTGCCCATGACCGGGTGGTATCGGTCAGGGTATCAGCGGTGAGATCGGTTGAGGTACTGGTGGTATCCCCCGCGCCAAGATCCCGGAAGACAGTAGTATCGCAGTCGCCAACATCCAAACAGGCACGGTACTGGCTGTGTTGATGGGGGTCATGGCAGTCAGTGCATGTCTTGCCCTGATGGATAGTGGCCTCCGTAGCCGTTGTTCCGTTATGACAACTAATGCAGAGGGCTTCTGCCGCAGTATCACTCAAAAGTATACTTCCCAAACTGAAATGGGGGATATGACAGCTGCCGCAGTGCATTCCTCCCGCCACTATTGAGCTTGCCGTCAGGTCATGGGGGGCATCCAATGCCCGCGCAGGAATGGAGAGAAGAAGGATAGAGAGGAGGACAATGCCGAGATGCAGGCTTTTGACTCTCCTTCTCAGAAAGAGGAAAAAGAGAGGTAATAAGAGTACAAAGAAGTTCGCTATTCCCTCGCTACTAATATTATCCTCCGACGGGGAGATATGCCGGCAGCCGCAGCCCGTGCTACTATTGCTTGTATTGACGGGGATTTCAGGGATTTCCCTTTCTGGAACCCCCTGGTAACTCTCCAGGGCAAAAACCTCCACCCTTGAATTGTTCACGGAGGTTACCAGCAATCTCCCATACACGTCAACAGCAGCATCCAGGGGTGTCCTTAGCTGGCCCGGCTCTGTCCCATAACTTCCGACAAAGGCTATGTGTTCTCCCGAACGGTCCAGGCTCTGGACACTGCCCTGGAAGGCGTCCGCCACATAGACCCTCCCGCAATCATCCAGAGACAGTCCCTGGGCCCGGGGAAGCTCTCCCTCCCCTTCGTCGTCCTCCCCAAGGGTCGCCTTCCAGCCTCCCCAAAGGTCAAATACCTGGATTCTCCCGTTTCCGAAGTCGGAGACGAAAATCAACCCCTCACCTTTATCGATCACTATCCCGGTAGGAAATACCAATTGACCATCCTCGGAACCATACCCCCCGAAGCTGAAAGCGTAGGTCCCGTCATGGTTAAATACCTTTACCTGATGATCCCCAGCGTCGGTAACATAGATAGCGCCGGTGACGGGATCGACGGCTATGTCCTGGGGCCTCTCGAATTGCCCATCCCCTGAACCCAGCAGGAACAGGAAATTACCGCTGGTATCATAAACAACTACCCGGCCATAGATCTCGTCCCCCACATATATCCTCTGTCCGTCCTCTTCCACCGAGACCGCTACCGGCTTACCAATATTGTGGATGGTAAAGACGGGTTCGATGTATCTGTTATACACCCTGACGCATCCCTCGCTCGGATAAGAGACGAAGATCCTGCCAATCTGATCGGTGGCTATCCGGGCCGGTTTCCCTAATCCCTCAAGAATGGTATCCAGGTAGGTGGCCAATACCACCTGGACGCCCACACTCCTGCTTACCTCGCACCCGACCCCGTCGTTTACGGTAAGGACGATATTATGAGTGCCACCCACCGTTGGGGCTTGCCAGGTGATTATCAGTGGATCCCCATCATTGGCTCCGCTGATCGTTCCTTTGGCAGCGCTCCAGGAGTAGGTCAGGGGATCTCCGTCCGGGTCGCTGACCGCCGCCGTGATGACCGAGCTCTTACCTAAAAATATAGTATCCGGCTCTGCCAGGATAGAGCTGATAATAGGAGGACTGCCTGCACCCACGCTGATGGAGATGCTTGCCGTGGCTTCCAGGGACGGGTCCTCGCACATCATCCCGCTATTATCCCATATACTAACGTTTATTGTATAACAGCCGGTTGAGGTAGGGGCGGTCCAGGTAATTGATGAGGTATAGGGGCTTCCGTTGGAGCCATTGTTTATATTAGAGATGGTCCCGCCGGACGCCTCCCAATCAGTATATGACGCCCTAATATACAACCCGCATCCTGATGTGCAGGTGTCAGGGCAATCGGGATCGTGCGCTGACAGGACAATCGTTGTTACCCCGCCGGGAAGGATAACCTGGGACTCTGCTACCAGGCTGTCAATGACCGGGGCCTGGTTAGCAAAGAGGGTGGAGGAGTAGAGGATAAAAAAGGTAGATAATACTAGTATAAGGGAATTTTTTTTATCCATCTTCATTTAAAGATTATATTAGTTCTTAGCCAAAATGTCAAGTAAAAACCATGCCTGAAATTTATTCGAGAAAAGCTTGCTGAATATAAAATATCTTTTTAATTTCAAGTACTTAACCAAAGACATCCTCCTACCTCCAGGGAGTGAATTTTTGCTCATGGATTAAACCGGGAGAGGAAACGGGTTCCGGGTTATGATCGACATTATGGCACCTCAGGTAACACTCCGGAGAGGAGCCGACGATGTTTACATATTCCAGTTTGTTTTCGTTGTTGAGATATACCTGGGTATAGCGGGGGTCTTTGTTGAAGCGGATGAGACGGGGATAGTCCTGACTGCCGTGAGAGTCATGGCAGGTATAGCAGGAGGTTTTGTTAGTTACAATGTGCTCCCGGTGACTGCTGAAGCTCTCATTGCCCAGGATGCTGTCCCTCCGGTGGCACTCGTAGCACAGCTCATATTCAAAGGGGCTCTCGTAAACCTCATCCCTCCGATTATAATTCTTAATGAGGATGGGCTCGTAGATGGAGCCGTGGGGGCCCTCCGGGCCGACCTCACTATCGTTCCCGTGGCAGTCGGTGCAGGCAATCAGGCTTGTCGTGGTATAAGGCTTAACCAGGCTGGGTACATCCCTGCCCTTCCCTGTCGCCTCGACCGGATGGTAGGACGGGTTGGCGGTATCGAACTCGACCCTCTTATTGGTTTCGTAGACCGGCAGGTTTGCGCTGTCCGAATGACACCGGTAGCAAACCTGATACTCAAACGCCAGGCCGGGGAGGGTACTCCTTTTCTTCTCCAACCCTTCGGGACCAACCTTCCTCACCCCCCCCAATGGCGTTGAGTGTGACGGGTGGCAGTCGAGGCACTCGGCATGGCGGCCGGCCGAGGGGCTCGTCTCCGGCAGGACCTCATCTGCCCGGTGGATCCCTGAGAGCTCAACCGGATGACGGGAAGGCTTCTCAAACTCACTTCTGACATCTGTCAGCTTGACTCCCTCAGTAAGGCCTTTCTCACTCCTAACTGCTGAGGCATCAGCCGGATTGCCGTGGCATCGGTAGCAAAGCTCCTCTTCCATTGCCGGGAGCATAGCGGTCCGGGGTTCGCCGTGCCCGACATGACAGCTCCCGCATTCCTTGAGCAGAAGGTTCGGATCGACATGGGCATCCGCTGCGGGAGGACGGATATGACAAATAACACATGCCCCCGACCAGGTAGGGCTCCTCCAGAAGCGGGGAACCATTCCCGGATCATAATATCTGTCATCATGGGGGTCGTGGCATGATGTACACTGAAATTTGGACTGGCCATCGAGTTTAAAAACAGGGTCATTGATATGAGACGGGGGCCTTATCAGGCTCAAACCCTTTGCATTCCTGAAGCTGGAAAGTGAGTCATTATAGACAAATGATACCGGGTGACTGCCGGACAGATCCGTTCCTATGTAGCCCGGGGCTCCCTCCGGGATCTTGCCTTGAGGCCCCGCCCCTATCACCTCGATCTCTTTCGACCTCCCCAGTACCGCACCTAAGGCGATAGTGCCGTCGTGGCAGGAGAGGCACAGTTTGGAAGCACCATCAGGCTGCCCTACCATTGAGGTCATGGTGGCGCTGGTGTAAACCTCATAATTAGTTGTTTCGGAGAGCTCGCGGCTCCAGAGAGGGGAAGAGGGAGCGGCATTATGAGGAATATGGCAGAAGATGCAGATCTCGGTCTCACTGACCGCTTTTACCGGTCCGGGGCCGGATACCGACAGGTTATGCCTGGTATCCCTAATCCCGCCGCCAAGGGCAACACCGGATAAGACAACCAGCAATAATAATGAAAAAACAAACCTCATCTGAGAAATCCTAAATCCAAAATCCTAAGCTCTAAACAAATCCAAAATTCCAATATCAAATGTTCAAAATAATTCTTTCCATAAGCTCAGGACATAATTTTGTATTTTGAATTTTGGTCAT
>CP070770.1:1998753-2000083 GCA_020345765.1 Deltaproteobacteria bacterium
AAATAGGGAGGGAACAGATAGGAATTGGAAGAAAATAGTCCCAGCGCCCGTTTTGTCTACAAAAAGTCAACATTTCAACAACGTGGTCCCCAACTTTCCCCTAATCGACCGATGTCCCCCTCGTCCACAACCGGTTAGCTACCGCCACGGATCGATCGATCAGATCATTAAGAGTAAGTTCATTTACTCCCGCAATAGTAACCGCCACCCTTCCCTGCCAGGGAGCAGTCCAGTGGTTGGGTATCGGCTTTCCCTGGATACCCCATAGTCCGCCGACAGTGGCGCCATTGCAGTCGGTGTCCCACCCCGCGGCGACAACATCACCAACGGCTGCTGAGTAATCGTCTGCGCCGGAGAGCAGTCCCCAGACTACCAGGGCAAGGTTGTTCAAAGTGTGAACGGGGGACAGGTCTCGGTAACGCTCGTGAAGTTGTTTGACCGCATCCGGTTTTCCCACAAGAGAGCAGCCAAAAGAGATCGCCTCGGCTACACCCGAAGTCTCCGGCACCTCCGCGGAAGCGATTTCGACGGCGTCTGTGAGCGACTTCGACGCGGGAATAGCGGCACCAAGAGCGGCGATAAATGCGGCCCCGTGCACGCCGTCATCTTTGTGTGAGAGCGCTGCATCGCGGCGAGCAAGGTCAGCCGCAACGTCCGGCTGCCCGGGACACACCCAACCGTAGAGGTCGGCTCGGATCTGGGCACCGATCCATTCCGAGTACTCGTTGTCGGCACACTCGACAAGGTCGAATCCTGGCTCGGTGCCGAAAGTAAATCCTATTTCGGCCCGCTCAAGGAGAGTACGATAAGCAGCTCTTTCTGCCGTGAAGGTGGCACCGCCCGGAATCAGCCGCAGCCAGGCACGGGCCACATCGGCGGTCGACAGTTCCAATCCGTGTTCTTCCAATAACATGAGGGCAAGCACGGTGTAGTTGATGTCGTCGTCCGGCTCGCTCCGGTGGAGGAATCCTTTGCAGGACCGGCGCCCGATTATATCCACAAGCGTTTTCTCGATTAGGGGCACATAGTCCCGCAGTGGCAGGGCATTGGCCTTCTTAAGATAAGTGATCAAAGAATCTCTTCCTTCCATGATCGACAGAACCTCAACGGGCTTGCCGAGCTGGCACCCCGAGATCCGCCCCTCCCAGGCGCTGCGGATCCTATTGCGATCAATCGATACTGCCTTCATCATTCCTATGTTTCCGATTATCGAATCCCCGAATCCTATTTATTGCCTGCGGGGCTGCCTGTCCTGCCAGTCCTGAGCCTGCCGAAGGAAGCGAAGTCGAAGGAGCCCCGCCTCTGGCGGGGTCAACTCCGTCCCCAACTT
>CP070770.1:2000183-2010288 GCA_020345765.1 Deltaproteobacteria bacterium
AGTGGGGTTTATGAGATAACGGTGGAGGTTGGTCCCTACAGTGTCACGGGGACCTCATTCCCGATAGCCCTGGTAATACCTGCGGATGGGGAATATACGGTAACCGCCCGGGTGGAGGACAACTGTGGGAATATCGGTCAGGATACGGTGACAAATGTATGGATAGATACGATTAATCCGGTGGTAGGTATCAGTTCACCGACTTCGGGTAAGTGCATCGACAGTTCAACGGTAGTGGTGAATGGTAGCGTAACCGAGTCAGGGAGTGGGGTTTATGAGATAACGGTGGAAGTTGGTCCCTACAGTGTCACGGGGACTTCGTTCCCGATAGCCCTTGTAATACCTGCGGATGGGGAATATACGATTACTGCGTTGGTGGAGGACGACTGTGGGAATGTTGGTCAGGATACGGTAGCTAATGTGCGGGTGGATACAACTGCTCCGGAGGTAAGTATCAGTTCACCTTCTGCGGGTGAATGCATTAACAGTTCAACGGTAGTAGTAGAAGGAAGCATAACCGAGTCAGGCAGCGGGGTGAGAGTAATAACGGTGGAAGCGGGGGCCTACAGTGTTACTAGTACAACCTTCCCGATTACTCTGAACATGCCTACACCTGCGGATGGGGTATATACGGTAACTGCCCGGGTGGAGGATAACTGTGGAAATATCGGTTCGGATACGGCAGCTGATGTGCGGATAGATACTGTTATACCTGAAGTTTCGATTAGTTCTCCAAGTAGTGGGACTACGCTATACTCTTCGACCGTAATAATTACAGGCCGTGCGTCCGATGATATTGAGGTAGCTGAAGTAGTGGTAGGTTTAGATGGGCCGAGTATAAAGAGTAGGACGGTTTCGGTGGTAGCCGGAGGGTGGACAGCGGTCTTTAACGGGGTGCTGAAGGGTGGTTACACTGCGGTAGCGGTGGCCACGGATGCATGCAATAACGATAGCGACCCGGTTGGAGTGGTATTCGGGGTAACCTATCCGGTAGGGCTTCCGGATACCATTCAGATCAGCGCGGATAATCCAGCGGTTGTGATCTCCATGGCCACCGTGATTCTGAAGGACGTCAATGATTTTGGGGTGCCGGGACAGGAGACCAGTATTTTAGTAACTTCGGACCGCAATCCCCCGGTAGAGGTTTTTAGTGATGATTTTGAGAGTGGTGGATTAGGGGGTTGGACGAGTGTCGGTTCGATCTCGGTGGAGGGTAGGACTAATGATCTTGATCCATTAAGTACGCAGAATGCTTATTTTCTATCAACGGCTGAGATTTGGAGAGTAATAGATACCACTGGCTATGGGAACGTCCAGGTCAGTTATCAATTTGCTACTCACGGTTTGGATACGGATGAGAATTTCATCTTTGAAATTTCCGTTGACGGGGGAGGAGCCTGGACAGTAGTGGAGGCATTTGGTGCAGATGTGGGGGAATCAGGTTGGCAGCAGAGGAATTTTAATATTTCCATGCTTTATCCTTTCTTAGGAGTGGAGGACAATCCTCAGTTTGCGATTCGTTTCCGCCAGAATGCCAATAGTTTTCTTGACGCATCTGATCTGGACAATGTGGGGGTGAATGCGGTTTCGGTAGATATAGTGAGATATAGTAGCTATGCAGGTGAGGGGAGGTATATTTTTGAGGTATCCACCTGCACCCTGGGTCCAACCACCCTCTGCGCTTCCTGGGCCGGGGTGCCGCCTTTGTTCACTGATGGACTTAGTGGCAACTCTGGTTGTGCGCAGGTTAATTTTGTAGCTCCAACGGTGCAGATCGTATCTCCGACAAACGGGGCGGTCTTAAATGCTTATGCTGACAAGGATCTCGATCCGGTTAATGGGCTGCAATATGATGTAACGGTGAGCACGGATGCCCCGGACGGGAGCACGGTGTTGCTCACGGTGGATGGTTATACTCCGCTGGGTGCTTCAGTGGTTGGGGGCAGTGTTACCTTCAGTGGTGTTGATTTTCCGGAGGGGTTAGCAGTGGATGTGGAGGCAGTGGTAGGGGTTTGCAGTGGCCCGGTTACTGTGGTGCATACGGTAACAGTAGATACTTTTATACCGGTGGTAGGTATCAGTTCTCCGACTCCGGGTGACTGCATTAATAGTTCAAAGGTAGTAGTAGACGGCACTGTAACCGAGCTTGGCTGCGGGGTAAAAGTAATTACAGTTCAGGCCGGAGCCTACACTGCTACGAGTGCTACTTTCCCGATTATTCTGACCATTCCAGTAGATGGAGTATACGCAATAGATGCCTGGGCGGAAGATAACTGCGGGAATACTGGCCCGGTGGACACGGTAGTTAATGTGCGGGTTGACACCACTGATCCTCTGGTAAGTATCGGTTCCCCGACTCCGGGCAAATGCATTAATAGCTCGGCAGTGGAAGTGAACGGCAGTGTAGTCGAGGCCGGCAGTGGAGTAAGAGTTATAACGGTTCAGGCCGGAGCCTACACTGCTACGAGTGCTACTTTCCCGATTATTCTGACCATTCCGGTGGATGGAGAATATACGATAAATGCCTGGGTGGAGGATAACTGTGGGAATGTTGGTCCGGTGGACACTGTGGCTAATGTATGGGTAGATACCACCGAGCCCCTGGTAAGTATAGTTTCCCCGACTCCGGATGAGTGCATTGATAACTCAGTAGTTGTAGTAGATGGTAATGTAGTTGAGGATGGCAGTGGGGTAAGCGTTATAACGGTAGAGGCGGGTGCCTATAGTGCTACGGGGGGTTCTTTCCCGATAACGCTGATCATACCGGTAGATGGAGTATATACAATAACTGCCTGGGCGGAGGATAGCTGCAGGAATGTTGGTCCGAAGAATGCGGTGGCTAATGTGCAGGTGGATACTATTGACCCGCTGGTGGATATCAATTCTCCAGTTTCTGGTGAGTATATAGGGACTTCAACGGTGTTGGTAGATGGTACTGTAACCGAGTCAGGCAGCGGGGTGAGAGTAATAACGGTGCAGGCCGGGGCTTATAGTGCTACGAGTGCTACCTTCCCGATAAGTCTGAACATTCCAGTAGATGGGTTATATGATATAACTGCCTGGGTGGAGGATAGCTGTGGCAATATTGGTCCGGTGGACACGGTAGCTAATGTGCAGGTGGATACGGCTGCACCGGTAGTAACTATCGAGTTACCCACTTCGGGTTCTACGCATAACCAGGCAACGGTGGTAGTAGAGGGGAGTGTGAGTGATTCTGAGCCATCTTCAGGTCTAATGTGGGTATTGGTTAATGGGCAGACTGCTTTGGGAACGGAGGATTGGATGATAATCCTCAGTGGCTTGGCCGAAGGGGAGAACACCCTGGTGGCTACTGTTAGGGATTGGGCAGGTAATGAGGGTTCGGATACAGTAGTAATATTTGTAGATACCATAGCTCCTCAGGTGAGCATTAGTTCTCCGGGTCCGGGAGATTTCATAGATTCTACGACTGTAATAGTAACCGGCAATGTAACCGATGCTTCACCATCTTCGGGGATTACGGAGATATGGGTTAATAGTGTTACTGCGACAATAACAGGTAATAGTTGGACAGCGACCCTGATAGCATTGCCTCAGGGCAGTGTAACGATAGATGTGCGGGTCTATGATGGTGCGGGCAATGAGGGGGTAGCGGCAGTGAATATTACCGTGGACACTATTGCACCGACGGTAAGCATAACCTTGCCCACCTCGGCATCTACTCTTAATCAAGCCACGATTGTAGTAGAGGGAAGTGCAACAGATACTCCGCCTTCATCGAGGCTGAATAGGGTAGTAGTGAATGGGCAGACTGCCTCGGGGACTTATGACTGGATGGTAACAATCAGTGGTCTTGCTGAGGGTTGGAACAGCTTAACTGCTACGGTCTGGGATAATGCGGGCAATTACTCCTCTGATTCGGTGAGTATCTTTGTGGACACGGTAGCGCCGGTAGTGAGTATTACTTCACCCAATAAGGGTGATTGTATTAATACTACGGCAGTAAACGTAACCGGGACGATAACCGAAACCGGCAGTGGGGTGGGACTGATTACGGCGATGGCGGTTGGTCCCGAGGTATTCAGTGCTACTGGTACGAGTTTCCCGGTTAGTATGACGGTTTCTGTTGATGGGCTCTATTCTATCTCGGTACAGGTGACCGATAAGGCGGGAAATAGCAGTCCGGTGGTATGGGTGAATAAAGTGAGGGTGGATACGGTCGCACCAGTGGTAAGCATTAATTCCCCGGTTACGGGAGAGTGCTTTGTCACCTCATCAGTTGTGGTTGATGGCAGTGCAGTTGAAGATGGCAGTAAGGTGTATGAGATAACGGTGCAGGCAGGCGCTTTCACAGCAACGGGCGATTCCTTCCCGATTACCCTGAATATCCTGGCGGACGGGGTATATACGATAACGGCCCGGGTGGAGGACAACTGTGGGAATGTCGGTTTGGATACCGTGACCGATGTAGAGATAGACACGGCGTTGCCGGTGGTAAGTATTAATTCCCCGGCTGACGGGGAGTGCATTGTTACTTCGACGGTGTCGGTGAATGCGACTTCGGACGGTGGGGAGGCAGTAACCTGCACGCTTGATGGGCTCAGTCCGATCGTGGCACCTGATAGTTGGACATTGGTGTCGGAGGGGTCTCATACGATTGAGTGTACTTCTACGGATGACTGTGGGAATAATTCACTACCGGTTAGTGTAACGGTCACGGTAGACACGGTGTTGCCGGTGGTAAGCATTAATTCTCCGGCGGATGGGGAGTGCATTATTACTTCGACGGTGGCGGTGGATGCGAGTTCGGACGGTGGGGAATTGGTGAGTTGCACGATTGATGGAGCGAGCTCGATCGCAGTGCCGGGGAGTTGGACTTCGGTTGGGGAGGGGTCTCATACTGTTGAGTGTACCTCTACGGATGCCTGTGGTAACGATTCTCTACCGGTGAGTATAACGGTTACGGTGGATACGGTTGCTCCGTTGGTAAGTATTAGTTCCCCGGGTTCGGGAGACTGTATTGACAGCTCAACGGTGGTGGTAGATGGCAGTGTGACCGAGGCTGGCAGTGGTGTGAAGGAGATCACGGTGGAGGCGGGGGCTTACAGTGCAACGGGGGCATCGTTCCCAATAACACTGGTCATCCCTGCGGATGGGGTTTATACGGTAACTGCCTGGGTGGAGGACAACTGTGGGAATATCAGTTCGGAGGCTACCGTAGCAAATATCAAGGTGGATACGGTGGAGCCGGTGGTAGCGGTAAGTTATCCGGCCCCGGGAGATATCGTTTCCACCGATCAAGTAATAGTAACCGGTACTGTAACCGATGCCTCACCTTCTTCGGGGATTACGGATGTATGGGTGAATGGAGTTAGTGCGAGCATCACGGGTACTAATTGGAGCGCAACCCTGACGGCATTGCCGGAGGGGAGCGTAACGATAGATGTGCGGGCTTATGATTGTGCGGGGAATGAGGGAGTAGCAGTACCGGTGAATATTACCGTTGATACTGTGCTGCCGACGGTGAGCATTACCCTGCCTACCTCGGGTACTACGATTAATCAGAGCACGGTAGTGGTAGAGGGAACTGCAAATGACGCTCCGCCTTCTTCGGGATTGAAGCGGGTGGTGGTAAATGGTAAGACTGCCTCAGGGACGGAGAGCTGGATGGTATCCATTAGTAGTCTGAGTGAGGGAATAAACACCCTGACGGCTACAGTCTGGGATAATGCGGATAATTCCTTCTTTGATTCCGTAAGTGTCTTTGTGGACACGATAGCCCCGGTGGTGAGTGTCAGTTCACCCGTTTCCGGGGATTGTATTAATTCTGTCACAGTAGCAGTAACCGGGGCGATTACCGAGGATGGCAGTGAGGTGGAGTTGATTACGGTGATGGCGGTTGGTCCGGAGGTATTCAGCGCTACCAGTTCTGGATTTCCGGTCAACCTGACGGTATCTATTGATGGGCTATACTCAATCTCGGTGCAGGTGAGTGATAAGGCGGGGAATAGCAGCCCGGTGGTATGGGTGAACAATGTGCGGGTGGATACGGTTGTACCGGTGGCGAGTATCAGTTCCCCGGTTGTAGGAGAGTGTATTGAGACCTCGGCGGTGGTAGTTAATGGGAGTGTAGTCGAGGGCGGCAGCGGGGTATCGGTAATAACGGTGGAGGCGGGGGCTTTTACTGCCACGGGCAGTTCCTTCCCGATTACCCTGAATATCCCGGCGGACGGGGTTTATACGATCAGTGTCTGGGCGGAGGACAGCTGCGGCAATGTCGGCCCGAAGGATACGGTAGCGAATGTCACGGTGGATACCACTGCGCCGGTGGTATTGAGTATCAGTTCGCCGTCTGTGGGGGAGTGTATTGCTACCTCGGCAGTAGTGGTAGGTGGCAGTGTAACTGATTTTGGCGGCAGTGGGGTGAAAGAGATAAGGGTAGGGGCGGGTGTTTACAAGACTACGGGATCATCGTTCCCGGTAACGCTGGTTATCCCGGCGGATGGGGTGTATACGATAACGGTTCGGGCGGAGGACTACTGTGGGGAGATTGGGAATGTTGGGCCGGCGACCATGATCGCGAATGTGAGAGTCGATACCTTGGCGCCGGTGGTAGATATTACTTTACCGGTTATGGGCGAATATATTGCCAGTTCTACAGTAACGGTAGAAGGGAGTGTGGTTGAGGCAGGTAGTGGGATAGAAGAGATCACGGTGCAGGTTGGGGCTTATACTGCCACGGGGAGTTCTTTCCCAATTGCCCTGGTTATACCGGATGGGGTATATACGATAACTGCCTGGGCGGAGGATAGCTGCGGTAATATTGGTCCGAAGGATGAGGTAGCTAATGTTACGGTGGATACCACAACGCTATCGGTAAGCATCACTTCTCCGAGTGCCGGTGAATGTGTTAACAGTGCGACGGTGGTGGTAAGCGGTGATGTGAGCGACCCAGCGCCCTCCTCCGGGATTGCCGGGGTCACCGTGAATGGAGTGGATGCCGATGTGACCGGTTTAACCTGGACAGCTACGCTGACCGGGCAGGCGGAGGGGGCATTAACTCTCGTTGCGACCGCAACGGATCTTGCGGGAAATTCTACCGATTCGGCTCCGGTAATTATCTCAATTGACTACTCCTTACCGGCGGTCTCAATTATTGCTCCTGACGATGGGGCCTATCTCAATACTACCACAGTGGTGGTGAATGGGACCGCGGGTGACGGGTCAGGCAGCGTTGCCGCGGTATTGGTCAATGGTTATGCCGCCACCGGCACCAACAATTGGAGCATTACCTTAGGCAGTAGCCAATACGGATATCCGGTTGAGGTAAGTTCCCGGGATACTGCGGATCGTGCTTATGGCGTCTTTGTCTCGGGTGATTATGCCTATGTGGCTGATTGGCTTGGCGGTTTAGCGATCATCGATGTGAGCGACCCGGCCAATCCCGGCATCCCGGTATATCGGGATACCTTAGACCGGAGCAGGAGAGTTTATGTTGCCGGTAACTATGCCTATGTGGCTGACGGGAGTAGCGGTTTAGCGATCATTAATGTGAGCGATCCGGTCAATCCGGGCGCACCGGTCTATCGGGATACTACAGGGTATAGCAATGGAATTTATGTTATTGGTGGCTATGCCTATGTGGCTGATTTTACAAGCGGTTTGGCAATCATCGATGTGAGCGACCCGGCCAATCCCGGCACCCCGGTCTATCGGGATACCTCAGGGCAGAGCTACGGAGTCTATGTAACCGGGAACTACGCCTATGTAGCTGATTTTACAAGCGGTTTAGCGATCATCGATGTGACCGATCCGACTAGTCCCGGCACTCCGATCTATCGGGACACTGTAGGGGATAGCTATGGAGTCCAGGTAGCCGACGGTTATGCTTATATAGCCGATTGGAATGGTTTAGCAGTTATCGATGTGAGCGATCCAGCCAACCCCGGCACCCCGGTCTATCGAGATACTACGGGATGGGCGCACGGAGTCTATGTTGCCAATGAATATGCCTATGTAGCAGATGACGGCAGTGGTTTAGCGGTCATCGATGTGACCGATCCGACCAACCCAGAAACCCCGGTTTATCATGATACCCCGGGTGATAGTCGGGGTATCTATGTAACCGGTGGCTATGCCTATGTGGCTGATTATTGGGAGGGGCTCAGGGTGATAGATGTATCCGGCTCCTCTGTTTTTAGTGCGGTAGCGATTGATAACTGCGGAAACGCTTCTTTACCCGATACGGTAGGCGTCACGATAGATACCATAGCACCAACGGTAACCATAACCCTACCGGTTTCGGGTGCTACCCTTAACCAGACTACGGTGGAAGTAAGGGGGACCGTCTCTGATACTTTACCATCTTCGGGGATAGATTATATCGTAGTTAATGGCCAGACTGCCTCGGGCACCGATCCCTGGATAGTAACCGTTACCAGTCTGACCCAGGGAGTGAATACCCTAACAGCCATCGTCCGTGATAATGCGGGTAATGAGGGGACGACTTCTATCCCGGTATTTGTGGATACGGTCGCTCCGGCGGCCCCGGTTATTACTTCCCCTGCCTCCGGGCCCACCAGTGACAATACCCCACGGGTAGCCGGAACAGCGGAGGCCGGCACTACCGTGGAAATTCTTGAGGGGGTATTCAGTTGGGGGACGACGGTAGCTGATGGTGGCGGCAACTTTGCTCTTGTCCTGCCGGCCCTGGTAGATGGTGCCCATACCCTGGTAGCCACGGCTACCGACGGATTGGGTAACACCTCCGGGATTTCCAACACAGTAGTGATATTCGTGGATACGAGGGAGCCGGATGTGTTGATCAGCTCCCCGAACCCGGGTGATATTTATTCTGTTAACTGGACAGTAGTAACCGGGACGGTGACCGATGATGAACCTTCGTCGGGGATCACGGGGGTATGGGTAAACGGAACTAGTGCGGATGTTGTAGGTAGTAGTTGGACCGTGACCCTGATGGGATTGTCCGAGGGCAGCGTAACCATTGATGCTATCGCCTATGATGGTGCGGGCAATGAGGGGGTATCAGTGCCGGTGAATATTACTGTGGACACTATTGCCCCGACCGTGAGCATAACCCTGCCTATCTCGGGCACTACTATTAATCAGACTACGGTAGTGGTGGAGGGGAGTGCGAATGACGCTCCGCCTTCTTCGGGCCTGAAGAGGGTAATAGTGAATGGTAAGACTGCCTCGGGGACGGAGAGCTGGATAGTAACCCTCGGTGGTCTTGCTGAGGGCTGGAACAGCATAACCGCGACGGTCTGGGATAATGCGGACAATTACTCCTCTGATTCCGTAAGTGTCTTTGTAGACACGACAGCGCCGGTGGTAAGTGTCAGTTCACCCACCGTGGGTGAATGTATTAATACCGAAACAGTGGTGGTAACCGGGGCGATTACCGAGACTGGCAGTGGAGTGGAGCTGATTACGGCAATGGCAGTTGGTCCGGAAGTGTTCAGTGCCACTGGTACGGGTTTTCCGGTTAACCTGACGGTATCTGTTGATGGGCTCTACTCGATCTCGGTACAGGTGAGTGACAAGGTGGGGAATATTAGCCCGGTGGTATGGGTGAACAATGTCCGGGTGGATACGGTTGCTCCGGTGGCAAGTATCAGTGCCCCCGTTACGGGAGAGTGTATTGCTACCTCGGCAGTGGTGGTAAATGGGAGTGTAGTCGAAGGTGGCAGTGGGGTATCGATGATAACGGTGGAGGCCGGAGCTTTCACTGCCACGGGCAGTTCCTTCCCGATTACCCTGGATATCCCGGCGGATGGGGTGTATACGGTAACTGTCTGGGCAGAGGACAGCTGTGGGAATGTCGGCCCGAAGGATACGGTAGCTAATGTTACGGTGGATACCACTGCGCCGGTGGTATTGAGTATCAGTTCCCCGGTTGCGGGAGAGTGTATCGGTACCTCGGCAGTAGTGGTAGGTGGCAGTGTAACTGATTTTGGCGGTAGTGGGGTGAAAGAGATAAGGGTAGGGGCGGGCAGTTACAAGACTACGGGATCATCGTTCCCGGTAACGCTGGTTATCCCGGCGGATGGGGTGTATACGATCACGGTTCGGGCGGAGGACTACTGTGGGGAAATTGGTAATGTGG
>CP070770.1:2010388-2036153 GCA_020345765.1 Deltaproteobacteria bacterium
CTCCATGGGTATGACCTCCTTGCCCCGCATATGTCCGCACCGCTTCGGCCATACCTGGTCCTCCAGCAATGTCCCCCGCACCCCGATCCGGATTAATTCCTTTACCATCCGCATAACATTCAGCGCTCCCCCGTATCCGGTATCACCATCTACCACTACCGGGACGGATACGGCATTACATATCCTCCTGGCCGTATCAATTATCTCGCTCTGGGTGAGCAGCCCGAAATCGGGCTCCCCGATCAGACTTGCAGCCACGCCAAATCCGGTAACGACAACGGTGTGGAACCCGGCCTGCTCCGCCAGCCTGGCGCTCAGGGCATCATAGACTCCGGCAACTAAAATGATCTCTCCATCGGCAACGAGCTTATGTACCTTTTGCCCTTCCTCCATAGTTAATCCTCCTTGAAATTTTTATGTTAATGGGTGACGATGAGCTGGGGTTGCGGGCGCCGGGAGATTGTCTTGGTTCCCACCGAGGTTGCACAGTAGGCACAGAGGTAATCGTATTTGTCCCCGTTAGGAAGAACCAAGAGCAGTCTCTTTCTGACCGGCACCGATTTTTTGCATCTGGGACAGAAAAGCTCCGAGGCCTCAAATTGCTCGAAATCCGACTCTGGCATGACAACTACCTTCCGCCGTCGCAAAAGCTATGGCGGACAGGGCTATTCCCTGAAGTAAATGAAATTGGGATCATAAATTCCTATCAACAAACTCCTTGATCTTCTGCCAGTATGGCTCCCCTCCGAAATAGTAGGTATCGTTATGCCCGGCTCCTTCGATGGTGTAAAACTCCTTGGGCTCGTTGGCAGCAGCAAATAACTCTTTACCGTTGCTGTAGGCTACCAGCTCGTCCCGATTTCCGTGGAAAAAGAGGAGCGGGGCGGAGATCTGCTTGATTTTCTTAAGAGAGTTGAACTTGTCCTTAATAGCATCAGCGATCGCAGGGAAAAACGACCGGAGCAGGTCGGCAAAGGAGGTGAATGTGGACTCAAGGATTACTGCCGGGAAAGAATGCCGGCAGGCCAGGTCGATCGCTACCGCCCCTCCCAATGACCTTCCGAACAGGACAATCCTCCCTAAATTGATCCCCTTAACCGAGGTTAGATAACTCAGGGCGGCCTCGGCATCCCGGTATGTCCCGTTCTCCGATGCCACCCCTTCACTCTGCCCGTATCCCCGGTAGTCGATAATAAAGATGTTCAGCCCCAGGGCTTGCAGAAATTTCAGGTTCTCTACCCGGTGGCAGATATTCCCACCGTTGCCGTGGAAAAACAGCAGAACTCTATCACTATCCCGGCTCGGGACATACCAGCCGTGAAGTTTTACCCCGTCGTCGGTGTTAAAATACACATCCTCATAATCCAGACCCAAATCCCTCGGGGTCATCAGCAGTTCCCGCTCGGGAAAGAAGATGTAACTGCGCTCGATCGCCTTTTCGTCCATTTTAATAAAAGACCATACTGGTAAAGCTCACCGCCGAAGAATCATTGACATCCTTCCACCAATCGTATTTCAAAACCTTCCCCCGCTCGGCCTCGATAACCTTTAACAGGGTATAGATCGGGGTCAGGCCGCAGATCCTTCTGCGGTCCCGGTCTCTCTGAACCGACCGGTAGAATCCTTCGGCATCGATATTCCCTGCGCACTTCAGCATGCTTAGATCCTCTGCCTCCACCTCCTTCAGGAAGCCGAGGGAGGGAGGGAAGGGATCTCCGTAGCGCAGTCCGATGTGACTCAGGTCGGCCCCGGCAATCATACATGTCTCTCTTTTACTCGAGGAAAGGGTATCCTTAAGAGTTTCGACGAAACCACTGACCGAAGGGTTTTCCGCCGGACTGGCACCCGAGATTATCATCTCGTGAAAGGAAGAGCAGAGGACCGGCACGATACTGAATTCCCGTTCCCCGGCGAAGATATGCTGGAGGAATATTACCTGAAACTCGATGGAATGCTCTAACCTGTGGGCTGAGTCCCGGAGTAATGAGCCGTCACCTTGAGATTTTGCTACTTTATTTACCAGCTCTTTATCCGTCCTTACAATCCCCAACGGGGTCTCGTAATCCTTCGGCGTGAGGCTGTAGAGGCCTTCCGCTTCATAGTGTGAGGTACCGAAGATAACAAAAAGATCGGCATGGGTCCATCTCTTTATCTCCCGGTAGGCATAGGCAAAACAGGGCCCCCCGGCCTTCAGGTCGATGTGGGGCGCAACTACCCCCTTGACGGGTTTCGTTGATCCCCGGTCAGCCCCGTTCGATTCGCCGAAAGAGAGAAAAAACCCCTCGAGTTGACTACGGAGCTTTTCCGGGTCGGCCTCATAGCTCATTCCGGCATGGGCAGCCGCTCGGACCGGGGACCGGGAAAAATCCTCTTCTATTCTTCTCCGATGTTCCTGGAAATGCTCGTTATCCAGGAGGAGACGATTATTCAGCTCCTCAATAAGCTTCTCGATCGCATCGAGGTAGATAAGCTCACCGTGTTTGCGCATGTATTCGGCCTGGATATCACGAAGGGAATGCCTGCCGTCCAGGAGGCTGATTATCAATATACTATGATAAGGGAGCAGGAGGGCCTCTTCGGTAAAGCGGAGGGGGTCTCGCAGGCAGATTAGCGGTTTCCCTCCCTCATCCTTCAGAGGGAAAATCTCCACATTACGCAGCCGGGGATATTCCATCTCTAAATTCGAGATTAAATTCTCTCCTTTATCAACAGGATCAACAAATCGTGTCCTGAATTCCTGACAAATTTAATCCTAAATTATATTTATAGAAAAATCAATTTAATTGACTGAAGAGAGAATTGATGCTACAAAATTCCTATCCGATAAAATTGTCTTTTAACGGAAGGGGGAAAGATGATTGGAAGAATTCTCGCTGCTTTAGGTTCTGTCCTGATCCTCGCCGGGCCTTTGAGTGCCGAGCCCTTTAAGTCCCCTCTTTCAATCACGAAGGAAAGATCGGTATTCCAGTGCGGGTATGAGGATCCGGATGTCAGCTTTGCCAGGAAGCCCCTGGGAATCCAGGCTTTGGATCGGGAGTTAGCCGAAGAGATAGAGATAACGGTGGAACGTTACCGGGAAGGTGAGCAGAAGTATATCCGTATCCATAATAATAATAAGCTCCGGAATGGTAACAAACTCGATGCTACCACGATCCTGATAGATAGGGGAGAGCTAATCTGGAAGAGTACCACCGGGGTGATCACTAATGCCTCCGGCAAGGAGCTGAGCCGAGGGTCTTTCTACGATCCCCGAGACCCAGCCTACGGGTATCCCGATGACATTTATGATCCCAGCGTTCTCCTCACGCTCTTTCGGGGAATGGAACTGGAGAAAGACTACCAGCAGTACTTTCACCTTTGGATAACAAGTCATAACATCCTCCGGATGAAGATAAGAGTGGAAGGGACCGAGGAAGTCAAAGTACCGGCAGGGACATTCCGGTGCCATCAGGTAGTGATGACCCCCATGGTTTCCGAGTTCTATGGGGAGCTTATCGGGAAGATGGTTCAGCGCTTCTTTGCTCCCCAATACACTTTTTGGTTAGATACCCAGGGCTCCCACCCCTGCGTGAAATATCGCGGCGCCCTGGGTTCCGCTACTGCCGGTTTGCCCATGGTGATTTATGAGCTGATCTCTTATACCCAAGAGCCCACAGAAGATCAGCCGGAAGGTGAACTAAAAAGCCCCTGATCTTATTTCTTGCTGCTTTCGTCCAGGAACTTAACGGGATCGGTGCGGGCTTTTTCTAGGGTTTCCTCGAATCTTGGACCAAGATCCACCCCCAGCTCCTGAGCCCTCTTCTTTGCGGTCAGCCCGAGGTTACGGGTATCGCGGTAATAGCTGTCGTCGCGGCGATCATTGCTCAAGCCGGCCATCCGGTCGGCCTCTGATTTTTGGTAGGAAAATCGGGAAATGAGCCGCTTCTGCCTTTTACTCCCACAGGCAACGCACTCAATGCCATTCTCCTCCTGCGGCTTCATGATCAGCTTGGTAAAGATCTCGCTGCAGCTCCGGCACTGATATTCATAGATCGGCATTTTGATCCCGTTTAACGTAATACAGGCTCGAAACCTAAGTCCCCATTTCCCAGGAGGCGAGATAATTCTTCTGCTCTTGGGTCAGGGTATCGATCCTGACCCCCATCGCCTTCAGCTTCGCCCGGGCAATATCCTTATCGATCCGGGGAGGGACCGGATAGACCTTCTTATCCAGCTTCTTGCCTTCCTTAACCAGATATTCCACCGCCAGGGCCTGATTGGCAAAGCTCATATCCATCACACTGGAGGGATGTCCCTCCGCCGCAGCCAGATTCACTAGCCTCCCCTCCCCCAGGACATTGATCCTCTTGCCATTCTTCAGGGTGTATTCCTCAACAAATTCCCTGATCTTCCTCCTTTTCTTGGCTATCTTCTTGAGTCCTTCCAGGTCCAGCTCAACATTGAAGTGACCGGAGTTGGCCACTATCGCCCCGTCTTTCATTCGAAGAAAATGCTCTTTCCGGATAATACTAATATCTCCGGTCAGGGTACAGAAGATATCCCCAACCCGGGCAGCCTCGCCGATCGGCATCACCCGGTAGCCGTCCATTACCGCCTCCAGGGCACGGAGCGGACTTACCTCGGTAACCACTACATTTGCCCCCATTCCCTTAGCCCTCATTGCCGCCCCCCGCCCGCACCAGCCGTAGCCGCTGACGACGAAGGTTGATCCCGCCAGGAGGCGATTGGTTGCCCGGATTATCCCGTCAACGGTGGACTGCCCGGTTCCGTAGCGGTTATCGAAGAAATGCTTGGTATCGGCATCGTTAACCGCAATGATGGGATACCGGAGAACCCCCTTCTCTGCCATCTGCCTCAGGCGAATGAGCCCGGTAGTGGTTTCTTCGGTTCCCCCGATAATCCTGGCAATAAGTCCTTTGCGCTTTGAGTGGAGAGTGGAGACCAGGTCCGCCCCGTCATCCATCGTGATCTGGGGCTTGATGTCCAGGGCGGAGTTGATATGCTGGTAGTAAATCTTATTACTTTCTCCCTTGATGGCAAAGACCGGGATCTTCAGGTCTTTAGCTAAGTAGGCCGCTACCTCATCCTGGGTACTTAAAGGGTTAGAGGCACAGAGGGTAACGGTCGCTCCTCCCGCTTTCAAGGTGTCCATCAGAGAAGCAGTCTCCGTAGTAACATGAAGGCAGGCGGCTATCCGAACCCCTCTTAAGGGTTTCTGCCGGGCAAATCTATTACGAATAATGTTAAGCACCGGCATACTTTGATTCGCCCATTCGGTTCTCAGCTTCCCCTCGGAAGCGAGATTGATGTTTTTGACATGGTAATTCAATTGAGCCCTTCCTTTCTAATGTTAGATTCCGGCAGCCCGGCGGAGATCATTAACCCGGTCGGTTCTCTCCCAGGTAAACTCCGGTTCCCTTCGACCAAAGTGGCCGTAGGCCGCGGTCTTTTTATAAATGGGGCGCAGGAGATCCAGGTATTTGATGATTTCCGCTGGTTTAAATGAAAAGTTTTTCCTGATAATTTGCACAATCTTTTTTGTGGGGATCTTGCTGCTACCGAAGGTGTCTACCTTTATTGAGACCGGCTCGGCAACACCGATAGCATAGGCGAGTTGAATCTCACATCTGTCGGCCAGCTTGGCCGCGACAATATTCTTCGCCACGTACCGGGCCATGTAGGATGCGCTGCGGTCTACTTTGGAGGGATCCTTCCCGGAAAAGCATCCTCCTCCGTGCCTCCCCTGCCCTCCGTAGGTATCCACAATAATCTTCCTTCCCGTAAGCCCGCAGTCCCCCTGCGGCCCCCCGACCACAAACCGCCCGGTCGCGTTAATCAAGAATTTGGTTTTCTTGCCAAGAAGATGAGCAGGGATAACTTTCTTGATGACCTCCTCCATAATAGCTTCCTTCAAAGTCTTATTCTTGACCTCCGGACTATGCTGGGCAGCGATAACCACTGTTTCTACCCTCACCGGTTTTCCTCCCCGGTACTGAACGGTCACCTGAGACTTCCCGTCAGGACGTAAGAAGCCCAGCTTGCCATTCTTTCTTACCTCAGCTAATCTTTTTGTTAATTTGTGGGCATAGCTGATGGGCATAGGCATCAGCTCGGCGGTCTCTTTACAGGCGTATCCGAACATCAACCCCTGGTCCCCCGCTCCCTGTTCCTTGCCTTTTTTCTTATTAACCCCCAAGGCAATATCCGGAGATTGCCTGTCGATCGAGGTTAATACTGCACAGGTCCGCCAGTCAAATCCCATCGCCGAATCATTATACCCGATATCCCTGATGGTGTTACGGACTATTTCCGGATAATTAATACTCCCCTTGGTTGTGATCTCTCCGGCGATCAGGGCCAATCCGGTGGTAACCATACTCTCGCAGGCTACCCGGCAATGACGGGGGTCCTGGGCAATTATTGAGTCCAGGATAGCATCGGATATCTGATCGGCGATCTTATCCGGATGTCCTTCCGTTACCGATTCAGAAGTAAACAAGAAACTGTCACGCTCCATAAGCAATCTCCTCTTTTAAACTATAGTTAATCTCCGGGAACCGGCGCTTTATATCATTCCTGACCAAGCCCTCAACCTCGGCAGCAGTCTTCAATGCCGAGGCTCTCTCCACTAGTTCCCTTGCCTCCTTATAGGTAATACTGCGAATAATCTTCTTGACTCGGGGAATGGAAATGGAATTCATACTCAACTCCTCCAATCCCAGGCCCAGCAGGATGGGAAGGTAAATTTCCTCCCCGGCCATCTCTCCGCAGATGCCAACCTTGATTTTTGACTCCTTCGCCGCGGCTACCACCCTTTTGATCAAACGCAAGATAGCTGGATGAAAGGGGTCATAGAGATAGGCTACGTGCTCATTGACCCGATCGATCGCCATTGAATACTGGATCAGGTCGTTGGTGCCGATCGAGAAAAAGTCAACCTCGGGAGCCAGGATATCCGCCGTAAGGCTAGCTGAGGGTGTCTCGATCATTATGCCCAGTTGAATCTTGTCGTCGAAGGGGATTCCCTTCGTCCGCAGCTCATCCTTCACCTCTTCCAGGATCTCCTTCGTTTGGTGGAGTTCCTTAATTTCGGAGATCATTGGCAGCATAATTTTGAGCTTTCCGTAAGCGCTGGCCCGCAGCATCCCTCGGAGCTGGGTTTTAAATAGATCTACATCCTTCAGACAAAGGCGGATAGCGCGTAGACCCGGGGAGGAACGGAGTTCTTCCGCCAGCTCTATCTGGGAAGCATACTTATCTCCCCCCAGATCCAGGGTGCGGATAGTAGCCGAGTGGGGAGCAACATTCTCAACTGCTTCTCGGTAGTTGCGAAAATGCTCCTCTTCTGACGGGGGTTTCTTTCGATTGAGATAGAGAAACTCCGTCCGATACAGACCGATCCCCTCGGCCCCGTGTTCCCGGATCGAGGGGACCTCCTCAATCAATTCAATATTGGCCTTTAATTTTACCCGGAAACCGTCCCTGGTCTCGGCAGAAAGATCTCGGGACTTTAATAATTCTTCAAACGAGAAACGGTAGCTGCGCTCCTTCTCTTTGTATTTGCTCACCATTACCGAGGTAGGATTTATGATCACCTCTCCCGCTAATCCGTCAACAACAATAAAGTCTCCGGTTTTTACATATTCAGTAACATTTTCCAATCCCACTACCGCTGGTATCTCCAGTGATCTTGCCATTATTGCGGTATGGGAGATCCTGCTTCCCATATCGGTAGCAAAACCCAAGATCTTCCCTTTTGCCATCTGGGCAGTATCAGCCGGGGAAAAATCGTGGGCTACCAGAATTACCTCATCCTGAATTTGAGAGATTGTTTCTTGCTCCCTTCCCATCAGGTTACGGAGCAGCCTCTCCCCGACATAATCGATATCATTCTTCTTCTCTTGAAGATACTTATCTTCAAGCGAATTGAAAATGTCTCCAAACCTCTTCAATACCTTCTCCAATGCCCATTCGGCATTGATCCTGTCTTTCTCGATATGGTCCGTTATACTCCGAATCAGCATGTCGTCTTTCAGGATCATCAACTGGGCATCCAGAATATAATAAATAATATCCCGACCTTCTTGCGGGTCAACTTTTCTGTGTGCCGACTTTATCTGCTCGCGAGCAAGTGCGATTGCCCGCTCAAGACGCTTAATTTCATTGGGGGTTTTTGACTTTTCAATATAGTACTGGGGGGCACTTATTTTCTGGCGCTCAACCAAATAAGCCTTACCCTCAACCACTCCCGAAGAGACCCCTATCCCTTTCAGAATGGGGGTCTTTTTTGATTTCTTCGCTCGCACCTACTCTTCCCCAAATTTATTGACGATTAGCTTTTCCAGCGCCTCCATTGCCGAAGATGCATCCGGGCCTTTAGTGGTCACGGTTATTCTGGAGGAACTTGCCGCACCCAGCCTTAAGAGATCGGTAATGCTCTTCCCGCTAACGGTCAAGCCGTCTTTGCTAACCTGGACCTCCGAACTAAACTGGTTGGCCGTCTGGCTAAAGAGAGAGGCCACCCGGAGATGAATTCCCAGCTTATTGGTAATAGTAAACCTCTTCTTCTTTTGCCCGTTTCTTCCCATCCCCTCTCTTCTCCCGACTAACCCTCTTCTTTTTTACCCTGGAGAATCTCACTGGCCAAAGAGATATTCTTCTGCCCGTAGGACTTGATAAGTTCTGCCATCTCGGAAAGGTTCTTCTCCTCCTGATTAATTGCGACCTTCAGGAGCATTGGCAGATTGACTCCGCTCAGGATCTCCACCTTCTTATCCTCTAAAAAAGAGAGGCTGATATTGGAAGGTGTTCCTCCAAACATATCGGTCAAGATCAGGACGCCATTCCCCTTATCTACCTTTTTTATTGCCTGGGAGATCACCTCCTTGATCTCATCAACACTCATCTTGGGATCAGTAGTTACGGCCTCGATCCCCACTACCTTACCAATAATGAATTCGGCGATCAGGATCAACTCCCTCGCAAGTTGGCCATGGGTAACTACAATTACTCCTACCATCTCTTAATGCCTATCCCAATCACGATGCCTAACATTCAGTGAGTACTTATTCTTAGTCAAGATCTCTTCAAGTTGATTTACTATCGTCACCGAACGATGTCGACCGCCGGTACATCCAACCGCAATGGTCAGATAAGATTTCCCCTCACGTTGATAGCGAGGAATCAAGAAACTTATCAGGGTAGAAAATTGCCCCAAAAAATCTGTCGCATCCTTATGCTGAAGAACAAACTCGGCTACCCTCGGGTCGATTCCGGTCAGAGGTTTAAGCTCTTCGATGAAATAAGGGTTTGGTAAAAACCGCACATCCATTACCAGATCGGCATCAACCGGAGTTCCGTACCGATATCCGAAGGAAATCAAATTAATTGCCATCCCCTTTCCATCGGAACTCATCTTAAAATAACTGTCGATTGCCTCCTTTAACTCATGAACATTGTAATTAGAGGTATCGATAACCTTATCGGCCAATTGCTTCAGATCAGCTAATTTTCCCCTCTCCCGGGCAATACTCTCCAGGATCGAATCGCCCTCAACCAATGGATGCCGGCGGCGAGTTTCACTGAATCTCTGGACCAGGGCCTTATCACTGCACTCCAGAAAAATTGTTTTTAGCTGATATCCTTCCTTCTTCAGGTTTTTGAAGACCTTGGGATAGGCTTGTAAGAAATTTTTTTCCCGAATATCCACCACCAAGGCTACTTTGGATATGCCGTCCGCGGACTGCTGGCAGAGTTCCAAAAACTTGGGAAGGAGCAGTACCGGAAGATTGTCAACACAAAAGAAACCTAAATCCTCCAGAACCTTGATGGTCGTACTCTTTCCTGACCCGGAAAGCCCGCTGATTATTGCTACTCTAAGATTCTCCTTGCTTAATGATTTCCTCTTCTTCGGTAGTTTATGCTTGAGCATTTTGTCTTTTTTTGCCCTCATGATTCGGATTCCTCAGAGTCTCGGATAATCTGATAGATCTCTTCTTTGCTCCCGGCTTGGAGAAGTTTTTCTCGGAGAGATGCATCTTTCAGGAGATGGGAGATATTTGCCAGAGCCTTGACATGTCTCCCGACGGAATTCTCCGGAGCAACCAGTAAGAAAAAGAGTTTGGCGGGCCTGCCGTCGGCTGCCTCAAAATCAATCCCCGTTAGACTTCTCCCAAAAGCAACGAGTAAGGATTCGATATTCGCTAATTTTCCGTGGGGGATAGCAATCCCCTCACCAATTCCGGTGCTGCCAAGTTTCTCTCTTTCCAGAAGAACGCGTACGAGCAAATCCCTCTCTACCTCCTGGTGTTTGCTTGCCAAAATCGCCGCTAACTCCTGGATTACCCCCTCCTTATCCGTAGCCTTAAGGTCAGCAATAATCGTATCTTTGTTTAATATTTCTATGATTTCCATTTCTCCATTACCTTTTTCTGATGGTTAAACTTATCCTTCTGTCGACGCAACTGCTTTTCGAGCTTCTCAATCGCATTATCGATAGCAGAACGAATATCCGCGGCCTCCCCTTCCCCCCGGGTAGTTAACCCTGAGTGAGTAATGGCTACCTCGCTAAGCTGCCGGAATTTCTCTCCGGTAAGGACAACATTCGCCTCAATGGGTTCCGAAAGATATTTGCCCATTTTCAATAACTTCTCTTCAACATAATCTCTTAGGCCCTTATTCGATTTTAGGTGGCGGGAGGTTACCGAAATTTTCATTTGCACATCTCCTAAATATTGTTGAGTAATTAAATAATCTTCTTCCTCTTGGAAGAAGGGAGGATCCTCATCATCTCCCGGTACTTTGTTACCGTCCTCCGGGCAATATTTATATCCGAATCCTTCAAAATCTCAGCAAGCTGCTGATCGCTGTAAGGCTTACGGGGATTTTCTTGAGCGATTACCTTCATCAGCTTTGTCTTGACACTCTCGGAAGCAATTGAGTTTCCATCGAAGAGACTTAATCCGCCGGTAAAGAAGAACTTCAGTTCGTATATTCCCTGGGGGGTGTGGGCATACTTGTTTCTGGTAACCCGACTCACGGTGGACTCATGCATGCTCACATCAGCGGCAACATCCCGGAGAACCAGAGGGCGGAGATAGTTGATCCCCTTATCGAAAAATTCTCTCTGAAATTTGACGATGCTTTCCGCTACCTTGCGGATAGTATTTTCCCGCTGATTGATACTCTTGATCAGCCAGATAGCCGATTGGAGCCTGTTTTGAATGTATTCCCTCTCCGTTTTTTCTATCCTCCCCTTATCCTTTAAGAGTTTCTGATAGAAAGAGTTGAGTTTTAGTTTAGGTAAACCATCAGCATTCATTACTACCACATACTCCTCGCCAACCTTGCGAATCTCTAAGTCGGGGATAATATAGTGAGGTTCCTCTCCCCCAAAGCTCCGTCCGGGCTTCGGCTCCATCTGGGAAATTAGCTTGGCGGCCTGAAGCACCTCTTCCAGGGAAACATTCAGTTCCCGGGAAATTTCCTGATAATTCTTGTTCTCCAGCTCTTTTAAATGGTTTTCAATAATTTTATTCACCAAGGAACTATCTACTCCCAGATATCTTGCCTGAATGAGCAAGCATTCCTTTAAATCCCGGGAAGCTACCCCGACCGGATCAAATTCTTGGATCTTCTTGAGAACCTGGACTACCAAAGGCAGTTCACTGCTGGAGCCCTCAGCAATCTCCTCCAGAGTTGCCTGGAGGTAACCATTATCATCTAAATTGGTTATAATTAGAGCTCCAATCTTCTGTTCTTCCTGAGGAAAATCACTCAGTCGCAACTGCCACAGGAGATGGTCTGTGAGAGATGTTTTTCTGGTTAAATCGTTCTTATAAAAAGACCTTTCTTCCCGGAAATTGGGGAGGGTTGGCCCACTCTGGTAGTCTTCAAGGTACCACTCAGATCCGATATCTTTAACTTCGGACTCGGTAACATCAATCTCCTGCTTTTCTTCCTGCTCCGGGTCCCCGGGCATTTCTTCCAGGACCGGATTTTCCTGGAGTTCCTGACTGAGGGTATCCAAAAGTTCCAATCGGTTTAGTTGAAGCAGTTTTATTGCCATCTGCAGCTGGGGGGTCATTACCAACTGCTGGGACATTTTTAGACTCTGTTTAAGTTCCATCGTGTTTATTTGAGAGAAAAATTTTCGCCTAAATAAATCCTCCGGGCCCTCGGGCTTTGGGCAATCTTCTCCCGATCGCCTTCCTCGATAATCTGACCCTGACTAAGAATATAAGCACGGTTGCAGACCCCTAAGGTTTCCCGGACATTGTGATCGGAGATGAGCACTCCAATCCCCCGGGAAACCAACTGCATGATGAGGGCTTGAATATCAGTAACGGCAAGCGGATCAATCCCGGTAAAAGGCTCGTCCAGGAGAATGAAAGAAGGATTGGTCACCAGTGCCCGGCTAATCTCCACCCGACGCCGTTCTCCCCCGGAAAGGCAGTAGGCTTTAGTTTTTTCCAGGTGTGCAATCCCCATTTCCTGAAGAAGCTTGGTAAGGCGTTCCCGCCTTTCCTGCTCAGATAGATCCAGAGTTTCCAAGATTGCCAAAAGGTTCTCTTCTACGGTCAGCTTTCTAAAGACCGAAGAATCTTGAGGAAGATAGTTCAACCCCATCCGGGCCCGTTGGTACATCGGATAGCTGGTGATCTCTTGTCCGTCGAGAAATATCTTACCGTGATCGGATTTTATCAACCCTACCATCATATAAAAAGTAGTTGTCTTGCCGGCCCCATTAGGCCCCAACAAGCCGACAACTTCTCCTGCCCTTACCTCTAAATCCACTTCATCAACGACCTTCCTTCCCCTAAATGACTTACTTAATTGCTGGGCGAATAGTCGATTTGACGCCATCCCGGTCTCGTTTAAATTCATCGAATATCGGTCAGTCTTCTTCCCGGGCCGGATAAATTCTTTGGGGGGAAACCGTGGCCCGGGCTTTTTTTACCATAATCCTTTCACTCCCCCAAAAAACAATAACCTCATCCCCCTCTAATTTATCGGAGCCCTGCCAGATCTCTGGGTTACCGGACAGTATAATCTTACCCTCGGGAGGGAAAAACTCTGCCTGCCCGGCAGTGGCGGAGATATCTTTCCCGTTGATTTTTACATTGCCCGAAGCAATGATCCTCTCAATCTGCTCGCCTTTTTCATCGTAAAAGGCCCTCAATTCGTCGGAGAAGATACTGAGCTCCTCTTGCTTGGCCCTTACCCTACCCCGAAAGGTTACCAGGCGACTCCTCCGGTCAACCTCGAGCATCTCCGAGGCAATATCTAAGGGAGGGGAGACCTTCTCTTTTCCTTCGGAATGCTCTATTGATTCCGGGGATTCAAGCATCTTTGCTTGAGCAGGCACAAGCTCAAGAAAAACGGCCCCCAGGAACAGGACGGCACCCAGAGCGAACTTTGCTAATTTCAAGGACATAAATCTTATTTTATCCGGGCTTCCCTCAAATTGAAATCGTGAAGCAGTGATCGGACGCGACCAACCTTAAATGTTTCGTCGACCAAGTTCAGCTTTATCCCCTGCCCCATTACCTCGAGCTTCGGACCGACAAGCCTAACTGGTGCTGAGGAGGTGATCATATTCTCCGATGGACTGAAATCGAGTGTATCGGTCCTGAATTGGTAGCCATCCTCGAAGCTCACGATAACTTGACCATGAATACTGATAATTTGGGTCCTGGTATCAAATCTACCTTCCTCCCCTTCCAGAATAATTCTGCCCCTGGCTTTCGAAAAACATGTTACCTTAATATCTCTAAAGCTAATTATATCTTTTTCCCTGAAATAACTTGCCGTTTCGGCCTCAATTCCCCATTGCTTTATCGCTTCTGTGGTTTGCATATAGTCAATTTTCTGGAGCCTTAGGTCAGCATCTCGGGGAGCAGCTTTAGCGGAATTGATGACCCCTTCCCTCCCTCTCCTCTGCCAGAGATTGCTGGATGAGAGAATTCCGATAATAAGAACACCGAAAAGCAGGTAAATGACAGTACTTTTAGCCCCCTTCATCATCTTTCTTATAACACAATTTATCCACAGTTGTAAAGGAGGAATTGTTCTATCGGGAGTTCCCGGAGCACTATCTTTAATAGTTCCAAATTATTCTCTCCCGATTTTTTCCTCATCAGTTATTACGATCTGGGTTACATTTTCCTCCCATACGCAGTCGCATCGGTTGCAGGAATATATCCCATTTCTTCCCCTAATGGGATTAGGTTCCTGCAGAACCTCTATTCCCTCGGGAATGCAAGGATCTCGATTGTCATTTCCGCACCTGGGACAGGCCATAACTGTACTCGACTATGCGTAGTTTCTTAAATTACCGTTTCATAATTGCTAAGCGAAGGTTAAAAATCCAGATAGCTCATGATATGGTATTGGGGCAGAGGAAGGAAAAGATTAATCGGAATTACATCAATCTCTCATATAGTTTGGAGACCTTGTTACCAACGGTGTATGATGAGAATTCTTCTAATGAAAAATTGATTTCAAATGAATCCAGGTTTTCGAGGGCAAAGGTGACCTTTTCGGCAAAATCTTGGGGGTCGTCATCTGATAACAATCCATTCTTTCTATCATCGACAATCGTTTCTGCTGCCAGGGATCTTACGGCAATTATGGGAATACTGGCTGCCAGTGCTTCATATAAAACGATTCCTTGAGTATCGGTTACCGACGGGAAAAGGAACAGGTCGGCAAGCTTGTATAACAAAGGCAATCGGTTCCGTTCCTGGAAACCCATCCATATCACATTCTTATCTATGTTTAGCCTTGCCGCTTCTCTTTGTAATTTTCTTATCTGGACCCCTTTTCCCACCATAAGTAGAACTAAATTAACAAATCTTTTTAAAATCTCTTTCAACGCTTCAAGCAAAAGCGAAACATTTTTCTCCCTTGCCATCCTTCCCACGAAAAGGAGAACCTTATCAGAAGAATTTATTTTTAATTCGCTTCTAATTTTATCCAGTTCGGAGGGCTGATAATCTTTATTAAATATATGTAGATCAATTCCGGTCGGGACTACCTCAATTTGGGTTTCAACTCCAAAGTGAGAAAGATACTGTTTTATCTGCTTGGTGGGAGCAATAACCAGATTGCACTGGTTGGAAAAGTCAGCGATTCTTTTATAGATAGCCTTTTCAAAAACCTGGGAGTTGGAAGAAAAGTAGTTCAATAAATATTCGTAATACAGGGTGTGATAAGTAAATACCAGGGGGATATTATTAGAATGCGCCAACCGCATCCCGGTTTTTCCCATCAGAAACGGATGATGTACATGAACAACGTCTGGGTTAAACTCGATCAACGAATTAATTATCTTAGTATGGTCAAACATAGGCAGAGGCACGGAGAGCCAGCTAGGGATAATATTCAACGATTTTGCCCGGTAGATAAACTTGTCTTCCCGGTCATTGTTGTTGACATAATCCGGAGCAAAAACCAGGGTGCGGTGGCCTAACTCATTCAGTGCCCGGCAGAGGAAATCAATTGAGACGGCAACGCCGCTTACCCGGGGGAAAAAATTGTTGGTAAAAAACACAATATTCATGAGTATCCTAGCTCTACTTTGGAATTATATATAAAAATATTCTTAAATTCAAGACAATTCTGGCTACTTCCGACCGGGGACTGCTGGGAAACTAACGGCTCTGTTTTGGATATTTGACAAATACAGAAAGATTATGGTAGGAATTGCCGTAGGTCATATTTCCTCAAGTGAAATAAAAAATGGATACCTTCCAGAACCTTATTCATTATTTCGCCCAATATAAGTACTTAGTAGTATTCATCGGAACAATTATCGCCGGGGAGACCATTCTTCTGGCTGCCGGATTTCTTGCCTCCTTGGGTCATCTTAACATATTCTTAGTAATGCTTTTTGGGGGGGGTGGAGTAGTGGTAGCAGATACACTGTGGTACTGGATTGGATATCTGAATAATGACAAATTTATAATGAAATACGGCAGATATATCTTCTTAGATATTCACCGAGTAGAACAATTAAAAAACTATTTTACCAAACACGGCGGCAAAACCCTGCTGATAACAAAACCCATATATGGGATCCGCACTCCAACCCTACTGATTGCGGGAATAGCAAAAATGAATTTTTTACGCTTCTTGCTCTTTAACACCTTAGGAATATTTATCTTAGTAATAGCATTTACTACATTAGGATATTTGTTCGGGCACAGCTGGGCCTTACTCGACCAGTACACCGTTTATTTAAGGATATTTTTAGCGGTTATATTATTAACTATTCTAATCCTAATCCTCTATTTAAGTAAAAAGACCGGTGAGAAGATTAACCAGTTCTAAAAGATTCTCCGGGAAACGGACCTTTATTTCATTATTACTGATCTCGATTTTATGTATTACTTTCATTACACCGTCATTCGCCCAAATTCAACCAGAGAAGGAAAACACAAATAATCCAGATAAAACGACGGAAGAACCCAAAAGGCCGGAGGATAAGAAAAAGGAAGAAACCCCTGTCAGCAACTGGGGCCTGGGACTATCTGGTGGAATTTATCAGTCAAACCAGAGTGGGGCTTCCCCTGGATTTATTCTCAGCCTTACGGTTCGGTATCGAATCAATCTAAATTTAGCAAACGATCTGGCTTTGGGCTACGCCCAATATGGTTTAAAGGATCAGTCTTCCAATAGTTTAACAGTAAGGCAGATTCCAATTACTGACTCGGTGGTCTTTTTCTTCCAACCCGACTCAAATATTGTACCTTACCTCATTACCGGGACAGGCGTCTGGATTACTACGATAAGCGGGGAAGAAATTGAGGGACAGGACAAAAATAGTATTAGCTGGGGAGGGCAAGTCGGAGGGGGAATAAGAGTTGCTACGGAGAATTTCGGCCTGAATTTTAGGCTTATCTATCTGATACCTGACTTTGGAGTTCCGGAAGATGGTGCAATTCAGTATGGGTTAGCTGTCGGCGTAGGCCGGTAACTTAATTTTAGAGGATACCTTACAAAGCTCACCTGACAGATATCTTAATCCCCGCAGGTCAACTTTTCCGAGAGATACAAGTCCAATTTTGTTCTTCACCAGACCTCTCTTTAAAACATATTATCCCAGATTATCCTTAAGAATCTGGGCTTATAGATAAGTTCGAATGTCTCTTCTTTATCCGGAAAGAGCTCTAAAACCTGAGTTTTGGTCGCCCCCATTAGCGACCAGGCCTCTTTCCCGATAAGCTTCTTACTTCGCAGAATGTAGGCAGTAGAATCGGCGATTCCTCTTAATTTCCGCAGCTTTTCCTCTTCCAGAAAGATTTCTTCCTCAGCAGGCATTTCTTCTTCCCCCTCAAATGTCCCTTAATTTATCTCCCCCCGTAATGTCAAGCTCTCACTTACCGATCTCCTTCAGGACTGTCTTTACCAGACTATCCACATCAAGGCCCTGGATCCGGTATAAATCATCGGGCTTTCCCGAGCCGGCATAACCGGTTACCCCCAGCTTCCGAAACTTTACTTTTAGAGATTCTTCTGCCAGGACATTACCCACAATATTTCCCAGACCGGTTTTGATATTATGGTCCTCGTAAGTAACAATGAGCCCAGTTTGTGCTACTTCTCTAATTGACTCCCGATCGATCTCACTCGGACAGGAAACATTCAAGACCTTTACCGCCCAACCCTTATCCCGCAGTTTCTCCCAGGCTGAGATTGCCCGATGAAGCATATTCCCGTAGGAAATGATTGCAGCCGCATCCCCTTGCCTTACCATGTCGGCCTTACCATAGATAAACCGATAATTATTACCGAAAAGAGGGGTTCCCTCCTCGGAGAGGATGACCGGGTCTTTCGACCGTCCCATGCCCACCAGGAAATTTCCTGGTTCCCGGGCGATAAATCTGATCACCCGGTCGGTCTGATTGGGATCGGCCGGGATGATAATCCTGTAGCCGTATAGATTATTGATCACTCCGATATAATCAATACATTGATGGGTCTTCCCGTCCTCCCCCACCCCGATCCCGAGATGGGTACAGATCAGCTTAAGATTGGTATCATTAATATCATTCAACCGATGCTGGTTGTAGGTCTCTGCTACCCCGAATACCCCGAAATCGGCAAAGAAGGTAACTATCCCCATGGTGGAAACCGCTCCGGCAATGGTAGCGGTGTTATGTTCCTGGATCCCTCCCTGGAAGAAGTTATCCGGGAAGCTGGTAGCGAAACCATCGGTTTTTACCGAGGTAGACAGATCACAGTCAAATACGGCAAAAGGATCAGAATCGGGCTTATTGTAATTCAACTCGGCCAGGTCCTCCAGGGCATTCCCGAAGGCGTTTCGATTAGCCGTCTGTTCATCTGCCGGGTAGCTGCGGGGAGTTCCTACCTCAATCGAGATCTTTTTATTGGTCTGCATATCCCTGGGGGAGAGAAAATCTCCTTTTTTTCTCAGTTCCCGATAGTAATCAAGTTTATCCTCCCGATCGAGTTCCGCAAGGGCATCACGACACTGCTCCAGAGTAAGGGCCTTTCCGTGAAACTCCTCTCTGCCCTCCATAAAAGAGACCCCCTTCCCCATTACCGTGCGGGCCAAGATTGCCGTCGGCGTATCCTCCCGATATATTGCGTCCCGAAAAGTCTGATAGAGCTTTTGGTAGTCATGGCCGTCGACCTCCAGCACCCTCCATCCATCCGATTCATAGTTCCCCCTGATATTCTGGGGCATGATCTCACCGGTAACCCCGCTTATCTGACGGTCATTAAAGTCGATGACTACGGTAATGTTATTGAGACGGTATTTCTGGGCAAACCTCCGGGCCTCCGGGATCTGCCCTTTTTGCTGCTCCCCACATCCCATCACCACAAATACCTGAAAGTTCTTCTTCCGGAGCCTGCTTCCGAGAGCAAAGCCGCAACCGGCAGAGAGTCCCTGGCCCAAGTTTCCCGTACTCCATTCCACCCCGGGAACACCCCTTTCCACATGCCCCTCGAAAGCGGTCCCGGCAAGGCGAAAGCCGCCGATTGCCTTGTCAATCTTGAAAAAACCCAGCCTTCCCAGGGCGGCATAAACTCCGGGAGAGGTATGGCCGTGGCTGATTACAATCCGGTCCCGGTCAGGATGATAAGGGTTGTCCGGAAAAACATTGGCAAAGCGATAAAGCGTCAAATATATATCGATTGAAGACATCGACCCCCCGGGATGCCCAGAGCCCGCCAAGGTAGTCATGGTCAGGATATCTCCCCGGGCAAGCCGACCCAGTTCCCGCATCTCTTCCAGTGATTCATTATCTAACTTCTTTGCCGAAAATCCTTCCATCTCTTGCTTTACTTTTTTCACCCTGCAGTTCCTTTCCATGATGGGCAATGTCGTTTTTATGAAATAGCAGAAATTATTCCGGTAGTCAATAAAATATTAACTATAATATCCAATGTCCAAATAACCTTCGACCCCGCTACAAACGGGGTATATGACAAGCCTGCACGAAAGTCCTAACTGTCTATTCTTTACCTAAAAACGGGGAAAGTCCTGTTACTCGATTAGCTTGACAAATTCACTTGATTTTACTAATATTACATAGTACTATAAACTTTTTTTGTGCTAGGAATAGGAAAAAGGAAGGTCTCTTACCCATTATAATTATGAGAAGTGATGTAGTAAAAAAGGGAATCGGGCGGGCTCCGAACCGGGCTCTGCTTTATGCCACCGGGATCGGTCCCGACCAGATGGGCAAACCTTTTATCGGTATTGCATCCAGTTTTAGTGATCTTGTTCCCGGTCATATCGGGATGCGGGAACTGGAAAGATTTATTGAAAAGGGGGTTCACAGCGGCGGAGGTTATTCGTTTATCTTCGGGGTTCCGGCAATCTGTGACGGTATCGCTATGGGACATAAGGGGATGCACTACTCTCTTCCCTCCCGGGAGCTGATCGCCGATGCGATCGAATCGGTCACCATCGCTCACGGCCTGGACGGACTGGTTCTACTTACCGATTGTGACAAGATTACCCCGGGTATGTTAATGGCCGCCGCCCGGATGGATATCCCCTCAATTGTGGTCACTGCCGGACCCATGGTTTCAGGAAGATACCGAGGAAGGAAACTCTCCCTGGTCAGGGATACCTTTGAGGCAGTGGGCCGCTACCAGAGGGGAGAGATAGATCGCCAGGAACTGGAAGACTTGGAGCTTAACGCCTGTCCCGGTACCGGGGCTTGCCAGGGACTCTACACCGCCAACACGATGGCCTGTCTCACCGAGGCAATGGGTCTTTCTCTTCCTGAGTCCGGAAGCTCACTGGCCAGTTCCTCTAAGAAGAGAAGGATTGCTTTTAGTAGCGGAGTTAGGATCGTTGAGTTAATCAGGAAGGGCCTTGGTGCTCGAAAGATACTTACCAAGGCCGCCTTTGATAATGCGATCGTAATGGATATGGCCTTGGGGGGCTCAACCAATAGCATCCTCCATCTATTAGCGATCGCGGAAGAGGCAGGAGTTAAGCTCCCCCTGAAACGGTTTGATGAGCTCTCGCGCCGGACCCCCCATCTTGTCCGGCTACGCCCTGCCGGAGAATATATGATGGAGGATCTTGAGTATGCCGGGGGGATTCCCGGAGTATTGACTCGGTTGAAAGCGCTGCTGAAGGATAATCCCACGGTCTCCGGGATGAGCCTACTTAAGATCGCCCGGGAAGCGAGCGTTGTTGACGAAGATGTTATTCGGCCCTTAAACCGGCCCCATAGTAAACAGGGTGGCATTGCAATCCTGAAGGGAAATCTGGCACTCGAAGGGGCAGTGGTTAAGCAGTCGGCTGTGAGTAAGAAGATGATGAGGTTTGAAGGCAGGGCCCGGGTGTTCAATTCCGAAGAGAGCTCAATCCGGGCCATTATGCAGGGAAAGATCCAAAAGGGTGATGTGGTGGTAGTAAGGTATGAGGGTCCTAAAGGGGGCCCCGGGATGCGGGAGATGCTTTCTCCCACGGCAACCATTACCGGAATGGGACTGGCGGAATCGGTAGCCCTTCTTACCGATGGGCGCTTCTCCGGGGGAACTCGAGGCCCCTGCATCGGCCATATTTCCCCGGAGGCCGCCGAGGGAGGTCCTATTGCCCTCGTTAAGGATGGTGATCGGATCAAACTGGATATTCCTCGAAGAAACATAACGCTGATGGTAGATAACCCAGAAATAAATAGACGTAGGGCAAAGTGGAGACCGCCCGAGCCCAAGGTAAAAGAAGGCTACCTTGAGCGTTATGCCCGAATGGTGAGCTCCGCCAGCCACGGAGCAGTTTTTAAAAGCTGAAGTAATAATGATGAAGAAAAACGGAGCACAGATATTGGTCGAGGGCCTGAAGCGCGAGGGAGTGAAGGTCATCTTTGGCTTCCCCGGAGGTGCGGTTCTCAATATTTATGATGAGCTCTTTGATGCAACTTTCCTCCGGCACATTCTGGTTCGCCACGAACAGGGGGCCGTCCATGCCGCCGACGGCTATGCCCGGGCCTCGGGTAAACCCGGGGTGTGCCTGGTAACCTCCGGTCCGGGGGCCACCAATACTGTCACCGGGGTTGCTACCGCCTATATGGACTCGATCCCGATAGTGGTCTTCACCGGGCAGGTCCCTACTGCCCTGGTAGGAAACGATGCCTTCCAGGAAGCGGATATAGTAGGGATCACCCGACCCTGTACCAAGTATAACTTTCTGGTGAAGGATATTAAGGATCTGGCAAGAACAATCAAGGAGGCATTCTATATCGCTACTACCGGCAGACCCGGACCGGTTTTGATCGATCTTCCCAAGGACATTACCAGTAATACTACGGATTTCTCTTATCCGAACAAGGTAGCGATAAGAGGATATAACCCTGTTTATGAAGGCCATCCCGGGCAGATTAAAAAGGCTCTCCAGTTAATCCTGGATTCCACCCGGCCGGTGATCTACAGCGGTGGGGGGATTATCAGCTCCAGCGCCTTCCGGGAGCTGAAAGCCCTTGCCGAAAAATTGAATATTCCCGTAACTACCACCCTGATGGGGCTGGGCGGTTTCCCTTCCAACCATCGGCTTTCGCTGGGAATGCTGGGAATGCACGGGACCTACTGGGCCAATATGGCAGTAACTGAGTGTGACCTGTTGATTGCCATCGGGGCCCGCTTTGACGACCGGGTAACCGGCAAGGTTGATGAGTTTGCGCCTCGGGCCCGGACAATCCATATTGATATTGACCCGACCTCGATCAGTAAGAATGTCCGGGTGGATATCCCCATCGTGGGGGACGCAAAGTCCATCCTGAAAGGCTTAATCACCTACCTCGGTAAACAGAAGGGTCTGGAAAAAATTAAGGTTTCTAATAAAAAGTGGCTATCCCAGATCGAAAAGTGGAAGAGAACCCATCCCCTGAACTATAAGAAGGGAAAGGAGATCAAGCCCCAATATGTAGTGGAGAAGCTCTATGAGCTCACTAAGGGAGAGGCGATAATTAGTACGGAGGTAGGTCAGAATCAGATGTGGGCCTCCCAGTTCTACCGTTTTGATAAACCCCGAACCTTCTTAAGCTCCGGAGGGCTTGGAACTATGGGCTACGGCTTTCCTGCCGCAATTGGTGCCCAGGCGGCCTTCCCGAAGAAAACGGTTATCGATATTGCCGGTGATGGGAGTATCCAGATGAATATTCAGGAGCTGACTACTGCCGTGCAGCATAACCTGCCCGTGAAGATAGCGATCCTGAACAACCGTTACCTGGGAATGGTTCGCCAGTGGCAGGAGCTGTTTTATCGAAAAAGGTATTCACATTCCAACATCGAAATGGCCCCCGACTTCGTCAAGCTGGCTGAGGCCTACGGAGCCCTGGGCCTGCGGGCCGAGAGGCCGGAGGAAGTGGTTCCGATAATCAGAGAGGCATTGAGATCAAATAAGCCGGTATTGATGGATTTCATCGTGTCCCGGGAGGAGGGAGTTTACCCGATGGTTCCGGCCGGGGCACCGATAGATAAAATGCTTCTGGTCTGAGAGGAAGTAGAGCAGAATTCGTGGGAGAGATCTTACGCCATACAATTTCGATCCTGGTGGAGAACAAGTTCGGAGTTCTTGCCCGGGTCGCCGGGCTCTTCAGCGCCCGGGGCTTTAATATCGAAAGCCTGGCAGTAGCCGAGACGATGGACCCTACCGTCTCCCGGATGACTATTATCACACTGGGCAACCAGCAGATCATTGAGCAGATAACCAAGCAGCTCAACAAGCTTGTTGATGTGATCAAGGTCAGTAACCTAAGCGGAGAGAATTTCATTGACCGGGAGATGGTTCTCGTCAAGGTAGCAGCCCAGGAGTCGACCAGGGCCGAGGTCCTTCGGATCGTTGATATCTTCCGGGGGAAAGTGGTGGATGTAAGCCCCGGCTCTTATGTAATCGAGGTAACCGGGGACGAGGAGAAGATCGAAGCAATCCTGGGCCTGCTTCAGCCGCTGGGAATCAGAGAGGTAGTCAGGACCGGAAAGGTAGCAATGGCCCGGGGACAGTAATCCGCCTTGGTCCCGATGGACATCGGTACTACGACGGACTAAGGGAGGTAGCTTGCGATGAAGGTATATTATGATAAGGATGCCGATTTGAAGGCCCTGCGGGGAAAGAAGATCGGGATAGTCGGCTACGGAAGCCAGGGGCACGCTCAGGCCCAAAATTTAAGGGACAGCGGCCTGGAGGTGCTCATCGCCGAACTTAAAGGAACACCAAATTATAAGCTGGCACTCAAGCACGGGTTCAAGCCGGCCTCGGCAGCCGAGGTATCGAAGAAGGCCGATCTCATTCAGATCCTGGCTCCCGATGAATTCCAGGCAGATCTTTACCGGAAAGAGATTGCCGGCAATCTAAAGAAAGGGAAAACCCTGGTCTTCTCCCACGGTTTTAATATTCACTTTGGGCAGATCATTCCTCCGGCGGATGTCGATGTCATTATGGTTGCTCCCAAGGGCCCGGGTCATCTGCTCCGTCGGGAGTTTGAAAGAGGTGCTGGGGTTCCTGCCCTGATTGCCGTCTATCAGAATCCATCCGGGACCGCCAAGAAAAAGGCTCTGGCTTATGCCCGGGGGATCGGATCTACCCGGGCCGGTGTCCTGGAAACAACTTTTCGGGAGGAGACGGAAACCGACCTGTTCGGAGAACAGGTAGTTCTCTGCGGGGGAATAACCGAGCTGATGACCGCCGGGTTCGAGACCCTGGTCGAGGCCGGGTATGCCCCGGAGATGGCCTATTTCGAATGTATTCACGAAATGAAGCTGATTGTTGATCTTATCTATGAAGGTGGTATCTCCCGGATGAGGGACTCGATAAGCAATACCGCTCAGTTCGGGGATCTGACCCGGGGGGCAAGAATAATCACCGAGCAGACCCGTCAGGAGATGAAAAGGATCCTCAAGGAGGTTCAGAGCGGTGAGTTTGCCCGGGAATGGGTTCTGGAGAACAGGGCTAACCGGCCGGTATTTAATGCCCTAACCAAAAAGGCTGAGGGACATCAGTTAGAGGAAATAGGAAAGAAGCTCAGAGGGATGATGCCCTGGCTGGGGAAATAGCAGTTGGGTGAAGTAATTCATATGAAAGACAGTAAGATTCCGGTAGCCCGGGAGGGATATCCCTTTATTATTGTTCCTGCTTTGGTTACTCTACTTCTTGCTTTAGCCGGAACGATTTATCCCGCGATACTCTTTCTGGCAATAAGCCTTTTTATGGTTTATTTCTTCCGCAACCCTGAGCGGGAGGTTCCTGAGGATGACAGGGCGGTGGTGTCCCCGGCGGACGGAAAGGTAATAAAGATTGAGAGGGTGAGGGAAGAAGAATATCTGAAGGCTGAAGCACTTAAGGTAAGCATCTTTATGTCGGTTTTCAATGTCCATATCAACCGGATCCCTTTCCCCACCCGGGTTGTGGAGGCAGGGTATCATCCCGGCAAATTCTTCGTTGCCAGCGAGGATAAGGCGTCAGTTGACAATGAACGCCAGTCTCTCCTTCTGGAGACCGAGGGAGGAAAAAGGCTGCTACTCAACCAGATTGCGGGAGTAGTGGCCCGCCGGATCGTCTGCCATGCCCGGGAGGGAGAATATTTCGAGAAGGGACAGAGATTCGGGCTGATCCGTTTCGGCTCCCGGGTAGAGATCCTCCTTCCCCCGGAGACTGAATTGTTGATCCGGGAAGGTGATCGAGTAAAGGGGGGACAGAGTATAGTAGGGTATTTAAGATGAAAAAAGTAAGGAAAAAAAGGGCACGAACAAATACAATGAGGAAGGGAGTCTTTCTGCTCCCCAATCTCCTTACCTCCTTCAGCCTTTTCTGCGGGTTTTATTCGCTCATCTCATCAATCAAAGGGGATTTCTTACGGGGAGCCATTGCTATCCTAATAGCAAGTGTCTTAGACGGTCTTGATGGAATGGTGGCCAGGGCAACCAAAACTACCAGCAGGTTCGGTCTGGAATACGATTCTCTCTCGGACCTGGTATCTTTCGGGGTAGCCCCGGGAATTCTGGCTTACCTCTGGGCTTTAAAGCCTTTCGGAAAGTGGGGCTGGCTGGCCAGCTTTCTCTTTGTGGCCTGCGCGGCCTTGCGTCTGGCTCGGTTTAATGTGCAGGTTGATACTGCGGAGAAAAAGGAATATAAAGGGCTTCCCTCTCCGGTGGCCGCGGGAATGATAGCGATCACTACCATAATGTTTCACTACATACAATGGGAAAGGGAGCCTACCCGACATTTCATTGTTCTTCTGTTGGCTTATGCCTTGGCCTTGTTGATGGTAAGCAATTTTCC
>CP070770.1:2036253-2050025 GCA_020345765.1 Deltaproteobacteria bacterium
TGTCCAACCACCCTCCGGGACAGCTTCTCCTCCATTTTGATGAGTTTCTCCACCTCCCCCTCCATCATCCGGGCAACCGGGATCCCAGTCCACTTACCCACCACCTCGGCCACATCCTCAGCCTCTACCTCTTCCTTGAGCATCTTCTGATCGGTTTGAAGCTCGACAAGTTTTTGATTCTCCTCGTCAAGATCCTTCTGGAGTTGATTAAGGGTCCCGTAGCGGAGCTCCGCGGCCCGGCCCAGGTCTCCCTCCCGCTCGGCCTTCTGCTCATCGACCTTCGCCGCTTCGATCTGCTCCTTCAGCGAGCGGATCTTCTGGATTGCTTCCTTCTCGTTCTTCCAGTGGGCCTTCATCTGCCCGCTCTTCTCCTTTAAATTGGCAATCTCCTTCTCGGCCACCTCCCTCCTTTCCCGGGAAGCCTCATCCTTTTCTTTCTTGAGTGCCTGGCGTTCGATCTCGAGCTGGACGATCTTCCGCTCCACCTCATCGATCTCGGTAGGGAGACTGTCAATCTCGATCCGGAGACGCGAGGCCGCTTCGTCGATCAAGTCGATCGCCTTATCCGGCAGGAATCGGTCGCTGATGTAGCGGTGAGACAGAGTGGCCGCCGCCACCAGGGCCGCATCCTGAACCCTCACCCCGTGGTGAACCTCATAGCGCTCCTTCAGTCCCCGGAGGATTGCGATCGTATCCTCCACCGAAGGCTCCCCGATAAAGACCGGCTGGAAGCGCCGCTCCAGGGCGGCATCCTTCTCGATATATTTTCGGTATTCATCCAAGGTAGTTGCCCCCACGCAGCGCAGCTCCCCCCGGGCGAGTGCGGGTTTGAGCATATTCGAGGCATCCATCGAGCCCTCGGCCCTTCCTGCTCCCACCAGGTTATGGAGCTCGTCAATGAAGAGGATCACCTCACCTTTGGCCTCGTCAACCTCACGCAGGACCGCCTTGAGCCGGTCCTCGAATTCCCCCCGGTACTTGGAACCGGCCACCAGGGCCCCGATATCCAAAGCGAGAACCCGCTTGGTCTTGAGCCCTTCCGGGACATCACCGCTGACAATCCGCTGTGCCAGCCCTTCAACAATAGCAGTCTTTCCTACCCCGGCTTCCCCGATCAGCACCGGGTTGTTCTTGGTTCGGCGGGAAAGGACCTGGACTACCCTTCTGATCTCATCATCCCGTCCGATCACCGGGTCCAGCTTTCCCTTCCGGGAGAGTTCCACCAGATCCCGGCTGTAGCGGTCCAGGGCCTGGTATTTTTCTTCCGGGCTCTGGTCGGTCACTCGCTGGGAGCCCCGAATACTCACCAGTACCTTGAGGATATTATCCCGGGTGACTCCGGCCTCACGGAGGATCCGGGCAGCAGCGGTATCACCGGCATCAGTAATTGCCAGAAGGAGGTGCTCGGTGCTGACATATTCGTCATTTAACTTTTCCGCCTCTTTCAGGGCCCCATCCAGTACTTTTTTTAAATTAGGAGAGAGATAAGCACCCTCAACCCCGGCCCCCGAGACCTTGGGGAAACGGTCTATCTCCCCCTCTAACTGGAATAGTATTCCCTGGTGATCGACCCCCAGCTTTTGCAGGATAGGCATCACTATGCCCTCGGACTGCTCCAGCAGGGAAAGGAGAAGATGCTCCGCCTCCATCTGCTGATTCTCCTTCCTTTCCGCTACCTTCTGAGCTCCCTCCAGGGCCTCCTGTGCCTTTATGGTAAATTTATCAAGTCTCATTCCTCAATTCTCCCTATCCAAAAAGTTCCTTACTATCTATAAATAATCACTTATTTATATATTGTCAAGAAATCAATATTAGCAAATCCCAATCAATAGCAGAGAATATCAAGGAATTGAAACAATCTTGACATAGGAGTATCTTGGAAGTAATATACTTTCAGGGTTCAGGGACTAAACGATGTTTAAAGAAGCGGTTAAAAATTGGTTGATTGCCATTCGTGCCCCGTTCTTCACCGCCACGGTGGTGCCGGTGCTTTTCGGCTCCCTCCTGGCCTGGTATGCCAAGGGCGGGTTTTCCTGGAGGATATTCTTCCTGGCCCTCATCGGCATCATCTTCCTCCACACGGGCACGAACCTGGCAAACGATTATTTCGACCACCGGAGTGGCAATGACGAAGCCAATCCCAACCCAACCCCCTTCAGCGGGGGCAGCCGGGTTATCCAGGACGGTAAGCTCTCACCCAAAAAGGTCCTTGCTGCTTCCCTCATCTTCTTCGGTCTGGGCTCGGCAATCGGGCTGTATCTCAACGATATCCTTTCGGGGAATGTTATCCTGATCCTGGGCGGTATCGGGGTGACCTCGGGTCTTTTCTATTCAGGAGCCCCTCTCAAGTGGGGTTATCGCTCGGTAGGAGAGTTTGTGGTAGGACTTAATTTTGGTCCCCTGGTGATAATCGGTTCTTACTATACCCAGGCCCAGATACTGGAGGCAAGTGTAGTCTGGGCCTCAATACCCATTGCCCTGCTGATTGCCGCCGTTCTTTATATCAACGAGTTCCAGGACTATCAGGCCGATAAATCGGTAAACAAAAGGACCCTGGTGGTGGTCCTGGGAAAGCCCCGGGCGATCAAACTCTATTACGTACTTATTCTGTTGACCTACCTGGTTATCTTGGCGGAAGTGATTATCGGGCTATTACCCTACTATACCCTGTTGACCTTCCTTACCGCCCCAATCGCCATCTCCGCCTTGAAAATTGCAAAAGAAAACTACATGAAGATAGTTGAACTTATCCCGGCGAATGCCAAAACCATCCAGCTTCACCTTATCATCGGGCTGATGCTAAGCTTGTCCCTGATATTAGGAAAGTTGTTTTAGCCTGCTCCTATTTCTTGGCCCAGTTCTGAAATAATCGGGTAAGCAGCCTCACCCCCACCCCGGTAGCCCCCGCAGACATATATTTCTTTCCCTTATCAACCCAGGCGGTTCCGGCAATATCGAGATGGGCCCAGGGAGTCTTGTTAATAAATCTGCCCAGAAAGGCCCCTCCGGTTATTACCCCGGCGGAGCGATTACCGACATTCTTAAGATCGGCTACCTCGCTTTTCAGGAGCTCATCATACTCTTTCCAGAGGGGTAACTCCCAGACCCTCTCTCCACTCTCCTCCCCGGCCTTTTTGAGCCGATCGAGCAGTCTCCGGTTATTCCCTAACATCCCCGAGGCCTCATGACCCAGAGCAATTATGCAGGCACCGGTCAGCGTAGCCAGGTCAATGATCGCCTCGGGTCGGTATCTCTGGGCATAGGTAAGGGCATCGGCAAGGATCAGTCGCCCCTCGGCATCGGTGGTAATAATCTCAATCGTCTTTCCCGAGGAAGTCAGAATATCCCCGGGTTTATAAGCTGCCCCACCGGGCAGATTCTCGGTCGCCGGAACCAGGGCGATGATCCGGAAGGGAAGATTTAGTTGGGCAGCTGCCCGGACCGCCCCCAGGACCGCCGCTCCCCCGGCCATGTCGTATTTCATCTCTTCCATCCGGGCACTGGGCTTTATCGAAATACCCCCGCTGTCAAAGGTGATCCCCTTACCCACCAGCACAACTGTCTTCAATCTCTTACCTTTACCGGGATACTCAAGGATGATGAATCGGGGAGGCTGCCGGCTTCCCTTTGCCACCTGGAGCAGACAGTTCATTTTCAACCGCCTGATCTCCGCAAGGCCCAAGACCTTACATTTCAAGCCGAACTGGCGGGCCATCTTCTGGGCCTCCTGTCCCATCCTCTGTGGGGCAAGCTCGTTTCCCGGAAGGTTTACCAGATCCCGGGTCCAATTGGCCGCCTCGGCAACGATCTGGCCAAGCTCTACTCCCTTTTTAACCTCAGTGATCTTCTTCGGCTCCCGGCAAATGATGGTGACCCGGTCGATCTCGGTCTTATCCTCTTCCTTGGTCTTGAACTGCCGGAAGCGGTAGAGGGCGAGTAGGGTTCCCTCCACCACTGCCTGCGATACCTGGGAGAACCCGAGTTTCTTGCCGGTCTCGGGTATAGCGGTGACAAAGCTCTTTAACCCCAGTCCCCTTATCCGGGTCCCGGCCTTACCGGCGACCTGCCTGACCCTTTCCAGAGTCATCTCATCCCTCTTTCCCAGACCGACAAGCAGTATCCGTTTTGCCGGTATCTGTCCCCAGGTATAAATTACCGTGGTCTCACTCAGCTTCCCCTTGAAATCTCCCTTTTTAATTAAATCCTTGATCTTCCCTCCCAGCACTTTATCCAGGTCACCTGCCTCCCCGCCGGGGAGCTTATCCTTTTCATATACCGAAACCACCACCATCTCGGCTTTGACCTTATCCACCCTGGCTTTTTCAATACTAATCTTCATCATCCCTCCATTGACTTTTAATCTCCTGCTATTCCCTTTGCCCTACGAAGTCCCGCGTTCCGACGGGACGAAGTAGGGTGCTATTCCGTACCATTCCCTGAAGCAAATATCTTCCCCGGATTCATAATCCCGTTAGGGTCGAAGGCCTGCTTGATCTTCTTCATAACGGCAATACCCTGATCTCCTAACTCAAAATGAAGATACGGTGCCTTGGCCACCCCGATCCCGTGTTCTCCGGAGATAGTACCTTTCATCTCCACCACTGCCTTAAGTACCTCCTCAATTGCCTCTTCGGCCCTTCCGAGCTCCTCCTTGTCCTCGGGGTCATAGAGGATATTAACATGGATATTACCGTCCCCGGCATGACCGAAGTTAACGTTTATTACCTGATATCTCTTGCATATCCCGCTTACTACCCTGATCAGCTCTTCCATCCGGCTGCGGAGAACCGTGACATCCTCATTAAACCTGCGCGGGCGGATCCGGCCCAGGGCCGGGGAGATCGCCTTCCGGGGTCTCCACATGTCCTCAGCCTCCTTTTCGTTCCCGGCAAGCTCCACCTGGGTTCCTCGTTCCCGACAGATTTCTTCCATCCGCCGGATATTCTTCTTAAGGAGTACGGGATCCCCGTCATCCTCGATAAGCAGCATCGCCTCGGCCTCGGCAGGCAGCCCGATCTTCAGGTAATCCTCGACACAGCGGAGGCTTTCCCCATCCATAAACTCCAGGGTGGCGGGAAGGAACCGCTCCCGGATTATCCGGGCGGCCGTCTGAATGGCGTCCTCTCCCCGGGCAAAGAAGGCCCGGAGGGTCGCCCTGGCCTCGGGCTTTGGCAGCAGCTTCAAAATGATCTTCGTAACTATCCCCAGCGTCCCCTCGGAACCCACGATCAGCCTGGTAAGATCATAGCCCACTACCCCCTTCACGGTTTCCACTCCGGCAGTGACAATCTCGCCGGTTGGCAGTACCAGTTCCAGGCCGAGCACATAATCCCTGGTAACCCCGTATTTTACCGCCCGCAGCCCCCCGGCGCATTCGGCCACATTGCCTCCTAGGGTCGAAAACTCCTCGCTGGCAGGATCCGGGGGATAGAAAAGCCCCACCTTCTCCACCTCCCGGTGGAAATCGGCGGTTACCACCCCCGGCTCCACCACTGCCTTCATATCCTCCTCGTCGATCTCCAGGATTCGATTCATCCTTTCGAATGAAACCACTACCCCACCCCGGATCGGAACGGAGCCCCCGGTCAGACCGGAACCCGCGCCTCGGGGAACAACCGGAAACCCCTGTTCATTGGCCAGCCGCAGGAGTTCGGAAACCTCCTGAGCGCTTTCGGGGAATACCACCAAGTCCGGAAGATACCTGAGATTAAAGGCATCGTAGGAATAGCAGATGAGATCCTCCTTTTCGGCGGTAGCATTCAATTTCCCCACAATCTTTTCGATCTTCCCTATGGTCTTATTATCAATCATGCAATATGGTTTTATTTGGAGCGGAATCTTGCCAGCAGGAGCCCCAGGTATTTATTGAACGGATGGCTTCTGGGTAGGGAGGGGAAAAAAGGCTCTTTTCTTTCACCTAACTGTTTGATTTCTTTTTTTATCTGCTCATTATCCTTATCGAGCTCCAGCCCCTGACGAAATGCCTTAACTGCCTTCCTTTTCGAACCTTTTTTCAGGTATACCTTACCCAGATTAAGATAAAAATCCGGCTGGAAGACATCTTCCTTAATCGCCTTCTGGCAATAACCCAACCCATCGGACACTTTGTTTTCCCCCAGGGCCAGACAAAGGCCGTAGTAAGACATGTATTTTGGATCTTTTTCAAGCAGTTTCTGGGACCGGTCTATCCGGACTGCCTCACCGAAACACTCGGCGGCCCTCTGGTAATTATCTTTTTTTAGAAAAATCATACCGCGCAGGAAATGTGCCTCGGCCTCGGGTTTACTCATCTATTCCCTCCTGAACCGAACTCGCCGGCTTCCAATCACCACTTCTGACAAGCCATTTACCATCTTCCTTCCGGAAAACAACATCGAACTGATAATAGCTCGCCGCATCGGGGATGAGATCCTTCAGGCTCTTAAACTCCTTACCCCGGGTCAAGATCGCCTTTACTACCGCGTTGGCTTCCTCCCCTTCAACCGAGACCTCCACCTCGGTCAGGTAGACGGAGGTTTTCTCTGCCCAGAAGTGATATAAAAGGATCCCGCTTATCGCTTGATAATCATTCCCCCGACGGTCTCGATAACTCTTGGAGATATGCTTCTTTATCGCCATAATATCCTTGGCACTGGCCTTTTCGGCAACCTCATCGATAATTCCCCGGATTACCCCCTCCTCAGTGGGTGGGGGCTTGGAGCAGCCAAAAAAAGTAATCAAGAAGAACAGGGTGGTTGCGGCAATAATGTTTGATTTATTCATGGCCTTACCATACCAAAATCTCCCGCAAATTGGTAGAAAAAAGTAAAGCAATCTTAATGCGCTCATTCTTTAGGGGTCTCAGCATGAATGCTGTTGAGAAACTGTAGTTTTAATCGTATTGGAACATAATGCAATTTTTGCCTTGAAATGTTAGAAGACATCGGATAGATTCAATAGGATTTAAAAAGAGAGGTAATAGGTCATGAAAGAGGTATCCAAAAAGTTCCTGCAGTTTATCGATATAATGAAAAAGCTCCGCTCGCCGGAAGGCTGTCCCTGGGACAAGGAGCAGGATATGGATTCCCTCAAGAGCTATGTGGTCGAAGAGGCCTATGAGGTCATTGAGGCCATCGACCGCAACTCCCCCCACGAGGTCAAAGAGGAATTAGGGGACCTCCTCCTTCAGATCGTATTCCTTTCCGAGCTTGCCGATGAAAAGGGTCTTTTTAATATCGATGATGTTCTTACCTCTATTATCGAAAAGATGATCCGCCGCCATCCCCATGTCTTCGGGGACAAAGACTTCAAAACCTCAAAGGAAGTTCTTGACCACTGGTCAGAGATAAAAAAGAATGAAGGTAAAGACTCGGCGCTCCACGGGGGTCCCAAGAATCTTCCCTCCCTAATTCAGGCCCACCGCCTTACGGAAAAGGCCTCCCGGGTCGGCTTCGACTGGAGGTCGCTCGCGGGGGTAATGAAGAAGCTGGAGGAAGAGATGGAGGAGTTCAGAGCTACCCTCAAAAGTAAAGATAAGGAGAAGACAGAAAAAGAGGTCGGTGATCTTCTGTTTACCATCGTCAATGTTTCCCGCCATTTGTGAATAAACTGCGAGGACGCCCTGAGAAAGGCAAATAAAAGGTTCGTCTCCCGCTTCCGGTTCATCGAGGAATCACTCAAGAAGGATAAAAAAGATATTAGAAAGGCATCGCTCAATGAGATGGACCGGCTGTGGGAGGAAGCAAAGCTTCAGTTCGAAGAGAAGTAATAAAGAAAGAGTTCAAGTCCCTGCTATTACTCGCTATTCCTTTCTATTCCCTGCTACTCCCTGCCTGCCCTAAGCCCCGCCTTTGGCGGGATCGAAGGGCTCAGAACAAGTTAGGCAAACTTCTCCTTCAATTTTACCAGGGACTCATCGAAGCCTTCCGGCTTGAGGGACTGGTTAATATCCTCCTCTCCCTCTTTGCTTTTGAGGGAGCTAACAATCATATTTTTTACGATCTCCTCGAGCTTGCCCACCGAGAGCTCACCCCATCCGTTGCCGGCCTTCAACAGCTCGACCATATCCTCGCCCTTCAACTCGGGTGAGATCAGGGCGAGCTGAGGGCATAGCCCCAGAACATAGGCTATCCCCTGCCTCTTCATCCACCATTGGGCCCGCTCCACCGGATCCTCGGATATCGAGAAATCCTCATATGAAGCAATCACCGGCCGGGGCGGAACAGCATTGGAGAAGACCCCGAGTGCCTGGACCAGGAAGGACTCCATCTTTACCTCTTCGGGCCAGGGGGAGACCCCGGAGAAGTTGGGGAGATCCTCCTTCCCCAGCTCCCCTCCCTCCCGGGCAAGCCGGTCCAGCTCTTTAATCGCCCCCGGGGCATCGAGTCCCTTCTTCTTTATAATTAACCCACAGAAGGTAGGGTCCAGACCCAGCTTGAGGGCCTTCCTGAGAAGCTCCAATGAATCCTCGCCGAACGGGGAAAGGGCAAGCAGATCCGAGACATTGTTAATCTGTAATCCGGGCTCCTCCTTGTCGCTCCTCTTCCGGCTCGCGGGCTCCTCCTCCATCATTAAAAATTCGTTACAGGCATAAGGACAGTTGAAGCAGGCGTTCCGGCGGTGAGAGAATTTCTCCAAAATACCCTTCGCCTTCCCATTAGCCCCCAGGGAGTCCAACATTTCGAGAAGACCCCCCTTCCCCTTTATCTTCCCCGCTAACAGGAGATCCTTTAATTCCATTGCCTTCGGGAACACCTCATCAGGCTGCGTAAAAAACCCGAGTCCCCGGGAGGCAATCGCCTTCAGTCCCTTCTCCCCCCACACTGCCCCCAGGGCAAACTTGTCCTTGCTCCCCCAATAGTTCTCGGAAACCCGGGAGGCCGAAGAGCCCTTCGTCCCGGCCGGGCCGACACCGAGAACCTGGATACTCTCATCCCCGTATTCCTCCCGGAGAAAATCGGTTATCTCCCAGGCATCCTTCTCATTGATCCCGGAAGAGGGTTTAATATCAGCAAGCTCATCATGAAGCCACAGGTGCACCGGCTCCGGGGCCTTCCCCAGGAAAACCAGGAAATCGAAACCCGATAACTTCGTCTCCACCGCCGTCTGCCAGGTAAGCGGGACATGGACAAGCTGACGGCTGAGGGGACTCCTGGCAGTCATTACCCCCAGACATGAGCCCGGGGCGAAGCTGGCGGTAAGGGGACCGCAACCGATAATAATGGGGTCGGAATCCGCATTCTTCTCAAAGAGTGCGGTATTTAAGGCCGCTCCCCCCAGGTACTGCTTGATCATCTCTTCGTCAAGAGACTCTTCCTGGGTAGTGCCCTTTGCCAGGTCCACTATTAGAATCCGTCCGTTATAAAAGCTTTCAAACATGTCCTTTATCTCCTTCCCCGGTATCGGGTTATTATTTTTGAGACAGGCATCCGGTCGGACAGGAGATCACGCAGTAGGCTGTGTCCTCCCCCTCGCATAGGTCGCAGGGAGGGCGCATCAGGATCGGCTTGCCCCCCGACTCTGACCCACCCGCCCCCGGTGTCATCTCCTCAAGCCCTTCCGGCCGGCCCAGCAGGAGATCCTTCTGCCGTTTGAGGACGATCCCGTAATAATTCTTTTTCTCCTCCCGGGAGAGGAGCAAGCTGGCGCCGATCGCCGAAAACTCCCGGTCATGGTGGTAGCTGCAGGCAAACTCGCAGATACGGCACCCGGTGCATTTCAATGAATCGATCTGGATCTCTCCGGCCATCTGTCACCTACCCTTTCTCCAAATCCGCCTGCCTGATATGAAAGGCGGACAGGGATTACTGAAAACTAAATCTGTAATTATCACTAATGCTTATTATTGTCAAGACCCTGCTCTAGAGATAGGAGATGGGGAATCGGTGAATAGGTGGATAGGGGAATTAAGGAATATTATTTTAGCAGGATTTTAAATTCTTTTTCTGAAATTCCCGCTCCTTTGATAATTGTTTTAAGAGTATAAGGATTAATCCGCTTATGGTGGGGGATCGTAATGAAATGCTCCCCATCAGTCATCGTGATATGTTTCTTTTCTCCTACAATCTAAAAACCTTTTTTCTTGAATGCCCTCACTGCTCTTTCACTGGAGACATCGGTAAAAAGCATTAGATTGCTACTTCGACCTTTCTTAACTCCTCATTTTTTTTCACTTGTTTTACCGCAAAAAGGTATTCCTTTATGGCATCTTTGATATTTTCTATGGCTTCCGCCTCGGTTTCCCCTTGACTTGCACATCCAGGGAGTAAGGGGCAGTGAACATCATAGCCATATTTACTTTTGTGAATTTTTACAAGAAATTCCATCAAGCACCTCCTTAAGAATTATCCCTCCTTAAATGCCGTAAACCGCTTAAATATTATACCACCACAGATAAAAAAGGCAATTCCCCTTAATTAAGAACTACCTGATTTTACCTATCCCAATCATTTAACTATATATAGAAATAGAGCAATGCTATTTTAATAGTGGGTATGGGAGTCGAAGGGCCTGTCCTGCGGGGTCGAAGTGCATGTCCTGAGCCTGACGAAGGGATGGAAGAGAATTCAGGAGAGGGTGATTTTATTGGGAATTCTTAATAAAAATTGTTCACCCCCACCCCGGCCCTCTCCCATAAAAGGGGGAGAAAAGATATTTCTTCAACAGCCCTAACGTCAATATTTTACAGGCGGTTGCCCAAGCCCTTAAAGTATCAAATAGGGGCGGAACCCTGTCTCCGTGCGGACCTGCCTATCGCCCCAGCGGGGTAGGCAGGCACGCACAGGCAGGTCTGTGTCCGCCCTAATTCGGACCGATAGAGACCTGCCTCCGCCGGAGCTAAGGCAAGGCATGCCTCGGCCCTTACATAGCTGCTAATACGGGTCGAGAGAGACCTCCAGTCTTGATATACAATTTTTTTGATAAAGGTTTTTTATGGTTTTTCATAAAAAATTTTTCTCCCCCCCTTGCGACTTTCGAGCCCTTGTGCCTACTTGCCGCATCGGGGGACTATCCTATTTGGCCCGGGAAAAAGCCGGCCCGGGAAAAGGGCCAGGACTGCAGCGGCACTCTCGGCAGGCAATTCGCCTGACGACTCCGGCCAAGCTGCATTATGCTCTATTACAGTCCCCGGAGGAAACACAACGGAAGCCTATGTTGTTGTTCTGGTTCGTCGGATTGTTGTTGTTCCGGTTCGATGCGCGCAGGTTGTTCGGATTGTTGTTCCAGCTGCCCCCGCGCAACACGCGATACGATTTATCGGCCCTTTACCCTTTCGTGAAAGCAAAAGAAGGAATCAATTGCTCGCGCAACCGGTAGCTGTCGGCATAAGAGGCGTGGGATATCCAGGAGTTTACCGATGCACCGACTTTGCTGAGGGATATTGAACCTTCGGCGTATTCGTTCTGCATCCGTTTCATCCTGGCAATGAACCTCCTGACATTCTCACGCCGGATTCTTGCCCTTTCGGGCAGATGCCGGAAGCCGAGAAATTCGATTCCCTCTTTTACGGTATGAACTCGGCTTTTACCCTTATGTATTGAAAGCCTTAAGCCCAGCAGATATTCCTCTATCAGCGACCTCAGCTCATTCAAATAAGACTTTTCATTTCCGAAGATACAAAAATCGTCAACATATCTGATATATGCCCCGGCCCGTAGATCTTCCTTTATCCAGTGGTCGAAATCGTTGAGGTAAAGATTGGCGAAAAATTGGCTGGTCAGGTTCCCTACCGGGATACCCCGTTTTCTCTCGAAGGGTGTGAAAAGATCGTCGCCGGGATAGTAAATATGCGGCGGCTGTTCGTTGAAACTTCGCGATTCGATGATCTCGGCCAGCAGCAACAATGTATCGCGGTCGGATAATTTCCGGGCCAGTTTCTGCAGCAATATTTGGTGGTCAATGCTCTGGAAGTATTTTCTGATGTCGCACTTTAGAACATATTTATACCGCTTCAAGAAATGCCGGTAGCGAAACAGCGCGGCATGTGTGCCCTTCCCCCTACGGCAGGCGTAAGTGTCGTGGATAAAACCTCGATCGAATAATGGCTCGATTATGTTTATTACCGCGTGGTGAATCACCCGGTCCCGGTAGGGCGCGGCTGAAATCAGCCGCTTCTTCGAATCGCGGACGATAAAATCCTTATATGGACCGTGCTTGTAAGTCTTCGATTTCAGTTGCTCCTGTAATCGAAAAAGATTTGCTTCGAGATCAAAGTTAAAGATCAAAGTACTTTCACGATAACGCTTACCTTTCTGGGCCCTCCTGGCCGCTAAAAGGAGATTTTGGAAGTCGGTAATCTTAGGATAGATATTTTTGAATGTTTTCGGCATTTATCAACCTTTGGCCGACGCCTGCTTCCGCCAGCCGCCGATCTGTTTGCCAAGATTGTTGATCATTTTCATGATATGCTCGTAGCCACTGTCGGAAAGCGAGCCCAGATCGCGAGAAAGCCGCAACAGGAAGCGTAATCGTTCGAGCCTGATATTGGCTTCTTGCAGAAGATTCGACTTATTGCTGGTATAAGCGGCCTCTATCAGCAGCTCGAGGTTGTCCAAGGAATTATCAATTATCCTTTGACCGAGGGAAAATTTATAATCCTTAGGAAACTTGGCCACCCTGGGGAAAAGCTCTTTCGACAGGTCGTAGGCCCTCTGAATCGCAGGAAGCTCTCTTTTCATTGAGGGCGAAAGTTCTTGGAGTATTGCGATGCGCTCGCTATTCTAAGTCGTTCGGGGAACCAAAATTTTCAAGAAAAATCGGACGCGGCCTTCGGCCACGTCAAGGGTAAAAGGATAAAAGTGTCAAAGTGTAAATTTCAGTCCCCGGAGGAAACACAACGGAAGCCCATGCTGCTGCCCTGGGTCGTCGGAAAGTCGCCGCCCCGCTGCGATGCGCGCAGGTTGTCCGGAATGAAGTACCAGCTGCCCCCGCGCAACACGCGATCCGAGCCACTTCCCGGCCCTGGAGGATCGTTGACGATGATATTGTCAACACAGTACTGATAATATGTTCCTGAATGCCAGTCGTTCACCCATTCCCATACATTCCCCGCCATATCATACAGCCCATATCCGTTGGCAGAGTAACTGCCCACCGGATGGGTATCGTTATCGAGTCCGCCATAATCCCAACAATCATATGATGTATTAAACCTACTATAACAGGCATCGGCGCAAGTAATACTATCGCCCCAGGGATACCGCTTGCCTGACAACCCCCCTCTCGCCGCATACTCCCACTCCGCCTCCGTGGGCAGACGCTTGCCCGCCCATGAGCAGTAGGCGGCAGCCTGGCCCCAGTTAACATAGATTACCGGGTAGTTATCGTAGGCCGGATTGCCGTAATAGAAGCCTCTCGTAAAGCTGCCTGAATTGCCCGGAGCACTGCATACCCACGCATCCACGCAGGCCTTATACTCCGCGTTGGTCACTTCGTGCAGATCCATCGCAAATGCCGAGATGCAGACATTGTGCACCGGCAATTCATTGCTGCCCCCCTCGCCAAAATGGTCGCCCATATCAAAGCAGCCGGAGGGGATCAAGGCCATTGCTCCTACTGTGCATTCATCATAGATCAACCCATAACCGGCATCTCCGGGACACTGACGGTCAATACCATCACAAAGCTCGGGCGCACCCGGGTAGATGGATTCATCGCCATCATCGCAGTCCGTCCCCGGTCTTCCCGGATATTCACCCCCGCTCTCTCCCGAACAGACCGCAGGTGATCCCACCACATCCATCGTATCATCACAATAATAGTCGCCATCCCCATTGCATCCTGCATCCGCAACC
>CP070770.1:2050125-2065636 GCA_020345765.1 Deltaproteobacteria bacterium
GCCAATCCCGGCCCGCCGGTCTATTGGGATACCTCAGGGGAGAGCTATGGAGTCTATGTAACCGGGGGCTATGCCTATTTGGCGGATTGGAGTTCTGGCCTCAGGGTAATAGATGCATCCTGTTTCGCTCCCCACACTTATACTGCTGTTGCGGTGGACAACTGCGGTAATACCTCTTTACCCGATTCGGTAAGTGTCCTGATAGATACCGTAGCACCGGAGACATCCATTGCTACCCCATTAAACGGCGAATGTATCAATACTTCCACGGTAGTAGTCACCGGCACGGTAATCGATCCCATTCCCTCTTCCGGACTCGACGGGGTCTGGGTAAACGGGATGACCGCCGAGATCACTGGCGGAACCTGGGTAGCCACATTTATCGGTCAGCCCGAGGGGGCATTAACTCTTATTGCAACTGCAACGGACGCGATTGGCAATTCTACCGACTCCACCCCGGTAAACATCACAATTGACTACACGTTACCGGAAGTTTCGATTACTTCACCCAATAATGGTGTTTGTATCAACAGCACCACGGTTGCAGTAGACGGAACGGTTACCGAAAACGGCAGTGGTTTGGCTGTGATTACGGTTCAGGCTGGGATCTACACTGCCACGGGCACAAACTTCCCGATTGCTCTGAACATCCCGGTGGATGGGGTATATACCATTAATGCCTGGGCCGAGGATAACTGCGGGAATGTCTCTGATCCTGATTTTAGAAATATAACGGTTGATGCTACCCCGCTCTCAATTACCCTGCTCAACCCAACTACCGGGAAAGATGAAGGAGGGGATGAGGTGATAATCGAGGGCAGTGGCTTTGCCGGGATCGGTCCGGTGAATTCGATCTCCTTCGGTGGCGTTATGGTTACCGGCTTCACCGTGGTGAGCGATACCCAGATTGCGGTAACCATTCCCGCCGTAACCGTGGGATTCGTAGATGTGGTAATCTCCGATGACTGCGGAAATGCCTTCACCTGCGTCAGCTGCTTCGAATATGTCCCTACGGTTTACTACGCCGTTATCGTGGGCGAGCCCTCGGATGTGAGTATCAGCTCAATCACGGTGGCCCCCAACGCCAGCTTCCAGGTGATGATCTACGGCAGTGTGCTGATTAATGGTGAGGTTTCCCCGGACTTAGGGTTCGGACCCGAAAGTATGGGGGCCTATGACTTCAGGCTCCGCCATGAGGTGGCTTACCTGACGGTTAATGGAATATCCCCAACCGGTGTGACTGTGCCTGATCCCGGGTATGAATTCGTCAATCCTATAGGCACCTGGAGTAATACCGACGAAGGCGATGGTTACGCCACTACGAGCTTTAATGACATCAACGGAGCTACTACCACCACTCCGACAGGAACCGATATTCCGCTGGCCATACTCCATTTCACCGCCGAAGATAGCCCGGGGACTACGATTATCTATATCTCCGATGTCATTGATTATAAGAGCAACACCACCACTACTACTTACCTGGATACTGTCCCTCGCCGGGCCCTGACAGTAAATATTGTCCCCCAGGACTATGCGGTTACTGTCGGTAGTCTTTCCTCAGCCGCTATCAGCTCGATCACCGTCGCCCCCAACTCCGCCTTCAGCGTCAAGATCTACGGCAGCGTGCTGATTAACGGAGAGGTTTCTCCTACCGAGAGTATGGGAAGCTACGACTTCCGACTGCGCCACGAAGTAGCCTACCTGACGATTAATGGAATATCCGGAAGCGGTGAGGTCTTCCCTGACCCCGGCTATGAGTTCGACTATCCTGTGGGTACCTGGAGTAATACTGACGAAGGCGACGGCTACGCCACTTCACCCTTTAATGACAGTAATGGCGTTTCTATCACCACTCCGACCGGGACCGACATTCCGCTGGCAGTGGTTCACTTCAGTGTCGGCGCCGCGATCGGCCCGACTACTATCTATATATCGGAGGTTGTTACCTATTCCAGTAACAGTATCGGGGTAGAGCTGGACACCACGCCCAGGAGGGCATTCCGGGTAAATATCGTTCCCGAATACTATGCCGTTATCGTCGGAGCTACCTCCGGGCCGGCTGCCGATACCATTATTGTCCCGCCCAGCTCGGACTTCAATGTCATGATCTACGGCAGCGTGCTCGTCGACGGAGAGGTATCTCCGGACTTGGGATCAGGACCCGAGAGCCTGGGAGTCTATGACTTTATGCTTCGCCACGAGGTAGCCTACCTTACCGTTAACGGTATTACTAAAACCGGAATCGCCTGTCCTAATCCCGGCTGTGACTTCATCGACCCTCAAGGTGGCCTGAGTAATACTGACGAAGGCGACGGTTACGCCACTTCAAACTTTAATGATATAAAGGCGCCTCCGTACACCTTGCTCCCTTCGGTAGGAGCTGATATTCCGTTGGCGGTGCTTACATTCAGTACCGGCACCGTGATTGGCCCGACTACTATCTATATATCGGAAGTCACCAATTACGAAAGTATTAACTTTGTATACCTTGATACCACGCCGAGGAGACCTTTATGGATAAAGGTAACCGGTGACTTGACCCCACCGGTTATCCAGATATCCCTTCCGGAAAATGGGGATACGGTAAACGAATATCGGCTGGTGGTAAGGGGAACGGTCAGTGAACCCGAGAGCTGGATCGAGAGTGTAACCGTAAATGGGATAGCAGCGGATATCTCGGCACTACCCAACTGGACCGCTACCCTCACTGGTTTACCCGAAGGTCCCCTGACTATTATTGCCGAAGCCATTAATGGGGCCCTCCTTACCGATCAGGACTCGGTAGCAGTCACGGTAGATCAGATAGTTGCATTGAGTCTTATGGCGGAAGGAAAGTCCGTAGTAATAGCAAGTCTCTCGGCCAGTCCCACTTTCACCATTGATGTCCTGGGGAGCGCGCTCATTGACGGGGTGCTTTCGGGCGTGGGGGATGAGAGCCTGGGTGTGCTTGACTTCCGGGTAAGGCATGAGGTAGTAAATCTCAACTTAGTCGATATCGCAGGCAGTGGGATTCTCAGCCCCACCCCTGGTTGGGAGTTTAATCGATTACCGGTCTTCACCATTAGCAATAGCGATGACGGGGACGGATACGCTACCTCAAGTCTCAATGTTGAAAATGATTCTCTACTGAGCTTATGTAATACTCCGGTCGGCGAAGATATCCCCCTGGCTCGTTTGATCTTCAGCCCGGTGGGGACCGGAACTACTACTGTATATATCTCCGAAGCTGTCACTTACGAAAGCTGCGCTTTCTACGAACAGCTGGATAAATTACCCATGAGGGAGATCACCGTTATCATTACGCCATAGATAGACTATAGATTGCAGATTATAGATTGCAGATCTGACATCTGAAATCCAAAATCTAAGATCTAAAAACTGTAGTAAATGGAGGGAAGAATGAGTAAAGCCTACTTCGCCCGCCTGAGGCGGACTACGAAGGCTGAACCCCAAATCCCAAAAAGGGAAATTTTTTCGGGTAATTCGAGTAATTCGTGGTTCCAAATCCCAATTCAATCATTTAAAATTTGCAATTTGCAATTTGCAATTTGCAATTTCTTTAGTCTGCTCTTCCTTCTCCTATTTTCCATCCTCTTACTTTCCTCTTTCATAGGAGTGGCCCGAGCCGGTAGCTTGATCTACGGCGATGCCCAGCGGGATGGTGATGTCGATATTACTGACAACCTCATGATCCGCCAGAACGCCGGGAATTATCCCGGGGTGCCTCTGGTGGGCAATGCCGATTCCAGCGGCCACGACTGCCGGCTGGCAGTAAGCGATGCTTTGGCTATCAGTCAATACCTGAACGAGTTTCATTCGGATCTACCGGTTATCAATCCCCCGGCCTGCTGGGGCATCGGGCTTACTGCCACTGGCGGAGATGGACAGGAAGGCCCTCCCGGTCAGACCCTTCCCCTGCCCCTGGAGGTAACCCTGGAAAACCTCCTTAACTGCACCCAGACCATCTCCGGATGCACCTTGGGAGGAGTAACGATTACTTATGAGATCTCCGGTGACACCACCGGAGGGGCAACCTTACCCGGAAGTGTAACCACACTTGATAAGGATACCGATTCCTCAGGCAAGGTCAGCGACCTGACATTGATCATGGGGCCAACTGTAGGGGCGGTTACCGTGGTAGCCAGTGTTAGTCTAAGCAGTGCTACCGGAGTTTTATTAACAACGATATCAGCAATCTTCACTGCGACCGCGATTGAATGCAGTATCGACAGTGTTGGGCCTAATACCGGATGTGCCGGGGTTGCGGTAACTATCAGCGGCTCATATTTTGGCCCAAATACCGGAACCGTTACCTTCGATAGCACCGGTGCGACGGTTGCTTCCTGGGGTAATACCTCTATCATTGTGGAGGCCCCGGGAGGAGATTACTCGAACGTAACGCTAACACCCACGGCTGGCGGCCCGTGCAGCCTGGGCGGAGTTTATTCGTATGACGATCAGGTACCGACCGGGCTGATGGCCGCCCCGGCCGGAGGGAGCTACTGTCCGACGATGGTTAGCCTCAGTGCCAGTGACGGGACGATTTACTATACCCTTGACGGAACCGAACCTGATACCGGAAGCATGGTTTATGGGGCACCGATCGATATCAGTATAAGTACGACGCTTAAGTTTATGGCGGTGGATAGCTGCGGTAATCAGGCATCTACATTGACCGAGGTTTATGATATTGACGATCAGGCTCCGGCCGGTTTAGCGGCCTCTCCGGCCGGAGGCAGCTATTGTGCTACCTTGGTCAGCCTCAGTGCCAGTGACGGGACGATCTACTATACCCTTGACGGGTCTGATCCTACTACCGGGGGCCCGGCCGGTGATATTTTTAATGATGATTTTGAGAGTGGGGATTTAATAGTTGGGGGCTGGACGAGTACCGGGATGGTCTCGGTGGAAAACAGGATCAATGACCTCGAGCCGGTAAGTGTATATAATGCCTATTTCGTCCAAACGGGTGAGATCTGGAAGTCAATTGACACCACCGGTTATGTGAATATTCAGATCAGTTATCAATTTGCCACCCACGGTTTAGACGCGGGGGAGAACTTTATCTTTGAAATATCCACTGATGGGGGAGGGGCCTGGACCGAGGTGGAGGCATTCGGTGCGGGGATGGGGGAATCGGGTTGGTTGCCGAGGGACTTTGATCTCTCCGCGCTTTATCCTTCCCTTGGAGTGGAGAACAATCCCGGGTTTGCGATCCGTTTTCGCCAGGATGCTGATAGCTTTCTTGATGCCTCCGATCTGGACAATGTAGTGGTAAGTGCGACTTCATCGAGCCTGGTTTATTCGGGACCGCTTACCATCGATATCGATATGACGCTTAAGTTTATGGCGGTGGATGCCTGCGGGAATCAGTCGGGCATAGTGACCGAGAACTATACTATTGACACGGCGGCACCGACCGGGCTGACGGCTATTCCGGCCGGGGGCAGTTACTGTACAACTGCGGTTGTCCCGGTCAGCCTCAGTGTTAGTGACGGGACGATCTACTATACCACCGATGGGACCGATCCGATACCGGCGGGCCCGGTTGTTGGGGTTTTCAGTGACGATTTTGAGAGTGGGAATCTGATAGATAAGGGCTGGACGAGTGCCGGGATGGTCTCGGTGGAAAACAGGATTAATGATCTTGAGCCGGGAAGTGTATATAATGCCTACTTTATCCAAACGGGTGAGATCTGGAAGTCAGTTGACACTACCGGTTACGGAAGCATCCGGGTCGGTTATCAGTTTGCCACCCACGGTTTAGATGCCGGGGAAAACCTTATCTTTGAGATTTCCGTTGATGGGGGAGGGGCCTGGACCGAGGTGGAGGCATTCGGTGCGGGTGTTGGGGAGTCGGGTTGGCTGCCGAGGGACTTTGATCTCTCCGCGCTTTCCTTGGGGGTGGAGGATAATCCTGCATTTGCGATCCGTTTTCGCCAGAATGCTGATAGCTTTCTTGATGCCTCCGATCTGGACAATGTGATGGTGAGTGCCTCTTTACTGGCAAGCCCGGTTTATTCGGGAACAATTGACATCAGTATGGGGACGACCCTTAAGTTTACGGCGGCGGATGCCTGCGGCAATCAGTCAGCCATCGTGACCGAGACCTATGATACTGACCTGGTGGTGCCGACGGTCTCTATTGTCTCCCCCACCGACGGGGCCTGTCTCAACGACACGACGGTCGTCGTGAGTGGAACCGCGGATGATGGGACCGGCAGTGGGATTACCGCGGTATTCGTCAATGGTCGAACCGTTAGTGGCACCTACAGTTGGAGCATTACTTTAAGCAACAGTCAATACGGAGAGCCGATTGAGGTAGGTTTCCAGGATACTGCAGATTATGCTTATGGAGTATTTGTCTCGGGAGACTATGCCTATGTGGCTGATAGGAGTAGCGGCTTAGCAATTATTGATGTGAGCGATCCGGCAAATCCCGGCATACCGGTCTATCGGAATACTTCAGCGGATAGCAACCGAGTCTATGTTACCGGAGGCTATGCCTATGTGACGGGTGGTAGCGGTTTGGCGATCATTAATGTGAGCGATCCGCTTAATCCCGGCACGCCGGTCTATCGGGATACCTCAGGGCAGAGCTGGGGAGTCTATGTAACCGGGGACTATGCCTATCTGGGTGCCAGGTCTAACGGTTTAGCGATTATAAATGTGAGCAATCCGGCCAGTCCCGGCACCCCGGTCTACGAAGATACTATAGATGATGCTTATGATATTTATGTAACCGGGGGCTATGCCTATCTGGCTACTCGGAGTAGTGGTTTAGCGATCATAAATGTGAGCGATCCGACCAATCCCGGCACGCCGGTCTATCGGGATACCTCCGGGGATGGCTACGGAGTTCATGTAACCGGGGGCTATGCCTATCTAGCGGATCGGAGTAGTGGTTTAGCGATCATTGATGTAAGCGATCCGGTCAATCCCGGCACGCCGGTCTATCGGGATACCTTAGGGTATAGCTATGCTGTATATGTAACCGGGGGCTATGCCTATGTGGCGGATGGAGGTGCCGGTTTAACGATCATTAATGTAAGCGATCCAACCAATCCCGGCACGCCGGTCTATCAGGATACCCCGGGCAATAGCATGGGAGTCTACGTAACCGGGGGCTATGCCTATGTGGCGGATAACGATTATGGCCTCAGGGTCATAGACGTATCCAGTTTCAATTTCCCTGTTTTTTCTGCTATTGCAGTGGACAACTGCGGTAATGTTTCCGATCCGGCTGCGGTCAATGTAACCATTGACACTACTGCCAATGTAACTATTACCAGCCCGGGGAATGGAGTAACCATATCCGCCGGCGATGTGTTTGTTGGCGGGACGGCGGATACCGATATTACGACGGTAACGGTTACCTCTGACCAGGGACACAATGTGTCATCTCCGGTTGATCCTGCGGGTAACTGGGCAGTGGTCCTGACGGGAGTTGTAACGCCCTCAATAAATATTACCACCAAGGGGACGGACAACTGCGGAAATACCGAAAGCAATTCAGTAACCGTGCCCGTAGTACCTCCTGTCTGCAGCATCACCCTTGTTTCACCTACTACCGGGTGTCCCGGGGATTTTGTGCAGATCACCGGCTCAGGTTTTGGACCAGGTACACCCGTGCCCGGACACGTTTACTTCAATGAAACCGAAGCATCCTGGCTTGGCTGGAACGATACTTGGATTTGGAATGTTTTTGCTCCGGGTGGGGATTTCCTAATAGTTACAGTAACTACTGCGACTAGCGGTTCGTGCAGTCTGGCCGGAAATTATTTCTATGACAATGTGCCCCCGGATCCGCCGACGATTACCTCGCCGACGGATGGAAGCATATTCACCGTCACTACGATAGACACTGACATTACCTGCACTGAGGGCAGTTGCAGTCAGCGGCTGGATTTGGGGAGCTGGACATCCACATGCACTACGACTTTTTTCGGGGTAACCCACGGACCTCATCTACTGGCGGCAAAATGCACTGATTCTTGCAGCAATGATTCGGATATAGCAACCAGCAGCTTTTGGGTGGACACTATGGCACCATGGGTTACATCCACCAACCCCAATAGTGGCCAGACCGGCGTCCCTACTGGAGTAAACATAGAGATCCAGTTCAGTGAGGATATGGATAAGGGCTCGGTGGAGAGTGGGTTCACATTATCCACTGGGACCAGTGGGCCTCTGTCCGGCAACTTTTATTGGAGAGCGGACGATGTGGTTGTATTCGCCACCCCTGATCTGCTGACAGACGACACTACTTATACTGTTGATTTAGTAGGTGCCGCTGACCTGGCAGGGTATTCCTTAACCGGTACCGTCGTTTTCTTCCCCTTCAACTTTTACACCGGTGATTGTACACCACCTCAGGTCACCTCCAAGGATCCGGACGGGACCACCCGGGTAGATTCCTCCACCCTTACCGAGATCAATATCTGGTTCAATGAACTGATGGATACCACCCAGGGCAATATGAAGATCAGGGATGCATTCGGCCAGAATGTGGTTGAGACTGAAATCGGAGGGGGCGGTTTTGGGGGGACCCTTACCTGGAGCACCGGCGACACCCTTACCCTGACACTCAGCACAATCTCCCCCATTCAGGAGGGAAACGGCTATAATATTGAGGCTTGGAGCTTAAACGACCAAAGCGGTAACAAGATATGGAGTGGTGTCAGGTGTAGTTTTGTTACTTATGGCCCCCCGGGCGATACCGACCCGCCTCAGATTGTCCTCTCTATCCCCTATGATAACCAGACCGGTGTCCCCCGAAAACTGCATAATTTTGCCCAGAACATGATATATCTGGCCTTTGACGAAGTCCTGGATCCCTCAACGGTTAACCAGACGAATATAACCCTGACTGATTCAGCAGGACCGGTATCATTTGATATGGATTGGATTGTAGGCAACGGACCAAGCGCCTTTAGTGTTATGATCATTCCGGACCTCCCTCTCAACCCATTAGAGACCTATACTATCGGAATTTCCGGTGGTTTATGGGATAGCGCGGGAAATAACTTCGTCCCCCAGACGATCACTTTCACCACCGCAGATGAGCCCGACGATACAAGCCCGCCCCTGGTAGAGGCGACCGTGCCCGCGGATGGATGGATTGATTTGGACCAGTACGGGATAGATGGCGATATCGGCTTTAACGAGCCCATTGATTTCTCCACGGCGGACATCACCGCCATCAATCTGAAAGAGACCAATACCGGGATACCCCTTAAGGGATTTCAATTTGAGGGGCCCTATTATAATGAGGGACCCACCATCTGGCATTTGAGATTCTACTCCACCAGGGCCTTTCCCGACATGGAGCCAAATACCCACCATACCCTGACCATAAGTTCCGGCAGCATTTCGGACATAAGCGGGAACCTACTGGCAGATTACTCATGGGGATTTACCACCGTCCCCGACGGCCCCGTTACCGGGGCAGGTAATCGATTGCCCAGGATATGGCGTGTATGGCCAGATTTGAATGCGATGTCATTTGAGAACGGAAATGTAACTATTGAGCTTAAAATAGAGGCCCGGGACGACGATGGGGATCCGCTTACCGTATGGGCTGAGGATTATCTATCGAACAGCTGGACATTGACCGCCCCCACCGGCTCTGATCGATATGAATATCAAACTAATGTCCCCGATGATATTGACTCAGGTAACGAACCAAACATCACCTACGACGGATGGCAGACTTTTACATTTTATGCAGACGACGGTCAACCGGACCACACCATCTCCGTATCCAACCAGGTATATATCTGGCCTACCGTTGACCTGCCCAATCAGGTATCCCCGATTAACGGTGAGGTGGTAACCTCGGGAGGTCCGACCACACTTGTCTGGCAGAATGTTGATACCGCAAACGCAGTGTTTCTTATGGGGCAGTATTATAATCTTATAACTGGGGAACAGGGTATGTGTGTTGAATTTCCCGAGTTTGCCCAGACCACTTTGACTGGTCTAAGTACGGGGGTATATGCATGGTCGGTGAATCAGATGGCAGAGATTCACGGCGATTCCTTTGAAGGAGGAGGTATGGGGGTTGGATACCAGGGGATGGGTGTGAGCAACTTTACCGTGGCGGACCCGGCCCTGGGCAGTATATCCGGGACTATTACCTATACAGGGCCAGCGACGGGAATTGTCTTTGTAGAAGCCTATACCAATTCAACATTTACCGGCGACCCGGTATCGTTAGCCGTTATTCCGGATCCGGAAAGTTACACTATTTATAATCTTCCTGATGATACATATTATGTGCATTCATTTAGGGATACGGATAGAGATATGCAATATGATGATGGAGAGGAGCCGTATGGATATTATGATCCTCCCTCCCCCGCAGACCCGGTTACTATTACGGGGGGCACGAACCAGCAAGGGATTGATATAGAAATTACAGTGGTGCCGCTGGCACCGGTGATTGATTCGGTTGTTCCGCCCGTGATGATTCCGTGGACTCCTTTTTCTATGGATATCAATGGGAGTAACTTTGACTGTGCTGATTATACGGTAAATATTACTGGTCTGTGTGGCGTTTTAATGAATAATCCTGTTAGCTGCACTGATACTCTGATAGTTCGGGATGTAGAAATCATGGAATCTTTCTTTTGCTGCGACGTGGAGGTTATCAATAACGCCAGTGGGCTGAGTGATATTTGTTATGATTGCCTGTGTGGTACATGAGAGGAATTAGAGGACGTTGGTTACTTGTTGCGTAGTTTTTAAAGATCAGGGGGTCAGGTGGATAATAGATTATAGATTCCAGATCTTACATCTGAAATCCAAAATCTAAGATCTAAAAACTGTAGTAACTGGAGGGGAAAATGAGTAAATATAAAATCTCAAAGGAGCAAGAGGCAAGGCACAGTAGGGGCAGAAGTCTCTGTCTGCCCTTCCTTCTCCTATTTTCCATCTTCTTACTTTCTTCTTTCATAGGAGAGGTCCAAGCCGGTAGCTTGATCTACGGCGATGCCCAGCGGGATGGTGATGTTGATATCACTGACAACCTCGCAATCCGCCAAAACGCCGGAAACTATCCCAATGTGCCCCTGCTAGGTAATGCTGATTCCACCGGCCACGACTGCCGGCTGGCAGTAAGCGACTCTCTGGCTATCAGCCAGTTCCTGAACGGGTTTCACTCAGATCTACCGGTTATCAATCCCCCGGCCTGCTGGGGCATTGGGCTTATTGCCACTAACGGAGACGGGCAGGAAGGATACCCCAATCAGACCCTTCTCCAGCCCCTGGAGGTAACCATGGAAAACCTACTTAACTGCACCCAGACCATCTCCGGCTGTACGCTGGGAGGGGTAACTATTACTTATGAGATCACCGGCGACTCCACCGGTGGGGCAGTCTTACCAGGACCCGTAACCACACTTGATACTGTTACTGATTCCTCGGGAAAGGTCAGCACCCTGCTGACCCTGGGGCCGAATATAGGGGCGGTTACCGTTGTAGCCAGTGTTAGTCTAAGCAGTGCTACCGGAGTTTTATTAACGACGGTATCGGCGACATTCACTACGGCTGCGGTTAATTGCAGTATCGACAGTGTTGTGCCTCCTACCGGGTGTGTCGGGGATGCGGTAACTATCAGCGGTTCATATTTTGGCTCGAATCCCGGAACCGTTACCTTTGATGGCACCGGTGCAACGGTTACGTCCTGGGGCAATACCTCAATTATTGTGGAGGCTCCGGGGGGGAATTACTCAGATATGACGGTAACACCCACGGCTGGCAACCCGTGCAACCTGGCCTCAGTTTATTCGTATGACGATCAGGCTCCGACCGGTTTAACGGCCTCTCCGGCCGGAGGCAGTTACTGTGCAACCCTGGTCAACCTCAGTGCCAGTGACGGGACGATCTATTATACCCTTGACGGGACCGATCCGATACCGATGGGTCCGGTTGTCGATGTCTTTAGTGATGATTTTGAGAGTGGTGGTCTTGGGAGCTGGACAAGTGGTGGTGCGGTCTTTGTGGAAAACAGGACTAACGATCTTGAGCCGGGAAGTGTGTATAATGTCTACTTCCTCCAAACGGGTGAGATCATGCAGTTAGTTAATACCACCGGTTACGGGAACATCCAGGTCAGCTATCAATTTGCCACCCATGATTTAGATGCCGGGGAGAACCTTATCTTTGAGATTTCCGTCAATGGGGGAGGGGCCTGGACCGAGGTAGAGGCATTCGGTGCGGGTGCGGGGGAGTCGGGTTGGCAGGAGAGGGATTTCAATCTATCCGCACTTTATCCCTCCCTGGGGGTGGGGAACAATCCCGGCTTCGCGGTTCGTTTTCGCCAGAATGCGAATAGTTCTCTTGACACCTCTGATCTGGATAATGTGGTAGTAAGGGGGGCTTCACTGGTAAGCCCGGTTTACACGAGCCCGATTAATATCGACGTGGATACGACCCTGAAGTTCATAGCGGTGGATGCCTGTGGAAATCAGTCAGGAACGGTAACCGAGCTTTATGATATTGACGATACGGCGGTGGTGACCATCACCTACCCGGTGGAGGGAGTGACGGTAGACGGCGGTGTTGAAACGGTTACCGGAACTGCGGATACTGATATCACCATGGTAACGGTTGTTACCAGTCAGGGCCTCGCAGGAGAGCCCTATAGCTCCCCGGTTGTTGGGGGCAACTGGTCGGTAACCCTGACCGGAGTAAATGAACCTTTAATAGCTATTACGGCTGAGGGAACGGATAACTGCGGGAATTTCGGGAGTGATTTAGTGACCGTCCCGGTGGTATCGTACTGCGCTTATGCAGTACCGGGTGCACCCTACCTGGTCCTGTCACTCCCCCGGGATGATGGAACCGCAAGCCATCTCCCGCCGGCTTCGGTCACCCTTAATATGCCGACCAATGCCTATCTCAAGTTCGTTTTCAATGAGTCAATGAATATCGACAGCGCCAGTGTAAGTATCGGTACCCTGTCCCTGGAAGAGACCAACTACGGTGATGACACCGTCGTCTGGAACGCTACGCTTAACTATGAGACCGACTATACGCTGAGTATCGATGGATTGGTAGATTGCAATGAAAGTATCCCGGCCCTACCCATCGTACTCTCGCTGCGGACAGCCCGGCAGGTTACTGCCCAGAATGTAGGTCAGACCGGTGAGGGATTCCTCGACGGCTCACTGTCAATCAGGGTGGTTGATGAAATGACCGTGACGGAGCTTACCGAGGCGGTGGTCCGGATCAATACCTCGGTAACCTGGGACAATCCCGGCTGGGCGAAAGAGGATCAGGCATACACCGGCGGGACGATTACTTTTGCGAGCACAACGGTAGCCTTGAACCAGCCGGTAACGGTCTCGGTAATGGCTCCCGGGTATGAGTATCTGACCTTCAGCGAGCTGGATGCCCGCGAGGTGGTCTTGGGGCTCCGGCTCCGGGGCGAGGGGATTGCCGCCCGGCAGCAGACCGATATTATCGGGGATTTTAGTCAGTCCCAGTTTAACAGTATCCACGCTTATACCGAAAGAGATACGAGTATCCCATTCCCCAATCCGATCAGGTTCGGATTGGCCTCTCTGGGCTTCAACCGGCGGACCCTGACCACCCTGGAGAAGAAGGATGTATTCGCTCCTTATGTTTGGCAGACAATGACGTTGGTGGGTGTAGAGTCGGGTATGGCGCTTCCCGGTAACCTCATGCTGCCGGATATGGTTACCAGCAGGGAGGATATACCTATCGGCGGAGGGTTTGAAACACTATCCTTTTACCGGTTGAGGACCGATCGAACCGGGGATGTATATGTCGCCGTGAGCGGGGCATCGGGCAGTATCCAGCTTTTGCTTGCAACCGAGTTAATTGTGATGGCATACAGCCTGGAGGATCTTATCTCCAAAATTTCAATGATAACCGGAACCCACTGCGATGTTCAGCAGGTAACTATCCCGGATAACGGGCCCGGGACCTGCCTCTCCCTGATCGTGGATAGTCACAATCACGGTCTTGTCACCGATTCCTTTACCGGATGCCCGGTTGATTTCGATCCGACGGCGCGGCGGATGCAGCTGGATCGTTATTCGTTCGGCTGGCAGCACCCGACAAATCTCTGGTACTCCCCTACGTTCACATTCAATAGCACGATTAGGGTAAATATGGAGAACTGGGCCTGGGACCCGGATATGACGGAGAACTTCTCGAACCGGCAGAACTGCTTTGACCGTTACGGGTTGCCGGCACCTTGCCGGATCCCGGTCCTGCAGCTCGCTCTCCTCAGTATGCCGGATGGTACCCAGGTAGGGGTTAACCTGGTGATGCAGAGCCTAACGACCGGAAGCGGGCCAATTGCCGTTAGCTCCAGTCTGTTAGGGCTTCCGGATGTGTCAGCTATCGAGAGCGATCTCGGCATTTCCGGGATCGAGCCTGCCATTGCTACTATGCAATTCGACTGGGAGATCAGGTTTAATACCTTATTGGCGAGGAACTTACAAAATGTGGGTGATCCCCACGGGAAATGCACTTCTGGGCCCTGTTATTTTGTGGAGAACTCGGAGTGGGTGAAGTGGATATACGGGATAAGTCCGCTGGATCCCGGAGTCCCCGGTTATGATGAAGGGAGCTATCCCGCAATATCCCCGACTAACGACCTTATGGACCGGCTCTTTGAGGCTCCGGAGCTGCCCGGTTCCGATGACGGGTCTCCTCCCGATGTCTACTTTAACAGCGATATGGTGATGATGAGGATGCTGGATTCGGTATCCGACCTGGCAACTTGTCTGGAGCCCTCCTACCAGGTGGACGATTACGATGGGGATACTCCAATCACGAGACCGATAGAAAATACGATCTGGAGGTTCTATGCCCCCGCGGAGCTAATAACCTCAGGGACGATAAGGGCCCATCTGCCTCCGGTTCCGACGGTGGCGGAGATCAATGCTCTGGGCTTAACCGGGGCCAACTACACCTACGAGACCCAGGCGGAAACCGGTGTTCCTGACGGTTTCGAGCTGGAATGGGCACTTAATGCGGTTAACCTGCCGACTAATGTGACTATGGATAATATTGTGATAATGGATACGATGCTGCTTGGGATAAGGCATGCAAGCCAGAATCATCAGCGGTTCATCTTCCAAAACCAGTAAAGTGGCGCAGGGTTGATAGCTTAAGTAAAACGGTCAATCCTTCGACAGGCCTGTTCTGAGTTTACCGAAAGGCTCTGGACAAGTAAGGGAGCATACTATTTATAATTACACCCGTTGCTTTTGCTGTATTAGTAATGCTCGTCCCGAAAGTGATTAGCTTTGGAAATGGTATATTTTGTCGTAGGGAATTGATCTAAGTCACTACACTGGAGATTATAGAAAGGATTTTAATGGGATTTAAACTGAGATTTCGAGTAATGCTCCCTGCTCTGATGACGGTGATTATCTTCGGGGGAATTGCTGGCGCCGACCTTTATCTGAATGACCCCTACCCCCTACCCGATGGCGACCAGGCGGTTTCGCTCTCCGATGCCCTTTTC
>CP070770.1:2065736-2068179 GCA_020345765.1 Deltaproteobacteria bacterium
CTTGGAGGGCTGGTAATATTTACTCCATAGGTATAGGCGGTAAAGTATACTGGGGTAAGGGCCGGAACAGAATCGCAATAAAAGCAGCCCCAACCATAACCACGAGAAGAACAAGGAATACCAGAAGAAGAAACCCGCACCCGTACTCGTTGCCCCGGAGTATTGCCAATATAAAGCGTTACCGAATACTTCCCAAAATTTTTCTTTTGGGAACAACCAAAGCATTCTAAGCCAGATATAGTCTTTACATATATACTTCTTCTCCCATTACCAAAATCGGCATTGCCTTCGATTACTGTAAATGTCATGTAGGCATTACCTACCGGATCATCATACATGTTTAGAGCTCGCGCTGTTAAAATAATATCGGAACCACCCATTCCCCACCATTCATTAGCTCCAACAATCTCAAGACTGTCAGGCATATTGTCATATGTATTTGTTAAGCAGAAATCGAAGGCTCGCATGAGCGCTGCATCATTCGTATCAACATTATCATCGCCAGTGACATCGCCGTTTAGATGCTGCCAAGTGCTTCCTAAAGGGGTATCATAATAATTTCCTACAAGATAGAAATTGATATAATCAGCATCCCTAGAATTAGTAATGCCATTGCCAGTGACATCGCCGAATGCCTTCAGATTAGCATAAGATAGTCTGAAAGATAAAAATGAAATAGTAGCTATAAGTAGTACTACAATAAGAATTTTATTATATCTGATTTTCATTGGCAATTCCCCCAAAATGGTTACTTTTATAGATTTATTGAGGCACTATCAGCACCTCACCGCTAATAGGATTGTTAGGAATATTTACATGAATATCTTCCTCAAAGGGTGGTTTTACAAAGGGAGCTAACACAAAGGGCTTAAATTCAATAGAATAAGTCCCGGGCGGTGCCGTTTCAGAAATCGTAAAAGTAATCTCACTTAGATTGATAATACCAGTCGCCGGATAATAAGGAGCACTACTCCCTAATAATGCCCTCCCGGCAATAAAATTGGCGGTAATAAAGTGATCGTGGGGGTCAAGAAAGACTGTATCGTCAAAGATAATCCCAGCTACCCAGCCGATGAGTGTTTGTGGGCCGAGATTGACATTTATGGGGAGGGTTACTTCATCTCCAGGCTGATAATTATAAGCGCTGCCAATACCAAAGTCACCAATATTGGGGACTCCCATATCGCCCGGGTAGGGCTCAACACCTCCGGGAGCTATAACAATCTTTTCTAAGGGAGGTGTAAGGTCAATATTAAAAACAGCTTTCTTCTGAACAATATTTCCGCTTAGATCCATTATAGAAGCTAAGATAGTATTCGGTCCTTCGGGCAAAGAATTCCCAGGGGCAATCTGGTAGCTTGCCTCTGATGGGGTGACGGTAAAAAGAACAGTGTAATCAATGCCATTTATGAAAACACTGAAGCTGTTAGTATCCACCCCTGAAGTTTCATCGCTATAGGTTACCGTAACCAGCGGAGTATCGGTGAAGATCATCGAGCCGTGAGCAGGTTGACTTATGGCCATTTCCGGAGGGGTGGTATCCCGGTATACAGTAATAATCAAGGAGCTTAGATTCCCTAAAAAGTCGGAGGCAATTGCAATGATGGTTGTGGGGCCCTCACTAACAAGAGGGACCTGCTCCGCAATAAAGCCATTGCCGAATATCAGGGCTGTTACACCGTTAACGTTCACCTGGGCTACCCCGGACTCGGGGTCGGCCACATTACCGCTTACTGTTACCCTAATGCTCGCTATAAACTGGCCATCCAGAGGAGCACTTATTGTAAGGCTCGGTGGGGAAATCTCCACTATCACCGCCACCGACGAATAAGCAGTATTACCCACCCAATCAGAACCGATAGCTATCAGGGTCTGCGCACCCGCGGGAAGCCCGGTAAGGGTTGCCGTAAAGCCACCTGCCTCCACCTCGGCCGCCTTATCATTGACCATAAGGGAAACATCACCTGCTCCTGTATCGCTGACGGTACCTGTAACTACCACTGTCTGACCCACATATTCACCCCCAACCGGAGAGGTAATGACAATCACAGGTGGAGCAATGTCAACTGTTACCATAACCGGGGCTGAATCTATGCTATTACCTACTTTATCAGTAGCTCGGGCAACTATGCTCAAAGAACCTTCTTCCAGAATATGAACGACTGTTCTAAATGTATTTTCAACTAAATCCAGCTCAGTCGTCATACCATTTACCATTACTGAGCTAATTCCCGAAAGGGCATCTATCACTGTACCGGTGACAATAAGAGGGACGCTTGCAAAAACATTTTCACTTGGAGAGGTAATAGTAATATTTGGGGGGGTAAGGTCTACAGTTATTCTCACCGGTGGAGAATCAACATTATTATCTCCCTTGTCAATAGCTGTGGCAATTATGGTAAAGGCACCTTCTGGTAAGGCGGTTAGAGTAGCAGTAAAATTA
>CP070770.1:2068279-2072137 GCA_020345765.1 Deltaproteobacteria bacterium
GACTGACTACCGTGCCGGCCAGATAGGCCAGCAGCAGGTTTATGGTCGAGCGGATACCGACATCTGCCGCCATCACACTCGAATACCCATCCCTGCTCAGGCCCGCCAGCAGGAAAAAACCCGCAATGATGAATAACAGATACCTCAGCCCGGTTACCAACTCTACCGGGACTAACAGAAACCGGTCATAGAGCGAAAACCTGACCTGCCGCATCTCCCGGGAAGCAACCATTCCTGCATCAAGAAAGGGCAGTATGTCGGATGCCCGAACGGGACCGTATATTACCAAGAATCCGGAGAGCTTCTTTACTTCATGCGCCGCCACTCCCGGAGCCCCCAGTTGAGGCAGAATAAGCTTCCGGTGATTCACTATCTCTTTGAGTCGTGAGAGTTCGATACGATTGACTATTTCCTGGGTCCCGAAAGTCCCTTCTCCGGCGGCACACCATACATTAATACCCTTCGTGTCCAGCACCATTATCCAGGCATCGAGTCCCTTCAGCTCCCGACGCAGAATATCAAAACTCAACTTGTAGTTTGCCGAAACAAAAACAATAGAATCCTGGTCAGGGTTTCCGACGGCGTAAACACCCGGCTCCACCTGATAACTCATCCGGCTGAACGCCCACCTCACCTTGAAGTTGCCCCACTTATCGGCCCTGCTGAGATCGGTGGATACCTTCGGCACCTTCCCCACCTTCGTATCCATCCATCCGGCAATGTACTGCTTGCTCATGTCTTGTTTCCTCTATACGGTAGCCAGAAAATAGAATCCAACTACCAGCAGTAATGCCCCGGCAATCCCCCTAACGGCCGGCATTGCCTTGCTGGCACTCAAAGCCCATCTACCAAAGCTTACTCCCAGCAGCACAGCCGCCAATGGCATACTGTATCCTACTGCATATATTCCCATCAATAACGCACTTTTTACCCACTGTCCCTGAAGACTGGCAACGCCAAGGATAACCATAAAAGCAGGAGCACAGCATGATACACTGCAGGATAATGATGCTCCGCCTAAAGCGAAACCAAAAATAACAGTTCCGAGTATTCCCCGGGGATATTTTTGGCTTAATTGATTAAATGTGGGCAGTTTCATCTTATCAAGAGGAATAAGGTTTAAGGCCATCAAACCAAAAAATACTGATACCAATCCTGCCAGCACCTTACCATAATGTCCAAGACTTTCACCGGCAACCTGCCCGGCATATCCAATGACCGCGCCGATTACAACCAGAGCCAAGATTGTCCCCAGCATAAAACTTATTGTAACAAATAAAATATCACGGTATTCCTTGTTCCCCTTCGTGCCGGCATATCCCGACAAAGCACCTATTACTGCAATATTACAGCACGAAGCCACTGAGCTCAGAACTCCAAGCAGAAGTATTGCCGGCAGCATTACCAGACTTAAATCAGGTGTGGTCAGTACATTATTTATCCATTCCTGCATAGGGTAATCCTTCAGACATTATCGACTACATTGATTCAAATTCCAAATACCAAAGTCGCATACAATGACATCAATTACTCCTGACAGCAAGGGCTTTTTGACTCACATGAACCTGGTTTTGACGCCTGCAAATAGCCGGCAAGTAATTTCTCTTCGGTTATCTCGCCCGTAACAATATTTGCTCCACATCCCTTTCCCGTTGCTAAAACCGCAGGGAAGCTGCTAATTCCATAAGAACTAACTAACTTCTGATAATCAGGGCTATCTGTTTTTATTGTAAATGTTGCCACCCGAGTCCCTTTACGGGATATGATCTCAGAAGCTTTTTCAATAACACCTGCTGCTTTTTCTGCTTCTTCTCTTTCACCCGGCAAAAGGATAAATACGAAATCCTTATCGGCAGCCACCTCATCCAGACCGATTAATGAATTAAGCGATGAACGACATAATTTCTGCTCAGTCATACTTGCTCTAAACTCATTATCCTCCTCTATCATTGACGCAACTTTGTTTTTCTTTAAAACAGAGTGTGCGGCAACCCCGACTGCCGCGAGCATTACGATAACGAAAACAGCCGTCTTAAGTTTAGATTTCAGGCCATTTCCCCCGCTACTGTCCTGAGTACACAGCCCACTGCCATCCGCTAATTGTCCTTCATCTTTCTGATCTGGCGGACAACACGAAGAATCTTCGCAGCAGGACATTACCTCTTTCCCCTCATCTTTTTCCATAACACTGTCTCCTTGAGTATTATCTGCCCAGTAACGCTATACTATATCATTTATTGTCTATTAAACCTATCCCTCTTTGCTTATTTTTTTACAGGTATTGATTCCAAACAACGTGTAGGGCGGGCAATAACCGATAGTCCCGGTAATGATGGGCCCGAGTCCGATAAGTCCAAGATAGGCCCACGGGGTTTGGGGACCAACAAATACAAGGGAGACAAGCAACAACAAAATAATCCCCACAACGATCCTGATAACTCGGTCAATACCGCCAACATTCTTTGTGATAGCCATAATAACCCTCCTTATGTTAATAAAATTAGTTAGTTTATAATTTTACCGTCTTGACGCTGGATTATCCTTTGAGTCTTCCCCATTCTCTTTCTTTCAGCCAGCTATAGATCACCGGCACGAGGATCAGGTTGGAAAGGGTAGCGGTGACCAGTCCCCCGATAGTCGGGGAAACCATCGGTTTCATTATCTCCGAGCCGGCCCCGGTAAGAAGCATAACCGGGATAAGGGCGAGTATGGTAGTCATCGTAGTCATCATACAGGGCCTTACCCTGGCGATACCGCCTTGCACGACCAATTCCCTTAACTCTTCAAGTGTATTCGGTCTCTTTTCCCTGAATAAATTATCAAGGTGTGATACAAGCACGACAGCGTTGTCAGTGGCCACACCGAACAAAGCGATAAACCCCACCCATACGGCAACACTCATATTATAACCCGTAATGTAAAGAAAGATAATCCCTCCCATTAAAGAGACCGGAAGACCGGTTGCCACCACCATTAATGAAGTAGAGGATTTGAAAGCCATATAAAGAAGGACAAAAATTATGAACAGTGCCACCGGCAGGGCGACTTGAAGCCGTTTGCTTGCCTCTAACTCCGCTTCGTACTGTCCGCTCCAGGCAATATAGTATCCCGAGGGCAGTTTATCTTTATCAATTATTTCTTCTTTGACTTTCTTCTGGGCTATTTTGACAAAATCCACCAGGCCGACTACCTTGGGGTCCACCCGGACAAATACCCGGGCATAAGTAAGGGCATTCTCGCTTCCGATCTTGGCCGGCCCCTCGGTTTTACGAAGCTGGGCCAATTGAGCCAAAGGAATCTGGGCTCCGGAAGGCGCAGGAACGAGCACCCGCTGCAAAGCCTCCACATTGTCCCTCAACTCCCGCATATACCTCACCCGAACCGGGTAACGCTCCCTACCCTCGATTACCGTGGTTAAATTCATCCCCCCGATGGCGGTCATGATCACATCCTGAACATCACCCAGTTTTATCCCGTAACGCGCTATTTCCTTACGGTCGATCTCGATCTCAAAGTAAGGCCTTTTATCTGCCCTTTCCGCATAGGGGCTCACCGCTCCGGGAACAGTCTTCAGCACCTTTTCAACTTCAATCGCAAGCTCAACAATCTTATTTAAATCATCGCCAAAAACCTTTACCCCCACCGGTGTCTGTATGCCGGTAGCCAGCATATCGATCCGATTCTGGATAGGCTGGGTCATAATCGGGCTTACCCCGGGCATTCTGGTCGCATCAATGATCTCCTGAATGAGTTTATCGGTGGTCATTCCTTTACGCCAATATTTTTCCGGCTTTAACCTTATAATCGTCTCGATCATAACCACCGGGGCGGGATCTAAAGCTGAATCTACCCGACCGA
>CP070770.1:2072237-2088544 GCA_020345765.1 Deltaproteobacteria bacterium
CTCGATCCTTCCCCGTGCAGGGATTCGTCCTGGATATCAAAGCAGGTGCAGGTCGGACAGACATAGGTGCAGGTACCGCAGTTCAGGCAGGGATAGGCTGCCTTCTTCCAGTACCCGGATTCAAATATCTGAGGTAATCTCTCCGAGACCCTGCTGATATCAATGCTTTTGGTAACTGATTCCCCGGCCTTCTTCTCCATTTGAGGAATTAAAGCTTCGTCATCGGCAGTAGCGTCCTCCACTAAAGGTGAGATTAATCTGAGCAGCTCTTCCCCCTTGGCGGTAACCGATCTAATCATGATTAAAGAATCCACTCGGAAAAGGATAGCATCGCTTCCCCGAGAATCGGTGGGAGAGCCTCCCAGAGAGGTGCAGAAGCAGGTGGGAAAGGCCTGGCTACAGGCATAAGCAACGATAGTTGTTTTATCCCTCCGCTCGAGATATGAAGGATCCCGGAATTCTCCCTCACCGAGGACCTTATCCAGAAGCTCGAAGCCCCTGAGATCACAGGGACGCACTCCCCAGAGAATGCGCTCCGGGATCTTTTTCTCCCCGGGCTCCAACTCGGTCGAACCCTTTCCCATTCGGAAGCTAAGCAGTGTCTCCTCAGGCGGAAAGAAAACGGACTTGGCCGAAAGCAGGGTATTGTCAAAATCCAAGGCAACCTGATTTGAGTCGAAAATAAGCCGGAAATTCACCCCTTCCTTACCCCTGACCGGGGCAAAGACCTCCCGCCCGGCTCTGATCCGCTCAATGATCTCGGACAGTTTATTTAAGGTAAATTTTTTTAAGGTCATTTTTTACTCTTATCATTGGGATCTTGTCATTTATCTCAACATTTCATCAGGATCGGTCTTCGAAAGGGTTATGAGGGCCGGCTTTTCCTCCGGGTTAATCCCGGCAACCTGTTTGAACAGGGACTCACACTCCTTCTCCAGCTTTTTGTTTAAATTTCTTAATTTTATCTCCATCGGGCAGGCCCGCTCGCACTCCCCGCAATCAATACAGCGGCCGGCCAGATGAAAAGCCCGGGTCAGGTGAAAGATCAGGTTGGCACTGGGCTTGATACTTTTTTCCACCCACTGGGGCTGGGTCTGGTCAACGATGCAGGGATCGCAGTAACAGAGGGGACAGATCTTGCGGCAGGCATAGCAGCGGATGCATCTGTCCAGTTCTCCTGACCAGTAATTCCATCTCTCTTCCGCTGACCTCTTCTCTAACTCTATTACTTCCTGGTAAGGGTCCTCCTCGGGCCCTTTTTCCTCTATTACCCCTATCATTATGTCGCTGATTACTGGCTGGTGATACCGGCATTCTCTACACTTCTTAAGTATCTCGTGGCTGTCCTGGTCCTTAATCCCCTCGCAGGGAACCCCGATCACCACCAACTGCTCTCTCTGAACCTTATTTTCCTGGAGGAGAACAATTAAGGAGCGACTGTCGCAGCCCTTGACCACCAGTCCCACTTTCTTGCCTTCATCCATCTCTACCAGGTAGCGGGTAAGATTGAAGACGCAGTATTCATTATAGATCAATTTCTCCACCTCATCTTCTGCCTCGATAAAGACGGGCATCGGATGGGTCTCGTCGTAGCCCGGCCCGTAGCCGATAAAGATATCCACCTTCTTCTCCGCCAGCAGTCTCCTTGCTTCCTCTCTTATTTTCTTCTCAATATCATCCATCAGCAAATATTTTCTTTGAAGCTGGTCTCATCCCGGATTATTGTAAGTAAAAAATCCAAATATCAACTAATAAACTCTAAATCCCAAACCCTAAATCCTAAATAAATTCAAAATTCTAATATCAAATGTTCAAAACCTTGCCTTGAACTCTTCGGCCTCGCTCCCCTCGGCTTTGCTCAGGATAAACGGGATAAACTTCGTCGAAGAGCTGCTGAAAGGAACGTTTTGTATTTTGAATTTTGATCATTTGAAATTATTTAGAATTTGGTGCTTAGTGCTTAGAATTTTTTCTTTTTGATATTACGGTAATTAAGCTCCCACATTAACATATAATCTGTTTACTCACCGGCAGTTCTTTGACGAAGTCTTCTCTGGGGACCGAGCTCCTTTATTCTGGCAGTGAATTCTTTACAAACATCAGCGAACCTCTGCCCCTCGGAGGCCGAGATCCACTCCAGGCGAAGCCTTCCCGGCTCCAAGCCAATATATTCCAGAAGCCTCTTGATAATTGCCAGCCTTCTTTTGGCATAGTAATTACCGGTAGTATAATGGCAGTCCCCTGGATGACAGCCGGAGACCAGAACCCCGTCGGCTCCCTGGAGGAAGGCCCGGAAGATGAACAGGGGATCGATCCGGCCCGAGCAGGGGAGGCGGATCAGTCGGATATTGGCCGGGTACTCTAACCGGGAGGTTCCGGCCAGATCCGCACCGGCATAAGTGCACCAGTTACAGACAAACCCGATGATCGTTGGCTTAAAATCCTCACCCATTTCGATTTCCCGTAAGATATTAAATCGCGTTTACCTCGGCATAGATCTGGTCATCGGTGAATCCCTTCAGGCTCAGTGCCCCGTTACGGCAGGCGGAGACACAGGCCCCGCAGCCCAGGCACAATCCCGGGTTGACCTTGGATACCTTCTTGCCGCTCCGCAGGGTTTCCTCCTCAATGGCATTAAAGGTGCAGACCTCCCGACAGGAGAAGCAGGCATTGCATTTTAAGGGATCAACTACGGAGATCAAAGGCTCCCGGGTCAGCTCCTGGGCCGACAGGATCGCCAGGGCCTTGCTGGCAGCGGCACTGGCCTGGGAAACGGTATCCGGAATATCCTTGGGAGCCTGACAGGTCCCGGCGAGAAAGATACCCGCGCAGTTGGTATCCACCGGACGCAGCTTGGGATGGGCCTCGGTGTAGAACTCGTACTGGTCATAGGCAATATTAAGCTTTCTTGCCAGTTTTCCCGCATCGGATTTGGCCTTGACCGCGGAGGCCAATACCACCATATCCACCCTTAGTTCCACCGGTCGCCCCAGGAGAGTATCCTCCCCCCGGACGATTAGTTTCTTGCCGTCCTGATAAACCCGGGATACCTTGCCCCGGATATAGCGGGCTCCGTCCTCTTCCTGGGCCCGGCGGATAAATTCCTCATAGCCTTTTCCCCCGGCCCGCACATCAATATAAAATACATAGCTCTGCGCACCTGCCTTATGCCGGGCAATAATAGCGTGTTTGGCCGTGTACATGCAGCAGATCCGGGAGCAGTAGGGATAGCCCTTGACATTATCCCGGGAGCCCACGCACTGAATGAAAGCCACCTCTCTCGGAACCTCCCCATCAGAAGGGCGCTTAAGCACACCACTGGTAGGACCGGAGGCACTGGTCATTCTTTCAAACTGTAATGAGGTAACCACATCGGGATAGATCCCGTAACCGTATTCCCCGTAGGCAACCGGCTCCCAGGGATCGTATCCGGTTGCTACCACGATAGTTCCTACCGCCTCTTCAATGAATTCCGGCTCGGTATCGAAGATCACCGCCCCGGCGGCGCACTCCTTCTGGCAGAGCCCGCATTTCTTTTTCTTGTAATAAGTGCAGTACTCCTGGTCGATAACCGGCCAGTTAGGCACTGCTTGGGGAAAGGGGATATAGATGGCGCTCCGGGATCCGATCCCGGCATTAAATTCACTGGGGATCTTCTTTACCGGGCACCGCTCCACACATACCCCGCAGCCGGTGCACTTCTCGGTGTCCACCCCCCGGGGGTTCTTACTGATCCGGACCACGAAGTTACCCACATAGCCGCTCACCGATTCGACCTCGGCATAAGAGTAAAGCTTGATCCTCTCGTGTTGGGCTACCTGGACCATCTTCGGAGTAAGGATGCACTGGGAGCAGTCCAGGGTGGGAAAGGTTTCATCAAGCTGGGCCATATGCCCGCCAATCGAAGGTTCCTTCTCCACCAGGACTACCTCCTGGTTGGCATCGGCAATATCAAGGGCAGCCTGGATCCCGGCAACACCCCCGCCGATGACCAGAGCTCTCTTGGTAACCGGCACCCGGATGGGGAAGAGGGGCTCCAGCTTGGATACCTTGGCCACCTTCATCCGGATCAGCTCCAGGGCCTTGGCAGTAGCCTCCTCCCGGTCCTTATGCACCCAGGAGTCCTGTTCCCGGATATTGGCCATCTCCATGCAATAAGGATTCAGGCCGCCGGTAAGGCAGGCCTTCTGAAAAGTTACCTCGTGCATCCGGGGGGAACAGGAAGCTACCACCACACCGGTCAAGCGATGATCCTTGATTGCCTCGACAATAATTTGCTGGCCGGGATCAGAGCACATATATTTATAATCAGTGGCATAGACCACATTGGATATCTTTTCCTCGGCCTCTTCTGCCACCCTCTCCACATCCACGGTGCCGGCGATATTTACCCCGCACCAGCAAACGAAAACCCCGATCCTTGCCATCACCTACCTCATTACAAATACTAATTCAATCATTATTTTGCGGCTATATTGTAGTAACGGGGATATAATGCCGGTTCAGGCCCAATTCCTCCGGGGGAAACCCCAGGGCCAGACCCATTAATTCGGTAATATAGAGAATGGGCAACGACTCTTTCACCCCGTATCTTTTCAGAATAGCATTCTGCCTCATGTCCAGGTTTGACATACACATCGGACAGGCCAGCGCGATAAGTTCGGCCCCGTTAGCCCGGGCATTATTCAGGATATCGTGGCAAAGCTTCAGAACCACCTCGGTTTTACTCATGGAGAAGCCGGCCCCACAGCATTCGGTTTTAAAGCCCCAGCTGACCGGCTCACCGCCCAGGGCTCTGACGACCTCATCCATCCCCCGGGGCTGCTCAAAGTCCAGGCGACCGGTGACCTTCGGGGGACGGAGCATCAGGCATCCGTAATAACAGGCAACCTTCTTGCCGTCTAAATTGTTTTTAACCACCGAGACTATCTTTTCGATCCCGATCGAGTTCAGAAGCTCCAAAATACTTAAGACCCTGACCCTGCCCTGGTAATTCATTTCGATAAGTTGATTTATTTGCCGAAGAACCCCGGGGGAACCGAGCAATTCATAATTAGCCTTGGCCAGATTGGAGTAACAGGCGGAGCAGGGAGGCATTAATTCCAATAAATTTTCTCCTTCGGCAATAGCCAGGTTGCGGGCAGGTAAGGCCAGGGAGAGCAAATGATTGATTGAATGGGCAGCAGAAGCCCCGCAGCAGTTCCAATCAGGAAGCTCCACCAGCTCAATCCCGAGCAGAGGTGCTACCTTTCGCAGGGATAAGTCAAACTCGACTGCCGATGATTCCAGGGAACAGCCGGGGTAATAACCAAACCTTATCATTAACTAAATCCCAATGACCAATGACCAAATCCCAATCTTAAAATAAATTTCATTCCGTAATGAGAACAGCGGGTTATTGTTTTTCTATTTTAGCAAATATTCGGGCCACCTTATCCTGCCCCTTGATCCTCCGGGGGATAAGCTTCAGCTTTCCTTTCCTCAACATGACCGGAGCGAGTAACACATCCTGAAACAGGTGGCGGGAGCGCAGTTTGTAGAGACCGACCAGGCCGAGCTCAAAAAGCCGCCCCCCCCTTTTTACAAGTTCGAGAAAAGAGCGGTGAAAGGACAGGATATCCTTTTCCGCCGGCTTAATCTTCTGGGTAATCGCAATCTCCCGCAGGGAGCTCATGAGCTTAGCAAGGTCAATATCCCGGGGACAGCGGGCAGTGCAGGTTTCACAGGTAAGACAGAGCCAGATCGTCCGAGAGCTCAACGCATCGTTAACTAAGCCGAGCTGGAGCAGCCTCAGGATTTGCCGGGGCGACCAGTCCATCTCGTAGGCCAGAGGACAGCCACCGGTGCACATCCCGCACTGCATGCAGGAAGTTGGCTCTGTATCGCTCAGGCGCTCCGCCTCTTTTATTAAGTCGGAGGCTAATGCTTTCTGGTCAATTTGTAGAGAATGTTGCATCATTTTAGGGAGTAGAATTATTTTTAATTTTTACTTTGCAGTCTGTCGCAAATGGCCTTTTTTTATCTGCGATCCCTAACCCAACTACTATTTGATAATACAGTCATATGCTTATGTCAATATTAAGATTCAATTTTTCAAGGATTGTTCAATTCGATATCGGTATGGACGATATTGGATGGCCGGTGTCCGCCTCAGGCAGGAAAGTGCTCATCTTTATTCAGGCTAATAGGGTAAAATGTAAGTTTTACATTTGTTCCTCTGCCTGAGGCGGACGGATCAGATTTAATTCAGCATCCCAAGTTGTTAGACTCCAAACATTCTTCTGCTCAAACTCAGGGTTTTCTCAGAAAAACCTGATCTTGCCGACCATAGGTATTCTCTCATAAGCTAATATTACTTCCATCAATAAAACCAGTAAACTTTAAGATTAATATTCCCTTCTTGTCTACTCGGGGAACAATCTCTAATGTTTCCATTTTCTTTTTGGGTTCTCTACTCAATTCGAGTTCAACTTCAACTCGGTCTTACTTTTCCTCCTCCTTTAGCAAGTCACCAAAACCTAAGTATGATATACTTCAATGCCCTTATCCTGGGTTAAATGCGATATGTATCTGAGGTCATCACGGCTTTCGGAAAATAATTATGCCCCAAGATTTCCAAATCGGCGTGGCGAAACAGTTTGTTAGGATAAGTATGCATACTATCTGAGATGAACTCTTCGGAAGAGATTTTTAGAGCATAATCAGTCATGGCTATAATATCCGTCTCGGGGAATAGCTGGCGGATTTCGCGCATCATTCTGTCAATTTCCTCCATTGGCATTTTTAACTCAGCAATGATGAGGTCTACGGGCTGAGGAGCTTTTTGGAAATTGTCAAATAAATCACAAGTGGGATTGAAGGAGATAATCTCGTGCCCAAGGTCAGTGAGAATGTTTCGAAACGCTTTAATAGCGATTGTTTCATCGGCTATTAGGAATATACGCAATCTACAGTTATCTCTTACCTGCATGATGAAGCTCCGATATAGTTTTGATTATTTCTCTTCCTCACTACCAAAGTAGCAATAAAAAATGTGTTAAGTAATTCTGTAACCTCCGAGTACTATTTGTTCCTAACAGATTCTTGGTAATTGATCACCCACCAGCATATCGACGATCCGGCTGCCCTGCACTTTTGTTTGCATTATGACCTTCTGCTTCGGATTATCAATTATTTCACCGATAATTTGGCTATCTTTTCCTAAGGGATCTTTACGCATTTCCTGTAATATAATCTCTGCATCTTCGGAAGAGACAACAATTACAACTTTCCCTTCGTTGGCAATATATAGTGGATCAAAACCTAAGAGTTCACATATACTCCTAACCTCTTCTTTTATTGGAATATCTTCCTCTCTAATTGAAATACCAAAATCCATCTGGTTGACTATCTCATTCAAAGTTGTTGCTAAACCACCGCGAGTTGGATCACGCATAAATTTAATATTTTTTGACCTGTGAAGGATTTTTTTAATTAAGCTGGTTAATGTTGCACAGTCACTGATAATCTCGTTTTTAAGATTAAATTCTCCTCGGGCAGTTAAAATAGCAATCCCATGCTCACCGATTGAACCATTAATAATAATTTTGTCTCCAGGAATTATCCTTTTTTTAGAAAAGTTAACTTGCCCGTTTTTGAAACCAATGCCCGAAGTATTAATAAATATTTTATCAGCACTATTTTTCTCTACCACTTTTGTGTCACCGGTAACAATTTCTACCCCCTCTCTTTTAACAACTTGGTACATTGACTCAGTTATCCTTTCCAGGATTTCATAATCTAATCCTTCCTCGACAATAAAACCACACGAAATGTAGAAAGGCCGGGCACCGGTAACAGCCAAATCATTTAATGTTCCACAGACTGCTAGCTTGCCTATATCCCCCCCAGGGAAAAAAATGGGATTGACCACATAAGAATCAGTAGTGAAACACAAATAGGAATTATTATAATTCGAATATTCTATGTCGATGATAGCAGAATCATTAAGTTCATCTAAGATCTCGTTTGCGAATTTATTTTGAAATAACCTTTCAATAAGTTCATGCATCAATTTACCGCCGCTGCCATGGGCTAATAAAATCTTTTCGTTATTCATCATCTCTACCTATATCTGCATATTTATAATAAGCGGCACAGGTGCCTTCTGATGAAACCATGCAGGCACCGATGGGATTTTCCGGTGAACAGATTGTCCTAAATAGTTTACAATTCAATGGATTTTTTATGCCTCGGAGTATGTCTCCACAGATACAATTGTTATTTTCTTTTGTTTCCTCAACTTCAACCTCAATTTTCTCTTCAGCATCAAATTGTCGATATGTCTTACGAATCTTTAATCCACTTTTGTGAATGCTTTGTAGACCCCGCCATTGGGCATTAGTTGCTTGAAAAACTTCTTTTATTAAATCTAAGGCTTTAGAATTTCCTTTTTCTTTTACTGAGCGGGTGTATTGTATTTGAACCTTAGGTGTTTCGTGATTAACTATCTGGCTAATTAATATATACACCCCCTGCACTATGTCCAAAGGTTCAAATCCAGTGACAACCGAGGGAATATGGTGATCATTACTAATAAACTGATAAGGTTGAGTACCGATTATCGTACTCACATGACCAGGTAAGATAAATCCATCAATATTTATCTCCTTATCTTGAATCAACCCCTTTATGGCCGGGGGGATTAGCTTATGCCCACAAAAAACAGAATAGTTTTTCAAATTTCTTCGTTTTGCTATCCTTATCGAAAGGGCAATAAGGGGAGCAGTGGTTTCAAAACCTACTGCAAGAAAAATAATATTTTTATCAGGATTCTTTTCGGCAGTTTTTACTGCGTCTAATGGAGAATAAACTATACGAATATCACTATCTTTGGCGTTTTCTTTTTCTAAACTCGAGCTCGAACCAGGTACACGAAATATATCACCAAATGTAACAATGATTGTATCCTGCAATTTTGAATAGGCAATTGCCTTATCTAAATAAGCATTTGGAGTAACGCATACTGGACAACCGGGTCCGGAAAGAAGACTTATTTCTGCTGGGAAAAGCCTCTGCAATCCTGACCTGAAAATAGACATTGTGTGGGTACCGCATATTTCCATCAGAACTATTTCATTATTATAGTGTTTGAGGCCCTCGCTAATTTTATGAATTAGTTTCCGTATGGTTCTGTCTTCACGATATTCGTCTATATATTTCATTCCGCTTCTTCTAATAGTTCGTTTAATAAAGTTAAAGTTTCTTCTGCTGCTTCTTTATCTAATTTTTGGATAGCAAAACCTGCGTGAACAATGAGATAGTCGCCTAACTTTACATCGCCAAGTAAGCCCAGATGAACTTCTATCCCTACTTCACCCATTCTTGCAACTCCAATGTTATCCTTTATTTCCACCAATTCCATAGGTACGGCTAAACACATCTTCTTTAACCTCTATTTATCTTAGCGTTAGCAATTACTGCTTGACCTAAACAAATCCCTCCATCATTAGGTGGCACTTTACTATGAGTATAAACTATAAAACCTTCTTTTTTTAACCGGTAGCACACTGATTTCAAGAGAAAAATATTCTGAAAAACACCACCACTTAAAGCAACTTCATTTAACCCTGGATCTTTAGAAATTATTGAACAAGTTTCGACAATCATTTTGGCAACAGTATTATGAAACTTAACAGAGATAACCGATTTAGAGACTTTCTCTTTTAGATCTTCTATTATCTCTTCAAATATAGGCAAGGGGTCGATAATGAGAGATCCAGTGTTTCCAATAATTAGGTATTCATAATATTCAATTCTTGATTCTGAGATCGGAAGTTGTTCGGCTATCTGTTCGAGCTCAAAGGCTGCTTGGCCTTCATAATTTATTACATCCCTGATTCCAATTAGAGAAGATACGGCATCAAATAATCGGCCCATACTGGAAGTGAGAGGACTGTTTATCCTTTGGTCAATCATCTTCTGTAGAACTACCCATTTCTGCTTATCTAACCGATGCAAAAAATCTATATTTAAATTAAGAAATTCTTTCCCATAAGTCTGATAAAGAAAGCTAGCAGCGGTTCGCCACGGTTCTTTAATCGCTTTTTCTCCTCCTGGCAAAGGTACATATTTAAGATGAGCAATTCGTTTATAATCATTAAAATCAGCGATAAGAAATTCTCCGCCCCAGATATTCCCATCATCCCCATACCCTGTGCCATCAAAAGCAACACCAATGACTTTCGAATCTTTTTGATTGTCAGCCAAACAGCTGCCGATATGGGCATGATGGTGTTGAACAGCTACCGTTCGGATGTTTGGGCTAAGGGTTAGAAGATTACGAGCATATATAGTAGATAGATAGTCGGGATGTAAGTCGTGAGCAACAATCTTAGGTTGAATATCAAAAAGATTTTTAAAATGTTCAATTCCTCTCTCAAAGACAGTCATAGTCTCCACATTTTCTAAGTCACCAATATGGTGACTTAGAAAAATATTATTATCTTTAGCTAAACAAAAGGTATTATTTAAGTGTGCTCCACAGCTCAAAATCGCATTATTTATCCTCAATTTTGGGTTCTCAATTCTTATAGGTTGGGACACATAACCTCTTGATCGGCGAATAACCATTTCTCGATCATTGAAGATTCTTGCTACTGAATCATCACAACGAATATAAATATCACGATTATGAATTAAAAAATAATCAGCAATTTTTTTAAGCCGATTAATTGCTTCTTCATTTCTATATGCAATTGGCTCATCAGAGATGTTGCCACTGGTCATAATAAGTGCAGAGAGAGATCCTGAAAACAGTAGATAATGGAGGGGGGTATATGGAAGCATGAATCCTAAATATTTATTGTTAGGCGCAACTTCTTCAGCAATTTTCGGGTTGGTCTCAGGTTTTTTCCTTAAGATAACAATTGGGCGTTTCAGAGAAGATAATAACTTTTCTTCTTCAACTGATATTTCACAAAATTGTTTAATTGTTTTTATATCTCTTGCCATTATGGCAAAAGGTTTATCTTCACGATATTTTTTAGCTCGCAAATTATATACGGTTTGTCCAGTAAAGGCGTCACAAACGAGATGAAATCCTCCCAATCCCTTGATCGCAATAATTTTTCCTTGTTCAAGTAACTCAATGGTCTTCAAAATTGCCTCATTACCTTTTGTTGGCTCAATGAATTGAGCAGCTAAAGTTTCATTCAAAAATCTAAATTCTGAATTCTTAATTAACTTTACTTCTGGGCCACATTCTGGACAAGCATTTGGTTGAGCATGGAACCGTCGGTTGAGAGGATTTTCATATTCTTTCTGACAGGAGGGACACATAACAAATTTTTCCATCGTTGTTTTATCCCTATCATAAGGTATCCCTTTAACTATAGTGAAACGTGGTCCGCAATTGGTACAGTTAATGAATGGGTAGAAGTACCTTCTATCAGAGGGGTCAAAGAGCTCACATAGGCAATCTTCACATATCGAAATATCCGGCGACACAGGAACAAACTTGCCAGGTTGTACCAGACTTTCCCTGATTTCAAAGTTGATGTACCCTTTGGGGACGAGATTATCTCGAATGTTTATCTCCTCAACAGCAGCTAATGATGGAGGCTTCTCCTGGATGTCAGTAATGAATTTCCTCAATCCTACCTCCTCGCCTTCAACCTCAATATTTACACCCTCAGAGGAGTTGATAACCCACCCCTTCAGGCCATATCTTCGGGCCAGGTTGTAGATGAAGGGGCGGAAACCTACTCCTTGAACTATGCCCGTTACCTTTAGGATGGCACGCTTTCCCCGTAAAATTCCAATGGCCTGTCGGCTAGCAAGGTGGGGATCTGTATGGAGCTTGCTTAGATTTGAGACGCTTTTCACTTCGATTGAGGCGTGTTGAACTGTCATGTCAAAACCTCGATTTTGCTTACACCGGTCCGAACTCTTCGGACAAAATCTGATGCACAACCTTTGGAACAACTTTCGAAATTTCAGGAGTGCATTCCTCAGCAAAAGTGATATCGTCTTTTATTTCAACGGCATAAATATTAATGATCTTAGGCATCCGGAGTTGGAGTTTATCTCCGAGCGACAGGGTAGTTGTGAGATTGACCTCGTGGGGCCAGGATGTGTGAATGTATGACTTGAGGTCGGACGGCTTTAACCGGTGAATTTGACCAGGCTGGCCGTCCTTCGTCTGGATGGAATCTACGATGATGACTTTATCATAACCCTGGATCAGATCAAGGATGCCGAGTCCCCCGACACTGGCCTCCTGGACCTCAATATCTTCGTCCTTTATTTGCCTTCTTAACTCCTCGGCAACCCTTATCCCCACGCCGTCATCACCACGGATAGGATTGCCCAGGCCAAGGATCAAGGTTTTCACTAATTTAAACTCCTTTAGATGCCAAATATCTAAAAGGGGAGGCGCCCGGGCTCCCTAATAAAGCTATACGCAGAGCCGATTTATCCTTAAATAATAGGTTTCTATCCTCGGCTCAATGTCTTAATCAGGTTTCGCTCCGAGTCGTAGATGCTTACCTTAAGGGGCATCTGGCCGGGGAGACTATGGGTGGCGCAGGCAAGGCAGGGATCATAAGACCGGAATGCCATCTCCACCATATTGAGAAGCCCCTGGTCCACCTTGAAGTTGTGGATTAGCTTCTGGGCCGCCCGCTTGACCGACATATGCATCGCAGCATTGTTGTGTCCGGTGGCGACGATCAGATTCGCATTCAGGACCATCCCGTTCTCATCTGCCCAGTAGTGGTGAATCAGGGTGCCTCTCGGTGCCTCGACGATTCCCACCCCCTCGCCGGGTGTCTCCTTAGGGATTACCCTAACCTTCTTGTCGGTAATCTCCGGATCCTGCGCCAGCTCGAGGAGCCGCTCGGCGGCGTAGAGATTCTCAATAACCCTTGCCCAGTGCATCCCGAGGGTCGCATGGCAGGGTTTTCCCCCGAGTGTATCATACATCCTCTCGTAGGCCGCCTGCGCCTCGGGCGTCGCCATACCATCGGCAACATTGAGCCGGGCAAGGGGGGCGACCCGATAGATGCTCGAGTCCTTGCCATCGACGAACCCCTTCCAGCCAATCTTTTTCAGATAGGGGAACTTGAGATAGGACCAGGGTTCCACATGTTCGGCGATATATTCCAGGTAATTGTCTTCCCGGAAGCGGCAGTATTCATTGCCGTCCGGGTCGATGACCTTTACCTCGCCGTCGTAGAAGTTAACCTTGCCATTCTTATCGACAAGTCCCATATAATATGTCTTGTGATAGTAAACATCGCCGGTGATCAGGTCAACGTAATCTTTGTTCTTGAGAATAATCTCATCTAACACGAGATTCATTGTGTATTTGGCAAACTCGAGCAGCTCCTTGGCCATACCCTCGATCTCTTTCCTCTGCTCTTCGGTGATCGGATGCGAGTTGCCGCCGGGAAGACCGAATACCGGGTGGATCGTCTTTCCCCCGATTATATCCTGAATCTTTTGGACATAGTATCGGTGCTTGATGACGACTTTTCCGATATCCAGTCCCACCTTGGCGATTACGCCCCAGAGGTTTCGCTCTCCCGGAGGGGCAGTAGGCCCGATGAGAAAATCCGGTGCGCCGCCGAGGGCATAGATATGGGCAAGGTGACTATGAATATAATGGGCACAGTAGCCAAGCTCTCTCAGTTTCTTGGCGGCCGGGGGCGGCTCAACCTTGAACACGGCGTCGAGACACTTGGCGGAGGCAAGGTGGTGCGCCCAGGGGCATACGCCGCAGAAGCGGGTTGTGATCCTCGCCATCTCCTCCACCGGCCTCCCGCGGCAGAATCGCTCGAATCCCCGCAGCTCGACGGTCTGAAAGTAGACATCTTCAACCTCGCCTTGCTGGTCGAGGAATATCTCGATCTTACCGTGCCCTTCGAGCCTCGTAATCGGGCTTATCGTTATCCTTTTGGCCTTTTCTTCCATCTTACACTTTCTCCTTCTCCAATTCCTTCTTTGTCCTTCGGAGCAGTGACTTGGGCATCGAGAACCGGTAAAATGTGCCGAGAGGGTCTTTGATCTGAGAGACCAATTTGTATATATCCTCCTCCGACATCTGGCTTTCCTTATCGGTAATGTCGAGAATGGATGCAATGGCGCTGAGGATGCTCCCACCCTGGTCAATCGCCGCTGCGGTGGCACCGAGACAGCCCCGGCAGGGCATGTTTGCCTCGATACACTTTGCCTCGCACCCGGCACGGGTTGCTGGACCGAGGCAGATTATCCCCTGCTCCAGGAGGCATTTCTCCGGGTCGGGCTCAATCTCGTGGGGTCGGCAGATCTTCTCTATTCTCATATTCTCCGATTTCTCCCGCTTGCACTCATCACAGAGTGTCTTCTCCGACGCCAGAACCTTTCCCTTGGGCGGAAGCTCGCCGCTCACGATTACATCGAGTGCCTGATTTATCTGGGTGACTAGAGGGGGACAGCCGGGAAGATAGTAGTCAACCTCGACAAAATCATCCAGGGAGAAAACATCGTCGTAGAATCTCGGGAGCGTCAGGACATGCCCTCTTTCATCTTTCCACTCCGGCAAAGGCACTACGAAGTCGGGGTTTACGGTCGAAGGCGTGTCCTGGTAGGCAACCTTGAATATCTCCTCCTTATTGGTGACATTTGCCAGTCCGGGGATACCGCCGTAGACGGCACAGGAGCCGAAGGCGATCAGCGTCTTTGACTTCTTTCTCGCAATCTTCGCCAGGTGCTCGTTCTCGGAATCGCGGACCGCCCCGTGGTAGAAGGTGATGTCAATACTTCCATCAGCCATCGCCTCAAGCTCGCTGTGTTTGGTGTCCATAATCACCGCGGCGTAAACAATATCTGCGATCCCAAGCACCTCAACGAGCCTCTCGTTTATGTCGACAATCTCGACATCGCAGCCGGAGCAGGTTGCCCCCCTTATGATCGCAAGCTTCATTTTTTCTGCCATTTCTTCTCCCTATAATTCAGTTGTTTCTTCTCAAAAAACATCAAGTGCCGGGTGAAGCTTCGGCCACGGCGGTTGATACTTTCGCTACGGTTGGTGAAGCTTCCACCACGGCAAGTGCGGACTTTTTCTTAAAAGGGCTGGGCCCCAATGCCTTTATCTCCTCGGTAAATTCCCTTATCACCTGGGCGAATTTCTGACCCTCGGCGGCCGATATCCACTCGAGCCTCAGCCGCTTTGGGTTAAGTCCATACTGCTCGATCAATATCTTCAGGAGCGCTATCCTTCTCCGGGTGCGGTAGTTGCCTCCGATGTAGTGGCAGTCAGCAAGGTGACAGCCGCTGACCAAAACCCCGTCGGCACCCTTGGAAAATGCCGAGAGGATAAACTCGGGGTCAACCCGGCCGGAGCACATCACTTTTATCATTCGGAAGTTTGTCGGCATCTGGAGCCGGGCGATACCGGCAAGGTCGGCCCCGGCATAGGAGCACCAGTTACAGCAGAATACGAGTATCTTCGGTTCCCAATCCATGTTCTCTCTCCGCTTCTTAATATTAAGGGTTCTTAAATGCTCAAGGCAGTAGTTTCCTCTAAAGCGGCATCAATAAGTGCCATCAGCTGGTTGTCTTTGAAGCCCTTCTGCTCCATTGCCCCACTGGGGCATGCTCCCACACAGGCACCGCAGCCCTTGCAGAGGGCCTCGTTTATTTCCGCTTTCTTCTTGTCTTCTTCCGTCGCGACGATTTCTATTGCCTTGTATTCACAAATGGGCTTGCAGATCCCGCAACCGTCACAGATATCTTCATTGACCGCGGCGATTATTCCTTCCGCCTCGATCGCCTTCTTGGAAATAATGGTGGATGCCCTTCCGGCCGCCGCCTTCGCCTGAGCAATCGCCTCAGCTATGAACTTGGGGGAGTGGGCAAGCCCGGCGACGAACACCCCCTCGGTGGCAAAGTCAACCGGCCGAAGCTTCACATGCGCCTCCAGGAAGAATTTGTCGCTGTTCAACGGTACCTTCAGCATCTGGGCAAGGTTCGCATTGTTGGGCTCCGGGACGGTGGCAACGCTTAATATCAGGAGGTCGGTATCGATAATCAACTGATCCCGAAGAACGGGGTCCCGGAGAGAGACCTTGAGCTCTCCATCCTGCCTGATGAGCTCGGGCCTATCGAACTCCTCGTAGCGGATAAACATTACTCCCGCCTCCCGTGCCTTTTCGTAATAGACCTCCTTGAACCCGTAGGTTCTCATATCCCGATAGAGGATAAAGATATTCGCCTCCGGGTTTATCTCCTTTATCTTGAGGGCGTTTTTGACCGCCTCGGTGCAGCAAACCCGGCTGCAGTAAGGA
>CP070770.1:2088644-2094035 GCA_020345765.1 Deltaproteobacteria bacterium
GATCAGGTTCAATTGGAGACCTGATAAATTCACAATTTGTAATCCTGATATTGGTCCTGAGCTGGCATATCTGGATAACGCCCTGATCTGGAATGTCGAGGTGGATATGGATACGGGCAAGCCCAAAGACCGCGGGTTCTTTATCACCGACAACCGGGACGGTACCTACACCTTTGATATATGTTCGGATGAGCCGGGGCAGGCCACCATCTGCGCCAACTGGGACGACGGCGCCAACCCCCCGCTTAGTGACTGTATTATCATCAATTTTTAGGGGGGTTTAAGGTTACTTTTATCCGCTAACTGACCCGAAATGCCGGCCTCTGGAGGTGAGACTTCCTGCAGCGCGGGCAGCGACCGGGTGGGGTGAAGCGCTTCCGATCCTTAAAGACATATCCACACACCAGACACTCGGACGGCCGGATGATAAGCCTCTTCCTCTGGGGCGCTAAGGAACGGGCAATATGAGTGAGGTGTGCATAGACCTCTTTTTCGCGGATCCCGATATCACGGGAGAGTTCCCGGGAATCCATCTCTTTCTCGCTCAGGAGATCGGTTATCCGCTGACGGACCGTCCGGGTCCGCTCCCGATGATCTTCTTCCTTCATTTGAACGCCTACATTAAAAAAACTTGCAAAAAATTAAAGGAAATGGTATTTATTAGATCAAGGAGGTAATTGTTTATGTCAAAGGTTTGTGTAGTCTGCGGGAAGAAACCTTCTTTTGGCCATAATGTAAGCCATGCCAATAACCGAACCAAGAAGATGTGGCATCCAAATATCCAGAAGATCAGGATAATCCAGGGAGGAACCGTCCGCCGCCTTAATGTCTGCACCCGGTGCATCCGCTCGGGGTTTGTAAAAAAAGCCCCTTGATTCAGCCGCTCAACCTCTCCACGGAAATCACCCCTCCGACCTTCTCTACCGACTTGATCACATTACGAAGGTGAGCAATATCCCTGACATCGAGCTCAAAGATGTTGATTGCTTTCTTGTCCATAGTTGTCTGGGCCTTAGCCTTCTTGATATTCACATCAACCGAGGCGATTGATTGGGTGATCTGGGCAAGCATTCCCGGCCGGTCGATACACACTACCTTGATTTTGGCCGGCCGCAGCGATTGTGCCCGAGGATCCCACTGGACTTCTAACCGCCGTTCCTGGTCACTCTCCAGGGCCCAGGGACAGTCGGCTTTATGAACGGTAACCCCCCGGCCACGGGTAATAAATCCCATTACACTGTCACCCGGTAGAGGGTTGCAGCATTTCCCGAAGCGTACCATTATGTCGTCAACCCCCATAATAGAAATGGCGGTAGGGGATTGACTGGCGGTCTTCCGAATCGCTTTCGGCAGAACGGGGACTTCCCCGGGCTTGAGGCCCTCTTCCCGGACAAGGCGCTTTATGATCTGACTCGAAGGGAGGATTCCCGAGCCCACCGCTGCGATCAAGGCTTCGGCTTCTTTGTAATTACATTCCCGGGCAACCTTCTCCATTTCCCCGGAACGGGTCAACCGGGAGAAATTCAAGCCGTGCTTTCTAAAATCTTTCTCCAGCAGCTCACGGCCCAGAGCGCTCTTCCTTTCCCTCTGCTCCCGGGCGGTCCACTGACGGATCTTGGCTTTCGCCTTCGAGGTCTTAACAAAACGCAGCCAGTCCTTATTGGGTTTTTGCGTGGGTGAGGTTATGATTTCGACGATGTCTCCATTTTTCAATTCAGCCTTCAGGGAGACGATCCTGCCGGTTATCTTTGCCCCGGCACAGCGGTTACCGATATCGGTATGGATACTGTAGGCAAAATCCACGGGAGTGGCGCCCTTGGGAAACTCCTTGACATCTCCCCGGGGAGTGAAGACAAAAACCTCGTTCGGAAAGAGGTCGAGTTTGACCGTATTGAGGAACTCGGTGGCATCGGGCACTTCCTGCTGCCACTCCAGGAGCTGGCGGAGCCAGGCAAACTCCCAATCGCTCTTTTCCTGGATGACCTTGCCTTCTTTGTATTTCCAGTGGGCGGCAATCCCACCCTCAGCCACGCTATGCATTTGTTCGGTGCGGATCTGGATCTCCACTCTTTCCCCATAAGGGCCAATGACCGTGGTATGGAGGGATTGATATCCGTTGGCCTTAGGCATGGCAATGTAGTCTTTAATGCGCTGGGGAATCGGCTTCCAGTGGGAATGGATAGTTCCCAGGGCCTGATAACAATCCCTGATGGAGCCGACAATGACCCGGAAGGCGATGATGTCATAAACCTGGTCGAAATCAAGATCGTACTTCTCCATCTTCTGATTTATGCTGTAGAGATTCTTGGGCCTCCCGGATACATCGGCGGTAATGCCCTGTTTAGTCAGGATCTCCTTGATGATCCCCTCCACTTCCTTAATATACTTCTCCCTTTCTTTACGGCTCTTTGCTATCCTTTTAGCCAACCGATAGTATCTTTCGGAGTTCAGGTGCATGAAGCTCAGGTCATCCAATTCGGACCTCAGCCAGTTGATCCCCAATCGGTGCGCCAGAGGGGCGTATATGTCCCTGGTTTCCTGAGAAATCTTAACCCGCTTGTCTTCCTCGTGGTACTCGAGAGTCCGCATGTTGTGAAGCCGGTCCGCCAGCTTGATCAGGATGACCCTTACATCCTTGGTCATGGCCACAATCATCTTGCGCAGATTCTCCGCCTGCCTCTTTTCTGAGGTGCCGTAGGAAATCTGGCTTATTTTGGTGACGCCGTCCACCAGAGTGCTTATTTCTTTCCCGAAGGTCGACTCGATCTGATCAAGCTCAGTCCAGGCATCCTCAACGACATCGTGCAACAGACCCGTAGCAATCGAATCGACATCCATCCTCAAATCAGTCAAGATTCCGCCTACCTCAATGGGGTGGACCAGATAGGGTTCACCGGAAAGCCGCATCTGACCCTGATGGACCTTAGCGGAAAATACATAGGCCCGCTTGATTACATCCAGATTAGCTCCGGGGTTATAGCTTAGAGTCCGATCTAATATATCGTTCAGTCTGATCATTCCTCTTTTTCAAGGTTGACCTTACCAGCGGCGATCTCGCGGAGGGAAACCACGATTGACTTATTATTGTCCTTGTTTTCAATAAGATTCTCCGAACCTTTCATTAACTGTTTGGCTCTTTTTGAAGCCATTAAGACCAACCTAAATCTATTGTCAACTTTTTTTAAGCAGTCCTCAACGGTTATCCTGGCCAAGTTAACCTCCTTTTTAAGAGTTTACTGGTTCTTTTTCTGCCGCGGGCTCTTCGTCCGCTTTTTTGTTTCCTCCCACCTCGCGCGAAAACAGATTATACAGTCCGGCGATCAGCCATCCCGCAATGAAACCATCAATGAAGCCCCAGATAAGACCAATAACAGCCCCGGGAATGCTTACCGTATACCCCAGATAAACATTCTTCAGCATCCCCAGGTAATAATGCTGCCCCTGGGGGAACTTGATCATGATCCAGAGAGTGGCCAGGAACAGCCCGAGTCCCCAGACAATCCCCAAGGAGAACCCCAAAGAAGTTTTGTTCAGTTTCATCAGCTTTACCCCCTTTCTTCCCTTTTATTTTAAAGGGAAAATTGATGTGCCTTTATTACACTCGATTGATAAAACCATAGGTATCAAGTTGTTGGGTGCTGGTTTTCCATTTTCGGTGAAGCTCTCCGCCATGATGGTAAGCCGACCCCCAGCCTCTATCTTATCCACCTGGTAGGTATATCTTTGATTAAGTGTCATCTTGACCTGATTCCAATCGGAACCGCCTAAATTATTGATTAAGATAAAAGTGCCCACCTTGGTTGAGGTATTGGCCAGAACCTTTGCCTCGAGCTCGGGCGTAGTCATGCGGAAAAGAAAATGGAGTACCACACCGAGAGCGATTAGCCCCAATATGGTTGCTCCCGCCTTGATAATAACAGCGGACTCCAGCCTGCTTAGACTTTTCAGGAAATCATCAAATCCTCTTTTTATTGCTTCCCGGTCCTCGACAAACTCTTTTCCTAAATCCTTTTTCATCATATTGTCTCTCCTATCTTTAAATTATTAGGATATCCCATTAGAGTAGCTCGTCAGGGCAGACTACTCAATTTTTTCCTCTATTATCTTTTCCAGCTCCTTCCGATCGTCTTCGGAGATCTGTTCTTCGGTTGTTTCGGGCTCCTTTTTTACCGTCTCCGAGGGGGTTTTGTCTTTTGCCTCCTTATTGTGCACGGTCCAGATCCCGACCAATCGGGATAAGACCTTTTCCTTTACCCCAGTGGCAACCTTACGCAGGTTCTCAATCCTGGCCCGGTCCCGAAACCCAACTTCCAGTTCCCCCCGACTTAACGAGAATCGGAAGACCTGAAGTGCCAGGAGAATTACCCCGGCAATTATAAGTATTCTTATGGTGAACTTTATCATGTTCCGGTAAGGTTCTTAATCTGTGCTAACTTTCCTTGAACCTCACTATAGATTGTCTTTAATGGTATTCCCGCCTTTTTTGCCAACTTTTTACAGTCATCGTATTCCGGCACCAGGTTCATTATCCCCTTTTTGCCCTGGGAGACTTTAACCCGGACCTTGCCGTGAGGTGTTTCCACCGTGCTTACCCGGCGGAAGAGTTTGTGTCTGCCTACGGGATAGAAACGGATACCGATAGAGGTTGACTCCCGGAAGATGGTATCCATAAGCTTCGTCCGGTGTTCTTCCCGGGCGATAACACTTAGTTTTATGCCGGGCCGGGCCTTTTTCATCTGAATGTTGGTTAAATAGACATCCAAAGCGCCTTCCTGGAAGAGCTTCTCGATTAGGTTATCGTAAAGCTCCGGGTTCATATTGTCAATATTCGACTCAATAACTACCGCCCTTTCTTCCTTCCCCTGCTTCCCCTCTTCAATCCCCAGGATGATCCGCAGAAGGTTGGGGTGATTCTGATAGTCCTTTTCCCCGACCCCGTATCCTACCCTCTCAATCCGCATTGAGGGGAGTTCTCCGAAGTCCCGGGTTAAATTGGTAATGAGGGCCGCTCCGGTGGGAGTTACCAGCTCCCCCTCAACCGGGGCGGGATGGACCGGAACCTCCTTCAGTATCTCCACGGTTGCCGGAGCGGGAAGGGGAAGGTTCCCGTGATGAAAATTCACCCATCCTCGTCCCAAGGGAATTTTTGAGGCAATGACCCGGTTAACCCCCAACAGCTCCAACCCGGATAACACCCCGACTACATCGATAATACAATCAAGCGCTCCGACTTCATGAAAACGGAGGTCCGGGAGTCTTTTTCGATGAATCTTTGCTTCCGCCCGGGCCAGAGATTCAAATACCTTCACGCTCCGAGACTTAATCTCATCACTCAGTCTGCTCTTTTCAATCAATCCCTTAATATCGAAGAAACCTCTTTGTTTATTCCGG
>CP070770.1:2094135-2100722 GCA_020345765.1 Deltaproteobacteria bacterium
TATCACCAGAGTCCAGATCCGTGTCGGTGTCGGTGATCCGTGAAAATTATCCTCTTCCTTCGCTAAAACCTACAGAGGACAGGCCCTCACCCTCATTCTTTTCGATCATCCGCAGATTTGCTTATAGACGCGGAGGAAGTTGAGGCCTAAAACTTTTTTTATCTCCTCTTCAGAATATCCCCGGTCCAGCATCAGCTGGGTGAGCACCGGGAGGTCGCTGATATCCTTCAGTCCCCGGGGCAGGTGGATGAAACCGTCGAAGTCGGAGCCCAATGCCGCGTAGTCAATCCCGGAAACCTCCTTTACCCTGTCGATGTGGTCGACTATCCTTTCGGCACCTTCGATAATCCTCTTACTTAAGAACAGGGGCGAGAACATTATCCCGATAACCCCCCCTTTCCCGGCGACCGCCTTTATCTGCTCGTCGTCTATCGCCCTCGGATGGCGGCTCAGGCTCCCGATGGTCGTGTGCGAGACGATTACCGGGTTCCGGGAGCATTCGATTGCCTCGAAGAAACCTGCGCGGTTTATGTGAGCCAGGTCCACGATCACACCCTTCTCGTCCATCGCACCGATAAGCTCCCTCCCGAAGGCGGTAAGGCCCTTATTTACCGGGGAAACCGAAGAATAGGCGGCCTCCGTGCTATTGAAATGCGTAAGCGAAGCATACCTGAGCCCGCGCTCGTAAAACCACCCCAGGCCTTCGACCCGGCCCCCGAGAGGATGCACCCCCTCCATCCCCAGGAAAGCGCCGATCTTTCCCCGCTTCCATACTGCTTCCGCTTCCGTCCCCGAGAGCGCCCATTCAAGATCACTGCTTTTCCTTATTATCTCATCCATCCTCCTCACTTTTCTTTCCGCAGTCCACCTCTTCGCCGCCCAGTAATTGGTCACGATCCCGAACGCCTGTAACGATACTCCCCCGTCTTTCATCCGCGGGACATCGACATGATTGAAAAAAGGGCTCAGCGGGATCCTCGGCTGGTGCCGCTCCAGCATGTCGTAACGGAAAAGCCTGTCCGCCAGCAGGGTATCGGCGTGAAGGTCCACAACGAACGAGGAGTGATGGAGCTTTCCGGCCTCCTCGCTCACATCATACTTTGCTCTCGCGTTAACCCTTTCCATAAAACCACCTGCTTTTTCAGGGAGAATCAGTGCCGCACCCAGCTCCTGCCTTACCTATTCCCTTCATTTACAGACACCCGTCCCCGGGTTCGTAAATACAATAAAGGCATAGGTTGCGGGCTCCAGAGTAATATACTGCTGGTCTACCTCCTCCGGAAGAATATCCGGGGGGTCACCGCTCTCATCGGTCTGTAAAAGCACGCCGTTCAAATAGACTTCTTTACCAAACAGGTCGTTGGTTGTGATCCGGTAGATTTCCATCGGTCCCGATAGCCCCTCGAAGGCTACCGTGGCAGGGTTCTCCCGGTCGAGGTTTATTGCCAGGGCCGTAATCGATCCCGGGGTATATCCCGGGGCCCGCTCCGCGGTGCAATGGGCATAGGTCCGTAGATACGGCTGTTCATCTTCAGGTGCTATATTCAAAACCCGGGGACCCATGAGTCTGTTCCACAAAAGGGAATTCCAGTAATCGGGACGCGGCTCCAGGGTCTCCGGGTCGATTAAGCCGTAGACATCACCGGCCAGGGTCTGCCGGACGGTAACCTTCTGTCCGCGCTTCGCTATGAGTCCCAGCTGGTCGAGCCACCAGAAACCGGCAACGAAGACATCGGATATCCCCAGCTGGCCGCCGCACTGGGCGTTACTGGTCTCACCCAGCCAGATCTCCGCATCCGGGGCATATTGTTCCGCCGCTCCTTCCGCCTCGTCGGCCCAGGGCACGATCTCGTCCAGATTCTCCGGCTCCATGAGCAGATAGGGAGTGGCATAGCGGGGATATACCTCGCACCGGTCCGAGGCCTGCGGATAGTAATGCCAGGTGACGATATCGAGGAGATGGCCGCCTCCCTCCATAATATCGTGATAAAGGGGGAAAATCTCCCCTAAAACGGGGATCCAGAAGTTTGCCGGTCCCGCAAGCAATGCGCCGGGATCTTCCTGATCGATCAACCCCCTTACCGTCCCCAGGTCGTCGACATACTGTTCCGCGGTAATCCCCCAGCCGTCATGGTACAGCGTGAACCCGTTGATCTCGTTTCCGAACTCCCAGACCGCCACCGGGTAGCCCTTTGCCACGGTATACTCGATAAGCTCCCGGGCCATGTCGGGTATCCACTGATCGTTCCCGTCCCTTGGGCCCGGCCCGGCGTTCAAGGTAAACATGAGATCGAACCCGATCGCGGCGGCAAAATCGTTAATGGTATCCCAGAGCTCCCCGGTCAACAACCGGTTATAGGGTTCCGGCAAATCCGCCGGGGGATCGCCGGAGAGGACATACAGGGCCACGTCCGCATCCGAACCTCCGATCCGCAGATATCCCGGCGCCAGCTCCTGGGCCATGCGGCGGAGGCGCGGGTTGTTGTAGTCGAATACCACTAAATACTCCGAGCCGGTATCGCGGGCCAGGCCCCGGCTGGAATCCACTGCGATCGAGAGAAAACGCTCATCGACCGTCTGGTAAACCTCGAACGGATCACCGCTGGAATCACTGGAATCACTGCAGTTCAATTGAATCAACATCATTCCGCAAAGAATCACGGTTACATAATACGGTAAGCCTTTTGCCTTCATAAATTCTCCACTAAGTTCTGTATTTATACAAAATACTTAAAAATATGGACATCGGGGCTCAGGACAGGTGTGGGTGGAGTAAGTTTTAAGTATCATACTCCCAATTTATTTTAGAAGGTATTTTTCAAATTCCTTTAAGTTCTGAAGGAAAAATTCTTTTATCCCTTGCCATCTATATCTTCCGTTTCAAGGTCAAAATAGTTTCTCCAGAACACAATTGTTTTGCGCGTCAATCCCCTTCCGGTCTTGATTACCTGTTTCAGCAAATTATCAGGATAGGTCCGGCGCAACCAGTTTACTGCGGCAACATCACCAAAATCTAATACCCGCCTAATTACGAATTGCGAATGGCGATTGATGTCAACCGTCTCCTTTCGGACATCCCATAATAGATTATTTAGGTATTCTGGGAACTTTGTGGTCATATCTTCATATGTCATTTATTATCCTTCCAACCTTTCCTTCAATCGCCTCTTCTACCCTCCTCTTAAATTATTCTATCATATTTCTTAATCGTCATCCATGAAATTTTTTGACTATTTTGTAGTTTTTACAATAAGTTAGAATATTTGTAGACTTAGAATATTGACAGCGCGGCTTTTGAAAAAGTATCTCCCCTCCCCCCTCACCTCTTTCCTCTCCCCAGCCCGTCCTGAGCAAGGTCGAAGGATGGGGAGAGGAAGCTTATTAAGATAATTTTATTAAATACGGGTTTTTCAACAGCTCCACAGCACTCATTTTATTAGAGTGCACAGTTCAAAGTTCAAGCTTTCGAGACGCTTCGCCCCGAAGAAGACTTATCTACGGGGCTTCGCTCCTCAGGGACACGGCTTGTTTCGTATATTTCTTATAATTAGTGGTTAGAATCCCCTATAATCCTCTCGGCGCAGGAGATGGCGCTTTCGGCGGCAAGCTCGGTCCCGATATAATCATTACCGGTATCGGCCCCGACATAATAAAGACCCTTGATCGGGGAGGCCAGGGACGGCCTTTTGCTGCCCACCTGCCCTACCTTCTGTCCTATCCCTACAATATCGGCCTCGAAACGGCCGGACCACTTCCTCAGGTCATCTGCCTTAGCGATATCGTACCAGAGCAGATGCTCCCGGACACCGGGGAGCAGGTCCTCGACCGAATCCAGGTAATACTCGATCCAGTCATTCCAATGGTTAGACACTATGGGACCCATCAAGCCGGCTATGATCAATTGCCTGCCCGGCGGCGCTAATGTGGGGTCAATATTGGAGGGAACCGGAATGAAAAGGGAGGCGGTAAACGGGGGGACCTCGTCATTAAAGATATACTCCAGGTTGGTTCTGATATTCACTGCCTCAATCGAGCGCGTGCCGAATACCATCGGGTGCCTGGTAACCGGCTTATCCAGTGCCAGCTTAATAGAGACAATCCCGCAACCCCTATCGCCCTCGCTGGTCTCTAATTTATTGATATAATCCACATATTCTTTACTGAAATTCCTCTCCCCTACCAGCCTGAGGACGGTTTCCTTTAATCCGGCGTTACTGACCACAATCGGGGCCCTAAATGCAGTCCCATCCTTCAGCCTGACTCCCTCCACCCTCCCCTTCTTAACGATTATCCTGGATACCGGTGACTTCGTCAGGAGCTTACCCCGGTAGGATTTTAAACACTTAGCGAACCCTGCCGGGATGGCGATCGAGCCCCCGTAAGGGTAGCCCATCTTGATCTCGCCTTCCCGATCCCCCTCCGTCACGCATCGAATCAGCTCGCCGGCAGATGCCTCCCAGGGGAATACCACCAGCCCCAAAACACACTCTGACCCCATGACATTGATCGCGAACTCATCATCAGTATAACTCCCTATCCACTGCTCGAAGGTGACATCGTCCAGGGCATGGGACTCCTCAAGGGACATATCGAAGAGGTCGGGGGGGATATCGGGAAAGGGAGAGTGCTGCCTGAGCTCCTTGGTTATGGGGATCTCCAGCTCTCCGAATCGGAAGATTACCGGCTCCGCTTCCGGTGCGTGGAAGAACCTGACCGCGTCCTCCATTCCGACACGCCTGAGGATCTCCCCGAACGGTCCGGCCTCGCACCTGTTGAAGTAATGGATCCACATATCAACGGTAAAACCTTTTTTCTTGTAGCTCGTGCACCTCCCCCCGATGAGCCGGTTTTTCTCCAGGACCAGGGTCTTGAAGCCGGCATGTGCCAGGAGCGCCGCGCACCCCAGTCCTCCGATACCCGATCCGATCACAATGACATCATATTTCTTATCCATCTCTGCATTATAAATATTACGTGTTTATGAATTTATCCTGGACTTAAAATGGAAACAGCATAGCTGTTGAAAACCCCTTATTCAAGGAAATTTTTCCAATAAATCTCCCCTCCCACGTAAACGCGGGATGGGAGGGGCCTGTCATCCGTAGTCCCGCGTTCCTGCGGGACGAAGGAGGGACTAAGGGAAGGGTGATTTTATTGGGTTCTTTTACTTAAATTGTCCACCCCCACCTTTATCCTCCCCCATCACAGGGGGAGGAACATACTTTTCAACAGCCTCCCGGCGCATGCTTTAACATCAATTTCCGACTTTACCTTACCGTCCTAATGCCATCCTATGTCCACCGTGAACAAAAAGCAATTGACCTGTAATCCAATCTGCCTGTTCCGAGGCAAAAAACAGGACAGCATCAGCTATATCCTCCGGCTTCCCTACCCTTCGTAACGGAATCTCGGGAATAAGTACCTTTTCTTCTTCGGGGGCAATATATCCAGTTTGAATGGGGCCCGGAGAAACTACATTAACGGTTATGCCAAGCGGGCCCAATTCGGCAGCAGCACTTCTACTATAGGATTCCAGAGCATATTTACTGGCTCTATATGAAATCTCCCCCGGGCAGCCCCAGGCACAATCGGCACTGATATTTATTATTCTTCCCCAGCTTTTATTTCTTTTGATCAGACGCTTCGCAAACTCTCCCATCGATAATGCAACGGCACGTGAATTTACCGCGAAATGAAGATCGTGTGTTTCTGCATTTACGGTAGTTTTTAACGGACCTCCCTCCCATAACGCTTCCTCATCTTTTAAGTCAATATCGGGAAGAAACGTATCGGCCATGTAATCTGCCGCATTATTCACCAGGATATCGACCGTTCCGAATAATTTCTCCGCACGATCAAATAACTCTGAAATATTTTCTGGATCAGCGAGATTATATTCCCAGGAATCAGCTTGCCCTCCATTTTCCCGGATATCCTTGACAACTTCATCCGCAGTCTTTCTTTGCTGTTCAAAGAAGAGGGGCAGACCGCATTCGGTTGATTTGCTGTTATCTATTTTATCTATCGGCATATCAATATTTTGACGATAGTAGTGGATAAATGCCCTTGCGCCTTGCGATGCAAAACTTCTTGCGATTGCGGCACCGATCCCATAAGGATTATTTCCTCCCGTTACTAAAGCAATTTTACCTTCTAATCCAAGATCAATCATAATTTATCCCATTGTTTTTAATTCTGAAAATAAGGACAGCGCCCGTTTTATCTACATTAATTAATACTCTCTACAACATAGACCGGCTCATTTGAGATCCTGACCGTCAAGGTCTCATCATTAGAATTAATCTCTGTCTTATCTCCCAGCATCCCTATTAATTCATTTTGGTCCCCTTTTATGGAAATCGTTATCTCCCGATCCTCCCCATCGTTTGCCTTCCAGAGCACCGTGACCGTCTTTGTTCCGGCTTCATCCTCGAAGCGAAAGGCATATTCATCCTCCTGGAGGCCTAGTTCTCCTCTGAGGTCTTCAGTATATTCCGTATCCCCTAAAACCTCCGCCATGGTTTGATAGGCTCGGTAGGATTCCTTTGGCTCGGGAGGGGGAGGGTTCAGGGGGTCGGGGTCGTATT
>CP070770.1:2100822-2112941 GCA_020345765.1 Deltaproteobacteria bacterium
TTCAGCAGGAGAAGCTAAGGATATATGATCCGGGGTAATCCCATCCATATTTTCCCTTAATAGTTTTAATAATGTTTCGCTGACATTATGTATAACAATGTAATCACTCATTTCTTTCTTTTCTGAAAGGATTATTGCATTATGGTATTATCAACAACATTTTTTCAGGATCGCCTGGATTTCTCTGTATTTGCTCTTATTAATTTGATAGTGAGTCTGCGAATCTCCTCCTTTTTGCTCAACGATATATCCCCGGGCGACAAGCTCGGCAAGTACTTTTTTGACTTTGGCTATCTGGAGCTTGATGCTCCGCTCCAACAGCCACCACTGCATAATTCCCTCCAATGTATCTCGGGAGTCAGGATGTTCAATGAAATAGGTCAGAATCTCATAACCAATCTGCAGCTCATTGGTTATACCCAAACCAAGTTTCACGCGCGGTCATTCTCCTCAGCCAGTTAGATAGCAATTGCTATGCCATTGTCTTATTCAAATGAAAAAGTGATTTCCAGATGCCGATAAATCGCAGTCTGGAGGCCACTCCCATAGGTTTCAGAACAAGCTATCAGTATTTAATTTTTATGACCTGTCAGGGATCAGGTAGGTTCTTTTTGTCCTACTTCTTTGAATGAAAGGAAGAAAGAAGCCTTTTATTTAGGAAGCACAGTGGTAGGATAAATTTATCTTAGTAAGGGTATACTATTGTCCAGGCTTGAAGCTTTGCACGTCGATCCGGTGCTTACGGATTAGTTGCCAAAATGCCCGTCGATTCTTCTGGGCCGCTTGTGCAGCTTTGGTTATGTTCCCCTGGTAAGCAAGCAAGAGTTCCTGGATGTAAGTTCTCTCAAACTGGGCGATGACCTTGGCTTTAGCTTCTTTTAACGACTCCTGTCCTGTGGTGGCCTTGGGGTGTGGTAAAAAAATATCGGTACCTCCGATAACCGCCTGCTCAGAGAACAAAACGGCTCGCTCGACCACGTATTCCAGTTCCCGCACGTTACCCGGCCACTTATAAAGCACGAGCATTCTCATCGCATCCGAAGCAAACCCGGTTACCTGCTTATTGAACTCAAATGCGTGTTTTTCTAAGAAATGGTGGGCCAGAAGCGGGATGTCCTCTCGTCGCTCTCGAAGTGGTGGGAGCATGAGAGGAACGATGTTCAGGCGGTAGTAAAGGTCTTGGCGGAACTTTCCTTCTCTCACCGCTTCTTCTAAATCAAGATTCGTTGCTACGATAACCCGTACATCCGCCTGACACATTTTCGTGGAGCCAAGCTGACGGTATTCTTTCTCCTGGAGGAAGCGCAGGAGCTTAGCCTGTGCCGAGAGGGAAAGACAGTCAATCTCATCCAAAAATAATGTGCCGCCAAGGGCCTCGTGAATCAATCCCGTCTGTGATACGGAGGCACCAGTGAACGCACCACGTACATGGCCAAACAATTCGTTTTCTATCAGTTCTGCCGGAATAGCACCGCAGTTGACGGGTAGGAAAGGTTTGCTTGCCCGGGGGCTGAGATAATGGATTGCCCGGGCACACAGTTCCTTCCCGGTGCCAGTTTCCCCTGAGAGCAAAATATTCGCATCGCACTTAGCCATTATGGGAATTTTCTTTGTCTCGGCGAGGAAAGCGGGACTCTCGCCGACCAACTGTCTCAATCCAAGCTTTTCTTTAAGTGTGCGTGTTAGTGTCTCGCTCCGGCGTGTCTGCTCTACTAATCGCCAAAGGCGCGGGAGTATGTTAATCGCTTTAAGTGGCGGAGTGATAAAATCTGAGGCCCCAAGTTTGAGTAATGCAAACATCTCGTCCGGGTTACACTCTTCAACAACGATAATTGTCGAAAATTCCGACAGCTCTCTGCTTGTAGATTGAAACAGTGTACCGGTTTGTTTTAAGTGGCTCGGAGATAAAACAAGGAAAAGTACGTCTGGTTTAAAGTGAGCAATTATGCGAGTAAGCTTACTGCCGCCAAAGGCAGGCTCGCAGACTTCGATGGACTCATGTCGGAACAGGATTCCTGAGTCTAAGGAGGGCACTAAAATACCTTGTAGCGTGGTGCCCAAGTCACTCGCCGGGTTCAAATCGAGTAGATAAATTTTTGCCTGGTCCGCCAACAATATTACCTATACCTTGAAATATATATAGGGATCAGTCTAGCGCTCCAGTTTAATACATATCCAATTTATAAATTCACGTAAGTGCTGTCAAGAAGAAAATAAATATATTAAAAAAAAAATCAAAAAAACGAAATATTTTTCGGCCACTTTGGCCGTTGGTTGATATTATCGGTTAAATATTTGGCCGTATTAATAGGGGAAAAATCATAAAATCTGGCAATGCAAAATTAAGTGTGTCTCATTTTACATCAGAGTAGTTGATTTTTATTTATGTATAATCCTCCCATCTTTTATAAAGAGATAACCTTATAGTTACTTCTCCCCTAGCGGGAGACCCCGATGGATGTCGGGGTCCGTCGGGAATAAATAGGAGGGGTATAGGGAAAATGCTACAACAAAAATTCATATTATAATTTGCTTTTGTTTTGCTCTTCTGGTAGGTATAATCTATACATTAAATAAAGGAGAATACCTATGCCGGCATCGTTGGAGATACCACGCCGTTCGGAGGTGATAAGCAGGCACAAGGAAAGGGGAGGGCGGGTGGCGGCGGTATTCCCCATTCATTATCCCCGGGCGCTCTTTCGCGCATTTAACGTCCTTCCGGTCGAGGTCTGGGGGCCGCCAAAGATAGAAGCAAGACAGGGGGAGAAACACCTGCAGTCCTATACCTGCAGTATCGTACGTAACGGCCTCTCCTTCGTTATCTCGGGCGGCCTGAATGTGGCGGATTTCATCGTTGTACCGCACGCCTGTGACTCACTGCAGGGCTTTGGCAGTATCCTGATCGACTTTATAAAACCCGAAAAGCCCGTAATACCCATTTATATTCCCCGGGGCACCAGGGAAAGCGATATCGAGTTCTTTACGGAAGAGCTCAAATCAGTCTTCACGCGGCTGGCGGAGGCAGGTGCAGGATCCCCCTCGGATCCAGAACTGATTCAGGCTATTGAGCGTGAGGAAGAAGCGGATAAATTACTACAGGAGATTTTCCAGAAACGCACTCACTTACCGTTTTCCGATATCGAGTTTTACCGCTTGGTTCGAGCCCGTGAGTATCTGCCCGGTGAAGAATTTATCGAACTTGCCCGGGATGCCGTTGACCGGGCAGGTGATAACCCGCAGTCGGGGATCCCGATCATATTATCCGGGATTGTCCCCGAGCCGATGGAGATCCTGAATGCGATAGTCAGGAGGGGAGGTGTGGTAGTTGCCGACGACTTTGCCTGCTTGGGACGAAGGCTCTACCCGGCCGGAAAGAGTGAGGAGCCGCGGCGGCGGATGGCAGAGAGCATCATCTTGGGGCCTCCCGATTCCACCCGGGGCAGCCCCATCGGAGATCGTGTCCGTCACCTTCGTAAGCTGGTCGAGGAGTCCGGGGCCCGGGGGGTAGTCTTTTACAACATAAAATTCTGTGAGCCGGAGCTATTTCACCTGCCCATTCTTCGTAAGGGCCTAAAAGATGCCGGGATCCCATCGGTTGTGGTCGAGGCGGATATCGGCGAGGAGTTGTCCCGCCAGGTTGAGACGTCACTGGAGACTTTCATGGAGGTAATTAAATGAACCCGTTCGGCTCGATCTACTACCACTGGAATGTTAACCTTCTGGGCAAGGCTTTTCTCCGCTTCCAGCGTTTGCGGGCCGAACAACGGGCGGGACGTCCGTCTGGCTGGAAGAGCGAATATCTGTCGCCGCCGCTGGGGATGACAACGCGGTTGACCGAGCTTATCAGCCGCCACTACCTGGAAGGCAGATACGCAAACTATCACCGCAAGGTAGCCTGGGTGACCTCGGGGGGACCGGTTGAATTCCTTAAGGCCCTGGGTTTCTTTACCCTCTATCCGGAAAACCACGGTGCCCTGTGCGGGGCTCGAAAGAAGGTGATTGAGCTTTCCTCGGCGGCGGAGAATGAGGGTTATTCCCGCGACATCTGCTCTTATGCCCGGACCGACATCGGTTCGGTTCTGTCGGGCAAGACCCCGGTGGGCCGCCTCCCCAGGCCCGATCTGCTTCTCTGCTGTACCAACATCTGCCAGACGGTCCTGCACTGGTATTGCGTGCTGGCCCACTATTTCCAGGTTCCTCTGGTCCTTATCGATACCCCCTTTATATACGGAGAGGTTACCGAGCATGCCGTTACGTTTGTAAAGAAGCAGTTTGAGGAAGCGGTAACGGTGGCAGAAAAGGTAATGGGCAGGTCTCTGGATAACCGAAGGTTCCGGGAAACTATGGAGATGAGCGCGGAGGCCGCGCGTCTGTGGATGCAGGTAATGGAGCGCGGAAAGCACCGGCCCGCACCGATCAGCGCAATTGATGAGTTTATCCATATGGCACCCATCGTCGAGATGCGGGGGGAGGCCGTCACGGTCGAATACTACCGAGCCTTGCTCGCGGAGCTGGACGACCGGATTGCGAAGGGTATAGGTGCGGTCAAGAACGAGAGAAAAAGGTTGCTGTGGGATAACCTGCCGATATGGTATCGGATTCGCTACTTGTCGGAGCTGTTTGCGGAAAACGGAATCACTATTGTCGCCTCGACATATACCAACGCCTGGGGCGAGCTGGCCCACCTGATCGATCCCGAACGGCCCCTCGAATCCATAGCACAGCTATATATCCACCCCATCCTTAATCGGGGGACGGGCTATAAACTGGAGACGATGAAGCGGATGATCGAGGAGTACCAGGTTGACGGGGTCATCCTGCACTCGAATCGCTCCTGCAAGCCGTACTCCGTCGGTCAGATAGATCAGAGGGAGAGGCTCGTCCAGGAACAGGGCGTTCCTGCCCTCCTGCTGGAGGCGGATCATAACGACCCCCGGGCATTTTCCGAAGAACAGGCAGTCAACCGGCTGGCCGCTTTCATCGAGGTATTGGGGGAAACGGGGGATAATTAATACTAGGCCATTAGCCCCGATGTATTTAGCCGTATCCCCTGAGGAGCTTGGCAGTCCTTCGACCCCGCCAATTATGGACCTCTTCGCCTATTGACAAAGGCTCTAACTGAGTTATAATTAAATCAAATTATCTGCGGAAGATAACAGCGTCAGCCCTAAAATAAAAAATTATCCTGTAAAAAAGAGATATAAATATGAGCAAAATAGAAGAACTTGAAAGAGAGATAAAAAAACTTAACCGTGAAGAACTTGCAAATTTTTGTGAGTGGTTTCGTAAATTCGACTCAGAGGAATGGGATCGCCAGATTGAAAAAGATGTGCTAACAGGTAAATTAGACAAAATCGCAGAAAAATCTGTCGCTGACCATCGAGCAGGGAGGAGCAAAAAACTTTGAAGCACTTTGCTTCACCTGACTTCTGGACCTGTTACAAAAATCTCCCAGCGCCGATTCAAGAACTTGCAGATAAAAATTTTAGTCTTCTGAAAACTAATCCACGCCACCCGTCATTACATTTCAAGAAAATAGGTCAATACCGGTCTGTTCGAGTTGGTAATTACTATCGTGCTCTTGCAATCGAAGTGACGGATGGACTATTATGGTTCTGGATAGGCAGTCACTCAGAATATAATAAAATCTTGGACTGATAAATTATTTTGGTCTATTTTATGGTTTAAGGAGTTGAAAGGTGAGTAAAAGATTGCTTTTGTTGGTCACAGCTATCTTTGTTGTTGCCGGCGGGATGGGATGTTACATCTGGTCGGAGCAGCGGGTATTGCTGGGGAAAAAAGAGATTGTCCTCGACAGGCTCGAGGGATCGGTGAAGGTCTATTTCGACCTCTATAGCATACCTCACATCGAAGCGGAGAGCGAGCGGGACATCGCCCGGGTCATCGGCTACCTCCAGGCCTCCTACCGGCTCTGGCAGATGGACCTGACCCGCCGCATGGCGACCGGCAGGCTGGCAGAGGTTTTCGGGGAGGACCTTTTGCCGGTCGATACCTTCCACCGGGTGATCGGCCTCAATCGATTTGCCAAACGAGGGGCGTCGGAGATGGAACCCGAGACGGTGACCTTGATCCAGGCCTACGCTGACGGGGTTAACGCTTGGCTTGAGGAGCATAAGAAGCTGCCCTTCGAGTTCCGAATCTTGGGTTACAAGATGGAGCCGTGGCGGGTCGAGGATACCATCGCCATCGCCCGCTACATGGGCTGGGAGCTCGGTGCTAATTATATGATGGAGCTTCTGCGGTATGCCCTCATTGCCGAGCGGGGCGAAGAGGTTGGCTGGGCGCTGGTCCCGAAGCACCGCGATCCCGGCCCCTACATCGTGCCTCCTTCCGAGGTAAAGTATACAAAGGGTGCTCATAAAGAGATTCCGCAGAACCACTTCAAAAGGTATACCGGGCTCAAGCCGGCTTTTTTAGCAGATTTGCTTGCCCGATCTCATAATGCCCGGTCCGCTTCCTTTGCCACGGTGCCGGCCGCCTCGAACAACTGGGCGGTTTCGGGCTCGAGGTCCGAGAGCGGAAAGCCGCTGCTGGCCAACGACCCCCACCTTGACCTAAACTTCCCCAGCGTCTGGTGGGAGGCGCATATTAAGGCCGGCGACCTCGAGGTCGCCGGGGTAATGTTCCCCGGCACTCCCCAGATCGTCCTCGGTCATAACCGCCACATCGCCTGGGCCGCCACTACTTCAATGACCGATGTCCAGGACCTGTATATCGAGCGCATTAACCCGAACGACGCCTCGGAATACCTCTACGACGGCAGTTACGAAAAATTCAGGGTGCACATTGAGGAAATTCTCTGTCGCTCGGAGGAGGGCATGGAGGTGAAGCGGATTGAGGTGCGCGAGAGCCGGCACGGGCCCATAATAAATGAAGTCGCCGATTATCTGCCGGATGACGCTCCCCCCATCGCCATCCGCTGGACGGGGTGGGAGACCTCGGACGAGCTCAAGGGCTTTTCCATCTTCACCCACGCAAGTAACTGGGATGAATTCAGGGAGGCGTTCAGGTACTACAAGGTGCCCGTTCAGAACTGGGTTTATGCCGATGTAAATGGCAACATCGGCTATATCGCCGGGGGACTGACTCCCATACGGCCTAACCATGATGGGAGCCTGCCTGTCCCCGGAGACGATCCGAGATATGAATGGGCAGGTTTTGTTCCCACCGGTGAGCTTCCCCAGCTATTCAATCCCAGACGGGGATTCGTCGCAAGCGCGAACAACAAGGTCGTCCCGCCGGAGTACCCTTACCCGTACTCCGATACATATTTACCTCCTTACCGGGCATGGCGGATCAACGAGCTGTTGGGAAAGAAGGAAAGGTTTTCCCTCGACGACATGGAGCAAATTCAGCTCGATACCTATTCCAAGCAGGGAGAGCGAATTGCGCCTCACTTTGTGCGAGTGTGCCGGGGGAAAGGGTATCCCGAATATTCCCTTAAAGGAAGGGCCTGCGAGGTGCTCGGTGAATGGAAGTTCGATACCGGGGTGGAGAGCGCTGCTGCCCTCATATTCTACGAGGCTTATCGCCAGAGCTTCGTGCTTACCTTCGAGGACGAGATGAGCCCGGAGATATATGAGGCCTTTCGGGAAAGATTTGAAGCCTATAATACCTTCGACAACCTCATCGAGGAGGTGGGGATGTTTTTCGATAACCGCGAGACCGAGAATAGGGAAACGAAGGACGATGTGCTCGCGGCTGGATTTGAGAAAGCGGTGGAGGCCCTGGAGGAGCGCTTCGGGGATCGGATCGAGGAGTGGCGCTGGGGAGAAGTTCACACCGTTCTTTTTGACCACCCGTTCGGGCAGGCAAGCGGGATAATGAGAAGGCTTTTAAGCCTCGGCCCATATCCCCTTGCCGGAAGCCAGGAGACGATCAACAACGGCTATTACAGCTACTTCGATAAACCCTTCTCGGTCACGCTGGGTCCGAGCCTTCGCCATCTGGTGGATATGGCCGATGTGGAAGGGGCACGGATGGTTATCACTACCGGCCAATCGGAAAGACGTTTATCACCCCATAACCGGGATCAGGTTTCCCTGTGGGTGGGTGGGGAGTACCGGCCCATGCTCATGAATTGGGATAAGATCCGCGGACTTCCAGGGAAGCATCTGACATTCATCCCGAGATAGCAGGCAAGTATGAGAGATAAGAATTCAAGGGTTTTTATACCGCTTGTTTTTTTCCTGCTTCTGTTCCCTGCCTTTTTCTTTTTGCCCGGGGGCACCAGGCCGTGCCTTTCCGATACGCTTGAGACCGGCGGTGAGGCACCGCTTCTCGTGGGGGTGGCAAGGGCCGATATAACACCCCCGGTTGACCAGCGGGGCATACCCCTTAACGGGTATGGGGCAAGAAAAGGAAAGCCGGCAACCGGGGTGCACGACCGGATCTTCGTAAAAGCCCTTGTCCTCAGCAGTAATGGACTGCCGGAAAAGGAAAGTGTTCGGGTTGCGATCGTGACCACCGACCTTTGTATGATAACGCGGGATATTCGCCGGGAGGTGTTAAGCAAGATCGAAGGGAGCGGTATCGACGACGCCAATCTTTTACTAAGCGCCTCGCACACCCACTCTGCCCCGGCGGCGATGGACCGGAGATGGCTGATCGAGCGCTTCTTCGGGGATTTCGACGAAGAGCTGTTTGACACCATCACCTCGCAGATAGCGAAGACCATAAAGGAGGCCGGTGCCAGGCTCCGGCCCGCAAAGCTCGGCATTGCTTCCACGACGGCGCAGGGCCTCAACCGGAATCGCCGGGAACCGACTTATAACTACGATACCCGCCTGTTTTCTACCCCCTCTCCACCCCCGGAGGGCGACTTTGTTACCGACAGTGAGCTGTGGGTGATGGAAGTTGCCGGTCAGGACGGAGAGGTCATTGCCCTTCTGGTGAACTTTGCCGCTCATGCGACGGTCCTCGGTGCCGATAACCTCCTGGTATCGGCGGACTGGCCGGGGGCGATGCAGAGGTCGCTGGAGGGAGACCTCAAAGACACCATTGTCCTCTACACAAACGGGGCGGCAGGTGATCAGGCGCCCGACGACCATGTGGAGGGGAATGATTTCGGGAAGATGGAACAGTTCGGGGAAAGGGTTGCCGATGAGGTAAGGGAGCTATTGGACGGGATCGAGTTTAAAGACGAGGTAAGGATTGCGTCTTCCATGCTGTATCAGGAGCTTCCCCGGCTGAGCTATAAATTCCTTGCCTTACCCAGGTTCCTTACCGGGAGGTTTGGGTTCGAAACCGAAGCCGCCATCATGGCAATACGCATCGGGGATGCGGTCCTGGTAGGGATACCCGGTGAGCCGATAGCGGAGGTGGGACTCGAAATAAAGCGGGAGTCCCGAAAGCTTGGATTTAAGTATCCGGTAGTCGTCGGCCTTGCTAACGACTATATCGGATACATCGTGAACGAAAAGGAATATAGAAAGGGCGGCTACGAGACAACGATGAATTTTTTCGGGAAAGATGCCGGGGCAATCATCTCGGAAGCAGCACTTAAGGCAGTGAAAGAAACGTTATCGTCTGGTACTCCGAGGAATTAATAAAATAATTCATTAACGTAGGGATTTGATTTTAAGCTTTCATAGTCCCGATAAACATCGGGGTTTTGAAGATTGACAAGATTGACCTGATAGCATAGGATAAAACCGGATGCAGAAGCAATTTTTAGAAAAAGAAATGGACAGGGATACGATCAATAGTAGGCTGAAGTCCTTCGCTCGGGCGTATGTGGATGCCTTGAAGCAAACATTGGGGAATGATCTTATCGCAGTTGTGCTCTATGGCTCGGTTGCCAGGGGAGAAGCTACTGCTTACTCTGATATTGACCTTCTCGTCGTCTCCGACGGACTTCCGGAGGGGAGATTTGCAAAGAGAGACCTTTTAAAACCGGCAAAGGCATTGGTGGCCGAACAAAAAGACGCTCTTTTCCAGAGCGGAATATGGAGTAATTTCTCTGAGCTTATCAAAACCAGGGAAGAGGCACGGAAGAGAAGCTATCTCTATCTCGACCTTTCCGAAGATGCCGTAATCCTGTTTGATAAAGATAATTATTTTGAGAAGTTACTTGCCGAATTAAGGGAACGGCTAAAACAAATGGGTTCCGCCCGAAAGGTGTTTAGGGGCTATCGCTACTGGGATATCAAACCGGATTTTAAAGCAGGTGATACGGTAGATTTATGACGAATAAGACATCTGCCAGAATGAATATCGAGAGGGCGGCATTGATCCTGAATGAAGCAAAAAGCCACCTGGCAGGAAAAGTCTGGAATTTAGCAGTCAGGAGATCGCAGGAGGCAGTGGAGATTGCCCTTAAAGGGGCGCTTAGGTGGGCAGCAATTGATGTACCTAAGGTCCATGATGTAGGGGAGTTGATGAAGTCACTTGCCGAACGGTTCCCCCAAGATTTTTCTATAAAAATTGAGCGGATGTGTGAAATCTCTGAGAAACTTGCGGGAGAGCGTCTTGTGAGTTTCTACGGCGATGAAGAGGAAGAGAAAGCGCCGGAAGAGTTATATACCGAAGACGAGGCCCGGAAGGCTGTTTCGGATGCTGAATTTGTCCTGTCGAATTGCAGGAGTCTCATCAAGCAGGGATAAAGGAAGTCGATAAGGATTTAATTATAGATAAAACAAACCTACTTTCCCTATTTTTAGAAGACAAAAACACTTGAACCCTTAAATCCTTAACCCCTTTAACCCTCTTTTAATCTCTCCCGGGCAATCAGGGCGGCTCCCAGGGCCCCGATGATCTGCGGCTCGTCGGGGACGATGATCTCCATACCGATCTCCCCCTCCAGGGCCCGCTTTACTCCGATATTCTTGGCGACGCCCCCGGTAAAGATCACATCCTTCTTCCAGGCGATCCTGCTTCCCATAACCGCCACCCGGGAGGCTACCGAGCGGTGCACTCCGGCAATCAGGTCCTCCCGGCTCCTCCCCTGGGCCCGGAGGGAGACCACCTCGGTCTCCGCAAATATCGTGCAGGTGCTGCTTATCTTACAGGGGTCCTTGCTCTCGAGGGACAGCGGCCCCATTTTATCAACCGAGCCTACTTCCAGAACCTCCGCCATGACCTCAAGAAACCTGCCGGTCCCGGCAGCACATTTGTCGTTCATGGCAAAGTCCGTAACATTCCCGTTTTCGTTAACCCCGATGGCCTTGCTGTCCTGTCCGCCGATATCGAAGATCGTCCTGGTCGAGGGTATCAGGAAATGGGCTCCCCTGGCGTGACAGAGGATCTCGGTAACCGCCTTATCGGCAAAACCGACGGCATCCCGGCCGTAACCGGTTGATACGATACAGCTCAGATCGTCGATTGAGATCGAAAGCCCGGCCTTCGCCAGGGCCTCCTTGGTTACTTTGTCCGCCGCTAATTTTACGTCATAGCCGGTCGGTATGACGGAAAACCCCTGGATCCCTTCGTCCTTCAGAATAACGGCCTTGGCGGTGGCCGCTCCCACATCAACCCCGGCTACGATCATCTTCTTCTCTTTATCTTTTCAGCGGTCCTGGGGCCTGCGCGCTATTTTTCAATGTCTTTAGTCTCACCCTTCCAGGGTCGGCGGGCCAGGAAGAAGGCGGCGATCAGGGTAATCAGCAGCCAGTCACGGCCGATCAGGATAAGCGAGGTCCAGGAATAACCCTCGTAGGGCTGGCTGAGCTCTTTAACCAGATTCCCGAATATGATTATTCCGAGGATAATTGGGATAAAATAGCGAATTGACAAATTCCACCAGGTACCTATTCGGAAATTAGAAACCTGGTTGACAAACTCCCTCACCTTTTCCGCCCGGAATATCCAGCCCACCAGGATACACTCCAGTATCCCCACCACAACCAGGCCGTAGTGGCTGAGGAAATGATCCACGATGTCCAGCCAGAACAGTCCTCCCCCGGTAGTAAAGATTATCCCCCCGGCAAAGCCCGCTACGGAGAGAAAGGTAACTACCTTTTTCCTTTCGACTCGGAATTTATCTATGATCGCTGCGGTAAAGGCCTCGATAATCGAGATAGAGGAACTGAGTCCAGCTACTACCAGGCAGAGGAAGAAAATTGCACCGAACATCTCTCCGGCCGGGAGCATACCGATAG
>CP070770.1:2113041-2126375 GCA_020345765.1 Deltaproteobacteria bacterium
ATCGCACTCGACGCACCGTAAGGTCATATCCGCATCTATCGTTCCCGGAGGAGCCGGGGAGGCGCAGTCCGGCACACTCCCGTCAACCGTGCAGTGCGCAGGCCCGCCTTCAGCCGTCGTTACCGTTAAAGTGGTGCCCACACAGTACTCGCCGTCCGGCGGGGCTATTGCCGGTGCCAACGGCCCGGTCACATCCACCGTATAAACCCTTGCCGTCTCCGGACTCTGGTTATTGCAGGCATCGCACTCGATGCACCGTAAGGTCATATCCGAATCTATCGTTCCCGGTGGAGCCGGGGAGGCACAGTCCGGTACACTCCCGTCAACCGTGCAGTGCGCAGGCCCGCCTTCATCCGTCGTTACCGTTAAAGTGGTGCCCACACAGTACTCGCCGTCCGGCGGCGCCACTGTCGGCGCTACCACCGGCCCAATAACATCGACACTGAAGTTTACCGTATCAGATGCGGAATTCCCACAGACGTCTGTCGAAATCGCAACAATCTGATGAGGCCCGTGGGCAACTCCCAAAAAACCCGTACCACACGGCTGTGGTGGCCCTCCGTCGAGTTGTTCCGTACATGAGACCCCGTCATGGGTTACACTAGTGGCTACCGTGGTGTTGCATATCGTCTCTCCCTCCACCGGGCTGTTTATCTGGATATTCGGCTCGATGGTATCTACCGTGATGTTCCTAACGTAACCAGGACCTTGAGCGGTAGCGGTCAGGACATTTGCACCCTCGTTAAGATTCGCATTGAGGACGGTGCAGGTGTCCCCAACCGTAAAGCAGGTGCCTTCGGGGCTGCCATCGACATCGAGGCTAACCGTGCTTCCATCCAGACAGCCTGAGGTAACCACAACCACATCATACTGCCGGGTTGGTCCCCCGACATCCGAGGAGTTCAGGCACTGCCCCTCCGTCGGGTCGGAAATATCAAGCACACTGCAGACAGTACCACCCTCAATAGATACCGGTACAGGAAAGGACATAGTGGTGAGAGTAACCCAATCAGGGGCGGCAGGCGAAAAAGGAATCTGGGTATCCGGGTATATAAGCGATATGCTTGCCTGCACCGTAATTGCCCCGGGAGCAGGACCACAAGTAAGACCTATAGTTACTATTCCTGTATTAGGAGCACCGGCAAGAGCAACTACTGCTGTTGAAGGTGAGTCTAAAACCGAGGCTAATGGATCCCCAACAAATGAAAGACCAATTACAAGTCCATCGACACTGATAGGATTTGTGCCCAGACCACTACAATTTGATTCTGCTATCGCTTGCGATACAATCTTGTTGGCTACTGTGACACCAATATTTATGTGCTCATTAGGATTACAGGTAGTGCCCAATACCGGTGAAAATTCTAACGGAGGAAACATTGACACGGGATTCCAAACCGGAACCGGGTAAGCCTGATTAAAATTTCGCTGAGCTATAATAACGTCAGCCAAACCGACTACTAGATCGCTATTAAGATCGACAGTAGGCGGCAGGTCACATACCCCTCCATTGAAAGAACGCTCAATGAGGATGATATCCGCTAAACCTATTACCATATCACTGTTTTGATCATTCATGGCAACTTGTGCTTCAACCGGATAAGCAAAAACTAACATGATTGGCAGCATCAAGCCCAGAATCAAACTCATTTTTCCTTTTTTTAACATTTTACCCTCCTTTGTTAAAAACCTATTAAAAAAACTTCCTCTTTCAGTATCTTACCTTTTTTTTATCTTCTAATTTTTTCTTTTCGGTATCTATTTAGAACAAAAAACCCATTTACTCGTATTTGCCGATAAGAGAAAATGGGCTTTGCTTCATTTTTCTTATTACTTCGGCGACCCTGCCACCCTACTGGCAAATGACCAGCTTAGGCCAGTGGCTCTGCGTCTCCCGGTTTCTCGGGATTTGCTCTTATCGGTAATATACCCTTAATTTTCAAATTACAATAATAGGATATCAAACTTTCTCATGCTTTGTCTGTGACTTAGATCACATTTTGGGAAAAAATGCCGAAAAGGGTCTCAATCCCAGACCCTTTAAATTAAACCTCCTTTTAAAATCCCCAGGTCCGGGCTCCCTGAGGGGAGCCCGGACCTTTGTAAACTTAAACTACGAAACTACGGATTACACTGTACGCAACCTACGCAGACACCGCATTGAGCGTCAGGGTTGCATACCTGGAGATCGTAAAAACCACCATCGACGGGAAGTCCCATGAAGGCTACATTCGTCAGTTGTTTATCACTAGCGACAGTGACAGCCACAGAAGCGATGCCGTTTATCGTCACATCTGGTGGGAGTATCCCGGGCTGGAAGTAAAAACCATTAATAACCGCACCAAAAATCATCCCTCCGCTTACGACGCTGGGCACCATATTAGAAACTACCGGCGGCGGGTTCGGGATAACATCAATCCTACCGTCCTTGACATAGCTCGGGAATGCCGGAAAGGGATAACCCGGAGGAGCAGTCCCTAAAGAATAACATTCTGTATTGTAGCTACAGAAGTCAAATGGAGGAGTGACAGTATTTATCGTAAGGTCCGTACCGGACCCCGCCAGCCCCGTTCTGGTGAAAATGATATTAGACACATTGAAAAAGCCACAAGGACTCGTTGCATTTGTCCCCTGGCTAGCCCAGAATTGGAAAGACCCGGCAATGTTGTCGCAGAAAGTAATTATTGGATTCGCATCGAACTCCGCACCAGGAGTTGCGAAGGGCCCGCTGCTTCCCGATATCGGGATGTCACCAGAACAGTCATCCAGAGCATTAGGACCTACTTTTACCACGGCTGGATCGTAAGTTATGTTAATGACATAACCACCAAAGCTGTCGTTAATTCCGCAGAATTGAGAATCGTAGTAGACATTAACCGGCACAACTATGCTAGTCATAAACTCTGCTATAACAGCATCCTCCAACCCGATCTCACCGAGCTGGACCGTGATACCGGTATTCGTATCCGGTGTGGCCAATGTCAGAGCGCCATCAATAACCCCCGAAGCGGTGACGGTGATATTGGTCGTCGTCCCGAAGCTCCCGGCCGTGTCATCGCAGGAAACATTTATCCTCCCGGAGGCAGTAGTCGGGCTGGTCACAACAAAATCAGGACCTGGAGTGGTGATCTCACCGTTCGCCTCAACCGTCAGACCCGAGGTGTCGTAGGGAGATATTCCGTTTATCCAGGTAATATCGGCCGGAATCGAAGCAATTACAATGCCGGGAGTGACCCCATTGACCGTCACAACAAGCCCAGCGTCGGGCGGGTAATCAATAGTCATCGTAAACCCAACCCCAGTGGCTGTTACATTGACAGCGAAGGCAACTGTGGCGCAGCCGGTGTTGCCGCAGTTGTCATTCACACAGGCGGTTGCCGTGTAAGCGCCGTTCGTTACACCGGAGAATACGGCGGTAAATGTCGGGGCGCTATAAGTGGCGGCCTGGGAGCCATAGGGAGCAAGGGTGACTACGCCCGAGGCAGTATCCACACCGCTTGTGACATCATTCGCATTGAACTGGACTACCACGGCATCAGTCGCAAGGGTCTGGCCAGCTAACGGCTGGGTGATGTTCACCGTCGGAGGAGTAATATCCACAATCACCGGACTGAGAACATCCAAACCCGCATTCCCACAGGCATCCATGGATACACAGGTAATTGTGTATGTCCCATCCGCCACCCCGGTGAAGCACTCTCCCGATGGGTCGATCGGCCCGTAGCCGTCCATTGTGCAGCTCGGTATCCCACCGTTAAAAACACTAACAATTACACACACTTCCGAGGTACCTATACATGCCCCCCCAGTAGGTATAGTAATCGCAACAGCCGGCGGAATGGTATCCACATCAATAACGGTAGAGCCACTCCCGGTATTACCCGCCGCATCGGTGGCTACGGCAGTAACCGTATTGGCACCCTCAGCCAGGACCACAGTCGCCGTCCAGGCCGGCAGGCCGGAGATATCCGCCGGCACTCCACCCACCATCACCTGGGTGATAGCCCCGCAATTAGGTGCAGGATCATTTGCCGTCCCGGTTACCACTACCGTAGTAGTATTCTGGCAGGCCAGAGGATTAACGGTAACATTCGGAACCACGGTATCTACGCAGATATTTACCGAATCGGTAGTGATATTAAAGGTATCGTCGCCGGTCGCCGTGATGGTCACCCATCCCTCGGACAATGCGCTCACAACCCCCCACCAGTTACCGTCCGGAACCCCCAAATCGGTAGTCATCGGATCCATATTGGCCAGAATGACCGGGACTAAACCTGCCTGGTCGTAAGTCCCTGTTATTGAAACATTATTTGTAGCAAAGATCGCTCCCTCCGCCGGCGAAGTAATGGTAAGCTGGAGTAAGCCGGAAAATATTACAAAATTGCACGGCGGGGCATTATTGACGTTACCCGCATTATCCGTCGCCCGGGCGTAAGCGGTATGAGGACCGTCAGGAAGACCGACATAAATCTGGGGCGCATCAAACCAGGCACCGCCGTCCAGACTTACCTGGCAGGTATTTACCCCGCAGGTGACGTCGGCGCAATTGGCGTCAACCACTACCGTTGTGGTAACGAAGGTACTCCCGCATGTCGGGGAGGTAATATTTACCGTCGGATCGGTCATATCCAGATCGATGGTATCCGAGTCCGGAGCAGAGGAGTGACCGGCACCGTCCCAGACGACCACTTCTACCGTTCTCGTCCCATCAATTGCCGGGATCAGCGTACAAACATAAGAGCCGGCATAGGGCTCCAGAGGCTCAGCATCCACCGCTCCGTCACAGGCAACCTGCATCCACTGGACACCACCGGCTCCCGGATCGGTGGCACTGATCGTTACATTGACCATAGGGTCATTAGTGTAAATATCACCGTTATCGATCTCAACCGAGACGATAGAGGGCGCAATGGTATCCAGCTCGACCGTTACCGAATCGGTCCCCGTCCCCAGTTCCGGATCGACCACCACCATCTCGATGAGGTTCGACCCCTCAGATAATGTCACCGTCCCGGTGAAGCCGCCGCCGCTGATCACCCCGCTGTCCCCGTCCGTCGTCGAGCCGTTGACCGTGATATTCACCGTGCTCCCGTTGGTAGCCGACGGGGCCGAAACCGCAACATTGATCTGAACCCCGGCCGCCCCGGCAACATCGTCAGTCTCGGTTAAGAGCCCGCCCGTAGGGGAGGCAATCGATACCGGGAGCGCCGCAAAATATTCAACATATAACGGGTCCGAATAGCCGATATTACCAGGGCAATATTGATCGGCAACATAAGCAATCAGGGTATTGGGTCCATTAGCAAAACTATCCACCCTGAGTGTGGCCGAGCCGCCATTTGCTGATACGCAAGGTGGAGGAAATAGAGTAATGCATATTGAAGCGCCATCCACAGCATCGGTGGTAACCGTTATGTCAATCTCCACCTCGGGAGTGCTAAGGTCCACATCATCGCCGTCATAGATAGTGATCATCCCCGGTGTCGGGGTATATACCTCGATGCTCCCGGCAAGGGCGCCAATCGGGAATTGCCCCGCCATACTCTGCACGAATCCACCTTCTTCCTGATTCGCATAGAGGAAAACATCATAGACGCCGTCGGGAGCGCCCGCATCGATCTGGATACAGATGTTGGCGATATTCATGCTCCCGGTAACCTCAGGAGGTAATACCAGATAGTCGTCACTTAATATCAGGATCCCGTCGCCGAAGTCCCGGTTCCAGACAGGGTCGGTCTCCCAGTTAGCATCGGGAACACTGCCTACCGGCCCGGTCCAGGGAGAAGGCACATTGGCATCAGCCCCACACTCAGGGCAGGCACCGTTCGTCCCGGTCCATGACAGCATCGTCTCATCGAAGTCCACCAGGATCTGGTAGGCATCGATATAGGAATTGGGACCGGAATCCGGCAGATTGATGTTAATCGGAACCACCACGATATCCCCGGCCTGGGCCCGCACGACATGGCCCGCCCCGATCTCGTTGTCGTTCAAGCCAAACATCTGATCGCTTGTCGGCGACCGGTAGGTGATCGCACCCGGGCCGCAAACGCTCGGGTCCCAGATCGTGCCCCAGATATCCGTGCCCCTGTTGTCATAGACCAGCGGGGGCAGGGTGGGCTGGATGATCGAGATGACCGGCGGGGCGGTATCCACCCAGAAGGACACACTGGTACTGCTGGAGAGCACACAGGAGTCCGTTGCGGTGAGCGTGGCGGTATAGTATCCGTCCGCCAGGCTGAAGGTAGCGCTACCGAGGCTCAGGTCGGCAGTCTGCCCGTCAACCTCAACCACGCAGCTTGTTATGCCAATGCCGCCGGGATCGGAACAACTCCCCAGCACCACCACCTGACTGGTGCACACGGTAGAGCCGTCGGTGGGCTGGGTGATCGACACCAGCGGCGGGGTAAGATCAACATAAACCGTGATAGAGGCAATGGCTGTACAGGCACCATCGCTCGCCACCGCCGTTATCGTCTGTGGACCCTCGGGAAGGAGCATGGTCGCCGAATAGCTCCCGGAAGTAGGCGTAAGCACTATCTCTACCGCATCCACAACCCCATTGATAATCACATTAACCAGATTGGCGTCAGAGAAAGCCTCAAAACTGCCGGTAACCGTAACCGGCATGGTATTAATACACTCACCCGGCGCTGGGGTAGTAATACCTACGATACACCCGGTAAATGTATAGACCTCCCGGTTGATCGGCGCCTCTATATTCCCACAGTTATCTACCGCATAGAAATCCAGGGTAGTAGTTGTACTTATCAAAATCGGGCCAAGATAAGGATCAAAAGAACCCGTCTCGTTCACATCATAGAATATATCCGGGGAGGGGTCCTGGGTATCGGTGGCGGTCAATACCACGATTACCGCAGAAGTATATAGTCCCCCAGTGGGGGTAGCTATGCTGACCGGCGCGACAGTATCCACCCGGAAGGGTACTGGGCTTGAAATACCAGTATTTCCACAGGTATCAGTCGCCCGGGCCTGGGCAGTGTGCGGACCGTCCGCTAGATTAAACACCGTCCCCGAAGGCATCCAGGTGCCGCCGTCCACGGTCACCTCGCAGGAGGCAATTCCAATATTATCGTCGCACTGAGCAGTCACCGTTACTGTCGGGACGGTAATACATTCATTAATGGTAGGAGCCGTAACCGTAGCCGTGGGCAACTCAAGATCCACATAAAACCCTATACTCTCCGAACCCGTATTTCCACATAGATCCTGGATTGTCGCCGTTGCCGTATATGGACCAGTCGCCGGAACAGTAAAGATCGCACTCCAATCGCCCCCCACTCCAACCGGTACGATTACTGTGCCTTGAGAAGACCCGGGCATAGTTACCGCAATAGTCGTCGCCGGGCCGATGCCCGAATCACTCACCGTCCCTACTACCACCACTGTGGAAGAGCAATAGGTACTCCCAGCAGCCGGGGAGGTAATCAATACCACCGGCGGGGTAAGATCTACATTCACCAGGGTAGTGTCGTTAGCGATATAGGTGCCGTCGCTCGCCACTGCCGTAATCGCCCGGTTTAAGCCCTCAGGAAGCTCAACGGAAGTGAGGGTCGCCGTGAAACTCCCGGTAGTGGCACTAAGCACTGTCTCCGTCGCACTTACACCATTGACCAATACTTCAACAAGAGCGGCATCGGGGAAACCACTAAAAGTACCGGTAACAACAACCGGCATGGTATTGATGCACTCCCCCTCGGCGGGCGAAACAATAGTAACATAAGCCAGTGGTATCTCGATCACAAACTGATCAATACCAGTCCGGCCGCACTCATCCTCAACCCAAGCCGTGATCGTATACGGCCCGCCCGGAGGAGTATCATGGAAGCTAGCAGACCAGTTGCCTCCCGCATCCAACGATACAAACTGCGGAGTATCCGAAGCCCCCAGCAGAGAAACCGTTACCCCATCCCGGAAGATACCGAACCCGCCAGAATCGGTGGCCGTCCCTTCTACCTTCACCACCGAGGCGATATCCACTATGTTTATAATCACCACCGGCGGGGTGGTATCCACAAGGATATTTACCAGATGAGCATCCGTCCAGCCGCACTCGTCCTCAACCGAAGCCGTGATCGTATGCAGCCCATCCGGGGAAACATTATGGAAGGAGGTAGACCAGTTGCCCGCCGCATCCACCAGGACAGACTGCGGGCTATCCGAGGCCCCCGGCAGATCCACAGTTACCCTATCCAGGAAGATACCGCTCCCTCCGAAATCAGTAGCCGTCCCCACTACCACCACCGTGGAAGTGCAATAGGTACTCCCATCAACCGGGGAGGTGATCAATACCTCCGGTAGGGTAATATCCACTGTAAACGCCTCTCCCACTAAGTCCTGAGTCAAGTTCCCACAGTTGTCCCTCACCTGACCAATCGCCGTGTAAGGACCTTCGGCTAAACCAGCGTAGATATGGGGCGAGGCAAACCAGTTTGCTCCATCATCAATACTTACCTCACAGGCGGCAACTCCACTACCCACATCATCACAGGTAGCCGATACCGTTACCAGACCTGCCGGCTGACAAACCATCGGAGCCACATCCACCGTGGGCAGATCCACATCCACCTCAAACACCTCTCCCACCAGATCCGAAGCCGTATTGCCACAATTGTCCGTCGCTCGCCCAATCGCCGTGTAACTGCCCGTAGTTAAACCACTATAGGCATGCGGTGAAGCAAACCAGCTTGATCCCCCATTAATACTCACCTCACAACTGGCAATCCCACTGCCTATATTATCATCACAGGTGACCGATACCGTCACTGTACCCGTAGTTGAACAGATCGGTATCGGATCAACATCCACTATAGGTGCCTGATTATCATAGAAATAAATCCCGGGCAGACTGCAAAAACCGCCGGTCGCCGGGAACACGATCACATTGCCATACATCCCACCCGGAGCCTCCACAGTTATAGAGGTATTGCTCCAGGAAACAATGGTTGCCGTGGTGGCATCGAAGCTGACCGTACCGGCAACCGGTCCGAAATTGGTGCCGGTGATGGTCACCTGAACCCCGGGACACCCGGTAGTAGGCCCGACACTGACGATAAGGCATACCGGAGGCACCACGGGTACCGTTACCGTATCGCTCCCGATATTGCCGCAGTTATCCGTCCCCGTGGCGGTAATAACAATGGAGGGAACCGTAACCCCGGCAAGAATCACCGACCAGTTGCCCGCGGGATCAACCGCTGACGACTCGCTGTGCCCCTGGTCAGAGGTAACCGTTACCGTGGTAATATCGGTATCCGCAGTCCCGACAACCGTGAGATCACCGGCGACTACGGTCACACCATCCACCGGATAGGAAATGGTAACCATCGCCACCGTATCCACCTCAAATGTCACTCCCACCAAGTCCTGAGTCAAGTTCCCACAGTTGTCCGTCGCCTGACCAATCGCCGTGTAATCGCCGTCGGGTAAACCGACATAGAGATGCGGCGAGGGGAACCAGTTAGCCCCATCATCAATACTTACCTCACAGGCGGCAACCCCGCTGCCCACATCATTACAGGTGGCTGATACCGTTACATTGCCCGTAGTTGAACAGGCCGGCAGTATCGGGTCAACAACCACCGTAGGCAGATCCACATCTACCTCGAATGTCTCGCCCACCAGGTCTTGAGCCGTATTTCCACAGTTATCCGTCGCCTGACCAATCGCCGTGTAACTGCCCGTGGGTAAACCTACATAGAAATGCGGCGAGGCAAACCAGTTAGCTCCCCCATCAATACTTACCTCACAACTGGCAAGCCCACTGCCCACATCATTACAGGTGGCCGATACCATCACGTTACCCGTAGTTGAACAGGCCGGTATCGGATCGACATCCACCGTGGGCAGGTCCACATCCACCTCAAATTCCTCTCCCACCAGATCCGAGCCTGTGTTTCCACAGTTGTCCGCCGCCCGCCCAATCGCCCGATAATTACCCGTTATTAAACCATTATAGACATGCGGAGAGGCAAACCAGGTAAGACCACCATCAACACTCACCTCACAACTGACAAGCCCACTGCCCACATCATCACAGAAAGCCGATACCGTCACGTTACCCGTAGTTGAACAGGGCGGTATCGGATCAACATCCACCGTGGGGGCATCCACATCCACCTCGAACAGCTCTCCCACCAGGTCCGAGGCCGTGTTCCCACAATTGTCCGTCGCCCGCCCAATCGCCGTGTAATTATTCGTGACTAAACCAGCAAAGACATGCGGGGAGGCAAACCAGCTTGCTCCTCCGTCAATACTCACCTCACAGGCGGCAACCCCACTGCCGACATCATCACAGGTAGCCGATACCGTCACCAGACCCGTCGTCTGGCAGGTCAACGGACTCACATTCACCGTAGGGGCATCCACATCCACATCAAATGCCTCTCCCACCAGATCCATATCAGTATAACCACAGTTGTCCGTCGCCCGCCCAATTGCCGTGTAATTGCCCGTGGTTAAACCGTTATAGACATGGGGCGAGGCAAACCAGCTTGCTCCTCCGTCAATACTCACCTCACAGGCGGCAACCCCACTGCCGACATCATTGCAGGTGGCCGATACTGTCACCGTACCCGTCGTATAACAAGCCAATAACGGATCGACATCCACTGTCGGAGGAGTGGTATCCACCAGGATATTTATTACTTCCGTATCCATCCAGCCGCACTCATCCTGAACCGAAGCCGTAATCGTATGCGGCCCGTCCGGAGCAACGTCATGGAAGACGGCAGTCCAATTACCTCCCGCATCCACCGGGACAAACTGGGGAGTATCCGAGGCCCCCGGCAGAGAAACCGTTACCCCACCCAGGAAGATACCGCTTTCGCCAAAATCAGTGGCCGTTCCCACTACCACCACCGTGGAAGAGCACTCGGTATTACCATCAACCGGGGAGGTGATCAATACCAACGGCGGGGTGGTATCCACATAGATATTTATGGAATCAACATCAGATAAGCCGCACCCGTCCTCAACCGAAGCCGTTATCGTATGCGGCCCGCCCGGGGGAACATCATGGAAGGCGGCAGTCCAGTTGCCCGCCGCATCCACCAAGACGAACTGGGGAGTATCCGAGGCCCCCGGCAGAGAAACCGTTACCCCACTTAGGAAGATACCGCTTCCGCCAAAATCAGTGGCTGTTCCCACTACCACCACCGTGGAAGAGCACTCGGTATTACCATCAGCCGGGGAGGTGATCAGTGCCTCCGGCGGCACGTCATCATAGAAATAGGTACCTGGCAGGCTGCACCAACCACCGGTCGCCGGGGCCACGATCACATTGCCATACATTCCCCCCGGAGCCTCCACAGTAATAGAGGCATTGCCCCATGAAACAATGGTTGCCGTGGTGGCATCGAAGCTGACCGTGCCGGCAACCGGCCCGAAATTGGTACCGGTGATGGTCACCTGTACCCCGGGACACCCGGTAGTAGGCCCGACACTGGCAATAAGGCAGACCGGGGGTACCACGGGCACCGTTACCGTATCGCTCCCGATATTGCCGCAGTCATCCGTCCCCGCGGCGGTAATAACAATGGAGGGAACTGTAACCCCGGTAAGAACCACCGACCAGTTGCCCACGGGATCAACCGCTGACGATTCGCTGTGCCCCTGGTCAGAGGTAACCGTTACCGTGGTAATATCGGTATCCGCAGTCCCGGTAACCGTGAGATCGCCGGCAACTACGGTTACTCCATCCACCGGGTAGGTAATCGTAACCACCGCCGCCGTATCCACCTCAAATGTCTCTCCCACCAGATCCGAGGCCGTGTTCCCACAATTATCCTCCACCCGACCAATCGCCGTGTAATCGCCGTCGGGTAAACCGACATAGAGATGGGGCGAGGCAAACCAGTTAGCTCCCCCATTGATACTCACCTCACAGGTGGCAGGCCCACTGCCTACATCCAAGCAGGTAGCCGATACCGTCACATTGCCCGTCGTCTGACAGGCTAACGGATTCACATCCACCGTGGGCAGATCCACATCCACCTCAAACGGCTCTCCCGCCAGATCCGAAGCCGTGTTCCCACAGTTGTCCGTCACCCGCCCAATCGCCGTGTAACCTCCCGTAATTAAACCAGTATAGGTATGCGGTGAGGCAAACCAGTTAGCTCCCCCATCAATACTTACCTCACAGCTGGCAACCCCACTGCCGACATCACCGCAGACGGCCGATACCGTTACCGCACCCGTCGTCTGACAGGCCAACGGATCCACATCCACCGTGGGTAGATCCACATCCACCTCAAACGGCTCTCCTACCAGGTCCGAAGCCGTATTGCCGCAGTTATCCTCCACCCGCCCAATCGCCGTGTAATTGCCCGTGGTTAAACCGTTATAGACGTGGGGCGAGGCAAACCAGTTAGCTCCCCCATCAATACTCACCTCACATAAAGCAACCCCACTGCCGACATCCCCGCAGGCGGCCGATACCGTCACATTACCCGTTGTATAACAAGCCAATAACGGATCAACATCCACCGTGGGGATCTCATCATCATAGAAATAAGTGCCCGGCAGGCTGCAGGGATTAGCAGCCAAGGGTGTTACTGTCACATTACTATAATTCCCACCCGGAGCAATAACCACAATAGAGGTGCTGCCCCAGGAAATAACAGTTACCTGGGTGGCATCGAAGCTGACGATATTGGTATTCGGCCCAAAGCCGGAACCGGTAATGGTCACCAGATCCGCAGGACATCCGGTAGTAGGTCCCACACTGACGATAACGCATCCCGGAGGGACTACCGGCACTGTTACCGAATCGCTTCCGATATTTCCGCAGTTATCCATCCCCTGGGCGGTAATTGTTATCGAAGGAACAGCGACCGCTAACAGGGTTACTGACCAGTTACCCCCGACAACCGGGGAAATATAAGGCTCTCCCGTGAGCCCCTGACTGGTAATAACCATTACCGTGGCAATATCGGTATCCGCAGTCCCGGTAACCGTCAAATCCCCAGTGGCTATGGTTACTCCCGCCACCGGATAGGTAATCGTAACCACCGCCACCGTATCCACCTCAAACGGTTCTCCTACCGGATCCGAAGCCGTATTCCCACAATTGTCCGCCGCCCGACCAATCGCCGTGTAATTGCCATCGGCCAAACCGACATAGAGATGCGGCGAGGGAAACCAGCTTGCTCCCCCATCAATACTCACCTCACAACTGGCCACCCCGCTGCCCACATCCCCGCAGGCGGCCGACACCGTCACATTACCCGTCGTCTGACATACCAACGGATTTACATCCACCGTGGGCAGATCCACATCCACCTCAAAGAGCTCTCCCACCAGGTCCGAAC
>CP070770.1:2126475-2133833 GCA_020345765.1 Deltaproteobacteria bacterium
ATTAAATGACCAAAATTCAAAATACAAAACATTCCCTTCGCTAGGCCTGGTTTGGAACATTTGATATTCAAATTTAGAATTTGTTTAGGGTTTAGGATTTTGGATTTAGGATTTATTAGATGACATTTGGGTTTTAACATTTGGAATTTTTAGCTATGATAGTTTGGGATGAGCTTAGGGATAGTTACTTCAGGGAGTCCCAGAGTAACTGGTTAATGTCTATTACTTTCATCTCCAGGGGGCGGGCCGCATCGGTTAGGTTCTCCTCACAGAAAGGACAGGCGGTAACCACAATTTCGCATCCGGTAGTTTCTCTCGCCTCCGTCAGTCTCCGGTTAGCAGCCCAGGTAGCGAATTCCGGGTAGGCGGTTCTCACTCCTCCCCCGGCAGCACAACAGTAAGAGTCCTCCCGGATCCTCTCCATCTCGATTAACTTCACCCCCGGGATAGACGCTAATATATTACGGGGCGGATCATAGATTCCACAGTACCTCCCCAGATGACAGGGATCGTGGTAAGTGATATTCATGTTCAGCTTATTCTTTGGTTTGATCTTTCCTTGCGAGATCAACCTTTCCAGGTATTCAACTATATGAAGGACCTCACAATTAAGCTGATCGGCATACTCTTCCTTCAATGTGCTGATACAGCCGGCACAGGAAGTAACGATTGTCTCTAACCCGAGATTGTTCAGTATCTCCAGGTTCCGGTCACGGTATTTCTCGAAGCCTTTCCGATCACCGATCCGGAGCATCGTAGAACCGCAACAGAGTTCACTACGCCCCAGGATGCCGAAGTCTACCCCGGCAGCCTGAAGATTCAGGATAGTAGCAGTGGCCACATACTGGATCGGCTGGACATAGGCGGCGGTACAGCCGACATAATATAGAACCGGAGCGTTCTCCTTACCCTTTCCCAGTTCCTTAACCTTTATTTTTTTGGGGAGCCATTTGGTTCTGGCCGCCCGTGCTCCTCCCCAGGGGTTGTCATAGTTCGCCATGTTCTTGAACAGGGCCTGATGCTCCGGCAAGGGACCCATTCCGCTTTCTACCAACCATTCCCTCAGTGCTTTGACGGCATGCATCGGTTCGAGGAGCTTCTGGATCTTGCACTGGGATTCACAGCCGCCACAAACAGTGCAGGTGTAGACCGTATGCAGGAACCTCTCGGTCGGTTCGAAGATCGGCTTAAGCGGTTCAGCCGGGGGATAATGTTGGGACAGGTCTCCGTCGATGAGCCCCCGGATCATCTGAAATTTCCCCTGACCAAAGTAGTTATCGTAACGGAATCGATCCCCGCTGGGGCAGATGAGATTGAATCGGGCACTTGTCTGGCGGTAGCAAGTCACAAAATTGCACACCCGGCAGATCAGACAAGAATAGGCCTGTTTGCGGTAATCAAAGAGCGTCCTTCCCTTGGTTTCCCCGTGATAGTCCAGGAATGAGTTGAAGTCATGTCCATCAACAAACTCATATTCCGGGAATCCGGCCATTCCCTTAAACCCCGGGGTATATTCTTCCCTTTCCTTCTTATCGATTAATTCCTTATACCTTTCCCGAAGGTACCCGTAATACCCCTTTTCTTTTCTTCCCTTTTCGAACCTTTTCCGCTCTTCCATGATTAAAGTTCCCTAATCAGTCAAATCCCAATGACCAAATCCCAAATCCCAAAAATTAAACAATATTTTTTCATCTTAAATAAGAAAAAATTAGTATTTTACCTTAGAAATTACCAAATCACAGCTCCTTAGCGATGAGTTGGTCGGGATTCAGGATCCCGGCCGGGTCAAGCTTTCTCTTGATCCCCTTTTGCAGCTCCCACATCTTGGGGTTCTCCGAATAGATTAACTCGGCAATCTTTCCCCGGGGTCTATCCACAAACGCCCCCGCCTTCACTAAGTTCTGAAAGGAATAGTTATATATCTCCTCGTATTCCTTTTCCTTTCCCGATTCGAAGTATAAGTCGTACTCGCAGTAGAGAGAACGGGCTTGCTTCATCGGGATAAGGAGCTGTCCGAGCTCCCCAGCCGGGTATCCTTTCTCCTCGATCGAGTTCAAGAAGATTTTATCGAATTCAGAACTTCTGCGGAAAAGGGTATAAAAGGGAACATGGTAAAAAGCACCCTGATAGGTATCTCGATCCCATACATACCAGGGGCGCTCCATTGAGGAGGAGATGGGCTCCAAATAATCTCCCTTTATCTCCTTTCCCCCGAGGTTCTTGGCGGATTCGTCCAGGATTTCCCTGGTAACCGCCACTAATTCCTCGGAACCCTCGAGGCTTCCGGCTACGATCCAGGGAGGAAGCTCATTCCGGGCCTTGCCGATGTCAATACCGTCCTGGGAGAGGATTACTGCCAGAAACAGGCTGTTAGCTGCGTAGGCCTCGATAAACCTGCCCTTACGGCAATTTTCCTGCATAAATAACTTGGCCTTATCGATATCGGGGAAGCCGATAGCCACTGCTTTCCTGCACTCCTGAACGGGAAACAGCCAGATTACTGCCTTGATCGGGATGCCGAGGGCGTCGTCCATTCCATAAAAGGCGATGGAGGCTGCCGTGCCGCCGGTCCCGGGCCAGTCCGGGACATGGTCCTCCTCGGAGATACTGTGGGACCCGCTTTTGAATATCTCCCCTTCATAGGGAATAACTACATGGTAGTTAGAGACAATTATCGTTCTCCCCCTCAGGGTTGGTGAGAGCAAGGTGACGTTGCGTCTCATATAGTTATGCAATACGGAGTGGGAATCCGCCGCTACGGGCAGGGCCAACTTCAGGTTCTTATCCCCGAGCTTGATCTCACTTATCAGTTGAGAAAAGGTAACCCCGGGCCCAATAATGGCGTGGAGATTGATCGGGTCTACTTCAAAAACCCGGTTCATTTTGCGGGAGTCAAGAATTATTCCCTCATTAGAGGCGATCTCCTTGGGACAGTGTTGATCCCTTACGGTATAAATGGGGATGTTGTGGGTGCTGGCAAACCTTACGATTTCCTGGACCTGGTTATCTTCAGTAGGGGTGACTAAGAGTAGATTAGGCGTCTTGACATCCGATTTGAAATAGGCGGCGAGATTGTCCGGGTCCGTATCAATATTACCTTTACCTACTATCCTCTCTAATGCAATGAGTCTCTCCTCATCCATTAGTATGCCTTGCCTCCGTAGACCATGTCCTCAATCAGTCCATCATAATCCGGGTTGAGGATATTCTTGGGGTCAAATACATCCTTAATCATATTCTCCACCTTCTCCCATACCGAACCTCTCTTAGCATACCTCCATCCGCCGGTCATACCCTTCTGATACTGCCCGTATGATGCCTGCTCAACAAATCCCCGGGACTTATAGAACTCGTAGGGAGAGCTATTGGCCTGGCAGTAATCCCGCTCAAATATAATCACCCGGCCGCCAAAATAAGCGCACATATACATCTCGGTATCTTCATCCCGGAAGTGAGACTTATTGTCCTTCTCCGCCCAGGGGTTTCTCTCACCCAGGTGTTGCCTTCCGGCGTTAAGAAGGGTCTCATAATACCGGGGGATATTGCCCGGCTGGATCCAGGAGGCCGAGTACCACTCCGTCTCCCGCTGTCTCATGTAGTTTATGGTGTTTCTTGTCTTCCTCGTGAACTGGGCCATCCCCCCGATTCTCCCTAAGAACATTTCGGGGCTAATAACTCCCAGGGTATTAGAAGCATCCGCAAGCGTGGGTGCCCCCTCAGTCTCTTCACTGAGTTTCTCTATCATCCGGCACTTGGCATCGAGCTCCTTCTGGGTGTCGGCGCTGACTATACCGATCCACACACAGGTAGGATGGAGATCCATCGCTTCCATCATTGCCAGCACCTGCTCGGCTTCCTGGTAGGTAGGGGTCATTATCTGGGCAATGCAGGTAGCCGGCTCCGCATCGGCAATGAACATCGAGAAGAGGTCGAGCCTCATGGTCTTGTACCACCAGTCTATATGCCCGAAGAAGTTCTTCTCCGTAGTGCTGAATGAATAGAATCTCCTGTATTTACCCCAGGGGAAGATTTCCACCGTGAGCTCGGTAACAATCCCTAACTTCCCCCTCATCATGCAATGCATTTGGGCAAGCATCATCCCGGGACCCTGAGCTCCCCCGATCTTTCCGGCGTTGGGTATGGACTCCGAGCCCAGCTTTACTATCGTCCCGTCGGACAGGACCGAGGTCATACTGACGACCCGGTTCGGGCCGAAGCCATACCAAACATTGTGGAAGGATAGGCCGTAACCCAGGGTGTTACCCAGGACCGAGGCGGAGGCCGGGGCTTCCGGCATGCAACCGTAAAGGGCCCTTCCTTCCCAGTATCCCAACTTTTCTCCCTCAATCTGAAGATCAGCCCAGGTAACGAAAGGCTGGACAGTAATATACATTCCCTCCTCATCAAGCTCTAATATCTTATCCATCCTCACCAGGTCGAGTATGATCCCACCCCTCCGGGGGATACATTCTCCGGCTTGATTTATCCGGCAGGATCCCACGGTTACCGGGATATTACGCTTAGCTGCCACCTGCAATACACCGGATACCTCTTCGGTTGATGAGGGGAGGGCAACGATATGGGGCCTTACCTGCTTTACCGTGCTCTCGTCCCGGGAGTAGTTATTCATTATGGTCGGGTCATTAGTGGCCCATTCTTCCCCTACCACTTTCCTCAGTTCCTGCAGAGCACCCTCCAGGTTCTCGATCGTGCACCAATCGTAGAACCATCCCCTTTCGGTTATATCTACCTCTTTATACTCCTCAGGCACTCTATATTTTGGACTCATCTCAGTCCCCCAGGGCCCTATCTACTAAAACTAAAAGATCCATGACCTCCATCCCGACGGTTTTGGCTGCATCCCCGAGATTTATCTCGCAGAATGGGCAGCAACTTACCACCGTATTTGCCCCGGCAACCTCCCGGGCTTCCTCCAACCGCTGGTGGGCGGTCCAGAGGGCAAAATCGCCGTAAGCAGGCTTTACCCCCCCACCGGAACCGCAACACCAGGAGTAATGCCGAATCCGCTCCATCTCCTTGAACTCCACCCCCGGGAGTGCCTGGAGCACAGTACGGGGTGGATCGTAGATTCCACTATACCTGCCGATATGGCAGGGGTCATGATAGGTAACCTTCATCCCCAGTTCATTTTTAAACTCCAGCTTTCCTTCCTTGATCATCCTCTCGACATACTCGATAATGTGGACTACCTCGAAATCAAGGTCCTCGGCATAGCTGTGGGAAAAGGTGCTGTGGCATCCGGCACAGGCAGTCACCATGGTCTTAATCCCAAGGCTGTTGAGCTGCTCAATATTTTTCTTTTTATAGTCCTCGAACCAATTAACGGCCCCGACCCGGAAGGCGGTACTCCCACAGCATCTCTCATTGTTCCCCAGGATTCCAAAATCTACACCGGCGAGTTTTAAGATCTTAGCGGTAGCCTCGGCGACCGGGTTCATCTCGGCAACATAGGAGGCATTACATCCCGGGAAATAAAGCACTTCTACCTTCTCTTTACTAGCGTCTTTGATCTCTAAATCCTTAAGTTTCCTTGCCCACTTGCCCCGAGTAGTCCGGGGAGAGAGCCACGGATTATCATAATTTATAATACTTTTTATCAATCCTTCGTGTTCTTTAAAGGGGGAAACACCCTGTTTTATAAGGAATTCCCTCAGGGCCATCATTGTATTTGTGGGCTCGAGCCCCTTAATGGCATTACAGGTATCCTGGCAGTTTCCACAGGTTGTGCAAGTCCAGATGATCTGTTTTAGTCTGTCATTGATCTCGAGTTCGGGGGGATCCGCGGTCAGGGCCCGGGCAATCTCGTAGATTCCGGAGCCGAAGAAGGATTCAAACATGTGTCGGGTTCCCCGGGGGCAGTTATCGGAATATTTATGACTTGCCACAAAGTCCGGGTTAGTCATCCGGCACATCCCGCAGCGGATACACCGATGCGCTTCATTGCGGTATTCAGCCAAAGGCCTTATATTTCTCGCTAACTTCGCTTTCGTAGACATCCTTATTCCTCCCTCTATGTTACTCCTTGTTTATCCCTGCTGTTCCATTCCGCCGTCGTCCCGATGGACATCGGGACGATGGCGGAATGGGCTACTCCTTGCTGTTCTCTGAAACATAATCTTTACCAATGGGGATGATGTCGGGGTTCATGATACTCTCTGGGTCCATGATAACCTTGAGATTATTCAGGATCTCATAATAGATACCCCACTGGGGCAGGTAGAATTCGCCCAGGCCGTGCATATTCCGGAACAAGGGAACACCGTGTTTGAGCAACAGCTCACCGGTCTTGCGGACCATCTCGGTTGCCCTTTTCACTGCTTCGGGGTCACCGTGATCCCACCACCAGTCTAACTCATAAGTGCCGCAACGGGCAAAGGGAGAAGGTCCCTGAATGGAACATCCTGACATCGCTTTCTCTACCGGGTCCTTCCAGAATCGGGCAACAAGCTTATTGTATTCCTTATTTATTTGAGGGATCTTATCCAGCTTGACAATCCCGGCTAAAAACTGGAATGCACCCAGATAACCAGCAACATAATTACCTTTTACTTCAAACCCTGCCTTGAAAGGCATCGGGGATGCCATATCTCCCATACCCATGGCTTCCGGCTCAACGAGGGACAGATTGTTCTTCTGGGTTATCTCCGTTACTATCTTTTCCTTGAACTCTAGCTCTTCCTGCGTGAGTCCCTGAATGATGATAATGAGTGAATGTTTTTGCGTAGCACTCAAGAGAGTGACCGGATCGGAGTCGGTAAGCCCACCCAAAGTTATTGACATTGGACCGTGATGGGTCTTGTAAGTAAGGCCACAGATATCCTCCTGAGCCAGTTCATACATCGCATTGATGACATCCTCAAGTCCCTGTTCTTCTTCCGCAAAGGAGGGGGCAAGGAAGACTTTTTCATACTGATGCTCGGGGAAGAGCTTTATCGTCATCTCCGTGCAGATACCGAAATTACCATCGGCATTGATGAACATCCCGGCGATATCGGGCCCGGGTCCGTACTGGATACCCACATTACCCACATTAGGGATACCGGCAGGCCCGGTTTTTAATATTTCCCCATTGGGCAGAACCCAGGTCATATTGATAATGAGCTCAGCATCCCACCCATACTTAACGATCCAGCCGGCACCGCCCCGGGAAACATAATTCGACAGGACCGAGACACTGGCAAATGACAGGGGAAGGGCAGGCTTGAGCGTAAGTCCGCCTACCGTAGATACTTTTTGTGCCTCCAGCCAGAGAGACCTCAGCCGCACATGGGGCTGGATCGTGGCGGTCATCCCTTCCTCATCGATATCCACTATCTCATTCATCCTTCTCAGGTCCA
>CP070770.1:2133933-2143395 GCA_020345765.1 Deltaproteobacteria bacterium
GTAAGGAGGCGGAGAAAAAAGCAAAGGAGGCAGGAAAGGCGGAAGAGGTAACCGGGGAGAAAGTGGATAAGAAGGCAGAGAAGGAGGCGAAGGAGGCGGAGAAGGCACGGAAGAAGGCGGAGAAGGAGAGGAAGAAGGCGGAGGAGAAGGCCCGTAAGGAGGCGGAGAAAAAAGCAAAAGAGGCAGGAAAGGCAGAAGAGGTAACCGCGGAGAAATTGGATAAGGAGGCGGTGAAGAAAGCAAAGGCGGAGGAGAAAGCCCGTAAGGAAGCGGAGAAGGCTCGTAAGAAAGCGGAGGAGAAGGCAAAGAAGGAGGCCGATAAAGCAAGTAAGGAGGCCGAGAAGGCCCGGAAGGAGGCCGATAAGGCAAATAAGGAAGCCGAGAAGAAAGAAAAGGAAGCCGAGGAGGCAAGGATTAAGGCCGACAAGGCAAGTGTAAAGGATAAGAAGAAGGCCCAGAAAGAGGCGGAGAAGAAGGCAAAGGCGGCCGCGGAGGCAAGGAAGAAGGCGGATACAGCAAATATTGAGGCTGACAAGAAGGCGGTTGCGGCTGCGGAGGCAAAGAAGAAGGCCGAGATGATCGGGGTAGCGGTGGAAGAGAAGCCGGCGGAGGTGGAAGAGAAGCCAGCGGAGGTGCCGGAAGAGAAGGTTGAGGAAGAGCTTGATGAGAAGGCCCGTAAGGAGGCGGAGAAGAGAGCGAAGGAGGAAAAGAAGGCCCAGGAAAAAGCGGAGAAGGAGAGGAAGAAGGCGGAGAGGAAAGCCCGGAGAGAGGCGGCGAAGGAAGCCCGGAAAAAAATGCCGAAAAAGGTCCGTCCCAATGCCGCGGCGGTCGGAGGTAAAACCGGTCTCATCCGCACTATTTCGGCTGATATCCTGAATCAGGATATCTTCCGCCTCAATGCCCATCTCGAATATTTTTATGCAAAGAGGCGTCTCAGTTATGTAGCGCCCGGTGACTATCCCGTCTATCAAGATGTTGAGATCTTCCCCACCGATAAAAGCCAGCGGTTGGATGGGACGGCGGCGATAAGCTACGGGGCTTACGAATGGAAAAAATATCCATTGGGTCTGGAGGTTACCTTTGCCGGGACCGGCTACAGTCATTCTCTCGTTAGCGAAGAGGGAGGGACGTCCCTGGTTCAATCGTTAGGTGACCTGGGGATGGGCGCAAAGCTGGCCTACGGACTGGATAAAGGTATCGGATTGGGGTTTGACACCTCCCTTCAGATTTTAACTAAGTCAGGAGATTTAGGATATGAAGGGAGTGCAACCAGCGCTGAGTTCAAATTTTTATCTACATTTGAGTTGGCTGAGATCGAGGACCTTCCTTTCGAGAATTTTCCTTTAACCATCCATCTTAACCTTGGCTATCACCTCGATAATTCGGATGAGATAAAAATGCCAGGCGAGCGTCTGCCCGAAGCGGAATACGCCCTGGGGATTATTCGCGGGAGCCAGTTCCTGCTTAATTTCGGATTCGAGTATCCTCTCGATACCATCGGCAGGATCGGGCGTCTGCTTAAGAAAAATTATCTTGATTTCTATCTCGAATATTCAGTTGAAGATATTTTAGGTACTGATTTTGGCCGCAGCTACTCTGAGAGCAATCAGCGAATAACTTTAGGGCCTCGCTTGTTCCTTTTAGAAAGACAGCGCCTGGCCGTTGACCTTATGTTCGATATCGGGCTTTCCAAGATGGTGAGTGCTCAGATAGGGGACGATGTATGCTCGGAGCCGGGGTGGAGGCTTATCTCCGGGTTAAGCTATACTTTCCTTCCGGCACCGAGGGTTGCCGCGCCGACTACCGGTAGGATCGACGGGAGGGTAACAGATGCTAAGACCGGCAAGCCGATCGAGAGAGCAATAATCTCCTTCCCGGGAACCGAATTGAGCAGCATTGTAACCGATGCCGACGGCAGATATATTACGTGTGAGCTTGAGGCGGGTGCGGTTGAGGTAGTGGCTTCCCGGGATGGATATTTGTCCCAGACGAAGAAAGTAATGGTTGAAGCAAACAGGACTATTACCCAGGATTTCAAGCTGGAGAAGCTCGTTGAGGTTGGTGTCCTGACCGGAAAGGTAACTGACAACAAGATCAAGCCTCTGGCTGCGGTTATCACCTTTGACAAGCCGATTGCTTCTGTGGCTACCGATCCCAAAACCGGCGAGTATACAGTTAAGCTTCCTCCGGGAGAGTATAAGGTAACGGCAACGGCTGAGAAATATAAACCGGAGACCAAGCCCGCAACCATAAAAGATAAGGAGACGACCCGGCTTAATTTCGTCCTCGAACTGAAGGTAGTTGCGCCTCCGAAGAAGCCGCTGGCGGTCCTCAAGGCGAAGAAGATCGAGATCCTCGAGAAGATCCACTTCGAGACCGGGAAGGCAGTGCTCCTTTCTGCATCCCATCCGATTCTGGATGATGTGGCCCAGATACTTGTCGATCACCCCCGGGTCAAGATTCTGATTGAAGGGCATACTGACAGTGTGGGCTCCGAGACCTACAACCTGAATCTCTCGCAGTCTCGGGCGGAGAGCGTGATGAAGTATCTCCTGGATAAGGGGGTCCCCGGTGCCCGGTTGAAAGCGGCGGGTTTTGGGGAATCTACCCCGATAGCTGATAATACTACCGCCTCCGGAAGGGCAAGAAACCGGAGGGTGGAATTTACCATTATCAGCCAGTAAACCGGTTTACGACAGACGCAAGGCGTTTGAAGGATTATAGCGGGGCTAAATACCCCGGAGAGTCAAAGGATACGAGATATCTTGAGAAAAAGATCATTCTGGGTGGCGTTGATTATTATCCTCCTGGTAGTTTTCACCGCAGGTTACCTTCTTACCAGGAAGGAAGATGTGAGGGTAGCGCCGGTGGTTATCGAGGAAGAGATTGAGGAAGAGGTAGTAGTTGGGGAGGAATTTCGGATTCCCGCGATGGCTGCGGCTGCGGGGGTCCACTGCCCCATTGTTGACATTGTCTCTCCCCGGGACAAGGCCCTGCTACTCGATTTGGATGACAGCAATCCCGAGAAGAAGGGTTATCAAATTCGGGTAAAGGCAAAAACGGATGCCGAGGAAGGCAGGACGGTTTTTCTGCGGATTAATGAGCTGGGGCCGATATCCGCCGCGGTTAAAAATGGCTCCGCTTTCTTCGGGGAAGTGGACTTGATGGAAGGACCAAATACCTTGATAGCTACTGTTACCAGCGAAAGTAGCTGTAACGGGAAGTCCATTCCGGTAAGGGTAGTTGTTGATACCATGCCTCCCATTATTAAAATATTGTCACCGGTAGATGGTGCAATTATTAGTGAGACCGAAGTGGTTGTAGCCGGGGAAGCAAGGGACGAGGGCAGAAAGGTAACATTTGTCACGGTGAACGGGGTAAGGGCCGAGCTTAGAGGAGAGAGATTCAAGGCAATCCTTACTTCTCAGCCCCCCGGGCCTCTGGAGATCACCGCCACTGCCGGTGATAAGATAGGTAAGTTGGCGTCACATAGTATCAGGGTCACTATTTCGGATAAGCCTTTTATTAACATTACCTTTCCCGGGAAAGGCGAGAAGTTCAGTGCCTCCAGTCTGGAAATAGAGGGAGATTTTGGTAACTTTCCTCATCCGGACAGGGTGAAGATAACGGTAAACGGCAAGCCGGCGGAGATTAATCTTAGCAATAATGAGTATTCCCTCAATTTAACCGGCCTATCCGACGGAAGGCTGGAAATAACCGCCGTCGCTACCGATGGTGTCCTTGCCGCAAAGGCGACCGGGGATGTAATTCTGGATACCCGGGCACCCTCGATCAGGATTGACGCCCCTCTGAATAATGAAGTTTTTGCCGTTCCCACTGTCCTGGTCAGTGGCTCGGTTAATGACCCCCAACCGGGCTCGGGAATTGAGTCAGTAACCGTGAACGGTTATGAGGCAGCCGTATTTGATGGAGAATTTTCATTCGCCCTGGGCAACCTTGGGCCCTGTTTTTTCAACATGGAGATAACTGCCGAGGCTATGGATAATGCCGGAAACCTGGCGATTTCCGAGACGGTTATTGTGACGGTTGACACTGAGGTCCCGGTTGTAGAGATAGCTTATCCCCAGAAGGGATCGTGCTTGAGCACTCCCGAGGTCGAGGTTAATGTGACCGCCGTTGAGGCCTGCAGCGGGATCAATTGGGTGGAGGTCAATGGCGTTCCGGCCGCAATCGAGGGAGGCGTATTTACCGCTATCATTCCCGGTGGTGCCTGTATCGATCCCTTAACGATAACTGCCGTTGCTGCGGATTGGGCTGGCAACCAGGGTACTTCGGAGCCGGTTGCGGTAACCGTGGATACGGAAGCGCCCGAGGTCTTGATTGACTACCCGGAAGTAGGGAGAGACATGTCCGATCTTCAGCCGGTGAGAGGAAGAGCGCTGGATAGATGTTCCGGAACGGCCTTGGTTACGGTGAACAATCAAGAAGCTATTTACATACCGGGTACTGACGGCTTTAATGCGCAGCTGGAAGGGCTGAATGAAGGGCCTCTGCAATTAACGGCTCAGGCCGTTGACCAGTGCGGGAATCAGGGGACACATACAATGTCGGTGGACGTTGTCCATTGTCCCTGGATAAACATAATCGCTCCCGGCGATGGCCAGGATTTTAACGCAAACGAGGTGGAGTTAACCGGAAATTTCGGTTGTTTCCCGAATCCGGCTGCGGTAAGGGTTACGGCCCAGGTAGGGGGGGGAGAGGCAATGCCGGCTATAGTTACGGGAGAGAATTATGCCGTTCTCTTAACAGGCCTACCTCAGGGCATACAGATATTGATGGTCACGGCGGCAGACGGGACAAGGGAGGCTTTGGACATAGTCCGTATAAGGGTGGATATCGTTCCTCCCGAGATTAGAATAGCTGCTCCGCTTGCGGGGGCAGAGTTTCCATCTTTGGATCTGGAGGTTCCTGTCGAGGGGACAGCTATGGATGCCACTTCCGGTGTTAATAATATTATGGTAAACGATGTGGAGGCAACAGGGCCTCCGTTTGCTCCCGGGGTGGATGGCAGATGGACTGCCGTCCTAAGAAATCAGCCGGAAGGCCGATTGACTATCCAGGCCACCGCCACCGATGAAATGGGGTGGATCGGCAGCGATTATAGAGATATTATCCTGACGTATCCTCCTACCCTCCGGGGACCATGCGGCACCGGTCCCTATGGTATCAACAATCCTGATGATGGGGATATCTGTTACGACATTAATGGTATTGATTGCTGTGACCCTGATAATGAAATAGATTTCGGCGTTCCTGAGGTTGGTATGTTAGGGATCGGCTCGGCAATAAATTTCCGCCCGGGCGATAAGATCACCCTGCCGATTAATGTTAATTCAGGGGATGGGATACTTCTCGCCATGCATATCTTATTAGATTACGATAAAGAAGTATTGACCAACCCTCGATTACTGAGTAGCGATAGATGCCTTCCGGAACCTTTTTATCCAGCGGGGGGCAGTACGTCCTGGTACTATAATTTCAGACCTGATAAACCAATTTTAATAACTAACCATAGTGGCACACGTGAGCCTACCGGGCAAAGAAATCTGGGTAATATAACTTTCACCATCTCTCCTGATGCAACGTTAGGTATCTATCCAATCGATATGGAAATTATAACCTTAACCGCGCATAATGGAGTAATAGAAACTGAATCAGGTCCAGCGCTTGATCATTATAACCTTGAGGGAATTCCTTGTCCCGGAGAAGTAATTGTTGTTCCTTAAATATTTGGGTTTACCTGATATCTCAGGTAGAAAAAGGGTTTTATTAATGAAAAGATTGTATAGTTGCTCTTTACTACTAATCTTCATCTCTCTCGGAATTTTAACTGCCTGCGGGCGCACCCCGACCAACCTTCCCGGAGTGAGTATTGAGATACTGAATAGCGACGGCGAACCCACCGATGTATTTATGATTGGGGAGGAAGTGACGGCAAATATTTACTGCGAGGGTGAAGACAGCGGCGTCTTCCCGGACAGCTTGCAGGTTACTATCATCCGGGACCGGGACGGAGTGGATATCTATCCTCTGATACCAATTAACCGGAGGATTATACTCAATCCCGACGGCACAGTTCAGTCCATGACCATCAGCAGCTCAACCACCGATCCCAGTATTTATCAGCAAGGCGATTATACGGCTGCGGCCTCTATCGATAACTCCTGGGGAAGGGCGAGTGGTGAGGCGGATTTCAGAGTTGAAGGCGAGGTGGGAGTAAGTATTACTTCACCCGAACAGGGTGACTGCATCAATACGATGCCGGTAACAGTAACCGGTACTTTTGATGGTTTCCCTGACGCCAGTCTGGTTGAGGTATTGGTCAATGGGGTGGATGCGACGGAGACGGTGCTCAGTGCCAGTACGGGTAGCTACACGGCTGTAATTCTTTTCCTTCCCGAGGGTCCGCAGACGATTACAGCAGTGGCGAGCGATGGTACCTATACGGACACTGACAGTATCCCAGTGTTTGTGGATACCGTTCCGCCGGTGGTGACGATCAGTGCACCATCGCCCAACGAGTGCATAAATACTTCAACAGTGGTAGTGAGCGGAACGGCAACCGATCTGGGCCAGAGTTTTGGCCTGCCAACGAATATTACAGTTACCCTGGATTGCTCAAATGAAGGCGCATTAACTGTGCCGATAGTGGGGGGTAACTGGATTGCGACCTTTACTGTTCCGGCAAGCGGTTCTTGTACGGCCGTGGCATCGATCCAGGATGACTGCGGGAATACGGGTTCGGATAGTGTTCCGTTTAGTGTGGATATAGATCCACCCACGGTGAATGTGAATCCGATAATACCACCATGTTCAACGACGGGTAATGTAACGGTATCGGCGACCTGTTTTGATGCGGACAGTGGGGTTGCCAGCTGTGAGGTTAGTATTGATGGGGGGGCTAACTGGTTCCCCTCACCGCATCTCTATATCGGTTTAATTACGGGTGGTTATACGGCAATTGGTCAGGCGGCGGACAACTGTGGGAACACGGCTCAGGATCTAGTAGGTGAGCCATTTGAGGTGGATGTGGATCTGCCCACGGTGGATGTTCTTTCGATACCATGTTCTACTACTGGTAATGTGACGGTGACAGCTACCTGTGATGATGTGGGCAGTGGGCTTGCCTCCTGTCAGGTGAGTATTGATAATATTAACTGGTTTGATTCGCCGAATCTTTATATTGGTCTACCTGATGGTCCTTATACAGCATATGGACGAGCAACGGACAACTGTGGGAACACGGCTACGGACCCGAGCCCCGAGCAGTTTGAGGTGGATACAGTGGCGGTAGTGACTATAACCTCTCCGCCTGATGGTTCCACGGTAGTCCTTCCTAATGTATTGGTTAACGGAACTGCAGATATTGATATAGACTTTGTGACGGTTATTACCGACCAGGGGCACAATAGTGGGCCAATTACGGTAGTTGCTGGCAACTGGTCGGTAGTCTTAACGGGAGTTACCGTTCCTCAGCCCCTGCCGGAAATACTGATGGGTATTACTGCCTCGGGAATTGATAACTGTGGCAATACCGGTATTACTTCGGTAACAGTGACGGTAGAACGTCCTCCCTGTGTTATCACCAGTGTTGGGCCTACTACAGGATGCGCCGGGGTTGCGGTAAATATCACTGGTTCAAATTTTGGGCCTAATACCGGGACCGTTACCTTCAATGGAACCACGGCGACGGTTACTTCCTGGACTAATACCTCTATTACTGTGGAGGCTCCGGGTGGAGATTATGCTATAGTGACAGTTTATCCCGCAACTGGTGGATCATGCACCTTAGCCGATGTTTATTCCTATGATGACGATCCGCCGACGGTTAACATAACCTCCCCGGCGGATGGAGCGACATTGTGCACTACCACGGTAGTGATTGTGGGGAGCTGCACCGATCCTGCTCCTGGAACTGGGATAGCTACCTGCGTTGTTGAGGTAGATGGAGTAACCGGTGATCTATCGGACGGAACGGAGACCTTTGTTGTGGCCGGGACCGGGGTGTATACGGCGACGCTAACCGGGGTGGATAACTGCGGTTATGGGGCAACGACGACCATATCGTTTGAAGTGGATGTAACCCCGCCGACGGCATTACTTACCCAGCCCGCTGAAGGAGAAACTATATGTACGAGCCAGGTAGTAGTGCAGGGGAATTGTGCGGATATTGGCTTTGGTCTGGCCGCAATTAACGGGTGTGTGGTTGAGGTTGATGGGCTAACGGCCGATCTGAGCGGTGGAATCACTACTTTCAGTCTGGCAGATGGATATTATACTGCCACACTTACCGCCACGGATATCTGTGCGCTTTCCAGCAGCACGACGTTTGGGTTCCTGGTGGATACGACTCCGCCGGCGGTTAACATAGCCTCCCCGGCAGACGGGGCGACCTTTTGCACCACGACCGTAGTAATTGTGGGGAGTTGTACTGATCCTGTTCCCGGGAGTGGTTTGGCTACTTGCGTTATTGAGGTAGATGGAGTAACCGGAGATCTATCGGATGGAACGGAAACCTTTGTTGTTCCCGTGACCGGTGCTTATACAGCCACGCTAACCGGGGTAGATAATTGCGGCCATGGAGCTACGACGACCATTTCGTTTGAGGTGGATGTCACCCCGCCGTGGGTAAGTATAACTTCACCGGCCGATGGGGCGACGTTCTGCACCTCGACGGTGACGGTGACTACAACGTTTGTAGATATAGGTTTTGGGGTGGCACGTGCGGTGTTGGAGGTGGATGGGATCACGGCCGATATCACCAGCGGGACGGCTACCGTTACCGGGTTAATCACGGGCAGCTATACCGCCACGGTAACGGCTTACGATCAATGTGATCTTTCCAACGTCGATAGTATTACTTTTTCGGTGGATTTAGAACCGCCGACGGTTGAGATAACTTCTCCGGCTGACGGGGCGACGTTCTGCACTACGACGATAGTGATTGTAGGCAGTTGCACTGATATCGGGTTCGGGATATCTACCTGTGTGGTTGCGGTTACCGGAGGGTTAGGTGGCGATATGTCGGACGGGAATGAGACTATTATTGTCCCCGGCAGTGGAGTGTATACGGCGACGCTAACCGGACTTGACAGCTGCGGTTACGGGGCGACGACCACCATTTCTTTCTTTGTGGATGTTACCCCGCCGAATGTAACCATTAATTCGCCCACGGACGGGGAGTGCATCAGTAATACGACAGTGGTAGTGAGCGGGACGGCGGAAGATGGGACGGGCACTGGTATTGCCGCAGTATATGTCAATGGCTTGACGGCGAGCGGCACCGATAGCTGGAGTATTACCTTCACCAGCGATCAATACGGAGTGCCGGTTGAGGTAGGGTCCCTTGGAGCCTTGGGAGAAAGCTATAGAGTCTATGTAACCGGGGGCTATGCCTATGTGGCTGATGGGGATAGCGGTTTAGCGATCATAGATGTGAGC
>CP070770.1:2143495-2160221 GCA_020345765.1 Deltaproteobacteria bacterium
GCCAGAAGACCACCACTACCCCGGTAGGTAGGGATATAGTAAGGGATGGATTTCCCTTAAAGATCAGTGAAATGTTAGCGATGACCGAAGGGTGTTGTTATGTTGAGCGAACTACGGTGAACTCACCCAAGAATGTCCTGCGTACCAAAAAGGCAATTTCTGCTGCCTTTCAGACCCAGATAGACGATGAGGGGTTCTCCCTGATCGAGATCCTTTCCGCCTGTCCTACCAACTGGAGGATGAGCCCGGTTGATGCCAACCGATGGATCGATGAGGTGATGAGCAAAGAGTTCCCTGTAGGAGTAATTGTTGATAGAAGGAGAAAGAAGAAGAATGTTAGTTAAATCATTCTTTGCCGGCTTCGGCGGCCAGGGCGTCCTACTGATGGGATATGCCTTAGCTTACGGCGGTATGCTGGAGAACAAAAATGTGACCTTTCTGCCGGCCTACGGGGCCGAGGTCAGAGGGGGAACTGCCCACTGCACGGTGGCAATATCTGATGATGAGATCGCCTCGCCGATTGCTTCTTCCCCGGAATTTGTTGTGGTAATGAATACCCCTTCGTTGATCTCCTTTCAGAATCAGGTTCAAAGCGGGGGACAGCTCTTCTTGAATTCCTCACTTATTAGCCAGCGACCCATTCGGGGTGACATCGAGATCTTCGAGGTTCCGGCAAGCAGGTTAGCGGAAGATTCGGGAAACATAAGATTCGCTAATATGATAATGCTGGGAGCGTTCGTTAAAAAGACTAAATTGATATTGATGAAAACTCTTCTTGATAATCTCGGCAGTATTCTTACGAGGGTTAAAAAGGATTTAATCAAGGCCAATAAAACTGCCCTTCTTCAGGGATATGAGTACCTTAAATAAATTCAAAGGACAAAGGTGATGACTATTCGACAGATTTCAATTGAGTTAGAAAATAAGCCCGGGGAACTCTCTAAGATCAGCGATCTTCTGGGAAGGGGGCGGGTGAATATCAAAGCTATCTCCGCATCATCTACCGATGAGATATCTACCGTTCATTTTGTGGCAGATGATCCGGAGAAGGCAAGTAATATTTTTAAAACTCACGGCTATAAGGTTAAAGAAACCGAAGTGTTTGCGGTTGAGACCCCGGATCACCCGGGGGGATTGAATGCCGTGCTCAAGCCCCTGCGGGAGGCCTCGATCAATGTCATCTATCTCTATCCTTACATCGGGCTCAGCGGTAGCAATGCTATTCTCATCCTGGGAGTTGACAAGACAACGGAAGCGATCGAAGTTCTGAAAGCTAACTGGGTCAGAATCCTGGAAGAGTAAACCATCAAGGAGGAAGAACACAAACATGGAGGTGATGGAGGCAATCAGATCCCGAAGAAGTATTCGCAGTTACCAGGATAGAATGATCGAAGACGATAAATTGCACTTAGTCTTAGAGGCGGGCAGGTTAGCTCCTTCAGCTAGTAATCGACAAGAGTGGAAATTCATTTTGGTAAAGGAGAAAGAGATTAAGGAAAAACTAGTAGCCGCTGCCCGAGGCCAGATCTTTATCGGGGAAGCTCCGGTGGTAATAGTTGCCTGTGCACGAGAAACCGAACATACTATGCTCTGTGGGCAGAAATCTTATCCTATTGATGTTGCGATTGCCGTCGATCATATGACCTTGAAAGCAGTGGAAGAGGGTTTGGGAACTTGCTGGATAGGTGCATTCCGGGAGGATGAAGTAAAGGAGATCCTTAATATCCCTGAAGAAGTCAGAGTAGTTGCCCTGCTTCCGATTGGTTACCCGCAGGATATTCCGGGACCAACACCAAGAAAAAGTAAAGACGAAATGATTGTCTGGGAGGAGTGGATTTGATAAATGATCATTTTTTTAACCATTAAATTTGACATTCCGTATCAATATGTGTTATAAAAAGATAATATCGAAATTGACGTTAACTAATGCGTCTATGAAGGGAGGTGATATTAGTTATGGCTAAGAAGAAAAAGGCTGCAAAGAAAACTGCAAAGAAAAAGGCTGTTAAGAAAGTTGCTAAAAAGAGATGCGAGGCTAAAACAAGAGAGGGAAAGAAGTGTAAGCGACTGGTTGTCGGTAAATCGAAATATTGTTCAGTGCACAAGGGCGGGAAGTAGTAGGGAGTATCAACTTTCAAATAAGATATAGAAGGGTAAAGTTTGATAAGGGCGAAAATGTTTGACATTCTTCGCCCTTTTTTTTATCCTGAATTCAGTTAATGAATACTTCTACTATGTAAAGAACAAGATAAAGATTTTATCGTTCCGGGGAAGTAATTGAGTTCTGGTCTGGATTTAATCTTACGAATAAGGGAAGCCGAAACCGAGGCCGAAAAAATAATCGAACGGGCACGGGTTGAGGCATCCCACAGTCTTCGCGCGGGAGAGGAACAGGTGAAGAAGATCGTCTACGATGCTCATTCCCGGTCTGAGGAAATTATACGGAACGCCGAGGATAATGCCCGGGATGAGGCGGAGCAGGAAATTACGCGAATGAAGAAGACCACACAAGCCGAACTTAAGAAGCTTAAGGAGAAGGCCGGAACCAACATGGATCGAGCAGTTGATTACATAATCGAAAGGATACTTGCTTAAAATGGCTGTTGCCTTAATGCAGAAAATTGGCATCCTTGCGCACATCGACCTGAAACCGGAGATTACTGGGGAGCTTCAGCATTTGGGGCTCCTACATATCGAGGATCTACGGGATTTGGCGGGCCAAGAAGAATGGAAAGAGTTAGTTAGCCCCGACGAGATTACCGATGCCCAACTTGAAACGGATATTGCTGATGTCAATGTGGCAACAGACTTTCTCCTGGGTTTTGCGAAAAAAGGCTTTCTTGCTGGTCTGTCGGGAACCAAGGTTCACCTGACCCAGGATGAGTATCAAAGCTTGACTGACAAATACGACTGGAAGAACCTGGGCGACAGATGTAAAAAGTTAACCGAAGAGAGAAAGGAAATAATATCTGAGTCGGATACTCTTAATTCCCAAAAGAAGATGCTACTTCCCTGGGCTAGCCTGACGGTGCCGGTAGAAGAAGTTACATCGACTAAAAATGTAGAAATCTTTGCGGGCACCGTTCCTCACCATAACTTCGCTGAGTTTCAGAAAGGACTGCAAGAAAGTGAAGCCCGGTATTATCTCGAGATAGTGCAGGCAGCGGACGATAGGGCGTATCTGGTAGTCTTCCATCACCGCCAGGACAAGGATATAGTTGATGAAATACTCAACAAGACCCAGTTCAGTCAAGTAACCTTCCCGGGTATGACCGGAACCGCGCAAGACTTGATTGAGAGGATAGAACAAAGATACGATGAGCTGATACAGAGGGCAAAAGGGATCGAGAACGAAGGTAGGGCTTTAGCCCAGTATTTGAATAGGCTAATTGTAATTGGCGATCATCTTCAGGCTTTGCTGGAGAGGAGAAAGATTCCGGCTAAATTCGCCCGTACCTCCAAAACCTTTTTTATCGATGGCTGGATCCGAAGTAGCCACCTGCCATTGTTGAAGGAAAGACTGAAAGAAAAATTCAAGCAAGCGGCCGTTTTCGAGATCGAGCCGCGGCCGGGAGAGGTTGCCCCTTCCGATTATCGAAATTCGAAAATGGTCAGGCCTTTCGAGCTGATCACCAGTCTTTACGGTGCGCCTTCATACTTCGAGGCTGATCCCACGCCGGCCATTGTTCCCTTCTTTCTGATCTTCTTCGCAATGTGTCTCACCGATGCGGGTTACGGGATGGTACTCGCCACCCTTTCCCTGCTGGGTTTGAAGTGGCTGAGAGTAGGGGCCAATATGAGGAAGCTGCTCAAGATATTGTTCGCCGGGGGACTTATAACTACACTATTGGGGGCTCTGACCGGCGGATACTTCGGGATTAATTTTGAGGAACTTCCCCCTTCCCTCGGCTTTTTAACTGATCTAAGATCGAAAATAATGTTGCTGGACCCATTAAAGGAACCTCTCCACTTCTGGATTGTCGGCCTTGTTCTGGGATACATCCAGCTCAATGTCGGAGTTTTGGTAAAGTTCTACTGGAACCTCAAGAACAGACGGTTACTTGATGCCTTTGTGGATCAGGTCTCCTGGCTGATGCTGATAAACTCTCTTGTTCTCTTTGGGTTTGCAAAAGCCGGGATTGTGGCCGGATGGATCGGTTCGTTATCCATGGCAGCAGCAGTCGTCGGGGCGGCACTTATTGTTCTCTTCTACCAGCGGGAAGAAAAAAATCCTCTCGCCCGGTTTTTCTGGGGTATTTACGGCCTCTACGGTGTTACCGGCTACTTAAGCGATATCCTCTCTTACACCCGGCTTTTTGCCCTGGGTATGGCTACCGCGGTGATTGCAATGATGGTGAATGTGATTGCCGGCATGGTGTCGAACATCCCCTTGGTGGGCATCGTCTTGATGTTGGTGGTTCTTATCGTCGGACATCTTTTCAATATCGCCATCAATGTACTCAGTGGCTTCATCCACACCCTGAGGCTCCAGTTCATGGAATTCTTCAGCAAGTTCTATGAGGGGAGTGGGAGGCCCCTGAGGCCCTTTGCCTTTAATTTTGAAAACAGTGTAATCGAAAGGAGGAAATAGTATGGGAGGTCTTGAAATTGCCTTGATTGGTGTTGCTCTCGCAGTTGGAATGGGTGGGATAGGTTCGAGTATCGGGGTCGGCCTGGCCGGGCAGGCGGCCTCGGGAGTGATGACCGAGGACCCGGGAAAGTTCGGCAGACTCCTGCTTCTGGTAGCACTCCCCGGAACCCAGGGGATTTACGGTCTGCTGGCCTCCTTCCTGGTCATTATGAAACTGGGGCTCATCGGAGGTGGAAGTGTCGTTGAGATAACCCAATCTCAGGGCTTCAAGCTGCTTTTCGCCTGCCTGCCGGTTGCCCTTACCGGACTGTTCTCGGCTATTCATCAGGGGAAGGTTTGCGTCGCCGGGATCATGATGGCCGCGAAACGACCGGAAGAAATGGGGAAAACCCTGGTTTTGGCGGTGTTTGTGGAATTCTACGCCGTGCTGGGACTGCTGATAACGATCCTGCTTCTGTTTGGAAAACTGTGATGGAATCGATCATTAATAAGATCAAAGAAGACGCCGAGAGGGAAGGACAGAGGATTGAGTCGGATATGACCGATACGGTTGGGCGCAAAATCCGCGAAGCCGAGCAGGAGGCAGCCGGTATAATTCTCGAAGCGGAAAAACGCTCCCGAAGCCGTGCCCGGGAGCTCAAGGAACGGATGCTCACGGCAATGGGACTGGAGAACCGCAACCAACTGCTTTCGGAGAAGCAACAGCTGATCCAGGAGGCATTTAAACATGCCCTAAAGTCTCTCGAGACCCTACCGGATAACAGATACCGGGAGATAATAAAGAAATTACTGCTTGCGATTAGGGAAGTAGGGGAGGTCATCGTTTCGCCGAAAGATACAAAGCGTTTCAATAACGAGTTTTTAGCCGAGGTAAATCGCGAGTTAGCAGGCCGTCGGAAAGGAAGCGGGAAGCTACAATTTTCTCAAGAGCAGCGGGAAATGCGGGGAGGGTTTATTCTCCGCCGGGGAAAGCAGGAGATCAATGCGTCCTTTGAATCGATTCTCCAGGAGAGACAGGAAGAACTGGAGACCGAGCTCGAACGGATTCTATTTAAGTAAAGAAAATTGGATATATTGCAGCTCAAAGAAGACAGAAGATACGCTTACGGGGTTAGCCGGGTGAGGGCACTGGAGCTTAAGCTCCTGGATAGGGCAAACCTTGCGCAGCTGGCCCAGGCTCAGAGTCTCGATGAGCTGCTCCATCTTCTTGGCGATTTCGGGTATGGTCACCTTTCTTCTGGGGTTTCCTCAGGAGGCGAGTGGGATAAGCTTCTCCAGCAGGAATATCGGGAGACCATTGTCCTGCTCGAGCAGCTCTTAGAAGAGCCTAAGTTGATAAGAGCTCTTCGAATAAGAGACGATTTCCACAATCTTAAAGTTTTCCTCAAAGCAAGGCTTTCCGGCAGGAAGACAGAAGTAGGATTCAAGATCAACGGGCTTATGGAGCTTAAAGATATGGGAGAGGCGATCGAGCAGCAAAGGTTTGAGCTTCTTATCCCTCCCCTGCAAACGGCGGCCCGGGCTGCGCTCGCTGCTTTTTCCCGATTCGAACAGCCCCAGTATCTCGAGATGGCGATCGATAAGGAGATGTACCGGGCGATTCTCACCGAATTGACCGGCACCAAAAACATGTTTCTCGTTAAGCTCGTCAGGACGGAGATCGATCTGATTAACATCAAAGCATTCCTCCGCCTCTGCTGGCGTCGGGCGGAACTCGAGGAAATGCGGTTTGCCCTGACCGAGAACGGTTATCTGGACCGGGATTTCTTCTGTTCTATCTACTCCCCCGGGGAGCCGCTGGAAACCCTGCCTCCCCATTTCCGGTACACCGATTATGCGGATTTGATAAAACATGGGGTATCGTATCTGATCAGCGATAATTCCTTCGCCCGGCTGGAGAAGCTGGCCGACGACCATTTGGGGGAGCTTCTCCGGAGAACAAAACTGGTTACTCTCGGGGTAGAGCCGATTGTCGCCTACGGCCTCGCCCGAAAAAACGAGCTGAGACTGCTTAACTTTCTGATTGTTGCCAAGCTGAATAAACTGCCGCAACCGGTTATTGAGGAGGGTCTTCCGGATGTCTACCTCTAATATCGCAGTAATTGGAGATCGAGATTCGGTCCTGGGCTTCAAGGCTTTAGGGACAGCGGTATTCCCGATTTGCAATGACCGGCCCCAGGAAGCACTGGATATCATCGAGAAACTCTGCCACGAAAGATACGCGGTTGTCTTCATTACCGAACCGATTGCCCAGAAAATCGAGACGGAGCTAAGCCGGTATCGTTACCGAACCCTGCCCAGCATCGTGTTGATCCCGAACAATCAGGGCAGTATCGGCCTGGGCCGGGAGAGGGTCAGAGATACGGTTAAGAGGGCGGTTGGGATTGATATCTTTAGAGAGGAAGCTAAATGAATGAAGGGAGGATAGTGAAGATTTCCGGGCCCCTGGTGGTGGCCGAGGGTATGACGGATGCGAAGATGTTCGATGTTGTCCGGGTAAGCGAAAAGGGGCTTATCGGCGAGATCATCGAGTTGAGGGGAGACCGGGCAAGTATCCAGGTCTACGAGGAGACCGGAGGACTTGGTCCCGGAGAGCCGGTCCTCTCCACCGGGCAGACACTTAGTGTTGAGTTGGCCCCGGGAATGATTGAGTCGATCTATGACGGTATTCAGCGCCCGCTTACGGTTATTCGGGAGAAGGTTGGCGATTATATCGTCCGGGGAGTTCATGTGCCGGCAATCGATCGGGATAAAAAGTGGCCGTTTACTCCTACCGCCAAGCCGGGGGACATAGTGGGCCCGGGTGACCTGCTGGGAGTCATCGAGGAGACCGTCCTGGTGGCTCACCGGATAATGGTTCCTCCCGGGATTGAAGGGAAGATAGTCGAGCTGAATGAAGGTAAGTTTACGGTCGAAGAGTCTATCGGTCGGATTGAGACGGGCGAAGGGGTAAAGGATATCTGCATGCTCCAACGTTGGCCGGTGCGCCGTCCACGTCCCTTCAAGAAGAAACTGCCCCCGGTCGAGCCCCTAATTACCGGGCAGCGGGTTATCGATGCCTTCTTCCCGGTGAGCAAGGGTGGAACCGCCTGCATACCCGGCCCCTTCGGCAGTGGCAAGACAGTGATTCAACATCAGCTGGCAAAGTGGGCCGATGCCGATATCGTGATCTTTATCGGCTGCGGGGAGCGGGGTAATGAAATGACTAATGTGCTTATGGAGTTTCCTGAGCTCAAGGATCCCCGTAGCGGTGAGCCCTTGATGAAGCGCACCGTAATGGTGGCCAATACCTCGAATATGCCGGTAGCAGCCCGGGAGGCTTCGGTCTATACCGGGATTACCATTGGAGAATATTTTCGGGATATGGGCTACCGGGTAGCAGTAATGGCGGATTCTACCTCCCGTTGGGCGGAGGCAATGCGGGAGATCTCCGGGCGACTGGAAGAGATGCCCGGGGAAGAGGGTTACCCTGCCTATCTGGGCACCAGGATTGCGGAGTTTTATGAAAGGGCCGGGAAGGTGATCTGCCTGGGTAGTGATCAGCGCGAAGGTGCGATGACCGTTATCGGTTCGGTATCACCCCCGGGAGGGGATCTGTCCGATCCCGTGGTGCAGGCAACCCTACGGGTGGCCCGGGTGTTCTGGAGCCTGGAAGATCTCCTGGCCTTCCAGCGCCATTTCCCGGCAATCAGCTGGCTGAACAGCTACTCCCTGTATTTGGACGAGCTTGAGGAATACCTAAAGAGAGAGGTTGACGAGCGGATGCCGGAAGAGCGCCGCCGGGCAATGAGGCTCCTTCAGCAGGAGGCCGATCTTCAGGATGTCGTCAAGTTGATTGGGGTTGATGCTCTATCGCCCGAAAACAGACTGATTCTCATTACTGCCCGGTCAATCCGGGAGGATTTTCTTCACCAGATCGCATTCGATGAGGTTGATACCTACACCTCTCTCAAGAAACAGTTCAAGCTGTTAAATATAATTCTGGTGATGCACGACGCTGCCAGGGAAGCCTTAACCCATGGAGCCCCGATCGATAAGCTCCAGGGCCTGCGGGTCCGGGAGGAAATCGCCCGGGCAAAGTATACCCCGGAATCAAGAGTTACAGAGATTGACCGGATTAAGGAAAAGATCGAAGCGGAGATTGAAGAACTATTGAAAACTGAGGAAATCGATGCTTAAGGAATATCTGACGATCAAGGATATTATCGGACCGCTGGTGCTGGTCGAGGAGGTAGAGGGGGCCAGGTACGAAGAGCTTGTTGAGCTGGAGCTCGCTAACGGGGAGACCCGCCAGGGGAAAGTGCTCGTGGTCGAGACCGGCAGGGCGCTGGTGCAATTGTTTGAGGGCTCCACCGGAGTGGATGTCTCCCGGAGCCGGGTGCGCTTTCTCGGCCGGGGGATCGAGCTGGGGGTTTCCCCCGATATGCTCGGCCGGATCTTCGATGGTCTGGGCCGGCCTCAGGACGAGGGACCCCGGATCCTGCCGGAAAAGAGAGTGGATATCAACGGGAGCCCGATCAACCCCTATGCCCGGAATTATCCTTCGGAGTTCATCCAGACGGGGGTCTCCTCCATTGATGGGCTCAATACCCTGGTTCGGGGGCAGAAGCTCCCCATCTTCTCGGGCTCCGGGCTTCCCCATAACCGGCTTGCTGCCCAGATCGCCCGCCAGGCCAAGGTACTGGGGGTCGAAGAGGAGTTTGCCGTGGTATTCGGGGCGATGGGCATAACCTTTGAGGAAGCGAACTACTTCACCGACGAGTTCCGGCGTACCGGAGCCCTCGCGCGCGCGGTTCTTTTCCTCAACCTGGCCAATGACCCGGCAATCGAGCGGATTGCTACTCCCCGGATGGCGCTTACTACTGCGGAATACCTTGCCTTCGACCTGGGAATGCACGTGCTGGTGATCCTTACCGATATGACCAATTATTGCGAGGCCCTGCGGGAGATCTCGGCAGCGAGAAAGGAGATCCCGGGGCGGCGGGGATTCCCGGGCTATTTGTATACGGATCTGGCCACAATCTATGAGCGGGCCGGCAGGATCAAGGACAAGAAGGGCTCGATTACTCAGATCCCGGTCCTCACCATGCCGGACGACGATAAGACCCATCCGATCCCGGATCTGACCGGATATATTACCGAAGGGCAGATCGTACTCAACCGCCAACTGCATAAGAAAGGGATCCAGCCCCCGGTCGATGTGCTTCCTTCCCTTTCCCGGCTCAAGGATAAGGGGATCGGAGAGGGTAAGACCCGGGAGGATCAGGCCGATTTGTTCAATCAGTTATTCGCGGCCTATGCCCGGGGGAAGGAAGCCCAGGAACTGGCCGTTATCCTGGGAGAAACCGCCCTCAGTGAAATAGACCGGCTTTACTATAACTTTGCCGATACCTTCGAGCAGCGGTATGTATCCCAGGGAGAGGACGAAGACAGATCAATCGAGCAAACCCTTGAGCTCGGCTGGGAGCTGCTTGCCGTCCTCCCCACCTCGGAGCTGAAAAGGGTCCGGCAGGTATGGCTGGATAAATACCTTTCCAAGTATCGCAAGGAAGATAGTGCCACCCCGCAGAAGGACGGAATATAATGAGATCAAGCACGCACGCCACCCGGATGGAGCTCCTCCGCCTGCGGAGAAGACTGGGAGTTGCGCTTCGGGGATACAAACTGCTCAAGGATAAGCAGGACGAGCTTATGAAGCAGTTCATGGAGCTGATCGGAAAGATCCGGGAAATGAGGGAGGAAACAGAAAAACATCTTGTCCAGGCATTTCAGGGGTTTCTTCTGGCCAGTGCCGTAATGTCCCGCGAGGAGATGGAAGGAGCGCTGGCCTTTCCCAACAAGATAGTCAACCTGGAGGTTAAGACCAGAAGGGTAATGAACCTCCAGATTCCGGTATTGAACCTGCAGGCGGAAAGACCGGTTTATTGCTACGGCTGCGCCAACACCTCGGGGGAGTTGGATATTGCTCTTTCTAATCTGGATATTATCTTTAGTACGATGATCGTTCTGGCCGAGCGCGAAAAGGCACTGGAACTCCTGGCTGCCGAGATTGAGAAAACCCGGCGGCGCGTGAATGCTCTGGAATATATTCTGATCCCGGATCTGCGGGAAACAATAAAGTATATCGAGTTGAAGCTCTCCGAGTTGGAAAGATCGAATCTTACCCGATTAATGAGGATAAAGGAGATTATCGCGGGTTAATCCCCTTTAAGGAGAAAGCCTATGCCGCTTGCAGATAAAATTACGGCAAAAACCACATTAAAGGAAGCTGGTGAGATTATCCGAGTCGAGGCGTCTGTGGTAGCAATGAAAGCCACTCTGCCCGAGATGGTGCAGAAGGTAATCGATAATCCGAGAACTCGCACCCTGTGTGTGGTAGATGAGGAAGAGAAGCTGATTGGGATTATCCCCTCCCGGACGCTCGATGATGATGTGTTCCGCCGGATCGTGCCGGAGAAATTCATCCAGAGACATTACGGAGCCAAGAAGCTGCTTAAATATCTCGCCGGGCCGGAATTGACTGCTGAGTCAATTATGCGCCGTCCCCGTTTTGCCAAGCCTAATTCCACCCTGGCCGAGGTTCTTCGCATCCTGTATGAGAACGACCTCGAAGGCATCCCGATAGTCGACGACGAGCTCAAGATCGTGGGCTATGTGGATATGCACGAGATCCTGGCCGTGTGGCTGGAGGCCGCAAAGAGAACTGAACCCGATGGAAAATAGTAGAACAGAGGAGAAAGGGAGGGAAATATGAGCGATCAACATAACCACGGGCACCATCACCCCCAGATATATGGGGACCTGAGGAAGCGCCTGGATGCCTATCCGGTAGGAGCTCCCGATACCCCGGGATTCCGCAAGGTGCTGAGTATTCTCTTTTCGGAAGATGAAGCCCGGCTCGCATGCAGTATGCCCCAGAGTCTTGTCAATATACCGGATTTAGCTAAAATCACCGGGCAGTCGGAAACCAAACTGGAGAAGATGCTCGAGAGGATGGCTGACCGCGGTCTCGTGGCGGATATAGATAGGAACGGGGAGAAATATTACATGCTCATGCCCACGATCCCCGGGTTCTTCGAAATGCTGCTCATGCAGAAGCGCGACGATATTCCCCAGAAAGAACTGGCCCAGTACCTGTGGGATGACAAAGAATCGCTCTATCCCGTCATTTTTAACGGTGAAACACAATTCGGAAGGGTATTGCCGTATGAGGAAAGCCTCGGGAAAGACATACACCATGAGGTGTGTGCATACGAAAGAACCTCCGAGGTACTTAAAGAAGCCGGAACCGTATCGGTGTCTCTCTGTTACTGCCGGCATGAGAAGAAACTGATTGCCGAGGAGTGCCCGCACCCGATGGAAATCTGTCTGGGCCTGGGTATGGGTGCAGAAATGCTTATCAAACACCATTTCGCCCGGAGGATTGAGTTAGCGGAAGCGCTCGATATTGTAGCCCAGTCCCACGAGCTCGGGCTTGTCCATGTGACCGATAACGTACAGAAACATCCCGTGTTCATGTGTAACTGTTGCTCCTGCGCCTGCGGGATGCTCACCTCGTTCCAGGAAATCACCGAATTCGAGACGGTAATGACCTCAAATTATATCGCCCGGATCGACAGCGATAACTGTACTGGCTGCGGCCGCTGCGCCCGGGTATGTCCGGTGGGAGCAATCACCCTCCACAAGATATGGGAGCCGAAACCGGGTCTGCTTGCCAAAGTCGATGAGTCCATCTGCCTCGGGTGCGGGGCGTGTGTCCTGTCCTGTAAAAAAGATTCTCTCAAACTCCAAACCCGGAAGGCACGGGTAATCACCCCGGAGACCGCTTTTCATCGTATGACGGCAATGGCACTGGAGAGGGGCAAGCTCCAGGAACTCCTCTTTACCGATCCGTCCAAGATCACTCATCGGGTAGGTAAAATACTCATGAAATCGTTTCTCCGTCTCCCTCCGATGAAAAAGGCTATGCTCCAGAAGGAAGTGAAGTCGAAGTTTATTAACTTCCTTTTCGAGAAAGCTCGCCAAAGCAAAGACGGATGGGTGCTGGATTACATATAAAATCCCCTTTTATAGTAAAAGCGGCCCTGATATTTTAGACCTGCTATCAATCAACACCCCCCTTAGGATATTAGGGTAGCCGTTATTTTAAATGGATGAAGACTGTTTATAGCATCGGTCACAGCAACCGAAGCATTGAAGAATTTCTCGCCCTCCTCAAGCAAAATAATATTAAAATCCTCATCGACATTCGAAGCTTTCCTGTCAGCAAATGGAAGCAATTCAGAAAGGAAAACTTATCCTGTTTACTCTCGGATAACGGTTATCAATATGTTTATCTGGGCAAGGAACTGGGCGGTTTCAGAAAGGGTGGATATGAAAGATATACCCGGACTGAGGAATTTAATAAGGGACTGAAGGAATTGGAAACATATGCTTTAATTAATGCCACGGCCTTTATGTGCGCGGAGAGGTTCCCCTGGAGGTGCCATCGCCGCTATATCTCACGGGAACTGGAGGAGATGGGCTGGAGGGTAATTCACATAATAGATAAGGATAAAGCCTGGATACCGAAGAATAAGATATGAATCCGATACCCTTGTCGAAAGTTCGATTTTATGCTAATAGATTAATAAAAGAATAGGAGGAGTAAATGAAGGTGAAGAGGTTTTCGATGCTATTTGGGATGGGACTTTTTCTTCTGTTTTTATCATGCGGAGATGAGGAAAGGGCAGATACACCGGAAGAACCGGCGGAGGAGGTAGGGGTAGTTACCTACGAAATCCAGGATATATCGAGGGATAAGGTTATCACTATCGAGATCTGGTATCCTGCAGTTGCAGAACCGGGGGCGAGTGGAGAGATGTATTTAGGAGGGGTTCAGGGAATAGCTGTCCGGGAAGCTGTGCCCGACCCTAAGTATGCCCCCTACCCCTTAATAGTCTTTTCCCATGGACTGGGATCATTCCGAAGCCAATCGATCTTCCTTACCGAATCCCTTGCCAAACAACGGTATGTGGTGGCCGCCCCCGATCACAGCGATGCCGGGGCTCTTATGGGAGGGGATTTTTCAGAGATTGATGCCGATATGCTTACCGACCGCCCTCAGGATATCTCTTTCCTTATCGACGAGCTTCTGGCTCGGAGCGCCGGTGACGACCCAATCCTCAAGGGCTTAGTTGACGAAAGCCGGATTGGTGTTACGGGACATTCAATGGGAGGTTATACCTCGATTGCGGTAGCCGGGGCTGAATTCAATCTTGAATATCTCAAGGAACAATGCAAGACTGAAACGCTGGTTGCCTGTAACTTTATCGATGAGGTTCCTCCTGGGTTAGGGGAGTTTAATCTGCGAGATCAAAGGGTAATTGCCAGTCTGCCCATGGCCCCCGCCAGCTCAACCTTCGGCCCCGAGGGGATTAGTGAAATTGATATACCCATGATGGTTATGGGTGGAACGATTGACACATTGTGCCCCTTTGCTACCGAGCAGGAGCCACTTTATCAGGCACTCAACTCCCCGAAGTATCTTCTCGAGATCTTCGAGGCCGGGCATATGGTCTTCAGCGATTCTACCTGTCTTCTCTTGCCAAATTTACCAGAATGCCAGATAGCCGATGAGCTCCAGAGCATAATGGTTTCCCACGCTACAGCATTCTTTGGCTTCCATGTTAAAGGTATTGAAGGGCTTTCCAGCGAGCTCCAGGAAAAAACGACCGATGATTATGAGCTTTCGGCAGAGCGGTAACAAGACTTGAAATTCATTAAGAACAAACCTTCAAATTTTAACAAAGGTCTGTTCTTTTTAATTAAAGAATCCATTAGGGGCAACATGAAAGAAACAAAGCTTAGAATATTAATCATAATAGGCCTTTTTCTTTTATCCTGTGGAGATGAAGAAAGTGTATATGAACCTGAAGAGTTACCAATAGGGGTAGTTACCATCACTCTTAATGACGAATCCAGGCAGAAGGAGATCACCACCGAGATCTGGTATCCTGCCGTTGCGGATCCGGAGGCAAATGCAGAGATTTACGAGGGAGTGATTCAGGGTATAGCTGTCCGGGAAGCAGAGCCCGAGTCAAAGTATGCCCCCTATCCTCTGTTAGTTTTTTCCCATGGATTGGGAGGTTTTCGGAATCAATCAGTCTATCTCACGGAGTCTCTTGCCAGCCGTGGTTTTGTGGTGATCGCTCCCGATCACAGCGATGCTTTGAAAGGCCTTGATGTCGAAGACCTGGAACTTATTTTAAATTATCTCGCTGACCGGCCTCCAGACATCTCCTTTCTAATCGACGAGGTTCTGGCCCGGAGCGTGGGTAACGATGTAATTCTCAAGGGTTTGGTTGATGAAAGCCGGATCGGGATGATGGGTCATTCATTGGGAGGTTACACCTCGGTTGTCGTGGCCGGAGCTAATTCCGATTATGAGGACCAAAGAGTTATTGCCGCTGTGCCACTGGCCCCCTTCAGCTTAATCTTTACCCCTGAGAAGATCGGGCAAATTGATATTCCCATGATGGTCATCGGGGGAACCAAGGATACAACCTGTCCCTTTGAAACCGATCAGAGGCCTCTGTATCAGGCACTCAGTCCCCCCAAGTATCTCCTCGAGATCTTCGAGGCCGGACATATGGTTTTCAGCGATGCCGCCTGCATTACCATGCCTGACCTTACAGAGTGCCAGTGGGCCGAGGAGATCCAGGGTATAGTTGTCTCCTATACTACTGCGTTTTTTTGCTGTTATCTTAAGGGTAAGGATAGTTTTTTGAATGAGCTCCAGGAAAAAACGACCGATGATTATGAGCTTTCGACGGAGCAGGAATTAGACTTAAAAGGTTAAGAGCAAACCTTCAAAGCTACACCTCTTCCTTTCTAAACTCCAAACTTACTTTTTAAAAAGGATTCAAGGGTTCGAGGGATTATTTTAAAGGACGAAGAACAGAGATCAGGGGGGTATTTAATTGGAAAAAAGTAAAGTATTTATTTTCATTAGTCTTCTTTTAATATTGGTATTTATCTCTCCTCTGCTGGCAGCGGAAGAGGACAGCGAGGAAGATAATATCATACTCCCGGATATAACTATCTATGGAGAAGAAGAAAAAGAGAAGGAACTTCTAAACCGGGATCCGGATGTCAGTGCCCATGACCTGGATCAGGAAGAGATCCTGCGGCCAGCCGGCTCCCTGGAGGACCTGTACCGGGTCATCCAGACCTTACCTGGAGTGGTAACCGCGGGAGATTTCTCCTCCATTATGTATATCCGGGGCGGAAATGTCCAAGAGACATTGACTTTCCTTGACGACACCCTGATCCTAAATCCCTACCATATGGGGATATTCTCCATCTTCAATAACGATTTAGTGGAGAGTGTAGATTTCTATGCCGGGGGCTTCCCCGCCATTTATCCAAATGTCCTGTCCGGGATAGTTGATGTCCATTACCGGGAGGGAAAAAGGGATGGGATCTCCGGGATGGCCGACCTGAGCCTAATCAGCGCCAAGGCCCGATTAGAAGGACCTTATCTGGGTGAGAAAGGCTCATACCTGCTTTCCGCCCGGCGCACCTACTATGACCTGATCCTGGCCGGCCTGGAGAAAGTTGATCAAGAATTTGATACTGACGAAATTGCCGTTCCCAGCTTCTATGATATCTACGGAAAATTTGTCCAGGATGTTACCCCCCGTAACAAGCTCAGATTAAGTCTACTGCGCTATGCTGACAGCGTAACTTTAAAGGAATTTGAGGACCCTATGAATGCGAATGCTGAGCCCTGGAAGATAGAATTTGAAGATGTAAACAATATCGTTAGTCTCTGGTGGGATTTTGACATAATGCCCTCACTGGATATAGAAACCGGTGTTTCTTATACCTTTGTAGAATACAATGGGTCAATAGCCGGTAACAATCCCATTGAGGGAGATGCAGAAGCGGATATTCTATACTTTAAATCTGGTGCGAGTATAAGGCCATCATCCAATCATGAGATCAAGACCGGGGTGCAGACAAATCAAGTTAATATTAACATTCATAGTCTGATACCGGATTCTATCCTCTACATTAATTTTCTCGGCAATTATGTTTCACCATTGAATTCCGGGAAGCTACCGTTAGATTTTAAGGAAGAGTTATTCGATA
>CP070770.1:2160321-2172584 GCA_020345765.1 Deltaproteobacteria bacterium
AGGTTAGTTTGGTTATTGTTAATTGGAATTTATTTGATGTTTGGAATTTGGTGATTGGTGTTTAGAGGTCTTAGGATTTATCAGCATAATAATATCTAAGAATCTATAAATATTTGATTCGCTTTAAATAAACAGATTATTTTTAAAGGACCTATAAGGAGTAAAAGATGAAAAAAATTGTCATAACGGGATTGATCCTCCTCATTCTGAACGCCTTTGCCATTTTAAACTGCGGCAGTCCCGAAGGGGACAAGCTCGCCAACCGGCCTCCTTCCCTGGAGTCGATTCCGGATATTACCGTCTATGCCGGGGATACGGTGACCATCGAGCCATCGGCATCCGACCCCGACGGTAATACCGTCTTCTTCAGCTACAGCGGGTGGATGAACTCTAATACCTGCACGACCACCCCGGAGGACCGGGGCGTGAACACGGTGATGGTTACCGCCAGCGACGGGCTCCTGGAGAACTCGGTGGATGTCACCGTTACCGTCCTGAACAACCCCCCGGTAATAACTTCAACCGCCCCTACTTCTCCGACAAGGGTCTGGTGCCTCTATAATTACCAGGTAATCGCCTCCGACCCGGATGCTCCCTATGATTCGCTGGCCTGCTCACTTCCCGCTCCCCTAAGCGGGATGAGTATCACTCCCACAACCTGCCTATTTTCCTGGGTTCCTGATAAAAACCAATTAGAACAGAGTCCCATTTACGTAACCATAAAGGTAGCTGATGGTAAGGGAGGTGAAGCGTTTCAAGATTACCAGGTGGAAGTTTTCAATGACACTTGGACAATATTAAGCCCTTCCGGAGTTCCACCCGAGGTAAGGGGGCTCCACTCGGCTATATACGATCCACCAAACCAAAGAATGATTATTGTCGGTGGAGTTAACGGCGAGGAAGGAGATAGAACTGCAACACAATACGGGGATGTATGGGAGTTAAATTTAGATGCTTCACCAACCTGGTCTCTGTTGACTCCTACTCCTGACGCCGCATCTGGTTCCCCCGGAACGATATATGCAGCAGCAGCAGCCTACTCCCCAAACGATGAGACAATGGTTATTTATGGTGGAGACTGGTCTTCCACAATTGAATATGAGATAACGTGCCCAAATGGTTCCTGTAATATAAATTGCAACATGCGTAATAATTTTAGCGAGACCTGGGGAATTAAACTTGCTGATGATGGACCTGGTACCTGGGTAGGTATGCCGGACACATCACCTAATGAAAGATACGGTGCTTCCATTGTTTATGACCCGGTAAATGAAAGATCTTTTGTATTTGGAGGGGAAACACACCAAAGCCAGGGCAATGGCTGTCGGTGTGATGGTTCAGATAATCCCATTTGCTCTTGTATTGATTATGATGCTGCTTATTATAAAAATGTGTTTGTTATCAAGACCGATTCCTGGGAGGATATATCACCGTTTTTTAAACCGGCGACAGTCCCTTCCCCGCGGGCATATCATTCAGCGGTATATGACCCGGTAAACGAGCGAATGCTGGTTTTTGGAGGAGAAAATAAAGATGGAGTTATTGATAATAATGTGTATTCATTGGATGTATCATACCCCGACAGTGAGTATTGGACCACGCTGGCTCCCGGGACACACTCCGGAACAATTCCCGGAAGATCGGGACATACTGCAATATACGATGATGAGAACAGGAGAATGATTATTTTTGGAGGATGGGGGAGCAGTGGTGAACAGTTAAACGATGTATGGGCATTGAATCTGTTCGAGAATGGATTGGATGGTATGTGGGTTAAATTAAATCCCTCTGGCGGTGCTCCTTCAGCAATAAGTGGTCACAGTGCGGTTTACGATTCGTCGAACAAAAGAATGATCATATTCGGCGGGTCTGAAGACGGCACCTGTAAAAACGATGTCTGGGAACTGAAGTGAGAAGATGAGTTGTAAAATAGGACAGCAGCCCGTTTTCTGTCAGGAGGTAACGTTATGAAATGTTTAACTCGCTTCGTTGTGGGCCTCGTCCTGGTCGTCCCGCTCCTTTCTGCCTTAGCCGGCTGTGGTGACGGTGACGGCGGCGAGGCAACCGAGCGCACCTGCACCTGGGACGATTCGAACTGGGACGAGTGCGAATGGGAATGATATTAGATTGGAGATTAAAGATTTTAGATAATAGATTTTATTTTAACAAAAGGAGAAAGATATGAAGAAGTTTATCTGGAAAAAGAGGTTTTCGCTGCCGGAGGCAATCGGGCTCATCGGCATCGCCGTGATCTGCGTCTCGGTGGCGAGCTACGCCGTCACGGTACCGCACACATTCTCGTCGGGCACGACGGCCAGGTCGAGCGAGGTCAATGTTAATTTCGCGGCCCTGGTGAGTGCGGTCACCGCCCTGGAGACAGAGGTAGCGGCCCTCAAGGCCAACGATGCCATTCAGCTCGGTCAATACCTGACCATAAGCTCGGAAACAGTCGACGGCCTGGCCGGTCCCCATGTGATCTTCGAGGGAGTCAATGTCCATGTCCGCAGCGGCGAGGGGGCTACCGATGCAGAAGTAAACGGCCTGGGTAACCTGTTGGTGGGGTACAATGAGGACCCGGGTGACCTAGAACCCGGAGACCGGGGCGGCTCGCACAATCTCATCGTCGGCCCTGAGCACAAGTACTTAAGCTTCGGCGGATTGGTAGCAGGCTTTGAGAATATAGTAAGCGGCGACTACGCCTCCGTCAGCGGGGGGCAATATAACATAGCCAGCGGCAGTCGCTCCAGCGTCAGCGGGGGGATATTAAACACGGCCAGCGGCAAACGCTCCAGCGTCAGCGGGGGTTGGAGCAACACGGCCAGCGGTATTGTCTCCTGCGTCAGCGGGGGGGCAAGCAACATGGCCACCGGCCAATACGCCAGCGTCAGCGGGGGGTGGAGCAACACGGCCAGCAACTACTACGCCAGCGTCAGCGGAGGCAAGGGGAACGAAGCCAGCGGTAGCTACACCAGCGTCAGCGGGGGCAGGAGCAACACGGCCAGCGACTGGTACGCCAGCGTCAGCGGGGGTGGGTGGAACACGGCCAGCTACTGGTACGCCAGCGTAAGTGGGGGTGGGTGGAACATTGCCAGCAGTAGCTACACCAGCGTCAGCGGGGGTTGGGACAACACGGCCAGCGGTGGGTCTTCCAGCGTCAGCGGGGGCAGGAGCAACACGGCCAGCGGCCAATACTCCAGCGTCAGCGGAGGCCAAAGGAACGAAGCCAGCGGTAACTACGCCAGCGTCAGCAGCGGGGGTTATGACAACATTGCCAGCGGCGACTACGCCAACGTCAGCGGGGGTTCTCAAAATACTGCCAGCAACTGGTCATCCAGCGTCAGCGGAGGGCAATATAACATAGCCAGCGGTTCACATTCCAGCATCAGCGGGGGCAGGAACAACATAGCCAGCGGCTATGCCTCCAGCGTCAGCGGGGGGGAGGACAATACGGCCAGCGGCGGCTGGTCCAGCGTCAGCGGAGGGTATGAAATAAGCACTTTAGACGACAATTACGATTGGGCGGCCTGCAGCGACTATTATTGTGATGGTCCCTGATTCATATACCGAAAGGAGTATAGGGGTCATCAAAAATAGGGACAGCGGGGCTGTTCTTTCTCAATAAGTACAAAGTACAGAGTTAATAATTCAAATCTAGGGATCAACCCTACAATAAAGCTCCTAAAATAGGGACAGCACCCGTTTTTTCTCCAGTCACTATATAATCAATCGAATCCTCCACTTCTTTTTGACAAATACAATAGATAGAAGTACAATTTAACGGTCATTTTAGGTTAAAACCATTTTTTCAAGGAGGTAAAAAATGAAGAAGTCACGACTTATCGCGGTCAGCCTCGTCTTCTCCCTTCTGCTCCTCACCGTTCTCGGAGGATGCGGTGAAAACTCCACCACCTGCACGTGTGATCTATCGGAATTGGAGGGGCTGGTTAATACCCTGGAAGTAAAGGTAGCGGCACTGGAGAGTGAAAACGCAGCCCTTCAGGCCGAGTTAACCACCGTAGATGGCCGCCTGACCACGGCCGAGGGTAGTATTACCGCCCTCGACGGCCGTCTGACCACAGCCGAGGGAAGCATTACCACCATTCAGGGCACCCTCACCGCTTTCGACAGCCGTATTACTGCACTCGAAAACAGCGGTGCCTCCCAGCTTGATCCGTATTTAACCATCAGCTCGGCCACAATCAACGGCCTGGCCGGGCCCCATGTGATTCTCCATAATGTCAACCTGCACATCCAGAACGGCAGTGGCGCAACAACAATCATAAACGGCGTAGGCAACCTGGTTATGGGCTACAACGAGGGACCGAATACCTTGAATCCCGGGGACCGGGGCGGTTCGCACAATCTCATCGTGGGCACTGAGCACAAATACTCAAGCTACGGCGGTTTTCTGGCGGGCTCCGGGAATTCGGTAACCACCCGTTATGCCAGCGTCAGCGGGGGACGATTGAACGTGGCCAGCGGCGGCTTCTCTAGCGTCAGCGGGGGATGGAGCAACACGGCCAGCAACTTTTACTCCAGCGTAAGCGGGGGTATTGTCAACGAGGCCCAAGGCATCTGCTCCAGTGTCAGTGGAGGCGATAATAATACGGCCAAAGACCTTTACTCCAGCGTCAGCGGGGGCGGGAGCAACACGTCCAACGGCATTCGCGCCAGCGTTAGCGGGGGCTACAACAACGAAGCCAGCGGCGACTACTCCTGCATCAGCGGGGGCGAAGGCAACACGGCCAGCGGCCACTACTCCAGTGTCAACGGAGGCTATAATAACGGAGCCACTACCCTATACTCCAGCGTCAGCGGGGGCGCATGGAACACAGCCGACGCTGATTACTCCAGTGTCAGCGGGGGTGCATGGAACACGGCCAGCGGTGATTCCTCCAGTGTCAGCGGGGGCTATGAGAATACGGCCAGCGGAAGCTGGTCCATCGTTATTGGGGGTTGGAGCAACAAAGCCATCGGCTGGTATTCCAGTATCAGCGGGGGCCAGGAGAACACCGCCACCGGCGGCTACTCCAGCGTCAGCGGGGGCTGGAGCAACACAGCGAGCAACAGCACTTCCAGCGTCAGCGGAGGCTGTAACAACGAGGCCAGCGGCATGTACTCCAGCGTCAGCGGGGGCTACGACCAAAATATGAGCGACATTTACGGATGGATGGCCTGTGGTAGTTTTTCGTGTACTGATGGACCCTGATTCGTATGCCGTTTACATAAGTGCAAAGTTCAAAGTACAGAGTTCAGATAATTAAAAGATAAGTCACAGAGCTTTATTCCGAATAAAAAGGCGGTTGGAGAAAATCTTCAACCGCCTTTCTTTATTAAAATCCAGGGCTCAGCCCTAAAATAAAGCCTCTAAAATAGGGACAGCGCCCGTTTTTAAGCTTGTTCTTCCTTTTTCTTAATAAAGTCCTTAATCATTTCCCTGGCAACTGCATTAAGATCCCTAAACGCTATTCCTAACCCGTATTCGGGTTCAAAATTCTCTTTGTCGATCCTGACGACCTCCCCCTCCACCTCCACCTCAATCTGATACTGTTGGTCGGGCAGAAGAAATCTTAGATTGATCACCGATCCCTCTTTCAGAGGCGCTTCTGATTTGACCAGTATCCCCCCGATACTAATGTTTTCGGATTCTCCGTAGAAAGTGTCCTCCCACGACACGCCCTCAACCTTCATCCGAACCGTGATCCTGATATCCTTCCTCTGGGGGATCTTCAGAATCTTTGCCGTCTCGTCCAGCAGATCCCTTTGGGTTATCGGCTTGGTTAAATAATTGTCGCAGCCTGCCTCCTGGCACTTATCGATGGCTTCTTTATCACCCCTGCTCGACAACATCATTATCGGGATCTTCTTAAGCTTCTTGTCCTTTTTTACCAACTCGCAGACCCGGTCCCCGTTCATATCCGGCATCTCAAGGTCCAGGAGCACCAAGTCAGGGGCTTCCGAGCGAATCTTCTCTAAAGCCTCGGTGCCGGATTTGGCAGTGAGTACCTGGCACCCTGACCTCTCTAAAAAGTTCCTGCCCATCTCAAGAAACACCATCATGTCATCTACCAAGAGTACCTTTTTAGTTGTCATTTTTTCCTCACTTCTTCAGGTTTGCCGGCTGGATATTTTGATCCAATCACTCCTGCCAAATCATGATAATAAAACATATTATTATTCTCCCCTTCCCCACCAATTCAGTCATTTCCGCGACCCGTCTATATTATTCCATTTTGCCATTTTTATCAACAATATATCTGATCTTTTTTATCTTGATATCATGGGAATTTATTCGTAGAGTCTTCTCAACCATCGGTGACAAGAATGAGTAAGGAAAGACTCTTAGTAATCGGCGGGGTGGCGGCCGGGATGAGTACCGCCAATGTTGCCCGGAAGAAAACCTCGGGCAAATAAAGCATCAAGCATTCCATAATCTCTCCCACTTTACTGCCAGAAGAGCCGGCACATCCGGCAGGTAAAAAATCAGCAAGATATCTTCCGGAAACAACCCATCCGGAAAAACTTGACTTGCCAATCCGGCATTGGCTATAATCACGGAAGAAGTCAGCTTCAATAATATCTTTTTAATAAACATCCCTGCGGCAAGTTGCGGGAGATGGCTAAGTTTTAACTAAAACATAATGGAGGTGTCAAAATGAGTTCAGAAGAAAAGACTAATAAGGGTTCTTTTTATTGCGGGGATACGAAATCCCTGGTTGAGAGAATAGCCGCTTACGGTATTATATTCGGTCTGGTTTTTGGCTTTGCGGGCAACGCCGCGGCCCAGGAAAAGAGAATTAAAAAGGTCGCAAGCCGTATTGCCTTCGTCTCGCAAAGAGACGGCAACGAGGAGATCTATGTTATTAGTACCGCTGACAGTAAAGTAATCAGATTAACCAATAATGATGTATTTGACCGGAACCCGGCCTGGTCCCCGGATGGCAAGATGATCGCTTTTGAATCCCGCCGGGACGAAGAGTTTCCCGAGATCTATGTGATGAATGCCGATGGGACCGCTCAGACCAGGTTAACCGAGGACAAGTGGAATGGCAGTCCGGCGTGGTCTCCGGACGGAGCCAAGATTGCTTTCTACTCCGATAGAAAAGGAAACGATGAGATCTATATCATGAATGCCGACGGGGGTAAGCAGAAGAGGCTAACTAAAAATGAAAACGCGGATGCGAACCCGGCCTGGTCCCCGGATGGAAGTAAAATCGTCTTTAACTCCGATAGAGACGGCAAAGAAGAAATCTATGTAATGGACATAGAAGGGAAAAACCAGACCAGGTTAACCAACAATCTTGCATATGACGGGCATCCGGCCTGGTCTCCGGATGGTAAAAAGATCGCCTTTCATTCTGAAAGGGACGGTGGGAGACCGGAGGTCTATGTAATGAACGCCGACGGGAGCGGCCAGACCAGATTAACCAACAACCCGGCCTTTGACGGGTACCCCGCCTGGTCCCCTTACGGAACCAAGATTATTTTCAGTACGAATAGAGATGGAAATTACGAGATCTATATAATGAACGCCGACGGAAGCGGCCAGACCAGGCTGACCAACAATCAGGCCTGGGACGGGTCTCCGGCATGGTCGAAATGATTACACTAACACGCTAAAAGCAGGTTTAAAAAATGGCTGATGAAGAACCAATCTCGGTAAAAGGTGCTACTATCCTCGGCTTGCTCAAATATGTAAGCGAAAAACTTGGCCCCGAAGGCAGAGCGGAACTCTTAAAAAGCCTGGATAAAAAAGACCGGGCAGTGTTTTTTGAATCTACTGACAGCTCCGAACCGAAAACGATCTCATTGGCAGAATGGTACCCCTACCGGACTTATATAAATTTTTTAAAAGCCGTTATTCGGAAAGTAGGGAAAGGTGACATAAATTTATGTAAAGATATTGGTTATTGGTCCGCTGACCGGGATTTAAACCCGGAAAAGGGACTTTATTCATTCTATGCTTCCGACGCCTTCAAAGGGGACCTGAGCCTGATATACCGGACTTCTATCCCGGTAATTTGGGGACAGATGTACAACAAAGGCAAAATAGAGATCGAAGAGGTCGAAAAGGGTAGAAAAGCTACCTTCAAGGTTAGAGATTTCCCCGAGGTGACCGAAGAAAGTTGTCTTATTATCGGAGCCTGGACGGAACGGGGTTCACGATTAGTCAGCGGCTCGGAAGTAAAGGTGGGAGTGAAATACAAACCTGCTCCCGGCATAGACTGCGAGTTTCAGTTGGAATGGTAGATGTTAGGGGTCAGGTCTTGTTTTTTGCTTTTTTCATAAATCGTGCAATTGAAAGTTATTATAGCACTCCGTTTCAAGCTTAATTATACTTTTACTTCCAAGATTCTTAAAAATAACAATTTCAAATGTTCCTGTTCTATGGATCATATTTTCTTTTTCGAACAAAAATACCTGTTTTCTTATTTAGTTAGTAATTTAGTACTCGAGAAATCAAAGCAAAATTGGGAGGTAAGAGAAAGGAAATGCGTTTAGCAGGGTTAATACTAATCTATAAAGAAGCAAAAAACAAGACCTGACCCCAAAATATGCCAGAAACCGCAAAGATCTTCAAGCTTATCCGGAGATTTTCCTCCGGTATAAGAAACTACGCCGATGGGATACATACAGAAGACCTGCTCACCGTTCTGATCCTCGCCGGTACTGTTATCTGCATATTATCTCTTTTTCTCGGCATACTTAACAAGCAAACCCGCCGAAAATGGCTATCCGTCTCGCTGTTAGGATTCGTCGTCGCCCTCATCTCCTTTGTCCTTTTCCCCCTGCCGGAGAAACCCTCGGTACCGGCATCTGTGACCGCTCCCACCTACGAATTACCCACCAGACCCAGATATCAGATAGAACAGAGACAAAAAATATATTGGGAGCTGGTCCAGGCTGAGGACCGGGCCCATATCGATTCGATGAAAAAATATCCCCTGAATCCTCATAAGCTCGACCAATACCGGAATAAACTAAAGGAATTTTATAAAAAACAGGTGCGGGACAAGTATGTTATCACCAAAGAGGATGCGGGCAGGATCCAAAATGAGGGAGAAACCAAGAATTGGCCTAAGCCATGAATACTAATAAGATTAGGAAAAATCCGGTAAACTTATCCCTTGATATTTGGTTTCAGTTGTTCCATAGTTAATATGAATTTAGAAGGTAGTGCTTCAATTATCCAAAATGATGAACGGAAGGGAAAGGATACTTATCGCCCTAAAGCGGGAGCAACCCGACATCGTCCCACTCTGGGAGCAGGGCTTCAATGAGTCGAGTATCATCGGTATCGCCCGTCATTTCGTGGATGGGGATGACCTGCCCGAGCCCAAGCTGGTTATGGATATGACCGAGGAGGAGCGATTCAAGCTCCTTGGCGGGCTGATCACCTTCGTTCGCGAGCTCGACCTGGAAGGGGTAACCGCTACCTCATTAGCCCCCCGCGAGCGCCTTGACCGCGATCACATCCGGGATGCCCTAAGCGTGGTATACCACCTGAGTCAGTTCGGCGAGCCCTACCCGGTTGACGGCCCCATCCGCGAGGCCGCCGACCTCAAGGCGTTCCGTATGCGCTTGCCGGAGGAAGCGGATTTCCTTATGCTTGATGTGCTCCGCTCCGCCTTCCCGGAGAAGGCAGTCGCCTATCACATGCCCGGGACCTTCAAGCTGAGCTGGCTCCTGCGTGGCGCCATGGAGAAGCTTCTCATGGACTATATCCTTAATCCCGATCTTGCCCACAACCTGGCCCGGATGGTTACCGACCACTGCTTTAAGCTGATCGAGATGGCCTTTGATAAGGGCGCGGACTTTATCATCCTGGAGGGCGACCTGGCCCACAATCCCAGCTCGCTCATGAGCCCCGCTCACTACAATGAGTTCATCGGGCCGTATCACAAAGAGATCTGCGAATGCGTACACCGTGTCGACGGCAAGATCGTAAAGCACTCGGACGGACGGCTCACCCCGCTCCTCCCCGGTCTCATCGAGGCTGGATTTGACGGGATCCATCCGATCCAGCCGCAGTGCATGGACATAGGCGAGATCAAGCGTGAATTCGGAAACCAAGTTTGCCTGCTTGGAAATATTGACTGCAGCTTCCTCCTGGTCTTCGGCACTCCCGACGAAGTCCGGGAGAGCGTCAGGGAGACCATTGCCCGGGCCGCTCCCGGCGGAGGCTACATCTTAAGCTCCTCAAACTCCATCCACCCGGGCTGCCAGCCCGAGAACTACCTCGCCATGGTCGAGGCTGCCCGTAAGTACGGCACTTACCCGAATCTAACCGAAAATTGAGGGAAACCAGGGCAACCTATAATATATTTTACAGAAGGAAAAAGGAGAGGATAAAATGAACTTCGAGACGATTACCTATGAGAAGGACGGGCCGATCGGGATCCTTACATTGAACCGCCCGGATAAAAGGAATGCAATGAACTCCCGGATGCTCGACGACCTCTATGCATTCTTCACCGAGCGGCTGCGGGACACCGAGACCCGGGTCCTGATCATGAAGGGCGCCGGAACGGTTTTCTGTTCTGGTGCCGATATCAAGGAGCCGGCCATAAACGTTGCTGAAAATCCCACCCCGGCCTCGGTTTATCTCGGCCAGCGGAGGTTTTCCGAAATAATCCTGCTGATGCGCCGGGTGCCCCAGCCGATAATCGCCGCCGTCCAGGGACCGGCCATCGGAGCCGGTTTCAGCCTGACCCTGGCCTGTGATATCCGGGTCGCTACCCAGAAGGCCAGGTTTGTGGGAGCTTATATCAATATCGGCCTGGGGGGAGCGGATATGGGCTCGAGCTTTCTTCTTCCCCGGCTTGTCGGGGCAGCCCACGCCTACCGGTACCTCCTGACCGGGGATGATATTTTTGCGGACGAGGCCGCCAGGATCGGCCTTGTCAGCGAGGTCGTCCCGGAAGATAGGCTTTCGGAATCGGTTATGAACCTGGCCAAGAAGATGTGTTCCAAGAACCCCCTCGGGCTCCGGATGACCAAGGAGGCCATAAATCAAAACCTTAACGCCGGAAGTCTGGAAGAGGCCGTATTGCTGGAGGACCGGAATCAATCCCTGCTAATCCTCGGCTATCCTCAAGCCCTTCAGAAATGAAGAGGGATTTAGTAGTAAGAGCCTTAATTAATGAAGAAAAAAATTTTTTACCAGAAAGTCTTAGCCCTTTTTGCCGTCCTGGGAGTCTTTTTGACAGCCAATTTAACTGTCCGGGCTGAGGAAAAAGATGCCTCAGCAACGGCAAAGACCATCACCCGGAACCACGATCCGGTGATCATGGAGGGGAAGTTTTTCCCCGAGCTTATGGGGAAAAAGATCGGTAACCTTCGCCTCTTTGCCCTTTTGGATGGAGAGTTCAAGCCAATCCCCTTTCAGATAGATGAGAAACTACCGAACGGAAGCTATGTTCTTCCCAACCTCGTCCCCGGGGTAAACGAGGGAAAAGATATCAGCACTAACGATGAGGACCGGGGGCTTTTTGACGAGAACGATGACCTGATCTTTCTGGTGAAAGATATCGGGAACCGGGCAGAGAGATCAATCTGGAGAGAAGGACACGATAAAGGAATGGAGATTACCATAACCGATCCTCTCACCGACGGGCAGGGTTATGCCTACCTGCTCCATTTCGACATCCCTCCCCCTCCCTCGGAGGTGGACTATATCAAGATTTATGTAGAAGAAGATCGGGTCACAGTAGAGGCCTCCCAATATACTATCGGTGGCCCGGCGAACACGATTTATTACGACTACGCTTCGCGAATCGGAGCGGACGGCAAGAAGGGACCGGATATACTGGACCGGGCGGAGAAGATAAGGGCAAGAGCCAAGATCCGGTTCTTGCCTATCAGATTTAATTTCGCTTATGATATAATAACAAAAAATTACCCGATTGCCTGGAAAGACGGCCCGGTAAGGGTGATCCTGCGGTCGAAACAGGCAACTGATTTCAAAATAGTTGAATTTAAAATGGGCGGCTACGCCGAAAGCTTTTTCTACTTTAATTTTCTCATCAGACCGACAACCCTCGAACTACCAATCAGCCTGGACAAATTTTTCAGCTCTTTCGAGCTCTACGGGGCATTTGATTTTACCGATGCCCTCTATGGCTCGACGGTTTACGACCCGGTCAATACCCGGGGGACAATACTGGACGGGAAGATGAGCGAGGCCGAAAAGAATCTGATTACCGATGTCGATCACGACTGGATCGTGGGGGTCCATCCTACTATGGGAGCAATACTCACCC
>CP070770.1:2172684-2182891 GCA_020345765.1 Deltaproteobacteria bacterium
CCCAAATAATATTTTCTTTTATTGATATCTGTACATATAAAAATATTAATAAGCTTAATAGTACCGTTTTAGCCAGCTTTCTATTGCCACTGCCTGAATCTTCTCCTAATAGTGAGATAAGAACGATAGAAAAGCCTATCAGTGGAAGGTATAAATAGCGCTCTGCTATCATCACATTTTCTCCAAACAATAGATGTGAGGAGGTGCTCAGAGGGATAATGCTAATAAATATCCAGATTAATCCGAAAGAAAACGTTTTAATTTCAGGAAGTCTATTATCTTTAAAAAACGTGACTAGGAGAAGTAAAAATATCAAGGTAAAACTGGAAAAAATAAGGTCACTCCACTTGTCCATTATTGCATAATTTGAATAAATCATTTTATAAAACACATAATAAAATAATCTGGGCAGATGGTATGACATTTGCGGTAAAAAGCTTGAGAGTGATATCCTTTGGAATTCATATCCCCCCAATCCACCTATGACATGCCATCTCCATCCGAGGAATAAAACTAAAAAAAAGAATAATGGAATATATAGCTTAACCGAATCTAAAAACTTTCCCTCTACTGAACGAAATAGTCTTTTCCCATAAAACTGATCATAGACTATAATAAGAAAAGGTGACACTATCATTGTCTCTTTACAGAGAAATGAGAATGTCATGAAGAGTAAAGCTAAAAAATAGAATTTATTTTCTCGATTTAGCCGGAATTTGGCCCAACTCCAAATAGCAATTAGGCAAAATAATACTCCAAAAAGGTTATCTTGGTGGCAGAAAAGAGCAGATGTCTGAGTAGATATAGGATGAACAGCAAATATGACTCCAGCTAAAAATGCCCTCTCAATATTCTTTGAAAAAAGATAAATGACAGAAAAAACTAAGGTTATATTTACAAAGTGAAGGATAAAATTAATTAAGTGATACCAAAGGGGATTCAGACCGAAAAAAAAATAATTTAACCTCAATAATACAAGAACCGGGCGATAAAAATGGCCAATAGGGAGGCTCAACCATTGCCATAAATCTTCCCCAAAGCGGTAAAAAGCTAATAACCAGAAATCATCAATGAAGAAATATCTCTGATAGTATTTACCATGGACAACTAACATAAGCAGTAGCATTAAAGAAAAACCTAAGATTATAGATTTATTAAAGCCTCTCATTTTTTGCTCGACCATGACTATTGATTGACTTTCTTCAATGAGGTTTTTTATGTTTCGGTTCTGAGTATTAATTTTTCTATTTTTCTACTTACCCTGTTAAAAGCCTAAAGTAAATCTCTATTATTTCCTGGGAATTGATCTTAATAGACTTGATTGGCTCTATATTTTTTTTAAATTCAATAATAGCAGCCGGATTATTTAGAAGCCAGTTAAGCTTTGAATAAAGGTCATCTACGTCTCCCGGATTGAAGTGCATCCCATTTTTCCCATCCATAACTATTTCCGGCAAGGCCCCTATGGCTGAAATAATGACTGGTGTTTTAGCCGCCAGCGCCTCCCGTAAGGTGAGGGAAAAAGTCTCCGGCCAGAGAGAGGGTATTACCAGAATATCTATTTTAGACAGGATAAACCCAATATCTTCATTATCATAACTGCCCCGAAAATAAATGTCCTTACTCTTTGCCAATCGTTTAAGTTTCTCTATGTAATTCTTCTCTCGATGAAATCGTGCTTCCCCTCCCCAGATCTCCAAACTTGCTTTGCCCGGCTCTAGTCTATTGAAAGCCTCGATCAAAATATGAACACCTTTAGAAGGAATAAGAGAGCCCAGATAACCAAAACGAATTAGTGTAGATTGCTTTCTTTCAATTTCGGAGAATAATTCAAGAGGCAGCCCGTGAGCTACCGTTATTATCTTATCCGAAGGGACGCTATATTCGAGAAATCTATTTCTTAAAAAATCTGAAGGCGTTATTAGTACATCAATTAATCTCAGCATTTCCTCCATTCTCCCCTCAAACTCTTTCAGCAATCGTTGGCCGGTATACGGCGAGAAGAGACCTCGGAGAGTCTTTGGGTTTAGCCTTCTGACTCCCTGCCACTGGGGCTTTAAACACTTAATGCAATCTTCCCGTCTAACTACCTCACAAAGAGTCAAGTCATCACGGATCATCTGCCCTCGAGGGCAAATTGCGGAATAGTCATGAAGCGTCATCACCAGAGGAAGGCCTCTATCTTTAATTAATTTTACTATAGTAGAAGAAAGATAGGCTAAGTGATGGATATGAACCAGATCTGGCTTATAAAAATCAAGATATTTACTGAATTCCTTATCGATCTTAGGATTAATATATACCTTGGTAAAGCTATCAAAGTCGCGGGCAAGGTAGTTTATCCGGTTAACCTTCAGCCCTTTATATTCGGAGCTTAAAAGCTCATAGTCTTCCCGGGCAGAATCTGCCCCTCGACAGAAGATTTCTATCTGATAATTACGTGAAAGTTCATTAGCCAAATAATAACAATGTAGTTGGGTTCCCCCTTGACTTTCAGGCAAAAAACCCTGTAGAACAAACAGTATTCTGATTGTTAAACCCCCTTTTTTAATATTCTATCAATAAATCCATACCACCCTACATTCTCCAACCAATTGTTAGAATGAGAACCTAAAAATTGGGCTATATTTTGAGATAATGTGTAGGGAAAGGCATAAACTTTCCAGTAAAGCCTTTCTCCCCAGGAATATGATCCTTCTATTTTCCCCCAAAGCCTTATTGCCTCTTTGAAGCCAGCCAGGAAGATTTTCCAAAAACCGGGAAATAAATCTATTCCAATAAGTTGATTTAACCCCTGATGATCCAGATAAACCCGCTTAAATTCATACCAAAGAGAGTTATTATGAGAGTGGATAACCACTGATTCAGGCTCAAACACTATTCGGTATCCCCTTTCCACTACCTTCTTTGCCCAAGCAAGGTCTTCCCCAAAATCTCTTTTCTCAAAAGGAAATCTCTTCCAAATATCTTTCCGGATACAGGAACTTACATTATCAAAGGCAAATAGTTTAAATTTCTCCCTCGGGCTTAGCCTCTCCAGCTCTTCCAGATTCTCTATCCCCTGAATCCTACGCACTTCTCCACCGGCAAACCAATCTCGAAGTCTTTCTCTTATGAAAGGATTACAATCATTCCGGGGAACTTGGCGACTGTAAGCCCCAGCTATAATTTTATTCTCTTCCAAGCACCTGACCAAAGACATTAACCAGTTTCCATCCTGTGGAAGAGCATCTTGAGTCATCAGAACCACATACTCCCCTTCTGCCTTACTTACACCATAATTCCTGGTCAAACCGTGATTAAAATCCTCTTTACGAATTTGAAATATCCTTGCACTAAAATCTCTGGCAATTTCTATTGTGAGGTCGTTGGATCCGGAATCGACACAAATCAGTTCATAGGATAAACTACCTCTTTGCTGTTTAATCATCTTAAGGACATTTTTAAAATCATCCCCAGCATTATAGGTAGGAATAATTATTGAAATTCTCTTATTGCCCATTAAACATAAATCATTTCTAATTTTAATCTTTTCAAAAAAGTCTTTCCTGCTTTTTTAGCCAGGTTATTAACCTATTTAATCCTTCATTAAGATCAACTTTTGGTTTCCAACCGAGATGTTTTTCTATCCTACTGATATCACTTATATAAACTAACTGGTCACTGTGACGGGATTCCCGATAGGAATAATTTATTTTTTTCCCTAATTTTCTTTCTATAATAGAAATTAATTCTTTTAAAGACACAATATTATTTAGCCCCCCACCAATATTTAGAACATGACCTTTTACGGTTTCAATTTTCATAATTATGGATTCAAAAGCATCCAATAAGTCGTTGATATAAAGGACATCTCTTACCTGCTTACCACTCCCATAAATAATTATGTTTTTATCCATTAAAGAGGCAATAACAAACCAAGCAATCCAACCCTGATCCTCAACCCCGAATTGGTGAGGTCCGTAAATACAAGAGGCCCTCAATACAACAGTTTTAAGGCCATATGTTTTAGAATAATCTTTTACATATTGATCTCCTGCTCCCTTAGAGCAACCATATGGGGAATCAAAATCAAGACCCCTTTCTTCAGAAATTCCATTGGGTAAATCTTTGTATTTATATCTAGTATCCTCTTCGACCACCTCAATATCTTCTAACGATCCATAGACTTTATTGGTAGAAGTGTAAATTAGTATTGGGTCTAATTTAGTGGTCCTTATGGCTTCTAAAAGATTCAAAGTGCCTAAAGCGTTTATTTCAAAATCATCATGTGGGTAAGTTATGGAGGTGGTTACTGCTACCTGAGAAGCAAGATGAATAACTACATCAATATCTTTTTGCTCAGAAAATAGTCTCTTTAGAGCCTTATGATTTCTTATATCTTCTTTAATAAAAAGGAATTTTCCTTGTTCTTTGAGCCATTGGAGATTTAAGTCCGAGTTATTTCTCGACAGATTGTCAAAAACAATAACATTATATCCTTTGCCCATGAATCTGGCCGCCGCATTGCAGCCGATAAATCCAGCTCCACCTGTAATTAGAACTTTGCTCATAGCTCTATTCCTGAAAAAGGATTTCATACCATCTTCGTATTCTATAACATCAAAATTTTACCATTTTCTCACTTATCTGTCTAACTCTTGAATTAAATCTTGAAATCTTAAGCAATTTTTATTGATAAATTCTCTCTTTTCTGATAAAAAATTAGAAAATGTCTGAAAGAAATTATAAAATGAAAAGAAGCCTATTAATTGAAAAAATAGTAATTTTTTTAAGCTTCACGGTCTTAACTTTAGCATTAACTTATCCTGGTATATTACGAATATCTACTCACTTCATGTGTGACACCGGTGATGGTTTCTCAGGAGTATGGAACCTATGGTGGCTCAAGACAGCACTTTTGGAGCTTCATACAAATCCATTCTATACTACATATTTTTATTATCCTAATGGAGTAAATTTGCTCCTTCATAACTTCACACTCTTTTATGGATTAATTTCAATACCCCTGCAGTATCTTTTTAAAATGGAGGTTGTTTATAACTTGTTAGTTTTATCTTCTTTTATTATAGCAGGATTTGGTATGTATCTATTGTCATTCTATCTGACTGATAGCCGACCAGCTGCCTTCATTGCAGGAATAATATATACTTTTTGCCCTTATCATTTTGGTCATGGCCTTGGGCAGTTGCATATGATCTCTCTGGAATGGATACCATTCTATGTACTCTATCTATTCAAGACTTTCCAACAAGGAGGTCCTCGAAACGCTTTTCTAACAGGATTCTTTCTCATACTAATTACTTTTTGCTCCTGGTACTATCTATTCTATTCATTCTTCTTCATGATTTTATTCTTAACTTACCAACTCATATTTAACAGATCCAAAGTTTTAAATCGAATCTATATTCAAGACCTCTTTCTATCGCTCCTGACATTCTTGACGGTTTTTTTACCCCTACTAATTCCAATAATGTACTCCTATTTAACCGAGCAATTCTATGGAGTGCATTACCCAACTTATTGGTCTGCTGATCTCCTTAGCTTTTTTATACCTGGTGCTATCTCTACCTACGGGGAATATTTCCAAAATATCTGGTCTACTTTCTCCGGAAATACCGCAGAAAACTCTAATTATATCGGCTACATTGTCCTTTCTCTGGCAATCTATGCCTTGATAAAAGCTAAGGAAGTAAAATTTTGGGCCGCCTCAGGATTAATATTCTTTATTTTGGCTCTGGGACCTTACCTACGGATAATGGGAGTAAATACCAAAATTCCCTTACCATACTTGTTACTTGACCGCTATGTCCCCCTCTTTTCTTTTACCGGCATAGCTGAGCGTATTGCTATACTTATAATATTTTGCCTTGCAATTCTAACCGCTATGGCGATTAAGACACTATCCAATAAGATAAAGAACAGTGGGATAAAAAACCTAATCATCGTTGTCATCAGCATTTTAATTATTTTGGAATATCTGGCAGTTCCCTATACTACTACCAAAGTCGAAGTCCCTGAATTTTATTGGCGGATAGCTAAAGAACCTGATGATTACGCAATAATAGATATTCCCCATCCTTTCTCTCTCACCGTCCTATACTTTCAGACAATCCATCGAAAAAAGATGGTATTGGGTTACGTTTCTCGAACTCCCAAAAAATCTTTGGAATTCTTACGATCAATACCTATAATTAGCGACTTTTTCTTTCTAGACCAAAAAGAGCATAACTATCCTGAGTCAGTTAAACTTGCTCAATCAATATTCGACAGTAATAATATCAGATATGTTATCCTTCGTCGCTTTGATAGGAAAGAACTTTTAGAAATAAAAGATGACTTACCCCTCAAGTATAAAAAAATGATTCATCGATTTATAAGAATAGAGGATTTTTTAGAAAGCGAACTTAAGCTACCAGTGATCTATGATGATGGAGGAACATACATGTCCGGAGATCCTTCTCGGAACGAGTATTATATAAATGGGGGAATCAAAGTATATGATTGCAGGGGGAAAGCTAACCATTAATTTATATAATCCCACCTTGCTATTAGTTACCTGATTTCTCCAGGAGGCTAATAATCTGGACGATGGAAGCAGCCTGTTCAACATTGGGATTAAGTTTTAAAGCTCGGCGGAAATGAAATAGAGCCCTCTTATTATCCTTAAGATTATTATAATAAACAACTCCAAGATTTGAGTGTGCATCAGCATAATTAGGGTTTAACCGTAAGGTTTCTTCAAATTCCTCGATTGCCTCATAATTTAGATCCTGCTTATACAGCATAATTCCCAGATTAAAATGGGATTTTGTATGTTTAGGGTCCAGGCTTATTGATTTGCGATATTGTTCTATTGCCTTATCGATCCAGCCCTTTTTATGATAAGTATTGCCTAAATCAAATATCGCTTCTACATTAACTGGATTTATCTTTAAACATCTATTATATTCGATAATTGCCTCATCAAGCAGTCCTCTTTGCTCATAGGATAAACCAAGATTTGCATGGACCCTGTCCTTTAGTGGTGCCTTCTTTGTTGCATCCTTCCACAAATTAATATTACCTATCCAGACTAAATTCCTTTTTATCGTTCCAACAGAAAAAATCATAAATACTAAAATCAAAGCTCCTATTAACCGTGATGCATAAAATCTGAAGTACTGCTTTCCTGCCATATCTTCAGAAAATTTAGCGATAAGTGCCCCTATACTCATAAAGAATCCTATAGAGGGAAGATAAGCGCGGTGTTCCGCCATTACATCCTGAAGGGAAATAATGCTTGATGTAGGGAGCAAGGCAATAAAATACCAGAAAATGCCGAACGAAAATAATGGTATTTTTTTATACAGGCGAAGAGCTACTATTATTATTACAGCAATTATCAATATCGAGAAAATAACTTCCGGTTCCCGTAATGAAGTCGAAGCCGAAAAATCCGGATCGGCACTTTGATTATGAGGGAAGAAAAATAAATTTAGATAGCCAACCATTACATGCAAGCCACTAAGTATATTAGAGTACATGCTACGGGAAAATTCAGTATTACCCAAGGCACCCAAAGTGCTATATCTCAGGATTAAGAGAGATAATAAAATTATCCAAAAAGGTATATAATTTAATCCAAGTCTAAACATTCCTTTAATATTCTCTGGTTTCCGGCGTAATATAAAAACATAGTCATATAATATGATAATAATCGGGAGTGTAGCGGCAGTCTCCTTGGTAAAAAGAGCCAGGAGAAAAAAGATAATTGAAAATATAAAATTTCCTGTGCGTCCTGGATTAATGGACAGTGCCGGCTTACCATTCTCTCGAGTTCTTATGAAAAGGTATAAACTTAAGAGATAAAACGTAGTGCAGAGTACGGAGGACCGGCTGATTACATAAGTTACTGCCTCGGTCTGGATTGGATGAACTAAAAAGAACACTGTTGGGAAAATAGCTACTACATTAGCCCTCCGATTCAAAGAATTGGGTGAATAAGTTTTTGATAAAACAACTATAATTAGATATACCAAAACACCATTCAAGATATGAAGTAATAGATTAACGAGATGGTAACCCCAAGTACTAGCCCCTCCAAAGTGGTAGTTCAAGGCAAAGCTTAAAAAAAGAATAGGTCGGGTTCCGTTAGAACTAAAAATTAAAGGAAGATTTTTTATATCCCTGATACTTGCATTATCCACAATTGCCTTGAAGTCATCGAACTGGAAACCAGCTCCGAAAGAATTCTGATATACCAACAAAGCTATAACGGCAATCAAGCTGATAACAAGCAGATATGATTCAAACCGTTTCACTAAATAGATATAATATCTTCTCAGGACTATTCCTTCTTTTTCTCCGGATATCTTCATAAACTTAATTTCTTTATCTATTATCTTATCGATCAAGCCTTTCCAGGTTGTGGCGGGCTTTCTTATAATTCGGTTTAATTTGTAGAGCTCGTCTAAAATGGAGTCGGGCCTCCTCATTGTCTCCCATTTTTAGATAAGCAACCCCAAGATTATTGTAAGCCTCCACATCATGGTCGTTAATATTTAATGCTCTTTTAAACTCATTAATTGCTTCCTTTATCTTACCCTGATTCAAATATGCAACTCCCAGGTTATCAATTGCCTGGAGATGGAGAAAATTGTTCTCTAATGCTTTTTTAAACTCATCTATAGCCTCATCAAACATTCCCTTTCGGTAATAAAGTGCCCCGAGAAGGTTATGAGCATCGGCGTTGTGTGGTTCGATCTCTACCGCCCTCTTTCCTTCTCTTATACCTTCATCATATCTTCCTTGATTCATCCTGACAAGCCCCAAATTGAAATAAGCCTGGGCATAGTCACTCTTAATTGCTATTGCCTTTTCCAACTCCCTAATGGCATCTTCATACATCCCCTTTTTTAAATAGGCAATCCCAAGGTTCATCTGGGCCAGGACATAAAAGGGGTCATAACTTAAAGCTTCTTGATATTTGAGCAAGGCTTCGTCGGGCATCCCTTTGTTCTTCAGGGCATTGGCAAAGTTATTAATCACTCTAGCCTTCCGGGAAGATTTCCTACTGGTATCCTTCCACAGAGAGTAATCATCCTTATAAATCGAGTTGCGGCAGATCACGCCTAAGGAACAAAACAAAATAATACCTACGAGGCAAGCATTCACAATTGTTCCCTTTTTTCTGGAAGTAAATCCTTTAAAGTCATACTTTGCTATCTGATCTATTATTGCACCTACAAATAAGAAAAATCCAAGAGAAGGGAGATAAAGCCGGTGTTCAGCCATAACATCATCGAGGGGTATTATACTCGAGGTAGGTAATAAAGTAATGAAAAACCAGAAAATGCTGAAAGAGATAAGCCTATTTTTTGATAATGTTTTAAAAGCTGATATCAGGGCAAGAATAATTGCTCCCAATGAAAGGATAATCGGCAGTTCAACAATTGAGGTTGAGATAGGAAAATCGGGATCTACATTTAAATTTACCGGGAAGAAAAGCAGACGGAAGTAATTTATGATAACCCTCGTCTCAGTAATAAAATGGGAATATATGCTTCGGGCATGAGGAAGACCACCTCTATCATCTAATAAAATATAATATCTTAAGATAATGAAACCAAGAGGGATAAGAAATAACGGCCAGTAATACTTACTGAACCGCAAGAAAAATATCTTCTTATCTCCTTTCGAAATAAATAAATATTCATATAAAATGAAAATAGCCGGTAGTGTTGCCGCAATTTCTTTGGTCGCCATAGCGAAAAGGAAAAAGAAAATAGAAATAATAATATATAGAACTGAATATTTTTGTCTATTTTTTTGATAATTTTCACTTACTACTCTGCTAAGAATAAAAAAGTAAAAGCTTAAGAGATAAAATGTAGTACATAGAACCGAAGAGCGACTAATTATATAAGTAACCGCCTCGGTCTGAATAGGATGGGTGATGAAGAGCAGGGACGAGATCAAAGCAATCATTGATGGTCTTAAGTATTCCTTGCCCACCAAAATAAAATACTTGAAGCTTAAATTTACGATAGAAAAAAACAATAATCCATTTAGAATATGCAGAAAAATGTTAACGAGATGATATCCCCTTGTTTGTATCCCTCCAAAGTGATAATTAAGGGCAAAGCTCAGGAATAGTAAAGGGCGGGATGGATTAAAACTTATTATAGAACCGATATCGCCTATGTTTTTTATCTTGGGGTTTTCT
>CP070770.1:2182991-2189296 GCA_020345765.1 Deltaproteobacteria bacterium
GAAATAGATTTGAATTCATCTAAATCAACAGTTATATCCGAACATTTCAAACAACTTGATCCCATATTCCGGCCGAAATCAATCGCGGTTGTCGGGGCCTCCCCGGCAGTTGCCAATATGGGGAAAGAGTTCCTGGAGGGCCTGGAAGATATCGGGTTCTCCGGGAACCTCTATGCGGTCAATCCCGGCTTGAAAAGTTTTGCCCATTACCCGACCTACCCGACGGTCCAAGAAATCCCCCGGCCGGTGGACCATGTGATCATCTCGGTCCCCGCTCCCGTAGTCCCCCGGATAATCGAGGACTGCGTAGCAAAGAAGGTAAGATCAATAGCGATCTTCACTTCCGGCTTCAGCGAGTCGGGAAGGGACGAAGGAAGGATATTGGAGGATAAGATCAGGGAGATCATCAGCGATAACTCTACCCGGGTAATCGGGCCTAACTGCATGGGCCTGTATTGCCCTTCCTCGGGTTTAGCGTTTTATGCTCATTCTCCCAAGAAAAAGGGAGAACTCGCCTTTATCTCGCAATCGGGCGGCCTGGCAATAAATTTCATCGAGTTAATGGATAGAAAAAAAGTGGGATTCAGTAAAGCCGTCAGTTACGGAAACGAATGCGACCTGCAAAGCCTGGATTTTTTCCAATATTTAGCCGATGACCCCGATACCAAAATTATCGCTGCTTACCTGGAAGGAGTTAAGGATGGTCCCCGGTTCATCCGGGTCTTGAAAGAAGCCGCCCGGAAGAAGCCTATCATTCTGCTAAAAGGCGGGACTACCGAAGAGGGAGTCAGGGCAGTAACATCGCACACCGGGGCCCTGGCGGGCTCACTCGCTATCTGGGAGGCTGTCTTTAAGCAGATCGGGGTTATCCAGGTAAAAGGTGTGGAAGAGTTAGTAGATACTGTCTTAGCCTTTGCTTACCTCCCGCCTCCCCGTGGTCATAATTTAGGATTAATCTCAGCCAGCGGTGGATTGAGTGTTCTCTATACGGATGCCTGTATTAAGAAAGGCTTCAAGGTACCGATACTTTCGGACGAGGTAAGAACCGATCTGGAGAAAATAATTCAGAAGGTAGGGACCAGTGCCAAGAACCCATTAGATCTGGCCGCCACCTTTTTCTATTCCGAGCTCATCGGGCAGATAATCAAACTGGTAGATACCGACAGAAATGTCGATGCCCTGCTTCTCCAGATATCGCTGGAGTATATCATCTCCGAACTTGAAAAGTATCCCGAATACGGCGAGATTTTCAATCAGGCGATAATAAACGCCAAAAAAGCCGTACGGAAACCTTTTCTGGTAGTCTTGCCCTACTCTATCGACGATACCAAGCGCGCCCAGTTCGAGGAAGTCCTCATGGCGAGCGGAATACCGGTTTATCCCTCGGTAGAACGGGCGGCCACCGCCTTGAACAATCTGATCAGATACCGGGAAACAAAGGAATCGGTTAACTAACCCTCGATCCGCTAAATTGACAGCGATAATCTCCTGGAGTATATTGTTATTATCTGATAATTATCTGAAATTCAAAGGAAATCAAAAAAAATGAAAACGGACCCTCAGAAGATTGATTCGGGGATCTTCTGTATCAAAATCCCTCAACCCTTCTATCCCGACACTAATGTTTATCTGATTGAGGGAAAGGAATTAACCCTGGTCGATGCCGGTTTTCCTCGTCAGGAAACGGTTACCATCCTCTCCGATTCCCTGAAACATCTGGGCTATTCACTCCCGGATCTCTCCACGATAATCTATACCCACCCTCATGTCGATCACTTGGGCGGGGGTTTATTGATCAACCGGGAAGTCGAACTTAAGCACATCGGCTACCTGGGCCAGCCTTCCGGAGATGAAGAGAATTTTGAATCCCTCACTGACAACGCCCGCAAGGCTCACTTAGAGCTCGGCAGACATGTTCTGGAAGGGAACCTGCCCCGGATCGGGAAGGAAGAAGTATTTAATTATATCGAGATTTACTTCCCCCGGGTGGGAGGGTTAGAAGGGGTCATTGATGTCAAGGACGGCGAGACCTTGGATTTAGGTAGCGATAAAATAAATGTTATCTATACCCCCGGGCACTCATCTTATCACATTTGTCTCTACGAACCTGCGCGAAGGATCCTTTTTTCCGGAGACCTATTGATCGGGAGACTACCCCCCCTATTCAATATCCGGGATTTTATCAAATCCCTTACCCGAATCAGCCAGGAGGAGATCGGGCTCATTCTTCCCGGCCACGGCCCGGTGAGAAAATGGCCGGAGAAGGTAATTGCCCGGGCGGAGCAGTCTGTCCGTGGGTATGAAAGAAAGATTTTAAATGCTCTGAACGGGAAAGGACATACCGTAATGGATATCGTGGGAAAAACCTATGGGCGAAGCCCGGAAAACATTATTGAATATTTCAATCAGACTGGTATAGTCGGGAGCTTTTTGCGTATGCTTATCGACGAAGGCCGGGTTTCCCGCCGGGAGTCAAGCGGGAAAATCTATTACGAATTGAACTAAGCACCAGGGATTCATCGGTAAAATGCTCTGGAGAGACACGAAAAAGATCAAGCTGGTTGTCAGCGATTTCCATTTGGGGTACGGGCGGCTTCTCGATGACGGCTCGGTAAACCTGATGGAGGATTTCATCTATGATCAGAAATTCATTGAGTTTCTCCGCTATTACAGCAGCGGGGATTATCAGGGACACCAGGTGGAGCTGATTATTAACGGTGATTTCTTCAATATGCTCCAGGTAGATGTCGAGGGAAAGCATCCTACCAGGATTACCGAACCGATCAGTGTGCAGGTCATCGAGAGGATAATGCAGGGACATTCAGAAGTATTCGATGCTTTCCGGGAGTTTATGGAGAGTTCCCGACACAACCTGGCTTTTATTATTGGAAACCACGATCAGGGCATGATCTGGCCGAAGGTCCAGGAAGCGATTAAAGAGAAAATCGCCCCCTCTGATGCCTCAATTGCCGAGCGGATCAAGTTTTACCCCCATTACTATTCCTTCGATGGTATCTGGGTGGAACACGGTCATCATTGTGAGACCCTGTGTTTCTTTGACCCCAAAAATCCGGGGATCAGACTGAAGGGCACCCCGGAACCCGTTCTGGATCTGCCCTGGGCCGGTTATTTCGTAATCGACTTCCTCCTCCCGATGAAAACGGAACGCCCTTACATCGATAAGATCAAACCCTTTCGTTCCTATCTTAGGTGGGCACTGCTGAATGATACCCGCTTCGCCATTACAACAATTCTCCGCCTGCTTATTTTTAACCTGAAGAACCGCTTCTCCCTTGATCCCCATCGTCGGAAGAAATTCAGTTTTACCTGGGTGAATATCAAGGAGGCCTCCCTGCACAATACCATGGAAAGAACAGCCCGTAATATCTTGATTAATACCAATCACCATACGGTAATCCTGGGCCATAATCATAAAGTTCTCCACAAACAGTTTCTGGACGGAAAGCACTATTTTAATATCGGCACCTGGAACGACATTACCAGCCTGGATGTGGGAAACCTGGGACGGGCTACCAAACTGACCTATGCCCTGGTTCATTATAATAAGGATAAACCCTCGGTTCATCTAAAGCAGTGGCACGGTGAATACCGGGTGGAGGATGATGTCACATTCTGAGCCTTAGCTGCGCCCGAATAATATTAATTAATGTATAATTTAACTGTGAGGTGAAAAAATGACGATTAAGGAACACCTGACCCCGGATTTTTTGGCCTGGCTGATCATTCTCGTTACCATCCTGATTAACCTGACCATATTCAGCATCGTCTCCAACTACACCGTGGATGGCAAGATCCCAAAAAGGTTTCAGAGCGGGGTCTTTGTTACTGCGATTTTTATGACCCTGTCATACGCCGTCCTGGTAATTCTCCATCTGCTTGGCCATCTACCCAACTACCCTACCCTCTACCCTAATTCCTATGATTTTCTCCTCATGGGAAAAGGGAAGGCCCTAGCCTGTATCGGCTTAGGAGTGGTAATGGGATTGATCCTGGGGGCATGGAAGGGGAACAATAATAAGCTTCGTATCGGGACTGGTATCGGAGCGGTAATCTGCGAATCCGCCGTCGTGACCTTTGCCATTCTCTGGGTCCTGAATCAGACCTGATCATAAAAATAGTGAAAGCCAAGAAAAAATTAGCCGATAAAAGGGATATACTCAGCAAAATACCCGAACCCTATCTCCTTATCGGACTATTCCTTCTTGCCCTCGTCCTCCGCATGATTTACCTGGCCGAGATCCGGGACAATCCCTTTTTTGAGAACCTGATCCTTGACCCCTTGGCCTACGATACCTGGGCTCAACAGATTAGTAAGGGTGACTGGATAGGTTCCAAGATATTCTACCAATCCCCCCTCTATCCTTACTTTCTGGCAATAATCTACCGGATATTCGGGCATAACCTTTTCGCCGTCAGGGTGATCCAGTTCATTATCGGTTCTCTGAACTGCATATTAATCTATCTCATCGGCAAGAAAGCATTTAATCCGCGAGTCGGCCTCCTGGCCGCCCTGATGGCGGTATTCTACAAGGTATTTTTTTTCTATGAGGGGGAGATCAACAAGACATTCCTCAGTGTCTTTTTGATCGATCTGACCCTGCTTACCCTTATCGTGGCTGAAGAAAAAGCATTAAACCGGTTCTGGGTTCTTTCCGGCATCTTCTTCGGATTCACTATCCTGGTCAGGGGGAACTACCTTCTTGTCCTGCCTTTCGTCCTTCTCTGGCTCTTCGTTGTTTCCTGGGAGAACCAAAAGAAACAGGCAATCAAGAATTTCCTCTACCTTCTTCTGGGAACCGCTATTATTATCTCCCCGGTCACCCTGCGGAATTATCTGGTGGGCGATGATTTTGTCCTGACAACCTCCCAGGGTGGGCAGAACTTTTTTATCGGTAATAACCCTTTTAATCTGACCGGAGGATATATGTCCACCGATCTCGGTCGGGGCGATCCCAAGTTCGAAGAAAAGGATTTCCGGAGAAAGGCTGAGGATATTGTCGGCAGGAAGCTCAAGCCCTCGGAGGTTTCTAACTTCTGGTTTGGCCAGGCCATGAAATTCATCCGCTCCCAGCCGGGTGCCTACCTTTCCCTCCTGGGCAGGAAATTCCTCCTCTTCTGGAATAAGGTAGAGGTTTCTGATAACCAAGACGTCCGCCATTTTGCCCGGTTTTCCCTGCTCCTGCGGAGCCCCCTCCTGATCTTTGGCATCATCGCCCCCCTGGGGCTTCTGGGGATCGGCCTGGCTCTGAGAAGAAAAGGAGCGGTTTTGCTGCTCAACCTATTTACTCTTGCCTACTGCGGCTCGGTTGTGAGTTTCTTCATCTTCTCCCGATACCGGCTCCCGGTAGTTACCCCTCTCTTGATCTTTGCCGCCTATGCTATCCTCTGGTGGATTGAGAAGCTTAAGCAGGGACGCTTCCGACCTATAATTATCTCCCTTCTGCCACTTTCTGCCCTGACTTTATTCGTAAATGCGAATCTCAATAGCTCTGACTCTTCTGTCTATCACGATAGCTGGTTCCACCAGAATCTGGGACTAACATACTTCAGAAATGCAGAGTATCAGAAGGCCGCTGAGGAATTTAAAAAAGTAATTGAGATCATGGAAAATTATAACCTTGCCTATAGCAACTCAGATATCTCCCGGAAGGAACAGGGTTATGACGAAGATAGTAAGGCCTTTCAGATGGACTTGCGGCTCGACCCCGCCGGGACAAACGCCAGGATGAATTGGCTGCATGCTGATGCTTATATCGAACTGGGACTGCTTTCCGAACAGCAGGAAGATTACCCGCAGGCAATCACATATTACCAGAAAGCAATCGCTCTAAGTCCCGAAAACTTTGTTGGCCATTATAATCTGGGAGTCGTCTATCGGAAGCTGCGGTATGTTAACCGGGCCATCACCGAATTCAAAAAAGCTTCCGAGCTTAACCCCGATTTCATCCCCGCTTATATGAACCTGGCCCGTTGTTATAAATACCAGGGCGATAAAGATCAGGCTATCCGGATGTATCAGAAGGTATTGGAAATAGACCCAGGCTTTACTCTCGCAAAGAAAGAACTCTCGCTATTTTTCTCCGATTGAGCCTCAGTAAACCTCCCCTACCTCGGACTCAAGAAATTTAGGGGGTCGGATTTATCCGACCTACTCCTCCGCTTTACCTTAAAAACGGGGAAAACCCTGGGCCAAAAAGCAGGATTTTTCCTAAAAAAATTGACCGTTTGATTAATATTCCTGTTGAATATCAATTATTTAGATGAACGAACAAGCGGAAAAACCC
>CP070770.1:2189396-2226474 GCA_020345765.1 Deltaproteobacteria bacterium
CTGTCGCCCCGGTCGCCCCGGTCGGAAAATTCGATTATGATCTCTTTCCCGCTTTCTTTTTCCCGAACCCGGATCTGCCCGGATTCATCCAGACTCAGTGCGAGCCAGCGGTTTTCCAGCTTAGCGTCTGACCCGGTTATTTCGCTTTCGAGATCAAGCTTTCCTTTCCTTATCCGGAAGCACGAGACTTCCGGGCCCGGAAGCTCGTCTACTACGGCAAATCTCGTGCAGGAGGCTCGCCGAAAGAGCCGGAAGACCAGGGAGGAAAACTTTTCCCTCCCGGCAACCTCCCTGACCTTTGAAAGCTTTTCCTTTATCGGAAAACAAGAGGGCCTTGACCCGAGACCGATCTCGACGAGGAGCTTTTCCCCCTTTCTTTGCATCCGGAGTGAACGGGGGAAATAACCGAAGATCTGGTCCTGAGAGAAATACCCGAAGGCCATCCAGGAAAATTCAAGAGGAACCTCGATCCGGTAGAGGGTATCTTCCCTGCTAGTCCGCTCTCCCCGTTCCAGGGGATACTTACGGCCCCGCTCGTCCTCCAGGATCATCTCCCGGTCCGTAAAGAGATAGTCCTCAAAGGCGATCAGACCCGGCGAGGCACCCGGGGCGGGGTTCCAGACCAGGACGAGCCCGGGCTTTGCCGAGCGGACCCGGCCAAGCCGGGCAAGGGTGTTGTCTAAAAGGGTCTCGGAAAGCTGAAGGATCTTCATATACCTCGTTTCCATCTCCCGGTGCACGGCATCCACGCTGCAGCCGCAGATGGAGTCATGGGGGTGGTTGGAGAGGAGAAGCCTCCAGAGATAATCGAGCCTTCCCCGCGGGTCGTCCCCAGTGCGGAAGCGGCTGAGGGCAAGGATCGGTTCGAGGTACTTTTCCAGGAGCGCTTCGGCCCGTTGGTTCAGTTCTTTGAGGTAGAGTCGGGCGGAGCTTACCCCGGGGAGGATCTGGGTCCGGGCATTGGAGCGGAGCTCGCCCTCGAAGCGGGGGATTTCATGTAAGCGGGGTTTAAGTTCCGCGATATACTCTTCCGGCGTGCCCAGACTCATCCGCCACTCTTTCTTAAGCCCGGCGGCCTCCCCGATTACCCGCGCCAAACCCGGCTCCGGCGGCCAGTGGTCGGCGCCGACCGGGATCAGGTAGACCCCGGTCTTATCCTGCAGGCGGATCAGGGTGAGGTAGACGTCCATCCGGGCCAAAAATTCATCGGGAGACTCGGGCAGATTGAAGATGAACCCGTATCCCAGAGGAAGATAGACCGCAAGCACCGAGCTGCCGTCCCGGCTCTGCCAGTGGAATTGACACTTCTCCATAGCCGGCACCCCTCTCCAGAGCAGGGCACTTTCGATTGAGAACCCGCGGAGGATCTGGGGCATCTGGGAGATGTGTCCGAACATATCCGGCAGGTAGCCGATCTTGACCGGCTCGGTGCCGAATCTCCGTGAAGCGTCGATTCCCCGCTTCAGGTTACGGATCAGCGACTCCCCGCTTACGAGAAATTCATCGGGGAGGACATACCAGGGACCGATCCGGACCCTCCCTTCTTCGATCAAACTCAGAAGCTCGTGGTTGTCGCCCTTGGTTTCCCGGTAGTCCTCAAGAATGATGGTCTGGCCGTCCAGGAGAAAGTGCCGGTATTGGGGGTCACCGCTCATGATCTCCACTAACCGGTCAACGAGCTCGACCAGCTTTTCCCGGAATACCTCGAAGGGAAGATACCATTCCCGGTCCCAGTGGGTATGGGGGAGAAAGATCAGTTTGGCTTCGGACATTTCTTAAACTTCCCAGAAAAGATATTAAAAAATATACCACAAGGGTAATATGATTACTATATATAAATGCTTTCTTATCGGTCGGATAGCCATTGTTTAAGTGTAACAAAATGTCTCATTTAAATTAGTTGCGACAGTTATTTGCTCTCTGCTCATACATAAATATTTACTATAAAAAGCAAGAATACTGTGGGCTTTAGCTCCAGCCCTTATTACCAAGAGCTAAAGTCCAAGTGAGCCATATATATCTTATACTGTCGCATTTAAGTTCTTAAATTAAACTTGTTCTAATTTGACACATATAGGGTGATTAAATTTTTATTTTCTTTATTTTCAAGTAGTTGGAGATGTTATCGTTATTGAGATAGATTTGGCACATTATTTGCCCAACATATTAGGCAACCAAGCTACTCAACATAAAAAAAACAGAAACTGCCTTAAAAGAAACCACTAATGAAGAATTACTAAAAATAAGGTAATCCATTAAACATTACCGAGAAGGAGGTTTTTATGGATAGAAAGAAGAAGACGGTAGTACTTATTTCCCTAAGCGCGATATTGATGTTTCTATCCGGGTGCAGCAATGGGTGTGGTGAGGAAATTAAAGGGAACGGTCCATACAGTGAAGGAATAGTTTATTCCTGGGGGCTTAACTCAAGAGGCCAGCTCGGTGACGGCACCACCACAGACAGGAGCAGACCAGAAGAGATACCGGACCTTAAGGGTGTGATTACCGTTTCCGGAGGCGAGAAACACACGGTAGCCCTGAAATCCGACGGGAAGGTCTTGAGCTGGGGTGAGAACTCCTTCGGTCAACTCGGCGACGGTACCACGGATAGCCGGCTTAGTCCGGAAGAAATAAGCGGGATCAATGATGCCGTTGCTGTTAAAGCAGGTGAATTTCACACTTCCGTCCTGAAGTCGGACGGGACGGTCTGGAACGCTGGCTGGAACTTCTGCGGGGTTCTCGGTGACGGCACCGACAGCGACAGTAGCACCGTGGTTCAGGTAGCGGGTCTCGGTGATGTGGTAGCAATTAAAACAAAGCTTGCTCACACGGCGGCGCTGAGATCGGACGGGACGGTCTGGTCCTGGGGTTTGAATGTCCACGGTCAGCTTGGCGATGGGACGGAAGAAGATCAGATCGTCCCGGTAATGGTAGCGGGCCTGACCGATGTCGTTGATGTTGAAGCCGGCGAGATGCACACCGTAGCGCTGAGATCGGACGGGACGGTCTGGGCCTGGGGTTGGAACGACTTCGGCCAACTCGGTGACGGGACTAAAGAGGATCGATTAACTCCGTTAAAGGTAGTGGGCCTAAGCGGTGTCGTTGACATCGAGGTAGGAGAGATACACTCAGTAGCCCTGGGGTCCGACGGGACGGTCTGGGCCTGGGGTGAGAACTCCTTCGGCCAACTCGGTGACGGGACTGTTAATGAACGGCTCACACCGGTAAAGGTAATATATCTCAGCGATGTAGTGGCCATTGCGGCAGGCAATAACCACACGGCAGCGCTGAGGTCGGACGGGACGGTCTGGGCCTGGGGTGAGAACTCCTTCGGTCAACTCGGCGACGGGACCACGGATGACCGGTTCAGCCCGGGTGAGGTGGTGGACCTTACCGGCATTACGGCCATTGCCGCCGGTGCCAATCATACCCTTGCAATTAAATAAAAGCAATAATAACAGGGGAGGGTATTATGAACAAAAGATTTGTGTTGGGGATTGCCGCACTCGGCATCGTGATTTCTTACACCGTAATCACCGCCGCTTGGACACCGGTACCCGTCAAGGACGACCCGCTGGTGAGGATGCCGGGAACGCAGCCGGACCAGGGGGTAAACCTCGAGGCACCAAACCGGTGCCTGAATTGTCACGGTGGGTACAACACGGCTGTCGAGCCCGGGTATAACTGGACGGGATCGATGATGGCCCAGGCGGCCAGGGACCCGATGTGGTTTGCCTGTATGACTGTGGCGGCCCAGGATGCGATCCATGCCGTCGGAAACCCAAATGCCACCGACATCTGTATTCGATGCCACTCTCCCGGTGGATGGCTGGGCGGACGCTCGGACCCGACGAACGTCTCGGCCCTGACCGGAAGCGATTTCGACGGCCTGCACTGCGACTTCTGCCATACGAAGTGGGACCCGTTCTTCGAGAGCACCTATAACGGGACGCGGGAAGGCAGCGACTGGATCGGCTACTGGGACGAGACAACCAGCCTTTCGACGACGGAAGCGAATACAACCTATCTTGAGGATGCGTCCCTCTCGACGGGCATCACGCTGTTTTCGGGAGGAAATTTTTACAGCGGGAACCTGCCGCTTTACGACGCAACTTACCGGGAGAATGGGGGCGGCCAGTATTTCGTGAGTACGAACTCTCAGAAGAGAGCGAGCTTTGCGGATGCGGCGGCCCGGCACCAGATGCTGTACAGCCGCTATCACAAGTCCAAGTACTTCTGCTCCACCTGTCACGATGTATCCAACCCCGTGCTGGCGAACTTAGACCTATCGGGCCTGCCGGACCAGTCCGGAGGGGTGGATCTGATAACCGAGCAGTACTCCGCCGGCCGGTATTTCCATGTGGAGAGGACATTTTCCGAGTTCATGCTTTCCGCTTACGCTCAGCAGGGAGGGGCGGCGACGAACCCCGAGTTCCAGGCCCAGGGGGCCCCGGACATTACCTGGGCGGCGAAGTGCCAGGACTGCCACATGAGGGACGTTACCGGTGCAGGATGTGATAAAAAGGGTGTGCCGTTGAGGCCCGACGAGAGCACCGAGCACCCGAAATCGGGGCAACCCCTCCATGACCTCACGGGGGGAAATGCGTGGGTATCATACATTCTGGCGAGCGTTGACCCGAACGGTCCGGTTTTCGACCAGGTCAATGCCGATCTGCTCGGTCAGGGGCCGGCGGTGCTGACCCTCGACCTGAACGCGGGTCAGACCCTGGCAGGTAGCGGTGCGGCGCTCAAGGCAGGTTCCGACCGGGCGAAGCAGCAGCTCAGGCTTGCGGCGACTATAAAAAGCCTTCAGTACGAACCCGGTACCGGAAATATCTCCTTCAAGGTACAGAATAACACGGGCCATAAGCTCATCTCCGGCTTCCCCGAGGGCCGGAGGATGTTCGTTAACATCAGGGCATATGCGGGCGGGGACCTTATCTACGAGGTGAACCCCTACGACTACACGGTCGGGACCTTGAAGGGACTTCCGCATTCCGTAAGTTCTCCGACCCTTGGGCCCAGTGAGGAGTATGTCGACGAGCTCGTTTACGAGGTACACCCGAGCAGCAGCATCACCGGCGAGTACGAGACCTTCCACTTCGTTCTGGCGGACGGCCGGTATAAGGACAACCGGATACCCCCCCGGGGGTTCGACAGCGCCGGGGCATTGGTGAGGATTTCCGAGCCGGTACAAAACGGTACGAGCGCACCCGATTACTTCACCCCTGAGGAATACGCCGGCGGTTATGACGATTTCAGCCTGAATATCACAAAAAGTGCGGATTATGTAAGGGTAATTGCTTACTATCAGGGCACATCGCGGGAGTATATCGAGTTCCTGAGGGACGAGATTAACGGCACGATTACTACCCTTCCCGCCAGTGCCTATATCGTGCAGACCGATCCCTTCTTCAGCCAGCTCAAAGCATGGGGGAATACCATCTGGGAGCTCTGGCACCATAACCACGGGCTTGACGGTATCGGCACACCCGTGGAGGGTATCGTGCCGTTTGAGATGACCGCGGCAGAATGGGGAACACCGCCGACACCCCCGTGCCCGATTCCAAATACTCCCCAGGGCCTGACCGCTATTGGCGGAAGGAGGAACGTAACCCTAAGTTGGCAACCGGTTACTACTACCGGCGGATACAACATCTATTATGACCAGGCGGGGAAGGTGCAATTCATTACGAGCGTAGATGCCAATACCACGGGTTACCGGGACACCGGACTGGGACGCAATATCCAGTACTGCTATGTCGTTACCTCATGGAACGACTGTAACGGAAACGGCTCGTTCGATGCCGGAACCGATACGGAGAGCGGCTTCAGCAATGTGGCGTGTGCGACAACAAGATAGCAGTACTGCGATAGTTGAGGATAGCTTAGAGGTTTTTTCCTCGCAGTTGGGCATCAAGGGAAGCCGGGTCGGTAACCGGTGCCTGGCAGGTATAGCGCTTACATACATAGACGGTAGGTCGATCGCCAACCATCTGTTTGTTTTCTAACAGTTTCAATCCGGATACCGGATTGGGGTCACCGGGGTCGCAGGCAGCGATAACCTTATTGGGCAACCAGGTAGAATATAGAGTGTGAAGCAGATCCGAAGTCGAGGGGTGGTCTCGTTGACCGATAATAGCGATCTCTTTAGGAGCGGACAGGTAGAAGTCCAGGGCACAGAGCCAGTTACTGAAACCAAGCGGATGGCGGGACATTGACTCTCGCATTGTCTTGAGTAACTGTTCGGATATCCGTTTGAGATGTTCATTATCAGTAATCCGGGCCAGTTTCAGCAGGATTAAGGTGGCCGCCGAGGAACCGGATGGAATGGCCCCGTCAAACATGTTCTTAGGACGGACGAACAGGTCCTGATGCTTCTCGCTGGAATCATATAGCGTGCCCGTAGTTTCATCCCAGAACTGCTCGATCATAATCTCAGTTAGCCTGACGGCATACCGGAGCCATTCTCCACCAAAGGTGGCCTGGTGCAGGGTGAGTAACCCGTCAATAACGAAGGTGTAGTCCTGAAGGTAACCGTCGATCCCGGATTTACCATCCATATAGGTATGTTCGAGATGTCCGTCGGCAATCATCGAGTTTATTAAAAATGTTCCGCTGGCGACGGCAGCCGCCAGATAGTCATTCCGGTCGAGGACACAAGCCGCTTCCGCCAAGCTGGATAACATGAGCCCGTTCCAGGAAGTCAATACCTTTTCGTCCCGTCCCGGCCTGACTCTCTGTTCCCTGCTTTTCAGCAATTCTGCCTTGACCTGCCCGGTTATACTTGACGCATCTGGCTCAGCGTCATTGGTAACATGGAGGATATTCCGACCCTCAAAATTACCTTCAGGGGTAACGCCGAAATAGTCATAGACGGTCTTGAAATCTTTTCCTGCCAATTCAGCGATTTCCTGTGCCGTCCATAAGTAGTATTTGCCCTCGACGCCCTCGCTATCGGCATCCTGGGTACTGTAGAAACCACCCTGGGGATCGGTCATCTCCCGGAGCACATAGTTAAGCGTCTCCTCGGCGATAGTGCGGTAAAGCTGCTTGCCGGTCACTAAATAGGCGGACAGGTAAACCCGGCTGAGCAGGGCATTATCATAGAGCATCTTCTCAAAGTGGGGAATAAGCCAGTTTGCATCCGTAGCATAGCGGTGGAAACCGCCGCCGATCTGGTCGTAGATACCCCCCCTGGCCATTTTCTCCAGGGTTAACTCCACCATTTCCAAAGCAGCGGAGTCTTGGGTGCGGTGGAAGTATCTCAAGAGAAATTCCAACGTCATTGGCTGGGGAAACTTGGGTGCGTTGCCAAAACCGCCGTTTTCCCGGTCGAAGTCCTGTTTAAGAACCGAATAGGCCCGGTCGAGGGTATCCTCTGTCAGCGGTTCAGAAGTGCCGGTCCCGATCGTTCGTGACATTACTGCCAATAACTGCCCGACGGTCCGCTCGATGTCACGGCGGCGATTATGATAGGCGTCAACGACGGTCTTGAGGACCCGGGGAAAGCCGGGGATGCCGTGTCTGTCTTCCGGCGGGAAGTAGGTGCCGCCGAAGAACGGCTTGCCTTCCGGGGTCAAGAAAACGGTCAGCGGCCAGCCACCCCTACCGGTCATTGCCTGCACCGCTTCCAGGTAGACGGTATCAAGGTCAGGGCGCTCTTCTCGGTCCACTTTTATATTAATGAAGTTGTCATTCATTAGCCGGGCAATATTCTCGTTTTCAAAGCATTCGTGCGCCATGACATGGCACCAGTGACATGCAGAATAGCCGATACTTAAGAGGATAGGCTTGTCCTCGTTCCGGGCACGGTTGAGGGCTTCGTCACCCCACGGATACCAGTCCACGGGATTATCGGCGTGCTGAAGTAGGTACGGGCTGGTTTCTCCGGCCAAATGGTTCGGCAAGAATACCTCCGTCTGATTTTTCCGAGGCGGAACGTAGTCGGACCCATCCTCTCCCATTTAATGGGATAAAATTACAATACCTGCATGAACAGTGGCAAAGGTAATAGTGAGGATGGCCAGAAGTCGGTGATATTTCAGCTTCCATCTTCGGAGTCCGGCAATAATCGTCATGAGAAGAGATCCATATGTTGTAATTCCTGCAGGTATTATGAGCGTCCTAATGTCAAACTTAATGACAACATCAGATGTGTGGGCAATTACATTCGATGGAATTAGAAACAAAATAAATAGTAATGCTCCGAAAATAAAAAATACTTGATATTTCATGAGCCTCTTCCTCCGGGTTTTATTTCACTTATTACTTCATAGTATCAAATACATTCTTCAGTTTTTTTTCTACATCCTCAGCAATTTGCTTCAACCCTTCATTGTCGATCATTTGCATCGCCGCCATCGGTCTGATAATAGAAACTACGGTCTTATTCCCCTTTTCGTAGACTATGACATTGCAGGGGAGCATTAAACCGATATTCTCTTCGGCAAGAATGGCCTGGTGGGCACTGGGGGGATGACAGGCTCCCAGGATAACATATTTCTTGAAATCGATGCCCAACTTTTCCTTGAATTTTTCCTTCACGTCTATTGTCGTCAATATCCCAAACCCTTCTTTCTTCAATACTTCGGTAACTACATCTACCGTTTCTTCGAAAGGACGGTCTATTTCTTTGGTAAAACCATAGTCAATCATTTTAGGCCTCCCCTGCCAGTTTTTTGGCGATGCTGGCGACATGACGGCCCTGGTACCGGGCCATGGCTAATTCGTTCTCGCTCGGCATCCGACTGCCATCGGATGCGGTGATGGTGGTAGCACCATAGGGACTGCCGCCGCTTACTTCTTCGACGGTGGTCTGACGGGTTTCGGAATAGGGCAATCCCACGATCACCATACCGTGGTGGAGTAGGGTGGTATGGAAGCTGGTAATTGTCGTTTCCTGTCCGCCGTGCTGGGTGCCGGTGGAGGTGAAGACACTGCCCGCCTTTCCGACGAGAGCGCCCTTTGACCAAAGCCCTCCGGTCTGGTCAAGGAAATTGCGCATCTGGGCACACATATTTCCAAAGCGGGTCGGTGCACCGAAAATGACGGCGTCCGCATCCGCCAGATCATCGGGCTTGGCGGTGGGGATATGAGCGAAGGCTTCCCGCGCTTTCTTTGCCCCTGACTTCTCCAGCACTTCGTCGGGGACAAGCTCAGGAACCTGCAGCAGCTCGACCTCAGCTCCCTTTACTTCCCGGGCACCTTCGGCCACCGCCTCTGCCATTTTGTATATATGGCCATACATGCTGTAAAAGACCACTTTTACTTTCATTATTTCCTCCTTTGTTAGAATCCCAATGACAAATCCGCCTAAGGCAGACTAAATACCAATTCAATCGTTTCTACATTTTGCGTTTTTAATTCATTAAGTGGTAACAGGGAAGCCGGCGGCGACCCAGGCCTTTACACTTCCCAGGACATTGTAAACCTTCCGGTAACCGGCACGGAGCAGAATGCTGGCCCCGAGACTGGCACGGTGCCCAACCGTGCAGATTACTGCCACCGGCTTATCTTTAGGAACTTCATGCAGCCTTTGCTCAAGGTGACCTACATATATATGGGATGCGCCTTTTATATGTCCAGAGTTCCATTCATCCTGTTCTCTGGTATCCAGGACTGCCAGATCTTCCCCCAGGTCTACTTTATCTTTGAGCTGGTGAACCGAAAGCAAGGGGAGGTTTTCCGTAGGAAGACCGGCATTGTACCAGCCCTCGGTTCCTTCTTTAAGATAGCCGATAATCTGGTCATAGCCGGCTCGGATCAAGTAGCGGACAACCTTTTCTAAGTGGCTCTGGTCTTCCAATACCAGAAGGATCGGTTTATCGTATGGCAATATCCAACCGGCGAAAACGGGCAGCCCTTGCAGCCAGATACTGTAGGCTCCTTTGATATGGGCGCCGCCAAAGGCAGCCGGCTCACTGGTATCGACAACAACCGCACCCCGCTCAATATCTTCTTTGAACTCCTGGGGAGTGAGGGGAGCCGGCAAAGGCACACATCCCAAGAGGGGAGGGCCTTCCAGGTTATATCTTTCCATCTGACGGAAATAGTGAGGTCTTTCCAGATGCTCAGCGGCTTTATATTTTATAAAGTCCTCTCTGTTCTTATGCTGAAGCAACGGGTTCTGGGCTTTTTCTATTCCTAAGGTACTCTCATCCCTCGATGCAATATTCGAACCGCAGACTGAACCTGCACCGTGGCCCGGACACAAAATAACTCCGTCACCCAAGGGGAGGAGCTTGTTGAAGATACTGTCATACAGATCGGAAGCAAGACGGGTAGCCTCTTCGTGACCATAAAGGTCGGTTCGGCCGACATCCCCGACAAATAGGGTGTCTCCAGTAAACGCCATAACCGGAGTCTTACCGGTGGAAAGGTCAACTATAATGTAGGACGTACTCTCATCGGTATGGCCCGGGGTATGGATAGCAGTTAATCTGAGTTTCCCAAGCTTAAACTCCTGTCCGTCGCTCAATGTATTGCCATATTTCCAGTCCAAGCCAGGGCCGTGGTAGATTTCCGCTCCGGTAATGTTGGATAGCTCCAAGGAGCCTATTACATAATCTTCATTACGGTGAGTTTCAAAAATGTATATGATTTTCAGGCCTTTTTGCTGGGCCAGATCGATATAGACTTGGCAGTCGCGCCGAGGGTCAATAACGGCAGCATTGCTGCCGGAACCGATAAAATAGGAGTTATGGGCTGTTCCTTCTGATTTTATCCGTTCGCAGATCATTTCGAAACCCTCTCTCGAACTTATTTCTGCCGCGTTCTAGGTCTAACTGTTTGAATGAGATATTAATATGGTTCGTTGAGATCTGATTCATACGAGAATTACCCTTAACACTTAATAGTTCTCACTTAATACTTCGAAATATGCCCGGGGGTGGGCACAGGCCGGGCATTCTTTTGGTGCTTCTTTCCCCTCATGGATATAACCGCAGTTCCCGCACTTCCACTTTACGACTTTCTCTCGCTTAAAGACCCGGTCTTTCTCAATGTTCTTCCGAAGAGCCAGATACCGCTTTTCGTGTTGTTTTTCCGCAACTGCGATCGCCCGGAAAATAGACGCTATTTTAGGAAATCCCTCTTGTTTAGCAACCCGGGCAAAATCGGGGTACATCTTGGTATGTTCGTAGTTTTCCCCGTCCGCGGCTTCCTTGAGATTTTCCCTGGTATTTCCGATCACCCCTGCCGGATAAGAGGCCGTTATTTCCACCTCTCCGCCCTTTAATGATTTGAAGAGCCTTTTTGCGTGTTCCTTCTCGTTATCCGCCGTCTCCAGAAATATGGCGGCTATCTGTTCATAATCCTCTTTCTTCGCCTGCGAGGCGAAGTAGGTATAGCGATTTCGCGCCTGCGATTCTCCGGCAAAGGCGGCGAGAAGATTCTTCTCCGTTTTTGTCCCTTTCAGACTTTTCATAATTCTACCTCCTCGGAATTAGAGTTGCCGTAAATATTTTACCCTCGAGGGGTTATCGTCAATTTTCACTCATGCGTTTTGTGGACCCGACAAGAAGCCGGTGAGGCGATCAACACCGGAACCGGAGAGTGATGGAGCACCCTCTCGGTTACACTCCCGAAGATCCAATGCGAAACCCCTGACATCCCGTGGGTACTCATGATAATTAGATCAATATTGTTCTCGCTGGCGTATTTCAGTATGTTTCCCGCCGGTCTGCCGTGAACTATCTCGGTCTTAATCTTTATCCCCTCGTTCTTCAATTCAAGGCGGTCGGACAATTTTGCAAGGTAGTCTTCTGCCTCGGTCTGGGCATCCTGCTCCAATTTTTTGCGCCAGTCCTCACTGATCCCGGCAGTCGGATGAAAGGGCTCTATCACCATGAGCAGAACGATCTCAGGAACCTTACAACCGATTGCAATGTTCTTGACGTGATCCAGACTGCACTCGGAAAATTCGGAGCCGTCTACTGGTACCAATATTTTTTTATACATGTCTATCTCCTTAACGATGGTTTTTAAATTACTTTTTCTTTTTCAGCAGGTCGGAAAATACCTCAATATGATACACCTCATGGTCCCTTATCCGGATAAGCAGCTTCTTCAAACCGGGGTCGGTAATCTCCTTGGCGGCACGGTCATATTCGGCAGCCACCTCCTGTTCGATTTTAATATCGGTTTGAAGCATATCGGCCGTCTTGGTTGATTGGTCTACCTCTATATGCTCAATCCTGGGACTACCACCACCATCAACCATCTCCTCGGCCAGCCAGCCCAAGTGCTGCATCTCGTTGATCGCCTGGTCCTCCATCTCCCGCCTGACATTCTTATCTCGTGTCATATAAGAATGGAACAGATACTGAAGAATGACCGTATATTCATGCTCGATACCCCAGTTGAGTATGTCGGTAATCCGGTCCCGGCGGGCACCCCTAATGTCCTTAGCGCTTTCCTTTTGTGCCTTCTCGACGAAGTGCTGGAAATCACCATGGTGCGATTCTTCGTCGGACAGGATCCGCTGCAGCAGCCGTTTTATCTTGGGGTTATCAATAACCTTGATGTGCTCCCGATATAGGGCAATGCCATCTTCCTCCAGAAGAACGTTATTCTTCATCCAATCGGAAACCGACTCGCCGCCCATTCGCATCTCACCCCTTTTCAGGCTGGGAGTCCCACCCAGCTCAACGATAGTCTCAGACAGCCAGTCAAAATGGCGCATCTCCTCCCGGGCAAGCGCTTCGATCTCACAGGCCATCTCACCTTCTCCCATAGCATAGGCATGGGTCAGATACTGAATTATAGCGCCATGCTCACCCTCAAGATCCTGGTTCAGTAGAGTAATGATCTCTTCCTTTTTCATCAGTCCCTCCGATAGTTTATTTTAGCCACCCTCCGATTTACACTTTATCGAGTATGATTGGTTCGGATTAACCCGGTTACTATTGTCCCCCTTCTTCGGCGACATGTTTTTCCGGGTCCTGGTCAAAGGCCTTCTTGCAGCCGGGAGCGCAGAAGTAATATGTCTTCCCCTGGTACTCGGAGGTAGCGGCCGCTTTGTCCTCTTCTACCTCCATTTTGCATACTGGATCGATTGCCATTTTAGAACCTCCTTTAATTAAATGTAAGACTTTACTGGCTTGAACCTCCGTAAACGCAGTGAATTCGAGACCACGGTAATCGAGCTGGCCGCCATAGCGGCCGCGGCCAGGATCGGATTAAGAAAGCCATACTCGCCCAAGATGAAACGGAGCCCGGAAGGGACACCATTTTGTCCGAAGGCAAGGTATAGTATCCCAGCGGCCACCGGGATAAGGGCGGTATTGTAGGCAAAGGCCCAGAAGAGGTTCTGCCTGATCGTCCTCATCGTGCGCTTGCTCAGGGATACGGCGGTTACGATTCCCGTCAAGTCTCCGCTGATCAGGGTAATATCACCGGTTTCCATAGCGATGTCAGTACCCGTACCGAGAGCAATACCCACATCCGCCTGGGCCAGGGCCGGGGCATCGTTGATTCCGTCACCGACCATTCCCACTACCTTTCCTTCCTGCAATTTCTTGACTTCCCGTGCCTTATCTTCGGGCAGCACCTCGGCCAGGAAACTATTAACACCCGCCTCACGGGCAACTGCTTCAGCGGTGAGACGATTATCTCCGGTAAGCATTACCGTCTCGATCCCCATTTTCTGTAATGACCAGACCGCTTGCTTGGCATTAGGCTTGATGGTATCCGCCAGGGCAATAATCCCCACTGCCCGGCTATTCAGGCTGAGAAACATCACCGTCTTCCCTTGTTGGAAGAGGTCGTTGGCTATCTCCTTCAGTCCGTTAAGGGAAGAGCCCTTTTCCTCCATCAGTCTGAGGTTGCCGAGGAGGAGCTTCTTACCATCGACGGAGGCTTCGATGCCGTGACCGGGAATGGCCGAGAAATTGGAAACAGGAAATACTTCCAGCTTCTTCTCCCGGGCAGCCTGGACGATTGCCTCGGCCAGCGGGTGCTCGGAGTCATGCTCGGCGGAGGCCGCCAGCCGGAGAACCTCTTCCTGCGAAGAGGAGGGGACAGCGATTATATCAGTTACCGTCGGCTCGCCACGGGTCAGAGTACCGGTTTTATCCAGCATGACGGTATTTATCCGGTGAGCCCTCTCCAGGGACTCTCCACTCCTGATAAGGACACCGTACTCGGCCCCCTTACCGGTGCCGACCATGATAGCCGTGGGAGTTGCCAGCCCTAGGGCACAGGGACAGGCGATAATGAGCACGGCGACAAAGTTAAGAATCGCAAAAGTAAGGGCAGGGGGCGGTCCGATAAGGTACCAGACTACGAAGGTGATAACGGCGATACCGATCACCGCCGGGACGAAGTAGCTGGCGATAACATCAGCCAGACGCTGGATAGGGGCCTTGCTCCCCTGGGCATTCTCTACCAATCTGATAATTTGAGCCAAGGTCGTATCCTTGCCTACTCTGGTCGCCTCAAACTCAAAGCTACCGGTCTTGTTAATAGAAGCACCGATAACCTTATCACCCTTCTTCTTCTCCACCGGGATGCTTTCCCCGGTAATCATGGACTCGTCAATACTGGAGTATCCCTGACGGACCACACCATCCACGGGTACCCGCTCTCCCGGACGAACCAAGATAGAATCGCCGACCCGGACATCTTCGACGGGGATTTCTTCTTCCCTGCCCTCGCGGATAACCAGGGCGGTTTCGGGATTCAAGCCGATGAGCTTCTTTATCGCCTCCGAGGTCTGTCCCTTGGCCCTCGTTTCCAGGAAACGGCCGAGCAGGATCAGGGTAATGATCATCGCCGAGGTATCGAAGTAGAGGCCGGGTTTAATCCCGGCAGCGGCAAATAATCCGGGGAAGAGGACAGCGGTCATGCTGTAACCGTAGGCTGCCGAGGTGCCTACCGCAATCAATGTATTCATATCGGTAGTCCGGTGTCTCAGCGCTCCCCATGCCCCGCGGTAGAACCGCCAGCCCGCCCAGAACTGGACCGGCGTTGCTAGCACCCAGATGAGATAGGGCTTGCCCGCAAAAGAGGGACTCCAGCCCAGAGCCATAATCGATAAGGCAAGGACGGCGGCAAAGACAAACCGGTTCCTGACGAACCGGATCTCCCGCATAGAGGCAGTGGTAACATCCTCGAGAGCCTCCGTCTCCAGTCCCAATTCGTAACCGGCTTCATTTACCGCATTTCGCAGGTCGGCAAAGTTGATCCCCTCATTATATTCGACCGTTGCCTTCTCCGAGGCCAGATTGACGCTGGCGGATATCACCCCCGGCACATCAGCGAGGGCCTTCTCCACGCGGGCGACGCAGGAGGCGCAGGTCATCCCGCCGACGGGGAAGATCGACTTCCTGGTTGCGGTCCCGTAACCCAATCGAGAGATGGTATCCTTGATCTTTGCGAGATCGACCTTGGTGGGGTCGTAATCAACCGATGCCTTCTCCGAGGCGAAGTTGACATCGGCACGCTCCACCCCCGGTGTCTCCGCCAGGCCCTTCTCAATGGTAGCGGCACAGGTGGTGCAGGTCATCCCGGTTATCTGGATATTGGCCTGCTCGGATTTCTTGGGGCTTGATTCTTCCACTCTTTATATATTCCCGCAATAACTTCCTATGATGAAAACCCTCTGAGATTACCTCAAGTAGATTTCCACAGACCGTGGAGGTTGCAGTACTCGCGGGCGGTGATGTTGTCGCCTTTGATATCGAAAGTGGCCTCCGGCGTTTCTCCCGGCTTCAAAAACTGACGATAGGCCCTGCCGTCGGCAATCACCTCAATCCACTCAATATAGTGCTTTTCCTCCATAGGATGGGCAACGCTCCCGACCTTGACCTTGATACCGCTGTCAGTCTTTTCCACTACCGGGACATGCTTCTCCTTGGCAGCGTCAACCGTGTTCTCGACAAAAAGTTTCATCGGCTGACCGCAGCAAACCAGCTCTCCCTTGCCCTCGTGGAGCACCTCGACAATGTTCCCGCAAACCTCGCACTTGTAGATTTCCAGTTTCTTTGCCATTTCTTCCTCCTTTCCTTCGTTACCTTCTCCTTCCTTTTTTTATGAAATTGAGCTGAGATTACCTCTTTAGAGCACTAATTATCGCTTGGATGAATTTTAATCCTATACACACCTGAATTAAATGTTAAGTTTATTTTCTCTCAATTCCCCCCAAAAAGTTAAGTCCTTGATATTACCACCACGACTTTACTCGGGTACCGCCTTTTCAGGCTATCTGACCCCACAGTCTTCCCTGAATAAAGAAATCTACGGTATTTATCAGGTTAAATACCAATTCAAGCTGAAGTCGCTTTTGCTCTTTCCTCATGTGACATCTCGGCCAAGCGTTTAACTTCTTTCGCATCCAGGCCTATTCCTTCTGCTACTCGGGTGCCGTAGTCAGGGTCCGCCTTGTAAAATAGAGCGCATTGGCGCAGTTGGATCCGCTTTTGAGCATCTCCCAGGTGGTCTACGATATTTTCAACAAGATGATTGCGGTCAGTATCAGTCATAACTTTGCCATAAAGAAGGCCGGTCTGAATAAAATCATCCTGGGGATATGACGGCTTGTGGCGCATTGCCAAACCGGTTACATCTATAGGTGGCTCAATTGAGGACGGATCAGGCTCCGGTCCATCAAAGCTGTTGGGATAGTAGTTCGGATACAAGTCCCCGTCTAAGTTCTGACGCATGAATCCATCCCGCTGGTACGTTCTAGTCTGGGCATGTCTGGCTCGGTTAACCGGGAGCTGTTCGTAGTTGGGTCCCAGTCGGTGACGATGCGTATCGTGGTAGGCGAACAGTCGTCCCTGGAGCATCTTGTCCGGGGAGGGACCAATGCCGGGAACGAAGTTTCCCGGGCTAAAAGCGGCCTGCTCAACGTCATCGAAGTAGTTATCGGGATTTTTGTCGAGCACCATGCGGCCAACCTCAATGGGTGGGTAGTCAGCATGTAGCCAAACCTTGGTGATATCAAAGGCATCAAAGCGGTATTTCTTGGCATCCTCCGGAGGCATAATTTGTACTTCGAGCTTCCAGGAAGGATAGTCTCCCTTTTCTATGGTATAGTAAAGGTCACGGGTCGCATGATTAGGATCCTTGCCAGCCATTTCCCTGGCTTCATGCAGGTTAAAGTTCTTAATCCCCTGCTCAGTCTTAAAGTGAAACTGGACCCAGTGATAATCCCCTTTTTCGTTGTACCACATGTAGGTGTGGCTGGAGTATCCATTCATGTGACGATAGCTGTAGGGGGTGCCCCGGTCGGAGAAGAGGATTGTGACTTGATGAATAGATTCGGGAGTAAGCGAAAGAAAGTCCCAGAACATGTCAGGATCCGGAAGATTGCTCTTAGGATGGCGCTTCTGAGTATGGATGAAGTCGGGGAACTTAATCGTATCACGGATAAAGAAGACCGGCGTGTTATTTCCTACCAGGTCATAGTTGCCGTCTTCCGTGTAGAACTTCAAGGCAAAGCCCCGAGGATCCCGGGCGGTATCAGCAGATCCCCTTTCCCCCCCTACTGTGGAAAAACGGGCAAACATCTCTGTTTTTTTCCCCACCCGGGAAAGAAACTTGGCCTTGGTATATTTCGAAACATCATTAGTAACTTCAAAGTAACCATAGGCGCCTGCCCCTTTGGCATGAACAACTCTTTCCGGGATTCTCTCCCGATTGAAATGAGCCAATTTTTGCAGCAAGTGTACATCTTGCAATAGGAGAGGACCTCTTTCACCCGCACTAATGCTGTTCTGGTCGTCAGCTACTGGTGCTCCCCAAGCGGTTGTATACCGATTCTTACCATTCTTTGCCATTTCACCCTCCTTATCTTGTTTTCATTGATATTTCCTCCAGCCTATAAAGCGACGACCTCTTTTATCTCGGGCACCTCTTGTTTTATTACCCTTTCTACTCCCTCTTTCAGGGTCATCTGACTCATCGCACAACCCTGGCAGGCGCCGGTTAACATTACCTTTACGATTCCGTCCGGAGTAACATCGACCAGCTTCACATCTCCGCCATCGGCCTGCAGTGACGGCCTTATTTTGTTTAACGCAGCCTCTACCTTTTCTTTCATCACTTTCTCCTTTCTTTGCTTTGAAAACTATCCATTCCTCTTCAATATCCATTAAAAGGTTTCGAACTTATCCTTTTTCGCCCCGCATACCGGACACTCGTCGGGTAAAACCCCGTCGGAGACATAACCGCAGACCGGGCAGACATAATAGGTGGTCTCGCGTTCCTCCAACAGATGACCCATGGCCTCCTGGTAAAGCTTGGCGTGGGTATCTTCGACATCCCGGGCCTGGCTTAAGATAGTGGCCGCCGACTCATCTCCCGCTTCGTTTGCCAGTCTGATGAAGTTATCGTAAGCCACCCCGGCAACCTTGGACTCCGACTCGAAGCTGGCGGTAAGGTTTTCATAAGTGCCTTTGATTTCCTTAAGCAGCCGCAGGCTCCGGATGCCGTGGATTTCCTCCGAATGGGCGATTACCCGGAAGAGTTTGGCGACCTGGGGATAATTCTCCTGCTCGGCCTTCTCGGCATAGACCTTGAGCCGGAGAGCGGCCTTGGCCTCACCGACATAGGCCTGGTAAAATGAATCCCGGAGCTTGTCGTCCATGGTTACCTCCTTTTCTTTCCTTTCTTGGTCTCCGTAAGCTTGAAATTCAGCCAATCTAGCATTTCCTGGATGTTCTTGGACATATACCAGCGGCCGTTGGCAAAGGCGCCGTAATCTGCCCCGGCCATAGCGGAGGCGTATCGGGTGGAGTTGGCAAAGAAGAGCCACTGCTCGACCCACTTCTTTTCGATAGCTTCGTTAAAGATACTGTCGTTCTGATCGAGCCCACTGGCGGCGCCTTTATCCCAAGCGGCAAGCAGTATCTTGGTAGCAGTCAGGGTCATTTCGTTCGTGGTTCTAATGGTATTATCCAGGCGGGCGAATTGCCCCTCCACCCAGGAAGTACTGTGACAGGCAAGACAGACCTTCTGCATATTTCTCTTTCTCTCTTCCTGCTCCTTGGCATCAGTCAGATATTTGGCCACCGGCTCTCCGGTAAGCTCGGTCGGCAGCGGCAAACCGGCTTTGTTTTTGATAATCGTGGTATCCGGAGATTTCGGATGGGCATGGGCATAGACCAACCCGAAGAGCCTCCAGGGAATCCGGTCATTCATCCGGTGGGTTCTTTCGACTACAACATCTCCCTCGTCGTTTGTGATCAGGCTGGCGTGACAGGCGGCACAGGTGGGAGCGGTGAAGTTCTTCCCCACCACCCAGGGGACCGAGGTAAAATTCCATTCTTTATTAAGCGAGGAATAAATATTACCGTGCTTGCTGGCCTGATAGACTTTATAGGCCGGGACATCAGGTCCCTTATGACACTCGGCGCAGGTATCTGGCTTCCGGGCCATTTCGATCGAAAACTGATGCCGGGTATGGCAGGCGGTACATGAACCCATACTCCCATCGGGATTCAAGCGGCCGACGCCCTGATTCGGCCAGCCGGTAAGGACGGGGAATTCCATCTCCCCCATACTCGTATCCCTGACTTTTTTACCTTTAACCTCGATCTTGGTGCCGTGGCAGTAAAAACAGGAATCCGCGTTGGTTTCCGTATTAGGGGGGGTGAGGGATGTCATCATCTTCTCAAGTGACTGGATTCCATTGGTTGTATCGACCAGGTTATGGTAAACCGGGTTATCGTTCAGATTTCCGTAGGCCCGGGACATGAGGTTCTGAGTGTACTGGTCAGCTTCGGTCGGATGACAGGCAGCGCAGTCTTTCGGGGTGACCACTATATAGACCTCATAGCCGTTATGTCCAAATGTGTCCTTATGCTCTTTCGTATTCAGGGTGTGGCATTCGGCGCAGCCGACGACTACCCGGGCCGAAGGCCTCAGCACCTTAGCTAACGAGACCCTTTTTTTCAAGTCCGGTTTATTTATTGCCTCTTCCATGGTGTTCTGGGCGTGCCGGCTCCTTTCCCAGTCGGCGACTATTCCCGGGGTTGCGGTGCGATGGCAGTCCAGACATTCCTCGGTCACCGGACTCATTTCGGCGGCGAGAACGGATAACGGCCAGAGCAGAACGATCAGCAATAGGAGGCTCTTGGTCTTCATGTCAATTACTCCTTTCCGGTAATGGATGGTCTTAAACAGAAAGCAGGACTATTTTACCGGCTCGAACTCGCTTTTTGTCGCCCCGCATATTGGGCATACCCAATCGTCGGGTAGATCCGCAAAAGGTGTCCCCGGATCGATATCAGAGTCAGGGTCACCTTTTCCCGGGTCATAAACATACCCGCAAACCGGGCATTCGTACTTGCCCATTTCCTGATCTCCTTTAAAAATTATGTCCTCAGCTTATAACCGATCGATGATTATGATAGATATGTATCCGATAACCGAGTCGATTAAAAATACGCATAATAATTAATCCCGCCTGGTTTATTCCTTCTCCGGCTCTGCCGCCAATCAGAACAGAAAAATAATTCATTTGCCCAGCGACTAAACAATTTATCCCTTATATTAACGAGTTTTACTTTTTGGGTTGTAAATGAGTGCCGCAGCACATCAAATCGCAGCCATTAATACAACTGCAGCTTTCATCCACGGTTACTTCCAATCCGCAGAATCCGCAAACAAATTTGCGGCCTTTGTTAAGTGCCTTTTTCTTATTGCTTTTCTTCTTTGCGTCCTTCTTCTTTACCATGTTTAATCATCCCTTTCAGATTAATAATCTCTTCATACCTAATCTTTTATTTTTTTAACGTAGCCTTTATAGGTATCATCTTCCTGTTCAATCCCTAAGAATTCCTGGCCGTTCGAGCTGCACCAGGCCGGCAGATCGCTCTTGATCCCTTCATCGGTAGAGATAACTTCCAGGACCTGGCCGACCGGCACCTCCTTTATCTTCTGAGTAATCTTGATAATCGGCATGGGGCAAAGGAGCCCGTAGCAATCCAAGGTTATATCAGCTTTCATCTCTTCCCCTAAAAAATACTAAACGAATAAGTTAACCTTACTTAATTTTGCCGTCGATAAATAGGTGGCCACTCCCGCCACATTGTCCACTTCCTCAATCAGGTCGTCCTGATGCACCCCCATGATCTCCATAGTCGTGGTGCAAGCGATTATTTTTACGCCCAGCTCTTTGGCCATGGTGATCATCTCCGGCACCGAAGGGATCTTAGATTTATTCATTATCTTTTTCATGAAGGCCGTGCCGATACCGAACATATGGAATTGGGACAGCTTCAAGCTGTCGGCCCGGCGCCGGTTAATCAGCGACATCATCTTCTTTATCCATCCCGCCGGGGACCGGGTGGCCTTCTCCTTTTTCAATACATTAAGCCCCCAGAAGGTAAAGAACATAGTCGGCTTCAGACCCATGGTAACCGCTCCGGTAGAAAGAATGAAAGAGGCCAGTATGCGATCCAGATCGTTACTAAAAACAATGATGGTCATTTCGTCATCCATCTTTTTTGCTCTCCTTTATCGGTTAACCGCAATTCGGGCACTTTTCCGCATCCGAGCGCATCGGTTTCTTACACGCGGGGCATTCCTTTAGAACTACCTTACATGAATGTTGAGAACCAAGTTGACAATCCATTGCCTCGCCGCAATACGGACATTTGCACTGGCCGCCTTCCTTATCCAATCGAGCGGGAGGTTTTTCCTCTTTGCTTTTTTGTTTATTTCGATAATCCTCGATAGCCTTGTGCAGGGCATCGGCCCCTAAATTAGAACAGTGCATCTTGTTCTTAGGCAGTCCCCCCAGATGCTCGGCAACCGACTTATTGGTTATCTTTAAAGCCTCATCCAAGGTTTTCCCTTTGGCCATCTCACTAACCATGCTGGAGACGGCAATCGCCGCCCCGCAGCCGAAGGTCTGGAATTTAACGTCCTCGAGACGGTTGTCCTTGACCTTGATATAAAAGGTCATCATGTCACCGCATACCGGGTTGCCCTCCTCACCAACGCCGTCGGCGTCTTCAATCACGCCAACGTTACGCGGGCTGCGGAAGTGATCCATGACCGTTTCCGAATACTGCATTATTTATCTCCTTTCTTCTGGATGTGCTTGGTATAAAGGGGCGACATCTTACGGAGTCTGTCTATTATCGCCGGAAAAGCTCCCGTTAAGTATTCAATGTCTTTCTTGGCGTTCGACATCCCCAGGCTAAAAACGATAGATCCCTGTGCCAGGGCGTCGCCCACCCCGATGGCCTTCAAGACATGGGATGCCTTCAGGGCGCGTGAGGTGCAGGCCGAACCGCTGGAAACGGCCATCCCTTCCATACTCAAACTCAAGAGCATAGCTTCGCCCTCGATGAATTCAACGCAAAAGCTGGCGTGGTGGGGCAACCTATTTTCCGGGTGTCCGGTAAAATAAAGGTAATCTATTTTATTTGTTAGTTCTTTTATTAATGAGTCCCTCAAGCTACGAAGATATTCCGACCGTTTGGGCATTTCTTCCCAGGCAAGCCGGGCGGCTTTGCCCATTCCCACAATGACCGGGACATTCTCGGTTCCCGCCCGCCGGCCTTCTTCCTGGATTCCGCCGTCAAGCAAGGGCAAGATCCGCACGCCCTTACGGACATATAAAGCCGCTGCACCGGAGGGGCCGTAGAACTGGTTAGCAGCCATACTCAGGGCGTCTATTCTTAGCTCATTTACATCCACCGGTATGTTACCCACAGCGGCCACCGCATCGCAATGAAATAAGATTCCCTTTTCCTTGACCAAGCCGGTTAGCCCGGCGATTGGCTCGATCGTGCCGACCTCACTATTAGCCAGCATGATCGATACGAGGGTCGTCTCATCCGTTAACTGCCGGGCTAACTCATCCCGGGATACGATCCCGTATTTATCAACCCCGACATGACTTATCTTAAAGCCCAGTTTCTCCAGGAATTTGGCCGAGTGTAATATGGACTGGTGCTCGATCGCAGAGACAACAATATGCTTGCCCTTGCTCTGATTGGCCAGGGCCAGGCCCTTCAAGGCGAAGTTGTTCGACTCGGTGCCGCTGGCTGTGAAGAAGAGCTCCTCCGACGAGGCGTTGATGAGCTGAGCTACCTGGGCGCGGGCTTCATCGATGGCTTCCCTGGTTTGTTCACCAAAACTGTGCATACTCTGAGGATTACCGAAGATATCGGTCAGGTAGGGTAGCATCGCCTCTTTCACCCGCGGGTCTAGCGGATTGCCGGCAATATGGTCAAAGTATATCGTTTTCATCAACCAGATTCCTCATAACCTTTTTCTTATTTCATTAACTAAAGTCTGCTGATATAGTCAAAAGCTGACAGGGAGGCTTTTGCCCCTTCTCCACAGGCCACGATGATCTGCTTGGCGGGCACATCGGTTACATCTCCCGCCGCAAAGATCCCGGAGATATTGGTTTCGCATCTGCAATTCACAAATATTTCTCCAGTTTCGTTCTTTGCCACATCTTTAACAAATTCAGATGCCGGGGTAGATCCTATCTCAATAAATATGCCTCCAACGGTCAGATCTTCCTCTTTGCCGTCGCGCTCGATCTTTATCCCCTGAACGAACTTGTCTCCGGATATTTGTTTCACCTTTGCATTATTATAAATGATCACTTTATTACTGCCTTTTGCCTTTTCCACCATTATTGGGTCAGCCCGCAACCGGTCAGCTACATCGACGAGGTAGATCTTGTTTGCGATTTTCATCAACTGGAGGGTGGCGTCCAATGCCGAGTTGCCGCCGCCGACAACGGCAACATCCATTTCGGAAAATAAAGGTGCATCACAGGTAGCGCAGTATGTGACACCTCGATTTTTGAATTCGTCCTCTCCCTCCACTCCCAATTTCCGCGGGATCCTCCCGGAGGCAATAATCAATGTTTTTGCCTGGTATTCGCCTTTTTCCGTCCTGACTTGCACGATCCCGTCTTCATGCTTTACCAGATTCACCTTATCGCCTACTTTTAATTCGAGCTTAAACTGTTCCAGATGCTCTCTAAACTTCTGGGCCAGTTCCACACCGGTAATGAAATGATAACCGGTATAATTTTCAATATCGCTACTCAGTATCGTTTGTCCTCCGATATCGCCGGTAATTATCAGGCAGTTCATTCTTTTCCGCGCAGCATAGACACTTGCGGTTATCCCGGCGGGTCCGGCTCCGATGACGATCAGATCATTCATCTTTTTTACCCTCCTAATTCCCGGCTTATTGCCTCCTTATCAAACCCGACGATTATTTTACCCTCAATATCTACTACCGGGACTCCCATCTGCCCAGATTTATCCACCATTTCTTTTGCCGCGGTGCGATCCCGGCCTACATCTGCCTCTTCAAATGTTATGTTCTTTTCCTTCAGGAAGTTTTTTACCATGGTGCAATAAGGACAGGTGGATGTGGTATATACTTTTACAGCTTTAGACATCATGTATCACCTCCTTTTACTCCTATTAGATCTTGGCTGCTTTTTATCTGTCTCTTTTCCTTTCGGCTTACCCTTTAGCATCTGCTTGAATTCATCGTAAACGGACTTTATCTCATCGACGGAGGCCTCGTCCTCCAGGGTGGTAACATCACCGACAGCTACATCTTCCACGATCGCTTTCAATATCCGCCTCATTATCTTGCCGGATCTTGTTTTGGGAAGCCTGGTCACGAAATGAATCTCCTTAGGTGTTGCTATCGGTCCTATTTGTTTTCTAAGGGTTCCGATTATTTCCTTCTTTAGTTTATCGGCAGGATTATATCCTTCTTTTAAAATCGCAAAGACAACAATATTCTCTCCTTTTATTGGATCCGGGATGCCCACTACGGCAGCCTCGGCCACGAAAGGAGTGGATACAACCGTACTCTCTATCTCAGCCGTACCTATCCTATGACCCGCCACCTTTAAGACCTCGTCCGCCCTTCCCAGTAGCCAAAAGTACCCCTCGTCGTCCTTGATCGCATAATCGCCCGTATAATACATACCCTTGAATCTTGACCAATATACATCTTTGTATCTGTCGGAATCCTTATAAAGACCGTTGGTCATACCCGGCCAGGGTTTTCTTATCACCAGGTACCCTTTTACTCCGGGGGTCATCGGTTCACCGGAATCACCTACTACTTCGGCATCAATCCCGGGCAAAGGCAAGGTGGCGGAGCCAGGCTTAAGGGGCACAAGTTCCAGGCCCGGGGCCGGTGATATCATTATCCCCCCGGTTTCGGTCTGCCACCAGGTATCCACAATCGGACACCTTTCACCGCCGATATTCCGGTAATACCATTCCCACACCTCGGGGTTGATCGCTTCACCAACGGATCCCAGGATCTTCAGACTGCTCAGATCGTGCTTCTTTACCCACTCCTCGCCGTAACGGATGAACATCCGGATGGCGGTAGGGGAGGTGTAGAGGATGGTAACCCCGTATCTTTCGATGATCTCCCACCATTTACCGGGGTCGGGATAGTCCGGGGCTCCCTCATACATGAGGATCGTTGCGCCGTGGAGCAACGGGGCATAGACAATTGACGAATGCCCGGTAACCCAACCCACATCGGCAGTGCACCAGTAAATGGACTCGTCGGAGATATCGAATACCCACTTGTAGGTGGCGTAGTTGTAAACCAGGTATCCTCCGGTGGAATGCACGATACCCTTTGGTCTCCCGGTAGTCCCGGAGGTATAAAGTATGTAGAGCGGATGGGAAGCGTCAACGATTTCGGGCTCGACATAATTTTCGGCATCCTTCATCAACTCATGATAAGGGCGGTCCCGTCCCTCTTCCATTTTCAGCTCTTCCTGGGTCCTCCTTACCAGGACTACATTTTTAACCGTCGGCGCGGATTTTAATGCATCATCAACGATACTCTTAAGGGCAACCAGCTTTCCTCTCCTGATACCGAAGTCGGCGGTCACCAGGACCTTTGCCCCGGTGTCGTTTATCCTGTCGGCCAACGACTGGCTACTGAAACCCGAAAAAACCACGGTATGGGTTGCACCGATCCGGGCGGTCGCTAGCATTGCGATTACCAACTCCGGGATCATCGGCAGATAGAGGACTACGATATCGCTCTTCTTGACGCCTAACTTTTTCAGAACGGAAGCGAATCGGTTTACCTCCCGGTGGAGCTGGGTATAGCTGAAGGATTTTGTATTCCCGTGCTCGTCCTCCCAGTAGAGGGCCACCTTATTCTTACGCCAGGAGTTAAGGTGGACGTCCACACAGGCGTATGAGGCGTTGAGTGTGCTCCCGACAAACCACCGGGCAAACGGCTCGTCCCAAACGAGGACCTTGTCCCAGCGCTTGAACCAGGGAATATTTTCCGCCTCTTTCTCCCAGAATCTCTCCGAGTCGGAGATGGCATTCTTTTGCAGCTCAATATACCTTCTTATCGGGTAAAACTTTTCCTTTTCCATAATTTACACTTCCTAAAATTACTACTAAATGAAGTTGTGTTCTTTGTGCTTCCGGGCAATGGTGTTAGCCAGATTATCTAAAGCCTTGAAATCATCTTCCTTCGGAAACCCCTTAACGACTACCGGGTCCAATAATTCTACCTTCAGATTAGGTATCATTCCGGTAAGTTGTTCTACGGTTTGACCTCCCCAGCCGTAGGAGCCGATGATCGAGGCGAATTTCAGGTTGGGTCGGAGGGCGTTTGCCAGAAAGGCAGCATAGGCGATATTCGGATGCGGTCCGGCGAGGACGGTAGGTGTCCCGATAACAACAGTTGCTGCATCCACAAGCGACATCGCCAATTTTCCAAGGTCGGTCACGGTGAGGTCGAATTGCTTTACCGTTACGCCCCTTTCGGCTAACGCCTCAACAAGGCACTCCACCATTTTACGGGTACTGTCGTGCATCGAGATATAAGGTAGTACCACGATGTTCTTGGGCTCATCGAAGGCCCAATTACGATATGCTTCCAAGATAAACTCGGGTTTATCATACATAGGGCCGTGGCTGGGAGCGATGATCTCGATGGCGCAGTCTTTGATCTTCTCCAGGTTCTTCTGGATGTTGGCCCGGAAGGGCATCATGATCTCCGCATAATACCTCTTGGCTGCCTCGTAGACCAGTCCCTCGTCGGTGACATATAGGTCGGTGGTGGCTAAGTGGGAGCCGAAAAAATCACAGGAGAATAGTATTTTTTCATCTTTCAGATAAGTAAGCATGGTGTCCGGCCAGTGGACCCAGGGGGCATGGATAAACTCCAGGGTCTTGTCCCCGAGCGAAATAGTCTCCTTGTCGTCAACGGTAATGAACCTGTCTTCCGGGATCAGGAGCAGTTCCGTAAGGATCCCTTTACATTTGGGGGTGCTGACGACTTTTGCCCGAGGGTATTTTTCGAGGATCCGGGGGATGGTGCCGGAGTGGTCCTGCTCCCCATGGTTGGCAACCAGGTAATCTAAGTCCTTGACCTCGAGTCCGCTCAGATGACCAGTAAGTACCTCCTCCATGGTTGGATCTACCGTATCGATGAGGACGGTCTTTTCGCTTCCCTTGATTAGATAAGAGTTGTAGCTCGTGCCGTCGGGGAGCGGGATGAGGGCATCGAATAACCGACGGTCCCAGTCAACTGCCCCGACCCAGAAGACTCCCGGCTTTATTTCCCTTGGTTTCATCCTGTCTTTCCCTCAACCATCCAGCAGTCTCTTTTCTCCTTCAATCTTCTTAACATCCGTGATGTCTTGTGTTACTTCCAGTGTGCCCAGATATTTACCGGCCTCATTCCGAACGGCGAAATACCTTATGTATACCTTGTGGTCCTTGAGGTCTATCCAGAACTCGGCGGAATCCCTCTTGCCGCCCTTGAAGTCGGAGAGTATCTGGTTCACCTTATCCACGCTCTGCTTGGGGTGACAGTTCTGGACCGATTTCCCGACTACCGAGACCGGCCGCTTGAAGATCCTGGTCTCGTGCTTATTCCAGAATTTGACCAGGTCATTTTCGTCAACGAAGGAGAGCTCTACCGGTATTGTTTCCAATATCCCTTCTAATTGTTCCTTGCTCAGGTTTTCTATCATTTTATGCCTCCCTTATTAATCTACCTTCTCAAACTGATCCTTGCTCGCCCCGCAGACCGGACATACCCAGTCGTCCGGTATCTCTTCGAAGGGGGTCCCCGGCTTTATCCCGCCGTCAGGGTCACCCAGATCGGGGTCATAGACATAGCCGCAAACGGTGCACTTGTATTTGGCCGTTTTCGGCACGGCCGCCTTTTTCTCCTCAACGTAGCTGGGGGCACTCTTGGGGGTTGTGCCCCTCTTGACCTGGTGATAGTAAGCGTAGGTCATCGGCTCGCCTTCTTTCACGACGTCGGCTCCCACAAGCTCCCCGATAAAGATCGTATGAGTCCCGACATCGATTCGGTCAATCACCCGGGCTTCCAGATAAGCCAGGGTCTGGTCGAGGACTATCGGGGCCTTGGTTTCGCCTGTCCTGTAGTTGACACCCTTGAGTTTGTCTACTTCCCGGCCGGACTTGAAGCCGAAATTGCCGATGAAGCTCAGGGGCGTGTCCTGAGAAAGGATCGAGACGGTAAATACCTTGCTTTCCTGGATGAACTCATGGGTCAAATTTTTCTTATTGATACTTACGGCAACAACCGGCGGTTCGGATGTGATCTGAATGACCGTATTGGCGATCTGACAGTTGGGCTTACCTTCCTTTTCCGAGCATACGACGTACAAGCCATAACTCAATTTAAAAAGGGCCTTGAGGTTCATTCTCCACCTCCGTGTTTAAGTACCTCCAAAGTCTTAGTCGTTTTATCTTTAATATCAACATGCTTCATTTTTTTATCTCCCGGGATAGGACCTCGCCCTTTATCCCGATCTTTATACTTTCGAAGGGGATGTCCTTTCCGCTTTTCTTCAAGGCTTCCTGGGCCAGGTGCACCAGGCCGTGGCAGCAGGGGACTTCCATATGCAGGACCTTTAATGACTTGATGTTTGAATGTTTGAATATCTGGCTGAGTTTATCAAGATAAAGGTCTACCTCGTCGAGCTTGGGACAACCCACGGCGATCGATTTGCCTTTGAGGAAGTCCTGATGGAGATTGGCATACGCAAAAGGGACACAATCGGCAATCAAGACTAAATCCGCTTTCTGAAAGTAGGGCGCATCCACGGGAACGAGATGGAGCTGTACCGGCCACTGGCGGAGCTCCGAATTAATCTCTACCTTTTCCCCTGTTTCCTCCTCTTTCCCTTCCCATTGGAGTATTTTAGCCGAAGGGCAGGCAGTCATCCCCGGATGGGAATGGTGTTGGGGAAGCTCGTGCGCATGTTCCTTTAAGTGCTTCAAGTGTCTCTCTAAAAGCTCCGGTGATTTTTCTTTGATGTGGGCAATCACTCCCTCTTCGTCATACTCTTCGACTTCCTTTTCTTCAATACTCAATGCGCCCTGGGGACACTCACCCATACACGCACCAAGCCCGTCACAGAAGTTCTCCTTTACTAATCTTGCTTTGCCGTTAATGATCTGGAGCGCTCCTTCCGGGCATCCGGGAATACAAAGACCGCACCCATCACATTTTTCTTCATCGATCTTGATTATTTTCCGGCGCACTTTCATTTTTGCTCTGCCTCCTTATTTAGAAGAAGTATTTTGCCGCTAAATCAAGTCCTATCTCCCCCGTACATCTCGTACGCCTTCTTCTTCCCGGAACCGGTTTTGAAGATCTTCTCGATCTTACTGGAAAGTTCGTTGCTGTCGGCATCCGGGAATTCATCGGGGATATTGACCAGCCAGTCGGCGTCCCAGACGATCCGGAATTCGGGGGTATCTATATCTTTAACACTATGATGGTTACCAATAATCCGGCTGACATGTTCAATAGTGTCTTTATCCAGGTTAAGTTCTTCCATGATCCGCTGGGCGATCGGAGGTCCTTCGATTTCTTGGTATTTGCCGGCCGGACTGCCATGCTTTTTCTCCGCCTCCTGGATACCGATGTCGTGGAGAACCGCTGCGGTCAGGACTACCCGGGGATCGCCGCCCTCCTCACGTAGAAGCTCCTGAGCCCTTTCGAGTACCGAGAGGGCATGGGTAATACATTTCTGGTCATCTCCAAACTCTTTCTTCATTGCCGCGATCAATCGGTCTACCAGAGATACCTCGTCCGGATCTTCCGCGGGGACAGTTTTCGGGTCGAAGCCCAGACATTCCTGGGCATGTTCGCACCACTGAGCGCAGCCTAAGCTGAGCTTGGGGTTCTGAATTCGCTGGCCGCACCGGGAGCAGCGGCGGATTGGATCATCCTTAAAAAACTCGATTTGATGGCCGCACTGGCTGCAGGCCACCTCGAATATATCCCCGGGTTTCCAGAATCGGGTATCCTGACCGGGACATTTCATTCGTTCTTCCTCATGATAATGTCAATCCTTCACAACCGTTCGTCCCGGCCCCGGCACTGGCAGTCAGGGGTATAACAGGTAACGTTCAGAAAATCGCAGCTTTCCTTGCAGAATGGGCACACCTCGGGCGGGGCTTCCGCGCTGAGTGCATACCCGCACCGGGAACACTTCCACTCAAGCATACCGTTTAACTCTCTCGGCCCGTTCATTTGTTCGTTACTTTTACCCATTTTTACCTCCTTTATTATGTTTTATCGTTCGTTTCGGCAGCGGAGTTCCTGTTCCTCTTTCAACATCCCATGTGCCTTTCTGCTTGTGGATCTCACGCTCATGTTCGGCCTGGGCTTTAATCTTGTAGGCGCAGTCGCGGATAATACCGTAGAGCACCCGACAGCCATCGTCTTCACAATCCAACTCTCCCTGATCCGCAACAATAATCAACTGCCGGACCAGTTCCAGCACTTCCTTTATGTGGAGGTTGGGATTACCGGTCATTTCTTGAAGCTTTTCCGACAGCTTTCCCATTTCATTACTCTCTCTATTTATTAAATGATTCAATTGCCTTCTTTTCTTCAGAGAATATTAGAAAATAATCATTAAACCCCAGCATATTAAAAGTACTCTCGATCCTGTGGGAAAGATTGAGTAATCTGATGCCTCCCTGATGCTTAGCTGCCAACTTATGGAAGTCGAGGATGATGCCCAAGGCCGAGCTGTTCAAGTATTCGAGTTCGGAACAGTCAAGGATAATCTTGTAATACCCCTTGTTGATCTGCTCGCCCAATTGCTGCTCAAAGTGGTTAATATTGCTGGCATCGACATAGCCGGCGATCTTTAAGATCATTATTCCACCTTCCTCCAACCGGGTGGTAATTTCAAAGACGTTATCTTTTTTCATTTGCCCCCTACCTTTTTATTTGAAAAGACCGACTTCTTATATTGTTTTGAGTTATTATACTGGCAAAGGGTATGCCAAATAAGTCTTAACATCGAAAAAGTTTTTAAGTACTTGAAAATAAAAACATTTAATAAAATCAACCAGGGATAGGAAAAGCTGGATCAAGTCTCATTTTATAGGTTTAAATGAAACAGTAGCATGTCAAAGACAGATTAAAAGCAGATCGGAAATGTCCGAACTATCGCAATAATCTACGTTATTATTACAATTCGAGGGATAAATTCGGATATGCTGGTGAAAATTGGTGTTTCATTTAAATTAAATGAGACTTTTTGATAAATGAGACAGTAACGATTCGATTATAGGGAGTTGGTTACGGGGTTGGGTTATGGTTCTTCTCATTGGCGAGGAATCGGTGCAGGGTAGCCCGGGAGACACCGAGGAGCCGGGCGGCCTTTAACCGGTTTCCCTGGGTTTGGCGCAAGGCATCCGATACGGCCTTCGATTCAAGCTTCCGTCGGCGGCGCCTCCGGCCGGGAATAAACTTATCGGGATGCTGGATATTATTCGGTAAGTGCTCCGGCTCAATAATCTGTCCACGGCACTTTACCAGGGCAAACTGGAGTGCGTTCTGGAGTTCCCGCACATTCCCGGGCCAATTGTAGTCCATTAGCATTGCCTGGGCATCCGATGACAAATAGATCCTTTCCTGCCCGGATTCCTTAGCTGCGCGTTCGAGAAAGTTGTCCACCAGAAGAGGAATATCGCTTGCCCTTTCGCGCAGCGGGGGCAGGGTTATCGGTACCACGCATAGCCGGTAATAAAGGTCCTCACGGAAACGGCCCGCGGCGATCTCTTTGTCGAGGGATTTATTGGTGGCGCTGATTACCCGAACATCGACCTTGATCGTTTTCTCTCCTCCCACCCGTTCGAAACACCCGGTCTGGAGCACGCGAAGCAATTTTACCTGCATGGCCGGGCTCAGGTCGCCCACCTCGTCGAGAAAGATCGTGCCGCCGTCGGCCAGCTCAAAGCGCCCCTTCTTGTCGCGGATAGCCCCGGTGAATGCCCCTTTGACATGACCGAAGAGCTCGCTTTCGAGCAGGCCGTCGGGCAGGGCGCCGCAGTTGACCGGGACGAACTGCTTGCCCGCGCGTGGCCCCTCGTTGTGGATCGCGGAAGCAACCAGCTCCTTGCCGGTTCCGCTTTCCCCCTGGATCAATACCGCCACATTGCTCTCGGCTAGCTCCCTGATGGTGTCGTAAAGATTCTGCATCTTATAATCTTGGCCGATAATACCGGCGAATGAATGCTCGGTCTTGAGGCGCTGGCGCAGCTGGTTCAGTTCGGTTATATCCTCGAGAATAACAAGTGCCTGCTTCTTTCCTTCGTATTCGATAGGGGCGGCGCTGATCAGCATTACCATCCGTTGAGGCTTTCCGTCAATCAACAGCTCGACGTTTGCCCGGTTGCGTTGGACCTCATTTCCCGTCAGGGCCTCCAGGGCGGTGTTGCGGACCTGGCAGTTCTGGCAGAAATCCGAAAAGCCGCAGCCCTCGGGAGTTTCGAATGCATGAATACAGCGCAGTGCCTCTCCGGTGCGCATATTGATTGCCTCCGCCCGGGAGATGCCGAAGGTCCGCTCCAAAACGCTGTTTATTGCCAGCATCCGGCGTTCCCGGTCCATTACCAGGATACCGCCGGGGATGGACTCGAATATGGTGCTAAACTTCTGCTCGGACCTCCTGATCTCTTCATCGGCCCGTTTATGTTCGGTGATGTCCTGGACGACCCCGAGCATGCGGATTGCTTTCCCGTTCTCGTCCCGGATTACATCGCCGGTCTCCGAGACCCAGCGGATCGTCCCGTCGGGCCAGACGATGCGGTGCTCGATGGCATAGTCCTTTCCCTCCTCGACGCAGGCGTTTACCGAATCGACGACAAACTGGCGGTCCTCGGAATGAACGCATTGAAGAAAAGCCTGGTAGGTTGCACCGAATTTTCCCGGGCTGAACCCGAACATGGGCTCGATCCGGTCGGACCAGTGGAGGTCGTTTGTCCGAATGTCCCAGTCCCAGCTGCCGATGTTGGCCGCCCGCTGGGCGAGGGTATAGCGCTCTTCGCTCAGCTTCAGCTCTTCTAATGTCTGCTTGTGCTTGGAGTTTTCGATAAGTTCCCACTTCCCCCCCCGCTTGATCAGGGCAAATTGATGATTGGCAACCACATCGATGATCTCCGCCCCGATACATTTATCGAGGGAATAGGTACAGACAGCCAGCATCTTGTGTTGGCCGATGACGCTGTTTACCGCTTCTTCGTAATCGGTAAAACCTTTCCAGTCACTCTTCTCCAGCCAGAAGGTGTTTCCGGTTAGGCGGAGTCCGGCAAATCCTTTTTCAAGGGCCTGTTTCTCTTTGTTAATCCAACCCCGGAGCACTTCGTCGGAATCGAAATGTCCTGACTTAGTATACCACTGGGTGTAATCGAGTATCTCTATCTGATCTTTGTTTATGTACTCCTCTAAGTTTTCTACCTCCTTCTTTAATGCCTTCTTGGCGTCTTCAACATTAAGGGGTTCGGAAGTGACCCACATGCAGAACTCGTTGTCTTTTAGCCCCGAACGGAAATAGGGGACCAAGATGCTGATCAGATCCTCTTTGGTCTGATAAAACTGGCAGAAGTGCGTCCCCCAGGGGACAGAACCTATGGGTTCGATCCCCGTATCTCTAAACTGTTCCTTGTCCGGATTTTTGTTCTTCATGTTTGAAGTTTTTCTTAATATCTCCGCAGAACTCAAACACCATTATATTATATTTCTCTCAACATGCGTTTGTCAACAACCTATTTTCTATCTTAATGAAATAATTATATTTTTAAGACAAAAAAGTGTTTCAGTAATTCATTTTTTAATACAGTAGGTTAAAATATTGACCTGATACCTGTTTTATTGCGTTTTCATAGGTAATGATTTATGTTCATAGGATTCGGAGCCGCAGCCCACAAACAGGAGCCTAATAGTTGAAAAAACCGACAGAGTGGGATAGGATAAAGCAGGCTGAGAAGATATTTATAATAACAGGGGTGAAGTAAGAGACAAAATATATGAATGCAAGTGCTGACCCCTAGTGTACTCTTTTCCTAACTTTTACACACCTTTTTTAATGGCTCCCAAATAGAAATGAAATCTGTAAGCGATAGAATTACCGATTTGAGGCTGCTGATAATTATACCGGTATTAACCTATATCATTTCTTATTTGTATCTTGCCTATTATCATGGAAAATATTTTATTTTCAATACAATCGTCCATGAAGGTGGGGAATATACACTGCTTCAGGATTTATTTTATGCGTCACATTTTCTCGGGCATATTCCTGTGCTTACGATGCTTGCATTTTTGTTTGCCGGTTCTTATTTGTGTCTGACCGGATATAACCCCAATAGATGCTCAAGAAATAAAATAAAGTTAATCGTTGGGATACTTATACTTTTTTTGATCTTATCAATCTTACTGAGCCTGGTTATTTTCGGCTATGAAGATACTTTCGATTTTATTTGCCAGAAAAAACAGGGTGTGAGTATATATGAGGAAGGAGGGTCCTGGAATTTACATCTTCCCAGCTCTATCCTGCTTTTCCTGCTGATACCGGTTTATCTGTACATTTTCAAAAAGATATTCGGCAGGGGCATCGAGCTCAATTCGAGGGGGTCATTTTACATATCTTTAGGGTTCATTTTCTTTTTCATATTTACTTTCCTCCTCAACAAGAGCATTATTGATATAATATTCAGAATCTGGGGAAATCCAAGATACCTGGCGCATAGTGTTCGAGAATTATTAACGTTTCCCGTGACGTATTTCCCTGTTCCGTTATATTTCTTTTTAAGAGGGGAGGGGAAAGGGGATGTTCAGAGAGAGAATCGGGAGAAAATGAATTTTAAATATTTTATTTTGTGCTTGGCCGTTGTTTTCCTGTTGGGATTATGTTATCAATCGTATGTTTCCCTGTCAGAGGGGATAGGAGGCCTTGCGCAAAAGCCGTATTTTGCAAAGGGCGGAAGTTTAGGGATACCATACCTTCTTGCTTCACACTATTTCGAACACTTTCTTGATACCGTCTATTTTACAATCTTATGTTTGTTGTTATATAGTATTGCAGAAACAGATTCGGGATTAAGGGTTAAGGATTAAAGATAAAAACGGGCGCTGTGGGGCTGTTGAAAAAATATCTTTCCTCCCCCTTTGATGGGGGAGCTTGCTATAATACAGAAAGTAGTAGGTACTTATAAAAAAGGCTATACTCTTTCTTGGTTTGAACAAGTTAGTAAGTTGGTTAAAGTTCAAACAACAGAAAGGAGCATAGCCATGGAAAAGATTCAAACAAAAAAGAGCGAAATAGTCAATAGTAAAACACTTATTGCCACAGTTGATCTTGGTAAAGCAACGAATACGGGGTACTGGCGATGTCCCGATGGAACAGATGTTAAGCCATTTACATTTTTCAATAATGGCTGGGGATTTAATGAATTCTGGAGTCGTATCGATAAGACCATGAAGGCGCATAATCTGGAAGAGGTAGTGGTGGGATTTGAGTCCACCGGGTCTTATGGGGAGCCCCTTATCCATTATCTGAGAAAGAGACAGGTTAAGCTTGTGCAGGTAAATCCCATGCATACCAAGAAACTCAAGGAGCTTCAGGGAAACTCCCCCAGCAAGACTGATACAAAGGATCCCCGGGTGATTGCTGACATTATTCAGCTTGGTCATGCCCTGAGCCTGGTTATTCCTATAGGAATCCCGGCCCAGTTGCGTAGATTGGTCCATGCTCGGGAAAGAAGTACGCAGAGGCGGACGGTCCTTTTGAATCAGCTTCAGGATCTTGTCTTTCTCCTTTTCCCTGAGTTTTTGCAGGTTATGAAGGGTGTAAAGAGTAGGAGTGCACAATATCTTTTGAGATACCATCCCAGGCCGCAGGATATTGTTAAGCATGGGTGGGAGCCTTTGGCACTTAACTTGAAGAGGATAAGTCGAGGACGACTGGGTGACCAGCGGGCTCAGGCCCTTTACGAGAGTGCCCGAAGCTCTGTGGGCCTTAAGGAGGGACAGGAGAGTATTCTTTTTGAGATCAGGAACATACTGGCCTTTGTGGAGGCCTCTGATTGCTTTATTGCCGAGGTTGAAAAGGAGATGCGCGATTATCTTAGGCAGATTCCCTACAGCAAGTTTATTATTTCTTTGAAAGGGATTGGAGAGATTACCACAGCGGGTCTTATTGGTGAGGTGGGTGATTTCCGTCAGTTTAAAACCGTTTCCGAGATTACCAAACTGGCTGGTTTGGACCTTTTTGAGATCAGTTCCGGAAAACATAAAGGGCAACGGCATATCTCTAAAAGGGGGCGTCCCCTGATGAGGAAGCTTTTGTTTTTTGCCGCTATCAATGTGGTTCGTAAGGGTGGGATTTTTCATGAGCCGTATCAGAGGTATCTGCAGAGGGGGATGGAGAAAATGAAAGCCCTGATTGTCATAGCCAAAAAGCTGCTGCGTGTTATTTATGCTCTGGTACGGGATCATAGTAATTATGTATCTGGTTATTCAAAAACAGAGTTATATTTAAAGGAAGTCGCTTAAACTTTAATCTTAGTGTGTAAGTGGGGAGATTATCACTTATATCCATCAAGGCGACTTTGTCGACCTTCAGGGGGAGCTTTTATAACTCCCCACTTACACCTTAGCCCCGATTAAGCAAGGTTAGGGCTCTGTTGAGACCCTCTAATTACCAGGGTTGGGCAAGGTGTCACACTTAAGATTAGTAATCATCTGTGAAAAATTTATTAATATCTCTTTTAAAAAAATATAAAAAAAGACT
>CP070770.1:2226574-2232147 GCA_020345765.1 Deltaproteobacteria bacterium
GGGGATCTCCATCGGGCAGGCATCCTCACACTGCCCACAATTCAGACAGCTGTCGCCGATATGCATCAGCCGTGTCAGGTGAAACAGCCTCTCCGGCGGGATCTCCCCTCCCTTGACCAGCTTCCGGTCCGCTTCCAGATAACATTCCTTACAGTAACATAGCGGACAGGAGGTTCGACATCCATAACATTTGATACACTTGTCAAACTGGCTGAACCAGTAATTTAACCGGTCTTTCGCGGACATCTCCCTAAGTTCACCAAAATCCTTCTCTTGCTGTGCCTGTGCCTTTTTTTCGATTGCCTCGATATCTCTCTCGATTTTCTTTTCGACCTGTGATAACTCCGGGCAGGAATCGAGGATTTTCTTCCCCTTCTCACTGTTTACCTGGATCGAGGTGATTTCTTTATCCAGGCGGCAGCTCAGGTCAGCCATAGCAGGAACCGGGTATTCGCACCTCTGGCAATTTGCCCGGATAAGTTCTTCCTTATCGCCAGCAAGGATGTGAATTTCTCCTTCTCCTCCTTGCTGAGGTCGGCTAACTCCGTAGCACTCGATCCCGATCAGGTAAAGATTATCCATATTGACCTGCCCCCTCTTGGCCAGTTCGACCAGAGCACGGGCATCGCAAGATCTCACCAGCACCCCGATCTTCTCTCCTTTAGCTGAGTAACACTTCACTAATCGGGCAAGGCTGCCCGGGTTATAGGAACTGGTGACTATCTGCCCAACCTCATCTCCACTACTCAAGAAGGATGGAACTATATCGGTTTCATCAAGGCCACCCATGAAGACAAGCACCTGATCTACTAACTTGGAGTCTAACATCCCCTTGATCAGAGCTTGGATTACCCCACCCCCGTATTTATCTTTGAAATCCTGGGATACAAAGCTTTCCATTCATTTCTCCCTGAGCGGATTCGGTCCCAACTTCTTGATGGTTTCGGTGAAATCCCTTACCGTATCCGCAAACCTCGGGCCCTCGGAAGCCGATACCCACTCCAGACGCACCCGGTTATGCTCGATCCCGACGACCTCCAGCAGCTTCTTGAGCATAACCATTCTCCGGCGGGTATAATAATTCCCTTCGAGATAATGACACTCGCCGGGGTGGCATCCTCCGATGAGCACGCCGTCAATCCCTCTCAGCAAGGGCTTGATCACGAATAATGGGTCAACCCGGGCCGAACACATTACCCGAACCGTCCTGATGGTAGGTGGGTACTGCAGCCGGCTGATCCCGGCCAGGTCTGCCCCGGCATAGCTGCACCAGTTACAAAGAAAAGCAAGGATCTTGGGACTAAATTCTTTATCTTGCACGGTAACTCCCTAATTCGATTTCCCTTAAAGCAGGGCCTCTATTTGAGCATATATCTGATCATCCCTAAAGCTCTTAACCAAACATGCCTTGGAGGGGCAGGTAGCCGCACAGTTTCCACAGCCTTTGCACAATGCCTCGTTGACTTCGGCGATATCCTCCGCTTCGATATAAGAAATGGCGCCGTAAGGACACACTTCGATACAGAGTTTACATCCGGAGCAGATCTCTCGGTCAATAGCAGCAACTATCCCTTCGGTCTCGATACTATCCTTGCTTAGGATCGTGGTTGCCCGGGAAGCGGCCGCATAGGCCTGGGAGATGCTTTCATCGATAGATTTGGGAGAGTGAGCCAGACCGCAAAGGAATACACCCTCCGTGGCAAAATCAACCGGGCGAAGCTTGACATGGGCCTCCAGGAAGAATTTATCCTCATTTAACGGCACCTTTAGCAGCTGGGATAACTCCTCGTTGCTTGCCCCGGCAACAACAGCTACCGATAGCGCCAGCAGATCGGCATCAATCAGAAGCACCTTCTGGATGATAGGATCGAAAACCTTGAGCCTTATCTTCCCTTCCTTGGGGTCGGATTTAACAATCTCCGGTTTATTCTCCCGATCATACCTGATGAAAATAATCCCAGCCTCCCGGGCCTTCTGGTAATACTCCTCCTTGAACCCATAGGTGCGGATATCCCGATAAAGGATATATATATTCGCTTTCGGATTGGCCTCTTTGATTTTAAGAGCATTCTTTATTGCCTGTGCACAGCAGATTCTGCTGCAGTAGGGTCTTCCATCTTCCCGGGAGCCGACACATTGGATCATAACCACCGAATTGAGTTTCGAGGCCGAAGACTTAGAATCAGTAAGCATCTTTTCCAGTTCCAACTGGGTGACTACCCTCTCATCCTTTCCGTACAGATACTCATCACTCTTCAGTTCCTGCGCCCCGGTAGCCACAACGACAATCCCGTGCTCCAGCTCTTCGGTTTTGCCATCTCCGGGCCCGGTTTTGACAGTTGTCTTGAAATTACCGATAAATCCCTTGATATCCTTTATGGAACTATTGAGATACACCTTGACTTTATCCGCTTGGTTTACCTGTTTAATCATCTCCTTAAGCTTTTTCTTGACATCACCGCCTTCCAGGGTATAGTTAATTCTATTTGCTACTCCTCCCAGTTTATTCTCTTTCTCAATCAGGAAGACCTCGAACCCCTGCTCGGCCAGGGAGAGAGAGGCGGCCATTCCCGATATCCCGCCACCGATAACCAGCGCTCGCTGAGTAACTCCTAATGACTGCTGGGACAAAGGCTCGATCAACCTTGCCTTTGCCACCGCCATGCGGACCAGGTCCTTTGACTTCTCGGTGGCTGCTTCAGGCTCATGCATGTGAACCCAGGAGCATTGGTCCCGAATATTGGCCATCTCGAACAGGTACTTATTTAGTCCGCCTTCTCGGATCGTCTGTTGGAATAAAGGTCCATGAGTCCTGGGGGTACATGAGGCCACTACTATCCGGTTGAGGTTGTATTCTTTGATCACCTCCTTGATCTTTTCCTGGGTATCCTGGGAGCAGGTATAGAGATTTTCCTCGGCATAGACAACACCGGGTAAAGTTTTTGCATATTCAAATACTTGCGGAACATCGACATACCCACCGATGTTTATTCCGCAGTGGCAAATGAAGGCACCGATCCGGGGTTCCTGCTTAGAAACATCAATTTCGGCAGGGAACTCCTTTTCGACTACCTGGGTGCCCCGGGCCGGGGAGAGCACACTCCCCGCACAACTTGCTGCTCCGCTGGCCTGGGTTACGGTTTCGGGAATATCCTTGGGGCCCTGAAATGCCCCGCAGATAAATACTCCTGGTTTTGAAGTGGCAACCGGGGAGAATAAAGAAGTTTTACCGAAACCATATTTATCTAAATCAATCCCAAATTTTTCCGCAAATTCCTTGGCCGAATTTGGTGGTGTCAGACCGACCGAGAGGACTACCATATTAAAAATTTCCTCGATGATTTCCCCCTTTTCGGTTTCATACAATATCCGTAGATCTTTGGTTTCGGGGACTTCCTCCACACATCCGATCCCGGCCCGGACAAACCTTACCTGGTATTCATCCTCCGCCCGATTATAGAACTCCTCAAAGCCTTTCCCGTAGGTCCTCATATCCATATAGAAGATGGTGGGCTTGATTTCGGCAAAATGCTCCTTGGCAATAATGGCCTCCTTGATCGCATAAGTACAACAGACCGAAGAGCAGTAGTTGTTGCCAACCTTCACATCACGGGAGCCAACGCACTGAATGAAGGCAACCTTAATCGGATGAGTGTTGTCCGAAGGGCGGACCACTTCTCCTTGATAGGGTCCGGAGACATTCAGGATCCTTTCTAACTGGATGCTTGTAATTACATTGGGAAACCTTCCGTAGCCGTATTCTTTCTTTAATTCAGCTTCAAACTCCTCAAAGCCCGGTGACAATATGATGGAGCCAACCTCTATTTCAATAAATTCCGGTTCGGTATCGAAGATCACTGCTCCGGCGGTACATTCCTTCTGACAGAGCCCGCATTTCTTTTTCTTATAATAAGTGCAGTGTTCCTGATCAATGACCGGCCAGTTGGGAACTGCCTGGGGAAAAGGGATATTGATGGCACTACGAAAGCCGATCCCGGCATTGAATTCATCGGGAATCTTCTTAACCGGACACTTCTCCATGCATACCCCGCAGCCAGTACATTTATCGGTATCTACCCCCCGGGGATTTTTCCTGATTTTAGCCTTGAATTTTCCCGGTTTCCCTTTGACACCGACGATATCCGAATAGGATAGGATCTGAATATTATGATGCCTCCCGCACTCCACGAGCTTCGGGGCTAAAATGCACATCGAGCAGTCATTAGTGGGGAAGGTCTTATCCAGCTGGGCCATAACCCCGCCGATGGCAGGGGAGCTTTCCAATAAATAGACAAAATATCCGGATTCGGCCAAGTCAAGCGACGCCTGAATCCCGCCGACACCCCCCCCAACCACCAAGACCGAACCGCTCATATCCTTTTTCTTTTTTCCCGAACTCATCCCTGCTTCCTCACTTAGTAGTCGACTACTAAAATATTTGCCATAAAATAGCATAGGGAATATTTTTGTCAAGGAGTTTATCCGGGGTCTTCTCCCTTTTTATTATTCTCTTGACATACCCAATATTTTTGATATTTTTAGTGTAGATTCTTCTACCAAAAGGTCATTGGAGTTTTCGGGAAATTTTAAGGTAAATCTGCCCCTTTCAGAAATGGAGGTTTGACGATGAAAAAGATGAGTTATCTGTTAATCTTGTCTGGTCTTATTTTCGCTTTATCACTCCTTGGGGAAGAGGCCCTTGCCCAGGAGGAAATTGCCGTTTTCGATCTCCAGCCGATCGGGGTCGACCCTAATACCTCCCAGGTTGTTTCCCGGATGCTGAGGCAGGAATTAGGCCGGGAAGGAAGGTTTAAGGTTCTGGACCGGAGCAAGATGGTGGAAAAGCTGGGGGAAGGGTTTGCCTGTTACGACGCTACTTGTGCCAGCGAGAACGGAAGGAAGCTTGGTGTGGCAAAGGCTGTCGTTGGCGGCCTGAGCAAGCTGGGGGAGAAAACCATTATGGATGTAAAGCTCGTTGATGTTGAGATAGGCAAGGTAGAGCTCTACGAAAAGCTGGCTACCGCAAAAGAGGAGGACCTGGATACCGTGGCAAAAAGGCTGGCTGTCTCACTATCCACGGGCAAGAAGGCGGAGGATACCATCACTACGGAAACCGTGACGGAGGAGGAGGCAAAGGAGGTCACCAGAAGGAAAGCCCTCTTTCTCCACGGTCTGAGAGTCGGCGGTAAATTCCCGTTAGCCGATGCCTATGGGAATCTTGACACGATGTATAAGATCGAGTGGCTTACCTGGTATGAGCTTAAGGACCTCGCCCTCGAACTGATAAGCGGCATTCACTGGGGAACAAAGGAAAATGGATCTGATACATTAGCTATCGAGTTTCCCATAGATTTCGGATTAAACTATTTTTTACTGAAAGGGGACTTTTCTCCCTTCTTTGGAGGAGGAATAGGACTCCATTGGGTTTCTATTGAAAAAGATCTTAAATATGCAGGACTTGATGAATATTCGGAACATGGCTGGGGATTTGCTCTGCACGGTACCGGTGGTCTGGTAGTTTTCCGGACCTCCAATATCCGGGGCATACTGGATGTCCGGTACGATTATAACTT
>CP070770.1:2232247-2240922 GCA_020345765.1 Deltaproteobacteria bacterium
TGCCTTTTGGGCCATCCAGAGGAATACCGTCTGGAAAGATGAATTTACCCTTTGGAGCGACAGTGTTAAGAAATCACCCGACAAGGCTAGGCCTTATAATAATCTCGGAATGGCTTGCATACATAAAGGGATGTATGATGAAGCTATCAGGGAGTACCAGCGGGCCCAGCATATTGATCCTGATTATGCCGAAGCATATAATAATCTCGGAAATACTTATGCTTATAAAGGGATGTTTGAAGAAGCTATCAGGGAGTATCAACGAGCTCTGCATATTGATCCTAATTATGCTAATGCATATAATAATCTCGGAAATGTTTACATCAATAAAGGGATGTTTGAAGAAGCTATCAGGGAGTATCAGCAAGCCCTGCATATTAATCCTAATTATGCTGATGCATACAACAATCTCGGAAACACTTATGCTTATAAAGGGATGTTTGAAGAAGCTATCAGGGAGTATCAACGAGCTCTCGACATTGATCCCAATTATGGTAGAACTCATCTGAATCTTGGAATTGCTTATGCTAGTAAAGGGATGGATGATGAGGCTATCGGTGAGTATCAGCGAGCCCTGAAGTTAGATCCTGATTATGCCGAAGCTCATATGAATCTTGGGATTGCTTATGCTAATAAGAGAATGTTCAATGAGGCCATTAGGGAATATCAAAAGGTCCTAATATTAGAGCCCGATTCTGCCGGAGCTCATATGAATCTTGGAGTTGCTTATGCTAATACAGGGATGTTTGAAGAAGCTATCAGGGAGTATCAGCGAGCCTTACGAATAAAGCCTGATTTTACTGAAGCACTTTATAATCTTGGAAATGCCTACAGCTATAAAGGAAAGTATGATGAAGCCATCAGGGCATATCAGAACGCCGTGCAAATAAATCCTTACTTTGCCGAAGCCCACTATAAGCTCGGAGCTATCTATTATCATCGAAAACAATACAACCTAAGCATGAGACATTTTAAGCTCATAGAGAAACTGGACTACCCCATCCCTTTGGAATTCAGGGAAATGCTGTAGAAAGCTTCAAAAGGACCTAAGGAAAAATAAACCTTCTTATTATATTACCTTTACATTTTGTATTACCTTTACATTACTCCCCGGCTTAGACGGATTCGTCATTGGGATTCGGTAAATTCGTATAGGAACCCTGTTTGCTTTTTTAAATAAATGTGGTAACATTTTTATTAATGAAAACTTCAATCGATAAGTTTATTCAGTATCTAATTACCGAGAAGAATGCCTCAGAGCATACCCTGAGGAACTATATGAGCGATCTTAATCAGTTCCTTGATTTTGTTAAAAAATCCAAATGCGGTTCTTCCCCGGACTCGGAGGTTCTCAAGCCGGAGAAGATTGATCCCACGGTCATCAAGGCCTTTCTGGAGGAGCTTTACCGAAAGAACAAGAAGTCATCTATTGCCCGGAAGCTGGCCTCACTGAGAAGCTTCTTTCGCTTCCTTTTACGCGAAGGGATCATTAAGCAAAACCCGACAGAGATGGTAGCCACTCCTCGGCAGGAAAAGCGTCTCCCTCGATTTCTTTCCGTCGATGAGACCTTCGCCCTCCTGGAGATCCCGGATCAATCAACCGCTCTCGGCCGTCGGGACAAGGCGATTCTGGAATTTCTTTATGCTACCGGGGTACGGGTCTCGGAGTTAGTGGGATTGAACCTGAGCGCTCTGGATCTCAACCTGGGAATAACCCGGGTGCTGGGAAAAGGCCGGAAGGAAAGGATCGTGCTTCTGGGCTCGAAAGCGATTGCTGCCCTGAAGAACTGGCTAGAGATACGGGAGGGTCTGCAGGGACCGGAGGTTAGCGAGGAAGACCGGGAGGCGGTCTTCCTAAACAGCCGGGGCCGAAGGTTATCGGCCCGGAGTGTGGCCCGGATCATTGATAAATACATTAACCGCTGTGCCCTGCTCCGGAAAATAAGCCCCCACAGCCTGCGCCATACCTTTGCCACCCATCTCCTCGATGCCGGGGCCGATCTAAGGGGGATCCAGGAACTTCTGGGACATGTCAGCCTTTCGACCACCCAGAAGTATACCCATCTCAGCCTAGACCACTTGATGGAGGTCTATGATAAAGCCCATCCCCGGGCCACGGTTAATCGGGAAGGTTGAACCGAGTCTTTATAAAGGAAGGATATGATCAAGGGAACAACAATTCTATCAGTAAGACATAAGGACAAGATAGTGATCGCCGGAGACGGCCAGGTAAGTCTGGAGCAGGTGGTAATGAAGCATACCGCCCGAAAAGTGCGGAAGATCTATAACGGCAAGGTCCTGGCCGGGTTCGCCGGAGCCACTGCCGACGCCTTCACCCTGTTTGAGAAATTTGAAGGGAAGCTGGAGCAGTACCGGGGTAACCTTCTCCGCTCGGCAGTGGAGTTAGCCAAGGACTGGCGAACCGACAAGCTCCTGCGCCGTCTGGAGGCCCTGCTCATCGTCGCCAATAAAGAACAATCCCTTATTATTTCCGGTAACGGAGATGTGATCGAGCCCGACGACGGGGTCGTGGCTATTGGCTCCGGGGGGGCCTATGCCCTGGCGGCGGCCCGAGCACTGGTCAAGCACTCGGAACTGGATGCCCGGGCGATTGCCGAGGAAGCAATGAGGATCTCAGCCAATATCTGCGTATATACGAACAACGAAATCGTAATCGAGGAGCTTTAAACCCTCCAAGGCCAAATTTTTTAACATTTGACATTCATTTGGTATTTGGATTTTGACATTGGGATTTGATTAAAAGATATGGACGTTCTGATCCCTAAGCAGATCGTAAAAGAGCTGGACCGCTATATTGTCGGGCAGAAGAAGGCAAAGCGGTCGGTGGCGATTGCCCTGCGAAACCGATGGAGGCGCCAGCAGGTTCCCGAGGAACTGCGCGATGAGATTGCCCCCAAGAATATCATCATGATCGGACCGACCGGGGTAGGCAAGACCGAGATCTCCCGACGCCTGGCCAAGCTCTCCCAGGCCCCTTTTCTGAAGATCGAGGCCTCCAAGTTTACCGAGGTGGGCTACGTGGGAAGGGATGTAGACTCAATGATCCGGGACCTTACCGAATTGGCCGTTAGTATGTTAAAGGAGGAGGAAAGGGATAATATTCTGCCTCGGGCTAAAGAGGTTGCCGAGGAAAGGCTCCTGGACATCCTGCTGCCCCCACCGCGCAAAGAGAAGCCTAACAGAAACCCGGAGGTAGAAAGGCCCCTGGAACTTGTTAAACCCGAAGGGTTAGGAGTAGATGGTTTCGAGGAGAAGAACAGGACCCGGGAAAAGCTAAGGAAGATGCTTCGGGAGGGAAAGCTCGATGAGCGCTTTGTTGACCTGGAGACCAGTAATGTCAACCTCCCTATTATTGAGATCTTCTCCAGCGCCGGTCTGGAAGAGATGGAGCTTAATCTCCGGGATATGTTCGGCAACCTCATGCCCCGGAAAACCAAGCGGCGGAAGGTTAAGGTTACCGAGGCCTTGGAGATCCTTACCCAGGAGGAGGGCCAGAAGTTAATCGATATGGATAAAATCATCAAGCAATCGATCGAGAAAGTGGAGAATTCCGGGATCATCTTTCTTGACGAGATCGATAAAATTGTCGGAAGGGATACAACCCACGGCCCCGATGTCTCCCGGGAAGGTGTCCAGCGTGACCTCCTGCCAATAATCGAAGGTTGCACCGTCGTCACCAAGTACGGAATGGTAAAGACCGATCATATACTTTTTATCGCTGCCGGAGCCTTTCATACCTCCAAGCCATCCGATCTAATTCCGGAGATGCAGGGGAGGTTCCCTATCCGGGTTGAGCTGGATTCCCTTACTAAGGAAGATTTCGTTCGGATCCTGACCGAGCCTCGTAATGCCCTGATCCGGCAATATATTGCCCTGATGGACACCGAGGGGATTAAACTGGAGTTTAAACCGGAAGCGGTTGACAAGATCGCCGAGATCGCTACTATTGTTAACGAGCGGACCGAGAACATCGGCGCCCGGAGGCTCTATACTATCATGGAGAATCTTCTGGATGAGATCTCTTTCGATGCCCCCGAAATGAAAGAAAAGAAATTTGTTATCGATGCCCAGTATGTATTAGATAAACTCAGCGCGGTAATCAAGGATGAAGATCTGAGCAGGTATATCCTGTAGGGAATGGCAAGGAATATCAAGGATTATCAGGGAGCAGACATGGAGAAGCTGATCGAAAAGGCCAATATCTTGATGGAGGCCCTCCCTTATATTCGACGCTTCTATAATAAGACTTTCGTCATCAAATACGGCGGCCATGCCATGGTGGATCAGGAGCTGAAGCAGGGGTTCGCCAAGGATGTAATCCTGATGAAGTATATCGGCGTGAATACGATCATTGTCCATGGTGGGGGACCCCAGATCGGTCAGACTCTCGACCAGATGGGGAAAGAGTCGAAATTTGTCCAGGGAATGCGGGTGACGGATGAGGAGACTATGGATATTGTCGAGATGGTCCTGGTGGGGAAAGTCAATAAGGAAATTGTCGGCCTCATTAATCATTGCGGCGGGAAGGCAATCGGGCTGAGCGGCAAGGACGGGGGATTGATTACTGCCAAGAAATATTCATTGAATAAAACAGATAACCTCTCCTCTCCTCCGGAGATTATCGACCTGGGAAGGGTGGGGGAGGTGGAAAGGATCGATCCCCGGGCGATCAAGACCATTCGTAAGGATTTTATCCCGGTAATCGCTCCGGTGGCAGCAGGGGACGAAGGAACCTACAATATAAATGCTGATTTAGTAGCCGGAAAGTTAGCCGGGGCACTTAAGGCGGAAAAACTAATATTAATGACCGATGTTGAGGGAGTTAAAGATAAAGAGGGCAAGCTGGTCTCCACCCTGAATGTAGATGAGGCTAAGAAGGCTATTGCCGAGGAAGTCGTCTCCGGAGGAATGGTTCCTAAGGTAAATTGCTGTCTGGATGCCCTGAAATCGGGGGTCGGGAAAACCCATGTCATCGACGGCCGGGTCAGTCATGCCCTTCTTCTGGAAATCTTTACCGATGTGGGGATCGGCACTGAAATCACACGGAACCAACAATGAAAAAACGATTAATTGAGCAGCTACAAAAGCACCTGATTAACAATTATAATCGCCTTCCGGTCGTTCTGGTTAAAGGAAAAGGGTGCCGGGTATGGGACAGTAATGATCAGCAGTACCTTGATTTTGCCTCCGGGATAGCGGTTAACAACCTGGGACACTGCCATCCCCGGGTGGTAAGGGCGATTCAGGCCCAGGCAAAGAAGCTCATTCATGTATCCAATTTCTACTATATCGAGCCCCAGATTGAGTTGGCCCGTCTGCTCACTGACAACAGTTTTGCCGATCGGGTCTTCTTCGGTAACAGCGGCTCCGAGGCCAACGAGGCGGCAATCAAGCTTGCCCGAAAATACGGGAATGAAGTCCTTGGCGGGAAATACGAAATCATTACCGCTTATGGGTCCTTTCACGGCCGCACTATTGCCACGGTTACGGCCACCGGGCAGGAAAAATTTCACACCGGCTTCCAGCCTCTGCTTTCCGGATTCAAGTATATTCCCTTTAATGACCTGGAGGCCGCCCGGACGGCGATCTCTCCGAAGACCTGCGCCCTGATGGTGGAGCCGATCCAGGGAGAAGGCGGGGTCATTCTCCCCTCAGACATCTACCTCAAGGGTCTTAAGAAAATTTGTCGGGAGAAAGGTATTTTACTCATCTATGATGAGGTCCAGGTGGGGATGGGGCGTACCGGAAGGCTTTTTGCCTATGAAAACTACGGGGCTCCCCCGGATATTATGACCTTAGCCAAGTCCCTGGGGGGAGGGGTAGCAATCGGGGCGATGTTGACCACGGAAAAGCTAGCCCGTTCCCTTACCCCCGGAAGCCACGCTTCTACCTTCGGGGGTAACCCCCTGGCCACTGCCGCGGGGGTGGCTGCGGTTTCGGCCATCCTGGAGGACGGTGTTTTAGAGAATTGTCGGAAGATGGGGAAGTATCTGCATGCCCAACTTACCGGGTTAAGGAATCGCTTTGGTTTCATCAAAGACATCAGGGGAAAGGGACTAATGATCGGTGTGGAGATTGAGTTCGAGGGAGCAGAAATTGTCAAACGGTGCCTGGAGAAAGGACTGTTGATCAACTGCACCGCGGGAAAGGTCCTTCGCTTTCTCCCCCCCCTGATAGTTACCAAGAAGGAAATTGACGAAGCAATCAAGACCGTTACCCGGGTCTTGTCTAAAATCTAAGAAAATCCTCTATTTATAGATAGTATCTAAGGGTTTTATCCCCTGATACTTCCTGAAAAACCAGGCCTGTCGATCATCTCCACCGATACTTCCTGACCGGGCTCAGCAACCGTCACTTCTTCCGGAAGAATAATAAAACAGTTGGCCGAGAGTATTGCCTGCAGGTTGGCAGAACCCTGATCCCCGGCAGAAGATACGTAGAGCTTTCCCTGCCGAACTTCGACCAAGCCCCTTTGGTATTCCCTCCGCCCTGCCTTCTTTTTGATCTTATGGGTCAATATGGCCTTCACCGGCGGCCGGAAAAGATCCTGCCTCCCCATCAGCTTTAGCAGTGCCGGACGGACGAAGTTCTCAAAGGACACCATCGAGGATACCGGATTGCCTGGCAGCCCAAATATCGGGTGTTTATTAATAGTACCGAACATCAGGGGCTTTCCTGGCTTGACCGCTACCTGCCAGAAGTGGAGCTTCATTCCCAGATCCTTCAAGACATCCTTAACCATGTCATACTTACCAACGGAAACACCCCCGCTGGTAAGGAGCACATCTGCCTTTTTAAGACCACCGGTAATATGCCTCCTTAGATCCTTCTCTCTGTCACCGGCGATCCCTAAGAGGATAGGCTCCGCATTCAGGCTCAGAACTTGGGCGAATAGGGAGTAGGAATTGCTTTCCCTGATCTTTCCCGGTCTGAGGGGCTGTTTAATATCTATCAGTTCGCTGCCGGTAGAAAGGATTGCCACCCTTGGTCTCCGGTAAACCGGAACCTCCTTTATCCCCTGGGTTGCCAGGGCACTTAAGTGCGGTGGCCTCAGGAGCGTTCCTTTCCGCAAGACTATCTTGCCCTTCTTGAAATCCTCACCGGCAAATCGGACATTCTTTTTGGGTTTAATTTCGCAAAGGACATTAACCTTATCACCGCTACGCCGGGTATCCTCGACCATCATGACCGCATCCGCGCCTTTGGGCATCTGTGCCCCGGTCATGATCTGGCTGGTGGTACCCGGGGTTACCCTGAACTTAGGGACAGCTCCGGCAGGAAGATCCTCCAGGATCTTTAAGACCCTGGGGTTCCCGGGTGATGCTCCCTTAGTGTCTTTACTGATAACCGCATAGCCGTCCATCGCGGCATTATCGAAGGGGGGCATATTCAGAGCGGATTTTATGTCCTTTGCCAGCACTCTACCCACGGCCGATAAAATATCAACCTTTTCCGTCCCGATAGGCCTTACCTGGGCCAGTATCCGCCTCCGGGCCTCCTCGATAGAAACCAAGACAACACCTCCTTTTTATTTAAGACGTCCTTTCCTTAACTCCCCTGACCAGCCACTCTTTCCACTGATCGAATCCCTCCCCGCTCTTTGCGGAAAGCTTTATCACCGGCAGCTCAGGGTTGATCTTGGCTACATTCTCTACAATCTGCTGCACATCAACCTCCAGATGTTTCTCAAGATCAATCTTATTAATGAGCAGCAGGTCGGCCACGCGGAAGATCAGGGGGTATTTCAAGGGTTTATCCTCTCCCTCGGTGATGCTCAGGATCGCTACCCTCTGGTCCTCCCCCAGCTTGAACTCTGCCGGACAGACCAGGTTTCCCAGGTTTTCAATAAGGAGGAGCTCGATAGAACTTAAGTCCAGGCAGTCAAGGGCCTTCTGAAGCATGTGGGCTTCGAGGTGGCAGTCGCCCCCAAAGGGCTCGGTATTGATCTGGACAATCTGGATCTCGAATTTTTTAAGGCGATCCGCATCGGCAGTAGTGCAGATGTCTCCCTCGACTACCCCAACCTTAAGTTCATCCTTGATCAGCCCCACGGTGCGTTCAAGGATGGAGGTCTTACCCGACCCCGGGGAGCTCATCAGGTTGACCGCGAATATCCCGTTCTCCTTGAATATCCTCTGGTTCTCTTCCGCAATGCTTTCATTCTGCGCCAAAATATTCTTTACGACCTTTACCTCCATAACCACCTACCTTTTCAAAATTTTTACAACAAATAACTATACCAGTTCAAACGATTCAATAAAGAGCTCCCTCCCCGAGACTATCTCCAGCGCCTTTTCCCCGCATTCGGGGCACACGAATACAGGCTCGTCGATCTCCCGGACGCTGTTACACTGAGAGCACTTGACCTTCACGGGCACCTCGGCAATCTCCAATTGGGCATTCTCTAAAACCGTATCCTTTGCCAGGATATTGAAGCAAAATTGGAATGTTCTAGGTATTATTGCCGTAAGCTTTCCTACCTGGATGTTAATCCTGGAGACCCTCCCCTTTTCTCCCTGCCGCTTCCACTCCTCCAGAATTATTTTAATCAGACTATCGACTATCGACATCTCATGCAAAAGTAAATCCCTTTCTCCCGACCCAGGTAATCCTATCACAAACGCAATACTTATTCAAAAAAACCTCTTGCATTA
>CP070770.1:2241022-2276198 GCA_020345765.1 Deltaproteobacteria bacterium
GTGGCAGGCTTGCGGTCTCGGGTTTGTGGTTGGGGGCAGTGGGAGCTACACGGTGGATGGGCAATGTACCGATACCTGTGGGAATATTTCACCTTTAGCTTCCTCTACCTTCCCGGTGGATGTGGATCCTCCCACGGTGGATGTTGCTCCAATAACCTGTGATACGGACGGTGACGTGACGGTATCGGCAACCTGTGTGGAGGTAGGCAGTAGTGGGCTTGCCTCTTGTGAAGTGAGTATTGATGGAGGGGCGAATTGGTATGACTCACCGCATGTTTATGTTGGTTTAGGCGATGGCAATTATACGGCGGATGGTCAGGCAGCGGACAACTGTGGTAACACGGCTTCGGACTTGACGCCGGAGACATTTGATGTGGATACCATCGATCCGACGGTAGCTATCATCCAGCCGACAACTGGTGAGGTTGTTGGGACTGATACGGTGGTGGTGAGGTTCACGGCTGATGATCTCGGAAGCGGCCCGGATACTGCCTCGGGTGTAGTTACTCTCGCTCCCTATGGTTCCCAAGCGGCCACATACAGCGCCCCGACATTTACAGCAGTCTTCACCGGGGTGGCAATCGGCGGTTATACAGCAACTGCCTGCGTAGATGACCTCTGCGGCAATACAGGCTGTGCCTCGGTGGACTTCTCGGTTGGGTTTGCGATGAGCATAATGGCGCCGACCAATGGTGCAGTAGTCGTCACGGTCAATGGGATCACTTACGGTTCGGTAATTGCCTCAATCCCGTTCGACCTTACCTGGGTGAATGGAATTTCTCCTTACGATACCTCAGGCCTGACTGTTATGGCGGATGGTCTTACCACTACTCCAGACGGCCCGATTACTGACATGCTCAGTGTAACCAGCGCGACTACCGCCTCCGGGAGAATCCTGGTTGCCTGCAATGGGTTGAGTGGAAGCTTCGGGACATTGACTAACGTAACCATTACCGCTTATGGGGTGAGTGATGCCGTCGGGCCGGCCGCGCCCGATTCGGTTACTGTCACCGTCCAGCTTGGTGAGGTTGGATTGGAGAGTGTAGTCATAGCGGATTCGGTGACCAGTTTCACAGTAGCGGTGAATGCTTATTATGATTCTTCTCTCGGTGACGCTCCCAAGACGATTGTGCTCAGTGTCGCTTTCACTCCGACCGTAGTTAAGGTAGGTGATGGTGTCTTAAATAACTGTATTGCCGATAATCCGGTATCCGGGAGCAGCGGGGTATTTACATCTACAGAATTTAGTGCGGCACCGACCGTTTCTCTTTGCAGCAATACTCTCGGAGAGATCGAATTGAGTAGTGTCCAGACTGCAAGCACAACCAGCCCGGTGGGCTTCTTCAATGTCGGCAGTATTAACTTTGTCAGGGTCGGGGCGGTGGGTTCCTCTACGGAGCTTACGATAACTTTAATTGACTTCTGCAACACCAGCGATGGATGCTATGCCACTTTTGAAGTTCCTCTTGGTTATCCCTGGACGGTATGGCCGGCTTACATTAAGGACGGGAGGGTGGATATAATATCACCATAGATACTGATTGGATGGATGTAAGGGTTGAATAACCCCTGGGGGATTTGTTAGAAGTTAGGTAGCCCCATTCATAATCGAGTATCGAGTGGGGCTATTTTTTTAGATTCTCAACGATAGTTCTGACCTCTTGGGAGAACTCGCTGTTAGGCTTCAGGCTTAAGAATTTTAGATAGTGGACGATGGCATCGGCCTTTTGCCCTTTGGCATAGTAAATACTGCCCAGGCCGAGGTGGGCTTCCGCATTATTGGGATTAATACTGACAGAGTTTTTCAGGGCGATGATTGCTTGGTCATCCCGGCCCAGGTCGAAAAGGACATTTCCCAAGTCGGCATAGACACTATCAGACCGGGGATTAAACTTCAATGCCTGTTGGTATTCTTGTGCCGCTGATTCTAAATTCCCCTTGGCATAGAATGATTTACCCAGGCTATGGTGGTGTTTTGCATTCTTGAGATTCTCATTGCCCTTAGTAGATTTCACCTTCTTCTTGGGAGCTTTGGCTACAGTCTTCGGTTTTTTTCTGGGAGTTGGTTTGGGGGGGGGCGGAGCCTGGGTAAGATTATCCAGGCGGTTTCTGGTATCCAGGAAATTGGGATCGAGCTTTACCACTTCTTGAAAATGGCTCTCGGCATTACCTTTCTGATTGAGCTCACTATAGATCCTTCCTAAATGATAATGAGCTTCCTTTGCCGGATTACTTCCCGGCGTAGATTTATCGAGAGCAATCTCCAGATTACTTCGGGCCCGACCATATTCCCGGTCCTGCTGATAGAGAATCTCAGACAAGCCTATTCGGGCCTGGATATGTTCCGGGTCAATATTGAGGGCCTGCTGGTAGGCCTCCTTTGCTTTGCCGAATTCCCTTGATTTAGCAAAGGCCAGACCAAGTGAGAAGTGGGCTGAGGAATTTTCGGGGCTGAGTTCGACCGCCCTTCTCAAATGGAGAAAGGAATTGCTGAGTTCATTGGTTTCTAAAAGATTTACCCCCAGAGTGAGGTGGGCGATTGTTAGATCTGGCTTTAGCACGATCGATTTTCTTAGATTTTCCCTCCCCAGCTTCGCAGTTTGTGGGTTCTTTTGTAATATGCTGCCCAGGACATAATAGGCCTCACCCGCATCTGGCTTTTCTTTAATGATTTTGGTAATGATCTCTTTTGCCTCTTCATTTTTTCCCAAATTTGCCTTGACCTCGGCCAGTGCAATCTTTGCAGAGGGTAGTTTACTTTTTTTAAGATTCTTCTCCGCCAGTTCCAGGGATTTTTGGAGCATCAGTTGATCCTGGGTCAGAAGTCCCCAGCGTGAATATATCTGAGCTAGGGCAGCCTGGGCGAGGGAATAATCCGGTGAGATCTCCAGGGCTCGGGCAAGGTTCTTTTCGGCTTCCCGGTATCCCGAAGGGGTGTGGAGAAATATACGGGTCTCCGCTTCTTGATAATATTTCTCAGCTGCCGGATCTATTTCGGCCGGGGCTGAGAAGGAAAAAATATTTTTTGGATGAAAGCCGGAAGGGAGCAGTTTGGAAAGGAAAAAGATAGAGGGGATTACGATTAAGATTACGAGAACGGAGGAGACCGTCAGGATTAACTTTTTTCTGTTAAGAAGAGGCTCTGGTTCCTTTGAGGACATGGATACTACTGCAGGCTCGGACGGTGTTGGAGGCTGCTCGGCAATTTGGAAGAGACTTTCAGAAGTTCTTGCTTGTTGCTTACGGGGGGGGCTTACAGGAGAAGGTTTTTCTACAAAGGAAATAAACTTATCTCCTGACCAAAAATGGTCCTTACTCTTAGCTTTTATCTTTGGCTCTGTGGTAATAGCGGGAGGTTTTCGCTTAGGCCCCTTTTTTGCAACCTCAGCCGGCGGTGAAAGCATAAATTCTTTTATATAATCTTCCTCCCGAGGGGGCATGAGAAATGATTCCGGATCGGTGGTTAAAGGAGTAGGAGGTTTTTGCTCTTTAATTTCTCGTTTCGGGATTTCAATCTCTTCTTTAAGACTCAATGGCTGTCGTTCTTCCGGTGCAGGAGTAATTACCTCCAGGGAAGGGGGTTCTTCTTCCGGAGGAAGTGTGATTACTTCGAGGGAAGGGGGTTCTTCTTCCGGAGGAGGAGTGATTACTTCGAGGGAAGGGGGTTCTTCTTCCGGAGGAGGAGTGACCAATTCCAGGGAAGGGGATGTGTCTTCCGAAGATGGAGAAGCCTGTTCTACTATAACATGATCGACCTCTTCTTCCGAAGAGGGAGCAAAATGCTCGATGAGATATCCCTGGAAGTAGAGCTTAGAGATAGTCTTCAGGACCTCCATGTCGTCGTAGCCAGACTTATCCAGTACTTCCTGAATATTGGTTTTCCCGTCAAATTCTGCGAGGATATCCTCAACTTTTGTCGGGAACTGCTGGGGGTGGTCTTTAAGGATCATCTGGGAGTCAATGATCAATATTGAATCCAAGGGTGGAAGTTCCTCCTGTATTTTCCCTAACTCATCGATCCTTCTCATTCCTTCCATGACCAGAGATTGATTGCTTGTGCTGATTTTCTCATCGCGGTCAACCTCTTTAAAGTCAATCTTGAAAGTTCCATCAGTCCAGTTTAGCAAGCGATAGACTGCTTTTTCCCCGCTTAAAGTTCCTTGCTCGGCATCAATTATCTTCCCCCTTCGAAAATAGATGCATCCCCGATTATTGCCATTAATAAAATGTACTTCTCCACTTTTGTTCCCCAGTTCCAGAGTCTGGATTAGATCCACTGCTCCCATATCAGCAAGATTTCCAGTGAACTTGACCCCGGTAGTAGGGAGTTCCAGCCTTTCTTTTTCTTTCTTTTCCAGCAGGATCTTGACCCGGGTAATGACCTCCTTTATATAAATAGGCTTTGTCAAATAGTCGTCTACTCCTAATTCTAACCCCCTAATTTTATCATCTACCGACTTTTGGCGGGTTAGAAAGATGAAGGGGATGGAGGCAATTTTGGGGTCCTCCTTTAATTTTTTACAGAACTCGTAGCCGTCAATATTGGAAAGGGTAACGTCGGATATGACTAAGTCAGGGAAAAAGGTCTTTACCTTCTCCAAAGCGTCTTGGCCATCGGTGGAGGTAGTAACGATAAAGCCAGCCTTATTCAGACTCGTCTCCAATATCTTAAGGCTATTTTGGTCATTATCGACAACTAATATTTTAGGTTTTGCCATTTTTGCCCTGCTATTACTATCCAATATAAATTATACAATATAATTGATAAAATTCAAATATATCTCTAAATTAATAAGTAATTAGGCAGAAAATTCGGCTTGAATTCCAGGTCTCACTATTTATTTCGTAACTGCTGGCGAAGGAACGCCAGTCTATTATTTAGTCAGTATTTACCGCTATTTTTAACTAAAAATTAAGGATTTTAGTAGTAAAGGAGAAGATACCGGCCCCTCCCGATAAATATTTTCTTAATTATTTCATATATTTATACTGTTTTGCCCTCTGTGGTGCTGCTGGAGTAAAGTATAGGAAGAAAGATAAAAAATAGTCGAAATATATTGACAAATATAAAGAATGATGTTACATTATGCAGTTACTTAAATTTCTATTAGAAAGGAGGATGGAATGAATGCCAGGTATTAAGGTCAGAGACAATGAATCCTTTGAAAGTGCTTTGAGGAGATTTAAAAAGCAGTGTGAAAGAACGGGGATCCTCTCGGAAATCAGAAGAAAAGAATACTATGAGAAACCGAGTGTGGAGAGGAAGAAAAAGACAATTGCGGCAAGAAAGCGCGCTTTGAGAAGGACAAGAAAAGAGCAGGGATATAGTTGAGGATGTCTTTACAGGATCGTTTATTAGTAGAGATGAACCAAGCCGCCAAGGCAGGCGATCGACTAAAACTGTCAACAATACGTCTGATAAGATCAGCGGTTAAAAATAAGGAGATTGAGAAAAAGAAGTCCTTAGAAGACGAAGAAGTTCTCAAAGTTATATCCAGCATGATTCGACAAATGGGAGAGTCGATTGAGCAATTCCAGAAAGGTGGTAGGGATGATCTGGTAAAAAAGGAAGAAGCAGAGCTTAAGATCCTTCAATCATACATGCCGGAACAGCTTTCTGAGGAACAGATAGAGAAGTTAATTAATGAAGCTCTGGAGGAGACAGGGGCTATTTCTTTTAAAGACATGGGTAAGGTTATGAAGGCACTGATGCCTAAGATTGCCGGGAGAGCAGACGGAGCTCAAGTAAACCGGATTGTCCGAGAAAAATTATCTAATCCTTCAACAAACTCAGAACAAGTTTAGGGGGAGTAAAAATCCCCCTAAATTTTTATCTGGGGGAAGAACAATCTTGGCTAATTTTATCTCTGAAGCGAAAATAAACGAGATAAAGGAGCAGAGCAGAATCCTTGAGGTGGCTTCCGAATATGTAACATTGAAGAAAGTTGGGAGAAATTACCAGGGTCTTTGTCCATTTCACTCGGAAAAAACTCCCTCCTTTACCGTCAATGAAGAGAAGGGGATATTCCACTGCTTTGGCTGTGGAGCAGGAGGTAACGTTTTTACATTCTTAATGAAAGCAGCTAATCTGTCTTTTCCTGAGGCTGCCCGTCAGTTAGCCAAGAAGGCGGGAGTTGAAATTCCCCGAGAGAGAAGGAACGAGGCCGAAAGGCAAAATCAGCAGGAGAAGGAGAAATTTTTCCAGGTAAACAAGCTCGCCTCTGATTATTTTCAGCATATTTTACTTAGTTCCCCTGAGGGGGAGAGAGCATTAAAATATCTTCGAGATCGAGGCTTAAATAAAGACTTAATTCTTCAATACCATCTGGGCTATGCCCCCGATTCCTGGAATAAACTGCTGGTCTGGCTTAACAAAAGGAAAATCCCTCTTTCCCGAGCGGAGAGGGTGGGGCTGATTGTTTCCAGCTTAAAGAAAAAGGGAGATTACTACGACTATTTTCGGGGAAGAATAACCTTTCCTATCTTCGATCTCCAGGGGAGGATCCTCGGTTTCGGGGGAAGAATTCTCGGGAAGGGGCAGCCTAAATACTTAAATTCTCCTGAATCCCCGGTTTACCAAAAAAGTAAAAGCCTCTACGGACTTTACCAGGCGAGGGAGTCCATCCAGCGAGAGAATGTAGTACTTCTGGTCGAGGGTTACTTCGATCTTTTAGTCCTCCATCGACATAAATTGATCAATTCAGTTGCAACTTTAGGAACTGCCTTGACCCGGGAGCATATCGATATACTGAAGAGATATACCAAGGACTTTATCCTACTCTTTGATGCTGATGAAGGAGGAAAGAAGGCAGCCCAAAGAAGCCTGGGACTGTTCTTAGACAAGGAGCTGTCAGCCAGAGCGGTTGTTTTAGAACAAGGTTATGATCCTGATAGTTATTTGAGGGAGTTTGGGGCCGAAAGATTAATGAAAAAAGTGAAAGAAGCCCCCCTCCTGATTGACCTTTTCATCGAAGAGACGGCCAGAGATTTTGGTTCTTCTGTTCCCGGAAAGGTGGCGGCAGTGGATAAATTGGCTCCAATAATTACGGGGATAAAAAACTTGATTGAGCGCGATCTCTATATCAAGAAGATTGCCGAAATGCTCGGATTAAAAGAGGACGCGGTCAGAAACAGCCTCAAACGGCCTCGGGGAGAGAGTGTTGAGAAGTATAAGAATAAGAAGTTTGCCGATAGTGCTCCCCGGGGAGCCGAGGAGGTTCTCCTGCAATTGATGTTAGAATTTCCTTCCCTTATTGACCGGGTCAGGGAAGAAGAGGTAATCGAGTTATTTCATGACCCGATTTTTCGCAAGATTGGGATAAAGCTCTTAGAGGAACACGAAACGGTCGGGGAGATAGAGCCCACTAAGATAATTGACCTGCTTGAAGATGAGCAAGCACAGGGAATACTCTCCCAACTTTATCTGCGGGAGGCTGACTTCAACCGCGAAAATTTCGAGAGAGTTTTCCAAGATTGTATTCTAAAAATCAAGCTGGATCATTTAGATCTCCAGAAAAAAAACCTTTTAACAGGGATAAAAGAGGCGGAAAAGAAAAGGGATGATTCTCTTAGCAAGAACCTTTCTCTAAAGTGGCAGGAGGTTATATCCCTCCAGAAGAAATTGAGGAAAGAGGGTATCTCCAGTTGAAAGAAGGAGGCTAAGTAGATGTCTCGGAAGAAAAAGCTAAAAGAGGTAGAAAAGTTAATCTCATTAGGCAAGAAGAAAGGGTTTTTAACCTTTGATGAGGTTAACGATATCCTGCCCTCCGATATCGTCTCTTCGGAACAGATTGATGATATGATGATGATGTTCGGAGAGATGGATATTGAGGTTGTTGATGATGCCCAGAGAATTAAGATCCAGAAACAGCAATCAGTGGAGGTCGAAGGAGAGGAAGAGGAAGACGAGTTAGATTCTTCTGCTCTGGGGAAAACAAACGACCCGGTACGCATGTATTTAAGAGAGATGGGATCAGTATCCTTGCTGACCAGGGACGGTGAGGTGGAGATTGCCAAGCGGATCGAAAGGGGGAAACGGGAGGTAACCCGAGCAATTTTGTGCTCACCAGTTGCTTTGAAAGAAATAGTAATGATCGGGGAAAAATTAGAAAAGGGCAGATTATTGCTCAAAGAGATTACCAGGGATTTTGAAGAGGAGGATAACGATACCGATGAAGAATTACACCAACAGAAGGTGTTATGTTTGATTCAAGAGGCAAAGAAATTGGCGGGGGAAAAGCGAAGAGTACTCAAACGTTTTAACCAAGCTAAAATTGTTGATGCCCAGAAGAGGAGGTTGAAAGCAAAGATAAGGGAAATTGACAACGAAATTATTAATTTGCTCCAAGAAATAAATCTAAACGAAAAAGTGGTCGAAAAGATTATCTTGAGACTTAAAGAGTTAGTTGCTAAATTGGAGAACTTGGATAGCGAGATTACCGGTTATCTAAAAGAGGCACGGGCTTTCTGCACCACTAAATCCAAGGAGACGGAACTGAAGAGATTCTTACGGTCGGTAGATAAGAGTAACTGGAGGGAAAAGGCGAAGGTAAGGACTAAAAAGCTAAGGGAATTGGAGAAAAAAATCAAGAGTATTCAGGCGAAGGTCGCTCGTACTGATAGGGAAAACGAGACCACCGCTACCCAAATGAGACAAACCTTGCGAGCAGTGGAAATGGGTGAGTATGTTGCCCAGACTGCTAAAAGTGAGTTGGTTGAGGCCAACCTAAGATTGGTAGTAAGTATTGCCAAAAAATATACCAACAGAGGCCTCCAGTTCCTCGATCTCATCCAGGAGGGGAACATTGGTTTAATGAAGGCAGTAGATAAATTTGAATACCAACGGGGTTACAAGTTCAGTACTTATGCTACCTGGTGGATAAGACAGGCCATTACCCGGGCACTTGCTGATCAGGCACGAACTATCCGGATACCAGTACATATGATTGAGACGATTAATAAACTAATTCGTACCTCCCGTTTACTTGTCCAGGAGATCGGAAGAGAGCCTACTCCAGAAGAAATCGCCGAAAAGATGGAATTGCCTTTAGAGAAAGTAAGGAAGGTTCTTAAGATCGCCAAGGAACCAGTTTCCCTGGAGACACCAATCGGAGAGGAAGAAGACAGTCATTTAGGAGATTTTATTGAAGATAAGGCAATTGCTTCTCCGACGGAGGCAGCGATTAACGTTTCCTTGGCAGAGCAGACTCGCAAAGTGTTGGCAACCTTAAGCCCTCGAGAGGAAAGGGTATTGAGGATGCGATTTGGGATTGGTGAAAGGTCGGATCACACCCTGGAAGAGGTTGGCCAGGACTTCGAGGTAACTCGGGAGAGGATCCGTCAGATTGAAGCGAAGGCACTGCGTAAGCTACGACATCCTAGCAGAGGCAAAGGGTTGAAGAGTTTTGTGGAAAACTAAGCTGATAACGGGCCCATAGCTCAATTGGAAGAGCCACCGGCTCATAACCGGTAGGTTCCTGGTTCGAGGCCAGGTGGGCCCACTAAGGAAAAAGGCTTTGCAAGAAAAGTTAGAGCTATTAAAGAGATTACAGGAAATTGATCTAAGGATCAGAAAAATCAGTATAAACATAGATGAATATCCCAGGAAGATCGCTGAAGTGGAGGAAAAGCTCTCCCAGAAGAGGATAGTATGTGAGCAGAGAAAAAAGACATTGGAAGAGCTGGAGAGAGACCGAAAAAAGAAGGAAGACAATCTAAGATTCGAGGAGGAGCGGGTTAAACAGTGGGAAGCCAGACTGAAGGAGATCAAAAACAACCGGGATTACCAGGCACTCCTGCGGGAAATTGCTGCGGCAAAGAGGGATAACTCTCTAATGGAGGAGGAAATCTTAAAAGAACTGGAAGAGATCGAAGAGATTAAAAAAGAATTGGAGCAGGATGAGCCTGAATATCGACATTTGGAAGAGGAATTCAATAACACGAATAGCGAGCTTAAAGACAAATTTGCCCAGGATGAGAAAGAATTAGGGGAACAGGCCCAGATTCGGGAAAAGATAGCCCGGGATATCAGCACCGATCTGCTAAAGAAGTATGATTTGATAAGAAAACAGAGGGCTGGTCTTGCTCTAGTTCCAGCCAAGAACAGTGCATGCCAGGGCTGCAATATGGATCTCCCCCCTCAGGTCTATAATGAAGTTCGGAGGAACAAAGAGATAATACTCTGTCCCAACTGTCAGCGCATAATATACTGGGAAGAGGGCTAAAATTACTCTAATCAATCCTCTACCAGCTATTCCCCTTATGAACCAATCGATTTGCAGTCCCCGGCTTTGACCCTATTATATCAGCATTTAGCCTCTTTAATTTTGACAAAAAAGGGTTTTTAAGATAAATTAAGGTGCTAAATGAATATGACCAGATACTTGGCAGAGAAGAGAAAAACCATTGAGAAAGCTTTAGATAGCTATCTTCCACCGGCTTCCCGGAAACCTACTACCATTCATCAGGCGATGAGATACAGTATCTTTGGGGGAGGGAAACGAATCCGCCCGATCCTTACCTTAGCGTCAGCCGAGGCCGTGGGAGGGGAATCTGAGGTTGCTTTGCCGATTGCCTGTGCAATTGAGCTCATTCATACTTATTCTCTGATTCATGATGATCTGCCGGCGATGGATAATGATGACCTCCGCCGAGGGAAGCCAACAGCCCACAAAGCCTTCGGTGAAGCCGTTGCTATCTTGGTCGGTGACGCCCTTCTGACCGAGGCATTCCGCTTAATTGCTACCAAGAACTTTCGGGCAAAGATAAAAGCGGGAACCGTTCTAAAGATAATTGGTGAGATCGCTACTGCCTGCGGTTCTTCGGGAATGGTAGGAGGACAGGTAGTAGATATTGAGTCCACCGGGTTAAAGCTGAAGCCGGCTAAGCTTGAATATCTTCATCTCCATAAGACCGCAGACCTTATCCGAGTTTCCGTAACCTCGGGGGGGAGAGTCGGCGGGGGAACTTCCCAGCATTTATCTGCTTTAAGCACATATGGAAGGACCGTAGGACTTGCATTCCAGATCACGGATGATATTCAGGACTTCGACAGCAAACAGGATATTGGGACTACTCTCGGAGAGAAAAAAGCATCTTACCCCGTTGTCTTGGGTATGAGTGAATCCAAGAGGAGAGCCACCGAGTTGATAGACCAAGCAATCTATTCCTTGCGAGGCTTTGATGAAAAAGCCGATCCGCTGCGAGGGATAGCCCGGTATATCAGAACTCGAAAGCAGTAAATTCCCTCATTTTTTAGGCTGATATGGGTGATCTATTAGATCGGATTGACAGTCCCCAGGATCTGAAAAAGCTAAGCGTGGATGATTTATCCAGATTAGCTCAAGAGATCCGGGAGGAGATCATAAATACCGTGTCCCGGACCGGAGGGCACCTGGCATCCAGCCTGGGAGTAGTGGAGCTAACGATTGCGCTGCATTATGTTTTCAATGCCCCGGGAGACAAGCTGATCTGGGATGTAGGGCACCAGAGTTATGCCCATAAGCTGCTTACCGGAAGAAGAAGAGAGTTCAAGACGCTCCGACAGTTCGGGGGGATCTCTGGTTTTCTTAAGAGAGAAGAGAGCCCATATGATACTTATGGCAGCGGTCACAGCAGTACCTCTATTTCGGCCTCTCTGGGTATTGCCGAGGCTCTCCGGTTCAAAGGAGAAAATAACAAAGTAATTGCGGTCATTGGAGATGGCTCGCTGACTGCCGGTATCTCCTTTGAAGGGCTCAATCAGGTTGGAGATCGGCAACGCGATCTAATAGTAGTGCTGAACGATAATGCCGTGAGTATTGCCCCGAGTGTGGGTGCCCTCTCCTCTTTCCTTAGTCGCAAGCTCACCGGGAGATTCATTACCGGACTCAGAAGGGAACTGAAGAGCTTCCTCCAATCGATCCCCAGTATCGGGGAAGATGTCTATAAGGTTTTAAGGAGGGCCGAGGATTCTTTAAAGAGCTTTATAACTCCGGGGATACTATTCGAGGGCTTGGGCTTCTATTATGTGGGCCCGATTCGAGGACACCGGATAGATATCCTGTTAGAGACCTTGGAAAACATAAAGAAATGGGAGAGGCCGATTTTGCTCCATGTCCTTACCACCAAGGGGAAGGGTTACCTGCCGGCAGAGAGAGATCCGGCCAATTTTCACGGGGTAGGACCTTTCAAGATTGCCACCGGAAAACCAATATCCCAGAAAGGCCAACCTCGATCTTATACCGAAATATTTGGCCAGACGATGGTCTCTCTGGCCAAGAAAGATAAAAGGATCGTGGGAATTACCGCGGCCATGCCCGAGGGGACGGGCCTTGATCGGTTTGGGAAAGAATTTCCTGACCGATTCTACGATGTCGGTATCGCTGAGCAGCACGGGATCACCTTCGCGGCCGGAATGGCTGCCGAGGGATTCAAACCGGTTTCCGCAATCTACTCCACCTTTTTACAGCGGGCCTACGATCAGATCCTTCACGATGTCTGCCTGCAAAACCTGCCGGTGGTATTTGCCCTTGATCGGGGGGGGATTGTCGGAGAGGACGGACCTACCCATCATGGCCTTTTCGATCTCTCTTACTTACGTCATATGCCTAATATGATAGTTATGGCCCCCAAGGACGAGAATGAACTTCAGCATATGCTGAAGACCGCTCTGGAATATGGCCGTCCGGCTTCACTGCGCTATCCCCGGGGTAAGGGATGTGGTGTTTCGTTGGATACTGAGATAAAGTCTCTTCCTCTAGGGAAGGCCGAAGTTCTTCAGGAGGGGGCGGACCTGGCTATCGTAGGGATCGGTTCTACTGTTTACCCGGCCTGGGAGGCAGCCAGGAGATTAAGTCAGTCGGGGATTCAAGCGACCGTGGTCAACAGCCGTTTTGTTAAGCCTTTGGATACGGAGTTATTCTGCTCTTTGGCTAAGAAGGTGAAAAATATCATTACGGTAGAGGAGAATGTCCTGCAAGGAGGGTTTGGCAGTGCCGTGCTCGAACTTCTGGCAGAAAACGGAGTCTCCGGGGTGAAGGTCAAGCGACTGGGTATTGATGACCGCTTTGTTGAACACGGACCGGTAGATCGGTTAAGGAAAGAGTGTGGGATTGATACCGAGGGGATTGAGAAAGCGGTCCAGGAGATGCTGGGAGATAAAGGAAAATAAATGGAAGTAAGACTAAAGGAGCGCCTGGATCGGGTCCTGGTGGAAAAGGGACTGGCAGGAAGTCGGCAGAGGGCACAGGCCCTGATTATGGCCGGCAGGGTTTTGGTTGAGGACAAAAGGATGGAGAAGGCGGGAGTAAAAGTTGATCCCGATGCAAATATTCGGATTAAGGGTGATGATATTCCTTATGTAAGCCGGGGAGGAATAAAATTAGAGAAAGCCCTAAGGGAGTTCCGGGTAGAGGTTGGGGAAAAGACCGTAATTGATGTAGGTGCCTCTACCGGAGGATTTACCGATTGCCTGCTTAAGCAGGGAGCGGCTAAGGTCTATGCGGTCGATGTAGGCTATGGGCAGCTTGCTTGGAAATTAAGAGAAGACCCTCGAGTAGTATGTCTGGATAAAACCAATATCCGCTATCTTTCTCCCCGGAAGATCGCCGGTCCAGTTGACTTAGCGGTCATAGATACTTCCTTTATTTCTCTGGAGAAGGTCTTACCCAAGGTTAGCGAGTTACTCAGGGAGAACGGGGAGATTATTGCCCTGATCAAACCCCAGTTCGAAGTGGGAAAGGGGCAAGTGAGGAAAGGAGGAATAGTCAGGGAGGCATTCAAGCAGCAGAAGGTAATCAGGCAGATCACCGGATTTGCCGAAAAGATCGGCCTGATTGCCGCCGGGGTAATTGAATCGCCAATAATGGGGCAGAAAGGGAATAGGGAGTTTTTTATTTACCTAAAGAAAGGAAAGGTTTTGTTATGAAGGTATCGGTAAAACTATTGAACTTCCTCTTGCTAGGGGTACTTATCATCTCTTGCTCAAAGCAGGAGCAAGCTACTGAACCTCCGACTCAGGAGGGAATTACCGAAAAAGAGAGTAATATTGAAATCAGGGACATAAAGCCAGTTATTTTGGATCTTCCCCAGACCGTTAAGACTAAACTAAAGGGGAAAGTAGAGGACAAGGTTTATATCTATTTTGATTCCCTGAATATCATTGTATTTATTGATGAGTGGGATGTCAAAGCCAATATCAAACTGATGGCGGAGAGCTTTGCGGAACTTACGAAGTTCCCGGAATTCGAAGCCAGTGCCAAGTTCTGGACCATTCAGATCCAGCCGCCTTACGAACAGCAGAGGCCCGAGGTAATGGTTTTTTCTACCATCCCGGAGCAGGCTAATGAGTATGTCCGGAGTGGTGATCTCAAAAGGCTGCTGAGGAGCTCTTCCTACATGAATTTGAACGATAGGATCCTCGAGCCTGAGGAACGGATTGCCCTGCTTGAATGAATCAATTACTTTCCGCCATTATCGACCTGATTTTTCCTCCCTGCTGCCCTATCTGTAAGCACTTGGGGGAAATTTCCTCCTCCCAAAGACTTTGCCCTCAATGCCAGGGTGATATTAAGTTAATCATAAGTCCACTCTGCACCATTTGTGGCCTGCCTTTTACTGCCAATGAGGGAGAGGATCATCTCTGCGGTAACTGTCTCACCGAAAAGCGCTATTTCACCGTGGCCCGCGCAGTGGGCGTCTACCAGGGGACACTTCAGAAGGCCATTCCTATGTTTAAATACCGGATGAATACGCCGCTAACCAAGACCTTGGGAGATATCCTGATTACTAACTGCGAGAAACTGCTAAACCCTTACGCTTATGACCTCCTTATTCCTGTTCCCCTGCATAGATCCCGGCTCCGGGAGAGGGGGTTTAATCAGGCCCTAATTCTGGCCCGGGAGGTGGAAAATAAGATTCATCTGCCTCTTGATTACCTCAATCTCCAGCGCATACGGGACACCCAGCCTCAGACGAGTCTGAAGGAAAAGGAGCGGAAGAAGAATGTCCGGGGGGCCTTTAGGCTTAGGGAAGAGCGGAAGGTGAAGGATAAGAGGATCCTCTTGGTGGATGATGTCTACACTACCGGCGCCACCGTAAATGAGTGTTCCCGGGTGCTTAAAAGGGCCGGTACCAAGAGGGTGGATGTCTTAACCCTTGCCCGGGCAGTGTGATCCAATCTGACTATTCCGGTGGTTTGCTAAAGTAACGGATATCCCAGCCCCGGTTCCGGGCTTCTTTTGCAAGAATGGGGTCGGGATTGACTATCCGGGGATGGCCGACTAGCTCCAGCAGGGGCAGATCGGTAATACTATCGGTATAGAAATAGCATTTTGACAGATTGAGGCCGTGATCCTGACAGAAGCGTTTGGCCCAGTAAACTTTGCCCTCACCGTAGCAGAGGGGCTCGAGTACCTTCCCGGTCAAGATTCCATCCTTAACCTCCAGATGGGTACAAATATATTTATTCAAGCCTAAATATTTACTTAATGGCTGCACGATATACTGGGTTCCACCGGAGAGTATGGCTACCAGGTCTCCGACCCGAGAATGGTTCTCTATTAAAGGTTTGGTCTCGGGGTAGATGTAATTTACTACCATCTCATCGAACCAGCGGTTGCAACGTTTTATCATATCTTGCTCCCGGTCTCCCTTAACCGAGGTCAGAGTTTTTTTGATTATTGTCTCCAAATCGAAGAGGTTGGATCGGTACTGAAGATACCAGAAGTAGCCCCGAAGGTTCATCCAGCGGCTAATCTTGCCGTTTCGACGCAGATATTTGAAGTAAAGGTTGCCGGAGTTCTCACTCAGGATCGTCTTGTCCATATCGAAGAAAGCCGCTCTTCCGTTATTCATGGATTATTCCTCGGTTTGCTCGTCCGCAATCGTCGGGACCGACTTCTTGCCAAAGAGTCGGGCTACGATAATACCAATTTCATAGAGAACGATCAGCGGGCCGGCCATCATTAGCTGACTTATTACATCAGGAGGGGTAATGGTGGCAGCAGCGACAAAAATAATCAAGATGGCATATTTTCGTTGTCGGCTTAAGGCTTTGGCATCAACTACCCCAATCCGGGATAGGAAAAAAATAAAGAGCGGAAGCTCAAAGACTGTTCCGAAAGCCAGCAGGAGCTTGGTCGAAAAGGAGAGGTACTCTTTTATGGAGGGAAATGGCTTGATGAACTCGGTAGTGAAATTTTTAATAAAGAACTGGAAGCCAATGGGAAATACAATAAAGTAACCGAAAAGCGCTCCCCCCACAAAAAAGATAGTGGAGAGAAGAACGAAGGGCAGGACATATCTTTTTTCGTGCCGGTATAATCCCGGTGCTATGAACTTCCAGAGCTCATAAAAAACTACCGGGGTGGCGAGAAATAACCCGGCAAGAAGAGCCACCTTCAGATAGGTTAAGAAGCCTTCGGCAAGGCCGGTGAAGATTAATGATGAACTCGGGGAGGAGTTTTCAACGGAGAGCACCTGGATAAGGGGCCTGGTTAATATCTGGAAGATCTTTTCGGCAAATCCGTAAGAAACCAAGAAACCGATGGCAATCGCGACAAAACAGATGATCAGGCGGCGGCGAAGCTCATCCAGGTGATCGGTGAAAGGAAGCTTTTCATTGGCCATTTAGTCCCTTTCCTTATCACCCTCTTCCTTGGTCTTTTCCGGTTTATCGGAATCGCTTTCGGGAGCATTTAGGTCGGCTTCGATGGTCTCCTTTATCTCATCGGATGCCCTTCTGAATTCACCCAGGCTCTTACCTAAAGCCTTAGCGATATCAGGAAGTTTTTTCGGGCCGAGAATAATTAGGGCAATCGCCAGGATGAGCAGTAACTCTGACATTCCAATATTGAACATAATTGCTCCCGGTAATATCTTGGTAGTCGCTCCTCCATATTGTATGGATTTTCGAATCAGAGCCGAGTTTTGATCTATACCTAATATAAAACCTTTTCGACCGGGTGTCAAGGAGGTTATGCTGGCTTGACATTCTTCTTGTTTTAGAATAACTTATAAAGCAGGTAAGTGTACCGTGGAGCGTTTAATTAAGGAAAGACTTCCCCGGCATGTTGCCGTAATAATGGACGGTAACGGCCGCTGGGCAGAGAAAAGATCTCTGAGCCGAATCGAGGGGCATAAGCAGGGAGTCAAGGCGATCCGGGATACCGTGGAAACAGCCCGCAGATTAGGGATAAATGTTCTGACCCTCTATGCCTTCTCCCGGGAGAACTGGAAGCGGCCCAAGAGAGAGGTGACGGCTCTGATGCGGCTGCTGAAGGAGTATCTTAAGCGTGAACTGCAAGAGATGCTCGATAATGATATCCGCTTGGTGGCTATGGGCAACCTCGAAGACCTGCCACCGGATGTCCGGAAAACCTTGAGGGAAACCATCCATAAGACCAGGAGCAGAAACGGGATGATCCTTAATCTGGCAGTGAGCTACAGCGGGAGAGCAGAGCTGTTACGGGCGGTGAAGAGGATTTGTCAGGACAATAGCAAGGGAAAGTTGCGGGCTCAGGAAATCACCAGCGAGGTTTTTTCCCGCTACCTCTTTACCAACGGGCTTCCCGATCCCGACCTGCTTATTCGAACCAGCGGGGAATTCCGGCTCAGTAACTTCCTGCTTTGGCAAATAGCGTATACGGAGATCTATGTTACCGATGTCCTCTGGCCCGACTTCCGAAAGAAGGATTTTATCAAGGCATTATTGGATTATCAAAAAAGAGAGAGGAGATTCGGACTAACCCGGAGGCAACTCACGGGTTAGTGATCACCTTGTAGGTAACTGGGGTGAAAAGGATAGCCATCTTAGGCTCAACCGGTTCCATCGGGGTAAATACCCTTAAGTTGGTTGAGAGGTTTGCAGGGAGGTTCCTGGTTTCAGCGTTAGCCGCGGGGGAGAATGTTCAATTATTAAAGGAACAAATCCTTAAGTTTAAGCCGAGGATGGTATCGGTCGTCGACGAGGGTGCCGCCCGGGAGCTCCGGGAAGCTCTTCCCCGTTCTCAGGTAGAGATCGGCTACGGAGGAGAAGGGGTGAGGGCAGTTGCCACCCTGCCCGAGACCGAACTTGTAGTATCAGCAATTGTGGGGACGGCCGGGCTTGTTCCCACGGTTGCCGCCATCGAAGCGGGTAAAAATATTGCCCTCGCCAATAAGGAAACCCTGGTTGCTGCCGGCTCTCTGGTTTTGGCGACCGCGAAGCGGAGTGGGGTCAGGATTGTCCCTATCGATAGTGAACATAGCGCTATCTTTCAGGCACTTCAGGGGCACCGCCGCGAGGACATCCACCGGATTATCCTGACTGCCTCCGGAGGGCCTTTCCTTGACCGGCCACGGGAACACTTGGAGGAGGTAACTCCCCGAGAGGCTCTCGACCATCCCAATTGGCGAATGGGAGAAAAGATCAGTATCGACTCGGCTACCTTAATGAATAAGGGGTTAGAGGTGATTGAGGCGAGGTGGCTCTTTGATCTTCTTCCGGATAAGATAAAGGTTGTTATCCATCCCCAATCCATTATCCATTCAATGGTGGAATATGTTGATGGTTCGGTGGTTGCCCAGCTAAGCGTTCCGGATATGCAGGGGCCAATCGCCTACGGCCTCGCATATCCGGAGAGATTAGAGGCAGTCCTGCCCTCGCTGGATTTTTGTGAGATTAAGGAGCTTACTTTCCTACCCACCGATGAACAGAGATTTCCCTCCCTCGGTCTTGCCTACCGAGCCCTTGAAAATGGGGGAGCGATGCCGGCAGTTCTGAATGCGGCCAATGAGATTGCGGTGGGTGCATTCCTTAAGGAGAGGATTAAATTCACCGATATCCCCAGGGCGACCGAAAAGACAATGGATATGTACCAGAGGCAGACGGCGGGAAGCCTCAGTGATATACTTGAGCTGGATCGCTGGGCCCGGATGAAGGCTGAGGAGTTGATTGAGCGCGGATTGACATAGGCTAAAAATGACCACCTTTATTTCCTTTATATTCGTCCTCGGTATCTTGATCTTTATTCACGAGCTCGGCCATTTCCTGCTGGCCAAGAGGATAGGGGTTGAAGTAGAGAAATTCTCCCTCGGCTTTGGCCCCCGGCTGGTTGGCGTCCGCCGGGGGGAGACCGATTATGTCATCTCCGCACTTCCCTTGGGGGGATATGTTAAGCTAAGAGGCGAGGATCCCGGAGAAGAGCTTACCAATGATCCCCGGGAACTGAACTCCCGCTCCATTGGAGAGAGACTGTGGATATTCGGTGCCGGTTCACTGATGAACCTGATTCTGCCTTTTATGCTGATGCCGATCGTCTATTTGATCGGGATCCAGATGCCATCCTATCTGGATAAGGAACCCCTGATTGGGTGGGTAATGGAGGACTCTCCGGCAGAAAACTCGGGCCTGCGTCCGGGAGATGAGATCATCTCAATCAATGGAGAGGGGATAGAAACCTGGGAAGAACTCCGCACCACGATTATGGCAAATCCCGGTCAGGAGTTATTGATTGAATTAAAAAGGGGAAAGCAGGTTATCCAAAGGAGCCTTGTCTCCGAGCGGGACCCGGAGAATGGAACCGGAAGTGTTGGGATTGTGCCCCCGATGAGACCGATAATCGGGGAGGTTTCCCCGGGTTATCCCGCAGAAGAAGCCGGGCTCAGAGAAGGCGATATGATAACCGCAATTGATGGTAGGCAGGTAAGCCACTGGGTCGAGATGTCCCAGATCATCAGGGGGAATCCGGATAAGGAGCTAAGCTTCCTAATAAGTAGAGGGGAGGGGCAATTTACCGCTGATATCAGGCCAAAATTTAATGAAGAGGCCGGGGTGGGCCTGATTGGGATCGCGCGATATCAAGAGACGACCCTGAAGAAGTATAAGCCCCTGCCCGCCGTTGTCGAAGGATGCAAGAGGGTCTTTGTTCTGTTTAAGCTTACCTTTGTGGTCATCGGTAAGCTATTTACCCTTAACCTCTCGATTAAATCCCTCGGGGGCCCGATAATGATTGCCCAGGTGGCCAGTCAGGCGGCCCGATCCGGATTCACGGATCTGCTGGCACTGATGGCCTTCCTCTCCCTGCAATTGGGCATACTAAACCTCCTCCCGATCCCGGTGCTCGATGGGGGGCATCTGCTCTTCCTGGGAATCGAATCGGTTCTGGGCAGGCCGGTCAGCATCAGGAGGAGAGAGATTGCTCAGCAGATAGGCGTTTTTCTCCTGATATCTCTTATGGCGGTGGTCTTCTATAACGATATCTTAAGAACCTGGGGAGAGGATATTTCCCGCCTCTTTGATAAGATATTCATGTAGATACAGCAGTGATGAAGATCCTAAGCGTGGATACCTCGACAATGATGGGCAGTATTGCCCTGATCGAGGACGACCGGGTCATATCCGAGTTTTCCCTGAACCTTCCGGATACCCACGGCCAGAGGCTTTTGCCCATGATCGATCAACTTCTGGGGAGCTCCCATTGCCCGATCGAAGATATCGACGGATTTACCGTTGCTCTGGGTCCCGGCTCCTTTACTGGGCTGCGGATTGCGCTCAGCTCCGTTAAGGGGTTGGCAATGGCCTCGGGAAAGCCGGTAGTGGGGGTCTCAACCCTGGAGGCCCTGGCCTTAAACCTTCAGTTTTCCCGATATCTTGTCTGTCCTTTTCTGGATGCCCGAAAGGGGGAGGTTTATACCGCTTTATTCCAGTTCGATCAGGAAGGGAATCTAATTAAGATAATAGACGAAATGGTGACACCACCGGAGATAATACTTGCTGAGATTAAGCAGACCGCGGTTTTTCTGGGTGACGGAGCAGAAATTTATCGGGATTTGATCAGGGAAAGGTTGGGCAAAATGGCACTCTTTGCCCCGATGAACCTGCGCTATCCCCGGGCAGTAAATGTGGCCCGGCTGGCACTGCCCCGGCTGAAAAGAGGGGAGGCAATGGAGATTGACTCCCTTATTCCCACCTATCTCAGACGCTCCGAGGCCGAGCTGAAATTCTCGCCAAAGTAGGTTCCCCGAAAATCCTTCAATCTGTTTCTATCCACCTTATTCCCCTATTCCCTTATTCAATCCCACACTAATGGCACCCCTCTCCAGTTATGCAACCTTTCATCCTTGGTCAACAGGGGGAATCCGAGTGCCAGAGCAGTCGCCGCAATAGCACGATCCGGCATGTCAGGCACTTGATCTCGGGGGATCTCGAATCCATGCCGAATTACCTGCTCATCTAATGCGGCTATCCGGTAGGAGCCATCCGGCCTTAATTGTTCAAGCAGTTGTTCAACCTGGCTTCTTGAAATTGGAGGGGTAGGTCGCTCGCTCAGATACACCATCTCAAAGAGGCTGATTGCCGGGATATGAACGATCACTTCCCCCCGGTCCGCCTTCTGTAAGGTCTTTTTAGCACCTTCCCCCAAAAGAGGATCTTGCGTTAGATGCCAGATCAGAGCATTGGTATCGGCTACAAACTGCTCCATTTACTTGCGGTAGGGGCGAAAGAACTCACTGCGCACCCGCATAATATCCTCCTCGGTTACCTTGGTCCCATTCCAGAGACCTCCGAGGGCAACAGGTTGAACCAGCGGGATCGGCTCCATAATCACCCGACCATTTTCAGCATGAACCTCTACTTCACTATTGAGATTTATTCCTACCTCTCGAAGCAGGCTCAAAGGAAGGGTGATTCCTTGTGAATTGCCAATCTTTTGAATTTTTTTCTTCATATTATATGTAATAACATGTAATTACATCATTGTCAAGTAATATATCATGGAGTTACTGGCTGGATAACAGGCAAAAATAAAGGGGCAAGGTAATTCCTAACCCCTTGATTTTACTGGAGCCGGCGGGGGGACTTGAACCCCCGACCTGCTGATTACGAATCAGCTGCTCTGCCACTGAGCTACACCGGCATATTTCATAAATTCAGGCCTTCGGGACTAAAGGCTTCGAAAACTGCGGTCCCGACAAAAAGAGCGACTAGGAGTATGATAAAAGCAACAAACAGAAAGAAGATAAATACCGGGAATAAGATGGCGAAAACAGCTCTCCCGGTAGAGAAATCATGAACTTTCTTGAATCCAATGACCGTTAAAATCAGACCGTAGATTCCGCTTATCAGGCTGCCAACAAATGGAATCGCCTGAAATACATTGGTTGATGCAGAGTAAGTCAACACGCGAAAGGTTGCTTCATAGCCCCCCCGACCACCCAGGATGAGAACACCCAGATGCAGAATTACCCCCATTATAAAATAATAGATCGAGATCCAGATCGGAGAAAAGAGTATTATTACGAGGGAAAGTATGAGAAAGCTGTCCGGACCACTCGGGAAAAAGAATGAGCCTTCTTCCAACATCGGCGCCTGGGTGATCATATTTGAAGGGAGACCTAAAATCAAACTGATAATCCCCAGAATGATGGCAAAACCCAGCGGGGTACCAATCCCACCGCTGATCGGCATTTGGGCAAAGAACTCCTGGGGAGAGAACATTACCTGGACCCAGGTTTGCCAGAGGGAGGAAAAAAATCCGATATTTTTTCGGTCCTCCCAAGGGGTTCCTCCGGCCTTCTCGACGGTTTCGGCCGGGAGGAATACCGAAGAAAAAGGTTCCTGTGATTGTGAGTTTTCAGGGTCCATTACATTCCTTCCTTTTAAAAAATCACTTTTAATTATAGTGCCTTATCGGGAAAACTGCAAGTAAATTTCAGTAAAACTTAGCGGGGCCGTTCTGATTGACAATATCTCCAGCTATGCTAAGATTATTAAAATTATACCAGTAGTATAATCCGGTTTCATTGATTCCCGAGTAATAATTATGCCTGAAGATGCGAAGAAAGCTTCACGTCCGGGCCCTTCCGATCCGAAGATAGCTAAGGGGCTGGAAAATTTCCTCCTGGAGCTAAGCAAAGCGATAAAAGCAGTAGAGTTCTACCCGACTCAACATCCTGCCCTGATGACAGTAGTGAAAAGGGTTCATGAGTTATTCAAGATAGCCTCTGCTTCTGTCAGGGGAATAGACCTCTCCATCAGTCGCCAGGGATTTCAATGGAAACAGAAACCTCTTGCCGAGCGGAATCAGTCTCTTCAGTTTCTGGCCAACAGACTCTTCCTCCGCAGAGTGAGCCGGATAAAGTTTTCCGACAAAGCTAACCTGGATGAATTCAGGATCCTATTGGTAGCCCTGACCATCAGCCCGGAAGAACTTCTCGGTATGGGGGGGGTAGACAAATTCCTTCGTAACGGGAAAGTGCTTAACATCGAGATCAGCGAGATCCGCTATGAACTTGTCCGGGAGAAGGTAGATGCGGCTCAGCCGGGGATTGAGTTGAGTCAGTTGGAAGAGGAAGATCCGTCGAAAGCTCCTCTGGAATCGGGTAAGCAGCTCTTGAGCGACGAAGAGAAATTGTTAGAGCTGCTCGAGCAACTGGAGAATGAGGAGGAAGATGACCGGTTCCTGGAGCTTTTAAAGAAAATTGTGGAGTTGGTAGGGAGTCTTACCGAGAGGGGTGAATTCAATGTTCACTGTCAAATCTTTCGGGCCCTGATGAGACTGCATCGGGCAATGGGCTACTCCCCGGCACAGAAAAGATATTGTCTGGATGCCCTGCGCAATCTGGGGAACAGAAAAGCCCTGGATTTTATCTTGAGTTGTCTCGGCCCGGGCGACCCGGTCTTCCGCAACGAATTGCGCGAGAGTCTCCTTACGATCGGAGAGGCAGCGATTAACCCTCTGATCCTGAGGATTCTTGAAAACAAGGTTCCGGAGAATCAGCGCTACCTGATCGACCTGCTTCACCAGTTCGGGAAAACAGCGGCACCCAGACTGGAAGCGATGCTTGCTGATGAGAATCCTTCTGTAGTACGTAAGGTGTTATCTTTTCTCGGAGAGATCGGAGCGGAGAACTCGATTGCTCCTCTCGGGGAATTACTCTACCACAAAAATAGCGGTGTTATAAAAGAGGTGGTGAAGATCCTCTCCCGGCTCAGAAGCGAAGAAGCCCGGGACCATCTTTTCACTGCTCTGTCCCAGGCCGATCCGGAGATCAAGATCCATATTGCCTCTACCCTGGGAGATGTCAAGGAGAGTTCCGCCGTCCCGGTATTGATGAAATTGGTTAAGAGGAAGGGTAGGGACCCGCAAACCTTATCCCTGAAGAAAGAGGCCATCAATTCATTGGGTAAGATAGGTTCCCCGGAAGCTTCCCCACTTCTGGCCAGAGTGCTCAAGAGAAAGATCCCGTTTGTCCGTAGAAGGATGAATGAGCTGCAGGTTGCTGCTGCCCTCAATCTGGGAGAGATCGGCGGAGAAGAGGCCTTTGTCGCCCTGGAAAGAGGAACCCGTTTCAGGCACAAGGAGCTGAGGGATGCCTGTTGGCAAGGGATAGGCATTATAAATGACAGGTTCGTATAATGCAGAAACGCTTAGAGCAGGCGATCAAGTATCTTGCCGGAACCCTGAAGAGTCTTAATTATTACCCTCCCGGACACCCCACCATCATTCAACCTGTGGAGAAGTCTTTAGAGGTTTTAGAACCCATCTTGGCCAAAAGAGGTCAGCTTGTTTTGGCGGTTCTGGATAAAACACTGGTTATCGAGCAGCAGCCTTTCTACCAGGCCCATCCTGCTATTGAAGAGTTAGTCCGGAGAATGGAAGAAAGGGTTATTCAGGGGTTTACCTTCAAGCATGGGATTACCAGCCAGGAGCTGATCCAGCTATTCCAGCTGTTGCTGGAAGACCCCCAGAGCCTGGAGAAGAAGGGAGGGATAGAGGCTGAGCTTCGAGCCCGCAGGATACTTCATATCGCCGTGAAGAAGATAGCCCTGACCGAAGAGGAGGTTGAGCAGAAGGCTAAAAAGGTATATACCGATGCCCGGGGGGTGATTCTGGATATTATGAAGCAGTCGCGGATGGGAACGGTTCCCCGGGCAAAAGAGGCAATTGAGATAGTGAAGTCGATGAGCGAGATCATCCTTACTGATAAGAATGCCCTGCTCGGGCTTACCATGATCCAGGATTACGATGAGTATACCTTTAACCACTGTGTCAATGTAGGAATACTTTCTTTGGCCCTGGGAGATACAGTAGGGCTTAAAGGTAAAGGTTTAAATGATGTGGGATTAGCCGGGTTTCTCCACGATGTCGGAAAGACCTACGTTCCGAAGGACATTATCACCAAACCCGGAAAGCTTAACGGGCAGGAGTGGGAGACAATGAAAAAACATCCACTCTATAGCTCGGAGATTATCTGTCAGATGGAGGGTATGAGTGAGGAGACCATAAATAGTGTCCTCTATCATCATACCCGATACGATCTGAAAGGCTACCCACCTTTGACGGACGGGGAAAAGCAATCTCCGGGGAGTCAGATTGTTGCCCTGGCTGATTGCTACGATTCGATGACTACCCTGCGTCCCTACCAGAAGCGCTTTGATCCCAAAGAGACTTTGGAGATAATGACGAAGAGGGTGGGGACGCATTTTGACCCTACCTACTTCAAGGCATTTATCAAGACACTGGGATTCTACCCGATCGGCACCCTGGTGCGTCTTGATACCAACGAGATCGCCTTGGTGGTCAGGATTAATCCTGGTGATCCCAACCGTCCGGTAGTTAAGATTATTTATGATGCCGAGGGAAGGGAGCTTAAGGAGCCCCGGGAGGTAAGTCTGGCCGGACGGGATGCTTCCACCCGTTCCTACCAACGATCAATCGTAACTACCGTGGATGCCGTAACCCAGGGGCTGATCGATATATCTCCTTACTTCCAGTAGCAGCTATACCTCTAGATCTCCCAGGGCCAGGGCTGCTCGGCTGCGGATCCGGGGCTCCGGGTGGGAGAGCAGAACCATTAGGGGTTTTTCTGCCTTATTATCCCCGATCTTCCCTAAGGCTCCGATCACGCTTTCCAGGAGATCGATATTCTTTTCTTTAAGTTGGGGCATCAAGAAATCAGTCACTCTTTTATCGGGAAAATTCCCCAGGGCCTCCACTGTTAGGATGCGAATAGTCAGGTTATCGTCGTCCAGTTTTTCTATCAGATTGCTTAGCGTTCCCGAGTCAGCGATCTCCCCTAAGGCCCTAACTGCCGCCGAGCGCACTTCCACCTCGGAGTCATTAAGGGCAGAGACCAGGGGTGCCAGGGCACCCGGTTTCCCAATCTTTCCCAGGGCGTAGGTGGCCCTCACGCGGGCAGTTTTATCTCCCTTTTTCATTATCTGAATCAGTTTTTCGAGTCCGGGTTTTTTTTCTAAATTTCCCAGGGCCTCGGCCGCCGATTTACGGACCTGTTCGTTTTTATCTTTGAGCAGCTTGATCAGGGCATCCTTCCGCTTATCCTTCAATGCTATTTTCCTTTCTTCAGATCCCGGTAAGCGGGGACAATCCCGAAACCGTCGGCCTCCCTTACTGCCCGCTGAATAGATTCTGCGATTAGCTCCGCCCCCCAACGGCCAATGGTATTTACATCCGCATCCTTATTGCCGAGGGAAAGCGCGAAGGTAACATCCCCGTCGAATAAGGAGTGGGCGGGATCAGTCGCTCTTGCGATCCCGTCCTGGGCCATCTGGGCAATCTTGGTAGCCTGCTCCTTGCTCAGCCGGCAATTGGTGGCAATCACTCCCAGGGTGGTGGATTCACCGGGCAGAAACTCCCTTTGCACCCCCCCGTCCTTAATCCTTTCCGCGGAATTGACTAGCTCCCCGCTGTCCTCCGCAGCCCGGGCCCCGACAATTATCTCCCCCTTACCGTCGATTACATCGCCGAAGGCATTGACTACCGCCAGGGCACCCACAACGGCACCATTGGGCAATCTCGCGCTGGCCGTTCCCACCCCCCCCTTCATTGCCTGCTTGGTTGTGAATAGCTTTCCTACGGTTGCCCCGGTTCCTACCCCGACACTTCCCTCGTCCACCTTTTCAGAGGAGCAGTTCAGACAGGCCTGGTAGCCCATCTCTTTATCGGGACGGACCTTGTTGTCCCCGAAGAAAATGTCAAATATTATCGCGGTAGGCACAATGGGAATCCTGACGGTCAAAATGTCTAAGCCCTTTCCTTGCTCTTCCAGGAACTTGACCACTCCTCCCCCGGCATCCAGTCCAAAGGCACTTCCTCCGGCAAGACAGACGGCGTGGACTTCGTTTACTAGATGAAGAGGGTTTAAGGAATCGATCTGCCGGGTTCCGGCCGCGGTTCCCCGCACATCAACCCCGGCCACCGCCCCTTCTTCGCAGAGGATAACGGTACAGCCGGTCTTGGCCTCAAGATCACTGGCATGGCCGACCCTGATCCCCGGAACATCGGTAATCGCATTAAGCAACTTTTTTCCTCCAGCCATAGAACTTAATTATCTTTAAATTTAGCCCGGATACCCTCCAAAGTCAAATCAAATTTGCCCGGGGCTTCCTTGATATTTCGAGCCATTTCGGCTCAATTTGCTTATTGAAACAGGAAAGGCGGGGCTGTTGAAAAACCATTTTAAAAGAAATTTTTCAATAAATCTCCCCTCCCTTGATGGGAGGGGACTAAGGGGAGGGTGATTTCATTAGGATTTTTTACTGAAATTGTTCACCCCCACCCAACCCTCCCCCATCAAAGGGGGAGGGGGAAGATACTTTTTAAACAATCCCATGGCTGGGGTTTTCTATCCGCCATTACTCAATATTTGGGATAATGCTTAAAGTAATAATCCGACGCCATTATTATACGATCCCGGTGACTTTTTTCACAAAAAAAGCGGTAACTTCGTCCTTGGATGTAGTGCCTTCCACTACGCCGATGGTAAGATGCTCGAGCTCTTCGTTGGTGGCTGTCAGATGCATACCATTAATTAACAAAAAGATTTCCGCCGCCGCTACCGCGGTCCGCTTGTTTCCGTCAACAAAGGGGTGGTTTTTGCAGATATGGAACAGGTAGGATGCGGCCATCGCGGGAACTCCGCAGTGAAGGAATTCACCGCCGTAACGGGCGGCGGGCATGGTCACGGCAGACTCAAGCAGTCCGTAATCCCGTACTTCCGGAGCACCGCCGAACTCATCTATCATGCGCCGGTGGATGGCAAGCACATGATCTACGGTCAAAAAAATGGGAAAGTCGCTCATTCCGCAAGACGCTTGAGGAGCTCACGTCTTTCGGTAACTACCCGGCTCAAGCACTCCTCGAATCGCTTTTTGTCAACCGGCTTCGGCTGCGTCGGAGTTATGATGAGCGAGCCGTTGTGAACCTTAAGCTGCACTTCTCCCCCTTCTTCGAGGCCGAGCAGTTCCAGGATTGCCCGGTCCAGAATTAAAGCGTTGCTGTTTCCTACTTTACGGAGTTGTTTAATCATAAACTTACCCTGGCTGTTATAACATTATTATAACATAACGTCCGTGATCTTTCAATGCTTAATATAAAAAAGGACCCCGGAGGTTCGTCAAGGATTATTTTACTTAAATTGTCAAAACTTTTAATACCAATTTAACCATGACATTTGTAATTCCTTCAGGTAGTTTTTTTATGTAAAAAAATATTAAAAAAACACTTGACAATCATGTTTTATCGGGATAAAAGTAGACTGCCAATGCCGTTAATCTGATTTGCGTGAATCTGTCCGGCAGCTTTGAATTGACCCCAAAAGATCAAAGATTAATGGCAACATACCTTTAAGTAACATAGCAGGTGGAAAAATGCTTGCTAAACTACAATACTTGCCGGGAAAACGATTGTTGCGTTCATTTTCATCCTTTACTATATCCTTTTTCTTTCATGGACTTATGAAAATATGTCAGAATACTCCGTTCCCTGTCCTTAGCCCTACGATTTCACTCAGGATAAGCCTGTCGAAGGAGTAGGTATTCAATTCCATATACCCTTCCTTTGGTAGTATGGGATAGGGGAGGATAGTGATCTTAAGGAGAAAAAATGAAAAAGCAGTAACTCTCCATAATGATTATTTTTGAACTAATGGGTATTTTTTTCTATTGTTTTGAAACTATAAGCAAATAAAATGGCTGTAAATACTTGTAATTATTAGTTATTTACTTGACATCGTTTTTGGACTGTAGAACCGAATGGTAGTAACCGATCAAAAAGGATTTTGTGGAAAAACACGGCAATAAAATTCAATTTCCAAAAGAAATGAATGCAATGTTACATACCGATTAACTCAAGAGATTAAAAAGTTGTACCAATTAACTAAGAGTTTAAGGAGATTCTGATGATGTTGAAAACAAAAAGAACTTTACTTTTTTTATGGCTCGCAATATTTTCCTTATTGCCTTTTGCTTCTTCAGTAGATTCTCACGATAGTGATCTTCAAAGTACCAAAGGTATTAAAAGTATTAAAAGACAAAAGGTTAATTCATGCCCCGGTGCAAAAGGTTATATTAAAATAGAGAAGGAAACAATTCAAAGCGATAGAGATAATCGAATACACTTACAAGTGGAGCCAACCAAGGCTAAGAAGAAATTGCAGATACAGAGAGAGCCTACCAAAGCTAAAAAGGTTCTACGACTCAAGGAAGAACTGACCAAGGAAAAGAAGGTTTTACAGATTCGGGGAGACTCAACTAAAGCCAAGAAGGTTTTGCGGCTCCAGGGAGAACCAACCAAAACCGATGGGTTTCTATGGATTCAGAGAGAGCCCATCATGACAATAGAGAGTCTACAAATCCAAAATGATCCAAGTAAGGCTATGAATATTTTACCTCAAAAAAATGAGCTAATAGGTAATAATGAATCCTTTAATAACATAAAAAATATTAATTCTGAAGACCCTTATGTTACCGGGAGAATAGTAGATGAATATGGCTATCCCATTCCTTATCCTTTTGTAATTTTTATTGATCCTTATACCTTGGGCGAGTATTACGCCACTTCTTATTTTAATGGTACTTTCGAAATTTATTTACCATACACAGGAGATTATTATGTAACAATATGGGGGCTTAATTGCATGGCACAATATTGTGCAACAATTCACTATGATTGCAATGTGGGGGATGTTCTAGTGGATACCCACCCGAATATGACCGGTCGGGTAGTGGATGAGGGAGGCTTTCCTATTTCTAATGCTTTAGTAACTTTTATTTCTGATTATGGGATCAGGTATCAAACTAGTACTTATTCCGGTGGGTGGTTTGAAACAGCCGATTTACCTTATTGCGGGGAATATTATGTAATTGTCAGAGCAGAGGGCTGTGAACAATATTACACAGCAGAAATTTATGGAAGCGGACCTTTTGCTAATGATTTTGTATTCAACACCACCCCGCATATAACCGGTTGGGTGGTGGATGAGTATGGCTTTCCCATCTCTGATCTTGTAGTATATTTTATTTCTTATACCGGGAACAAGTATTACGCCACTACTAATTCTGACGGGACATTTGGAATAACTTTACCTTATTGCGGGGACTATTATTTAGTTGTTGGAGAAAATGGGGGCTGTGAACTATGTACCACTATAGATATTTATGGAAGTGGAACCTTTTGCGGAGGTATTGTGTTAGATACCGACCCGGACGTAACCGGTAGGCTGGTGGATGAGAATAATTCTCCCATTTCTAATGCTGAAGTAATATTTATTGATAGTGCCGGGAGCCAGTATCCAGACACTACTAATTCCGGTGGGTGGTTTGAGTTAACTTTACCTCATTGCGGGGAGTATGATGTAATTGTTAGAGCATGGGGCTGTGAATATGCTTACACGGCAGATGTTTATGGAAGTGGATCCTCCGCAGAAGATGTGGTATTCGATACTACTCCAGACGTAACCGGTCGGGTAGTGGATGAGAGTGGTTTTGCCATTCCTAATCCCATGGTAATTTTTGTTGATCCTGATACCTGGATCGAATATCCTGCCACTTCTTATCCTGACGGGTCATTTGAAGTAACTTTACCTTATTGCAGGGAATATTACATATTCATTGAAGGAGAGGGCTGTAATTATTATATTGAAGCTACAGTATATAGTAGTGGTTCATATGGAGATATTACATTTAACACGCAACCTACTGTTACAGGGACGGTGGTCGATCAGGATTATGTGAGTTTCAGCACTGGTATAGTAGAGTTTATAAGCTGCAATAATCCAGGAATTATATTCTCTGGGAATATTGTTAATGGCGATTTCACAGTTAACTTAGGTGCCTGTGATGGATACGAGATATTTATCACTGTACCTTGTGGGACCTTCCAATTATTAATGGGGGATGGAGAAACTTGTTTTGATATTATTAGTGACACTAACCTCTCATTAATAGTTATTCAGTGTCCGCCGCCGCCAAGTGCACCAACCGGACTTATGGCCGAGCCGGGTCCCCTCAGCGGGGAGATAACAATATTCTGGGACGAGAGTCCCGACCCGGATATTGATGGCTATATTATTTATCGAGGTACCGTATCGGGGTTATATACCAAAAACTGGTTCGTTCTTCCATCGGCATATGCTGGTTATACCTTTCTGGACTTGGAAATAGGTCAGACTTACTATTTCGTGGTATCGGCGGTTGACTTGGACGTTGGAGAAAGTGAGCCCTCGGATGAGGCCTCGGCGACAGCCATAGAGGTTGGAGACTCCGAGCCACCTACAGACCCGAGCAATCTGACAATTAACGATCCCGGCACAGGTGAGCGGCTGGATCTTTCATGGTTACCATCTACTGACGATGTCGCGGTTTCCCATTATTTGATCTATCGGCTTACTAACGGTTCTAATGTAAGTGATCAAAATTATGATTCAGGTTTTCCACTGGAAAGGGGTGGAACAGATTTTACTGATTACGAGGTATGGGAAGGGAATACTTATTACTACGTGGTGTATGCAGTAGATACCTCGGGTAACATAAGTGGCCCGTCGAATGTGGAATCTGATGAGCCTACCGATTCTATTGCTCCTGATCCGCCTTACGGCCTCGATGCATTTGCGGGGGATGGAGAGGTGGACCTCTGGTGGATAGCTCCCGATTCTAATGAGAATGGCTCATGGCTGACAGACCTCGCTGGATATAATGTTTATCGGAGGCAGGAAGGTGGGGTATATGATTTTCCAATAAATTTTTCTGAATATCCATCTTATCAAGATAGTGGCCTTATAAATGGGGAAACCTATTATTATGTCGTAACCGCTGTCGATGATTATGATCCATGGAATGAAAGCTATTTTTCTGATGAAGTCTCGGCTACACCGGTAACAGTCAATCCACCCCCACCGCCGCCAACGAATGTCTCTATTATCGAACAGCCAGCTTCCATTATTATTCAATGGGATGGTCCCAGCATCTCGGACCTGAGCGGGTTTAATATATACCGAAGAATTAATGGCAGCTACGGGTCAGTTCCCCTTAATCCCATTCTTATTCCAGCCGAATACGAACAGTTTTATGATACAAACCCTGATCCTGTTCTGGAAAACTGCTATGTGGTGAGGTCAGTAGATACTATTAATCAGGAAAGTGGGAATAGTAATGAGGTTTGCGGCTTTGTGGGAGATGGGGTGTTATGGACTGTCTCGCCGACTGAATTGGATCCAGCAATAATAAGCTTCTATGGTCCAGTAGCGCCCTCGGTGAACATAATCTATTATTTGTTCGGGGATTATCTGGACTTGTTTGATGAAGGTGTTCAGATAAAATTAGAGATATTTAATACAGGAGGACCATCGGTTTATACTGAATGGGATGACAATCCCAGAGGTTCAGTGGACGGATATAATCCTATCTTCGTTTGGAATGGTAAGAATACAGATGATCTACCAGTCCCAGAGGGCTATTATGATGTAAAAGTCTCTCTATATTATAACGGTGCTGAGATTTTGTGGAATAGACAATACGAGGCGATAATTGTTGCTGGGGTAAAGATATTAGAACCCAATGAAGTTCCGGTTACGGATAATAATTTTGTTTTCAACAATACTGCTCATCCTAATGCTATTGTTGAAATTATTGGCACTGCTATGTCTGGAATTGCTGAAGAAGACTCAAATCTTATTTGGTCTATCAGCAATTTTGATAGTAGGGCTCCGGTAAGTGGTGTCCCTATACCACCCCAAGGATATAATTTTACTTACAAAACCTTACCCCTTTCAAATAATGCATTCGTAAATCAGAATGTTTTCCTGAACGTAGAGTATCCCGGATGCTCAGAATGCAAAGATACTCAAAAGGTGGAAATATTCTTCCCCAGGGATGAAACAAACCATCCTGGTGCCGATTCTGGCCTTAGTCGTAATTGGTTTTATTATTGGAAGGAAGGAGGAGTTGTTCCGGACTTGAAAGATAAAAACTTTGAATACTTGAATCAGGGAGGTTTTGGTGGGTATGATCGATATAACGATATTCTATATGTACTAAACGATGCACCTACTACTGATGAATGGGACATTTACTTGATAAATCAATATTACCAAACTTGTATTACATCAAGTACAGACGGTATTGCAAACACTACTGCCACAGAAGATGACATTCAAGTAATCTACCCCGGGTTTGGGAAGCCACACGCAATTGCAGTCACTGCAGGTCCGAATGGCATATTGGATACAACTCCAACTCCTGATGATCATATTGATGGTAATACAATAACTACTGGGGCTGACGGTATTTGTAATACTACAAAATCAGGTGATGATGATCAGTTGATTGATGAGGGTAATGGTGAACCACATTCGATCATTATAACTGCAGGCCCTGATAGTTTTATGCACTCGGGTAAATACTTAGGGGGTGATGATTGGGTTAAAGCCCCTCTGCAGTTCCCTTACAAAATTAAAAGTTCGGGAATTGATTGCTGTGCCGTGACCTGTACTCATGAACTAGAACACCAAAAAAACTATTATAATGGTGGGCGTAATCCTACTTTTGACTCAGATGATGATGGAGTAGCTGATATATACGAAGGTATAGCACCTTATTATTTAGATCCTACAAAACAAGACTCTTATGATATAGAACACACTATACACCCTGATTATGCTGATGTCGGGGATGATGAATTCTTAGCACGAATGGCTGAGAAAAGCCCCGGTCTAATATATCCAAACAAAGACTGGTCGGATACAAACGGTAAACAATGGGAAAAATAGAATAAGGAGGAATAAATAATGAAAAAGTTCTTTGTTTTTGGGATAGTAGTTTGCTTGATATTTTCAGCAGTGAGTTATGGATACGCAAAAATGGGCAAAGAAGGGTTACGCTTGAGAGATGGGGAATTTGAGATACCGCCTGAAATTCAAAAGGCAGCCAGTGTTTCTGAATTACGACCTTTCTTAGATAGTGAAGATCAATTTACCAGAATGGCTGCTGTAAGAAGATTAGGTGAAATAGAAAAGCGAAAAGCAGTTAGTTTACTTATCAATCAATTTGAGAGAGAACCATATAGAGTTTTAATGGCTCCAGAGGGGGCTCCGCTCGTTAAATTAGAGATCATAAGGACACTAGAGAGGATTGGTGGAGAAGAAGCAAAATTTGCCTTACTCGGCATACTTAGGACTTATTGGGAACGAGGACCAAAGGTTAAAAATAGGAGGCAATTTAATTTTGATGGAGATTATACAACTGTAGTTCCTTTAACCTTGAAAGCACTTTATAAATGGAGCCAGGATAAAGATGTCTTTGCAATAGCGAAAGAGATTGCTCTTAGTGAAGATGTAAAGAAATTCCACACCGAGGGCAAAATAGGAGAGAACTCGTGGAAGATTTATTTGAAGGGTAATATGATAGAGAAAGGAATTTTAGATGATAAAGATTCTGCAAGATATTTGCTTGATCTTGTAGAGGATTTACTTGGAGCTGGTTGTGGAAAGATAGGATTAATGAAAGTTGAAGCGGCGAGAAATATTTTGGGAAATGAACTTAAAGAATCTGCTCTATCTTCTTTAAAGGAGGAGCTCGAAGAGGAATTCGCCAAAGAGCCCCGTGGTCCGAAAGGTAGTTTTACAAAGCGTCATAATAAATTGAGAAATGAAATAAGTTACTTAAAAAGAATATTGAAGAGAAAAAACAAATACAAAAAGAATTAAAAGATTAAAGGAAGTGAGGGACTTTCATAAAGTAGAAGCAAATTTTTTAGAAACATTAAAATAGAGCATTCAAAACTTCCAAGGGGCTGTTTGAAAGTGTATTTGAACACAACTGTTTTTTCCCTGTCTATAAAAGTAACTATATACTATATATAGAATCCTAAAAAAGGAGGAAACTCAGGTTTTTTGGAAACTTAAAGAGGAGTAAAAG
>CP070770.1:2276298-2283292 GCA_020345765.1 Deltaproteobacteria bacterium
CATTATCCAACAAGCTCAATGCCATTCTCAACCAAATCAACAGCGGAGACTATCAGGGGGCAATTGACAAGTTGAATAACGATATTAAGCCGAAGATGGACGGCTGTATTGGGGGAGATCCAGGAGACGACTGGATAACCGACTGCCCCGCCCAGGAAGAGCTAATAAAAGCTATCAGCGAGATAATCACTGAGCTGAATAAGACAATAAAAGCCTGCTAAGCATTATGCTGATAAAATCCTAAATCCTAATTTCTAAATCCCAAACAAATTCTAAATCCAAATTAGCCAAATTCAAAACAAATTCCAAAATATAGGATTCATCCTACTTTACCAAGGCTTCCTTTTTATATATTCTTTAGGAAAATTTGACAAATTTCATATTTTATGCCACATTTATGCTGGAGGTGGAGGAAATGCCAACTATTAACCTTGTAGAAATCTTTGAAAAGTTTCTTAATCAATGGATTGCCTTAGATGAGGATAACGAAAGAATTGTTGGTAACGGTTCTACTATCCAAGAAGCTATTGAAAAAGCTGAAAAAAACGGAGTTAAAGAACCAATTCTTCTCTATGTATCCCCACAATTAGCGACCTGCGTTGTATGAAATTCCGCTACCTTAAACTTAGAATTCCACCCCAACCAGCATTCCCTGAGAGAACACAACTTCTCAGGCCTATAATACCTGTTACTTTAAAGTATGGTGGGAATTCAAGAAGAGTTAATGCATTAATAGATTCTGGAGCAGACATGTGTCTGTTTGATAAATCTGTTGGAGAAGCTTTAGGGATTAATATTGAATCTGGAATAAGACAAGTTTCATCAGGTATCGAAGCAGGAGAGGTGGAAACCTATTATCACGATATAAAGATAGAAATTGGAGGATGGTCATATGATGCCCGGGCAGGATTTTTAGTGCCAGCCGACCCTAATAGAAGGTTGGGCTATGGTATCTTAGGGCACAATCCGATATTTGAGAAATATAAAATTACATTTGATCTATCTAAACAAGAAATAGAATTTAAAGCCATAAAATAGTCATGAGAGGAAATTTTGAATACTAGTTTCCCACATCTACCCCCCCAATTTTTCTTAACTTCCAAGCTACTTTAATTCCTATAGTCCTCCGGAGAAAAGTGTTCACCCATTTTTCTTTTTAACATTTGAACTTTACCCCGCCCAGGAAGAGCTGACAAAAGCCATCAGCGAACTAATCGCTGAGTTGAATAAGACAATAAAAGCCTGTTAGTATAGAATTACAAATGACAAAGCCCTCGCCTTCGCATGACTAATTTGTCCTCTTGCTATGCAGATAAGCTACCTTGCATATTAGTAGTGGCGGCTATAAAAGGCTGAGTGCTTCCCCCTACGCGCCAAGGCTTCGGAGGACAAGTCGGCGGAGCAAGCAAATACCAAATCAAATCTAAAGTTCAAAGTCACTAAATCCCCCTCCCTCCTTCGACCCCGCCTTAGGCGGGGCTCAGGACAGACGGAAGAGGTGAATTTATTTTCCCTCTCACTCCTTCTACAGGCTCAGGGTAGGCTTTGCCACGCTCCCCACATAAGGGGGAAATAGAATCCCAAATCTATAAGATTACTACGTTGTCCCGCGGGAACGCAGGACGATGGCGTGAGAAGGGGAGTATCAAGCCTCTTTATTCATCGATTTACGAACAAACAGCAGATACAACCCCGTCACACCGCTCCATCCGACCCATGACGCCGCGACGGTGTGGATCCCTACCCATCCGTTGCCCACGTTAAGAGGTCCGCTGAGTGCAAAGGCTCCACCTATGGGCGTCAGCGAACCCACTGCGCAGGCAACGCTTAACCATGAGAGCCATCTGGAGAACAGCCCCGTGCGGAATGACAATATGGCGATCGGTATGAAATACGCCGGACCGCATACGGACGTTGTTACGCCGGTGAGCAGCGATGCGGAATGCATAAGATAAATCGCATCATTGCTTATTCCCTTTTCTATCAGCATACCGGGGCCAGTACGAAGGCCAGCGCGCAGGCAAATACAGTCGTAAATGATAATCCTCCGAAAAGGCTTATCCATGTCAGAGGTCCGTTGCCCTCCGCCGCGCGCATTAGCGATATGACCACTCCCATGAACCAGAAAGTGAAGAAGAATGCGATTGTCACCAATACACAGGCAATGGCGGCGTCCATGGCGCCACGACTGTGGTACCACGCGACAACTGCATCTGCGGAACTTATATCCGGCATCTCCTGCATACCGTACAGGTAGCCCGAGGCCATGAACACCATGAGGAAGATCCCGCTCGCCGCATCGAACCAGCTTATCTTCGGAAACTGTAAAGAATGCCTGACTTTCATAAATGCTCCTTTATTGGCAGTCAAAATATCATACATGATCCAGCTTGTCAAAGGGGGGAAAGAGGGTCACGCATTAAAGGGAAATGTTTAAGAAGGGAATAAGGAGTAAGAGGTAAGGATTCAGGATTAGGGATTCATATTTTTACTCAGGAAATGGGGGAAGTTATGCCCAAAAAAATATTGACTTCTCCGGGGACAAAAAGTATTATTGAAGCGGTTATAATTATAATAATTACATTTTTGTTTATTCAAGGAGGATAGAAATGGCAGTAAAAATAGGGATTAACGGTTTTGGAAGGATAGGGCGCTGCTTCCTGCGCTGCGCACTGAATGATGATAGGATCGATGTCGTTACCATAAACGATATTACCGAGGCCGAGGTCCTGGCCCATCTTCTCAAGTATGATTCGGTGCACGGGATCCTGGATGCCGAGGTCGAGGCGAAGAAAGACGCAATCGTCGTTAACGGGAAGAAAATTCCCATCACCGCCATCAAGGAGCCGTCCGAGATCCCCTGGAAGAAGGCGGGAGCGGAGCTGGTGCTGGAGTGCACCGGGATTTTCCGGGACCGTAAGGGCCTGGAGAAGCACACCGGGAAAGAAAACGGGGCGAAGAAGGTAATCCTTTCCGCCCCGGCGAAGGCCTCTGACGATGTTGATATTACTGTCGTGATGGGCATCAATGAATCCAGCTACGACTCGGCCAAGCATAATCTTATCTCCAACGCCTCCTGCACCACTAACTGCCTGGCCCCTCTGGTAAAGGTCCTAAATGACAGCTTCGGGGTGGAGAGGGGATTCATGACCACCATCCATTCCTATACCAATGACCAGAGGATCCTGGATCTGCCCCACAAGGATCTCCGGCGGGCCCGGGCCGCCGCTCTCTCGATGATCCCCACAACCACCGGGGCGGCCAAGGCGATCTCCCTGGTGATCCCGGAGATGGCCGGGAAGATGGATGGGATTGCCATTCGGGTCCCTACCCCCAACGTATCGCTGGTGGACCTGGTCGCCGAACTTAAAAAGGATGTTACCAAGGAAGAGGTCAACTCTTCCTTCAAGAAGGCGGCCGAGGGGCCCCTGAAGGGTGTCTTCCAGTACTGCGAAGAAGACCTGGTCTCTATCGACTTTAACGGAAACCGTCACTCCTCCATCCTCGACGCCTCTTACACCGCGGTCCTCAATAAAAGGATGGTCAAGGCACTGTCGTGGTACGACAACGAGATGGGTTTCTCCGAGAGGATGAAGGAGCTGGCAATTTATATTTCGGGGAAATAAGTCTTGGACATCAAGTATGTCGACGAGATAGAGCTGAAGGGGAAGCGGGTATGGCTGCGGGTGGACTTCAATGTGCCCCTTGACCCGGAGGGCAAAATCACCGACGATACCCGGATAAGGAGCGTGCTCCCTACCATAAAGTACTGCCGGGAGCAGGGGGCGGTACTCACCATTGCCTCCCACCTGGGGAGGCCCAAGGGCAAGGTGGAAAAGAAGTTCAGCCTGGCACCGGCAGCCGGGAGGCTGGGGGAGCTATTGGGAAAAGGGGTGAGTCTTCTTAACGATTGCCTGGGCCCGGAGGTGGAAAAGGCGATAAGCGAACTTAAGCCGGGGGAGGTGGCTCTCCTTGAGAATCTGCGCTTTCATCCCGAGGAGGAAAAGAACGATCCGGATTTCGCCCGGGGTCTGGCAAGATCCGCCGACATCTATATAAATGATGCATTCGCGGTATCCCACCGGGCCCATGCCTCGGTAGAGGCGATCACCCGCTATGTCGGTGTATGTGCGGCCGGGCTTTTAATGAAAAAGGAGCTCGAGAGCTTCGCTCGGGCAATGGAGAACCCGCAGAGGCCGATGGTTGCGGTTATCGGGGGGGCGAAGGTCTCCGGCAAGCTGGAGACCCTGAAGAACATACTTAAAAAGGTTGATAAGCTCATTATCGGTGGGGGCATGGCCTTTACCTTTCTCAAAGCCCAGGGATATCAGGTAGGGAAATCCCTGACCGAGGAGGACTTGCGGGAGAAGGCGGCGGAGATTGCCGAATCAGCCCGGGAGAGGGGGGTAAAGCTTTATCTTCCGGTTGACTGCGTTATTGCCGATAGGTTTTCTCCGGAGGCGGAGAGCAGGGTAGTCCCGGCTCAGGAGGTCCCGGAGGAATGGATGGGAATGGATACCGGGCCCGCCACCAACCTTCTTTTTTCCGAGGTTCTGGGGGATGCCCGGACGATCATCTGGAACGGCCCGATGGGGGTCTTCGAGATGGAGGCATTCAGCGGGGGCACGCGGGCAATGGCTTCGTGCGTGGCGGGATCCTCTGCATTTACTGTTATTGGTGGAGGCGATACCATCGCCGCTGTCCAGCAGGAAGGAAACCCGGACAAGATCTCTTTTATCTCTACCGGGGGAGGGGCGTTTCTGGAGCTCCTGGAGGGTAAGGAACTGCCGGGGATTAAAGCCCTGCAGGGGAAGAATTAAAAAGGAGTATTACTTATGCGCAAGCCAGTGATTGCCGGCAACTGGAAGATGAACAAGACCAAGCTGGAGTCGATCAAGTTGGTAACCGAGCTGAGAAATTTAATTCCGAGAACAACCGGGGTAGATATCATTATCGCCCCGCCCTTCACGGCCCTGACCTATGTTTTCGAGGCTATTAGTGGAAGCAGTGTTACCCTTGCGGCCCAGAACTGCCATTGGGAGGACAGTGGCGCTTATACCGGAGAGGTATCCCCGCCGATGCTTAAGGACCTGGGATGCTCCTATGTGATCCTGGGTCATTCGGAGCGTCGGCAGTATTTCGGGGAAACCGACAGTACCGTTAATAAGAAGCTTAAAAGCGTCCTCCGTAGTGATCTGATCCCGATCATGTGTGTCGGGGAATCCCTGGAAGAACGGAGGCAGGAAAAGACCTTTAGCGTTGTTGAAGGTCAGATGAAAAAAGGTCTGGCCGGTTTGACTTCGGCAGATTTTAGTGAGATAATTATAGCTTATGAACCCATCTGGGCAATCGGGACCGGGGAGACGGCAACGCCGGCTCAGGCTCAGGAGGTCCACCAGTTGATTAGGAAGATTCTGGGGGAGCTCTTCGGAAAAAATAAGGCGGTGCAGACCCGGATTCAATACGGAGGGAGTGTAAAGCCGGAAAACATTGACGAGCTGATGGCCCAGGAGGATATCGACGGTGCCCTGGTAGGGGGGGCAAGCCTCGAGGCCCGCACCTTTGCCAAGATCATAAATTTTAAACCAGGAGATTAATTATGGCGGCAGTTATTATTGTTATTCACATTATCGTATGTATTGCCCTGATCCTCATTGTTCTGCTCCAGACCGGTAAGGGTGCCGAGATGGGAGCTGCCTTCGGCGGAGCCAGTCAGACGGTCTTTGGTAGCTCGGGGCCCGCTGGTTTTCTGGGAAAACTTACTGCCGGGGCGGCGATCGTTTTCATGCTGACTTCGTTGAGTCTTGCTTATCTCTCCGGGCACCGCTCCGATAAGACCATCTTTGAGAAGACGCCTGCCCCCGCCGCCCAGCCGGCTCCCGGGGTACCTCTACCCCCGGAGAGCGCTCCCTATTCCGAAGAAGGGCCGGGTGCGGCCGAGACTACTCCCGCCGCGGAGGAGCCGGTTCCCGGGGAGGTTCCGATGGGAGCTCCGGAGACAGAATAGGCGACAAGTATCAGGCTTAAGAGACCGAGGGATAAATTGATAGAAGGGATTGCCGAAGTGGTGGAATTGGTAGACACGCCATCTTGAGGGGGTGGTGGGTAACCCCCGTGCGGGTTCAAATCCCGCCTTCGGCACCAAGGCAGAAGTAAAAAGGGGGCAGGTTACTTATTGGTGAGGAAAGTAGCCTGTCCCTTTTTTCTGCAATAGAAAAAGGGTTATTAAGAGGATTTTTTAAAAAGCAAGGGAATGGAAAGACCTAATTCGGAGCTTGAGCAGAGGGCGAAAAAGACGGCTATTAAGGGAGACCTTGAGTCATTCGGACCGGCCGACATTATCTCCTTTATCGAGCTCAACCGGAAGACGGGGATCTTGGTTTTCGAGTTTGAGAAGGTCTCCAAGTCAGTATTTTTTCGCGAAGGCAATATCATTTATGCTTCCTCCTCCTTGGAAAAGGATCGTCTGGGCGAGTCGTTATGCCGGGCCGGAAAGATTTCCCCCGAGCAGTTAGATAAGGTGATCGGGGAGGTTTCTCCCGAGAGGAATATCGGTAAAGTTTTAGTGGAAGGTGGTTTTATCACCGCCAAGGAGCTCTGGCTGGGACTGCGGAGACAGGTAGAGGAGATTGTCTATAGCATCTTTTACCACAAGGAGGGAAGCTTTACCTTCCTGGAAGGGAATCTGTCCCGGGACAATGTGATTAATCTCAATATGAGCACCCAGAATCTGATGATGGAAGGGATCAGGAGGATCGATGAATGGTCGAGATTCTTGGAGAAATTTCCCTCGTAGGATATTGTACTGGAGCAAAAAGAACCTCCTCCCGATATCGAGCTTAATCCGATTGAGCAAAGGGCGCTTAGCCTGGTCGATGGTTCGGCAAGTTTAGAGAAAATTACACTAAGGAGCGGCTTGGGAGACTTCGATACCTATAAGGTTCTATACCACTTGACCCAGGCGGGTTTCGTCAAGATCGGGCAAGAAGGAAAG
>CP070770.1:2283392-2296568 GCA_020345765.1 Deltaproteobacteria bacterium
TATACTTTAGGATTGATAAATATACTTACAGAAATCCTTTTGCTTCATGGATCTATTTTACCTATGCCTGAGTATGTTATTATCGAAGATCCAGACATAAAAAATTCAGTTATATCAATCATGATTGGGTACTGTTTCCCACTGTAACGAAATACTTCACCGAATAGCTTACGAGAAGACAATTAACCTTTTACAACTATTCTGGAAAGGAGTTTATATTAAATTCTGGACAAATTGCAGAAAATCCTGAAAAACTTGAAACGATGAATTTGCTAATATATAATTTCATTAAATTCAAGGCAATATTCGGACAAAAGGAGGTAAGCAAGAAAAAGAATATTCTCTCCGGAAATTTAACAATTCCAAGCTTCGTATTTTAACCTAAACCTTTTCCCAAAGGAGGAGAAAATGAAGAAGCTGCTTGTTGTATTTTCAGGAATAGCCCTGATAATGGGCATTACTATTTCTCAAGCCAAGGCACAATCACCTACTGAAGCACAGTCCCCTGCCGAATCGGAGCCTCCCGCTGAAACACAACCGCCTGCTGAAGCAACCCCACCCACTCAATCAGAAACGACTGTCAAAGCGGAAACACCTGCCAAAAAGGGACCGCTTACCAAGGCAACACGGATAGGCCTGAGCGGAGCAGGATATGACTGGTTTTCATTAAGTGATGACGGAGAAGAAGGCAGTGTTTCCATCTTCTCCATCGGCTCAGTTGGTTTAGGAACATCGATCGGAGGCGGAGCGGGTCTTATAATAGGACATTGCGCCAATGAAAACACCGAGACCGGTTTAATGTTTAATTTCGCAAGATTAAATCTTGAGGATTATGAGACCATGACGAATATGAAATTCGTTTTCTATCTTAATTATAATCATTCAACTTCTGATAGGGTCGTAGTTTTTCCTGAGATCCTTTTTGGATATACAATTACGGAGTTAGAGATAGAGAGTCCTTTTGGTAATGCCTCTACCACAATGTCTGGATTTTTACTTGGCGCTGGGTATGGTCTTAAGTATTTTATATTCGAAAATGTTTCTTTTGATCTCACACTCAACTACATCTACGGCATTTTAGACGTGGAGGATGAGGATGTTACAAGCTCTGAGATGCTTTTAAGGACAGGGATATCCCTCTACTTCATAAAGCAGTAGTAATTCTTTTAAAATCTGAAATTTCTTTAAGGAGGAGAAAATGAAGAAGTTATTTGTTATAATAATTGTAGCTCTAGTGGCAGTGTTTATAATTTCTTCCGCTTCCGTTTACGCACAAGAAGTATCGGCAGGAATGAAAGCCGGGGTTAACATTGCCACACTTTATGGCGACGATGTAGATTTTTTCTTAGGGACCTTTGATAAGAAAGTGAAAACAGGGGTTTCTTTTGGAGCTTTTATCACCTATGACATCAATGACATTTTTGCCATCCAGCCAGAGTTCTTAGTCACTAAGAAAGGAATGAAAGTAGAAGGAAATTACATTGAGGATGACTTCTATTATGATGAATATTATTACTATAAGGTAAAGGGAACAATAAGCTTTAATTATCTGGAATTTCCCGTCTTGGCTAAAATATCAATACCGAACGAGGGAAGTGTTCAGCCTAACATATTTTTCGGCCCTGCCTTAGCCCTAATGACTAGTGCTAAAATGACGTCAAACCTTGAAATGGGAAGTTTCGACATTTCAGATGAAATAAAAAGCTTTGATTTCGGATTAGTCTTTGGTGCGGGTATGGATGTCGATCTGGGCATAGCTAAATTAACATTTGACGGCCGGTATACCTTAGGATTGATTTCGGTTGATGATTCATTAGCAGATTTATTTTTATTAAACGATGATTCATCAGGAAACTTGGACATAAAGAATTCAGTTATATCAATAATGGTTGGATACGGTTTCCTACTGTAGCGAAATACTGCGTCTTATAGTTTACAGAAAGGAAGTTAACCCTTTCCTTTTAAACCTTGAGAGGGTTTTTGTTTAATTCCGCCCGATCTACAGAAAATCTTGACAAAAACTTGACAAAATGAATCTATATGATATATTATTGAATTTAATATATACTTAATCCGGAGGCCTAATATAAATTCGGATGGAAGGAGGTGATCAAAAGGGAAAGGACATAATATTTGGAAACTTGGTTGTTCTGATCATCACATTAACCTAAATTTCTTTAAGGAGGAAAAAAATGAAAAAGCTGCTTGTTGTATTCTTAGGGCTAGCCCTGGCACTGGGCTTTGCCATCACTAAGGCTGAAGCAGGAATGTCTGCCGGGCAGATTCGGTTAGGTGCTACCTTGCTAGGGTATGACTGGAAGAAATCAACTATTGATGTCGAAGGTGACCCCGAACTCGGCACATCCCTTATTTTCTTAGGGGATGGGGCGGGAGCTACCGTAGGATATTGCGTCAATGACAACATCGAAGTCGGTGGGAATCTCCTGTTCTCACTACGAACTGACACAACGAAAATGGGCGACGATGAAACAGAAGATGCCATGACGGATATGAGACTTGCGGTATATTTAGATTACAACCATCCGGTCTCTGATCAACTCGTTGTTTACCCCGAGGTCCTGGTTGGGTATATGGGCATGACAGAGGAGCAGAAGGAACCCGCAGGGGAGAAACGCACCCTATCCGGTATTATCCTTGGAGGTGGGGGCGGTATCAAGTACTTTCCAGTTGATAAAGTTTCCCTTGATCTCGGACTCGACTTCATTTACGGCATGTTAAAATTGAAGATTGAGAATGGGGATGATTGGGAAGAAGATGCCTCCGGCCTTGAGCTGCTGATTAAGGGGGGAGTATCCGTTTACTTAGGAGGAAAATAATCCCTTTCTCTAATATATAATCTTAACCATTCAAACCCTTTCCAGTTTATTCTGGAAAGGGTTTTTTATTTTATTATAAGTGAATTTTTTAATTTGACAACGGTCACTTAAATTGATATTTTAAATTGATGTAGCTAAATTAAGGGAGAGACAATATGAAGCGGACTTTTCAGCCCAGTAATATCAAGCGAAAAAGAACCCACGGTTTCCTGACAAGAATGAGCACCAAAGCGGGAAGGAATGTCCTGAAAAGGAGAAGGGCCAAAGGCAGGACCAGGCTGACCGTCCAGATCAGTAAGAAATGAAAGCTTTAGGATTTGGAAAAGAAAAAAGAATTCTTAAAGACGATGAGTTTCAGCAGGTCTACCGAAAAGGAAAGAGACAACATACAAAAAACTTTACGGTCATTATTGCTCCCAACTCCCAGGGATATATGCGTTTGGGTCTCCGGGCAGGAAAGAAGGTAGGGAGCGCAGTTAAAAGGAATAAAACCAAGCGGCTGGTTCGGGAATTCTTTCGACTTAATCAGCACAAACTGGGCAACTCCCAGGACTATCTGATCATCGCTAAGAACGAGGCCGCCGCTTTAAACTATCACCAGACATTTGATGAACTCAGCAAGCTTTGTGACCGTTAGGAAGATCCTTATCGGAGTTATTGGATTTTATCAGAGATTTATCTCCCCCCTTTTACCCCCTAGCTGCCGCTTCACTCCTACCTGCTCCGAGTATTCACGGCAGGCTCTGGAGAAATACGGTCTGGGCAAGGGTCTCTGGCTCTCCCTCAAGAGGATCTTGCACTGTCACCCGTTCTGCCCGGGAGGATATGACCCGGTCTGAGGTCGGATTCAATGGACAACGACGGAATGGAAAAGAGGGCGCTTATAGCAGCCGTCCTGTGTCTGCTCGTCCTGTTTCTCTACCAGAGCTTCTTTGTAAAGAGCAAAAAGAGACCTCCCCAACAGCCGGCTCCGGTTGAGCAGGTTGAGAGGGAGGAGATAAAAGAGGAGATTAAGGAAGCCCCCTTGCCTCCGGAGAGGCCGATACAGATCCCGAGCCCCGAAGGGAAGGCGGAGGATGTGACAGTCGAGACGAACCTTTTCACCGCCACCTTCACTACGGCCGGCGGAAGGCTCAAGGACTGGAAGTTAATGCCGTACCGGGAAGAAGTCGATCCGAACTCGGCTCCGGTAAACCTGGTCTCTAACTCTGACGACCATCTGTTGCCCCTGAACCTCGATTTCCTTGGACCCACCTCCCGGATCATCTGCAATGCGGATAAGAAATCCCTCATTCTGGATAGGTACGGGGAGGAAGGAAAATTAAGTTTTTCCTGCACCATCCCGGAGTTCTTACGGATAAAAAAGGAATTCGTCTTCTTCGCCAATCAATATCAGGCGGAGCTCTTTGTCACGGTCGAGAACCTCTCCGAGTCACCCCTTAAAGGAAGGCTCTCCCTGGAATGGATCGGCCAGAAAGACCAGGAGAAAAAGGGGCGGAGCTACGGGTACGTGGGCCCGGTGGCAATGATCGGGGAAAAGGTAGAAACAAAAAAACTCAATAAAAACAATGGCTTACCGGACAATGTCCGCTGGGCAGGCTATGAGGACAAATACTTTGTCGCTGCCCTCATTCCCCGTAATTCTCCCGACATGGGCCTCAAGGTTAATAAGCTCATTGAGGAAAAAGAGAGGGTAGTAGAATCCATCACTATGATCCATCCCCAGGCAATGATTACTCCCCAGAGAAGCCTTGAGCAAAGCTATTCCATGTACTTCGGACCTAAGGACAGGAAGTTACTGGAATCTCTGGGTGTGGGTCTGGGCAAGGCGATTGATTTCGGCTGGTTCAACTCCATTGCCAAGCCCTTGATTACTGTATTAAATGTATTCTATTCGTTTACCAAGAATTACGGCCTTGCCATTATCATTCTAACCGTCTTAATCAAGATCCTCTTCTACCCCCTGACCCAGAAAAGTTTCCAGTCAATGAAGGAGATGCAGAAACTGCAGCCCAAGATGATGGAATTAAGGGAGAAATATAAAGACGATAAGGAAAAGCTCAACCGGGAGATGATGCAACTATATCGGACGGAAAAGATCAACCCCTTGGGAGGCTGTCTCCCGATGATATTGCAGATCCCGGTATTCATTGCCCTTTACCAGGGTCTCTGGAACGCCATTGAGCTCCGGCACACCCCCTTTATCTGGTGGATTGATGATCTGTCCGCTCCCGAGGACATATTTTCCATTCCCCTGTTCGGCTTCAATCTCCCCTTCCGGATCCTGCCCCTGATTATGGGAGTAACAATGTACCTGCAGCAGAAAATGACCCCGACTCCTACCATGGGAAGCTCACAGCAGGCCAAGATGATGGAGTGGATGCCGATTATCTTTACCTTTTTATTCTGGGGGTTCCCCTCGGGATTAGTTCTCTACTGGCTGGTGAATAATGTGCTTACTATCATGCAGCAATATTTTATAAGGAAGAAAGGCTGATCGACCTATCTATGTCAATGAATAAAATAAATATATATAATACTTGTCCTGAGCCCCGCCGATGGCGGGGTCGAAGGATTAAAAAGGATTCAAGGATTCGAGGATTCAAGGGTTCAAGTGTATCGGTTCTCGCTTGGCCACTGGACTCCCTGACCCCTCGAACCCTCTCTACATAGGAGGTTCGTATGCGGATAGTCGAGAAGGAAGGAAAGACGCGGGAAGAGGCAATTGAAGCAGCCTGCAAAGAGCTTGATTGCTCCGAGGAACAACTGGAGGTGGAGGTAATCTCCAAAGGCAGCGGTTTGCTTAGATTTGTGGGAGGAGAGAAGGTCAAGATCAGGGCTGCCCTCAAAGAGGAAGTAACCGCCACCGAAGGACAGGGCTCTCCTCCTGACTCAGCCCCCCAGGAGGCTTCCATTAAAACTGAGGGTGAGGAAGGTCAAGCGATCATTGGCAATAAAGTCAAAGAATTTCTTGAAGGTGTAATAAGCCGTATCGGCATGGAGGCTTCGGTCATTGTGGAGGAAACTTCCGAGGAGATCCTTCTGACGATCAAGGGAGACGGCAGCGGGCTCCTCATCGGGAAACGCGGACAAACCCTCGATGCCCTCCAGTACCTTGCCAACAAGGTGGCAATAAGGCTTACCTCAGGCAGGTGGGAAGAAAAAAGGGTAATAGTGGATACTGAACACTATCGGGAGCGCAGAGAGGAGTCCCTGCGGATTCTGGCCTTCCGGATGGCCGAAAAGGCCCGGAACCAGGGGAAACCGGTAATGCTGGAAAGCATGAATCCCCGGGAACGCAGAATCATCCATCTTGCCCTGAGCGAATTGGAAGGGGTAAAAACCCAGAGTGAGGGTGAAGACTCGGAGCGTCGTTTAGTTATTTATCCAATTTAATCTTACTGGAAGGAGAGACTTGAAAAGGCCGGCAAATCTTGCAGCCGAAATAGGCTTTATCTTTATTCTGATCTATAATGCCCTCTCCGGAGGCTGTACCTACAATCCCGTATGCGACGAGGTTCCCGGAGGGGTCCTGAAAGACCCGGTAGGAATGACGGTTAAGGAAGAATTTCTTTATGTCACCAACGCCAACGCCGATAAGGAATACTGCTCGGGTTTTATCTCAAAGGTTGATTTAGACAACAGTAAACCTAATATTACCAATATCCCGGCGGAATTCGAGGGCGAAAGTTTCTCCTATTTAGGGGGGATCGCCATCAGTGAGAATTATGCTTATGTAGCGGAACGCTCCTCACACAGTCTGCTTAAATTCGACCTCGATCAGGAGAAAATAGTAGCAAGAACCCTGGTGGGAGAAGATCCGTTTGGTGTTACGGTAACCGTGGTCGGGCCAACTACAATAGTTTTAGTTACCAACATGTCGTCCGATGACGTCTCGGTAATTGATGCCGGTAGCATGGGATTAATAGAGCTAATTCCTCTTGACTACTGGACAAAACCTACCGAAATCGCCGTATCCGGAGAGAAAGCCTATGTGGTCCAGCAAAATTCCAGTAAAATCTCTGTTATCGACTTAGCTCTTGAAAGTGATAATTACCTGAAAGTTATCGGTTTTATTGACTGGGAAGGGTACTGCCAGGGAATTGCCTCAAATGGCAAGGAGCTTTATGTATCCAAGCGTTCACCCAACAGCCTGGCATTTATTAATACCGAATCCAACAGTGTCTTAGATATCATTGACTTAGATAGCAATCCCGACGGGGTGGCAGTAAAGGATAACCTTATCTTGGTAGCCAACTTCGGCTCTGATAATGTCTATGTCATTAATGCGGCCACCAATGATCTTATTACCATAGTCGAAGTAGGAGACGGCCCGACTGATATAGAAATCTCCGGGGATTATGCCTATGTTACCAATTACCTTTCCCGGAATATCTCCGTGATTGATACTAATACCCTTAAGGTTACAGTAATACCATAATATTGGTGGGATAAGACAACAGCTGCTTTATGGAATACTATTGAATAAATCATAAGCACCAAGTTAAGTATTAAAGATTTAGGGGCGCAGGGAAATAACCAATGACCAAATCTCAATAACCAAATAATAATCAATGAGCAATAGACCAATAATCAAACATAGTCTTGAACTTGAAGTAAGAACATTAGAGTAGTTTGGTTATTGAATATTGGTATTTGGAATTTATTTGATGTTTGGAATTTGGTTATTGGTAATTAAAGTTTAGGCTTTTTGCCCTCAATAATCCTTGATGAGTAATATCAAATCGTTAATGTTCTACATCAACCAATTATACCGGACCAGTAGATATTTTGCCGCCATACTGGCATTATCTTTACCGTTATCCCTCAGCTGTGGAGACGATGACGGCGACTCAACCACTGTTTACCACGATTTCTGCGCCCCAAATGCCCTGACTATTGTCTCGGACCCCGGGGATCCGGAGAAAGAGTTACTGTTCGTCTCCAATTCTACCGAAGGCACCGTATCTATCGTTGACCTTACGGATAACTCCCCGGTAGATAGTGACGGCAACAGCTCAAATGGAACAAACCCAATTTCAGTCAGCGGAATTACAACTGACCCGGATACCAAGATAATCCGGGATATTGCTGCCGCCCCTGACGGAAGCCTGCTCCTGGTTGCCTGGTCCAGCACAAACTCGGGCTTTCTCTCCAAGATAGATACCAGCGGAATATTCACTACGGGCAGTGTTAGTTCACCGACTACTATTCCCCTCCCGGGCCAGCCCCATAGTATCGCCATCACCTCCGGCACTGTCTTAGTCACCTGCACGGAACCGGACAGCATTTTGAGCTTCGTTTGCAGCGGAACCACCTATATTTGCGAAGAAAAGGGTAATATTTTACTCGATAACTCTCCTCGTAACCTCATTAATTCGGAAGACGACCGGTTTGCCTATCTCACCTTCTTCGATTCCGACGAAATCGCCACCATCAGTATGACAGGCCCCCTTACACTCGTAGCCCCCTTATTAAGTGAAGGGACAGTCTCCGGTACCCCCTTTGACCTGGCCATTAACCCAGATACCGGGGAGGCCTATGTAACCGTAGTCAGCCCCACCTCACCCCAGCTTGCAGTAGTGGATATCAGCAGCCCCACCCAGGGTCAATTATTAAGTACCTCTTATGTCTTAGGCGGCCTGCCTCGGCGGGTTGCCGTAACCCCGATAGCGATAAATGCAAACGGCACCACCAACCGCCTCGTCTATGTTACCAATCTGAACGGTGCGGTCCAGATTATCGATGACAGCACGGCAACCGAGCCCGAGTTCATTGATTCAGGAGAGCCTTCCAATCCTGAAATTACTCCCATCTCGACGATGGACCGGGCTACTAAAACCGAGGATTGGACATTAACCTACTTAAGCGGTACTAATAAGTATCTTGCCGTGGGCACATCCTCGGGGACCCAAGTAGCGATGGCGGAGGAAGGGGTAGTTTATGTCAGCGATAGTTGGGAAGTATGCCTTATCATCTCTCCGGGTACCCAGGTTACTACTGAAGGCGATAAGTTTATCTTCTCTACTAATAGCGGGATCTCTGCCATATCCTTAGAGTACCTGCCCGGAGATATAGTAATAAGCCCCGGAGGAGAAAAGGCCTATATTGCCAATACCGGCTCTGACAGCATCTCGATTGTGGATACCAAAAAATCCGAAGTAACCGGTACGCTGCGGTAAACCTGCCAATTGACATATAAATACTACTTTCTTAACTTCTTTAATGAACCTCCATTACGACACCATTGCCGCCATCGCCACCCCGCCGGGGATAGGCGGGCTGGGGATTGTGAGGATAAGCGGAGAAAAGGCGGAGGAGATCGCCCGGAGGCTTTTCGTACCCCGCTCCCCACAGAACAACCTCCAATCCCACTGTCTCTATCACGGTGAGATCGTCGATCCCCGGGATCGTTCCACCCTGGACGAGGTCCTCTTGGCAGTGATGCGTCATCCCCATTCTTACACCGGAGAGGATGTGGTGGAGATCCACTGCCACGGAGGGTTCCTCGTCCTCCAAAGCGTTCTCCAGGCGGTGCTCAGGGAGGGGGCGAGGATGGCTGAGCCCGGGGAGTTCACCAAAAGGGCCTTTCTGAACGGCCGCCTGGACCTGACCCAGGCCGAGGCCGTCGTTGACCTGATCGAATCCCGGACCCAAAAGGGCATGTCCCAGGCCCTGGGCCAGCTGAAAGGAGAGCTCTCCACCGAGATCGGGAAGATCAAAGACGACCTGATCGAGCTTCTCTCCTCAGTAGAGGCCGGTATCGATTTCCCGGAAGAGGACCTGGAGGAGCTTTCTGGAGAGATGCTTCTAAGCAGGGTTGATAGCTGCTCGGCCCGGATCCAGGGGTTTCTCGCTACCTACGAGGAGGGAAGGATCTACCGGGAGGGGCTCTGCACCGTAATTGTGGGCAGGGCCAATGTGGGTAAATCCAGCCTGCTTAATGTCCTTTTGCAGGAAAAAAGGGCAATTGTGACCGAGATCCCCGGGACCACCCGGGATGTAATCGGAGAGATTATCAATATCAAAGGGGTCCCGCTCAAGGTCCTGGATACCGCTGGCCTGAGGAAAGCGACCAATATCGTGGAGGAGGAGGGGATCAAGATCACCCGGGAAAAGCTGAGTGAGGCGGATATAGTGATCCTGGTTTTGGATGGTAATGAGAAGCTCTCCGCCGAAGATCGAGAAATAATCCAGGAGCTTCGGGGGAAAAAGGCAGTGGTCGCCATAAATAAGATTGACCTTCCCCAAAAGCTGCCCCGGTCCGAGGTAGAAAAGGAGGGCCTGGAAGGGCAAATAGTGGAGATCTCGGCCAAGGAGGAGCGGGGAATCGATAAATTGCAGGAGGCAATCTTTTCCACCGCCGTCACTCAGAATGCGGAAGGTCCCTCAATATTAATCAACCGGCTCCGCCATAAAATAGCCCTGGAAAGGGCAGGGGACAGCCTGAAGAAGACAAGAGAGAGTATCGAAAAAGAGATGTCCCCGGAGTTTGTGGCCCTGGACCTGAAGCTTGCCCTGGAGCATCTGGGAGAAATCGTGGGGGAAACTACCACGGAGGATATCCTGGACAGGATCTTCAGCGATTTCTGTATCGGGAAATAGAGTGTTTCACGTGAAACATAATCAGGCATAGCTCAATAACCTCTCTTAATCTCTTTTCCGGGCCCCTAAAGTACTAAGCCCCACCCCCGGAGAAATCAAATGAATAGGGGTGGACCTCTGTGTCCACCCCTACAAGGCGAATTAAATATTTAGGAATCGAAAACCCTAAAGCTTACCCTTTTTTCTAACATTAGACTTTTACACTTGTCCCCCCATCTAACTATTTGATATTAAAGGTGTTTTCCTAATTTAACGGTTAATTGTGGTGGAATCCTGTCAGGGAAACTTCCCCGGATATTTTAGCTTGATTGAAGTATCTTATTTATGGTAGTCTATTTTATCCTTAAATTGTTCTCTTACTTCAAAGTGCAAAATAAACTCATAATTCCAAAGAAAGGGAAAGATATGCAAAAGATAGGGGTTTTTTCATTTATCTTGGCCTTCTCGATCCTTGTTTTTTCCCTAAGCTGCAGTAAATACGAAGTGTCGGGAGGCCCTACTACCGACACCCAGCCCCCCACGGGTCTGACGGCTACTCCGGCCGGGGGGAGCTACTGTCCGACTACAGTCAGGCTCAGCACGAGCGACGGGACGGTCTACTATACTACGGACGAGAGCGAGCCTAATACTGAAAGCACAAGATATACGGGATTAATTAGTATCAATGAGGATACTACCCTGAAGTTCATGGCAGTAGATCTCTACGGTAACCAGGCGGACACAGTTACTGAGGTCTATGTTATTGACAGCGAGGCACCCGCAATTGGGCTGGATTCCCCGCTGGCCTGTTATGCGGTCTCTTCGGTACCTGTATCCGGCACCTGCACGGATGCAGGCAGCGGTGTATCTGTAATTACTGTCCAGGCTGGGGCTTACACATCAACCGGCACTTCCTTTCCTATTACTCTGAATATCCCGGCAGACGGAGTATATTCTATTACTGCTCAGGCAGAGGATAATTGTGGGAATATTAGCTTGGATACAATTGATAATGTCCAGGTTGATACTACTGAACCGTTGGTTAATATCAGCTCGCCGTTTACAGGGGAATGTCTTGCTACCTCAACGGTAGTAGTTGATGGGAGTGTTACCGAGGACGGTAGTGGGGTGGCTATGATCACGGTTCAAGCAGGGGCTTACACTGCTACGGGTGCTTCTTTTCCCATACCCCTGAACATCCCGGTAGACGGTCTATATACCGTTACCGCTCAGGTAGAGGATAACTGTGGGAATGTCGGCCCCATGGATACCGTAAACAATGTGCGGGTGGATACTATCAATCCGGTAGTTGGTATTAGCTCCCCGACTGCGGGGGAGTGTATTACTACCTCAACAGTGGAAGTTGATGGGAATGTAACTGAGAATGGCAGTGGAGTGGCTCTAATCACGGTTCAGGCCGGAGCCTATACTGCCACCGGCACTACTTTTCCCATAACTCTTAATATTCCCGTGGATAACTTATATACCGTCACTGCTCAGGTAGAGGACAGCTGCGGCAATATCAGTCTGGATACCGCTGATAACGTGCGCGTAGACACGGAAGCACCTACTGGATTAGGCGCTTCTCCAGCAGGTGGAAGTTATTGTGCAACCCCGGTTTCCGTCACCCTCAGTGCGAGCGACGGGACAATCTACTACACCCTTGATGGAAGTGGCCCTACTACCGGGAGCTCGTCATATACAGTACCGATTAATATCAGTGAGGATAAGACACTCAAGTTTATGTGGATTCCTGCGGTAATCAAGCAGACACATTAACCGAGGTCTATGATATTGACGAAGAGATCTCTATGTCAATCACTTCCCCGGTAGACGGAGTAACCTTATACGCTGGCAATGTCCCGGTCAGCGGGACCGCGGATACAGACATTACTACAGTAATCGTCACCTCTGACCAGGGGCACAGCGAGTCGCCCCGGGTGACCGGTGGCAACTGGTCGGTGATCCTAACGGGGGTCACTCTTCCATCCTTAAACATTAACGCCGCGGTAACAGACGACTGCGGCAACACCACAAGCGATTCAGTAACGGTGACTATAAGTCAGCCGACTATCTGGTATGTAAACGATAATGCCGCAGGCAGCAATAACGGAACATCCTGGGCGGATGCCTTCACCAATATTCAGACTGCCGTGAACACGGCATTAAATAACGATTGGATCTGGGTGGCGGAGGGAACATATACTAATTCTCCCACTACAACTTTACCCGTCCTGACCATGAAGGCCGGCATCGAGATCTACGGCGGTTTTACCGGAACGGAGAGTGATCTCTCCCAGCGCGGTGACCCGGATGATCACCCGACCATACTCGATGGTGAGGATACAAGTTACCATGTTGTTACAGGCGCCTCGAACGCCAGCCTCGACGGCTTCACCATAACAAACGGTAATGCCTCCGGGAGTGGGTTTGACGACAGCGGTGGCGGGATGTATAACCAGAGTGTATCCAACCTCATGGTGGCTAACTGCACCTTCAGCGGCAACTCGGCTGAATACAGCGGTGGGATGCTCAACAATCAATCCTCCTCACCCACGATAACCAACTGCAGTTTCATCGGTAATTCTGCTACTACGCATGGTGGTGGAATGTACAATAACGATAACTCCTCACCCACGATAACCAATTGCCTTTTTATTGGTAATTCGGCCAACAACGGCATTGGTGGTGGGATAGTTAACGACACGGACTGTTTCCCTATACTAATCAACTGCACCTTCAGCGGCAACTCGGC
>CP070770.1:2296668-2302746 GCA_020345765.1 Deltaproteobacteria bacterium
AGTAGGATTCGAACCCACGAGGCTTTCGCCCAACGGTTTTCAAGACCGCCGCCTTAAACCACTCGGCCATCCCTCCAAATCCTCCATTTATTGCTTATTTATTCTCTCTACTCCGCCCATATACGGTCGCAGGGCCGGGGGGATGATAACACTGCCATCCTCTTGCTGGTAGTTCTCCAGTATTGCCACCACTGTCCTTCCGATCGCCAGGCCCGATCCATTTAGCGTATGGACAAAGCGGGGCTTATCCTTTGTCTTCTCCCGATAGCGGATACCGGCCCTCCGGGCCTGGAAATCCTCGAAATTACTGCAGGAGGAGATCTCCCGAAAGGCATTCTGCCCGGGCAGCCAAGCCTCAATGTCGTAGGTCTTGGCGGCGGAAAAGCCCAAGTCACCGGAACAGAGGCTTACTACCCGATAGGAAAGTTCAAGCCTCTTTAAGACATCCTCGGCATCTTCCAGGAGGGTCTCCAGTTCCCGGTAAGAATCATCCGGGGCCGTGAATTTAACCAACTCCACCTTGTTAAACTGGTGCTGGCGAATAATTCCCCGGGTGTCCTTCCCGTGGGCACCCGCCTCCCGTCGAAAACATGGAGTATAGGACACATAATACTTAGGAAGCTCCGCCCGCTCAAGGATCTCATCCCGATGAATGTTAGTAACCGGAACCTCGGCAGTGGGGATAAGATAGTAACTCTGTTCCTCGATCTTATACAAATCCTCTTCAAACTTGGGTAGTTGACCAGTGCCGATCATAGAGTCCCGGTTGACAATGAAGGGGGGCAAAACCTCCAGATACTTGTGTTCTCGCGTATGCAGCTCAAGCATAAAGCTAATTAGGGCCATTTCCATCCTCGCCCCCAAACCCTTATAAAGAGTAAAACCTGAACCCGCGATCTTTGTCCCCCGCTCGAAGTCCAGAATGTCAAGCTCCTGCCCGATTTCCCAGTGGTTTTTTGCCTTAAAGCTAAATTCCGGAAGCTTACCCCAGCGTTTGACTTCCGGATTATCTTCCTCCCCCTTTCCGGTAGCCACTGAGGAGTGAGGAATATTGGGAATAGTTAACAGAAAATTATTTAAGGAATCTTCAACCTCCTTCAGATCCACTTCCAAACTTTTTATTTTCTCATCTAAGCTGTGAACCTGCTCCTTTTTCCCCTCCACTACCTTCTCCCCATCACGGACTAGCTTCCCAATTTGTTCCGAGATTGTCTTTTTCTGATGCCTGAGCTCCTCTACCTCCTTAAGGTATTCTCTCCGGCGCCTGTCCAGATTCTCAAATTCCCCCAGGCTCAGCTCGATGCCCCTCCGGGCAATCTCTTTCTGGACCGAGGAAAGATTCTCCCGCAATAATTTCACATCTAACATCGATAATCCTTTGATTTTTCAAGGACAATTATATATTATAGTTAACATTATCGGGCTCTTTAGTCAACTGTTTTCCATCCTATCATTTTAGGTTAAAATAGACGGAATGGAAATTTGTTCCGAGGAAGGTGCATAGAATGAGAAATTTTATCCTTTTTTTATCATTGATACTGCTTTACCCTTTAGAGTCATGGGCATCAGGGTCCGAAACTGAGAAGATCATGATCCGGGCGGTCGGGGATATAATGATGGCCGGAAGCATGGAGGAGTTCGTAAAGGAGAAAGGATACGATTATCCCTTCTCGGAAACTCGGCAAATCCTGCAAAGATCCGATATCTGCTTTGCTAATCTGGAGAGTCCTCTGACCGAGGAGGGGACAAGGGTTCTCGATAAACAATTTACCTTCAAAATGCCCCCTAAATCCCTTGATGCCCTTATCCACGCAGGGTTTAACCTCTTCTCCCTGGCTAACAATCACATCCTGGATTACGGAGAAGAAGGGCTTAAAAGCACACTCCAGCTGTTGCGTAGCAATAAAATTAATTTTGCCGGGGCCGGAGAGAACTTGAAGGAAGCCCGCCAACCGGCTATTTTTGAAGTTCGGGGAATAAAGATAGGATTCTTAGCTTACTCCCTCACCTTCCCCGAAAGTTTCTATGCCTCCTCCAACAAGCCGGGAACTGCCTTTGGCCACTTAAAATTTCTTAAGAAAGACATAAAAAGTTTAAGAAAAAAGGTTGACCTGATCATTGTTTCCTTCCACTGGGGAGGAGCATTAATGAAATATCCTAAGGATTATCAGATCGAGCTGGCTCATCAAGCTGTCCGGTCCGGAGCCGATCTAGTCTTCGGCCACCATCCCCATGTCGTCCAGGGAATCGAAAGGTATCAGAAAGGCATTATTTTTTACAGCTTGGGTAATTTTGTCTTCGGCTCTTACAGCCATAACGCCCGGCGCAGCATCATTGCCGGGATTACCTGGGGGCGGAGAGGGGTTGAACAGATAGAGATAGTCCCAATTAATGTCTTTAATGCCGAGGTTCTGTTCAACCCCCGGATACTAAGCGGTAAGGAAGCAGAAGAAACGATTGCGGAGCTTAACTTAATTTCCCAGTCCTTTAATACTAAAATTATTTATCAGGAGGGAAATGGATTGATTGAGCTAAAGTGATTTAATTGCCATCAAACAATTCCTCAACCTCGGGCAGTATCTTCTTTGTCCGGCACCTCTCTGCAATAATTATGGATTTAAGCTTCTCCAGCGCCTCCTTAAAATCATCATTTACCACAATATAATCGTATTTGTCCTTTTGAGCAATCTCCTTACGGGCAATCTCGAACCTCCGCCGCATCTCCTCGGGATCCTCTGATCCCCTCTGTTTCATTCTTAACTGCAAGATCTCCAAGGAAGGTGGAAGGATAAAGATTGATACCGCTTCCGGGTATTTCTTTTTCAATTGGGCTGCCCCCTGGACATCGATGGTGAAAATTTGATCTATCCCTTGATTTCTGTACCTCTTTACCTCATCAATCAAGCTCCCATATTTATAACCGTAAACCTGTGCCCATTCAGCAAACTTCCCCTTTTCTACCATCTCCTGAAACTTCTTATCGGAGAGAAAATGATAATCCACCCCATCCCGCTCGCCTGATCGGGGTTGTCTGGTGGTACTGGACACCGAGCCGTGCAAATCAGATAAAGTCCCGACTAACTCCCGGCATAGTGATGTTTTTCCTGCGCCGGAGGGAGACGAGAATATGAAAAGAATTCCTGATGTCTTCATCTTGTCTTTACTTAGACCCCGCCAAAGGCGGGGCTCAGGACGAGTTTTCTTCCGAGGATTCCCCTTCTCTCTCGCTGGCAAATCTTTGAGCAATGGTTTTTGCCTGCATTGCCGAAAGGATAACATGGTTACTGTCGGTGATCACGATTGCCCTGGTCTTCCTCCCCTGGGTAGCATCGAGGAGCTTTTTTTCTGTGCGGGCATCCTCTTTTAACCTCTTCATTGGGGCGGAGCCGGGAGTTAGGATGGCAACTACCCGGGAACTTACCACCATATTATCAAACCCGATATTCAGTAATCTTACCACCATTTACATTCCCTCCGTTCTATCAGCTTTGTTACAACCCTATTCCAAATTCTGAACCTGCTCGCGCATCCTTTCCAGCTCGCACTTGAGCTCCACCACCCTTTCAGATATCTCGGCATCGTTAGCCTTGGCCCCAATGGTGTTCAACTCCCGGTTCATCTCCTGGAGGAGAAAATCTAACCGGCGTCCGCAAGGTTCCTGCTTCATAAACTCATGGAACCGGTCATGATGACTGTGCAGGCGAGCCACCTCTTCCGATATGTCACATCTATTGGCATAGATAACCACTTCTTGCTCGATTCTATCTGCATTGAACTTCTGGGAATCAGTAAGTTCAGCTACCTTCTGCCTAAGCTTCCTTTTATAATTCTTGATTATCATGGGTGCCCGGGCCTCGATCTTTTTAATTGCACTAACCACAGATTTAAGTCTCTTTCTCAACTCTTTTTCTATTGCCTTTCCTTCGGCTATTCGCATCTCTTCCAGTTGATCGATAGTGGCGGCAAATGCCTTCTTTGTCTTTTTCCAAAGACCTTCTTGATCCTCTTCAGATTCCTGAAAATAAAAGAGTTCCCGGCATCCCGCTACCAGCCTGACATCTATCGGTCCGGGAAGATGAAATTTTTTCTTTAATTCCCGTAGAGCAGAAAGATATTGTTCCGCCAAAGAAAAATCAAGGGTTAATTCTCGGGCTCTTTCCTTCAGACCTCCCCCCCGAAGGGTTGCCTCAAAATACCCGCGGGCAAAGCGCTCCTTAACCATCTTGGTAATAGCATTCTCCCAGAGAGAGTACTGCTGCGGCACCCTTATTTTAACCTCGCAGAATCGATGATTTACCGACCGGACTTCTACCATAAATTTATTATCACCAAGACTATATTGAGCCTGGCCGAAGCCGGTCATACTCTTCATTCCTTACCTCCCGTTTCTCTCAGCTGAAGCAGGTATTTCCTGCGCACTGCATTCATTAAGGTAACGATCTCCTCAGAACGATAATCAGGGTAGGTCCAGGGCAGAGGTTGATAATTACCCTCCTGAAAGATAAGGGTTAGATCCGCATAAATGCCCTCGCTCAGATAAACCCGGTGCGAATAGTTTTTCCCGGTAGCCAGTATCAAATTCTCCAGGGTAAGATAGCCGGGATCAATATTAACCCTCCTTCTCCCATCCGCCCGGGAAAATCTTTTCTCCAACTCGTTGGTTAAGAGTTTGATTGAAGAAAGCCTTTCTCTTGCTATCAGATCCCGGAAGATAACAAACCGGCGAAAAAGCTCTGTTCCCATCTCTTTCGTATAATAGTCGGTATGGTTGAAGGATAACTCCTGACCGATAAGCTCCAAATCCCCGAACCCTCTCTTAAGCTCTTTTAGCAGGAATTCCAGGAGAGATCGATCCTGATAAATCAAGCTCATCACCAGTCTCACCAGCTTAGGAGGGCAAGGTATACTCATTTACTTACTCCATAAAACGATATTTTATCAGGGCCCACACTGCGGAAAAACCATCTATCCACTTTATTTTCTTGCCCTGGTGTGATTTTCTCCCCAGATATGAGATCGGTACCTCGTGTATCTGGATTCCTCGCTTTCGCACCTTAGCAGTGATTTCGGCCTCAAAATTAAACTGATCTGATTTAATCGGAATATTCTTAATTACCTCTGCCTTCCACGTCTTGTAACAGGTTTCCATGTCGGTAATATTGCTTCGATAGAGAAGGTTGGTCAACAAAGTAAGCAATTTATTGCCAAGCCAATGGAGAGAAAGCATACCTTTCTGTTCTCCGCCAAACCGGGAGCCGTAAACCACCTCGGCCTTTCCTTCAATTAGAGGTTGGATCAATCGTTTATAGTCCTGAGGGTCATATTCCAGATCGGCATCCTGAATAATCACTAAATCGCCGCTTGCTTTTTGTAAGCCTGTTCGTAATGCTGCCCCTTTACCTATGTTTTTCTGATGAAAGAAAACTTTTCTTCCTTTATCTTTCTCTTCCTGAAGGATCTCCCGGGTACCGTCGGTGGAACCATCATCAATGATTATGAGTTCTTTATCAATATCTACCGCTTTCACTTTCTCCAATAGTTCCCGGATCGTCGCCTTCTCGTTATAAACTGGAATTATTACCGACAGCTTCAATTAAGTAACCCTTTAATTCGTTTTCTACTGCGCTCCCTTTCTGCGTAACATTACAAAAATTGTCCTTAGAATAATGTCCAAATCGAGAGGGATAGAATGTTTTCTTATATAAAGTAGATCATAACGGAGCTTGTCTTGGGGTGATATATCATAAGTTAAATTAACTTGAGCGAAACCTGTAATTCCCGGCCTTACCTGTAATCTCTCAACATAACCAGGAATCTCTCTTTTAAATTTCTCAACAAAGAACGGTCTCTCAGGACGGGGACCGACTAAACTCATATCACCTTTTAATACATTCAACAATTGGGGCACCTCGTCAAAGCGAGTCTTTCTCAATATTCTCCCAATCCTTGTTACCCGATGGTCATTTTTCTCCGCCAGCACAGGGCCGGTCTCCTTTTCAGCATGTTGATACATGGAACGAAACTTAATTAAAGGAAATATCTTGCCATCTTTACCTACTCGTTCTTGCTTGAAAAATG
>CP070770.1:2302846-2306518 GCA_020345765.1 Deltaproteobacteria bacterium
GGAAAGCTTTCATTCCCATAGCGATCTTGGTCGCTTTAATTGTCGTATTTAATATCTTCTTCCTCGACGACCTGGTCAAGAGGGGAATCGAGAAGACGGGCGAGAAGATATTCCAGGCGAAATTCGAGATCGGATACCTTAAGCTCAGTTTTAAGCCTCTATCCATAAATATGAGGAAAGTTCAGGCGGCGGATGCTTCCGATGAATGGAAGAATCTATTCGAGATGGATGCCGTGAAGATGAGTATCGAGCCCTTTCCCCTCCTGTCCAAGAAGGTAATCATCAACGAGATGACCTGCTCCGGGATCGAGTGGGGCACCGAGCGGAAGACCTCGGGAAAATTACCGCCGAAGAAGAAAAAGAGGGAAGAGGAAAAGGGTGCGGTGGAAAAGCTCATGGATTCCACCAAGGAGATGGTTACTGATGAATTTTCCGCTTTGCCGGTCAGTAATCTGGACGCCCTGAGTAAAGATATAAAGATCGATGATTTTATCGATCTCAACGAGCTGCAGTCCCTGAAGGCAATAGAGGAGATAAGGAATGACGTAGAGGAGAAATATAAAAAGTGGGACGAGAGGATAAAGGGACAAAAGGTCAAGGAGGAAGCCGACAAGATAAACCGGAATATTAAGCAGATCAGGAAGGTTAAGATAGATTCGGTAGAGGATATTCCGAAGGTCAAAGAGACGATTGACCGGCTGAATCAGATCAAGAAATCTCTGGATAAGATCAACAAGGAAGTCAAGGATACCCAGAAGTCGTTTAAAAAAGATGTAGATTATGTAAAGACGACCTTAAAGCGGATTAACGAGATAAAAGACAGTGATTATAAGCTTATTATCGGCAAGTTGAAGCTCGAGAGCCTGGAGACCGGGAACATCAGCAAGGTTATTTTCGGGCCCCTCTGGGTAGGGAGAGTCAACAAGGCCCTTTACTGGGTAGAGATGGTAAGGAAGTATATGCCTCCCAAGGGTGAGGAGGAGAAGAAGGAGATAAAGAAAGAGAGGAGGAAGGGGAGAGACATCAGGTTTCCCCTGAAGGTGGTGCTGCCGAAGTTTTTGGTAAGAAAAGTCGATGTTTCCGGGGGGAAAGAAGACTTTTTGAGCTTCGAAGGCGTGGTTAACGATATTACCTCCAACCAGGCGCTGATCGGAAGGCCTACCAAGATAGACCTTTCCGGAAAGTTCATGAAACACAAGCTGTCGGATATTATTTTTACCGGCACGATAGATCATGTGACCGAGAAGCCGAAGGACAGTTTCGATCTGACGGTAAAGGGTATTGAGATGAAGGGCGCCAGCTTGGGGGAGGTCAAGTATATGCCCAACAAGGTTAAGAAGGGTACGGTTGACATAACTACCAAATTTTCTCTGGAGGAAGACTACCTTGAAAATGAGATTAATGCAGAGGCGAAGAGCGTGGAGTTCGTCACCAAGACCGGCCTCAAGAAGAACAGCTTTGAATATATTATGAATGATGTCTTTTCCAGTATTAATCTGTTAACGCTCGGTGGCAGGCTATACGGCCGGCCGGGGGACCTGAAATTCAAATTAAGCTCCAATTTGGATGAGGTGATTGCCCGGAAGATTAAGGAGATCTTCGGAAGGATACTCGAGGAGGCCAAGAGGCAGATAAGGGCCAAACTCAACAGCATTGTTGAAGAAAAGAGGAAGGAACTGGTCAAGATTTATAAAGAAAAAATGGGCGAGTTGAATGAAAAGATAAAGGAAAATGCAGCTATCGTTCAGGAGCAATTGGATATAGTCGATGCCAAGATTAAGGAAGGTCAAAAAGAGATAGACCGGATGATCGAGAAAGAGAAAAAGAAGAAGCAGCAGGAAATGCAGAAGGGAATAGAAAAGGGGCTGAAGAAAATATTTTAAACCGGTGGAAAGTACTAAACATTTATATATAATCCTCCAGACTTTTAACAGAAAGATATCCTAATAGTTCCCTCTCCCCTGGCGGGAGAGGGATAGGGTGAGGGGGAAAAGGATAAAAGTTCACCCCCACCTTTTTCCTCCCCCATCGAGGGGGAGGAGATTGTTTTTGGTACAAATTGTAATCTGCATATACTCGCAATTGAGTTTATTAAGGCTAATGTTAAGATTGGCTTTCTCTCAAAAAATCAGATCCATTTAATTTTTGCTACCCAGCTAAATAAAAAAGGAGGTTTGCCATGAGAAAGTCTTGTAACGGTTTTCTTGTGTTCCTCTCTATTCTCCTGCTCGTCGGATGCGGTAACGGAGGCGGGGGTGATAGTGGGTGTACGGCCGATTCCGACTGTGCCGGGGGACAGATCTGCGAAGTGGTCCAGGGTGGCACGGCAAAATGCTTCTTCCCCCTGGAGATTCGTGGGATAGTTGAGGATATTATTGATGACGAACCGATAGGGGGCTCCCTGGTCCAGGCGGCGGACCCCAACGGCGCGGCCCTGGGCACATCCGCCAAGACCGGCATAGACGGGAGGTTTACCCTCACGGTCCCGGCCACCAGGGATAGCAGTGGGAAGCCGGTGGCGGGCGATTACACCCTGCGGGCCCAGGCGTCCGGCTACCAAATATTTCCCTCGGCCGTGCGGCCCGCCCTGCCGCTGGCTGCCGAAACCGCGGTCCAGGATGGTGACAGGTGGGCCATTGATAATGCGCTGACGACAATCAAGCTCCTCCCACTGGGAGACACCAGCGGGCTCGGCTCCATCTCCGGCAGTATCCTAACCGAGCAGAATGCCGGGATCCTGGTAGTAGCGGAAGGACCGACCACCACAGGGTACCCGGGATTCAGCGACTCCGAAGGTGATTACACCATCTTCAATGTCCCGGCCGGTCCCTATACCGTGCGCGGGTTTGTCGCCGGAATTCAGCTCAATCCGGCGAATACCACATTGACGGCCGAAGAGGACAAGACTGGGGTGGACCTGACCGAGTCGGAGAGGGCATTGAGCAGTGTATCTGGTAATATTCAGATCGTGGACGCCCCAGGGGGCTCTATGACCAGCGTTGTCCTTGCCGTGGAGAGCACATTTGTTAAGAGTGTCGGGCGCGGCCTGGTTCCGCCCGGCCTACGGGTGGGTGATGTGACCGGTAATTTCACGATTGAGAATGTGCCCGACGGGAAATATGTGGTTCTGGCCGCCTTCGAGAATGACGGCCTGGTGCGCGACCCGGACGAGACGATCGCGGGCACCGGGATCGTCCGGGTAGAGTTACCCGATCCCGAAATGGGTAACACGGTTACTGTTGGGGGTTTCAAGGTGACTGAGGCCCTGGAGGTGTTCTTCCCGGGCGCCGAGGGTCCCGAGGCGATCAGCATAACTGCTCCCACCTTCCAGTGGGCTTTCGACCCAAGTGCAAAACACTATGAGGTATATGTCTATGATGCCTTTGGGAATGGGGTCTGGAGTAACACTAATATCGGATCCGAAGAGGGCCAGACCATATATTGTAAATACGGGGGGTCTGCCTTAGAAGAGGGCATGTTTTATCAGTTCCGGGCTTTTTCCTTCAACAATGCGGCAGTTGCGATCAGTGCCACCGAGGACCTGAAGGGCGTCTTCTACCTGACTAATCCTTAATCATTCTTAAAATATCCCCTCCCCAGGTGGGAGGGGAAAAAGGGGAGGGGGAACAAATTATCATTATGCCTGCTCCGCCGACTTGTCCTCCGAAGCCT
>CP070770.1:2306618-2311376 GCA_020345765.1 Deltaproteobacteria bacterium
CCCAGGCAAGGGTCACTTTCCTGGCATTTGCGATCGTTTTTCTATTTTGCGGGATCACCTTCCGCTCGGTTACCGCCGGGATCCTGTTCATGATACCGATAGCCGTCTCGAACTACCTGACCTATGCTTTGATGGGGGCAAGGGGAATCGGGCTGGATGTCAATGTCTTGCCCGTCGTCTCCTTGGGTGTCGGTCTGGGGGTGGACTACGGGCTATATATCATCAGCCGGATAGAGGAGGAGTATAAGGAAAACCGGAACCTGGAATCTGCTGTTCTGACCAGCATAGCTACTGCCGGTCGCGCCGTTACCTTTACTGCCACCACCATGGTAGTGGGGATTATCTTCTGGGCCTGGAGTTTTCTGAGGTTTCAGGCGGATATGGGACTCCTGCTGGCATTCTGGATGATCGTCAGCATGCTGGGGGGGCTGCTCTTACTTCCTACCATTATCTATCTAATCAAACCCAAATTTATCTGTCGTTGAGGGGGTCTTGCCCGAGATCCCTACGGAAAGAGCCTCAGGGCTTTTCTGTGGCAGCGGGGGGAAAGTCCGTTGGCTCCTCTTCCGGTTGGTAGCTCGGGTCGATCTCTTCCATGAGGTTGAAGCCGACAAACTTATTCATCGCCGCGGGCATCTCGCCCATAGCCACCCAGAAGTTAAATATGGAGGGCTTGAATATAATACTGTGCATGGTCTCCTCGTTGGCAATGGTTTTACTGCTGGTCTCCGGGGGCACATATTCCTGCGAATCAATATCGAAATGATCCCTCATTATCTCGATTGCCTTCTCGACATCGATCTGGCCGTAGTGCTCTTCCAACAGGCTTCCCATCCTTGAATATCGGTTAAGGGAGCTTTCACTCGGGTCTCCGTCCTGCAACGGCTTCATCTCCTCCGAGACATAATGGTTGGTCACCCAGACTAAACTGCTCACCGGCCCCCTGACGGCGTAATTATTTGCGGAAATCTCAACCACCGATCCCTCTTTAGCTTCTCCGTCGGTAAGGATGATATTAGCTCCGCACCCCCTTTTGGTGCCGGTCAGGATCGCCTCCGCCTCGGTCAGCGATCGAGCGTTCTCCATTATCTCCCTTAGTTGCGGGTAAATGGGCTTCCCATCCCAATTCTCGTCAGTAGAGTCCGACCAGTGGATCGAGGCAGTTATTCCCTCGAGGTTCATCCCGGTGAGAACCCCCACGATGCCGGGATATCCGATCGAGCAGAAGGGGATTATATCTCCCTCCGGTTCGTAGATAACGACCGTCGGGTATTCTACGGCAAATTCCATAAACAACCAGTCCATATTTCTTCCATGGACGAGCTCTCCGTCTGATGTGGCTTCATTCGCCGCGGCGAAGCTTGAGCACATGATGGGGATAATATTCAGGAGATGGATCGGGCAGCTGAACATGACCAGCATCTCATAGCTTATGGCTCCCCCGGAGCCGTCGACTATCCCCTGGATCTCCTCTTTTAAGCTCTCCGGCAGCCACTTTTCAATATAGGGGGTGGCTTCCGATATATACTCAATATATGGACCGAAGGTGGTGTCAATAAAATCAGTTACCGCCGCTATCCCATCCCGCATCAATGATCCGTGCTGATAGCCCATCTCGTAGGGGGTGCCCTTCAAGTGGAGGACATATATCCCCTCCCTCATCTCCAGGCTCCCCTTGCCGTTTGTTTCCGTATCGGACTTCTCCTCGCCGCAGTCGTAGCTCAGTAGCAGGCACAGGAAAAGAAGTAATAGGAATTGCCATTTGCTTCTGATTTTCTTCATCTTATCCTCCTTTACTTAGATTTATAACAAAATCTATCAGAAATCAACCCCATAATTGGATTTTTTAATTTCATCTGTAATTTGAGCTTTGACATTTGGATTTCATCTGTAATTTGGGCTTTGTAATTTGGATTTTTGTGGGATAAATTATTGATTTAGCTCACAAATTGAGGTAAGATGAACTAAGCTGGAAGAATGAAAAATTTGATACTTCGGTAAATAATTTTCGGAAGGGAGAAAACTATGGTTGACGACATCTATCACAAGCTGGCAAAGGTTCTTGATACTCTCCCGAACGGCTTCCCGGCAACTGAAAGCGGGGTGGAGATCAAACTGCTTAAGAAGGTCTTCACGCCTGAGGAAGCGGAGCTGTTCTGCGACCTCCGGCTGACATTCGAAACCGCCGAGCAGATATCGGAGCGGACCGGGCGGGATCTGGAGGGTCTTGACGAGCGGCTCCGGAGCATGAGCAGGGAGAAGGGGCAGATCTTCGCCATTGATCTGGGTGGGACATGGTTATACAAGATGCTCCCGTGGGTTTTCGGCATCTACGAGTTCCAGCTCGACCGGCTGGACCGAGAGTTCTGTGAGCTGTCGGATGAGTACATGAAGATATACGGCCGTCAGTTTTTCTCTAATAAGCCGCAGTTGATGCAGGTGATCCCGGTGGAAAAGGAGATAAAAGGCGAACACCTAGCGCTGCCCTACGAGCAGGTATCGAACATCGTCGAGAACTCGCAGTCTTTCCGGATCGCGGACTGTATCTGCAAGAAGGAGAGGGGCATCATGGATGAGCCCTGTGACCGGCCGTTGCAGGTATGTATGGCCTTTGCGCCGGTGCCGGGGATATTCGAAAAGGGGGAGTGGTCCGGCAGGGTCGTTTCCGAAGGAGGAAGCCTACCAGGTTATCGCCAAGGCCGAGGAGGATGCGCTCGTTCACTTGACCTGGAACATGCAGAACGGACTATTCTTCATCTGTAACTGCTGCAGCTGCTGCTGCGGGGTCCTGCGGAGCATCAACGAGTTAGGGATCCCGGCAGGCGATGTGGTCAATTCATATTATTATGCGGTGATTGACCCGGAAGAATGTGCCTCCTGCGGGGTTTGCGCCGAAGAACGCTGCCAGGTGGGGGCAATCGAAGAAGGCGAAGATTCCAATGTGGTGGTCGCCGAGAAATGTATCGGCTGCGGCCTGTGCGTCAGCACCTGCCCGCAGGATGCGATCAAATTGGTGCGTAAAGAGGAGAAGGACATCGCGACGCCGCCCCAGGACGAGGCGGAATGGTTCGAGGAGCGGGGTATTCAGCGGGGTGTGGATTTTAGCAAATATAAATAGGTTATTAGATGAGCTAATAAGAAGAATACTCATACCCGCAGTCTTGACTATTGATTAAGTCGTTTTAGAACATCCACTAACTTCATTAGAAAAAGCAAAAAACAACACCTGACTCCGAAGCTTTTTTGAGTATTAAGGTTTTTATGGGAAGGAAAACTGCTATTCTGATTATTTTATCCCTTTCGATTGCCTGTGAGAGAACAACCCAGCCCTCCTATGAGCAACCGAATATAGGGATAAAGAGCCTGGAGCGATTTGAGCTTTTACCTGAATTTAAGGAGGGAGTCAGGGCAGGACAATTCTCCAGCCACGACCGAAATGGATTAAATATCGACCTTTCGAATTTTTTATATAAAGAAGACAGTAGCTTTGTAATTTTTGATGTAGAGGGGGCAGGATGTATCTACCGGATGTGGTTTACTTTAATCGCTGAGCCTGAGGGAAGGCTTAAATTTTATCTCGATGGAGAGGAAAAACCTAAAATAGATATGGAGATTGAAGAACTGTTTTCCGGAAGTACCCACCCTTTTCTTTATCCCTTAGCCGGGAACAGAGAAGTATCAAGCGGGGGTTATTACTCCTACATCCCAATATGCTTTCAAAATGGAGCTAAAGCAACAATCACTACTTCATTCCTTCAATATTATAACATCACCTATCATAGCTTTACGTCCTCCGAAGGGATAAAGAGCTACTCGGAAGACGATGACCCCTCAGTGGTTTTGGAGCAATGGGAAAATCCGGGAATCGATCCAAAGACAACAGACGGGAATATTGTATCGTCCGGTATTAAAGACATCCCACCTTCCTCCTCAGCAGAGATCTTCCAGACAGAGGGAGAGGGTTATATTGCGAGCATTAAGCTCATAATCGACCCTACTGATGAACAGAGCCTACTGGAAACACGAATAAGGATGTTCTGGGACGGAAAAACTCCGGCCCAGGTGGAAGCTCCCCTGGGGGAATTTTTTGGCTCCGGATTGGGCTTGTGTGAGGTAGAATCACTTCCAGTCGGTATGAATCAGAATGGGGAACTTTATTGCTTTTTCCCCATGCCCTACTGGAAGGAAGCCAGGATTGAATTGGAAAACCAGAGCACCGAGGAGATAAAAGGGCTCAGCTACGAAATCCACTATAATCCAAAACCCTATCCGCAAAAATCAGGTTATTTTAGAACCCAATACCGCAATGCCACCATATTAAATGATGGAAGGGATTATCTCATTCTTGATACTACTGCAAGAGGTCATTATATGGGAGTGGTGCTTACCATGGTCGGTTTAACGAGGCAATACTTAGAGGGTGATGAAAGGATATATATTGATGGGAGCCTCTCCCCTCAAATATATGGGACAGGAACCGAAGATTACTTCAACGGTGGCTGGTATTTTCGAAATGGCACATTCAGCCTCCCATCCCATGGGAACCCGGCTCATAAGATTGACACTTTCGACCGAACTACTGCCTACCGCTTCCATATTGGCGATTGGATCCCTTTTACTTCGTCAATCAGGGTAGGGATAGAGCATGGCGGACTGAATGATATGGAAGCAGATTATTCAAGCGTAGCATTCTATTACGGGAAGGACGAGGCGGGGCTAGTCAAAACCGATGAAATAGACATAGGGGACCCTGAAAGT
>CP070770.1:2311476-2314480 GCA_020345765.1 Deltaproteobacteria bacterium
AAGCCCCCCGATCCCGGCACCGATGGTGATCATGTCGTAATCGTACTGATCGCTTCCGAACTTTACCTTTGGATTCCGTCCCATGATGGCTTACCTCCTGTTCTTTCTATCGTTTTTTGATCCTATATTCCCCAGCGTAAGCGCTTACTGACGATATTACTGACAATCTTTCCGGTCATATATCCCGACGGCGTGCCTCCCGGCGACATCGTCCAGTGACCGACATGGTACAAGCTCTTTACCGGCGGACTGAAGCCGGTGAATACTTTCCACCCGCCGTTAAAGCCCTTTTCCGGGTGGCAGTTCCAGCCGAGTGAGGATCCCCCGCTGTTCAGCGTGTAGCGCTGAAAAGTCAGGGGCGTCCCGCTGAACCTTACCTCGATTCTCTTCGAGAGCCCCGGAACGATGTCCTCGGCCGTGGCAATCAATTTATCCGTCACCCTCTCCTTCAGCTCCTTATACCTCGGGGTGCGCTTGCCGTTTTCCGTGCCCCAGTTGTCGGCGAAATCGGCAAAGGCCACCGTCTGGATTGTCATGGAGGACTTCCCTTTCGGCGCCAGGGACGGATCGCTGATGCTGTTGCAGTTGACTACCACCGGGGCGTTATCGTATATACTCTCGTCCCCCGTGTGATACCTTTCGATCTCAATCCCCTTATAGTCGGGCCAGTAAACGATGTGCGAGCAGCCCCTGGTGTCGATCTCCTCGGGGGGGATATCCACGCCCAGAAAGATGGTGAAAAACGCCTCGCTTAACCCGGCCCTCTGGATGCCCTGCCGGTAGGACTCCGGCACGGCCTCGGCGGGGAGCATCTTGAGATAGGTGCGGCGGGCGTCGCTGTTCGAGATGATAAACGGGGCCCGGATGACCTCGCCTCCCGCAGTCTTCACCCCCCGGGCCCGTCCCTTCTCCATGATTATTTCTTCGATCAGGGTGCGGTACCTTATCTGCCCGCCGTTCTCGGTAATGCATTCGGCCAGGAGGTCGGAGAAGCTCTGGACCCCGCCCCCGGGATAGTAGTAGTCCATCAGGAAGGTAATGAATATGAGGGCGAAGGAGACCGGAGAGCCGCTGTAACTCAACTGGTTGAGGAGCCGGAGCAGGTCCGGGTGATCGACGTGACGCTGGAAGTACTCTTCCATCGGAGTTCTCATATTACGGATGAAATCACCGGCGGGTTTCAAAGACGACTTATGTTTCCGGTACCAGCCGGGAAATTCCCTGAAAAACTCCCCCCAGGAGGCATACATCGGATTCGGAATCTGGTTGAACGAGAACATGAGCTTACAGTAAGCCTCCGCTTCCCTGGATATATGATCAAGCCCCGGGACCTGCTCCGGGAACACCCTTTTCAGGTTGTCATAAAATGTAACCACATCGGAGACCTTATCGATGGGGAGGAAAAAATCACTTCCCGCCACGGCATACTTGCATTTATGGAACTCGATCCGGTCCTTGAGCCCCAGGTCCTTGACCATCGCGAGCAGCATTCCCCCGTCCTGCAGTCCCTGGATCCCCCCGTCGAAGGTATAGCCCTGGCGCTTGAAAGAGGTCAGATACCCCCCGGGCTGGCTGTGCATCTCGCAGATAAGCACCTTGACCCCTTCCCGGGCCAGGTAGGCGCCGGCGGTAAGTCCGCCGATACCCGACCCGATGATAATCGCTTCGTAATCGTAGCTGCGATATTTCCTTCTGTTCACTGCCGCTCCTCAGCGGGGCTGGAAAGCCCCGCCTATGCATTATACATTTATCCGGGAGGTTACGGAGGGATCGCGAGGTTAAGGTAAAAACGGGATTTAAGTCCCGGGAGTTTGGTGTATTGGAGACCCTACAGGGGCTTAACCGGTATGCAGATTTCGCATTCCAGGATCCTGGTCGCGGGATTATAGAAATTCAAATCGCGGTACCGATGGAAGAAGTGACGGTCGTCCGGCTGGTATCCGCTGTCCGGCATCCAATCCAGGAAAAGCTCCTCAAACCTTTTCTCATGCTCCCCAGCTGTCCCCCGGAACAGGCAGAGGGCATATTTCCCGCCGGGGATATCCATCACATTGATATCTTCTTCGGGCGTGAAGTTCTCCGGGACAATAATACAGGTGTCGTAGAGAAGTTTCCCCGGCTCGGTGAATTGGGGGCTGCCGTGCGGCACTCCCAGGATGACGGTATCCGGCCTAATCAGATCCCGGGCACGGGCCCACCTAATAAAGCGTTGCCAGAAATCCAATAATTCGGGGCCGTAGGGGCCAATGTGCCGCATGTAGGCAACATGATAAGTAGGAAGCTCCTTTACCTCGACTTTTGCTCCTTTTCCCCTCCTTTCCTTTGATTTCCTCCTTTTTACCCGGATATTATCACCCGCCGGAAGGGAAATGTCTTGCCGGATATTGCTTTTTACTTTGCGTTTCTTGCTTTTTTTTTGATGAATTTTGCTAAATTTCTTCCAGCCGCCGCTGCGCCATTCGGTCGGGCTGGCACCGAAATGTTCCCGGAACGAACGGGAGAAGGTAGCCGACGAGGAAAAGCCGCATTCGAAGGCGATCTCGGTAATGGTCTTCCGGGGGTTTAGAACCAGCATCTTACTGGCCTTTTCGATCCGGATACGCCTGGTGAAGTCGTTCAGGGTCTCCCCGACAATCGCCTTGAATATCCGGTGGAAGTGATAGGGAGAGAAGTTCGCAACCTTGGCGAGTACGTTCAGTGACAGGTCGTCGCTGGTATGGAGCCGGATATAGTCCATAACCAGGTTTATCCGGGCCTCGTATTCCCGCCGGTTTAGGCTGATCATTTGCACGACTGATATTATATTATAATCATGCGGATAATGACATAGATTTTTATCACCAAAGGAATTTGCCCCGCCATTGGCGGGGTAGCATTTTTATACCCCCCTCCCCTTTTTCCCCTCCCATCCCGCATTCACGCGGGAGAGGGAAAATATATTAGAAAATGCAAAATGAAATGTGAGATTGCTTCGTCCCGATAGACATCGGGACTCGCAATGACA
>CP070770.1:2314580-2323764 GCA_020345765.1 Deltaproteobacteria bacterium
AGGGTTAAGAACTCGTCTATTTCATCAACGATCGGGGAATCCTGCATTATTAGTCTTGCCAGCCCTCCGGTAGCCACGACCTTGGGGTCGGAGTTGACCTCTTTCTTAATCCGATCGATGATTCCCTCGATTAACCCCATATATCCATAAATAATTCCTGCCTGCATACTTTGAATGGTATTCTTTCCAATCATAGTTTTGGGCTTGATCAATTCAACCCGAGGAAGCTTGGAGGCCGACTGGAAGAGGGCCTCGCTGGAGATCAAGAGCCCGGGGGCAATGCTCCCGCCCATATAATCTCCCCGGGCAGATATGTAGTCAAAGGTGGTGGCAGTTCCGAAGTCGACAACAATAAGACTGGTTTTGTACTTCTCGTAAGCTCCTACCGCATTGACGATACGATCGGCCCCGACTTCACGAGGGTTGTCTACATGGATACGGATCCCGGTTTTGATCCCCGGTCCTACTACCAGGGGGCTGGTATGGAAATACTTCTCCCCCATTTCTTCCAGCGTATATAGCATCGTGGGAACTACGCACGAGATAATGAGACTTTTAACCTTCTGGGTGGAGATTTTCCTAAAGCGAAATAAGTCCTTTATCAGGATGAAATACTCGTCAGGGGTCTTTTCCTTGTCGGTTGATAATCGCCAGTCTTCTACCAGCTTCGGGCCTTCGTACACACCCAGAATAATGTTAGAATTGCCGACATCGATAGCTAAGAGCATTTTCTTAAATCCTCAGCCTTTGGCCGAGTGGTTACATCCCCGGCAATGATCCTCTCGATATTTCCGTCGGAGAGACAGAGCAGGAGCGCTCCCTTATCGTCAATTCCCTGAATCTTTCCTGACATTGTCTTAACCCCGGAAGAAATTTGAACTGATTCTTCCGGAAGCAGGAATAACTTATTATATTCATTACGGATCCTGCTGAATCCCACAGTCATCCAGAGATCATAATATCCTTCAATTTCTTGGTATAGGCATCTGCTGAAATCGGTGAGTGAAACATAATCTCCCGTTTCCTCCCGTAGGGAGGTGATTGAGCCCTGAAGTTCTCGGGGGAAAAGGTTTAATGGTGCATTGATGTTTACTCCGATACCTAAAATAATAAATTTTACGGTATTCCCTTGACATTCCATCTCCGTAAGTATGCCTGCCACCTTTTTGTCGTGGATCAAGACATCATTGGGCCATTTAACCTTAACTTTTATTCCTGTGGTTTTGCCGATGGCCTCAGCAGTGGCTACGGCCGCGATTAAGGTTATTTGAGGAGATAAAGAAGGGGAGATTTGGGGTTTCAAGATAATCGAATTATATAGATTGCCTGGTGGAGATTGCCAGGATCTTCCCATTCTTCCTTTCCCTTTGCTCTGGGAGTTTGCGATTACTACCGTTCCCTCGTCAGCTCCAAGCTCAGCCATTTTATGGGCGGTGATATTGGTTGAATCTACCCGCATATAAAAATGGATCTGTTTCCCAATGAACCTGGTAGTAATTCCTCGCTTAATCTCCTCCGGAAGAGACGATCCCGGTGAGGAGATTGGATTTTTATCTCCCCAAGCCCTCAACTTATGCCCTGCGATTCAATTATTTCGTTGATCATATCCCGAAACTCGATGATCCCGCTATCAGGGATGATGATGAAGTCTTTATTACCTCCAACCTTTTCGGTAATTTTTAGATATACTCCGTTTGGGTTCGATTTTAAATCGAAGAAGAACATCTTATTCTTTATTGGGAGTTTCTTGCTGAGAATTTCTTCGTCCATTTTTTACCTCCTTTTATTACCCTTCTCAGACGGATCAGCTAACAGCTTCCATTAGTTCCATACTTATATCTACCGCCCGGGCCGAATGGGTTAGGGCTCCGACGGAGATGTAATCCACACCGGTTCTGGCAATTTCCTTAACATTTTCTAAAGTTACCCCGCCAGAAACTTCAATAACAGCCCGTTTATCAATGAGGCTGACGGCAGCTTCGATAGAATCCAAATTCATGTTGTCAAGCATAACGATTTCGGCTCCGGCTTCCAATGCCTCTTCAACTTCTTCCAGGCTTTTAACTTCGACTTCTATCTTTAGAGTAAAAGGTGTATTACTTTTCGCCCTTTGTAGGGCCTGGGTGATCCCCCCGCAGGCCCGAATATGGTTGTCCTTGATTAAAAAACCATCGGAAAGTCCAAAGCGGTGGTTGTTTCCTCCACCAACTCTGACTGCGTATTTTTCCAGAGTTCGCATTCCCGGAGTGGTTTTACGGGTATCAAGGATTTTGGTTTTATAATCTTTGACCGCATCAACGAATCGGTGAGTAAGGGTTGCAATCCCGGATAAGTGTTGAAGGAAGTTTAACGCCACCCTTTCACCAGTTAAGAGGTCGGTTAGATTCCCCTTGAGAATAGCGATGACCTCTGAGGCTGAGATCCGTTCGCCATCATTAAAACACTTTTCAATAGTTATCTCCGGATCTAAGGTATGAAATACCAGAGCGGCAATATCGATCCCCCCCAATATAATCTCCTCTTTCGCAATAATTTGGGCCTTGCCGATGGTATGATCGGGAATGAGACAATGGCAGGTTATATCACCTTGACCGAGGTCCTCAGAGAGAGCGGTTTTTACCAGATCAATAATATGAAACATAATGACTTTTCTAAACAGGTGCGAAGATTGTTTAACTGATCAACTCTTCTACTTTCTTTAAACTTTCCCCCAGTTTTTTCTGTTTTTCCTTCAACTCTCTTGCCTTTTCCTCTTCCTTTTTAATCACCTCCGGCGGGGCCTTTTGGAGAAAATCATCATTAGAGAGTTTCTTGTTTACTGCTTTGAAACTTTTAGCGACTTTATCCAACTCTTTGTCAAGCCTCTTTATTTCTTCCTCAAGATTAATTATTCCTTTTAAGGGGATCTGAATTTCTACGCCTTTAATTACCTGGGTTGCTACCGCTATCGGTTTTTCTTTTCCGGAGGAAAAGTTCAAGCTGTCCAACCGAGCAAGATTCATAATATAGTTTTTAGTATGCTTAATTGACGGTATGATTTTAGGATCTTTTACCTTCAGAGTAGCCGGTATCTTGAGGGAAGGAGAAATATTATTCTCCGAGCGAATATTGCGAATAGCAGTAGCGATATCAATGACTAACTCCATTTCCGCAATTGCCTGGGTATCGATCTGCTTTTCATTGTTCTCGGGATAAGAGGATACCATAATGCTTTGTTTTTCAATCGGCAATTTTTGCCAGAGCTCTTCGGTTATGAAAGGCATAAAAGGATGGAGGAGCCTTAATATATTATTCAGAGTGATTAATAGGGTTTGGCGAGTAACATCCTTTATTGGGGATTGTTCTTTAGAACTTAATGCGGGCTTGATCATTTCCAGATACCAATCGCAGAATTCATGCCAGATGAACTGATAAAGGCAATTTGCCGCTTCGTTGAATTTATAATGGTTAAGGGCAGTGCGTACCGTGCTGATGGTCTGATTGAGCCGAGTAGTGATCCAGCGATCGGGCAGGGAATCAGAAAAACAGGAGGGCTGTAATCCCTTTACATCATCATCTTCCGAAAGGTACATTAAGGAAAAGCGGGAGGCATTCCAAATCTTGTTTGCGAAGTTCCGGTAACCGGCAATTCTTTCTTCCGAGAGGCAGATATCCCTTCCCTGGGCAGCGAAGGCTGCTAAGGTAAAGCGAAGGGCATCGGTCCCGAATTTATCCATTACCAACAGAGGATCGATAATGTTGCCTTTCGACTTACTCATCTTTTGTCCTTCGATATCCCGGACAAGAGCATGGATATACACATCACGGAAGGGAACATCGTCCATGAATTTGAGTCCCATCATCATCATCCGTGCTACCCAGAAAAAGAGGATATCGAATCCGGTAACTAGTACCGAGGTGGGATAAAAAGTTTTTAGTTCCTTAGTCTTCTCAGGCCATTTCATAGTAGAAAAAGGCCAGAGAGCGGAGGAAAACCAGGTATCCAGAACATCGGTCTCTTGTTTGATCTCCGGGCTCTGACAACTGGAACAACAGGCAGGATCCTCCCGGCTTACCGTTATCTGCCCACATTTCTGACAATGCCAGGCAGGGATCCGGTGTCCCCACCAGATTTGGCGGGAGATACACCAGTCCCGAATATTGTTCATCCAATTAAAATAAGACTTCTCCCATGTTTGCGGGATTATCCTGGTTCTACCGTCTTTTACCGCCTCTATTGCCGGTTGCGCCAGTGGTTGAATCTTAAGGAACCATTGCTTCGATACGAGAGGTTCGACCGCCGTTCGGCAGCGGTAGCAATATCCAATAGAGTGCTGATAGTCCTCGATCTTTTTTAAGCATTTGTTTTTTTTCAGGTCCTGAAGGAGTTTCTCACGGCAGTCGTAACGATCGAGGCCCTGGTAGATCCCAGCATCTTTACCCATTCGACCATCTTCATCGATTACTTTAATAAGATCCAGGTCATGCCGGAGACCGATTTCAAAATCATTAAAATCATGAGCAGGGGTGATCTTGACTACTCCGGAGCCGAAGCCCTGATCAACATATTCATCGGAGATTACGGGGATCTCCCTCTCCATAATAGGAAGTAGTACCTTTCCTCCTATCAAATATTGATAACGTCTATCTTCGGGATGGACTGCGACCGCAGTATCTCCCAACATTGTTTCCGGGCGGGTGGTGGCTAACATAATCCATTTCTTAGCCCCTTTGGGTAAGGTTTTCTTATCCTTCTTAATAATAGGGTAAGCAAGGTAGTATAGTTTACCCTTGTACTCTTCGTGTTCAACTTCAAGATCGGAAAGAGCGGTAAGGCAGCGAGGACACCAGTTAATTATATAATCATCACGATAGATAAGCCCCTGTTCGTAGAGTGAAACAAAGACTTCCCTTACCGCCCGGGAAGAGCTTTCGTCCATGGTGAACCTTTCCCGCTGCCAGTCACAGGACGAGCCCAGCCTCTTCAGTTGGTTTACAATAGTTCTTCCTGATTCTTCCCGCCATTTCCAGACCCTTTCGATAAATTTTTCTCTTCCTAATTCCTGACGATTAACACCTTCTTTTGCTAATTGCTTCTCCAATACATTCTGAGTAGCAATACCGGCATGGTCGGTACCGGGCATCCAAAGGGCAGTAAAACCATTCATTCTTTTATAGCGTACCAGAATATCCTGAAGGGTATTATTGAGTGCATGTCCCATATGGAGTGAACCGGTTATATTAGGAGGAGGGATAACTATGGAAAATGGTTCCCGATGAGAATTTTCGTCAGCGTGAAATAGACCCTCTTTTTCCCAGTATTGATACCATTTGCCCTCTACTCGGGCCGGTTCGTAAGTTTTATCTAACAGGTGTTTTTTCATAACAAAAAGGCATTCTAAAATTTCAAGATGTTAGGTTGAAAAGGTTTAACTTTAAAATCCGAATATTTAAATATCATGTAGATACTGCCCGTTTTATGCCTCATGTATAAATTGGGATAATATTCCTGGCAAGTCTTCTGGAGGAAGGATTATTATTTGTCTTGGCGTTTCTTAAGCTCTTCTTTGATAAGGGCCTCGGCTAAGTCAGGGACCACCTCCCAGACGATTTTTTCTACTGTGTCTCTTACAAGTTCTTTAATGATCCTATCAGCAAGCCCAGGGAGTGCCCCCCGAACTATTTTTTCGATATTAGCTAAATCAGAACTTAGTATTACCTCCTGGTATTGCTCGGGAGTTAACGGGGCATCAACTTCAACTCCACTGATCTCTTGAGCTCCTTCTGAGCTTGGGGGGGGACTAGTAACATCCTCGAATGGGACTTCGGTCTCAAATTCTGCCACTTCTTCTGCTCCGGTTGAATCTCCGGGATAAGCTTCTTTATCAAGCTCTGCATAGATTTCCTCGGTTTCAGGAATCCCGGGTTCGGTAACGGCGAATTCTTTACCATTGGGGATCTCTGGTTCAGTAATCGAAGAAACTTCTTTTAGTGATTCGGTTGAAATAGGAGTAGTTTCAGCAGGTTTCTCGAAATTAGTAAAATCTTGAACTTCCTCGGTAGCCTCAGCGTAGGCTTCTCCCTCAAAAGAATCTCCATCGGACAGCTCTTCACCCCAGAGAGCTTCTTCAGTTTCTTCTTCAGTAGGGGAAACGCTTTCCCAATCTAATTTTTCATTATATTCCTCGGCTTGTAACATATCGGAAGAATCTACTAATTCTTCGAAATCCTCCATATTCCATTCCTCTTCGGGAGAGACCTCAACAGACATAACATTATCAGCAGGCTCAGCAGGTATCTCTACTTCAGGCTTTGTCTCGAGGATTTCGAAGTCTTCTTGTATTTCTTGTTCTAGTGTCGTATCTTCGGGTAGCGGAGGTTCTGCCGGTTTCGAAGGAGGCGCTGCCGGTCTCGGGGGAGGAGCTGCTGGTCTCGGAGGAGGCGCTGCCGGTCTTGGAGGAGGTGCCGCCGGTCTCGGAGGAGGCGCTGCCGGTCTTGGAGGAGCTGCCGGTCTCGGGGGAGGAGCTGCCGGTCTTGGAGGAGGTGCCGCCGGTCTCGGAGGAGGCGCTGCCGGTCTCGGGGGAGGAGCTGCCGGTCTCGGGGGAGGAGCTGCCGGTCTCGGAGGAGGCGCTGCTGGTCTTTCTTGTTCGCTAATTAATTGATTTACTTTATCTATTAAAGCCTGTGATTCAAAAGGTTTAGTAATATAGCCATTTGCACCAACCTGGATACTTTTATCTTCATCGAAGCTCTCAAAGGTTCCCGTTAAGAGTAATACCGGAATATTTTTAAGTTGAGGATCCTGTTTTACAATTTCGCAAACTTCATAGCCATTTCTACCCGGCATCACGACATCAGCCATAATTAGATCGGGTTTGATCTCATGAGCCTTTTGGATGGCTTCATCGCCATTGTTGACTGTAGTAAGAGTATAATCTTCGTTAGCGAAAGTAATGGCAATGACCTTTTGAATAGTGATGCTGTCATCAGCCAAAAGAAGTTTTTTCGGCATTTAGAACCTCCTTTAGCTATAGTAATAGCCTTAGTTTAGGTAACTCTAAGTTTTCCTTAAGGTTAAGTGTAGTAAAATTCATATTCCTATTGTATTGCCTCAGTATAAGCTTGCTTTTAATTATCTTAGAAAAGAGCAGGGTTCTTGTGGGGTTAGGAAAGAAGAAGATATCGATGCGAATAAATAATGGGCGTCTCCTGCTTTAGATATTGGACTATACCCAGGGATGATTCGTCCAACCAGGCAACCCTTTCTTCCTCTTTCAAATGACTTGCTCCTTAACTGAAACAAGTTATATTCGATCCTGTTTCCTCCCACAAAAATTTGAAAAGGAGCCTTCTGGTTATGTTATTTTCTTACCCAGTGTAATTACACCCTCCTGATTCAATCCCCGTTCCTAAAAAATTTTTATATTAATATACGAAGATACCATAGAAAAACAAGAGTGTCAAGAATTTTATCCTACCTTGACAATTTCATATTTCCGGGTACCTAGCTTAAGCTTTTCTCCGTAATTAAGTTGAATCTCCCACTCACTATCAGGATAAAGCCCTCGAAATTTATCCCCCCCGGGTTCGTGGCCTCCCGACAGGGTAGAATCGTGGTTTCCTTCCACACGATTTACTAAATCAACCGAGGCCTGATCAATAGCAACCGGATCGGTGGATGCAAGAATTCCGATATCCTTGATAATCGGGGTGCCGCTGTGGTTGAAGCAATCGCAGTCTGGGGTAACCTGAATGATGAAATTCAGGAAAGCAGATTTCTTTTCCTTACCTTTGAGGACACCGCAGGCATATTCTACTATCTTTTTCTGAACCTCCTGAGTTTTCGCATCCCAACTGAACTTGATAGACTTTTCCGGACAGATAATCAGGCACTGTCCACATCCACCGCACTTTTTGGAATCAATATATGCTTTCTTGTCCGGATCTTTGTAAGAAATTGCTCCGAAAGAACACCAACGGGCGCAAGTGCCGCATGAGGTGCAGGAGCGGGGTGTTACCCGGGGAGCTACGTTAGAATGCATATTCAGCTTGCCCTGACGATTGGCACAGCCCATTCCCAGGTTCTTAAGGGTTCCTCCAAATCCCACGAGGCCATGCCCTTTGAAGTGGCTGATCCCGATGATGACATCACTGCGGACAATCTCGGCTCCTATACTTACTGAGCGGTAAATAGGTTTTTCAATCTCTACCTCAACAGCACTTATCCCTCGGATCCCATCAGCAATTATAATCGGAGCTCCTACCACGGAATAGTCAAAGCCATGCTCAATGGCGGTCTGGATATGGGAGACTGCATCCCTTCTGCTTCCGAGGTAAAGGGTAGAGGTGTCAGTGAGAAAAGGTTTGCCCTGATACTGCTTAACCAACTCTACAATCTTTCTGACAAAGGGTGGTCGGATAAAGGAGCTATTACCCTTCTCTCCGAAATGAAGCTTGAGTGCTACTAACTCGTTTTTTAGGATCTTAGATTTCAGATCTACCTTTTCGAGGAGCATTTCCAGCTTGTCAAAGAGGTTCCGCTGAAAAGTTGTCTTTAAATCTGAGAAATAAACCGGTGAAGCCATAATCCATAACCTCGGGAACTGAATAAATAATATGTTATGTTCCGTTAATTGTCAAACTCCAGCCTATTGTTGACAGTGATGGAGATTTCTACTATTTTTCAAACTATGGCTTACTGTCCCAAGTGTAAAGCGGAATATCAACCAGGGATAAGGTTTTGTGCCGACTGCGGTGTTAAATTAACATCTTTCATTGAACCGGAGAAGGATAACTGGGTCAATTTCAAGGAGATCTATATCAGTTACAGTGGTCTGGAAGCCGAACGGATCAAGACACTACTGGAAGAGAACTGGATCGATTGTATTGTCCGCAATATGCGGATCTCTCCCTACCCGATCAATATCGGCAGCTTTAGCGAGCATCGGATTGCTGTTGACGAGGAGAAAAAGGCCCAGGCAATTGAGATAATCCAGGAGGCGATAGCTGACGGATATATATCCCGGAAAGGAAAATTTAAGCCCAAATAATGTAAATCCGCGTCAGGCGGATTCTTTTGTGGGGATTTTTTATTTGCTTGATAAATAAAATATTGAAGATCCTTGTGTATCTAATCGTTATATATCATCTTCCCCATCTCCCTCAACTTCTTCGATAATGGAAGGAGATACATACCCGTCATCAG
>CP070770.1:2323864-2338135 GCA_020345765.1 Deltaproteobacteria bacterium
TGCATATCCGTATTCGATGATCAGGGCATATTCTGTCCTTCGTATGACGAGTCCCGGTCTATGGAGATAGAGTTTGACCAGGTGATTATCGCGGTGGGGCAAACGGTGGAACCTGGCCTGGCCTCGTATTTGGAGAAGGAGTTTGGCCGGAGAGATCTGATTGAAGTAGATGAGGGTACTATGAGGGTAAAGGGTCGTCCGGGTTTATATGCCGGGGGAGACATAGTGCGTGGAGCGGGCACGGTAGTTCAGGCGGTTGCTGACGGCCGCCGGGCCGCCAGGGCAATTGACGCCCAGATAAAAGCAAGGTAGATTTTATTTGCAAAATGTGATTTTATCTGATTTAAATAAATAGCTTGGTTTTCCGGGCAATTTTTCCTGTTATTCGAGGAGGGGATGATGAAAGATAAATACGATGTAGTGATTATCGGCGGCGGTATTGCCGGTCTATCAACCGGGCTCTACCTGCAAAAGATGGGGAAGCGTTCCATTATTCTGGAACACGGCAACCAGGTGGGGGGTAATATGTCCGGTATCTGGCGTAAAGGCTTCTATTTCGACTGCGGCGACCAGTCCTCGGAGAATGTGGGCGTGCTCTTTCCTATTCTGGATGAGCTGGGACTTTATAACCCGGATGAGTGGGTTAATGTTAGGTTCCGATACGCAACTCCCGACTGCGATGTCATGATGTATGATTACGACCAGATGCGGGAGGATTACAAGAAGTATTTCCCGGAGTCTTCCGCGGGGATAGACAAATGGTTCGATTACATTACTCCCCTATGCAACACCTTGAAGAAGATGATGGGGAGCGGTCAGCCCTTTGCCTTTGCGGTTGATGGCTGGAAGAAGATTCGGAGCAACTTAAGCATGATAGCCAACTCAGCCGGCATGGCCAAGGCAAGTAAGGAGATTATGGTCAGGACCGGGGAAGAGAAGGCACTGGAGTATTTTCCCGATGACCCTCGCTTGGCCTTCCTGTTCGGAGTGGGTGGTGCCAAGAATATGCTGCTAATGATGCATCTGTTTTTCTGGTATGCCTTTACTTTCGATTACTGGTACCCAAAGGCGGGCCTCCAGGGCTTCCTGAACAAGATGGCCGATGCCTACCGGGAGCGGGGAGGGGAGCTCCGCCTTAAGACAACGGTCGACAAGGTCATTACCTCCGGGAAACAGGTAATGGCGGTCGAGACCTCGGAGGGGGAGCGCTTTGCCGCCGACTATTTTGTCAATACCGGCAATCCCAAGCGGCTGATCAACGATATGCTGGATAACCCCAACCAGTGGGATTATAAGGACCGGGAGGTGACGATTGCGGCGCCGGTATCGGTAGCGGTGTGCTCGGCCTTCCTGGGGTTAGATATGGATAATGAAGAGCTGAAAAAGTATGTGAAGGAGCACCACACCCTATACTGGCGCACATACGATTTTTCCGCCCTAGATAGATACGATCCCGACGCTCATAATAAGGGTTGGTCGATGATTAACGCCACTTCTTTCCACCTGCCTCACCTGGCCCCGGAGGGAAAAAGCTCTTTGGTGGTCCAGGTATTTAACTCGTACCACTGGCAGGACGGCTGGGGGACCGGTACCGATGATCCTTTTACCCGAAGTGCAAAATATAAAGAACTCAAAGAAAAGGTATTGTTTGACATAATCCGGGAAACTGAGTATATTATTCCGGGACTTTCAAAGAAGATAGTGTATAAAGAGTTGGCTACGCCCCGGTCCATGTCTCGCTGGACCTTAAATCCGGAGGGATCGATCATGGGCTGGAGTTATGATTCCCTTCAATGCCATATGGCAAAAAAGTTTACCCGCTTCCGCACACCATTCAATAACCTTTTTAATGCAGGACATTACTCAATCTGGCCGGGAGGGGTGGTATTTTCTGCTATGAGCGGGCGGATTGTCAGCAAAGGCATTTATGGCGGATTTTGGCGCCAGCTGTTTATATAAATAATGAGGTAAACTTCAATAAGGAAGGAGAGGATAAAAAATGCAAAAGCCTGAGTATGATGCGATTGTAATTGGAGCCGGTAACGGGGGACTTTCCTGCGGTTCCATCCTGGCCAACAAGGGCCTGAAGACCCTGATTCTGGAACAAAACGATGTTATCGGTGGATGCTGCTCGACCTTCGAGGATAAGGGTTATCATTTCGACACCGGGGCATCCATTGTCGAGTTCGTTCCGGCAATCAATTCGGTTTTTGAGCGGATGGGTAAGAAGCGGGAAGACTATATCGATTTCCGGGTCTGCGACCCCATTTATTCCTTCCGGACCGTAGAGGGAGAGATCATCGATATCCCCCTGGATGTTCGGGAAACCTATGAGCTTTTTAAAAAGATAGCTCCTGAGGATGCCGAGAACTGGCTTAAATATGTAGATTACTGGAAGGTGGTTCAGGAAAAGGGGATGACGCAATACCTTCATACTGATATGCAGTCCTGGAAGAGCATGATTAAGATGTATGCCAAGTCCCCGGGTCTGGCAAAATACTGGAAGGTATTTATCTCGAACTACGAAGAGTGTATCAGGCAGTTTTTCTGCAGCCAGACTGTTCTAGACACTTTAGGCTTCCAGTCCTACTGGATCGGGCTGCCGCCTCGACTTTGTCCCGGTCTGTATGCTGCCGTCGGCTACACCGAGCACGAGGGGGTTTATTATCCCATGGGAGGAATGATCGCCATCCCTAATGGGATCAAGAAGGCCGGAGAAGAGGAGGGCCTGGAGGTAAAGCTCAAAACCGAGGTTACCAAGGTAATAGTGGAAAACCGTAAGGCTAAGGGCGTGATCCTGAAGGATGGCACCCAGCTTTACAGCCGCCTGGTGGTATCCAACATAAATGCCAAGAAGCTGTACCTGGAGATGATCGGGGAAGAGCACCTTTCCAAGCGGGTAGTCAAGGGGATCAAGAGCTATATCCTCTCCATGCCCATGCCAATGGTTTATCTCGGGGTAAACACCCGGCCGCCTTTCCGGGCCCATCACTCCATGCAGTTGGGGCGCTATCAGGATATGAACGATATCTGGGATAATTCATATCTCAAGGGAGAATTGCCCGACAAGACCCTTTGCATGGTTTGCTGGCCTACCCATGTTGACCCGAGTCTGGCCCCGGAAGGCCATCACACCCTGAATCTGCTGGCTATGGGCCCCTATAAGCTGGCCCACGGCACCTGGGACGAGCGGGGGGAAGAATTCCTGGAGAAATCAATCACCTATGTGGAAAACTCCCTGTGGTCGGACATTCGTAAGCATATAGTTTACAAGAAGGTTTCCACCCCGCTGGACTTTGAGAGACGGCTTCTCAGCCCGCAGGGCGCTATCTATGCCCTCCAGAACGACCTGGCCTCGACCATGCTTTTCCGGCCCTCAAACCGGTCAAAAAGCATCGAGGGGCTTTATCTGGCCGGAGCTTCTACCCATCCCGGCGGCGGGGTCCCGATGGTGATTGCCGGCGGCGGTCTTACCGCGGACCTGATTATGGAAGATATTACCAAGCTATAAAAGTAAGAGGAGGTAAGCCATCATGGGACGGAATCCAAAGGTAAAGTTCGGAAGCGATCAGTACGATTACGACATGATCACCATCGGTGCCGGGATCGGGGGGCTTTCCACCTCGGCCCTGGTGGCGAAGGAGGGTCTGAAGGTGCTGGTCCTGGAGCAGAGCGACCTAATCGGCGGTTGCTGCTCTACCTACGAGGACAAGGGCTACAAGCTGGATGTGGGGGCATCGATCGTCGAGGTAATCGATGCGATGGAGGAGGTATTCCGGCGCTGCGGGAAGAAGGCCGAGGACTATATGGAGCTCATACCCTGCGACCCGATCTATGCCTTCGTGGACGAGAAGGGGCAGCGGTTTGCCTATCCGGTTGACTGGGACGAGTGTGCGAAGGTGATCTCGGAGATCGATCCGAGGGACGGGAAGAGTTTTTATAAGTTCATGAAGAAGGGTCGGAAGTCGATCGAGAAGTATCTTTTACCCCTGTTTTCGCTGCCGATGCAGACCATGGGGGATTCGCTCAAGTTGATGCTCAAATACCCCGGGCTGATGGTGAATCTGATGCCCCAGATGCTATCCACCCACGAGGCGGTGATCAAGAAGTATTTCAAGAATCCGATAGTATTGGGTTCGATGGCCTTTCAGAGCTATTTTGTCGGTGCTCCCCCGGAGCTTTGTCCCGGTTTCATGGGATTGGTGGCCTTGACCGAGCATTACGGGATCTGGTATCCGAAGGGTGGGATGATCGCGATACCCAACGGGCTGGCGGCGGTGGGGAAGGAGTTCGGGGTGGAGATCCGGACGAATACCCTGGTGGACAGGATTCTGCTGGATGATAAGAACGTGGTCAAGGGGGTGAGGACGGCGGACGGGACGGAGATCACGGCTCCGGTGGTGCTGTCCAATATCAACGCAATTGTCACCTATAAGAACCTGATAGGTCGGGAGAACCTGCCCTGGCACATCAATAAGGGAATCAATTCATTCACCCCCTCGATGGGGTGTCCGATGGTTTACTTGGCGATGGACACGGCCCCGGATCTGATAGCGCATCACACTATGATCGCATCGCCACTGGATCAGTTGAACGAGTCCTGGTACGACTACAAGAACGACGTGATATCGAAGAAGGCGGGTCAGTCTTTGGCCTGCTGGCCGACGGACGCCGATCCGGATCTGGCCCCGAAGGGGCATCATATCGTCAACTTTGTGTATAACGGGCCGGTCCCGTATGCGCCGATCGGAAGCAACTGGGATCTGCTCAAGGAGCGGTACATAGAAGATGCGATCGACTATTTCGATCGGGTGTTTTCACCGGGGATAAAGAAGCACATAGTCTATGCCCAGGCCTCGACGCCGCTCGATTTCGAGCGTCGGCTTCTGGCGCCGCGGGGCTGCATTTACGGTTTGGACTTCGACATCACCACGGTAGGGCCGATGCGGCCTCGTTCGCGTTCCTGGGCGGTGAAGAACCTGTATCTGGCCGGGGCTTCTACCCACATGTCGGGAGGGATACCGACGGTGATGTCCTCAGGGCTGATTACCAGCGAGCTGATAAAAGAGGATCATCTGTAGGAAAGGAGTGAAACCATGAGCACGGGGTGTATAGTATTGTTGGCACTGGCGGGTCTGGCGGTTATGGGATTTATCTGGATGGTTTCCCAGCCGCGCCGGTTTCGGTATATGATGCATATAATTAAACAATTACCGTCTATCCCCTTCCGGTATCTTACATAAGACACATATTGGATAAATTCCCTCTCCCCGCGTTCCGCGGGGGATAGGGAAAGGGTGAGGGGGAGTCTTTGAGATTTATTAACAGATAGGAGGTTATATGGAGATTGCGGTAACATTTATCAAGTGGGTAGTTATTGTCGGCGTGGCATACTTAGTCCTCAAGATGGTCTATACCCTAATAGCCAAGCCGAACCTGCGCTATTATCTTTGGAAGACAATCAAGGACACGAGGTACATGTATTCTCGGTATCATGTCTGATTCCGGATATTCTTGTTTTTGAATTACCGAATACTATTTCCCCGTTCGATATAAGGGAATACCCTTCATGGAAGAGATAATCAAAGAATACTTCCGGCTGGTAAATGCGGAAAACTTTGATGAGCTATTCGATAACCTGTTCGCACCGGATGTTGAGTTTCATGCCCCTTTTGATTACCACGCCAAGGGCCGGGAAAATGTGAAGCCTTTTTATCTTATGGTTCCCTCAAACTACCCCGAACATGTGGACACACCCGTTCACATACAGGTTTCGGGAAACAGAGCGGCAGTCTATATCGAGTTTGAGGGGAAAACGGCCGACGGTGTTCCTATTACATTTCAAGGCACAGATTGGTTCGTTATCGAGAATGGAAAAATCAAATTCCTGCATATCTTCTTTGATGTTCAATACATTGCCAATATCTTAGGGGAGGGGAGACAGTAGTAGATTTCAGTTAGGAGGATACCGAGATGGAAAAGCGAGGTAAAGATTACTTCAAGGGTAAATCAGTGATAGTCAGCGGTGCCGCCAGCGGTATCGGGGCGGAGGTGGCCAAACAGCTGGCCGCGGAAGGGGCCCGGGTGGCATTAACTGATATTAACCAGTCCGGCCTGGAAACATATCGTGACGCCATCAAGAGTAAGGATGCCAATAATGATGTGGATATCTTCAATATTGACATCGCCAGCCGGGACTCGGTGATACAGGGTGTGGAACAGGTGATCCAGCGCTTCGGGGGGCTGGACGGGCTGGTGAACACCGCCGCCATCTTGATTAACATCCCCTTTGCTGAGGTTCCTTTCGAGACGGCCGAGAAGGTTATCGACATCAACTTAAGGGGTACCATGCTTATGTGCCGGGCCTGCCTTCCCCATATTATGAAAAAACGGGAGGGCTTTATCGCTAATACCAGCTCGGTTTCCTTTTTCCACGGTGCCCCCAATAAATTCCTGTATGACACCACCAAGGCCGGGATCTTTACCATGTCCCAGGGTCTCAAACTCGAGGCAGAGCCCTACGGGATAAGCGTCTCGGTTTGCCTCCCATACATCGTGGATACACCGATGACCGAGGATCTGAGCACCCTGCCGCCCATGGCGGTAAAGACCATCGAGCGGATGGGGAAGAACTCCCCCGGGATGGTGGCCCATGTGATGCTCGAGGGCATCCGCGAGCAGAAGTTCCTGCTCCTGCCCGGACGGGAAGCCCGATACCTCTGGAGGATCTACCGGTTTTCCCCAGGTATTATCGGGTGGCTGACAAAAAGCATGTCGGAGGTGAAGAAGCCTTCGAATTAACTGAATCTGTTTGTGTCCTTCGACGTGATACTGTGGGAGAGGTTTAGATCCAGAAAGGAATAATGAGATGGCGGTGGCAATCGTGAAATCGACCTATCGGGATATTAAGTCCAGCTTCTTAAAGGCCTTTGACCTGCTTGAGTATAAACCCGGTAAGGAGAAGATCGTCCTGAAGCCCAACGCCGGTTACCCCGGCGGTTCGATCCGGGCCGGAGACTGCGTATCAACGACACTATTAAGGGCGTTGGCGGAGATCTTCAAGGACCGGGAGGTAATCATTGCCGAAGGTGTTGCGGCGGGGATGGATTACCAGGCAGGGATACGCAATTTCAAGTATGATAGGCTTCCCAAAAAGTATTCCAATGTGCGACTGGTTGATCTGGAAAAGGAAGAGCGAATTCCCGTCAAGTGGAAACACGGAGAACTCAAGTTGCCTAAAATTCTCTATGACTGCGAATACATTAATATTGCCAAGATGAAGACCCACTATTTTACCTATGTCTCGCTTTGCATGAAGAATCAGAAGGGGGCCTTGCTCGAGAAGGACAAGAGAAGATTTCACATGATCGGCCTCCAGGATTCGATCTATGAGTTGAGCAAGGTACTGAGGCCCGACTTGAATATTCTCGACGCTATCGTGGCAATGGACGGCAACGGTCCTTACTCCCTGTGGCGTATGGGTGGACGGACGAGGAAACTGAATACCCTGATTTGCGGGAAGGACATCTGGGAAGTGGATAACGTTGCCCTGCAATTCATGCAGTTGGAGCGGGAAAAAACTCATGTCCCGGATGTTCCTGCCAGCGTAGTCGGCGAGAAGCTTTCGGATGTGAGAATCCCTTTACAACCCCCGAATTTAGGGCGGAACCTCAGAATGGGGAACTTTAATATGCAGGGGCTTTCCGCCTGTTCGGGCTGTATGCAGTCGTTTTTGGATGCCATGAAATTAGGCATGAAATGGCCGTATGTTATGAAGGATTTTATGAGCTCGATCCAGCACGGGGTGATCAAACCCCTCCATCTATTGTTGGGGCCCGATTGCGCAATGCCTCCGGAAAAGTATACCAAAGATGCGAAGATAGTCTGTATCGGCGTCTGCACGAGAGATTTGGCAAAGGAACATGACCTCCCTCTCATCCGCGGTTGTCCCCCAGCGCCCGAGGAGATAAGAAAATATACCTGGTCAATGAAGAAACTGGAGCAATTGAAGGTGGGACAAGATGCAGAGGGAAGCCCGCCGGAAGGCCATGAATAAGAATCGGCTTGCCCGTTAGTTCACCGAGACCTCGATCGGCTTATCTAAGATCCTGAGGTAATCCTTCTCTACCCCTTCTTTATAATCCTTAACGAAGTGCATGATGGTGTAGAAGTAAAAGGTCCCTTTAGGCAGTTCCTCGATGCCGTCCATCCAGTAACCGACATGGGGGGTTTGGCCCGGAACCGACTCCGGTGGATCGTCGACGGTCTTGTCATCCACGTAGTGCAAACGGGTGGTGATCGGGGTTTTCTGAAGGGAGCCGTCCGGCCTCCGGTCAAGGACTATCCGGATCATAAAGGCATCTTTTGGTCCCGAGGCCAGGAACCAGTCAAAGCCTCTACCCTCATTCTTTATATCCTTTTCCGCTTCGTCCATCTTGCCGTCGATGTTGAACCAGCCGGGGGTGACATTGGTCCCCAGAAGCCAGCCGTCCATATTTTGAAAGTCCGCCCCGCCCCGCACATTTATCTTGATAAATCGCTTGAAAGGCTTCATCGACATGGGCATCTGGATCCGGATAGGGATCGCCGAGGAATTGCTGTAATAGATATTCTCGATCGCCGCCGAAGGTGTCCGGAACCTTTTGGAAAATCCGATAGCGGTCCGGATCCGGCGGACAATACGAATCGGTCCGTCTTTGTATAGTGAGAGCTCGGATAAGAAGTTGGTCTCGTCCAGGGAGAACGGGAGCCCGAAGGCCTTCATGCGGAATCGGATTTTCATCCGGTCGAGTATATTTTCACCTCCCCCGATACTGATAAAACTGGGACTGTTGGGTAGTTCGGTGGTGAAGCCCATGGTGTAACTATCGCTGATTATCTGGTCCTCGGGGAAGACATATTTGACATAATCTTTATCGGAGAGGGGCGGTTTTTCCGCAAAGGAGCAGAGATAGACCCACGATTTACCCCCGTCGATTGGATCCGTAAGGGTAATCTCATCTACGGCAACTGCACCCTCGGGGTAACGCTCCTTTGCGATCCGATCCCCCGAATCACGGACCATAAATACCAATTCGTCGTTCCGATCCAAGTTCCCGCTGTCATCGTCTACATCCGGCTTGATATCTTTATCTTTCAGATGGTGTGGGATGGTGGGCAATACCCACTCGCCTTCCGAATTTATCTCGTCGATCTGAAACGGGACAGGCTTTATCTCCCCGTCAGTAAAGGCAAAGAGGGACATGTTGCTTATATTATTGTAAAGGTTCTTGGTGAGTTTTTCGCCGTGGATGATAACGAAGTCTTCGGTCCGCGTCAGGGTTTTCTTGCCCGGAACCTTGGGGTTAACAGCCGTTTTTTCTTCTTCCTCCGCACGGGCGGGACCAGTCAGCAATATAAGTATAAGAGAAAATAAACCGATTCGGGCAATGACTCTAAACATGGGTTGCTCCTTTTAAGAAACGGCAGCCTATTGCTTAACCGCCATCAGCTTCACCAGATAAAGGCTCAAATCCGGGACATAGGTTATAATGAGTAAAGCGATAAATAATATCACCAAGAATGGAATAGAGGCAGCATAGAGCTTTAGTACCGGTTTTTTGAGGCGGAAGCTGGAGATAAAGAGGTTTATTCCCACCGGGGGGGTAGAGTATCCGATCTCCAAGTTCGTCAGGAATATTATTCCCAGGTGGATGGGATCTATTCCGAAGGCCCTTGCTACCGGGACGATGAGGGGGACAACTACCACAGTAGCGGAGAAAATATCCATCATACAGCCCACGATCAATAAAAATCCATTGAGCATCATAAGGAAGGTGATTTTGCTCTTAATAAATATTTTCATGAAGTCTAAAAGTTTCATGGGAACCTGCTGGTCGATTAGGTAATTGGTTAAACCCAAGGCAGCCCCCATGATTATCAGGATTCCTCCGACCAGGACCATGCTTTCCACCATAATGCTTGGCAAGTTCCTCAGTTTTATGTCCCGGTAAATAAATATCTCTACAATAAGGATATAAAATGCGACAACGGCCGCAGCCTCGCTTGCGGTAAGGAGACCCAGATAGATCCCCCCTAATATGATAAAAGGAATCGGTATTTCCCAAACGGCACTTCTCGTGGCCTGGTAAATCGCCCTAATAGAGAGCTTCATCCGGGGAACCTTGGCTAAGGTACCCTTGATCCCTCCGTAGACCGAAAGCATAATTACTAAAAGTACACCCGGGACGATACCGGCGATGAATAGCTTTTCTACGCTGGTTTCGGATACAATTCCGTAAATAATCAAGGGGAGACTCGGGGGGAAAAGTAGCCCGAGACTTCCCGAGGAGGTAATCAGACCCAGGGAGAATTTTTCGGTATAACCCTCCTTGATTAAGGCAGGGAATAGAAGTCCCCCGATGGCGATTATGGTTACCCCTGATGCCCCGGTAAGGGCAGTGAACATGGCACAGGTTGCAAGGGCCACTATGGCCAGTCCTCCGGGAGACCATCCCATGAATGCCTTGGAGAAATTCACGAGCCTGGTGGAGGCCTTGCTCTCCGCCAATAGATAGCCGGCAAAGGTAAAGAGTGGTAGGGCGATGAGCATCGGGGCGCTTGCTAACCGGTACATCTCGACAATCATCAGGGCAGGATCTAATTGGAGGACGAGGTAGAAACCGAGGAGGGCAAACCCTGCGATCACCGCAAACAGGGGCATTCCAAAGATAGCCAGGATGACAAGAGCGATTGAAAACAGGAAATAGGTCACGACTTGCTCTCGGATACTAATTTAAAGAGATTTTCTAATCCTCTCAGCCCAAACCTAAAGGAGATGAGAATGAAGGTGATGGGAAAGATTATCTCGAGAACCCAGACAGGGAGAGGCAAGCTGCCGGCCCTTTCTCCAAATTCCATCTCTACCGATACAAAACGCCAGGAGGCCTTTAATAGGAATAGACATATGGAGAAGGAAGCAAAGTTTATTATAATTTCCACAAAGGCTTTTGACCGCCCGGAGAGTTTTCTGGCTAATACATCTATATTAATATGGCGGCCTTCATGGGCAGCTATGCAGGCAGCGACGAAACCTACCCAGAGAACCAGGTGTCTCGTAAGCTCGTCAACCCAGAGAAGCCCGGTGGAGAAAAAATTTCTTAGGATAACCTGAACGAAGGCAAGTACTACCATGGTGGTAAGGGAGGTTATAAGAAAGAGCTTCTCAAGCTTGGATAATGCGGTATCAAAACCTTTAATGTATTTCATCTATTCTGCCTTGCCTGCCCGGAATTTTTCCAGTCCATCCAGGATCTCTTTCAATAGCCATTCGGGATAATATTTGTCTCCCAGCTTCTTATAGGTCTCAAGGGCGATTTTATCCATTTCCTTTTCCATCTCCGGAGTGGGCTTGAGGGCCACAATTCCCTCTTTTAGAAAGCCCTCCAGGGCCCTTTCGTGGTCCTTCCGAATCATGGGAGTCAATCTTGGCATGTATATCCTGTTAGCCTCCCGGTAAATATTTTGTAAATCCGGAGGGAGCTTATCAAAGAACTTTTTATTTACCAATACCCCACCCGGGGAATAGGCAAGTGGAGCTGTATTTACATATTTTGCGTAGTTATACCACTGGAGAGCCAGACAGGCATAATAGGGGGCGAAGAATGTCTCGACAATGCCGGTTTGGAGTCCCACCAGAACCTGAAAAAGCTCTAACGGAACAGAGTTGCTATATCCCTGCGATTCAACTATCTCCTGCTGCAGAGGGTCTCCCGCCCAATTCCATACCTTCGTTGCCTTTATATCATCAAGGGTACGAATCGGCTTCTTGGAGAAGAAATAGGCAAATCCCACTTCAACCCAACCGAACAGGACGAAATCTTTTTCTTCGAACATCTTGGAGAAAGTAGGAGTTATCTTCTTTAAGGTATAATCAACCTCATCATAGTTTTTGAAAAGGTTGGGCAGGACTAGAACCCTTATTTCGGGAACTATCTTTGCCATACCCAGGATAGTGAAAACACCTCCCTGGAGCTGGCCGAGCCTTATCTTCTTTATGGCGGATGGCTCATCGCCCATTGCACCACCCAGATACCAGATTACCTTCATCCTCCCCTTACTCTTTTCGTATATATAGTCGGCAAATTGGTGCGCGATATCGGTCCAGCTGGTTCCTTCCGGGGCGATGGCACACAATTTCACTACATAATCCGGCTCAGCTTGAGCCCGGGCCAGGCTGCAAGTGAGGAATAAGACGATAATGCTTATAAGTATCTTCTTAATGGGATTTTCTCCCGGTTTAGAAAATTCTGTTCTTCTTATTTAAAAGCTTCTTTGCTTTTAACTTGGCTACTTCGTTCATAAAGGTGAGCTCCGGTTCGACATCCGAGGGGGTCTCCAATACCTTTTTCAATTCGCGGTCGAAGAGCGCCTCATCCCGGAGAGGGGCGGCATAATACTGGGCGTAAAAGAAATTAGCCATAAGGAAATTTTCCCCTGCAAATTCAAAGACCTTATCGAATTCTGCTTGGGCCTTATCCATGCCTCCTCCGGCCATCGGAGGCATATTGGCATAATACAGGGCGTAGAAGAGGTGGACACCTCCATAATAATAGGTATCATCAAGCTCCATAACCCTCTCCATCAGGGCGATAATCTTGGGCTGGTCAAAAAGGGCGGAGACATTTTTAGTGCTGAGGCTTAACCACGCTGCCCAGTTCTGGGCGGTCCAAAACATGGCGGGGATATATTTTTCATCCAGATATTGGACTGCTTCCCGGAACCTCTTCCCCTCTTCCAAGGTCTTACGGAATTTTTTATTTAATTTAAGTGCCCTTAACCCATAATCCCTTCCCTTGACATAGAGCCTTTTGGCCCTTTCCGGATCCTCGTCTTCATCAATAAATGCCGTGGGATAGCCACCATAGGCTTGGGCGGCTATAACCAGCAGATCACGGTTGTTCGGACTCAATTCCAGGAGACCATCTATTAAGATAATGGTAAAAGGCATCCCATGTCTCAGTATTTCAGTATCTACCTGCTTGTAGGCAGCGCCGGTCAAATCCCCGAAGGTGGGTACCATAGAATTTACCGCCATTCTCTTTATGCTGCAGCCGGTTGATATCAAAATGACCGAGACGCAAATTAATACCCTTTTCATCTTATCCTCCTCCTTTTTGACTTTTTACCATATCTACTTATTTTTTAGTTGTCAACTATTTTTCTCAGGTCGGGAATTTTCCCGGAAATCTTCCAAACTCCCTACCCAGAATGGCCGGTCCGCCTCAGGTAGATTGTTGGAGTGACTCTCTGTTTCCATCCTCCGAGTTCCTGGTTTACTCTTAACTTACACCTCGTTCCTCTGCGAGCCTGATCATCATCTCCATCATGTCCGCGGGAGGGGCGGCCACTTCGGGTTTCTCTATTAGGGTTATGGCTTCTTCCGGGCAGGACGGGACGCAAAGACCACAACCGATACATCTTGCCAGGTCTACCTCCATGACCTCTTCGCCCTCCTTGATCGCTTCGATCTGACACCGTTCCAAACAGGTGCCGCATGCATTGCAGAGATCCGGGTTAATCTTGGACTGGAATGATGACTGGACTTGGTCCGCCGGCCGGGGAAACATCTTCAGTATACGCAGCATTCCGCAGCAGCATTCGCAACAACAGCACATACCCATGATTTCCTGGGTGTTAGTGGGGGAAAGCACCAGGGCTGACTCCTCCGCAAGGTCGAGTAATTTCATAGCCTCGTCCACTCCGATCTGGCGGGCCATGCCATTTTCGATGTAATACTGGGCGGCGAACCCGAATTGAATGCAGACCTCGTGAGGCCGTTTGCACTCATTTTCCATAAGCCCCTGCTCCTTGCGGCAGATGCAGGATGCTACCGATATGATTTCCTGGCTTTTCACCAGGTCCCGGATCCGGTCATAAGTTGCTACTGCGGGAGCCGTATCAACTGCCGAGCCTACCGGGACCACCCGGAGCTGTTTTGTCTTGACGGAGGCCCAGGTTTTGCCGAGGTGCGGGAAGTATTCCTCCATGAGTTCGGCAAACTCCCGGTCGATACTGTTTAGATGAAACTCGTAGATGCCGATAATGAACTGCATCGACAGGTAATGGGGTTCATCTCCGATTCGGACCCGGTAGATAAGTCCCTCCTTGGCCATGGATTCGAGCTTTTCCGCGGCTTCCGATTCGTCCATGCCCAGACGCTCGGCAATTACTGCGACTGGCTCGGGCATGGGCTTGAGCTGCAGGGCTATCTCCGCCTGCTCGGGCGTGAAT
>CP070770.1:2338235-2342523 GCA_020345765.1 Deltaproteobacteria bacterium
GATCGCCGGCGAGGAGTACACACTGCCCCCGGTGGGGAAAGACCACTTCTCGATCCCCTCGGGGCTTATTGCATAGAGCTTATCATTATGTGAGCCCACATAGATTGTTCCGTCCGCTCCGATCGCCGGCGAGGAGTACACATAGTCCCCAATGGTGAAAGACCACTTTTCGGTCCCCTCGGGGCTGATTGCATAGAGATTATCATCCCAAGAGCACACATAGATTGTCCCGTCCGCTCCGATTGCCGGCGAGGAGTACACATCGTCCCCGGTGGTAAAAGACCACTTCTCGGTCCCATCGGGGCTTATTGCATAGAGCTTATCATCCATAGAGCCCACATAGATTGTCCCATCCGCTCCGATTGCCGGCGAGGAGTACACAGAGTCCCCAGTTGTGAAAGACCACTTTCCTATGCCGGTTGTGGAGTTTGTATAAACAGGACTCAACCCGGTTGACTGTATATCCCTCCTGAACTTAGGCCAGGGACTGCCACTGCCTATGTTCATGTAACTGCTGCCCCCAGCAACACCCCCGAAATCGTCACTTACCTCTACCCCTACCTCGTAATACCCGGGGATGCCCGGCGAATACCAGATCGCACTGCCTCCGGTTAAAATGTCGGCAATCCCGCCTACCTCCCAGGAATAGCTCAGGGAGTCGCCGTTGGGATCGTTGGCACTGCAGACAAGGTTCGCGGCCGTGTAGACGGGCTGGGGGAAGATCGAGATGCTTTGAATGATGGGCGAACTGTTGCCCACGGTAGCCAATGCTATTGTGCCCACTGCGGATCTGCCCTGGGAGTCGGTAACAGTTGCCGTTGCTGTCCCTGCTGCCCCGTAGCTAAGAGGCGATGTGATTGTTACTGCGGCGGCATCCACTCCCAAAGTTATTATCCATCCGGCGGAGGCAGTCCAGGCGTAAGTGAGCTCTAAACCCTCGGCACTCTGGGCGACTACCGTGGCGGTGATCTCTTCCCCTGGTTCCGCCGGCACTCCACTGACGCTGAGGCTCTGGATTACCGGCATGGTCGGGCCTGCGACCCCCGGTTCTCCCGGTGGACCCGGTGCCCCTTCCTTCCCTTCACAACCAAAAACTACGGCGGCAAGCAGAATTAACCAGACATACTTCTTCATGACTGACCTCCTTTTGTTTTTATCGAGCGATTGGAGAAAACGCTCGATCGGTAAATTAAAGCCGGTAAAGTTAGGCAAAAAGATTAAAAACCGAATTAAGTAAGGTGTCCCCGGAATTCGGACGAAAGGTCATAGGGTAATGTTCATTCATACATTTTTCCTCTCCCCTTCGCTCTCCTTAAAAACAGCCCCAGTGTCCCTTTTCTCTTCTAATAGTCAGTCAATTTACATTTCCCTTCTTCACAATAGGCTCCCGTAGGAACACTTAATGGACAAAGAATGGAACACTCCTTCTCGATGAATTCTTCCTCTAATTCGTTTAATTTTTCTTTATTTGCTGAGGCTGAGGCATTAATGGCAGCCCAATAACATGTCAATAAAGTTATCGTGACGCACTCACCATCATCGCTACAATAATTAAGCGCATCGAGTTCATCATCGATCATTTGTTTTATTTCTTCACACGATTTTTCATCCAATGAAGAATCATCTCCGCACCCTAAACTAACAAGCAATATTAGAACTAAAAATATTCGAGCCAAAACTCTCATCTTTTACCTATTCGCAATAATTTTAGATATACCACGCTAGCGCAAAGAAAAAGTCAACCCCACTACCATTTAGCTCACGAACCTTATCAGCAAGAAGATCAACCGGGATAGAAACGCCATTCATCGTATAAGACTCCGCGTCATAGGTAACATTATAGTATTTAAGCCCGAATATAATAGACGGGTTATTAAAAAAGAAATATTCATATTCACCCGTAATATGGTAACCAAAGGCGTTGTCGTATGCTATGGTTTCATGGGCACCACCAGGAGCCTGGCTCGTATCAACATCCAAATCGCCTGAAATATAGTATCCTCCGCCTCCGCCAAGTTTTATCTGTCCGCTATCCGTAACGGGTATATTGAATTTTAGGGTAGCGAGAAAGGGTCCTCTATTGAAACTTCCATCCGCATTTTCTACTGATGGTTCAAGTCCGCTATGATAGATTCCCGCGGTTAAATCTATCTCCATCATTGAGTAAATGCCGTAGCCGAAAGTAATTTCTCCCCCGAGCCCTCCTCCTCCACTTATCGAAATGGTGTCACCATCATCGGTTACTCCAACTTTGATTTTTTCTATTCCAAGTCCAAGAAAAAAAGAAGCCTCAACCCTAAATCTGTTAACCGTATCCAAAGGCTCTCGAGCTTCCTCCTGGACTTTCTTTCCAACCTCCTCTCGAGCCTCTTCCTGAACTTCTTCTTGTGCTTCTTCTTGAAATTCTTCTTGTGCTGCTATCTGAGTTCCCTCGGGTACCAGAACCTTACCTTCAGGTGGCCCCGTTTCCTCTACTTCTGTATCCATCGCCAAAGGCTTCCCGACTGCCGAGGAGCCAACGGAGATCAAGAAAAGGAACAGCATTAGACATAGACAATATTTCATCCTTTTCATTTTTTTCTCCTTTCTAACATTGTTCTAAATATATATGGGGATCTGGGGGGCGTTATTACTAAAACAACTTAGAGAAAATAGGGGTAGTCTGTTTCATCTTCAATTCAACTCGCAGCATCATTTACTCCCAATAAAAACGCAACAAGTAACCAGCTCCCCACTAACTCATCGACCTAAGCCGTGCTGTTTGTTGTGCTCACGGAGGTAACCACGAAGGTCCCCGACCCGACCGCGATCAGCAGATCCTCCCTGGTTCGCACCTCCATCTCCGCCACCGCAATCTTCTTCCCCAGGTTTAGGATCCGGCCCCGGGAGTAGATGTCCGTTTTTGCCACCGGCTTGAGCAGCCTGACCTGGAGCTCCGCCGTCGCCACCCAGGCGTCATAAAACTGGGCTACCGTAAACCAGCCGGCATTATCGAGGAGGATGGCTATCACCCCCCCGTGGATACCGTCCAGGGCATGGTCCAGGCCGGGGTTATAGGGCAGGTTGAATACAGCGGCCCCCTCCTCATCGTAGTGAAACCCTATCCCCAAGGTCTTCTTTATCGGCGCCCGGCCGAAAAGCGCCAACAATTCCTCCTGCCGCTTCTTCCGTTTCTTATCATTAATACCGGCCATCTCATACCTGCCATCCGAATTTCCTTAGAGTGGAGGTGACCCAACCCCCTCAAACCCTCTTTTTTACCTAATATGCTACAATAGTAGCCAGCCCATCGTCCACCAGGCTCTGTAAAAACATCCCCCACTGATTCTTCGCATTTACATCATTGGTAAGCACCCAGTGGTTCCCTTCGGGATACTGGAGTACCCCGGCGGTGGCCATCCCACCGGGTCCGGTTATATTCCCTGTGACCGGAGGACTCAGGGGCTCTAACCCTCTCAGGGCCAGTCCCAGGATGGGGTGGTAAACCGGCTCAATCGGGCTCGCCCCGATAGCGGTAGCCAGGGCCTCGGCAGTAAGCGGGGTCACCTGGGTATCCAAAAATCCCTCAGAGATGAAGATGCTCTTGGGGACTCCGAATAAAGGATTAAGGATATAATAAGGGGCATAATTCAGGGGGTCGGCCGGCTCGATATAGGTCTGGATTATATTGATAATCGGATGGAATAAGTCCAGCTCCTCCTCTCCCCCTTCTATCCCCAGAAGATCCTCCATCAATGCTTTCACATCATACGGATCGGTCTTGGTCAACAGGGTTATGGCAAGCCCTCCCCCGGCCCCGGAAAGCACGGCACCCTTAACCTCGGGCTCTACCCCCAGGAACAGCCCCCCGGTATGCGCCCCCTGAGAATGACCCATGAAGAGGATCCTATCGGGATCAAATGAGGCTTCCATAGTGCAGGTGGAACAGCTAACGGTATCAATCTCTATGCCCGGGGCCATGCGATTGAGAACCAGGGAGTCTATCGCTGACTGGCGGGAATTGTCCCTCCCGGCCAGGGGATTGAGGAAATTATAGAAGTCCATCTCCGGGTCACCCCCTGCCCCCAGCCTTGTCCCGTGCAGGGGCTGGTCTATACTTATTGACGCAATCCCCAGTGAGCCCAGATAATCGGCCACACCGTTTCTGACAAAGGTTTTGTAATCACCACCGGTGCCGTGGGCATAGGTAAGGATCGGCCAGCCCTCGGCGGGCTGAATGCCCTTGGGAACGCAGAGGGCGAACCTCAACTGCTCGTATTCGCGGACAACCGGCTGCCCATTCTCGTCA
>CP070770.1:2342623-2353719 GCA_020345765.1 Deltaproteobacteria bacterium
TGCCTGTCCTGAGCCCCGCCTTTGGCGGGGTCGAAGGGCCTGTCCTGAGTGGGGCCGAAGGCTGAACCGTAGGGGGAAGGAAGGGGGAAGTTGGAATAGTCCTGATTTCCAAACGAGAATTAGGAGGTTTTCTCTCAGGCAAGCTTACGAGCCAACAGCAGAAAGTTCAAGTTTGTAAAGGGTTTTGACGGGAAATTTCCTGCTTGCATCAAGTATCTCGATGCTCACAATCTCGTTGTTGGCGGTTGTGTGAAGTGCCACCCCTTCGGCAATCTCCACGGCACCGTCCGGTTTTTTTGACGAAAGCTGTATGTAAGCTGTATCCGCTTCCTTGTCATATTTAATCTTCATCCTTTTTTACCTCCATGCTTTCCGCTTCAGGGGACATGCGGTTATTATAAACTGTTCTCCTGCTTTCGTGACATGAACAACCTTAAGGGGGTATCCCTGGAACCTCCTGCCGAATTTTTTAAAGAAACGGTCTTTGCCCCCTCAACTTCCTGAGCGTCCGGGTTTGCTATGGTTTCGGCTATGTCTTTCTCGGAAATTCCGTACAGCCGCATGTTATTTCGCGCATGTCTTGAAGTCCTCATCGGTTTTATCGGAGTAAGGGAATCCAGGCCTATACTCTTGACAACTTTATTATCTTAAATTAACTTTCCTTAAATGCCGTAAACCGCTTGAATATTATACCACTGCAGATAAAAAATGCAATTTCCCCCAACTTGGAGTTTCCTGAGTTTTACCTCTCCCAATCATTTAACTATGCAAGAAAAGGGCTCAGAGTCATTTTTAATAGATTGTAGATTGCAGATTGTAGTGGCAAGTGACAAAAGATTTAGGGCCAGGAGGAAATCAGGATTAAACCCCGGCTACTGAAATTAGTGGTTGCGGAGTTGTGATCTTGTGGGTGTTTTTTAGTCTTACAGTTCCTCATCGGGGAACATTTTTTTAATAAAACCTTTTGATTCCTGCGTATCTATCTCAATATCTTCGCAAGTAAGTTCTGTCGCCCCTAACGGTGGATATCTATCAGCAAAATAATAACCTGATACACGTTCACATAAGTCATAAAAATTCTTTAAGTCTGGATTGTATTTGACTGCATCGTCCAATAATGCGTCAAGTTCATGAGTCTTCCGCAGCCTCCAACCATGTTGTAAAAGAAATGCCTTAAGATACTTTTCTAAGGACTGCTGAAGGAAGAAACCCGCTGCTTCAGCATCTTTGTCCTTTAACATACGGTGGATTCGAGTCCAATCTTTATGCGCAATCTTTAACCAGTCAGGTGGCAATAAAGAATCTTGTTGCTCATTCACAAAGCCACTCCCTTTTCTAATATCTCGATTATGAATTGATCCCCTACTTCTTTTCTTTTCTCAATTTCCTCAGGGGTAAGCACCAAAGGAGCAACCGGAAGACCATTTCTTAAATCCCTGATATGACGCCTTACAGATGCCATCCTTTCGAAAAATCTCTCTTTCGTTGAAGCAATAACCAATATATCCACATCGCTGTCTTCGGTTGCCCGTCCTGTAGCATAGGAACCAAAGAGTATTACCTTTTCAGCATGATATTCTTTTTTTAAACACTCACTTATTTTTTGTATTTGTTCATCTACTTCCGGGTTCATAAATTTGTCTCCTTAAAAAATTAGAGAATTGGGGGTTAGGATTTATTTTTTCTTTTTCTCATAAGATTGGAAAAATGAGCTATTCCCAATCTCTCACTCTTTCCTTTTTTCAGCTATTTTACCATATTCTCGTCTCATAATCCACAATACCGTATTGGTGCGGAGCAGGAAATCTTTTGTTGATCGAGGAAAAGGACTCGGGCCGATTCCCTTCGATCCCGCCACAGGTGGGGCTCAGACAGGAAGGACATGGTAGGAGAGAGTGGTGATTTAGGGTAAGAGTCTCAAAAAAAACGAAAAGTAATTGATGGAGGGAGCCTTTGATAAGATGGATCGTTTGATCTATCTTTGAGGAAATAAGGATAGAATTTTGTCTTGGCTTAGCCGCGCTTTATTTTTACTCGGCCTCCAGGCCGGTAAGCATGGATTTCCCTTTATTATTGAAGACCTCCCAGTTAGTCTTCTCGTACCATCCGATCGTTTCCTTTAAGCTCGCAAGTATATCAGGATAAAGAAGCCGGTATCCGGTCCCCCGCAGTTTTTCATTATCGATCGCGCGACCGCGGGAGATATAATCGATACTGTCAACCTCGAATAGGGGCTTCGTTCTCGTAATCTTGGCCCAGGCCTCCGCCAGATAGGCAGCTATCTTTACCGGGGTAGCCGGTATCCGGAAATTGAAGAAGCCCAGTAATCCCTTGTCCTTGAGAAGACTGCTGGCGGTATTAAGCAGGTCACTCGATCGGGCCGGTGAGTCATCACAGATATTAAAGGCGATATCGGCGGGGTCGGTAGCACTCTGGCGGTAGCTTTCCTTTCTTTCCGAAAGATAATGGGCGGCCATTACGACATCCCGGACATGGGCATGGGAAGAGAGCGGTTCCGTAAAGCCGGGGACGGCAAAAAGCAGTCCCTTTTTCAGTAAATACAGGGCCGAGGCGTCCCCGTATCTGCTTCCCGGTCCGTAGATCGCTCCGGCACGCAGACTTATTACCCTAAACCCGTTATTGCCGTTATGCCGGAAGGCCACGCATTCGGCCTCCCATTTACTGCGGGCATAATTGTCAGTAGGAAGCGGGGGATCGGTCTCCTTCATCAACTTGTTGCCGTTTCCCTTGCCGTAGATCGCCCCACTGCTCCAGTTGATAAACTCTTTTACCCCGTTATCCTTTGCCACCTGACACAGGTTATCCGTTCCCCCCACATTTATCCGGAATAAGTCCTTTTTCCCGGCAAAAAAGTCAAAGAGCGCCCCGATATGGTATACCCTTTCGTTACCATTAACTACCTTCTCCAGGCTCTTCTTATCCCTGAGGTCGGAGTGCTCGAACTTCACCCCTCCGTACCTGCCGTTTTTCAGATATTCTGGCTTTCTCAGGGCGGTAGCAGTAACTTCATATCCCTTCTCCACCGCCAGATCGACCATATAAGGGCCGACAAACCCCCCGCAGCCGGTAATAAGCACCTTTTTACCCATGTCCTCTACCTCATCAATATTACGGAATCGACCTATTTATGCTAAAATATAAGAATTAACGGTTCGGGACAAGTTATTGGTGATATATTGCTTAAATTTACATTTAATAGTCTTATATCTTATTTAAATGGCTGCCTATTCGATTGAAATATCTTCGATCTTTAATAAACTGGCGCCAAAGTGACTTCTCCCGGACTAATACCATTCAACTCCTTGATTTAGTGCTTACAATAAAAAAACGACCGTTCAGCTAATTTATACTTAACTTACCTTAATCTTGTGGTTATAAATAGCAGATTAAGGAGCATGATCGGTATATAAAATGAAGAGCTCACCTCAAATACAGGAAGGCATCATAACCGGCGGGCAGCCCAATCCGGTGGCCCGCCTGTTTATCGGCTTGCTTTCGCCGTTTTTCACCCGCATCCGCTTCGACCGCCCGAAGGCAAAGGAGCTTTCCGATCTTTCCCGGCAGGCCACCGTAATCTATGTAATGCATGGGCACTCGGCGCTGGACTTCCTCTACTTCACTTACCTCTACCGCCGCGAGGGCTTACCCGTGCCCCATTTCGCTAATGAACTGAGCCCCTTTTATTATGGCTCCCTGACCTGTTACTTCCGTTACCTTGGGGACCGGCTCCGGGGATATCTTCTCCCTCCGGGTAAAAATCCCAATGGTCGGGAGCTCATCCGGGAATCCACCCGGAAGGGTCTGAGCTCGCTTGTCTTTCTCAAGCGGCCCCGCTCTCTTCTGAGGAGAAACCGGGTAATGACGAATGGATTAATGGAGGAGCTCTTCGAGCTGCAACAGAACTCCCAGCGACCGATAACCCTGATCCCGCAGATCATCCTCTGGCACCGCCAGCCCCAGAAGGTTTCCCCGTCTATTATCGACATCCTTTTCGGGGAGACCGATCTCCCCGGACGCTTGCGGAAGACCTACCTCTTCTTCCGCAATTACCGGCGGGCATTCGTGAGGCTGGGGGAACCGCTGGATCTAGGCTCGGTGCGAGAGAAAGTCAATCCCCCGAGCACGGCCGAAGTCGCTTCCCAGGTGAAAGATCAACTCGATCACTATTTCGAGCGGGAAAAGCAGGTAATCAATGGCCCGCCCCAGGAGCCGAAGAGCAAGACGATAAAGGGCATCCTGAGTCACAGCCGGTTCCGCTCCGAGCTCACGGCCCTTGCCCGTCAGGAGGGCAAGAGCTATCAGGAGATGGAGAAGAAAGCCTCCCGGATACTGAACGAGATCGCCGCGGATTACAGCCAGGGCTACATTGCCTTTCAGTCCTGGCTTTATACCCGGGTCTGGAACCGGATCTACGCCGGGATCGAAGTGGACGAGAAGGGGCTTAAGAAGGTAGGCGATGCCGCCCGGCAGGCCCCGGTGATCCTTGTCCCCACCCACCGCAGCCATAGCGATTACCTTTTGATCTCCCACCTCTTTTACCTGCGCGACCTGGTCCCGCCGCACATTGCCGCCGGGATCAACCTCTCCTTCTGGCCGGTGGGGCGTATCTTCCGAGGAAGTGGGGCCTTCTTCATCCGCCGCAGCTTCCAGGGCGACGGCCTCTACTCGATGGTCCTCGAGCACTACCTCCACTACCTGCTCCGGAAGGGATACAATCAGGAGTTCTTTATCGAAGGAACCCGCAGCCGCACGGGCAAACACCTTCAGCCCAAGCTGGGTCTGCTCTCTACCTACCTCAAGCTCTTCGCCCAGGGAGCCTCCGACGACCTCCATTTTGTCCCGATCTCCATCAGCTACGAAAAGATCCTGGAGGAACAATCTCATGCCCGGGAGCTGGAGGGAGGAGAGAAGGCAAAAGAGAGCGTCTGGGAGCTCTCGAAAACCAGAAATATTCTGAGAAGGAAGCACGGACGGGTTTATATCCAGTTCGACGATCCGATCTCTTTAAAGCGTTACCAGCAGGAAGCCTGCCCCAAACCCCTGAATAGAATGGACCCCGAAGAGCTACGGGAATGTACCCTGAGGCTGGCCAATAAGATCTCCTACGGGATGAACAAGGTCACCACCGTGACCTCCCCGGCCCTGGTGGCTACCGCGCTGCTCGCTCACCCCAAGCGGGGGATCCTTTACTCGGAGCTGATCAGGAAGGTTGAAACCCTGATGGGCTACCTGCGCTACCGGGGAGAAGTCCGTTTTTCCGACAGCCTGAACAACCTTCCCCGGGCAGTGGACGAAACCCTCGGCTTCTTCAAGCAGAACAAGGATATCGAGGAGGTGGTTCGCGAGGAGGAGCGGATCCTCTCGGTAAAGGAGGACAAGCGGATCGTAATCGATTACTACAAGAATAACATCATTCACTTTTTTGTTACCACCGCCTTCCTGGCCTCGTCGGTCCTGAGCTTCCGGGAGAAAGAGGTGGAGCTCAATGAAACTCATCGACGCTTCTTTTTCCTCAAGGACCTCCTCGAGCTGGAATTTATCTACCGGAACAAGATCTCCGAGGAGGAATACTTCCAGCAGATCCTGAATTATTTCCTCAACGGGGGGATCCTGGAGAAGTTGCCGGGTAACGGGGGAAAATTAAGGCTTACCGAGAAGAAGCCGGTACTGGAGCTCTTCCGGATGCTCATCTTCAATTTCATCGAATCGTACTACCTCGTCCTCGAGGCCGCCGCCAAACTGGGGGATAAGGAGAGGGAGGAAAAGGATTTTCTCAAGCAGGTTCTCGAGCGGGGCAAACGGCTCTACGATGTGGGGGACCTCCAGAGGAGGGAATCACTCAGTCTCCCTATTCTTATAACGGCGATCAAGTGCTACCGGAACCGGGGCATCTTTTCTTCCCCCGGTATCGACGAATTAAAAAGGAAAAAACCAAAGTCTCCCCCCCTGCGGTTGACCAACGATAGATCCCGCCGTATGCTCATCCGGCAGATCCGGGAATTCTTGGATTAAGGAAAGGTAAAGAAATGGAAAGCAGTAGTCTGGGAATAGACATCGGCTCGCTGTTTGTCAAGCTGGTACTATGGAGAGACGGCGAGATCAGGGAAAAACTCTACCACCCCCACCAGGGTAATCCCATCCGGGCAATAAAGGAAATGCTTCGGGAGATAAAGATTGACGGCACCTCCGCTATCGGGATAACCGGTCTGAATGCCCATCTTCTGGCCTCCCAGCTGGAGGTCACCCCGATTAACTTTATCAAGGCGGAGATCACCGCGGTAAAGCGGGTATTCGATGATGTGCGCAACATCATCGATGTCGGCGGGGGCAGTGTGACGATGATCGAGCTCGACGAAAAGGGTAATTTCCAGAGCTTTTCCACCAACTCCCTCTGTGCCGCCGGGACCGGCTCCTTTCTCGACGAACAGGCCGAGCGCCTTGAGATAAAATACCGCGACCTGGAGAAATTCGGCTTTATCGAAAACCCTCCTACCATTGCTACCCGCTGCTCGGTCTTCGCCAAATCGGACCTCATCCACCGTCAGCAGGAAGGCTACTCCAAGGAGGCGATGTGGTCCGGGCTCTGCCGGGGGATGACCACCACCCTGCTCCAGACCCTGCTGAAGGGGAAACCCCTTCAGGGGCTGACCGTGCTCACCGGCGGGGTGGTCCTTAACCGCGAGGTTCTCCGCTGGCTCCAGCAACGCTACCAGGATCAGGTGGTGACCTACCATGATGCCCATCTGGCCGCGGCCTGCGGGGCGGCGGAGTTGGCCGACGATCAACGGAGGTCCCTGAAATCTGTCAACTGGGAGTCCCTCAACGAGGTGGAGAAAAAGGACGGCGAAGGCCAGGATGAGGCGGACCGGAAGCCTTTGAACCTCATCAAGTCCCGCTACCCCAGCTTCGAGGTGGAGGAGTCCTATATCGATAAGCACGAAAACGAGGTGCGCCTGGTCCACTGGCCCGACGGGAAGTTGATCCGGGCTTATTTAGGGATCGATATCGGCTCCACCAGCACCAAGCTGCTCCTCATCGATGAAGACAACGAGGTTCTGGCCGATGTCTACCGCAAGACCCTCGGCGACCCGGTCCAGGCCACCAAACACCTGTTCAGCGCACTCAACAAGATATGTGCGGATAAGGGCTGCGAGTTGGAGATCCTGGGCTGCGGCACAACCGGTTCCGGCCGCAAGCTGGTCGGTGCCGTCGTGGGTGCCGATGCGGTGATCAACGAGATCTCGGCCCATGTCACCGGGGCGATGCATTTCGATCCCGAGATCGACACCATCTTCGAGATCGGGGGCCAGGACTCGAAATATATGCATACCCGCGGCGCCCGGATCCGCGATGCCAATATGAACTACATCTGCGCAGCCGGCACCGGCTCGTTTGTCGAGGAGCAGGCGAGGAAACTGGGTTACCACTGCTCCGAGATCGGCGACCTGGTGATGGGGATCACCCCTCCCCGCACCTCGGACCGCTGCACGGTCTTCATGGAACAGGATGTCCATAAGCTCCTGCGTCAGGGATACAACCGGCGGGAGGCGATGGCGGCGGTGATGTATTCCATTGCCCAGAATTACCTGAACAAGGTGGTCGGGAACCGTTACATTTCGGATAAGAAGATCTTCTTCCAGGGCGCTACCCCGCGCAACAAGGGGCTGGTGGCCGCCTTCGAGAACCTGCTCGATGTCGAGGTCGTGGTTTCCCCCTTCTGCCATGTGATGGGGGCCTTCGGGGTGGCCCTGCTTGCCCGCCGGATAGTGGAAGAAAAAGGAATAAAATCCCGCTTCAAGGGTTTGAGCCTGTCCCACCGGAAGGTGGAGATGGAGAGTGAGACCTGCACCCTGTGTGTTAATAATTGTAAGATAACCCTTGCCCGGATCGAGGGAGAGAAGGATTCCCCCTCCTGGGGATATATGTGCGGCCGGGACCCGGCGGATAATAAAAAGAAGGTCTCGGAAAATTTCACCCTCTTCCGTACCCGGCGGAAAATGTTGAGGTCCCTTGACAAATCCGGCTCGGTCAGTCCCGATGCCCGGACGATCGGGATCCCCATGTCCCTCACCAACTACAGCTTCCTCCCTCTCTGGCAGCGCTTTTTTAGCGAGCTGGGATTAAAGGTCGAGTTATCTCCGGAAACCAACTCCGCCCTCAAGCAGAAGAGCATCTCTCTCGTCGGCGGCGAGTTCTGTTTTCCGGTAAAGCTTGCCCACTCCCATGTCCATCATCTGCTGACCCAGGAGGGTGTGGACTTCGTTTTCCTGCCGTATCTTATCAGCGACCGCCGGAACCCCGCTACTTCCAACAGCCTCTTCTGTCCCTGGGTCGAGAGCCTGCCCAGTACCATCAGGTCGATATTCAACCTGAATAATATTGATGTCTCCTGCTTCCTCTCCCCGATTATCGACTTCCGCTGGAGCGAGCGGAGGCAGATCGATCAGCTCAAAGAATCGCTTGGCACCCGGCTCGGCCGCTCCCGGCAGGAGCTCCGGCGTGCCTGGCGACGGGCAATGGAGGCCCAGGCCAGCTTTACCCTCCGCTGCCAGGAAGAGGGGAGGAAGGCGATCAAGGAGATCGAGGAGAAAGGGGAGAAGGCGATCGTTATCGTCGGCCGGCCCTATAATACCTTCGACCTGGAGGCCAATATCCTGCTTCCCCAGAGGATCGCCGACCAGGGGTACCGGATCATACCCATTGATTTCCTTCCTTTTTCGCCGGAGGAGCTGGGAGAGGAATACCAGAATATCTACTGGGCCTACGGCCAGAAGATCCTGAGTGCGATAAAGTATATCAGCCGTCACCCGAACCTCTATGCGGTTTATCTCACCAACTTCAACTGCGGCCCGGACAGCTTCCTCCTGAGCTTCTCCGAGCACAGTATGGGAGAAAAGCCATTTTTGATCCTGGAGCTCGACGAGCACGGCGGTGACACCGGCTACCTTACCCGGATCGAGGCGTTTCTCGATGTACTGCGGGCATATTCCCCCGCCGTGCCTCCGGAAACGGTCAAGATCCATCTGCCGAAGGCAACCAATAACGAATTCAAGCGGCGCACGATCTGGATCCCCCCCATGCATCCCTTCGGCACCCGGCTGTTCGCCGCGGCCTTCCGGGCTTTCGGTTACCGGGCCCAGGCCCTGAAACCGGAGGTTCGGGAGGACTTCGAGCTGGGACGCCGGATGGTCCGGGGCAGCGAGTGCCTGCCCACTACGGTAACCATTGGCGGACTCCTGAACCAGCTTAAGGAGATAAATGCCGATCCGAGAGAGCACGCCTTCTTCATGCCGACCGCCGAAGGCCCCTGCCGCTTCGGTCAGTATGCCCTTCTGCACCGGATCATCTTGAACCGCGAGGGTTACCGGGATCTGCCCATCCTCTCGCCCTCTTCCTTCAACTCCTATCAGGGTCTGGAGGAGAAGCTCCGGCGGAAGCTCTGGCTGGTTTTCTTAAATTCCGATATCCTTTTCAAGGCGGTCTGCAAGATCCGCCCCTACGAGCTGAACCCGGGTGAGACCAACCAGGCGATGGAACAGGCCGTCCAGATCATGGAACGGGCATTCGAGTCCAACGGGTCTCTCGAGCCCTCGTTCCTCAGAGCGCTTGAAACCCTGGAAGCCGTTCCCCGCCGCCCGGTGAAGAAGCCGCTCGTGGGGATCGTGGGCGAGATCTATGTCCGCTGCAACGCTTATTCCAATGAAGATGTCATCGGGGCGATCGAGAAGTTCGGGGGGGAGCCCTGGCTGGCCCCGATTACCGAATGGATCCTCTATACCACCTACCTGCAGAAACGCAATGCCCAGGAAGGTCTCCTGAACTTTCGGGAGAAGGCCATCGGCGTGCTCAAGAACCGGTTCCTCGAAAAGGACGAGCATAACTGGTACCAGCTTGCGGGTTATTTTCTCCGGGACCGCCTCGAGCCGCACGTCGAGGAGGTAGTGGCCGAGGGGAGTAAATACGTTCCGATCAATTTCCAGGGCGAGGCCATCCTCACCCTGGGACGGACGGTGAAATTCATCCATCAGGGGGCGGCCATGGTGGTCAACTGCTCGCCTTTCAGCTGCATGCCAGGCACCCTGACTACCGCCATGTTCCAGGAGATTCAAAACCGGACCGGGGTGCCGGTGGTCAATATGTTCTACGACGGCGAAGGGGGCCTGAACGACTGCCTTGAGGTCTTCCTCGATAATCTGTAATAAAATGGAAGTTGCCTTCGAAAAGCCGAACCTGGAGGAATTGACCCGCAGGTATACCTGCGTTGACCTCCATTTCCATACCACCCACTCCGACGGGCTCCCTGACGTCCGGGAAACCCTGAAGCGGGCGAAAGAATTGAACATCGGGATCGCCATCACCGACCACAACGAGATCTCCGGTTCGCTCGAGGCCTGCCGAAAGAGCAACGGCACCCTGGTGATCCCCGGCATTGAAGTGGCCACCTACGAAAGGATCCATCTGCTTTTTTATTTTCCCGAGGTAAAGGAGCTGGAAAAATTCTATCAGAAGCTCGTCAAACCGAACAAAATGGACGATCCCTTCAGTCGCACCAGGCTGAGGACCAAGGATCTAATCTTGCGGGCCAAAGACTACAACTGCCTGTGCTGTGCCGCTCATCCGTCGGCTTCGGGATTTACCGGGGTCAACCGGGTCAATCTCGACCGGGAGTCTATCGATAAGATCGATCTGGTTGAGGTCCTGAACGGTCATACCTCGGTCCAGAGAAACCTCCGGGCCGGGGAGTGGGCCCGGCGGTACCGCAAGGCTCCCAGCGGGGGCAGTGACGGCCATACGATCGGCGAGTTGGGGAATGTGATCACCTACAGCAAGGCTTCCGATCTGAACTCCTTTTTAAGGGACCTTGCCCTTAACCGGGCGAAGGTTGTGGGTAAGAAAAATAACCAGTTCAAGACGATTTCGATCGCGCTCCTGAAAGAGTTCCATTACCTGAAAAACAATTATGCTTCCTATCCGACCCGGCTGAAGAGCCAGGTCAAAAGCTTCTTCGGCGGTATCATGAAAGGGAAGTGGGATTTCCATCTGGACTACGAAGATTCCCGCGATGACGGGGGATT
>CP070770.1:2353819-2405546 GCA_020345765.1 Deltaproteobacteria bacterium
AGGTAATGATATCTGCGGAAGTAGTTGATATTACAGGTCTTTTTGCTTATGTTATTATCGAATTGGGCTTTCCGGTTTTCGGAGAGCTATAAACTGATAGGAGAAATGACGAAATATTAGAAGACTAACCTACTTTCTTACCTGGGTCTCTTCCTTTTCATCCTCGATGACAAATTGAGCCAGGCAATTTCCCATTTGAAATTTGTCCCCATGATTTATAACTAATTCATCGATCCGGGACTTACGGAAAAAAGTTCCGTGGGTGCTTTTTAAGTCTTTCAGAATATATTTTCCATTCTGATATCCAATTAAGGCATGACGTCGGGAAACCGTAGCATTAGCAATAACAAAATCTGCCATCTTGTCCCGCCCCAGAACTGAGGGATTGGTAGTAAGTCTCTGTTTTTTACCAATCTCGGGACCGCTAAGGATTAAAACCGAGGCCCGCTTGCTTTTGGGGAGGTTTAATTTCTCCTTCTTGAAACTAACATGGGTTTTATCTTTATTTGCACTCATTCGTTATAATTCAAAGGGGAAAGCCAAATTATCCGGTAATGCAAATCAAGAACTGACAAAGCTAATTATATTATTTATCATAGATTTTTCAAGAAAAAAAGGATTTACTAAAAATTTCTGCCGCCTTAGCCGGTCATTCTATAAGTACCAAAATTTCGTATACCCCCTGAGCAGACTATTGTTTGAAAAAGATAATGAAACTTGCTATAAATAATTGAGCCTCGGTTAGTTACAAGAAGACAGGAGGTAATCAATGGCTAAAAAGTTCCTTCCGGTCACTAATGAGTGTTTCGTCTGTGGCCGGAAAAATCCGAGTGGTCTGAACCTTATGCCTTATATCGAGGAGGGAGTAATAAAGGCTGATTTTGTTTCTGACGAGAGTAAGATGGGATATCGGGGGGTTCTCCACGGGGGGATCATCTGCACCCTACTCGATGAAGTCATGGGGTGGGCCCCAGCCTACATTAAAAAACAGATGTGTATGCTGGCGGATCTACAGGTCCGGTTCGTCGAGTCGATACCAATCGGCACCCCGGTAACGGTTATCGGTGAATTCTCGGCCGACCGGAGGAGGGTCTGGGAGGCTAAGGGTAAGATTATTGATAAAGAGGGAAAACTTTATGCCCGGGCGACTGGCAAATATATTCCCATTCCCCCCAAAAAAACAAAGGAGATTGATGAAGATTACTTGATATACGCCGAAGGTGACGAGCGGATCTTCTCTTCTTAACCATCGATCAATGAACTTATCTTCATTTTGATAATCTACATAAGTAAGCAGAATAACCGTTCCCGTAATTGTAATATACCGGACTTTCCCTACCAGGCAATGAATGTTATCCTATCGCTTCACCAAGTCCTCCCCTTATTGCGGTGCTCCCGTGAAATACTTTGACATCCTGAGTGTTTAATGGTATTAATAAAGTATATTGGAGGCGGAATAAATGAGGATCTTTAAATTTACTGTATGTATTACTCTTATTGTCTTCACCCTGGCCTGTAGCGAAGACACAATCGGGAGGCTCCGCTCGAAAACCACCGCTATCGCAACGGTATATTGTCTCCCCGATCCCCTGGATCCGGGCAGAGTCAATGTCGAGCCGATAGTATTTTTCGGGGCAGGAAATCCCAGCTATCTTGACGACTACCAGCCTATCTCCGATGCCACCGTTGTTGTGACTGCCTCCGGCAGCTCTCAAAGCGTTCGGCTTCTGGAAGACCCGGCAGTTCCCGGGACTTATGGCCCGGACACCTATAACGATCTTGCCCTTCAACCCTCAGATACCTATAACTTTACCATAACTTCTGAAGGAATTGACTATTCTCTGACAATATCAGCACCCGAAGCCCCAACAACCTTGATTACCTCTATTAGCTCCCCCACCAATACATCCTTGGATATCTCACTGGAACCTGATTACCCTTATCAGTTCGTATTGGTCTTCGACTCCGAAGGGAATAAGACTCTGGATACCAGGCCGGAGACCGCCTCAGAGCTGTCCCGGGTTATTCTCAATAAGTCTGTAACTTCGAGCATTCCTGTCAAGAACCTCCCTGAGGAAGATATGTGTCGGATAGTTGTCCTTGGGGGTGTCGAAGGCTTTCGGGAGGATATCTCACCAAACTTAAGTATACTTTCGATTATTTTAGCGGCGGGACCGGTTTCAAAGACACTCGATATTAAAAATATGTTAGAATGAGCCCGGATACTCGATAATTACCAGAGAGATCCAAGGCTGTCATGATGGAACGAACACTCATAAGGAATGTAAATATCTTTTCGGACCTTAAGGACAGGGAAGTTGATAAAATCCTGGAGATCGTTGAAAAAAAGGATTTTATTAAGGACAGCACCATCCTTACTCAGGACGATTTAGGAGATGCCCTCTTTATCATTGTAAGTGGGAGGGTAAAGGTTGTCCTTATGGGTGAAGAGGGAAAGGAGATTACCCTTTCTACTCTGAAGGAAGGAGCCTTCTTTGGAGAGATGTCTCTCTTGGATGGGGAGCCGCGTTCGGCCAGCGTTGTCGCCCTTGAGGATTCTTCCCTGCTAATAATGAAACGTGATGAGTTTCTCAACCAGATTCGGAAATCGCCAGGTATTGCCCTCAAGATCATGATCGAGATGAGTAAGAGGCTGCGCCGGGCCGACGAAAAGATCGGAAGCCTGGCCCTCCTCGATGTTTATGGTCGAATAGCTCAGGTTCTCATCCAATTAGCTAAAAGTGAAGAGGGGGGGACCAAGAAGGCCATAATCATCAAAAAAAGGCCTACCCATCAAGAGATTGCCAATATGGTTGGTACCTCGAGAGAGACCGTATCCCGGGTATTAAGTGATCTCAGTAAAGAAGGTTACATAACCATAAAAGGGAAAGAAATCTTGATCCATAAGGACCTTTCCCCGGTAGAAAGTTTAGGTCACCATTTCTGATTAGCTTGGTCTTTCCGCATAAGAGCGTTTAAGTTTCATACCTTGCTAAACCATTCTTGCAGAAGAAAATTGAATAGGAAAGCAGTTGCTTTATTTTCCGGGGGCCTGGATAGCGCCTTGGCGGTAAAGCTCATCCTAAATCAGGGGATAGAGGTAGTAATCCTGAATTTCTCCAGCCCCATTTCCAATAACAATTCAAACCTGACGACCTGGACCGGCTCTCAATTCGGTCGGGAATGCCAGGTGATTTCCCTGGGAATGGATTACTTACGCATGGTGGAAGCCCCCCGTCATGGTTACGGGAAGAATATGAATCCCTGCATTGACTGCCGGATATTCATGCTACGACTTGCCCGAAAGTATATGGAGGAGATTGATGCCTCCTTTGTAATCACCGGTGAAGTGCTCGGTCAGAGACCGATGTCTCAGAGGCAGGATACCCTAAGAACTGTCGAGCGGGAAAGTAACCTCAAGGAATTGTTGCTTCGTCCTCTCTCCGCCCAACTGCTTGAGCCGACAATTCCAGAAAAGGAGGGCATAGTTGACCGGGATCAACTTCTGGGTCTAAGCGGACGCTCCCGGAAAGATCAGATGAGACTGGCGGAGAAACTGGGGATAAAGGATTATTCCACGCCTGCCGGGGGTTGCCTGCTTACCGATGAAAACTTCTCCCGAAAGCTGCGAGATCTATTTAACTTCAATAAAACCGGTTACACTTTAAAAGATGTTAAACTCCTCCCGATTGGCCGGCATTTCCGGCTTAGCAGGTCGGTGAAAGTGATTGTGGGAAGGAATGAAGGGGAGAATAAAAGGATCGAAACCATGATGGAACCCCACCACTATCTCCTTCATCCCCAGAGCTTTACCGGCCCGACAGCCCTAGTCTGCGGGGAGTTATCTTCCGAGATAATGAACTTGGTTGGTAGGATTATTGTCAGATACGGGAAACCAGTTGCTCCCCCATATAATATAAATATGCGGAGCCGAGCCGGCCAGCAGCACTTTTCGGTCAACTTGCCGCTGGACGATGAGTCTTTAGAAGAGTTAAGAATTTAACATGTTACGGACACTTAAGTTAGCTGGCAATTTAGTTCTATCCTTGTGAGGAAAAATGGAAGCTACATTTTTTTGGCTAAGCATTCTGGGAGCCGGGGGTAATCCCCGGGGAGGAATCTTGGATCTGGTCTGGGAAGCAGGTCCGGTAGTTAAGTTAGTCCTGCTTATCCTTTTCATCCTTTCCCTCTTCACCTGGGCAATAATCTTCTATAAGTTTCGCACCGTCCGGAGAGCCCGGGCCGAGTCGAAGAGATTCTTGGAAGTTTTTTGGGAAAGCAAGAAGCTGGATTCCATCTATGAAACCTCCCAGGAGTTGGACTGGAGCCCGGTAGCGGCCGTATTCAGCGCGGGGTATCAGGAACTGGTAAGATTAAAAAAAGTCAATCCCGGGAGTTCCTCTGCCGGGGAAGCCGCTGACCATGAGTCCGGGGGACTCGGTAACATCAACCGGGCAATGCAGAAGGCTACCATGTCGGAGATAAACTTACTGGAGAGATTTCTTACCTTTCTGGCAACTACCGGGAGCGCCGCACCTTTCATTGGTCTTTTCGGGACGGTGTGGGGGATAATGGACTCATTCCGGAGTATCGGGGTTATGGGTTCGGCAAACCTCACGATAGTTGCCCCCGGAATCTCGGAGGCTCTTATCGCTACTGCCATGGGGCTGTTTGCTGCCATCCCGGCAGTAATGGCTTACAACTTTTTCGTCAACCAGATTAAGACCTTGGTTAACGAGATGGACATCTTCTCCTCGGAATTCTTGAATATCGTCGAGAGGCATTTTCTGTAGAGGCAAATAGCTATGCGTACTGGAAATCAGGATCACCGGACACTATCGGAGATCAATGTCACTCCTTTGGTGGATGTAATGCTGGTGCTGTTGATTATCTTCATGGTTACTGCCCCGATGATGGAGCAGGGAATCGAGATTGATCTTCCCCAGGCTTCCGCCAAGGCGCTCGAGAGCAAGGAGAAGCAATTAATTCTTACCATTACCCGGGATAATGAGATCTACCTCAACAAGCGGAGGTGCGAGCTTGAGGGATTGCGTAATAAGCTGAAGGAACTCTACAATAATCGCTCGGATAAGGAAATCTATCTGAGAGCCGATAGCAAAGTCCCCTATGGCTTCGTTATCAAGACCATGGCCGAGATTAAGGGAGCGGGGATCGAAGATCTCGCATTAATCACCGAACCCTATGAGGAAGGAAGATGATTGCCTCGCTTCGGGAATTCTTTGCCCTGGAATCAAGAAACCCGTTCAGGAAGATGATATTGCTTTCCCTGTCTTTCCATTTCCTTATTATCTGTGTGGCATTTATTTCCCCCCGAATCTCATCGAAGCGAATCCATTATCCGGCCGTTTTCCATCGGGTAAATCTGGTAAGCTTCCCGGCTGCTTCTCCACGGATGCCCGGAAGTCCGGCCGGAAAGAAAGCCGGCCCTGAGGTATCCTCTCCGGCGGCAAAATCCGAGACTGCCCCACCGGCAGCCAAACCCAAGATATCTCCACCAGCAACTAAGTCCAAAGCCACTTCCCCGGTGGCCAAACCGGCTCCCGCTCCGAAAGCCCCAACATCACGATCTACCAAGAAGCTTCCCGGCAAGGAGAAACCGTCAGAGCAAGCCGGCACGGAAGCTCAAATCAGCTCTGCCCTGGCAGAGATCCGCCGGGAGGTTGCCTCGCGTCAAGGAGAAGTCCAACCGGGAGAGGGGAGCACAACCGGGCCTGGTGGAGGGATTCCGGGTAAATGGGCCGGGGAGGGAACTTTCGACCCCGAGATCCAGGACTATTACCAGCTTGTCCGGGAGAAGATCAGGGAAAACTGGATCCTGCCTGATATTATTGCCCGGTCAAGCAGAAATTTGAAACTCACGGTTTGTCTCCGGATCGGAAAAGATGGCAAGATTACGGAAAGCTGGATTGATGAGAGTTCCGGGCTCAACTACTTTGATCAGTCCTTACTCCGGGCAGTAAGGAAAACCGGCTCCCTGCCCCCCCCTCCCCGTAAGATAATCGGGGACTTCCTCTGTCCCAAATACAGTCCGTGATTATTTCAGGGATAAGCAAGTAGTATCAGGGAATAGTAGGGAGTAGTAGGGAAAATAGATAAAACGAGCGCTGTCATTTTTGTACCTTACCTATTTCCTCTAATTTATTAGCCTCTTGGTTTTCAAGTTTTTTACAACTAAAAAATATTGTTTTTATAACATTTATTCCCTTGACAGCACAACATATTGTATTTAAAATAATATATATACTAAATATGGTAGTTAGGGGCGAATCTTAATAGAGAAAGGGGTCGAGGATTCATCCTACTTCGCCATCCTCATACGCTAAAGCTTCAGAGGACAGGAGGCTACGTAAGGGCAGGGGGGATTCAAGGATTCGAGTGATGAAAAGAATTCTCTTATTTATTTTAGTATCCCTATTCCTTCTTCCCCCCACCGTATATGCGGCGGAGAAGATCTATATCGATATTGATACCCCGACCATGCGTAGATTCCCGATAGCAATTCCCGAATTCAAGGACCTGAAGGGCGGGGGAAGCTCCCGTCAACTCCGGATATCCCGGATAATCGCAAATGACCTGGAGATATCCGGGCTCTTCAACATATTAAGCCTCCCGGACTCTCTCGGGAATCTGAACAAAACCGATCTGACTGCCGAGGAGATTGATTTTTCTGACTGGTCAGCTATCGGGACCGAGGCGCTGGTCTGGGGAGGCTACCGGTTGGAAGGGGAAAGGCTGGCGGTGGAGGTCCGGCTCTTCGATGTGATTCAGGGGCGTCAGATAGCGGGGAGGCTCTATCAGGGCAGAATCAATAATCTCCGGGAGATTGCCCACAAGTTTTCCAATGAGATTATCCGGGAGTTTACCGGAAAGGAAGGGGTTTTGGGGACGAAGCTCGCCTATGTCTCCAATGCCACCGGGAGAAAAGAGGTCTATCTCAGCGACCTTGACGGCTACAATCAGCAGAGGATCACCAATGATGCGACCATTGTCCTCTCCCCCGCCTGGTCTCCCGATGCGAGGAAGATCGTCTATACATCTTATAAAAGAAGAAACCCGGATCTCTATCTGCTCGATTTGATCACGGGGCGTAATAGCCTCCTGTCCCATCGTCCCGGCCTGAATATCAGCCCGGCATGGTCTCCCCGGGGGGATCGGATCGCCTTCAGCTTATCCCAGGAAGGCAATGCCGAGATTTATTCTATGAATATTGACGGAAGCCAGCTTAAAAGGCTCACCAACAGCTGGGGAATCGATGTCTCTCCTACCTGGTCACCGGACGGAGGCAAAATAGCATTCGTCTCCAGCCGGGCAGGCAATCCCCACATATATGTCATGGATTCCGAGGGGAAAGGGGCAAGGAGACTGACCTATGAAGGAAACTATAACAGCTCTCCCGCCTGGTCTCCCCGGGGAGATCGGATCGCCTTTTGCAGCAGGAATGGTGGATATTTCCAGATCTTTACCATGGACCCCCAGGGCAATGAGATCCAGCAGTTAACCTTTGGGAGCGGCAATAACGAGGACCCATCCTGGTCGCCGGACGGGAGGTATCTGATCTTCAGTTCCATCAGGGATGGGAACTCGGAGCTTTACCTGATAAACGCTAATGGTAGTTACTCAAAAAGGCTTACCCGGACTGACTACGATGAGACCAACCCCGCTTGGTCTCCGAGGATCCAGTTGGTAGTAAGCGAACCATGATATAAAACCGTCTAAGGCGAAGTTCCGAAGGCACGAACAGTAAGGAGGAAAAAGATGAAAAGATTTAAAGCACTGATCCTGTTTCCGGCACTGGTACTGTTAGTGATCGGTTGTGACAAGCCGCCGACAAAAGAGATTGCCGCCGCCGAGGCCGCTCTCGAGGCAGCAAGTGAGGCGGAAGCCCCGCGGTATGCTCCCGAGGAATATAGTAGCGCCGAACAGATGTTGACCCAGGCCTATGCCGAGGTTAAGGAGCAGAAGTATTCGGAGGCAAAGGCCTCCGCCATCTCCGCCCGGCAGTTAGCCGAAATTGCCCGGGATGCTGCCCTCAAGAAAAAACCTGGTAAAGAAGAAGGAGTGGGGTTACGGGAAGAGGAACCTAAGTTCGGCGAGTCGGGATTTACCGAGGAAGTCCTGGCCGGGGCAACCGGGAAAGGAGCTCTGGGTGAAGGGATCACCATTTCTCAGCTCTCGACGGTTTACTTCGATTTCGACGAGTATATCCTGACCGAAGAGGCCCGGGAGACACTTAACGAAAATGCCGAATGGCTCCGGGAACATCCCGGAGCAAAGATCCAGATTGAGGGGCACTGTGACGAAAGGGGAACCGTAGAGTATAATTTAGCCCTGGGTCAGAAGCGGGCGGAGAGCACCAGGGACTATCTGGTAACCCTGGGAATAGATAATAAACAGATGTCAACGATCAGCTACGGAGAAGAGGTTCCGGCAGACCCGGATCACAATGAGCAGGCCTGGGTTAAAAACAGGCGGGCAGAATTCGTGATTTTAAATGACTAAAAGAAATCTCAAACACCTGTTAATCGCTGCCTTATTCCTGTCCGGCTGTATCACCACCGGGGATGCGTTAAGGCTTCAGGGAGAGATAGACGACCTGAAAACCGAGTTGTCCTCCTTTAAAAATGAGTCCTCGCAGGGTCTTACCCAGGAAGAAACCCAGGTGCTCCGTAGAAGTCTGGCTGACCTGGCAGTCAAGGTCGATGAGCTTCAGGGAGAGATAAATAGACTAAAAGGAATGGTTGAAGAAGATAAGCATCTTTCCCAGGAAGTTTCCGATAAGATCGACCTCCTGCGGAACGATTACGATCTGAGATTGAGGGAACAGGAGGAAAGGCTAAGCTCCCTGACCTCCACCCCACCACCGGGGAAGGCCGAGGATGCGCCCGGTGCCTACCAGGAGGCCTATGATATCTACAAAAAGGGTGACTTTGTCCGGGCCCAGGCTAACTTCGAGAATCTGCTTAAGGAGTTTCCCTCGAGCCAATATGTTGACAATGCCCACTACTGGATCGGCGAGTGCTTCTATTCCCGGGGAGACTATAAAGGGGCAATCAGCAGGTTTGCCGAGGTAATCGAAAAGTATCCTAAAAGTGAGAAACTCGCCCCGGCCTATCTGAAGAGTGCCCTGGCTTTCTTGAAGCTGGGCAAGGATAAGGAAGGAAAACTGTTCCTCCAGGAAGTAATAAAGAAATTTCCTTCTACCGAGCAGGCCGGCATCGCCCGAAAAAAGTTAAGACAGATCGAATGAGGTCAACCCCCGAACCCTTTGGTTCAGCCCTGTAACCGGGCCATCATGCTGCTGAAGCCTTCCTTATCCAGCGCCCTCTCCCAACCGACCTCTTCGGTAATCTTTCTCTGCTTGACCAGCTCAATCAGGGACTGATCCATGGTTATCATCCCTTCGCTCCTTCCGGATTGAATGGCTGACGGCAGGAGGAAGGTCTTTCCTTCCCGGATCAGGTTCGAGAGGGCGTAATTGCAGACCATCACCTCGGTTGCCACCACCCTGCCCATTTGATCCGCTTTCCGTAAAAGCTGTTGAGCTATTACCCCCTTCAGGGAAGTGGCCAGCTGGATCCTGACCATATCCTGTTCCCTTTCCGGAAAGACATCAACAAGCCGGTCGATGGTCTTGGAGGCACTGTTGGTGTGTACGGTGGCAAAGACTAAGGTGCCGGTCTCGGCAGCCGAAAGGGTCAGTGAGATCGTCTCCAGATCCCTCATCTCCCCTACCAGGATTATGTCCGGGTCTTCCCGGAGGATTACCCGCATGGCACTGGCGAAGCTCTCCGCATGCAGTCCTACCTCCCGCTGGGTCACCAGACAGTTCTTGTTATTGTGGATGAATTCAATGGGCTCCTCGACCGTAATTATATGCCCCCGCATTTCCCGGTTGATTATGTCGATGATCGATGCCAGGGTAGTCGATTTGCCGCTCCCGGTAGGGCCGGTGACCAGCACCAGTCCTTTATTCAAGCGGGCAAACCTTTCCAGCACCGGGGGGAGCCCCAGTTCTTTAAGGGGCAGGATCGTCGTGGGAATCAGCCGGAATACTGCCCCGATGCCTTTACGCTGCTGGAAAACATTTACCCGGAAACGGGCTAACCCCGAAACGGAATAGGCACAGTCGAGATCCTTGGTCTCCTCATAGATCTTTCTCTGACGATCGGTAAGGATCTCGAAAATTAAAGATTTGCACTCTTCGTGTCCGATTACCGAGCTGTTATCGATGGGAGAGAGTTCCCCGTGGACTCGAAGGATAGGGGGAGAGCCCGCAACCAGATGGAGATCGGATGCGTTAATGTCGTTTACTAATTTTAAAAACTTGTCAATCCTTGCCATCTAAAAATATCGCTCGGTAATATCTATTTGGAGGCTACCATCTCGCACAATTTCCGGAATTCATCGGGATTTTCTGAAGCCTCGTGGGCGGACTCGTAGGCGATCTTATTCTGCTGGAACAACTTGAGCAGTGCCTCATCCATCAGCACCATTCCTTTTTCCCTCCCCATCTGCATGGCATTGGGGATCTGGTAAGTCTTGGCGTCCCGGATCAGGTTCGAGATTGCCCGATCGGCAATCATTATCTCGGTTGCCGCAACCCTTCCGGCACCATCTCTTGTGCGTATCAGCTGCTGGGAGACAATTCCCCGGAGGGATTCCGAGACCATAATAGCAATCTGGGTCTTCTGGGTTCCGGGAAAGATATCGATTACTCGATCGACCGTTTTGGCCGCGCTGATAGTGTGGAGGGTTCCGATTACCAGATGACCGGTTTCTGCGGCCGTAATGGCCAAAGAGATCGTCTCCAGGTCCCTCATCTCTCCCACCAGGATTATATCCGGGTCCTCCCGGAGGGCTGACTTTAAAGCCCGGGCAAAGCTCTTGGTATCTCTGCCCACCTCCCGCTGATTGACCAAACAATTAGCATTCTGGTGAACAAACTCGATGGGATCCTCAATAGTAATAATATGTTCCTTCCGGATCTTGTTAATGTGGTCGATCAGGGCCGCCTGGGTGGTTGATTTTCCGCAACCGGCGGGCCCGGTCACCAGTATGATTCCGTTTGGATAATGAGTAAGTTTTTCCACTGTCGGGGGGAAGCCTAAATCCTTGAGAGTGGGGACGCGGTTGGGGATGATCCGGAAGGCGATATCGACTCCCTTCCGCTGAAGGAAAGCATTGGCCCGGAATCTACCGATACCGGGAATCTCATAGGAGAAATCAATGTCTTTGTGATCGGTGAGTATCCGGCGCTGCTCCTCGTTCATAATTTCGAAGATCATATCGGAATTCTCTTGAAAGGTCAGCGAGGGATGCTTCATCTTGATCAACTGCCCATGAACCCGCACCAGTGGCGGTGCCCCCACGGCCAAATGGAGATCGGAGGCTTCCGTCTTGGCAGCATAGACTAAGAACTGGTCAATTCTGGCCATTTTTTCTCACTTACCCTGTTTATGCTATTTTGGCATAATTATAGTGAAAAAAACGGATTTTGTCAAAAAACCGGGAACGTTTCCATAAAAATGCCCAAAATGCTTTCTCCGAGGCAACCGGAAGGAAAATTGCTTGATTATAGCAGTCAAAAAGTGTAGAATTAGCAAAATCAAGGGAATCAACCGTGGTCAAGGTCATCTGCGTAGCCAATCAGAAGGGAGGAGTGGGGAAAACTACCACCGCGGTAAACCTCTCCGCCTCCCTGGCTGTCGCGGAAAAGAAAACCCTGTTAATCGATTGCGACCCCCAGGCCAATGCTACTAGCGGCCTGGGAGTCAGTCCGGAGCAGGTAGCGAAAAATCTCTACCAGGTGCTTATTGGCAAAGAAAACATAGCCGGGATCATCTGTCCCACAGAGCTGGACTACCTGCAGTTAGTCCCTTCTAACCAGGAACTGATCGGGGCGGAGATTGAACTGGTTAATACCGTATCCCGGGAGATCAAGCTAAAGGAGGCCCTAAGTAGTCTGACTAATAAATTCGAGTATATTATCCTTGACTGCCCTCCATCGCTGGGGCTGCTTACGATAAATGCCCTAACTGCCGCTGATTCCGTCCTGATCCCGGTTCAGTGCGAGTATTATGCAATGGAGGGGTTATCTCAGCTGCTGAAGACGATAGAATTAGTCACCCGGAGCCTGAATTCCGCTTTAGCTATCGAAGGTTTTGTCCTTACCATGTTTGATTCCAGAAATAATATCTGTCATCAGGTCGCCGATGAGGTTCGAGAACACTTTCAGGATAAGGTTTTTGCCACGGTCGTTCACCGGAACGTCCGTCTTAGTGAATCGCCCAGCTACGGGAAACCGATAGTCCTTTACGATATAAGCTCCAAAGGAGCGGTTAATTACCTGGACTTAGCCAAGGAGATAATTGCCCAGGCAAGAAGATTTACCAAAAGGGGTAGCAATTGAGCAAACGCCGGGCCCTGGGGAAAGGATTGTCCGCGCTTATCCCGGAAGTCAGGGAGCCCAAAGGGGGCGAGTATTTTCTCTGTAGCGTCGAGCAGATCCGCCCCAACCAATTCCAACCGCGGAGGAATTTCGATGACCAGGCAACTGCCGAGTTAGCTGCCTCGATCAAGGAGAAAGGACTGCTTCAACCGCTGGTCGTCCGCCGATTGGAGAAGGGGTATGAGCTTATCGCGGGAGAGAGAAGGTGGAGGGCCGCACAACTGGCCGGGCTCGGTGAGGTGCCGGTAGTGGTGAAGGAAGTGAATGATTCCGAGCTTCTGGAGATGGCGCTGGTGGAAAATATCCAGAGAGAGGATCTCAATCCCCTCGAGGAAGCCCTGGTTTATCAGCAGCACATCGAAGAGCTCAGCTTCACCCAGGAAGATCTTTCCCGGAGGGTAGGTAAGGATCGCTCCACTATTGCCAATGCCTTACGGCTGTTAAAACTCCCTCGGGAGGCCTGGGACTCGCTCGTGAGCGGGGAGCTCAGTAGGGGTCATGCCCGGGCAATCCTGGGGCTTGAGAGCAAACAGCAACAAAAGGAGGTTCTGCGTAAGGTTCTGAAAGCTGGTCTCTCGGTCCGAGAGACGGAAAGGCTGGTGCAGAGGCTGAAAAGTAAGAAGACCCGGCAAGCCGAGGCAAAGGTCGATCCTCAGCTTGATTACCTGACCGAGCAGTTAAAGCGGCTCCTGAAAACCATGGTGAGGATCAAGGATCGGGGAGGAAAGGGAAAGGTAGAGATAGAATATTATTCCTGGGACGACCTCGAGAGAATTCTGAACTTGATCCGTGACTAACCTCATATGAATTGTAAAATGTAAAATATCGAGTTAATTATGAGTTGTCCCTAAAACAGAAACTTGACAGGAGGATTTTATTGAGGTATGAAATTCGGAAAGTAACTGATCTAATGCTCGTTAGAATCCTGCCCGAGGTTTTCGCTTACCTCCGGCGGATCTCTGACGGGGTAAGAAAGAAGCCGTTAGGTTTCGAAAGGAGAGAAGATATGTTAAATAAACAAAAAACATCGGTTGTGGGTCCCCCTGACACCAAGATCCATACTATTCTGGGAAGGGAAAGCGAGTTCGAGGGAAAGCTAAGCTTTGAAGGAACTGTTCGCGTTGACGGCAAGTTCACTGGGGAGATTTTTACCAAAGGCAAGCTGGTAATCGGCGAAGGGGCAGTGGTCAATGCCGAGATGGAGGTTGACAGTGTTATCATCAGCGGTGAGGTCAAGGGCAACATAAATGCCAAGAGCCGGGTGGAGATCCATAGCCCGGGAAAGCTGCACGGAAATATCCGCTCCCCGATACTGGTAATTGAGGAAGGGGTGATCTTCGAGGGCAATTGTCAGATGGACAAATTAAAAGAGGCCCCCTCCCTTTCCCTCTTGGTCAAGGATGAAGATAAAGGAGAAAAAGAAACCCAGAAGGCGGAAGGCTAAGACCTAAGGATAAGATGAACAGGGTTGGGAGACTGGCAGTAATAACTCTCTTATTGGGTCTTTTCGCTCTTCCGGTTTCCGCCAGTAGTGGGGCCGCTTTAGGCGGAGAGGGAAATCTCGAGGCATTAAAATTAATCACTATCCTGATAATTCAACTTTCGCTGATCCTCTTAGCGGCTAAAGTGGGGGGGGAGATTTGTGAGAGGTATCTACGGCAGCCCGGAGTATTAGGGGAGTTGATCGTCGGGATGATCATCGGTCCCTATGCTCTGGGCAGTTTAATCAGAATTCCCCTGTTAGCAGGCCCCCTCTTCCCCTTACCTGAGATAAATTCACCGGTTCCGGTTAGCCGCGAGCTGTTTGCTTTTGCCCAGATCGCGGCAGTCGTACTTTTATTCATGGCCGGTTTGGAAACCGATGTCCGAAGATTCATCCGCTACGGAATGACGGCAGCAATCATAGCCTTGGGGGGGGTGATTGTCCCTTTTTTTCTGGGGGTCTCCATCACGATTCTCTTTGGCCTTGCTACCTCCATCCGCGATCCTCTTGCATTATTTATGGGGGCGATTATGACTGCCACCTCGGTAGGAATCACCGCCCGGGTGCTTGGTGATATCGGCAAACTTGATACCCCGGAGGGGGTAACAATCTTAGCGGGTGCGGTGGTAGATGATATCTTGGCAATCCTGGCACTGGCGATTGCTGTCAGTTTAGCCGGGGAAAAAGCGGGGATTGCCTATACTGAAATTACCTTAGTTACTCTTCGGGCAATCGGCATCTGGGTAGGATTGGTCGCGGCGGGACTCCTGCTCTCCCGGCAGATCGAGAAGATCCTCGGTTGGTTCAAAACCGAGGGCTCGGTTCTGGCTCTTTCCCTGTCCCTTTGTTTTTTTGCTGCCGCTATTGCCGAGCTTTTTGGTCTGACGATGATCATCGGGGCCTATGCAATGGGACTGGCGCTTTCCAATACCGAGATTTCATCCCGTCTGGAGGATGCACTGAAACCGGTATACCATTTCGTCGTCCCGATATTCTTTGTGGTAATGGGAATGATGGTAAATTTTCGGGCAATGGGCACGGCCGTAACCTTTGGACTGGTCTTCAGCCTCCTGGCAGTATTTTCCAAGGTATTCGGCTGTGCGCTTCCCGCCTTGGGAGTTGGCTTCAACCGGGTAGGAGCCTTCCGGATAGGGATCGGAATGCTGCCCCGGGGTGAGGTAGCCCTGATTATCGCCAGTATCGGACTCGCCAGTAAAGTGATCCAGAGCGATATGTTCGGGGTGGCAATTATGATGACATTAGCGACTACCATTCTGGCTCCGATCATCCTGGTTCCCGCTTTTAACCTCGGGGGCCCGGGTTGCCGAAGGGAGTTATGAGATAGAAGATGAGCCTGCCCGACTATACTATAATTATCCAATTTGTGATCTTTATCCTTACCTGGATGATAATTGGGAGACTGCTGTTCAAACAAATAGCCTCACTTCTCGAAGAGAGGACAAAAAGGACGGGGGGTGCCCGACAGGAAGCGGAGAGACTGCTGGCAAAGGTGGAAGAATTATCATCGGAGTATCAGGCCCGGGTAGAAGAGGTGAAAAGGGAAGCCCGGGAGGAAAGGGAAAGGATGAAGAAAGAGGCCCTGAAGGTGGAAAAGGAGATCGTCGAGCAGGCAAAACAGGATGCCGCCCGGACTATTTCCGATCTCAGGGTCAGATTGGAAGAGGAAAGCATCAGGGTGAGAGAGGATTTCCGGAAGAAAGCCCCCGAGTTGTCCCGGGAACTGGTCTCTCAGGTTCTGGGAAGGAGAATGTAATGGAACACCACTCATTTTTTTCCTGGACATTGTTTTGGTCATTTGTTAATTTTGCCATCCTGGTGGGTCTCCTCGTCTTTTTCGCCGCCAAGCCTTTGAAAGAGTTTTTCATCAACCGACATCGGAAAGTCAGGGAAGAGGTCGAAGAGGCGGAGAGGTTAAAAAGAGAAGCGGAACAGAGGTATCAGGAGCATCAGGAGAGGCTTTCTGCACTCGGGAAGGAGCTGGATGAGCTGCGCAATTCCTTCAAGGAAGAGCGGGAGAAGGACAGAGGGATGATCCTGGAGGAGGCCGAGAGAAGCGGGAAGCGGATCCGGAACGAGGCCCAGGGAATAGCCGAGGGCGAGGTGCAGAGGGTAAAAAAACTTCTCCAGGAAGAGGCGGCCGAGCTTACCGTCAAAGTAGCTGGAGATATTTTGAAGAAAGAAATCGGCCACGAAGACCAGGAAAGGCTGATTGAGGATTATCTGGAAAGGATGGAGGAACAGTTCAAATGATTGTTGGTTCTTTACCCCGGCGCTATGCCCGGGCTCTCTTCAGCCTAAGTAAAGAGGAAGGGGTCCTGGAAGAAATCGAAAAAGAACTTGGCCAGTTTGCCGGGCTGTGGGAATCAGAAGAGGAACTGCAAAGGATGATTTCCAGTCCCGTAGTCCAATTGAGGGAGAAGGTTGACCTGGTCGGGAAAATAACCGAGAGCCTGAAGTTACCCCCCGTGTTAGGTGATTTCTTAAGGCTCTTGACCGCAAAAGGCAGACTAACGATTATTGCCGAGATCTGCCGGGCATTTGAGCAACTGATCGATCAGGAAAAAGGTAGGCTGAGGGCCGTCCTGACCTCGGCAGTTCCTCTCCCCGGCCAGACGATAGATAAGATTAAGGTAACCCTGGAGAAGGTATTGGGTAAAGAGATCAGCCTGCGGGTGGACGAGGACCCGGAGTTGATCGGCGGTGCCATTGCTCAGGTGGGCAGTTTGGTCTTTGATGGGAGTGTCAAGACCAAACTGAAACAGATGGAATCTAAATTAAAACAAAGCTGAGGGTTGAGATGGAGATTAAAGCAGAGGAAATAAGCAGGATAATAAAGACCCAGATCAAGGGCTATCAGGCCAGAATGGAGGTCAGTGAGACCGGGACGGTGGTTTCGGTCGGCGATGGGATCGCCCGGGTATACGGACTGGAGAATGTCATGTCCGGGGAGCTTATCGAGTTTCCCGGAGGAATCTACGGGATGGCCCTCAACCTGGAAGAAGATAATGTGGGAACCGCCATTTTGGGCGAGGATATTCATATCAGGGAGGGAGACCTGGTCAAGAGGACCGGAAGGATCGTGGAGGTTCCTGTCGGGGAGGAGATACTTGGGAGGGTAGTCAATGCCCTGGGACAGCCGGTTGACGGCAAGGGTGCGATCAAGACAAAAGAATTCAGGAAGATCGAGCTGAAGGCTCCGGGGATAGTGGTCCGGGTTCCGGTCAGGGAACCGCTTCAAACCGGGCTTAAAGCAATAGACTCCATGATCCCTATCGGAAGGGGTCAGCGGGAGTTGATTATCGGGGACCGTCAGACCGGCAAGACCGCAGTAGCAATGGATACCATCATCAATCAGAAGGATACCGATGTCTTCTGCATCTATGTTGCGATCGGCCAGAAGAAATCGACGGTAGCCCGGGTGGTTGATAAGCTCAGAAGCTTTGGGGCTATGGACTACACCATCGTGGTCTCGGCAACGGCCAGTGACCCGGCACCCTTACAGTATATTGCTCCCTACTGCGGGGTAAGTATCGGGGAGTACTTCCGTGACGGCGGCAAGCATGCCTTGGTAATTTATGATGACCTTTCCAAACACGCAGTGGCCTACCGGCAGCTTTCCCTGCTTTTGCGCCGTCCTCCGGGGAGGGAAGCCTATCCCGGGGATGTGTTCTACCTGCATTCGAGGCTCCTCGAGAGGGCCGCCAAGCTGAACGATGACCACGGGGGGGGCTCATTAACCGCCCTGCCGATAATCGAAACTCAGGCCGGAGATGTCTCGGCTTATATTCCCACCAATGTTATTTCCATTACCGACGGCCAGATCTACCTGGAAACGGACCTCTTTTACTCCGGGATCCGGCCGGCGATCAATGTCGGCATCTCGGTCTCCCGGGTGGGAGGATCCGCTCAGATCAAGGCAATGAAACAGATAGCAGGCACTCTCCGTCTGGATCTTGCCCAGTATCGGGAGATGGAGGTGTTCGCCCAGTTCAGCAGCGACCTGGATGAGGTCACCCAGGCCCAGTTAGCCCGGGGGAGGAGGCTGGTGGAGATCCTCAAACAGCCGCAATATAAACCCCTTCCGGTAGAGAAACAGATACTGTTAATATACTCCGCTACTAATGGATTCCTGGATGATTATCCCGAAACCGCCTTGGGAAGGTATGAGGAAGAGCTTTACCGTTTCTTTGAGCAGCGACACCCGGAGATCATCAGTGAATTGAAGGAAAAGAGGGAATTGGATGAGGAGATCAGAGGCAAGGTTAACGAGGCCCTGAAAGAGTTAAAAGAGCAATTTGTGGTTTAAAGAGAATCTCCCATGGCAAATCTAAGAGAGATCAGGAAGCGGCTCGCCAGCATTAAAAAAACTCAACAGATAACCAGGGCCATGAAGCTAATCGCCGCCGTAAAGCTGCAGCGGGCCCAGGAGCGTGTGACTGCCTTTCGACCTTATGCGGACAAGATAGATGAGTTGGTGGGTTCCCTGGTTTACCGACTCCCCTCCCCAGTCCATCCCTTTCTCCGTCCCGGAAGTGCCTCCCGGGTCCTGTTTCTGGTTCTCACATCCGACCGGGGTTTCTGCGGGAGCTTCAATACCAACATCTTCCGGGAGGTAGATTCTCTTTTTCGGGCTCCGGAGCGAGAAGAGACATCCCTTTTAATAATTGGCCGGAAGGGGAGTGATTACTTCCGGAGAAGGGCTTACCCGATTGAAAAGGAGTGGGTGGGCATCAGTGATGACCTCGACTATCCTCGGGCAGTGGAGATTACCTCCGAGATAATCGTTTCCTATCTTAAGGGTTCTTACCGGGAAATCAATTTAGTTTACAATGAGTTCAAGAGTGCCTTTTCCCGCCGGGTGCTGATAAAAAGGCTCCTCCCCCTGGAGCCAAAGGAAGCTAAGGAAGGGACGCCGTATATAGATTATCTCTACGAACCCTCCCGGGAAGTTATTGTCCAGGAGCTTCTGCCTAAACAGGTTGAGACCCAGACCTATCGGACCTTTCTAGAGTCAACGGCCAGCGAACACGGAGCCCGGATGATTGCCATGGACTCTGCTACCAGTAACGCTACCGAGATGATCGATCGTTTAACTCTGGATTTAAACCGGGCTCGTCAGGAAGCGATTACCAAAGAGCTGATGGATATTATCGGCGGGGCCGAGGCCCTGCGGGGCTGATCCGCCTTTCCCCCCTTCCTGCCTTTGTTCAGAACTAAACAAACTATCGGGAAAACATACACACCCGCCCGCTTTATCAACAAGTAAAAATATCCCCTTTTCCTATTTATCTTCCGAGGGAGGTTTTGACGGCAGGGGGAAATATCTTGGACACATCCCCTTCCAGACGCAGGGTTACGGCGGGATGTCCGTCCTGGTCGGTGACTCCCCGGTTGATTATTACATAGGGTATACCGCGCTGGGCGGCGGCCAGGGGCACGGAGGCCGCGGGATGGACCGACAGGGTCGAGCCGAGCGAGATTGCCAGGTCTGTCTTCTCGGCGGCGGCGAAGGCCCGCCGGAGGTCTTCCTCGCGCAGGCTCTGGCCGAAGCTGATCGTAGCCGGCTTCAAAAAGCCCTCGCATTTGCAGATCGGCGGCCTGCGATGCTTCTCGAAATACTCGAAATGCGGCTCGGGCTCGCTTCGCTCGCCGCAGCTCTGACATTCGACAAATGAATTAGTACCGTGCATCTCCACCAGCTTCTCCCGGGAGGTCCCGGCCGCCGAGTGTAGGCCATCGATGTTCTGGGTAACCAGCATCTCAAGCTTGCCGACCCGCTCGATCAGGGCACAGGCATTGTGTACCTCATTCGGCCGGGCGTTTTCAAATGTCTTTTTACCTTCGAGCTTGTAGTCCCAGTATTCGATGCGTGCCTTCTCACTGGACATAAAATCCTGGTAATAAACCGGCATCCGCTCTTTCCAGACTCCCTGGGGACCGCGAAAGTCAGGGATTCCGCTCCCGGTAGATATCCCCGCCCCGGTAAAAATAAGGATCCTATCCGACCGGCACAAAAGCTCGACGAGTCGTTCGTCTATGGCTTTATTCACTTTTTATTACCTAAGGAAAAGCGAATTTGTGAATGGGCGAATAGGAATGCCTAGGGCAAAGTTCAAGATACAACCTGCCTTAGATGGAGACAATGAAATAGATCGTAGATTCTCGCTTTATTTCTCCCGATCCAGGATCTTCCTTGCGGCCTCGGCCCCGGACATCAGTACCGCGGACTGGCCCCCGCCGGGGAAGGTCCAGGCGCCGGCAAGGTAGAGATTTTCGATCGGGGTCTCCTGGGGCAGGCGTTTTAACATACTCTGCTCTAAAGAATACTCCCACCCGAAGATCGTGCCCCTGGGATTCAGGGTATAATGCTCCATGGTCCGCGGCGAGCCCACCTCCATTACCTCAATGTGTTCTCTGAGCCCGGGCAGAAACTTCTCGGACCTCTCGATATACTTCATGGCTACCTCTTCCTTGAGGGCATGGTATTTCTCGTAGCTCACACTTTCGTACCAGTCGCCCTTATAATCATAGGGCATTATGGAGACAATGGCGATGACATTCTTGCCCTCCGGGGCGTCGGTCGGGTCCACCATGGTGTAGTTTATCAGACCGAACATGGCCTTTTCCGGGATACCTTCATAGTAATACTTAAAGACCTCGGCCTGATTGTAGCCGGGATTGATGAAATACGAATGAATCCCCTCCGGGAAGGTCTCGCTGTAATCGTAATCCACGCCCAGGTAGACCGCGAAGGCGGAAAGGCCGATTGTCATGCTCTCCAGCCTTTTCACATAGTCCTCGGGTAAGTGCTCACGACCGATCAACTCGAAAAAGGTGGAGGGCGCATTGGCATTTGATACCACGTACCGGCCCTTGAACTCCTTGCCGTCCTCGGTCTGAACCGCAACCGCTTTACCGTCCTTGATCACGATCTTAGTGACCAGGGTGGAGAGAAGGACATCGCCGCCGTTCTCCTCGACCACCTCGGCCAGTGCCTTCGTAACCGCCTGCGAGCCTCCCTCAAAATAGTAGAACCCGTTATGGTGATAGCTGGTCCACATCATCGCGAAAAGTATACCCGAGACCCGGTCCGATCCGACACCGGTATATGACATAAGCTGGATAAATAACGAGATGAGCTTTTCGTCGTGGATATAGTCGTCCATCATCTCGGAGCAGCTCGCATTCCAGTACTTGATGATCGGCCAGAACATCCACGGCTTCTTAAGGATTTTCCAGAGAGTGCCGCCAACATCCTCTTTATCCCGTAATTTCATGAGACACTCCATACTGTAGTTTATTAACTCGAGGTCGCCGAAAAGCTCATCAATTCCCTCGGCCTCGTGGGGAAACTTCTCCTTGAGTCTGGCACGATAGAGCTCAGGGTCCGCCGGTACATCGAATTCGAAATCCGGGAAGGCCGATCGATATGCGGGGTCAAGCTTGACCTTCTTGACCTTATTTTCGATGCCGAGATCATCGAATGCCTTTGTTCCTAACCCGTCCATGGCGTGGAGCGAGACCTCAAAACGATACGGTCCGCGCTCGAAGCTGCTCATATAGCCGCCGACCTTGTCGTGCTGCTCGATGACGAGAACCTTCATGCCTCCCAAAGCCAGCTTGGCGGCCGCCGATACCCCTCCCCCACCCGCACCAATCACAACCACATCATAGCTGCCGCCTTCCGGGCTCGCACACAGGGCATTGTCAATGGCACCGAAAACCATGGCCGCAGTAAGCACCGACGCCGCCAGTAAGAATAGAACTGCAGGTTTCTTCAGACAGATCCTTTTCGTTTTCCCTCTCATTTCTTCTCCTTTCCGTAACGAGTTGCGATTATCGTAATCAATTATCACACTAAATATTAGTTGTCAACCCGAAATTAACTTAAAAACCATTATAATAAAATTAGATTCCTTGTAAAATTCAAGGGACAGTGGTATATAGAGATTAACAGGTAGGTTTCAATATTGCCGGACCTTTTACTTCCGGGACGGATAGTCTTCCGATCTATGCCGAGGAAAGACCAAACAATGGATGACCGGCTTCACAACATCGTCGAAGAAAGGAAAGATAAGATCATAATCGAGCTGGAGGCGAGCAGGGGCAATATCCCGGCAATCTCAGTAATAGGCAGATCCTTAGCCGAGGCCTGGGAAAACTCATTGATTGCCCTCTACTATTATGGGTGCGATATCAGAACCCAGTATGATAAAAGAGACTCGAAAGGGAATTTCATTGATCCACCAAGCAAGGACTGCTCGATGAGGATGATAATTGATGACCCGTCTTCCGAGCCGTTGATCCACCGGGCCTTCCCCGGGGGATTAGAGGACCTGGAGGAATACCGGCAGGAAGTCCTCGAGGGAATTAAGGATCACTGGATAAGGGATCGGTCGGACCCGGAAGATACCCGGTGGGAATATACTTATCATGAAAGACTGTTCAATTACCGGGTTCCCGGAATTGAAGGCAGCATCAACCAGATAAATAAAGTAGTAGAGGAGTTAGCCCGATCACCCCATAGCCGCAGATCTCAGGCGATCACCTGGAAGGTGTGGGAGGATCTGGGAATCGAAGATCCCGCTTGCCTGCAGAGTATCTGGTTCAGGATACTCCCTGACGAAGAGGGAGTGGGATACCTGAATATGAATATCCGATTCCGGAGCCGGGACGCCTATGATGCTGCCTTTATGAATTGCTTTGCCTTAATTCACCTTCAGGAGATGGTTGCCCGGGAGGTGGGGGCAAAGAGCGGCGAGGAAATAAGGCTCGGCAGGTATATTGATGAGTCTGACTCGTATCATATCTACGGAAGGAGGCTCCCGGACTTCCAGGACCGGTTCCTGCAACAGCTCTTTACCCGAAGCTTTGAACAGAGGACCTGGAGCCGGGAGTTCGCCCGGCCCATTTTTGAGGAGGCGAAGGGGAAGATCGCCGAGAAGATTGCCCAGCAGGACCGGGAGATGAAGGTAAGGAAATGAGCCCTGGAGGCATTTATGTCCGATTTAGACATTTTCTTCGGAAAATATCTGCGGCAGCTTGAACGCAAATACGGTCTTATGCCCGGGAGATGCCGGGCTTGCGGCCGGTGCTGTCGGGTGATCGGATTACAGTTTTCCAAGGCCCAGTTGCAGAAGAAAGCCCGGGATGATCGGGATTCCCTGGGGAAATATCCGGAAAGTGCCCCCCGGGATAAGATCCTCCTCTTTAGCCGTGATGTCTCCTTTATCGCCAGGTACTGGCTAAGGGTGCCCAAAGAAGAGGCCTACCGGATTAACCCCGAAATGGCGACAAAAGGTCTTAAGGGGCGGTTTTTCTACCGCTGCACCCGGCTTGCTCCCGACGGAAAATGCCGGGCTCACTCGACTCGACCCCAGGTCTGCCGGGGTTATCCCTGGTATGGCTCCCTCCCCCGGGAGGATGCCCTTGTCAGTCTCCCCTGCGGATATGAGATTGACCTTCAGTGGAGGAAAAGGATCAAGGAAGGTAAGGCCGTCAAGGTAGCATAGTGAACAAATTCTAAGCACTAAGCACCAAATCCTAAATAATTTCAAATGATCAAAACCCAAAACTCAAAACCCTGTCCTGTCTGTCCTGAGTTTATCGAAGGAAGCTTGTCGGAGGGGTCGTTTTGAACATTTGATATTTGGATTTTGAATTTATTTAGGATTTAGTATTTAGAATTTAGGATTTATTACCAGGTAGATATTTAAGAAGCTTTAAAACAGGAGAAATAGATTATGCCCGAAGTAATCGTTGAGGATGTGGGGGCATTAAATCTAGTAGCCCTCATAACCCGGGAACTGATAAACAAAAATCTTCAGGACCCCAATAAATCGAAGCTGATAAGGCACCTGAATTGCACATTTGTCCTGAAAGCAAGTAGGATGACAATGACGGTTATCTTTAAAGACGGTGAGGTGTTTCTGAAAAACGGGGCCGCCCCGAAACCTACCGTTTATATTGAGGCGGGCCTGAATGACTTTCTAAATATTGGAGTGGGAGGCAGTTATGTTACTGCCCTGATTACCGGGAGGTTGAAGATCAGGGGGATTAAGCTCTGGAAGCTGCTGCCAATTCTAAAACTTGTTAGAATTTAGGATGAAGGAGAAGGTAGATGGAAAAGGCTGAGTTGGCCCGGAGGTTAGCTGAAATTATCGGCAGCGAATATGTCAGCGGCGACCCGGACACACTGTTTATCTACTCCCATGATATGACCGAAAACGAGCCTTCCGAGCCCGATCTGGTGGTGATGCCCGATTCGGTCGAGGAGGTTCAGTCGATTGTGCGGCTCGCCAACGAACAGAGAATACCCTTAACCCCTTTCGTCGCCGGGGCAAATGTGGGGGGGCTGGCCATACCCCGGGAGGGTGGAATCGTCGTGGACTTAAAGAGGATGAAGAGAATCCTGGAGGTGAATGAGGATAATATGTATGTAATCATCGAGCCGGGGGTAACCTTTGGGCATCTGCGGGCCTGCTTGGATAACGAGCATCCCCGGTTCCGGTATGCCTATCCCCTTTCTCCTCCCTATACCTCGGTAATGTGTAATGCCCTGCTCGATGGACTGACCAACCTCTCCACCAAACACGGGGATATGTCCGAGTGGATCAATTCCCTGGAGGTTGTCCTCCCCACCGGGGAGGTGGTAAATATCGGGGCCGCGGCGGCGAGTAAATACTGGTTTGGCCGGGCGCCCCTCCCGGACCTGGCCGGGCTCTTTATCAGCTGGCAGGGGACCACCGGGATTGTTACCAAGATGGCGGTGCAGATCTGCCCGAAATACAAGTATCGAAAAAGAATGTTTGTTATGGCCTATGACATTGACAGCTTTTTTGCCTTTGTCCGCCGCTGTGCCTGGACTCAGCTTTACGACGATATCGCCGGGTTTTCCTGGCCGGCAGCAAAGATGATGGTGGCCCGGAGGGTAAAACTCACACGAGACCCGGATGAACCGGAGTTGGGCGCCTATCTCGACTTCTCGGGAGATACTAAAAAGGAGATGGAGTTTAAGGAAGCAATGGTCCGGGATATCATCAAAGAGCTCAAGGATAAAGGGATCGAGTTGGAGCCGCCATTGCTGGTTGATGACCTGGTCAAGATCAATCCTGATTACCTGAAGCTCGCCGAGTTCCCCACTACCCTGGATTTTCTGATCGATTACGGCGGGGGGGGATTTACCTGGGTGGGATCTTATGGGCCGATGAGCAAGTCGGAGGAAGGGACTAAAAAGCTTTTTGCGGTTATGGAAAAATACGGATTCCCTCCTTTTCTGGTCACCCGCCCGATGAAGGGTGCTCACTATCAGGTTCTGCGATTCATTGCCCCTTTCGATAAAAGCGACCAGGAGCAGGTAAAGAAGGTCCGGGAACTTTGCCGGGAAATGGCGGAGAGCCTTCTGGATCTGGGATTCATCCCTTACAAGGCACCACCCTGGGCCGCCGAGCTTATCTTGAAAAGGGCGGATCCAAACTGGGTTAAGCTGCTGAAAACTATAAAGAATACCCTGGATCCCAACCGGATAATGAATCCAGGAAAATGGGGTTTATAATTTAATTAAATACAATGCTTGATTACGAGGAAGCAAAAACCTGGTTTTACCGCTGTCTTCGCTGCGGGACCTGCAAATATATCTTCGGGCTCTATCTGCCCAGCTGTCCTGCCGGAGAGATGTTTTCCTTCGAGTCCTACTATTCGAGCGGGAAGCTCTGGATTGGAAGGGGGTTGGCAGAGGGGAAACTTTCCTTCGCTGATCCGTCGCTGCTGCAGAAGCTTTATGCCTGCACGACCTGCGGGAGCTGTCAGGTCCAGTGCTCTCTCCCGGTTGGTGAGCACTCAGTAGATATCTTTGAGGCCCTCCGGGCCGAAGCAGTCAGACAGGGCTACGGGCCGATGCCCGGGCAAAAGCACCTGCTGGAAAGCATCAAAAACTATGATAATCCCTGGGTTCAGCCCCGTCAGGCCCGGGAGAGGTGGGCCCGGGGGCTAGAGATTAAGGATTTAAGTAAAGAAAAAGCCCGCGTGCTTTACTATGTAGGCTGTACGGCCGAACTTGATCCTCAACTCCATCAGATTGCCCGGTCAACCGTGGAGATCCTTCAAAGGGCCGGAGTTGATTTTGGCTGGTTGGGCCGCGAGGAGGTCTGCTGCGGGTCGGTAGCCATGAGGCTCGGCGACCGGGAGGATTTCCGGAGGCTGGCCGAGAATAATATTGAGCGATTCAACGAGCTTGGAGTAGAAACCATCATCACCTCCTGCGCCGGGTGCTATAAAACAATTACCCAGGATTACCCGTCGGTAGGAAAGATAAATGCCGAGGTAGTGCATAGCTCCCAGTTTGTCCAGCGCCTGCTTCAACAAAAAAAGCTCTCCTTCAAGAAAAAAGTTGAACTGACCCTAACCTACCACGACCCCTGCCATCTCGGCCGGCACCGGGAGGTATATGACGAGCCCCGGCAGGTACTTCAGAGCATCAAGGGGATCAATTTCGTGGAGATGAGAAGGACGAGGGAGAATAGCTGGTGCTGCGGGGGAGGAGGAGGAGTCAGGGCAGGGTTCCCCGATTTTGCCCAGGAAACAGCTATTCTCAGGATAAAGGAGGCCGAGGAGGTCGGTGCCGAAGGGGTTGTCTCTACCTGTCCCTTCTGCTTTCAGAACATTGCCGGAGGAATAGCCGCCGCCAATTCCCCCCTGAAGATGATCGACCTGACCGAGATAGTAAGCCGGGCAATCCGGTAACCAAATCCCCAATTAATCTATCATCCTTATCCTAAATCCACCATATGCGAAACTCCATCCCTTTTTTAATGAATTGTTAAATACCAAGGAATATTAGGAAAGCACTAAAATAGCTTGACAGGGACATTAATTGTGATTATATTTTAGTTGAGAATGAGTCGCAATTAAAACTATGATTACGAAAGAATCGATATTCGAAAGTCACCTGAAGACCAAGGGGCTTAAGCTCACCCCTCAAAGAAAGGCGATCCTGGAGGAGGTTTTTGCCAGTCACGAGCACTTTGACATTGAGGAATTGTTTGCGAACCTGCGTAATAAGGGGAAGCGTATCTCCCGAGCGACTATTTATCGAACCCTTCCCCTGTTGGTTGAAAGCAACTTGATTAAAGAAGCTTTTCGCTATCAGGATAAGGTTAGCTACGAACATATATTCGGTCATGGCCATCATGATCATCTCCTCTGTATAAAATGTGGCAGGATTATTGAATTTATGGATGAGAAGATAGAGGAATTGCAGGAAGCAGTTTGTAAGAAATATGGTTTTAAACCGACAGAGCATCGTTTAGGAATCAAAGGGTATTGTAAAAAGTGCATTAGTCATGAGTGAACCAATGTTGGAGAGACCAAGCTGTGGATAAAAAAATGGCCCTGCCCTTGAGCCAAATGAAGACAGGCCAAAAAGGTGTTGTGATTCAAATTGCGGGAGGACGTGGGCTCAACTCACGGCTGGCGGCCCTGGGAATACGGATAGGACATGAGGTAACCAAAGTCAGCTCCATGCTGATGGCCGGGCCGGTGGTTGTCAAGGTGGGAAATACCGAGATCGCGCTTGGCTTCGGGATGGCTCAGAAGATAATAGTAGAGGTAAACGAGTGAAGACCTGCGAGCAGTGCAAATCCGACACCTGCAAACATATTAAGTGGGTAAAAACGGAAACGGAAGATGCCCCAGATTCCGGTGAGAAGCACCGAGGCAAACATAAACGGCGAGTCCTCCTGATGGGTAATCCTAATGTGGGCAAAAGTGTGGTCTTCTCCCGGCTTACCGGGGTGAATGTGATCGCATCAAATTATCCCGGCACCACCGTCGAATACACTCAGGGGTTCCTGAAGGTCGGCGACGATATCACCGAGGTCATTGATGTGCCGGGAACCTATTCGCTGGAGCCTGCCTGTCAAGCAGAAGAAGTGGCCTTAAAGATGCTGAAAGAAGTGGAGCCCTCTGGCAAGAACGATACTTCCGAGGCTGGTGATCTGATAATTAATGTTGTTGATGCCACCAATCTGGAACGCAACCTCCATCTTACCCTCGATCTCCTTGAGAGAAATCTTCCCATGGTTGTTGCCCTCAACATGTGGGACGAGACCAAACACCGGGGGATCGAGATTGATGTTGTTAAATTAGAAGAATACCTAGGAGTTCCGGTAATCCCCACCGTAGCTTTGACCGGTCAGGGGATAAAAGAGCTGGTCAGTAAGCTCCCGGAGGCATCCTCTCCCACCATACCGGTGAGGAACCATGACCTGAAATGGACGGATATCGGTAGAATGACCGTAGATGTCCAGAATATTACCCATCGCCACCATACGATCAGGGACCGAGTCGAGGAATGGAGTATGAAGCCCTGGAGCGGGCTCCTCTTTGCCGCCGTGATCATCTTCCTGAGCTTTGAGCTCATCAGGTTTATCGGCGAGGGCCTGATCGGGTATCTCTTCGAGCCCCTGTTTGAAGATATTTATCTCCCTATCCTGATGAAATTAAGCGGGCTGTTGGGAAGCAGCGGATTCCTCCATGACATCCTGATCGGCAAACTCATTGACGGAAAGATCGACTTCGTCCAATCCTTCGGGCTTCTCTCCACTGGGCTTTTCGTCCCCCTGGGAATGGTCCTCCCTTATATCTTCTCATTTTATCTGATTCTGGGCTTTTTGGAGGATTGGGGCTACCTGCCCCGGCTGGCAGTTCTGGTTGATACCATTATGCACCGACTTGGTCTCCACGGTTATGCGATTCTCCCGATGATCCTGGGGCTGGGATGTAATGTCCCCGGGGCGATGGCCACCCGGGTGCTGGAGAGCCGAAGGGAGCGGTTTATTGCGGCTACCCTGATGTCCATTGCCGTGCCCTGCATGGCCCAGATCGCCGTTATTATAGGATTGGTAGGTCAGCGAGGAGGTATTTACGTGGCCCAGGTCTTTCTCACCCTCTTCCTGCTCTGGATAGTTCTGGGATTAGTTCTTAGACGGGTTATTAAAGGTATCAGTCCGGAATTGCTGGTGGAGATACCGCCCTACCACATACCCTACTGGTCGGCCCTGCTCAAGAAACTGTGGATTAGGCTCTCGGGTTTCCTCCGGGAGGCCATCCCACTGGTACTTATCGGAGTCCTTCTGGTAAATATCCTTTATACCTTGAAGATTATTGACTTCCTTGCCCGGTTAGCCGGACCTTTTCTCACCACTCTCTGGGGAGTGCCGGACAGCGTTATCTCCGCCCTGCTTATCGGTTTCCTGCGCAAGGATGTAGCGGTAGGAATGCTTGAGCCTTTAGGGCTTACTACCAAACAGTTGGTAATCTCGTGCACTGTGCTAACGGTCTACTTTCCCTGTATCGCTACCTTCGCCGTCCTGATCCGGGAATTGGGTGTAAAGGATATGTTTAAGAGTGCCCTCCTTATGATCCTGACTGCCATAATTGTCGGATTCCTGCTAAATATGATATTATAGTAAAATTGATTATCCCCGGAGGAAAAGCCCTTAATATAATCGGGAAGATGAAAAAATTAGAATTTTATCTATTACTAATATTAATACTTTTCACTCCTCCTTCTTCTATTGCTGGAGATCCAAAGGATAATAAGGAAGAACTGGCTGCTATTCAGGAAGAGATCGAATCGACCAGGAGACTTTTGGAAGCAGAGCGGGCAGATCATCAAAGAGAAAAGGAGGAGGAATCCTTAGTTAAAGAGAGATTGGGGCAAGAGATAAAAGAAATGAAGGAACGGCAGAAGGAGCTCAAGCAGTTAAAAAAGGAACTCGAGGATCAAATCAGCCAGCTGTCACGGGAATGCGAGATGCTGATCAATAAAAAGGACTCGCTTGACGAGGAACTCATCGACCTAAGAAAGGTTTTGGTTGATTTTACCCGAAGCTTCAGAACCCAAATAGAAAAGGGATTCCCCTACAATAAAGAAATCAGGAGCGCTGATCTTTTGATCCTGGAGAAAGACCTGGAGGGGGAGAGGGTGGAGAACCTGGAAGGGATAAACCGTCTCTGGGACTTGATTGAACATGAGATTTCTCTTGGGAGTGAGAGCGAAGTCTATCCGGGAGATCTACCTCAGGAAGAAATCGGCGTGAGAGGGGTCCGATATCTGCGACTGGGAATGGTTTCGCTCGCCTATGTATCGGAAGACGGGAAGGAAGTGGGACTACTCATAAAGAAAGACGGGGATTACATATGGATGAAAGATCTCAATAAGGATCTAAAGGACTCGATCAAGGAAACGCAACATATCCTTGAAGGCAGAAGCGCATTCCGACTGGTTTACTTTCCCATCGACCTCAGTCTTCTCGAAATCCCTGGGACTTCATTTATTGAGGATAAATCTAAGTAGATTTAGAAATGAGAAACTTAAAGTTAAAATCAACCTGGCAGTTAAAGACATCTTTATTGCTTGCCCTATCGTTATTGATGGCCCTCGGGTTAACTGAGATATCCCGGGCTGCCGAGAATGAGCTTTATGAGGCCAGCCAGACCCTCATCGAGTTAAAGAAGGAGCTTCGAGCCGAAAAGTCAAGCCGGATAAACAACAAGATCGATTCCTACAACCGACGGAAAGACCTGGAGGCCCAAATACGATCCCGGGAAAGGGAGATCGAAGATCTAAGGATCCTCGGTCTGAAACTGGAAAATGAGGTTCTGGAGCTGAACTCAAAGAAGGAAGAGATTACCCGTGAGGTTGAAAGCCTTGAGGGAAACATAAATGAAATAAGAAAGTTTATTCTCGGAAAGTTTGAACAGCTGAGGGCAAAGGGGCTGACGTTATTCCCCTCCCGGTGCAAAGAAAAGATGGTTAGGCTCAAGGAGCTATCGGAGAAATATAAACCGGATGAATCGAATATTATCGATGGATTTCGCGAGCTCATTGCTTTCATTCTGGACGAGATCGCATCCGGTGAAACCTTGGAGGTTTATCCCGGTACTGTAAAGGTTAATGATGGGACTGAACTCAAGGCCCGGATCCTCAGGATAGGCCGGATAGCATCCCTCTTTCTTTCCTCTCAGGATGACAGGGTCGGGATCCTGCTAAAAAGAGAAGGAACCTATCAGTGGGAAGAGGGACTCAGTGAAACAAACCAAAGGAAGGTTAAAGAGCTATTTAAGACTGCGTCCAGGAAAAATCCTGGACTCCTGGGGATTCCTCTGGATATTACCCTGGGGAGGCGTTCAACTGCTGAGGTGGAGGCCGCCCACGGTGTTAGCTCCTACCTAATAAGGGGTGGGCCGGTTATGATCCCCCTAATCCTGGTGGGACTGGCTGCCTTGATAATGATCGGTGAGAGGATTCTTTTCCTCCGTAAGAACCGGATAGAAACCGGCGGGCTGATGGATCGGCTCAGTGGGTATCTCCAAGAAAAAAGATATCCCGAAGCAAAGAGATTTTTAGAGGAAAACCCCGGGGCTCTGGCAAGGGTTTTGGGGCGCGGCCTTTCTCGGACAGACCGGGGACGGGAAACCGTTCAGGAAGCGATCGAAGAGGCTATCTTGAGCGAGCTTCCCCCGCTCAAGAGGTTTCTTTCCGCAATTGGCATAATGGGATCGATTTCACCCCTTCTGGGGCTTCTGGGAACGGTAAGCGGGATGATCTCCACATTCAACGTAATAACCCGTTTCGGTTCCGGGGACCCGAAGCTTCTCTCCGGGGGGATCTCCGAGGCGCTGATTACTACCGAGGTAGGACTGGCCATTGCGATCCCGGTCCTCCTGCTTCATAACCACCTGTCGAACCGGGTAGAGGAGATAATCTCCAAGCTTGAGGAGGGCTCCGCTAAATTCATTAACCTAATATTCCCCTGACCGCGGACCGAGGAGAATTCATGACGGAAGTTCCACTTAAAGCGATAACCGGAGGCGGGCTGGTAATGATCCCCCTGATAATTACCTCCCTTGTTATCTGGTATCTGATAATTGAAAGGCTTACCCACCTGCGTAATGAAAAAATGGATATGGAGGCATTTATGTCCCATCTTCTTATGTTCCTTGAGCAGAACAAACGGGAGCAGGCCCATAAGCTATGTGATCTCACTCCCGGGCCACTATCACGGATTATAGCATCGGCACTCAGGGTGATTGAAAAGAGGAGGGAATCGGTGGAAAGAATAATCAGGGAGGCTTCCCTCTCGGAAACACCCGGATTGTTAAAGAACCTCTCGGTCATCGGGATTCTTGCCGCGGTCACCCCCCTTCTCGGGCTCCTGGGAACGGTCAGTGGGATGGTTACGACCTTCAGGGCGATAAACCTATACGGAACCGGAGATCCGGAGGCCCTGGCGGGCGGTATCTCCGAGGCCCTCATTACCACTCAATACGGGCTGATAATTGGGATTCCCGGGATTATGTTTTACTTTTATCTCTCCTCGCGGACGGATAACCTCATAAAGGATATCGATAAACAGATACTGAAATTCCTGAACGGTGTGAAGCAATTACATAAATAGTTTAATCAGATGAAAACCTCGAGATTCTTAGGACAGCGGCGACCGGAGATAAATATCGCCCCCCTGGTGGACATGGTATTTCTCCTGCTGATATTCTTCATGGTTACCACCACCTTCAGCAAAGAGACGGGAGTGGAGGTAGCGAAGCCGAAGGCCAAGACCTCGACGGCATTACACAAGGAGAATATCCTGATCGCTGTTACCGATAAGGGAACGATCCATATCCATAATAAACAGGTGGACCTGAAAGGTTTAAATGCCATCGTTAGGAGGATTATCCGGGACCAACCCAATTCCAGCGTAGTGATTATTGCCGATAAGAACGCCCGGGTGGCCCTGGTGGTTGATGTAATGGATGAGTGCAAACTAGCCGGGGCAAAAAAGATCTCCCTCTCTGCGGTCCGGGAGGATTAGGAAAAGATGGATAATTCCCCCCGAGAAATAAGACTATCACGAAATAAAGCTAATGCCCTTTTCCTCTCATTATTGATCAATACCCTAATTTTCGTATTCTACCCGATGATCAACGAATTCCTGCATAAGGTAAAACCTTCCTTGAGCACCGCCCCGATCGAAGTGACCCGGATCGAGCTCAACAAACCTCCACCCCGGATAAGAAAAACCCCGGCTATTATTAAACGATCCCGACTACTGCTAACCCCGAGGATACGCCGCAGCCTGGACCTGGGGGAAGAGGACCCTCAGCTCCTGGCCGGAGAGGCGGATATCTACGTGCCGGAGACACCCTACGAGATCGGAGAGGTCGATGAACCCCCGCAGATTATCGACTACACTAAACCAAGGTATCCGAAAGTAGCGGAGCGTAACGGGCTGGAGGGAACCGTAATCCTGAGAATCCTTATAAATGACCGAGGAGTAGTCCTTCAGGCAAGGATAGTCGAGATCAGGGGATTTCAGGGGTTCGGGACAGCAGCAGTGCAGGCCGTGAGACAATGGAGGTTCCGGCCGGCAATGATAAAAGATAACCCGGTAGCGGTATGGTGCACCCAGGAGATACGTTTTGAAATCAAAGATATTGAAAAACAATGAAGTTTGACTGCCAACCCCAAAAATAATAGCAATTATCTTAAACTCCATTTTCCGCTTGCAAATTAGCCATTTATATGATATGAAAACCCTATGCAACAAAAGTATTCTGCTGGATATTCAAAAAAGGCAGTAACTAATCAAACAAAATTAACCGCAATAGAAAGGAGTTAAATGGCAAGTATTACTATGAAGGAATTGCTGGAAGCGGGGGTACACTTCGGTCATCAGACAAAGCAGTGGAATCCCAAGATGAAACCTTATATCTTTGGAGCAAGGAGTGGGGTTTATATTATTGACCTTCAGAAGACGGCTAAGTTATTCCGGAATGCCTGTAAATTTCTGACCGAGACCGTAGGCAGTGGGGGCAACGTGCTCTTTGTGGGAACGAAGCGTCAGGCACAGGAACCAATCAGGGAAGAGGCACAGAAATGCGGGATGTTTTATGTTACTAACCGCTGGATGGGGGGGATGCTGACGAATTTTCAGACTATTAAGAAAAACCTGGATAGATTGAAGGAAATCGAGAAGTTGGAGACTGATGGAACCACTGAGTCTCTCCCGAAGAAGGAAGTCATCTCCCTTAAGCGGGAAAAAAGAAAGCTGGAGAGGTCCCTGGGAGGGGTAAAGGAGATGAAGAGGCTGCCGTCAGCGGTCTTCATCGTAGACACAAAGAAAGAAAGGATCGCGGTCAAGGAAGCTCAGAAGCTTGCTATTCCCATCATTGGTATTGTTGATACCAACAGCGATCCCGAAGGCATTGATTATATCATTCCCGGTAACGACGATGCCATTAGGGCCATCCGACTTATCACTTCCCGGGTATCCGATGCATGCCAGGAAGGGGCCAAATTGAGGGAGGAAGCACTCCGGACGGATAAAGACGAAAAAACCGAGAAGAAGGCTGTGGACACTGCCGAAGAGAAGGTTCCCGAAGTTATCGAGAAAGTGAAAATCCGGAGGAAGTAAGGATTAAGGAGTGAAGATGGAGATCGAAATATCAATGATAAAGGAATTACGAGCCAAGACCGGTGCTGGGGTTATGGATTGCAAGAATGCTCTGCTTGAAAGTAAGGGCAATATGGAACAGGCAGTGGTTCATTTACACGAGAAAGGCCTAGCGACGGTAGCTAAAAGAGCAAGGAAGATAACCTCTGAGGGCCTGGTAGAATCCTATGTCCATTTCGGCGGGAAAATTGGGGTTTTGGTGGAGGTTAACTGCGAAACTGAATTTGTTGCTAAAACCAAAGAATTCCAAGTATTTGCCCACGACATTGCTATGCATATTGCCGCCTCTAATCCTTTCTATCTAACTAGAGAAGATGTTCCTGAGGAAGTCCTGGAGAAGGAGAAAGAAATCTATCGCGCTGAGGCTAAGGGTAAGGGTAAGCCGGAAAATGTAATGGAAAAGATAGTTGAGGGAAAGATGGAAAAGTTTTACTCCGAGGCTTGCCTGATGGACCAGCCTTTCATTAAGGATACCGAGTTGACCATTAATCAACTGTTGAATGAAATGATCGGCAAGTTAAAAGAGAATATTACTATTTCGCGCTTTGTCCGCTACCAGTTAGGAGAGAATTTAAAGCCCGAAGTTGATGAAGAAGCCTAAGTTTAAACGGATACTGCTGAAGCTAAGCGGAGAAGCTTTGGTCGGGAAAGAAGGATATGGAATCGACCTAAAAGCGACCAGGAATATTGCTGAACAGGTAAAGGAGGTTTACAACTTAGGGGTGGAAGTAGCTATTGTGATCGGGGGAGGCAATATCTTTCGGGCAACCTCAGTCAGCGGCCAGGGGATGGAAAGAACTTCGGCTGACTATATCGGGATGCTGGCCACCCTCATCAATAGCCTGACCCTCCGAGATGCTCTCGAGAATAATGGACTCAGTTGCCGAATACAGTCAGCACTTGAGGTCGGAAAACTGGCAGAGCCCTGTTTGGGAGAGCGGGCAATCGAGCATCTAAAAGAAGGACGTGTTGTAATTTTCGCCGGAGGTACCGGCAACCCATACTTCACCACCGACACTGCTGCTTCCCTGCGGGCAATGGAAATCCATGCCGAAGTCATCCTGAAAGCTACCAAGGTCGATGGAGTCTATGACTCGGACCCCATGAAAACTAAAGGGGCTCGAAAATTCGACCGGCTGAGTTATCTCGAGGTTCTAAGCAAAAACCTCAAGGTTATGGATGCCGCTGCTATTTCCTTGTGCCGGGACAATAATCTACCCATAATTGTCTTTAACATTACGACCAGAGGAAATATTAAAAAGGTGATTTTAGGGGGGAAGATCGGGACGATTGTTGAGGAAAAAAAATGATCGAGGATGTCCTTAAAGAAATGAAAGATAATATGAACAAGGCGATCGAAGCTCTGCATACCAGTTTGGGTAAGATAAGAACTGGCAGGGCCTCCCTTTCCCTTCTGGAAGGAATCAGGGTTAATTACTATGGAACAGTAGTGCCCCTGAATCAAGCAGCAACCCTTTCGGTTCCTGAAAGTAAATTAATCGTCATCCAGCCCTGGGAGCCAAAATCCCTGGTCGAAATCGAGAAGGCTATTCTTAAGGCAGATCTGGGCCTTACGCCGATTAATGATGGCAAAATCATCCGCATTGCCATCCCCCCTCTAACCGAGGAACGGAGAAAAGAACTGGTTAAGGTGGTTAAGAAGATTGCCGAGGAAACTAGGGTCTCGCTCCGGAACTCCCGGAGAGATGCCAACGAGATGCTAAAAGAGCTGGAAAAGGAAAAAGAGATCTCCGAGGATGATTTCCATACTAATCAAAATAAGGTTCAGAAAATTACCGACGAATATATCGAGAAAGTATCCGAGATCCTGAGCAGGAAAGAAAAAGAAATTATGGAGGTTTAATCCCCATTTTATCTACTTTATTCGCAATTCCCCTTCGAAATATCCTATTTACCGCATCAAAGCTGAAACCGGAACAAAATCAATTCCTTGAGCGCTGAGTTCGGGAAGTTTCTCACTTAAAACCTGGATGGTTATCGAGCTGGGATGGCAGGTGCCGATAGCCTGTCCCTTCTCCCGGGCCTCTCGGATAAGTTCATCCAGCTGAGAAGAGATGTATCCGGGCTCCTCTTCATTATCCAAGAAAACATCCCGCTCCGCTGCCCTTACCCCAAGCTCCCGGGCTACTCTTAACCCGACGGTCTCCACGGTCGTTCGGTTATCCAGGAAGAAGAGCCCCCTTTCTTTGAGTTCCATGAGAACCAGTCTCATCCCCTCCTCATCGGCAGTAAATGCAGAGCCCATATGGTTATTGATTCCAGAAATATGGGGGATACTGTCCAGGTTCTCCCGGAGCCCGCTTAAAAGCTCCTCCCGAGGCATTGCGAGGAGGAGCATCCCTTTCCCTAAGTTGATATTTTCATAGTCCTCCGGTTCCAGAGGAAGGTGAAGAATTATCTCTCTGCCCAGGGAATGGAGCCTCTCGGCAATAGAGTGGGAGAAGGGACGCTGGGGAAGGACGGCAAAAGTAAGAGGAATATTTATATCTATTAGCGATTGAACATCCTGCTCACTCTCGCCCAGGTCATCCATTACGATTGCTACCTGGGGATCCGGGGTATTAGTCGGTTTTGTCTGCCCACCCTGGTCTGCCCTACTTTTTACCGGCTCCGCATCCGGAGAGTATGTAGCCAGAGGCTCAGGAGGATGGGGAGTCCATCTCTGGATGAACCGGGACAACACAAGCACGCTCCCCCCGATAAAAATGCTTAAAATAACAAGGGCAACCCGTAATCTAAGGTTATTTTTTACCATGGCTGAATCAACTACCGGGCCGGAGCAGGTTTTGCCTGCTTAAAAAATGGGCAATCTCTTCAAAGGCATGAGATCTCCAGCCCGCTCCTCATTTATCAACATAGTTATCCACAGCTTTTCCACAAAAACTGTTAATAGCTTCATTACCTCTTCTTCTGATAACCCAAGGGCATTATCAGTAGGGGGTCATGACTGGCAGGTATTCCCATCAGCTTAATGATCTTGCTGTTCTCAAAGGCCCCCACAATCCCGGCAGCCAAATCCAAGGCGACGGCCTGTATAAATATATTCTCACCCACATGACCAGCCTCCATATGGGCGTATCTTACCCCCCGCGGTCCATACTTGCCGGTAACTCTCTCATATTCCGCTGTAATGACTATTACTACCGGTGCTTCAGCAATCCACATCTGCCCTAAGGCGGCTTGTGCCAGTTCTACCTTTAAGCCCTTATCCGTTAATCTCTCTATCGAGTTCTGAGAGGGAAAGTAATGGTAGATCCCGGATTTAAGCCCTTCAACCCCTTTTTCACCCAATATAATATAAAGGTCGAGGGGATAGAGGGCACCCGCGGAAGGGGCTGCCCTCTTTAGACCCCCTTCCCCGGTTATCCCCTGGGCTGCCCACAATATCTGGGAGAGATCCACTAATTTAATGGCTCGGGAAGCAAAGCTCCTGATGGTTCGTCGGTTCTTGATTGCCTCCTCCACGGAGACTTTTCCTTTACCTGTAGGGACTGGCAGCTGGATAACATCCTTAGAGCTACACTGGTTAGCACCCAAGACTATCAGGGTAAAGATCACAAAAGAGAAAAATTTGGACATATCTTGCCTCCTGAAAAAAAACTACTATCTCTACCTAAAATATAGATAAACCGTCCAACTGTCAAGCCGGATTTGACCAATCCTTCATAATGTTTTATCTTTAATAATAATCAAATGAGGATTAGACATGACCCAAAAGCACCGCTTTTTTGTTAGTCCCGAGCAGATTGCCGGAGGACAGGCGGTTCTAAAAGGCGGGGAACTGAAACATCTGAGGGCTCGACGCTTAAGGGTAGGAGAGGAGATTGAACTGTTCGATGGGCAGTGCAAGAAGTATTCTGCCAGGATAATCCAGGAAAGCTCTAATCAGACAGTGGTAAAAATAACCGGAATCCATCAGGACACTTCCCCCTCAATGAATATAATCCTCGGACAGGCACTACCAAAGGCCAGGAAGATGGATTTTATCGTGCAGAAGGCCACTGAACTAGGGGTTTCCACCATTATCCCTTTTTGCTGTAACCGAGCCGTACCGAGATACGATGAGAAAAAGGTTGATGCCCGGGTCAAGCGTTGGCGGAAGATCGCCCGGGAGGCAGCCAAGCAGTGTGGAAGAATTACGGTGCCCAATATTAAGGAAATAATTTCTTTCCGGGAATTATTAAGGTTATCCCCGGATTTTGGACTAAAGTTCATTCCCTGGGAGGAGGAAAGAAGAAGGGATTTGAAGGGCTTACTTAGAAGGAACCGTCCGAGTAAGGACATTTTTATGGTGGTTGGTCCGGAAGGGGGATTTGCCGCCGAGGAGATCTCCCAGGCGAAAGACTCGGGATTTGTCCCGGTAAGCCTGGGAAAAAGAGTTTTACGAACCGAGACCGTAGCCCTTGTCTTGCTCAGCATAATTCAATTTGAGCGGGGGGATCTGGGGTAAATAAATAACTAAGGGAATAGCAGGGATTATCAAGGAATATCATGGAATTGCAGGGACTTAAGCCTTGGATCCTTTGAATCCTCGAATCCTATATATCGATATTTGGGCTTAATTTTTTACTCACAACAATTCATAATAAAACAAAGAGAATTTTTATGAGGTGTCCGAACTGTGGCTATGTAAGCTTTGATCAAGCTACCGAATGCCCAAAATGTAAGAAAGGCTTTGCCGTCTCGGAGTCAAACAAAGAGTTAGAACCAGGAGAAGGAAAAAAGGGCCTTCTTTTTGATGACCAGAGTGAATCTGCAACCTCCCCGCCTCCGGAGCCGGCAGATACTGATCAATGGAAGCCTTCCTTTGAGCCTGAGGTCGAGGAAAAGAAACAGGAACCGGTTAAAGAGGTAGAACTGCCAGGGGGTAAAAAAGAAGACCTTCTTTTTGATGACCAGAGTGAATTTACTACCTCCCCGCCTCCGGAGCCGGTAGATACAGATGAATGGAAGCTTTCCTTTGAACCTGAGATTAAAGAAAGTAAGCCAGAGCCGGTTAAAGAAATTGATTTTAAGACAGAAGAGCTCCTCAAGCCCTGGAGACCGACAATCACTCAGGTCAAAGCGGTAAGACCGGGAGCCGGGGTCTTGATTCGTTCCCTGGCCCTGCTTTTCGACCTCCTCTGTTTGAACCTTGCTTCTATTCTTCTGATCTCACTGGGGATTCTTATAGTCGGAAGGGATGGAGACCTTTTATTATCAACCCCCCTAGATCTGATTCCGATCATGCTCATTCCAACTTATCTTTTCCTGCTGCTCGTTAACCTGGTATATTTCACTATATTCCATGCCACTACCGGTCAGACCCTGGGCAAGCTTATCTTTAGGCTCAAGGTGGTTAACCGCAACGGGGAAGGATTGGGATACAGTCAGTCCCTCCTGCGCTTCTCGGGATACCTTCTTTCCGCATTGCCCTTAGGATTGGGATTTATCTGGGCGCTCCTCGACCCCGATAAGTTAACCTGGCATGATCGATTAGCAGATACCAGCGTTATCCTTTATTGAAAGTACCGGTCGGCATTGGCATTGATATAATTGGCGGCGTGGGTGGCAAAGGCCATAATTGACAGTTGCGGGTTCACCCCTAAGGAGGAGGGAAAGATGCTACCATCGCAGATAAAGAGATTAGTCACATCGTGGGACTCACAGTGCGAATTGACCACCGATTTCTTGCGATTCTTTCCCATCCGGCAGGTGCCCATTGGATGGAATCCCATCATCGTAAAGTCAGTTGCCTTAGGTCTTCTTTCTCTTATTCTATCTACCTCCTGTTTTGAGCTGATCTCGGGAAGACCGGGAAGGTAGGGGAAGACCTTCTTGGCCCCGGCAGCAAAAAAGATCTCCGAGGTAATAGCAACTCCCTTGGCCATCTTCCGGGTATCGCTTCGATTCATCCGATAGGTTATCAGTGGCCTCCCTCTCTGGTCGATCCTCACCCGCCCCCGGGAGGTGTCGGATACCATTACCCCGAAGGCGGCGATATGTCGGTAGTCTTTCATTAGCTCCTTGTGCTGTTTTCCAAAAGAAGGCAAACTGGCAGAACCATAATTGGGAGGTACAAAGATACCTTCCAGCATTATTCCTTCTTCGAAGTATTCGTCTACATAATAGCTCTGGGGAACCCCTTTCCAGCCCTCGATCTCCTCGTCAAATAGGGCCGTTACCCGGGTGGCCGGGTGAATGTGGAGATTTTTCCCCACCTGTCCGCTTGAGTTAGCTAATTTATTGCGAAGCAGCAGGGCCGGGGAATAAAAGGCATTAGCTGTTAGAATAACCACCTTAGCCTCCACCTTCATTTTATGGGTCTTCTTATTTGTCTTCTGGTCTAAAAATAATCCCTCCACCCCCTTGACTCTCTTCTGTTCTGTCAATATTCTCTCGGCCCGGCAGTTAGCATAGATCTTAGCGCCGCATTGGGAGGAAAGTGGGATATAATTCAAGTGCATAGCCTGTTTGGCATCGGTCGGACAGCCGAAAACACAAACCCCGCAACCCCGGCAATCTTTTGCATTGCGGGCGATCGGGGCTCCCTTAAATCCCAAAGCCTCCGTTCCTCTTTTGAATACCAGAGCATTCTTGCCTATGATATCAAGGCCTACGGGAGTCACATTGATTGTCTTTTCCACCCTTTCGAAAGAAGGCCGCATGGCCTCGCTGGTAAGATCCTCCAGACCGTAATTTTCTTGCCAGCTCTTCAGAATATAATCCGGCACCCGAAAGCAGGTTCCGGAGTTGATCGTGGTAGTCCCCCCGATACACTTTCCGGTAGGAATAGGGATACTGGGCATACCTATTGCTACGGTGAAGCCAAAGTCCCGATACATCATAGCATACATGTCCAGCGCCTTCTGGTTGAAGTCCTTCCGGGTAAAATAGCCGCCTTCCTCCAGCACTACTACCGAATGCCCCCCTTCGCTGAGCTCTTTGGCCATAACTGCTCCCCCGGCTCCGGAGCCGATCACGCATACATCCACTTTCTCATTTACATCTGAGCTTAAATCTTTGGATCGGATTATCATCTGATTATTCTCCATCTTCAAAAACTTGCATTTAAGTCCTTACAAGCCGGCTCGTAGCCAACATCCTTTTCTACCCTTTCATCAGAATAAAAAATCGACATACACATTAGCTTCAGGAAGGTAATAGGGAAGCGGCGAAGATAGAATCGGCTACTCTCCCAACCTTCAAGATATTTATCCTGGTTCTCCGGAGAAAGCCGGGTAAATGGCTTGAATCTCCGGGTAAAGATAAATGTTGAATACTCAATGAGCAGGAGAAGCATCCTTAAACCCGTCTGCATGGTCCGGTCAAGATTGCTCACCATCCGGTCAATCGCCTCGGCTACGCCTACATCCAGGGCCCCGAGGGCGAAGGCACCTCCCCGGGGGATAAACCGGTCAGTTAAGGCACTTAATATCTTATATTCCCTGGTATTCAATACCGCTAATTCCTTCTCTCCTCCGAAATCCATCTTTATCTCTCCTTCGCAAGACAGTCTGTCTGATTTGAAATTTATATACAATCATAAACTAAAGTCGTTTTAAAGTAAAGAAGATTTAAGCCTCTTGATTTTATTGAGGCTTGACAAGCTCATTTATTTTACCTATTTTTATTAGTAATCAATTGAATAAAAATGCGCTAAAAATCTTTCTTATCTTCTTACTCTTTTTTACTCGGACCGTCTCTTCACCGGCCGAGGTCCGGGAAACCCCGCACTTTGTCCTCCGGTATCATCCGACCGAGCAGACAGTAGCGGATATTCTTTTTCCGAAGATGGAAGAGCTTCGCTCCCCGATTATCCGGGATCTCGGGGTTAACTTCGCCGATAAGACCACTATCTTCCTGGCCTCTTCCGACCAGGAATTTCAGGAGCTCCAGCCTCATGGTGCCCGGCTTCCCTCCTGGTCTGTGGGGGTTGCCTATCCCCGATTGAACCTCATTATCCTCAAATCTCCCTTGATGTTAAGGGGCCAACAGTTGAATTTACTTGAGGTATTTCAACATGAGTTCTCCCATATTGCCCTGGGAAGGGTGATCGGCGATGAGCAGAGCCCCCTCTGGCTCTGGGAAGGCTTTGCTCTTTACCACGCCCGGCAGTGGACCCTCTCCCACACCGCTACTATTACCCGAGGAGTGCTGGGTCGTTCTCTATTTTCCCTGAACCAACTGGAGAGAGCTTTCCCCCGAGGAGAGAGGGAAGCGGCGCTGGCCTATGCCCAGAGTTTCAGCTTCGTCTCTTATCTGCTGAATAAGTATGGTCGGGAGGTCTTTCAACATTTCACGCAAAACCTGGCTCAGGGAATAGAAGTGGAAAGGGCCCTGGAAGAGGCAACCGGTGCTAGTCTGAAGAGCCTGGAGGCAGACTGGATCAGGTACCTCAAACTCCGCCATACCTGGTTTCCCATCCTAACCAGCAGCTTCTCCCTGTGGTTCCTGATTACCCTTATCTTTCTGGCTGGATACATCAGGAAAAGAATAAGGGCTAAGGCAAAACTGGCCGAATGGGAGGAAGAGGAAGGTCTCTGGCATTAATTAAGTTATTATGTGAACTTCCGCAGGTATCCCATGAGCAGCCCGAAGCAACCGGTAAGCATCATATTGCCATGGGTTGCGGCATAGTGGTAATGAGCTGGATCTAACAGTTGACGGTTAGGCCCGGTTACGGATATCAATTCAATTTCTTTCTCTCCGAAATTTTTTTTCTCTTCGCTTACCCAGGCTCCATGTCCGCCGTCCTGGTAAATCTCTTCGTTGCTCAGGGTTCCGGTCGCAAGCTTTTTGAGAAGACCCTTAAGCTTTTTGGGATTGAGCTTTGAGGTATGATGCTCGAATAGCGCCAGAATATCGTTCCCCTTAAGGTAGGCCCCGAGGGTATGACCATTTCCGATATTTACCACCAGTCTTCTCTTCTTTCGGTTTACCTCCGGATCCTCAAGGGAGCCCAAGATTGCGGCAAAGCCGCTGTCCATTAAAAGCAAGTTTTCCTGGGTTTTTAAAGAATTCCTGACCGCAAGCATCCGGGTTAAATACCCGGGTATCTCTTCCTTTTTAAAGCAGAGGCTGAAAACCCCGGGATCAGCATTTAGAAGTTTTCGTATATTTTCAAAGCGAAACCTTCGGTTACTCATCCCCTCCGGGGCCTCCCCGTGATCCTGGACCGTAACCGCAACGCCCCCGAGAGCGACTTCCACACTAAAGCCGCGGAGGCTATTGAGGATCAGATTCAGATCAATATCCCTCGCTCTGATTACCTTTATCCCGCTTCTGATGAGCAAGCTACTCTCCTTGGGCCCAACTACCATAACCCCCATCTTCTTTACCCTTTCCAGGTTGTTATGGAAGGTCTTGGCTGCTTCCGAAGTGGCAAAGACCCTGCCTTTGCTCTTAGTAAAATCCCTCAGGCCATGAAAATGAAATCCCCCCATAATCGTTCCGATGATAAGGACATCTTCGCCCCGGCTCAGGGAGTTTCTTAGTTGCTTTGCTACCAGGGCTGTCCAGGAAGGAAGGATCAACTGGACGCAGTTCTCGATATTTTTTTCGCTATCAAAAAGAAGAATGTCCTGGGTCCCTGCCCCTACATCAATACAGAGTATTTGCATATAGAGTTTCCCTAAGCTTCTTATATGATATATTATCGCCATAAATAGTCAATCAGAATGACATAAATTTGCTGATAATTGGGGATGATGGTAGAATATTAAAAATTTCGCGATAAGGAGGGAAAGTGCCTCGTTTCTCACTTTTAATCATTGATGACGAACTCCACTTGTTGCGGTCGCTCTCCCATCTCCTTTCGACAAAGGACCTTGAGGTAACAACCGTAGAGAATGGAGAGAAAGCAATCCAACTGCTCCCGGACAAATCATTCGACATTGTGCTTTGCGATATCTGCCTCCCCGGGAAAAACGGGATCGATGTTTTAAAGGAGATCAAGCAGACCAGCCCAGAAACGGTAGTTATTATGATGACCGCACATGCTACGGTGGACACCACTATTCAGGCTTTAAGATTAGGGGCCTCCGACTATATTCTGAAGCCCTTCGAACCGGAAGAAATTACCTTCGTAATAGATAAGGCCGTCGAGGCCAAGATGCTAAAGGAGGAGAATATCCTTTTAAGAAAGGAACTCCAGGAAAAGTATGATTTCTCCAACATCATCGGAGAAAGCTCCTCACTAAGGGACATCTTTGAGAATCTTAAAAAGGTTATTGACACCGGAAGTACCGTTTTGATCTCCGGGGAGAGCGGGAGCGGCAAAGAGCTGATTGCCCGGGCCATCCACTATAACAGTTCCCGCAGAGCCAATCCGTTCGTAACTATAAATTGTGGAGCGATCCCTCCCCAGCTCATGGAGAGTGAGTTCTTCGGCCATGTTAAAGGCGCCTTTACCGGAGCACACAGTAACAAAAAGGGGCTTTTTGCGCAGGCCCATGGCGGCACCCTCTTTCTTGACGAGATCGGAGAGTTGAACTTCGATTTACAGGTGAAGCTCCTCCGGGCACTTGAGGAGAAAAAGATTACCCGGGTAGGAGATATCGTCCCCGTTGAAGTTGATGTAAGATTTATTGCCGCTACCAATAAAAACTTAAAGGAAGAGGTAAGAAGAGGTAATTTCCGGGAGGATCTCTTCTATCGCATTAACGTCCTGCCCATCCATCTCCCTCCCCTCCGGGATCGGGAGGAAGACATCCCTCTGCTGGCAGACTATTTCCTGGGGAAATATTGTAAGAACTATAACCGGAAAAGAAAAAATCTCTCTCCGGACGCCCTAATGGTTCTCCGGCAATATCAATGGCCGGGAAATGTTCGGGAATTGGAGAATGTAATTGAAAGGGTGGTCCTGATGATTGAGAAAGACACGATCGCCCCGGAGGACCTTCCCTTCGACCTTAAGGCCATCGTGCCGGGGATTATTTTGAGGATTCCGGAAGAGGAAATCGAACTCAAGAAGGTCTCCCATCTGGTTATTGAGCTTACCGAAAAGCAGATGATCGAGAAGGCCCTGAAGAATGCCGGCAATAATAAAACCAAGGCAGCACAGTCTCTGGGGATAAGCCGCCGGTCGTTGAATTACAAAATAAAGGAATACAAGATCAAATGATAAAAAGACTGCCTTAACCCCCAATCCGGCTGCAATCAAATTGGGTCTAATGCCTAAGAAAAAAAAGCTAATATACCCGCTGATAATCTGGGCCTTAAGTCTATTTACCTTACCAGGTAACTCTCTAACTGCAGATCAAAATCAGGAAGAAACGAGAGAAGGGGAGGAACGGCTGCTCTTCCTCGGAGAAGATCTCACCATAATTACTGCCGTCCGCCGGGAACAAAAGGTATCCGAGGCACCCGCGTCGGTCACCGTAATCACCCGGAGGGAGATCGAGCAATCCGGGGCCCTCAGCCTACCCGAACTCCTGGTGGGCATCCCGGGAATGGATTTCCTCCGAAAATCAGAAGAAAATGTGGAGGTAAGTATCAGGGGATTCAATAACTACTCATCCAATAAGATCCTGGTCCTCTTAGACGAACGGCCCCTCTATGATATCGCATCCACCACCGTCAAATGGAACCTGATCCCGGTCAGCCTCGACGATATCGAGAGGATTGAGATCGTCCGGGGACCCGGTTCTGCACTTTACGGTGCCAATGCCTTTCTGGGAATAATAAATATCATTACCAGACCCAACGGGGCCGGGAGCCCGGAAAGTGAGGGAAAAGCTGAAGTTTTTTCATTATCCTTGGGTTATGGTATCCACAACACCTTTTTTACCGCGGTTAATTCTCAGGGAATGACCGAGAGGGTTGCTTATCTCCTTTATGCGGGAATAAACAAGTATGATCGGTTCAAGGAGGAAGAGACCGAGATCAGTAATCCATTTGTAAGCGAATTGGGGGTTAAGCTGAAATGCGTTGAGAGCGACCTTAAAAAAGCATTCTTTAAGATAAGCTATGATCCTTCCTTCAATACGACACTCACCCTTTCCGCCGGCCATGCTTATTTAGAAAACCTGAGCAGGACAACCAATGAAGCAGAAAACTCTACCTTCCTGTCTTTCATCCTCGGGGCCAGACCCCGGGGGACCGATCTAAATATCCGGCTAAGCGCGGATTGGGGCGATGCCGATATTATCGAGTCTGACGTCTCCCCCTCCACTACCCTTGTCCGCGAGGCACTCAGAAGCGAGCTGGAGCTGAGACATACGCTTAAGCCCTTCCCTAACGATTACCTCACCTACGGGGCAAATATTACCTTCCATAGTATCGAGGATGGATACTTCTTGCCCCGGGATTACGAACAAACCTTTTACGGGATCTATCTTCAGAACGAGATTACCTTATTTAAAAGGCTCGACCTGATTACCGGTCTCAGGTTCGACAAGTTCCCGGATTTTTCGGCACTCATCTCTCCCCGGGCTAACCTGGTTTACCAATTGGGGAAAGGCCATACCCTCCGGGCAGGATACGGCCGGGCCTACCGGAGCCCGACCCTCTTTGACCTTCATTCCTACAACCCCACGGGGAAGGTGCTTATTACGGGGAACCCCGATCTCGACCCGGAGAAAATACAATCCTACGAGGTGGGATATGAATATCGGACTCAAAGCGCCTTCATCGGGAAGTTAGACCTGTTTAACAACGAGATAAAGGATCTCATTACCCTGAAAGAGCTTCTCACTGCCGAGGGTAACCGGGCTTTCTCCCCGGTTAACCGGGATAAGGCCCGGGCTTTAGGGGGAGAGATTGAATTGAGATACCGGCCGAAAGATTTCCTCAGCGGCTTTACCAATTACTCTTACCAAGAGGTAAGATTCTTAGGGGAAAAAGATATTCATGATGAAGTTCCTTTTTCTCCCAAGCACAAGGTTAATCTTGGCATAACTGTCCAGAAAGAAAGGAATTTTTCCCTCATGCTCAGTGGCCACTATGTAGGGGATCAAGTCATGACCGATACCAATGCTCCTCTGGTAAATCGAGCGTGGTTTAAAGGCTACACTACCGCCTCACTGAAGATCTCTAAGTATTTTTTCGAAAGGGCCCTGGAGATTTCCTTTAACTATGACAATATCCTGGGCCAGGCGCATTTCGAATCCCCTCTCCACTGCCCGGTGGGAGGGGCATGGATGCTAAAGGTAAAGGGCAGTCTCTGATCCTTCAGGGTAATAAAGGATTCCAGTGAGAAAAATAGTATTCCCAATATTGGTATTATTCGCCGTTTTTCCATTCCGTCCCGGAACCGGGCATGCCTCCCGGATAGTCGTAGTCTTAAGCGATAAGCTCTCCCCTTACCAGGAAAACCTCGAAGGGTTCCGTAACACCTGTGAAGCGACGATCACCGAATACGATATGAGGGGTGATGAGCAGTGGGGCGAAGAGATAATCAGGAAGATTCAGGCAAGCTCGCCCGACCTAGTTCTCGCTATCGGAACTCAAGCAGCGACTCTAATCAGTGAAAAGCTTGATCGGATACCCATTATCTTTTCCATGGTACTCAACCCCGAAAAGCACGGGTTAACCGGTCCTAATATTACCGGTATCTCTCTGGATATTCCGGTCAAGACTCAGCTTCAAACCATGAGAGATATGCTCCCCGGGATCAAGAAGATTGGGGTTCTTTTTGATCCTAAGGAAAGCGGCAAGATTGTTAGTAATGCCCGGAAGGTAGCCGAGGAAATGGGTTTTGAGCTAATCGCGGTAAAAACCAGCTCCCCTAAAGAAATCCCCCGTTCCCTGCGGGAAACCCTTTCCCAGGTCGATGCCCTCTGGATGGTAGCAGATAAGACGGTGGTAACCAATCAGTCGATTAAATTTTTTCTGGAGACCTCGCTTAATTTTTCCGTCCCCCTCTATGGTTTGTCTGACTCTTATGTCCGTTCTGGTGCTTTGGTTTCACTCACCGTAGATTACCGGAAGAACGGTGAGCAGATGGGGGCGCTGGCTAATCGAATCCTCGGCGGCACCGATCCCAGCCTGCTCCCCATTATGCCGCCGCAGAATATCTACCGTTCTTTGAACACGAGGGTGGCAAGTGAGCTTAATCTAAAGATACCCACTGAGATTTTGAAAGCAACAAAGAATGTTTATGAATAGAGCTAAGCGTTTAAAAGATATGAAGAAAACAAGATTTAACTTAAGCCTCCGATGGAAGTTTATTGTCTCGGCCGCATCTTTAGTGGTTATTGTTTCCCTCATGTTTAGCTGGCTATTTCTCGGCCAGGCCCGCCGGGATCAGTCAGCTCAATTTGAAAGAAGGGCTCAATCACTGGCGGAAAATCTGGCCTATAATAGTGAATTTGGGGTGCTCACGGGAGACCGGCTTAGCCTCGAGAAGCTTCTCGATGGTATCCTGAGCCAGGACGATGTTATCTTTGCCATTATTGAAGAAGCGGAGGGAAGGGAGCTGGCTTCCCGGGAAAAAGAAGAGAGGAGGAGCAAGCCGGTAATGGAGTTTGTCGCCCCGATCCTGCGTCGGGGCAGGAAATTTGCTGATGAATTCTCGATCCTCGAAAAAGGGATTAAGAAAGAGCCAGTTCCCTTGACCGAGATTGGAAAAGTCCGCATTGGTATGAGCCTGAAAGAGCTAAATCAGGCAAGCCGAGCTATTCGCCAGAAGATACTACTTATTGCCCTGTTTTTAATCTTTCTGGGGGGCCTCCTCGCGGTTATCTTCTCCCGGAGGATTACCAAGCCGATACAAAAGCTCTCCGAGGGAGCAAGGATCATCGGGGAAGGTAATCTGGATCATATGATTGAGATTGCCTCAAGCGACGAGATTGGGAGGCTTGCCGAACGGTTCAATCAGATGTCCCAAAACCTCAAGGATAAACTTGTCCAGATGGTGAATCAGGAAAAGCTGGCTTCAATCGGTCGATTGGCCTCCGGGGTTGCCCATGAGATCGGTAATCCTCTGAGTTCACTCCTGATAGATGCCAAAATGCTTCGGGATAGGCTAAGGGAAGACCAGGAGGTAATGGAACCCCTAGAGGCAATAATCGATCAGGCTGAAAGGATAAAGGGAATAGTAAGAAACCTCCTTGATTTCTCCCGTTCCCCGGCAGTGGAACTGGAACCGGTAGATATCAAAGAGGCAGTCGATAGGACAATTACATTAATTTCCCCGCAACTCCGGAAAAGCAGGATTGACCTTAACCTTGAAGTCTCTCCGAGTCTTCCCCGGGTCATGGCAAGTAAGGACCAGTTGATCCAGGTCTTTATAAATTTAATTATGAATGCATTGGAGGCAATGCCTACTGGAGGAGGGCTTAGAATCGTTGCTCAACCATTAACAACCGGTTCCCGGCCATCGACAGAAGCAGACTTTCTGGAGATTAGATTCACCGACACCGGCTCCGGTATCCCTCAGGAAAACTTGGATAAAATCTTCGACCCTTTCTTTACTACCAAGCCAGTGGGACAGGGTACCGGATTAGGATTAGCCATCAGCTATCAGATAATAAGGAAACTCGGGGGATACATCGAGGTTGAGAGCACGCAAGATAAAGGAACAACCTTTATTATTAAACTCTCTCTGGCCCCTTACTCTCCAGGTCATAATTGAAATGCCTTACATAAGTGCAAGGCCTAATTGTGTGCAAAAAGATGGAATTCTACGGGAAGCGGTTTGCACAAAAAATAATTATAGATTTCAATTACTTAAAAAGACTCTGCCTTTTAATAAATTATTATATGTGCAAAATGTTGCACATTTTGATATATAATTGACTCCCCGGGTAAAAGTGAGCAGAAATTTTAACCAATTATGTTCGCCAAAAAGAGTCGGAAAATACTGATTGCCGTGACAAATCCGTCTTTTGGGTCACGAGAATGGCTGTTAATCCCTATTTTTGGCATAAGTATTGCACAAAATTGAGTTAATTAGGAGTGTTTATGAAAACTTCACGATATCTAATATTTATCCTCCTGGGAGGCTTAATTATCCCGGGCTTCGGCGGAATTCTCTTGACCGCGATAGAACCGGAGATTGCCGTTGCCGACCAGTCAGGTCTGGGAACCCGCTCGTTACAGGCAGAAATTGTAACCCCCCCGGCAGGAAAAAGCGTCGATGGATCCAGCCTGACAGTAATGGCCGATTTAACCTTGGGCGACCCATCTGAGCTTAAGAGTGTCCTTTTTCAATATAAGCCGGAAGAAAGTGATATCTGGACGAAGATTGACAGTAATCCTGCTCATCCCAATCCGGACCAGAGCTATCCCTACTATGTCCACTGGGATGTATCGGAGTTCAACGAAGGAGACTACCACCTACGGGCAATAGCGAAGGATATCAATGGAAATGAGGATGACAACCCGGCAGAAATTTTGGTAACGATAGATCACAGTGAACCCGAGGTGATAGAAGGAAGAATAGAAGAAGGAGAAGAGCTGGATGAAACGGAATCCCCGCCATTCATTCTTTTGCCATATTTATATACCGAAAATGATTCGAATAACGAATATGTTAGCCATGAGGGATATACAAAAATAGAAAAAATATTGAAAGAAGATGCCAATTGGGTTATTGCCGGGGATGACCTCAGTGATAAGACCACCGAGGTATTTGTCCCCCAGGGGTCTTTAAACTATGAAGGAACAGTAGTCACTATCATCATTGGCGATCGGGAACCGACTTTATTTGAAGATGAGTCCCTGCACATAGTCGAGTTCAGAAGAGTAGAACTGGAGGGTGGAGAGGATGCTCCCAGCAGTCAGTTTGAGGCCGAGGTTATCATTTCTTATAGTGACTCCGACCAGGACGGAATTGTTGATGGAACCTCATTAAATGAAAATTTCTTGAGGCTTTACCGCTTCGATGATTCCGAAGGCATCTGGGTGGAGTCGCCATCCAGCGTTGACGCTCGACTGAATAAAGTTAGCGGTAATACTGCTCAGCTATCTGTCTTTGGCCTGGGAGTGGACCTTGGCGGAAGGTTTTTAGAGGAGGAGGGGAACCTCGGGATGACCTGTAACACGATACTGAATGCTCCGCCGCCAAGTAATAGCCAGATAATATCAAACATCATGCCGCTTTTGATTCCCTTTCTGGCACTTCTAATAAGAAAAAGGATTTTAACTGCTGATCGTGCCTGCAGGTAGGCATAGACGGCAGAAGGAATCTATATAGCTCATTAGAAGATAAAAAATCCCGAATAATGTGTGAAATTTAGGGACCCGATGGCGGGCCGGATAGCCTACTTCGCCGAAGTGGCTACGAAGGCTGAA
>CP070770.1:2405646-2445383 GCA_020345765.1 Deltaproteobacteria bacterium
CACATCTTGGCTCTTGCCTTCCCCCTCTAAACCTTTATCCCTATCCCGCACATATACATTATTTTTTAATAATACTGGGATCTTATTTCCCCAATAAGTCATACGAACCATCAGGGAGCACCAGTACACGAATAGGTGCCGCAAGCCCTCCACTCATAATCGACGGTTGAAGAAGTGGATGAACCCCCGCTGATGCTGGAAGAAATACCGCTGGCCCTGTTATTATAACCACCGCTAACGCTGGAGTACATGCCGCTGGCCGTGTTGGTATACCCACCGCTGACGCTGGAATAAACACCGATAGTGGTGTTACTTATGCCTCCGCTGACACTGGACCAGAGGCCGCTGGCCGTGTTATACCGCCCCCCGCTGACGCTTGCGTATTTAGTGGTAGCCCCGTTTCCGTAGCCCCCGCTGATGCTGGAGTACTCACCGCTGGCCGTATTGATCTCGCCCCCACTGACAATGGAGAAGTCACCGCTGGCCGTGTTGGTATACCCCCCGCTGACGCTGGAGAAGTCGCCGCTGGCCGTGTTGTCTCTACCCCCGCCTATGCTGGAGTACATACCGCTGGCCGTGTTGGTAAACCCCCCGCTGACGCTGGAATAGACGCCGATAGTGGTGTTGCCTAATCCTCCGCTGACGCTGGAAACAGAACCGTTGGCTAAGTTGAGGGCACCACCGCTGACGCTAGACTGGTTGCCCAGAGCCTCGTTGTAATACCCCCCACTGACGCTGGAGTAGGCGCCGCTCACGGTATTGTTGTAGCCCGCTACGAATCCTCCGTAGGTAGGGTAGTTGTGCTCAGGGCCCACGATAAAATTGTGCGAGCCACCCCGGTTCGGACTACCAGGCGCCTCGTTATAACCCACCAACAGGTTACCCAGGCCGTTAATTACAGTCGTTGCACCACTACCGTTCCGGATATGCAGGTTGGCATCATGAAAGATCACATGGGGACCGCTCAGGCTGTTAATCATGGCTGAGCTGATGGTTATATACGGATGAAGCAGAAGGGCATTGTTGGATTGTATGGTAGTAATGCTTCCCTCAGCCGTTGTCAGACGATTATCCACGGTAGTGAGTCCCGCCTGAAGAGCCGTGATCTCAATCTGCTGGGCTTCGACCTGCGCTTCCAGGGCGATGATTAACTCTTCCAACTCCGACTGATCACATGGGCAGGTGGATACAGAGTCGTCACCGCATCCGCCGAGTAGCGATAGGACAAAGACAAGGCTGACAGTAATAAGTCCTGACTTTTTCATCTTTTACCTCCTTAGTAAGTTCATAGTTCAGAGTACACAGGACAGATCTCAATGACCAATGACCAAATCCCAAATTACAAATAAAATCCAAATTCCAAAGCCCTCGCCTTCGCATGCCTAATTTGTCGCTTTTGCTATAAAGCCGAAAGCTTCGGCGGAGCAGGCAAATTTCAGACTTCTCATCTTATTTTCACCCTCCCACTTTTCCCCGTCTCCTTTTTCCCGGTTCTCCGCTTTTTGCTCCGAGGTTTTGGCGAGCGGGCAAGTTCAGCCTCGAGCTCTTCGACCGTGGGCAGTTCGCCTTTGAGATCATCGGGCAGAGACCTGACGATTCTGGTTTTCCACTCGGCAACGCCAATGGGCTTTTTAAGGTCACGGAGGGCATACTCGACCACGAAGCGATCTTTTCCGCGGCAGAGAAGCAGGCCAATAGTGGGTTTGTCGTTGTGATGACGCAAAAGGTCATCCACAGCTGAAAGATAGAGATTGATCTGCCCCACAAAGGCTGGATCAAAGGGCACGGCCTTTAACTCTACCACAACAAAGCTTCGCAGTTTTAGATGGTATAAGAGCAGGTCAATCATAAAATCGCGGTTCCCGACTTCAAGCGCGACCTGTCGCCCAACGAAGGCAAAGCCCGCACCCAGCTCCAGGAGGAATTTCTGGATATGGTCCACCAAGGCCTGTTCGACCTCGTGCTCACGCCGGGGATCGGCGGTCCCGAGAAAGTCGAAAAGATAGGGGTCCTTGAACACCTGCGCCGCCATGTCGGACTCGGTGGGTGGCAACGCGGCCGGGAAATTTGAGATGGCTTTCCCTTGCCTTTCGTGGAGGCGGCCGTCAATTTGCAGGCAGAGAATAGGCTGGGACCATCCATTGTGGAGAGCTTGCTCGGCATACCAGAGGCGTGCCTTGTGGTCATCGAGACGCTCGAGCAAGGCGATATTATGCCGCCAGGGTAATTGTGCAACGACCCGTTGCACAATTTCGCGGTCCGTCCAGGCGGCGGCAAAGGCTCGCATGTACTTGAGGTTGCGGGGGGAAAGTCCCTTCATGTCGGGAAAAGCTTGGCGGAGATCCGAGGAAAGACGGTCAATAACCCTTGCTCCCCAGCCTTCGCGGCCCTGTCGCTCCAAAATGGATCGGCCAATGTCCCAATACAACAGGGTCATCGCGGAATTGGCGGACAGAACAATCCGCAATCTCTCCCCGGCGATGCGTCTCTTTAGATCGGCTAAAAGCCCTGCATAATCAGCCGGAAGTTCCGAAACCGGCGGAGAGACCGGGAAAGCGGCGTCCTGTCTGACCCGCCCCAAGGCGCGTCGGTTATTATTTTTGCTTTTCTTACTCGCCATTCTCCGTCTCCTTCATGTTTACCTCATTTTTTTCATCTTCCCCTTGATAAGGGGATATCTCTTACCCCAGCTTGCTTTATCGTTAATAAAATAGGAACCCGTCCCCAATTTCTTCTTGCATTAACACACTCCATAGAATCCGTGTCGGTGTCCGTGTTATCTGCGGATATTATCTCCTTTAAGTCCCCCAAGTATATCAAGGACTGCTCGGCCAAAAGGCTCAAGGTATCGGGCCCCGGGATAAGAATCGGGCTCAGGAACCTGGACCTTAAGAGGTTTACCGATTAATCTTACCTCCGGCAAAAGATCACGGAAAAGGGAAGAAAGCAGATATTCGTCATCAGACCACGGGGAAGTCGAAAGCGCCTTTGCCAGCTGGTCCAGCACCAGAAAGGTCCGGACCCAGTTCAGGTAACCGGGCTTTTCCTTTAATCCCAGGAGATTAAGCCATTCACTTTCCCTCTCCAGATAGTAGTCCCCAATCTTCTTCCCGGCAACCTTCGTCACCACCCCGGCCTTTTTCCATCTTCCCAGGATCCGGTAGACATTTTTCTGATCGTAAAAGACCTCCCGGGCAATGGAGTTGGAATTGCCCCCGGGGTTAAGTAAAAGATAGATAAGGACTTCAACCCGGGCATCCACACCAAAGACAGACCGCAGTAGCAGCTGGAGCAGGGGAGGCTGCTGAACCTTGGGTTCGGTCACGACCCCCTTTATCTGGAAGGCGCTGAAGATCTCTTCATACTCTTTAACACTAACCCTCTCCGGATCGGGTGTATCGGACCCCTTGCTGAAGATAGTTTTTTGGGCAAATTTATTATGGGTATCGGTCATTAAATTAAACACCCCCGGGGTAAGAACAGGCCCATTTACCACGGTGGACTTTTCCAAAAAGACCTTGACGATCCTCTTGAGCCGGGAGAGGTTCACCCACTGTCCGTTACTAATCAACCATTCAAGCGAAGCCGAGAGGATACGGCTGTCATGTAAACCGACAGCCAGGGTTGAGACTATCATGGCCTCGAGGTCTACTGTCCAATATCCTTCGGACTGAACGTGGGAAGAGACGCCGGCCGCGGGCCAGTGCCTCCAATGGATCTCGAGCAGGTCATTTACGAACCGCTCTTTAAATTCTTTCAGCGACAGACTCATATATTAGGATTATAATTCCTTATTATTAGGATGTCAAGTCCTAATTTTCTTAACTGGGGGATAATGTCAAACTCCCTCCCTCCCACTCAATTTGAAAAATGTGAACCCGTCCCCAATCTCCCTTCCTCGCTAGCCTACTTCGCCATCCTCCTCTGTCCCGCGGGAATGCGGGATTCTGGCGGAATAAAAAAAGCAAAAAAAAACTGGACAAGCCAAAAAAAGCCTGATAGTATTATTAAAGCTTATCCACTTACGGTAGATACCCCTCAGGGGATCTAACCGGAATACGGTAGGATAAGCAAAGGACATAAATAAGATACCGCTGGGATCCGGAAGGTAAAACACGGGTTTCAATCCGAACCTGGGACCGAGACGGGAAAGAAGGGTAAGGTAAAGCCTTCCGGCGATCAGTCCGGGAGGCTTTTTTTGTCAGGGAAAAGCATCACTTTCGGGGCTCGAGTTTTGGAGGGCAAAATATGAAGAAAATCACTATCCTGGACATCCAGAGGATGAAGGACGAAGGGAAGAAGATCACCATGCTTACTGCCTATGATTACCCGCTGGCCAGGCTCTTCGATGAATCCGGGGTGGAGATTCTACTGGTCGGAGACTCCCTGGGACCCGTGGTGGCCGGATACGACAATACCCTCCCGGTCACCGTCGAGGAGCTTATCTATCATACCCGGGCAGTTGTGAGGGGCCGGGAGAATGCGTTAGTAGTAGCAGACATGCCCTTCATGTCCTACCAGGTAAGTATCGAAGACGCGAAGAGGAATGCCGGGAGGGTAATCAAGGAGACCGGGGCCGAGGCCGTTAAGCTGGAGGGGGGTCAGAATATGGCTGATACTATCCGGGCAATCACCGATATCGATATCCCGGTAATGGCGCATATCGGGCTCACCCCCCAGTCGATTCACCGGATGGGGGGGCACCGCGTCCAGGGCCGGGAGGAAAAGCAGCGGGAAAAATTACTCGCTGATGCCCTGGCCGTCCAGGAGGCGGGGGCATTTTCTCTCGTACTGGAGGGGATCCCGACAAAGCTGGGCGAAGAGATAACGAAGAAATTAACCATCCCCACGATCGGCATCGGGGCGGGAATCCACTGCGACGGTCAGGTGCTCGTCAGCCACGATCTGCTGGGGCTGTTTCTGGGCCCCCGGCCCAGTTTCGTTAAAGCCTATTGTAACCTGAAGGAGACGATCTCCGGGGCGGTCGGGAAATATCTGGACGAGGTGCGGACCGGGAAATTCCCCGATGAGGAGCACAGCTATCGTTAATGGTTTATTTCAGGGAATGGCATGGAAGATGAGGGAAGATGAGGGAAAATAAAGGACTATAAATGTCAAATAAAAAAGCTCAAAGTTCAAATCAATGACAAAAATCCAAATCCTTAAAGAAGTCCTGATGTCCATCGGAGAGGAAGTAATTACCAGTAAGCAATTCCCTCTCCCCCGCCCGTCCTGAGCGAAGTCGAAGGATGGGGAGAGGGGTAAGGGTGAGGGGGCTTGGTTTAGGATTCAGCATTTCTTTGGGGATATTTCGTGATGAGCCAACTATTAAATTCCTATGAGGACGATAAGTAGTATCAAGCAGATGCAGAAGTTCTCCAACCGCCAGCGGGAGGGGGGGAGGACTATTGCCCTGGTTCCCACCATGGGCTATCTGCACAAAGGACATCTGAGCCTGATGGTAGAGGGCCGGAAGCGTGCCGATATTCTGATAATCAGCATTTTCGTAAACCCCACCCAGTTCGGGAAGGGGGAGGACTACCAGGAATACCCCCGGGATTTGACGAGGGATAAGAAACTGGCCCGGGAAGCAGGGGTGGATATCATCTTCGCCCCCAAGACATCCCTCATGTACCCCCCGGACTACCAGACCTGGGTAGAGGTGAGGGAGGTAACCAGGAACCTCTGCGGGGCCTCGCGCCCGGGGCACTTTCAGGGAGTAACCACGGTAGTGGCCAAGCTATTCAATATCATCAAGCCCCATATCGCCCTCTTCGGAGAAAAGGATTTCCAGCAGCTGGTTACCATCAAGCGGATGGCGGCGGACCTGAACTTCGATATCAAGATCCTGGGAATGCCTACGGTAAGAGAGAACGACGGTCTGGCCATGAGCTCCCGTAATACATACTTAAGCCCCCGGGAGAGGGAGTCCGCCTTGAGTTTGAGCCGGTCGCTCCGCCGGGCACGGGAGCTTGTTTCCTCGGGAGAGAGAAATACCACCCGGGTCATTGAGGAAATCAAAGGGATTATCGGGAAAGAGAAGCTCATTAATATTGACTATATCAAGATTTGTGATACAGATAACCTCAAGGAGCTGAAGAAGATTGACCGGAAAGCGGTCATGGCCCTGGCGGCCAAGCTGGGACAGACCAGGCTTATTGACAACTGCATCTTAAAGCCATAAAGGAGGAGCACAATGCAAAGGTTAATGCTGAAATCCAAGATTCACCAGGCAGTGGTCACCGAAGCCGACCTGGACTATGAAGGCAGTATAACCATCGACGAGCAGCTGATGGAGGCTGTCGATATTCTCCCCTACGAACAGGTCCAGGTCTATAACATCACCAACGGGAGCCGGCTGGAAACCTACGTCATCAAGGGCGAGAGAGGATCGGGGGTCATCGGTATCACTGGGGCGGCGGCCCGATTGATGAATAAAGGTGACCGGATAATCATCGCCGGGTATGTCTGCCTGGACGAAAAGGAGATTAAAGCGCATAAACCCAAGATCGTGCGGGTTAACGAGAAGAATCAAATAATTGATAAAACCGGGTTAAAAGCGGTCAGTAACTAAAAATATAAAAAACTCTTGACAAGTAGTAAAGTATAGTGTAATAATAGTTTTGCTATCAAGATTCTCACCTTTTTATGGCTCCAAAAGGCAACATATTATAAAATAGTATCATATCCAGATTAACCCGACTTTATCCCGATGTTTAAATTATAATTAGAGGACGTTTTTGCATTCGGACATTCCTTTATAAACCTCACTAAAGCTGCTAAAGTTTATCCTTTTATATGGACTTGGGATCTGAACCTTAATGAAGCTTTCGGCATAGCTGTCAGAATGTATATCCGGTGATTTAATTAAAATCCAACCTCAATAAAGCTAAGGAGAGAAGAAGAATCTACAGGAGTTGAAAAGAATGAAGGTTAGTGAACTCAGCGAACTGGCCAAGGAGCTCAATTTAGAGGGTGCCAGTGTAATGAGGAAGCAGGAGCTTATCTTTGCCCTGCTTAAGGCCCAGACGGAAATGAATGGCGAGGTTTACGGGGAAGGGGTCCTGGAAACCCTGCCCGACGGCTTCGGCTTCCTCCGGGCCCCGGATTATAACTATCTTCCGGGCCCCGACGATATTTACGTTTCCCCGTCTCAGATCCGGAGATTCAACTTGAAGACAGGGAATATAATTACCGGTATTATCCGTCCCCCCAAAGATGGAGAGAGATACTTCGCACTGCTAAAGGTCGAATCGATAAACAGTGAGGATCCGGATATCGCCCGGGAGAAGATCATGTTCGACAACCTCACCCCCCTCTACCCCGAAGAAAAAATACTGCTGGAATCCGACCCCAAGAACTAGTCCACCCGTATTATGGATCTGCTCACCCCGATTGGCAAAGGACAGCGGGGACTGATCGTTGCTTCCCCGAGGACCGGTAAGACCATGATCCTGCAAAGTATCGCCAACAGCATTACCACAAACCATAAGGATATAATTCTGATTGTGCTGCTCATCGATGAGCGTCCCGAGGAGGTTACCGACATGCAGCGTTCGGTGGAAGCCGAGGTGGTCAGTTCCACTTTTGACGAGCCGGCCCAGAGACACGTCCAGGTAGCCGAGATGGTATTGGAGAAAGCCAAACGATTAGTAGAGCACCAGAAAGATGTGGTTATCCTCCTGGACAGTATCACCCGGCTTGCCCGGGCATACAACGCGGTAGTCCCTCCCAGCGGCAAGGTCCTTTCCGGAGGAGTAGATTCCAATGCCCTGCAGCGCCCCAAGCGATTTTTCGGAGCCGCCAGGAATATCGAGGGAGGAGGAAGCCTGACTATTATCGCCACCGCCCTGATCGATACCGGTAGCCGGATGGACGAGGTGATCTTCGAGGAATTCAAGGGCACCGGGAACCTGGAGATCCAGCTTGACCGGAGATTGGCCGACAAAAGGGTTTTCCCTGCCATTGACATCACCCGATCCGGTACCCGGAAGGAAGAGCTTCTCCTTGAAAAGGACGTCCTGAACAAAGTTTGGATCCTGCGCAAGGTTCTCCATCCGATGGGGGTATTGGAAGGCATGGAATTTTTACTGGAAAAGATCACTCCCACCAAGAGCAACGAAGAATTCTTATCCTTAATGAATCAGGCGGAAGATTAAATCCCTAAAAGAGGAGGATGGAAGTGAAAAAGGATATTCACCCCAAGTATGTTAAAACTACGATCAAGTGTGCCTGCGGGAACATTATCGAAACCAATTCAACCAGAGGAGATTTTACGGTAGAGATCTGCTCAAGCTGTCATCCCTTTTTTACCGGAAAGCAGCGCCTGGTGGACTCCGCCGGTAAGGTGGAGAAATTCCAGAAAAGGTATGGTCTGAAACCTAAATAAATCCGGACCATATCTAAGCATTTTATATTCTATATTTTTCCCCCACGTATCTACCCTGTCAGGGCCAAATAGACTACTATCCTTAAAGGAAGAGCCTCGATATGGGATTTTCTTTCCCATCAGAAGTTTATCTTGAGGCACACTTAAATTTTATTGACAATAAAAGCAAAAATAAGTTATTTTTATTAGGAAAAGCAGGCAATTCCGGACGTGAAAGGAGAATCATGTTTCAGAGGTTGGAGGAACTGGTCAAGAGATACGAGGAGCTGGGGAAGATGCTTGCCGACCCCAAGGTTTTCGGTAATTATCAGGAGCTCCAGAGGTATTCCCGGGAGCACTCGGAGCTGGAAGAACTGGTAGGGAACTTCCGTCGCTACCAGAAAATAAATCGGGAGATTGAGGATAACAAACAACTCCTGGCAGAAGATGATGAGGAGCTCAGAGAGCTGGCTAGATCGGAGCTCTCGGCCCTCCGAGAAGAACTTGACCAGGTGGAGAATAGGCTGAAGGTCCTCCTGCTTCCCCGGGATCCCAATGACGAAAAGAATATCCTCCTGGAGATCCGGGCCGGGACCGGGGGAGAGGAAGCGGGCCTTTTCGCCGCCGACCTCTTCCGGATGTACAACAAGTTTGCCGAAAAACAGGGGTGGCGGCTGGAGGTGATGAGTCAGAATCCCACTGGCGTCGGGGGATTCAAGGAGATTATTGCCCTGGTCGAGGGGAAGGAGGTATATAGTCGATTGAAATACGAAAGCGGAATCCATCGGGTGCAGAGGGTGCCGATTACCGAGTCCTCGGGCCGGATCCATACCTCGGCAGTGACCGTAGCGATCCTGCCGGAAGCGGAAGAGGTGGAGGTAAAGATAGAGCCCGAAGACCTGCGGATTGACGTCTTTCGCTCTACCGGCCCCGGGGGTCAGAGCGTTAATACTACCGACTCTGCGGTGAGAATAACCCACCTGCCTACCGGTTTGGTGGTAACCTGTCAGGACGAGAAATCCCAGCATAAAAACAGGGCAAAGGCCCTCAAGGTGCTGCGTGCCCGGCTCCTGGACAGACTTGAGCAGGAGCAACAGGCGAAGCGCTCCGATCAAAGGAGGTCCCAGGTGGGCAGTGGTGATAGAAGCGAAAAGATTAGAACCTACAACTTCCCTCAGGGCCGGGTTACTGATCACCGGATCGGTCTTACCCTTCACCGGCTGGAAGGAATCCTTGAAGGTGATCTGAATGATCTTATCGAGGCTCTTACCACATATTATCAAACCGAGGCTTTGAACTCAAAGCTAAGCTATGCCTGAATACCTCCCTCAACTCCCGACAAATTTCTGGACAATCGATAAACTTATCAATTGGTCAACTGAATATCTTAAGCAAAAGGGAGTTGACAGCCCCCGCCTGGATGCGGAAGTCCTTTTATCCCACCTCTTGGGAATCGAGCGGCTGGAACTCTATCTCGATCCTGACCGGTCCCTTAACCAAACCGGGTTTTCTGATTTCAAGTCACTGATCAGGAGAAGGGGGCAGCGGGAACCGCTTCAGTACCTGACCGGAAAGCAGGAGTTCTGGTCGCTGAATTTCAAGATTACCGAAGATGTCTTGATCCCCCGGCCGGAAACCGAGCTTCTGGTGGAAGAAGCGGTAAAGATAATAAGCGAAGAAAGTAGCTCTGTCCCCAAGCCCCGGATTCTGGATTTAGGAACCGGATGCGGGATTATCAGCATCGCTCTGGCGAAGGAGATCGGTTCGGCCCGGATACTTGCTACCGATATCAGCAGAACTGCCTTGGAGGTTGCCCGGGAAAACGCTGCCCGGCACCGGTTAGAGGACAAGATTCTCTTCCTCTGCGGTAATCTATTCGGCCCCTTAAAGGATGATCGCCTCTGCTTCAATCTTATCATCTCCAATCCACCCTACATCCCTTCGGGTGGGTTCGGTCAACTCGAGCCGGAGGTTAGGGATTTCGAACCGCATCAAGCCCTGAACGGAGGGGAGGAGGGGCTTGAGTTTTTACACCGGATCGCTGATCAGGCCGACAGGTTTCTTCTGCCCGAAGGCTGGCTCCTCCTGGAGGTAGGGGAGGGACAGGCGGAAAAGGTTGCGGGTTTACTCAAGGAGAGCCCGCGCTACCAGACACCGATGATTGTCAAGGATTATTCCGGCCGGCCGAGAGTGGTTAAGGCCCGGAAAAAATCGGCGGGGGGTAGTTAAGTCGTGGAAAAGATGGTGATCCGGGGGGGCACAAGGCTCAAGGGAGAAGTTACGGTCAGCGGGGCGAAGAACGCCGCTCTCCCCCTGATGGCTTCCTCCATTCTTACCCGGGGATGGAACACCTTCACCGGAATTCCCCGACTGGGAGATATTGCCACCATGAAGCAGCTCCTGGGTCATCTGGGACTTAAGATTGAGGGCGGCAAGGATCTGAGAATCAGGGCGGATAACCTGACCTGCCCGGAGGCCTCTTATAATCTGGTGAAAACAATGAGGGCCTCGGTTCTTGTCCTGGGGCCGATGCTGGCCAGGCTGGGCAAGGCTAAGGTCTCTCTGCCCGGGGGATGTGCCATCGGGGCCCGGCCTATTGACCTCCATCTGCGGGGATTTGAGGCTCTGGGGGCAAAGATTAATCTGTCTCATGGTTATATTGAAGCAGAGGCAAAGAAGCTCCGGGGCAACAAGATATATTTTGATACCTCCACGGTCACCGGGACCGAGAATGTCTTAATGGCAGCCTGCCTGGCCCGGGGAACTACCGTCCTGGAAAATGCTGCCTGCGAGCCCGAGGTAGCCGAGCTGGCCCGGGTGCTGAATAAGATGGGGGCAAGGATAGAAGGGGTCGGGACCGATATAATTGAAGTGGAAGGGGTAGATGAACTGAAAGGAGTGGAGCACCGGGTTATGCCCGACCGCATTGAAACCGGGACATTTATGATCGCGGCCGCCATGACCGGTGGGGAGGTAAAGATCAAAAACTGCCGGGTGGAACATCTCGATGCCCTGATCTCCAAGTTAACGGAGGCCGGGGTTACCGTAATGCCGGAAGATGAAGGGATGAGAGTGACTGTCGGTGACCGGCTGAGGAGCGTAGATGTCAAGACCCTTCCCTATCCGGGCTTCCCTACGGATATGCAGGCCCAGATAATGGCCCTGATGTGTCTGGCAGACAGCCGGAGCGTAATCACCGAGACCGTATTTGAAAACCGTTTCATCCATGTCAGCGAGCTCAAGCGAATGGGGGCGGATATTCAGATTCAGGGTAACAGTGCCATTGTCCGCGGTGGGCGGAAGCTCAGTGGTGCACCGGTAATGGCTACCGATCTCCGGGCCAGTGCCTCCCTGATCCTGGCCGGCCTGGCGGCCGAAGGGGTTACCGAGATCTCCCGGATCTATCACCTCGACCGGGGATATGAAAGAATTGAGAAAAAACTGTCCCGACTGGGTGCGGATATCAGGCGAGTGAAAGGATAGAGCCGCTTATGGCTAAAGAAATCTCCCGGGAAGTATTATTGATGCTGACTGAACTGGGAGTCCAGAGTAAGTTTAAGGTTTGGTTAAGTAAGCGAAATAGAGATGCTCGGAGCAGATTAGGAAGCAGCCCGACCTTGAGTTATTTGCCTCTGCCCGCAGATCTGGAGAGGATTAGAGGGGGGATAGAGCAGTTTGATCTCCTCTGGTTAAGGGGAAATAAAACACTTTATCACTTCCAGAGAATGGAGAATAACCGGCTCTCCCCTGCCCTCAAAAAACATTCCGATGAATTGATAAGTTCCTCCCCGCAGACCCGAAGGGTTCTGATAATACCGGGAGGCCCTGACCGGACAGGTCCGCTTGCCGATCTGATCGAAGACGTTGAGGCCGGCAAATACGGTTACTGGGACTATCTCTATTCTGAAGATCTCAAAAGTTATTACCGGGATCCCGATTGTCCGGCAACCCTCCCCCGGGAAGATAAGATATACGAAGAGAAGGCAAAGGTGGTTGAAGCCAGATTTGATTTTGTTGAAGGGAATTCATCCGGGGAGCCCAGGCACTGTGAGTTGAAATTGGAAAGCCCGCTGATCGGGAGACAGATCCGGCCGGGGCAATTCCTTCAGGTATTATGTGCCGGTGAGCGGCATCCCCGGTTTGATTACCGGCGGATCGATTCCCCAGCCCGGGTCTCCCAGGATAGGCAGAGATGGGAAGAGGCCCAGATCCTCCGCCGTCCCCTTAGTCTTCACCGGGTTTATTACCGGAATTTCTCGCCGGGATCCTTGAAGGGAACCGATAGCCTGCCTGCTAATTTCTTGAAAATTCTTCGTCCCGGAGCGAAAGTCGGGGTAAATATCCTGTTCAAGCTGACGGGGAAAGGGACAAATCTATTGGCGGAAAGGGGGATCGGCGAGAGCGTCGATCTCCTGGGACCTTTAGGGAACGGAATCCGGGATATCGATCGCAGATTCAAGGTTGCCTATCTGGTTGGGGGAGGGATCGGTATCGCCCCCCTTTTTGCCGTCGCCGAGTATCTGAGGCGAATGGGAAAGGAGACCAGGGTTCTGCTCGGGGTTCGGGATAGACAGAGTATCCCTTTAGGAAAGGTGCGCAACCATAAACGCAGTTCCAAACTCCCGGTCGGGCCGCTCGCTCTTATCGATGAATTCAGAGAGATCGGATGCCGGGTCACTATAGGTTACGAGGAAAAGGGGAAGACCGCAGTCGATCTCCTCAAGAAAAAGCTTGAGGAAGAAAAAGCGAAAGGGTATTTTAACAGGGAGGAGTTGAAAATCTATTCCTGCGGTCCTCCGGCAATGTTGAAGAAAGTAGCCCGGATAGCCGAAACCGAGCTTATTGACTGCGAGGTGTTACTGGAGGGAAGGATGGCCTGCGGTGTCGGTGCCTGTCTGTCTTGTGCGGTAGAGGCCTATGAGCGAGGAAAGAAGGCGAAGTACTTAAATAAAGAAGTCCACCGGATGATCTGCACTGACGGACCAAGCTTCGATGCCCGGGAGATAAACTGGGAACAATTTGCCTTGTCCTGAGCCACGCCTTTGGCGGGGCCGAAGGAAAAGCTGGGGGGAAATGGGGATATAATCGAAAAGTTGATTTGAAAGGTCGTATGGATGGAAATCAGTAAAAGGAATATTGAAGTCTTAGATGAGCAAATGGTTGAGGTACTGAAAAGAATAAAGCCTCAGGAAAGGCTCACTATTGCATTTAATATGTGGAGTTTTGCAAGAAAACAGATAGCAAACTATCTTCACTCTCTCCATTCGGACTGGGATGAGAAGAAGATCCAACAGGAGGTGGCAAGGAGATTGTCGCATGGAGCAATCCGAACTACTTAAACATTTAGTAAATGCTTTTGAAAAACTTGGTATTCGGTATTTTGTAACCGGTTCTATTGCTTCTATATTTTATGGCGAGCCAAGATTTACTAATGATATTGATATCGTAGCGGATATTAATGAAAATCATATTCCCGAACTATTAAAATTGTTTCCTCAAAAAGAGTTTTATATCAGTGAGGAGGCGATTCTTGACGCAATCAGCCATAAATATCAATTCAATATTATCCATCCTTCATCAGGCTTAAAGATAGATGTCATTATTTGTAAAAATGATGCTTTTGATAACAGTCGTTTTAAAAGGATAAAAAGAATTTCTCCGACAGAAGATACCCGGACAAATTTTTCTTCTCCTGAGGATGTGATAATTATGAAGATGCGGCATTATAAAGAAGGCGAATCGGAAAAACATCTCAGGGACATAGCCAGCATGTTAAAGATATCCGGTGATATGATTGATAAGAAATATATTGAGAATTGGGTAGATAAATTAGAGCTTAAGGATATCTGGAATGCCATTCTGGAAAGATTAGAAAAATGATCTTTCTCGTTTAGCCACAGTTAACGCAAAAGGAATAAATGATAAGTTGGCTAATCGTTGAATAGGTAACTAGGTGAATAGTTAATGGGAAAGGTTTGATTATCCGTAGCCCCGCCTGTGGCGGGGTCGAAGGAAAACAGATGAAAAAGGAAGATAAATTAAGGGTCAATATCGCCGGGATCAAGCTGAGGAACCCGATTCTGATGGCTTCCGGCACCTATGGCTACGGGACCGAATATACCCGGATCGAAGGAGTAGACTTAAGGGAAATCGGGGGGGTAATCCTGAAGGGGACTTTCTTAAAGCCCCGAAAAGGGACCGCCCCTCCCTTTCGGGCAGTGGAAACCCCGGCCGGAATGTTGAATGCTATTGGACTGGAAAGTTGCGGTATCGATGATCTGATTAACGAAAAGATACCCCGGATCTCCCGGTTTACCCGGGTCTTTGCCAATATTGCCGATGGTAGTATAGATGAATATGCCGAGATCGCCGGGATATTAAATAAGGTCTCGGAGCTTTCCGGGGTCGAGGTTAATATCTCCTGCCCTAATGTCCAGAAAGGGGGACAGGCGTTCGGGACCGACCCCAAGGAGGCTTACCGGGTTATCCGGGCGGTTGTCAGGAACTGCGATAACCATCCGGTGATTGCCAAGCTTACTCCGAATGTTACCGATATCACTTCGATTGCCCTTGCCTGCGTTGAGGCCGGAGCAAATGCCCTCTCCCTGATTAATACCGTAGTGGGAATGGCAATAGATGTCTCCTCCAAGCGGCCTTATCTTACCAATAACTATGGGGGGCTGTCCGGTCCGGCGATCAAGCCCATCGGTGTTGCCCGGGTCTGCCAGGTTTATCAGGCATTTAAGAAAAATGGGATTTCGAGCAAGATTCCTTTGATCGGAGTGGGAGGGATAAGCAGCGGCAAAGACGCCCTGGAATACATCCTGGCCGGGGCGAGGGCCGTTCAACTGGGAACGATTAACTTCCGCAATCCCCGGGCCTACCGGGAGATTCTGGACTATATAAGCAGTTATCTTATATCGGGGGGATACCGCTCGATAAGCGATCGGCGATTAGTGGGCTCGGTAAGATTGTATAAATAGTATGTAGCCGAATCCTCACAATAATGAGGTAGTAGCAAGATGAAGGAAGCTTTTTCGGTCATTAGCAAGACTCTTCAGAGTATCTTCTTGTTTATTATAAAGCTCCCCTATTATCTATCCGCTCCCTGGAGAAGGTATAATATCCTCGAGCTGGAGATCAGGGGCAGGATCATGGAAGAGAGGTATCCCCCGACCTTTTTCCCGAAGCTGCCCCACCCAAGGATGGCCTTAAAGGATATCCTGGATATTATCGCCAAGGCCAAGGGAGACCCGAAGATTCGGGGTCTCCTCCTCAAGATCCAGAATAACAGCATGGGCTGGGCAAAGACCCAGGAGCTCCGGGATACCCTTTTGGATTTCCGCTCCTCCGGAAAGATCTTACTGGCCTTTCTTGAACAGGCCGGTACCAGGGACTACTGCCTGGCCTCCGCAAGCGATGCAGTTGTGATGGTTCCTTCGGCCCAGCTTATATTGATGGGGCTCAGTACCGAGGTAACATTTTTTAAGGAAGCACTGGATAAGCTTAACGTCCAGGCAGATTTGGAGCACATGGGAGAGTACAAATCGGCCTCGGAACTCTATACCCGGACCGGTATGTCCCGGGCCCACCGGGAGGCACTTAATTCAATCCTCGACCGGCTCTACGATCAAGTTGCCACCTCTATCGCCCGGGGAAGGAAAATGAGTGTCGCCCGGGTAAAACGACTGATCGACCAGGGGCCGTTTCTGGGGAAGGAGGCAAAGCAGGCCGGACTGATAGACGAGCTTCTCTACGAAGACCAACTTGAGGATTATCTTAAAAGCAGGATTAATACCAAGCCCGTCCGAATAAAATACGGAAGGTACCTGAGACTGAGCCGATGGGATTATCATCCCCTTGACCCCTGGGAGGACATTCCCCGGATCGCCCTGATCTATGCGACCGGTCTGATTAAATCTGGGGAGAGCTGGGATCTCCCCTTCCGGGAAAGGGCGGTCGGGGCGGCCACGATTAATGAAGCGATCCGGAAGGCCCGCAAAGACGAGAGAACGAAAGCGATCGTCCTCCGGGTGGACAGCCCCGGCGGGAGCGGGGTGGCTTCCGATCTGATCTGGCGCGAGGTAAGCCTGACCCGGGGTGTAAAACCCATCGCCGCTTCCATGAGTGATAACGCCGCCTCCGGCGGATACTATATTGCGGCCGCGGCCGACTGGATCACCGCCGAGCCGGGAACCTTCACCGGCTCGATCGGGGCCATCAGCGGAAAGATCAATCTCCGGGGCCTTTATGACCGGCTCGGACTGCGTAAGGAGATCATTACCCGGGGGAAAAAAGCTGCCCTCTTCTCTGATTATAGTGGTTTTACCCCCTCGGAACGCAAAAGGATAAGATACGAGATAAAGGAGTTTTACCGGGGCTTCATCCAGAAGGTAGCCCAGGGAAGAGGAATGAAGCGGCCGGAAGTTGATTCTGTCGCTCAGGGAAGAGTATGGACCGGGGAGCAGGCCTGTCAGATCGGACTAATTGATGAGCTGGGCGGCATTAAGCAGGCAATCTCCTGGGCCAAGAAAAAGGCGAAGATACCGGAGGAGGTTTGCCCGATCATCGATATTTATCCCCGGCCAAGGCGTTTTTTCTATCATCCGCTGAAATTTGGCCTTCCGATATCTGTCGAGTTCTATGATATTCTAAAAAGCTTCTCCTGGGCCGATCTATTCTCACCTGGCCAGGTCCTTGCACTGGTGCCTTTCCGGCTGGAGGTGAAATGAATATCTCACCGGAGAGGAGTTTCTTACTGTGAGCCGGCCTGCGAGTCGCTGACTTTTACCTCACATTCCGCCACTTCTCCCGGCAGGTCAACAAAGACAATGACGAAATCGACTGAACTGTCGGGACGGACATCCATATTGGAGCCTAACTCTCCGAATTTATTATTCAGTATATCCTTTATCTGATTATGGGAGAGATTGCGCAGATCCTTCTCCGGAATTACATTGCCCGCATAAACCTCTTCGGTCATCATCTGCTCACCCTTATAATTATAAACGAATCCTTTCACCCTAATGAAGCTTCGGGACGAGCTATAATTATTAGTGGCTTTGCCCTCGATGACAAAAAGGCTCTGACCCCTGATAGTTCTCGGAATAAAGTACTTTCTGGTAATTGATATCTCTATATTACCCCCGGATACTTCGCCCACTCCCGAAGGGCCGGAGCCTCCAATGCCCAATAACTCTCCCCGATGCTGCCAGGTAAAGAAGCCGCCGTAAAGGAGAGCTCCGGAAAATAAAAGGATTAATATAATCCGGGATGCCGGTGATCCTTCCCCTCTTCTCTTTACTTTTTTTGGTGGAGCAATGAATTTGGGGGGTGCCGGTGCCTTCTTTTTGGGAGGCACCTCATCTACCGGAGCTGGCGGGAAGGCCGGCTCTTCCCTCGCCGGGGGCATATCAACCTCCGGTGGTGGTTCATCGGTGCTATCGAACTCGATACCTTTAAATTCTGGCTCTGACTCCTCAGCCTTTCCCTCCTTAAAATCAAATCCTTCCCCTAAGGAAGGCTCTTCCGTATCCGTTTCGGTTCCAACTCCTTCCGCTGACGAACCGGTCTCCTCGGAGAAATCAAACTGATCTTGCGAAAAGGAAAAACCTCCTTCGCCGGGTGGCGGAGGCCCGGAAGAAGGGCTTTCACCGGTAGTAAACTCTTCGGGGACCGGAGTCTTGTCTTGACCCTTTCCCTCCATAATCCCACTAAGGGCAGCACTGATCGCTGTGTCCAATGCCTGATCATCCATCGAGGGAGTTTCGGGCAACTCGGGCCCGGGAGGTGTAGATGTAACGGATTCACCTCCCGAAGGCGGGGTAGAGGTTCCTCCGGGCTCGGCCGAGGCCTTTTTCACAACAAATGTATGCTGGCACTTGGAGCAGCGAACCTTTACCCCTTTCGCCGAGATCTTATCGTCGGCAAGGCGGAAGCGGGTCTGGCACTTTTCGCATATAACAACCATTGGATGTTCTTCCGGGTTTATTCGTTAGAAATCCATGTGAGGCAGGTTAAAACCCCGAGTGAGCTCTTTAATGGAACTTTTTGTAATATTACCTGATTTTTACTCATACTGTCAATAAATGTAACAAATCACGATAGCCAATCCCCAAATCCCAATTTGATCCCTTTGACTTTACTCAGCACATGTATTTGCAATCAGCCTTTGATCCGTTTCTAAGGCGGGTCTTTATCCGAAAAAACAGGACTTAAATGCCCCGATAATGAACAAGGCCAGCAGGGCATAAACCGCGTAAATGCACCCCATTAGTGGTTGCTCCTCTCCACAGTGGGGGCAGGTATTTTCTTGTTTAGGCATCTCCTTTTTGCAGAATTCACATTTTTTCATCTCCATTACTTTCCCCCTTGGCTAATTCCCTTTATACAACAATATCCCAAAATTTTCAAGAGGAGAATTCTCCCGGATTTATTGACTTGGATCTAAAAATCTATTAAATTGAACATAGTAAATTAGTTCCTGAATTATGACAATAGCTATGGCTGGGCTTCTCGGAAAAATGCTGATTAAGGATGGCTTGGTTACTCCAGCCCAGGTTGATGAAGCCGTCAACTCCCAGGTCGTTTTTGGGGGGAGGCTGGGCACTAATCTGATTGAGTTGGAATATATTGATGAGAGGACACTGACTCGGGCCCTGAGTAAACTGCATGGGGTGCCTTCCGTTGAGCCCGAGGTTTATCCCCGGATAGATCCCAATACCATCAAGGCGATACCGAGGAAGATCGCGGCTAAATACAAGGTCATTCCGGTAAATGTTGAGGGGAAAAAGCTCGATCTTCTGATGATGGATCCCTCGAATTTTGGTGCCCGAGACGAAATTGGCTTCACCACTGGCTATGTGGTTAAACCCCTGGTGGCACCGGAAGTAAGGATCCTGTCCTTACTGGAGAAGTATTACGGAATCAAGAGGGATCTCCGCTATATTACCCTCTCCGTAACCGATACCAAGGAGTTTTTAAAGAGAGAACATCCCGCCAAGCCCCCCCCCGCTAAAGTAAAAAAATCTTCCCCGGCAGAAAGGAAGAAGCCCTCCCCTTTATTTAAGAAGACTACCCTGACTCCACTGGCCGAAGGGGAGGAGCTAACCTCTCCCGAGGAATTTGAGCGGTTAACCCGGGCAATGGAGGGGGAAACCGCAGCAGATGCTGAACCGGAGGAAATTCTTACTCTTACCGAAGAGATTGGGGAGGAACGGATTCCCGGGGCTCCGGTACCGGAACCCCCGCCACCTGATTTAACTGCCGAAACACATGTCATCAGCCCGGAGACTGACGAAGAAGAAGAGGTCGTCCTTGAGGAAGAGATCCCGGAAGAGGAGATCAAGCCGCTCTCCCTAAAGGAGGCAGCGGATGCCTTAGAGGAGGTTGAGGATCGTGATGATATTGCGCGGATAATCCTGGGCTTTGCCCTGAGCTATTTCAAACGCACGGCGCTCCTTACCGTTAAATCGGACCTGGTTTTTGGCTGGTACGGGTTAGGCCAGGATCTGAATAAGCAGGTGGTGGAGAGGATTATGATTCCTCTTAATGCTCCCTCGGTATTCAAATTAGTTTGTGACAGCTGCGGTCATTATCTGGGACCCTCTCCCCCCAACCCGATCAACGAGAGATTCTTGAAGCTGATGGGTGGGGTAAAACCTAACAGCTTCTTTCTTATCCCCATCCTGGTTAAGGGAAAAGTCGTCAATATCCTTTACGGAGATAATGGAGAAGGTAAAGACGCTCCCTTTGACATCAGCGAACTGCTGATTCTGGCACAGAAGATTCCTCAAACATTTGAAAATTTAATTATTAAGAGAAAAAAATTAACTTCCTGAGGCATATAGACCCGGGCCGGGGAGAGAGATGGAAGATAAGGTTGAGAGAATTCTGGAGATTATAAGCAGGCTGGGACGGAAGGAAAAGGTTAATCCGGAATTATTGGCCAAGAAGCTTGGGGTATCAACCCGGACAATATATCGGGACCTGGAATTTATTAGTACTGCCCATTTCCCGATCTATTATGATCGCCCGGGGAAAACCTATCGTTTCCGGGAAGGATTCTCCCTCCGGAGGTTAAATCTAAATAAGGAAGATATCCGGTTACTAATTATGGGCCAACTGCTTTTCACCCGACTGGCAGAGCCTCTCAAGAAGGCGGTAGATAAGCTCCTGGAAAAGCTTTTGGAGAGCGGAGAAAGCCAGCTTAAGTTAAATTTTTAATAAATATGGAAATGGAGATTGAAGAGATTACCGAGAGGTTAGTCAAGGATATCTACGGGCTGAAGGAAAAGACCAGCCGAACGGTGGTTCTGGGTGAGCAGTTAAAGAAGCTTTCGGTGGAAGTAACCGTGGAAGTCCTGAACCAGCTTTGCCTGAAGGCCAATGCGAACCAGCCCCGGTATCAGGAGGTTCTTTTGAGCTTTATTGATATCTTTAATGTCACCCGGATCCTGGGTTATGGCCGGATGAGTCAGGTCTATCTTCTCTCCAAGGAAAAAGGCTACGACTCGGTGACCCGGCTCCTGTCCAAGCCGCCACCAAAAAAGGAGCTTAAGGATTATGAAGCTGATTTAGTGAGGAATCCGGATACGGAGTCCATAACCCTCGGTATGAGGAAATCGCTGGCACGGGGCTTTAATAAAAATATTCTGGATCGCCTGATCCATGACCAGGATCCCCAGGTTATCGGGAACCTGCTAAACAATCCGAAGACTACCGAAAGAGAGGTAATTAAGATCGCATCCAAACGACCGGTTTCCGGAGAAATTCTAAGAATAGTCTTTAAAAACGATAAGTGGATCTCCCGTTATTCAATTAAGAAAGCCCTGGTGTTTAATCCGTTTACCCCGACTGATATCTCCCTGGGATTAATAAATTTTATACTTGTTCAGGATCTTCGCTTGATCTCTCAGGAGGATTCCCTCCACCCCGAAATTATTAGTGCAGCAACAGATTTACTGGAGAGGAAAGGGGGATAGGTTCAGGCCTTGATAGATCTACGGGCTGGTTTCATCAAATGACCTGTCTAATGGGGTAAGGTTCTGACAGGATTTACTTGCTCCCGGTTTCTTCCTTCTTATCCTTGTCTTCTTTATCTTCCTGTTTGGGAGTTATATCAATCTCATCCGGTTCTTTTATTGCCTTCCGGAAGCTTTTGATTCCTCTACCCAGGCTACTCCCGAGTTCCGGTAACTTTCCCGCCCCGAAGATAATCAGGATAATTACCAGAATAATTATTAACTCCCAGATTCCCAATCCTCCAATCATCTACCACCTCCAAAGATTTCACCAACCATCCCTTATATCTTATATCTAAACCATTCATAAAATCAAGAATTTTCTCACCAGTCCGGTAATTCAACTTTATTCCGGATCAGTATTGCTTGACAAAAACCGGGGAAAAATATAGTTTTAGATATACGATCATATCCGGCAAGTGAAGATGCAGGAAGAACTTCTGGCAATTAGAGGGCTCAAGAAATACTTTCCCCTCCGGAGGGGCTTCTTCTCCCAAGAGTTCGGCTGGGTCCGGGCAGTGGATGGAGTGACCTTCTCCATCTACAAAGGTGAGACCCTGGGACTGGTAGGGGAAAGCGGTTGTGGCAAATCTACCCTGGGCCGCTTGGTTCTGCGTCTGATCGAACCTACCGAGGGAGAGATCCTCTTCGAAGGTCAAGACATCCTGGAATACGGTCGAAAAGAGCTAAGGAATCTTCGTCGCCAGATGCAGATTATCTTCCAGGACCCGTTTGCCTCACTTAATCCCCGGATGACGGTAGGAAATATCATTGGTGAAGCCCTTATCATCCATAAGCTCGCTTCCGGAAATGACCGCCGGGAGAGGGTTAATCGCCTTCTAAAAGACGTGGGATTGACGCCCGATGCCTTCGGCAGGTACCCCCACGAGTTCAGTGGAGGACAAAGACAACGGATCGGCATCGCCCGGGCCCTGGCGGTAATCCCGAAACTCATCGTTGCCGATGAACCGGTCTCCGCCCTGGATGTCTCCATTCAGGCCCAGATTATTAACCTTCTGGTAGAGCTCCAGGAAAGATTCGCATTGACCTACCTTTTTATTGCCCATGATCTAAGGGTCGTGAAACATATCTGCGATCGGGTGGTCGTAATGTATCTGGGTAGGATCGTTGAGATTGCGGATAACGAAGAGATATACGCCTCGCCTCTCCATCCCTACACCCAAGCCCTGCTTTCAGCGATTCCCGTCACCCATCCCCGGGACCGGAAAAGGAGGGCAATTCTCGCAGGTGATGTTCCCAGCCCGATTGAACCAATTCCCGGCTGCCCTTTCAATTCCCGTTGTCAATACTTAGAGCAGATTTGCCGGGAACAACCCCCCCGATTAAAAGAGGTACGGAAAGGGCATCTAATTGCCTGTCATGTGAGGGGATCCGGTTGAAGTAGTTAGCGGAGTTCAGGCGCGACAGTATTTATTGATTTCCCTGGCGGTCTCCTGATGCTCGGGAGCACCTACGATCTGCTTGATCGTTTCTGCCTCCAGGGGCTCATAAGGACAGAGGAATCTCTTCTTCAAACCGATTATCCATTCCCAGGAAAGATCGATCCTCTCTTCGGGAATCTTTCCCTGTTCCACCGCGTTTAAAATGGCTCTGAAAACCTGCTTTTGTTTATCGGGATGGTGAGAGATAAGCAGAATATCTATCCCGGCTTTAACCGCCTTGACGGCAGCCTCCTCGATCTCAAAGTTCTTGGCTATTGCCCCCATCTCCAGGTCGTCGCTTATAACCAAACCCTCAAAATCCAGCTTTTCTCGAAGAAGCCCGTCAACGATGCGTCCCGATAAGGTCGCCGGAAACTTCTTATCCAATTGGGGGTACAGAACATGTGCGGTCATCACGGTCCTCAATCCATTTTTAACGGCGTGCTCAAAAGGCCGCAACTCGACCTTACATAATCTCTTCAGATCATGATCGACGACCGGCAGTTCCTTATGCGAGTCAACGGCGGTATCACCATGTCCGGGGAAGTGTTTTCCGCAGGCAATAACCTTGTTATCCTGGAGTCCGGCGATCACCGCCAATCCCAGCTCGCTGACCAGATGGGAATCGTCGCCAAATGCCCTCTTCCCGATGATGGGATTCTTGGGATTAGTATTAACATCAAGAACCGGGGCCAGGTTGAAATTGATCCCGACTGCATTCAGCTCCTTGGCGGTAACCTCCCCAAACTGGTAGGCCAGCTTTATGGATTTGGTTTTTAAGAAACATTCTCCCAGGGCATGGTTTCCCGGAAACAGGGTGAAAGGTGCTTTCAGCCGGGAGAAGCCCTTTCCTCCCTCCTGATCGATTGCGATAAAGAGAGGTATCTCCGGAGAGGCGCTCTGCAATTCCTGGCAGAGCTTGGCTATTTGAAGAGGAGACTTAATATTTCTTTCGAAGAGGATTACCCCGCCGATGTGATATTCGGTGATGAGCTCTTTTATCTCCCGGGTGGAAGAAAGACCGTTAAAGCCCACCATCAATAACTGACCGATCTTTTGCTCAAGATTCATGAGAGCCTACTTACTACTACCTTTTTGGGGTCCAGCCAATCCCTCAAGCCGTCACCCAAGAAATTGAAACCCAGGACGATTAATATTATGGCACATCCCGGAAATGTTGACAAGTGAGGGGCGACCTCGAGGAATTCCGCCCCCTCGCTGAGCATTGCCCCCCAACTGGGCATCCCCTGGGTGCCCAGTCCCAGGAAGCTTAGACTGGCCTCGGCAAGGATAACCGCCGCCATCCCGAAGGTGGCCTCTACTATTACCGGGGAGAGGATATTGGGAATGATGTGCCGAAGAATAACCCTTAGATCACTTGCTCCCAGGGCCTTGACCGAAAGGGTATATTCCCTTTCCCTTACCGAAAGGAACTGGCCGCGGACAATCCGGGCATAACCCACCCATCCCAGAACGCAAAGTGCCAGGATCACATTCCTCAGACTGGGTCCAAGAATCGCAGTCATAAAGATAGCCAGGAGAATTCCCGGAAATGCCAGAAGGATATCAATAACTCTCATAAAGAGCTCATCAATTGCTCCCCCATAGTATCCGGCCAGGGAGCCGATTGTCAACCCCAGCAGTAGCGAAATGCTAACGGTAGAGATCCCAACCAGCACGGAGACCCGGGATCCGAAGATTATCCGGCTAAGAATATCCCGTCCCAGCCGGTCCTGTCCCAGTAGGTGTCCCTGCCGGGGTGACCCGAAACCTTCCCTCAGCTCCTGTTGATTTGGGTCGTAGGGAGCCAGGATAGGAGCAAATATAGCGGTCAGGGCAAAGATAATTACGACTACCAGACCAATGATGGCAAAACGGTTCTTCATGGGCACATTAAGCTAATCCCTGTTCATATCTAATCCGGGGATCAACATAGGCATAAAGGATATCGGTAAGCAGATTTACCACAACATAGCTAAAAGAGATAACGAGGACGCACCCCTGAACCAGGGGATAGTCCCTGGTTTCGATGGCCTGGATAAGCAGTCTTCCGATCCCGGGCCAGGAGAAAATGGTCTCGGTGATAATCGCCCCGGAAAGCAGGGCACCGGATTGCAGTCCGATAACAGTGATTATAGGAATCAGGGCATTTCTGAGGGCGTGCCGGAGGATCACCACCTTCTCCTTGAGCCCCTTGGCCCGGGCGGTAGTGATATACTCGTCCCTCAATACCTCCAGCATGCTTGCCCGGGTCATCCGGGAAAGAATGGCGGCCAGGGCAGTTCCCAGGGTTATTGCCGGCAGGATAAGGCTTGCCACCCCTTCCCTTCCGGAGACCGGAAGCAGGTTCAGCTGGATAGAAAAAATCAGGATCAGCAGGGGACCGAGCCAGAAATTGGGCATGGATACCCCAATTAAAGCCAGGAACATGGAAGTATTGTCTATCAGGGAATACTGCCGGATCGCCGAGATTATCCCCAGGGGAACAGCGATGATAATGGCTACTACCATCGCCGCCAGAGCAAGCTCCAGGGTGGCCGGGTATCGTTCCAGAATGGTGCGGAGCACCTTCTGCTTAAAATAGAACGAGCTTCCCAGGTCGCCGCGGACCAGGCCGCCCAAAAACTCAAGATACCGGAGGTGAACCGGACGGTCCAGGCCCAGCTCCTGGCGCAGCAGTGTCTTATCCGCTGCCTGAGCAGTTTCCCCCAGCATTATCTCGACCGGGTCCCCGGGGATGAGATAAAGGAAGAGGAAGACCAGGGTGCTCACCCCCCAGACCACCGGGACGAGTAAAAGAAGACGCCGGAAGAGATACCTTTTCATGGTTGTTCTTGGGTAAAGTAAACTTCTTTTAATGAGGTGAATTCGCCCCCGGGATAGATCTCAAATCCCTGAATCCCTTTGGTCTGGGCAACTACATTGGTCGAATACCAGAGACTGATGTAAGGCAGTTCTTCGGCCAGGATCTTCTGGATCCGGCTGTAAATTTCTTTCCTACTATCCTGCTCAAGGCAGCGGCGGCCCTCTTCCAGCAATCGGTCGATCTCCTCGTTTTTGTACCGGCCACGATTCGCCCCCTGCGGGGGAACGCTCGAGGAGTGGAATACATAGTAATAAATGTCCGGCTCGGTAATCCCCACCCAGGTTAAGGTGTAGAGCTGGAAATTACCTGATTTTATATCGGCGAAAAAAGTCCCCCACTCATAGCTCCTCGTCTCCAGTTCGATCCCGACTTCCCGAAGCTGACGGGCCAGCACCTCTCCGATCCGCTGACGCAATCGGTTGGTTGAGGTCCGGTAGGAGAGCTTGAATCTGCTTTTCGGGCCCTCCCCGTCGGGATCCAGATATCCGGCCTCGTCCAGCAGCTTCCGGGAAGTCTCAGGACGATAATCGTATCTGGCTACCTCACCTTCGTATGCCCAGTTGGAGGGGGCGAGCAGGCCGGTTGCCGGAACCGCCAGTCCTTTCAGCAGATACTCGATAATCTCTTCCCGGTTCAGGGCATAGGCTATCGCCTGACGGACCTTTTTATTACTGAGAATTTTATCCTCCAGATTAAAACCGATATAAGAATAATTGATCCCGTCTTTCCTGATGATTTCGATCCCGGGGTCTTCTTCCAGAATATCCATGGAATCCGGGGGAACGGAATTCTGCAGGAGGTGAACGCTTCCTTTCTTGAGCTCAAAGACCCGGGTGGTGTCGTTGGGAACTACTTTGAATACCACCGCATCAAGACGGGGAAGACCTTCATAATAGTCCGGGTTAGCATCCAATTCGATCCGGCTCCCCGGAACCCAGCGGCGGAACTTAAAAGGTCCGGTCCCCATGGGGTGTTGACCGAATTTCTCACCCTCCTGTTCGGCAATATCACGGGGGATGATCCCGACAACCAGGCTGGTGAGGAAGGGGGCGAAGGGCTCTTGGAGCTCGAATTCGATGGTATATTCATCAACGATCTTAATTGCTTTTAGTTTCTCGAAGCTGTTGAGATGGGGGGATTTGAAAGAAGGATCCCTGATCGTCTCGAAGGTATACTTGACATCCGGGGCGGTAAGCTCGCGGCCGTTATGGAACTTAACCCCTTTCTTCAAGTAAAATCGGTAGGTGGTGGGAGTAGGGTTTTCGTATTTTTCCGTCAGGTTGGGGAGGAGGTTCGCCCGGGGATCGAGCTTCATCAGTCCGTTGAAAATTATTGAGTCGATCCGGACGGAATAGGCATCGGTGGCCAGGCGGGGGTCGAGATTGGTGGGGTTTCCCTCCAGGCCGATTACCAGCACATTTTCCTCGGGCTTTTTCTGACAGGAGCTAACTATCAGACAGAGCAGGCAGATGCCTAGCAGAAACAACCGCCAGTTAAGAGGTCCTTTCCTGCTCATTTCTTTTCGTAGACCTTCTTTTCATCAAAGACCTTCTCCTGGCAGATCTTTAGCGAATCCCCTTCGAGCTTTCGGTAAAAACAGCTCCGGTATCCCTCGTGACAGGCCGCCATATTCTGATCGACCTTAATCAGAAGCGTATCCTGGTCGCAATCGAAGTAGATCTCCTTGACCTCCTGAGTATGGCCCGAGCTCTCCCCTTTCTTCCAAAGCCTTTTCCGGGAACGGCTGTAGAAATGGGTCCGCCCGGTAGCGATCGTCTCCTTCAGGGCTTCCCGGTTCATATAGGCCAGCATCAGGACCTGCCCGCCGATATGATCCTGAACAATCACCGGCACCAATCCCTGCTGGTCAAAATTTATCTCATTCAGTATCTCCACCGCTCTTTCCTCCCATTATCCTCGGGTTCTGTCCCCTTCTCTTGCCCGGAGGACTTTCTTGTTTACCTTCTGCACCCCCGTAAGGGGCATCTGGTCAATAAACTCGATATACTTAGGCAAGGCATAACGGGCAACCTTGTTTCCGAGATATTCCCTGAATTCTTCCTCCTTAACTTTACCCTTGTGTCCGGATTTCAACTGGATATATACCTTAACCCGCTCGCTCCCTTCTTTTTCGGGATCCGTAACCCCGATCGTGGCGGCCAGCTCAACTGCCGGATGCTGATAAAGGATGTCATCTATCTCCCTGGAATAGACCTTGTTTCCCGAGACATTAATCATATCCTTAACCCGGTCAACGATATAAAAATATCCCCTTTCATCCATCTTGACTACATCACCGGTATGAACATATCCATTCTCATCAATGCCAGAGCCTTTCTCCGGCCAGTACCCCAGCATCCTCTGGGGACCATTTATGCACAATTCTCCCACATGACCAGTTATCATCTCGTCAAAAGAAAGTTCTCTCCCCGTATCATCAATAACTTTTATCTCGGTATCACAAAATGGTATTCCAATGGTCCCTTTCTTCTCCTCCTTTTTAAATTTTGGACGGCTCCTCAGACGCATAAGGACTGGCAATAATTTAGAGGAAACCTTCCCAATAGTCTTTCTGTCTATCTTTTTGATTATAGAGCCTAAAATGTATCTCAAAGGTATCTGCAAAGCCTTAAATACAACCCTTACTGCCTTTCCACTCCCACCGGCCAACCTTATTATCAGCGAGGGATTAATATGGGTGTTTGGCGAACATTCTGACAGGCCGTATCCTTCGATCAATCCGCCTCCGCTTTTCTCTTCGAATTGTTCCTGGACATCCGGGGGGAGAGCGGCCGATCCTGATATGCCCAGTATCCCGAGATCTTTCAGTTCCTCCTTTAACATTTTAATGTATTGGGTCGGTACCCCAATCTGTAAAACCGGGTAATATTCCTTGATTGTGTTTATTATTGATCTGGTGTCCCTCGAATCAACGACCAAAAGTTGAGTAGCTCCCTGGTAGGTAATGGTGTGCATAATTATATGACCGTAAGCATGGTAGAAAGGCACACCGATAAGAACAGAGAAATTTCCGTTGAGAAGATTCGCTGCCGGGCCAAAACAGGTAGCAGACTGAATAGCATTTGCCAATATGTTCTTGTGGGTCAACATACATCCCTTTGGCAGCCCGGTAGTCCCTCCGCTGAAGAGTAAGGTTTCCAGATCCTTATCAATATCTATATCTATGTCTGGCGGAGCTGGTTCATATTTTCCCATCAACTCAGTAAGCCATAGCATGTTATCTATGCTTTCGTGTTCCGGCTGATTTAGAGAGTAATCCCCAATTTTTGTTAAAATGATCTTTTCTATCCTGGATTTTTCCGTCAGGGTTTTTATTTTATTTACATCCTTATCCAAATCTTCACTCAGATATATCAAGACCTTTGGCGTCCCCTCTTTAAATTCATGCTCTAAAACACTCAGAGGCTCCAAGAAGCTGCAGGGAATATGGACGCCACCAGCCCGGGAAATAGCATAATCTGCGATAATGAACTGGATCGATGTCGGCAGGATTGTTGCAACCCGGTCTCCTTTTTTGATTCCCAGGTCGGCCAAAGCGGTTGCAAGTCGGTAGGCATCATCTCTCACTTCCGTATATTTGGTTTCTTTCCCCAGTTGCACTATCCCCGATGACGGGTGCTTTTCGGCGGCAACCTCAAGAAAATTAAAGACCGGGGTATTGGGATAGGGCTCCAGTGTCTTCGGGATACCACAGAGTTCGTATTCTCTAAACCAGGGTTTTTCGATTTTGTTCATTTTTTATCTACCTTTATCTACCTTAATCTTTGGCCACTTCGAGTTGAAATCGAGAGGTAACATTAAATATCCTCCTCTTTAACTTGGAATCTCCCCACCCTTTGGGATGGAGAGATTCATTTAACCTCGCCTAACCCATGACTTCGAAGAACATGGCAACATCGGCCTCGCTTCCCTCGATCTGGATCTGGCCGCTGTTAATGGCAGTAGCACCGTCGATCTTCCTTTCGATAAGCTGCCGGAAGGCCTGGTTATACATCCTGACGATTGCGGTTGCCGGTGTCGGGGACTTCCCCTCGATAAGCTCGATATTACCCTCTTTAATGACCAGGCTCCATACCCCTTCGTTCTTACCGTAGAGTTCATACTGAATGATCGCGGACCAATTCCCGGCCTTCTCCTTTTTAAACTGGGAGGGCATTATCTGGAAGATCATGCCCGGATTCTCTATCTCGCTCTCCTCCGAGAGCCTGACAATCCCCTCGCCCTCGCGGAGCTTCCGCTTCAGCGACTTGCCCACCGCGCTGGCCGGTATCCCCAGGACCAGATCTACCTCCTTAGGAACCTTGAACTCGGCCAGTTCCTTCTGGCAAAACTCGATAATCTCTTCCGGGGTAACCTTCTTCCCGATGCGGGGAACAACGAACGCCTTGACCTCCTCCCCGGAGACCTTGTCAGGGATGCCGATAACGGCGGCATCGTAGACTGCCGGGTGTTTGGAGATCGCATCCTCGATCTCCTTGGGATAGATATTCTCTCCCCCTTTAATGATCATGTCCTTCTCCCGGTCTACGATATAGAAGAAACCGTCCTCGTCCATATATCCGATGTCTCCGGTATGCAGCCACCCGTCCCGAAGCGTCTGTTTAGTTTCCTCATCAAGTCCGTAGTAACCGACCATCAAACTCGGCCCCCGGATAACGATCTCCCCTGTTTCCCCCGAGGGGAGCAGCTTTCCCTCGGGGTCCATGATCTTCACCTCCTGGCCGTCGAGGGCCGGTCCGAGCGAGCCGATTTTTTTCTTTCCTCCCCGCCGAGGACGGGTGCTGGCAACCGTGGCCTCGGTGAGCCCATACCCCTCCATCATTTCAACTCCGTAGACCTTCTCGAACTCCCGGATGGTCTCCACCGGCATGGGGGCGGCACCGCAGACCCCGAATTTTAGGGAAGAAAGATCACACTGCTGGACTGTATCCCGGGCCTCAAGCAGGATCTTATAGACCTTGGGAACGGCGCTGAAGAACTCACAGCCGTGCTTCTCGATTGCCGGGCCGAATTCCCGCACCGAAAACCGGCGCAGGAGCACAATCTTGAGGGCCCGCTGGATTCCGCTGATTAAGGACATCATGGCATTCACATGGAACAGGGGAAGAAAGATAAGGGCACAGTTTTGCTCCTCACTCTCCTCCTCCCCCGGGGGGTTGAGGGCCTTCCGGAGCCCGATCATTGTGTTCAATACATTCCCGTGATTAAGGAGCGCGCCCTTAGGCTTCCCGGTAGTACCCGAGGTATAGAAGATGAAGGCCAGATCGTCATATCCGATCTTTACCTTTTTAAGCTTAGGCGAGTTCTTCTCAATCAACTCATGAAAAGATATATTCCCCTCCTTGACAGCGTCACCGAGCTCGATAATCTTCTGGATGTGCTCCAGCCCGGGCTTCATCTCCTCAACTATGGGAAGAAATAGTGATTCGGTTACCAGAACCTTACCCTTGGAGTCATTTAGTTCGTACTTGATCTCCTCGGCCTTGAGCAAGGTATTGATCGGGCCGGCGATTGCCCCGATTTTGATCGTCCCCAGGGAGGCAATCAGGTGCTCCGGGCAGTTGGTCAGATGGATATAGACAATGTCGCCCTTCTTAACTCCCAGGGAGAGCAGGCCGTTGGCAAAACGGTTCACCTGCTCATTGAACTGCTCGTAAGTCAACTCCCGGTCGTAGAAGGCAATATAGACCTTTTCGCCATCGAGCCTTGCCCTCTCCTCGAGCATGTGACGGATGTTCTTATACTCAACCTCCATATTTACCTCCTTTGCTCTAAGCTCTGAATTTTGAACTTTGACATTTATAATTATACTAGAATCCTTGACCCCCCTGTCCTTCGTAGCCTTGGCGAAGTAGGATGAATCCTCGAACCCTCTCCTTGCTTACACCTTGACCCCATCCAGGAAATCCATAACCACCCGGTTCCACTCCTCGGCCTGTTCGATGTTTGGAACATGCCCGGCGTTTTCGAAAATGTGAAGCCGGGCACCAGGAATGGCCCGGGAGAGGGCCTCGGCTGTAGGAACCGGAGTGAGCAGATCCTCTTTCCCCACTAAGACTAAGGTAGGTGCTTTGATCGTAGCCAAAAGCCTGGTAATATCAGTCTCTTGGATCTCTACCTCCGTTCCAAAGACACCCCGGACCGTGCGGGCAAAACCGACACCGGAGCTGTTTGTAATACGTTCTTTGACCATGGCAATAATCTCCGGATTATTCCGGATGAACTGATCGCAGAACATGAGCCTGATAGCCTGGTTTGCCATTGTACCGCCCCGCCCTCTCTTCTCGGCGATATCGGCCGTGGTCATAAACATATCCGTTATCTGGCGTCTTGATTCCTGATCGACTCCGATATTGACTCCGGCGGTATCGGATAGTACTAGTGCGGTAACCGTCTCCGGGTGGGCCAGCGCAAAGGTCCAGGCAATCAAGCCTCCCATGGAGAGCCCACCCACATGGGCCTTTTCCACTCCGAGATACCGGAGGAGTTTGTATTGGTCGTCCACAAAGTTCTGGAGGGAATAACCGTCCTCAGTTATTTCGGAAAGGCCGTGCCCCCGGCAATCCCAGGTTATGACCCGATACCTTTGCGACAGGACCGGTACCTGCGCCAGCCACATGGTGAGGTCGCCGCCAAGCCCGTGGGCCAGGATTAAAGGATGCCCGGTGCCGTTATCCTGGTAGTGAATCTTTGCCCCGTTGATAATAGTTTCCGGCATTTCTTTCCCCCCTTGCCTGTCTGATTATATTTTAATAATTTGGAAAAGGCAAGAATGATCTGAATCACGAATTTTCCTCCTTCGCTCCGATATCCATCGGAGCTTCGGCGGGCAGGCACGAACCATACGAATTATTTGCCTTCCTGTTCATCGGGATTTTTCGTATTGCCAACCGGGGGAAAAAGTTGTAAAGATAAATTATTACAGATTTAAATTACTTAAAGCGTCTTCGGATAATATTTTATCTATTATTATGCTGATAAACTCTAAATCCCAAATCCTAAATCCTAAACAAATTCTAAACGCTACATTCAATGAGCAAGTGCAACACTGGCGTTAAAGACTTCGTTCGGTGTTTTATATTTAAGACATTTTCGTGGCCTGTTGTTCAGCAACGTTTCAATCAGTTTCACTTGTTCCTTAGTAATTATTGCAAAATCAGTCTTCTTAGGCAATATGCGCCTGACAAGACCAACTGTATTTTCAACTGAACCCTTTTCCCAACTATGATAAGGTTCGCAAAAATATGACGTAGTACCAAGTACCCTATTTACTAAGGCATGTTGAACATTTTCCGAGCCATTATCATAGGTTATGGTTTTACGCATATATTCCGGATACCGGCTTAAACGGAGATTAAGGGCTATGCGGAGTTCTCTCGCTGTTTTTTCTACTAACTTGGCAATATGGACCTTGCGACTGAGCCGTTCGAGAGCAACGCATAGTGCCGGGGCACTCTGACGGGAAATCATGGTATCAACTTCCCAATGTCCCGGCTCCTGGCGTTCATTGACATATACCGGGCGTTCAGCAATCGGAACTCTTTGTGGTATATGGAGCTTTCGGTGTTTGCGTGAATGCCTGCGAGGAAGCCGTTTTCGATGATGACGAGGCAGACAACGCCTGAGATCAATGTATTTGAGAGTTTCTCTATCATAAATAAACTGGTAAATAGCCTCATGACTAATAGAATAATACCCCGGGAGATCTTGAGGCATTCTCCCGGCTATCTGTTCCGGTGACCATCCCAGTTGGAGTTTTGCGATGATGTAGGCAATAATCTTCTCATTTTTCAGCCTTGGTCGTTGAGCAGCTTGTTTTTTGCGTTTAGTCGCCCGTTCATGCGCGGGATGTGATAAATAGACATTATATACAGGCGATTTATTGCGCTTGAGTTCTCGATAAATAGTGCTTTTATTTCTACCTAAGAATTGTGCAATTTCACCGGGTTTCTTGCCCTGTGCTCGAAGAATAGCTATCATATCTCGTTCTTCACTGGTAATTTGTATGTATTGGTTTTTCATAGACACTTAGGATACTAAATTATCCTAAGTGTTGCACTTGCTTATTGAACTCGGGAACTCAAATATCAAATGTTCAAAACAAAAAACCCCTCACCTCGCTCCTCTCCCCAGGGGGGAGAGGAAGTAATAACCGATAAAAGTTCCCTCTCCATTGGGGGAGAGGGCTTACCCCGATGTCCATCGGGGTAAAGGTGAGGGGGAAATACATAAAGTAAAAATAAGGAGGTAGAAGATGATTGATTTCAGCCTGACCGATGAGCAGGTCGCTATCCAGAACACCGCCCGCGAGTTTGGTCAGAAAGAGATAAAACCGATCGCGGCCGAGCTCGACCGCATCCCCGATCCAAAAGAGGTTTTTCCCCGGGCCCGGGAGGTGATCGAAAAAGGGGTCAAGCTTGGTTTCCCCTACATGATTATCCCCAAGGAATACGGGGGATTGGGGGCGGATCACCGTACCATTGGGGTAGTTTTCGAAGAATTGGGGGCCGCCGATGCCGGTTTGGCCGGGACCCTGGGGATTAGCAACTTCGCCTTCCTTACTCTCCTGCTGGGGGGAACTGATGCACAGCAAAAGAAGTGGTTCGAGACGGCGCTCAGCGATAAGGACGGTCTGTTCCTGGCATCCTGGGCCGCTACCGAGCCCCAGGGATTAGGAATGGATACCGATGCCCTCTGGGAGGGTCAGACTAGGTTCAATCTAAAGACCAGTGCTGTTCCTGATGGGGATATTTATCGAATTAACGGAGAAAAATGCTTTATTACTGCCGGAGGTATCTCCCGGATCTGTATCGTTCTGGCCCAGACCCCCAAGGGACCGAGCCATTTCGTCATTCCCACCGATACCCCGGGATTCGAGGTAACCAAGACCGAGGACATGATGGGGCACCGGACAATGAACGATGTCGAGCTTTTCTTCGACAATGTTAAGGTTCCCCGAGAGAACCTTATATCCGGGGAGGAAGGGAAAGGTGCCTTCGAGTTAATGGGGATCCTCGGCTATTCCGATGCCTGGGTCGGAGCCCTGGCGGTGGGGCTGGCACGGGCGGCCTACGAGGCGGCCCGGGAGTACTCTAAGCTGCGGGTTCTGGCCGAGAAGCCGATAATCCGGTTTCAGGCAGTGGGGATGATGATTGCCGATATGGCGATGCAGATCGAGGCGGCCCGGGCCCTGGTCTGGCGGGCATTGTGGTCTAATGACACCATGCCGGTTCCCGACACCAAGCTTTCGGCCTTGGCCAAGGTCTTTGCCAGCGATGCGGCAATGCGGGTTACCACCGATGCGGTGCAGGTCTACGGGGGTGCCGGGTACATGAAGGAAAATCCGGTGGAGAAGTATATGCGGGATGCCAAGGTAACCCAGATTTATGAGGGCACCAATGAGCTCCTTCGGATCCTCGCCAGCACCATGATCTATCTGGGGATGTAGGAGGATGGAACTACATTCGTTTTACATTTTGACTCCCGAAGCATGGTAGGCAGCCCGGAAGCCGAAAACACAGGCCTGGCCCAATGTCGCACCGGCGCCCGGATAGGTATCACCGAATAGAGAAGCGGCCGCATTCCCCGCGGCGTAAAGGCCGGAAACGATCTTTCCATCCTCTGATTGCACCCGACCGAACTCATCGGTAACCGGACCCATTTTTGTCCCCAGGCATCCCGGGTGCAGGCGGACAGCCTGGAAAGGTGCCTCCACCGGCCCGATATTGGGATGACCCTGGTAGAAACGATCGCCGGTAAACCGGTCATAGGCACTTTCGCCCCGGTGAAAGTCATCGTCCCTGCCCCTTGCCGCCATCTCGTTCCAGTGCTCGAGGGTTTCCTTCAGATTGGCCGCCGGGACCCCGATCTTTCCTGCCAGCTCATCAACCGATCGGGATTTATTCATGTAACTTTTAGCCGGCTGTAAATTTATGGTAATCCCGCGGGGGTAGTTCTTGACATAATAAGACCCCCAGATCAGCCAGATTCTATCAAGTGAAGGATCCTTATTAAGGGCCATGATCCCGCCGACGGTGTTGTAACAGGCGGCCTCGTTGGTGAACCGTCTTCCTTCGGCATCTACCATGATCCCACCCGGCCGGGCACGGTCATATACCGTCGGATAATAGGCCCACAGATCGGGGCCGGGCTTCTTTTCATCCTCACCGTAAAGCTTCATGAGAGGCATCCACCAGCAGTAGGGGTTCCCCACCTTGAGGTCGGCATTCAGTGCTAGGGACAGACCTCCTCCATCATCACACTCCTCCGGGGCTACGCTCAAGACCGGGCGGGCAGTGGCCAACCGTTTCATTAGCTCGGGATGATGAGAGAACCCGCCACATCCCATGATCACGATCGGAGCAGAAACCCTATGGCCACTTACCACCGCTCCGGTGACTTCGGCGTTCTGGATCAACAGGCCCTCGGCTTTACCACTTAGGGCAATATCAATCCCCGCATTCAAGCAGGCATCCAACAGGTATCCAATAAAGGCCCTTCCCATGGCCAGGTGACCTAAAACCGTCCGCTTGACCATTACGGTCTTTTTCCAACGGCCCATCCGATGCGGCCCCCACTCCATGAACTCCTTGACCGAAAAGGAAGGGAAAAACCACGGTAGCCTGCGGACCAGAGAACGAATCATTTTGGGGCCTTTATAAACCAGAGCGGAGATCGACCGACCGGCACTTGCCCCTTCAAGCTCCTGGTAATAGTCGGGATAGTCAGGGAGTGTCTCCAGCTGAAGGCCTTTTGAGATCATAAAGTCCAGTAAACGGGGACTATCGTTAAGAAACCCATTTAGGCAGGCATCGTCAATTGCCGGATAGGTATTCTTTAGGTAAATTCTTGCCAGTTCGGAGTCTTTTGATGGATCCTTTTTGAATCGATGTCCGGGAAGCCAGCACACCCCACCGCTGTAGGAGGTCGCCCCCCCGATACTATTGGACTGTTCAACCAGCCACACCGACCAATCGGGCCTTAAGTCCTTGACGGTCAGGGCAGCGACCAATCCCGCTCCCCCGGAGCCAATGATTAAAGCGTCACATTTGGAAGGAACTCTTTCCTTGATCATCTTTTAATGAACCTTTTAATTTCCCCTCCCTTGACGGGAGGGGACTAAGGGGAGGGTGAAAAGTCTTAGATCCTTTTCTAATCACTCCCTCCCTAATTCCCATCCATTCGACCCTGGTACAGGCAGTGCTCCTCAGGAAGTTGCCCCCTATACGCATTATTTGGGTATATATTATACGACAACTTAGCGAATCTGAAAATCCCACCTATCTGCAATCTGTAATCTACAATCTGCAATCTTACATATTCTTGACAGTTTCTTAGGTTCTGTTATGATTTTAGGCAAAAGGGAGGTTACTCATGAGGTTACTTCTTTTTATGTTAAGAGGGTTCAAGGCTTTGCTCAAAGCTGAGTACCGGAGAGGAACCCTGAGGGAAACCCTCAAGCTGTCACGACAGGCGAAAACACTCAAGTTCTCCCGGGACCTGACCCACGCCGAGCTCCTGGAAGAGAAGGCGGCAAGAAACAAAGATCGCACATTTCTTTTTTTTAAGGACCAGACCATCTCCTATGCCCAGATGGATACCAATGCCAGCCGGGTGGGCAATTTCCTGCTCAAGCTGGGAGCGAAACCCGGAGAGGGGATAGCGATCATGATGAAGAATTCTCCCCGGTGGCTGGACCTGTTCTTCGGCTCCCAGAAGGTAGGGATGTTTTCGGTACCGGTAAATATCGCCCTGCGCGGGGATTCCCTGGCCTATATCTTCAATAACTCCGGCGCCCGATACCTGTTTATTGATCACGACCTGCTTGAGTTCTACCAGAGAGTCGAGGGAGAAATAGATATACCCCCCAGGATTATCGTTAACCAGGAGAACGCTCCTCCGGATTACCGGATTCCCGAGGGCATGCTCTCGCTGGAAGAAGTTTATTCCGAAAGCACGGACACCCGGAGGCCGGAGGTGGAATACCGCCCGGATGATCCCTACATGATCCTCTACACCTCGGGAACCACCGGGCGGCCCAAGGGGGTAGTGACCCGCTATAAGCGGACCGGGATAAAGGCGCTGAGTATGCTGGCAGGTGCCTCGTTAAAGCGGAGCGATATCTATTATACCTGTCTCCCGCTCTTTCACGCCAATGCCCTTCTCCTTACGGTTACTGTCGCAATGGCTGCCGATGCCCGGGTGGCCCTGAGTGAGCGCTTCAGTGCCCGGAATTTCTGGGATGAGGTGAGGCAATACAATGTCACGGTTTTCAATACCATCGGGGCCATAATCCCCATTTTGCTCAAGCAGCCCGAGCGCCCGGAGGACAGAAAGAACAGGGTGAGATATGTAATGTCCGCTGCCTGCCCGGCCGATATGTGGGAGAGGTTCGAGAAGAGGTTCGGGGTGAAGCTCCACGAAGGCTACGGGGCAATCGATGGGGGTGGGTTTATCACGATGAACTTAGGTAACGCCCCGGTGGGCTCGATCGGAAAGCCGCTGTTCGGGAACTACCGGCTGGTGGATGAGAATATGCAGGATGTCCCCCAGGGGCAGCCCGGGCAGCTGATCTGCTGGGTGGGAAAGAAGAAGGAAGAAAGCACGGTGGAGTATTACCGGGACGATAAATCAACCGGCGAGAAGCTCAAGGACGGCTGGCTCCGAACCGGGGACCTGATGTATAGGGATAAGAAGGGGAACCTCTATTTCGTCGGGCGGGTCACGGAATCGATGCGCCGGAGAGGGGAGAATGTGTCCGCCTACGAGGTGGAGCAAGCGATCCTTAAGCATCCGGATATAATCGAATGCGCGGTCTATGCCGTCCCTTCCGAGCTGGCCGAGGATGATATCATGACTTCGGTTGTGCCGCTGGAGGGGAAGACGGTTGATCCGAAGGAGCTTATCGGGTTCCTCCAGGATAAGCTGGCCAGGTTTGCGATCCCCCGTTATGTCCGCATAGTTGATTCTCTCCCCAAGACCGAGACCGAGAGGGTCATAAAGAAACTGCTGGAAAAAGATGGGGTAACCGGGGATACCTACGATGCGGAGAAATAGGGGCGCATGGATGGATGAGGATGGTAGAGCCGAACGATGAGTTAATCGAGAAGGTCCCCTTAAGCTTCTTAGATGTGGAGACTACCGGCCTTACCCCCCGTTTCGGTGACCGGATCTGCGAGGTAGCGGTCCTTCGCTGTCACGATGGGGAGACAAGGGCATTCGAAAGCCTGGTTAACCCTAAACGACCTATCTCCCCCGGGGCCAGCTTTGTAAACGAAATCACGGACAGTATGGTTGAGGGTGCTCCCCTCTTTGATGATATAGCATCTAAGGTTCTTGAATTTCTCGAGGGGGCGGTAATCGTCTGCCACAATGCACCCTTTGATTTAGGATTCCTCTCGCGTGAATTAGAGCTCTTAAACATAGAGATGGTGGATAACCCGGTCATAGATACCCTGAGGCTTGCCCGGAAGTACTATGATTTTTCATCTAATAGCTTAGGCAATATTGCCAAATATTTAGGTATTAGTGTAGATATTAAACACCGGGCAATGGCCGATGTGCACATCACCAGAGCGGTGCTATCCCGTTTCTTAGACGATTTTGCCGAACAGGGAATTACTCGCCTGGGGCAGGTGCTTGCCCTTCAAGGGGCTTACCGCCGGGCCCCGCGGCGAAGAAGGCCGGTAGCACTGCCCCCGATTCTGGAAGAGGCCATTCAAATGAATAAAGATGTCTGGCTCCGGTATGTTTCTCAAGGGGGAGATGTAACCGAGAGGATGGTCGAGCCTAAAGAGATCGTTGCCTACCGGGATTATTTGTATCTCGTAGCCTATTGCCATCTGCGTCAGGATGAAAGGACATTCCGCCTCGATCGAATTATAAATTTAAGATAGTATAAAATGCGATTTATTATATAGAGTGATTAAAAATAATTGTGCGTAGGGTAGTATTACAAATACAGACAGACGAATAAATTCTAAATAATGTCAAATGCCAAAGCTCAAAGTTCAAACAAA
>CP070770.1:2445483-2454244 GCA_020345765.1 Deltaproteobacteria bacterium
GGAGGGGTCCTCGCTAAGCTCCGGAAAGATCTCCAGTAACCCGCTGAAAAAGGCCGGGTTCATTGCATTTCGCTTTTCCGGACGGTTCAGAGTGAGCCAGGCAATATGATCTTCTTTGGTGATTTGAAATGGTTGATTGCTTTCCATCTTGACCTCCTGTTCTGTTTAGTTTCCTGAGATCTCCAATATCAAAAGTGTGTATTTTTCTTATACCACGAAACTATATGAAAAGGAAGTTGTGCTGGAGGGATGAATTAAAGAATGGCGGAAGTGCATGGGAATCGAACCCACCCAGGACGCTCCTAACGCCCCACACCGGATTTGAAGTCCGGGGTGATCACCAGAATCACTCGCACTTCCGCTCCCAGTATTCTCTCAAATTGCCCTTTTCCTGTCAATGAAAATGCCCTGATGATTAAGTCCCACCCTTCGACCCCGCCAAAGGAGGGGCTCAGGACAAGATGGCCGAAACCCAAAATGGGAAAATTGTTGCTATGGCTATATTGTCTGGTCAATTCGGAATTATTTGGTATAATACCGTGACAATTCAAATACCAATATTTAGAGAGGGAATTTATGGAATCTGTACAAGCTTTAATTGACCAAATCTCCGGGATTGTCTGGGGTCCGCCTTTGATTTTCCTTCTGGTGGGCACGGGGATACTGCTTACCATCCGTAACCGTCTGATCCAGATCAGGGGTTTCCGACACAGCACGGATCTGATCCGCGGTGTTTATGATAAGCCGGAGGATGAGGGACACATAAGCCACTTCGAGGCCCTCTCCACCGCACTCAGCGCCACTATTGGCACCGGGAACATAGCCGGAGTTGCGACGGCAATTGCCTCGGGAGGTCCGGGAGCGGTCTTCTGGATGTGGGTGACGGCGGCCTTCGGGATGGCGGTTAAGTTCACTTCCTGCACCCTGAGCCTGAAATACCGGGTAAAGGGCGAGGACGCAAATCTCCGGGGCGGGCCGATGTATTTCATCGAGCAGGGGATGGGGAAAAAATGGAAACCGATGGCGATCTTCTTCGCTTTTGCCACATCGATCTCGGCCTTCGGAATAGGAAACATGGTTCAGGCAAATTCCGTTGCCGATGCCCTGGGAAACCTGACGGAAACTCTCGTGGGGGAGCTGGGAGGAAAGATTGTCGTCTTAAAGGTTGTAATCGGTCTTATAATTGCCCTGCTCACGGGGCTTGTTATCATCGGTGGGATAAAGCGGATCGCCCGGGTTGCCAGCCGACTGGTACCCTTCATGACGATTCTCTATATCGGAGGGTCCCTTCTGATCCTTACGATGAATATTGATCGGATCATCCCGGTGTTTAAGCTTATCTTTGTCCACGCCTTCACCCCGACGGCAGCGGCGGGCGGCTTCGCGGGCGCGGTGGTAATGAAAACAATCCGCTGGGGGGTGGCAAGAGGGGTATTCAGCAATGAATCGGGCTTAGGGACGGCCCCGATGGCCCATGCCGCCGCCCGGACCGAGGAGCCCGTGAGGGAGGGCCTGGTTGCGATGATGGGTCCCTTCGTCGATACCATTGTCGTTTGCTCCATGACGGCATTTGTTATCCTGGTATCGGGTCTCTGGACAAGTGGGGTCAACGGTGCCCCCCTCACATCGAACGCATTCGAGGCCTCGCTTCCCGGGATCGGTCATATTATCGTAAGCGTTGGGCTTGCCCTCTTCGCATACTCGACCATCATAAGCTGGTATTACTACGGGGAGAAGGGTATTGAGTATCTCCTGGGGCGGAAAGCCGTTACGCCTTACAAATGGGTCTATATTGCCCTTATACCTATCGGCGCCGCCACCACCCTCAAGGTAGTCTGGGGATTTGCCGACATATTCAACGGGCTGATGGCCCTGCCGAACCTCATTGCCCTTATCGCCCTCTCCGGAATCGTCGCCGCCGATACCAAGGATTACTTCCGGCGGCAGTTTGGCGGGTGAGCGGAAATAGTAAATAAGATTCAGGATTCAGGTAACAGTATTTAACCGGTGGGCTTCGTCCTTGAGTTCCTGGAAATTCTTCCACTCCGATAACGGATACAGGGGGAAGAGGGAGTTATTGTGAAGAAGGGGATCGAGATCGGGTTCCAATCCGCTTAATTCCCAATCCCTGGTTCCTGGAATAGGTGAATATTCCACCAGCAAGACCTTAGCCCCGAGTGAGTGGACAAACTGAATCGTCTCCCGGACCTCCGGCATTTCCTGCCCGGGCATCCCCATCATTAAATAGACACCAACCTCCCCGGGGCTATATCCCGCCTTCCGAAGGCTCTTCATCGCCTCCTTCAGTTCCCCGGTAGAAACCTTTCCCCCGGTTGTCATCTGCCTCTCCGGATTAATGGTTTCCAGACTTAAACGGGGAAGGATAAACCCCATCTCCTTCATCAATCTGGCGGTATCTTCACTGACAAATCTTGCGTGAAGCCCGTTTGGGGTATGGAAATAGCAGTTTAGTCCTCTGTCAGCGATCAGCCTGCCGATCTCTTGGAAGTGTTCCTCTTCCCGAAAGAGCAGGGCATCATCGTAAAAGACGAAATTCTTTACCCCGTGACCTTTATAAAAATATTCGATCTCTTCGACCACCTGCCCGGGCGGCCTCTGCTCGAACCCTCTGCTTAAAAGATTAACCGCACAGTAACTGCAGTTAAAAGGACAGCCGACCGAGGTGCGCAGTGCAATGTAATCGTTCCTCGAATACAGGTCATAGGCCGGGTAGCCGGGGGAATTGGTAGTCAGGTCTTTCTCCGGCAGATTTTTACCGGTTACCTTTCCGATCAGCTTTACTAACTTACGGATATCCCCACCCTGAGATATAAAATCGGCCCCACAGTATCGGCTTGCATGGTGGTAACAAAGTGTGGCATAGATGCCTCCCAGGATCAGGGGGACCTCAGGGAACCTCTGTTTTAACCGGCTGATTGCTTCAAACACCCCGGGATACCAGTAGGTCATTCCCGAGCTGACCAGGATAACCTCCGGTGGAGGCAATCTTTTGACCTCCTCCTCGAAAAGGACGAGGGGAAAGCCATATCTCTTGTATCTGCGGGGAATCTGCCTAAGGCAGAAGGGCTTAGTGATCACTTCATTATAATAGTTACCGCAGCCGTATTGTTTATTCCGGGGGATACCTCTTTTATAATAGGATTTTAACCCGGGATGATGGCGGTCGAGACAGTCAATCAGGTTCACCCGGCAACCCAAACTACGCAGTGCACCGGCGATCTGCAGCAGGCCCAGTGGTTTGAGCCAGAGGTCGTAAGCGGCAAAATCGTATATCCAGGGATTAACTGCCAGGATCTGCATTATATCTCCTTTTTTCCCGTCATTGCTTCTCTCTTAATAGCCCTTTTCCCGCAGTAAAGTCAAATAATTCGTGGTTTCTCAGAGGTTACTATTGAAAAAACTGGCTGAATAGTATAATATTATCTTCCAAACTGTGAGGTTAATAAAGGATTAGTCTTTCCCGGCATACGGTGTGATTTATCAGAACTTCAACTATATCTAATTTTAAAGAGTAAAGGAGTAAAAGATGCAGAAAAAAATACTCAAGTCGATACCTTGTCTCTTAGTGGTCTTCCTCATTCTCGCTATCCCTTTTAACTCATACGCCGCTGCTCCTGGCGCGGTCGGCTCTCCCGCCCCTCCATTTGTCCTCCGAGACCTCGAGGGAAAGCTATTTTCTTTCAGTAAACTCTGTGGAAAAAATGTCCCCGAAGAGCAAAAAAAGGTCTATATCCTGACTTTTTTTGCTACCTGGTGTGAGCCCTGCAAGAAGGAGATCCCCATTATGACCAAGATCCTCCAGGAATGGGGGGATCGGGGAGTAGGAATCCTCTATATCGGTTTCCGCCAGGGGAATAAAGACCTAAGGCCTTTTGCTAAGGAAAATAACCTTAATATGACAGTCCTGGGTGATAAGTATGGGGTTACTGCTAAAAAATATGGAGTAAATTCCCTCCCCCGTAGTTTGATTGTCGATGAAGACTGCATAATCCAGTCTCATGTCCGGGGGGCCCTGAAAAATCTGGAGGAAGTACTTACCGGCAAATTAAGTGAGATACTCTCCGTTCCCATGCCGGTTGCGAAGGCGGAGCCGACACCGACAAAGGAAGAGCAGAAGACAAAAAGCGTTCTCACCTTCGGCCGGGTACCTTCTTACCAGGAAGTTGAGGAAACCAGCAACTGGGAGCCCCTGTTAACCTATCTCAAAGATGAACTAAAGGTAGATATTCGCTATGAGAGCGCAGAAAGCTACGCTGCCTTTGTGAAGAAGATGAAAGCGGAAACCTTTGACTTTGTCAACGTCGGTCCCCTTCAGTACCTCCAGACCAGCAAGCAGTATGAACCCATTGCTAAAGTTGTCAGGCAAGACCAGGAGTTTTACTCCGGCATTATCTTTGCCAAGAACTCCTCTTCGATCAAAGAACTCAAGGACCTGAAGGGGAAGAAGGTTGCCTTCGTCTCAAAAAACTCCACTTCCGGTTACTTCTTTCCCAAACTCCTTCTCTATCAAAACGGGTTAGCTTATGGTAAGGACTACGAGGGCAAGATCTTCAGGCGCCACGATGATGTCGCCCGGGCAGTGATCGAGGGAAAATTCGATGCCGGGGCCTGCTTCGAAGACTGCCGATATTTTGCCTATAAAGGGAATGAGGCTAAGATCGATGAAACCCATATTGTCGCTAATACCGAGAAGATTCCGGCTGATCCCATCTTGGTGAAAAAATCTTTGGATGAAAAGACCAAGCAGGCACTCCAAGAGGCAATTCTCAAGGCCAACAAGAACAAAGAGGTCATGACTAATCTGGGCAAGGTGGATGAGTGGCTTACCGGGTTCGTTAAAGCCGGTGCCTCCGATTACGAAAAGCTGATGGAATACTATTCACTCCTTAAATCCTACGAGAAACCGGAGGAAAAAAGTAAAAATCCCAATGACCAATGACCAAATCCCAAAAGGGAGACTTTTTTGTGTATTTAATGAAATTCGTGGTTAAATAGCTATGTCTCCGGGGCAAAATATCTCTTTGCTGGTAGCCTTCGTGGCGGGACTTTTCTCTTTTGCCACCCCCTGCGTTTTACCCCTTTTCCCCTCCTATTTATCATTCATTACCGGTATCTCCTTCGAGGAGCTCAAGGGTGATAATACCAGGGTAAAGAGGCTCACTATTATCCATTCACTTCTCTTTATATTAGGCTTCTCCATCGTATTTATCTCCTTGGGTGCCTCCGCGACTTTTTTGGGCCAGATCCTCCTAAAGAACCAGGAGTTGGTTGGCAAAGTTGGGGGCATTTTAATTGTCTTTTTCGGCCTTTACCTGACCGGTTTTTTAGATATTGAGACGGAAAAAAGGCTCTTGGGCCTCCTCGCTATTATTGTTGCTCTATATCTCACCGGGTTATTCGGAAGGGAATTCCAGGGACTTTTCAAGCACCTCGCTATCCCTTTGGCCTTACTCTATGGATTGGTAGCTCTGGGAGTAATTGATTTGAATTTTCTTTTAAGAGAGAAGAAAATCCAACTCAGGAATAAACCCTTAGGATACCTTGGTTCGGTCCTGGTGGGAATAACCTTCGCTGCCGGCTGGACCCCCTGTATCGGCCCGATCCTAGCCTCTATCTTGACTTTAGCTGTCAGTGAGGGAAAGGTAACAACCGGGGTACTGCTTCTTTCCTCTTACTCCCTGGGTCTGGGCATACCATTTTTCGTCTCTTCCCTGGCATTAAATAGCTTCCTTGATTACTTCAACAAAGTTAAAGGCTCTTTAGGGCTGGTTAATATTATCTGCGGAGTGATTTTGATCCTTGTCGGGTCCTTTATCTATCTTAACTACCTTTCCTTCCTTTCCCAAATGCTGAAGAAAGCTTTTTAAGAGTATAGTCATTCAGACTAACCAAATACCAATCCAACCTAAAACGACAAATGACAAAACCCTCACCTTCGTATGTCTCATTCGCTATAGTTCAGCCTTATCAGTCGCCATGGCGAAGAAGGCTGACTACAGAGGCTGAATCCCAAATTCCAATCTTTCGAATAGGCTCCGGACGAGCAAAAATATAAAGTTTTAAGGAAACTCCTGTGCCTCTTTTCCTTTGACATTTGGAAAGGGATTTAGTAATGTTACCCACTAAGAGAAATCACAAGTTATATCGAATACTACCTGTCCGGAGCGAAGTCGAAAAGAACCTGTCGAAGGAAAGGAGACAAAATATGAAGAAAAAATTGGATAAATCCGCCTCAGGCGGAATTGTCTGGTTAACGATCACCCTATTTCTCAGTCATAATTTATTATATCCTTTAGACAAAACCTACGGTCAGGAAAACAAGGAAAAGGAGGTGCCCTATATTGCCGTGTTTGACTTAGAGGCTAGGGAGGAAGTACCTTCCTCAGCAGTAGTACCCCTCTCCGAAAGCCTGCGAAAGGAACTTTTCAACACTAAGAAATTCAAGGTGCTCGACCGGAAGAATATGGATGTAATCCTGAAGGAGCAGGGTCTTCACCTTATGGGCTGCACCACCTCAGAGTGTGCCGTCGAGGCAGGAAGACTTCTGGGAGTGGACAAGATCGTTACCGGAAATATCGCCAAGTTAGGAAATATTTTTTATGTTTCCGTTACGATTACCAATGCGGAGACCGGGGAGGTGGAGAGTATTGCCGACGACCAATCCCGGGGTGATATTGAAAAACTTTTTGGCGTCATCAGGAAAATAGCGGGGAAGATTACCGGGGAAATCCCCGATGTCCTTGCCCCAGAGGCCTTGAAGGTAAACGGGGAGCCGGCGGATGCCCAGATATCCCTTGACGGCAGTATCTTGGGTTCGGCTCCTCAGGAGATCAAGGTGGCTCCCGGGACTCATAAGATTGAGGTGACCAAGCCCGGATACAAGCCTTATACCCGTAAATTCCAGGTGGCGGAGGGCAAAAGCTACAGGATTAGCTATAGTCTTGAGATGATTGTGGAGTCAGCGCCAGGGATTGGACCGGAAGTAGATGAAGAGGAAATATCCAAGGAGAGGATCCAACCTGTACAAAGACGAATAAGAATAGGGCTGAAGGCGGGTGTGAACTTTGCCAAATTTAATATTGAAGAAGATATCGGAGAGAACATTGAAGATTTTGCAGGAGGAGAGCCGAAATTTAAACCAGGAATTTGTCTTGGAGCGTCTGTTACTTACAGAATCAATAATATATTTGCCGTCCAGCCAGAGGTCCTGTTGACTATGAAAGGGACAAAAATGGAGTTCGATTCTAATGGGTCAACCGATGTGGACACCTGGGCCCTTAATTATCTGGAAATCCCGGTTCTGGCCAAATTATCCATACCTGTATGGAGTAATAGGCCTCACTTGTTTCTTGGTCCTGCCTTAGCGATAAAACTAGATGCTGAACGAGAGTGGGAATATGAGGGAAACTCGGGAAAGGATGATTTTTCAGAACATATGGAGGATATTGATTTCGGGTTGGTAATTGGTGGAGGTCTTGATTTTGAGCTTGGCAGAGGGAGACTCTCTTTTGACACTCGCTACACTGCAGGATCGATAAGAATCTTTAAGTCTGAGTATTATGGAGAAGAATTAGGCATTAGGAACGGAGTGGTTTCATTAATGCTCGGATATACTTTCTGATCTTTATTGCAGAAAGGAACGGCGCATTACTTCCGTAATTTTATTTAATTATTTCAAGCAGTTAAATTATTAGGAAGTGAAAGAGGGCTTAATCTTCCACCTTTTTTTCTTTGACATTTGAAAATGAATTTGGTAGAGTTACCTATTAAGAAAAGTCAGGAGTTGTTTCTAATATCTATCTAAAGGAGACTAAACATGAAGAAGGCTGTCTGGATGATGATCGCACTGTTTCTCTGTCATAATTTTTACCCTTTAGGCATAGCCTACGGTAAGGAGAAAAAGGGAAAGGGGGAAGAAGTAAAAAAAGAGGAGCTTCCCTATATCGGGGTGCTTGACCTGGAGGCTAAGGAAGGAGTCCCTTCCTCAGCAATAGCCCCCCTCTCCGATAGCCTGCGAAAGGAATTATTCAATACCAAGAAATTCAAAGTGCTCGATAGAAAGAATATGCATGTAATTCTAAAGGAGCAGGGATTTCAGCAGGTGGGTTGCACTAGCTCAGAGTGTGCCGTCGAGGCAGGAAGACTGCTGGGAGTGGAAAAGATGGTGACCGGAAACATCGCCAAGTTAGGAGACACCTATTATATCTCCGTCACGGTCACCAATGTAGAGACCGGGGAGGTGGAGAGCATTGCCGATGAAAAGTGTCGGGGTGAGATCGAAAAACTGTTTGATGCCATCGGCAAGATAGTAGGTAAAATTACCGGGGTGCCCCCCAAGGTTGCTCCCACACCGATAACACCAGAGGTTTTAAAGGTAAGCGGGGAGCCGGTTAATGCCCAGATAATTCTGGACGGTCATATTCTTGGCTCATCTCCACAGGAGATCAAGATAGCCCCGGGGGCTCATAAGGTTGAGATAACCAAGCCCGGATACAAATCCTATACAACTGAGTTCCAGCTGACGAAGGGTGAAGGCTATATTGTTAGCTATAAACTTGAGAAAGCGGAGGAGGTGCCGGAGGCTGCAGCGCAAGTGAGTGAAGATCGGGAGTGGGTACCCAAGGAGGATAGGGGTTTTGGGATCTCCCTGGCAGCACCAAGATATGTTCGGGGAGACGGAAATATACTTGGCACCGGGTTGAGGTTTCAACCTCGGATTTTCAGCTGGCTGTGGGTTTAT
>CP070770.1:2454344-2473824 GCA_020345765.1 Deltaproteobacteria bacterium
GACATAGTGCGTGGAGCGGGCACGGTAGTTCAGGCGGTTGCTGACGGCCGCCGGGGCGCTAGGGCAATTGACGCCCAAATTACTAATGAAGGTTAGGGTAATGGGACAGGAGAAGCAATGTACGTTAAAGCTAAGATGAGGTTTTTGCTTTTTGTAGTATTTACTCTTTTGATATTTTTTAATATCTCCCAGAGTCAAACAGAGCAGGACAAGGAAACATTATATCCTGAAAAGAGATTGATGGTTGGCAATCCGGTACCGGAATTGAGTTTCAAAGATATTGATGGACATATGTGGACTAATATGGAATATAGAGACTGGGTTATCGTATATTCATTTGCCGACCGTAAAAGCAACAAGTCATTGCAGGAGGTGATACCAAAAGCTGGCCGGAAGGTTGGCGAAGCTTATCCGGAGCTAAAAACCGTCTATGTTAGTATTGCCGATGCGACCATTGTGCCCCCCTTATTACATGACTTTGTTCGCAGTCTGATTACTCCATATTTACAGAGAATTAACAATAAATATTCAAAAGACCTGCATGACTTCTATGAACGCGAAGGGATTTCGTTAGAGGTGGACAAGCCGCAGTTTATTATGGCTATGGATTGGGACGGTCACCTCATGAAGACCTTCGGCCTGAGCGACACAAAAAATTACCATAGCTTTGTGGTTTTTGCCGGGCGAATAATCTCTGTCCTCGACTCGAAAACCCCGGACTTTATAAAGACATTCCACCAGGCATTTGATAAAATAAACGCTACCCGGGTATCAAGGGAGAAGAACGAAGAACTTCCTGAACCGGCAGTCGGGTCTGAACCAGAATAGGTTAGACCCTGAAATATTTTAATGTGAATATAAATATCGGATTGAAACAACACGGAGGATTTTTCATGAAACCGGGAAGATACTATGCGAAACAAGCGATCAAAATATTTCTCGTGATCATAACTCTATTGCTCCTCCCAGCCTCTTGGACTCATATAGAATCGGCAACTGCTTCGGGACAATCTCAGCTGCATATCCCGGATACAATCAGAAGGGCCGTGGATAATGCGGTCGCGGCGGTCAAACCGGCGGTGGTAAGGATCCATGTGGTGACCGTCAGATACTCGCAGGGGCGAGAAGAAAAGGAGGAAACCGTCGGCAGTGGAGTAATCATTACCAAAGATGGCCATGTGATCACCAATCATCATGTTGCCGGAAAGGCCAAGCGGATTGTTTGCACATTGTTTAATAAGGAAGAGGTTGAGGCGGATTTGATAGGTACGGACCCTCTTACGGATATCTCGGTTATCAAACTGCACTCCAAGGGAAAAAGAGAATTTCCCGCTGCCCGGTTCGGCGACTCATCCCGTCTGAAGGTAGGTGATTATGTGCTGGCTATTGGCAGCCCTTACGCTCTTTCGCAATCGGTAACTATGGGGATAGTGAGTAATACCGAGTTGGTAATGCCGCGTCTGTTCTGGCCTTTCCGATTCACCCTGGAAGGGGAGGAGGTTGGCTCCATCGTGCGATGGATCGGACACGATGCCTCCATTTATGGCGGCAATTCCGGCGGACCCCTGGTTAATCTCAAGGGAGAGGTCGTTGGGATTAATGAGATCTCCTTAGGTATCAGCGGCGCGATCCCGGGCAATTTAGCAAAGGAGATCGCCGGGAAACTAATGAAGCATGGGAAGGTAAGCCGTAGCTGGTTTGGTCTCGAGCTCCAACCTCTGCTTAAGTCTTACGGAAAAAAGAAGGGGGTTCTTATCAGTGGTACTATTGAGGGTTCCCCGGCGGAGAAAGCAGGCTTCTTGCCCGGCGATATTTTACTTCGTATTGCCGGGCAGAAGGTGAGTGTTCGTTTCTCGGAAGAACTGCCCGTTTTAAACCAGGTATTAATGAAACTGCCGGTAGGTGAGGAAATAAAGGCAATGGTTCTCCGTCATGGCAAAGAGATAACATTAAAAGTGAGTTCGCAGGAGCGGGAATATGTCCGGCCAAAACCCCGGGAACTGAAACGCTGGGGAGTTACTGTCAGTAATATTTCACTATGGGCCGCCCGGGAAATGAAAAGGAAGAACCAGGATGGTGTGCTGATAACAACCGTCCGGCCCGGAGGGCCCTGCGGGGAGGCGAAACCTAAAATAATTAGGGAAGATGTGATTATGGAAGTAGATGGTAAACCGGTCAAGGATGTAGAGGGCCTATTGGATATTACCGACCTGATAACGGAGGGCAAGAGTGAACCGGTACCGGTGGTGGTGACCTTTGAGCGGAAGACGGAACAGTATCTGACGGTGGTTAAAGTGGGGACCAAAAAGCTAATCGACCGCGGTCTGGAGGCAAGGAAGGCCTGGCTCCCGGTGGCCACCCAGGTTTTAACCAGAGATATTTTAGCAGGATTAAGTATCAGTAACCGTTCGGGAGTGAGGATCACCCAGGTTTACCATGACAGCAGTGCCGAAAAAGCCGGTCTCAAGGTAGGAGATCTGATCGTCGGGTTGGACGGCGAAATTATCCCCGCATCCGAGCCGGAAGACTTTGAGGTTCTCCCCGCCATGATCCGGCAATACAAGATTGGCTCTAAAGTTAAACTCACCGTCCTACGGGGCAATGAGGAGTTCGAGATAAAAGTAAAGCTCGCGGAATCCCCGAAGCTGCCCCGGGAAATGGAGGAATACCGGGATGAGAACTTTGAATTTACGGTGCGGGATGTGGTCTTTTTTGATCGCGTCCGGGAGGAATGGGAAGAAGATCTGAAAGGTGTCCTGGTGGAGGAAGTCGGCGAAGGCGGTTGGGCCGCCCTCGCTCATCTGGCGGTAGGCGACCTTATTCTTACCGTAAAAGGGGAGTCGGTCCTGGACGTCGCCTCGTTTGGGAAGATAATGAAGAAAGTCGGAAATGAAAAACCTAAGAATGTCGTGTTCCAGGTAAAGCGGGGAATTCACAACTTGTTCATCGAATTGGAGCCGAGCTGGCCCGAGTAGGATGATTTTTTAAGTATAAAACTATCAGGAGGCAGAAATGAGAATAATAAGAGAGATAACGATGAAATCTGGAAGAACCAAGAGAAGCGGAAAGGTTACGCTACTCGGCATCACTGCCTTGATCTGCCTGACTTGTTGGGTATCTCCTGCCCGGGCTGACAAGGAAGCGAAGGCGGCAAGAAAGATCATCGGGAAATGGGAGGATACGGTCATAACCGTGAAGATGGTTATTAAAGAGCGTATGATCATGGAGGGAAGGGAGATGAATCGGGGCGAGAACAAGACCGAAGCGACGGCAACGGTAATCGATCCTTCCGGGTTAGCGGTTCTCCCTCTGTTTTTAACCGATCCGAGTCGTATTTCCAAGATCTTCAGTGAAGGTCAATTCGGAATGGAAGGCGCGTCCGGATTCAATTGGGATAGCGAGATAACAGATTTAAAGGTGCTTCTTTCCGATGGGAAAGAAGTTCCTGCCCGGATCGTCCTGCGGGATCGGGACCTTGACTTAGCCTTTGTTCATCCGTCCGAAAAGCTTACCAAACCTATTCCGGCACTGGATCTTTCCAAAGATGCAAAGCCGGACATCCTGGATCGTATTGTAGTTCTCACCCGCTTAGGCAAGGTGGCCAACCGTGTCCCCTCAGTCTGTCTGGATCGTATTCAGGCGGTAGTGAAGAAGCCGAGAACTTTCTATGTGCCCGGTCCGACCGCAATGGATGCCGGATTAGGTGCACCCGTGTTCTCATCGGACGGGAAGGTCATCGGTATCCTCATGCTGCGGATATTGCCATCGAAGGGCACGGGAATAGGTAACCTTTTTAGCGGAGTAAGTGGAATGGGGATGCTGCCGATTGTTCTGCCCGCCGAGGATATCATGGAGGTAGGCAAACAGGCCCTCGAAGCAACGGACAAAAGTGAATAACTTCCCGATGGACATCAGTACTAAGGACAGACATCCTCATTTTCTACTTTACAATATTTCTCCAGAAGCTCCTCGTTTATCGAGTTGTTCGAGGCGATCTCACGATACACCGAGGCGTTCAGCTTGGGAGTCCTCGCCTTGGTCGTGGGGTCAAAAGAAAACATCCCCATCTTTATGGAGAGTCCGTGGTTCCACTCGTAGTTGTCCATGAACGTCCAGTAAAAATACCCTCTCACATCCGCCCCGTCACGGATTGCATTCAGGACCCAGCTGAGGTGAGGGATGAGAAATTTTGGTCCGGTTTCATCTCCCTCAGGATCGGCCGTCCCGTTTTCTGTGATTATGACGGGAAGCCCGTATGGTTTCGCCATCATTATCACATCATATATGCTCTTGGGATAAAATTCCCATAGAGTACTCGGTATAAAATTGAGAATCGGATACCCGAGGTCAGAGTCAAGACCGGTGACCGTCACCCGGGTATAGCAGTTTATTCCCAGGTAATCCATCCTTCCGGCGAGATCATCTCTGTGCTCGTCAATAACCCCGTCGAGGTCGGTATCGAGGTCGCCCTTTATGGTTCCGTTTAGGATGATGTTGTTGAAAAAGTAAGCGCCGTTCTCCGCCGCCTCCTGGTCGAGCTCGCTCTCGGGATCCTGCGGTATGAATGGTGTCAGGTTGTGGACGAGTCCGACCTCGGCAGCAACCCCGTCACCGTCCGCATCGGCAGTATCGTTCTGATGAACCGCATCATACATCCTCGCGTGCGCTTCGATCATATTAAACAAAACCTCCACACCCTTGGATGTATCATCAATGCCCATAATGCCGGGAGGATTTGTCCGCTCCGGACTGGGAATGAAGTAACCGGCAAGTATCACCGCCTGGGGTTCGTTAAGGGTCGCCCAGAGGTCAACCTTTCCGCCGTATTCCCGGGCAACGAACCCTGAGTATTTTGCGATCTCGTTTATTATCAGCTCCTCATCGAGCCACCCCGCCGGGCTGCAATTATCAATATCTGCGTGGCAGGCAACACCGTCGTGGACCCATAGCGGAAGGCTGTAATGGTTCAGGGTTACCAGCGGCTTGATCCCGTGGGACTTTAGCGAGTCGAAAACATCGTGATAGTGCTGAATCTCGTCCGGATCGGCGGCGGATTTAAGGCTATCATATCCGTTTATTTCTTCTGTACTTGTCGGAAATATTCTGCTCCATTCGATTGACATCCGGAAGGCATTATTGGCAATCTGGTCGCGGGCGAGAGAGAAATCGGTATCATAGAGCTCGTAGTGGCCGGGGCCGCTCTCCGGTAATTCCCCGCTGACTAAACCTTCTTCAATTATTCCCGGATCGGTTACCCATTGGTACCAGTCTGAGTTCTCGTCATTGCACGGTGCAGTTGGACAACCCATCTCGACCTGGAACCCCGCGGTTGCCGTTCCCCACAGGAAGTCTTCGGGAAAGCCAACCGGGGCTTCCCTCTCATCATCGCCGCAGGAAAGAACCAGAATTAGACCGATAATGACGGAAAAGACCACGGTCAATAATTTAAGACTCTTCATAAACCCTCCATGCAACTCAGTCTAAAGGCATTCATCCCACCATATTCCTTAAATTATACTACTATGAGAAAAACACCGCTGTCAAAAGAAAAAGCAGATAAGGAGGGAGCTGTTGTTTAATGAGAAAAATAGTTATGATGGGGCAGAATAATTTAATTTGCCAAAAGCTTAAATTTTAGATAGAATATTTAGACTCGGTTTTAGAAATTAAGGGAGGTATCATGGGGATCAGGAAAAGGCTTGCAAATCGCTTTGAGGATTTTTACCGGAAGCGCTTATCCATTACCAAGGATAACTGGAGGAGCTATGTTCGGATTACCCCGTTTGTGGGCGATGTTTTGCTGGGGAATTTCTCCCATCCTGTCTTTGGCCGCTTTTTGCGGCGTCTGTATAAGTTTGAAGGGGAGAACCATCACGCGGGTTCGGTTACCGTCCCCATAAATCAGGATCTTAACTTTGTCAGCAGCCGGAAGAGCATGGTAATTCCGGTGGAGAAAGTACGTCAGTTAATTAAGGAAGCCAGTTACCGGGTCATCCTGCATCGCTGTATCTGTCGGGACGGTTACGGCTGTACCAATTTCCCGAGGGATTTTGCCTGCATCATGGTGGGAGAGGCCTGCCGGGTTATGGTGGCACACGGCATTGCCCGCGAGGTAACCGAAGAGGAAGCCATGACTCACCTGGACAAGGCCATAAAGTTAGGGTTGATATGCAATATTGCCTGGACGGAGTTCGAGTCGATCGCAAAAGGTATCCCCAAAGAGGATAGAATGAAATACGTTGAGATTTGCCTTTGCTGCCCCTGCTGCTGCCTGGGACTGCGTAACTTCAAACACTGGTATAAGACCGAGAGCCTGCGGAAACAAATCACCTCCACGGGCTGGAAGGCGCGGGGCACCGAGGAGTGCACGGGCTGCGGTACCTGCACCACTGTCTGTTATATGGAAGCAATTACCGTGGGGGAAGACGGGATCTCGGTGAACGATGATTACTGTGTGGGCTGCGGGCTGTGTGCTTCCCACTGCCCCAACCAGGCTATCGTTATGGAGGAAATCGTACCCACGAAGGAGCACCTCCTGGACTATTTCACGTATTTCCGCCCGCAGATCAGCGGATAGGCTGTTCGGGGAATAAGGTGACGGAATAAGGTGACAGATTTATTTTCGAGAAAGTCAATAAAAAATAAATCTGTCGCCTTCAGATTAGTTCCTGCTGAGCTTCTTTCCTCAATTGTTTCTTATCTATCTTTCCCACCCGAGTAAGGGGCAACTCCTTCCGGAATTCTATTATTTTCGGGACCTCATAGGGAGCCAGTTTTTCCTTGGCAAACCTGATTATGTCCTCCCTCAATGCCTCCTCGTCCCCGTCGAATTCATAACTGGGTTTAATGGTAATAAAGGCCTTGACGATCTCCGAACCCGGACGGTCGGGATTCGTCACCCCGATGTAGGCAATCATTTCGATTGCGGGATGTCCGGCCAAGACTTCCTCGACTTTTTTTGAATACACCTTAAAGCCGCTGACATTTATCATATCCTTTATCCGGTCAACTATCCGTAGATAACCCTCTTCATCCTGAACCGCAATATCACCGGTATGCAGGTAACCTTCCTCATCAATCGCCCTCTTCGTCTCTTCCGGCTTATTATAGTAACCTACCATCACCTGGGGTCCCTTTATACATACCTCCCCCGGCTCCCCTCGGGCAACTTCCTTACCGGTTTCCGGGTCTATCAGTTTTATCTCCGTATTTAACAGGGGCAGCCCGACCGAGCCCAATTTCTTCTTCCCTTTTGCCGGGTTCATCGTTGCCACCGGCGATGTCTCGGTCATTCCATAGACCTCCAACAGCTTCCCCTCGCCGATTATACTTTCCAGCTCCCCCTGAGCTTTTTCCGGAAAGGGAGCGGCACCGGAAACACATGTCTCGATATTCGAATGATCCAGAGCCCTGAACTTCGGGTTTGCCATTAATAGCTGGTATAGCGATGGCACATTACTCAGTATCCTTGGCTTATACCTTGCCAATTCCGTGCAGATGTGCTCGGTATCTCTCGGGTTAGGGATCAAAACCTGGGTTAACCCCCGATAAATACATTTCCCGTTGAAGGCCAATCCCGCTATGTGGAAGAATGGATAACCGGAAAGCGCCGCCCCTCCCTCCCGTTCCCTTTGCATCCAGGTATGGGTGATAAGCAGTTCCGCCACCGCATTTCGATGACTCAGCATTGCCCCTTTGGGAGTTCCGGTAGTCCCTCCGGTATACTGAATGTAAGCGATATCGTCAGGGGTAATCTCGACCCGAGGGGTTTCGGCTGAAAACTTTTCCGTCTTAATCACATCCCCGAAGCTATAAACCGTCTTCCCGGTCAAGGGTGGTAGTCCACTTTTTGTTGTCTTTTTTGTCGGCATAAATTCTTCTAGGCTTGCAGCCACTACGAATTTTAACTCCAGCAGGTTCGGAGCAATATTTACCAATTTGTCAGCGAAAAAGACATCAAGGACAACTAATCCCTTTACATTCGAATCCCCAAGCTGATATTCCATCTCCTCCGACGAGAGGAGGGGTGATACCCCGGAGACCGCACAACCCGCTTTCAGGGTTCCCAGCCAGGCAATTACATACTCAGGGATATTGGGCAGACTTATCCCCACCACATCACCTTTTTTGAATCCGTCTGCAATTAACATGTTGGCAAACCGGTTCGAAAATCGATCCAGTTCGGCAAAACTCACTTCGGTACCTAGGTAGGCAAGTGCCGGCTTATCGGCAAATTCATCGAAGATTGGTTTAATTATCTCTACGAATGAGCTCTCCCACATCTGCGGATCTATATCGTCAAGTCCCTCGTCGTAAGATTCCTTCCAGAATTTCTCTTCTCCCATCCTCAATTACCTTTAAATCTGTGTAGTTTCTTTTACTTCCCTGCTGAAGGGCTGGATCCTTCAATCCACCTTACCTTAGGTTCCTTTCTGGAGCCGGTAAAAGTATACGAATACGCGGGATAACCGAGCACTAAGCTCGCAAAAACACGCCGGCCTTTGGGGACATCAACCCACCGCCGTAAGGTTCGATCGAGGCGGAGACTCATTGTCAGGAAGCCGATATAACAGGTGCCAAGGCCCAAAGCGTGCGAGTAATTGGTAATATTGGTAGCGGCAATATTGCAATTATCGCAAGAAAAGTTCGAACGGGCGGGAGCATGAAGGAGGATCAGTACGGGGGCATTGTGCAGGATATAATCCCTGCCTTCCTTAGCCTTTTCCTTATAGTAATCCATTACCTTTAGGTACCGGCTCAATGACCTGGCGAAATCACCTCTTGCAAAAGTCCTATATATAATTTTTCCCCATCGATTCTGGATCCATTTGAGAATACGATTACTGATAGCAAAAATCCGCCTTGATATCTTCTGTATCAATTCCTTGTCAGTAACCACGATATATTGCACATTTTGCAAGTTACTGGCCGTGGGAGAATGGCGCGCCAGAGAGATAATGTCCTCGATAATCTCGCGGGGGACAGGTCTATCCTGATACTGTCTGACGCTGCGGCGGCTTATTACTATTTCCCGGTATACCTCGGGATCAAGCAGTTTCTTCCCTATGCGCTGAGCCTGTTCTGCATCAAGGGCATCGTGTTCGATTGCACTTTGAGGACAAACGGCCAGGCAATGACTGCAATGGTTACAGAGCTCCGGATCTACTACTGTCGGCAGTCCGGCTATGTCCCGCCACACCCCGGCAATGCAATCCTGCACACAAAGCATACATTCATTGCATTTATCTTCTAATCGGCGTATTCCCATGTTAAATATCCAACAAATTTAATCCAGACTACATTATTTAAGGCGATTGATCAAGGGGAAATACGGTTCCATTCCCTTGACAATCGGGACAAGTTTTAATATATTTTTTAGCCATACTGATAACTGTATGAGGGGGAAGCTTAACCTGTTGAAACTGTAAGAACCCTGAGAGTAATTCGATGATTTTGCAACCTACTAATTCAAGGCAACCTTGACAGTAGCGATTATCAAGAGTAATGACCCCCGGGATGTGAGGGAGGCCGTCCGCCTCTTGGGGGGAATGGAGCGCTTCGTCGCGGAAGAGGATCGGGTTGTCCTCAAGCCCAACATTTGCCTCGGAAAACCGAATTCTACCGGGGTAGTTACCAATCCCGAAGTGGTAGCGGAGGTGGCCCGGATGGTTCAGGAGGTTGGGGGCAAACCGGTGGTAGGAGAAAGCCCGATCTACCCATTAAAAAGCCGGAGTGTTTTCCCGCGGGCCGGTTACTGTGACTTCCATGATCGCTATGGATTCGAGATAGTCCACTTCGACCAGGAGGAAGGAGTCCATATTCAGGTTCCGGAAGGGAAACGCCTGAATCACCAGTTTATTGCAAAACGGGTTCTCCAGAGCGATAAGTTAATTAATCTCCCGATTGCAAAAACTCACGGTTTGACCACGGTATCCCTTGGCTTAAAGAATATCAAAGGGGTGGTTCCGGGCAAGCAGAAGCAAATCGTCCACCTGGCCGGTATCGATGAGGGGATTGTTGATTTGAATACCGCGATCCGCTCCGACCTCACAATTATTGACGGCATCATTGGTCTGGAGGGTGAGTTCGGACCACCCGCCACCGGTCAAACTGTTAACCTGGGGGTAATCCTGGCGGCGGACAATGTGGTGGAAGCTGATAGCACCATGGCCCGGATTATGGGAATAGATCCGAAAGACATCCTGCACATCCAACTGGCCGCCGATCGTGGTCTCGGCTCGCTAAACGGGATAGAAATCCGGGGCGAGCCGGTGGAGCGGGTAGCCCGGAGTTTCCGTCATTATCATATGCCCGGGCTTTTAAAAAAATTCTTCAGTGACGGCATAACCAGGTTCACGACTGTATTTCAAAACCTGAATTCCCGGATCCGGGGCACGGATCTTATCCGGCTCCGTCTCAAACTGGGCGAGATGGAGGTTACCGCCGAACGCTGCGACAATTGCCGGATCTGTCTCCGGGCCTGCCCGGTAGATGCGATATCCCTGAACGGGGATGTAAAAATAAATCGGCAAACCTGTATCCGCTGTTTCATCTGTGCAGAGGTCTGCCCCCGGGAGGTATTTTCCCGACGGTAAGCCCTAATGCAGGTCACACATACAATCATAGCAGAAATAGTTTTAAGAAATTATTTTGGAACCTAAAGATTTATTGATTCGTCCATTTCGCCTTGCTGATGATCTGGAAGAGGCCTACCGGGTCTTTATCAGCGGATTCTATCATGTATACTGGCCTCTCTTTAACGAAGCTGCCCCGTCACTCGGTAAAGATTTCCTGAGAATCTGTGCCTTGATCGGCAGCCGGTCATTCTCCGCCGAAGCGGACGGCCGGGTAGTTGGTATCCTCCTGGGGGCGGCCCAACCCAAATGGAAATATGTCCGGGCCGGCATAGCCGAAGCTATCTTTCGCTTCGGCCCGAAAGCCATTTTCAACCGTTACCAGATGAGCCCTTTTGCCAGGAAGCATCTCCGCCGATTGTTTTATGGTTATCGCCCCCACTTTTTCAAACACCCATTCCACTTCCCCTGGGCGGAAATAATCCTTTTTGCCGTACACGAAGACTTCCGCCACCGCGGCCTCGGCCAAAAACTAATGGACGCCTTCCTCGATATCGTCAGCCATAAAGCCATTCCTCAGGCTACCGTATGTACTGACACCAAGATGAGCTGGAAATTTTATCCTGCCTATGGTTTCACCCGGGTCCGGGAATTCCCTCTCACCGCCTACAAATATACTCATCCGGGGGAGGAGGTTTCCGGCTACATCTATGCTATTGAAACCCAGGCAGATTCATCAAGAAAGAAAGGAGAAAAGACATGAAAACCCTGATTATATACTTCTCGCAAACGGGTTATACCCGCCAGGCAGCCGAGCTCATCCGCGACGGTATTGTTGAAGTAACCGGCCAGTGCGAGCTTACGACTATGGCCGATGTGGATACCAACAAGCTGGTGGATTATGACCTGGTTGGTCTGGGCTGCCCAGTATTTTACTATCAGGAGCCTTTTAATGTGCGCGACTTTATCGATGGGCTGCCGGATTTGAAGGATAAACACTGGTTTGTCTTCTGCAGCCACGGCTCCGTGATGGGAATAACCCTGAATTCAATGTCGGAGCGTCTGCAGAAAAAAGGAGTAATCGTCGTGGGCTATTACGATATGTATGCCGATGCCACCCTGGCTTTCATCCCCTATCCCACCTTGACTACGGGTCACCCGGATTCCGTTGACTTGGAGACGGCACATGTCTTCGGCAGAGAGATCGCCGGACGCAACCAGCGGATTGTAGCAGGCGAGAAAAACCTTATTCCTGCGCCCGAGCCCGTGGATGAGGAGTGGGTGCAAAACGCCAATTTCTTCTCGCGTGAAATATTGGATCAGATAATGCCCAGAATTCAATTGGATCGGGATAGCTGCACCAACTGCCTCGATTGTCAGAATAACTGCCCGGTAAATGGTATCGATATCGAGGCAGACCCGCCTCGACTCCAAACCCCGTGCATTTACTGCTATTACTGCGTGGAGGTATGTCCCGTTTACGCCCTCGATAGCGACTGGGAAGCGATGGAATCCATGAACCCGGACCACTATGCCCGTCTTCGGGAATGGCTGGATAAAGCGGTAGCTAAGGGTGAATTCCGCTTCTTGATGGATCCCGATTCCCTCGATTTCGATAATACTCTCCGCAAACAGTGGGAACGCCAGCGCAAAGGCAAGAAATAGGGCGACGGATAAGCGAACGAGATTAATAGATGACTAAGCCACATATCACAATTTTAGGGGGAGGTATGGCGGGGCTCTCGGTCGGATACTATGCCAAGAAAAACGGGCTGCCGTTTACCATCTACGAGGCAAACAATCGGATCGGGGGAAACTGTATTACCCTGAAACACGGGGATTTTCTTTTTGACTCCGGTGCCCATCGCCTCCATGATCGGGCTCCGGAGGTAATGAAGGAGCTAAAGGAACTCCTTGGGGCAGATTTAAATAGGATCGATATACCGAGTTATATTTTTCACCAGAGAAAACTCATAGATTTTCCTCTTTCCCCCCTGAATTTGTTGAGAAGATTGGGGCTTTACACCTTTACCAAAGCCGCTTTTGAGGTAATCCTTTCAAGGTTAGGTGCTAAGAGATCAAACCGTAATTTTGAGAGTTTCGCCCTCAATACCTACGGGAAAACAATCGCCGATCTTTTTTTACTTAATTACTCCGAAAAACTGTGGGGGGCACCCTGTAACCAGCTTTCTTCGGACATCGCCGGGACCCGGATGAGGGGGCTGAACTTGAAAACCTTTCTTACTGAGGCGATATTCGGGCACAAAGCAAAAACCGAACATTTGGATGGTTCATTCTATTATCCTAAATTTGGCATCGGCACCATTTCCGACAAGCTAGCAGAATTTTGCGGGAAAGAAAACATTATCCGCGATGCAAAAATAACTAAGATCCTGCACAATAATAACAGGATCCAAGCGGTAGAAATCAACGGAAATGATAAGGTAGATACCGATGAGGTAGTAAGTACATTGCCGCTTGACTATTTTTTTCAAGTGATGGAGCCGAAATTACCGGATGAGATTCTATCTATAGCCAAAGGCCTTCGCTACCGAAATATGATATTAGTTACATTCTTTCTGGACCGGGAATCGGTAATGGAAGCCGCAACCATATATATTACCGATCCTGATTTCTTCATTACCAGAATATACGAGCCGAAGAATAGAAGCAGGCACATGTCTCCCCCGGGACAAACCTCGTTGGTTGCAGAAATTCCCTGCCAGGAGGAGAACAGGCTCTGGAACCTGGATCATGACGAATTGATCCGGTTAACTTGCTCACAACTCACTCAAACTGGTTGGATTGAAGAAGGGGAAATCATCGGTGCCTCGGTCAGCAGGCTGCATAACGCTTATCCCATATTGGAAGTGGGTTATGCGAATAAGGTTCAGAAAATTAACGCTTTTCTAAAAGTTTTTAGCAATCTGAAGCTTTCCGGAAGAAACGGCAGATTCGTCTATGCCTGGATTCATGATATGATGAGATTCGGTAAAGAAATTAATGAGGAATACATCAATAATGGAAGTGGAGAGGGAAAGTGACCAGTAAGGGAAAAGAAAGGGCTGGTTCCCATTACCAGAAGGACCAAACGTTGAGACTCTCGATCGGGCACTGGGGATTTGAGGAGAGTGCCAAAGGGCTTCAACTCGGATCTGTCAATATTGCCGACCTGGCGAACAGGATGGGGACGCCCTTTTATTTATTCGATGAAGCTCGTCTGCACCGAAACGCCCACACCACCCTGGATACCGCCCGCCGGACCATCCCCAATGCCGAGCTTTTTTACTCCCTGAAGACCAACGGCATTCCCCGGGTTCTTGAGATCCTGAAGGAGGAGGGATTCGGGGCTGAGGCGATTTCAATCTTTGAACTTAAGAATGCTGATGCAGTGGGTTTTGCCAAAAAGAGAATGATCCTGAACGGACCCGGCAAGGGTGATGATGCCCTGCGCCTGGCAACCAACTGGGGGGTGCTGATCCAGGTTGAGTCCCTGAGCGAAGCCCGAGCACTCGCCCGGATCGCCGGGGAATCCCCGGGGCCGCTCCGGGCTGGGGTCCGCATCAACCCCGATATCTTCGAGTCCCGATCCCTGACCACACTGAGGATGGGGTCGAAAGGAAGCCAGTTCGGTCTAAACCCGAAGAGTAATGAATTCCGGGAAGTGGTCCGAACACTCAGCAAGACTAGGGGGATTCAACTGACTTCGCTCTCCGCTCATATCGGTACCGGAATCGTTAGTGCCGAACCTTTTCGGCAGCTCGCCCGGGAGCTGGTCACTCTCCGACAGGCCCTCCGATCGGAAGAGATCGAGATCCCCATCGTAAACTTAGGAGGGGGCTATCCGGTCAGCTCTGAGGTCCGATATCCGGAAGGGGCCTTTGATACCCTTGAAACCGGAGAGCCTGTTGCGGTGCCGCCTCCTGGGGAAATATCCTCCTTTGCCGAGATCTGCCGGGCGATCGGAGAAGAGATGGCCGCTGATCCCCCTGCCGGTCTCTATATGGAGCCGGGACGGCTCCTGGTTTCGGATACCTTTCACTTAATTACGCGGGTAAACCGGATTAAGGAGGAAAGCGGTATCCGCTTCGCAATCCTCGATGCCAGCCGCATCCAGAATGCACTCTTCGTTGGCCGGGGCTATCATGAGATCCTTCATAGCGCTCCTCGTGGACCTGCCGAGGAGACTTATACGCTCGTGGGTCCCCTCTGCGCTGACTTCGATATCTACGCCCGGTCACGAGTGATGCCATATCTCTCCGAGGGTGATGTGATTATTGTTCTTGATGTCGGCGCCTATAACCTCTCCGCGCAGTCGCATTGGTCATTTCCGCCCGCTCCCGTGGTTTCACTGCGTGATGGTGAAGCTATGATGCTGAAAGGACGGAACTGAGATGTCAATACTAACTAATTTGTTCGGCGCAACCCTCCGCTACGCTAAATTTCATCGCTCTCAATATTGGGAACCGGAAAGATTGCAGGCTTACAGAAAAGACTTACTACAAAAGACACTTATAGCAGCAACGAGAATTCCATTCTATGCCTCTCGCTTTGAGGGAACATGTGATCTGAAGGATTTCCCCGGGCTTCCGTGCCTGAAACGCAGTGAGGTCAGCAAGCTTAACCAGTCAGTTCGCTCACTCTATCCCCCGACAGCATCGTTCCCGTCAGACTGTTCTTCCGGGTCGACCGGAATGCCGATTGAGGTTCTCTTCGACGCCTCTCATCAACGCGGTCGCTACGCCGCACGGATCCGCTACCTTCGTCAGAATGGTTGGAGCCCGCTTCAACGGAACGCCTGGATTATTTATCTGCCTGAGCGGACACCGGATGGGTACCTTATTCAAAGCCGGGCACGCTTGGCCTCGAATTTCCTTTCGATCTTTACCGACTTTGCCGAACAGGTGGCCTGGCTTCGTCGGGTAGACCCACTTTTTCTCTACACGATTCCCTCGAACCTGGAGGCCCTGCTTGACCTCTTCGAGGCCTCGGGCCAGAGGCTTCCTTCCCTGAAGCGTCTATTCACCGGAGGGGAGGTGCTGGAGGATGACCTGCGCTCGCGGGCCCACCGGGTCCTCGGGGTAGAGGTCTCCGATAATTACGGCACCACCGAGGCCTTCCTTGCCTGGGAATGCCCGGAAGGCTCCTACCATATAAATTCCGAACATGTCTTGCTTGAGGTCGTCGATGAGGCGGGACGACCAGTTGCCCCCGGGAAGACAGGAAAGGTCCTCGTTACTACCCTGGAAAACTATCTTATGCCGCTGGTACGCTACGAAATTGGCGATTACGCGGTCGCTGCCGAGGAAAACTGCCCTTGCGGACGGAACCTTCCCCTGCTTAAAAGTATTGTCGGGAGGTCAATCAATTTCTTCCGACTTAAAGATGGCCGTCTGGTTTCACCTTGGGAGCTGGTAGTCCGATTGAAGTATCGTCCGGAGCTAAGACAATTTCAGATAATCCAGGAAACCGTTGACCGATATGAGCTCCATTTCGTCGCCGAATCCCCGCTGACACCGGAATCCCAGGCACAGCTCCGGCGATTCTTCCACGAAGTATTGGACTCCGATGTGACTGTTGAATTCATGCCAGTCGAGAAAATTCCGCGGACGCCTTCCGGCAAGTTCATGACTGCCCTTTCCCGCTTGTCCGATCGCCCGAGGTCAGAACAGATGTGAGGGCAAACCCCTATCGCGCTTCGCAACCGGCAACGAAAGAGTGCATTTAGTCTGAAAATTTAGTATAATGTCACAAATTTGCCCGCTTGGGAAAAAGCATGAAGAAATCATTTAAAATTGAAAAGGCTGGGCCTGGCGACCTTCAAGCAATCCTTGAGGTTATGAAGCCCTGGAATATGCACCACGTCCCCTCACCAGAGATGGAGGAATTGGACCTCAACTGCTTTTTCCTGGCCCGCGTTGATGATAAGATTATCGGTGCTGCCGGCTATAAGCTTCTTTCGCAAACCCAAGCCAAAACGACGCTCCTCGGTGTTCTTCCCGAGTATAATGCTATGGGGATTGGGCATGCACTTCACAAAACGCGGCTTGAGGCAATGTTCCGAGTTGGCGTGAAGAAAGTCGTCACGAATGCAGACCGTCCCGCTACAATCAACTGGTACAAAAAGCATTATGGCTACCGCAAGGTAGGCACCTTGAAGAAATTGTGCAGCTTCGGCGATCCTGAAATCGATTCCTGGACGACTTTAGAATTGGATCTGGAGACTTATATGCGCCGGGCCCACCGGAATGAAGCTACAGCTGCTTATATAGCCCGGAATGAAGCCCATCCCCTCGCCCCTTACCCCCCGCTTCTTATTAACGTGTGCCTCACGGGTATGATTCCCACTAAGGAGGACACCCAATTCGTCCCGGTAACTACCGAAGAAATCGTCGATGATGCAATTAAGGTCTATGATGCCGGGGCGCGGATCGTGCACATCCACGCCCGAGACAAATCTGGGGAACCAACCTGGAAAGCTTCGGCCTTCGAGCCGATCCTGATCGCGGTTCGCCGTGAGCGGCCCGGGATAATTTGTAGCGTGACCACCTCGGGTCGGAATTGGAGCGAATTCGAGCGCCGCTCCGAAGTGCTGGCTCTGACCGACAATGCCAAGCCGGATTTTGCGAGCCTGACGCTCGGCTCGCTAAATTTCCCTACTGGGCCAACTGTTAATTCAATCGATATGATAAGGCGTCTGGCACAGACCATGAAAGAAAAAGGAATCAGGCCCGAGCTTGAAGCCTTTGATCTCGGGATGATCGGCATGGCCAAATACCTGGAGCGTGATGGACTGATTGAGGGGATAAAATACTTCAACCTGCTCTTCGGAAACTTGGGGACTGTGCCGGCAACGATCGGGAATCTCGCCGACTTAGTCCATGCCCTTCCCGAAAATTCGGTCTGGACGGCAGCTGGTATGGGTATATTCCAGCTGCCGATGAATGTTGCTGCCATCGTCGCCGGGGGTGGAGTCCGCGTCGGAATTGAAGATTCCGTTTACTACGACTATAACAAGATTCAATTAACCACCAATGAAGACCTGGTCCGCCGGGTCGTGCGGATTGCCGAGGAGCTCCAGAGGCCAATAGCCACCCCCGAGGAAGCCCGACGGCTGTTGGGACTCGAATAGTGGGATACCAGTTCCCTTCTTCTTGACAACCTGGTTTGGTTCTGATATATCTTTTTCATCCCAGTAACCGAGTGGACTGCATATAACGAATAGGTCACATTAATTAAGGGGGAATAGGTTATGGATTTCGATCTTACCGAAGAGCACCGTGTCTTTCAAAAATTCATCCGGGACTTCGCCGAGAAGGAGGTTGTCCCGCTGATAGAAGAAGCGGAAGAGAAAAATGTCTTCCCCAAACAGCTCTTCAAGAAGATGGGGGAGATGGGGTTTTTATGCCCCCGGTATCCCCAGGAATTGGGAGGCGGAGGAGGAGATAAGATTACCGAATGCATCATGGTAGAGGAGCTATCAAGAGTAAATGCCGGGATTGCCTCTTCGCTGATGCTTCAGAGCGGTTTAGGTACCCAGCCCATTTATCGCTTTGGTTCTGAGGAGCAGAAGCAGAAGTTTCTTGTCCCCGCCATCAAGGGAGAGAAGATCTCCGCATTCGGCCTTACCGAACCGGATGCCGGTTCGGACGCCGCCTCGATAAAAACGACCGCGGTCCGGGATGGTGACGACTATGTTATCAACGGAACCAAGATGTTCATTACCAACGGCCCCATCTGTGATTATGTAGTTGCGGTCGCCTATACCGACCCTACCAAAAGGGGTGAGGGAATCAACCTCTTTATTGTTGAGAAGGGCACCCCGGGATTCTCGGTATCCCGGAAGCTGGATAAGGTGGGGAACAAATCCATTGAAACCGGGGAACTAGTATTCGAAGACTGCCGGGTTCCGGCAAAGAACATGATCGGGGAAAAGGAGGGCGGGGGTTTTGACATGGTTGCCGATACCCTTATCTCCGGGAGGATAACCTACGGAAGCCGCTGTACCGGGACTGCCCAGGCTGCCTATGAACTGAGTGTACAGTATGCCAAGGAAAGGATTCAATTCGGAAAGCCGATTATTAAATTCCAGGCCACCCGGTTCAAACTGGCGGAGATGGCAATGAATATAGATATTATGCGCTCATACACCTACCGGGTTGCCTGGATGTACGACCAGGGCAAAAAAGTCCGGAAGGAATCTTCCATGGTGAAACTTTTTACTTCCGAGACATTACAGAAGATCCTCTCCGACTCGATGCAGATCCACGGTGGTTACGGGTATATGATGGAATATCCCATTCAAAGACACTGGCGGGATGGGCGGCTTTTTACCGTTACCGAAGGGACCTCGGAGGTGCAGCGCCTGGTAATTGCCCGGGAATCGGGTTTCTAAAAAGGTTGCGTTCATATTTATTATTTAAAGGCTTACAATATTATTAATAATAGGAGGTGAGATATGGGAAATAGGATAGGTAAAATGAGAAACTCCCGGAGGTTACTTATTGTTGGATTGTGCCTGGCAGTTACCAATATCGTATGTGCCGAGGGAGAAAAAACAAGAACGCCGGAAAAGGTAGAGAAGAAAAAATTGCCGGAAAAAGTAGAAGAAGTAAAAATGCCGGAGAAGGGAGAAAAGACAACCATGCCGGAGAAAATGCATGCGGTATTCGAAACCAGTAAAGGCAACATCACCTGTGTCCTTTACCCCAAACAGGTTCCCAAGACCGTGGAAAATTTCGTCGGTCTTGCGAAAGGCACCAAGGAGTGGACCGATCCGCGCACCCGTGAAAAGGCAAAGGTCCCTCTGTATGACGGGACGATATTCCACCGGGTCATCCCCAAGTTCATGATCCAGGGAGGTGATCCGCTGGGAATGGGGACCGGAGGGCCGGGTTATCGTTTTG
>CP070770.1:2473924-2485048 GCA_020345765.1 Deltaproteobacteria bacterium
TTCTTATCCTTTTCCTCTTCTACAATAAAGCGCAATTTTGCTTGGAAAAACAAAATTGCTCTCTGGGGTGATACCATAAAGAAATCGCCCCAAAAGGGTCGCCCGCATAATAATTTAGGAAATGCTTTTAAGGAAAGAGGCTTGATTGATCAGGCAATTCGGGAATATAAGATGGGGATGAAAGTGGAGCCTACATATGAATTAACCTATAACAATTTGGGTGCCACCTATCTGGAGATGGGCAAGATTGACAAGGCAATCGAGCAATATCAGAAGGCAATCAGGGTTAACCCGAATTTCTCCGAGGCACATTTTAATCTGGCAGTTGCTTATGAAAGGAAAGGGTTAACCGAAGAGGCTGAGTCTGAGTATGCTAAAGCCTCTCGGATCAAGCCGAACAGTGCCTTTGCCAAGGTAAAGTTAGGGAAGTCGTTACTTAAAAATGGGGAATCCGAGCAGGCATTTAAGGCATTTTTAGAAGCAGTAAAGATAGATCCCAAGTATGAGCCTGCCCAGTCAAACCTGGCCCACGCTTACCATAAAAGGCAGCAATATCAAGAAGCAATTACTCATTATCGGGCAGCTTTAAAATTAAATCCAAAATCAGCAGAAACACATTTAAATTTGGGGACAGCATTCTTTGAGCAAAAGATGTATAAGGAGGCAATAAAAGAGTTTGAGGAAGCCCTTAAGATAAAACCAAATTATGCCCTTGCCCATACGAATCTGGGAGCGATATATTCAAAGAATGTGGTTAACCGGGACAAAGCACTCTATCATTTTCAGGAGACTTTGAGATTAGAACCCAATCAGAGCCAGGCAAAGGCAATAAGGGAGTCAATTAAAAGTCTACTCAGTAGTAAGTAGCCCGGGTATATTAATGAACAAGTTGTTTTCCAGAGAACGTTTAATTGCTTTAGCTCTGATTTCAGTCATTGCCGCCACAGCTTATTCCAATTCCTTTAATGTCGATTACCATCTTGATGACATTCACCAGATTTCCGAGAATTATAAAATTCGAGATCTTAGTAAAATCGGTGATGTCCTGTTCTTTAATAAGGCACGACCGGTGCTTAATCTTACTCTGGGTTTAAATTACTATTTTGGGCAATATGAACTTTTTGGGTATCATCTGGTTAACCTGATACTTCACATCTTAAATAGCTTTCTTGTTTTCTTCATTATCAGAGTGACCATAAGTGATTTCCTTGATAAGAATTGGAAGGTTTCCCGTAGGCCCGATGATATTGCCCTTCTTTCTTCTTGTGTCTTTACTGCCCATCCCATTCAGACCGAGGCGGTAACTTATATAATAAGTAGATCATCGGTTCTATGCACTACATTTTATCTGTCAGCCATACTCCTCTTCATTAGAGCTTGGGCAGACTCAGAACGCTCGGAAACTGAGATTAAGACAGTCCGCCTGAGGCGTATTGCATTTTCTATTTTATGTTTTCTGCTGGCCCTGGGAACCAAAGAAATTGCAGTTACTTTTCCGGTAGTATTGATTGGATACGATTTCTGCTTTATCTCCAAGGGGGATATGAAAAAGATTGGTCAGAGAATTCTTAAGTATCATTCAATGTTTTTGCTGATTATTCTAGTATTTTTTCTGCTCCGGCAGCATTTTTTTGGCTCCTTTGGGAATCCAAAATACATCCGCAGTGTTACTTCAAATCTTGCTACCCAGATTCATGTGATTGTGAATTACATCCGATTATTAATTGTTCCCATTAATTTAAATGTCGATCCTGATTTTCCTGTTTCTGCCTCATTTTTCGAACTCCCGGTCGTTCTATCGGCAATAATATTACTGGGTTTCGTGGTGGTTGTCTTAAGAATATTCAGGTCTTCCCCGGCGATCTCCTTTAGTATCTTCTGGTTCTTTTTAACCCTCTCTCCCACTTCCAGTATAGTTGCACTTGAGGACCCGGTAGCCGAGCATCGCCTTTACCTTGCTTCAGTAGGTTTCTGTTTAATTGCGGGAAAAGTGCTTTTTGAGGTTATCAGCAGGGTCAAGAGGAAATATCCATCTAATCAGGCTTGGCTGATTGTTACTACCGGATTCATTTCCGTAGGCTTGCTTTATTGCATAGGCACCCTAAATCGTAATGTGGTCTGGGAAGATGAAATCACCCTATGGAAGGATGCAGTGCGGAGATCCCCTAATAAGGATCGCCCACACAACAATCTCGGACATGTTTATTTTGTCCGGGGTCAACTAGCCCAGGCAGAGAAGGAATTCCGGAGGGCGCTAGAGATTAATCCCGACAACCAGGATGCCCATAATAATTTGGGGGCAATCTATGATCGTCAAAATAAATATGATCTGGCAGCCCAGGAGTTTCGGGAGGCCTTGAAATGGTATAATATTTACAATTATAAAATCCATTATAATCTGGGCAATGTATATAGTAAAAAAGGTTTGATCCCGGAAGCAATTGAGCAATACCTGAAATGCTTAAAGCTGTATCCCTATTTTGCTCATGCCCATATGGGACTGGGCTCAATATATTTCAGACAGAAGAAGAAGGAAAAAGCGCTCTGCCATCTGCTGATGGTAGAGAAAAGCGATCCCAATTATTACAAAGCCAAAGTTGTGAATCAGATGATCGAGAGACTTGAAAAATCAGGGGTGAAAGTAACAACCCTCGAGGGTCCATTGTGCGAAGAACAGGTTAAATAAGGTTTTAATAATTACTGTGGAAAATTCTCGTAAAAAGAAAAGGCTGAGCAACCGAAAAAATGTTGCTTATTCCCCGGAAAATAAGAGGGCTCGGAATAAGGCAATAATAAATCACGTAGTGGCAATAATTCTAATTGCCGTTATCTCATCCGGGATTTATTACAATATTCTGAATAGCTCCTTCCATTTCGACGATCAGCATGTGGTGGTGAAAAACCCCAGTATCCGATACCTGGGTGACCTCAAGACGATTGTAACTCATAACCGATCCCGTCCGATACTATATTTTACCTTTGCGTTAAATTATTATTTTAATCGGGAAAATACATTTGGATATCATCTTGTCAGTCTTATTCTCCACATTTTAACCGCGAGTTTGTTCTATTTAATTATCTTCACGATCGGACAGAATTTCCTCCAGATAAGCCTATTTCACCGCCTGGCCCTCTTTTCTGCCGTGCTTTACACAGTTAATCCCATTCATACCGAGTCGGTCAGCTATATCTCCAGCCGTTCCGCAGTTATGTGTACCACTTTTTATCTAATAGCGGTTTATCTATTTCTTAAAGCCTGGGTGAGAGATAGGGAAAACCCTCGCATTTTGCTTTTAGCGTTTTCCGCTTTCTCATTTATCATGGCATTGGGAACTAAGGAGATACCGGTAACTCTACCGGTTATGCTGCTGATTCTCGATTTCCTGTTTATCTATCAGGGAAAGAGAGAAAGCTTTCTCCCCCGAATCGTGCGTTATCATTCTCCCTTCTTCGGTGTTTTGCTTTTATATTTTGTCCTGCGATACACAGTTTTCGGCACCCTGGGAAATCCGCAAAAGAACCTAACAGTCGTTACTTACCTGTCAACTCAGTTTAATGTGATCTTGAACTACTTTCGTTTGCTCTTTTTCCCGGTAAATCTGTGTGCCGATCCCGATTTCCCTATTTCCCCCTCCCCATTTGTTTGGGAGGTTATGTTCTCAATCATTATTCTGGCCGGCATTTTATATCTTGCGTTTAAGGTATCTAAGTCCTATCCTCAGGTGACTTTTGGTATATTCTGGTTCTTTATTGCCCTTGTTCCTACTTCGAGCATCCTCCCGCTTTATGATGTTATGGCCGAACATCGCCTCTATCTACCCTCGGTTGGATTTTTTCTGGTTATGGGAGCAGTTCTTAATAAAGGTTTTGATTTTATCGAGGAGAGATTCTTTCGGGAAGGTAAAGTCTTAGCTCTTAGTGTTCTGATTCTTTTGGTATTTGGTTTTTCCTTCGGGACGATTCAGAGAAATCTGGTTTGGGAGAACGAATTTACTCTCTGGACGGATGTGATGAAAAAATCTCCGCGGAAAGATCGAACTCATTACGGACTGGGTTTCGCCCTTGATAATATGGGCCATTATGATGAAGCGCTAAAGGAATACCGAGAAACCCTGCGGATAAATCCCAATCAGTTTCAAGCCCTGAATGATCTGGGTGGTATCCTTCTTCGCCGGGGCCAGTATGATGAGGCAATCGTTTATTTCCAACGATCATTAGCAGCTAAACCAGATTATCTCTTGGCAATGGGTAATTTAGCCAAGGCCTATGAGGGCAAGAGTAATATCAAGCAGGCGGTAAAAGAGGCGGAGAGAATGATGCAGGCGGCCCCTACTAATTACGAAATTCATAATTTCTTAGGTACCTACTATGCCAAGGCGGGGAAGCTAGATGAGGCTATTGCTGAGTTTAAAGAGGCAGTCCGGCTTAATCCGAGATACAGCTCGGCCTGGAATAATCTTGAGATTGCCATGAAAAAGAAGGAATTATTAAAGCAGCAAGGTATTATCAACGGGGGGGCTTCTTCGGAAATTCCACCAGATAGTGTATTAGGGCACTTTTATCGAGGGATTGCTTTCCAGCAAAAGGGTGAGTTGGATAAGGCGGTGACTGAGTACCAGGAGGTATTGAAGATTGATCCGGAATATTTTGATGCTTATATCAACCTGGGATTGGCTTATTTTAAGCTCGGTGACAATGATCAAGCAATTAACGAATTTAGCCAAGCTCTGAAGCTGCGCCCACAGAGTGCAGTTTGCCATACCAATTTAGGAGCGATTTATGCCCGGTTAGAAAACAAAGAAAAAGCTATCTACCACTTCCGGGAAAGTCTCCGTTTGGATCCCCATCAGAACCAAGCAAGGATAATAGAAGAAAATATCAAGAAGTTGGAGACAGAAAGAAAGTGATCGAAGCCGGTAAAGGTTACTGGGAGGCCAGGCTCCGGATAATTGCCATCAGCTTAATCCTGCTCATCTCCGCGTTGGGTTATTTTAATTCCCTGGAGAATACTTTTCACTTTGATGACCGACCGGTGATTGAGGAGAACCCTAACATCAGGGATGTAAGTGATTTTTCTTCAATTGTCTCCCATAACCCCTCCCGCCCAATCTTATTTTTATCAATTGCCCTGAATTATTATTTTTCCCATCTGAATCCCTTTGGCTATCATCTGGTTAACCTGCTCCTACACGGGTTAACCTCGATATTACTCTATCTCATCTTGTATATGAGTTTCCGAAACCTTTCTTTTTCTACCGATAATCTCCTCTCAGCAAGACGGATAGCATTATTTTCTTCAATAATATATGCTACCTTGCCGGTGCATACCGAGTCGGTATCCTATATTGCCAGCCGATCCTCAGTCCTCTGCACCAGCTTCTACTTGCTAAGTCTCTATTTTTTTATAAAGGTCCGCTCAGGTAATTTTCAAGATAAAAAAAATCTTATTCTCAATTATCTGGTTTCTCTTTTCTCTTTTCTCCTGGCGCTCGGAACTAAGGAGATAGCAGTTACTCTGCCGGTTGTTCTCTTGCTGTATGAATACAGTATGGTTGTTTCTCCGGATAAGAAACAGTTATTTGAGAGGGTTAAGTGGTCATTACCATTCCTGATAATTTTAGTCTTTTATTTTATTTTACGTTATTTTGGATATGGAACCCTGGGACATCCCAAGTATGAGCTTAATGCTTATAGTTACTTTATTACTGAGCTGAGGGTAGTCATAAATTATCTTAGGCTCATTATCTTCCCTTTGAGTTTAAATTTCGACCCGGATTTTCCCCGGGCAGCCTCGCTAATTGAGCCAGCGGTGGTTATTTCTGTTTTGATTCTGGGAACGATTTTAGCTGGGGTAGTAGTTATTTTCCGAAGGGTGCCGACAGTAAGCTTCGGCATCATGTTCTTTTTTATTACTCTTCTCCCAACCTCAAGTATTGTTCCTCTCCAGGATGTTATGGCCGAACACCGGCTTTATCTTCCCACCACCGGATTCTGCTTAATAGGAGGGGTGTTACTTTCCAATTTATTTAAGGCTCGGCGAGATCGGTATCCTCGGGATTTAACAGTATATTCAGCTTTTGTCGTGATTACCCTCTGTTTTACCTTGGGAGTGGTAGGGCGCAATTTATTAATGAGTAATGATTATGAGCTTTGGAAGGATACGGTAAAGAAGTCTTCCCGGAAGGCCCGGCCCCATAATAATCTGGGTAAGGCCTACTTCGAAAGGAATAGGCTAGACCAGGCTATAGAGGAGTTTAAAGAGGCAATTAGAATTGACCCAGATTATGCGGATGCTCATAATAATTTAGGAGCGATCTACGTAAAGAAGAAATTGTTAGACGAAGCCATCGAGGAATTTAAACTTGCTCTGTTGATAAAACCTGATTATGCCGACGCCCATCACAACTTAGGAGTAGCTTATGAAGAAAAGGGATTAACCCAACAGGCTCTGGAAGAGTTTCAGAAGGCCCAGGGGGTAGGGCACAATATCGTAGATATCTATCATAAGATGGGAACCGTTCATTTCAATCGGGGGATGCTGGATGAAGCAATAGTAGAATTTAATAAAGTACTGAAGCTTAATCCGGATTATACTCTTTCCCATTACTATCTGGGAAAGACCTGGCTTAAAAAGGGGAAGATCGAACAGGCAATAGCAGAATACCAGGAGGCAATTCGGATTAATCCTAATTTTAACGAAGCATATCTTGACCTGGGAAATATCTATTTTGATCAAAGTCGCTATGATGAAGCTGCCGCTCAGTACCACCGGGCAGTTGAAATTACTCCCGGAAGCACAAAGGGCCATAGCAATTTAGGGATTGTCTACGAAAAGCAGGGTAAATATTCCGAAGCGATTACCGAATTTGATAAAGTTCTCAGTTTGAAACCAACTGATGCTTCTACCCATAAAAACTTGGGGGTGATCTATTATTATAAGGTTAAAGACCATCAGAAGGCTCTGGAACATTTTCGCCAAACCTTAAGATTAAACCCGAATCAGGGTGAGGCTAAGGCAATAAGACAGATTGTAACAGAATTGGAAAACAAAGGGATTGATTAGGTCATGCCCGATAAGACTGGTTCCGAAAGAAAAAGAATATATTCAATCGGGATATTACTGATTGCCACAATCTTATTGGTGAATTACGGGAATTCACTGAAGAGTTCCTTTCACTTTGACGATTTTCATTCTATTGTAGAGAATCCCGTGGTGAGAAACCTCGGAAACATTTCCGCCATAATCAGGTATAATCCTTTCCGGAGTGTTTTAACGTTGAGCTTCGCACTAAACTATTATTTTGGGGGATATAATACCTTGGGTTATCATCTGGTAAATACTTTGCTCCATTTGGCTAACGGGCTACTGATTTATTTAGTAATTTTGTTCTCCTTGGGAGAGTTAAGAGTTGGTGTCTCCGACTTCCTGATGGCCGGCCGTCATAAAGTAGCACTGCTTTCTGCCCTGTTATTTTTAGCCCATCCGGTTATGACCGAAAGTGTTACTTACATAATAAGCCGGTCCTCGGTTCTGTGCACGACCTTTTACCTTATGAGTTTCTACCTTTTTATCCGGGCCCGGGGTTTCCGGGTGACATCGGGAAAGGAAATGGGAACCTCCTTTCCGTTATTTTTTTTATTTTCCATTATCTTCTTTTTTTTAGCTCTGTTTACTAAGGAGACCGCGGCAACCTTACCAGTTACTATTTTTGTATTTGATTTCCTTTTTATCTCCCGGAGTGAAAGGGGAGAATCCATAGTTAGGACCGTTCGATATCACCTCCCGTTTTGGGGTATTTTGTTTATATATTTTTTCCTGCGCTACAGTTATTTTGATACTCTGGGTAATCCCAGCTCCGCCCACGGTACCTTTCCCTATCTACTCACACAGTTCACGGTAATTGTCAATTATATAAGGTTGATTTTCTTCCCTTTAAATTTGAATGTCGATCCGGATTTTCCGGTATTCTCTTCGCTTCGGGACCCCTCGGTTTTCTTTTCGTTAGTAATACTAATGGCAATATTGATCCTTGCCGGAATGTTCTATAAATATTCACGTTGGGTAAGCTTTGGTGTTCTCTGGTTCTTTATAACCCTGCTTCCTACCTCCAGCATCGTGCCCCTTTTAGATGTAATGGCCGAGCATCGGATGTATCTTCCCACAGTAGGATTATGCCTAATAGTTGGAATGGGGGTAATGGGTACCTTCAATATAAATCCCGGGAGATTTTCCTGGCTGAAGAGGAAAACGGCTATTGCTGGTTTATTAATGGTTTTTATTCTACTTTCTTTAGGAACCGTTAATCGGAACCGGATTTATGGACATGATCTGGATTTGTGGCTGGATACCGTGAAAAAATCACCGAACAAGGCCCGGCCTCACTATTGCCTGGGAGTGGCACGCTATAAAGAATGGTCGGCAAATCATTATGAGGAAGATTTGGATGACTCGATAGTTGAGTATCAAAAAGCCATTGATTTCTTTCCCGAATATGTAGATGCTCACAGGAGTTTAGGAATCTCATATACCCGGAAAAGCTTATTTACAGAAGCAATCGAGGAGTTTCATGAAACTCTCACACTGAGAAAGAATGATCCCGATTCCCATAAGAATCTTGGAGTTATCTACTATTACCATCTTAAGGATGCGGAAAAGGCACTTTATCATTTCCGCCAGACCTTGGCATCCAAGCCTCATCAACCGGAGGCAGGAGAGATAATGAAAGCGATTGCCGGTCTTGAAAAGGAGCTCGGATCTAAATGACAAAGGAAGCTTTTCCAAAGAGGAAGAAATCTATTGCAACCATGCGGGAAAATCCCAAGCTTTCTACCCAAAAAATGAGTGAGAGGGAAGGGAGCTTGTGGGAGAAGCTGAAAAAGGCGAGGATATCCTTAGTAGTTCTGGGTTTATTAGTGGTTATCTCAGTAACGATTTATTATAACTCCCTGGATACATCCTTTCATTTTGATGATCATTATGCGATTGAAGAAAATCGGAATATTAAGAACCTGAGTGATATTCGGACGATTGCGACTTTCAATCGTACGCGTCCTTTACTTTTTCTTACTTTTGCACTGAATTATTATTTCAGCGGGCTCGATACCTGGGGATATCATCTGGTTAACCTGCTATTACATATTTTCAATGGATGCCTTATTTATTTTATTATAAGTATCACCTATAAGAATTTTATCTCGCCGGATCGGCGAATTGGGAGGCAAGAAAACACAATCGCACTATTATCATCTCTACTTTTTGTAATTCATCCCATTCAAACGGAAGCGGTTTCCTATATAATCAGCCGTTCCTCCTTACTTTCTACCTTTTTTTATCTGCTCGGCGTATTTTTATTTATTCAATTTAATGACAAAAATGAAGAGGATGTTAAGCATTGGCTTTTTTATCTGGGTTCGATTCTCTGTTTTATCCTGGGAATGCTTACCAAGGAGATCCTGATTACTCTCCCGGTTATTTTGATAATCTATGATTATTGTTTTATTTCTTCCACGAATTACCGGGAGTTTTTACCTCGACTGCGTAGGTACCATCTGCCTTTTCTTTCAATAATGATTGGATTCTTCTTTTTCCGTTACTTCCTGGTGGGTACCCTGGGAAATCCCACTGATGTCCGTCCGGTAGTTACCAATGTTATTACGGAGGGCCGGGTGATTGTCAACTACTTCAGGTTGCTGGTTTTCCCGGTACATTTAAACCCTGATCCTGATTTTCCCATTTCTCGCTCGCTGATGGATAAATCGATTATTATTTCAATAATTATATTTCTATTTCTCTTAACAATCAGCCTGCGTCTGTATTTGTCGAACAGAACAATATTCTTTGGTGCTTCCTGGTTTTTTATTACTATCCTTCCTACCTCGAGTATAATTCCGCTGCGCGATGTTATGGCTGAACACCGGCTTTATCTTCCTTCGATTGGTTTTTTTCTGGTTTCTTCCGTAGTAATGAATGCAGGCTTTGAGTTTTCCCAAAGAAAATTGGTACCTATCAGGATGAAGAATATATTTCTTCTGGGATTATTAACGCTCTTTTCCTTCTTCGGTCTGGGGACTGTTGCCCGAAATGTAGACTGGAAAGACGAAGTCTCGCTCTGGAAAGATACCGTAAAAAAATCTCCCAATAAGGCCCGGCCCCATAATAATTTTGGATTGGCGCTCAAGATCGATGGAGTCCCCGAAAAAGCGAAAATCCATTATTTCCGGGCACTTAAGCTCTATCCCGACTATGCCGATGCTCACTATAATTTAGGCCTAATCTATTATGACGAGGGGGAAAAGGATAAGGCGCTGAAGGAATTCAAAGAAACGATCAGGATCCAGGCAGACTATGCCAAGGCCCACTACAATGCCGGGATCGTTTTAATGGAAAAGAGATTGTTTGATGAAGCAATTGAGGAATATCAGAAAACTATACACATCGATCCCTATTTTGTAAATGCCTATAATAATCTCGGGTTGGTTTATGTCCGGCAAGGCCTTTTTGATCAAGGAATTGAGCAGTACCGGAGGGGGCTCAGGATCGATCCTAATTCCCAGATGCTCCGGACTAATTTAGGCTCTGCTTATTATGAGATGGGAAAGAAGGGTGAGGGAGAAGAGGAGCTTAAGCGGGCGATAAAAATAAACCCGGAATATATGCCCGCCCGACTAAATTTAGCCAAATACTATGAATCCCAGAATATGCTCGATGAAGCAATTACTCAATACCAAGCAGCTATCCAACTTAAACCCGAGAGTGTCGGAGCACGTATTAATTTAGGAGCAGTATATTACAAGAAGGGAGACTACGGGAAGGCAGTTGCTGAGTTTCAGGGAGCCCTGAAATTCAACCCCAAAGCAGCCGATGCCGCCTTAGCCCATACCAACATTGGAGCTATATATGCTGATAATCTGAATAATCCCCGGGAGGCTTTGTCCCACTATCAAGAGAGTATTGTTATTAACCCGTCTCAGCCCCAGGCGGCAAAGATAATGAAGAAAATTGAAGAATTGAAGGCAAAACTGAATACAGGAAATTAAGGTCTGTTATGGCTTCTGATATCTCCGGTAAGAAAAAGAAATTTATCAAGCGGAACTATCCCCAGTTATCAATAAAGGAACTGGCCG
>CP070770.1:2485148-2512377 GCA_020345765.1 Deltaproteobacteria bacterium
AAAAAATCTGAATTTTGGGTAATGCGGTCTTATTAACCACAGAGGGCTTGCAATGATATCTGTTAGCCCTCTGTGGTTAAGTATTTTCAATGATGGCATTTCATAATTCCTTGACTTTTTATTCCGAACTGTGATAAAAATCTAAAAATACCGCTTCGCAGAGAAAAAGATGCGTAGATATGAGACTATTTATATTGCCCGGGAGGATGTTCCTGAAGAACAGGTCCAATCTATTAATGGCAAGCTTCAAGGGATCATTGAGGGAGCGCAGGGAAAGATAATCCGGATCGAGAGTTGGGGCAAAAAACCTCTGGCCTATAAGATAAAGAGTGGCCAAAAAGGTTCTTACATCTTCTTGGATTATATGGGTAATCCCGGACTGGTAAATGAAGTGGAGAGAAGTCTCAAGCACACTGAAGAAGTAATTAGGTACCATAGCTTCAAGGTAGCCGAAAGCGGGGAGGCCGGATCTTTTACCGGAACCGAGGTAAAAGAGGGTGAAGAACAAGGGGATGCTGGCCAAGATTGAGAAAGACGAGAGAGAAATAGAAAAGGGATCAGATTACAATAAAGTTATTTTAATGGGAAATTTAACGGAGAATCCCGAGCTTCGTTATACCCCGAATGGGGCAGCAGTAGCGAGTTTGAGGTTGGCCGTTAGTCATCGCTATCGGCAAAAGAATGAAATTAAAGATGATGTAAGTCATTTCAATATTGTTACCTTTGGCGAGCAGGCGGAGAGCTGTGCCGAGCATCTGAGTAAAGGAGGATATATTCTTATTGACGGCCGGTTGCAGGAAAGACGCTGGGAGGCCGAGGGGGAACAAAGGCGTGCTGAGATAGAAGTAGTTGCTAGCCGGATTTATTCTTTAGGAGAGCTTAAGAAGCTAAGTTCCGAATGAGTTTTCAACCCAGAAGACCAAGTTTTCAATATCGCCGGGGATGCCGTTTTTGCTCTCAGAGCATATTGAAAGTGGATTTTAAGGATCCGAAGATCCTGCGCAACTATATTACCGAGAGAGGGAAGATCGTTCCCCGGAGGCTTTCGGGTAATTGTGCCAAGCACCAGAGGCAGATAACCGTAGCCATCAAGAGAGCCAGAAACTTAGCTCTGCTTCCTTATACCCCACCGAGAAGTTAAGGTTACAGCCTTAAGTGTCTTTTATTTTGCCAAAAAAGAGCTATTTTATGAGAGGTTGGTTATGCAGATAATTTTAAGGGAAGATGTGCCTTCATTGGGTAAGGCAGGGGATCTGGTCAAGGTGTCCAATGGTTACGCCAGGAATTACCTGATTCCCCGAAAGATCGCAGTGGAAGCTACTCCAAAAAATCTGAAGTCCCTGGAGCACCAGAAGCTTTTGATCGAGCACAAGAAAAAGAGGGAACTGAAGGAGTCCGGGAAGCTTAAGGATAGGATTGAATCAATCTCCTGCACTATCGGAGTGAAGGTGGGAGAGGATGATAAGCTTTACGGATCGGTAACCTCGATGGATATTGAGGAAGGTTTGAAGAGGGAGGGAGTGGAAATCGATCGGAGGAAGATAGAACTTGAGGAACCGATTAGAACCTTAGGAGTTTATACCGTCAATATTAAGATTGCTCCTGAGATTCAGGCGAAGCTGAAAGTCTGGGTAGTAAAGGATTAGGGAATGGCGGTTAAGGTTAAAGATATTGATATGCTAATACATAAGGTTCCTCCTCAAAGTATCGAGGCGGAACAATCGGTATTGGGGGGGATTCTTCTGGAAAATGAAGCAATTAATCGAACTCTTGAAGTTCTGGGTGCTGATGCTTCCGAGAATTTCTACCGGGAAATTCACCGTAAAATCTTCCTGACCATGCTGGAGCTTAATGAGAAGTCAGAGCCGGTGGACCTCATTACTCTGTCCGATGCCCTGAAAGACAAGGGTTGGCTGGAAGAGATCGGAGGCACCATTTATCTGGCCAGTTTGGCAGACAGTGTTCCTACCGCCGCCAATATTACCCATTATGCCAAGATTGTTAAGGAAAAAGCCCTCTTGAGGAGACTGATAAGGGTTGCTACTGAGATTGTTACTCAGGGATACGAGCTTCCGGGCAATGTAGAAGAATTCCTGGACCGCTCGGAGCGGTCAATTTTTGAGGTATCCGAAAAACTAGTTAAACCCTCTTATTTTTCTATTCGGGATCTAATCAAGGATAGCTTCAAGTATATCGACCAACGATACGAGAAGAAGGAGCTAATTACCGGAATTCCTACCGGATTCTCTGATTTTGACCTTAAAACTACCGGGCTGCAGTGTGCGGATCTGATCATCATTGCCGGACGGCCCAGCATGGGTAAGACCTCTTTGAGCCTCAATATTGCCCAGTACGCAGCGATTGAGGCCAATGTTCCGGTGGTTATTTTTTCCCTGGAGATGGCAAAAGAGCAGTTGGTCTTGCGGATGCTTTGTTCCGAGGCGAGGGTGGATGCCAACCGACTGCGGGGGGGATTCCTGAGCGAGAGTGACTGGCCGCGGCTGACCAATGCCGCCGGAAGGCTATCGGAGGCGCCTATTTTCATTGACGATACCCCGGCGATAAGTGTGCTGGAGATGAGGGCAAAAGCGAGAAGACTTAAGGCCGATAACAGTCTGGGATTGATTATTGTAGATTACCTCCAGTTGATGCAAGGGCGGCGGGATGTAGAAAGCCGGGAGAGGGAGATCTCCGATATCTCCCGCTCGTTGAAAGCCCTGGCCAAGGAGTTGAGTGTTCCGGTGGTAGCCTTGTCTCAGTTGTCCCGGAGAACCGAACAGCATCCCGGTAATAGACCCCAGCTTGCCGACCTGCGCGAGTCCGGAGCAATCGAACAGGATGCGGACGTTGTAGTCTTTATCTACCGGGATGAGCTGTATAACCCTGACACGGAAGACAAAGGGATAGCCGAGGTGATTATCGGAAAGCAACGTAACGGCCCAACCGGAGTGGTCAAACTTGCTTTTCAGCCAAGTTACACCAACTTTGAGAATCTGTCTGATAGAGGTGAAGGTTCGGAAGATCGGAGTGAGCCCTTCTAATCGTCTGCCCGAGAATTCCTGCTGAATTTCTCATTTCAAGGAGACAAAGAGGCTAACTACTTGATTTTCCATAGAATGAGTATTATATTTATAATAGTAAGATAAAGCTTCACGATGGAGGCAATTAATGCCAATATACGAATATTTATGCGATAAGTGCAAACACAGGTTCGAACTGATGCAGAGGATAGATGAGGAACCCCCAAAAACCTGTCCCCGATGCCGGGGAAGGGTTCATAAGGTTATCTCCCCGGCCGCTTTCGTCTTAAAGGGCACCGGATGGTATGCTACCGATTACGCAGGGAAGGGTAAAAAAGATACCACCCAGGAGAAAAAGCTCGAGGAAAAGACCGATTCCTCTAAGAGCACTTAGAAGAACTGCCTTTCATTATCTCCGCCATAACTAATCATCCGCTCTCCATAAACCTTCTTACCTTCAGCCTTTCTATTGTTTCCTCTGAAGTTTTATGATAAAATCATCTTGTTTTTTAAGGAAATAGAGGTAGATGAGGTATTATCCAATCAATGTAAATATTAAGGGTAAGAGGTGCCTGATTGTAGGAGGGGGGCAGGTGGCGGAACGGAAGGCGGAAAGATTGCTCAAAGCCGGGGCGAAGGTGGTGGTAATAAGCTCAAGGTTGACCCCGAAATTAAAAAGACTTTCCGGTAAAGGTCTTATTGAGAATATTGCTCGCAATTACCGCAAAGGTGACCTTAAGGGAGCGGTCTTAGCTTTCGGAGCTACTAATGCCCCCGGGATTAACCGCCGAATATTGCGGGAGGCCCGAGAAGAAGGTGTTCTTCTCAATGCGGTTGATGACCCCCAAAATTGTGATTTTACCGTTCCCTCGATGGTAAGCCGTGGTGAGCTGCTGATTTCTATCTCCACCGGGGGGAAAAGCCCGGCACTATCGCAGAAAATCAGGAAAGAACTTGAAGATAACTACGGTCAGGAGTATGAAACCCTACTCAGTCTGTTAAGTGCAGTCAGAGAAAGACTGGTGGGAAAAGATAACTCTAAACAAAATAAGGCGAAATTTAAGAAATTGGTAGACTCTAACCTCTTGAGACTTATCAGGGACGGAGAGATTGAACAGATCGACAAGCTCTTGCGGGATGTCTTAGGTAAGGGGTATTGCCTGGCCGAATTGAATCTCTCCCTCTGAGGCTTTAGTTAAGGGATTTTTGTGTTATTCAAGATTACCTTAGTCCTCTATTTCCTGGCGACTCTAACATACTTAATCTGCCTGTATAGACAGAGGCCTCTATTTACCCGGGCAGCAACGGCTTTCCTGGTGGGGGGATTCATTACCCACAGTTTTGAGCTTTTCAGCCAGTGCCTTGATCTGGGTCAGGCCCCGGTAACAAACCTCCCCCAATCGCTTTCATTTTTTTCCTGGACTTTAGTGGCAATATATTTACTGCTTCAGTTGAAGTATCATGTGATTGTCCTCGGCTCATTTTTAACTCCTCTGGCTCTGATCTCCATCCTCATATCAGCAGTTCTCCCCGGCAGTAAGGAGCCCCTGGATCCAATTTTGAGGAGTTATTGGTTTCCGATACATGTGGCCTCTGCCTTCCTGGGTAACGGCTTCTTCGGTTTGGCCTTCTGCAGCGGGATTATGTATCTTCTTCAGGAACATCAGGTAAAAGGCAAGAAGATGGGATTTTTTTATCACCGTCTTCCCTCGTTGAGGATATTGGATGAAATGAACTATCGCTGCCTGACTCTGGGATTCCCCTTGCTTACTCTGGGGATAATTTCGGGTGCGATCTGGGCCGAGTATGCCTGGGGATCCTACTGGAATTGGGATCCCAAGCAGACCTGGTCACTGATTACCTGGCTGGTATATGCCGCTTTGCTCCATGGAAGGCTCACCTTTGGCTGGCGGGGGCGAAGGGCGGCGATATTGTCCATACTCGGTTTTTCCGTCATGTTGTTTACATTTGTGGGAGTGAATCTGTTTCTGAAGGGAGCCCACAATTTTATTTAGAAGCAAATTCAAGGGAATAGTCATAGTAGCTCCTTAATCCAGAAATGAATGTAATTGTCGTAGGATTAAGTCACAAAACCGCTCCGGTTGAAATTCGGGAGAGACTGGCCTTCTCGGAACCATCCCTGGAGGAGGCTTTACGTAGAATTAGGGAACTGCCGGGGATCAGAGAGAGCCTGATAATTTCGACCTGCAATCGGGTGGAGATCTACGCCAACAGCGTCGATAGTGCCCAGGGCCCACCCCAGTTAAAAAAATTTCTCTCCGAATACCATCAGGTCCCCTTGGAACAGATCCAGGATTTTCTCTACAACTATACCGAGCAAGAGGCAATTCACCATTTGTTCCGGGTAGCCTGCAGCCTGGATTCCATGGTGGTGGGCGAGCCCCAGATCCTGGGTCAGGTCAAGAAGGCCTATCAGGATGCTTTAGATTATCGGGCGACCGGTGGAATCTTGAATAAGCTGTTTCCCCGTGCATTTTCAGTAGCCAAAAGGGTGAGAACCGAAACCGGAATCGCCAATCACGCGGTCTCCGTCAGCTTTGCGGCAGTGGAACTGACCAAGAAGATCTTCGAGAGCTTGGAGGAAAAGGTAGTAATGTTAGTCGGGGCCGGAGAAATGGCAGAGCTGGCTGCCCGGCACCTGAAAAACAGCGGAATTCGTGAGGTATTTGTTACCAGCAGAACCTATCAGCGGGCAGAAAAGATGGCCGAGGAATTTCAGGGCACCCCTTTGCCCTTCGATAAGTTTTTTAACTTCTTGGATAAGGCCGATATCGTGATCTGTTCCGCGGCCGCCCCGCATTATCTGATCCGGCCAGATAGGATGGAAAAGGTAATGAAGGCCCGGAAAAACCAGCCGATGTTTTTTATTGATATTTCGGTACCGCGTAACATTGATCCAAAGATCAATGACATTGCCAATGTATATCTCTACGATATTGATGATCTGGAAAAGGTAGTGGAGGCGAATATAAAAGAAAGGCAGAAAGAGGCAATCAAGGCGGAGGAGATTATCAGAGCGGAGGCAAAACAGTTCTACCACTGGCTGGAAAACCTGGAGGTAGTGCCGGTCATCAAGTCGTTAAAGGAAAAAGTGGAAGGGATTCGCAAGAAGGAATTGGAGAAAAGCATATCCCAGCTTAAGGGATTAAGCCCGGAGCAGATAGAGACATTGGAGGCATTAACATCATCCATTATCAATAAGATCCTGCATGACCCCATAACTCAGCTTAAGAAGCAGGAATGCGAGGAGGATGATTCCCTTTATCTGGAAGCCGCCCGGAAGCTTTTTAATTTGGACTAAAAAGGGAGATAGTTCTTGAAAAAGGGTAAAGTCTATTTAATTGGAGCCGGACCCGGAGACCCGGAATTGCTTACCTTGAGAGGTAAGCGGTGTATTGAAGAAGCCGATATCATAATTTACGATTATCTGGTCAGTCCCGAAATTCTGAGTCATGCCTCCCCGGAAGCCAAGTTGATCTATGCCGGGAAGAGAGGGGGGAACAGTTCTTCTCAGAAGAAGATAAACGAGCTTCTTATTAAGGAAGCGGGTAGGGGGAAGACAGTAGCTCGCCTCAAGGGAGGAGATCCGTTCATCTTCGGCCGGGGGGGAGAGGAGGCAGAAGAACTGGTTCAGGCCGGACTTGACTTTGAGGTAGTCCCGGGAGTAAGCTCGGCGATTGCGGTTCCCGCCTATGCCGGTATCCCCCTTACCCATCGGGATTACACCTCTACGGTTGCTTTCATTACCGGCCAGGAAGATCCCACCAAGGGGCATTCCAGCATTGCCTGGGAGAAGATCTCCACCGGAGTGGGGACACTCGTGGTCCTGATGGGTGTGGGGAAGCTCGCCGAGAATGTGCAAATGCTGTTAGATAACGGCCGGAGCCCCCGGACTCCCGCCGCGCTTATCCGCTGGGGGACTACCGCCGAACAGGAGACCCTTGTGGGAGAGTTAAACAACATCGTTAAGCTATCCGAAGAAAGGCAGTTCCAGCCGCCGGCGGTCCTGGTTGTGGGAGGGGTGGTCAGGCTCCGGGAGACCTTAAACTGGTTTGAAAAGAAGCCTCTTTTCGGCAGAAGGATAGTGGTAACCCGGGCAAGGGAGCAGGCAGGCAGTTTTGCCGAAATCTTAAGGAAGTATGGAGCCGAACCGATTGAGTTTCCCTCCATTGAGATCAAACCGCCGCAGAACTGGAGAGCAGTGGATCCGGTAATCAAGAACCTCGGGAGCTATCACTGGATAATATTCACCAGCATCAACGGGGTTAAGTATTTTACGGAGAGGCTGAAGGCAAAAGGCAGAGACATCCGGGATCTGAAAGGGGTAAGGGTCTGTGCAATCGGTCCGGGAACCGCTAAGGGGATGGAAAATTTGGGAATAAATGTTGATTTTGTCCCTAAGCAGTATCGGACCGAAGCAATCGCTGAGGGATTGGGTAAAAGAATCAGGGGTAAGAGGGTACTGCTCGTCCGGGTCCAGGGGATGCGGGATAGCCTTCCCCGGGAGCTCAAGGGCCAGGGAGCACGTCTCCAGGTAGTGGGGGTTTACCGGACCCTAAGTCCAGCGAAACCAGCCAGAGAGCTGCGTAAGCTCCTGAGTGAGGGAAAGATAGATATGATCACATTCGGCAGCTCATCGGCGGTCAAGAACTTTTTCGGGATGTTGGGAGATAGGGGGCTAAAAAAGTTACTTAAAGGCGTAGCTATTGCCTCCATCGGGCCCAAGACAACAGAGACGATAAGAAAAGCGGGAATCGATGTGGATGTTATGCCTGCTGAATATACCATACCAGCTTTGAGCGAAGCAATTGTAGATTATTATGGAGAATAGGATACTCAATGACTGGGTATTATCGGTTTCTAAAAATAGTTTTATTCAATCCTGGCGGAGACTTTTAGCTTTGCTATCTGCTTCCTGGGCCTCATTCTCCATCCCCAATGCCCGGTAGGATTCGGCCAGGTTAGAATAAGCCTCAGACAGGAACCTCGAAGAATCCTCCGGGGCCGATCTGATTGCCTCCTTAAATGATCGGACTGCTTCCTGGTATCTCCCTTCACGATGATAGATCACTCCCTGGGTATCGAAATAGATATACCGATGGGTAGTGTTGAGGCTTAGGGCCTGGGAAACAGCCTGGTGCGCCTGTTCGAATTTATCTTGAGAGAGGCAAGTCCAGGCAAGGTTATTGTGGATATCCCCATCCTGGGGACTGAGCTTCAGGGCCCGGTGATACTCCTCTTCCGCCATTGAATAATCACCCCTCTGATAATGCACATTTCCGAGATTGATCAGGGCCTGGGTAAGCTCAGGGTTTTTATCCAAAGCCCTTTCGTATTCCCTCCGGGCAAGCTCAAGCTCTCCCGAGGATTCGTAGGCAACTCCCAGGTTCAGATGTTCCTCAGCGCTTAAGGGGTCTTTACCGGCGGAAATAAGGGACAAGGAACCACAGCCGAGAAGAACTGTTATTGAGAAAAAACCACCTGCGATCTTAACCAGAAACTTCACGGTTTATCCTGCCGGGGGAGGATTAAAAGGCACCAATTGCCCGTTTTCTTCCACGCCTTCTGGAACTTTTTGTAAGATATGAGCTGGTTTTCCTTCTTCCCCGAGTGGACGATGACAACCTGCTGAATGTCATCATAGCCAACTGCTACCGCGTAGTGGCGGACTGGATAGAAGCACCAACCGAGGTCAAGAAAGATTATTAACGGGTGGCCCCGGGCAATTTCTTTTTTAAGCCTTTCCAGGTCACCGTTAAGGATCTTGGCCTCAAAGCCCTGCTCCCGGGCATACAAGAGAAGGTCGATGTTAAGTGCCCCTTTCACTTGAGGGAGGTAGACCGATTTAGCTATGTCTTCCTGAGATAATTCCTTGTCGTAGAAATTCAGGATGCTGGCCAGAGCAGCAGGGCCACAGTAATGGTCTTTCTGGGAGAAGAAAGGAACCTCGGAGAGGAAATGGGCCCGGGTCGGATTCAGCTCGATGTTGGCCTTGACCCGGGAGAGGCTTGCCGGGGAACAAGCGACAAAGAAAATGAGTAGTGGAAATGTAGTAGATTTACTAAGTTTGATCAACTACTGATTCCTCAAGAAACTATTACCTAATCTCAATGTGTTTCAAGAGGTAAAGAATCAGAATGACCAGGAGTATTACCACGATCACGAGGACCAAGGCATCCACCACATCACCGCCGGCCTGCAGTTCATCGATCCGGGAGGCGATCCGATGTATTTCCTCATCGCTTAATTGAGAGAGCCTGCTATTCACCTCTTCCGGGGTGAGGCCAAACTCTTCAAGTTTCTGGCTAACAACCTTCTTTTCCAGGAGGGCTTGAATCTTCTGAAGATCCTGCTGTCGGATGGAGTGATCTAAGGAACTCAATGAGCCCTGAGACGGGATGAAAGATGCGCCACTCGGGGCCGGCCATCCCGGAACGAGAGAGAAAAAGAGTACCAGATAACAGATTAGCGGTCTTTTAGCACAAAATTGCTGGAATTGTTTCATTGTGATTTCCTCCCTCGGGCTTAGTATGTCTTCTGTGGTTGATAGATAATAATATTTTCTTATGTTTATAATTCGGCTGGCGTAACCACTTTGATTTTTATTATCAAGGCATCAGAAAATTGAGATTTAGAATATTTTGCTAAAGAATCTTTTTCTTGACCTCAATATCGACTTCTTTCAAGAGGTAAAGAATAAGAATGACCAGAAGCACTATGACCAGCAGGCCGATTAGGAGCCCCACCGCATCGCCGCCGGCCTGTAGCTCGTCGATGCGGGAGGCGATCCGATGTATTTCCTCATCGTTTAATTGAGAGAGTCTGCTGTTCACCTCTTCCGGGGTGAGGCCAAACTCTTCAAGCTTCTGGCTGACAACCTTCTTTTCCAGGAGGGCTTGAATCTTCTGGAGATCCTGCTGTCGGACGGAGGGATCCGGGGAACTCATTGAGCCCTGAGACGGGATGAAAGATGCGCCACTCGGGGCCGGCCATCCCGGAACGAGAGAGAAAAAGAGCACCAGGTAGCATATCAGCGGTCTTTTAAACAGAATTTGTTGAAACCGTTTCATTGCCGGCACCTCCTTTAAATCTACATTTATACATTATCATAAATTATGCACCAAGTGCAAATTTCCAAAGACCTTATCCGAAAACCTTTGCTTTCCTCATCCGTTCGATATCTTCCTCCGAGTAACCGGTCTTTTTCAAGATCTCCTCGGTATTGACCCCTAACTCAACCCCGATATGGCGAATCTCCGGAGGGGTCCGGGAAAACTTGAATGGGCTTCCTACCTGTTTCTGGGCCGGGCCGTCCGGTTTAGGAACCTCAACTACCATATTCCTGGCCCTGGTATTAGGATGCTCGGTCATTTCCTTGGTGCTGAGGACCGGCTCAACACAGGCGTCAACCTTCTCGAATACCTTAGTCCATTCATCGCGGGTCTTCTTCTTGAACTCAGCGACAAACTCGGCCTTTAATGCCTGGGCTTCCTCATCTCTGGCCATATGCTTGGGAATGAGGTCTTCCCGTCCGAGCGCCCGGCACAGGGCTTCGTAGAACTGGGGCTCGAGGGAACCAACGCTCATATACTGCCCGTCCTTGGTCTCGTAACAATCGTAGTAGATGCCTCCATTGAGAACATCGTCTTCCCGTCCCATCAGCTCGTTCCCGACCAGGTAATTCATGGCGCCCATAAATCCCCAGAGGATGGCCCCGTCCGTCATTGAAATGTCGATGCATTGCCCTTCTCCGGTCCTTTCCCGGTGGATAGCGGCAGCCAGGATGGAGACCACGGCGTTATAGCCGCCGCAGCCGAGATCCGCAATCTGCACCCCCAGTGGTAATGGCCCCCCATTTCGCCTGCCGGTATAAGACATGATACCGGCCAGAGACAAGTAGTTTATATCATGGCCGGCACGATTAACATACGGCCCGTCCTGCCCGTAACCGGTGATCGAGCAGTAGATCAGCCGCTCGTTTTCTGCCCTAAGTTCTTCGTAACCGACGCCCAGTCTCTTCATCACTCCGGGGCGGAACTGCTCCACCACGATATCGTATTCTTTTACGAGACGCTTCACTACCTCGACCCCCTCGGGCTTTTTAAGGTCAAGGAGAATAGAGCCTTTACCGCGATTGAGCACACAATGGGCACCGGATAGTGATCCATCGAATGGCGGACGCATCCGAATAATGTCCGGGAAGTTTGGGGGTTCCACCCGGAGCACCTCGGCACCTAAATCGGCGAGCATCATGGTGCCGAAGGGACCGGGCAAGAGCCGGGTAAAATCAAGGATCTTCAAACCGTGAAGTGGTGGGGTCATCTCTCATCTACCTCCTTTAGTATAAACAATTTAGGCCGGGCGATAAGCCCTGCTGACCGATCTTGCCCGGGGATGATAGATATACCTGTTTCCCCGCCCTTTTTCAAGTAGGAGTTCAATATATTTCCTGGGCTCGATTTTTTCTTCAGGAATTTTGAGGGCATTGAAGATATTTTTTATCTCCCGTATCGCTGAGCTTTCAACCGCCCGGGTTTTACCGAGAATCTCGATTTCCAGGAAATTCCCTAAATTCTTGACCTGGTTTATCTCCAGACGGGCATTGGGTGTTTTACGCTGGCGGTAAACTTTGCTTTTTTTGTGTTTGATAACAAACATCCTGAATCCAGATCGGTCAAGAAATCGGAAGAGATTAAGAGGATCATCCAGGCCGAGTTCATGCTCTTCATTAACTTCAGTCTTTCCTACCATCCGTCGGTTCTTGAAACTTAGCTTTGCGGTCTCACCGACAATTCGCAGCCGACAGTTATCATGAGGCTGTTCATGGGGAGGGCTCTGGGTGAAGTAATAATCGGTCTTCTCTTCCATTTTTTTAAACCCTGCGATCTTTCTGATGTGCCTTTCCACTGCGGATGGATGATCGAGCCAGGCCTTTGCCTCTATCTCATAGACCATTTATAATCTCCGAGGTGCTGACAGTTGAAAGGATTATACCTTGAATAAAAAAGATTGGTCAAGAAAAAGCTTCTATTAAGGATTTATAAAATAAACCGGACCGACCAGCGATATGACCACTTAGAAACCTGATTCGGAACCGGATAAAATGTTAAATTATTCTTGCAATATCCTGACTATTGTTATATAAAAAGTGCGTGTTGATGATTGTTAGAGAGTTTTTCGGATGAATTTTTACTTGAACTCTTTTACGATTTTATGATATAAAAATAGATAGATGGAAGCAAAAGGGTAAGCAATGATCGATCTATCAAGTTACCGGGACCGGTTGTCGGAGAAGGCACAGCAAATCCTGAGCTATGCCATCGAAGAGTCCCAGAAAAGACAGCATTATTATCTGGGGGTCGAGCATATTTTTCTTGCCCTAACGGAGGTTGAAGGCACTCTATTCAATGAGACAATGGAAAAATTAGGGCTTAGTCCCCGGGAGGTTATTAACTGCGTAAGGAAACAACTCAATATCTCCCGGCAGTATTTAGGGAGTGCAATGAAGATCCCCCCTGATACTAAATCTCTCTTCCAGATGGCTTGGGAAAGGGTGCAGAGTTCGGGAAGGACAGTGATTACCTCAAACGACATCTTCGTCGCTATCTTTCAGGATGAACAGTCCCTGCCCGCCCAGATCCTTAAGACTATGGGGGTAGAACCAAAAGAGGCAGTGCAGAGAATTGGTATCCAGGTCCGCAGACGGGAAGAATGGGAGAAGCAGTTGCGGATAAAGTATGATCTCCCTCCCTATCTACGGCAGTTCGGGGTGAATTTGAATAAACTGGCCCGGGAGGATAAACTTCCTCCGATCATCGGAAGGGAAGAGGAGATAGATCAGATGCTGGAGTTCCTCTGTCATCGGGAAAGGAGTAACTCGGTAATGATCCTGGGGGAACCGGGGGTGGGTAAGACCGCAATTGTGGAAGGACTGGCCCAGCGCCTCGAATTCCAACCCGATTCTGTGCCCCGTCGGCTGCGGGGCCGACAGATTGTCAATCTCCAGATGAATACTATAGTGGCGGGGACGATGTTCCGGGGGATGTTCGAGGATCGACTGGAGAAGGTGATTGGCGAGTTAAAGGAACGCCAGAATTTCATTGTTTTCGTTGACGAAGCTCATAGCCTGGTGGGTGCCGGTTCTGCCTTAGGTGTTCCCAGTGACGCGGCCAATATCTTTAAATCGAGTCTATCCCGGGGGGAGATCCAGATTATCGGGGCGACAACTGAGGGTGAATATAAGGAATACATTGCCGAAGACGAAGCTTTAGCCCGCCGCTTCCGGGTAATAACATTAAGGGAGCCGACCGAAGAAGAGACAAGGAGAATCTTGATGGGAGTAAAGCCTCGGCTGGAAAGCAATTACGGAGTGAGTATCAGTGACGAGGCTCTGGAGACATCCCTCGAGCTCTCATCGCGCTATAATCGGGCCCTGAAGCTCCCGGACAAATGCATTAGCTGGCTGGATACCGCTGCCGTTAAGGTGGAGATCAAACGGCCCGATGATACGGTTAAACCGAGCGATATTATGGAGGTTATCTCCCAGGAATCGCGGGTTCCCCTCGACATGGTTTTCCGGGATACCACCGAGAGATTCTCCCAGATCGAAGAGGCTTTGGCACGCAGGGTTGTTGGCCAGAAGGAAGCGATCACCACACTGGCCCGGCAACTCCGACTAAATAAGGGGCCGCTTAAGGAGAAGTTTAACCGACCTGATGGGGTATTGCTCTTCCTGGGACCGAGTGGGGTAGGAAAAACCGAATTGGCCAAGGCTCTGGCGGAGTTCCTCTTCGGCGACGAGAAGAAGATGGTACGCCTGGATATGTCGGAATATCGGGATTCAACTATTGCGGTAGATAAGCTCATCGGGATGCCCCGGGGGATTGTGGGATCGGAGAGGGGGGGGATACTTACCAATCTTATCCGGGATAATCCTTATACCGTAGTGCTCCTGGATGAGATTGAAAAAGCCAGCTCTTATGTCCTGAACCTGTTCCTCCAGGTCTTTGACGAAGGATGGTTAACCGACGGGAGGGGGAGGAAAGTATATTTCAGTGACGCGGTGATCATTATGACATCAAACCTGGGTTCGGACGAATTCAGAAAGTTTACCAAGCCGTTAGGTTTCCTGGAAGATTCCCAGGGATTGGAGGCGGTGAAGCGGGCCGTAGTTAAGGAGGTGGAAAATAACTTTTCCCCCGAGTTTATCAACCGCATTGATGATGTTATTGTCTTTTCTCCTCTTAGCGAGGATGAGGTCAGGGAAATAACCCGGATGTATCTGGAGGAAATAAATGAATTTCTGAATAAGCAAGGAAAGGCTCTGGAGATATCCGATAGGGCAATTGAGGCCCTGGCCCGGACAGGTTTCAGCTTGAAATACGGAGCTCGGTTCCTGAAGCGAAACATTGATGACAAGATCAAGATTCCGATCACCCTCCAGTGGAAGAAGGGAAACTTATTTGCTGCCGATATCAAAGAAGGTGAAATCACCGTCAATTCCAAATCCCGAAGGAAAAGGAAATAGGGGATTTACTGAATTTGCTGAATCCTTCCTTCGCCGCCCCATTTAAGAACAGAATTTTTCCGTCAGTTTCCAAAAATCTTTATTTTATAGTATAATTTATTACTTAAGTGAACCGATACGGAGACAATTTGTCTATAAATTAAGTTAGATTATCCTAAAATCTGCCTTAGCAGGATCTAATAAAATGATTGATATTAAAGGCTTAACTAAACGCTACGGAGAGGTAACCGCCATCGATAATGTTTGCTTCTGCCTGGAGAAGGGGGAGATTTTGGGTCTCCTTGGTCCCAACGGAGCGGGTAAGACTACCACGATGAGGATCATCTCCGGTTTTATGCCTCCCTCCAGTGGAACGGCGACCGTGGCCGGGTATGATGTGCTGGAAGAGCCGCGGGAGGTAAAAAAGAGGGTCGGTTATATGCCCGAGCATCCGCCCCTATACAATGAAATGACGGTTGGCTCTTATTTGGATTTTGTGGCCCGAATCAAAGGTGTTCCCCGAAACCAGAAAAGGAGTTCATTTGAGCGGGTGATAGAGCAATGCGGATTACAGAAGGTTACCGGCAGATTAATAGGGAATCTCTCCAAGGGATACCGGCAGAGACTGGGACTGGCCCAGGCCCTTATTCACAATCCCGAGGTTCTGATTCTGGATGAGCCCACAATTGGGCTTGATCCCGTTCAGATAATCGAGATCCGGGAATTGGTTAAGACCCTGGGGGATGAGCATACCATAATTCTCAGCTCCCACATTTTGCCAGAAATTACCATGATCTGCGAGCGGGTGGTAATCATCAACGAGGGGAAAGTAGTGGTGGTGGACTCATACGAAGGCCTTTCGGCCCGGCTCAAAGATTCGGAAAAGATTGCGATAACAGTAACCAGACCGAACGACCAGGTGATCCCCAGGCTCAAGGAATTAACCGGGGTAAAGGAGATCTTCGCCGATGAAGGCAACCCTAATTGCTTTGTCATCGATAGTGAAGTCAAAAGCAAGATCGGAGAGGAGGTAGCGAAGATGATCGTGAATGAGGGTTGGGGACTTCAGGAAATGAAGCTAATGAGTCTGACCCTGGAGGATATTTATCTAAGGCTTATCACCGGAAAGAAGGAGATATTATCGTGAGTAATATCTTAGCAATAATCAGAAAGGAGCTGAAGGCCTACTTTGTCTCTCCCATTGCCTATGTTGTCTTTGCGGTTTTCTTTATCATCTCCGGATGGTTCTTTTTTAATATCCTTTCCTTATATAACCTCCAAAGCCTTCAGGCAGTCAGCTACCCCGCCTTGATGGAAAGGCTTAATCTTCATGAGATGGTAATGAGACCCTATTCCTATAACCTCAGCATCATACTGCTGCTGATGATTCCGGTAATGACGATGAGGCTGTGGGCCGATGAAAAGAGAACAGGAACCGCCGAGCTTCTACTTACCTCCCCGTTGAGATTGACGGAGATAGTGGTGGGGAAGTATCTCTCCGCCCTTATATTACTGCTGGTGATGATAATCCTTGCTTTCCAGTATCCCCTCATCCTTATCGTTTTCGGCAACCCGGAGCTCGGTCCGATCTTCACCACTTACCTGGGATTATTCCTTTTAGGCGCCGCCTTTCTGGCAATAGGTTTCTTTGCCTCGTCCCTGACGGAAAATCAGATTGTGGCTGCAATTATTGGTTTCGGCACCCTATTGTTCTTCTGGGCCATCAACTGGTCATCCCATACGGTAGGGCCGACTTTCGGAGCAGTGCTCTCCTATCTTTCTTTGATTGAGCATTTTGATCAGTTCAGCAAAGGGCTTCTGGATACCAAGGATATTGTATTTTACCTGAGCTTCAGTTTTTTCGGCTTGTTTTTAACTCATCGGGTGATTGAGTCCCAAGGATGGCGATAACTAAATGGAGTTCATTAAGAAAAGAGCGGTTAAACACGGAACCAATGTGTTCTTCCTTACCCTGATAGTTATCGGGATCTTGGTCCTGGTCAATTTCATCTCAGCAAGGCATTATCAGAGGTTTGACCTGACGGAGGCTAAACTTTTTACTTTGTCGGATCAGACCGTTAAGGTTATCAACGGCCTCAGGGATGAGGTGCAGGTAACTGCCTTCTTCCAGGAAGATAGGCCCGAAAGGGAGGAGTTTGATGATCTGATCGAAAGTTACTGTTCCCGCTCGGACAAGATCAAGGTTAAATTCGTTGATCCGGACAGGAATCCTGCAATAGTCAGGGAGTATGACATCAAGGATTATGGGACGATAGTGCTGAGGAGCGGTGATCGGGAAAGGAGAATAATTGAAACCAGTGAGGAGAAGCTTACTAATGCCCTTATTCAGATAGGCCGGGAGGGGGCCAGGGTTATCTGTTTCCTCCAGGGGCACGGAGAAAAGGCCCTTGATAACGAGGAGATGGATGGGTATTCTTTCGTCCGGGATAAGCTAAAGGGTGAGGGATACACAGTCAAGGAACTGATTCTACTTAAGGAAGGCAGGGTTCCTGAGGAATGCTCGGCCCTAGTGATGGCCGGGGCGAAGAAACATCTCCTTCCCCAGGAAATCGAGCTTATTAACGGGTATTGTCGCCAGGAAGGGAGGGCCTTGTTTTTAATGGATCCCCGGGACTCTCCGGAATTGTCCGAGCTTCTTAGAGCTTGGGGGATAGAATTAGGGGATGACCTGATAATCGATCAGCTATCTCGGCTCTTCGGCGGTGATTTTTCTATGCCCGTGGTGACGGAATATGGGGATCATCCGATAACCGAAGCCTTCAATAAGGAGGGGAGCGTAATTCCCACTTTCTTTCCGGTTGCCCGCTCAGTTTCAATAGCAGGCGAAGTCCGTAAGGGCCTTAATACCCAGGAACTGATAAAGACCAGCGCGGGAAGCTGGGCCTTCCGGGGACAGCCAAGCCAGGGGATAGATATTGACCCGGAGAGAGACACAAAAGGACCGATAACGGTTGGAGTGGTTGTGAGCGGGAAGGTGGATGATGAGGGGGAAGGGGCAAACGACTTTCCTAGTACCAAAGATTCCCTCTTGGTGGTCTTCGGCGATTCTGACTTTGCCACCAATCAATACTTCAACTTTTCGGGTAACGGAGATCTGTTTTTAAATTCGATAAGCTGGCTTGCCCAAGAGGAGGAGCTTATTTCCATACGATCAAAAGAACGGGGTGCCAGCCGATTTTACATTACCAATCGGCAAGGGAAAATTATCTTTTATCTTTCGGTATTAGTCCTGCCCGCTCTGATTATAGTTGTCGGAACCACTATCTGGTGGAGAAGGAGGAGACGGTAAAGAGAGGAGTCGAGGATTCAAGTGGTCAAGGATTCAAAGATAATGTCAAATGTTAAAGCTCAATCCTTCGACTCCGCCAAAGGCGGGGCTCAGGACAGGAGTTCAAATGAAATCCAAAGTTCAAATGCTAAAGTATATTATTTAAAAAAGTCTTTGATATTTAGTCATTTGTTATTCATTTGACATTTGGATTTTGACATTTGAACTTTTCCTAGTTTAATCCTCTAAAGTAACCCGGGTGTTTACAAATAATCTGGAACAAATTCAAAGCATAATTAAGAAGAAAATATGCGCATTAAGACTACTATCATTCTTGCCGTTGTGCTCTTGCTCTTAGGTACTTACCTCTATTTCGTTGAGATACCGGAAGAGAAAAACTCCGAGGAGGCAGCAAAGGTTTTCGATCTGGACGAGGACAGGATAACTCAGCTGCGCATGAAATTAGGCGATGAAGTGACGGTCTGCAGTAAAAATAATGAAGGTGAGTGGGAAATTACCAAGCCCTTGAAGGCGGAGGCTAACCAGGCACTGGTAAAAGTTGTCCTGGATAACTTACAGAATCTGGAAATCAAGCGGGTAGTAGAGGACTCACCGATAACCCTATCTCCTTACGGACTGGATTATCCAAATGCCGAGACTACCGTTGTATTAGACGGGGTGCCGGAGGGCCTGACTTTGCAGATAGGATGGAAAAGCGAGATCGGTGATTCTCTCTATGTAAAACGTAAGGACGAAGATCGGGTACTGCTGGTTAGCTATGAGATGGGAAAGAAGACCGTTATCAATGCCTCGGATCTCCGGGAAAAAAGGGTGGTCATCTTTGACATGGGAAGACTGCAAAAAATGGAGCTTTCCTATCCTGACAGAAATATCCTGCTGGCAAAGCAACAGAGAGATTGGCAGATTCTTGAGCCGGTTAAAGCCAGGGCCGATGATTTTGAGGTCAGTCAACTCATCTATGCCATTACCGCAATGAAGATAGAGAGATTCATCGATGAACCCAGCGATCTCGGCCAATACGGATTAACTCACCCGGGGGTGAGGGTTACCCTGGAAGTGGAGGAGGAAGAGGCGAAGCCGGTTATTCTTCTGGGGAAACAGGAAAAGGACAGCGAACTGGCCTATGCGAAGAGGGAAGGTAAACACCCCGTATATCTGGTTAAGTCCTATATCGTCAATGATCTTACCAGGGAGACAAACCAGCTGCGGGATAAGAAGCTCTTTAAATTCGATAAAACTGATGTAACCAAGATCGAGATAAAACACGGTAAGGATACCATAACCTTAAACAGGGACCCTCAGAGGGAATGGCGGATTGCCGAAGCCGGTAACGTTAAAGCCATAAAGGGCGAAATCGATGAACTGCTCTCGGCCCTGGAGGAACTCGAGGTTACCAGTTTTGTTGATGATAACCCCCAGGATCTGGAAGCCTACGGATTGGACCGGCCTATTTTCCAGGAGTCGTTCTGGCTGGGTAATGATAATAAGGAGACCATATTAGTGGGTAAAGAGGATAAATCAAAGAAAGAGCAATTCGTTAAGAAGGAATCTGAGCCATCGGTTTACCTGGCGAAGAAGGGTTTGCTGGTGAGGTTGATGAGAAAAATGAATGAATTAAGGGAACCGGAGGAATAGGCAATGGCAGAAGACAGTGAAGATAAAGGCTTTAAGGTTCAAGATAAGCGCCACTTCCGTCAGAGGGACGACGGTAGTGTCGAGGAAATGAAGACCGGTGCATCTGAAGAAGAAAAGGTAGAAGCCGAAAGTGGGGTAAAAAAAGAAACCAGCGAACAAAAGCCACCCCCGCTCCCCGAGATGAACTTCTCCAATTTTATCCTTTCCCTGAGTACCTCCGTCCTTATACACTTGGGTGAGATACCTGATCCACTGAGTAATCAGAAGCAGAAAAATCTGCCTTTTGCAAAGCAGACTATCGATATCCTGGAGATACTCAAGGATAAAACAAAAGGGAATCTGGAAAAGGAGGAGGAAAGACTGCTGGATAACCTTCTCTACGATCTCCGGATGAAATATGTTCAGGAAGCTAAAAGCTGAATAATTTTACAAATCATGAAGTTTGAGGGAGGAAAGTATGTTTAAGAAGAGATTTAGCCTGATAGCAATCTTTATTGCTTTACTGACGGGTCTGATAATAGCTTCAAATTTGGACTTAACTCCCGGATCTTGCGCCCATAATGACCGGGAGGAGGAGACAGGAGGTGCCCAATTAGCCTCTGGCCCCATAGCTTTTCCCAAGTCTTTTGCCCAGGTAGCGGGGACAGTGAAGCCGGCGGTGGTAAACATCCGTACCGTCCATATCCAAAAAGTTCAGTCCCCGTACGAATTTTATTTTGGCGATCCCTTTGAGATGTTTGATGAGTTTTTTGGCCGGCCGAGAAAGGAAAGGCGAAGACCCGAAAGGAAATATTATCAGCGGAAATACGAGGGCGCCGGCTCCGGGGTAGTTATTGACCCCGAGGGTTATATTCTTACAAATTATCACGTGGTGAGCGAAGCCGAAACTATTATGGTAACAGTATCCGGTAACGGAGAGAAAGAGTATGACGGGGAGCTCATCGGTAAGGATGACCGGACCGATCTGGCAGTAATAAAAATAAAGTCGAAGAAGAAATTCCCCTCGGCCAAACTTGGCAATTCGGATGCGATCAAGGTGGGAGAATGGGTAGTTGCCATCGGCTCTCCTTTCGGATTGGAACAGACGGTAACTGCCGGGATAATCAGCGCTAAAAGGCAATCCCTCAAGATCGAGGGGAGAATATACGAAGCCATGATCCAAACCGATGCCTCCATCAACCGGGGTAACAGTGGGGGGCCACTTATTAATATGGAAGGGGAGGTAATCGGGATCAACACGGCCATTTACGCCCCCACCGGTGTTTTTGCCGGGGTAGGCTTCGCCATCCCCATCAATAAGGCCAAAGAGATATTGGGAGATCTGATTGAGAAGGGAAAGGTAGTCCGGGGCTGGTTAGGGGTGATAATTCAGGAGATTACTCCGGAGTTAGCAGAGTCTTTTGGGCTGAAAGAAAGAGAAGGGGCACTGATCGGTGATGTTCTTAAGGATACTCCCGCAGAGGAGGCAGGATTAAAGGAAGGAGATATTGTTATTGAATTCGACGGCAAGCAAATTAAAGATTATAACGATCTACCAGCTATTGTAACCAGAACCCCGGTGGGCAAAGAGGTAGTAGTCAAGGTATTGCGGGCGGGTAAGCAGAAGAGATTCCGGGTTAAGATCAGGGAATTAAAAGAGGAGGTCCGGGTCTCGAACCAAGAGGAAGAGGAAGCTGAAGAGAACCTGGGGATGACCGTTCAGGAGCTGAGCCCAGAGATAATCCGTCACTATCGACTTTCTGATAACAGCGGGGTTATTATAACTGATATCGAACCGGGAAGTCCTGCGGATGATGCGGGATTTCGCCCGGGCGATATCATCAAGGAAATCAATCGCCAGAAAATAAATGACTTAAGCGATTATAAGAAAAATATCTCGGGGATAAAGAAGGGGCAGACAGTTCTGTTTCATATCCGCCGAGGTAATAACACCATCTATGTGGCCCTGCGCGCAGAGTAATAGCGGAAGATCAATAATACTTAATATAAAGGACAATGTTTTTCAAGTTACTTCTGATCTTTACCTTGGTTCCTCTGATCGAGCTCTACCTCCTGATCAAGATCGGCGTGCATTTTGGGGCAGCCAATACAATCCTGTTAGTGGTCGGGACGGGAGTTGTGGGAGCCTATCTGGCAAAGATGCAGGGAATAAGAACGGTAAATAAGATCAGGAGCAACCTGAGTGAAGGGATATTACCCGCAGAGGAAATGATTGATGCTCTCCTGATCTTTATTGCCGGTGTTGTGCTCCTTACCCCGGGTGTTATTACCGATCTCTGTGGATTATTAATCCTCATCCCTTCCACCCGCCTCCTGTTTAAGCGGTGGCTTAGAAGACAATTCGACAGGATGATCACTTCCCGTACAGTATCGGTGCATATGGACGGATGGCATTAAAATTTCTTTAATATACTTTTTGATATTGTACTCAGACTTACACGGAACCATTCCACCATTTCTTCCCCCTACCAATATATTAATGGTATAATAAATAATGATTTATATAGATGCGACGGAATTACTTATAACCCAGCAAAGTTTGTCCAAGAGAATCTGGAGATGCTTAATCACTATGAGCAAGAAATAATGAAAGATTATCAAGGCTATTAAGTATGAAAGTTAATCGGTTTTGCTCGCTCGGAATATTATTAGTAATCATTTTTTTGACTAGTGGGTGCTTTGGATCAGGAAGCCACAATCCCTTCCAGGATCTATTCCGGCTTTCCCTGGAGGAGGAAAAGAAATTAAGCCAGATGATTTTAGAGGAGATCAGAAAGCAGAAACAATTAGTCCGTGACCCCTACATTCAGCAATATGTTGAAGATGTCGGACAGCGGATAGTCGCTCAAATAGGCCCTCAACCTTTTCACTATAATTTTTATGTGCTCAATGACCCGAATATTAACGCCTTTGCCATCCCTGCCGGTCATATATTTATATACAGTGGGCTTTTTAATATGCTGGATAACGAGAGTGAACTGGCCGGGGTCTTATGCCATGAGATTGCCCACAGTGTTGCAAGACATATTGCCCAACAGATTGAAAAAGCTAGCAAATTAACTCTACCAACCCTGGCAGCGATCATGGCGGGGGCAATGCTCGGGGGTGGGGGGGAAGCGACGGAAGCAGTTATTGCCGGAAGCCTGGCGGGCGAGACATCGCTGATGCTAAAATTCAGCCGGGAGGATGAAGAGGAAGCTGACCGTCTGGGCTTTTCTTACATTACCCAAGCAGGATACGATTCCTGCGGAATAGTAAGGTTCTTGTTTAAGCTGGCAAAAGAGTACGGGATAATGAGCGGCCGCCTGGCCTCTTATCAATCAACTCATCCGGAAATAATCCATAGGATAACCTATCTGGAAACCATGATATCACCTTCCCGGCAGTGCTGGGGGAGACGTGAGGAGTCGGGCACCTTCAGACGTATAAAGGCAAGGTCAATCATTGAAACCAGGGGGACTCAGAGTGCGATTAAATATTTCAACCAACAATTAAGAGATGATCCTCAGGATCTTGAATCCCTTTACGGGCTCGCACTGAGTTATCAGAAGGCGAGAAACATGGATGAAGCCATTGATATTCTCGAGAAAGTTATTGCGCAAAACCCTGAGGATGCAGAGGTTAGAAGGGATCTCGGGATCGTTTATTTCGATGCCCGCGAGTTTGAGAAGGCAGCGGTTTATCTGGAAGAGGCAACTGCCGCCATGCCCGAGGATGTAGTATGCCTTTACTATTTGGGCCGGGCCTATGAGGAGAAAGGGGAACTGGATAAGTCATTAGAGGCGTATAAGCAGGTAATAGTATTGGAGCCCAGATATTTTTTTGTTTATCGTAATCTGGGCTTAATCTATGACAGGAAAGGGCTGTATGCTCAGTCTCATGATAATCTTGGAATTTACTTTGAATTACAAGGAGAGAGGGATAAAGCCCTGTTCCATTTCAAGAAAGCCCAAGAGCTTTATGAGAAATATAGTAAAGAAGCGGAGCGGATCGAAAAGAAGATTAAAGAGCTAAGCCGGGAAGGAATAGTTGATCACCATAGATAAATAAGATAAAATATATAAAGCTGGTGATATTTATGAATAAAAGGCGTATTTCTAAACGTTTAATACTCGTATTATTAATAGGGTTAATACTCCTGAGTAGTTCATGCAGCCGCACTTACCAGAGAGACTACATAAACTCTGCCCCCCAGTTGGATGCCATACGCTGTGTTGCGATTATGCCTTTTGAGAATCTGACCGAACATCAGAATGCCGGGAAGATTATCCCCGATCTTATCGCTACCGAGTGCTATCTGTCCAGAAAGTTTTGTATTATAGAAAGGGCTGAGGTTCAGAGGACCCTGGAGCAAAGAAATATAAATCTTCCCCAACAGGTCGATCCGGCGCTAGCACAGAAGCTGGGAGAGATCCTGGGGGTGGAAGGGATTATCATTGGCTCGGTATCGGAATACCGGGATCGGGATTCTCCCTATGAATTTGATGTTGAGGAACCTATTGTAGGATTCAGTGCCCGACTGGTAAGTGTCAAATCTGGTGCGGTTGTCTGGGCATCGAGTTGCGGCCGTGTCTCTCAACGAGATCCGCTTAATCTGACTGCCCAGACAGTTGTTCAGGAAATGACTGACTGTCTGTTCCAGCAGATTCCTGATAGAACAACGGATCTTGAGAAGTTATGCAGAAAGAAAAGAGAAGCGGTTGCCCAAAAAAAAATTACTTATGTTTCCCCCAAGCCTTCTGTTATCAAAAAACCAGCTCCTCCACCCCCGCAACCAGCAAGTGTTACTGCTAAAAAACCAGCTCCTGCCCGGAAAACCTTCCGCCGAAAGGAACAAAGAGAGTTTTTAGCAAAGCTGAAAGAAGGGAGCAGGTTTGTCATGGAAGGAGTTAAGTTTGCCGCTAATACTGCCGTCCTGACCGAGAAATCTAAGCAAATACTTAACTATATTGGTGATGTCTTGCGGGAATATCCCGAGGTTAAAATCCGAATTGAAGGGCATACTGATTCTACTGGTATGCCTGAGGAGGACCTCAGCCTATCCCTCAACCGGGCGGAAAGTGTGAGAAATTATTTAGTAAGAAACCTTAGGATATCCGCTGATGCTCTCTCGATAAGCGGATTTGGAGGAGACAAGCCCATCGTGCCCAATATCAATTGGAGAAATAGAGATAAAAACAGAAGAGTGGAGATCTTTGTTGTCGGAGGTCTGCCAGATTAAGGGGAAAAACGGCTAGGTCTTCCTCCCGGCGGCCTGAGCAAAAGCGGCCAAATTCTTCATCAAATCAACAAACTTATCTGGCTTCAATGACTGGCCCCCATCACTCATAGCATTTTCGGGATGAGGGTGCACCTCGATAAGCAAACCATCGGCCCCCGCAGCGATTGCCGCATAGGACATCGGGGTTACATACTGCCAGTAGCCGGTTCCGTGGCTGGGATCAACAATAACAGGCAGATGGGTTTTTTCTCTGATCACGGGGACAGCAGACAGGTCCAGGGTGTTTCGGGTAGATGTTTCAAATGTCCTTATCCCCCTTTCACAGAGAATGACGTCAGGGTTTCCTTCGGAAAGAATATACTCAGCCGACATAAGGAACTCGGTAATAGTGGTCATCATTCCCCGCTTTAACAGGATGGGTTTGCCTACCTTTCCTAAATTTTTCAGGAGAGCAAAGTTCTGGACATTACGGGCACCGATCTGAAGGATATCGGCGTATTTACTAACAAGCTCAATGTCATGGATTTCCATTACCTCAGTAACGACTGCCAGTCCGGTTTTATCCCGGGCTTCATCTAAAAGCCGCAATCCCTCCTCAGCGAGCCCCTGAAAGCTGTATGGTGATGTCCGGGGTTTAAAAGCACCCCCCCGCAGGACATCGGCCCCTCCCTTTTTTACTGCCTGAGCAGTGGTCATGATCTGTTCTTTGCTTTCAATGGAACAGGGCCCGGCCATAACTACTATCTTTTCCCCCCCGACTTGGATTCCTCCCGCTACCTCAATAACGGATTTTTCCGGTTTGGTTTCCCGGCTGGCCAACTTATAGGGCTGCAGAATGGGGACTACCCTTTCTACTGATCGCAGTGCTTCCAGGGATTGAAGCTGGGCCTTCCCGCGTTCATCACCAATTGCGGCAATAACGCTCCTCTCCACCCCTCTTAGGATATGGGGTTTATAGCCCATCTGCTCTACCCGGCGGGCGGCTTCCTGGATTTCTTCCTCCTTAACCCCCGCTTTCATAACAATGATCATATTTTTTTCTCCTTATTTGTTTTTAACTTAAATAAGCCCCTTTTGTCAAGAAAAACAAAGAATTATAGAATGAAAAGGCGCTCTACTGAAGATAGTCAATCCGGTTAAAAAACATTTTCAATATATTATGCTAACCCTTTGCTTTTTCGGGTAATTTGTGATATATTCTCTAAAATTTTTTAAGGTTTTAAAAATGATTAACATTACCAGGCTATATTGTGGAGTGGAGACGAGCGGAGACTCGATTAGATACGGGCAACCTACCGAAGGTCAGGAATATCAAGTCCCTCCCTCGGCCAGCGAGCGACGCCCGGTCACCGTCTGGGGTGCTACCCGCCGCTGCAATCTTGCCTGCATCCATTGCTACAGTGATTCCGCTGACCGGGAATATTCCGGAGAGCTTACTACCAGCGAGGCTAAAGCGATGATAGATGATCTGGCTCGGTTCGATGTTCCCGTTCTGCTCATGTCCGGTGGTGAGCCTCTAATCAGGAAAGATATCTTCGAACTGGCAGAATATGCCGGATCTAAAGGACTCCGAATCGTCTTCTCCACAAATGGTACCCTTATTAACAAAGAAGTTGCTCGAAGGATAAGGGAGGTAGGAACAAGCTATGTGGGTATTTCCCTGGACGGAATAAAGGAGAATAACGATCGCTTCCGGGGAAGAAAGGGAGCCTTTGAGTGGGCGATGGATGGTTTTCGGAACTGTCTGGAAGCAGGTCAAAAGGTAGGACTCAGATTTACCCTTACCCGTCATAACTACGATGATTTAGAGGAGATCTTCGATCTAATCGAGAGTGAGGAAATACCCCGGGCTTGTTTCTACCATCTGGTCTACTCCGGCCGGGGAAGCAAGATGGAGAAGGATGCCCTCACTCACCAGCAGAGCCGCCGGGCAGTAGATATCATCCTTGCCCGAACCGAGGATTTCATCCAAAGAGGTCTCCAGAAAGATATCCTTACCGTCGATAATCATGTTGATGGACCTTACCTTTACTTGAAGCTCAGGGGAAAAGACCCCAAGAGGGCCAAGGAAGTGCTGGAGTTTCTCCGCTGGAACGGAGGCGGAACATATTCCTCCGGTGTGGGGATTGGCAACATTGATCCCCAGGGTAATGTTCATCCAGATCAGTTCTGGCAGAGCTACAACCTGGGTAATATCCGGGAGCGTAATTTCAGCGAGATCTGGCAGGACACCTCCGATCCGCTGATGGCCGGCCTGAAGAACCGTTTGCCCCTGCTTAAAGGGCGCTGTGCAAAGTGTTGCTGGCAGGACTGTTGTGGGGGAAGCTTCCGGGTACGGGCGCAGATAATAAATAATGATCCCTGGGCACCGGACCCGGCCTGTTATCTTACCGATGAAGAGATAGAAATTAGCAGAAGTTAGCCTCAAACACTTTTGTGTATATATAGGGTAGTTTATCAATACAGATAGATGAATAAATCCTAAGCACCAAGTTAACAGTAAAAGAATTAAGGGT
>CP070770.1:2512477-2540942 GCA_020345765.1 Deltaproteobacteria bacterium
TGATTTCCCTGCCGGTATAATACTTGAAGTATCGGACATTATCCTGGATGAGATTATCCGGAACAATGTTCACCCGGCCGAAGATCATTCCTCCCCCCCCTTGGGGATAGGAGAATTCCTTAACCATCCGCTCCCAAGCCGGGATCCGTAAAAATCCCCGGTTGATCTCTTGATCCTTTATGAAAAGCTGGCAGAGGAGCTCGCCCGTGGGCTCCGGGGAGAGGTTTTCGACCTCGATTTTAAAGGAATATTCCCTCCCTCTCTCCCGGAAAACCGGAGCTACCTTAATCCTGTTGATTGCCCGGTTCTGCAGTTTCTCTCCGGGGGACAGATCGATTACCTTGATCCGGATCTTTTCATCCTCCTCCCCCCTCCGCTTGAGAAAACTCTCCGCCCTCCATCCGTTCTTGGTCAGATCGGTCAGGAGATAAATATATTTATCGGTCAGGGAAGAGCTGCTTAATGTCTGCCGGGCCTGGTTCAGGCAGTTACCGATATCGGTGGTAGCCGCGGAAATCTGAGCTTCGGCAATTACCTTTTTCAGGGCGGATCTATCGAAGGTCAGATCCGGAAGGAGTGGCTGCGCGGAAGAATTGCAGAGGGCAATTGAGGCATTATCCTCTTCCTTGAGTGAGTCCACTATTTCCCCCGCCGCTTTTTTTGCCCGGGTAAAGAGGCTTTCTCCCTTGAACTGATAGCCCATGCTGAAGGAATTATCGATAACAATAACGCTGCTGGACGGCTCCGGCTGACTGAATGCTACCCCCAGCGGACGTTTCAGGAGAGGTCGGGCCAGGCTCAAGGCAAGCAGGGCGATCATGAGGGTTCTTAAGATTATCAGGATTAATTGTTTCAACCTGAGCCTTCGGGCCACCTTGCGGTGGGATCGGAGAATGAAATCAATCGCGGCAAATCGATAAATCAGCGCCTTCTTCCTGCTCAACAGGTGGATGATTATCGGGATGGCCGCCGCGAATAGTCCGAACAGATAGGCAGGGTTCAGAAAGGTAAGATTCAACGGGAAAACCTTTCTCTTTTGGCAAGATATTCCGTCAGGGCCTGATCCAAAGGGGTGGAGGTCTTTATCAGGCAATAGTCGATCCCGTTCTCCAGACAAACCCGACGGTAATTCTCGATAAAACCACTGATCTCTCTTTGGTAGGTAGATCTCATCCCCCGCGGATCGGCAAGGATCTGTCCCTCCCCCTCCATTCCCAGAAAAACCGTGAGATCCTTGAAAGGGAACTCGATTTCGTAGGGATCGAGGACGTGGAAAATGATGATCTCGTTCTTCCGGTGACGAAACCGTTTCAGGGCATCCAGAACCCGGTCGGCTTCATCGAACAGGTCGGAAATCAGAATTACCAGAGCCCGGCGCCGCACCTTTTCCGCCAGGTTATTCAAAACCTTGGCCAGGTTGGTCTTGCTCCCCGGCTCCAGTCTCTCCAATATCTGGAGGATTGCCTGAATATGAGAAGAGTGAGCCCGGGGAGGGATATAACTGCTTTCCCGTTCATTGAAGGTTAATACCCCCACCGCGTCCAATTGTTTCAGCATCAGGTAAGCCAGGGAGGCCGCCAGGGTAATCCCGTAATCGAGTTTACTTATCTTGTTCGAGCGGTATCCCATCGACCCGCTGTCATCCAGCAGGATGTATCCTTTAAGATTGGTTTCCTCCTCAAACTGCCTTACATAGTATTTATCGGACTTCCCGTAGACCTTCCAGTCAATGTGGCGAAGGTCATCCCCGGGAGAATACTCTTTATGTTCGGCAAACTCGACGCTCTGGCCATGGTGGGGACTTTTATGGAGCCCGGTTAAAACCCCTTCGACAACCAGGCGGGCCCGCAGTATAAGACTGGAGATCTTAGCCAAGACCAGGGGATCGAGAGGATGTCTTTCGCCATTCATAACGAAAATATACCATAGAATTGGAGACACTACAAACCGAAGTTCTTGCGGTCGGAAGCATTTGTTGACAAATTACTTCAATTTATACTATGATTACATTACCTTGAAATGCTTATCTGCCATAAATGCCAGAAAGAAATAGAGCCCCCGGAGAGGGTTGGCCGAAAGGACACTTGCCCATTTTGCGGTGCGGAGCTGCACTGCTGTTTTAATTGTAAATTTTACGATCTAAGTGCTCACAATAAATGTAGAGAGCCCAATAGTGAATGGGTCTCGGATAGGGAAAAGGGTAACTTCTGCGATTACTTCTCCCTTGCCGATAAAGCCGGAAAGGCTCCCGAGGCAAAGGTAGCCAGAACGAAAGCAGAGGCCTTGTTTAAAAAGGGATAAGGAAAATGAATTCCCGAAAAGCCCTACTGATTGAGAATGACGAGTCTTATATCAAACTAATCAGCGGGGCCTTGATCAAATTGGGGTTTAAAAGCATGGTGCTGAGGGGAGGAGGCGGGAGGGCTCCCGAATTAGTCAAGCAGGAACTTCCCAATCTGATTATTTTGGCACTTGAGCTACCCGGAGTGAACGGATATATCATATGCAAAAGAATCAAAGAGACTGAAGAGACTAAAGGGATACCCTTGATCTTAATCTCCTCTCAGGCTAAACCCGAGGATTTTGAAAAGCACCGGAAGCTTAGGATCCGGGCCGATGAATACCTGATTAAACCTTTTAATCAGGAGGATCTATTAAAGAAGATCAAAACTATTATTGATACCGGGAAGCAACTCGAAGAGGAAGCAAAGATTCTTTCCGAGCGAAGGGCTGACTCGGAAGACCAGGTAATGGTAAAAAGCTCGGAATTGGCAAGCTTTAAGCAGCTCCTCGAAAAGCTTAAGCACCAGAACAAAGTTACTATTGACAAGCTTAGAAGCGATCTGAGGGAGAAGACCGAATCCGAGGAAAGGTTGGCTAAGATACTGGCAGCCGAAAGGAAAGGCTTCCAGCAGGAGAAGGCACGGTTGGAGGCAAAACTGCTTAAGGAAATCGAAGGCCTGAAGGATGAAAGGAACAGGCTGAAGGGGAATATATCTGAGCTGGAAGCAGTTCCGCGGAAAGGTGAACAATCGGAAGAAATTAAAAAGAACTTGGATCAGGCTCTCGGGGAAATGGATGGGCTCAAGCGGCAGTATCAGGATGCAGTGGAGGAAAAGAGTAGTCTGAGTGAGGATCTAAAAAAGGCAAGGGAGGAGAAAGAAAGACTGAAGGCAAATATCTCCGAACTGGAAGTAGCTTTGCGGAAAGGCGAACAATCGGATGCATTAGAGCAAGCCTTTGCGGAAAGGGACAAATTAAGGGAGCAGTATCAAACCACGCTGAAAGAAAATAGTCGTCTGATCGAGGATCTAAAAAGAGAGCTGGAAGAAAAGGGGAGCTTAATCTCTAAAAATAAGGAACTGCAAGGGGAAATAGAGGATCTCCGGGGAAGGCTGCGGACGCGTGAGGAGAAAGCTGTGGAAACGGAAGAACCGCCTGAGGAACTTGATGAGCTGGAGGTAATGCCGGAAACGAAGGAAGAAAAGGAATTAGAAAAGGAGATTCCGGAAGCAGAGGAAGCCGTTACCGAAGCAGCCTCAACGGAGACACCAAAAATTGGGAGGGAGGCTCCGGAAGCAGTCCCGATCGGGAGACTGGAATTAGAGAAAGTTGTTTCGGTAGTGACACCCACGAAGGGCCCGGAAGCAGAGGAAGCGGTCTCGGAAGCAGTTCCCATAGCAAGAATGGGAACGGGAGAGAAAGCTAAAAGAATTCCCTTGTCAATGGGCATCATTGGGGGCGGCGCAGCCTTATTGGTCATTTTACTTACTGCTCTTTATTTTTTTACTGATATTTTTTCCTCAAGCCGTTCAACTTCCGAGCAGACTTCCGAGCCGGCCTCATTAGCCAGTGTGGCACTAACGGGTAAAAAGACAACGGAAGAAGCTATTACGGAACCTAAGGAAGAAGAGCAGGAAGAGGAAGCTATTGAAGTCGATGAAGAGAAAGAAGAAGCGACAATAGTGGAGAAGGAAGAAATAAGAACTGCTAAGAAAGAAGCTTCTCCCCGCAAACCAGAAAAGAAAACCACTGCCAAGGCAGCTAAGAAGGAGGTACCGCGGTATACCGTCCAGGTGGGGACTTATAAGAATAAGGCTAATTTAGAGAAAGTAAAAAGAAGTATTAAAGGTCTGGGTTTCGAGCCCTATACGGTCGAGGAACGGAGGAAGGGTAAAGAAAAGGCATATTATGTTTACCTTGACAAGAAATTTATTTTAGGGGAGGCAAATTCCGTCTCGATGAAACTCAATATTTTCGAAATTAAACATAAGAAAATAAAACAAAAAGGTGGTAAGTATTCCATTTTTGCCGGGAAGTTCTCCAAATCGAAGGATGCCCAGGCAGTCAAACAGAAGATCAAAGATGCCGGTTACCCCGCAACCGTCACCACGAGGAGCTCCACCGAACTGTTTTATGTCTGCCAGGCCGGGAGATTTACTACGAGGGGAGAGGCAAATAGAGCAGCTAATACCCTAAAAAGTAAAGGCTACAAACCGGAGATTGTGGAGATAAAGAAATAGGCTACCGGGATTTAAAGAGGCGATCCCAGAAAGAAGATTCCCCTTCCTGCTGGGCCTTACCGGTCATTGGAACAAACCTAACATCGGTAATCTGCTTCACCGCTAAATCATCCTTTTCCTTGGTAATCAGGGTCAGCGTCTGCCAGTAGGTGGTACTTCCCAGAGGAAGCAGGAGCTTACCGCCCTCATTTAGTTGCTCGATCAGAGGAGGAGGGATGTGGTTGGCCGCGCAGGTAATGATGATGGCATCGAAAGGGGCATACTCTTTCCAGCCGAAGTAGCCGTCGGCGTATTTTACCCTGACCTTCGGGTAACCCAATTTTTTCAGGGTCTCTTCCGCTTCTTTCGCCAGCTTTTCCCGGATCTCAATTGAATATACCTTATCGGTTAACTCCGCTAGAACCGCCGCCTGATAACCGGAACCGGTGCCGATCTCCAGTACCCGGTGCCCGGACTTTATCTTAAGAATCTGGGTCATCAGGGCTACTATGTAGGGCTGAGAGATTGTCTGTCCCTCACCGATGGGGAGAGGGTGATCGGCATAGGCATCGTCCCTCAGTGCCTCGGCAACAAAGAGATGCCGGGGCACTTTGCCCATTACCTTTAGAACCTCTTCATCGGTGATGTCTCTCCCTTTTAAGTCCCTCTCAATCATTCTCTGTCTGGCCTTAAGGTAAGGATCCTCTGCCGCCGGAAGAGACGAGCTTAGGAGGGCGGCAATTAACACGATAGATATTTTAAATATCTGCGGATAATATTTCATCCTTCATTATCCTTTTAAAATCCTAAATCCAAAACCCTAAACTCTAAACAAATTCTAAATTTAAATATTAAATGTTCAAAACAATCTCTCCGACTCCGATGCCCATCGGGGTCATATGATTAAATTCTGGGCCGTCATATCCCGGGGTTTTTCTATTCCTAATAGATATAGAACTGTCGGGGCGATATCAGCCAATATCCCTTTGTCTCTAAGTTTTATATCTTTATGGTCGTCGGCGACATAAATGAACTCCACCGGATTTTTGGTGTGGGCGGTCTTAGGCAGCCCGGTTCGGTAGTCCACCATCTCCTCCGCATTCCCGTGATCCGCAGTAACCAAGGCAATCCCATTTCGGGCTAAAGTTGTCTTAACTACCTTGCCCACATATTCGTCCACAATCTCTACTGCCTTCACGGCGGCCTGGTAGTCTCCGGTATGACCAACCATATCGCAATTGGCAAAATTCAAGACAATTAAATCGAACCGACCGGCTTCAATCTCTTTAATTACCGCCTCGGCAACCTCGGGCGCGTTCATCTCCGGATGCTCGGCGAATGTCGCCGGATCATACACGCTTTTGATCTCGATCCGTTCCTCCCGGGGGAACGGCTCAATGAGCTTCCCATTAAAAAATGACGTTACATGACGAAACTTCTGGGTCTCCGAGATCCTCATCTGTCTCAGCCCGTTTTCACTTATGACCTGCCCCAGAAGGTTATTCATTTCCCCGGTCTGATCAATCGCACCCAGGATATTGAATGGAAAGGTATCGTAGTATCGGGTAAGGCCGCAAAAGACGATATTTAATTTTTCCCCCCTCTCCCCCGGGTAATCGTCCTCCACAAAGGCCTTCGTCAGTTGGATCGCCCGGTCCTGTCGGTAATTAAAAAAGATAATCGAGTCCCCTTCCTTTATCCCGGGAAAGTCACCGATAATCGATGGGGGTATGTATTCATCAAACATCGCTACCCCATCCGGGGCTTTATCATTATCATAAGCCCTGGTGATTGCCTCCTCTGCGCTCTGAACCCTGATTCCGTCTGCTTTTGTTAATGCATTGTAGGCCATGGTTGTCAGGTGCCAATTTTCTCCCCGGTCCATGGCATAGTATCGCCCCATTAGGGTGGCAATTTTTCCTATTCTGTACTCTTCTATTTTCTCATTAAGTATACGGACAAATTCCCGGGCACTCCTTGGGGGTGTATCTCTTCCGTCCGAGAAAAAATGGATAAATAGCCTCTCGACCCCCTCTTGTTTTGCATATTCCATGATGGCAAACAGATGATCCTGATGGGCATGGACCCCTTCGTCTTGGACCAAACCCATGATATGCAAAGAGGACTTGTTTTCTTTAGATTTGCGAATAGACCTCTGGAAATTCGGGTTTTTGAAGAAAGATTTGTTCTCGATTGCGTCATTTATTCTTTTCAGTTCCTGCACAACGATCCTTCCCGCCCCCATATTGATATGTCCGACTTCGGAAGAGCCCTGGTAGCCTTCGGGCAAGCCCACCGCACTGCCCGCGGCTTCTAAAACGGTATGGGGGTATTTTTTTAGTAATGAGTCGATGTTCGGGGTATCAGCATTTGCGACCGCATTATGATCAGAATTAGGGTTTATCCCCCAACCGTCTCTTATTATCAGGATAAATCTTCTTCTCATAAAATTTAGTCTCAGAGGTTATGATAAGGTTCTCCCCGAATTATGGTAAAGGCCCGATAGATCTGCTCCAGGAGAAAAAGTCTTATCATTTCATGGGTGAAGGTCATCCTTGATAAGGCCAGGATAAAATCTGCCTGCTCCTTGACCCGGGAAGAAAGGCCCAATGCCCCCCCGATGACGAAGCTCATCTGCCGGTGACCTTTCCGGGATACCTCTTCAAAAAGGCGGGCTAATTTTAGGGAACTGAGCTCCTTACCCTGCTCATCCAGGGCAATCATGTAAGCGCGAGGGTCCAATTTACTTAGGATCCGCTCGGCCTCCTTTTCTTTGATTTTTTCGGGAGATGCTCTTGAATCGATTCTTTCCTCTTTGATCTCAATAATCTCCAGTGAGGAGTATTTGTTTATCCTCTGGGTAAATTCCTTGAGGGCCGTCCGCAGGTAACCCTGCTTTACCCTTCCGACTGCTATTATTTTCAAGTTCAATTTATCTCAAATTATCACACCCCCTCCAAGCAGTCAATTTCTCATTGATACCATCACTATTTTCCGCTTTCTTACTCTACTGGAAGCATGAAAAAAGCGGGAGGAGCTTAATTCCTTCCGCTTCTCGTTTCCGGAAGATCTTCCGCAAGACAGGATATAAGGGGGAAACCGTCAGTATAACTGGAGGCGGCACTCGGAGTCGAACCGAGGAATAAAGGTTTTGCAGACCTCTGCCTTACCGCTTGGCTATGCCGCCATTTTCTCCTTAGTTCTGGAGCGGGCGATGGGGTTTGAACCCACGACTTCCACCTTGGCAAGGTGGCATTCTACCGCTGAATTACGCCCGCTCTCCGATACACTGCTTATTTTAACAAAGATATCTTTATTGTCAAGCAAGTACCAAAATTTCATGAACCTCTACCAGCAGGACTTTGTCAGGTCTTAATCGTCCGCGCCCAGTATTTCCGGAAGTAATCAATCCCCGACCAGAGGGTGAGAAACAGAGCTATCCACAAAAAAACCATTCCTATCCGGTGGAAGTCTATTCTATCGTAATATTCGTAGTGAATCAGGAGAGCCGGGACTGCCACCAGTTGGTAGATGGTTTTATTCTTACCCAGTTTAGAAGCGGGAATAACGATTCCCTCGGAAGAAGCCATCCCCCTCAAGCCGGTAATGGCAAGCTCCCGCCCAACGATCAGGACCACCATCCAGGCAGGTACTCTTCCCAGAGGGATAAGCATTATCAGAACAGTGACGATCAGCAGCTTATCTGCCAGGGGGTCAAGAAGTCTCCCTAAGGTAGTTACGCTCCCTCGGCATCGAGCTAAGTAACCATCGAGCATATCAGTAAGGGAAACGACAATAAAGGCCAGGCCGGCGAGTCTGCTTAGAAGCTTGTCCGAATGGCTATCTACTACCTTGGTGGGGAAAAGGAAAAGGATGGTAAAAAAATCATATTTCTCCCTTATTTGTTCTGGATCCAAGCGGATATCGGTTAAGAAAAGGGAAAGGATAATAAAGAAAGGAACCGCCAGAATGCGGCTGATGGTCAATATGTTGGGCAAGTTCCAGATATCTTTATTACCTCCATTTCCCGTTATTGGTGGTTTTTTCATAAAATCGAGCTAACTTTTACGGGATTCCTCCAAAAGTACACAACCCTCACCATTTAACTCCAGCATAACCTTTTTGCCCTTTCCCCCCTCAGATGGGGTGGAAAGGGAAATAACTTTAGGGAGGATCTTCCCGTACCAGCCGGTTAGAGATGAAAAATCGACCAGGAGCGGGTTAGTGTAATCGAGCTGGATAGAAACTAATTTGCTCTTCGTTGCTAAAGCAACAATTCCCTTGCCTTTAAATTGGACCAGATTGAGATCTTCCGATCCCTCTCCGTGGATCCTTCCATTTTCCCAGTCGATTCCCTCCTGATAGGCAAAGATAACTGACTCGACAAGATAAATCAACTCATCCTCAAGGGAAAAAAGGTGTATCTTCTCATCGCTCGGAGAAAACAGGAGCTGACCTTCACCGGATATCCTCACCATGAGATTATCCTTGGTCCCGAATAATGCCCCCGTTTCCTTTCCCTTGAACTTCTTGAACTCGGGCTCGAAGACGAGAGCTCCTTCAAACGCTAACAGTGCCGTCAACCGCGCATGGGCCTCTCCCCCCTTCAGAACAATTTGAAAAAGGTCATCGTCGATCATCCTTAAAATTGGAGCATCAACTTTACTAAACTCCAATGATTTAGTGAAATCCTTCAGACTAATTACCTCGGATTTCTTAACGGTTTCCTCGATCCGGACAGCCCGATCGAACTCTTCCTCCGGCGGCTTTAACTCAATTTCCCTAAACTCCTCGGCCATTTCTTCCTGAGCTGCTTCCTCCTCCTTTTCCCCCACCTTTTCTTCCTCTTCCTTTTCTTCCTTCACCGGCTTCACTTTTTTAGGCAGCTCTTGTGGCTGGCTTTCCAACAGCTCCTTTTCTTCCGGCTCTTCCGGCTCTTCCTCCTCCCCCACCATCTCCGCTTCCATCTGCGGGGGTTCTTCCTGTCCCCGGGAAATTTCCGCCAACTTCTCTTTCATGCGGGCGGCCATCTTCTGGGAATTACCCTTAAGAAATTCCTCTTGGGCCTCTTCGTATCTACCTAATTTTGAGTAAACCAGACCTAAATAGTTGTGGGCTACTTGGTTCTCGGGCTGGGCCTCAACGGCTTTCAGTAACGCATCCATTGCCTGGTCGTAGTTTTCCTGCTTGATATAGCCCAATCCGATATTGGTATGGAGGGTAGGTACCCCGGGATTTCTCTCAATTAATCTTCGAAAGATTTCGATGGCCCTAGGGTACTGTTCAAGCTTGAAAAGGACCATGGCCAGGAGATTCTGGGCCTTATCGTCATCGGGACGAAGCTCCAGAGCACTCTCAAACTCGTCTTTGGCCTCTACTAAGTTGTTATTCTGGAGAAACCTACGGCCATTCTTGAGATGAAGGAAGAAATCATCTGTTTTCTTCCCGGAGCCTCTCGGTGACTGCTGTTCTGCTTTCATAGGCTGGCCTTTTATCTATTTTTTTGTATTCTTTTCGGTATCTTTTAAGATAGGTGAATACCCTTTTTACAAAATTCCTGGTTTGCTCGTAAGGTGGTATTGCTTTATATTTTAATACCGCGTGCTCTCCCGCATTATAGGCAGCCAAAGACAAGTTCAGATCCCCTCGAAAAAGATTAAGCAGTGTTCTTAGATAGCGGGTGCCTCCGTCAATATTCTCCCGGGGATTAAAAACATTCCTTACTCCCATCTTTTCCGCGGTCCCCGGCATCAACTGCATAAGTCCGGAGGCTCCTGCTGAGGAGATCGCAGCATGATTAAAATCACTTTCTACCTTGATAATGGCCTTAATCAGGGCCTTTTCGATCATATATTTTTCTGCTGTCTTTGTGATATAAGGTTCGATTCTGTAGGCAGCCTTCTCGAAATCGATCGACTCGGAGATTTCCCGAGAACACACCCTGAATCTTCGATCGACCGGGACGTTGGTAAAATGCACTACCCCGCGGCTGTCCATGTAGCTGTAGATTTTTCCCTCGACAGTGGCGGGAAAAAGAATTACCAATATTATCAGAAAGATCAAGGTCATTATTATGATTTACTTTAGGTATTTATTCAATAAGTTAACCTAACCGAAAAAACTGTTTTTGTCAACAAAAATCAGACCTAAAGCTTCCCCCAAAAGTTTTCCGGCGAGTCCCGGTATATAGAGTTCACTCAAATTATCATACCTCTCCCGCACACCAATTAAGAGAGAAACTTTTTCTCAAATCAAATCTCCCTTTGCTAAGGGGGGATATTCATCGAGCCCTACTTTTCAATCCCCCTTTGGAAAAGAAGGATTTAGGGGGATTTTACCTATGTTAAGATAAAAAAACGGGCGATATCCCTATTTTCTAACTATCTGAAATTAAATAGAAATATTAATCAAGCGAACAATTTCTTAGAAAGCCTTAAAAAAAGCTTGACAATCGTATTATTGCTAAGTAAAATTGCTGAAGCCGAAAATTACGAATATAAAATATTCTTATATAAAATATATGGGGAGGAAATATCATGGATGATCCTAATAAAACAGTAGATAATTCAAAGGTTGAGATAGGTAATGAAAAGGTCTCCCTGGAGATGCAGATCATCGATTCCCTGAGACGAGTATTGCAGGCAATTGACATTTATTCAGTATGGTTGCGACGCAATTACGGGCTAAATGCATCCCAACTATCTTGCCTTCAGGAATTAGCGGATTCAGGGCCGCTCTCAATTAGCCAACTGAGCAAGAAGGTTATTCTATCTGCGAGTACACTGACAAGTGTTGTCGATAAGCTTGAAGAAAAGGAACTTCTGATGCGGGTGCGCAACCTTCCCGACCGGAGAGTCATTCAGCTCCAACTCACTGACAGCGGCCGGGAAGCTGTTCGGAATGCCCCCAAAACCGTGTTGATGAAAATAATGGAGGGACTCTCTCACTTCCCCGTGGAAGCAAAAGATGAGATCAACCGAAGTCTGACCAGATTAATATCGGTAATCGAATCGGAAAAATTATCGGACCTCCCCGTTACGGAAAATAAAAGTCCAATCGCCAGTAATAGCCCTATCGAGCTAACTGACGACAAGGAACTGAAAAAGTGAGTAAACCTGTCATAAGAGGTATCAAAACTATGACTTTCTATCAAGGAGGTATATTGTCATGAGTGGAATCGTAGCGATCCAAGGCGAGAAGGCTAACCAGAAGGAAGACAGTGCGCATGCGATGCTTGAAACCCTGAAGCACCGGGGGCCGGACAGAAGCGCTGTGCTCACATCCGATAATGTCGTTATCGGCTGCACCAGCATGGATGCCCCCGCCCCATTCGGGGGAGAGCAGCTTATCAGCAGCCCGGACGGAACCAGGGCTATCGCTTACGATGGCGAGATATACAATCACCAAATCCTTCGCCAAAAAATTAAAGATGATTCCTTTGAAACCGACCGTGATGCCGAGACCGTTTTTCGCTTTTATGAGGAAACGGGCACGGAATGCGTCGAACATCTCGATGGCATGTTCGGTTTCGTCATCCAGGACAAGGATAACATTTTTGCCGCTCGCGATCCCCTTGGAATCAAGCCACTCTATTACGGTTCGAGTCACGGTAGATTCTATTTAGCATCCGAGATCAAGGCGCTGGTTGATTTCGTCGAGACGATCAGAGAGTTCCCCCCCGGGCACTGTTACCACTCAAAAACCGGGTTCTCCCAGTATTCCCAGATAACCAATGAACCACCGACAATCGATGAGGCCGGCGCCGCTATCCCGGAGATTCGTAAAAGACTTCGCCGCAGCGTACAAAAGCGCCTAGTGCCTGGCATGAAAACCGGTGCCCTCCTTAGTGGCGGGGTTGATAGTACCGTGATTTGTTCTCTGGTCGCGGAAGAGCTGGGAGAGATTCCTACCTTTTCCGTAGGGATGGAAGATAGCGAGGACCTCAAGCACGCACGGATCGCCTCCCGGCATATCGGCACTGAATATCACGAACTGGTTTACGGTCTGGACCAAATCTTAGCGGTCCTCCCGAAGGTCATCTATTATCTCGAATCCTTCGATGCCCCTCTGGTCAGGAGCGCGATCTGTAATTTCCTTGCTTCCGATATTGCCAAGGAAAACGTCGATGTTGTCTTCATCGGAGAAGGAGGAGATGAGCTCTTCGGAGGATACCACCATATCAAGCGTTTCGTGGGAACTCGGGAAAGATTGCTTCGGGAGCTTTCGGAGGGATTAATGGGATTGCACAACATCGGCTTCCAGAGAGTCGACCGGATGAATTCCGCCCATTCCATCGTAGTCCGGGCTCCTTTCTTCGATATGAGCCTGGTAAACCTCTCCCTGGATATTACACCCGAACTGAAGATCTACGGGGATAAGCATATCGAGAAGTGGATCCTTCGCAAGGCCTTCGAGGATGAACTGCCGGAGGAGATCGCCTGGCGCCGGAAAAAACAGTTTGCCTATGGCTGCGGCTCGGACGATCTGCTGACCCAATATGCCGAGCGTGAGGTTTCCGATGAGGCGTTTGAAACGGCCCAGCGTAATCATCCGGAAGCAGGATTAACGAGCAAAGAAGAAATGCTCTATTTTGATATCTTCCAGAGATTCTTCGGTCAAGCCTCGGTCATCTCCACTGTGGGCCGTTGGCACGAATAGAGCGGAACTGGTAGATTAATCACATGATAAGAATGGAAAATGTATCCAAGGCATATCCCGGCGGAATCCAGGCCGTAAAAAATATTACGCTCGAGGTCAACGAAGGTGAGATCATCGTGTTAATCGGCACCAGCGGCTGCGGCAAGACAACCTGCCTTAAAATGATAAACCGACTGATCGAGCCGACCTTGGGAAAGATCGTTTTCCGGGGACAGGACATCGCGGATATGGATCCCATCCAGCTCCGGCGGGGAATAGGATATGTTATTCAGCAGGTTGGTCTCCTGCCCCACATGACCGTGGGCAAGAATGTTGGAATCGTCCCCTCGCTCCTGAAATGGGACAAGGAACTTACGCAAGCCCGCGTGCGGGAGACCTTGAGCCTCGTGGGTCTCCCCCCAGAGGAATTCGAGTCAAGGTATCCAAACGAGTTGAGCGGCGGACAGCAGCAGCGGGTGGGGGTAGCCCGGGCCCTGGCAGGGGACCCGGAGAGCCTGCTTATGGATGAGCCGTTCGGAGCCCTCGACCCGATTACCCGCGAGGGGCTCCAGGAAGAATTCAGTAAGATTGCCCGGAGCATTGGCAAGACGATAGTATTCGTCACCCATGATATCTTCGAGGCATTCGAGCTGGGTTCACGGATTGCGATTATGAACGATGGTTGTATTTTGCAGCTAGACCGCCCGCAGGCCATCCTTGAGCGACCGGCGTCTGAGTTCGTTGAAGGGTTTCTCCGAAAACACCGCGCCCAGCTGGAGAAAGACTTACTCGGACATCAACAACGCCGCCCCGATTGAACACAAGGGTTAACCCGGAATAACAGGAAATGGCCCTGAGATGAATCAGTTATTACAGTTTTTTGCCAGTAACCACGGAGATGTTCTCCAATATATTTATGAGCACCTGGAGATGACGGGTATTGCGGTTGGATTTGCCGTTCTCGCCGGGGTTCCACTGGGGATAGCAGTAACCAGGTCCCGGCATCTCCGGATGCCCGTCATGAGCTCTATCAGTGCGATTCAAACCGTCCCCAGCCTGGCCCTCCTGGGCTTCATGATGCCGCTGATGGGCATCCTTAGTCTCCCATCAATCGGGAGACTTCCGGTAATCGTAGCGCTATTCCTCTACGCCCTGCTACCGATCGTCCGCAACACTTATGCGGGTATCAAGGAAGTCGACCCCGCACTGATTGAGGCGGCTACGGGTATGGGCATGACTCCCGGGCAGGTGCTCGTGAAGGTTCAGCTTCCCCTGAGTATCCCGGTAATCATGGCCGGGGTGCGGACCGCGACAGTGATAACCGTCGGGATAGCAACCCTGGGAGCCCTGATTGGAGCGGGCGGACTGGGAACCCACATCTGGCGCGGTATGTCCACGGTGAATACTACCCTGATCCTGGCGGGCGCCATCCCGGCATCACTGCTTGCATTGGGGCTGGATTTCGCCCTGGGGCGTCTGGAGAAAACCTTATCTCCCCGAGGCATAAGGCCCGGAGGATAGAAAGGACATTATGGTCCGGAAGATTTTAATAGTATTGCTTGCAACTGCCCTGTCTTTGTCCTTGATGGCGTGCTCCCGGGATGACGGGGACAAAAAGCCTGCCGGAAAGATAACGATTGGCTCGAAAAACTTCACCGAGCAGATCATACTCGGGGAGATGCTGGCCCTCTTCATCGAGGACCAGACCGAGATAAAGGTTGAAAGGAAGCTCAACCTCGGGGGAACCATGATCTGTTTCGGGGCACTGAAACAGGGAGACCTGGACCTTTACCCCGAGTATACCGGCACCGGACTTACCGCGATCCTGAAGCAGAAGGCGATAACCGATCCCGATACCGTCCTTAAGACCGTGAAATCGGAGTTCAAAAAACAGTACGATCTCGTATGGCTCGAACCGTTCGGGTTCAACAACACCTATACCCTGACGATGCGAGGTGATCATGCCCGGGAACTCGGCGTGTCCCAAATATCGGATCTGCAGAAATATAGGGATAACCTGAAAAGCGGCTTCACCGCCGAGTTTATGGAACGCCCCGACGGCTACCCCGGTCTGATCAAGCACTACGGATTCGAGTTCGCTGTCAGACCCAAGGATTTCGATCCCGGTCTCATGTATAAGGCGGTTTCGGAAGGCTCCGTCGATGTTATCTGCGCCTTCGCCACCGACGGCCGCATCCCGGCCTACGGACTGAAGGTTCTCGAGGATGATAAAAGGTTCTTCCCCCCTTACCATGCCGCTCCGCTTATCCGGGCAGCTACGCTGAAAAAATATCCCCAGTTGACGAAAGTTCTAAATATCTTGGCTGATCGGATAGACAATGATAAAATGGCTACTATGAACTACCGGGTTGACAAACAGGGTGTGGGACACCGGCAGGTGGCGGAGGAATTTCTGCGGTCGAATGGATTAATTAAATAAAAGTCATAGAGAGAAGCAATGGAAAAACCGATTACCTTTAGCGGCGGACAGTATCAGCCTTTGGAGCAGAAAGAGATCCAGCGGCTCCACGATTCGGCTCTGAGCGTTCTTTATAATACCGGGGTCCGGGTTGATTCTGAGGAAGCAATGGCGGTCTTCGAAAAGGGGGGCGCAATTGTGGATCGGAATTCAAACCGGGTCAGGTTCAGACCGATCACCATCGAAAATGCCCTGCGGAATGTCCCCCAGGGAGTCACCCTCTTCAGCCGTGACGGCCTTCATGACCTGCGTCTGGAAAAAACAAATGTGTATCTCGGCACCGGTGGGGCTGCCCCCGATGTGGATGACCTGGATACGGAGGAAGAACGTCCGGCAACCTTGAAGGACGTGGCAGACTTTGCCCGCCTCGTTGATGCCCTGGAAAACCTTCACTTTTATGTCCGACCGTGCACGGCCTCCTCAGAGGTCCCCCGGGAGTACCTGGGGATGAACGAGTTTTATGCCGCCATCTCCAACACGAGTAAGCATGTTATGGGGGCAGCCTGTACCGTCCAGGACGCCCGTAACATCATTCGCCTGGCCGAGATAATCGCCGGTGATAGTGATGCCCTGCGCAAAAGGCCTTTTATCTCCTTCATAACCGGATTGATCATCAGCCCGCTCAGGTTTGATCCCGAACCCATCGCCGTCCTGACGGAGATCGTACGGAGTGGAATACCGGTTGCCCTCTCCTCCGCACCGATGGCAGGCCTGACCTCACCGATTACCCTGGCGGGCACCCTGGTGCAACTTCATGCCGAAGAGCTTTCCTGCATCACCCTTGCCCAGATGCTTGCACCCGGCACCCCGATACTATACGGGGGAGTCCCTTCCATGACGGATATGCATGAACTCGATTATGTTGGCGGGGGAGTGGAGTTCGGACTGATGAATGCCGCGATATCCCAGCTCTCCCAGCATATCGATGTCCCCTGCTTCAACTCCGCCGGGGTAACCGAGGCCAAGATCCCCGATATGCAGGCCGTCTACGAGAAGACCTTCGCGATCTGCCAGTGCGTTCTGTCGGGGTCCAACTGCATCCACCACGTTGCGGGGATGTTGGAATCCCTGATGAAGGTAAACTACGCCCAGATGTTGATCGATAACGAGATCGCGGGTATGGCAATTAGGGCCCTTCGGGGTATCGAGCTGGACGAAGACAGATTAGCTACCGATACCATTGACGCCGTTGGTCCCGGTGGCTCCTTTATTGCTTCGAAACATACCGTCAAGTACATGAGGACGGAGTTCTACGAGCCGTTCCTTGCCGACCGGCACGATTACGAAACCTGGCGGCATCTTCGGATAAAAGACATCCGCAAACGGGCCGCCCGGGAGGCAAAGAAGATCTTGAAGCAACACCGGCCGATGGGAATCCCTCCGGAAATCGACCGGCAGATTCGGAGCGAATTGAAGATTTATTCACGAGGATCGAGCCAATGAAGATGAATATTGCCATCGTCCAGATGGACTGCGAATTGGGTAACATTGCGGGGAACCTGGCAAAAACCCTGCGGTATGCGAAAGAGCTCCGTGGTAAGGTCTCACTCATCGCCTTTCCCGAGCTCTCGCTGACCGGCTATTCCGTTAAAGGGGAGTTTTACAAGTACGCCCTTAACCTTGAATCCGGGGAAGTTGCGAAACTGAAAGAGGCTTCCCGGGAGGTTTCGCTGCTCGTGGGTTTTGTCGAAGAGGGTTCCGCAATGAAGTATTACAATTCCTATATGTTCGTCCACAAGGGAAAGGTGGCGAATGTCCAGCGCAAGATATACCTGCCGACATACGGTATCTTTGACGAACGCAAGTATTTCGCTTCCGGGGACACGGTTACCTGCTTCGACTACGGCCGTTTCCGTTTCGCCCCCATGATCTGTAACGACATCTGGCAGCCGTCGATGCCCTACATCGCCGCCAGCGACGACGCCAACACCTTCGTCGTTCCCGTGAGCAGTGCCCGGGGAGGTCTCGGCGTGGGCCTGTCAACGCGTAAATTGTGGAACACGATAATTACCTACTACGCTATGATCTACGGCTCCTACGTAATATTCGCCAACCGTTCGGGAAGGGAAGAAAAACTTAATTTCTGGGGTGGAAGCAAGCTTGTCAATCCCCTGGGACAGATAGTCAGCGAGGCGAAAGGAGACAGCGAACAGGCAATAATAGGAGAAATGGACATAAACCTTATCCGCCAGATGAGGATTGTCCTCCCCACCCACCGGGATAACGATATAAACCATGCGATCCGGCAGCTCACCCGGGTGGTGAAGAGACGCCAGGCTCGAATATAAGGAGGCAAAGAAACATGCTTATTATCGGGGAGAAGATCAATGCGTCCCGCAAACCGGTCGCGGAAGCCCTGGGGCGGAGAGATACCGCATTTATTACCGGACTGGCGAAACAGCAGGTTGAGGCCGGGGCCGACTACATCGACCTCAACGTGGCTACGGGATCGGGCTCAGCGGAGGAGGAGGTTCTTATCATGGAATGGGCCGTGGAGACCCTCCAGGCATCTCTGGAAACTCCTCTGACCCTTGATTCTTCCAACCCGAAGGTAATTGCGGCGGGTCTGCGAAAACATAAGAACGGGGTTCCCATGATCAACTCCGTGAGCGCCGAGCCGGAAAAGATGGAGAGCCTGCTCCCCCTGGCCAAAGAGTTTGATGCCCTGATTGTGGCGCTGGCGATGGGAAAAGAGGGTATCCCCGCGGACGATGAGGGGCGCCTGCAGGCATGTCGCCAGGTCCACACCCGGGCGCAGGCACTGGGAATACAACCGGGAAAACTCTACTATGATCCCTTAGTGCTTTCAATCGCTACCGATACCCGGCAGGGAGAGTTGAGCTTGAAAACCATCTCTCGCATAAAGGCTGAGCTTCCCGGCGCCATGACGACAATGGGCCTGAGTAATGTTTCTTTCGGACTTCCCGAAAGGTCACTGCTTAACCGCGTATTTCTCGCAATGGCAATCACCTTTGGTCTGGACTCGGCGATCATTGACCCTACCGACCGGGAGTTGATGCAGATATTAACGGCGGCCCAGGCCCTCATCGGGAAGGATCCATACTGCAAGAATTATATTAAAGCGTACCGTAAGAGTAGGAAATAGAACAAGTATTCGAGAAAGGAAATTTATATGCATCAGAGGAAAGGGGTGCTGGTCCGTCCGGTAGAACGACTCAGCACCGAACAGATTAAAATGATTGACCAGGCCTCGATGGCTATCTTCGCTGACCCGGGGATTATCTGTTACAGCGATATCGCTGCCGGTTATTTCTCGGACAACGGTGCCGCCGTGGTAAAAAACAGCGGGGACGGCGGGACCGGGTGGATCATTAAAATACCGGAGGATATGGTCCGGAAGGTGGTTACCACCGCCCCGAGCGTCGTCTATCTGGGAGCGAGAAAGGAAGAGAACCGTCTCATCCTCGATGCCCATGAGCCCCGGGTCCGGTTCGTCAGCGGCTCGGAAACAAATGTGTGGCTTGAATCCGTGGTCCGGGGGTATGTCGGGGAGGACGACCCCGAGGATAAGCTCCGTTTGGTCCGGTTCATCCGCCGACGCGGCACGGTAGCGGATCTCACCCGGGCCGCTCATGTTGCCGAGCACCTGGAGCACCTCGACTCCTTTATCCGGACCGTAAACATTCAGGACGAGGATATTGAAGAGAGCACCAAGGATGTAAACAAGTTCTTTGCCTGTCTCAACAATATGACCAAACATGTAATGGGAGGGTTGACGGATGTCTCGCAGCTCGACAATGTCATCCGGATGGCGGAGATAATCGCCGGTGGGAACGAGGCTCTCCGGGGTAATCCCCTGGTATCGTTTATCGCCTGCGTATGCAAGAGTCCTCTACAGATGGTGGCTGACTCGGCGGAAAAGATGATCGAGGTTGCCAAGCGAGGTTTTCCGGTGGTGATCTCCAGCTCACCGCAGGGAGGTTCGACCGCCCCCGTGGACGAGGCCGGTATGATTGCCCAGATAAATGCGGAGATACTTTCGGGGGTCGTACTGGCCCAACTGGTTAAAGAAGGGGCCCCGGTGCTCTACGGCAGTGTCCCCACCCGTGCCCGCATGGAGGATCTCCACGATATGTACGGAGCCCCGGAGTTCAATCACTATAACGTCGACTGCGCCCAGATGGCGCGGTTCTACGGGCTCCCCTGCTATTCAACCGCCGGGATCGCCGATACCTGCGTGCCCGGGATGCAGGCAACCGTGGAGAAACTCCTGTCCCATATCTATGTGCCCATGAGTGGGGCACACTATGTCCATTACGCCTTCGGTCTGCTGGAGAGAACGAACACATTCTCGCTGGAACAGGCGGTTCTTGACGATGCCCATATCGGGATATCCAAAAGGCTTCTTGCCGAACCGCGGGTGGGTCCCGATGAGATTACCGAGGCACTCAAACAGATCCGCGAGGTAATGTCCACCTCGCACCGGTTATTCGCCCGCTATGTGAGAAAGAAGCTCCATTCCGGGGAGATCTATCCCGGTTACCCCTTTGCCAACGACGAACGGGACGAGGTGCTGCTCGGGGCCCACGAAAGGGTCAAGCAACTCCTTGAGAAGCCCGTCCCGCACCTGCCGCAAGATGTAATTGAAAAAATCTATCAGAAGGTTCCGGGCATAGTAACCAGGCTGAAACAGGAGGCAAAAAGTGAATAAGGATGATTTAATCAAGACAATATGCGATAATGTCATTCAAGGCCGGCGAACCAAGGACGATGAGGGTATCGACGACAGCCTGTCGGGAACGCCCGGGGTGGTGGAGCTCGTCGGCGAAGCACTGGCGGCCGAAGTCTCGGTACAATCCATCCTGAAGGAAGGCCTCAGCCGGGGTATGGATATTGTGGGGAAGAAATTCGAGGCCAACGAATACTTCATTCCCGACATGCTTGCCGCCGCGGAGGCAGTTTCCGCCGCGATGGATGTCCTGGAACCCCACATCATGAAGGCCGGGCTGGAACCGAAGGGCCAGTTCGTGATCGCCACGGTATTGGGGGACCACCATGACATCGGGAAAAACATCGTTGCCGTCCTGCTCAAGGGTGCCGGGTTCCAGGTAATCGACCTTGGCACAGACGTCCCGGCAGACAGGATCATCGAGGCGGCAAATAAGAACAACGCCCAGCAGGTCGGCCTTTCCGCCCTGCTTACCACTACCATGCCCGAGATGAAAACAACGATTGAGGCATTCAAAAAGGCGGGCCTGCGCGAGAAGGTGAAGGTCCTTATCGGCGGTGCCCCGACCTCAAAGGAATTCGCGAAAGAAATCGGGGCCGATGCCCACTGTAAGGATGCGTTCGAGGCCATCGCGGTTGCCGAGTCCCATGCGGGATCTCGGTAGCGCGATGACAATAAAAGGAGGTAAATTATGAGCGAAGATGTTAAGGAGGCCTATTACGAAGCGATGAGCGAAGGAAAGTACGACCGGAAGCCTACTCTGATCGCAAAATACGACAGTGTCCGCCTTTTCTGGGAGGACGACATCATGCGTCATTTCATGCGTCCCTACCTCTACCCCCTGATCACCGAGAAACAACCCAACCTGGAGAGACTGCGCATCCTCGACATGGGATGCGGCGGGGGCGACGGATACGACTTGCTGATGAACACCAAGGGGAAGGACCCGGGGGTATACGAACACCGCGTCCAACTCATACCGCAGGATATTCTAGGCCACTACTGCGGATTCGACAACAACCCCCAGCTTATCGAGAGTGCCCGGAAGACCTATTCGGATAACGAGAAGCTCTCCTTTGAAATCCGGGATTTCTCCGACGGACTTCCTCTCAATGAAGGCGAGGCCTCCTACGATATCTACTTCACTTCCTTCGGCACGCTTTCCCATCTCAACAGCAAGCAGGTGGTGAAGCTGCTGGCCGATATCGCCAAACACTGCGGTAAGTACGCCCTGCTTATTTGTGACTGGCTCGGCAGATACAGCTACGAGTGGCAGACCCTCTGGCAGTTAAAGGATGACGAAAGCCAGTTCATCGATTATGTAATCTCGTATCTATATCCTCCGGATAAGAGGCCCCGCAGGAAGCTCGATTCCTTCCCCCTCCGGCTGGTGAGCAGGCGCGAGATTCTTGAGGATGTAGAGGCAGCCCGGAAGGCATCCGGGGTAAAAATCGCGATCAAGGATATATTCGATCACTCCATCTTCGTCGGCCGGCACATGGATACCGGGGAATTCAATCCCCACTGCCAGCCCATTCGACGGGTCGTTAACGCCCTGCATGCGGATAATATCAGGACGGATCTGGAGCGCCTTGTTATCAACTACCATCCCAAGGCGGGATTTACCTTCTTAAACCAGTTCTACGACCGACTCCAGATGGCCTGGAATGCCGTTGTGAGATACACGATCGCTCTCCTGGCATCATATGATATGGATACCGACGAGTTCCGGGAAGAGCCGGAGATCCCGGGACACTACCCCGAGGTTCTCAGGAACTCCATGATGATGATACGCCGGCTCATGAAAGGAACGGCCTGGCTCAGAACCGGTGACCCCCGCGCCAACATAATCGAGCCCCAGCTCGGGTATGCCCTGAGGGCCCTTGAACTGGGGATGCAAGAGGGTCTTGGCACCGGTCACGGGATCGTGGCGATCATGGAAATTCGAAAGTAACTTAGGAGGGAAGCCATGACGACGAACTACGAGAATATTGCCGAAGCCGTCCGCACGGGGGAAGAGGATGTCGTCCAAAAATTGGTCCACCAGGCACTCGACCGGGGAGACTCTCCCCAGGCCATCCTGGACGAAGCCCTGATCTCCGCCATGGACGAGGTAGGGCAGCTGTTTGAGCAGGAGGAGATCTTTCTTCCCGAGCTTCTCGTTGCCGCCAATGCCATGAAGGCGGGGGTTGAGATCCTCAAGCCGCTCCTGGGCGAGGATGCCATCAAGTCCTACGGCACGGTGATCATCGGTACGGTTCAGGGAGACCTGCACGATATCGGTAAAAGCCTGGTCTCCATGATGCTGGAGAGGGGTGGCTTCAAGATCATCGACCTGGGGACCGATGTCTCTCCGGAAAACTTCATCCAAAGCCTTAAAGACAATCCGGAAACGAAGGTTCTGGGCATGTCGGCTTTACTCACGACCACTATGCCCGAGATGAAGACGACGATTGAGGCACTCGAAAAGGCAGGCCTGCGCGATAAGGTTAAGGTCATTATCGGCGGTGCCCCGGTCACCAACGCATTTGCCCAGGAGATTGCCGCCGATGCCTATGCCCCGGATGCCGTCGCCGCAAAGAACATAGTGAGACAATTAGTCGGGGAGGAAGATTAGGGAGCAAATGGCTTCTAATACCGCATCTGACAAACTATCTGCGCCGTGCTCGGGTAATTGCCCTGTCGATCCGGCAGAAGTTACATCTGATAACGGTATGACGATATTACTGGATAATATTTCCGTCACGGTAACGAGAGATGATATTCTGGAGCGGATCGAGCACTCCCCGGAACGCCGGCCGTCTGAACGTGTCCTTTCCCACATCGACAGCTGTCTGAGCCGATACCAGGGTCTCATTTCTGCCCGGGGAGCATATGCGGTTCGCACGATTGAGGGGAATGACGGCAGGAGCTTGACGCTTTCCGGCGGAATTCACTTTGATGCCTGGAATCTTGCCCTTGCCTTCCGGGGTTGCACAAATGCCGCGGTATTCATTGTGACCATCGGAGATGCCATTGAGCAGGAAGCAAGCCGACTGATGAACCAGGGTCACGGCATTCAGGGATATATCCTCGATGCTATCGGCTCCTGCGCCGCCGAGTCTGCCGCCGACGGACTCCAGGCGGAGCTCGAAAAGGTAGCCGGAAACCGTAACCAGGCAATTACACTCCGGTACAGCCCCGGATATTGCGGCTGGGATATCGTTGAACAAAAGCTCCTTTTCCAGGCAATTGACGCCTCCCGGGTCGGGGTATCGCTCACCGACTCCTGCCTCATGCTACCCCGGAAGTCTATCTCCGCTATCGTCGGTATGGGCGAGCCCGGCGTGGTCGCAGAAGCACCCTGCCCTTGCGAACAATGCGATAATGACAGCTGCCCGGCACGAAGAATGCCAAGGAGGGAATAAAATGAAAAAAACCGTAAGGTGCAACCGTTACCGGCCGTTCAATGATGAGCAGGCCAAGATGGTCCACGAGACGGTCCTACGGGTTCTCGGTGAAATAGGTATCGAGGTCAACGAGGAAGAGGCCCTGGAGCTGTTTCAGAAGGCGGGGGCTAAGGTGGATGCGGACAAATCGATCGCCAGATTCGACTCCGAGCTCGTCATGAAGCTAATTAACCAGGCACCCTCGAACGTAACCCTGTGGGGAAGGGAAGAAAAGCATAAGATTGTGCTCGGTGAGGACCGGGTGTGTATCGGAACCGGGGGGACAGCCATCAGGGTGGTGGATCTCGATACCGGCGAGACCCGAGCCTCGGAGATCCGGGATCTGCATGATATGGCGCGCCTGTGCCATCATCTCGATAACCTCCATCTTTACATGCTTCCCCTCTATCCCAATGATATCCCCAAGGAGAATGTGGACTTGAACCGCTTCTTCTCCGGGATCGTCAACACCACCAAACATGTGATGGGAGGGGTGTATACCGTCGAGGGGGTCCGGGATGTCTTCGAAATGTGCTCGCTGATCGCCGGCTCTCCGGATGAGTTCCGGAAAAGACCCTTCATCTCCATGATTACCTGTGTGATCAGTCCCCTCAAGATGGATTCCCATTATACGAAGCTCATGATCGAGGCGGCGAAACACGGGATCCCGGTCGTCTGCCCGGCCGAGCCCCTCTGCGGTGCGACCTCCCCGATCACCCTCGCCGCGAACGTTGTCCACCAGGTAACCGAATCGCTTGCCGGGGTTATGCTTACCCAGATCGTCAATCCCGGGACCCCGGTGATCCTCGGAACCGTCTCCAGCACGACCGATTTCCGGGACATGCGCTACATCTGCGGGGGAGTGGAGATGGGCATGATCAGTGCCGCGGAGGCCCAGATGGCCCAGTTCTACGGCCTCCCCTTCTATGCGGTCGGGGGGATGTCGGATTCCAAGGTGGTGGACGCCCAGGCCGGTTACGAGTCCGCAATGACGACCCTGCTGAATGTCCTCGCCGGCGCCAATTTCGTCCACGACGCAATCGGCCTGTTCGACTTCGCCCTGACGATGAGCTACGAGAAGTGCATTATGGATAACGAGATCTCCGGGATGGCGATGCGGGCCGCCGAGGGTATCCGGGTGGATGAGGAGACCCTGGCCTTCGATGTGATTAAGGAGGTCGGCCCCGGCGGTTCCTTTATCAGTCACAAGCACACCGCCCGGAACATGCGGAAGGAGCACTTCCTCCCGAAGCTCAGCGACCGGAACATCCGGGAGAAATGGGCTGCCCAGGGGGGGAAGGACGCTGCCCGGCGTGCCCATGATCTGGCAAAGAAGATCCTCGACCGCCCCCCCGAGCCGCAGCTCCCGGCCGAGAAATTGTCCGCCGTAACCGATCGTTTCCCCCAGATCGTTTATCCCGCTAAATAGAAGATACTAAGTAAGGGGGAATGGAGGTCGGAGTATAAATCTTATGCTTCTTCTATTTAATTCCCGGATCAGAGGGAGGGGAAAATTTTCTGAAGTCTTCATTTTCGTAACATTCGGTAGGCTTGCTCCCGACAAAAGCCACACATTTATTGCAGTATGAACACTTAACGACATCATTGGCCCTGTTTTCCCTCAACTTATTGGGAAGCTCCGGATCGCATATAAGCTGACGGGCGAGGCCAAAGATATCCCCTTCCCCTCTCTGCAGAATCCCTTCCATGACCTCACCGGTTTTGAACCCCCCCGTGCAGATAACGGGCTTCTTTGCGATCTTTTTTATCGCCTGCACGCCCTCCATGTTGAATCCCTCGTAATACCGGAAAACGGCTTCAAGAAAATACTTGGATAAGGCGAAACTCAATTTTATCGATAAAGGCAGATGACTGGTCATCCCGTATCTTAACATATACCTGATGGGGAGCTTCCCCCGTTCGAAACTCAACCATTCGTTGGATCCACTGCTTATCTCGATTGCATCAACATCCATATTATTTATCATCTGGACCATATCAACTAATTGCCTCGTGGTAATACCCTTCGGAAACGGCCCATCGGTCCAGTTTAATTTAGCGGTTATAATAAAACCATCGTCTGTCTTTTTTCGTATTCCCTCCACAATCTCCCTGAATACCCGCAGACGGTTCTCGAGAGAACCGCCGAATTTATCCGTTCTTTTATTTGTCCTCATTGAAATAAATGAACTGATCAGGAACCCATGCGCCCCGTGTATCTCCACGCCATCCAGACCCGCCTCCTCCGCCCGGCATCCCGCGTCAGTGAAGCTCTGAATAATCTCTTCTATCTCCGCAGTGGTAAGCTCTCTCGGCATTATCATCGTGGCCCGGCTTCTTACCGGAGAAGGCGCAACCACTTCAATATCCTTTATGTCCTTCCCCGGGATTAATCCTGGACCCGGCACCAGGTGCCTTCCCGGGTGATTAAGCTGAGCGAGAAAAAGGCAATCGTACTTATGAACCTCCTCCGCCGTTTTCCTAAATCCCGGTATCTTGTCATCATTATCGAGTCCGGGTTGAAAAGGGACTATCTTCCCGCTTTCTCTGGTATATACGGCACCGCTGTGTATCAGCCCTAATCCTCCCCTAGCGAATTTTTTATACCAGTTCACATAATCATCGGTTATGAAACCATCTTTAGATGCACAGGTCTCTCCCGATGCCGTTTTGGACAACCTGTTCTTTATTTCTTTTTTCCTCAGTTTGATCGGGGTAAATAACATGCTCATATTTCTTACTCTATCTAATAATACAAAATCGCCGCTTTAATGGGCGCCCCTGATTATCACACAGAGCCAACCGGGACAGGGTGCGAGAATTTCAACCTGAAGATCCCCTCAAATTCAACATATAGTCTCTCAGGGTTAAATACATCTCATTGGCAATGTCCGGCTTTTCGTCCAGCAGATTATTCAACTGGTAGGCGTCTTTACCCCGATCGTACATCTCGTCTCTCTCGGGAGTTTCCGCTACACTCCCCGGGGTGCATGTCCAGATCTCGGTATTTTCCTCCATGGTTGCCAGGCCGAGCATTGACATAACCTTCTGAACGTGGGGCTCTTTTTGATCAAGCCAATGGATATAGGACCAGTCATCGGTGATTATACTCCAGGATAAATTGAAATAACCGGTGATGGCGAAATCCTTGACTTTATCGACCTCTCCGCGCATAAGGGAGAGAAGGCTTTTGCCCTGCATCCGTCGGGTCTTATCGTTTGCGTTTAAGAAGTCCATTATGGTCGGTGCTATATCGACCGTCTCAACAAAGGAGGAGACTCTTGCTTTGGTCCCTTCAGGATGATGGATAATAAGCGGGATATGGGAGAGCTCTTCATAGGGCCAGGGCCGGCATTTCCTGATAATCCCATGGCCGTGCTCCTGATGGCCGAGGGGTTCCCCGTGATCGGACAGGAAAACAATCAGAGAGTCGTTATACAGATCCAGATCCCTCAGCTTATCAAGGACCTTACCGAGCCACTTGTCAACCATGGTGATCTTTTCCGCATACAGCATCCTGATATGATGGGCCTCTCTGTCGGTTAGGTAGCCGTCGACCAGGGTCGGTACCGGATTGATTATTTCCCGGCCGTCGTAATCCGGATCATAGGGACATTTCAGGTCAGGGTCCCAGACCGAGGGCGGATCCCAGGGTTCATGCGGGTCGAAGCTGTCGAGAAAGAGGAAAAACGGTGTGGTCCGGTCCACCTTTTCCAGGTATTCCAGGGCCACCTTACATACCTGGGCAACCATCTGGTCTTCATCACTCTTCCAATACTGTCTCTGGGGAAGATAATCTTCAAGTTCGTTTCTGGCGAAAAGGCTGGGCGGGATTTCCGCTTTCCCTTCAGGCTGATTGGGGTCCCAGACCGGCTTGTGATATCTGTCGATCTCGAGGTTATGCGGGATCGGCCGATAGAAAGGATCCCACTGGTGGCCGCGAATGTAGTGGACAAAATCGAATCCGCGTTCATACCCATAGCCCGGCATGTGCATCATGCTGGTATCGGTAATCAATGCGGTCCTGATACTTTCCGACCATAAAATGTCGGCCAAGGTCCGATCCTCGGCACTAAGCGGTCTCCAGCCGGAATAGGGCAAGGTGTAGCGACCCGTAAGCAGTGCACGCCGGGTGGGGATGGTCGGGCATCCTTCCGCATAAGCGTTTTTGAATATCGTCGATTCCTCAGCAAACTTGTCGATATTGGGTGTCTTAATCCAGTCATTCCCGTAGCATCCCAGATAATCGAACCGCCAGCTGTCCGCCATGATTACAATCACATTCACCTTTTTGTCTCCCTAATATCTTCTTCTGCTTTAAAGGGCAGTGACTCTCATTTCTTGTTTTCGGTCAGCATGGCCACGCCCAGATGTATCGCCGTTTCGAACGGTTTTGCGCGTTCAAACCGGTAAAGCTTCAGAGTTTCCTGGGGACACCCAAGGGTGCAGACCCCGCAACCGATACATTTGTCCGGGTCCACCACCGACCGCTCGGCTTCGTCGTCCAGCGAAAGGGCATCCATAAAGCAGCGGTCGATACAGGTGCGGCACATAGTGCAGTCCTCACCGGCTTTGGGAATGAAATTCGATGCAAGTAAGGCCCGGGGATTGTCCCACTTCGTCCGCCCACGCAACTGGCTGCAGCAGCATCCGCAGCAGAGGCATATTACTATCGGGTCCGGGGAAAGGGCATTGTCGGAGCCGATCACCAGCCCCAGGTCCTGCATCT
>CP070770.1:2541042-2544711 GCA_020345765.1 Deltaproteobacteria bacterium
GAAACCGTTATCCCCTGAGCCAAGAGAAGGATCTTCCAGGCATGGGCATGTAAAAAATAGGTAGAAATCAGAATCATGAATGCAATGATAAAATACCTTTTATTTATCTGTTTAACCACCCGAAGGAAATCGTTAAGATCTATACTGTTTAAGATAACTATAAGCAATAAGCAAGTTATCAGAACCCTGAAACTCTGCCAGAAAATTTTATTCTTCATTTTTTTGAAGTAAGAACACTTCACTGCTGGAAACATATTTTAGCAGACCAAATTCTCTGCGCAACAGCAACCCTGCCACTTGAATCTCCTTCCGCATCTCTGACTTCGTTGTAATAAAAGGGGGAAGGATATGCTTACGAAATCGGGGATTAAATATTCCCAAAAGGCTTGTCCCTGAAAGGTGATAATTAACGACAAGCCCCTTCTGAGCGATCCTCGCCATCTCTCGCAGAACCTTTACCCTTATCTCGGGAGGGAGATGCATCATAAACCGTAAGGAAATAACATAATCAAAGGAACCAGCTTTAAACGGCAGCCTCTCCGCATCTGCCCGGATAATTGGGAAGGTAACCGAAGAATCCTTTTGTTTGCCCGAGGCTAAATCAAGCATCCCCTGGGAAATATCGGCACCGACTACCCAGTAATTCCTGGAGGACAAGAGTAAGCACATTCTCCCGGTACCGCAGGGCATATCCAGAATCCGTAAACCGGGTGCCTCTCTTGCCAAGGCCCGCTTAAGTGCCCTTTTTTCCAAAGAGTTAATTATCCTTCCCGCAATCCCAACAAAGCGAACTAGATCATAGCTATCAACAATGTCCTCCCGCTGATAATGATCTTTTGCCTTATAATTCCTTGCCACTGTTTTTAAATCTCCAGAATCTTTTTGCCGACCTTCTGCATGATCTGCTTTCCATCAGTTCGCAACTTGACCAAGTAACACTGGGACCGGGTAAAAAAACATTCTAAGTTTTCCCGCAAAACCTGCCCGCGTTTAACCAAACTATCAGCGGGATTGAGATTCTGGTATACACCCAGGATATCTCCATGCCAGGAAGAATTAGCCTGCTCGTAGAGAAGGATTCTCTGAATCAATCCTTGCCTCCCCAGTTCAATAACTTCATATTCACGGTCAGCTAAAAACGATTTTTCTAAATAAAATACTTTAATCGCCTCCCCTTTCGGAACTGAGGTAATGGAAGGAAAAATATCATCGACCCTGAGGGATGAGTGGAAGCAAATGGAGCCCCGGGTAATAACCTCGATAAGCTTCCAGAAAAATGCCGATAGCTTGTCACTCCAGACAACCCGACTCCGAATATACTGAGAGGCCAGAACGAGTGAAGGACGCAGGGAAACTGTATCCTTTATCCGGAGAATCTGGCCCTCTCGGGAGATGAGGGCATAGTCATCAATAAAAAATTGGGCATTATGATTGCAGCCTTCGAGCAAAACCGAGGTCTTCCCTGACCCCGGCATTCCCATTATCATCTTCATTATCTTATTCTGTAAAAAAATTGAGCAAATTAAAAGATTGTGTCCTTTCTGTCCAACTACCAGTTGGAAAACTGGAAGGATAACCATTCTTAAGGCTAATTCTTCAATAAATAAAGAGCTGAAGAATTTGACGCGAAAAGTCTGCCCTTCCTCCAAACCTATTTTTATCCACCAGGAGACACCTTTATAAGAACCTTTAAGGTAAAGAGTAGAGTCATCAACGAAAATATTCTGCTTTATCCTCTTCCGGGCATAAGGATCTTCAATCCGAAATCTTGTCAGATCAAGCTCCAGATCAACGGGGATATCCTCCGAAACTCGAAAACTGGAAAAGACTTTGCTTAACAGCCCGGTTTCCCTTTTCCCGTAGACCTTAAAGCGAAAGAGGTCATAAAAATTGAAAATCATCTTTATTTTCCCCGGGCAAAGATAGCAGTTCTATTAGATTCCCAAATACCTAAAAATCACATAAGTTCCTTGGTCATAGACCTTCTTAAAGAGTTCCGGATGACTGCCTAACTTGGCAATTGTGTGCGGATATCCACATGTCATCTCCCGACTCCGATAATTGGGATCACGGTTAATAACAATATAAGGGGATTTATATTTTTCTAAGATTTGCTGCATTTGTTTTATGGAAACTTGAGGATGGAAGAAGGTTAAGTTATCCCTTACTCTCTGATTCTGATCGGCAATACTTGTACCTCCTTTAAATCTGGCAACCACGTAATGATTGCTGTATGCGGTTAGACGATAACTGGTAAACATATCCGACATGATAACCGTTTCCGGTTCGATATTTTCTTTAATATAATCAAAAACTGCCGGATCATACCTCCCTACTGCTGGATCATACCATCCTAATTGATCTCGGGGTAGATTTTTCACAATGACCAACACTTTCCTAAAAAGATTATTAAAATAAATTGGTTCGGTTTTAATACCCATGAATAAAGTATTAATTACAATTGAAGCAGCAATCACTGAAGCCCCAAACTGTAAGTTTTTCTTCTCGAAGACAATTGCCCTGGTAAGGACATTATGAAGGGAAAAACCAGTCACAATGATGCTAAAAATTGAGGTAAACCTTGATATTCTCCGTAGATAAGCAAAATGAGCAATTTTCGCAAATACCGGGGAAAGAACGGGACTAAAGGTAATCAGAGGCATTACCAAAATATTTGCTAAAACAAAAATGGACCATACCCTCTTTTCTTTAAGAGCCCTCCACATGAAAGGCAATAATAAAAATCCCCCATAATATAAGGGGAAAAAACTCTGGTTTGGATTATTATAAGAATTAAGGGTTGGGTTGAGATAAAAAAGTTGATCAGTAATAAAAGCTTTATAAGGATGATCTTCCTGGCCTGTCACCGAGGAGATACCCTTTTGAATTGCTTGATATCGCAAGTATAAATAGGGCAAGGAAATTAGTAGGGTCAGCAGGAAGACCTGGGCTAAGCGTTTCAGGTGAGCTTTTTTTTCGGGGGATTGCATCAGATCCTTGAAAAAATTGCTAAATTCCCGGCGCAGAGTAAGTGTCAGAAAAAGAATCGGCATAAGCAGAAACAAAATAAGGGAATAGATAAGGTCATTATTGCCGAAGAAATTCTCGGTAAATTTAACATATAATCCCCTTTCATTTCTCCTGGCAAACATAGATAGCAAAGCTAAGCAGTAAGGGAAAACAAACAACCCTGCTGCCAGGATCAAGCTAATTTTATTAAGAGCGTTCTTTTTAAAACCTTCGCTTAACTTTGGAAAGAACTCTGATTTGAACAAACAGTAGAAGGTGAAAAAAATGAATATTGATACAAAATAATTTAGGCCCCAGAGAACATGGATTATGGACATTCCGGTAGAAACAATCGCGGTCAAAAATAAAAAGCCTTTAGCGTGTGAATCCAGATATTTCAGTGCCAAAGAGATTGCTACGGGCATGAAGATCATCCAGCAGCTATTGTTGGGATAAAAGGTTAATCCGACAAAGAGCATCCCTCCATAGATTAAATGATAGCCCATATAAATAATTGCTACCGTACCAGCAGTCCCTGCTTTACCAAATATGGATCTTGCTAAAGAATACATGGATAAAATAACCAAAGGAGCATAAAAAATTACTGAATTAAGATAGAGCTTAATTGGATCGTTATTCCCGGATTTGGAAATCATTGCC
>CP070770.1:2544811-2548471 GCA_020345765.1 Deltaproteobacteria bacterium
TCCCACTTACCACCACTGTAGAGGTAGCAATACATTCACCAGCACTCGGAGAAGCAATACCTACTTCCGGAGCAATCGTATCCACCTGCACATTCGTTACCGTGTCAATTGTCGCATTATTACCGCAGTCATCCACCGCACTTACTACCAGGTCATTCGTCGTCCCTTCCGCTACACCACTCACATCGATATATACCGGGAAGGAAGCCGCCGTCGCACTATAGGCACCCCAAGTAGCCGTTATCTCTACCACATCCGTACTCGCAGAACCCAGTACCGTTATTGTGCTCACCGTGATGCATTCATTATCTGCCGGTGAGGTCACACTACCGGTAGGTGCAACCGTATCCACCCTCACATTAGTCACCCATACCACCGGGCTACTATTCCCCGCTTCATCACTCACCTGCACCGAGATCGAGTATAGTCCATCAATAGGTACCGTCAGATTAACCGGAAAACTAGAGCCAGTGGCGCTGAATACCGCCGGACCAATTGCCGTTACCGTAACAAGCTCCACCCCACTGCCAGCCTCGGTTATCGTTCCGGTGACCACTACTGCCTCAGTATTAATACATCCACCCACGGTGGGTGAACTGATACTTACCTCCGGTGCTATCGTGTCCACAAAGATACTCACGGAAGTGGAGGAATAATTGTCCGCATTATCCCAGACCGTCGCAGTTATGCTGTTCCAGCCCTCAGCAAGACCACTAACGGTTACCATCCAGCTCTCCGTCCCCGAGGCGGTCTCACCATTCACTTCCACCCGCTTCAGGCCCGAAGAAGGCGGAGTGTCTGTTGCAGTCCCCTTTACCAACACCGTGGTCTGGTTAATCGTAGTGCCCAAGGTAGGTAAGGTTATGCTCACGGTCGGGGCAGTAATATCTACGGTAATATTCACCGCCGCTACCCCCTCATTACCCGCACCGTCATAAGCACGCACATCTATCGTCACGCTGCCTTCGGACAATCCCATCAGGATCACATCCCAATTATTACCAAAAACATTAGCAGGAGTGCCATTCACCAACACATTCGAAATTCCCGATGAAGGTAAGGCATCGGTTACAGTGCCGTTTACCAATACCCGGTTGGTAGAGAAAATAGTGCCCGAAACAGGTGAAGTTATAAACACATCCGGCTCCACCGTATCCACAAATATCACTACCTCATTGGAAGGCCAGGAGGTGTTACCCGCCTCGTCAGTAGCCGTTGCTACCAGGGTATGGGCACCGTCTGCCAGAACCGGCAGGACAATAGCAAAGAAGCCGCCACCATCTGCTACCGTCGTCCCCCAACTTAATACTCCCTCAAGGATCTCCACGGTAGTGCCGGGTTCCGCAAATCCCTCCACCCTCGGGGTATTGTCACTTGTCGGCCCGGAGAAAGGAAATGTAATAACCGGCGGAGGTGGTTCAATTGAGTCCACAAATACCTGGATAAAAGTCATCCCTTCATTGCCCATCTTATCCCGAACCATGGCATTTAAAATATTCCAACCCTCTGCCAAACCAGAGATTTTTACTATCCAGGGATCGGTGCCCGAGGCAGTCTGGCCATTGACCATAATATAATCTATCCCGGAGGAAGGAATAGGATCATTTACGCTACCCCTTACCCACACCGTAGTCTGGTTAAGAGTAGCACCATCGGTGGGCAGGGTTATGGTTATCGCCGGCGCTGCGGTATCTATCGTGACACCTATCGTATCGGGTGAAGAGGTATTTCCGCAGTTGTCCACTGCAACCGCACTAAAGACAGGGGAGTTGAAGCTGGACACATCTATTATCCGAAGTCCCCCCATATCCCCATCAGCCACGTAGGCATAGCCACCGATTACATGAACTCCTGAGCTATCCCCTAGAGTATCCCAATAGACCGGCGAGCCGGGATTGAAAGGATCGCTCACATCTATAATCGCCAAACCATCCCACCCATCCGCCACATAGGCATAGCCCCCGGTTACATAGACTCCTCGACTATCCCCTGAGGTATCACGATTGTTCGACCAAAAGGGATTCAAAGGATCCCTTACATCTATGATCGTTAAACCACTACCTCCATCCGCCACATAGGCATAGCCCCCGGTTACATATACTCCATAGCTATTCCCTGAGGTAGGCTGATAGACTATCGTACCGGGATTCTCCGGATCGCTCACATCTATGATCGCTAAACTGCTATCATCAGCCACATAGGCATAGTCTCCGGTTACATAAACTCCCCCGCTAAATCCTGTGGTATCCCGATAGACCGGGGTGCCGGGATTCAAAGGATTGCTTACATCTATGATCGCTAAACCATCCCATCCATCAGCCACATAGGCATAGCCCCCGGTTACATATACTCCTTGACTATCCCCTGGTGGGAATGCCCGATAGACCGGGACACCGGGATTCTCCGGATCGCTCACATCTATGATCGCTAATCCACTTGGTCCATCCGCCACATAGGCATACTCCCCGGTTACATATACTCCTCGGCTATCCCCTGGTGGGAATGCCCGATAGACCGGCGTGCCGGGATTGGCCGGATCGCTCACATCTATGATCGCTAAACCATTCCATTCATCGGCCACATAGGCATAGTCTCCCGAGACAAATACACCACGAGCCCAACCCATAGTATCACGGGAGCCTACCTCAATCGGATTCATATATTGATCACTGGTTAAGATAATGTTCCAATTATCGGTGCCGCTGGCGGTGTAACCATTAACCAATACCGCCGAAATCCCGCTGCCGGTCCCGTCACTCGCCGTCCCACTCACCATCACCATCGTGTTGGGGAGATAAATTCCGTCGGTGGGGGCAATAATTGAGACAGTAGGCAGGGCATAGTCAACTGTGATAACTTCCGGGAATGAATCGAAAGAATTACCCGCAAGATCCGTTGCCGTAGCAACAAGTGTCAGTGTCCCCTCCGCCTGCCCGGTCAGTATGGCTGTCCAGGGGCCGCCGTTCACTTGCGCATCCACTCCGTTCACCGTGACCTGGTCAATCCCACAAGAAATCCCTGGATCAAACACATCCCCGGTTACCACCACCGTCGTGCTGTTAATACATTCACCAGTAAGCGGGAAGAAGATAGTTACCCATGGCTCAAAAGTATCCACGGTAACATTCGTTACTGTATCCTTCGGGCCAATATTCCCACAGTTATCCTCCGCCCAGACAGTTATCGTATATACGTCATCCGCTGGTATGCTCAAAATAATCGGGAAGGAAGCGCCCGTGGCGGTGAAAGCACCGGCCTCCACTGTTATTACCGATACCCCACTACCCGCCTCAACTACGGTGCCATTAACCTCTACCTCTGAGGTCCCAATACACTCACCCGCACTCGGGGAACTGATACTTGCCACTGGAGCAACCGTATCCACCCGCACATTCGTCACGGTATCCGAACCAATATTCCCGCAGTTGTCCTCCACCTGAACAATTATGTCATAAAGACCATCCACAGTAATATTGAGTGTAATCGGGAATGAAATCCCCGTAGCACTGAAGGCCCCCGCCTGTACTCTTATCTCGGACACCCCACTGCCTGATTCAGTTACACTCCCACTTACCACCACTGTAGAGGTAGCAATACATTCACCAGCACTCGGAGAAGCAATACCTACTTCCGGAGCAATCGTATCCACCTGCACATTCG
>CP070770.1:2548571-2559066 GCA_020345765.1 Deltaproteobacteria bacterium
TCCGATATTCGCTACCATGAAGCATTATTCCTTAACCGTTATGTAAATATACTCAACCTGATAAATGGTTATAATAAAAAGCAAATAGAAAGTTATTACTATCTAGGTAATTTCATACAAGTGAACCCCGAAAGATTATATTCTCGACTACTGGATCTTTTTAATATGAAATATATATTAAGCCCAACTACATTATACCGAGAGTTACTGATAGGTGACATCATTGACGAGGGGGAAACCTATTCAGCGGTAAAGTCTGGAGTGAGAAGGAGTTTATTTGAAATTTCAGGAGAGAAGAAGGATATAATTTACGAACATCCACCTTCGATTATTAATTATTCACTTCAACTATCTAAAGGGGATCCATCTTTAAAATTCGCTCTGGGTATGGATAGTATGGTATGGACTCCTAACCGGGGGGATGGAGTGCATTTTGAAGCTAGGTTAGGAAAAGATGGGAAAGAAAACTTGCTTTATACAAAATACATCGATCCAAAGAATAATTTTAAGGATAGAAGGTGGCATGAGGTTGAAATTGACCTTAATGCTTTCCAGGGAAAATTCATCAAACTAAAATTTATTACTAATCCCGGTCCGAGAGGAGATTTTAATAGTGATTGGGCGGGTTGGGGAGATCTGAGGATAGAAGGATCGGATAGGGCGGATGAATCTAAATTTGAATTGATCCTCGATGAAGATGTTAAATTATATCGTAATCGGCAGGCCTTTCCTCGGGTCTTTATCCTCCATCAAGCTGAGGTGATTGAGAGTGAAGAGGAAATTCTTACAAGAATAGCCTCAGAGGAGTTCAATCTTCGAAAAAGAATTATTTTAGAAGAACAAATCCCTGAATTGTGGTTAACGACAAATAGTACCCGACCAAAAAGTGATTCTGTTGCTAAAATTGTTGATTATCGGGCAAATACCGTTGGGATTGAAGCAAATATGGCTGAAGAAGGGTTTTTAGTACTCAGCGATACTTATTACCCAGGTTGGAGGGTCTGGGTTGATGGAAAGGAAGAGAAAATCTATTGTGCCGATTATTTCATCCGGGCTGTTCATTTATCTCCAGGTTTTCATCAGATAAAATTCGCATTTGATCCTTTGTCCTTCGAAATAGGCTTATGGATGACAATTAGCACAATTTTCTTCTTGGGAGGGCTTTTCGCTTACTCTAAATTGAGAAAGAAAAATGATATCAATAATTATCCCCGCATATAATTCTGAAAAAACAATTGAAAAATTGCTAATATCTTTACGGGAATCAACTTTCAGCAAATATGAGGTTATCGTTGTGAACGATCACTCAACTGATAATACCAATGAAATTGCTCGAAAATATTCTGATACTTTGATTAATCTGGATAAGAGATCGGGTCCGGCTTATGCCAGGAATATTGGAGCAGAAAAAGCAAACGGTGATATTCTGCTATTTTTAGATGCTGATGTATTTGTTGATCCTGGGCTATTGGAATATGTTCACAAACGGTTCCAGGAAAATCCTGAAATGAAAGCATTGGTTGGTATTTATTCTAAGGAGCCAGCAAATGACGGTTTTTTCCCAAGATATAAGGCCCTTATGGCATATTCCTGGTTTCAAGGAGTTAAATTTATTTATTCTTTCGACTCCCACATAGCAGCTATCAAAAAGGAGGTATTTGTTGAGTTAGGAGGATATAACACTTTCTATAAAGATGCTTTGGTTGAAGATTTCGAATTTGGATATCGTATAAGTGAAAAATACCCAATATACCTTGATACTAAACTCCAGGTTGCGCACCATTTCCCTTCCTTCATTGATAATGCCAGAAAATATTTTCAACGATGTTTTTTCTGGATTAAGTTATTTTTGCATAGGAGAAAGTTTGATAAAGCAGGGGGAACGCCTAGGGAGGGAATCAGCAGGTTTTCCGGATTCGCTAGTTTTTTCAGTATGTTACTTATTCCTTTCTGTCCACTTGTAGGAATGATAACTTTTCTACTTTTGTTTTTTTTATATTTTTCATTTAGTATTAAATTCTTTTCTTTCTGTCTAAGAGAAGAGGGCACAATTTTTACTATCCGGGCAATTGGAACTCACTATCTGAACTCAATTATAATTGGGACTTCTGCATTGCTTGCTCTGGTGAGTTCAATTTTTCCATTCTTCTCCCTAATAAATCGTAATAAAATTATCTAAATTAATAGATTGCTTGTAAGTATTATTTTAAGGGTGATATTATAAATTAGTTATATACCGATCGAGTAGAGCAATTCACTATCTAAGATATACTTCCAAAGCACTTTTTGTTCTTATATAGTATTTTTTGAAAAAAGGTTGAATTAACAGAGCAAACTGAGATAAATGAAGACCTCAGTAAGATTCTTACAAATTGTCAGGTCAGTCATTTGGAATGAGTATTTTCAAGTCGCCTTACTTCTCTGCATTTTGGTTTGCCTTTTCTTCGGGAGAAATCTCCTTTCGGGCGAAAGCATTTTTTTAGAGATCAAAAAGGACCCATCATCTTTTTATGCGTATTATCCCTGGGAGAGGTTTTCGCGAGAGGTCTTCCACTCAGGATATATCCCTCTCTGGAATCCTCACAGTGGCCTTGGTTTTCCTCTCCAGTCTAATTTTCATAGCGCTATTTTTTACCCTCCAAAAATCCTGATTCATCTTCTTCCCTTCATAGCCGGACTTGATACATTCCTAATGGCCAGGTTATTAATCGCTGGCTTTTTTACCTTTTTATTCTGTCGATCCATTCAGATAGGTAGAATAGGATCGGTAGTAGCTGCGATATCCTTTATGTTCTGCGGCCATTTTATGCGCTATCTAAATATGGTTATGTTAAATGTTGAAATATGTATACCTGTCCTCCTGTGGGCTATTAATAGTGTCGTGGAAAGAAGAAAGGTATCCTCATTAGTTTTGGTAAGCGGGGTATTGTGCCTTCCTATCATCGGTGGTCATCCGGAGACCATTCTTTATGCTCTGCTTTTTGCTGGTGGATGGGTTATTTTCAAGCTCTTTTATAATAGCAAAACGAGCATTACTGAACGGCTTAAAGGATACTGCTACCTTCTTGGTGGAGCATTAATTTTGGGCTTTTTGCTCTCAGCCTTCCAGGTTATACCATTCCTGCAATATCTGGGTAGATCATGGAACTATCATTCAGTGGATCTAGGACGTTATTATTTAAATATAGAATATATCATAACGCTTTTGCTCCCCTGGTTCTATGGGGATAGTTCCAGTTTGCTGATCAATAGCTATTATCTGATTCCTTATTTTGGAATTGTCCCATTTTCCTTGGCATTATTTGCTCTGATAAAAATAAAATCATCTAATCGCTACGGAATATTTTTTATGGGATCTTCCATTTTCTTTATGGGACTTGCTTATGGGTTTCCTGGCTTTAATCTAATACATTTTTTGCCTATTTTTAATCAACTATCCATGTTTGCTAGATCCCCGGTTCTTCCAGCATCTTTTTCAATTGCGATCGTAGCGGGGATAGGATTAGATTATTTAATGAAAAAACAATGTTCTGCCAGAGCTTTTTATTGGTCCTTAGCCATGATTTTTCTTTTTGTCGGTTCAGTATCTTTATTTAATTTGGTAAAAGTCTTTCAGCAGATAAAACAAAGTTACATGGGATTTCAAATTGGATTAGCTGCAGTTTGGTTAGCGTTGCTATTCGCTTTTTTTAGATGGTATAGCCAGAAAAGAATCAAGAGCTTTTTGTTCGGAATATTAATGATACTCTTGACCTATTTCACCCTCTTGGTAGATAATCTAGGAAATAAAGCACTCTACCAAAATGAGACGAAGGAACAGCTAAACGCGAGTTTCATTGATTACCTTAAGACAGATGCGGAGGTATTCAGGTTTCACTTCTTCCCATTTATGCTCTTTCCATCTAATCTTGGGACACTTTATTCACTCAGCGATATTCGGATTGCGGATCCGTTAATTGAAAGACGAAATATGTATTTATTGAATTTTCTAAAGGAAATACCGGAGGAGGAATTAGAATCCAATTTTTGTAAGTTATCTTTTATAGTAGATCTTGGCCTGAGGAACATAGACTCTCCGATTCTTGACCTTGTGAATTTAAAATACATTGTTAGCAGATATGGGCTCCGCAGTCACAAAATCCTTGATGAAATTTTGGGAAAAGCTAAGATTTTAACTATTAACAAGAGGTATTTCGGCTTTCATAAACTTCCCGAGATACTTGGAATAAAGGATATTCTCTATCAACATCCACCGACTCTCATAAATTTTCCCTTAAGAATTCCCGAGGGGGGGGCTTTCCTGGATTTTGTCCTGGAAATGAGCCCCCGTAGTTGGCTCCCGGACAAGGGGGATGGAGCAGGCTTTGCTCTTGATTTAATCGCTGGAACGAAAGAAGAGAGGATCTTTTTTAGATACATTGATCCTAAAAGAAACGAGTTAGACAGGAAACGAAGGTGGGTCAAAATTAATCTGGATTCCTATCGAGGAAAGGAAGTGATTTTGAGATTGATCACTGATCCAGGTCCTAAAGGAGATAATAACTACGATTGGGCAGACTGGGGTGAACTCCACCTGGAAGTACCTGACCAGTCTGGAAAATATGAATTGGTATCAGATCAAGGGGTGGGGATCTATAAAAATAGGGATGTCTTCCCCAGAGCCTTTATTGTGCATGAGAAAGAGATAATTAAGAACGATGAGGAGATTTTGAAGAGAATGGAATCCAAGAATTTCGATCTGCGAAAGGTAGTTATTTTAGAAGAGGATCCACCTAAATTAGCGTACGTTGACAATTTAACGACCGACAATTCAGAGACAAAAATAGTTGATTATCAGGCAACTAAGGTTGAAATTGAGACCCAGATGGATAGAGAGGGATTCCTGGTTCTGAGCGATAGTTGCTACCCGGGCTGGAAGGTCTATGTAGATGGAAATCAGCAGAAGATTTATCGGGCTGACTACCTCCTCCGGGCTGTTCATTTATCATCGGGCTTTCATCGGTTAAAGTTTGTCTTTGATCCTCTATCATTCAAACTGGGCTTGTGGATGGCACTTAGTACAATTTTTTGCCTGGGAGTATTTATCGGTTTCTCCAAGCTTACAAAAAGCAATGATATCGGTAATTATTCCCGTATATAATCCTGCCTTTCTGACCGCCGGTAGGAATAATAACTATTTGTACCTATTTTTTAGCAAGTTTTAGATTCTTTTCTTTCTGTTTAAAATTTGAATATCATATTACCCAAATGATGCGTTAATGTAGGGGCCGACGTAACTGCCCCGCCCTAGGCAGGGATGAGGGTGTACACAGAGATCCACCTCTGCAATCTTTCTCAGGCCGGACTTAAACTAAATAGGTCCAAGTATGTCACGAGCTTGTCGGAGGATAAATTGTTTATATATCAATCCTTCGACAGGCCCACGACAGACAATTAGGATGTTTACGCATAATTTGGGTAATAAATAATGGACTAAAGACAAGATTAAGATAAATGAAGTCATCAGGAAGATTCCTACAAATTGTCAGATTGTTAGTTCGGAATGAGTATCTTCAAGTTGCTTTATTGCTCTGCGTTTTGATTTGTATTTTCTTCGGAAGAAACCTCATTTCTGGCGAAAACATTTTTTTAGAAATCAAAAAGGATCCAATAGCTTTTTATTGGCTTTATCCCTGGGACAAATTTTCGCGAGATGTATTTAAATCGGGATATATTCCTCTTTGGAATCCTTATAGTGGCCTTGGGTTTCCTTTATTAGCCAATTTTCAAAGTGCCATTTTTTACCCCCTGAAGCTCCTGATTTATTTTCTTCCCTCCATGGCCGGTCTTGATATTTTTCTTATGTCCAGGTTATTCATCGCCGGCTTTTTTACTTACTTATTCTGTCAGTCCATCCAAGTAGGCAGGGCCGGATCGGTACTGGCTGCAATATCCTTTATGTTCTGCGGCAACTTAATGCGCTATCTAAATATGGTTATGTTAAATGTTGAAATATGTATACCTGTCCTCCTGTGGGCTATTAACAGTGTCGTGGAGAGAAGAAAGGTATCCTCATTAGTTTTAGGAAGTGGGGCTTTATGCCTCTCTGTCATCGGTGGGCATCCAGAGACCACTCTTTACACTCTGTTTTTCGCTGGCGGATGGGTTATTTTCAAGCTATTTTTTGATAGAAAAGCGGAAGTTGCCAAGCATATTAAAGGATACTTATCCCTGCTTGGAGGGGTATTGATTTTAGGTTCTTTGCTTTCTTCGATACAGGTTATACCATTCCTCCATTATTTGGGCAAATCATGGAACTACCATCCAGTAAGTCAATGGATTCTTAATATAATGAATATAAAATACTTTATCTCCCTTCTACTTCCTTGGTTCTATGGTGATAGTTCAAATTCGCTGATTGATACCTATGCACTGATTCCCTATTCAGGGATTATCTCATTATTCTTAGCCCTATTTGCTCTGATAAAAATAAGATCATCTAATCGCTACGGAATCTTTTTTACGGGATCTGCTATTTTCTTTATGGGGCTCGGTTTTGGACTACACGGTTTTAACTTAATACATTTTTTACCTATCTTCAATAGAGTATATAATTTTAGTAGGTGCGCAATTCCTGTTGCTTGTTTTTCAATTGCAATCATGTCCGGAATTGGATTGAACTATCTAATGAAGAAAGAATATCCTTTCAAGGCCTTTTATTTTTTATTAGGCATAATTATTCTATTTATTGGCGGAGAATCTCTATTGCATTTAACAGGGTTTATTCGACCGATCAATCTAAATTACCTTACATCACAAGTTGGGTTGGTTGTATTTTGGTTAGCATTGATATTCTTTCTCTTCAGATTATATAGCCGGAAAAAGATCAATAATTTTATATTCGGAATATTAATGATATTATTAACCTTTTTTTCACTCTGGGTAGATAATCTGGGTAATAAAGCACTATTCCAGAATGAGACAAAAGAACAGCTAACTGAGAGTTTTATCGATTTCCTTAAGAAAGATAAGGAAATATTCAGGTTTCATGCCGTTCCTTTGTGGCTCTTTCCGACCCATCTGGGAACACTTTATTCACTAAGCGATATGAGAGTTTCGGATGCATTAATTGAAAATACTTATTTAAATTTATTGAATTATTTAAACAAAATTCCAAAGGAGAAATTTATATTTGAATATGTTAAATCATTTTATTTAGTTCCTCACCAGGAGAGCTTAGGCTCTCAGATTCTTGACCTTTTGAATCTAAAATACGTTGTTAGCAGATATAGTCTTCTCAGTCATCAGATCTTTGATGAAGTTTTGGAAAGAGCTAATATCGTAACTATTGACAAAAGGTACTTTGGACTTCATAAAGCTAATGAGATAATTGGGGCAAGGGACGTCCTTTTTCAACATCCACCGACTATCATAGAGTTTCCCTTAAAAATTCCCGAGGGAGGTGCTTTTCTGAATCTTATCATTGAAATGAGTCTTCATAGCTGGTTTCCGGACAGAGGGGACGGAGTAGGTTTTGCTCTTGATTTAGTCACGGGGACGAAAACGGAGAGGCTCTTTTTTAGATATATAGATCCGAAAAGAAACGAATTAGATAAGAAGCGAATGTGGTTTAAAGTTAATCTCCATTACTATCGGGGAAAAGAAGTGATTATGAGATTGATCACTGATCCCGGTCCCCGAGGAAATGATATCCGTGACTGGGCATACTGGGGTGAACTCCGCCTGGAAGTACCTGACCAGTCTGGAAAATATGAATTAATATCAGGTCAAGGGGTGGGGGTCTATAAAAACAGGGATGTTTTCCCCAGAGCCTTTATCGTACCGGAGGCGGTGGTAGTTGAAAGACATGAGGTGATTTTGGAGATAATGGACTCTGGGGATTTTAATTTGCGCAAAGTGGTTATTTTGGAGGAGCCAGCTGAGTTAGCGACCAACGACCATTTTTCGACCGATAATTCGGAGGCAAGAATTATTGATTATCAGGCGACTAAGGTTGAGATTGAGGCCCAGGTGGATGGAGAGGGGTTCCTGGTTTTGAGCGACAATTATTATCCGGGCTGGAAGGTATATGTGGACGGAAGGCAGGAGAGGATTTACCGGGCTGACTACCTTCTTAGGGCAATTCATCTTTCTCCGGGCTTCCATCGGGTAAAGTTCGTTTTCGATCCTCTGTCCTTCAGACTGGGTTGGTGGATGGCCCTGAGCACAATTATCAGTACAGTTGGGTTTATCGGCTTTTCCGTGCTTACAAAAAATAAAGAAGATTGAGATAATTTGAAGCCATCAGGAAGATTATTAAAATTTGGCAGAGCATCCTTTTGGAATGAGTATTTTCGAGTCGCTTTACTTCTCTGCGTTTTAATTTTCATTTTCTTCGGAAAAGACCTCATTTCGGGCGAAAGCATTTTTTTACAGATAAGAAAGGATCCAATAACTTTTTTCCAACTTTATCCCTGGGATAAGTTTTCGCGGGAAGTATTCCACTCAGGATATATTCCTCTTTGGAATCCATACAGTGGTCTTGGTTATCCTTATTTAGCCAATGTTCAAGGAACCATCTTCCACCCTTTGAAAATCTTGATTTATTTGCTTCCTTTGTTGTCCGGTCTTGATATCCTCCTGATGGCCAGGTTATTAATCGCCGGGTTTTTTACTTATTTGTTTTGTCGTTCTATTCTTGTGGGGAAAGCAGGATCAATATTAGCCGCAATCTCATTTATGTTCTGCGGTCATTTTATGCGATATTTGAATATGAGTATAGTAAATGTTGAAATGTGTATACCAATCCTTTTGTGGGCCATTAATATTATTGTGGAAAGAAAAAAGGTATCATCATTAGTTTTGGGAAGCGCAGCTTTAAGCCTATCAGTTATTGGAGGTCATCCTGAATCCACTTTTTATGCTTTTTTATTATCAGGAGTATGGTTTGTCTTTAGGTTACTTTTTTATAAAATAAATAATTTTTCTGAAAAGACAAAAATATACTGCTGTCTACTTGGTGGTGCAATAATATTGGGCTCTTTGCTATCCGTGATTCAGGTCTTACCTTTTGTTCAACACTTGCGTAGATCATGGAACTATCATTCAGCATTTTCATTGGGAATTCATCTAAAAATAAAATTCCTTATCACTCTTCTACTTCCATGGTTTTATGGAAACAGTTTAAATTCTTTAGTTGATACTTTTAATTTTGTTCCGTATTCTGGAATTATTACCGTTACACTGGCATTAGTTACTCTGATAAAAATTAGATCAGTTAACCGATACGGCGTCTTTTTTGCAGGATCTTTCATCTTTTTTTGGGGACTTGCTTATGGTCTTCCTGGATTTGATTTAGTAGATTCATTACCGATTTTTAATAGAATTTTCTATTATTTTAGAGGTCCAGTAACTCCAGCATGTTTTTCAATAGCGGTCATGGCCGGAATGGGCCTAAACTACTTAGTTAAGAAACGGTATTCTGTAAAAGCGTTCTATTTTGCTATGGCCATAATTTTTCTTTTTATCATTGTAATATCTATATTTCATTTGACCGGACTTTTTTTACCATTAAATTTAAATTACTTGAAATTTCAGGTTGGATTGTCTTTTCTCTTGTTAAGTTTACTGTTCTTTTTATTTAGATGGTATAATAAGAAAAAGATTCAAAGCTATTTTTTTGGAATATTGATGATAATCTTAACTTCTTCTGCCCTCTGGATAGACAATCTGGGGAATAAGACTCTTTACAAAGAAGTGACAGAAGAGCAGTTAAATGCGAGATTATTTGACTACTTTAAAACAGATAAAATGATATTTAGATTCCATGTCTTTCCGCCATCACTCTTAACACCAAATGTGGGATTACTCTATTCATTTAACGATATACGAATTTCTGATCCATTAATTGAGAAAAAACAGTTTTATCTTTTGAATTTTATAAACGAGACATCAGAAATGGAATCTGCTATTAATTTTCTATATTTACCTTGCATAGGCCCTCGCCAAAGTAAATTATTTTCACCGATTCTTGACCTTATTAATTTAAAATACGTTGTGAGCAAATATGGTCTTCTTAGTTATCAGATTCTTGATGACATTTTGAGAAAAGCTAAAATCGTAACCATTGACAAAAGGTACTTTGGTCTTCAAAAAGTTAAAGAGATGCCTGAAGTAAGGGATGTGCTTTATCAACATCCACCGACTATAATAGAGTTTCCCTTAAAGATACCCGAAGAAGGAGCATTCCTGAATCTTGCCATTGAAATGGGTCTTAATAGTTGGCTTCCGGAAAAGGGTGATGGGGTTGGTTTTGCTCTTGATGTAAATACAGGATCGAAGATGGAGAAGATTTTTTTTAGATATATAGATCCAAAAAGAAATGAGTTAGACAGGAAGCAAAGGTGGTTAAAAGTTAATCTGCATTCGTATAGAGGAAAGGAAGTAATTATGAGATTGATCACTGATCCTGGTCCCCGAGGAGATGAAATCTTTGACTGGGCAGATTGGTGGGAAC
>CP070770.1:2559166-2586708 GCA_020345765.1 Deltaproteobacteria bacterium
CGGGAAATTCAAGGACGAATTCCTGAAGCGAGAGGCGCTTGACACGCTGCTGGAGACAAAAGTCTTGACAGAAGACTGGAGGGGGGAATACAATCACGTGCGGCCCCACAGTGCTCTCAACTACAAGCCACCTGCGCCGCAGGCAATGTTGCCGCGAGGTTATGCCACTCACCTCTGTGAGCAATTTGTATCATAAGAAGTGGTACAAATATGGGGGGCTGGTCACTAATGAAGTTATCACCATAAATGGGTATAGTTTCGGATCCACTCAGGGCTCAAGCATTGTTACTTTCGGTGGAATTACTGCATCAATAGTATCATGGAGTGATACTACTATCGAGGCTCAGGTTCCAGTCGGTTTATCCTCCGGACTTGTTTCAGTCGAAGTGGTAGTGAATGGCAAATCAAGTCTTGGAAAACTTTTTACTGTTATCTGCGCGGATTCAGACCCGCCGACCTGGGATACCACAATTGGGGTGCAGTATGCGGAGGCCTGGGGGGAATGCGTTTGTGTTGACTGTTTCCCTCCCGAAGCGATGGCCTCAGTTTACTGGAACCGGGCCTCGGATGACTGTGAGCCGGTAGAATATAACATTTACTATGGTGATGGATTTAACTATTATGAAAGTCTGGGGCACGACTGTGGGGAAAATTTTCAGCCCTATGACTGTTTTGGCTGCATTTGGGTATACTCCGGGAATTTTTATGATGTTAATGTTAGGGCTATAGATAGCTCTACGCCGCCTAATGAGGATACCAATGGTGTAACTTTCTTCTTCTTCGTACCTTAAGAAAAGATTCGAGGATCATAGCATAATTTAAGATTATAAAATATATAAATCCTAAGCACTGAGTACCAAATCCTAAATACTAAAATTACCTTATTTGATCTCTCCTGTATTTTATCTCGATAAATCCTGATGCTAAAATTATAATTGAATATCTCTCTCCATTGACAATCTTCGCATCTTAAGATAATTGTATATAAACATTAGAACAATGGATACTCTTGATGTCGAAAAGCTGAAGGAAAAACTGGAGGAAAGCTACCTTCGGGTCAAAGATGAGGCATGCAACAGTTTCTCCCGTTATTTTCAGAAAACCTTCGGGGAAAGCCTGCTGGCGGTGATCCTCTACGGGTCCTGCCTGAGTGAGAAAACCCGATCACCCACCAGCATCTACGACTTTTACCTGCTCGTTGACAGCTACTGGGGGTTCTACCGGAATAAGCTCCATGCCCTGCTTAACTATTTTCTCCCTCCCAATTCCTACAATCTGAAAACTACTGACGAGGACCAGAACCCCCTGCTCTGCAAATACTGCGTTATCAGCCTGAAAAGTCTGAAAAAGGAAACCTCTCCCGTTGCCAAGGACATCTACCATTTTGGCCGCTTTGCAAAAAGGGTTGGTATTATCTGGGTAAAGAACGAACAGATCAAACAGGAGCTCCTGGATTGTTTACTAAATGCAATTAGAACCAATATCCTTTACGTTGTCCCGACCCTCCCTGACGATTTTATTCTGAAGGATTTTATCATCCAGGCCCTCTCCCTAAGCTACCAAGGGGAAACCAGAATTGAAAAGGAAAACAAGATTGAAGAATTCTATGGGGCGGAAAAGGAGTTCTACACCTGGATTTATGGCACGCTCCTCGACCATCATCTTGACCAACATTCGTTAATCAAAGACCCTGCCGGTACCTACCGTTTCCGGCAGGAAGTCCCGCAGAGGGAGTCCGGGAGGAAACGGACCGAGGGCTTTCTCAAGAAAAGCCGGCGGCGATTCATCAGCCGCTGGCCCAAACACATATTCACTTACCGGGACTATATCGACTACCTGCTTGCCAAGGTAGAAAGGAGCAGAGGTATTAAGATCGAGCTCACCCCAATAGAGAGAAGGTTTCCCTTAATCTTCGGCTGGAAGCATTTTTACCGCTTAAAAAGGAAGGGAATGATAAAGTAGTTTTCAGCTTACGTTCTTCAGGGCGTTGAAAACATCCTCGGTATTCTGATACCTTTCCTCCGGCTTCTTCGCCATACACCGAAGAATAATCTTCTCCAACTCCTCCGGTATCTGGGAATTGATCCCCCGGGGGGAAGGAATCGGGGAATGAACATGATGATACCCTACATCCCCTTCCTTGAAAGGGACCTCGCCGGCGGCCATCTCGAAAATAGTGACTCCCAGAGAGTAGATGTCGGCCCGGTGATCAACCTGTTCCCCCAGGGTCTGCTCGGGAGACATATAATATGGGGTCCCTCCCACGATAGTCTGGTCCTTCATTACCTCCTTCAGGACCTTCGCCAGACCAAAATCCATTATCTTGACCACCTTCTCCTGGGTCCACATAACATTACCGGGCTTGATATCTCGGTGGACGATACTCTTCTTATGGGCGTATCCCAGGCCCTTACAGACCTGACCGGCGATAAGGACGACCGCGGGAATGGAGAGAATCTTCTGCCTGCCTAAGATCTCCTTCAAGGTCGACCCCTCAATAAATTCCATGGTTATATAAAAATCACCTTTCTCATCCTGGTCCATATCAAAGACGGTAACGATATTAGGATGACTCAAGGCCGCGGTAGCCTTAGCCTCCCTCTGGAAAAAATTTATGGCATTGGGATTCTCACTGAATCCTTTGGGTAATACCTTATAAGCAACCACCCGGTCCAGAACCAGGTCCTTTGCCTTATACACAACCCCCATTCCTCCATGGCCGATCACCTCCAGCATCTTATAACGGGTCTTCTTCTCATCCTTCAATGCCGAATCGGTAGTCGACCCTACGCTTGTCTGGGCATAGAGGTCACGGGTGATCTTGGACTCGGATGCCGTCTCGATCTTCTTTTTCACATTGTATATCCGGGAAGCAACATCCTGGTAGTAATAATCCAGCGCCAATATCCTCTCGTAAATATTCAGCGCCTCATCGAAATCCTCGCCTTTTTCCATCACCGTCGCCAAGTTATAATAAGAACTGACATTTGTCTGGGTAATGTCCTCGTTCCTGATGGCTTCCTGGTACTTTTTAATGGCCAGAGACCACATCCCTTTTTCCTTGAATATATCCCCTAACATATTGCAGGCATTCTGGTAATCGGGTGATTCCCTTTCCACTCTCTGGAGAAATTTTATCGCCTTATCGTTAAGCCCCTTCTTCCTAAGCTTGCTCCCGGCGAAGTAAAACTCCTCCGCTTTCTCCAGGAGATCGGTTTCTTCCTGGCCATCCCCGATCTGTCCGAACAGCTCGGCCGCCGCTTTATAATCATTGGCTTGCTTGTAGGCGAGAGCAGCTTTCTTTACTTCCCCGGCCTCTACATATATCTTTGCCGCTTGAGACGGATCCCCGCCCTTTTCATACAGCTCACCGGCTTTCATGGAATCGCCCAGTTCCTTATGGAGATCGGCCGCCTTCAGGTAATCCTCCGCCTTCTCGTAGTACTCCGCGGCCTCAATCTTCTGCCCCTTTTCCAAATAGGTCTTGGCCTTGAGTAGTGCACTCTTCTTCTCCTCTCCTAACCTTTCCATGACCTCTGCCGCCTTCATCGGTAGACCCGCCTTGATATACAGCTCGGATGCCCGGGAATAGTCTTCTAACCCGCAGCAGCACTCTGCCGCCCAACTGTACAGCCCTCCCCTTTCCCAAATTCTGGCCGCCCTTCCGATCTGCTCAACCTTTCGATAAAGCTCCCCGCTCGTGGCTGCCATTCCTTTAAGGCCCCTGCATTTCTCCGGGGGCATATCCTCGGGGAGCATGGCGGTGAACTCGTCGACCGATTCCTCCAACATTCGCCCGGCCTGTTCGAAATCCCGTCCCCGGACATACATCTCGGCTGCTTTTCGATAGAACAATACCTTATGATAATATTCGCCCGCCTTCAAGAAATCGTTTGCCCGTTCATACAACTCTGCGGTCAATTTATATTTGCGGGCCTTACGATAATTTACCGCTGCTTCCACATACCTGTTCAGCTGGGAATAAAGGAAGGCCGCCCTCTCATAATGCTCGATCTCCTCGTATTTCTGGGCCGCCTCTTCCAATCTGTCCTGCCGGACGAAAACCTCGGCTAACTTAAAGTGGGCATCGGCTTTGAGAAACATCTTTACGGCTGCGTCCAACTGGCCAACGCTCTGAAAAAGCTCACCCGACCTGAGAAAATCACCCTTTTTAGCAAGTGTTTTCGCCTTCCGGAAAAACTGTCTTGCCTGCTGTCTGTTTACTCCCCGGAGTGAAGTTTTGATAACCCTTCTTCTCCTCAAGAACATCCAGAGGAACAGCAGGGTCAGTATGCCTAATAACAGATATAAGGTAATGCCTTCTCCGCTCCCCACCCCTCTTAAATATTCCTTCCCGGATTCAACCGCCTCCGAAAAGCCCTCACTCAGATATTCGAGCGGCAAAGCCTCGATTATTTTACTCAACGACTCCCACATTTTATTTCCTGACGACCAAGAAAATTATGGTGATCAAAATGCTGATAATAGCGCAGGTGGTAACGGGAAAATAAAAGCTGAAATTTTCTTTTTTGATATAAATGTCCCCCGGGAGTCTCCCCAGCCAGTAAGCTTTAACCCCAAAAATAACTAACCCCAGAGCAGCCAAAGACAGGCCCAAAGCAATAAGCAATTTCCCGATCCCGACCGGCCCTTCCATAAAATAAAATATAAACCATCCTTCTGGATTAATCAAGAAAAAATGACCAACAACCAAATCCCGATGACCGAATCCATTTCTGCAGATGGTATCCTTGACATCTACAGTTCCTTAAGCTAAAAAGATGTTAAACACTTTCGTGAGGCCGTTTGATGATCCCCTTAAAAGACGAGAATCCTACCGAGATCTTTCCCTTTGTAACCATCGGGTTCATTGTCGTCAATGCCATCATCTTCCTCTTCCAGTTCGCCCAGGGCCCGAACTTCCAGCACCTTGTCCTACGCCTGGGGGTCATCCCCTACGAGATCACCCATTTTACCGATATTCACCCAGCCGCCGCTATCCCGGTCCCGTTAACCCTTATCAGCTCGATGTTTATGCACGGAGGGTTTCTGCATCTCGGCGGTAATATGCTCTACCTCTGGATCTTCGGCAATAACATCGAGGATTCCATGGGGCATATTAAATTTATCTTCTTCTATCTGATCTGCGGGCTTCTCGCAAGCCTATCCCATATCATGATCGAACCCAACTCCCAGATCCCCATGATCGGCGCCAGCGGGGCGATCTCCGGCGTCCTCGGCGCCTATATCCTGCTTTATCCCCGGGCCCAGGTCATCACCCTGGTCCCCATATTCTTTTTCATCAGAATAATGAGGCTCCCGGCGGTCCTTTTCCTGGGGATTTGGTTCCTATTGCAGCTCGTAAGCTCCGGAGGGGGTGTTGCCTGGTATGCCCATATCGGGGGTTTTATCGCCGGTTTTGCCCTGATATTCCTGTTTTCTAAAAAAGGGAAAAGGCGTATTAGAAAGCTCAAAAGACGGATAACCCGCTAAAAGTTGAACTCTACCCTAATCCCGAGCGGGTTATTCTCTGGATCCAGGATAAAAGCGGTAGTCCCGGCAAGAATATTATACCAGAAGTGGGCCGCAACCGACTTGCTCAGGCGGTATCCATCCCTTTGATAGACCCAGCCGAGATAAATCCCCCCCACCGAAGCGACTCCGGCTTCCCAGTACCTATTGGTAATATTGGGATTGAGCATATGGGACAACCCGAACATAAGTGAGGCTGCCACCAGACCCTTGACCCTGCCGAATATCCTTTCATATTCTGTCTGCACCACTCCCCGCCAGGCAGCTTCCTCCCCTACCGCCGCTGATAGGCTTATTGAGAAGAGTAGAGCTTCATAGGTAGAGAAACCAGGGTTCCGATTAATGCGGTTTCCCATTACGTAGACATCGGATATCTGATCGAATCCTTTATTCGGTTTATTCACCAACCACTCCCCATAGGCGATGGCGATCCCGCTGAGGGCAAACCCAAAAACCGCGGGACTGCTCAGGTTAATGAACCGGAATGGTGATAAGAACAGCTCAGAAATCGGGGAGGAATCAAAAGGGACTGGATATCCCTGGTTCTCGATATCCAACCGGGCATTCCGATATGCGGTAAAGATCCCCAGCTCATGTTCCTTGATCGCCAAAATGTAAAGAAGGTTCAACTCTTCCCGGGGCTCTTTTTCCAGGGAGCTATTCAGATAGTAGCCGGCGCCGGCCAGAGAAAGCTCACTCCCGAGATAGATAATCCCTTCCCTGCTCTCTCCCAGATAAAAATGTCCCCCGCCGGGGAACATTGCGGACAGCAGGGCGGCAGTTGACGGATTATTTCGTGTGGCTTCGGCTGAATGGGGTTCTCCGAGGACTAAGAGAAATCCCGTTAATAATATATTAAGTATCTTTTTCTTAATTTAAAGTCACCTTGACAAACTATAACTGGAATTTTTCTACCTCTTCCTTGAGGGCGGCGGCCTGGGATTTCAATACCCCCACCGCTACCTCCATCTCCGAGGTGCTCTCCAAATTCTCCCGCGTTACCTCCCTAATCACTCCCACCGCCTGCACTACCTCCACCATCCCCTCCGACTGCTCCGCCGTCGCCCGGTTTATCTTGCCCACCATCTCCATTATCTCCTCGATCGACTTCGTTATACTCCTGCTCCCCTCCGACTGCTCCCGCATCGTATTCTTCACCTGCACCGCGATCTCCCTCATCTTCTCCGACGCACCCATGATTAACTCCGTACCACGCGCCTGCTCCCCCGTCGCCTTCGCTATCTCACCCACCATCTCCGCTAACCTCCCCATCGCCTCCGTTACCTGCCGCGAACCACGCGCCTGCTCCGCCGCCGCACGCGCTATCCCTCCCATCATCTCCACCGATACCCCTACACTCTCCCCTATCTTCCGTAACGCCTCCTGCGCTCCCCGCGTTATCTTGAAACCCTCCTCCACACTCTCCGTACCCATATCCATCGCCTTAACCGCCCTCCCCGCCTCCTCCTGCACCGCCTGTATCAACGACGATATCTCCTTCGTCGAGGAAGCCGTCCGATCCGCTAACCCACTCACCTCGTTCGCTACCACCGCAAACCCCCGCCCATGCTCCCCTGCCTGCGCCGCTATGATCGCCGCATTCAACGATAATAAATTCGTCTCGTCCGCTACCTCGTCTATCACATTCACTATCTTCCCAATCTCCTTCGCCCTCCTCCCCAACGCATCGATCACCTGATGCGCTTCCTGCACCTGTACCCTTATCTTGCTCATCCCCTCCAATGTTATATCCACCGACTCCGCACCACGCTCCGCATCTCCCTTCACCTGCTCCGATACCCGCGACGACTCCCGAACTATCGACTCAACCTCCTTGATCGATGCGTCCATCTCGCTCATCGCCGATGCCGTCTCCTCCGCCACCTCACGAAGACTCTCCGCATGCTCCGCCACCTGCTTCACCGAACTCGACATCTCCTCGATCGATGTGTCCACCTCTTCCACCGAGGAAGAAAGAACCTCCACACTCCGGGCCACCTCCTCAACCGTCGCCCCCATCTCGAATATCGACGATGAACTCTCGGTCGCACTTCGGGCCAACGCCGATGTATCCTCGGCAATCGTCTTCAAAGACGAATCCACATTATCAACAAACTCGGATACCCCTTCCACCGACGAAGACTGACTCTGAGCCCCCGAATGAAGCGTCCCGGAAGCCTCCAATAAGCTCTCCGACGCCAACCCCACATTACTCTCCGCCACCTCAACCCTCCCGATCATTCCCCGCAAATTCTCTTTCATCTGCTTCAATCCCACGATCAAATCTCCCACCTCGTGCGCCGGCATGACCACGATATCCTCGGTAAGGTCGCCTTCGGAGATGGCCTTGATGAACGAAAGGGTGGAGTCCATCGACCTGGATACACTATGGGCCACCAGATAGGCTATTCCTGCACAGAAACCCAGGGTGATCAATATCACCAGGACCGAAACCCTCCTCATCCCGGAGATTGTATATTTATAATCCTCCCAAGGATAAACCGCGGCCAGGACTAACCCTTGCCCCTTCAGCCTCGAGGATGCTACTATGCGTAGGCCTTTGGGTTCCGTGGCCAGGAAGAATTCTTTGCTCTCGGGAAACGGTGAGATTAGAACACGAGGATACTCGGCCTGACCTCCTTCAATCCCTAAAATCCTTTGGTTAATCTGGGGATTCAGTTTCTCCCTCAAAGTACCAAAAACGACTTCCCCATTTTCATTTAAAATAAATACGTATCCGGTTTGTCCTACATCGATACTGCTTAAATATTCCTTGATTAAATCGCGATCCCATCCACCCTGCAATGTTGAAGTAAGATCAAGTGAGCTTCGCTGAAGATCCTTAAATTTCAGCCGAGCCATCTCCTTGATCAAGGCGCCCCGGGCCTGGGAATAATCCATGATCCCGGCAAGCATCAATGCCACAAAGGCCAGAGAAATAAAAGAGAAAAGCAGGAGTGTTCGGATATTGATCCTAAAGCCCCATTTATCCCTCTCCTTCCAAATATCGGGATGATCCATAAGAATCTTACTTATCTCTGGATTTACTACAATTCTCAGGAAGTAATAAAGGAAAAGCGCCACAATAACCCCAGCTCCAATGCCCCCCAATATAAGATTTGTGAATTCTTCTAAAGGGATAATTAAAAAGCGGGAAATGATAAGTAAAACAACTACTACTATTAAGGGCACGATCATGGATGCGAATAAACCCCTGATGGGAAATCCTTCAGAGGCCGCCAAGGCAGCAAGAGCCACCTCTCTTGTCTTGTCGTGTGATTCAAGATATTGGGTTACCGGCCTTAGAAACCTTGAGTAAACCCAAATTGTGAAGAACATCATCGTAGGGACTAACACCGCAAGGGCTAAAATTTCATATTTTAGTACGTCTTGAACTCCCTCCTCTAAACCGGCTCCTGTTTGGGAAATAAGGAAACCTATGTAAAGGATAACTATCGGAACACCTAGTACTGCAACTCCAGATAATGTAGCGACTATCTTAGTTTTCAAAGAAAGCTTCATAATTGATTTTATATAACCTATTCGTGAAACATTTCCTGGGTCCTGCCTCCCGCCTCTGGCGGGATCGAAGGATTCGTAGTTCCAATTATCTTGAAATTTTAACTAAAGACATAAATTTTTCGAGGAAATTCCGGCAAGTCTCTAAGGCAGGTTTAAAACCACTACCTTTCCCGAAGGCCCCAAGGAATCCAACTTTTCACCCTCTAATAGCAGTTCCAGTCCCCCCGCATTACCTATTATCAAACCGTAACCATGGGTAGCCTTCCAGGTAATGGATTCTCCCGGTCTCAGAGTTATTTCTTTCGGTGGCTGGTCGTCGATCTCGATCCTTACCCAGGTTTCCTCACTGGCCCGAGCCTCTAAAACTATGGTTTTTTTCTCTTCTCCTTCTTTTTGATCTTGCTGGAGCGTATCCTGGGATTTTCCGAAAACAATCCCTGAAGGTACTGTTTCGCCCTGCTCCGCTAAGGATGGTTTTACCGATGTTAGAACAGCGGGTGGGGAAATCTCCGGCACCTCAAAACTATGGGGTATTTGCTCTTCTTCAACCTCCTCCGATACAACCTCCTCTTCAGTAACTGGCAGCAGCGGTACACTTTCCCTCTCTGTTTCTTTCACCCAGAACAACAGAAACCCACCCAGACAGAGGATAAGGATAACAATAAGAGATACCCCCCAGGCAGACCATCTTTTCTTTTCCTGCTGCACATCCGGCTCACAGAACTCCTCCCAGTAGGTCTGGAATCGCAGGATAACATCATCTTCATCAAGCCCTATGTGTCGGCAGTAGGCCCGGATAAAACCCCGGATGAATAACTTGCCCGGAAGTAAATCAAATTTATCTTCTTCGATTGCCTGGAGCGAAGCCTTGCTTATCTTGGTTATCTCAGCAATCTCTTCCAGGGAGATATTACGCAGCTCTCGCTCCCTGCGTAAATACTGGCCAAATGATTCCACCTGGCTTACCTCTACTTTAAAAGATCAAGGTATCTCTGGGTCTTTCTCCCAAGTTCCCCTTCAGGGGCTAGTTTCAACACTTCGTTAAATTCTGAGATCGCCTCTTGTTTTTTATCAAGTTTAAGATATGCCAATCCCAGGTTATGATGGGCCTCAGCGTAGGCGGGATAATACTTAATGGCCAGCTCAAACTCATAGACAGCTTCTTTTATCCTGTCCAGGTTGTAATAAGCAAGGCCCAGGTTATTGTATGCCAAAGACATTTGGGGATTTATCTTCAAGGCCTTTTTGTAGCACTCGATAGCCCTCAGCAGGTCTTTTTTATTGTAGTATGCCCACCCTAAATTGACCTGAGCTAATTCCGGAGTAGGATAGAATATATCTTCTAATACCTTCTCAAACTCGGCAATTGCCATATTCCACCTGTTCAATTCCAGATAAACCACTCCCAGGTTATTACGGGCCAGAGAATACTTAGGATTCAAATCCAGGACCTTTTGATAATAGGCAATTGCCTCATCGTATTTCTCTTTCTGGTAATAGGTAAACCCTAAGTGATAATAAACCTCCGGATCATCGGGATTTAGTTTCTCGGCTTCCATAAGTTCCTTAAGTGCGGAATCGACCATCCCCTTATTCAAATAAGCAGCCCCTAACTTGAGATGAATCTGGGCACTGTCTTTGCGTTTTTCTTTAGCCCCGATACAACCGAATGAGATGATAAGCAGCAGAGCGGTTAACGAGAAAAAACCCTTTTTCCACATTACTGTCCTACCTTTAGGATTGCCTGGAAGTATAATTTCTTCTTTTAAATAGTTGGTCCGCCTCATATTGAGGCCAAGAATCTGATTATGGGTTCGAGTATCTCCTTGATTTCCTTATTTTCCCAGTCAATTTTAGCTTCTTTTAAAGGAGTCTCGGGAACCGGCGTTTCTTCCACTTTTTCCGTCTCGGGCTTCTCTACTACCGGAGGCTCTTCCATCTTTACTTCCACCTTTACTTCCTTCTTTTCCTCTTCCTTAGCCTCCGGGGGGGGAGGAGCCTTCTTTTCCTCAATAATGACTATTTCCTCTTTCTCCGGAACGACATCTTTTATCTCGTCCAAGCTTATTTCCTCTGCCTTTTTAGCCTCCTCTGCTTTCTCCGTTTTTTCTTCCGTTTTCTCTTTTTCCTCCTCTTCCTCCTCCAGGCTTATTGCTTCTTCCTCCCCTTCTTCTTTCTCTTCCTTTTCCTCTTTTGCTTCCATCTTTTTCTTTAAAATCGACAGATCCTCCATGAATAAGGGAAGGGAATTAAACAAATCTTCTTTTTCCCGATCGTTCAGGTTGTCGTAGGTAAGATCCTCCATTAAAAACCCCATACTTTCGGCGAATTCTAAAGCACTACCTTTCATAACCGGATAATCCTTCTCCGTAGTGGGACCCTCGGTAGACTTATAGATAATACCGATATTCGATTGGATGAGATGCAGGTAAATATAAACGACGATAAAATCTTCGGGCTTTCTCAGGGAGCAGATATAAGCCTTCGTTGGTTCCGAAGGATGATCGGCCGCCGCAACCAGAGGGATATTGATCGAGGCAATTATCTCGAGAACATCATCTTTGGAGGCCTCGATATATTTAAGGGAGCTATCTATTTCAAACATCCTTTACCTCCGGTTCTAATGTCTTAATAACTGGAACCAACCTGTTAATCTGAATCTATTATATACATATTATTTAAATATAAAAATAGCAATAATCCCTTAATAAGTCAATAAGTTAGAATTTGGTTAACTCCTTAAATTCCCCGAACCTTTTTTCTATCTCGGAATAACTCAGCGACTTCAGCCGGTTAAGACTAAAATCCTCCACGCAGAATGAAGCCATCACCGAACCGAAAATAACTGCTTTCCGGAGGCTTTTATCATCACATTTCCGGTTCCGGGCCAGATAGCCCAGGAATCCTCCGGCAAAGCTATCACCGGCACCGGTAGGATCACAGACTGTCTCCAAGGGATAAGCGGGGACGGAAAATATAGAGTCTCTGGAGAGCATCAAAGCACCATACTCTCCTCTTTTAATAATTACCGTCTTCGGCCCAAAAGATAAGATTTTTTTAGCCGCTCGCACCAAATTAGTTTCACCCGTAAGTTGTTTTACTTCCTCCTCGTTTATCGTCATGATATCCATAGCACGGAGGCTTTCTTTAACACCGCTTAAATTGCCCTCGATATAGAAGTTCATGGTATCGCCAACCGTCAGCTTTGGAGCATTAACCTGCTTAAGAACCTTTAGCTGTAAATCGGGGTCAATATTAGCTAAAAAAACATACTGTGAAGAACGATATTGCTCCGGAATTTCTGGCTGAAAAACCTCAAAGACGTTGAGACAAGTACTAAGTGTTTGTCTTTCATTTATATTCTGGCCATACTTCCCCTCCCAGCGAAAAGTGAGACCAGGAAGCCTCTGGAGCCCTTGTAGATCCACTCCCTTCTCCTGGAAGAAATCCAAATGCTCCTGGGGGAAATCCTCCCCTACCACAGCCACCAATCGAACATTAGCAAAGAAGCTGGCTGCAATGGAAAAATAGCTGGCCGAGCCCCCCAGAACCTCTTTCACTTTCCCGAAAGGGGTCTCCACCGAATCAAACGCAATCGAACCGACTACTAAGATACTCAATTTCAATATCTAATCAATTAGTGTTTTTATTTTCGCCAGTACTTCTTCGATAACTTCATTCGGCAATCTACATATTAACTTGGCTTTACGTATTTTCCAATCAAGACTCTTAATTTGATCAGAAAGTATAACACCTTTAACCATTAAGTTATCCGGAATTTTTACTTCAAAGGGATAACCTTTGACATGAGAAGTAACTGGACAAAATAAACCTAATCCGACTTTTTGATTATATTGGCGGGGAGATATAACAAGAGCAGGGCGATGCCCAGCTTGTTCATGACCAGCTTGAGGGGTAAATTTTAACCAAATTATATCACCCCGTGAAGGAATATAAGTTCGTGGCACTACCAAACCTCTTTGCCAATATTTTGCCCGGTGTCAATTTCTTCATGAATATTTTGAGGAGTAACTTGAGCAAGAAGAGCTTCTAAATTAAACGATGATCTTAGAGACTTTATAATTAACTTCTCACCCTCTATTTTTATATCAACCGAAGATCCATCATCTATCCTTGCTTCCTGGGCAAATGTCCTAGGAATTCTTAGTCCTAAACTATTTCCCCATTTTTGAACTTTTGTCTTCATATTAGGCCTCCTTATATGCAGATTAGTATATATAAAGTATATACATAATTGAGGGATTTGTCAATCTTTTTGAGGAAACTGAAAAATTATTAATATACAAATAATTATGATATTCATGCATTATTTGGAATTATATTACATTGTGCACGGAAGGCGGGGTTGCGAAGCACTCCATCTCTGCCCGACTTTTAGGGGAATCTTTAAGTTATAACTTAGGGCTTTCCTTCTCTTTTTTTTTCTTAAAGATACTTCCCAATCAGCAATTCCAGATCCTTTTTTAGTTTTTCCGGGATTAACTTGCCATTGGTTAAAATTGCTGCGGATAAGGTTGTGGCACAGATACACTCCCGGGGATGCTTAATATCAGGGACTGCTTGGTGAATAATCTGCTTGGCAATATCAATGCTATTTCTCATTACCTCCATTACCTCCCCGATCGAGACCTCCTCGTCCGGGCTCCGCCAGCAGTCGTAGTCGGTAACCAGGGCTATGGTTGCATAACAGATCTCCGCCTCCCGGGCCAGCTTGGCCTCCGGGATATTGGTCATCCCGATAATATCCACTCCCCACTGGCGGTATATATTTGACTCTGCTCTGGTCGAAAACTGGGGACCCTCGATGCAGATATAGGTCCCTCCCTGATGGATCTTTGCCCCTACCTTCTTGCCGGCGCCGGCAAGGATACCGCTCAGGACCGGACAGACTGGATCGGCAAAGTTTATGTGTCCCACGACGTTCCCGGTGAAAAAACTGTTCACCCGGCCTTTGGTTCGGTCAAAGAATTGATCGGGAATCACGATGTCCCCCGGCTTTATCTCCTCCTTCATGCTCCCGACCGCACTCACCGAGATCAACCATTCCACCCCCAATTTTTTCATCCCGTAGATATTGGCCCGGAAATTCAGATCCGAGGGAGGTATCCGGTGTCCCTTGCCGTGTCGGGGAAGAAAGACCATTTTTACTCCCTCCAGGGTTCCAATCAGGAATTCGTCCGATGGCTCACCGAAGGGAGTGGATACTTTTGCCTCCTCAATCGTTTCCAGACCTTCCATTGCATATAACCCAACCCCACCGATCACCCCAACTATCCTTTCTGCCATTTCTGCTCTTTCCTTTCTTAACACTACTTATTAAATTACATCTTTCAACAAATCTCAGGACAAGTAAGGTATAAAGAGGATTCAAGGATTCCAGTGGTCAAGGGGAAATTTACCCTGAGTATATCGAAGGACAAGCACTCGAACCCTCGAATCCTTGAACCCCTGAACCCTTCTCATTCATACTCAACTATCTCTCCCTCGGGGAAGAAATAATCAATCTCCCACCGGGCCGTTTCCGGCGAATCCGATCCATGAACGATGTTCCTTTCTACATCCGAGGCAAACTCTTTCCTTATTGTTCCCTCCGCCGCTTCCCGGGGATTGGTCGCCCCCATCAGTTCCCGGTTCTTCTTAATTACTTCCTTCCCCTCGATAACCATAACCACCGCCGGCCCGGATGACATGAAGCTGGTCAGACTGTCGAAAAAAGGCTTATTCTTATGCACCTGGTAGAATCCCTCTGCCTGCTCCTTTGTCATCCTTATCATCTTCAGAGCAACGACCTTCAATCCGCCGGCCTCAAACCGCCGGATTATCTCCCCGATCAGGCCCTTGCTTACCCCATCGGGCTTAATAATCGACAGTGTTCTCTCCATCTCCTTGCTCCCTAATTCGGTTTTACCTTTCTTCTCCGGATTACATTAACCGAGAGCCAGACTACCCCCAGGGCCAGAATTATTAACAGCAGGTCGGCGCTGATCAGCATATAGTTACGGCCCGGAAGGTACTTTTGGCCTAACAGATATACAAGAGAGTATAGAGTCGTCACCATCATGAATACGGCCGGTAGCAAGGCGAACAGATACCTTCTCCCTTTAAATATCAGCCATACAGTAATAGCAATAAGTGTAAGGGCAGCCAGAAGCTGATTGGCCGAGCCGAATACCGGCCAGATTAATAGGAATGTATTGTAATAGCCCAGGAGAAACATCAAGACCACGCAGATGAATGAATTGAAGATATAGGTTCTGAAGATCTTGGGGGGATTCTTGAAAACCACCATCCAGAGCTCTTCGAAAAGATATCGATTCAACCTGATCGAGGTATCCAGGGTAGTTACCACAAATCCTTCAACCAGGAGGATACCGAAAATCGCCCCGTAGTAATTAGGGATGGAAAGCCCCTTGTGCATAAGTCCACCCATCCCTAGGGCGAATGCCAGGACCGGATTCGATTTTACTCCCGGGGAGGTAGGAAAGACGATATCCATGTAATCCTTGAAGGCAAAACCGCAGCCGACCGCAATCAGAACCCCCAGGGCCAGGATGGCCTCCATTAACATTCCCCCGTAAGCTATTCGTTTCGCATTACCCTCCCGGGAAAGCTGCTTGGAGGTAGTTCCCCCGGCTACCAGGGCATGAAATCCGGATATCGCTCCGCAGGCAACCGTTATAAATAAAATCGGGAAAATAAGCCCTAAACGCTGGTTACCTTCAGCAATATTGAAAGCGGGTGCGTTAAAGCTCACTCCCTTAATCCCGGCTGCAATCGTCCCGACCAGAAGGGCAGCAATCCCTCCGTACAGGAGGAAAGAATTGGTGAAATCCCGGGGCTGAAGGATGATCCATACCGGAATGCCGGCAGCGACTAAGGTATAAAAGGAAAGGATTACCATCCACCATTTAGGATCAATCGAGACCGGATAAGAGATTCCGATGTGTATCGAGAGCAAACAGATAATGACTGCAAAAATCGCTGCCAGAACCGCGCTCATACCCTTCCGGTAAAGAAGGAATCCCAGGAGGGGGGCGAAGAGTGTAATAATTATAACCGAGGTGGAGGCGATCCCCCCGATTCTGGCATTGACTACACCCTCAACCAGTTCGGTCTTGAGCAGAGTTTGGGATGATTCCAGACCCATTACCTTCAGGGGAACCAGTGAAGTAAGGGCAGTTGCGGTCAGGCCCAGGAAGGCGGAGGAGACCATCAGCAGCATGATGATCGTAAAACCGATAAAAAGCAAAAAACCACTTTTCCCCAGGGTCCTTTCGGCAACCTCGGCCATCGATCTCCCTTTTTCCCGGACACTGGCAAACAGTGCCGCAAAATCGTGTACCGCTCCGATAAAGATCGAGCCCAGGACAACCCAGAGCCATACCGGGATAAAACCGAAGATCATACCTACGGTAGGACCGATGATCGGTCCGCCGCCGGCAATGGAAGAGAAATGATGACCGAAAAGCACCAGCGGCTTGGTGGGCACATAATCCACCCCGTCATTTATACTTACTGCCGGGGTGTCATTACGGTCATCTTCCTGGAAGATCCGGGCGATATATCGGGCATAGAACCGATAAGCGAGGTAAAATAAAGGGATAGCAATGATAATAATCCAGGCTACATTCAGACTCTTCATAACCTCATCCTTCCATGTCAATTATACCTGTCACGGGTTCTTTGTCAAGAATTAGAGATCCCGTAAATTCTTGAATTTAATAATTAGTTATGTTAATCTCATTAAGGTCAAAATAAATGATATTAAAAAATGAACGCCCTAAAGAACACATTACTAGCGGCAGTGGTTTCGGCAACGGTCGCTCTTCTGACCATAATCGCTCTCCACTGGTTTGGGATCGGGGCGAAATTCCTCCCCAACATTACCGCCCTCGGGGAGGGACTCCCCGAGGATCCTCTGGAAAAGATCAATTTGGATCTGGCCGAACTCCACGGGGAAAACAAGCTATTAAAGTCAATAATTGCCAATATGATTGAGGATAACTTTCCCTCTTCCGCGGAAAATACCCGAATTGCCCTCCAACAAATGCCTGATAAGTATATCTCTCAAGTCCTCGAGTTCTTCAGCTCCCCGGAGAGCCTGAACCTAATTGCTACCCGCCCTACCTCGGGGGGGGTGTGGTATTTTACCAAGCCTCTCTTTATCTCTCCGGACCTGTTCTTCATCAATTATACCAATGATGTTGATACCGAAACCCTCCTCATCCGCCTTGAGTTCTTGACCGCCTCTGATTTTCAGTATAATGTCCTGTGGAGCAGCCTGGAATATTAAAATGGAACAGACTTTAGACAAAAAATTGATCAACTGGACCCGGATTAAACTTTTGCTCCAGTGCTTCGGGGTCAGCGGTATTACGGTGTTGATAGCATTACCGCTATTTAAGGATATTTTTTATGTAGAGACAGAGAGGATGCTTATTGTGGGGTTGGGAGTCCTGCTCACCCTATCTACTACCGGCATAGCCCAGTTACTATTCAATGAAAAATGGTTTACCCCGATTGCCCAATTTCTGGAAACCCATATCATAAAAGAAGCCGTCCAAAAAGATACATCCTCCCCGCCACTGCGGACCGCCGGCATAATGTTCTCCTTCTGGGTTGCCGTAATAATCACCAGTACGGCAGTGCTCAGCTATCTGGGGGACTTGCCCCTGAGCCATTATCTGATTTTCGGCGTTGTTTCCCTATTAATCGGGCTTGGCTTTTCCTTTCTCTGGTACAGAATTCTCCGGCAAAGGTCCGAATCCTCATCGGAAGACTGGGATGCCTCCCGTGATGCAGTAGAGGCGGGGAAGGCACTTATGGCCTTTCCGCTTCGCTCGGCAAGGCTATCCTTTTTCCTCTGGGTCTATGCCGGTGTAACCTTTGGGCTGGTTTTCTACTACCTTGCAAATATATCCAGGATTCAGAGCTTTTATGTCTTTTCTATCGCGGTCTGCGGCGGGGCTTTGGCCTTTCCCCTTCAGTACTTTCTGTTCAAGAGAAGCCTCAGTATATTTACTGATACAATCACCACCGTGGGAGGAGAACCTCTTCTCCAGGAAAACCTTTTTAAAATCAGTACCAAGTCTAAACTCCTGGTCTCTTTTATTACCTTGATTACCTTCACCATTACCATACCAGGCGTCGTCAATTATTCCAAGACCGCTGAGATTATTAAGCAGAGGGTAGCTAAAATGGGTGAGCGACACCTTCAGTTCCTGAACGAAAGGTTGAAGGGAAGGCAGATAGAGAGCCCGTCGGAATGGGATTCCTTGAAAAAGGAGATTGACCGACTTGAGGAGGAGCAAGAGGGCTCCAGTTTCATCCTCGATCAATCGGGAAAGATCCTGCTGGGTTCATTACCTGAAACATTTAAAAAGAAATATCTTCAAGAGATGTTCCAGAAGAAGGAGGGTTTTTTCACCCGACTAAAAACGGATGAGGTTGTCGTCTATCAGCAATTCCCGGGACGGCCCTGGATCCTGGGCACCATCTACCGCTGGCAGGACCTCGAGACCAATATCTCCACGATCCGCAACCTAACTATGGCAATATGGATACTAGTCATTGTTGCCTGCATATTTGTTGCCTTTTTAACCGCCGATGATACCGGCAAACCTTTGGAGTCCATCGTTACCAGAACGAAAAGAATCTCCGAAGGACATTATACCGACGAGTTCCCTTTGCTCTCGGAAGACGAGCTGGGGAATTTAGGAAAAAGTTTTCACCAGATGTCCCAGAGCATTCGTTATCAAATTCAGCGATCCGAGGGGTTGGTCAGGACTATCCGGAATGCCATTGAGCAGCTTGATTCTTCTACTACGGGAATCTTAGGCCTGGCAAATTATCAGGTCAGCGGTGCCACCCAACAGGCAGCTGCCGTCCAGGAGTCCATAACTGTCTCGGAACAGGTGGTTGCCACTGCCAAGCAAATATCCGAGAGTGCCTCCTCCGTCGAAAAAGAAGCCGCCCAGACCGCGGTAGCCTGCGAACAGGGACAGGAGGTTTTATCCAACACTAAGACGGCAGTGGCTGATGTGCAAGGCCTGATGAAATCAATCTCAGCCAGCATGACCGCATTAGGGAAGCGTTCCCTGGAGATCCAGGGGATAGTAAGAATTATCGAAGAGATCTCGGATCAGACCAATCTCTTGGCCCTGAATGCCTCCATTGAGGCTGCTGGTGCCGGTGAGGCCGGGAAAAGATTCGCTGTGGTGGCCGCCGAAACTAGAAGATTGGCAGGGATGACCGAGGAAGCGAACAGCCAAATAAATGATTTGGTCGAAGAAATTCAAAAATCAATCTCCGATACGATTTCCCTGGCCGAAAAAGGAAGAATGGCAGTTGAGGCGAGTGCCGGCCTGCTGGAACAGGAAGTCAAAACTTTCAGAGATTTTATCTCGCTGGTTGAGCTCAGCACCATGTCTACCAAGGAAATAAGCTTATCTACTAGACAGCAAACAACGGCCCTCGAGCAGATGGCTTCCTCAATCTCTGAAATTAACAAGGTTGCCCAGAATGTAGTAGGTAGTGCGGAAGAGATCAAGAATGCACTTAATGATTTAAAGAAATTGGCAGATAACTTAAATGCCTTGATTAAAGAAGATGCAGAAGCTTAACGAAGGTATCCCAGGCCCGGCAGCAATCAGGTAGGTCTTTTCGGTTCCCTTGACGTTTAACCGTCTCTCCTGATAAAATCCTCGATCATCTCCCTGGCATTCGGCCCCAGATCCTGAAAAATTATCCCCAACCCGTATTCGGGTTTAAAACTCTCCCCGTCAGCCCTAACAACCTTCCCCTTCGCTTCCGCATGATATTTCTGGCCGGGAAGAAGGAATTTGAGTTCAACCATTGCACCGTCTTTCATCGGCACTACCGATCTGACCAGTATCCCCCCCATACTAATATTCTCCGTCTCTCCGTAAAAAGCCTCATCTCCCACTCCCCCCTCGACCTTCATCTGCACGGAAACCCTGAGATCCCTCCTCTGAGGTATATTCAGAATTTGGGCAACCTTGTCCAGCAGTTCCTTCTGACTTACTGGCTTGGTTAGATAATCTTCGCAGCCTAATTTTTGACACCTCTCGATATCTTCTTCTCTTCCACTACTCGACACCATCACTATCGGGATCTTTCTAAGCTTCTTGTCTTTCTTGATTATCTTACAAACCTCATCCCCGTTCATATCCGGCATGAGAAGATCCAGAAGCACCAGGTCAGGAACATCTGAACGGAACTTCTTTAAAGCCTCTTTACCCGAATTGGCAGTAATAATTTGGCATCCCGATCTCTTTAAAAACGTTTTCTCTAACTCCAGAAAAGTAACCGTATCATCTACCAGGAGAATCTTTTTGGAAGCCATCTTTCCCTCACTTTTTAATGGTTAGAGGGTTACCTTTAACTCTGTTTAAATAGCCCAATCACACTATAGGAGCTGCATCTTCTACTTACAATTCTTACCGAAACAGTATATCCAGGAACTCAATTCAAATCAAGAAAAATCAACCGCATTTGCCCTAATAGAATATTATTTTTATAAGCAACAGAAGTAAAATATCGGTTATCTCAATTCCCAGGTCATTACTGCCCGGCTCGAGGGGCCGTTGATTACCAGCCTGATATATCTGGTCTCCGGGGTTATGAATGGCTCCTGGGTTTCGGGAAAATCCACGGGGAAGCTTAACTGATAAAAGCTGCTCCAGAGGGTAATATAGGGATAAAATTCTTGCAATAAAGACTCTTTTTGCTTCACTTTCTTAATCTTAATCGGCTCAAGCTTATTACCCTGTTCGTCCAGGAGGCAGATTTTCCAAGCAGCGTTTTCCATACTGAAATCACCAAGATCCTTATCCGGAGAATAAATGGAGAGAAAAAACTCGTTTTGTTTACTGCTAACTGCCCTTTCCTCCTCCAGCATATCTCTCTTGCTCCCCGTTTCAAGAAGATAGATCCGGGCATACTTCTCCACATACGCCTGACGAAACTCCCAGCTCTTAAAGGTCGCCGCCGCCAGCAATCTGGTTTCGAACTCCTGATAAACCTTCGCCTCTTCCGTCCATTCGCTCAGTGCACTTTGATAATCATCCGCTTCGACTCCGCTGGGAGCCCCTCCTCCATTCAAACCAGCACAGCCAAGAAAGAGTACTAAGCAGATACTGGATATTTTTCTTGCTAATTTCATTTTTTCACCTGAACAAATTCGTTTCTCAAAGAAAGTCAGAGCGATTGAATACTGCCTCCAATTGATACCCGGATCTCTTCAGATTTTCCGCCCCCCCCTCCTCCCGGTCCACCAGAGCAATAACCTTTACTACCTTCAGCCCCTCCTCCTCTGCCCGGGCGATTGCCCGGAGGGTGGAGCCCCCGGTGGTTACTACATCTTCTAATATTGCTACCTTTACCCCTCTCTTAAGATTCTTTGACCCCTCGATCCAGGCGCTGGTCCCGTGCTTTTTCGGCTCTTTCCTGACGATGAAAGCCGGAATGGGGTTGCCCTCCTGATGGCTGATTAAGGCGACGGCGGTAACCATCGGATCGGCACCCAGGGTCAACCCTCCTACCGCTTCGATGGCAGTCGAAGATTCTTTTATTATCTCGTAAATGAGTCTCCCCACCAGATAAGCCCCCTCGGCATCAAGGGTGGTCTGCTTCCCATCGATGTAGAAGTCACTTTTCCCTCCGGCGGATAAGGTTACCTCCCGTCTTTCGAAAGACTTCTCCCTAAGTATTTCTAATAACCGCTTCCTTTCATTCATTTTTTATTTCCGAACACCCTTTTAAATATCAGATCCACATATCTTAAATGATACCGGGGATCGAAGCAGGCCTCCACTTCCTCCTTGCTTAGATACCTTCTGATATCCTTATCTTTTAAAACCTCTTGTTTAAAATCTTCTTTCTTGCTCTTCCCGGCACTGCGCTGCACGAATCGATAGGCCTGTTCCCGACTTGCTCCCTTTCTTGCAAGTTCCAGAAGCAGCTGCTGAGAGAAGATCTGTCCCCGGGTCAGCTCCAGATTCTCCTTCATCCTCTCCGGATAAACTACCAACTTATCGATTAAATTGGTGATCCTATTCAACATAAAATCCACCAGGATAGTGCTGTCCGGACAGATAACCCTCTCCACCGAGGAATGGCTGATGTCCCTTTCGTGCCAGAGGGCAATATTTTCCAGGGCGGCAAGGGCACTGACCCTGACCAGGCGGGCCAGACCACTGAGGTTCTCCGATCCGATGGGGTTGCGCTTGTGGGGCATCGCTGAAGACCCCTTCTGGCCCGGGGAGAAGAACTCCTCGGCCTCCCCGACCTCGGTTCTTTGCAGGTGACGGATCTCCAGGGCCAGCTTCTCGATCGAGCTGGCAATGATCGCCAAAGCAGTAAAATACTCGGCATGCCGGTCCCGCTGGATAATCTGACTGGAGACCGGGGCGGGCTTAAGTCTCAGCTTTTGACAAACATATTTTTCAATTGACGGAGGGACATTAGCGTAAGTTCCTACCGCCCCGGAGATCTTTCCGTAGCTTATCACCTCCTTGGCCCTTCTCAGTCTTACCAGGTTTCTCTGCATCTCCTCATACCAGAGGGCCAATTTCAGTCCAAAAGTAATGGGCTCGGCGTGAATCCCGTGGGTGCGGCCAATCATCAGGGTCTTCTTGTATTTCCTTGCCTTCCTCTTCAGAACCCGGAGCAGCCCTGACAGGTCGGACTCGATTATCTCCGCCGCTTCCTTAAGCTGAAGGGCCAGGGCGGTATCCAGCAGGTCGGAAGAGGTGAGCCCTATATGGATATATCGGGCATCCTCTCCCACATTTTCCGCTACCGCTGTGAGAAAGGCAATCACATCGTGCTTCAGTTCGACTTCCAGCTCATCTATCCTTTTCAAGTCGAACCGGGCCTTTCCTTTAATAGTTGCCAGGGACCTTCGGGGAATCTGTCCCAGTCGGGCCCAGGCCTCACATACTAACAACTCGATCTCGAGCCACCGGCTGAACTTGCTCTCCGGTTCCCATATCTTAAGCATTTGCTTCCGCGAGTAACGCTCGATCAAAACCTCCTCCTTCTGCTCAAATTTTTACTAAATCATACTTTAAAATGTATAGGGCTGCAAGCAATTTTTCCTCCTCCCGTAATGCAGACATAAAAAATTTAAATAGAGACATCATACTTTAAGCGTATCAGCCCAAATTCTTAGACTAGTTTAGGACGAGGTATTGAATAGCTTAGTTTTTTCCGTTCCCCGAAAAATGATTTTAATTGAGCAACCAATATTTTACCCCAATTTGACCATGATATTTGTAATTCCTTAAGACAGTCGTCTGGGGGTATAAATATTTAAAAAACCCTTGACAAGTCTACATTATTGGGATAAATCTTAAGGTGATATTAGCAGCTTTTTGGTCAGCAGCATATGAGGTGTTCACAGTATTCAACTCTGAAATAGGATTGTAGCAAGCTTAAGCTCCAGTGAACAATACGTAAATCTACTCCAACGATAAATTCTTCGAATACCTCATAAGCATCGCGGTTTCTTCTTCGGGCGGTTTATAAGTTAAAGGTAACATTTCATGTTAGCCCCATCAAGGGGGTGTAAAAGTCAGGGATTCTTTCCATTCAACAGGGCTATCCTGAGTTTATTGAAAGGCTCAGATAAGGTTCTTTAAACATTTAATACCTGTTCTGAGCCCCGATGGGCATTGGGTTTGAAGTCAAACTCCGCAATAACTTTTTTTATCTGGAGGTCCAAGATGTTAAAGAAAATTGTTTTATTCCTCTCTACCTTCGTCCTCATTTTATTCCTCGGCACAGACTCCTCTTTCATTGTCACCGCTCAGAATAATGACTCAATAGAGGAACAGCTGGATCAGATATTGGATTCCGTAGATGTTGAGGACGAAAACAGTCTGGAGAAGCTTGTACAGGATCTCGAAGAACTCTCCGAGCAAATTACCGGGGAAGGAGAAGAACAGGATGAGTTACGCAGGATAATAGGATTAATAATAACCCTGCTTACCGACCCTGACCTTTTTAAAAGGGCAAAGGTGGCGGATATCCTCGGTAACCTACGTAATGATCTTGCCACCATGCCCCTGGTTGTTTCGCTTCGTCACGATCCCCACTTTTATGTCCGCGAATCCTCGGCCCAGGCGTTGGGGAAGGTTAGAAGCACAAAGGCGACCCTTCATTTAATCAAGGTAATCTGCAGGGATAGATCAAAAGAGGTAATCAATCATTCTATAAACTCCCTGGGATTCATCCGGGATACCAGGGCTTTGGACACCCTTATTTATATCTTGACCGGGAATGAACCGGGTAAGGGCAAGCATCCTTATTTTCCCTTCAAAGGAGATAAATGTAATTCTTTTGAGGATTTCAATCTGATCGCGCTCTCCAACGCCGTCCTTGCCCTGGGAAGGATTCAGGACATAGAGGCAACCCCGGCTCTGGTTCAGTCCCTGAACCACAAGAGTTATCTTATCCGGATATCATCAGCCCAGGCCCTCTCGTTGGTTAGAAATACTGATTCGCTGGGGCCCTTGCAGGAGCGGCTGGAGGTGGAGACCAGCGTGCTGGTCAAGTCCGCAATTAAAAATGCAATCTATAATATCGAAGCATATCAATAAATCAAAGTATGGGAGGACAATTTATACCTAAACAGCCCTAATCTCAGGGGAGGAAAAATGAGTAAGAAGTCAAAAGTCAAATTAAAGAGAATTGTCTATTTCTCCATTATGGCAGTTACATTACTGATTATTACCTGCGGGGTGGAGATACCGGGGTGCATCCAGCCGGTGGATCAGAGCGAGCCCATAAACGGGGATATTCTAAATCCCGAAGATCTTGATAATGACTCAAGAGATATCATCATTAAGTTTAAGGGTAATATCCGTGTGGATTCCAATCAAGATGGTATATATACGGTAGTTACCCAGGAGAATGAAGATGCCAAGGAGCCGGATCTCCTACTGATAGGTAACCGGCTTACTTTTAAGGATAAATATGAAACCGATATTACATTTAGTACAGATTGGATAGAATTTGATCCTCCTACCTTAAAGATTATTCCTGACGGCCCCCTTACTATAAATAATACCTATGCCATCGAGCTCAGAAGTATCGGGGCGATACGCATGCACAACCCCGGCGGTCCTAACCCCCAGGTAACCTGGGACTTTGATTTTTCCTTCAAGACCAGAGAGCCGGATGGTGAACCACCAAAACTGCTGGAGATTAGCGGGGGAGGAGTTACCATTTCACAACCTACCCCCGTGATGTTTGTTGAGACCCCCCTTACTCCTAATATGGACATTGTCATGACTTTCAATGAAGAGATGAACTTCCCCTTTGCTATTGTACTTGATATGGAAATTGAGCCGGAGAATTTTCTTAATCCTGACAATGTTACCAGCGACAATATTACCTTCACCTTTAAGCTGGCTGGGTTAGATATTGGGACGGATTTCGAGTTCCATATTCTTTCTACTGATGACGGAGTGGCCGGACTCCCGATGGCGGCGGTGGTATTTAGTGAAGGGGGTTCCTTGGTAGAAGCTCAGTATTATCTCAAGGGCCTTTTCGGAGACGATTTCGAGATCCCCGATCCCCTGGATTTTACCAAGTATCTCCCCCCGTGCCGGGATATAAGCGGTGAGCCCCTCTCTTACTTTGATGACAGTGAAGGACTGGGAACCTGGGTTCCCAGGGGGGTTGAAATACGAGGCTCCACCGCCCGGGTCAGGATTGACGAGCCAATGCGTGATAGCTGCACTAACAAAACAGTTTTAGACATCGAGGGCATAGCTTATGTGGGAGATACAGAACAGCCCGATAAAAATGTTACTTCCGTTCAAATCCTGATAAACGGTCTTGAGGCTGGTTCTGTGATACCTGATGACAGCGGCAATTTCTCATCCACGGTAGATCTGGCAAGCATTGACGACCTTGGTAGTTATGAAGGTCCGTTAACCATCAGGGCAAATGCAAGCACAGGTGACGGAAAGGGAGGGCATGACGAGATTGCTGTTATTCGGGATATAACTCCTCCAGTGGTAGCTATAACCTCTCCATCCCATAATGCCTATCTTTCCTCACTCTATGTGGATATTGAGGGAACGGTAGATGATTTTACCGAGATAGTAAAGGTAAATGGATATACTGCCGAGGTAGTTCCTGATGGTACCACTGGTGATCCTAATGATGGAATCTTTACTGTTGCTAATATCTTTCTTCCGTTAGAAGGTTCCAACACGATTGAAGCAGTAGCCACCGACTGCCCCGGCAATCAGGGAAGCGCCAGTATTATTGTCATTAGAGATACGGTGCCCCCGCAGATAACTATTGATTATCCCCTCGACGGGTCCTTCATCAATACATCGAGGGTAGTGGTAAGTGGTGAGGTAGATGACGCTACCTCAGGGGTGCAGTGGGTTAAGGTCAATGGAGAAGAGGCGACACTGATTGATGGTAATTTTGAGGGCATCATCACCGCCTCAGAAGGTCCATTTACCATTAAAGTTACCGCATCGGATAGGGCCGGGAATATAAGTGAGTCCGATTCTGTTAATGTTTTTATTGACACGGTTCCTCCGACGGTGGATGTTGACCCTTTGGTTTGTCAAACGTTAGGTTCTGTGACAGTATTGGCATCCTGTGAAGATGTTGGCAGCGGGATTGCAAGCTGTGAGGTGAGTATTAATGGTGGATTTACCTGGTATGTTTCACCGCATGTTTATGTTGGTTTAGCCGACGGTTCTTACATAACGCTTGGGCGGGCAACGGACTACTGTGGAAACACGGCTTCGGACATGTTGGAAGAAACATTTGAGGTGGATACGGTAGCGGAAGTAAGTATCACCTCTCCGGTGAATGGAGTAACCATATATGCCAATGATATAGTCATTAACGGGACTGCGGATACTGATATATCCATGGTGATGGTTACTTCTAACCAAGGACACAGCGAGTCGTCCTTGGTTAACTCCAATGGAAATTGGTCAGTAATTCTATTAGGAGTCACTGTTTCCCCCTTAGTTATTACTGCCCAGGGAGTAGATGACTGTGGTAATATCGACTGCGATTCAGTAATGATACCCATAATACAGGTCTGGTACGTTGATGATGATGCTACGACGGGTCTCGGGACGGGTAAATCATGGGTAGATGCCTTTACTACCATTCAGGAGGCAGTAGCTAATGCCTTAAGCGGTGATATGATCTGGGTGGCGAAGGGGACATATACTTCAGATAGTACATACCCTGTACTAACAATGAAGGACGACGTTAAGGTATACGGCGGGTTTATGGGAGGCGAGATCGGTCTCTCCGAACGTGTTAACCCTACTGATTATCCTACTATCCTCAATGGCGAGAACATGATCGACCATGTTGTTAGAGGCGCCTCTAACGCCCGTTTGGACGGCTTCGTTGTGACGGGCGGTATTGGTTATAAAGGCGGCGGAATGTATAAC
>CP070770.1:2586808-2622229 GCA_020345765.1 Deltaproteobacteria bacterium
GCCTCCGCGGCCGTGATTGCCTGTTCCGGTTCAAAGCCCTCCCTGGTCACACAACACTGGATTGAATGCAGCACATCCGTCGATTCGACCGGGGCATCCGACGCCCCCACCACCCTGACTCCGGCATCGATGAGCGAACGGAAAGGATATGTCCACTTTGTGCGCTCCGGTCCGAGCCGCCTGGGCAGCCAATCCTTCTCGGAATGGATAAACTGAGGCTGGGCGGAAACGATCAGGCCGAGGCGGGCGATATCCTCGACAATATCGGCGTTGAGCAGCGAGGCATGCTCCAGCCGATGCCGGTGATTAAGGGGATACTCGGAGAGCAAACGCTCGTAGAGGTCGATACAGATCCGGTTGGCCCTATCACCGATTGCGTGGATTGCGATCTGCAGGTCTGCCCGGTGCGCAGCCACCATGCGCCGATATATCTCTTCCTCACTATGGACTAAAAAGCCGGTTTTATCCGGCTGATCGCTGAACGGCTCGCTCATATACGCCGTAGCGGAGCCGAAGGTACCGTCGCTGAAAAGCTTTACTCCCCCGATCCATCTCTTCCCCACCTCCGGTTGATGGAGGAATGTTTTTCGGGCTTCCTCGACCTTGGACAGATCGTTCGCAATCAATAGTCCGTAAAGATTGATGGGGATATGCTCGAGTAACATCTGCATGACCAGGACATCAAAGGCACCGGACGAGCCGGCCGGGCCCTCCCCTTCCGTTTGAAGCACTGTGCCCACCGATGTAATTCCCTGGGCAGTCAACTTCCCGAAAGTTTGCTTGGCCCCGCTGACCAATGCCTTCATTTCCGGCGGCGGCATAGCGCTCAGGAGGAGTCTCGTGGCATTCTCAATGAACGCTCCCGCCGGGTAACCGCCGGGTTCGCGCTCAATCACACCGCCTTCCGGATCCCCGGTAGAGGTTGATACACCCGAGGCCTCGATCGCCCTGGTATTGGCGATAATCATATGTCCATCATGCTTAATTACAATCACCGGTCGGTCGGGGCAGGCAGCATCCAGATCGTACCGGGTCGGCAGTCGCGGCTCATTGAGTCCCTGTTCATTGAACTTAAGACCTACGATCCAGCCATTCGAGGTATCGGACCTCGCCTTATCACCTATCCTGTCCTGGAGGTCCTTTATTGATCCTATCCCCCGTAGGTCGATATTCATACTAAAGAAGATCATCAGGACCGGATGCAAGTGGGTATCGATGAACCCGGGAAGCAAGGCCCGGCCCTTGAGATCGATTGGTTGATACACCTTACCCAGCACCCTTCTACAGTCGGCCTCGGAACCCACCGCGACAATTGTCCCGTCCCGAACCGCAACCGCCTCCGCCCTCGGAGAATTATCGTCAACCGTATATATCTCGCCGCCGAAATACAACTCACCCATCCCTAAAATCCTAAGTATGTGAGATCGCTAACTACCCTTCCACTATTACGGTCTTGCCGGTAGCGTAACGGTCCAGGGCCTCTTCGTCCAGCGCTACGCCCCATCCCGGACCCGAGGGAACGGTTGCTTTCCCTCCGCGGTAGTCGATCTCATCGGTGATGAGGTCATCCTCCATCATCACATGCCCGAAGAGGTCGGTATCATGGCCCAGCGAGCTGTGCTTGGCCGCAGCGAGCTGGATCTGCATGGCCGATCCGATCCCGAGCGACTGGTTATGGATTACACAACCCAGTCCGTGCTCCTCCGCATAATCGATTGCCCACAGGGCATTGGTAACTCCGCCGGGACGCTCGGCGTTGATCCCGACCACACCGATTGCCCCCAGCTCGATAAGGGTGACTATGTCGGTGAGTGAGAAACAGCCTTCGTGCGACATCAGCGGGGTATTCACCCGCTTTTGCACATAGGACATGCCGAGAAAATCCGTTGCCCGTACCGGCTGCTCGGCCAGGTCGATCCCGAACGGCTCGATCCCCTTGATTGCGTGCACGGCCTGATCCGGGGTATATGCCTGGTTATAGTCCACCCGGAGCCGGACGGCATCGCCGAGAGCCCCCCGGATGCTTTCCATAATTCGCACATCCTCCGGGACACTGCGTCCAAGCTTAACCCGGAGAGTCCTTATCCCGTCCCGGCAGAAGCCTTCCGCAAAGGCGACCATCTTATCCAGGTCCATCAGCGGAACCATCGCCGCCAGCGGTACTTCGCTCACGGCAGCCCCCCCCATGAAATCACTGGCCGACCGACCGGAGATCTTCCCCATCAAATCGTAGCAGGCAATGTCGATCATCCCCTTGGGCACCTCGTTCCGGGCGACATTGACATCCATCCGGTAATTGATGTGTTTGATATTGAACGGGCTTTCCCCGAGAACATACCGACTGAGCGCGTGCTCGGTAACGTCAATTATCTGTCCGGGGGAGATGCCGGTCTCGGGCAGCCAGACGAACGCCTCCCCCAGCCCGACGCTCCCGTCCTCGGCAAAGAGCCTGCAGATGACAAAATCACCCCCCTGCCACTTCTCCTCCGCCGGGATCGCCATGCCGAGCCCGCCTGCGCTTTCCTCCATCGTCTGTCTGACGAACTCACGGAAAGGCACATGCACCGGGGTTATTTCGATCCGCACAATCCGCGGCCCCTGAGAGTCTCCGGAACTTTTTGTCGTTGAAATCATTAGAAGAATGAGATTTTTACCCGATCCCCCACATTGACATTATGTTTCTCCGTGAAATTGGCCGTCACCTCCAGTACATATTTTGCGGTAACCGGCGGGGAATAGATCTGACATCGGGTTTTTATGCAGGGCGGGGCGTTCCTTTTGATATGGACAATTGAAAAGTTCGAGTCGATCCATATTATATCAATTGGGGAATATACATTTTTCATCCAGAAGTTATAAATTCCCTCCGAGTCATAAACGAAGAGCATGCTTTCCTTTTCCGTCAGTTTCGGGTGAAACATTAATCCTCTTGCCTTTTCCTTCGGGGTATCAACGATCTTGGAATTCACCCAAACATTGTCAAAGATTACCTTCCCTCCATCACCTCCTAAATACCTACCCTCATCATCACATCCGACTAAGACATATCCAATTCCGAAGGTTAAAGCAATAGCTGAACCATAAACAAATGCTTCCTTTAAAAGGGCTTTTCGAATCCTGCTATAAGTTATCAATAAGGGATACCACAGGTTTGCTTAATATTTAATATTAACGTTTCAATATCTTCCTTGCGTTTTTCGGGTAGTTTTCTATATTCCCGCGAATCTTTTAAATCCTCAACTCTTATTATTGCCTCAACCGCTCTATCCCTGTACTTCTGGACCTGCGGATAATCGCTACATAAATTCCCACAAACAACAAGCAACTTACACACGCTGTCGACTTTATCTTTAAAGTCCGGGTCGATGACCGACTTCTCAGGTTTACTAATAAGCTCCTTTACTTCCGATCTAAAAAATTTTTCTGCCTCATGTGCATGTATCTCCTTATCCTCTCTTAGAAAGCCCGTCTCTTCTTCTGAAAGCCGGCTTTCGATCCCCTTTTTAACGGAGCCATAAATCTCTCTTGACTTGGATCGGAAGAATGGAATTTTAGAATAGGAAACGATTGGCACAACTAAAGCAATAACCAATGACAAATAACCTAATATTCTCTTCGTATTGCTGCTTCTGTGCGCCATTACCACTACATCAGCTCTTTCCTCGCGGGGAATGAATTTTTTCGCTACTTCTTCTTGTTCTGCCTCTCTAACCTCTGTTTCTGCTTGCGGCTCACTCCTTTCCACTTCTTGTTTCTTAGCATAGTATTTATATAAGTTGGACATTCTCGGCAGCACATCTTCAATATAACTCATCAGTCTTTCCTTTTTTCTGCCAAAATCCCATTTATCGGCTAATTCCTCGAGTCCGATAAGACCAATCGGGCCCTTGTATTCCTTTCCCACAAACAGAACAATATCTCCTCTGTCTCTGAACGCCCTTTGCAATCTCTCCCGGTAAGGCTCAATAACATATTCTTCCACTCTCGGTGATTCACATAGGCTCTCAACCCAGGAAGAGAGCTTGTCCTCAATTTCATACTCGGTCTTATTCTCTTTTGCTTCCCTTATTATATCCAATGCGCCTGATACACTAACATACGAAACCGTCCTCCTTTCCCCTTCGACTTCGACATCGTCTATTACCAGGATTTTGTATTCTCTCGTCCCATCTTCACGCACTCGATATAATGAAATATCTTCAAGAAACTCGCGTAGAATAGAATCTTCGCACAGCTCCTTACCGAGAATGTTTCCAAAAACGGAAAGATCTTTTTTTTCGTTCTCCTTGCCCATTTTTAATTCATCTTATGTTTATTTTCCTTCGGTTTGATAAATTTAATGTTTTTATCCCGTAGTTTATTGAACATCTGTACTGTCCTAATGTTAATACATCCCAAACGGGTGAGCCAAGCCTACCATATCCCGGATCAGGTCGTCTGGAGGTCTGTCGCCCCGGTAGGGAGCGACGATCAAGGAGAACCTCTCGGTTTTCCCATTATAGTTTATCGCCGCGGAAGCGAAATGGCTACCTATGAGCTGGGTAGCCTCCTTCCCCAACCCGATTCCTCCGGTAGCCCAAGAAAAATAGTCAGGCTGCTCCCCGTAAAAAGTGCCGAAGGGGTTTAAGACCGCCCGGAGCTTCTCTTCAAACCTCGGGAAACGAATCGGACAGAAGGCGGGCGAGGCCAGGACATCGGAGTTAAACCCGACCAGAACCCCCTTTTCCCCCTGACTCAAGGCCACCCATCCGTCGGTTACCTGGTTATTAAGAGAGACCTCTTCCCGGCTTACCGGGTAGCTCCCGATATAGCCGGTGAAATTCCTTCTCCAGACCTTCAGGGTAGAGCTCGAGAGGCTCGGCGAGATCCCGAAGGGCGCAACCTCCTCCCAACCATCATCGACCTCAACTTCGGTATCAGCGTAGTCAATATCAACCTCGGCAAATAGATAGGGCAAGTCCTCGATCACGGTAAACCGATAGGCTATCGTAGAGGTCCTCGCCCCGTTAGGCAGGATGATCTTCCCGGACAATTCTATTGTTGCCATATATCCCCTGGTCCCGGAGTTAATCACCTCGACATTGAATCCTTCCGGACTATACTCCACTCCCTGGTAGGTAATAAAGGGCCTGATAAAACCTGGCATCCCGTACTCCTCCCCATCGAAAATTAGTGAATCAGGGTAACCAGTAACGGGGTTCAGCGTCAGGGTAATTATTCCGTTGGTCAGCACCCGGGTATCGGCACCGACCGGACAGCCGTAAGAGACAGTAGTGCTGGTAATAAAGGTAACCGCTTCCCCGGCCCCGGCCCCGAGCTCCATAATAAAGTTAAGGGTTGCCGATTTGAGACTTCCGTCAACATGAGTTACCACATCGGTCAGGTCACTCGGGAGCTCCTGCCCGGAATAGTCTTTTACCCCAACTAAGTCACCGGGTAACACCGAACCCTGGGGGAATGTAACCGTAATACCTATCAGCGAAAGGGAATCCGATGGGTTCTGGTTAAATATAACCTGAGTATCAGGGGATTTAGTGGGCTGCAGACTGACTGCTTCGTCAAAAGCGGTTAGGGCGTTATCCCTGGCCTTATCCCCTATGGATATCGCCCGTTCCCTCCTTTGATCACATAGATACGGTTGCGCCAGACCGAAGTGGGTAGTGGAAAGTGCCCTCATCCGGTATTCAAAGGCGTTGGTGAGGAGGCCCAGGATAACATCCTTTTCGATAGACGGGGAAAGCCCCTCGATCAATAACCTTGCCTTTTGCTCATAACTCCTTGATGCCTCCACATTTGTCCAGATCCGATGGTTGATTTCCTTCTCAGCCCAGTTATTATAACCGTCGAAGAGCCCATCGGCCAGGTCTTTATAAAGGATTACTTCCCCCACCGGGCAATGAAAATTTAGGTAATCCTGAATGGTAGTATAGGAGAGATAGGGAAGTCCCGCATCTTCAAGCCCATCTATTTCTCGGGAAAACCCCAGCCAGCTCTCGGCATCGGCATCGAAATGGATAAGGAGCAGAGTGTCCATGCTCGCATGGCTATAAATAAACTCCACCCAGGCCTTCAAGCCCCCATGGTCGATAATGTCGGCATGATGATAGGCCGGGACTAAGATGATCCCGGCATCGTCCTCCGGGCCCCTGAAAGTCAGGGGATTATACTGCTGGTCGATATTGAGCTCCACATCCCTCCGGAAGGCGGTGAACGGAGAGGCACTGTAAAAAAGGGTGATCCAATCAATACCCAGATCCCGGAGGAGCCCGATTTGATCCGGGCTCAGCATATCCTCCTGCGGGTTGATACCCGGATCGAAGGTGCCGAAGATATACTGATAACTATCCATCGCCCTCAGGATACTGGCAACAAACTCCTCTCTGGTTTCGGCACCTGTCATCCCGTTATTCCAGCTCATGAGCCGCAAGCCGTCTTTCCCGCTCCGAACCCTCTCCCCTATCCTCTCGATAATATCCGGGGCGTAGGTGGGAAGGATATCCTCTATTGTAGTCGGCTCGTAATTGGGGAGGTCCGGGCTGTCTCCGGTGGTAAAGATATTATCGCAGTCCCAATCGGCATGAACCTGAGGATATTCATCCAGAAAATCGAGGGTATTCCTGATGACCGTGATGTCTAATCCGAACCCGTCATTGTCATTGGTATCCCCCCGGTAAGAATGGTATAAACTGACATGATGGGAAAGGGCAAGGTAAACCCTGCGGTTGGGATCCTGCTCGGGGACATCGGATTTCTCTCCTTCTTCCCGGGGAGAGTTAACGAACAATCCACCCCGATAAGTGCCTATCAGTACCCTTGAATCCTCCGGATGAAAGGTAAAGCAAAGGGGGATATTCCCGTTTACGCCCCCCGGGCTCTCCAACCAACTTTTCCCGCTGTCTTTGCTGACAAAGAGCTCACCCCCCGCCATCCCGGCCAGAATGGTAGAGGGCCTCTTCGGGTCGATATTTAGGCTGATGATATGCTTTTCCAAAAGACCGTTATTGATTGGTTGCCAGGTTACCCCGCTATCGGTGGACTTAAAGACTCCATCGCCCAAGCTCCCGGCATAAACTATGGATGGCTCCGAAGGATCCAACGAGAGGGCAGTGACCATTTTCGCTACTAATCCCTCGTCCGAAAGCTCCCAGCTGTTTCCCCCGTCACTACTCTTGAAAAACACCCCCTGGATGAACTCCGTATATTCAGGGGGAACCAGGGAGCTCAAATCACCGAAGCCGCCATATAACTGAGATGGACCTGAGGGATCTATGGCCAGAGACAAGGTTAATGGGTTTACCGCTCCACCAGAGATGGATATATTCTGCCAGTGCCCCCCGTAGTCCGTACTCCGATAAACCCCGCCGAGGGTAGCAGCATACACCACCCCGCTATTTAAGGGATCTGCTACCAGTTTTTTTACAAAGGGCATATCAAGTCTGAGGTTAATTCCCGGAAAAGAAGGTAGGACAAAGCCTTCATTTGATTCTATCCAGCTTACCCCACCATCGCTACTTTTGAAAATCCCGTTGCCCTCAAGGCCAACATAGAGAGTGGAGGGTTTAAAAGGATCGAGTGCCAATGTGATGGCATCACGGTCGGGAAGACCATCGTTGCTGGCCGTAAAACTTACCCCGCCATCGGTGCTCTTGAAGACCCCCGACGAAGAGGTTGCCACATAAATAGTATTGGAATCGGAAGGATGGAAAAGCACTTCTCTTACCTCTTCACCCTCAAGCCCTAATAGCAGGAACTTCCCCAGGGGATACTCTTCTGTTACCGCCCCTTTCTTTGAGCAGCCGAGTATTCCTCCCCAAATAATAATAAGGCCGATTACCGTGAGTTTCCTTAGCAAAATTACCTCCTTAACTTGGATTATTCAGGCCAGGTTACCTTAGGAATTTTTCAGGAGGGAATTTACCTTATCAACCAACTCTTGATAATTGCTGGACTTCGTTAAAAAATCGTCCGCATCCGTCTCCGCCGTCAGCTTCTTGAGCTCGTCCTGATCTTTGGTGGAATAAAGGATTATTTTCATTTCCTTATTGATGTAACTATCCTTGAGAATTCTACAAATCCTGTCTCCCCCCAAACCAGGCATATTTATATCCATTACTATTAAATGAGGCTTGATTTTCGCTACCCTCTGGCTTGTGCCTAATGACTCCTCCGAGGTATATACGGAATACCCAACTCGGGTAAGGACATCTTTCGCTATTTCTAAAACCACCTTATCATCATCAACTACTAAAATTCTTTTCTTTTCCATCTTATCTCTCGTGTCAATGGCCAGTAGGCTGACTGACGATGCAAACTTGAGGGGTTTTTAAATCAGTCCCCTTTCTTCCCGAAATTCAACTGATAAGTAAACCATGTTCCGAATTGTTGCCGAAGTTCCAGGCCTGCTTCTTCCGCCCAGCGTTTTTCGGTGCTTCGCCGGGGGTAATCCGGATCGGGAAAGAGCTCACACAAAGAAATCAACCCATCGGGTTTCAAAATACGCCTGCATTCACATAGGACTCTTACCGGATCGGGAATCTCAGGAAGACAACCAATTGCAAAGATGCGATCGATACTCCCATCCCCGAAGGAAAAATTGTAAGCATCATCAAGCATGGGAACAATATTGGAGATCTTTTCCCTTTCGATCCTCTGCTTCAAGTATTTCAAAACGGCTTCCTGGATGTCAACGGCATAGACTTTTCCGTCGGGTGAGACTCGTTTTGCGACCGCTTTAGTATAACTTCCTTTCCCCGGACCTATCTCGACAACAGTCATTCCTGCGTTAAGTTGCATTCTGTCAGCAATTATTTCCGGATTCTGGATGAATTTTCGACGAATCGGATTGTCAATCAAACGCGTTAGGAAGGCCGGAATTGGATACTTGATAAAGTGGCGGATTATTCTCCCGACAGTCTGTCCAAGAATAAGCCAGGCTAATATTACAATAAGAACCCACTTCGATATAACAAGAATGTAGGAAACTATTGACATATTAATATTTCACCCTTTAAGAAACATAAAGAAAGACGGCTCTGATCCCTTTGCTTCTCCGACTACCGAATCCTGATTTTAAAACACTCCTCCCTTGAGCACATCCAGGAGAAGTGAGCCGAAGAGCAACAGAAATACCGAGACAAATATGAATAGCAGGGGGAAGGTCATCTTGACGGGTGCCTCCATCGCCAGCTTCTCGGCCCGCTGGAAGCGTTTATTCCGAAACTGTGTCGATTGAATCCGCAGCATCGGCCCCAGACCGGTTCCTAGTTCCTCGGCCTGGATCAGATTGGAGACTAAAGCAGAAAGTTCCGGAAGCTGGACCCTTTCCGCCATATCCCTGAGGGCCTGGGCCCGGGTCTTTCCCATTTTCATTTCCTGAACGACCTGAAACATCTCCTCCCGCAGCGGCCCCTCTGCCGACTTCTCCACCAATTTGTTCACTGCGCTGGCGAAATCCAGCCCGGCTTCCACAGAAAGGGTTAGCAGATCCAGGCTAAAGGGAAGCCCCCGGAAAATCGACTGCTGGCGTTTTTTAACCCGGTCACGGAGCCAGAGATTAGGGTAAAAAAATCCCAGGACCAGGGCTAATATTGGGACAGCCAGGTTACCCACCCCAGCAAGAATAAGGGCAATCAGCATGAATGTAACGGCCGCGAGCTCTCGGAGTACCAGGAATTCCTCGGGGGTTAAGGCACCGGGCGAGCCGGCACTTATAAGCTTCTTTCGCAGACTGCTGTAGTAACCACTCAGCCTCTCATTGGGATTAAGGGTGTTGATATACCGGGAAAGGCTGATCAGGGCGCGGTAGGGAGGAGACTTCTCCATCAGTTCTTCCCGCTTGCCTAAAAGGCTGCCCGAGGTTCTCCTCGCCTCCTCCTTCTTCGCCGTAAAGCCGGTGACCAGGAAAATCGCCGCTCCCAGGATCATGGTAAAAGCTAATATTAATAGGAGAAAAGAAATCATTTCAAACTAAATTCAAATGACAAAAAAACAGGACCCAGGGGTGCAAGTCAATGCTATTTGGGCCGACAGAGACGTCGGCCCCTACGTAGGGGCGGAACTCCGTGTCCACCCTTTCTGCCATTACTTGAAGCAAATGAATTTTCCCCTTGAACTTTAAGTTTTGAATTTTGACTTAAATATCAATATTAACGATCTTCCTGATAAATAAAGCCCCAATTCCTTCAAATACGATGATTATGGCGATAATCCCCCACCCCAGAGGCTCGGTGAATAGCCGGGCAATCATGCGGGGCTCGAGGAAATACAGGATCACCCCCAACACCAAGGGAAGCGATCCAATAACGATACCCTGAAGCCTCCCCTGGGCAGTCAAAGAGCTAATCTTACCCTTAAGGGTATTGCGCTCACGAATGGTATCGGCGATCTGATCGAACATCTCCGAAAGGTTTCCCCCGGTTCCCCGCACGATATTTATCGAGGTAACTACCAGGTCAAGATCCATGCTTTTAACCCGGTCAGCCAGATTGTTGAGAGCCTTTTCTAACTCCACTCCCAGAGTAAGCTCTCGTAACATCAGTCCGAATTCTTCCTTCAGGGGCGGACTTGCTTCCCGGGTAATTACCTCAATGGCCTGTACCAGGCTCAAGCCCGCCTTGAGCGAGTTGGATATTGTTGCTAGACCATCAACCAGTTGAATATCGAATTTCTCCCGGCGCCGCTGCTTGGCCATATTCAGTGCTATCCGGGGAAGGAAGAAACCCAGACCGCCCAGGCAGATCGCCAGGATGAAGCTCCGGGTAAGGAGGAATCCGAGGATCAGAAATGCCAGAACGCTCAAGATATTCAGGTAGAATATCTGCTCCGCCGAGAAAGGGAGGAACATCTCATCGAGCTCCTGGGAGGCCCGGGAGAGATACTTCTCTTCGTATCGTCGAAACCCCTTTCCGAACACCTCCGCTCCGGCATAAGACAGGAGTCCTACCGAAGCAAAGACCAAAATACCGATAAGGATGGTAAGCCAGCTAAAAGTCATTTTCAAGCATTTGTAAAATAGATTTGACTACTCAATCAAGCTTTGAATGATGAACTCGCTCTCCAGATCTAGGTTTAAAAACTCTATACCCATACCCGGTATAATCGAAGTATTATCGGGTTCAGGCTTGACCGTGCGGGTTACCCTACCATCTACCTTAATTAGGGGTGAATCATCCCCCGCGACAGTAAACTCAAGATGTACCGAGTTCCCCACCGGCAGGGGATCATCGGTTTCCAGGAATATTCCTTTTATGCTAATATTCTTTGAGCATAGAGAAGAAAACTCCTCCAGGCTTTCGAACTTAACATTCACCATAGTGCTAAAAGATATCCTCGGTGCTTCTCTTTTATCCATAATCTACCCCTATTTTAGTATATTTTGACAAGATATTTCAAGATTATTTTCCTAGATACTTCTCGGCCATTTTCAGAATGCTATCTTCACCATCGCCTTTCTGGAGATAGTCATCCGCTCCTGTTTCCTCCTTCAGTATATTAAGTTCATCCTTACTTTTATTGGAAAAAAGGACTATTCGGGGCCGATAATTTAACTGTTTTTGCAGTAACGGAACCATCTTGTCTCCGGAGAGGGCGGGGAGCTTGATATCTAGAAATATTAGATCAGGTTTAATTTTCTTGACCAAGTTAGTAAAGCCAAAAGAATTGTCCGTAGTAACTACCTCGTAACCAGCCTTTTCGAGAATTCTTTTGGCTATTTGTAGCATCATCTTGTCATCGTCGAGAACTACAATCTTTTTTCCCATTGTTCACCTCCCTGGGATAATTAAATGAATCCCATATATTCCACCAATACCTACAAATCTTTGATTTTACTCTCTCGATCATATAAAATGAAGTAATCAGAGGGAGGAGGCTTCTCCTGATATTCATTCAGATTCTTGGGAAGGGAGAAGAAAAAAGTGGCCCCCTTACCCTCCCCGGGACTTTCTAGCCAAATCTTCCCATGATGACCTTCCTCTATTATTTGCTTGCAGATTGGCATACCCAAACCGGTTCCCCGGGGAGTATTACCATCCATTTCGATCCTTTCGAACTTGTCAAAAATCTTGTGAATATTCTCTGGAGCAATCCCAACCCCCTGATCCCTGACACTAATAAGGATATTTTCATCATCTTCCCGTGTTTCAATCTCAATAGCTGTGTTTTCCGGGCTGAATTTACTGGCATTACTAAGAATATTGAGCATAACCTGTTGAATCCGGTCAGGGTCAAAATAGATCTTGCGGTGTCCTGAATGGGTCTTTATCTTCAGATTCCGACCCTTATTCTCGCTCTTGGACAGGAAATTAGCGGCACTACGATTTATCACCTCCGCAATATCAGATTGCACCCACTTGAACTTCATCTTCCCTGCCTCCATCCTGCTCAGATCCAGGATATTATTAATCAGGGAGAGTAGCCACTCGCTTTCGGATTTAATGTTTTCAACGAATGCCTTTCCCTCCTCCGATGAGATATCATCGTCCAAAAGGAATTCGGAAAATGACAGGATGTTCCCTGCCGGAGCCCGCAGTTCGTGGCTAACAAAAGAAAGTAGTTCATCCTTGACCTTATCCATCTTCCTGAGTTTCTCCGAAGCCTGGATAAGCTCCTGGTTGGTTTTTTCCAGCTCCTGAAGTAGCGTGCTTTCCCTGAGATCGCGGGCGATACTCATGATCCCGATTAGTTTCCCTTCCTGGTCGCGCATAACCGAGCCGTCAAAGCTCACCGGTATTGCCTCACCATCCTTGGTGTAGTAATTCACCTGATAATCGCGGATGATCCCTTTTTTAAACAATTTAACAAACTTAACCGTGCTTTCGGTCATACCGTTTTTTTTATGGCTGAAGAGCAGGCCAACCGGCCGGCCGATGAGCTCTTCCTGGCTATAGCCCAAAAGATCCAGGGCTGCCTGGTTGACCTTGGTAATCTTTCCCTTATCGCTAACAACCACCAGGGAGTCAAACATCGAGCGGATAATGCTGTCAACAAATGCCTTCGTCTCCTCTAGTTTAGGGCTGGATTTTGATTTATCCATAGCTCCTTTTTGCTTTGAAACCTATATAACATTTTTATCATATCGGTAAAACATTATCAACAGATTTTTAATCTCCGGAGTGCCCCGGAAAACCGGGAGAGAATGGCCTGTTTAGGAGGCAGATGAAATAAAGAGATAAATTTTTACCTTCCCCAGATTACGCTTCCGGCGAAATATTACATTATGTATCTGTCATATATTTTTATCGCGCCCCCGATAAAGATATCAACTATCTGGGGGTCAAACTGGGTGCCCTTGGCCTCATCTATTCTGGACAGGGCTTCATTAACGGAAAGGGCCTCCCGATAGGGTCTGTCGCTGGTCATGGCATCAAAAGAATCGGGAACGGAGACAATCCGGGCAAAGATGTTTATTTTTTCTCCCTTGAGACCGTCAGGATAGCCCCGGCCATCAAAATGCTCATGATGGCTACGGATCAGCGTTAGAACGGGATGAAAGATCTCCACCGGTTTTACAATATCCTCCCCGATTACAGGATGCCGCTGGATATGGGCGTACTCTTTTGCACTCAGACGGCCGGGCTTATTTAAGATAACTTCTTTAACCCCAATCTTTCCGATATCGTGCAACAAAGCACCGTATTCTAAAATCTCCAGCTCTTCATCATTAAAACCGAGCCTCTTTCCTATTTCAACGGAGAGTTGACTTACCCGGTAAGAGTGTCCTTTGGTAAACGGGTCCTTGGCCTCGATCGCCCCGGCCAGTGCTTTTATCATATTATATGTCTCTTTTAAACGAACGGAGCTGTCTAGGGTGGATACCTGTTGCTTGATATCGGAAACCTCTGACTGGGTACGGTAGGTCTCCAGGACATTGTTCACCATTATCCCCAGTCCCGTCATATCAATGGGCTTGAGGATGTAGTCGTCAGCCTTCATTTTCATGGCCCGGACCGCTGTCTCTGCATCTCCGTAGGCGGTGATCATAATTACTCCCACGTTCGGTAAGGTGGTTTTGATCCTTTTAAGCACATCCAACCCGCTCATGCCCGGAAGCCCGATATCCAGAAGAACCAGACCCACCGGTTTTGTCTGGCAAAGCTCGATGGCGCTTTCACCGTCACTGGCCATTAGAATATCGAATCCTTTTCCTCTGAAATACTTACCTAAATTCTTACAAATGGATTCTTCGTCATCCACAATTAATAATGTGTCAGGCATATTGATCCTTTCGAGAATGGTTCACCCGTCTTCCGTATTAAAACACTGAGAAGGATGAAAAGATTCAACTGGGAAAACTCTATAATTCAATTCTATGACCTCCTTGGCATTTAAAATTATCCGATAATCCTCAAATCCCTCCATCCTTTAACGGCAGTTCTACCACAAAAGTGGCTCCCCCTGCTCCCGGCTTAACCCAGATACCACCACCGTGCTCCAGGACGATTTTCTTCGATATCGCCAGGCCAATGCCCGAGCTCCCCCTCTTAGTGGTGAAAAAGAGATCGAAAACTCTCTCCCGGTGCTCCTTAGGAACACCGGGGCCTCTATCCTTCACATTTATGACCACACAACGCCTTTCATCTTCAATGCCGCATGTGATCTCAATCTCATCGCCTGCCTGGGACATGTCGATCGCATTTTGGAGAAGGTTGATTAGGACCTGAATGATTTTATCCCGATCCACATTCAACCGGGGCATACCCTCGGACAACTTCTTCTTGACCTCAACCCCCCGGTGTCGCAATAGACCCCGGTTTAAGGAAACAACCTCATTGATAAGCTCGGTAATCTGAAGGGTGGTCCGTTTCAATTCCTCCCGGGCAGTAAAGGTGAGCAGCTGATTAATCAATCGGTCCATCCGCAAGGTCTCTTTAATGATGGTGCCGAAGGTTTCTTTCTGCTCCTCATCTAATTTCAAATCGTCCTCCAGTATCTGGACGCCGCTCAAAATGGCAAAGAGTGGGTTTTTGATCTCATGGGCAATGCCCCGGGCGACCTCACCCATCGTGGCCAGCTTTTCCTTCGCCCTCAGTTCCTCTCGGAGTTCCTTGATCTCAGTGATGTCCTTGAAAACCGAGATAATACCCTCTTCCCGACCACTAGCATCCCGCAAGACGCTGGAGTTGAACCCCAGAGGAATCACCCTCCCATCGGTTAGGGTTACCATAGCCTCTTGGGGTTCTTTCCCGATATTCGTCGGGGAAACCGCCCTTTTTAATATTGCCAAGTCCGGCAACAAGTCCTCAATGCCTCTGCCTACCGCTTTTCGTTCAGTAGTCCTGAAAATATCCTGACCGGCCTTGTTAATGATCATAATCTTTCCGCTACCGTCGGTCACCAGGATTCCTGCGGTTATACTGTCCATGACATTCTCAAGAAATATCTTAAGACGCAGGGTCTCAGTCTGTTCTTTCTGGAGAACCTCCTCCGCCCGCTTGCGCTCGGTGATGTCACGGGTGACCCCCAAAAATCCGATTGCCTGACCATTCTGGTCGCGTAGCAAACTCACCTTAGTCTCGGTCCAAACTGTAGAGTCGTCCTTACATCTAAACTCAAGCTCAAAAGTTTTCATCCAGGGTAAATCACTTCGCTCTACTTTTCCCGAAGCGAACTCTTCGCCAAGTACTCTCATGGCCGTCTCAAAAGATGAAGGGGTCAACTTGTCTTTCAGCCTCTGGGACATTGCTTCCTCAATCGGGTATCCTCGCAGGCGCTCAGCCGAGGGACTTATATAGGTATAATTAAAGTTCATATCGGTAGTCCATATAACATCGGCAGCATTTTCGGCAAGTAGACGGTAGCGACTCTCGCTCTCCCGCAGCGCTTTCTCGACTTGCTTGTGCCCAGTAATGTCACGGGTGACTCCAACAATTCCAACAGCTTGACCATCCTGGTCACGCAGAAAACTCATTTTGGCTTCTACCCAAACCGTGGAGCCATCCTTGCATTTTTCCTCAAGTTCAAGCATTCTCACACGCAAAAGATCTTTTCTCTTCTTTTTCTCTATATCCAGTTCTTCTTCATAGACCCTCATAGCAGTCTCAAAAGAGGAAGGTGTCAACACCTCTTCCAGTGTCTGGGACATTGTTTCCTCAACCGTATAGCCTCGCTGGCGCTCTACGGAGGGACTTATATAGGTACTGTTTAGGTTCATATCAACCGTCCATATTACATCCGTAATGTTTTCGGCAATTAGACGGTAGTGACTCTGGAACCACTCAGGAAAAGCCAGACTATATGAAGTGAATAGCTCTCTCAGGGGTTTCGTGGTTGAATGGAAGGCCTCCGATAAAGTCATCTCCGGAGCTTCGTTAGCCATACGCAAAATCGCATCTTCGTGCATATCAATAATCTCGCCTAACGGAACTTTGTTTAGCATTAGCTCCCGACCCAACACGGCTTCTTCATTTTTTTCAGTGTCTCCTGATCTTAACAGTGAGTCTTTTATCAGCGAATAATACCTCTCCCTAATTGTTTTTTCTATCATCAAACAATCTCCTCATAAACACGAACATTAAAAACATTACTTAAATCCGGCTAAAGTTTTTATGCCTGATATCTATACTATAACCTAGATAGATTTAGCAAATATCATACCAATTTCCAAAAAATCGGCTGCAAACAACTGTTTATTACCTTATAAATATTTTTTTGTGGAGAAATAAGGGAAACTGGAGGAACTTTTTGTATTATAGATTCCGGATTTTATATTATAAATTACCGATTAAAGATTACATATTTACATATATTTTACAATTTTTGGCACTTTAACCTCAACCGGGACTGATTTACTACAAAATATTGTGCTGTATTATTTCCAGAATGACTATACCCGGTCAACCTTCCGGTATCTCATTTTGCCACTTCCCTGCTCTCCTTTAAGTATCTTGAGTATTCTACCAGGAAAGTGAGTGCCCGGGCTGCCTGTAACGGGGTGGGATAGATAATCCTTCCCGCCTTGCTGAAGGCTCTTACCACAGGAGTGCTCGAGGTTTTTTCGGATAAGGAGAAAGGAGAGTAGGAAATTATAGGTTTGTTGTACTTACTGCTGAGTTTCAGGACAGTATCGGCATGCTTACGATCCTTCCTGGCGGCATCCTTCAACACCATTTTCGCCATCTCTCGATATTGAGGAAAGCCCTGGGCCGATTTCGCCATCCTTTTTCTCAATACCCCATAGCCAACACCTAACTGGAGTAGTGAATCGATCCGGGGACTCTTAATCAATATTTCCATACATTTAAGCATGCCCTCCTCACCTCCCCCGGCGGCGAGATCCACCGGGTTGCCATGACTCCAGCGGGATGGGAGAAATTCGTTTATTTCCCTTATTACCTCATCCGGCAGGGTAACCACATCAAGTCCCTGGCTCGCACAGGCATCGGCTGCCAGCACACCCCAGCCGCCTCCCCGGGTAATTATGCCTACCCGGTTACCAGCGGGCAGGGGCTGCCCGATGAATGTAGCGGCAATAAGAAACATCTCGTCAAGATCACCTGCCCGGATCACACCCGTCTGGCGGCATGCGGCATCAAAAATAGCATCCGATCCGGCCAGGGCCCCGGTATGAGAGCTGCATGCTTTTTCCCCGGCCTCAGTCTTTCCGCCCTTAAGAACAACAATGGGCTTGCTCCGGGTCACCTTCTTGGCCACCTCAAAGAATCTTCTTCCGTTATCCACCCCCTCAATGTATGCCAGGATGACTTTCGTTCCGGGATCCTCTCCGAAATATTCGATAATATCCTCACAGAAAACGGCAGCCTCGTTGCCGCTACTGACGATTTTATTGAATCCGATATTATAAAGCTCGGGGAAAAAAGTTAAGCTCCCCCCCACATTTCCACTCTGGGTTACCAGAGACAAGGGGCCTGCCGGAAGGGTAGCTGGTGAGAAAAACGCATTCAGATTAATATCAAGACTCATAAGCCCCATACAGTTGGGGCCAATAACCACCATATTGGTCTTTCTTATCTCCCGGATTAACTCCTCTTCCAGCTTCTTTTCCTCCGGCCCTACCTCACTATAACCGGCGGTAATGACCACCGCAGCTTTCACCCGCTTTTTCTTGCAGTCCCTGAGGGCATCAATTACCCGGGCCGGCGGTAACGTTATTATCGCCAGGTCGATTTCGTCCGGAACATCCGTTACACTCGGATATGCCTTAAAGCCAAGTATCTCCTTTTCTCGCAGATTTATTGGATAAAAATTTCCCCGGAAGCCCCCGGTAACAATACTGAAGGAAATCCCGAATCCCCACTTGGGAGGGGTCTGCGAGGCACCGATCAGTGCTATTGATCGGGGATAGAAAAGCGGCTCAAATTTTTTTAGAATTTTGGACATTAGACCTTTCGTATCTCACCAAGGGACATTCGTGCGAGTTCAATTATGTGGTATCCTCCTATCCCGCGCTCCCGGGCATCGGCCTCGAGACCACGGCGACACATCGGACACAGGTAGCAGAGATACTGGGCTCCCGCCTTCTCGGCATCGCCCAGGTTTTTCTCCCGCAATGCCCGAGCCCGATCCGGGGCAAGTAGCTGAAGGGCGAGTGAGCAGCATAGGCAATTATCCCGGTCGTATTCCCGTTTTACCCGCTCCACCCCGATCAGCTCGAAGATCTCGTCAATCGCCCCCTCCTTACCGGGAGAAAACCGCGAGGCACAGGGACGCTGATAGGCAACCCGGATACCGAGCCGCGATAAGGATCCATGATTTTCCTTTAAGTAGTCACGGAGGTATTCGACCACATGAACCGGTCGAAACGGCACCTTGATCCCATATGAAGGAGCAACGTCGACCAGCATCGAGTAGCAGTCGTCGTGGACCAGAATGATTTCTTCCGCCCCAGTGGCCGCCAGGTTATCCACAAAGGTCTGGGCATGGCGGTGTGTCACCGAACCTGCCCCTAAGTGATGAAAGAGTATGTAGCAGAAAAAATGCCGGGCCTTAAGCAAGGGGAGTCCCTCGAAGAGCTTCCCCTCAAACAGTCCCGGGTCGCTCCGGTGAAAAACGCAGGCAGAAACCATCCTCTTAGCCTTCTCCGGCACCCGCACATCGGTAGTAACTGCATACTGTGCCTCGTTTTCGGAGATCACATCCGGTGAAATGCCGAGGGAGTTAAACTCCTCCTGGCGGGCGAGGATCAGATCGAAAGGCCGGGCCTGGTTAGGGCAATACTCGTTACAGGCAAAACAGGTGATACAGGCCGAGAGGATCGGTGCCTCCTTGCCTGCAATCAGGGCCTCGATCTCAGACTTCGCCCGGTCCTTGTCATAATCCACATACAAGCAGCGGGAAAGACAGGTGCCACAGCGCTGGCATTTATCCGGATCAAACATGTCTTACTCCCTTATTAATTTGTTATTGGGATTTGGTTTTATTATCTCATTACTGACTTCCGAAAACCAAGGTTTATCAGCTTCCACGGCAGGACCGCCTTGAGTAATCTTGTCAGGTGGGTGTCGATTCCAATCGGATGCCGGAAAGCCTTCTTCTTGCCGGCGCATATTTTCTCTACCCGTTTAGCCACCTTCCGGGGGGAAGTGCCGAACCGTTGTGCGACGGGATATCCCCGCACCAGCTTACTCATCCGGTAGAACGGGGAAGACTTACCCAGGTCTTCATCCACGATAGTCATTGATTCCACCATCTTTGTCTTCATCACCCCGGGCTCCAGCAGGTGCACATCGATACCATAAAGCTTCATCTCAGTGGAAAGGCTCTCGGCAAAACCTTCAAGTGCAAACTTGGATGTGTGGTAGGGAGCAAAGAAGGGAAAGGCAAGAACCCCACCGCTGGAGCCGGTAATTATTATCCGTCCATGTCCCTGCTTTTTCATAACTGGGATAACCGTCTTTACCGCGGATATAGTGCCGAATACATTTACATTGAACTGTGCCTGAAAAAGCTCCAGTGGTGTATCCTCAATCGGGCCGAGCACTCCGTAACCCGCATTGGCAAAGAGCACATCAATACCTCCACCCTCGCTGAGCACATTCTCCACTCCGGCAGCGATGGAGCTCTTGTCAGTTATGTCCATTTTGACCCATTTAAACTTGCTACCCTCAGGTGGTGGAGTGCGAGAAGCACCGAAAACCCGGTAGCCACACCGAGCCAGATGGTCAGCAACAACGAGTCCCAGCCCGCGGCTGGCACCGGTGATCAAGATTGCCTTAGCCATAGTCCTTCCTCTATCCGTCCACTAAACCCTGACTTTTTCTATCAAAGCATAATAGTTTTGTCAAGGATATGGAAGGAGGTCTAATTTGGAGACTGAAATGAATTGGCAGGCCCATTTGGACTCTTATGTATTGCTGTGGTATAGTAATTCTTTGTAAGCTATTATTTAAGGGAATATTAAGGAATATCAGGGAGTAACATCCTACTTCGTCCCGCGGGACGCGGGACTTCTTAGGACAGGGGAAATGGCAAGGAGGGCCTAATGATATTTGGGATAAAAGAGATTTTTAGAATGTGGGGCAATACCCGGATGATCGTGCTTACGGCCATCTCCGCAGCCGTTTACGCCTCGGTCCTTATACCATTCAAGGCAATCCCGATAATTCCCGGGGTAACCGAGGTCAGGCCAGCCAACGCCCTGCCCATTATCTGCTCCTTTATGTTCGGACCGGCCGGAGCCTGGGGCGCCGCTTTTGGAAACCTGATCGGCGATTTCTTCGGCACCCTGGGACCCGGAACCCTATTCGGCTTCGTCGGGAACTTCCTCTACGGCTATATTCCCTATAAAGCCTGGAAATGCTTATCCGGGGAGGAGCCAGTATCCTTCTGGGGGATCAAGAGTTGGGCTAAATTTATTCTGACAGTCTCTCTGGCCTCGGGCAGCTGTGGCTTATTTATCGGCTGGGGATTGGACCTTCTGGGCTTTGTCCCCTTCTCTGCCCTGGCCAATATTATCACCCTGAACAACCTCCTGGTATCACTAATCTTAAGCCCGTTCCTTCTTTTCCTTCTCTATCCCCGGGTAAAGAAGTGGGGATTACTCTACACGGACATCCTTACCGAAGATGAACTATCCAACGGCAGGTTCAGCCGGTCAGGATTGGTAGTCACTATTCTCGCAGTAGCCGGCGGGCTCGTTCTGGGCAATCTGATCTCCACCGGTCTTATGAGTTCCGGAGCAGGGCTGGGTGGTGGCAGCGGCGTGGGATTGGGGGTGCTTCCCATAATAATTATCCTATTGATTGGAGCATCTCTGTTGTAAATCCCATTAGCAGTTCACCTAAGGCAAATAACTATAGATTATAGATTTCAGATTATAAATCTACAATTTACAATCTGCAATCGATCATGAAAGCGATTGAAATTAAGGATCTAAATTTCACCTACCGGAACAGCGAACAGAAGGCCATTGATTCGGTCTGTTTAAGTCAGTCTGAGGGTGAGCTTATCGCTATTATGGGAAGTACTGGTGCCGGTAAGTCATCACTTATCCGGTGCCTTAACCGGATCATACCCAACTTCTTCAAAGGTGATTTAACCGGAGAGATCAAGATATTTGAAACCGATATCACCAGGGAAAAGGTAACCCGAATGATTGATAGGGTAGGAATGGTATTTCAGGATTTTGAGACACAACTATTCTCAACCAGTGCATTCCTGGAGGTGGCCTTTGGCCCCGAGAATCTGGGAGTCAATCGCGAAGAGATCAAGAGGAGAATCGGTGATTCCCTGGAAAAGATCCGCCTTGCCGGGTACGAAGATCGTGAACCCTCTTCACTCTCCGGGGGAGAAAAGCAGAGACTTGCCATTGCCTCCATCCTGTCAATAAGGCCGAGGATAATGGTATTGGATGAACCCACCACGGATCTGGACCCTATTGGGAAACAGGAGATTTTTCAGGCTCTTAAAGACCTACGTGAACAGGGGCTAACCGTCGTTCTGGTGGAACACGAGACTGAAGAGATAGGCGATGTCGATCGAATCATTATCATTCGAGACGGCAGGATAATAGAGGAAGGAAAATCAAGCGATATCCTCTCCCGGATAAATATCCTAAAAGATAACGGTATCCGTCCTCCCCAATTAGTGAAATTATTCCACGATCTCAATATCCCCTGCCCAACCTGGCCTCTACATGTCAATCAGGCCTTTTTCGCCATGAAGTCAAATAATAAAAGATTGTCTGACGACAAATACTTCACTCTGTGTCAGGGTGATAAAGAGAAAGAGGAAGACTATGGCAAGGAGATAATAAGGGTAGATGATCTGGTGCACACCTACCCCACAGGGCAGCAAGCTCTCGCCGGGGTGAACTTAAGCATAAAGGAAAGAGAGTTTATCGCTATTATCGGGCAGAATGGATCCGGAAAAACAACCCTGGTAAAGCACCTTAACGGTCTCCTGCGTCCAACTCGGGGTAAGGTATATTACGAAAGTACTGATATCGATGATAAGAAGGTGTCTTCGTTAGGTAAACAAATTGGCTATGTATTTCAGAATCCGGATCACCAGATATTCTCCCCGACTGTGGGGGAGGAAATTGCCTTTGGTCCCAGGAATTACGGATTCAGCGAACAACAGACTAAAACGAAAGTGGAGCAGGCATTAAAGGTAGTGGGCCTTGAAGGTTATCACGACAAGGATCCATTCCTCCTGACCAAAGGAGAAAGGCAGAGGGTTGCTATTGCCTCGATTATCGTCTCGGAGCCCCGGGTGATCATCCTGGATGAACCCACTACCGGGCTGGACTATAACGAGCAAGTCCGAATAATGGAGCTCCTTACTGATTTAAACACCCAGGGGCATACCCTGATTATCATCACTCACAGTATGTGGGTAGTAGCCGAGTACACTCACCGGGTCTTAGTACTTTCGGATGGAAAGATCCTGGCCGATGATACTACCAGGAAGGTGTTTTGTAACGAAGCTATCCTAAAGGAGTCGGCTCTGAAACTACCGGAGATAATTCAACTGGGATTACAATTTAATAAAACTATTTTATCCCTTAATGAATTCAAGTTTTGCTTGGAAGATGGACTCGCATAAAATTTTAAATTTTAGGTTTAAAATCTAAAATCTATAATCTACAATCTATTTATGTCCCTATACCTCTACCTGAATAAAAATACTTTTATTCATCGGCTGAATCCGATAACCAAGATAATCTGTCTGCTGCTTCTGTTCGCCGCTGCCATGTTTTTTATCCATCCGCTTTATCTGCTCATACTTGCCGGCATTCTCCTGGTTATCGGAATTTCCAGCGGGACTCTGGAGAACCTGAGGAAGCTCTGGATACTAATGGCAATGATCGGGATCTTCAGTTTTATCCTCTGGTCAATTTTTTATCGAGGCCCAACCGTGATCCTTAGATACCGTTTCATATCGGTATCGGAAGAATCACTGCTTTACGGACTGGGGATGGCCGTAAGATTGAACATAATGTTATTTTCCGGCCTGATTTTTCTCTCGACAACCAGGATCGAGGATTTCACCGCCGGTTTGAATAAGCTGGGGGTCCCCTTTTCGGCAAGTTTTGCCCTTAGCCTAGCCTTCCGGTTAGTCCCGATGTTTCTCGGGACGGCATCTACCATAATCGAGGCACAGAAATCACGAGGTCTGGATCTGGATTCCGGAAATATATTTCAGCGGATAAAAAAACACATCCCTCTGCTGATCCCGGTATTCGTCAGCGCTCTGCGAACCGTAGATAACTTATCGGTAGCACTGGAATCCAAAGGCTTTGGGGCTGGTCTGAAGCGGACATACTACCTGCAATATGACTTCCGAACGGCGGACTACCTCGCGCTAAGCTTTATCGTGGTCTTGAATGTGTTCATCCTTTACCTCCGGCTTCAGGGAGTAGGTAATATTTAAAACATATAACATATCTACCCTTGCTCAGCCCATAACCGAAAGATCTTATTCAAAATTCTTTCCTTCTCTTTCAACATCTCTGCTTTCGTCTGGCAGCCTACTGTGCCGGCTGCCGCACCCTTGTGTCCATCGCCAATATTTAGCCTCCGCATTATCTCCCCTATATCTTTGTGATGTTCCTCTCGAGTCAAATTGAGGCTTAACGCCATGGAAAGGGAAAGGTCATTGGTTTTCACCCCCATATCAAACATGCTCTTAACCTCCAATACCGCCAGGGCCTGCGTATTCAAGATGAAAGCAAGATGTTTAGTTAATCCTGTTCGATGCCGGTATTTGGTCAGGTCAATTACAACTATCTCCTGCCTGCTGTCTTCCGGGATAAAATAAGAACACTCCTTAATAGTTTTGAGCATTTTAGTTTCGTTAGCCTTATATACCTGAAATCCGTCTATAACCGGAGGAAAGGTAGCAACCCTCGTCAGAGCTTCATCCCTGATCCATTCAACCAATTGCCGTAGATATTTATCCTTTTCTCGGGACGGACCTTGCTGGGACTTAATCGAGAAGTCGATTATCTTTCCCGGAGTCTCTTCTCGCCACTCCTCGATACTCTGATAATTGAAACTGTCAATCCTGTCGGCTTCCTCCACTGCTTCAAGGAACCGGGAAGGTAATTCACACGATTCAGCAAAGTAATGATAGACGACCCGGGCACAGCTATCCTTCAGGGAAAAGCACCCGGGAATCTCCTCGGAATTGATCCCACGATACTCTAAATCGAGAACATTACCCTCGTGATGGTCAAACCACAATCCACATTCCAGAGGGTAAGGAAGGTCGCAAACAATATCCCGGTCAGATATAGAAATGAGGGACCTGGTAATGGTTGAGGGACCGGCAAACATTACTTTATCCACCTTCAGGGCATAGGAGCAAATCGCCGCGCTAATTATCCCGTCAAAGTCCCCGTGGGTTACAATCTTTTCGTACATTCCCGCCATCTTACTTCCCCCGGCACAGTTGAATATACCATTAAAAATACAAAATGAAAATTGCAGAGTACAATTGAATTGGAAATTGGGAATTGGGATTTGGCCATTGGGATTTAATTATTGGTATTGTATTATTTACCAAATCTTCTATAATGCAGGGAGGTAAAAACTAAAAAGGAGTGTGTTATGAGAGAAGTAGCCATTATCGGAGCAGGAATCACTCCCTGTAAGGGGCGCTGGGTCGAGAAGACCTATTGGGGATTATCTCAAATGGCGGTTAAGGCTGCCCTAGAAGATGCCAGCATCTCAATCAAGGAGGTCGATGCGGTTGTCTACGGGATCTACAACGACATCTTTGAGTTATCGGCTATTCCCGAACATCCCCTGCAGGGGATCATCGGGATGGCCAACAAGCCGGGCATGCGGGTAACGTGCGGTGGTGCCACCGGGGCCTATGCCATGCTTTCCGCCTATACCTGGGTGGCCAGCGGTCTTTACGACATCGTGCTCTGCCTGGGAGTGGAAAAAGCAACCGATTGCTTTGATTTCGACTCGATGACCTCAACCCCCGAGGTAATTAAGACTATCGGCTGGTCCGGCGATACCTTCTATGAGCGCGAGCTGGGCTGGACCGCCTCGGACAGCTATGCCGAGGTGGTTCTGGCCTATATGGATGAATACCCGGATGACTTGACCGACGAGGTCTCGGCCAGGATTACCGAGATCCTCTGCCAGCAGGCCCAGAATAATCCCTATGCTCAACGCCACGGGGAATCTGTTACTGCAGAGATGGCCATGAATTCCCGCTATGTAGTCTACCCCTTTAAGCTTCTGGAAACCTGCGTTTATACAGAGGGGGCCGGGGTGATCATCTTCGCGGAGGCTAAGAAGGCTGAGGCTATCTGCAAGAACGCTGGATGCCCACCGATTTGGATAACCGGGGTGGGAGCCTCTAACGAGCACCATGTAGCCGGCAAGGATGAACGCCACAAGTTGATGCATCGCATTCTATCTGACCACCTTGCTGCCCAGGCAGCCTATCGGATGGCCGGGATTACTGAGCCACTGAAGCAGATCCAGATAATTGAGCTCCACGATGCATTCATCAAGCAACTCCAGATCACGATGGCCGAGATGGGCTTTGTGTCCCTGGGCCGATCTGACGACCTAATCAATGAGGGTCTAATGGTACCCGGCGGCCCTATCTTGGTAAACCCGAGTGGGGGGCTTACCTATGGCGGACATTTCGTGGGTGGCTCCAATATGTTCTCCTGCTGGAGTGCCCGGCGTGAGCTGATCGATAAAGGATTCGAGCGAGGCCTGGTCCACGGGACCGGCTCCACTGTCGCTCAGTACGGCTGCGCTATGATAATTGAAAGGAGGAATTAAGATGAAGAAGGTTATTCCCCCAGAGCTAATCCCGGATGTGGACTACGAGATCCTGGAGGTTGGCGGCGAGCGATTCCTCCAGACCAACGAGGCTATGTTTACCTTTTACAAGAGAACCAAAGGAGAGCAATCTCCTTTTTTCCTCGCCCTCAAGGAGCGAAAGGTGATCCTGGGAGCCCGGTGCCCCAAGTGCCAAATAGTCCGAGTCCCGCTGTTTGAACTCTATTGCCCTGAGTGCGAATTTGAAACGATGGAATCCATCGAGCTTCCGGATACGGGTGTAATGAATTCAACCCCTCCCATTACCTACTTCGCTCATTCCCTGTTCCAGCATCAGGTGCCATTCGGGCGTGGGAGGGTACTGCTCAAGGGTGCAGATACCGCCCTGCCTATCCATGTTTATACCACTAAGGGGATCCTGACGCCCCGGATCTTTAAGAAGGGGACGGAAGTGAAGGTTGTCTTCCGAGACGAACGCATGGGCATGCCCACCGATATTTTCGCCGTTCCCTTAAGTGAGCTTTCCGGGAAGCAACAGAAAAAAAGAGGGCTGCAGGAAAGTGAGCTGGATTGGACAAGCCCAGAAGAACCTTCGGTCCCCAAACCTACTCCCGAGACTACCAAAACACTGAAACAAGCTTTAACGAAGTTGAGTGAGTTGGCCGGGAAGGTTGCCACCAGCGAGCGCGCACAAAAGGACCTGAAGGGATGGAAACGCTCAATCCAGGTCAAGACTGGCGGTGGTCCCTTCGGCATTCTTATCGACGACCAGAAGCTGAGCATCCAAGACGGTAGTATTGAGGCACCTGACTTTGTCATGGTTTGTAAAGATCCTGGGCTATTCGAGGATTGGATGGACTTCCGGGAATCATTGACCAACGCCATCATCGCCGAGAAACTGTGGATCAGCTTAAACAGCGAGTTTACCACTGTTTTCAAGCTGGACCGCCTTCCCCGCTCCCTGAAGCGGACCTGAAAGTAACCAGGCTGCCCAAGGACGAACTGCATAAGGAGAAATGAAAATTGTAAATTCCTATCCTGATCCCCGATGATCATCGGGTCCGAAGGAATCGATTTGGGAATTGGTCATTGGTCATCGGAATTTGATCTTTAGGAGGTACTTTATGAATGCAGTGCTTATTATCCTGGACACCTTGCGCCCTGATCATGTGGGCTGCTACGGGAATGAGTGGATCCAGACACCCAACCTCGACGCTCTGGCTAAAGAAAGCGTTCTCTTCACTCATACTTATCCGGACTCGTTACCTACCCTGCCCGCGCGTCGGGCGATTTATACCGGCTGCCGGATCTTTCCTTTCGAGGAACATCATTCTTACCGAGGCGACTTTATCGGTGCTCCCGGCTGGGCACCAATGCGGGAGGACCGCGATTGCCTCGCCGAAATCCTCGCCTTAAACAACTATCGAACCGGTCTGGTCAGCGATGTATATCACCAGTTCAAGCCTTCCAAGAATTTTCACCGAGGATTCTCCCAGTGGACCTGGATCCGGGGACAGGAACTGGACCCTTACCGCTCCGGTCCCCAGGTCAGCGAGGAAGAGATCCAGAAACATTTGCCCGAGAAAATTCGAAATCCGGCGTTTATCTCGTTTTTTCTACGATATTATCTGACCAATACCCAGCACCGTAGTAGTGAGGAAGACTATTTTGCTCCCCAGGTGTTTCGCACTGCCGCCACCTGGCTGGAGGAGAATCATGATAGCAACCAGTTCTTCCTGACAGTGGAGTCTTTCGATCCACATGAACCCTGGGACCCACCGGTCCATTACCGCCGTTTGTACGACGAGGACGATAATGTGCGGGATGTAATCACCTCCCTTTATGGACCAGCCAGCCGGCTCACGCCGAGGGAGTTAAATAGACTCCGGGCCAACTATGCCGGCGAGGTAACCATGACGGATCGGTGGCTGGGCCATTTCCTCCAGACCATGAACCGTCTGGATCTGATGGACAGCACAATATTGATTATAGTATCTGATCACGGGCACTGCCTCGGGGAGCAGGGACTGGTTTCCAAGCAGGGCTATCCTTTATGTCGGGAGGTGGCCGATCTGGTAATGATGATCCGTTTCCCTGACGGCACTGGCGCCGGCACGGTCTGCGATAAATTCTCATACCACTGCGACATCCCAGCAACTATCCTCATATCACTGGATATCGATCCCCCGAAATCCATGGAGGGTCGGGATCTTAAACCCCTTGTTACCGGGGACCTGAACCATTATGAATACATCACCGTTGGCTGGGGACCTTTCGTTATGGTACGGGACAGAAAATACTGGTATAACGCTTATCTCTGGGGCGAGCGTCCACTCCTCTTTGATCTGGAGATCGATCCACAACTCCGGCACAATATCGCCGCGGAACTACCCGATATATGTCAGAATATGTCAGAACTAGCTTTAAAAGATGCCAAGGGAATCATCCCTGATTACCTGCGGGAAATGGCAGACAAGAATATTCCGGGGTGCACCCCGATGGAGACCTCGTTAACTGTGGACTGAGCCCCTGTGACTCGAATAAGATGAAGATAATGCGTCAGTTATCGGGGATAGTCCCCAAGGTTATCTGGATTATTTACATCGGTTTACTATTTATATCTGGAGAGGCTATCGGTGAGCAGAATCCAGGGAGCTACAACCAGAGTCAGGATAACAACAATCCCAGGCTTTTTGAAGGCCTCTACGGAGGGCTTAGTCAATTGATGGAAGAAATTAACCAGCCACCTGAGAACAAGGCTTGGCTAATGAGGTATTATCAATACGATGCCTTTCATTTTGAACAACTTGGCTACCAAATGACCACTGATGGTAAACAAATATATTCCTATCAATACGATTCCCTTGATTTTGAACAGTTCGGCTACCAGTTAATCCTCGACGACGGTCAGAGGGATATGTTGGATGATGTCCTTAAGGAAGTGAAGCGAATGGCAGAGGAAGGCACCCTGGAGGTCATCTGGAAGGCTTCTCTGGTTGGGTTGGAAACATCATTCGGTTATGCCGGGATCAACGAAATCCCTGACCTCGGGACCGCTCCGCGATGGTGCCTGGAACAGGATATTGCCGTAAATGCTGTCCTCAGATTTTTAAATACGAGGAAGATTACAAAAAAGAAAGGGGAGTTAGTTATTGATCCTCACAACCATTCTCTCAACTCACATGATTCGGTCGCTACCATGGAGCATAAAATTAAACAGGCTTATGCTAAAGGGTTCAATGCCATCGCTATAACTGACCACAATCGGTTTGACGGAGCGGTGGCGGCCCATACAGTCTGTGAGAAATTAAAGGCTAACGGCGAGATTGGGCATGACTTTTTTATCATATTTGGCGAAGAAATCACTACCACCGAAGGTTATTATGTCATTGCTCTTTTTACTACGAGATCTATTCCCAAGGGAATGACGGTAAAAGAAACGATCAGGCAGATCCATGCCCAGGGAGGAATTGCCATCGCTGCCCATCCGGTAAAGATGGGAACCGCCATCGGCTACCGGGCTGCCCTTGACCTCGACTTCGATTGGATCGAAGCTATCAATGCCTCGGATATCGGGCCCTACCAGATTTACCGGAGCAGAAGAATGATGGAGGATGCAAGGGTCAAAGGAAAGAGCATCGTTTTTGGGGGTAATAACCATATAAACAACCTAACCGGCTGGCTGGGTTATACCATGGTGGAAACTGACGAGGTATCATTAGAGGGGATAAAACAGGCCTTAAGGAAAGGGAAAGCAAGACCGGTCGGTAGTGGTCCCTATCTATATCTCGAAAGATTGGCGGAAATGCGGGGATTAAGGGACATATATTTCGTCTTCGATAGAATCGAGTGGATCCGGGAGATGATCGAAGCTATCGGGAGAAAGCTCCTCCTGGCGGATAATTTTAGTTTAAATATCAACTGGATCTTACCGATCCATCAGTTTCTTAATATCTATTCTATCCCCATCGCGATAATAGATATTCAGGAGGAGGAAAGCCCCCTCACTGAGCCCTTTGGCCTCGACTCAATCGCAGTTGCCTACGGACCGGTCGAGTTAAGCTGGAGATTTAAGGACGAGGAGTCCGATGAATTATTAGAAAAAGCTACGATAAAGATAAAGTTTAAGCTTTAAAGTATAAGATTGACCCCATTAGAGACTTCTGTTATCCTTTATCAACTTTCTCATAGATTTCACTTTTAATGATGAAAAATTTGATAGTTATTTTAACCATTGTAACCTTCTCTTCCAATCTGTGGGCCGAAGAAATAAATTCAGTTTCTCCGGAGATACCAGAGACCACCAAAGAAGAATCAACCTCAACCAGACGCACACTACTTGCCGGGTCTATTTCTGCAGGGATACTGGGTACTTTACTCACGATCGGCACATTCTCCTGGTGGAAGGATACGGGCTACACCGGCTGGGGTTGGAAGGATACGGGATTCTTTGGTGCTGACACCTATGCCGGCGGTTCCGATAAGGCCGGTCATATATATGCCTGCTACGCTGCTGCCAAGGGAACGAAGCAGATCTACGAGTGGCTGGGAGTATCCCCGAGAGGGGCCCTCGCCCTAAGTACCGGATTTACTTTTTTTATGTCCAACATAGTAGAGGTAATTGACGGATTTACTCCCCACGACTTTGAATGGGCTGATGTGGTAACTAATGTTACGGGGCTTTCCTTCTTTTATGCCGGCGAAAAATTTCCTGCCCTGGATGCCCTGTTCGGGCTCCGGATAGGCTATACCCCCACCCCGGAGTTCGTTAAAGACAAAAAAAATTATATCAAACTTATAAACGATTATTCCGGGATGATCTTTTTTGTGGATTTTAAACCCGCCGGACTCAAGGAGGCATTCGGTATATCCCCTGGTCCCGCAAGATATTTTATTCTCGGTATTACCTACGGGACTTACGGCTATTCCCCCACCGGGCCCATTGAGCGTCGCAACCTGGGTTTCTATACCGGGCTGAATATCCCGGAAGTCTTAGCTGCTATATTCGGACCCGATTCCCACAAATGTATAAGAGCAACCTCTACCTTTGGTAAATACTATGCCTATCCATTCACCTCCGTCTCACTCAACCGTGATCTCAATCACGAAACCACCGCGGTCAATTTTGGCGTTGCCAACCGGTGGCAGATTACGATCAAAGATTAAAAGATAAGGCTTCGAAATTAAATGGATGACTTAAAAAAGGTGTGAAACCTGGAGTTTTATCATTCTCGGGGGGACTGCTTCAAGGGATTCCCTTTCGTCTTCTACCCGATAACTCTCGAGTATCTCGGTCGCCGAGCCTATCAGGTTATACATATCAAAAACAACCAGAAACTCCCTATCCCTGATTGTCGGGGCATATCTCAGTCTCAAATCTATGTTCCAGGAGAATGTATATCTCGTCCCACCCTCTTCCCACTCTCCCCTCGGTTTTCTTATCACCCTCACCGGGATTCCATTCATGTCTTCATAAATTCTATGCTGAGAGAAGGGTTCACCGTCCCGGTACTTGACGGTAGACCCGAACGAGAGGCTCCTGGTGATTCGGTAACCGATAAGGAGATTAGACATGTAGGCCCGGTCGCTGTCGAGCCTTCCTACCGCATTAATCCGGCTGTTAGGGGAAGCGGTATCCTCCGAGATTACCGCATAGTCGTTAAAGTCGGGGCCATTCCCGATGGGGGCAAAACCCCTGACCAGGAAAGCAGAGGTCATAAAATTCAGGTAAAGCCTCTCCCATTCCGAGAGCAACTGAATTTCGATACCGGAATAATGACTTCTTTTCTCGCTATAGTTGGAAAGGTAATACTCGTCCTCGCCGAGCGGCTTGTTGTATAACTCAAAGCCGTCTATCGTGGTGTAATCTCCGTCATAACTTCCGTAATTAACTATAAAATAGTTAGAGAAGACTCTATGGGCACCCTGAAGTAGTATTTCTAAATGTCTTCCTATTCCCTGTTTAATGCTGAAGAAAAACTCATCATGATAGGGTCTCTTAAGGTCTTCACCTTTATGGTGGTAAATTCCCCCGGTTGTTGCAACAAGGTCTCCCAGTTCGGATGTTTCCGTAATGCCGTTTCCATCTAAGTCAGTCCAGCGGTACTGTTTCCCGGAGGGTCTCTTACTATTCAAGTAACCCACTATGTAGGAGTTCAGCTTTGATGGCTGGTGAAGAGTCCCGATTCCGATAGTGGTTCCGGTTTTGTCAATAAAAAATTTTGAGAGGACTTTACCCCCTGCCCCCAACCAATGTAAAAGACTTTTCCCGTTTGCATATGCGTTAGCGGTATCAAGATAGACATTGCCCGATAGCGAGAAAAAACCCCATATTTTTGAAAACTCTGCACTAAACTTGCCTTTACCGACAAACTCGTTTGTGCTTCGGGTTTTATCCCAGTTTGTCACAAATACCGTTGTCGAGCCGTCCTGGGGGTCGGTATAACTTAAAACGGTTTGCGAGAACGGTATCTCTGGCCTGAAAAAAACACCCGTCAGCTGAGTCCCGATCTCAAAGTTGAGGACCCCATATCTGCGGGCCAAGCTGTTGTTAAAATTAATCCGGTTAATATTACCCGCGTCGGGAACCGGCCCTGACTCGGTGTCAAATTCGATAATCCTCGGTTTTTTCAAATGGGGCTCGCGTTTCTCCAATCTCGTCGTGAGTCCGGAAAGAATCTCCAACTCTCCTTTGGAGAGTTCCTTTCTGGCATTGGACTGGAGATGAAGGGCAAAGTTCTTCTGACTCAGTGTTTCGTCCTGATTGAGCCTCAGGTTTGCCCCGAAGTTATCATTCTGATTGTATTGGGTAAGAAAAAGGATTCTGAGGGGCATTACTAAGTTATTATTTCTGTATATTGAGGTAAAGGTAATTTTTTCCGCCTCCTCCCTGGTAAGGTTACCCCCTTCATCTAAGAGTGTGGGGAACTTCCTTTCGGTGATTAGTGCTTCAATTCCACTGTAAAACCCGTTGCTGACCGAATATGAACCACTTACTTCACTGGAAAATTTGTATCTCCTTCTTTCCTTCGGTGAACCGTAAGGGTATGAAGGCTCCCGGTCCATTATCCCTTCTGATATCAGGAGTCCTCCACCTGCCGGAAAAATCGAGTTGTAGGAGATCCTATATTTATCGGCAGTCTCCGGCAAATCAACTATCCAGTTGACTCCGAGTCGGTAGGGATTGTTTTCCTGAAAAGACCTCAACTGGATTCCTTTTAGGGAATCCCAAGCAGGCCCGAAAAGCGGGAAACCGGAACGAAACGGGTCGGTTATATCAATTCCGTTTAAACGCCAGTTCTGCTCAACCCAGCTTATCCCCCGGCAAGTGAATCTCGGGGAATCAACCCGGCTAAGGCCACCGGTCTCAACGGGCAGGAAGACTGCCGGAGTAAGCCAGTTCTCAAAGATTGAACCGATCGTCCTTCCGTGTGGTATGATCTCAATATATTCCTTTTCAATCATTATTGGCTCTGTCCCCTCTATTGACATTGACATTGCCGATGGCTCGCAGAGCAAAGTCACTGCCAGGAATAAAGCCGGAGCTATGATTGAGATACTCTTCATTTTTTTAAAATTAAATCCCCGGTAGCAAGCCATTCCTATTGCATTCGGGAAAGTGGACTATAATATGGCAAATAAATCCGGTGAAATTTTAGTATAAAAAGAACGGTGATTACGAAGGCTTGTATTGATTATAAGTCCATCGTTCGGGCGATTATCTCTCGCATGATTTCAGATGTCCCTCCCCCAATCGTCCCAATCCGAGCATCCCGCCAAAACCTTTGGATCGGATATTCCATCATCAATCCGTATCCCCCGTACATTTGCACGCATTCATCTGCCACTCTCTTCGCCATCTCCGTGGCGTAATATTTTGCCATTGATGCCTCTCGGGTGCAACTCAATCCCTGCTGAAGCATCATCAGACAATGGTAGGTAAGGCTGCGGGCGGCTTCAATCCGGGTAGCCAGATCGGCTATCTTATGTCGGGTAAGCTGAAACTTTGCCAGGGGTCTGCCGAAGGCTTTCCGTTCCCGGACATAACTTACCGTAGCATCAAGATTCCGCTGAGCCCCCACGACCGAACCCAAAGCCATGATCAGCCGCTCCCATTCCAGATTAACCATGGCATTGGTGAATCCTTCCCCTTCCTGTCCCAGGCGATTGGCCACCGGCACCCGGACCTGATCGAAGAACATCTCGGCGGTATCGGATGCATGCCAGACAATCTTCTTCAGCTTTCGGGGTATCTCAAATCCCTTCATTCCCTTCTCGACGATCAAAGTACTGAATTCGGAGTATCCCTGTTCCTCATTAGTTTTGCAGAGAACCAAGAGGAAATCGGCCCGATAGCCATTGGTAATAAAAACCTTCGAGCCGTTAAGGACATACTCTTCGTTTTCCCTTCGGGCCTGACTCCTTATAGCTGCCAGATCCGAACCGGCTTCGGGCTCGGTCAGTGCCAGGGCGCCGATCTTTTCGCCCTGAACCCCGGGAATAATAAAACGCTGTCCCTGTTCCTCATTGGCCAGTTTGGCCAGGGCCGGAAGGACAATTAGCGCATGCATCGTGATCCCGGCGCTGACCCCGGCGGAACCACACCTGCTCATCTCCTCGGCAAAGACGGCACCGCTCAGGTAGTCTCCCCCCGCTCCCTCGAATTTTGTAGGGATCATTGTCCCCAGGAAACCTTCCTTCCCCATCTTGCGGAAGAGTTCATCAGGAAAATACTCTTCTTCCTCCCATCTTTCAACCTGGGGAGCGATCTCCCGCTCAATGAATTTACTCAGTGTAGCTCTAAATATCCTATGTTCTTCTAAAAAAGGCGTTATCTCCATTTCCCATCTCCCCTCTCCAATAGTATCCTAATACTTACAACCACTTCTTCCAGCCCCTTTTCTTTAGCTCATCGATCATCTCCCTGACATTCTGGGATTTCCGGATATCTGCCACCAGCAGGGCATCCGGGGTATCAACAATCAGCTGATCCTTTTGTCCCAAGGTAACAACGAGTCTCCCGGAATCAGAATAAATAAATGTATTTTCAGTATCATGGAGCAGTCCCTTACCCTCAAGGAGGTTTCCCTTTTTGTCAAACCGATCCCGACTCAGATCGTAAAGGGAGGCCCAGCTTCCGATATCGCTCCAACCAAATCTACCCGGGATGGTATAGATCGGGGTTTCAGTCTTTTCCATAATGCCGTAATCA
>CP070770.1:2622329-2632966 GCA_020345765.1 Deltaproteobacteria bacterium
CATATCTGCGCCTGGCACTGGATCCTCTACAGCATCATCGACCACCTCGGCCAGTACGGCCGGGGGGCTCCGGCAGACGGTCTCCTCTATGACCCCTGGAAGACCCCGGACGAAAGACCCTACATCCTGGTGGTCCCCTCGATGTCCGGCTACCGGGAGGTGATGGAGGCAAGTGAGCGAACCGCAAAGCGGCTGACCGAGGAACTGGGAGGACGGGTCTACACCGACGAGTGCCGGGAGCGCTGGCCGGGTGCCTGGAAGTTCTTTGCCGACCATTACCGCGACCATCAGGTCACCAACCAGTTTATGGGCGGGTTCGGCGAGGGGCTACCCCTGATGCCGATGGTGATCGCGGACCCGGAGGGGGTAGTCCAGATCGAGCACTGGGGACTAAGGTTTTTACGCCGCTCCCCGCTCAAGCTCGGCCTCTCCTATTACAGCCACAGCCTTGACCAGTGCCGCTCGGTGTTCCTCCGGATGACTACCTTCGTCTCTCCGGAATCCACTCCCAAAGAGATCAAGCAGGCCGGCGCCGTCCGTCAAAAGTATCTGGAACACGCATACAAACGCTACGGGGCGATCGCGGTAAGATACGATTACGGGCATCCACCGGGGGCCGTGCTGGCTAAGACCGGCGGACATGCCCGGATTCTGAAAGCGATCAAGCACTCGCTTGATCCCGATAATATCCTCAATCCAGGTTACAGTATTTCCATGTACGGAAGGTAAAAAAAGAGGATTCAAGGAGCCGAGGATTCAAGTGGTCAAGGAATTAGAAAACAAATACACTCGAACCCTTGAATCCTTGAATCCCAGAACCCTTTTAAATAATTTCGATATTTACTAATAACTGGAGGTTTAACATGACTTTATCCCGGGACGCAGATTACGCCCATTATCTCTACACCTGCAACCGATGCCGCTCTTGCACCACCAACCGCGAGCAGGCCAATGTCATCGTCTGCCCCAGTTATGATCATCTCGGCTACTTCTCCTACTCCGGTGGCGGTAAAGGGTATGTGGCCCAGGGCATCCTGGAAGGCAAGGTAAAGGCCGGCCCGGAGGCCGCCGAAGTGGCAATGCACTGCCTTTTGTGCCACGCCTGTCAGACGATGTGCCCTCCCGGATTCGAGCTGATCACGGTTGCCCGTCAGCTGCGCGAATGGCTGGTAAGCCGGGGTATCTACGGCTCCGCGGCCCATCGCCGGCTTCTTGACAACCTGCGGAACTCCGGTAATCCCTGGGGGCTTGCTCCCTCGAAGCAGATAACCGCCGAAAAATTGGGGCTCCCTGCCCGCCCCGGGAATGCCGAGGCCGTCCTCTTCCTGGGCTGTCATTCCGGCTTCGGAAAAAGCTCGCTGGAAAATGAACTCAAGATCGTCACCGCCGCGAGGGCGAAGGTGATGGTAATGGAGGACGAGCCCTGCTGCGGGAGTCCCGCCCTTGAGCTCGGGGATCAGAACCTGTTCCGAAAAATTGCCAAGAAGACTATTCAGAAACTGAATGATCTGGGGGTAGAAAAGGTGGTTACCATCTGTCCCCACTGCACCTCCGCCTTGCTCAACGATTATATGGAAATCGGCGATCTGGAGCCGGAGGTCGTCCATTTCAGCGAATGGCTTTTGGGGCTGATTGACGAGGGCAGGCTAAAGCTCACCAAGCAGGCTTCCAGGCTGACCGCTACCTTTCAGGACTCCTGCCATCTCACCCGTTATCTTGAGCAGGGCGATGTGGCCCGGGAGGTGCTGAAACAGATAGACGGGCTTGAGTTGGTTGAGATGAACCGCTCCGTGGAGGCGGCCTTTTGCTGCGGCGGTGGAAGCTGGGCCGATAAGGTGGTGCCCGGTCTTTGGCGGAATACGGTCCGGAGGCGACTCCGGGAGGCGGCCAAAACCAGGGCCACCGAGCTGATCGTTACCTGCCCTTACTGCGAGAGCTCGTTTCAAAAGGCACGACCTAATAAGATGAAGGTGACTTCGCTGGCCCGGCTAGTTGCCCGCCAGCTCACCGACTATCGTCAATGAATAAAATAGGTATAAATAATAAATCTCCCCTCCCTTGATGGGAGGTGATTAAGGGGAGGGTGATTCTATCGGGTTTTTTAAAATATTGTTTACCCCCACCTTTATCCTCCCCCATCAAAGGGGGAGGAACATATAAGGTACTCCTATATCAAGATACTGGGAATTAACAAGTTAAAGGAGGAAATTTATGGCAAGTGAGTCATTTCTTAAACTGAAGGATTTTTACGAAAACTCGCCTCTCGCCCTGAAGGCCACCAAACCGCTCAAGAAAGGGGCCGTGGCCGAGGTCCAGTTCGAGGGCGACCCCGAAAGCTATACACTGCTTAAGGAGCAGGACCATAGTGTTATTAAGCCGGGCAAGCCCAAGAAGCCGGAAATCTATATGAAGTTCACCACCGATGCGGTGGACTATCTTTACGAGCTTCACCAGCAGGGGAAAGACGACATCGAAGAGTGGATGACCCGCTTCAGCGAGTGCATCCTGAACCCGACCAAGGAGCGCAAGATCGAGTTCAAGATCTGCGCAAACCTGGTTACCGTCGCCCGCATGGGTTATTTCGGGATGATGCGTCTGGGCGGGAAAAGAGCGATCAGTATCGCTATGAAGCTCGGGGTCAAAGTCCCCAAGAAATTCATCAAGGATCTCAAATAGAAGCTGTCCGCTTATTTTTTAAGTCGGGCCAAGGTTCCGGGACTCCGGTATTCAAGGGATAAACCCCCTGCTATTCTCTGAGGTATAAAAATGAAGCTAAACAAAACCATTGAATTTCCAAAGGGTTTTCTCTGGGGGACCGCTGCCAGCTCCCACCAGGTGGAAGGCGGAAACAGCAATAACGACTGGTGGGATTGGGAGCAGAAACCGGACACGATAAAAAACGGAGATAAATCCGGGAAGTCATGTAACCATTATGAACTTTACGAGACCGACTTCCGGATATTGGCGGGTATGGGGACCAACGCCCATCGCCTCGGTATCGAGTGGAGCCGCATCGTGCCGGAAGAAGGCACCATCAACCGGGAAGCAATCGACCATTACAAGCGAGTGCTCGATTCCGCCCGCAGCATGGGGCTCGAAGTCTTCGCCACCACCCATCATTTCACGAGCCCGTTATGGTTTACGAAAAAGGGCGGATTTCTCATCGAGGAGAACCTCGATTATTTCAAGCAGTACATTGAGATCATTGCGCGCGAGCTTTCGCCCCTTCTTAACTATTGGAACACCATCAACGAGCCCGCCGTTTATGCGGTTATGGGCTGGATGACCGGTATTTTCCCCCCGGGTCACCAGGATGTCGGGGAAAGCATTAAAGTCCTGCGTAATATTATCCTGGCCCATGCGGCCGCCTATCACGGCCTGAAAGAACACTCGCCCAACGAAGTCCAGGTGGGCATCGTCAAGAATATCCCCCATTTCGTTCCCTCGGACCCGGAATCGGATCAGGACATACAGATGGCAGCAAGCCAGGACAACTTCTTCAACGAATATCACCTTCATGGTATCGAGACGGGTATACTGAACCTTGGGGAGCAGGAGGAGATCTCCGGGCTTAAGGGCTCGACGGATTTTTACGGTTTAAATTATTACATGGAGATGATCTGCGACCAAAACCACCCCACGGAGCCGACGCCTTCCCGCCCGGACGAGAAGAAGACCCAGATGGAATGGGGAGTTCATCCATCCGGACTCTACGCCGGCATGATGAGGCTGAAGGAATACGGCAGGCCCATTTACATCACCGAAAACGGGATCGCCACCGACGACGACTCCTGGCGGATCGATTACATTACCCGGCATCTCGAACAGGTCCGTAAGGCCATCGACGACGGAGCTGATGTGCGTGGCTACTTCTACTGGTCCAACATCGACAACTTCGAGTGGGCTCTGGGCTGGACGCCCCGGTTCGGCCTGATCGGCTTTGACCCCGATACCTTCGAGCGCAAGGTAAAGACGTCGGGCGAGTTCTACGGCGAATGCGCCCGTGTCGGTGCGGTCACTCCCGAGATTGTCGCCAAGTACATAAACGACTAATCTAAATCCCAACCCCCAATGACCAAATCCCAATAACTAAATCCTTCACTCCGATGGACATCGGGGCAAGATGACCAGATCCACACGACTAGATCAATTACAGGATGATCCCCTCTACCTGGGAAGCTGTCCTTTTGTCCTCCGGCGGCGGTCAATTATCCTAACGGTTATAAAGACTGCGACTCCGATACCGAGGGGAATGAGAAGCTTGGGGGTTTCTATCGGATTCAGGGAACCACCGGCCTTGATCTGGTCGATAATCATGTCGCTCAGCCAGGCGTTGATGATGATGTGGTGGACGGTCCCGAAGAGCGTGCCTAAAAAGAAATTCCGGTAACTTATATTCGTCAGGCTCAGGAGCCAGTTCAGGGGAGGCGACATGAAGAAGATGAGGCGCAGATAAATCACCGTCATCAGTCCCCTCTCGTCAAGCCGTCCCTCCAGTTTCTTCAGCCTCTTCCCGAAAAGCTGGGTCACAAAATCCCTGCCCAGCAACTGGGCGATGAAGTAAATCAGGGTAGTGGCGATATAAACACAAATAGCGGCAATAAAGGCCCCGGCAATCCCTCCGAAGGTGATGACGGAAAAGTATATGATGACAACGGTGGGTATGTTTGTCGTGATGGCTATAAATCCCGCCACCACGAAGAGAATGGGACCGAAGAGGCCAAACCGGGCCACAAAGCTACGGATAGAGTCGATAGCGAACGATATCTTATCCTTCGTAAGATACTGGGAATAATCCGTATAACGATAAAAAACGATCCCGGCGGTGATGAAGGCAAGGAGAACGAGGGCACGGATAACGCTTGAGCGCTCGAACCTTTTTCCCTTCTCTCCGGCCGTAATTGTAGCGTTCTCCTTCATAATTATCAGTCCTCAATCTTTGCCATCGCCTTGTCCATCGCATTAAGGATCAACTCCACCTCCTCTTCTCCGATAATTAGCGGGGGCATGAGTCGCATCACGCTCGGCTCGTTGGCGGTGAAGATCGCGATTACGCCTTCCTTCGCGAGATTCATACTCATGAGCATACCGTGGTCGTCTCTTACGTACTTGAGCCCGATCATGAGACCCTTTCCCCGAACCTCCTCGAAAACCCCAGGGTGCTTATCCTTCAGGGCACCCAGGCCGTTCAGGAGTTTCTCGCCCATCCGGGCCGCATTCTCCGCAAGGCCGTTCTTCTCAATGAAATCAATAACCGCCAGGGCAACCCGGCAGCCGATATCGGATCCTCCGAAGGTCGAGAGATGGATGAAGGGATGGCTCTCCCAGAAGGTGTTTATTTTGGGGGTCGTTATCGTTGCCGAGATCGGGTAGAGGGCTCCCCCGAGGGACTTCGCCACCGTCATTATATCGGGGGCGACCTCGTAATGCTCCGAGCAGAACATCTTCCCCGTTCGGCCGAAGCCCGTTTGGATCTCGTCAATGATTAGCAGCGCCCCCCGCTCGTCACAGAGCTTTCTTAACCCTTTTATATAATCGTAAGGAGCGACATTGATCCCCCCTTCCCCCTGGATCGGCTCAAGTATGACAGCGGCGGTGGTATCGTCCACGACCGCTTCGGCCGCCTCTATGTCACCGAAGGGGACATGCTCGAAATCCGGCATCAACGGTCCGAAGGGATCGCGGTAATGCTCACGGCCGATCGCCGACAGGGAAAACCCGACATGCCCGTGGTAGCCCTTTTCCGTGGCAACGATCTTCGGGCGCTGGGTATATCCGCGGGCAAGCTTAATTGCACAGTCATTGGCCTCGCCTCCCCCGGTTCCGTAAGTCGTACAGCTGAGATCCCCGGGGGTTATCTCGGCGAGCTTTTCCGCAAGCTCCGCCTTGGGCCGGGAGGGAAACAGAAATATCCCCAGGTCGAGCTCTTCGATGGCGTTCTTCAGGGCCTTGATGATCTCGGGGTTACGGCGTCCGACATTGAAGCTGCCCGCCGACGAGAAGCAGTCTAAATACTTTGTCCCGTCAGCGTCCCATACCCACGCCCCCTCCCGCCTGGCCTCGACAATACCGAGACCGACTATATTCATGGCGGCCACATTACCGGCATTAACAAAACGGCTGAACTTCTCAAGAACCTTCTCTTTATCCTCCTGCTTTCCCATTACCCCTCCTTCTTCAATCCTTAATTTTAATAGGATAGAACATTCTTTGCCCGGGATCAAGTCACTTCGACCTCAGCCTCAGATGTATCTGTAATCTATCTTTAGGGTCTATTTTCCTGTTTTCAGCGACATAACACAAACACGCTAAAAAAGTTGTCAGGAGACAGCTATTATGGTAGCCTTTGGGAAGAAAGATTGTAAGCGAAATTTTATCTGATATTACCGGAGGGTTATTTAGATGAGAGGAGATAAACTTGTTATTCACGAAGGGCATATCAAGGCTGCCCGGCAAATTGCAAAAATAGTCCTTCCTAAAATCGCACGAAACCAGCGTAAACTCGTCATCACCGTGGCCGGCGAGTCCGGCAGCGGGAAGTCGGAAGTCGCCTCCGTCCTCTCCGACTCGCTCGCCAAGGAAGGCATAAAGAGCACCATTTTCCAACAGGACGATTACTTCTTTTACCCGCCCAAAACCAATGCCAATATGCGCCGAAGAAATATCGGTCATGTCGGAACAACGGAAGTTAATCTGACATTGCTCGACCGGAACCTCAAAGACTTCCGGGAGGGAAAAAGCAGGATTGAAAAGCCCCTGGTAATCTACGATGACGACCTTATTACTAAAGAGACGGCCAAACTCGAAGGATTCAAGGTCGCCATAGTCGACGGAACCTACACGAGTCTCTTAAAAAATGTCAACCAGCGGGTTTTCATTAACCGCACCCGGCTCGATACGAGAGAGGCCCGCGAACGCAGGGCACGAGAGGCACAGGACGAATTTCTTGAAAAGGTGCTCAAGATCGAGCATAAGATTATCTCCGCCCATAAAAAGAGGGCCGATATCCTCGTAACCAAAAATTACGGAGTAAGGAAGGTGAAATAAGATGGCCGGACAGGGAAATGGCAAGATTAAAAGTATCTGCATGCTGAGCACTCACGGATATTTCGACCCGATCCCCCAGCTCGGAAAGACGGACACCGGTGGACAGGTCCTCTATGTGCTCCAGTTAGCCGAGGCATTCGTCAAGCACAACATAAAGGTCGATATCTACACCCGCTGGTTCGACCGCGAGCGGAAGCAAATCGACCCCCTTCCGGGCTGCCCGGATGCGAGGGTCATCCGGATACCGGCGGGACCATGGGAGTTTATTCCGAAAGAACAGATCTACGATGTCCTGCCGGAGCTGGCAGAGAACATGGTAAAATTCATCCGGGAGAATAACCTTAACTACGACCTGTATCACGGGCATTATGTGGATGCCGGCATCGTAACACTGGATGTAGCGAAACAGTTCGACAAACCGCCCTTCTTCACCTCCCATTCCCTGGGGGCCTGGAAAAGGCAGAAGATCGGAGGAGACCCCGAGGAGATGGACCGGGTCTTCAATTTCACTCATCGGATCGCCGAGGAGATCCGGGTCTTCAAATCAATAAGGGCCCAGACCGTCACCAGCAATGAGGAGGAGGAGAAGATCGAAGAGCTCTATAACTTCCGGCCGCCAAGGGTGCAATTCATCCCCCCGGGGGTGGACGTGCACACGTTCCGACCCCTGAAGGAAGGGGAGGAAGAGACGAAGACGAAAATCGCCCTCCCGGATAAATACATCTTCGTGGTCGGCCGTATCTCCAAGGTCAAGGGACACGACCTGCTTCTCCCTGCTTACCTGCGGGCTGTGCAGGAGTACCCGGACATTCACCTCGTTATCGCCGGAGGGTCAAAGGAGCCCGACGAAGAGGAGAAAGAGGTTCTGTCGAATGTGAATCGATTCGTGAAGGAAAATCAATTGGAAGAAAAAGTACATTTAGTCGGGGGGATACCCCACGACGACCTGCCGCCCTACTTCCGGCAAGCGGAGCTATTCGTCCTGGCCGCCCGTTACGAACCGTTCGGCATGACCGCCCTGGAGGCAATGGCCTGCCAGACACCGGCCGCGATCACAATATACTCCGGGCTCCACGAACACCTCATCCCCGGCGAGAACTGCCTGCAATTCGATCCGTTCAAAACCGATGAGTATGCGGAAACCATAATTAAAATGCTGAAAGACAGGACATTGGCCCGGAAGCTGGCCAAGGCGGGATGTGAGGCCGTCCAGAAGGGTTTCAGCTGGGAGGCCATCGCCGAGAAACACATCGCCTTTTACGAGAAGCACATATAATTGGGGACGGTTCCCTTTTCCTTCCCCATCAATAACAAAAAGATAAGAAAAGGAGGGCGTTATGCCTTGGGAAGATGTAAAACATATTTTACGGCCGGAGACCGTTCATATGGGAGTGATGAAGGCGGACTCAGAGAAGTGCACCAACTGTATGCTCTGCATCGATAACTGCCCCTTCCGGGCCTGGGAGGTCGGCGAAAACGAAGTCCCCCGGATGAAGGAGGAATACGCGTGCTTCAGCTGTTTCAACTGTATGGTTGCCTGTCCGGTCGACGCCATCTCCATTGTTGACACCTACCATGTAGATAAAGGCTTCTTTGCCACCGACCCTCATCCCCTGCCGGTCAAGATGCCCTACGAACCAAAGGACGCCGAGGGGAATCCGGACAAGTGGAACGAAATCGAGTTGGCCGTTTACGAGCGCCGCAGCGTCCGGAACTTCAAGGACACCCCGGTCCCCGAGACCCTGATCAGAAGGGTACTGGAAGCGGGCCGGTTCGCTCCCAGCGGCGGGAACTGTCAGCCCTGGAAGTTTATCGTCGTCACGAACAAACCCCTCATCGACGAGATGAATGAGGGTATCTATAATGTATTGAATATGTTATACCAGATGTACCGGAACGACGAAACGGTAAAGAATTTGGCCTCGATGTACGAGGCCGATCCGAACCCGGGACTGTGGGATCCCCGGATCATCCTGGGTGGGCTCGGAAGCATCTCCGAAAAAGCCGCCCCGGTCTTTCTGAACGCACCGGCTGTAATCCTGGTTGCCTGTGACGACCGGGCCATCGGCGGCCCCCAGATCGCCGCGGGTATTTGCGGGCAGAATATGAACCTTGTTGCCAAGTCGTTAGGCCTCGGGTTGTGCTGGGTGGGCTTCAGCCAGGCAATCGAGATGGTGCCGCCCCTCAAGGAGAAGCTCGGGCTCAAGTCTCCCTGGAAGATCAATACCGCTATGGTCCTTGGATATCCGAGGTTCAAACAGGAGGGGATCGTGCCCCGGGAATTCCGGCCGGTGACCTGGTTCCGCGAGGGCTCGGAAGGCCCGGAGATAGAGGAATAGATTCATTAGTGAGACTAATAAGAAAAATACATAATTTACCTAAAAAAGGAGTAAAACATGGGATACTTGGAACTGGATGTCAATCTTAGCGGTGAAGCAAAGGCGATGTATGATGTGGCCAAAAAGTTCGGTACGGAGGTCCTACGGCCGGCCGGAATCACATTAGACAAGCTTCATACCCCGGAAGAGGTAATCGCCAAGGGCTCGATATTATGGGACGTCCATAAGAAGGGCCGCGAGCTGGGCTTTCACAAGATGGGTTTTCTCAAGGAGTTCGGCGGTATGCAGGAAGATATGGACCCGAAAGCCGGGCCCTTGATCGCCGAGGAGATGGGCTATGCCGATGCCGGTCTGGCCATCAGCCTGGGCGTCTCCAGCTTTCCGTTTCTCATTGCCGCCCTCTCCCCCGAGCCGGAGATGCAGGCTCTGGTGCGGGATTACTGTAACGATACCGAGGCCAAGATGATCGGTTGCTGGGCCATCACCGAACCGGACCACGGCTCGGACTGGATAATGGCTGCCTTGCCGGAATACGCTAATCCAAAATGTACTGCCTCTCTCAAGGCCGAGTTGAAAGGAGACGAATATATCCTTAACGGCCGGAAATCGGCCTGGGTCAGTAACGGGACCATCGCCACTCATGCCTCCCTCCATGTCGGTCTCGACCCGTCCAAGGGGATGCAGGGAACCGGACTCGCCGTCGTCCCCCTGGATCTGCCCGGCATCTCGCGCGGAAAACCGCTGGACAAGATGGGGCAGCGCCCCCTCAATCAGGGAGAGATCATCTTCGAGGATGTAAAGATGCCCAAGAAATATATGGTCATCGCTGACCCTGCCATGATGGTAGTTATTGCCAAAATGATCCTGACTACCGCCAACGGCGGCATGGCCCAGGTATTTACCGGTCTGGCCCAGGCGGCACTTGACGAGGCGCTCAATTATGCCAAGGAGCGGGTCCAGGGCGGAGTGCCCATCATCGAGCACCAGAACATCAAGCTCAAGCTCTTCAACATGTTCACGATGGTCGAGTCCGCGCGTGCCTTCGCTCGCCGGGTTTCCCTCTACAACTTCACCAACCGGCCGGCGGGATCGGCCATGCACGCCATGGCGGCCAAGATCCTCTCCACGGAGACTGCGTTCAAGGTGTCAAGTGAAGCCATTCAGATCTTCGGCGGATACGGCCTGACCAGGGAGTACCCGATTGAGAAGATATTCCGGGACGCCCGGGCGTCAATGATCGAGGACGGGACC
>CP070770.1:2633066-2675271 GCA_020345765.1 Deltaproteobacteria bacterium
GGGCGTACCGGGACACCTCATCGCAGTCCACTACCCCCGCAATGTTAAGCCCGCATTCGCAGACGAACACCCCGATCCTCAACTCATCGGACTTCGGCAATCTTATCACCTCCTTTCCTTTTTATTTGCTTTTGATCTGTATTTAAAAATAACTTCCTCCCCCTTGATGGGGCAGGAATGAGGTGGGGGTGATTATTTTAACTTTTTCCCCCTCACCCTACCCTCTCCCACCAAGGGAGAGGGAACATTGTAGGAGTCTTAAATCACCTACCTCCTATCCTATACTCCCCTCTCAGAGGGCGGAGGCGGCAATCACAGTCAAATCCTCGACTTTTGCCTTTATCCTCTTACCCTCCTCGTCGCTCAGGGCACAGTTAAAATGGATATAGCATTTCGGGCAACTGGTAACCAGGGTGCCCGCCCTCAAACGGTCTGCCTCTTTCAAACGGCCCAATTGGATCATCTTAGAGGGAGCCCCACAATTAGTCCAGACACTCGTTCCGCAGCAGACGGCGTTCTTCCCGCTTTTCTCCATATCCTTTAGCTTAAGCCCGGGAATACTGGACAGTATCTCTCGGGGCTGGTCATAGATTCCCATATGCCTACCTAACCGGCAGGGGTCCTGATAGGCTACGGTTCTATCCAACTTGTTGAACTTTATCTCCCCCGAGTCCAGCTTCTCTTTCAACAACTCTGAGATATGGATAACCTCGAACCCAAGGCTCCCGAAATATTCGGGGTAATCAAGCTTAAATGTCCGGTAACCCTCGGCGCAGGAGAAGAGAACCGTCTTTGCCTTACTTTTTTCGATCTCGGACAGATTATGCTCCGCCAGTCTCCGGAAATTATCAATATCCCCCGTCCACAGCAGATCGTGACCGCAACACCGCTCGTTCGACAGAAGGGCCGGCTCGATCCCCAGCTTATTGAGTATCCTGAGGGTACTCTTGGCAATGTCGAGTGATTCAACCCTGATATCGGAAAAAAGGACATCAAAGTAAGGCAAGCATCCGACGAAATAAACCAGGTCACCGGTTCTTGATATCTTTTTACCTTCGGGCAACCACCCGAGCCGGTTCTGTTTAAGCGTCGAAGAGGTCATTATCCTCATCAGTGACTGCAGCGCGCCGCTGTGGGAGCAGATCCCCTCCTTCCCATCCCGGTGAGCTATGGTTCTGATATTCTTGATGTAACTCAAGTGGTCGATATTTGCCAGACACCGGGCATCACACATTCCGCAGGATAGACATGACCAGATTTCTCTATCGTTTAAAACCCTATCCAATTCGCCTAAATTAGTCATGCTGATAAATCGTCGGGGGGAGAACCTGATATTAAACTTGGATATGGGGCAGTTCGCAGTGCATTTGCCGCACTCCAGGCATTTATTTATCCCGGTATCGCTGATGGCTTTTTCTATCTCTTTCATCTCAACTCTTTCAATCCCCGGACAAACGAATCGATTATCTCCTTAACTTTCTCCGACTCGTACTTCGGGGGATACTCCATCCGGAGACGGTGTTCGTCGTACCCGAGTAGTCGCATTATTTTATTGGCGGCGGTAAAATTTTTTTCAGCCACTTTACGACCGAACGAATAATGGCACTCCCCTTCCGGACAGCTCAGTATCAGGACACCATCGGCACCGAGTTCAAAGGCTTGCAAGATCAAAGCCGGGCTGAGCCGCCCCGAGCACATAATCCGGATAATGTTTGTGCCGGGGTATTTTCTCGGCAGGACAATCTCACCACGATCGTCCTGCTTAAATGCTCCCCAGTTACAGGCAAAGACAACTACTTTCGGCCTGATATTTATTCTAACTATTCTTTTATAAGTATTTGTATTCATTAGTAATTAAGTAAAGCCTCGACTGTACCGTTTATCCACCCATCGTTAAAGTATCCGGCTCTTATTGCTCTTGATGGGCAGATGGAGGCACACACCCCACACCCCCTGCAGATATTCTGGTCAATACTCGAAACCCGCACACCTTCTCCCTTATCTATAAGACTTGGTGCCGAATACTCGCAAACCTCCACACACCTTCCGCAGCCCCGGCATAATGCCTGCTCGACCCGGCTGGTTATTCTTTCAATTTTTACCGGAATACCCTCGATCTCACCTTCGGCCAAGCCCGACTCGAAAACTTGCTCGCCCATAGACCGACTGAGTCTCAAGAGCATACTCTCTCTATCCGAGCCGGGGATCGACAGGACGGCATGCCTTTTTTCGCAAGTCTCGACGCACTGGTAACATTCGGAACAGGGACCGCACTTAAGGCATCTTCCTGCTTCCATCACTGCCTTTTTCTCGGATAATATACCGATGACCTCGGTAAAACTTCCCAGCCTTTTTTTAACCGGCAAAGATGGCGGCTGCTGCCTCTTTCCCCTCTTAATCAATCCAACTACCAATTCGGTTTCTTCGGTTTTTGTCATCTCCTGCTTAAAATAAATTTTTTTCCTCGATCCCTTGTTTACTAAATAGCTATCAATAGATTGGGCCGCCCGGTGTCCGGCAGCAATCGCTTCGATGACCGAGGCGGGACCCGTCACTGCATCACCCCCGGCAAATATCCCGGCCCGATTCGTTTGCATAGTTTCGGGATCGATTATAAACGAATTCTGTTCTGATAGCTCAAAGCCGTGTCCCCGGGGAAGAAAGGAAACATCTGGTTCCTGACCGATGGCCGGGATTATGCAGTCGGTTTCTACGGTAAATTCACTACCCTTAATCGGGATCGGTCTCCTCCTCCCACTGCGATCAGGACTGCCCAAGCGACAGCTCAGACATTCCACTCCGGTAACCTTTCCCTCCTTACCCAGAACCCTGACCGGTTGGGTCAAATGGATAATTTTAACCCCTTCCCTTTCGGCTTCTTCGACCTCATTCGGGTCCGCCGGCATTTCGCTGCGGGAGCGGCGGTAGACGATATTTACCTTCCGCGAACCGAGGCGCAGTGAACTCCGGGCGGCATCAACTGCGGAATTTCCGCCGCCAATAACCAAGACCCGTCTACCTGTTTTTCCACTTCCCTCAAGGTTGGCTTCTCTTAGGAAAGTAATAGCTTCAATTATGCCCTCAAAATCATCCTCTCCCTCAATCCCTAATTTTAAGCCCCGGTGGGCACCAACCGCAAGAAATATAGCTTGATATCCCTGCTGTTTAAGCCTTTTAAGGGTTATATCCTTGCCCACGGTAATACCGGTTTTTATCTCAACTCCAAGGGCCTTGATGTAATTTATCTCATCATCGACTATCTCACGGGGCAGACGATACGTCGGTATTCCGGTAATCAACATCCCCCCCGACAGTGAAAGTTTCTCAAATACGGTAACGCCGTATCCCATCTTAATCAGGTAGTACCCGGCGCTCAGGCCGGCAGGCCCTGAGCCTACAATTGCTACCTTCTCCTTCCTGGTCCTCTTTATCCGGGACGGAAGGGAAGCACCCGAGTAATCAACTACGAACCTTTTCAAATCATTGATCGCAACCGGCTCATCTATCTCTATCCTTGCGCATTCGTACTCGCAGGGATGGAAGCAGACCCGTCCGCAGACACCCGGTAGGGGACAATTCCGCCTTATCAGCTCCAGGGCTTCCTTGTATTTGCGCGCGGCAATTAATGTATTGTACCCCTTCACCTCAATCCCGGCCGGACAGGCAACCTTGCACGGGGAGTCCTTAACCCGTTTGATCGGATAAGAACCACCGGCGCCTGTCATTAATGACAGTGTTACATCTTTCTTTTCCAGAAGCCCCTGAATATCGGCAATTTTATGCTTTTTTCTTGAAACAGCCTTCTTAACCAAGTTTCTTCTTTTCCTCTTTCAGCTTATTCAGCCCGTATTCGTATCCCTTCTCAAAAGCCTTGAGATTAAGCTCCTCGGTACCTTTGGGAACCGTGTCCCTGATCGCCTTTCTGACCGCATCGGCATCGACCAGCTTGGTTACGGAGGTAAAGAAGCCGAGCATGACTATATTCAGGACGATCTTCCTCCCCAGTTCCTCGGCAAATCTTGTTGCCGGGATTGAGAAGGCCCTGATCTTCCCCCTCGTTGGGCCGGACTTCACCAGGTCCTCTTCAATCAGGAGTATCCCGTTCTCATCCAGCTGCGGCTCAAACCTCGTGTATGCCTCCTGCGACATAACTACCAGAACATTCGGTACGGTTACATAGGGGTATCTAACCTTCATATCCGAAACTACTATCTGGGCACTGCAGGCCCCACCCCTTGCTTCCGGGCCGAAACTCTGGGTCATAGTGGATTCCCTGCCCTCGAACAGTGAAGCGGCCTTGCCGATTATCAGAGCAGTAAGAATGACGCCCTGCCCGCCGAAGCCCCCGATCTTTATCTCGGTTCTACTCACCCTATCCCTCCGTACGGTTGGTATTTCTCTCCCAGAACCCGGCGGTAATGTTCATCTCTTGCCTCTAAGAATGTTGGCTTCTCGATATCAACAAATTTTCCCACAACGATCTTCTTCTGAAACTCAATATTCACATCCCTGGTATTTGCCCCGTGCTTGATCTCGCTGTTATCGTGGTAGAACTTCATCAGACTGAGTCCATCCCCGAGCTTATTTCTCCGGGCATAAATTGTGGAGCAGGGAGAGATCACCTCGATAAACGAAAACCCCTTTTTATTCAATGTCTCGCTAATCGCACCGGTAAGTCTGCGTATATGTAATGCGGTCCAGCGGGTAACATAGACCGCCCCACTGCTCTCCGCCAGGTAAGGCAGGTTAAAAGGCTTCTCGTAATTCCCGAAGGGCATCGTGGTGGCATTGGCGGTAAGGGGTGTTGTGGGACCAACCTGACCGCCGGTCATTGCATAATTAAAATTATTGACACAAATCACGACGATATCTATGTTTCTGCGGGCCGCATGAATAAAGTGGTTTCCCCCAATAGCGATTATGTCCCCATCGCCGCTGAATACTATTACCTTTAACTTGGGATTTGCCAGTTTAAGCCCGGTAGCAAAAGGGATTGCCCGGCCATGGGTTACATGGAAGGAATCCAGCTTGATGTATCCGGCCCCCCTTCCGGTGCACCCGATCCCGGAGACGACACTGACCTTATCCAGGTCGAGCTTTGAGGCCGATAGCGCACTGATCAGGCAATTTAATGTCGTCCCGATCCCGCAGGTAGGGCACCAGATGTGGGGGATCCGGTCCATCCGGAGTAAAGGGGCTCCCGGGTGTTCCTTTTTCATCCTGCTGCCTCCATTATCTTCTTATAAATATCCTCCGGGTTATGGGTGGTCCCTCCCCCATGGGGAACCAGAAAAGTCGCTGCCCGGCCGGCGGCACACCTTTCCACCTCAAATACTATCTGGCCGTAGTTCATCTCCGGAACAACAAAGGCTTTCGTCTTGCCGGCAAGCTCCCGGATCCGCTTCTCGGGAAAAGGCCAGACAACTACCAACCTCAAGCTCCCTACCTTCACCCCGTCTTTCCGGGCTAACTCAATCGCCTGTTGGGCAACGCGGGCGGTTATCCCGTAAGAGACAACAATAACATCCGCCCCGTTTATCTTCTCTTCTTCGTAGCGGATAATCTTCTTTGCGTTAACTCGGATCTTGTCCACCAGGCGGTGGACTAATGTCTCCTGACAATCGGCACTCATTACCGGATAACCCTTCTCATTATGGGTCAGCCCGGTTACATGGAAGCGATAGCCGTCCCCGGCCTTGACTATCGGGGGAACGAGGTCCCGGTCAGGCTTATAAGGCAAATATTTCCCCGGGGGCAATTTGGTATATCTTCGGGGAGTCACCTCAATCTTATCGGCCGGTGGTATCACCACCTTCTCCGTCATATGCCCCACACATTCGTCCATCATCAGAAAGACCGGGGTCCGATACTGCTCGGAGAGGTTAAAGGCGTCGATGGTCATATCGAAACACTCCTGGGGAGAGCTCGGAGAGATGGCAATGACCTCATAATCCCCATGAGAGCCCCAGCGCGCCTGCATCATGTCAGCCTGGGAGGGAAGAGTAGGCAGCCCGGTGGAAGGCCCTCCCCTCTGCACATCAACATAGACGCAAGGGGTTTCCAGCATGACTGCCAGACCGATGTGCTCCATCATCAGAGAAAAACCCGGACCGGAGGTAACCGTCATCGATTTCACCCCGGCCCAGGAGGCACCGAGGATGGCGATCGAGGAAGAAAGCTCATCCTCCATCTGAATGAATATACCTCCCACTCGAGGGATCCTGGCAGAAAACCTTTCAACGACCTCTGTGGAGGGAGTAATCGGGTAACCGGCGACAAACCTGCAACCGGCGGCCAGTGCCCCTTCACAGCAGGCGTGGTCGCCGTCCAGGTAGTGTGAACCGGTCAATACCCCTTTAGGATCGGCCTTCATACTATGATTCCTCCGAAACAACCTGAGTGACGAATATCGCAAATTCCGGACAGATCAACTCGCACAGGTTACAGTTCACACATTTCTCCCCATCCTTGGCAAAAGGAGGATGGTATCCCTTGACATTAAATTCCTGGGACAGTTCAAGGACATCCCGGGGACAATACTCAACACAGAACCCGCAGCCTTTGCATCTGTCCTTGACAACATGGATCTCGCCGGGTTGAACCTTTAACTCGTCGGCATCAAGTGGCTTGCGCCAGTACTTCATATAAAGTCTCTCCCGCCTCTCAATCAATCATATTAAAGATTTAGGGTATCATTTTATTCAATGTAATTCAAGAAAAAAATAGAAGAAAACGAAGCAGAAAATCTTTTGATGACGATGAGTTTAATAAGAGAATTGCCTGGCAGGGTTTTGAAATTACCGGCCTCTTGATTCAAACGGAGAGGCAGTCTGTCCCCTCTGCAATCTTTGAGAAGTTATTTTACGATCCCGATTCGACTGGGTGGCCAGTAGCGAAAGACAGCCTTTGCCTTAATATTGTCCCGGGACAGGAAACCCCAAATATGGCTGTCCAGGCTATTGCATCGGTTATCTCCAAGAACAAACAGCTTTCCCTCCGGCACTCTCGTGGGCGGCAGATCGTAACAAGTGGGGCGCATGATATAAGGCTCGTTTAAAGATACACTATTGCGATAAACCTGTCCGTTGCGGACTTCAATGATATCCCCCCCGACAGCGATTACCCGCTTTACGAAAGGGATAGTCTGCCCGAGAATGTTTGTCTTTTTTCGGGGAATGCAGTCAGGCGGGGTAAAGGTGATTATCTCGCCCGGTATGGGCTCGCGAAAAAAGTATACCAGGCGGCTGCCCAATACCCGGTCGCCCGGCATAATCGTGGGCTCCATCGAACCGGTGGGTATCTCGTACGATTGCACGACGGTTGCCTTGAGGATGAAAGCGAGCACAAATGCGATGAGGAGCGATTTCGTCCATTCCTTGACCGCCTCTCCTATCTTTCCTGACCGCCCTTTTCCGGCTCTTTTAACAGTCACCATCTTCATATCCTCCGTTAACTACAGATAGACTCATATAATCATATATCTGGACAATTTAAACGCATTAATAGTTCCCAACCCGAGCCCGAAGCCTTCAAATTTTCTCAAACAAAATAAAGAGGGGGCACCAAGCCCCATCCCCTCGCTTGGATAATAAAAGAACTTTTATTTCAAATATTTCAAACGATGCCTTTCTATTGACAACCTATTAGATAACTGGATATGTTAATAACAAAAATATTTACGGAGATATTTCCAATGCCCCTCTCTTTCTATTAGCTGTTAAACGATGGTTAAAACAAAGATAATTTGCACATTAGGTCCCGCAAGCGCAGATAGGACGATAATAAGAAAAATGATGCTTGCCGGTATGGACATCGCCCGGCTTAATTTTTCTCACGGAACCCATTCCCGGCATCAAAACCTGATAAACTTTATAAAAGAGCTAAATATTAAATATCGACGCCGTATAAGGATATTACAGGATCTGGAAGGTTATCGTATTCGGATTGGTAAATTTAAGGACAAGAAAACACGGGTTTTGAAGAAAAAACAGATAGTTTTATTCACCAACCGGGATAATTTAATAGATGATCGGACGGTTCTGTTCGACTATCCAGGTTCATTGAGTGATATGAAAGTAAATACTTCTATCTATATCGATGATGGCAATATTGCTCTCCGGGTAAAAGGCAGCGATAGGAATTATATCAAGACCGAAGTGATTATCCCCGGGGTCCTGAAAGAGAATAAAGGAGTCAGTATTCCTGATATTGATTTGAGGTTCGGGGCTCTGACCGAGAAAGACCTGAAAGACCTGCGGTTCGGGATAAAACAAAAGGTAGACTTTATTGCCCAGTCATTTGTGCGGGACAAGCAGGATCTCGTTAACATCAGGGATATTGTGAAAGACAGCGGTTTCCACCCTCGAATAATTGCTAAGATCGAAAACCGTTCGGGAGTAAAGAATATCAATCGGATCCTGGATGTCGCTGACGGCATCATGGTTGCCCGGGGTGATCTGGGTGTATCTTTTCCGATCCACGAGGTTCCGGTTCTCCAGAAGATCCTGATAAAAAAGTGTAAACAAAGAAAAAAGATGGTCATAACTGCTACCCAGATGCTGGAGAGCATGACCGAACATATCAAGCCCACCCGTGCTGAGGTCAGCGATGTCGCTAATGCGATATTTGATGGCTCGGATTACCTTATGCTTTCGGCGGAAACCGCGGTCGGTAAATATCCGGTTGAAACGGTAAGGATGATGAATGATGTTATAAAATTTACTGAAGGTTTCCTGAAGAATAAACGGAACTAAATCTTGCCAGGTGTCATTTAACGGTTAACTCCAAATTTTTATTCACTCCACCATCCCCAGATTCCTCCAATAACCGCGCCCAAGACAGTCCCCAAACACATCCATATCTCTGGAGTGACGGCCTCGGCCAATCCTTCAATAGTGACTGAGAGAACAAAAGCTCCAAAAAAAAGACTGAGAGCTAGTCCCGCACCTGCACCGACAAATGCGCTGAATAAGGAGAACCCAATCTTACTAATAAATAATTTCCTTTTTTCTTCCGGCAATAATTCCATTTTTTATCTCCTTATATAAATAGCATGGCGTTGAGCTTATTTTTCCCCTTTCTTTTTTTGCCTTATCTTAGTATATTTATTCGAAATTATCAATCCGTCCGTTAATTCGCTCCTCAGAAAGACAACACGACGAAGTGCACGGGACTGAATACCCCCTGGGGAATTCCGGTAATCCTCAGAATTTACTATCATTTTCACCCTCCGGCAGGTATAATTTATCTATTCCTGGTCATTCTACAATCTTGGCCTCTTTACTTAAAATTTCATTATCGTTAAACATCTTAGAATCCGTCAGGGTCTAATAAATAAAGAAAGAAATTAGTTTGGACTCCGAGCATAATCTAATCGAAAGGGCAAAAGCGGGAGATGAGGGAGCGTATCAAAAGATCGTCGATAATTATAAGGATCAAGTCTTTAGACTGGCCCTCGGTATTGTCAGAAACAGCCAGGAAGCCGAGGACATCACGCAGGAGGTATTTATCAGGGTGTTCAAGTCCTTAAAAAGCTTTCAATACCGCTCCCTCCTGAAAACATGGATATTCAGAATTACAATAAATATAGGCAAAAACTTTTTAAAGAAGAGAACGGATGCCCTCCCACTGGAGGGCGTTGAGATAGAAGACAGTAAACCGTCTCCCTTAGAAGGCACGGAATACCGGGAAAAACTCGAGGAATTTATGAAGGCAATCGGAAACCTGCCATTTAAGCAGCAAACGGCAGCAATATTAAGGATTCAGCAGGGCCTGGAATTCAAGGAAATTGCTCGGATCATGAAATGTACCCTGGGTGGGGCAAGGTCACACTACTTCCAGGCGCTAAAGAAATTAAGGAAATCAATGGTATGAAGTGTAAAAAGACTAAACTTTTGCTCTCCGAATATTTGGAAGACGAACTCGGCCGGAAGGAGATGGTCCGGGTAGATGATCACATTAAGCACTGCCCCCGGTGCCGGGAGGAAATGAGTGAAGTAAAGAATCTTGAGGAGAAAATTAAGGACTCCCTCGACTTTAGAGGAATGGCACTCTCTCCCCAATTTGAGATGAAGCTAAGATCCCGAATAAAAACACTTGAGAGTGAAAAACCTGGCTTCGCCATACCCCGGTGGGCCTTCGTCTCTGGCATGGCAGGTATTTTATTGGTTTCCCTAATAGTCCTGCTCAATTATCCCGACCGTTCACCTTCCGAGGGCTTTAACAAAACAATAGCCCGCCTCCCGCTCCAAGAATTGGAGGCAATGGATAACACCCTATCGGAACCAGAGGAACCGTCCTGGGAAGCCGTAGATTTCACCTTTGAAGATATTTTAAGAACAGTATTAAAAGATTACTCTCCGGAGAGTAACGAGACAGCTATCCTTGAGGACGAATTTCTCGGAGAGATGCTCGAAGGTTTGTCCCCTGCCGAAGAGCAGGAAATTTTTAAAGCGGTTAAGAATAAACTAAAGGTTTGAAGGAGGTTACTATGAAGAAGCTGTTATTTCCATTAATGGTAGTTGCCTTAACCCTGACCCTGGCCTCCCCGGCCCGGGCAGGGAAAATGAGGGCGGAGGAAAAGGAAAGAGGAGGAAGGATTGAGAAGAGAATTGAAATGCTGAAGGCCATGAGGCTGAGCGAGGAATTGGGGCTTTCCGAGGAGGAGTCCTTTAAATTTTACGCAATCCTGAGAGAGCATCACGAGCAAAAAAAGGAGTTAAGGCATACTATTCGGGAGCTCATTGAGAAGCTCGAGGAAGAATTGGAAAGAAAGAACACGAAACAAATGAAAGCCCTCATTGAAGAAATCGAAACCAAATCTAAGGAAATGTGCGAGCTTAGACATACCCATCACTCCAAGCTCAAAGAACTGCTCTCCCTCGAGCAGCAGGCTAAGCTGGCAATACTGATGCCCAGGATCGAACACGAGATCAGGTCTACGATCCGGGAAACGATAATGGAAAGAAGAGGCCCGAAGCAAAGAATGAGACCAATGAGCCCTCCGCCCGGCTCCCCAACTCCGGGGCTCGATGAGCCGCCTCCCGAATAACGATAAAAGTGGATTGCCTGAACCGAAAATATTATAGATAAAAGTTAGAAAAGGAGTTAAGCTATGAGTAACGAACACAAAAGCAATTCAGGCAGATTTAATCCTTTCAGATCCCGGGGAAAGGAGTTTGATATCAAAAAGATAATGACCATATGCCTTTCGATAGTGATGGGTTTGCTCCTGATTTCCGGGTGTGGAGAGGAGGCGATCAACCCCGTAAACGACTCAATAGCAGTTGATACCAGCCTGGAGGCAACCGACGCGGTATCTGTACTTGATTATGCGGAGCTTAAAGCCGGGGGGATAGAGGACATATTCCCCCACGGCATGGCCTCCATGAATTTTCTGCGCTCAGTGCCTGCTCAAGCCACCCCACCTCCCCCACCTGAAGCTGTCCTATTGCACCTTAATCCGAATATCCTCAAGGCAAGGATTACTCTACTCCGGGCAATAAGGACTCCTTTGGATATCATGAAGATATTCAAAGGTACCGAACACTGCTCTGTCGAGGGAATATGCCCCGACCCAAAAACACAAATACCCGGCAACTCATGTTCTATATCCTGCGACTTAACCGGTGCAGTTATAAATGTGCCCGTATTTGGCAGTCAGGTAGAAATAGACCTTTCCGGCTTGATCTCCGGTACAGTAGAGAGCTTAAGCGACACGCTTTTCAAAGCTACTGCAACCGCCACGGATCTGAAACTGACAGGTCCCGATGGAAGATGGCTTAATTATAACGGTTCGGTATCGTGGGAATTGACCGGTCAGAGCGATACTGGGGCAAGCTGGATTCTAAGCACCTCCGACCTCGTCATCGATGATTCATCCGGGGCAAGGGGCACGGCAAGCGGATCAAGGTTAGTTGAAATTGAATTCGGAAAGCTATTTGAGGCTCAACACAACGCAGTCCTTACATATACGCCCCCCTACTCGGAAAGGGAAATCCGTCTCGATGTCTCGATAAACCGCACAATAACAATAGACGGTCTAACCAGGACCATCTCCATAGACGATACGGTAACAACAAACGGAACCGTGAGGACACTGCTGGGAGAGCTCGCAGTAACCAGGGAGATAATGGACGCAAATGGAAAGCTCGAAGGCATCGTGGTCAACGGTACTATCACAAGGAGCGGACCGAAGGGGAATTTGACCATCACCTGTGATGATGTTTCCTTCAAGACCAACTGCGACCACAACCCGTGGGGAGGCACAATAGATGTGACAAACGGTGTGGAAACAATCACTATCAGCTTTCGGGAGAACTGCGGCTGTGTGGTTGATGTTACCAGACCCGACGGTTCCGAGATTGAAGTCAATACTTGCGAGAAAAAGATAATCGGTCAGGATTAATTAACTGAACGGTGGGCTCTGTTATTTTTATTAACTAAAAATTTTAAAAAGGAGGTTGCTATGAAGAAGCTGTTATTTCCGATTCTGACAGTCGCTTTAACTCTGGCCCTGGCTTCCCCGGCTCTGGCCCAGAGAGAAAAGGCGAAAAGAAAAGAAAAAATGGAAAGGATGGAGAAAATTGAAAAGCAGAAGTGCTCAAGGATGTGCGAAGAGCTGAAGCTTTCCAAGGAAGATTCCTCGAAGTTCTGTTCGCTCATGAGGGAGCATCGTAAACAAAAGAAGGAGTTGGGGAAAGCCATCGTTGAGCTTGTCGATAAGCTCGAGGTTGAATTGGAAAAGAAGAATACGGAACAAATGAAGGCCCTCGTTGAAGAAATCGAAGCAAAATTCGATGAAAGGATAAAGCTTGATCAGACCCTAAAGTCTGATCTCAAGCAGATGCTGTCCGTCGAGCAGCAGGCCATATTTATCATCCATTCGCCTAAAATCGATCGCAAGGTTAAATCCATGATGTGGGAGAAGAAAAGTGGGAAAAAGTGTCCTAATTGTCCTAATTGCAAACCACCATGTCCCTCAACTCCGGAATAAGAGGGAGAGTAAAATAAAATCTCTAATCGCTATTGCCTGCCAATAGGCTGGTTATTAAAACCAATTAACAGAAGAGAAGGGGATGTCTTTAATAAATTTAAACCATCCCCTTTTTTTAAGGAGTTAAGGCAGATGAACCTGTATTTGGTACAGCATGCAGAGGCAAAGCGCAAGGAAGAAGACCCTGATCGCCCGCTGTCAGAGAAGGGATGGGCTGATATCAGAAAGGTAGCGGCCTATATTGCTGATCATATTGACATTAAGGTAAGTGCTATCACCCATAGCAGGAAGACGAGGGCCCGCCAGACCGCCGAGGCTCTGGCCGAATACCTGAAACCTCCCAAAGGAATCCAGGAAGCCGAGGGATTAGAGCCCCTTGCTGAACCCTCCGTCTGGGCAGACCGCCTAGCCGGAATAAAAGAAGACACTATGCTGGTAGGCCACCTACCCCACCTCGTTAAGCTGTCGGCTTATCTACTGTCTCATGATGAAAACAAGAAGATACTAAATTTCTCGATGGGCGGGATCGTCTGCCTGGGGAGGGACGAATCAGGCGACTGGTCAGTCCGGTGGATGATTATCCCCGAAATACTCAAATAAGCATTTATTATGCGTCAAAATAAGTAATGAGGATTCAAGGCACGAGAATTTTCTCCCTTGAACCCTGGAATCCTTGGATCCTTGAACTCTCTCTTTATCCTACCAGAGCAAGGATCACGCCGGCGGCGATGGCCGAGCCGATCACTCCGGACACATTCGGTCCCATTGCGTGCATAAGTAAATGGTTCGCCGGATTAGCCTTCTGCCCTTCGATCTCCGCCACCCTGGCTGCCATGGGGACCGCGGAAACCCCGGCAGCACCGATCAAGGGATTGATCTTCCCTTTAGAAAGATAGCACATCAGCTTGCCCAGGAGAACCCCGGTTGCGGTGCCGATCATAAACGCAATCAGACCGAGAATTAGAATCCCGATGGTCTTGGCGGTCAAAAACTCCACCGCATCCATCTTCGCCCCCACGCACAGCCCCAGAAAGATAGTTACGATATTGATCAATTCATTCTGGGCCGTGTGGGCAAGCCTCTCCACTACCCCCGCCTCCCGCAGGAGATTGCCAAACATCAGCATACCGATCAGGGGGGTAGCCGAGGGAACAAACAAGGCACAGAGGAGGGTGGTTCCGATCGGAAAGAGTATCTTGGTCAGTCGGGAGACCTCCTTCAACTGCTCCATTTTGATCTCCCTCTCCTTTTTGGTGGTAAGAAGGCGCATAACCGGCGGTTGGATGATAGGAACCAACGCCATGTAAGAATAGGCGGCAATTGCAACCGCCCCCATCAGATGGTCCGCCAGTTTACTGGCAACATAGATTGTGGTGGGACCGTCCGCCCCCCCGATTATTCCGATCGTCCCGGCCTCCCGGATATCAAAACCCAACAGCAGGGCCCCGATCAGGGTCACGAAGATACCGGCTTGGGCGGCAGCACCCAGAAGGGCGGTTTTCGGGTTGGCCAGCAGGGGTCCAAAATCGGTGAGAGCCCCTACCCCCAAGAAGATCAGCAGGGGGAACAGCCCGTTGGTGATACCAAAATTGTAAATTATGTAAATAAATCCCCCGGGTTTCATCATCCCGATTACCGGGATATTCGTCAGGATCGCTCCGAAGCCGATGGGAATTAGAAGCAGCGGCTCATACTTCTTCTTGATCCCCAGGTAGATCAGAAGACACCCTATGGCCATCATAATAGCATTTCCTATGCTGAAATGAAGAAGGCCTACCGAGTTGATAAACTCCTGGAACGATTCTGTTAAATTCATCAATTACCTCTTAACGCTCAATTGCTCATTCGGCAAGAACAACCAGGGTGGTTCCGCTATCGACCTTATCTCCCGGGGAAACCAGGACTTCCTTTACCTCCCCGTCCCGGTGGCTCCGGATTTCGTTCTCCATCTTCATTGATTCGATAGTAACCACAATGTCGCCCGTTTTAATCGTATCTCCGGGTTTGACTTTAACGGCCATAATCACCCCCGCCATCGGCGCCTGAATGATATTCCCGGCAGCGGCAGGCACTGCCACCGGGGCCGGTGCTGGCGTAGGTGCGGGAGCTTCTAACTTCGCGGCGGCGGGAGGCGGAACCGAGACCTTCTCCGGGGTCTTTATCTCCACCTGATAGTCGGTCCCGTTGACTTCTACCGTTGCCTTCTTGCCTTCACTCTTTTTAATCACTACATGATAATTTTTACCATTGATTAAATAATCGAACTCTTTCATTACCAACTCTCCCTTGTCTTACTTTGCTGCTGCCAGATCCATCCGCTCATTTTCCAGGCGTTCAGACGGGGGGAAGCAACCGGGCTCATTACCCTGCCCTTCAGAAATAAGTGCTCATGTAGGGCCAGCCCAATCGCTGCCGCTACTTCTTCCTGAGCTCCGGGCTTAACTTCTAACGATGTTTCCGTTCGGGCAGGAACCCTGCTCAGTCTCTGGATCAAAGCCATGAAAATCACCAGCAAGAAAAGCAGGATGAATACAACCGTCAGGCCGACGACCATTATCATTATTCCTTCGGTTATCTCTCCTATATCCAACTAAACTCCTCCTTGATTTGAAAACATCCCGGTTGCTCTCCATTTCGGGCAGACTGAAGGGCCGGTAATATTACTCTTGACACATTAAGTCCTATATTATATAAAGTTTTGGTATTTAATTGTCAAGCTAAATTTGAACAGACGCTGCCGGCAATATTACTCTTGACAAAACAGGCCCTGTATTATATAAATTGTTAGTTTTTCTATCGAGTTAAGTCCTAAACAACAAATCATAAAAGGAGATTCGGATGAAAACTGTGGCGGATAAAATAAAAAAACTTGAAGAGTTAGAGTCCAAAGAGCTAAGTATGGGGGGCGAGAAGGCCGTCCAGAAGCAGAAGGATGCCGGCAAGTTAACCGCCCGGGAAAGACTTGATCTCCTATTTGATGAGGGTTCCTTCACCGAGTTGGACATGTTCGTGCGCCATCGCTGTAAAGACTTCGGCATGGAAAAGACCGTCGTCCCCGGAGAAGGGGTTGTTACCGGCCATGGAATAGTAGATGGCCGCCTTGTCTTTGCCTATTCCCAGGACTTTACTGCCCGGGCCGGAACCTTGGGGGAAATGCACTCCAAGAAGATCTGTAAGGTTATGGACCTTGCAATGAAGGCCGGGGCCCCGGTCGTGGGGATGAATGATTCCGGGGGTGCGAGGATCCAGGAGGGTGTCGACGCCTTATCCGGATACGGAAACATTTTTTTCCGCAACTCCTGTGCTTCCGGAGTAATCCCCCAAATTAGTGCGATTATGGGGCCTACCGCCGGAGGGGCAGTTTATTCTCCCGCAATGACCGATTGGATCTTCATGGTGAAAAAAACCAGCTACATGTTCATTACCGGTCCGGAGGTCATCAAATCGGTTACCGGCGAAGAGATCAATTTTGAGGACCTTGGTGGGGCAATGACCCATAACACCAGAAGCGGTGTCGCCCATTTTGCCTGCGAGAGCGATACCGATGCGATCAACCAGATCCGGGAACTGCTGAGCTACCTGCCCTCCAACAATATGGAGGAACCGCCGGTGAAAGACCTCGGGGACGATCCGGAGCGGGAGGAGACCATGCTTGACGAAATCATCCCGGACAACCCCAAGGCCAGCTACGACATTAAGGATGTAATCAGGTCGATCGTCGATAAGAGGCAGATCTTCGAGCCCCATGAGCACTACGCCCAGAATATCATTATCGCTTTTACCCGCTTCAACGGGCGCACGGTAGGGATAATCGCCAACCAACCCAATGTGCTTGCCGGCTGTCTGGATGTAAATGCCTCGGACAAGGCCACCCGTTTCATCCGCTTCTGCGATGCCTTCAATATCCCCTTGCTAACGATTTCCGACGTGCCCGGATATCTGCCGGGGTCAAACCAGGAATGGGCCGGGATTATCCGGCACGGGGCGAAGCTCTTGTGGTGTTACTCCGAGGCCACGGTGCCGAAAATTACCCTTGTAACCCGGAAGGATTACGGCGGCTCCTACCTCGCCATGTGCGGCCGGGAACTGGGAGCGGACTATGTATTGGCCTGGCCTTCCGCGGAGATTGCAGTAATGGGTGCAGAAGGAGCCTCAAATATTATCTTCCGCAAAGATATTAAGGAAGCCGAAGACCCCAAGGCCAAACTCCAGGAAAAGATCCAGGAATACGAGGAGCTTTTCGCCAATCCCTACGTAGCGGCCTCCCGGGGCTTTATTGATGCGGTCATTCGCCCCCGGGAGACCCGGAGAAGAATAATCAATGCCCTGAATATCTTACTGAACAAACGGGAAAGCCGGCCGCCGAAAAGGCACGGGAACATCCCGGTTTAGTGAGAATTAACCTAAATACATATAAGGAGTATTTATGGCTGATAAAAATGACCTGAAGAAAATTCGCAAAGAAATGGACGAATGGGAAGGAAAGCTTGCCGAGACATTGAAAAAGCGTCCGGAGCGCAAGCCCTCTTTTGTCAACACCTCGGGGATTCCCCTGAACCGAACCTATACCCCGCTGGATATGGAAGAAGCTGACTATCTTGCCGATCTGAATTTCCCCGGGGACTATCCTTTCACCCGGGGGGTTCAGCCGACCATGTATCGGGGCCGGCACTGGACGATGCGTCAGTATGCCGGGTTCGCTACCGCTGAGGAGACCAACCGGCGATACCGTTATCTCCTGGAAAAGGGTCAGACCGGTCTCTCGGTGGCATTTGATCTCCCCACCCAGATCGGTTACGACTCCGACCACCCCCTGAGCCAGGGGGAGGTGGGAAAGGTAGGGGTGGCTATCGATTCGGTTCGGGACATGGAAGCCCTGTTTGACGGTATCCCCTTGGATAAGGTCAGCACCTCGATGACCATCAATGCCCCGGCCGCTATTCTTCTCGCAATGTATATTGTGATAGCGGAAAAGCAGGGGGTCACACCGGATAAACTTAACGGGACGATCCAGAACGATATCCTGAAAGAATACACCTCCCGGGGTACATATATATTCCCTCCTGAGTCGTCAATGCGGATCATCACCGATACCTTTGCCTACTGCTCGGAAAGTGTCCCTAATTGGAACACCATCTCCATATCCGGGTATCACATGAGGGAAGCGGGGTGCACTGCAGTTCAGGAATTGGCATTTACCTTGGCTAATGGCATTGCTTATATAGATGCGGCCATCAAGGCTGGTCTGGATGTGGATACCTTTGCCCGCCGGGTTTCCTTCTTCTTTATCTCCCAACAGGACTTCTTTGAGGAAATTGCCAAATTCCGGGCGGCCCGCCGTCTCTGGGCCCGGATAATGAAGGAACGCTTCGGGGCCAAGAAGCCGGCAAGCTGGATGCTGCGCTTTCATGTTCAGACCGCCGGGTCCTCGCTTACCGCCCAGCAGCCGGACAACAATGTCGTCCGGGTGGCCTTTCAGACACTTTCTGCCGTCCTGGGCGGAACCCAGTCGCTCCACTCATGTTCACGGGACGAGGCCCTGGCCCTTCCCTCGGAGGAGGCGGTCCGGCTTTCACTGCGCACCCAGCAGCTCATTGCCCATGAAACCGGAGTTACCGATGTAGTCGACCCGTTAGGGGGCTCGTATTATATTGAGCAGCTCACGGATGAGGTCGAACGCCGGGCGGAGGAGTATATCGAAAAGATCGACAAGATGGGTGGTGCGGTCAAGGCAACCGAGAAGGGATATATCAATAAAGAGATCGAGGAGAGTGCCTACCAGTATCAGAAAGGGGTTGAGGACAAATCCCGGATCGTTGTGGGGGTAAACGATTTCGTCGAGGAGGAAGAGGAAAAACCTGCCGACCTGCTCAAAGTGGACCCGACCGTCGGGGAAAGCCAGAAGGCCAAGTTAAAGGAACTCCGTTCCTCGAGGGACCAGAGCAAGGTCGAAAGCTCTTTAAAAGACCTGAAGAAAGCGACGGAAAACAAGAAAGAAAACCTCCTCCCCCATTTTGTGAATTCAGTTCGCTCCGAGGCCACCCTGGGCGAGATCTGCGATACCCTGCGGGAGGTTTTTGGGGAATACCAAGCGGCTTAAATAATCGATTGCAGGTTGTTGATTTCAGAACCTACAATTTAAAATCCAAAATCTATATTGGAAACAGGAGAGGAAGATGATAAAAGTATTAATGGCTAAGCCCGGGTTGGACGGGCACGACCGGGGAGCGAAGGTAGTCGCCCGGGCACTGCGGGATGCGGGGATGGAGGTGATCTATACCGGACTGCGGCAGACCCCGGAGCAGATCGTGGAGGCGGTAATCCAGGAAGATGTGCAGGTTCTTGCATTGAGTATACTGTCCGGCGCCCAAGACTACCTGTTCCCCCGGATTATCGAGCTTCTGAAAGAAAAGAAAATCAAAGATGTCCTGGTCGTGGCGGGCGGTATATTCCCCTCGGAGGATGTCCCGAAATTAGAGAAGATGGGGATTACCGGGCTCTTTGGACCGGGAACTACCACCGGCGATATTATTAATTTTATCCAGGACAAAGTAAAAAAATAAATTCCTCCCGGATATTGTTCGGGCTAAGAAAGAGAAAGGAGAAACCATGAAGACATTAATCGTCGATCATATCGGGGTTGCCGTTAAAAGCATCGAGGATGCGAAACGGATTTATCAAGACTTTCTGGGATTAAAGGTTGCTGAAGTCGAGGAGGTCCCGGACCAAAAGGTTAAGGTTGCCTTCATCCCGGTAGGGGAAAGCGAAGTTGAGCTGCTGGAATCCACCTCCCCGGACGGTCCGGTTGCTAAATTCATCGAATCCCGGGGCGAAGGGGTCCAGCACATTGCTTTCCGGGTGGATAACATCGAGTCCGCCCTCCAGGAGCTCAAGGATAAAGGGGTCCGGCTCATCGACCAGACCCCCCGGAAGGGAGCCGGCGGCGCCAAGATTGCCTTCATTCACCCCAAAGAGACCGGCGGGGTGTTAATAGAAATATCGGAAAGAGGATAAATGAGAGAAATAGAGGCAAATAAGATCACCGCCCAGGTAAAACGACTGTGCATGGAGGCCAACTACGACCTGGGAGAGGATGTGCTCAAGGCCTTTAAGGACTATTACGCTGCCGAGGAGTCTCCTGCGGGCAAGGAGATCCTGGAGCAATTGATCGAGAACGCCCGGATCGCCACGGATGAAAAAACCCCAATCTGTCAGGATACCGGGCTGGCGATATTATTTATTGAACTGGGCCAGGACGTCCATTTAGTCGGTGGGGATCTCAACGAGGCCGTCCAGGAAGGAGTGCGCCAGGGATACCAGGAAGGTTATCTCAGGAAATCCTCCTGCCACCCCTTCACCAGGAAAAACCTGGGAGACAACACACCCGCGATAATCCATATCGAGCTGGTTCCCGGCGACAAGATCAACATCAAGTTCGCCCCCAAGGGGGGTGGTTCCGAGAACATGAGTCGGGTAGTGATGTTGACTCCCGCGGTTGGCCGCCAGGGAGTAATTGACTATGTCGTCAACCTGATAAAGGAATCCGGCTCCAACCCCTGCCCTCCCACGGTAGTCGGGGTGGGGATTGGGGGCACCTTTGAGCGGGCGGCCTATATTGCCAAGAAGGCACTGCTCCGCCCGATCGGAAGTAAAAACCCGGATCCCGAATTAGCCCAGATGGAAGAAGAGATCCTGGAAAAGATTAATAAACTAGGGATCGGTCCGCAGGGATTGGGAGGCAGAACGACCTCGTTAGCCGTCCATGTGGATCTCGTCCCCTGCCACATTGCCAGCCTGCCATTAGCAGTAAATGTCCAATGCCACGCCGCCCGACACAAGGAAGTGACTATTTAATCGAAATCAGCAAGGTAAATTAATCGAGAAGGAAATACCATGCCTGAAACAATTAAGCTGACTACACCGCTCTCCGACCAGGATGTAGAAAAACTGAGGATCGGGGATAAAGTCTCCCTTAATGGAGTCATTTACACCGGCCGTGATGCCGCCCACAAAAGGTTGTTCGATCTGCTGGACCAGGGTGAATCCCTGCCCATCGACATCAAGGGTCAAATCATTTACTATGTGGGACCGAGCCCGGCCAAACCGGGCCAGGCGATCGGCTCCGCCGGTCCGACCACCAGCTACCGGATGGATACCTACTCCCCGAAATTAATGAGTGTCGGGCTCAAGGGAATGATTGGCAAGGGGAACCGGGGCCAGGAAGTAATCGACGCCATGGTCAAATACAAGGCAGTCTATTTTGCCGCCGTGGGGGGGGCCGGGTCTCTCATTGCGAAGGCAATCAAAAAATCCGAGATAGTCGCCTATGAGGACCTGGGGCCGGAGGCAATCCGGAAGCTGGAGGTGGAAGATTTCCCAGTAATAGTCGTCAATGACACTCGGGGTGAAGACCTTTACCAGAAAGGCGTGGAGCAGTACCGCCGGGAATAGCAGGAAACGATGAAGATCCACGAATATCAGGCAAAACGGCTTCTGAAAGAGTTCGATATCCCCGTCCCCGAGGGGGAAGTCGCTGAAACCCCGGAGCAGGCCCGGAAGATTGCTGAGAAATTAGGCGCCGGGAAGATGGTGGTAAAGGCCCAGATCCATGCGGGCGGGCGGGGCAAAGGAGGGGGAATAAAGGTGGCCAGCACTCCGGAGGAAGCGGAAAAGTTGTCCGGTCAGATAATTGGAATGAAACTGGTTACCCCCCAGACCGGACCGGAGGGGAAACAGGTCCGTAAGGTTCTACTGGAAGAGGGAATTAGTATCAAAAAGGAGCTTTATCTGGGGATCACGATCGACCGGGCCGCCTGCTGTCCGATGATTGTCGCCTCGGAGGCCGGGGGGATGGAGATCGAGGAGGTCGCCCGGTCTACGCCGGATAAGATTCTGAGGGAACAGGTGGATCCTATTCTGGGCCTGCGCGGCTTTCAGACCCGTAAGCTGGCCTATGGGCTGGGGCTGGAACAAGCAGTAATTAAGCAGGCGGCACCATTAATCAGCAACCTTTATCGGCTTTTCCATAATAAAGATGCCTCCCTGGCCGAGATCAATCCTCTGGTTATCACTGAAGATGACAGGCTTCTAGCCCTGGATGCCAAGGTTGACCTCGACGACAGCGGCCTTAACCGGCATAAGGAACTCCTCGAGCTGAGAGATCCGAACGAGGAAGAGCCCCTGGAGGTAGAGGCCTCGAAGTATAATCTTAACTATATTAAGCTTGATGGCTCTGTCGGCTGTCTGGTCAACGGGGCAGGACTGGCCATGGCGACGATGGACCTGATCAAGCAGGTCGGGCTGGAGCCGGCGAACTTCCTTGATGTGGGCGGTCAGGCCTCGGCGGAAATGGTGGAAAATGCCTTTCGCATACTGCTCTCCGACGAAAAGGTAAAGGCTGTCCTGATTAATATCTTCGGCGGCATCCTGCGCTGTGATACCCTGGCTACCGGTATTGTCGAGGCCGGCCACAAGTTGGAGATCAAGGTCCCGATGGTGATTCGTCTGGAAGGAACCAATGTCGAGCAGGGGCAGAATATCCTTAACAAATCCGGACTCAACTTCACGGTGGCCGCCGATATGAAGGAAGCTGCCGAAAAGATAGCAAGTACTCTCAAATGAGTATTTTAGTTGATAAGAATACCAAGCTTTTAGTGCAGGGGATTACCGGCGGTGAGGGCAGTTTCCATACCAAGCAGATGGTAAGCTACGGCACCAATGTAGTGGCCGGGGTAACCCCGGGTAAGGGAGGCCATTATGTAGAAGGAGTCCCCGTCTTTAATACCGTAGTCGAGGCAGAAAAAGCCACCGGGGCCAATACTTCCGTGATCTTTGTGCCCGCCGCCTTCGCTACGGAAGCCATTCTGGAATCGGCCCACGCCGGCCTGAAACTGGTAGTCTGCATTACCGAGAGGATTCCCCCTCAGGACATGATCCCTGCCTATCATTATCTCAAAAAAATCAATACCCGTCTCATCGGCCCCAACTGCCCCGGGATTATCTCCCCGGGTAAATGTAAGGTCGGGATTATGCCCGGCCATATCCATAAGGAGGGTGGAATCGGTGTGATCTCCAGGTCGGGAACACTTACCTACGAGGCGGTAAAACAGCTTACCGACCTTGGGGTAGGCCAATCTACCTGTATCGGTATTGGGGGAGATCCCATAATCGGCTCCTCTTTTGTCGACCTTCTCAGGCTTTTTAACCAGGATAAGCAGACTAAAGGGGTAGTAATTATCGGTGAGATCGGCGGGAGTGAGGAGGAAAAGGCCGCCGAATACATTAAAGGGGAGTTCAAGAAGCCGGTAGTGGCATTTATTGCCGGGCAGACCGCTCCCCCGGGCAGAAGGATGGGACATGCCGGGGCGATCATTGCCGGTGGTAAGGGAACCGCAAAGGAAAAGATCGCTGCCTTGCGTGCTGCCGGAGTAAATGTCGCCAGTAGCCCGGTGGATATCGGGCAGAGAATGAAAGAAGCCCTATCGTAAGGTAGGATGATCTCAGATCCTGGATCATTCAGATTTCCCTACCCATCTGCCCTCCCCTGATCTCCTATGAGTAACATGGTAATATACCCTTCAGTTCACCTGCTACCTGTTCCCTCGGTAACCCTGCCCACATTTTACACGACGAATAGCTATCTGGTCGGAAAAAGCGAGGTAACACTCATAGATCCCGGTTCGTCAAAGGAAGAGAGCATAGAGACCACACTGAGCTATCTTAAGGGCCTAAGTGGAGCGAGGCTTACAAAAATTATCATAACCCACCGCCATCCGGATCATATCCAGGGCGCCTCCGCCATGAAGGATGCTACCGGGGCGGAGATAGGTATTTACGAGAGCGATGCCCGGTTTTTGGCCAACCAGCCCGGGGCACCACCGATAGATTTGACCCTCAAGGACGGAGATATAATCGATCTTGATAGTCTCAAATTGGAAGTCATTCATACCCCGGGGCATGCCAGCGGACATATCTGCCTATATCTCCCGGATGAACAAATTCTCTTCAGCGGAGACCTCATCGTAGGAATCGGTACCGTTATTATCTCACCCCCGGATGGGGATATGAAGGCCTATCTGGACTCCCTGAAAAGGCTCGGTGATTATGATATCAAGGCCATCTGTCCCGGGCACGGACCGTTAATAACCGATGCTCCAGCAAAGATTCAGGAATACATCGACCATCGGCTCATGAGGGAAAGGCGGGTAATCGAGTCACTTGAAGGGGGAGAGAAGACTGTCAGGGAGTTAGTTAAGGAAATTTATACCGATGTCGATCCCCAACTGCACAGCCTTGCCGAGCGCTCGGTAACCGCCCATCTGATCAAATTAGAAACGGAGGGTAAAGTCAGCCGTCATCCCAAAAAAAAGGGGGACGAATACTTCTCCCTGATCCTGGATTCTTAGATGAAAGCAAATACAAAAATAAAGGCAATCGGGACAGTACTGGTTAAAGGCCACCTTATTACCTTAGCAAACAGTCTTCAAAAAGTTGGGCAAGGGATACTTAATAGACTTGGGATACACCCAAATCCTCCAAGTGCCCAAGCAATAATCTCTCATCAGCTAGAATTATTCCTGGAACTCCTGCCGGACATTGCCTTCATTCTGGATTTAAAGGGTAAAGCAATCTATTCCAACGTTAAAATGACCAGTTTCTTAGGAATGGATTGGAAATCGCTAAAAGGCCTTGATTTTCGTGATTTCATAGTTCCCGAGTATCAAGAAAAAGCCGAAAAAGTCCTGGAAACAATCTTTCAACAGGGTGAAGTCAGTGATACCCACATAGTGATTAAAAATAACTTAGATAGAAGATTTCATGTATTGATCAGTGCTAAGCTTATCCAGGATGCGGCGGGAAAGGATATCGGGATTATGGGTATTGCCCGGGATATAACCGAGATAGTGAAGGTGGAAGAAAAATTTAGAGAGATCTTCCGAGCAATTCCCGACATAGCTTATATCCATGATTTGAAAGGCAATCTTATGCTGGTAAGCAGAATCACCGAGAAGAAGTTGGGCTATCCGGAACCTATGATCCTTAAAATGAATATCGCAGAGGTCCTCACGGAAGATTCTCATAAAACTGCATTGGAAAAGCTCTCGAGAATAAGGACGGAGAAAAAAGTGAGAGATATCCCTTTTACCCTGATAAATAAGGATGGTTATGAGATTCCCATGGAGGCCAGGGCCATTTTGATCAGGTTAGAAGGGCAAGATTGTGTGCTGGGTATTGGCAGGGACATAACTGAGAAGTTAGAAGCGGAAGAGGAAAGAAAGAAGGCAGAGGAAGAGATTCTCAGGATTAATAATGTATTAGCCAATCTCTATAAGCTGCATCAGATAACGGCTAAAACCCATGAGCTACAAAATATTCTGGATATGACTGTAAACAGTGCGATAGAATCCCTTCCCATTGATGCCTGTGCAATAAAAATTTTTAACCCGGAGATAAAAGACTTCGAGGTAGCGGCTAAAAAAGGATTAGGTAAAGAGTATAGTAGAAAGAGAACCAAAAGCCTGACCGAGAGCCTAAGCTGGCAGGCTTTTGAAAAAGGAAAAATAATAGAAGAGTATGATTTGAAGAGCATTCAGAGTATGGCGGTAGACGATGGGATGGCCTCGGGATTGTATATCCCCCTGTTGGTAGCTGTGGGTCCCGGGGAGATAGGTAAAGAATTTTACGATAAAATCGGCGTTCTTTGCATTTACGTAAAGGAAAGATATAAATTCAGCGAAGAAGATAAAAGAAGAATTGAGATGTTTGCCAGCTATATAGCTATCCGGATCCGGGAGGCCCGATTATACAAAAAGGTAGAGGAGCTATCCATAACTGATGAACTTACTAAGGTTTACAACCTTCGGGGTTTCCGGAGAAGATTGGAAGAAAAAATTAATATTTGCCAGAGAGATGGTAGGCCGTTGTCCCTACTAATGGTCGATCCCGATAATTTTAAGAAGGTCAACGACACCTATGGACACCCTGCCGGTGACGAGATTTTAGAAAAACTGGTTCGGGCGTTAGAAGAAGCAGTGCGGGGTGTGGATGTAGTGGCCCGGTATGGAGGTGATGAGTTTGCAATAATATTGCATAATACGGATAATGCAAGCATTAGGGTAGTGGCAGAGAAAATCAGAAAAGTCATTGAGGAAAAGTCTTTCAGGATAGAAGGTTATCCTGATCATATCAAGATAAAGGTTAGCTTAGGCGGTGATTCTTTTACTAAGGCTCTCTTCAAAAATGCAGCCAGGCTCGAGTCTGCTGAAATTGAGAGCATAATTGGGATGTTGGTTGATTCAGTAGATAAAGCGTTATATCAAGCTAAGAAGCAAGGGGGAAACCGGGCAATAATCCGCAATCTCGCAAACTCAATCCGGGGGGAATAGGTTCAGCGCCCGGTTTATCGAAAAATAGAACCGTTCTCTTTTTTTACTCCCGCTCTATTAACCGAGGATAATCGCGGGTAAACTGCATACTATAACAGTAATAGCAATAAAGCCCGAGAGTTGGCGGATCGACACCCATTCTGGGGAACCCTAAATCCGGATAGACCCCATATTTCTCCAGTAACTCATGGATCGGCTGTGCGAGCCGAAGGTAGAACTCGGTGGGTGGCGGATCGTCGACTTGAAAATTGCCCACAAGGGGGTAAGCGGTCCAGATGGTAAACCAGGGAACGATACCTCTTTTGATCAGATACTCAAACCCTTCTGTGTACGACTTCAATGCTTCATCCTGAGAAAGGAAGCCTGGCCGGGGAGCGCACTCGAAACCCCCTACAAAGTTGGTGCCTACATGGCCCCGGCCGAAAACCTCAACCGCATCTTCGAGACGCTTTATCCACTCTTGACGTCCGATTGTCTTGGCTTTGCCGGGCAGCAATTCAGGCCACAGTTGCTCGTCCCAGACCTCAAGGTCAAAACATACGTTGGTGGCGCCGATATCTTTCAACTCTTTCTGGTCATCCTTTTCTAAGGCTTGAGAAAAAATGGTTACCTCTTCAGGGGGATCGATGCGATCGAAAATCGCATCAAGGCACCTCTTGATGTAATTCGCCTCTTTGTGCACATTGTAAAGTGCGCCGCCGCTGAGTTTTAGTTCCTTCAGGTCCACACCATCCTCGCATGCGATTGCAATAGCTTCCGCCAGTATATTATTATCCGGGATAGGCTTGATGAGTTTCATCTGCACCCCGAGATCCAATCCTAAAGAACAAATACAGTACTTACAGGACTCGCCCTTCTTGAAATAAGCGCAAAAATCCAGCGGACTTACACAAATACAGGATGGGCCTCTCTGGATAATCAGATAGTCACAAGGTTTTCCATCCGAGGTTTTTTTGTCCATATAGGAGGGACGCTTGATGAATTGCACCTCGCCGAAATTCTCTTCTCCACAGAAAATATGATACCTGCCCTCACCATCCTCTCTGATCTCATAAGGGCTTCTTTCGTCCGCCTTGATGTCAACTGTGGTTTCGTCGGCTTTGAAATGGAACTGACTGGGCGGTGGGCTGGAACTGCCAATGAAACTTTCAAGCTTGCTGGAAATGCCCGTTGTGTTCGATGTTGCGCCCGCTTTTCGTATATCATCATTCAATTTTATGCCCCGCCGCAGAATATCGGCTTTGAGAATAATGTTCCGGGGGATATCCGAAAATTGATCAAGGAGTTTTTCAAGGTATTGCATATCTATCTCCACAATTTAGTAAAAAATCTATATGACCATTTTCTCTTCAGTCTTTTATTGGGTGCTTCGGTTAATAAACTCAAGGATCTGCCCGGCTATTTCCGCCCCCTTATCTTCCTGGAGAAAGTGACCGGCATCCCTGATTACAATCTCGGGCTGATCCTGTGCGGTCGGTATGAGTGCGCGGAAGAAGAGGTCACCGCCCCGGGTAATAGGGTCCATATCCGAGAACATGACTAGGGCAGGCTTATCCCATTTGGTCATCGCTTGCCTAGCCAGTCGGAGTTCCGCGGAGGCCGGATCATCCGGTTTGATCGGCACCATTAGCGGCCAGGCCCTAGCACCTGCCTTATAGGTAGCGTCGGGGAAGGGGGCCTCATAGGCAGCGACAACATCCTTGTGAATTTTATCACCCTGCACGGTTGCACCCTGGACGATCATTCCTACGGGCAGGTCGGGAGTCCTCTCTACGAAATTACGCCAATTGAGGAATGCCTCGGGTATATTCTCATCGCCGGTGGGCAGACCCGTGTTCATTATAACCAAGCGCGCAAACCTCTCCGGCACCATACCCGCCACCCGGAGGCCGATCAGTCCACCCCAGTCTTGAACGACAACGGTTATGCGTTCCAGGCCAAGGGTCTTGATGAACTTGAATAGCGTATCGCGATGCATCTCGTAGGTGTACTCCTCCGCTTCGGTGTATTTGTCCGAGCGACCGAACCCGACGAAGTCCGGGGCTACCATCCTGTGCTCGGAGGTAAGAATAGGGACCATCTTCCGGTAGAGAAAGCTCCAGGTAGGCTCACCGTGCAGGCATAAGACGGGATCTCCCAAGCCTTCATCGATGTAATGGACCCTCAAGCCGTTAATCTCCACATAGTGCGGCTTATAGGGAAAATCGGGAAGATTAGAAAACCGCTCCTCCGGAGTCCTGATTACTGGCATACGTTCTCCCGTTCAATACCGATAATATTGTAAAATAAGTCCAGCATCCGTTTTATTAAAATAGAACCGTCCCCTTTTCTTAGTTCTGCTCCTACTATATGATATTTGCCGTAAGAGATAGGAGGAGCCCGTTATGCACCTGCCAATCCTCGGAGATGAAGGGCAGCCGGTAGGCTTTAACGGTGTAGTCAAGAGAGGCCCATTCTGCCAGTTTAACCCCTAACAGAAAATCAAATTCGATATTCAATATATCGATACCGGACAGATCCGTCTCGGCATTATGCATGAATGGATACATAAACTCTGCTTTGGAGTTGTAAATAAGATTCGTTTTGATCTCCCCGGATGCGGTCAAGATCAATCCCGAACCAAACATGGCGGAATCCTGGATGACCCGGAGATCCAACTCCGGGGTGGCAGCATCGTCGGCTACGATATAACCGTTTTGCCCAAATACCTCCCAGGCAGAGGCGCCGGCGCGGATGTTTACCTTGATGGGCTTCTTGTTTACTGCATCGGCAAAAACTCCCACGCTCTGTTTAAAGACCGTGGGAGCAAAGGCTTTGGTTAGCTCGATATCGTCCTCGGCGGCAATGGTTTCGATAGAAACTTCTTTTCCCGCTATATCTAACCGGCGCACAACCGTGTCCTCCGGGCGAACATCGTAGCCCGGGAAAACGGAGGTATTTAAAACCAAAGAAGCAAAAGGGCCGAGCCATTTAATTGACGGGATATGATAGAAGTAGGTAGAGGTGAACTCGAGAGCATCCAGGCTTTTGATCAAGCGGTCAATGACGGAGGTCCGGGTGTAGTTTAACTGCCATTTCAAGGCATTTTCCCACGAGTGTCCGCCCTCATTAAGGAAGCACAAGCCGCTATTTAGCAAAAATCCCAGGTTCCAATTTGCCCCGTCCGGGTTACCTACCACCTTCCGATTGTGACTGAAGGCGATATTGCTGGACATCTTGAGAATAGGATCCCATCCAAGGGCTTTCCCTTCCGCCGGAGTTTCCGGTTTTTCCGCGACGTATTCGGACACCTCCTGCGCCCGGGCATAATCGCTTCCCAGGACTAGGATAATTCCCGACAACATAATAATCCTCTTTAAAGTATTTATAATAACCCTCCTTAAATCAGAAGAATTGAGGGAATATTGGTTCTAAAACAACTTAGGCAGTAGTCAAAATTTGACAACGAAAACTTCATCTAAGTAAGGTGTCCCCGGAATTACTCAAGAGCTTCTTGCCTTTTTAAAACATAAGGATTGTAAGGACACTCCATTATAGTATTCAAAGAACAGCTCGATATAAATGAAAGAATGTGACCCTCCCCCGATTTCCCCTTTCAGATTAACAACTACCAATGGCCTCCGATCAGCATCCCAAAATGTCCTCCCCCGGCGTTAACATCAATACCGAACAGCGTTATTTCTGCAGCGGAGGCCTTCAGCTCAAGTCCGATATTAAAGTGTCCTATTGTCCAGTAAACGCCTCCCCCTAACCAAAGCCCCGCGCCTTGATCATCATCTGTAACTTTAATATCAAAAGCTTCGACACTAAATTCCCCATTGATGAACGATAACCCTCCGCCGATGAAAGGACGAGTATAGGCAAACTGCTCCCATATTTTTCGGACGCCAATATTGAATTCAGAGGTTATACTTTCAACCTTGACACCTAATGAGTCATCTTCTCCATAAGCCCCTAACAAATCGATAACGAGGTTGACCGGCCAGCTCCGAGGTCTAAAATCAATTTGTACACCAAATTCACCCTGTTCTTCCACCGGGTACCAATCGTCTTCATCAAGAGCCTTTGCTCCGAGAAAGACGTTGACATTCCCTGTCCAACCGCTTTCTTGCGAGGTAGCAGTTCCATGACTCATAATGAAAATCACAAAAGTCACGGATAATAAGATGTAACACCTCCGAACAAAACCAACGGATTCAATCCCTTTTTTCATAGCCTATCTCCTTTTCTTGAGCGATATTTAAATATCCGGGGACACCTTACTTAAGAAATATCCGGGGACACCTTACTCAATTCAGAGAAGTCATGCTTTAATAAAAGAAATTTTGGGGCCAGGTTTTGCATTAACATATTTCACCTCTTCCCCATTACTTCAATCCCGATAGATATTGCCCCGATATGTATCGGTATAAATGGCTACAAAATGAATACGGTGGGGGATATTAGTCAATGGTGCTTTCAGGGTCGGTTCAACAAATCTCGGATTCTCTATCTCAGGTAGTAAAATCCCCCAATCTGTCGATAAATTTAGCAATGTCATGGGGTAATGTCAAGGAAAAAGGGATTAGGGGGTAGTGTTAAGGAGTAGGATTATTAATGTCAAATTACAAAATCCAAAGTTCAAACAAAATACAGATAATAAAAAACCGGGGGGAAAGTCCCAACTATTCAGTTCAGTCTGCCTGAAGTAAAAAAAGGGCCGACACAGGTGTCGGCCCCTACCTACTAATTATTCAGCTTTATCAAACACCGTATTTGCCGATAATCGCCACACTGCAGATGTTCATAAACGGGAACCCGCCCAGGTTATGGGTAAGCCCCAGCTTGGGATCCTTGATCTGCCTTTCCTCGGCCCTCCCGTGGAGCTGGAGATACATCTCGTAGAGCATCCTGAGCCCGGAAGCGCCGATGGGATGCCCGAAGCACTTCAGTCCCCCGTCCACCTGGCAGGGAACCCCTCCGTCCCGGTCATAGAACCCGTCCATGATGTCCTTGGGGGCCTGTCCCCTTTCGGAAATATGGAGGTCTTCCATGGTCACCAGCTCGGTGATCGAGAAGCAATCGTGCACCTCCATCATGCTGATCTCTTCCCGGGGTTCCTTAATCCCCGCCTCTTTATAGGCCTCCGAACTCGCCTTAGAAGTGGTCACGAAATGGTCGCATTCCCAGTCATTATATTGGGCCTCGTACCCATTGCTGAGGGCCAGCTGCAGGGCCTTGACGCTTACGAAATCCTTTTTACCCAGATCCTTAGCAATCTCCGGTGTGGTCACAATCGCACAGGCCGATCCGTCGCTCACCCCGCAACAGTCGAAAAGCCCCAGAGGATGGGCGATGATGGGTGCGTTCAGTATCTGGTCCATGGTAACTGCCTTGCGGAGATGGGCCTTGGGGTTCAGGGCGCCGTTGGCATGGCTCTTGAAAGACACATGGGCCATGGCTTTCTTGAGCTCTCCGGGATCAATGCCGTATTTCGCGGCATAGCCGGAGGCCAGCATGGCAAAGGAACCCGGTGCAGTAACATTGGGCATCCAGAACCGGGCCAGGCTATTTCCGCTACTAGCGGGCAGACCACCGTAACCGGTATCCTTTAGCTTCTCCACCCCCTGGGCCAAGCAGATATCATAAGCCCCGGAGGCCACCGCATAGCAGGCTCCCCGGAAGGATTCGGTGCCGCTGGCACAGAAATTCTCCGTCCGGGTCACCGCAATATTGGGCAAACGCAGGGTCATGGGTAAAGAAAGTGCGCTCTTGCCTACATTAACTTCATCCATGCATGTACCTAACCAGGCCGCTTGAATATCCTTTTTTTCAATCCCCGCATCCTTAATACACTCCTCAAAGGCTTCTACCATCAATTCCTCAGACCCGACATCCCATCTTTCACCAAATTTGGTGCAGCCCATGCCGATAATTGCAACTTTGTCTTTAATTCCTGTGGCCATGTTACATCCCTCCTTTATGCTTGAGCCTGGGGCACGGCTTTCCAGAAGTATGCATGAAAGCCGCGGTCTTCGTCATAATATCTTTTGCGGAACGACATCCTTATCGGCTGGCCTACCTTTACCTCGGTCAATTCGCAATCGGTAAAATCGGCCAGCATCCTTCCGCCCCCTTCAAATTGGACTATCCCATAGACGGCCGGCGGCTCCTGGGATACCGCCAGCATATCTCCGGTATACGCCACCACCTTTCCATCTCTAGCGGAAAACTCGTAATCTTCCATTTCGCCAACGGCACCGCAATCGGGTTTAACACATATCTCCGGTTTAGGAAACTGGGGAGTCCCGCACTTCTTGCATTTACCGCCAACCAGGCCAGTGATCATCTTACGTTTTCTCCACAGGACGGTTATTGCGCTCTGACCACCGGCCTCGGCACGGATACCCATTTCCACCTTTACTAGATCCCGGAACTTGGCATATTTCTGATAGTTGTCCAGTTCCTTGCGAATAGCCAGAGAGCCCTTGACGCCCTTATGCTCCTTCAATTTCTTGATCTTGTCGGTAACCTCGAAATACATGGCGTCGCAGCCGTTTCCGAAACTAGCCAGCAGGATCTTGTCGCCCGGCTTGGCCTCCTCCAGGGCCGCAACAAACATGAGCAGGGGATGGGCGGTCCCGGTCTCCCCGCAAACCTCATGCATATTGTCCTGAAGCTTATCCGGGGGAATCCCGAGTTTCTTGGCAATACCGATATGCTCCCTCTTGAAGAAACAGGGGTAAACCACCTTGGCGAAGCTGTCAATGGATACATTGCACTTTTTCAGCAGGCCGTTGATCGCCTCCGGAATGATCTTGGAATACCCTTCGTCCCTGACCCATCTTTCCTCCCACATGTAATCGAACTTATGTCCGGTCCCGCGATAGTGGTCGGCAAAGTCGTAGGATACCGAGTAGGCTCCCTTGAATTCGGCAATGACATCCTTATCCCCCAGAAGCAGGGAGGCCGCGCCGTCACCAAACCACATCTCGTAAAAATAGGCCCCTTTCGTCTCCCGGTGATCGGAAGCGGTCACCATAATGCTTTTCTTTTCTCCGCTTTGAATTACATCAAAGGCGGTAACCATCGCTGAGGTCCCCGCTTTTAAAGATGATGTGAAGTCGGCGGTCAGAATATCATCCCGCAAGTTAAGCGCGGTAGAGACGATCCCGGCATTCTGCCTGTCGGCGTAAGGGAGAGTTGTGGAACATAGATATAGGGCATCTATGTTCTCCTTTTTCATCCCCACCAGACAATCCCGGGAAGCCTCCACTGCCATACTCAGGGCGTCCTCATCCCAGTTGCACACCGCCTTCTCCCCCTGAGCGACTGCCATTATCGCCGGGGCAAACCAGCCCATAGACTGGAAAATGGCCATGCGTGTCAGCCGGAGTCTCGGGATATTGGCCCCGTAAGAAGTAATACCAATCATTTGATTAACCCTCCTTTCATTTGCATCCTAACACAAAATCTTTCCCGGTTTAAGCTGTTTTTTTATTTATGTTACCTAAATTCCTTCTATCAATCAGAACTGCCCGCCCACCAGGGCCCGTTTAAGTGCCGATATCGCCTTGGTGGGATTCAGCGACTTGGGGCATGCCTCCACACAGTTGAAGATGGTGTGGCATCTCCAGAGCCCGTGGCGGTTATCCACGAGCTTAAGGCGTTCCGCCTTGCCCTCGTCACGGCTGTCGGCAACAAATCTGTTCACCTTGAGAAACGCATGCGGGCCGAGATACTCCCCATCCGCCCAGAACGACGGGCAGGAGGAGGTGCAGGAGCCGCAGATTATGCACTCGTAAAGACCGTCGAGCTTCTTATTCTCTTCGGGTGACTGGAGACGCTCGTGATCGGACGGCGGCGGGCCCTTTTCGATGAAATAAGGTTTTATCTCCAAAAGCTTCGTATAGATCGGCTCCATATCAACAATCAGGTCTTTGATAACCCTCAGGTGTCGAAGCGGCTCCACGACGAACTCCGATTTAAGGGTGGCAAGCTGGGTCTCGCAGGCCAGGCGGTTGACCCCGTCAATGGTCATGGCGCAGGAGCCGCAGATCCCGTGGCGGCAGGACCTCCGGTAACTGAGGGAACCGTCCCGGTACCACTTGATCTCATTCAGTGCGTCAAGGACGGTCCACCCTTCCTGTGCCTCGATGCTATAGCGCTCCTGATGCGGTTTCTCGTCCTGCTCCGGGTTAAAGCGTAATATCGTCACGGTATATTTCATAGCTCTGGAGTTCCCAAAAAATCCTCAGTAAACCCGTGCCTTCGGTTTGAACCGGGTGATGGTAACGGGTTTATAATCGAAGCGGATCCCCTCTTCTATCTTTAAAGCCAGCGTGTGCTTAAGCCAGTTGGTATCATCCCGCTCCTTGAAATCGGTCCGGGCATGGGCGCCCCGGCTCTCCTTTCGGTTAATCGCCCCGGCGACAATCGCCTCGGTAAAATCCAATTGGTAACCGAACTCAATCGCCTCGACAACCTCGGTATTGAAGCACCTGCTCCTGTCCTTGATCCCGATATTCCGGTAACGCTCCTGGCAATCCTTCACCGTTTCCAGAAGTGAGTTAAGATCCTTTTCATTACGGAAAACACCGCACTTGGCCATCATCTCTTCCTGCAGCCTTTTCCGCAGGTCGGCGACTTTCTCCTCGCCCTTGGCACCCAATAGCCGTTCTAACATCTTGAGGTCCTGCTCAGCCACCTCCTCGGGCATTTCGTTAAAAGGCAAGCCTTTAACCTCCCGGGCCAGCGCCAACCCTGCCCTCCTGCCGTAAAGCGCCGCCTCCAAGAGGGAATTCGTCCCCAACCGATTCGCCCCGTGCACGCTGACGCAGGCACATTCACCCGCCGCAAAGAGTCCTTTCAGTACCTCGCCCTTTCCATCGGCAAGGACACGGCAGTCCAGGTCGGTAGGAATCCCGCCCATCGAATAATGGGCCGTAGGCTGAATTGGGATCGGTGCCTCGTTTACATCAACCCCGGCAAATTTCGAGACCACCTCGGCGATTTGGGGAAGCCGCTCCTTGATTTTCTCCGCTCCGAGATGACGGACATCCAGGTTGACATATCCTTTACCGCCGATCCCCCTTCCCTCATTAATCTCCGTCTGAATCGCCCTGCTGATCACATCCCGGGGAGCAAGCTCCATCTTCTCGGGAGCGTATTTCTCCATAAACCTCTCACCCTCATCGTTAACGAGATATCCCCCTTCCCCCCGGGCACCTTCGGTAATCAGGATCCCGTGCGGGTAGAGACCGGTTGGATGGAACTGAACAAACTCCATATCCTCCAATGGAATACCGACCCTCATTGCCAGCCCCAGACCGTCTCCGGTATTGGCAAATGAGTTTGAGGTAATACTGAATACCCGGCCGTAACCCCCCGTTCCCAAGAGTACCGCCCGGGCGTGGAAGATATGAACCTCGCCGGTAGCCATATCCAGGGCGACAATACCCCGGCACACCTTATCCTTCACGATCAGGGAAAGGGCAAGGTATTCCGAGTAGAACCTGACCTGGTGTTTAACGCACTGCTCCCAGAGGGTATGGAGTAAGACATGCCCGGTCCGGTCGGCAGCATAGCAGGCCCTGAGCACCGGCCCTCCTTTGCCGAAATCCTTCGTATGCCCCCCGAACTTCCGCTGGGCGAGCCGGCCGCCCTCAGTCCGGCTGAAGGGGCACCCCATATGCTCGAAGCCTCGGACAACACTGGAGGCCTCCCGCACCAGGATCTCGATAGCGTCTTGATCCCCCAGGTAGTCGCTCCCCTTGACGGTATCGAACATGTGCCATTCCCAGTGGTCTTCCTCTTGATTGGCCAGGGAGGCGGCAATACCACCCTGGGCCGCCCCGGAATGCGATCGGGTGGGGAAGAGCTTCGTAACCACCCCCACATCTCCTATCTTCGCCGCCTCAAGCGCACCGCTGAGGGCGGCCAGACCGGCCCCGACTACCAACACATCATGCCGGTGGACATTATGGAGTGGAACCCCCCGGGGCTCATGGAGCTTCTCCGCTTCCGCTTCATTCCGGTAACCCTCGGATTCAGACATCTTCTTTTTATCTCCTGATATTTCTTACTTTATTTCCCCGGAAACGGGATGACTGTAATCGCCCCCATGGTAAACAGTACAATCCCACCGATACTGAGGACAAAGAACACCGCGACCCTCATCCAGTTTTTATTCAGATAATCTCCGGCGATGAGCCAGAGGCCATAGAGTCCGTGAGTGAGTGCCAGGGTCAGGAAAGTAAGGTCGATCACCTTCCAGTAGGGTGTCGAAAGCCGGGCAACGACCCGATTGTAATTTACCTCACCTCCCCCGCCAAAATGGAGCACCAAGAAGTGGAGGAGGATGAGCAGGGCAATAGTTATCCCGGAAACCCGCTGAAACAGCCAGCCGGATGCCCCGCCCGAGTTTACCTGCGCGCTTTGATCCATTTGTATTGTTTTACCTATCCCTAAACACAGGATTTTAATGAAAAAAGCCGTAGGCACCAAGCCCGAGGGCAATAATACCAATTGCAACCAGAGCCCAGAAGGTAATTTTCTGGGCCTTGAGCTCCACGGTCCAGCCTAAGTCGACCAGGACGATCCGGATACCGTTCAGGGTATGATAGAGGATAACCCCGAAGAGCCCCAATTCGCCGAATTTAAATAGGGGTGAAGTCACAAATTCCATCAGGGCATCGAACTCCTCGGGACCCCGTTGAATATGGTGGATTACCCAGGTATGGAGCACCAGATAGGAGATCAATGCCATCCCGCTGAGGCGGTGAAGTATCCAGGCCCAGGTCCCGGTATGCCACCGATAATGTCTAATCACCATGGAATAAACTTCTCCTTATTCTTCCGGTAACTGGATAAACCCCTGCTTCTGGAGAGAATCCGTTTCATCCCTTGCCTTCTTGATGATACTCGAAGCTTTCGCTATCAGCTCATCTCTCGTCATCTTCACCCGGGCTATCCCCTGCTCGATTGCCTTCAGGCCAACGGCTGCTGCCTCGCGGGGATAGACCTCCCAATCGGCCATAGTGGGGATCAGGCTGTCTTCACTGAGCCCCTTCTCCTCTGCGCACAGGGCGAGCTCATCCGCCGCAGCAATGCACATCTCGTCGGTTATCGTTTTGGCCATAACATCCAGGGTGCCCCGGAAGATGCCCGGGAATCCGAGGGAATTATTAACCTGGTTGGGAAAATCGGAGCGTCCGGTGGCCACCACCCTTGCTCCGGCCTCTTTCGCCTCCCAGGGCCAGATCTCCGGGATCGGATTGGCACAGACGAATACGATTGCATCATTGTTCATCGAGGAGATCCACTCCTTCTTGATTGTATCCGGCCCTGGTTTGGACAAGGCAATACAGACATCCGCTCCCTTCATCGCCTCCGGGATGCCTCCCTTACGGCCCTCGGAATTGGTCCTCTGGGCAAAATCCCATTTCTCCGGGTAATCGGGCATAAGCTCCTTCCGGTCTGGGTGGAGGATCCCCTTTGAATCCACCATACACATATTACCGGGCTCCGCCCCGGCCGCAATCAGTACCCGGGCAATACATATATTAGCTGCCCCGGTCCCGATCATTGAGATCTTGACCTTGTCCATATCCTTGCCGACAATTTTGAGGGCATTTTTCAAACCCGCAAGGGTAACCGTAGCCGTGCCCTGTTGGTCGTCGTGCCAGACCGGGATGGTCATCTCCTCGCGCAGGGTATCGAGAATCTTGAAGCACTTGGGATGCGCAATATCTTCCAGGTTGATACCTCCGAATGACGGTGTAAGCCACTTGACCGCCTTTATGATCTCATCAGCATTCTTGGTGCCTAAGCAGATCGGGACCGCATCCACTCCACCTAAGTATTTGAATAGTAAAGCTTTTCCTTCCATGACCGGTAGCCCCGCCTCGGGTCCGATGTCCCCCAGGCCTAAAACCCGGGTTCCGTCGCTTACGACCGCAACGAAATTCCATTTATTGGTATGCTCGAAAACCTTCTCCGGGTTCTGTTGGATATCTTTACAGGGCTGGGCTACACCGGGGGTGTACCAGATAGCGAAGTCATTAAAGTCCCGGATACAGCTTTTCGGCAGCACCTCTATCTTGCCCCGGTAGAACGGATGGAGTTTCATCGCATCCTTACCCGGCTTCTCCGCCTTTTTCAGAAGCTCTTCCTTCGTGAGCTTTTTACCCATTTACTTTCCTCCCAATTGCTTTTTTTATCAATTAAACTAGAGAAATTAAAAAATAAAAAATGAATGAGTATTCATTCACAGAATCAATAACACACCGGTTTTAAGCTGTCAAGAACTTTTTAACCCACGTTAATACATCTGATATTAAGAGACATTAAACTTGACTTCCTTTATTTGCCTGCTATAATCCGACCATATGGGCAAGCAGTTAATATTCGAGCTTGTAGGAGGAATCGGGTTTTTCCTGTTCGGGATGAAGCTGATGTCGGAGGGACTGCGCAAGGTAGCCGGGGAACGACTGAAACGGATCCTGGAACTACTGACCAAGAAGCCGATTACCGGCTTACTGGTTGGGGCCGCGGTCACCGCCCTGATCCAGAGCAGCAGCGGTACCTCCGTAATGGTGGTAGGTCTGGTTAATGCCGGTCTGCTTACGCTGAAGCAGGCCATCAGTGTCGTGCTGGGGGCAAATATCGGTACGACGGTGACCGCCTGGCTGGTTTCCTTTCTGGCAATATTCAAGATTACCAATTACGCCCTCCCTGCCGTCGGAATCGGTTTCCTCCTCGCAACCCTCGGAAAGACCAGAACTTCAAAGCTCTGGGGAGAGGTCCTGCTTGGTCTTGGCATACTCTTTATCGGCATCCACTTTATGAAAGAAGCATTTGCCCCCCTGGAAGAAAGCCCTCAGGTCAAGGAATTGTTTGTCAATTTCAGCCGCTACCCTATCTTAGGGGTCCTGGTAGGAACGATCATCACCATGATGCTTCAGAGCAGCAGTGCCACGATTGCCCTTGTCCAGGTTCTTGCCTTTCAGGGCCTGATCAGTTTTGAGGCGGCCATTCCCTTAATCCTGGGGGATAATATCGGAACCACGATTACTGCCCAGATTGCTTCGATCGGCACTAATGCTTCTGCCCGCCGGACCGCCATGGCTCATACCTTGTTCAATGTAATCGGAGCCTGCTATATGTTGATCTTTGTTTATTTGGGCATCTATGTCAAGGCAATCGACTTTATAATCCCCGGGCCGATAACTCCCGGTAACATCATGTTCCATATTGCCGTTGCTCATAGCATCTTTAATATCTTCAATGCAATTATTGTGTTCCTGCCTTTAATAAGTTGGCTGGAAAGGATCTCGATTAAGATGGTTCCGGGGAAGCCGGAGGTAGCTGAGGCCACTCCCCAATACCTGGAAAGACATCTTCTGGATACCCCGATGGTTGCTCTTGAGCAGGCCACCAGGGAGATAATTCGAATGGGTCGTATAGCCCAACAGGCCATGAATGATGCCATGGATGGTTTTTTTGCCGATGATCCCAAGGCTCTCTCACGAGTGGCCCCGAGGGAGGAGGCCGTAGATAATCTCCAGAAGGAGATCACCCGGTATTTAGTCGAACTCTCGCAAAAGAACTTAAGTATGGAGGAATCAGAAAAGCTTCCGGTACTCCTCCATACGGTTAATGACATTGAGAGGATCGGCGACCATTCGGAAAATTTGGTGGAACTGGGAACCCGGAAGATTGAGCAGAAGTTACCCTTTACTCCCCAGGCCATTACTGAGATAAGGAAGATGTATGAGGAAGCAAACAATATGCTCAACGAAACAATCGAGGCCCTGGAGAATAATGATTTAGCCCTGGCTAAACGGGCATTAAAGCGGGAAGAGACCCTCAACCAGTTACATATCGAGCTGCGTCAGAATCATGTCCAGCGGCTCAATGACGGAACCTGCCAGCTTCTCCCTGGCTTAGTCTTCCTCGACTATGTGGCTAACCTGGAAAAGGTTGGGGATCACCTGACCAACATCGCTCAGGCGATCATGGGTGGTCTCCGCTGGGACGGCTTCCCCCGAGAGGCTTAGACCATAGAAAGGGACTCAAGGATTCGAGGATTCAAGGGTTTGAGTGTCTGCCTTCTTTCCCTTCCTTCGATATGCTTTAAAACAGCCCCTCAACTCATTTTCCATTAGGTTTCTTTAGATCCAGCTTGATGAACAGCTCCCGGAGCTGATCTCCGTCCACCTCCGACGGGGCCTCGGTCAGGGGACAGAAAGCCTTCTGGGTCTTGGGAAATGCAATGGTATCCCGGATAGAATCCGCCCCGCAGAGGATCATGATCAGTCGGTCCAATCCCAGGGCAATTCCCCCATGGGGAGGGGCACCGTACTCGAGAGCCTCAAGAAAAAAGCTGAATTTCTTTTCCCCTTCCTCCGGGGAAATTCCCAGCTTCTCGAACATCTTCATCTGAAGCTCACGCTGATGTATCCGGATACTGCCCCCTCCGATCTCGTTACCGTTGAGCACCAGGTCATAGGCCTGGGCTCTTACCTTGCCCGGCTCCTGATCGAGCTGGGGGATATCCTCGTCTCGGGGGGCAGTAAAGGGATGATGGACCGCTACCCACCTTCGGGTATCCGGATCATACTCCAATAAGGGGAAATCGGTAATCCAGACGAAATCATATTTATTGTCTTCGATGAGCTTCAACTTTTTGCCCAGTTGGATCCGCAGCTCCCCCAGAGTCTCATTAACAATCTTCCCACTGCCGGCTCCGAATAATATTAAATCTCCTGCATCCGCCCCTATCCGCTCCGACAGGTCTGAGCGTTCGGTATCGCTGAAGAACTTGGCAATCGGCGATTGCCAGCCTTCGGGGGTAATCTTAACCCAAGCCAATCCCCCTCCCCCCTGACTGACAACCCAATCGGTCATCTCATCCAACTCCTTTCGGGAAAAGGAGGCACAGCCTTTAGCATTTATCGCCTTCACCACTCCTTCCCTTTCCAGGGCCTCGGCAAATACCTTGAACTTACATTCCCTTACTAAATCGGAGACCCTCCGGAGCTCGAAACCGAACCTGACATCAGGTTTATCCACTCCGTAGCGGGAGATGGCCTCTTGGTAAGTTAACCTGGGAAAGGGGGTGGTTAACTCTATTCCTAATGTTCCCCGAAAGACCGCGGCCGTCATTCCCTCTACTATTCTAAAAATATCGTCCTGGTCACAAAAAGACAGCTCCATATCGACCTGGGTGAATTCGGGCTGCCGGTCGGCACGGAGATCCTCGTCGCGAAAGCAATGGACGATCTGGAAATAGCGGTCAAAGCCGGAGATCATCAATAGTTGTTTGAACAGTTGAGGTGATTGGGGAAGGGCATAGAATCTGCCGGGATTAACCCGGCTGGGCACCAGGAAGTCCCTTGCTCCCTCGGGGGTACTTCGGGTCAGAACAGGGGTTTCGATCTCCACAAACCCCTGTTGATCAAGGTATTGTCTTACCAGGCCCGATACCTTATGTCGGAGAACCAAATTCTTCTGCAATCCGGGACGGCGCAGGTCCATGAAACGGTAGCGAAGTCGGACACTCTCATCCGCCGAGATAACGTCCTCAACCAAAAAAGGTGGGGTCCGTGATTCGTTCAGAACCCGGAGCTCATCCCCGACGACTTCGACCTCCCCGGTCTTCAGATCCGGATTCACTGTTCCCTCCGGTCTCCGCCTCACTTTTCCTCTAACCGCGAGAACATATTCATTTCTAAGCCGATGGGCCTTCTGGTGTAATTCCCGATCCACTTCGGGATTGAAGACCACCTGGGCAATCCCTTCCCGGTCCCGGAGATCGATAAATATCAGCCCGCCGTGGTCCCTT
>CP070770.1:2675371-2686076 GCA_020345765.1 Deltaproteobacteria bacterium
AATCACGAAGTCTACCGCATCCGTGCCGGTAGTAATAAGCTTATAGAAGTAGACAAAATCATCCTCCTTCATAGTAAGCTTGTATTCCCAGAAAACCGGTGGTCCCAGGACACCCTTGACGATCACTCCGTCATCTCCTTTAACGGACTCTTCGTATTCCTGCAGATTCATGCTCAGAACCCTTTTCCCTAATCCTTTAGACCAAAGATCCATCTGATTCTATCCTTTCCTGAAGGCTGGGCTTATTTAATATGAAATATTCACCCGAAAGCCTTCAATGGGGAATTATTTGTCCGATTGGCCAATTTTTTATTTGGTTGGACAACCAAATTTATTATTACTAAATTAGAATATTTATGTCAAGGGTATTTTCTGATATTTTTATCCCTTTTCTGAAGCTGTTCATTTATCGGCCTGAAGGTAGTTGAAAATCAGGTCACTGATAGCTTTTTCCAGGGTTTCGTCGTCAAATTCCCTTTCAAAAAGGATCTGACTGAAGGCAAGACCCATGATTGACGAGATCAGGATATAAGCAGCCTTTTTAGGATCTTGTTTTTTGAATATTCCCCGTTTGATCCCCTCGGCAATAACGATCGCCGATATATTCCTGAGATGTTTCTGCATGGAGTTATTTAACTCAGCGATTGCCGGGTTATGGGGGATTTGGCACCAGAACTCGAGGATGACTTTCAATACATAAGGGTTTTCATTGAGTAAGGATAAGAGGATCTTAACCCCTTTCTTGGTTAAGGAAGTAAGTTCGAGCTCGGGATTGGCATAATGCTTTTTTAGTTGTTCGTAAAGCTTGTCTCCCTCTTCGGTCTCCTCAGGCAGTCGGTAGATAGTTTTGGTAAGCTCGATAGCATCGTCCCACATCCGCCGGATAACGGAGACCAGAAGCTCCTCCCGGTTTTTGAAGTAATATGAAGTGATCCCCTTGGAAAGGCCGGCTTCCTGGGCAACATCCCCGAGGGTGACCCGATCGTACCCCTTGGCGGCAATGCACTTCATTGCCGCCTGGGTAAGCTGCTCCCGCCGGATATCGCCGATCCCGATCTTCGGGGCAGCAGAACCCGGATTGGCATTATTCCCTCCGCTATTTTTTCGCAGGAAGGACGATTTCCGCTTCGCCGGTTGTCGTGATGTCCTTCCTTTGATTAATGGTCCAAACTTCGCATTTGACCACATGTTGATCTCCGTCCTCAAACTTATCGATTACTTTTGCGTGGCACCAGGTAGTGTCACCCATTAAATTAAATTTAGGATACCTCTGGGTAAGTCGTCTTAAGAGCCCATCGTCTCCCATCCAGTTCATGAGCATCTGAATCTGCCAATTGGTTCTCTCGTAACCGGATTCATAAGCACCCGGGAGACCGAGAATTTTCTGTGACCGCTCGTTACTCCAGTGAATCGCCACCGGAGGCTCGGGAATCCCTTGCTCGTTATAGAAGGGAAGCTTGGGCTGCATCTGAACCTGCATGTTCCACAGGTGATGTCCGACGAGCCAGCCCCCGGGCGCCATTACCGACTCGTAGGCGAACTTGCTGGTCTGGGTGGTCGGCCCCTTGATTAAAAAGGGAGTTTCCTCGCCGACCTCAACATCTTCCCAATAGCGGGTCTCCGCCCCCCGTTTTACTTCCTTCTGGTAGTCTTCGTAGATTTTATCCATGTCCTCCTTGGAATATTCAGCTAACTTGAATTCCTCATACTTGCTCGCCTTCTTGGCGCCGCTCCTTTCGAAACGGTGCCACTCACTAATGTATTTTCCGACATCCTCTCCCTGCTGGTTCTTCACATGGGTTTCATACTTCTGGGTAACTGCTTTTCCACCCGCAAATTTACTGGGGATCTTCTCGACCTTGACTAGATATGTTTTCGAATCAAGGACATCCCCCACCATCATCGGCCGGTACCATTCGTATTCTGCCTCCCTCCAGATCGTATGGCACCCGGGAAGACCCTCCATTGCCCCGTTACATTTCTCGGTCAGGGAAAGCATGCCGGGTGGGCAGATCTGGCCTTTCCACCTCGATTTCTCGGCATACTCCTTATCGTAATATAGGGGGTTCATATCCGCGATCCCGATGGCGAAGCGGACAACCAGCTCTTCGGTGAGGACCCGGTCCTGGAGGCCAAACCCGATGAAGTACTTGGCCCAGGGCAAGCTCCGGAAGGCTTTCGGCACCTTGTCCCTTTCCGTGCCTACCTTGCTTTTTAAGCGTCCCAGGGCCTCGTCGGTGATCTTGCCAAACTCGACATATTCCTTGGCCATCTTCCCTCCATTTATCGCATTAAAATACCTAAAAATGCCCGTTATTCCTCAATACCAAGAAACCGGAGGGCATTATCCCTCAGGACCATTTTCTTGGTTTTGTCCTTAATGGGCAGTTGTTTGAACTCCTCGATACAGCGGATCAAGCTGATTCCGTTGGTACCGAAGAGAACCTTGTCCCGGCCGCGCCCCCCGTCCATAAAGCGGATCAGCCGCTCGTCCAGGCTCTTGGGAAAATAGGCGGAGATATCCCCGTAAACATTGGGGTGACGCCAGAGCATGGAGCACCACTCGTCCACCCAGGGCCAACCGGTGTGGGAGAGGTTAATCTTGAGGTTGGGAAAATCAATAGCAACCTCATCCATCTCCATCGGATGTCCCACGGCGCTGGGGAGGACCTCGGCCGAATGACCCACCTGGACCCCGACCGGGATCCCCAGTTCGTTACACTTGGCATAGCAGGGGTAACACTTCGGGTCCTTCGGGGAAAGGCCGAAGCTTATCGGGTGAAACCAAACATACTTGAAGCCATACTCCTTTACTCCCCGCTCGATGTCGCGGAGGCTCTCCTCGATGCGAAAGGGGCTGTAGCTGGCGGCCCCGATCACCCTTCCTTTGGCCTCCTGCACGATCTCACCCACCATATCGATACTGTAGTCCAGAATAAGCCTGTGGTGCCAATAATAGGACCACATCTTGGTGGCAGTAATAACTATTTTGTCGTAACCATACTTGTCCATGTTCTCGATCATCTCTTCAGTCGAGTTGTGGCCACTGAAGCCGCCGACCTTCTCCATCAACTCTTTGGGAGGGACAATCCCTTTGAATACCGTCTTAAAGGTAGTCCGGGTCATGATCTTGAACTCCTCGAAATCAAAGGGACTCTCGGGCGGCGTCCTCCCGGCCTCGCCGGGGTGATTCATGATGTCAATCGCCTTGACATCTTCTATGTTTATTTTCTCTTCCGCCATTTTAACCTCTCGTTAAAAATCCCGGGCGATACAGGCAGCTTCATGGATCGCATTTAAAATAAGACCCGGGTTGTTGGCATCACCGATTTTCGCAATGAACTCGGTTACTATCCCACTGCCTTTCAACTCCCATAGATCCTTTACCGGAACGACTCCGGCCGCCAAGACAACGGTATCCGCTTCGAGGGTTTTCTCTTTCCCATCATCGACGATTACCACTCCCTTATCGTTTATCTCCTTGGTCTGGACCCCGGTGTGCATCTCGATCCCGCGTGCCATTAATCTCTGTATGAGTCTCATCTGCTCGAGGATGGGCACATCCGAGGCAATTTGCGGTAGGATCTCGCAGATTGTGACCTTTTTACCCTGGACGGCCAGGAAATGTGCGGTCTCACAGCCGACAAGAGCCCCGCCGATAACGACAACCTTTTCCCCGGCCTCTACCTTTTTCAGGAGAATATCCTTTGCCAGTACTGCCCGGTCCAATCCGGCGATGTCCGGCTTGTAAGGGCCGCTGCCGGTAGCGATGATCAGCACCTCGGGTTTTTCCTTTTCCACGATCTCCTTAGTCAGGGGGGTATTCAGTTTTACCTTTACCTTAAGCTTCTTCATCTGCGTGGTCAGGTATTCGGTCAGGTTGGCGAGCTCGCTTTTGCCCGGGGGCGCCGCGGCCTCGAGCAGCTGGCCTCCTAAATAGCCTTCTTTTTCGAAAATGGTTACATCATGACCCCGGAGGGTAGCTACCCGCGCCGCTTCCATCCCCGCCGGACCACCACCGGCGATAATAACCTTCTTGCAGCGGTTTTTGGCCTTGGGGTGGATTTCATGCTCTTCTTCCCGACCGAGTGCGGAATTCACCGCACACTTGACCGGTTCTCCCATATTAGCACCGTCAACAAATGTCTTGCTGTAATTGATACAGTAGTTACAGGCGATACACTTCCTGATATCCTCCGGCCGTCCTTCGGTTAGCTTCTTGACGAAGTCCGGGTCGGCATAGAGCGCCCGGCCGAGGGAAACGATATCGCATTTACCCTCTTCGACCGCCTTAGCAGCTAAATCCGGGTCGTTTATCCGGCCGACTACGCTTACCGGAACCGAACAGACCGATTTGGCGGCTTCAGACAGGTGAAGGAAACAGCCCCGGTCAATGTAGCCCGGTGGGATAATCCACCAGGGCGTATCTACCGTGCCTCCTGATATATCCAACGCATCGATCCCGGCCTCGACCAGTCGGGGAATCATCTCTTTAAGTTCCTCGGCACCGTATCCCGAGAGCCCGATATCTTCGTAATACTCCGCCCCGCTTACCCGGTAAACAATTGGAAAGTCTTTGCCGCATTTAGCCTTTATTCTTTTCACGGTTTCTACCGCGCAGAGCATCTTATCCTGCCCCCATCGATCCTCCCTTTTATTCGAGTAAGGAGACATGAATTGCTGGTGAAAGAATCCGTGGGCACTGTGGATCATTACACCATCACAACCGGCCTGTTTTACCCGATAGGCACCGTCAACATAGAGCTGGATATAATCATCTACTTGTTGATCGGTGAGTTCATGCAATATTTTTGGTATAAACACCGGGCCGACAGAGCCGGAAACCGCGGGGAGAATCTCGGCCCGGCCGAACTTGCCCAGGTGTCCCATCTGGAGGAAACAGACCGAGCCCTCCTGATGGATGGCCTCCGCTATCCGGGCGACATCGGGGATATAGGAGTCATCACCGATATCCGGTAGTCCACCAGGAGATCCGGCATTACCGGAATAGCAGACCTTTCCGTCATCCCGGACAAAGTGAATCTCGATCGCAATCGCCCCGACTCCACCGGCGGCTACTCTCCGGTAATGCTCAACCATTCGGGTGGTAGTGTGCCCGTCCGGCGCGGAGAACTGGGTAAGCATTGGAGCTTTCATAAAGCGGTTCTTTAATTTGACCTTTCCAATCTTGATCGGCTCCAGAATCTTCATAATTTCCTCCTTATTATACCCTTAACCCCAGGGATAATTACTAAATCATTTGGCACTAAAAACTTAGCGAGAGAGTCATCCCGGTATTCCAGGTACCTCCGCCTCCGGTCAGGGTAGCATTGAAATCCTCATCTTCATCATAATCGAAGTGGTTATTTATTTCATCCTCCCATTCCTGATGTTCCTCATCCACTTCTTTCACCATCTTCCGCTCCTTTAATATCCTGTACTGGAAGTGAATATCAGCAGATATAGTATCTGTAAAGGAATAGCCAACTCCCAGTGAAATTCCATGGGTATCACAATCAACAATATTGGAACCCAGGAATACATAATCATGCAGATTTTTCAGATAGTTCACCTCGGAAATAGTTTCACCAGGAGCTACGTTTGATGAGATATCGGTCACCTGGGTCTGATCTGGTACCGGGCTTGGCCTATTATAATATCCACCGCGAACCTTAAGTGAATCATTAAGCAGACCATATTCCATCCCGACCCGGTAGACCCAGATATTTTTAAACTCTTCAAATTCAAAGTCTACTCCCATCAAGTCTTTAAAAGGACCTTCTCCCATTTCCATATAGGGTGGTTTATAATCAGACCAGGTAAATCTTGTAGCATCAATGCCCACGGTTAAATGCTCAAGTGGATTGATACCAAGGCCGAACCTCCACTGCTCAATATTCCAGAGATCGTATGAAGAAAATCCAGAAGTCATTCCCATCAAATCCATAGTAAAATCCATATTCATCTTTATATCTTGGCTATAAGAAACGCCCAGTTTAATGCTCTCGAGTATCTCATCCTCAATCAATGTCTGGAAGGGCTTGATCAGGATCCCGGCGATCAGGCCGTAATCGAAGGGCATCTCCAGCGACATCTGCATTGGGGGCGCTTCCATAAGCCCATCACCGTTAAAAAAAGCGTTAACACCAATGCCGAGAGAGACTCCGGGGATTTCTATGTCGGCTAAATGATCAAGGACACCCGCAACATCGAGGCCGGAAGCGAACATGATATTAATTTTATTCGCTATGTTGGTGTACTCAAGGAACATGGGCTCCTTTGGATCTATGAAATAGAAACGAACGGCATATTCAAGTGGTGTGCTTAACGCAAATCCCATACTTGCTAAAGGTTTATCCGAAGGGCTTTTCCACATAGGTACTGCCATGCTCATACTAATCATCGTTAATTCATCAACATCCTCATATTTTGCCTCTAACTCGTCAATATCGAGACCTGTCATAGTAGAAAGCGCATCCCAGTCTCCCGATAAACTCAGATTAAGGTTGGAAAAACTCCTCATCAGGCCTAACTCGAGTACTCCCTGCTCGCATTCCGTGAGTGCAGCAGCATTATAATAAGTCGCGCTCGAATCATTAGCCAAGGCAGTATGTGTCCCTCCCATTGCAATAGCCCGGGAGCCAAAACCGTAGATGTTATGAACACCGTGTGCCCAGGCGTTCGTAATGTTAATAAGGATTAAAAGAATCAGGCTCAGGAAGAAAACCATTATTCTTTTTATCATGTTATCCTCCCTTCTTCTTCAGATGGCACTAAAGGTCCACCGATAGAGTAATTCCCGTATTCCAGGCATTTCCGCTTCCGGTTATCGTAGCATCACGGTCATCCTTCTTCATCTCTCGCTCTACGAGCATCCTCCACTGGCCGTGAATACTAACCGATATATTGTCCAAAATGGTATAACCGGAGCCGAAGGAAACTGCATGGGTATCGCAGTCAATAAAATTAGTTTCCTGGGTCTGGTCCGGAACCGGGCTTAGCCTGAAGAAGTACCCGCCGCGGAGCTTGAGTAAATCGTCAAGCAGACTATACTCTACGCCGACCCGGGGGACCCAGATATTATTAAATTTATCGTAGAATGCGTCATACTCGGCAGGAAGAAAAACATCCCCCAACACCATGTACAACATACCACTCCGTTCCGGTTTATTCTCCGCTATCCAAAAGGGCGGTTTGAAATTAGACCAGCCAACTCTCGTAACTTCGAGGGCCACGATTAAATTTTCAAGCGGGTCGACACTTAGTCCGAATCTCAACTGATCCGGAGAATAGGAGTCGTAGGACCATATCGCAATAGCCTCATCCTCCACCTTCATATTGAAGTCCATCTTCATTTCCATACCTTGATTGTAGGAAACGCCTACCTTGATACTCTTAAGTATTTCGTTATCACACAGAGTCTCGCAGGGCCTGATCAGGATCCCGGCTATTACACCCGCATCCCAGGGCATATGCATCGCCATGCGTGATGCAGATAAAAATTCTAAATCTCCTTCACCATTGAAGAAAAGGTTGGCGCCTACCCCGAGAGAGACCCCAATGGGACTCTCAATATCGGCCACATCGTCGAGAATGCCATCAACATTGAATCCCAGACCCATCAGCATGCTGAATCTGTTCGGAACATTAGTGTATTCAATAAAAATTGGATCGTTTGACTTGTTGAATAAAAACCGGGCGGCATATTCGAGCGGTGATGTGAATGTAAACCCCATACTTATCAGAGGTTCATCCAGATAGCTTTTCCAGAAGGCCATCGACGAGGCTACATAGAGATATGTCAATTCTTTAAGCTGTTTCTGAAACTTAGCCTTCAATTCTTCGGGAGTTCTATCCCACCCATATACTTCATCGGGAAGAGAAGGATCTTCCCAATCACTTCCCTATAATTCTATATTCAGGTCATAAAAGCTTCTCATTACCATCAGCTCTGCCTTCAAAGTTCCGCATTCCGTGAGGGTGGCGGGATTATAAAAGAGAGCAGTGGTATCATTAGATGCGGCAACATAAGCCCCTCCCATGGCGATAGCCCGGGAGCCAAGACCATAGACATTATAAAAGGTAGCCCGGACGTTCGGAGGGCTTATGAGGGTAAATAGAATCAGGGCCAGAAGAAAAGCCCCCACCTTTCGCCCTAGTTTAAAATTCTTATTTTGCCCCATTTTAAACCTCCCTTCTCGTTACCTGAGTTGTATTTGACCTGCCGGGGACTCTATAAAAATTTAATTTTTAAAGCAGTCCTTTTTTCCTTTGCATGAATTTCAAAATTCTGGTATATGAATTTTTGGTAAGGCATTCAAATTTTTTCTTGACCGGCCAAATAATAATCTATTAGAATAACCTAATTTGTCAAGAGTTTTTTTATATAAGTTCAAAATAATGGGGAAGATGGGCAGATGGGCATAAAGTGTGAACGCTTAGGTTTCCTTTCAAGCCTATCAATTTAGCTTTGGTTTAACCTTTTAACGGAGAGGTAGGATTATGGAAGACAAATACGATGTCCTGGTCGTTGGGGCCGGACCGGCCGGCTCGGCAGCGGCGCGTAAATGTGTAAACGGTGGTTTAAAGACTCTACTTATCGATAAGAAAAAGCTTCCTCGGCGCAAGGCCTGTTCCGGCATTATCGCAAATTTATCCCAGAATTATGTGCTGGAGAATTTCGGCCCGATCCCGGAGAGCGTTTTCGGAAAACCCTATATCTCCCGGGGGATGGCCTTTCATTTCCCTTCCGTGGGAACCTTTTTTGCCGATGTGGACTGCTATATGCTTTATGTCTGGCGCGACAAATTCGACCACTTCCTGGCCAAGACATCCGGGGCCGAGCTTCAGGACGAGACCCGATTTGTCAGTCTCGAGCAGAAGGCCGATGGGGTTGAGGTAACCTGCGAACAGAATAAAAGTGAGGTCAAATTGAATGTGCAGTATGTCATCGGGGCCGACGGATTCAACTCGCATGTTATCCGCAACTTTGCCCCCGATGTTTACGAGGGGCTGCCCTGGGCCCACGGGGTGCAAAAATATTATGAAGGCAAGGTTGACGCTGACGACCGCTACCTCTATTGGTTCTTAGTTAGGGGAATGGGGCCCTTCCCCTGGCTCAATATCAAGGACGACCAGATTATCGTCGGGCTTGCCTGCCCGGTAGGCCAGAATTTCAGGGCCATGTTCAATAATTTTCTCGAATATCTCAAGAAGAATCATGGGCTTACGATAAAACGGGAACTGGCTACCGAGGGCTGCATCGTTAATACGATGACTCCGTTGAATCGTTTTTTTCCCGGGCGGGGCCGAGTCCTTATGGCGGGTGACTCAATGGGGCTTATGCATCAGGGGGACGAGGGGATTTCTTGCGCCCTGGCCAGCGGCGGCTACGCCGGGGAGGCGGTGATTCAGGGGATAAACAAAGGGGCCAATACCCTTGCACTATATAAGAAACTGGTTAAGCCGGAGATGGAAACGGCCCTGGACCAGTTCAATCCTTTTCGGATGCGTGCCACCGCCGCTTCGACTTCTGTCCGTCAGCCGAGTATGTTCAAGGGACACAGCTTCCGGATTAAGATCAAAGCCCTCAAGGACGCCTGGGAATTCGTAAAGAGCGAGATGGTAATGGAGGGAATGCTCCCGGCAATATTGAAGAATACCGCACGCCGACAGATTCTCCGGAAATATAAGATTCCGGCGGCAGAATAGAAAGGAGAGACTAAAATAGGGAAAATATTAGATAATTCGGTTATCAATGACCACTACGATATCGTGGTGGTCGGTGCCGGTGTTGGGGGACTGACGGCAACTGCCCTGTTGGCTAAGAGGGGGTTAAAGGTCCTGCTCATTGAGCAACACTACATCCCAGGAGGTTGTACCACCGCTATCCGCCGTAAGGGCATTAACTTCGATGTAGGTTCGGAGTTGCTCTACGGCTGGGGGGAAAGGGGATATAACATTCACCGTTTTGTGATGAATGAGCTCGAAGAGGAGATCGATATGATCCCTCACGAGTTTGTTTATCGTATGTTTATTCTGGGCAAAGAACTAACCTTCTGGCGGGATTTTGATCGCTTCTTTTCTGAACTCGCAAACTTATTTCCTAACCAGAAAAATGAGCTTAGGGCTATGTTCGAAGAGTTTTACCAGATATTTAACAGCATCATCAAAGAAGATATGATGCCGATGCCGCCAACCGAAGTGCCTATGAAAGAGTCTCTGAAGACTTTTCTGGAAAATCCCCTGGGTATGTTGAAGATCGGATTATTGATGTTTAAAAATTCAAAGCAACTCGTAGGTAAATACATCACCGATCCCCAGGTTATAAATTTTCTTGACATCATTACCGCAACCTTTACTTCCTGCGATCTCGCGGAGACCCCGGCGGTCCTCTCCGCCACCATGTTTGTAGATAATCATAAGGGGGGCGCCTGTTACGCTTCCGGCTCACCTCAGATGCTCCCTAACAAGCTGGAGAGATCCATTGAACGCTACGGTGGTCAGATCCTATACCGCCATCTGGTTGATGAAATACTTATCTCTAAAGGCAAGGCCTATGGGGTTCGGCTTGCTGAGGGGACCGAGATCATGGCCGATCGGGTCGTTTCCAATGCTACCGTTTGGAACCTTTACCGCAAGCTGGTAAAGCCCGAGCATATAAGGCCCAGACGCATGAAATGGGCCCAAGACTTTGATCCTACTT
>CP070770.1:2686176-2718795 GCA_020345765.1 Deltaproteobacteria bacterium
GAGGCACCGGATGAGGCTGCCCACAGTGGGAAGGTGGAGAATAAAATAAGAGCTCTGGAAGATTTTGATAAAAAGGTAGTGGGAAGGGTATTGGATGGGATACGCGAATTTACCGATTATAAAGTAATGGTTGTCTCCGATCATCCCACCCCTTTATCACTTCGAACCCATTCGCGGGAGCCGGTACCTTTTGCAATACTGTCCTCCGATGACGAGAATCGCAGCGAGTCAGAGGTTCCTGATCGGGGGTTTAATGAGAGTTCGGCCGAGGCTTCCGGGGTATTCTTAGACCGGGGGGAAGAGTTGATGCAGGAGTTTATCGTTAGCCGTTCCGCAGTCAGGACATAGCCGTTTACCTCTTGAGAAATCTATCTCTTATCCTCCATATCCATCGGGACTCAGGACAAAAGTTTGACTAAAGTCGCAAAAAAAGGCAAGATTGCCATTCTGAAAGAGATCTGCAAGGGATGCGGGTTATGTGTGGATGTTTGTTCTCAGGGGATATTGGGGCTGGGAGACGAGATGAACAGCAAGGGCTATTACTTTTCCCGGATTAACTCAGAGAAGAATTGTACCGGTTGTGCCGTATGCGCCGAGATGTGTCCTGATCTGGCAATCGAGGTCTGGAGAAAATCTAATATTTCAGGGAATAGCAGGAAATAGCAGGGAGATTCCCTCTCCCCGTTGGGGAGAGGGACAGGGTGAGGGGGACAATGAAGCGGGATAATTCGTGATAAGCCTAAAAATAATCTCAAACAATGTTAAAAAAAGTTTTCATAAAAGGTAACGAAGCCATCGCCCGGGCGGCGGTGGATGCCGGATGCCGCTATTATTTCGGTTATCCGATAACCCCGCAAAGCGATATTCCGGAATATCTTTCGAAGGTTTTGCCCAAGCTGGGGGGCGAGTTTATCCAGGCGGAAAGTGAGATTGCCTCCATCAATATGCTGATGGGGGCTTCGGCTGCCGGTGCCCGGTCGATGACCTCTTCCTCGGGACCGGGAATTTCCCTGAAGCAGGAGGGGCTTTCCTATATGGCCGGAAGCGAGCTACCCGGGGTCGTTGTCAATGTCGCCCGCTGCGGCCCGGGCTTGGGGGGGATTGCTCCTTCCCAGGCCGAGTATTTTCAGGCTACCAAGGGCGGGGGACACGGGGATTACCGGCTCATTGTCCTGGCACCGGAATCGGGTCAGGAGATGTATGACCTGACCTTCAAGGCCTTCGACCTGGCCGATAAATACCGCAACCCGGCAATGATCCTGGCTGACGGGATGCTCGGCCAGATGAAGGAGCCGGTATTGCTTCAGCCACCCCGGAAAATGGATTTGCCGGATAAGGACTGGGTCCTGAGCGGAGCCAAGGGCAGGCCGCAGAATATAATCAAGTCACTTTATCTGGGAGACAAAGAGCTGGAAAGACATACCTGGCAGCTCTGGGAAAAATATCAGCGAATGAAGAAGGAAGATGTGATGTTCGAGGCCCGGGAGATTAAGGATGCCCGCTTAATTATTGCTGCCTTCGGAAGCTGTGCCCGGATCGCCAAGAGCACGCTCCGACAGGCCCGGGCCGAGGGTTTAAAGGTTGGACTTATCCGCCCCATTACCCTGTTTCCATTTCCGGAGGAGATATTCCGTCAGGCCTCGATCGATACAAAAATGTTTCTGACAATTGAAATGAATACCGGCCAGATGGTAGAGGATGTCCGGTTATCGGTTTCTCCGGGAACTGTAGTATATTTTTACGGCCGACCTCCCGGAGCCGGCTCTCTCCCGTCACCCGACGAGATACTCAGGGAGATAAAAAAAGTTTATGAACCCTCCTCAGAATAATGAAGAAAGTTTTTGAAAGACCGAAAAGCCTGAAGGACACCCCATCTCATTTCTGCCCGGGGTGCCATAGCGGCCTTATCCACCGCCTGGTGGCTGAGGCGATTGATTACTTCAAGATCCAGGAGAGGACAATCGGGGTAGCCTCGGTGGGTTGCAGTGTTTTCCTTTACAATTACCTCGATGTTGATGTGATCGAGGCGCCCCACGGGAGGGCACCGGCGGTCTGTACCGGGATTAAGAGGGTCCGCAAGCAAAATATCGTCTTTACCATCCAGGGGGACGGGGACCTGGCGGCTATCGGCACCTCCGAAATTATCCATACTGCCAACCGGGGGGAGAATATCACTGTGATATTTATTAATAATGCGGTCTACGGGATGACCGGGGGACAGATGGCCCCCACCACGCTCCTCGGTCAGCGCACTACGACCTCCCCTTACGGTAGGGATGTCCAGCAGGAAGGGTATCCGGTCAGGATGGTAGAGCTCCTTTCGGGCCTGGAGGGCTCGGCCTTCATTGCCCGGGCGGCAGTAAATAAACCTGCCAACCTGATGAAGGCGAAGAAGCTTATCCGCCGGGCATTCGAGATGCAGATCAATAATATGGGTTTCTCGATGGTAGAGGTGCTCTCTGCCTGCCCGACAAACTGGGGATTGAAACCGCTCGAGGCTAACCGGAGGGTAGAGGAGGAGATGATCCCTTGCTTCCCCCTGGGGGTGTTTAAGGAGAAGATTCAAGGGTCCGAGGATTCAAGGGGCTAAGGGAATACAAACACACGAATCCCTGAATCCTCGAATCCTTGAACCCTATGTTTTTGTATTCAGATTTTTTACAAATAGTAATCCGGGATAAGTTATTAACTTGTATTACGATGTAATAATAGCCGGGTTCGGGGGACAGGGGGTGCTGCTCATCGGTGACCTCCTTTCCCTGACCGCGATGGAGGAAGGCTACCATGTAAGCTTCCTGCCCTCCTACGGGGTGGAGATGAGGGGGGGCACGGCCAACTGCACGGTGGTTATCTCCTCGGAGGAGATCGGCTCCCCGGTGGTAAGCTCCCCGCATGCGGTAATCGTTATGAACCTGCCCTCCCTGAAAAAGTTTGAACCCATGATCAAGCCCGGGGGATTGCTGATCCTGAATACCTCTCTGATCCCGGAGAAAGAGGTTAAAAGGAGCGATGTCGAGCGGATACCTATTCCTCTGAATGCGCTAGCCGAAAAATTGGGTAATACAAGGTTGGCCAACATGATAGCCCTCGGCGCCCTGCTGGAGAAAACGAAGGTTGTAAGTTTCCGTTCAGTCGAAGCTTCGATAAAAGAGGCCCTTGCCCAGAAATATCATCATTTGATTCCGGCAAACCTCGAGGCCATCAAAAAAGGAGCCGAGTTTCTACGTAATTCTAAGTAATATCAGGCCCAAAGCCGAAATTATGTGCAAAAAGGGTGGATTACAACGGGAAATAGTTTGCACAATAAAATATTTTATATTTCAATTACTTACAAAAACTAAGCAAATTATCAATGATTTATATGTGCAAACTGTTTCCCAATTTGATGTCTGAATGAAATTTTCGGTAAGAATGAATAAGGGATTTTATCCACGTGTCTTTACCAAAATAGCCAGAAAAATGCTTGTCCTCGAGACAATCCGCCTTTGGATCAAGAGAGGAATATTTCATCCTTATTTTTGGCACGAGTATTGCTCGAATAAGTCATAAAATAAAGGGGTTTTTGACCGATTTTCGTGAAATACAAAATTTTTTTATTTTTACTTGACAAGAAAAAGGTGTTTTGTTAGATTAAATCCGATACTAAAACTTTCTAATATATTAACTATTTTATTATTAATAAATTATATTAAGAAGGGAGGTGACCGGGTTAATAGAACAAAGGTTATAAGATTGAGTTAGTCCGAGTCTTTTCAGGTCAAACAGACTATATGACTTTCTTGAAAGAAAGGAAAGGGGGAAATGAAAATGAAGAAGAGTTTATTATTTGGTATGGGGGCGGTCGTCATCCTGGCGGTGGGTATGATGCTGAACTGCGACTGTGATGATGACGAGACGAATGGATGCACGCAGGCGATGACGCTAACTGCTGCCCAAACGAGCATAAGTGCCGATGATTCTGATGCCGGCAGTACTGTAACCATTACGGCGACGCTCCATTGTGCAGGTGAGGTGAGTTTTGCGGTTGCAAACGATGGCTGTTTCACTGGGGCGTCGGTAAGCCCGGCGACCGCTACCGCCGTTGCTGATGGAGATGCAACTACTGAGCTGACTGCCGGCACCCTTATGGGTGATATCGTGGTAACGGCAACAGTAGGCAATCTTAGTGAAGAGGTAACGGTAACGGTTAACCCCGGGGTAGCGGCGGGATTAGATGTTGTTGATGGTATCGAGCAGTATATTTGTTGCGAGTGTACCGAATTTGCCGTGCAACTGGTAGATGCATTTGGCAATGCGGCTCCGGAGTCTGCCGTGGATGTGACCCTTACTGCTGAATCAGAAGATGAGATAGCCTGGATTATAGAGGAATCAGAAGATACTGTTACAGTCGCAACTGATGCTGCCGGCCAGGGCGTCTTTGAAGTGTGCTATGAAGGTGAGGGTGAGCTAGATATAACAGCCGCAGTTACGGTACCCGCCAGCACGGTCGGTTTAACCCTGACGACACGAGACTACTGCGATCTAGGAAGTTTCCTTGAAGGGCAGCCGGCATTCCGGGCGGTTACTCTGGCAATGCATGCAGACTTGGTCCGCTGTGAAGACGAGTGTTGTTCTAATTGTATCGGGGACCATACCTGTAACTCAATGGGGGGGCCGGTTATTGGCTCATTCGTCAACCCGGAGCTCCAGGGCGCTCTTGATAACGGAGATGCTAACATAATCTTCGTTTTCAAGGGGCTGGAGTACCCTCCGGATGATCTCATGGTGGATGCTGCTGTCGTCGGCGGTTTGTGCGGGGCTCCCGCGGGTCCAGAAATGTCCTGTACCGGGGACGAGACGGAGTTTTTTGTCGATCCCACTTTTTATGATGCCGATACCGGAAATCTCAATTTAATGCTCTGTGGTCTCCAGGTTACCGACGGCGCAAGCGATATGGAATTGGGATCGTTGGATTTGCCTTTCCCTGCTGATCCGGAACCGGTAGTTTTGGAGCTATGCAACCTGTATGCCAGCACGACGGTATCGGATGACGAAGAAACCGCCAGTGGGGAGCTGTCAGGCTCAATCCCGGAGGTGAACCTTCAAAATCTTGTCGAGGCAATGATGCCGGGGATGTGGGAGCTGGCTAAGTCGATGATCGGAGAGGCGGACACGTTATGCAAAGGTGAGCCGGCATACTCGGTGCGGATGGAATTTACTTCCGAAATAGTTGAGCTTCACGAGTTGCCAGATTGATAACATCCGCCTGGGACGGATTGTTAAATAATAGAGAAAGGAGCATAATATGAAGAAAGGACTGTTGTTCAGTCTGGCGGCCGTCACTATTGCGGCGGTGGGCTTGCTGAGCTGGAGTTGCGACTGCGATGATAATGGTGATGGGATAATAGTCGCAGTTACTGCTGCCCAGGAAACCATCGGAGCTCGTGATACTGTTGCCGTTACAGCTGTGGTTACTTCCGGCGGCGCTGCTCAGGCAGGTAAGGCAGTCAGCTTCGAGGTTACCACCAGACCTGCGGGCTCTTCCGCGGCCGTGGATCCGGAAACCGGCACAACCGATGCGAACGGAGAGGCCACGGTTACCCTTACTGCCGGCAGTGTCGGCGGGACGGTGGTGGTGAAGGCAACGGTAGAAGGTAGTAGTGGTGAAGATACCGTCGAGGTGGAAGGGGTTTGTATCGAGGTACTTTATGACGAGACCGTTTTCCGCATGGATCTCCTGCATATTGATGGAAATACCACCAACAATCAGATGGGGGTATTTGCACCTTTACTCAATGGGTTATTCGATGAGCTTATCGAAACAGGTGACCTGAACATGCTTGCCGCTTCCATTGGCCTCGAGACCATAGAGGGCACCCAGGATTTTACCGGGGTTTTGTTTAACGGTTTATGCGGGGCTCCGGCGGGTCCGGCTACTTCCGCATGCACGGGGACGGAAACCGATTTCTTTATCGACCCGAACTCTTACGATGAAGATGGAGTTATCTCGCCCCATTTTGTGGGCACGATGGTTGATGGCGTTTTCAGCTCGAATATAGATGACATGTGTTTCGGGATGGAGGCTGAAGGGATTAACATAGAGCTCTGTATGGTTGATGTGATTTTCGAGGGGACGGTGGATGAGGCAGTAACCACTTTTGAGGGGACTATTTCCGCTGTTCTGGTGGAAGAGACTTTGGTAAACGGGTTAAACGCCTTAGCAGAATCGCTAGGTTTGTGTGAAACTGTCCCACTTCTCGATTGTTCATTGATAAGGGAAGGCTTGGATATGTTGGGAGTTCCTGGCATGGGCGATCCAACCGTGGATATCGACGGGGACGGCATCAAGGCTTGTAATGAAATGCCGGTTTTGGAGTGGCATTGGTGTCCGGACGCAGATCCCGTTTGTTGCGGCGTTGCGCCCTTTACTGCCGAGCGCCTTGATTCATGTGAGTGTGAGGACGAGGGATGTATAGGTGCTACCGGTTGTGATGATTATCCGGGAGGAGAAGAGATGTATCAGGGCACCGTGGACGGCTTTACCGCCAGGTTGGTCTTCCACGGGACACTGGTAACTATCCATCCTCTGCCAGAATAATAGTAGTGTGATATATCCTTAGTATTAACGGCCCCCGGGGGTTTTTTAAGCTTCCGGGGGCTTTTTTTCGTTTTGGTTTTTCCTTGACTTCGGAGGCGAAAATATGTATATTATAAGCAAATGAAAGACGCTAAAAAGCTTTACATTCAAACCTTTGGCTGCCAGATGAATGTCCGGGACTCGGAGAGAATAGTCGGCATAATGCAGAGGCTCAACTATGAGCCTGCCGGTAAGCCTTCCCGGGCCGACCTAATCCTCATTAATACCTGCAGTATCCGGCAAAAGGTGGAGCATAAGACCTATAGCGCCCTGGGACGCTTCAAGAGGCTGAAGGCAAGAAAGCCGGAGCTCGTTCTGGGGTTAGGGGGCTGCGTGGCTCAGCAGGAAGGGGAAGCACTGCTGGAGAGGTTTCCCTACCTCGATCTGGTAATCGGGACCCACCAAATCCACCGGCTTCCGGAGCTTATCAGGACGGTCAGGGAGAGAAAAGAAAGGATTGCGGCCACCACTCTCCTGAACGGCAGCCCGGAGCGTTTTCGGGGGCATACTCTACAAATCCCAAATCCTTCACCCCGATGGACATCGGGGCAAGATTACCAAATCCCAGGTAATGGGAACCGGGTCAAGGCCCTGGTTACCGTAATGGAGGGCTGTGATAACTACTGCTCCTACTGCATCGTTCCCTATGTCAGGGGGAGGGAGATCAGCCGGAGCAGCGATGATATTCTGCGGGAGATAACGGATCTGGCTCAATGCGGGGTCAGGGAGGTTACCCTGATCGGCCAGAATGTTAATTCCTATCGGGGAAACGGCTCAGGCACTTCTTTTCCCGATCTGCTCGAGCGGATAAACGGGATAACGGGGCTATTCCGGATCCGCTTTACCACCACGCATCCCCGGGATCTTTCCGAAGAGCTGATCGGTTCTTTCGGGAGGCGGGAGAAGCTTTGTGAGCATATCCATCTTCCGCTTCAGTCGGGGTCCGATTCCGTTCTCCGGCAGATGAACCGGGGATACTCCCGGGAGGATTATCTCCATAAAGTAGAACAGCTGCGCCGGGCTTCATCAGGGATTGCCATATCCACCGATATCCTGGTAGGATTCCCCGGAGAGAGGGAAGAGGATTTTAACGATACCCTGGATCTCCTGAAGCGGGTTCGATTTGATGCGATCTTTTCGTTCAAGTATTCGCATCGGCCGCCGGCTTCGGCCTCGAGACTATCAGAAGATGTTCCGGAGGAGGAGAAGGGCCGCCGACTCGGGCTCATCCAGGATGTGCAAAGACAGATTACCTTAGAGAAAAACCGGGAGCTGATTGGAAATAAAGAGGAGGTACTGGTTGAGGGTCCGAGCAGGAGAGACCCGGAATGGCTCACGGGAAGAACCCGTTCAAACCGGGTGGTTAACTTTCCCGGAGATAAAGACCTTATTGGTCAGTTGGTTCCGGTTGAGATCACCAAGGCATATCAAAATTCTTTGAAAGCAGAGATTCTGTAAGGAGGCAAAATGCTTTTAGAAATGACCGTTAAGGGACTTACTATTGACCCTCTTACCAGCACTCCCATTGTTATCCTTAAGGATGCCGAGGGTAAGAATGCCGTGCCCATCTGGATCGGGTTAATGGAAGCGAGTGCCATTGCCACGGAACTGGAAAAAATTCAGCTTTCTCGTCCAATGACCCATGACCTGATGCGCAACATCCTGGAATCGCTGGATGCAAAGGTAATGAAAATCGTGATCAATGATCTGAAAGACAATACATTCTATGCCTTAATCCATATTCTGATCGCATCCCAGGAACTCGTCATTGACTCTCGGCCCAGCGATGCCATTGCCTTAGCTTTGCGGACCGGCTCTCCCATTATGGTAGATAAGAAAGTAATCGATAAGTCGAGGAAGGTAGATCTAACGAAGGAGGAAGGGCTTAGTGAAGAAGAGAGCAAAAAGAGGTGGGCTGAGATATTGGAAAAGCTATCTCCCGATGATTTTGGAAAGTATAAGATGTGACATAGTATCTACTTCCGGAAAATTTCCTTCCATTATCCTCGTTTACTGGAGCCCCGTAATTATATATGCCCTGTTGATATTCCTGTTTTCTTCTCGGCCGGTGCCTTCCAGTATCCCGGAAGTATTTCTCTTGGATAAACTTCTGTATATGTTTGAAGGGGTAATTATCATTGGAGTCCAATAAGTTGCATTCCGAAAGCGTAGATTATTTCCCCCTTTCAATTTATCGGCAGGGGACAAAGATCCTAACAATTACCCAGTTGGATAAACTCTCTGATACCATCTTGGACTATCTTATGGAAGAGACCGGAGCCCAGGGGAGTATTCTCTGGTTGAGTGATACTGAACAACCTGATCAATTCGTCCTCAATGCCGCCCGGGGTTTGGTCCAATTGGAGAATGAGACACCTCGCTTCAAGTCTTCGGGAGATGATCCCCGGATAGAAGGTTTCCCGCTTAATAGTCCAAAACCACAGATTCTTAATAATAACCTTTATCTGACACTGAGATCGGAGGGAGGGTTTCTGGGATGTGCTAAACTCACCAGGTTGCCGGACGGAAAGAAATTCGGCTTGATTGAGCTGAAGGCAGTCGAAGCTATCGGCGAATTTTCCGGGCTCGCAATTAAGAATGCCCAGAGGCTGGAAGAGTTGGCGAGAAAAGGCTTTAAGGACGATACTACCGGTAGCTATAATCTTGCATATCTTTCCGATTACATCGAAAAAGAGATTCTAAAGACACGACGCTACAACCGAACTTTCTCCCTGGTCGGGCTGCAGATCGATAACTATCAGAAACTCCAACAGAAGATTGGCCAGGCCCCGGTGGCTCAGGCGGTGGAGAGGGTTATTCTTGCCCTTAACGAGCTTCTCCGGGACTCGGATACGATTGCCCGAATCAGTGAAAGGGAAATATATGCCTTTCTTCCGGAAACCGATTATTTCGGATCACTCATGTCAATACGGAGGATGGATGATGTCCTGAAACCAAGAAAGTATATCAGCAATTTTCATAAGGATTCAGAAGATCTCGAGGAGTTACTTATCATGATGGCTTCGTCCTCCTTTCCCCGGGATGGAACCGATTTCGATTCCCTGAAAGTCAAAATTGGCAACAGGATGGAGGCCCAGCGCAGTAGTATTTACAAAAAATTAGACCTGGAGGAGAAGAGCTTCTGGGAAGCGGTGGATCTGCTTATGAGCAAGAAGGGGCATAAAGCTGCTGAGGATGTGGATGGGCTCAGTCGGCATTATGTATTCACCTCTTCACTGATAGACCAGACCCAAAAGGTAATCTTTCTGGAGGTTGCCCAGAACCCGGATATGAGAGGGGTCTTGTACCTGGGGGTGCAAAAAATAGATCCGGAAATGAGCTTCCTGGAAAATCATCAGTTCATCGAGGCTTCGGCTACCAGGATTTTTATCCTCGGGCATCCCACCGGAGATAAGGAAGAGGAAGATAGAAATTGGGAAATTCCCCAGATCACACCGGTATTTTTATCGGACGAGAGGATGAAAGACCATATCTTCATCCTGTATCTTAATGAAGATTATGCCTACGGCCTCATCTGTCGGAGAAGTAAACAGGGCAAGCTGCTTGGATTTCATACCGGGGATTCTACCTTGGTGGAGAAACTGGTATCCAAGCTCCAGGATAATTATATGCTCAAAAAGCAGCTATAATCAAAATGAATGAGATCGAAGATTATAAGATTTTAATTGCCGACTCCGATCAGGTCTCGGTTGTTTTATTGAAGGATGCACTGAGAGCCGAGGGTTATGAGGTTATGAACGCCCTCGACGGAGTGAAGGCCCTGGGGCAGGCGATAACCGGGCAGCCGGATCTGATCCTGGCAGATATTGCCCTCCCCATTATTAATACAAGAAAATTCACCCAGATCATCCGGACTAATCCCCGCACCAAAAATATCCCGATAATCTTCATGTTTCCTCAATCCAAGGAACCCCGCGGCCTCCCGGGATACCGGAACCGATTCCTTTCTAAGCCGCTTGACCTGAAAAAAGCGGTCACGATGGTTGAAGCTCATTTCCACCGGCTGAGGAGGGTGCAGGAAGTCACCCGCGTGGATAAGGAGATCGAAGGCGATCTATCCCAGATCCCCCTGGTGGATTTCATCCAGATTTTGTCGATGAACAAGAAGGATGGGACCATCACTATCTCCCGGAATGGGCAGAAAGGTTATATCTACCTCCAGGAAGGTAAGATAATCAATGCTCTCATCGATAAAATCGAGGGGGTAAAGGCTCTGTTCCGCCTTTTTTTCTGGGGGGAAGGGAAGCTGGAATTTGTTCCTCACCGTTCCGCCTCTCCGGTAAGGATTCAGAGTCCCACCGATAACCTGCTGATGGAGGGGATGCGTCAGTTGGATGAGTGGAGCAAGCTGAAGGAGAAGTTTCCCGATGAAGATTCCCTCCTGAAGCTCAAGATAGAAGTATCCCAACTTCCCAAGAACCTGCGCCCGATTACCCAGGAGATCTTTCTCCTGCTGGAGTATTATTCCCGGGTGAGGGACATAGTTGATAACTGCTCCTTTCCCGATTACGAGGTCTACCAGACCATCCTGACCCTGTTAAATAACGGAGTTGTCGAGGAGGTCAAAAGGGAGGCCAAAGATAAGAAGGCAGCAGAGGATTTACTGCTTTCTCCGGATTTGGTTCTGCTTATTAAGGAGGAGCTTTCCCCTGCCGGGAGACCCAAGCTATCTCGGGAATTTGGCAAGATAATTGTCCTTTCGTCAAGTCTGGATAACACTAAGTTTTTGGTTAATGCCTGCAGTACGATTCCTGGATTTACTGTTAATCGGGATTTGATTTCCGATCACCGCTCGAAGACTCGGAGTACTCACGCCTATCAATTCGGAAATCTGGGAGATATTCGTTTGAGTGAGAATGTCGATTTGGGAGTTTTTGCTCTACCTCTTAATGAGCGGTGTAAGCCTATGTGGACGGCCTTCTCCCACGGGATGCTGGGAGGGGTTCTGTTATTCGATAAGGCTTCGAAGAAAAGCCTTCCTGACTTGAAGCAAGCAAGTGCTTATTTTCAGGAGATATTACAGAAATCCTTGGGTTATATCTTGGTAACTGATGACGGTATAAGTAAGGCCCAGCTGAACCAGATTAGAAAGACCTTTGAGGTGAAAAAGGAGTCTTTGATCTTTCCCCTTTCCCGAAAGCATCCGGAGGAGATCGCTTCCATCTTTAAGAAGCTCCTTAAAACGGTGCAGGAATAATGTTGCGGGTTCTTTGCTTTCTGTCATTCTGAGCAAAGCGAAGAATCTAAAAACTAAAATTTATTTATGATTGACCTTCATACCCACAGTATTTTCAGCGACGGAGAGCTCATTCCCTCAGAGCTGATACGCCGGGCCGAGGTTAAGGGGTTGACCGCGATTGCCCTTACCGATCACGCAGATATCTCGAATATTGACTTCATTATTCCCCGGATAATAAAGGCCTGCCAGGAGGTAAAAAAACACTGGAAAATCCGGGCAATTCCCGGGGTTGAATTGACTCATGTCCCCTTGGAGTCGATTCCCTCGTTGACCAAGAATGCCAGGAAATTAGGGGCTAAGTTGGTCCTGGTTCACGGGGAGACCATTGTCGAGCCGGTCCTGCCGGGTACCAACCGGGCTGCCATTGAAGCGAAAGTAGATATCCTCGCCCATCCGGGCTCAATCCTGGATGAGGATGTGGAATTAGCCCGGGAGAACTCGGTATGCCTGGAGATTACTGCCAGAAGAGGGCATTCCCTGACCAACGGCCATGTGGCCTCGCTGGCCAAGAAATTCGGGGCCAAGCTGGTGCTGAACACGGATACCCACTCGGTTACGGACCTGATTACCCGGGAAGAGGCGAGCAGGATAGCCCGGGGGGCAGGGCTGACCGAAGAGGATTTCGCCCAGATGCAGCTCAACGCCGAGGAACTGATAAGAGAATAAAAGACATGTCCCCAAAATTACCGTGCCATTCTGATTGTTCTGCTTCTTGCCCTGAATCTGTTAAGGGGAATGTCTTTGCGGGCAATTTACCATTCTGACCCTGAACCATTTGCTTTTCGTCATTCTGAGGGAGCTACGCGACCCCCGCCAAAGGCGGGGCTCATGACAGGCTCCGTGAAGGACGAAGAATCTGGGTCAAGATAAACTCTGCGAATAATAAACTTTTACAATAGTATAGTCCACTTTCATCCATCTGGGGGGAATATGGGTTTAGTAAGATAGAAAGGAGGAGTAGAAATGAAGAAAAAGCTTATATTTAGTCTGGCAGTCGCCAGTATCGTGACTGTGGGCCTGCTCAGTTGGAGCTGCGACTGCGATGATGATGACGGAAACGGAAATGGTGTGATAAATGTCGAGGTTACTGCGGCCCCGGGGGTAAGCTCTGGTGGTACTGTGATTGTTACCGCGAGGGTTACTGCTGAGGACAGCACTGTTCAGGTAGGTAAAGAAGTAAGCTTTGAGATTACTACCAAGCCCACCGGCTCTGCGGCAGCAGTGGATCCGGCAACCGGCACAACCGATGCAGATGGGAAAGCAATCGGTGAGCTTAGTGCGGGTACTGTTACCGGAACGATAGTACTGCAGGCAACGGTTGAGGGCGAAAGCGATTCAGCTACTATTATAGTATGTAGGGTTTATGTAGAGGACCTTTATGATGAACCCGCTTTCCGATTAGTATTAGAATTTGAGTCAGAGATCTTAGAGTTGCTATGCGTGTTATGCGAGTTTCCACCGATAGAAACAAAAATAATTTTCACTATAATTGGCCTTGAAACAATCGATGGTACCCATGATGTAGTAGGGACCATGGTTAATGGTTTATGTGGGGCACCGGCTGGCCCGGCTACTACATCCTGCACGGGAACAATAACGGATTTTTATATTGATCCTGCTTTTTATGATGAAGATGGATGTGTTGAAAACTATTTCCCGGGGACTGTAACCGATGGCTATTTTTATTCAGATGTACCGGAGATAACCCTGACTACGGATTTTGGGGGAGAGATAATGTCATTTTCTCTTTTTGATCTGGTTATTGAAGGGGATGTGAACGGGACGATGACTATCTTTAGTGGGATGATGTCCGGTGCCATAAAAGAAAGTGATCTGGTATCTGAATCGATCCTTGCTTTTGCTAGCATGGGGGGTGCTGATGATGTTCCAGGGGTTGATTGCGCGGGAGCAAGAGCTTTTCTTGGTATTCCTGATGTGGATATTGATGGGAGTGGTATTCCTGATTGTGAGGATACCCCGCTCATACAATGGTGCTGGTGTGAAAAGGATGCGGAGGTATTGTGCGCCAGCGAGCAGCCTTTGTCTGACGAGTGTGTAGCACAGTGCACAGCGGAAGACGGGACGCAGGAATGTAAGGAGACAGCGCAGGATTATATCGATGGTGGGAAAGACCCGATGTATATAGGCTCTGAGGATGGCTATTCCACTCTGGTGCTGTTTGAAGCGAACAAGATGAATTTATTTCACTTGCCTGAGTAGTAGACAATATTTGGAATTATATTAGGGAGGAGGTATTTCCGGAGCCAAATTTCTTAAATTTTTTAGTTGTTTTCGAAAAAAACCTTTAAAAATGGCGGTAAGATTTACCGCCATTTTTTTCTTGACAAACACTATATATAGTGGTATAAATTAGAAAATATACATTTTATGGTATTTTTCAATATCTACTGAGGGTAAGGTTATAGGTTATGAAGATCAAAAACTTGGAGATTCTGGGCTTCAAATCGTTTGTCGATCGCTCCGTTTTTAATTTCCGCGAGGGGGTAACGGTGATCGTGGGCCCTAACGGATGTGGAAAGAGCAATGTCGTTGATGCCATCCGCTGGTGCCTCGGGGAGCAGAGCGCCCGGAGGCTGCGGGGGGATGGGATGGAAGATGTGCTCTTCAACGGGAGTGATGGTAGGAAACCCCTGGGGATGGCCGAGGTCTCCCTGGTATTTTCCAATGGGGACGGCGATTTTCCGACCGCATACTCCGATTGCTCCGAGATCATGGTTACCCGCCGGGCATTCCGTTCCGGAGAGAGTGAGTTTTTCATCAATAAGACTCCCTGCCGGCTGAAGGATATTACCGATCTCTTTCTTGATACCGGAATCGGCAAGCGGGTCTACTCGATCGTTGAACAGGGGAGAATCGAAGAGATCGTAAACTGTAAGCCCGAAGACAGAAGGGTATTGATCGAAGAAGTCGCCGGGATCATGAAGTATAAGCAGCGCAAGAGGGAAGCCATCAGAAAGATGGAAGCAACCAAAGAAAACCTGCTCCGGGTCAACGACCTGCTGGGCGAGTTGAGCCGGCAGGTAAACTCGCTTAAGCGTCAGGCCAGCAAGGCAAGACGCTACCAGGCTTATCGGGAGGAGATCAGGGATATCGAGTTGAGCCTGGCAGTGGAGAAGTATCAGGGTTTAAAGGAGAATTTTGCGCAATCTCATAAGGAATTTGAGGGTATGCAGGAGCAGGAGGTCAGCGTTTCGGCCCTGGTCAGCAGCGAGGAATTGAAAATAGAGGAGATGAAGCTTAAGCTCGTAGAGGATGAAAAAGTCCTCAAAAGCATCCAGGAGCAGCATAATCTGGTCAAGACTACTATCCAGAGGAAGGAGGACCAGAGGGAGTTCAAGATAAAAGAGGTTGAAAGGATAAAAGGCCAGACCCACAGGGACAACGAAGAAAGGGACAAGATCGCCCTGGCAATGAAGAAAATGGGGGAGGAAATCAGGGTCTTGGAGGATGAGGAAAAAGGATTTAATGACGAATTGTCCTTGAAGCTGAGTGAGCTGGAGAAGAAGGAAGAATCCCTGGCCAGGGCGGTCGAGGAGCAGAGTGCGTTAGGAGAGAGGATTGAAGAGGAAAAGGCCAGCCTGATCGATCTGCTGACCGAGCTTGCCCATCAGAAGAATTCACTCCTGAATTGTGAACAGAAACAAGAAGAGCTTGGACGCCGGATAACGGCGAACCAGGAAGAGAACGAAAAGGTATCTCTCCGTTTAAAAGAAATTGCCGAGAGCTATCATGGACTTAAGGAAAACCTGGAAGGGTTAAAGAAAAGCCGGAATGAACTGGAGGAAGAAAAGGAATCTCTGGTAAAGCTCATTTCTGAGCTCCGGCAAAAGAAGGCCGGGATCGAGGATCTGAACAGAACCATTAGCGAAAAAATTAACCAGAACAGATCGAGGCTGCAGTCTTTGGAAGAACTGGAGGAGAATTTTGAGGGTTACCGGGAAGGGGTGCGCTCGGTAATGCTCGCCAAGAAGTCGGGGGATAAGCTGGATGGTGGCATTAAAGGCCTGGTCGTCGATGTCATGGAAACCGAGCCCCGGTATGAAAGGGCATTGGAAGCAATTCTGACGGATCGGCTGCAGCATATTATTGTGGAGCACCATGATGAGGCATTAAGGGCCATTGCATACCTGAAGGGACAGTCCGCGGGCAGGTGCACCTTCATTCCCCTGGAGTTACGGATACCTGACTCATATCGGCCCGGCATGGCGGCGGAGAATGGGTTGTCGGGAGGGGAGGCCGAGGGTATTGTTGCCCCTCTCCTGAACCTGGTTAAGATAAAACCCGATTACCAGACGGTGGGAGATTATTTACTCAACGATGTTACGGTTGTCACTGACCTGGATCGGGCATTAAACCTCTGGAGGGATCAGAGACTATCGGGAACCTTGGTGACCCTGGAGGGGGAAGTGGTAAATACCTCCGGGGTAATAAGTGGCGGGAGCCTGCATAGCCTGGACCGGGGAATCCTGGCCAAGAGGAGAGAGATCAAGGAATTATCTCAATCGCTGAAAGACGATGAGGACAAGGTTATTTTAGTAAGAAGGGAGGATGAACGTCTTGGCCGCGAGATTACCGAGTGTGAGCAGAGGCTGGAGGAATTGAAGGAAAAGGCCTATCAGCAGGGGATCAAGATAGTTGACGCCGAAAAGGACTATTGCCAGGTGCAAGAAGAACAGGAGAAGGAGAGGGCTCGCCAGGAGGTTTTGGAGTTTACGATCGAACAGCTCAATTCCGATTATACCCGGTTAACCGAAGAGATTGGAAATGCGACCAGGAGGAAAGAGGAACTGGAAAGACTGAACGGGAGTAAAGAGGAATTTCTTGAATCGGCCCGGCAAAAGTTGAGCGGTTGCCGGGAAGTAGTGCAGAACCTGGGAAAGGAAGTAACGGAGCTGAAGGTAGAGACCACCTCGCTCCGGGAGAAGCTTGTTGGCATTACCAATACCCGGCAATCGTCAATCCAGAGAAAGGAAGAGCTGAGCAGTGAATATGAAAGGATCGGGGAGGAGATCCTCCGCGGTGAAAGAGAAATAGGCTTGATTGACAGCGAGGTGGCCGGGCTCCAGGAGGACCTTGATGAGCTTCTTCGTCTTGACCGGGAATTCCAGGGTTCCCTTGCCGGAGAGATGGATCGGTTTGCCGAGAAGGGTAATGAGCTTAAGAACCAGGAGGAGATCCTGAGAGAACTGCGCAAAGAGCATGAGCAGATTCAGGAAAAACTCGGTGCACAAAACCTCAAGGTTACCGAACTGCGTTTGAAACTACAGCACCTGGAGGAGAGCATCGAGGATAAATATCACCTTAAACTCCCGGAGATCGTTTCACAATTTGCGGAATCGAATCCTCCGGAGGAGGGATGGGAACAAAGGCTGGAAGTGCTCAGGAATAAGATTTCCCTGCTGGGCGAGGTCAATTTAATCGCAAGTAAAGAGTATGAAGAGCTGGAGGGCAGGTATAAGTTTCTTTCCGGGCAGAAAGAGGACCTGGAGCGTTCCCTGGACTCACTGCAGAAAACGATAAACCGGATTAACCGCACTTCCCGGGAACGCTTCCGGGAGACATTTGAGCTGGTCAATGAAAAATTCAAAGCGATATTCCCAAAGCTGTTTGAAGGAGGAAGGGCGGAGCTATTGCTGAACGAAGATGATGTCCTGGAAGCAGGTGTTGATCTTGTTGTGCAACCACCGGGAAAGAAGCTCCAGAACGTCAGCCTTCTCTCCGGGGGGGAGAAGGCTATGGGAGCGATTGCTCTGATTTTCGCCCTGTTGAGTATTAAGCCTGCTCCTTTCTGCCTCCTGGACGAGGCGGATGCGCCCCTCGATGATTTTAATATTAACCGCTTCAGCAGGTTTATTAAGGAGCTGTCGCAGGACTCCCAGTTCATTCTGATAACACATAATAAGAGAACGATGGAGATTGCTGACAGCCTTTGCGGAGTAACGATGGAAGAGGCCGGGGTGACCAAGCTTGTTTCGGTGAAACTGAATTAGAACCAGTCGGGGGATTGAATCCCGGCCCGAGGCAAGGATAGGTTTCAATTTCCATAATTTGGGGTATAATTTAAAGCCGAGAGCGGTGTTCTCGGCTTTTGTATTTCATGAATGAACCAAAATCGTCTCCGTCGGACTAATTAAATAAACTACGTCTTGACCCGGGTGGCTTCGTTATTAAGCTTAATGAGATTTTAAGGGGAATTCCATGAGAATACTTGGGGGATTTTTTAAACGCTTACAGAAACAGGAGCCTGAGGAAGGCTGGAGAAAAAGCCTGAAGGAGGGTCTGGCGAAAACCCGTCGGGCCTTGGTGGAGGGGGTCGATGATTTAATCAAAAGAAGGAAAGAAATAGATCAGGGGGTTCGGGAGGAGCTTGAAGAACTGCTGATTGCCGCTGACATCGGAGTGAAGACAAGCGGCAGGCTCTTGGAGACAGCTCAGGAGATGGTGTCGAAGCAGGAGTCGGCAGGATTGGGGCTCCTGAAAGAATATCTGAAGGAAGCAATCAAAGAGGTTCTTGTAGGCAAGGGTAAGGGACTAGAAATTGGGGTAGAAAAACCCCTGGTTATTATGATGGTGGGAGTAAATGGAGTAGGTAAGACTACTACCATCGGGAAGATTGCCAGCCAGTTCAGTGCAAAAGGATTGAAGGTGATGTTAGTTGCTGCCGATACCTTCCGGGCAGCCGCGATTGACCAGCTCCGGGTCTGGGCTGAACGGGCGGGAGCGGAGTTTATCTCGCAGCAGCCCGGTTCTGATCCTGCGGCGGTCGTTTTCGATGCCCTGGAAGCGGCAAGAGCGAGGGGGATGGATATGGTGGTAGTCGATACTGCCGGACGACTTCATACCAAGACCAACCTGATGGACGAGCTTAAGAAGATTAAAAGGGTTATGGGTAAAAAGCTGCCCGGAGCCCCGCAGGAGATACTGCTCGTCCTCGATGCCACCACCGGGCAGAATGCGGTTCCCCAGGCAAAGTTATTCGATGAAACCTTAGGGATTACCGGGATAATTTTGACCAAATTAGACGGGACGGCAAAAGGGGGAGTAATCGTTGCCATTGCTAACGAGCTAACCGTGCCCATCCGGCTTATCGGAATTGGCGAACGGATAGAGGATTTAAGGGAATTTGACCCCGAGCAGTTTGTTGAGGCCCTGTTTTAGGGTAAATCCTAAAAATTTAAAATGATCAAAGCCCAAAATATAAAATTCAAATCATCTCCCCTCACCCTGGCCCTCTCCCCCAAGGGAGAGGGAACTTTTAATGGTTATTACTTCCTCTCCCCCCTGGGGAGAGGAGAGAGGTGAGGGGTACTTTCCCTTCGACAGGCACAGGACAGGATTTTGAACATTTATTATTGGAATTTTGGATTTGTTTAGGATTTAGTATTTGGGATTTAGGATTTTTCAGGATTTATGAAATATTATCCGCAAATATTTAAGGTGCTCTATATAGCAACACTGCATATTCTCCTGGCAATTTTGCTGTTTCGCGGAATAGCCGGGGGTGAAGAGGATCAAAATGCCGAGGAAAAGATCCAGATTGAGGGTGAGAATCTGAGCTATGAGGAGGAGAGAGGCCTCTATACCGTCAGTGAGGAGGCGGTAATCAAATGGAAGGGTGTTACCCTGGAGGCCGATAAGGTAATCTATGACAGCAAACAGGATATATTGGAGGCAGAAGGCAACGTTATCCTGAGGGAGGGGGAGGATGTGTTGCAGAGTGAAAGCCTGGTTTACGAAAGGAAGGCCGATCGGGGCATTGTGGGTAAAGGGGAGCTTTTTATCGAGAAGGAAAATTACCGGTTTTCGGGGGACGAGATTGAAAGGCTCGGGAAAGACGAATACTATATTAGCCACTCGAGATTCACTACCTGCGACTGTGGAGATCGCCGCCCCAGCTGGGAGTTTGCCGCGGATGATGTCAGGCTGACTCTGGGAGGCTATGCCCGGGCCAGGAATATCATCTTCTATGTTAAAGGGTTTCCGGTTTTTTACCTTCCCTACGGGATATTCCCGGTAAAGACCGAGAGACAGTCGGGATTTTTACTTCCGGAGATAGCATATTCCCGCCGTAGCGGATTTGAGCTCTCCCAGCCCTATTTCTGGGCGATCGCCAGCAATATGGACTCCACCCTCTTCCTGAACTACCTGAGCGAAAGGGGAGTAGGTTCCGGGGTGGAATATCGCTATATCCTGAGTAAAAAAAGCCGGGGGCATTTTTATACCGGCTACCTGAATGAGTTTCTCCTCGAAGACGAACACCGTTGGATAGCCGACTACGAACACCGTCAGGGTCTTCCCTTGAGTCTCGAAGGCCTGGTTGACCTCCATCGGGTCTCGGACCTTAATTACTGGCGCGATTTCGGGAGGAGACTCGAAGACAGATCGCGGCCCTATCTGGAATCTCGCACCTCCGCAACGAAAGCCGGGCCGGGTGTTGGCCTGGTTACGGAGATGAAGTATTACCAGGACCTCTGGGCCTTTAACGATTTCGGGATAGAAGATATGACGGGAAACGGCTATTTCGATGAAGGAGAAGCCTTAAGGGATGAAGAAACGATTCAAGAGCTTCCTAAAGTTGATTTCATTATTCATCAGCAGCGGGTATGGAAAACCCCACTCTATTTCGATTTGGATTCCTCTTTCAATAATTTCTGGCGGGAGACTAAAGGATTTGATGATCTCGGCTCCGATGGCCTACCCAGTCACCTGGAGACAGACTATGACCCGGATACCAACCCTGATCCCTCAGGCGATGATTATGATCCTATTGATAATCCTACCGGTACCGAAAGGAACTACTATTATGATATAGGTGAACCCATAAGGGAGGGTCAGAGAATGGACTTTCATCCCCGAATATCTCTACCGATCGCCCCCGGAGACTACTTCCGGCTGAGTCCCTCGGTCGGGTTCCGGGAGACCTGTTACTTCAGTGATGTAATCAGCGATCGAGCAGAATCGAGGGAGATCTACGATCTTTCTCTGAATCTGAGCTCTACCGTATTCAGGGTTTTTGAATTTAAAGGGGGTAGTAAGGTAAAACACTCCCTGAAGCCCGAGGTCGAGTATGTTTATATCCCATCGGTTGACCAGGATGATCTGCCTCTCTTCGACCCTCTTGACCGAATCGGAAAAGAGAGCCGGCTGAGCTACTCTTTGAAGAGTTTCGTTATTGGCAAGAGCCTGAACGCATCCGGGGGCAGTATCTACCGTGAGCTGGTTCAGTTCAAAATTCAGCAGGGCTACGACTTTAATCGTGAAACCAATCCCTTTTTGCCGATTTCCGGCGAGGTGGAGATCAAGCCGCAAGGGTGGCTCTATCTGAAAAGTAACCTCGATTACCATGTTGATAAAGAAAAGTTCCTGGGGTTTAATATCCTTTGCCATTTGAGTGACCGGAGGGGAGATTTCCTCCGGTTTGAATACCGGTTCCTAGCGGATGATCCCGGATGGGATGATGAGCCCGGAACCTTAGACGATGTAACCGGCATTGAATGGATCTCCGGGGAGTCCGGGATTAATCTGGGAAGGCATATAAGCCTCTCATATCGGACCCTTTACTCACTTTTGGACGAGGAGATCATGGAATCGGGATATGCCCTGAGATATATTTCCCTCTGTGATTGCTGGAGCGTGGATTTTACCGTAATCGACAGACCCGGAGGGGATGATGATAGATATGCGGTCCTGTTGACCCTCTACGGCCTGGGTTCGGTGGGAACGAAGTGAAAATTTAATTGACATGAAATCAAAAGATTCATAATATATTGGGGAAATGAAAATTAAAGAAAGGGAAAAATGCCGGTAGAAATGGAAAAGATCGTCTCCCTCTGCAAGCGGAGGGGGATCATTTTTCAGAACAGCGAGATCTACGGGGGATTGGGCAGTACCTGGGATTACGGGCCTCTTGGGGTGGAGCTGAAGCGAAATGTCAAGGACCTCTGGTGGCGCAGTGTCGTCCGGGAGAGGGATGATATGGAAGGACTGGATGCGGCGATCCTGATGCACCCTACCACCTGGGTTGCCTCCGGTCATGTGGAAAGTTTTACCGATCCTTTAGTAGACTGCAAGAAATGCAAGAAGAGGTTTCGTGCCGACGACCTGGAAGGGGAGTCATGCCCTGAGTGTAATGGTGAGCTGACGGAGATGCGCAGGTTCAATCTTATGTTCAAGACCTTCATGGGACCGGTGGAGGACGAAGGAGCGATTGTTTATCTGCGTCCCGAAACGGCCCAGGGGATATTCGCAAATTTTTCCAATATCCAGAAGGCAATGCGTCGTAAGCTCCCCTTCGGTATTGCCCAGATCGGGAAGGCCTTTCGCAACGAGATTACCCCGGGGAATTTCACTTTTCGCACCCGGGAGTTCGAACAGATGGAAATCGAATATTTCGTCAAGCCGGGCACTGATCAGGAGTGGTATGATTACTGGGTCAGGGAGAGGTTCGATTGGTATATAAAGTGGGGCATCAAACCGGAGAATCTGAGGCTGAGAGAGCACGGTAAGGATGAGCTGGCCCATTACGCAAAATCATGCCATGATGTTGAATATCTTTTTCCCATGGGCTGGTCCGAGCTGGAAGGGATCGCCAACCGCACGGATTTTGATCTGAGGCAGCACGAAAAGTACAGCGGGAGGGACCTCCACTATTTTGATGAGGTTACCAAGGAGCAATATATACCCTACGTGATCGAGCCCTCCGCCGGTGCGGATAGGGCAACCCTTGCCTTTCTGGTCGACGCCTACCGGGAGGAGAAGGTAAAGGGGGAGAAAAGGGTGATCTTGAGTCTCCACCGGGAGATGGCACCAATTAAGGTGGCCGTTCTTCCGTTGCTGCGTAACCGCCCGGAGATCGTAGAGATGGCCAGGAGGATTGCCGGTGATCTCCGCGGCCATTTCAAGACCGTCTATGATGATACCGGTTCCATCGGTCGACTTTACCGCCGTCAGGACGAGATCGGAACCCCTTACTGTATTACCGTGGATGTTCAGTCCCTGACGGATAAGAAAGTGACCGTCCGCGACCGGGACAGTATGGAGCAGGACAGGATTCCGATTGAAAGATTAAGGGAATATTTATTAGGGAAATTAATACAATGAGAGGGTAACATGGCAAAAAAGTATGTCTATTTCTTTGGCGGTAGTAAGGCTGAGGGCAGTGCAAAGATGAGAGAACTGCTGGGGGGCAAGGGGTCAAACCTTGCGGAGATGACCAGTATGGGAATCAGGGTTCCGGCGGGTTTTACCATCTCCACCGAGGTCTGTAACGAATATTATCAGAACAAGGAGAATTATCCCCCGGAATTGGACAAGCAGGTCAGGGAGAATATAAAGAAGGTCGAGAAGGCAATGGGAGCAAAGTTCGGCGATAAAGAAGACCCGCTTTTACTCTCGGTGCGCTCGGGTGCCCGGGTTTCCATGCCGGGGATGATGGATACGGTTCTGAATCTGGGCCTGAACGATACTACCATCGAGGGTTTAGTCAAGAAATCAGGTGATCGGCGCTTCGCCTACGATTGCTACCGGAGGTTTGTCCAGATGTACGGGGATGTGGTGCTGGGATTAAAGCCGGAGGAGAAGGAGGAAGACTACTTCGAGGTTCTGATCGAAAAGAAGAAGAAGGATAGGGGAGTGAAGCTCGACACCGAGCTTACCGCTGATGACCTGGAGGATCTGGTCCGGCAGTTTAGGGAGATGATCCATGAGAAAACCGGGGCCGAGTTTCCGGACGATCCTTACCAGCAGCTCTGGGGAGCAATAACTGCGGTTTTCGGTTCCTGGAATAACCGGCGGGCAATAGAGTATCGAAAGATTAACAAGATTCCCGATCACTGGGGAACCGCGGTGAATGTCCAGAGTATGGTCTATGGGAATCTGGGTGATGATTCCGCAACCGGGGTGGCCTTTACCCGGGATCCCGCAAGCGGAGAGAAGAGATTTTACGGGGAGTTTCTGGTCAATGCCCAGGGTGAGGATGTAGTGGCAGGAATCCGCACACCCCGTCCAATAAACCGGGAAAGTAAGAAGGACGATAAATTGGTTTCCCTGGAAGAGGAGATGCCCGGGGTCTATCGGGAGCTGGAGGAGGTTTATCAAAAGCTGGAAGGGCATTTTCGGGAGATGCAGGACCTGGAGTTTACTATCCAGCAGGGGTCACTCTATCTTTTACAGACCCGCACCGGGAAGAGGACCGGGTTCGCTGCCGTGCGGATTGCGGTGGAAATGGTAGAGGAGGGCTTGATTAGTAAGGAAGAGGCGGTGCTTCGGGTAGCACCGGAGCAACTGGTGCAGCTCATGGCTCCTGTTTTCGACCAGGAGGAGAAATTTAAGGCGATTAAAGGAAACCGGCTTCTTGCCAAGGGATTGAACGCCAGCCCGGGTGCCGCTTCCGGCAAAGTGGTTTTCAGCGCGGAGGATGCCATCGCCCGGGCCGGGGAAAAGACCATCCTGGTCAGGTTGGAGACCTCTCCCGAGGATATCGGGGGGATGAATGTAGCCCAGGGAGTGCTTACTGCCCGGGGAGGGATGACCTCTCATGCCGCCGTCGTAGCCCGGGGCATGGGTAAACCCTGTGTGGCCGGTTGTGGCGAACTCGATATAAATTATGCCAAAAAGGAATTCGTGGTTAGGGGAGAATCGGTCAGAGAAGGGGATTATATCTCAATCGACGGGATCGGCGGGGAGGTTATCAAGGGTGAGCTGAAGACCTATCCCTCGGAGATCGTCCAGGTACTGGTTAATGGGACGATGAAGAAAGAGGATTCACTTCTGGCCCAGCAATTCTTAGCGCTGATGAGCTGGGCGGATGATGTCCGCCGGCTCGGGGTAAGAACCAATGCGGACACACCCCGGGATGCCAGGGTAGCCCGGGGGTTCGGGGCGGAGGGGATCGGCCTCTGCCGGACCGAGCATATGTTCTTCGGGGGAAACAGGATTGATTCGGTAAGGGAGATGATCCTGGCGGAAGATTTGGATGGTCGGAGGAAGGCCCTGGAAAAGTTGCTGCCCATGCAGAGAGAGGATTTTGTCGGAATCTTCAAGGAGATGGACGGCCTGCCGGTCATAATCAGACTTCTCGATCCCCCGCTGCACGAGTTCCTGCCGCACAAGGATGAGGAAATTGAGGAGATCGCCCGCACTCTGGGGGTCACTCCGGAAAAACTTCAGGCGAAGGTCGTCAGCCTCCAGGAATATAATCCTATGCTTGGTCACCGGGGATGCCGGTTGGGGATTAGTTATCCGGAGATTACCGAGATGCAGGCCCGGGCAATATTTGAGGCCGCGGTCGAGGTGAGCAAGGCGGGGATTAAGGTTATCCCAGAAGTAATGGTCCCGCTGGTGGGGGATGTGAGGGAATTCGTCAATCAGAAAGAGGTGATTGTCAGGGTGGCGGAGGAGGTAATGCGGGATTCCGGGTTATCCAAGGCCGACGGATTCAAATATATGGTAGGAACGATGATCGAGGTTCCCCGGGCAGCGTTGACTGCTTCCGCGATTGCGAGGGAAGCCGAGTTCTTTTCCTACGGCACCAACGACTTGACCCAGATGTGCTTCGGGTTCAGCCGCGATGACGCTGATAAATTCCTGCCCGGATACGTAGAGCGGGGCATCCTACCTGCCCCCCCATTCCAGACGATCGACCGGGAAGGGGTGGGAGAATTAATAAGGATGGGGATTGAAAAGGGTAAAGCTGCCAAAGAGGATTTAGAGGTGGGCATCTGCGGAGAGCACGGCGGGGACCCGGCTTCGGTGGAGTTCTGCCACCAGGTAGGGATGGACTATGTAAGCTGTTCTCCTTACCGGGTTCCCATAGCCAGATTGGCCGCCGCCCAGGCGGTATTGAAGCAGAGGAAATAGCTTTTTTACTTGATATTTTTCTATTATTCGGTAAATTATAAGCAAACGGTTTTTTAAACTGCCGAAGGCAGAGAGGTTTTCACTAATTAAGGAGAGATTATGGCAAAGATAAAGACATTGAAAGAAAGCGAGTTGTTTAAAGACCTGAGTGATAAAGAGATTGCTGTTGTTTCTCAGATAGCCACTGAAAAGACGATACCGAAGAATACCCCGCTGTTTGTGGAGAATATGCTGGGCGAGTCACTATTTATTATTAAATCTGGTTCGGTTCAGATCTCGAAGGTAATCCCCGAAGAAGGGGAACGGAACCTGCTCAGCCTCGGTCCCGGCGATTTCTTTGGTGAGATGGCCCTGCTGAACGGTGGGGCACGGATGGTCTCGGCAAAAACGATCGAGGAAACCGATTTGTTGGTAATTAACCACGATGATTTCAAGGCGTTGATGGATAAGGAGCCGGCCGGCTGTCTCAAATTTTTACAGGGGATTATTAAAATTTTTGTTAACAGAATAAGAGATAATACCCAGCTTATCAATGAATTTATCGCCTGGAAAGCAAAGAGCAAAGGGAATGGTAGCGATGTATTAACATGAAGATTATTAATAACCAGATCCCCGCCTCCTCAGAATTTTGGAAGGGAAAAGCAATAAATATGAAGAGGCACTTACTAATATTGCCTGCCTTGATTGGCCTTTTTATTTTATTGGCTGGGTGCGGGGTCAAATTTATCCCGGTTGCTTCACCCGGCGCAGAGATTGATCAAAAGGAAAATGCGATTTCCCTGGAAAAGGATGGAATACGAGTTACCGTTCAGGCGGCAAAACCCCGTCATACTCCCTATTGGACGGAAGGTCATCTGACCTCTTTTCTGGTTAACATCTGCAACGGCACTTCCCGAGACATTTCGGTTGACCCGGTAAATTTTATTCTATTTGATGAGGAGAAAAATCAATATAATGCCATTGCTCCCCAGGACATCGCCGCGCACGGAGGACGTTACCGAATTTCCCCTTTTTTCGGTCTTTCTTACTGGTATGGCTTCCCCGATAGCTATTATTTCCGTACGTCCTTTCCGGTTTATTATTACGGAGATGGCTCCGGGGAGTTGTTCTGGAGAAGTCTGCCCCCGACGGAGATAAAGCCCGAGGCCAAAGTTTCCGGGCTTGTCTGTTTCAAGGCGGAGCCGAAGGCCGGCGAGACGGTGCGTCTGATCGCAGTTGTCAGGGAGACGGAAAAGGACGTTATAAACTTTGAATTTACTTTTTCCACGAGGTAAAGATCATGATTGATACTGCTGATTTCCGCCGGGGCAAGAAGATTGAGTTAGACGGCGAGGTCTATGAGATTGTGGATTTCCAGCATGCCCGGACCGCCCAGAGAAGGGCTTTTGTCCGCACCAAGCTGAAGAGTATCGCTACGGGGGCGGTTCAGGAACGGACCTTCTCCGCCGGAGAAAAGATTGCTCAACCCGAGTTCGAGGAAAGGCGGATGCAGTTCCTTTATCAGGAGGGAGAGCAATATAATTTTATGGATAATAAAACCTATGAGCAGATTACGCTGAGCGGGGAACAGGTGGGGGAGAGCAAGAAATTTCTTCAGGAGAATATTGAGTTAGTAATACAGTTTTTCAACTCCCGACCCATCGGCCTGATTCTCCCTATTACCGTTGAGTTTGAGGTTGTTGAGACCGATCCCGGATTTAAAGGTGATACCGCTACCGGCGGCAGTAAGCCCGCCCGGATATCTACCGGGGCTACCGTCAATGTCCCTCTATTTGTAAATACCGGGGATAAAATAAAGATTGACACCAGGACCGGAGAGTATATCGAGAGAGTGAAATAGACTTTTTCTTCAGGGAATAGCACCCTCCTACGCCAAGGCTACGGAGGGCAGGGGGAATATAAAGGAGTATCAGGGAATTGCAGGGAGTGGGCGGACACGGAGATCCGCCCCTACGTAGGGGCCGAAGTCTCTGTCGGCCCAATGAGGGGATGTTAGGAATTAGATCACTTGATTCCTTGAATCCTATTTTTTGTTATTTGGATTTTGTAATTTGAACTTTGAACCGTGAACTCTGAACTCTAAATCCCTACTGTCTCCTGCTTACTCTTTACTATTGCATATCTATCTGCTCCGGATCTTTACCCTTATTACCTTCCACCCCTCGGGTGAAGGAATGATCAGATTGAGGGAGCCTCTCTGATCGACCGTGCTGAGGACGGACTCGTTGAAGCAGACCTCATAACCGGGATACTTTCCGAACTTCCCTCCTTCCCCGATAACCTCTATCACCCCATCATAAACCTTTCCGGTTACATGATAGAGGGTAAAATCGTATTCTCCGTCCGGATAAACCTTGTACTGGTAGGGATGGGAGAGAAGTTCGTCTTCGACGGTTACCCTGCTGTCGTCAACACACCTTATTTTCAGAAAGAAGGCACTTTTTTCCAACTCTCGCTTATCCTTCCGCTGTTTGATTGCCTGCTTTTCGATGAGCTCCTGTTGCCTGGCCACCTGGCAGGATGCACCGATCAGGACGATCAGGAAAAGTGCTGACCATTTAAATACCGATTTCTTTAACATTTTTCCCTCCTTTCATATGTGCCTGCCGGGTCGGCTCCGGCAGGCGGTATCCCCGGGTTGTATTCAAAACCAGTTCTATCGAGCTGGCAAGGTCGATCCGGTGACCCGGGGAGATAAATACCGGCTTGACCCCCTTCTTTGTGCGGAGCACGGCCCCCACAACATTACCATTAATTCTCAATAATTCATAGCCCCCGGCTCTATCAGCTACCTCCCGGTGCTCTCCGGCCAGTCTTTTCTTGGCACAGCCGACCGTGGGCAGGTCCAGGATTAGTCCCAGGTGAGAGGCCAGACCCAGGCCCCGGGGGTGGGCGATCCCCTGGCCGTCAACGATCACTACATCGGGAATATTCTTAACCCTCTTGAATGCCTCCAGTAAGACCGGGGTTTCCCGGAAGGATAAGAGCCCGGGGATGTAGGGGAACTCAATTGGTCGGGTTGCCCCCGCCTCTTCGACGGGCGTTAATTCCGGATACTTCAAGATCACAACCATAGCATAGAATCGAGCAATTTTTTTCGAGTAGGAGACATCCGCCCCGGCTACCAGTTTCGGGTTGGTAAATTCACTTCGGATAATTAACCGGTCTCTCAGTTCGTTCTGGATCCTGACCGCTTCTTTATAGGATACCTTCCAGGGGTGAAGTGTCCTGATCTTCACTTTCTGAATGAATTAACTGCTTGTTAATAGCGTCTTTGCCGGTAGGTTCTATTAGTAATTTAATAACATATTTTAAAGCCGAAGGCAAAAACTGTTTTGACAAAATGTAAGATATTTGCTATATTTAGCTCCGTTCGGGACGGAAATGAAACACAACAGACACGATCTCCGGCAAGATAGATAATGCAGATCGAAGAGAAAGCACGGTTAGCTCGATACGCCTCAATCCGGATGGCCGTACTGGCTTCCGAAAAGAAGGAACAGGCATTAAAAGCTATCGCCCAGGCCCTGAGAAATAAAGAGCGGGATATCGTTTCCGCCAATCAGGCCGACCTGGCGCAGGCCGAGAAGGATAATCTGCCGGAGGTATTGATTAAGCGTCTGAAGTTCGGCAAGGAAAAACTCGAGGAGGCAATAGCCGGCATCGAAAAGCTCATCGAACTGCCCGATCCGGTAGGTAAAACGCTGAGCTGTACGGAACTGGATACCGACCTGGAGCTGTATAAGGTAAGCTGTCCGATCGGGGTTCTGGGGGTTATTTTCGAGTCGCGGCCGGACGCACTGGTTCAGATCTCCACATTAGCACTAAAAAGCGGTAATGTCGTGCTGCTTAAAGGAGGCTCGGAGGCGGCCCATTCCAATAGGACCCTGACGGATATAGTCGGTGAGGCGAACGAAGGGGTAGGGCTGCCGTCCGGGTGGATACAGATGCTCGAGACCCGCCAGGATGTGCGGGTCCTGCTGGAGCTGGATGACTATATTGACCTGGTTATCCCCCGCGGTTCTAATGCCTTCGTAAAATACATAATGGATAATACCCGGATCCCCGTGCTGGGTCATGCCGACGGTATCTGCCATGTCTATATCGACGTTCAGGCGGATATGGCCAAGGCGCTGAGGGTGGCCTTCGATGCCAAATGCCAGTATCCGGCGGTATGCAATGCCATGGAAACCATGTTGGTCGATAAAAAGATTGCCCCGGAATTCCTGCCCCTTATTCAGGGTAGGTTAAAGGAGGCGGGCGTAGAGCTCCGGGGGGATAAAGAGACCCGCCGGATAATCGAATGCAATGCCGCCCGTGAGGAAGACTGGCGGACGGAATATAATGACCTGATCCTGGCAATCAGGGTCGTTGATGGGGTTGACCAAGCCATCGAACACATAAACACTTACGGGTCGCATCATACCGATGCGATTATCACCGAGGACGAGCAGAAGGCAAGGAAATTCCTGGACCTGGTGGATTCAGCCGATGTCTTCTGGAACTGTTCGACCCGATTCTCGGACGGATACCGTTATGGGCTGGGAGCGGAAGTTGGTATCAGCACCAATAAGATCCATGCCCGCGGTCCCGTAGGGCTGGAGGGGCTGGTAATCTACAAGTGGATATTAATTGGCGACGGCCATACGGTTGAGGAATACTCCGGCAGGGACGCAAAGAAGTTCCGCCACCTACCCAAAGACAAAAGCTACCGATAATGAGAGATTTCAGCAAGGCCAAACGGATCGTGATAAAAGTGGGAACTAATGTCCTGTCCAAGGAAAACTGGGTGGATAAAGACTTCCTGCGGGTTATTGCTCGGCAGATAGCGGGGCTGGTTAAACAGAACCGGCAGGTGATCCTGGTGACCAGCGGTGCGATCGGTATGGGTACCGAGGCCCTGGGGATAAGAAAACAACTCAGAGAAGTAAAGATGCGGCAGGCGTGCGCAGCGGTAGGGCAGGGTATTCTTATGCACGAATACCAGGAGGCGTTCCGCAAATACGGTCAGAAGGTGGCCCAGGTGCTCCTTACCAATAGGATCATGAGTCAGCGCAGGAATTATCTGAATCTCAAAAATACCGTGGAGACACTGCTGGGCATGTCAGTAGTGCCCATCGTAAACGAAAATGACTGCGTTTCCATCGAGGAGATCGATCTGGCCTTCGGCGACAACGACCGGCTGTCCGCCCTGATGGCCTCGAAGATCGATGCGGAGCTGCTTATTATCCTGACCGATGTCGAGGGGCTCTACGATGGGGATCCCAAGGACCGGAAGGCAAAGCTCATCCCGGTAGTGAAGGAGGTCACCGAAGAGATCGCCGCGATGGCGGGCAGGGCCGGCTCGAAATACGCTACCGGGGGCATGGCGAGCAAGATCGAGGCTATTCGCATAGCCGCCAATGCCGGGTGTGAGATTGTCCTGGCCCATGGCCGCGAAAAAGATGTTATCCTGCGGATCCTTAACGGAGAAGAGATCGGGACGCTGTTCCTGCCAAAGCGGCGCCTAAGTAACCGCAAGCGCTGGATCCTCAACAGCATGGCCAAAGGGGTGATAGAGGTTGATCCGGGGGCGGCCAAGGCGATCCGGGATAGCCGGAGCCTGCTGCTGGTAGGCATTACTAAAATAAGAGGGGATTTCTCGGCCGGCGACGTGGTTAATGTCGGCGATGTTGCCAAGGGGGTGTCCAAGTTTTCGGCCCGGCAGCTGCGCGATATGCTCATGGTAGATATAAGTCTGCTCAAGAGTATCAGCCAGAAACAAAAGGCGATTATTCACGCCAACGATATGGTTATCCACCGCTGATTGCAAAATTGACAAAATTGGAATAAGATATTAACTCAAATAAATTAATGGATAAGGGACTACGAGGTATTAAGGGAAAGGATGCTATAAAAGCATTCATAAGAGCTGGGGGAATAGAGAGGCCATGAAAAGGAGATCACATAAATATAAAAATGCCTAATGGGCTGGTTATTACTATTCCCGGCAAAGGCGAGCTAAAAATAGGATTGTTGAAAGATGCCATCAAAAAGTCAGGCCTAACTGAAGAGGAATTTATAGACCTATTATAGTGGAGGATATATGGAATACACTGTGATATTACATCCTACAGAGGAGGGAGGTTATTGGGTTGAGGTTCCATCCCTGCCCGGTTGCTACTCCCAAGGGGAAACTGTAGAAGAGGCGCTTTCAAATGTAAAGGAAACTATCGAATCTCATTTGATTGCCCTGAAAACAGAGGGGAAAGTAATCCCGCGAGATCAAACGTTAATAGTCAGCAAAGTTGAGGCGGTTTATTGAAACCATACATTGACACACTACTTAACGTTACCTTAAATATATAGGAGTTCAAGATGGCGAAAAGGCTTGTGGTTATTCCGGAGAGATGCTCGGGTTGCCGGGTTTGCGAGGTGGTCTGCTCGATCCACCGGTTCGGGGTAAATAATCCCAAAAAGAGCTCGATCCGGGTAATGGTGCTCTACCCCCACCCGGTGATCAGGATGCCGATCTTCTGCAACCAGTGTCGGGAGCCGAAATGCCAGGAGAATTGTCCAACCGAGGCAATAGTCAGAAAGAACGATACGGTGGAGATCGACGAAGACCGGTGCATTTCCTGCCAGCAGTGCGTGGTCTCCTGCCCGTTCGGGGCAATATTCCTTCACGAAGACGTTCAGGTTCCCTTTAAATGTAACTTGTGCGGGGGGGCCCCCCAGTGTGTTCGGGAGTGTCCCAATAATGCCCTGTTCTATCAGCCTGAGCATATTCTCGGGCAAGCTCAGCGGTTAGGGAATGCCTTGAAATATACTCATATGAAAGAGGTGTTATACATTGAAAAAGGTGAGAAAAAAAGGTTACGGTATG
>CP070770.1:2718895-2727678 GCA_020345765.1 Deltaproteobacteria bacterium
CCTTGTCGGCGTCGGCTTGGCGCTTCTTGAGCGTTACGCCGACGCCGGTGCCCTGCATGTGCAGGAAGAGCGTCTCCAGGGCGGGGTTGGTGGTGATGGCCTTGACGTACTTCGGGTCCGCCTGCCGCGGGTTCATGTTGTGGGCCAGGACCAGACCGCCCCGTCGCAGCAGCGGCAGGAGCTTCTTGAGATAGTCCACGTAGCCGGACTTGTCGGCATCCAGGAAGACGACGTCGATCGGCTCCTTGAGCTTGGTGATTTCCTCGTGGGCGTCGCCCTCGACCACCGTGACGATGCCATCCACGCCGGCCCGCTTGAAGTTCTCCCGGGCCATGGCGGCGCGACGCTTGTCGATCTCGTGCGTGGTCAGCTTACCGCCGGTCGTCCGCAGCGCCAGGGCCAGCCAGAGGGCGGAGTAGCCGTTCGAGGTGCCGATCTCGACCACGTGCTTGGCGCCCACGGCCTCCGTCAGCAGGCGCAGCAACCTGCCGTCCTCCGGAGACACGTTCTGCATCCCTCGCTGGTTCCGACGCATGTCCGCCAGGACGCCGAGGATCTTCCTCTCCGCTTCCGTATTCGGCACGGGAGACGTCTCGAAGGAGGTATCGCTGCCTTTTCGTCTTGGCCGCATCTGCGCCAGCGCTTGATGAACCAAAAAGACGCTCAGGGCGCCCGCCGCTGCCGCCAACCAGAGTCTGCCGTGACTCATGCTATCACTTCCTTCCCATTAGGTCTGATCCGGTTGCGCATTTTCCCCGACCGAGGCCCTGCTGCCCGCGACCCCGGGCCTCCAAGGGGCAGTTGGCGCCGCCCGTTAGGTCGTCACGACTTCTTGCCCGTGACGTTCTTCAGAGGAATCTTCTTGCGTTCACCGATGCCGTGGAGCTTGACCGGCTGGAACTTGCCTCCGATGAACTCCTGCTTGAAGATAAACCGCCACCGCCAGCAGGGCCCATCCTTTTCCTTCAGCGCGCAGTCGGTGCGGATGTACCGGAACAGCACCCGCCCGCTGATGCGGTGGCGCTCCAGGTGCCAATCCGGGTCGATGATCACCACCTTGAGGATCTGGCCTTCCTTGGCCTCCGGGACCGTGGAGTTCTTAAGCGCCTTGGCCATCTCGGCCTCAAGCTTCGCATTCGACATCTTCGCCTTCGGCATCGTCACGCCGGCGGTGTCCACGTTCTCCAGCGCCTTGAACAACTCGCCGTACGGCTTGGAGAAATCGTCCCCCTCGATGGTGAACTCGCCGCTGGCCAACTCCTTGTAGCGATACAGCACCTGCTTGATGATTGTCTTGCCCTTGCCCAGGCCGCTGAGGAACTTGGTCAACTGCATCGGCCCGCCCCGCTTGCCATACCGATCCCACTTCTTCTCGTACTCAATGTTCTTGTCCTTGTAGGCCGTCATCTTGCCCGGATCGGGCGCGATGTCCAGCCCCCGAGAATTTCCCCCAGCAGAAGAGTAACCTCAGCGATACCCGTTGAGTCGGTCAGGATCTTCTGGGCCGAGAGGACAGCATCGCCTTCAGCGATGACGAAGGAGACCTCCACATCGGAAAGAGACTCTCCGTTATTCTGGGCCTTCACCCGAAGGGGTTCGGGCAGAGGGTTGCCGATAGCGCCCTCCTGGTTGTCACCGGAGATCAAAACTAAGTGGGGATTTTGAGATTGCGGATATTCCGAATTGCTACAGCCTGTCAGTAGGAGACATAAAATAATAAATATAACACCGGTCAAAGAGTTCTTCTTCATCGTAACCCCTAATTGAAGATTTACGGTTGACTATCTTACTTAACATATTAATACCAAGAAAAAATATTCCCGTCAATAGAAAAATCATATATTTTTTCGCCCCGGTTGAACCAATTATCAATTGCATGAAGCTCTCCGGGCAGATCCTATTTGACAGGGGTAATTATATTGACATAATATAAAGATGAGGGGGGGAGAGCATTATGAAAAAAAAGAGAAACATTCTTTTCCAGTTATTGATCGCTGCCCTGACTTGTCTTCTCGGCATCGCGGCCGCGGGTTGCGAAGACGGGAGGAAAGAAACAAGGTCGATAAAAGCGGCGTATGCTGACGGGAAGTGGATTAAGGACGATTCCGGAAGGATACTCATACTCAGGGGTATCAATGCCGGGGGAGACAGTAAGATCCCGCCATTTTTGCCGTTTGAAGATGTCCGGTGCGTGGAGCAGATAGAGGGGTGGGGCATGAATGTGGTCCGCTATCTCGTAACCTGGGAAGGCGTGGAGCCCAACGAGGGAGAATACAGCAGGGAATACCTCGATAGGGTCGAAACCATCGTAAACTGGTTTACGGAAAGGGGTATCCATGTCTTTATCGATATGCACCAGGACCTGTTCACCAGGAAGTTCTGCGGCGACGGCGCCCCGGAATGGGCGGCGGTCAGCGACCCGGCTGAGCTGCCGTTTGAATGTGGTCAGGACTGGGTTGGAAATTACATGTCGCAGTCGGTAATCCAGTCATTCGACCGGTTCTGGACCGATACCGAGCTCCAGGACCATTTCATAAAGGCATTGACCATGCTGGCAGAGAGATTTTGTGATAATGACCTCGTAATCGGATACGACATATTTAACGAGCCCTGGCATGGTTCGTTCGATTACTCCTCGGGTGATTTCGAGGTGAACTATCTTATGCCGTTTTACCGGAGAGCCATAAATGCGCTGAGAGAAAAGGACCCGGAGGCGATAATATTCATTGAACCGGCGATCTTTGCCAGCGGGCTGTTGCTTACTCAAAGTAAACTACCGGCACTTGATTTCCCCAATGCCGTTTACAGCCCCCATTACTATTCATTGGGTGCCATAACCGGAAGTGAGCCGGATATTGATTCCGCGATCGAGGAGATCGATGAGGATCTCGTTCTGGTGCTCGCAAAGGCCGGGGAGCTTGGAACTCCGGCAATACTCGGCGAATACGGCTCCCATCCGGATCAGCCCGGCGGGCTGCGGCTAATTCAAGGGTATTACGAGAAATTGGACAAGTATATGCTCGGGGGAACGATATGGACCTATGCCCTGCGGGATTTGGAGTGGAACAACGAGGGGATGAGTGTGATAAGCCCGGACCTGAGCGAGAGGGAATTTCTTCCCGCAATCGAAAGACCTTACCCAATGGCAATATCAGGTGAGCCGGAGGAATTTTACTTCGACTACGACACGGGAGAGTTCTACCTGAGGTTCGCATCTTTCGGTTTGTCGGAGCCGACCCTGATCTATACCGCAAAGTCGCGACACTACCCGTCCGGCCTTAATATTGAAATCAGCGGTGGTATTTATGAGCTTAGAGATGATGGACACATAATCGAATATTACTCACAATCCGAGGGGAGTCACTATCTCAAGATAACGCCTTGATTCTTCTATGTGCTATAAAAACAAGCATTGCGATTATGGACTTGTGTGATTTTTTACGGAAGTTCTGGTTATTTAGGTTGATAAGGAGGAATGATGGAAGAATATCTTAATCCTACCCGGGTGATTGATTGTGAATCCAGGCCGATTAGAGAGAAAGCCGAGGAACTTATAAGCGGTGTGGAGGAAACGCCGGAGAGGGCCAAGAAAGTATTTTATTTCGTCCGGGACCGGATTAGATACAATATGTTCGAGGATATATTTAGCCTGGATTCATATATCGCCAGCGAGGTATTAAAAAAGGGAGAAGGTTATTGCGTGCAGAAAGCGGTTTTACTGACGGCCCTGGCCCGGGCCTCAGGCATCCCCACCCGACTTTTCTTTGCCGACATCCGCAATCATTTAGCGCCCCAGTATGTGCAGGAAGCGATGGGCACAAACCTCTTTACCTACCACGGCTATGTCGAATTTTGTATTAATGACCGATGGGTCAAGGCCACCCCGGCATTTGACCTGGAGACCTGCCAGCGCAATGAGATTATTCCGGTAGAGTTTAATGGAACGGAGGATGCTCTGTTCCATCGCTGCGATAGGAACGGCAAGCTCCATATCGAATATGTGTGTCAGCACGGGTATTTTACGGACCTGCCTTTTGATGAGATTATCGAGGCATTTCGAAGGGTATACGGGAAAGCCAAACCGCAGTATTGGGGTCAAAATAGGGCTCAATGATTGAGCCTCATATCTCTATTATCACTTATCAATCTTCCCTTTGGATTTGGACTGAGCCGAATTCCCATGATATCTTCAATATTCCTTCAAACCAGCCATCTTCAATTTTGCTAAAATTTGCTAAAATAGAGTAAAATTATAAAAAAAAGGTTGACAATTATAAAATTTTGGTTTAATTTATAATATATTTAGTAAAATGAGTAGTAGTTATTAGTTGCCCGTGATTGTTGGCGGGAAATAAAGGTTCGGCAATGATTAAAAAAGGCCGAGTTGTATTGCTCTCTTTCCTGATACTTTCTCCTTTGCTCTTATTCCCTGAGCTGGCTTACACCAGAGGTGCTGAGGATCTATACCAAGCAGCCCGGGGTTCCTATTACGATCTGAAAAAATCCGGGACAAAGAGAAAATATCGGCATAATTGGTTTAAGGTTATTGATCGGTATATCCGGGTCACCAAAGAGCACCCGAAGTCGGAGAAGGCCGATGACGCCTGGTTTATGGTAGGGGAGCTTTATCAGGAGCTCTATCAGATCTCTCTCCTGAGGGATGACCTGAAGCAGGCGATCGAATCATACCGAAAAGTGGTGGAGGACTTTCCTGCCAGCAATCTTGCCGATGATGCCCAGTTCCGGATCGGGGAGATTTACCGCGCTCGACTGGAGGATAATTCCCAGGCATATCTCGAATATTCGCGGGTGGTCAGCAACTTCCCTAAGGGGGACCAGACGGCAAAGGCACGCTACTGGTGCTCCCGTCTTCAGGCCTATAAGCCTGCCCCAAAAAAGCAAAAGACAAGATCAGTGAAGAGTGATCTTGCCCTGGTGAGTGAGATCCGGCACAATTCCAATCCCGATTATACCCGGGTGGTCATCGATGTAGAAAAGGAGGTAGCTTATAAGAGCAGTTTGCTGCCGAAGGATCCGGAAAAAAATATTCATTTTCCCCGCCTCTACCTCGATTTAAAGAACGCCAAAATATGTCCCAAGCTGAAACAGCCTATTCCGATTGGCAACACTATTCTTAAAAGGGCTCGGGCGGGGCAGTATCAGCCGGATACGGTCAGGGTGGTTCTTGATATCGAGAGTATTGAAGACCATGCCATCTTCCATCTGGAAGAGCCCTTTAGGATTATTGTTGATGTCTGGGGAGAGCCGGAGAGTATCGAGGGTATAATCGCCCGGAAGGAAGAGGCTAAGGAAGAAAGCGAGGAGGAACCCGGTTCATTTGCCAGTGCTTTTAACCTCAAGGTAAAGAAGATCATAATTGACCCCGGACATGGAGGGCATGATCCCGGGGCGATAGGGAAAAGGGGTTTGAAGGAAAAGGATGTAGTTCTGAGTGTATCCAAGCTTCTGGAAAAGAAACTGAAGGAAAGGCTGGACATAGAGGTGTCCCTTACCCGTCGGGATGATACCTTTATCCCCCTGGATCAGAGGGCTCCCTTTGCTAATACCCAGAACGCGGATCTGTTCATTTCAATTCATGCCAACGCCAGCCCCAGGCGGGCGGCTTACGGAGTAGAAACCTATTATCTGTCCTTAACCAATGATGAGGAGGCATTAAAGGTTGCTGCCCGGGAGAACGCCACTTCGACGAAAAAAATTAGTGACCTTCAGTATATCTTGGCCGATCTGATCCTGACCTATAATGTTAATGAGTCCCCAATCCTGGCGAAGTTCATGCAGGAATCTTTGGTTTCCACCCTGAAAGAGAGTTATTCCCAGATCAAGGATCTCGGAGTCAAGAAGGCCCCGTTTTATGTCCTGATCAATGTTAAGATGCCGGCGGTCCTGGTGGAGCTTTCCTTCATCAGTAATCCCCGGGAGGAAAAAAGGCTGAGAAGCGAACGATACCAGGAGATCCTGGCTGATGGTATCTTTCAAGGAATAAAGGAATATATCGAGCAGACCAAAAGTGCCTCACTTTAGCCCGAATTAGCTTTGCATGGACCCTCTTACCCATTGCCTGGCAGGGATAACCATTGCTAACTTAGGTCTCAAGGAAGTTGTCCCTGAGGCAGGTTGGGTCGTTGCGGGGGCGTCGGTTCTTCCTGACATCGACTATGTAACCAGGTTCTGGGGTGATCGGAACTTCCTCCGATACCATCGGGTCTTTACCCATTCTATCGTAGGGGCGGTTTTAAGCTCAGCCATATGGGCAGGGGGCTTTTACCTGATCTGGCCATCTTCCGGATACTGGCCCCTTTTTTTCCTCTCTCTGATAGGGTTTGGTTCACATATATTTATGGATTTCCTCTGCCCCCACGGAGAGAAGCTCCTTTACCCGTTTTCCAAGAGGTGGTATGCCCGGGAGAGATTTGTTTTTTTTGACCCGTATTTCATGGCCCTGCCGGCGGTTGGCCTGATCCTGAGGGAGGTTTTTACCCGGTTTTCTCTTATTGTCTCCTGGAGTGCCTTTTCAGCTTTGATTGTCTATTGGGCCTTCCGGGAGTGGAGTTACCGGCGCTGTCTCGGGGTGCTTACCCGAGTTCGTAAGAAAAACCGGGAACTGGTTCGGGCAGACCTTTCCCCTATCCCGGGTTCACTGCTGTTTTGGAGATTGGTTGGGGAGGCAAATAATCAATACCTTATTGCCCGGATAAATGCATTTACCTTGAATGTAGATGAGGAAAGGAGTATCCCCAAGCCGGTCCGGGATAACTATATATCCCGGGCAGAGCAGTCAGAGGTTGTTAAGCATTTCCTTGAGTCGGCAATGTATCCCATGGTTGAATCCCGGCTTCAAGGGGACCGGAGAATTATTACCTGGTGGGATTTGGCCTATATTCACCGGGAGAAGAAACCCCAGGTACGGGTCATCCTCTCAGAGGGGAATGAGATATTGAAAGAAAATTTTATTATCTGGAAATAATAAGGAATGGAACAATATCTTGATAGGTATTTGAATTATCTTACGGTAGAGAAGGGTCTAGCTGCTAATACGGTTGAGGCCTACAGCCGGGATCTTAACCGTTTCCTTAGTTTTCTGGAGGATAAGGGTATCCGGGAGCTTGCGCAGGTTGGAACTACCGAGATCCATGCCTTTATGATGAGTCTGATGAAACCACAACTTGGTGGACTGTCGGCCCGGAGTACGGGCCGGAGTCTGGTGGCTCTTCGCACTTTCTATAAGTTCCTGATCAGAGAGGGTTGCCTTCATGTTAATCCTCTGGTCAATATCCAGTCTCCCCGGGGGATAAGGAAACTTCCCGGAGTCTTATCGGAGCAGGAGGTGGAGCTGCTATTGGCTAAACCAGATCACATGATACCCCGGGGTCAGAGAGATAAGATGATACTGGAGGTGCTTTACGGTGCGGGGCTGCGGGTGTCAGAGCTGATTTCCATCACGCTGAATGATATTGATTTTACTGCCGGGTGGGTCCGGGTTCAAGGTAAGGGAGCGAAGGAGAGGGTGGTTCCCCTGGGGGAGATTGCTCTGGGGGGACTCCGGGAATATCTCGGCTCGGCCCGAAGGGTGCTTGATAAAGGGAAGAAAAGCCGCTGGCTTTTTGTTACCCGCTCCGGCAGAAGATTCAGCCGGCAAGGGATCTGGAAGATCATTAAGCGATACGCAATTGCTGCCGGGATAAAGAATAGTATTACTCCCCACACCCTCCGCCACTCCTTTGCCACCCACCTTCTGGATCGGGGGGCCGATCTGCACTCGGTTCAGTTGATGCTTGGACATGCCGATATTTCGACGACCCAGATCTATACCCATGTCAGCCGGGAAAGACTCAAGAAGCTCTATGATAAATACCATCCGCGGGCCTGAAGGAGTAGATTGCAGATTACAGAATGTAGATTGCAGAAACTGAAATCTGGAATCTACAATCTAAAATCTTATAATTGACAGAGCATCGGTGATCTGTTAAATTCTATCAAGAATCAAGATGAGTGTTTTTCAAATAAGAGAGATAATCTTACTGGTGCCGATCATCCTTTTTGCCCTGACGGTCCACGAATATGCACACGGCTGGATGGCGGAAAGGCATGGGGATGATACCGCACGACTTGCCGGAAGGCTCACCCTGAACCCGATTGCCCATCTCGATCCGATTGGGACCCTGATGCTCTTTCTTGTCCATTTTGGCTGGGCCAAGCCGGTTCCGGTAGATCCGAGAAGGCTGAGGAATCCCCGGAAGGACATGATCTGGGTCTCCCTTGCTGGTCCCGCCGCTAATTTAATGCTGGCCCTGGCCTTCGGTCTGATAATCCGGGTATACTTACCGAGCTTCGGCTCAATGGAAGGTATCTTGAGTGCCGGCGGAATTCATAAGGGTCTGCTGAGTTTTCTGATCCTGGGTCTGGAGATTAACCTGGCCCTGGCGCTTTTCAATCTTATCCCCATCCATCCCCTCGATGGCTCTCATATCCTCTCCGGACTCTTGCCGTTAAATCAGGCATACCTTTACAGCCGCCTGGAGCCTTACGGGATGATGATCCTGGTTGGGTTGATTATCATGGAAAGGGTTACCAGGATCCCGCTGTTTTCGATTATTCTCTGGAAGCCGGTGGCAACTCTGGGGGGGATGTTTGCCGGTGCTCCATTCAATAATTTACTTTACCTGCTTTATCAATTACTTCAATTTTAAGGGTGTCAATGGCTAAACAGAGAGTTCTATCAGGAATGCGGCCGACGGGAAAGCTTCATCTGGGCCACTACCACG
>CP070770.1:2727778-2748577 GCA_020345765.1 Deltaproteobacteria bacterium
TGGTGATAGCTTTTTTAACAAATGACCCAACCACAACCATGGACCTGGCATTAGCCGGGAAGATCTCTGCTGAAAAAACCGAGATAGGAATGGACATAGACTTCGATTTTGAAATTGGCGTCCAGTGCAAAGTGGGCTTTGATTTCATGGGACCTGGCCGTAACCATAATACTACAATTACAATCAACGGTTTCACCAGCGGGAAGGACGGCGTAAATGTATATGCTTTCGCTCCTTATGATATCGAGCCGACGGCTGTAGGGGGCGGTACTTTAACCGGCGGCAGTGCCGAGATCCAGCTTATACCCGAGCTTCCCGATGCGGAGTGTTTTGACGTAGTGGTGTGGCTGGATATTGGTGGGGACATTGTGACGTGTTATGAGGAAAACACACAGTTTATCTGGGAAGGTGATTTGTATACGACGGTAGAGGTTTGTATCGTGGGAGGCAGCCCAGAGGTGCCGGTCGAATTGGATGCAACGGATTTTGTTCCGTTCTCCCCCTAGTTCGTTCTTCCATCCTTGCGGGCTGTTAGTTCTAATATAAAAGGGATTCGAAGGATTATTAAACTTCGCACGGGGAGTACTTCGTCTGACTGAAGGAGTTGATCAGGGATCCAAAGTAGCAACGGTCTTTTGACTGTGAGATAAAATGAAGAAGTTAATTATCGGATTTGTGTTGGGGATGATGGCAATTGTCGGATGTGGTGACGAAGACGAGCCAAAAGCTGGTCTTTGTGAGATGTGCAACCAGGGCAGTGATTGCAAGTCGGATCTTTCGTGTGACAAACTCTATAACCTCGAAACAAATCTTCCTGTTGGCGAGTACTGTATCGACGGTCCTACCAGGGTTTGTGAAATTGGAGGAGACTTATTGGGGCTTGACTCCCAGCCTATTGCAGCTGCTTCGGCAGATCTAACCTCGGGATATGCTCCCCTTACGGTAAACTTTACCGGCAGCGTCTCTGAGGGGAACGCTCCGTTTACTTATGAGTGGGATTTCGGCGATAGTGAAACCAGCACGGAACAAAACCCAGCCCACACTTATGGTGCGGCGGGAGCCTTTACCGTAGTCTTTACGGTAAAGGATGCCGATGGCGATTCGGACTCAAGCTCCGTTGGAATTGAAGCCGCTCGGTTAGCGATCGAGCTTACCATTGATCCGGCAACTATAAGTGCCGATGATTCTGTCGCTAGTACTGTAACCATTACGGCGAATGCCACCGGGGGTGGCAATGTTCAGGAAGGTAAGGAGGTGAGCTTTGAGGTTACCGCAAAGCCAATCGGCTCTTTGGCTTCGGTAGATCCGGCAACGGATATAACCGATAACAACGGAGAGGCAACCACTACGCTGAGTGCGGGAACCGTTATCGGGGAAATTACGGTAAATGGAACAGCCGGCGGGGTAACCGCCGAGGCAACGGTTACCGTCACCGCCGGAACCCCGGCAGGGATTAAAGCCAAAGAGGTCAATCCGATTTCGGTTATAACCTGTCCAACTACAGGCTTCACCTTCACGGCACAACTTGTAGATGCCTTTGGTAATAATGTCGGGCAGGCCGGCGTCTCGGTTACCTTTAGCACGGATAACGGCACTCTCGCAACACCCACAGTCACAACCGATGATAGCGGTCAGGCCACCGCTTTCCTCATTCTAACCGGGGGCGTAACGGCTGAGGTAGAAGCCACTTATGCGAATACAGTTATTTTCGACCCGGTTACGGGAGGGGATCCCTTAGTGATTCCCCCGTCTGCCGGGGAGATAGTGAGTGAAGGACTACCCGGCTTCCGAACTAAAACTGCAATTATCGACACGAATACTATCAGTAACAGACTGGGCCTGATTAGCATTCTTGTGAATGAAGACCTCAACGGTGCAGTAGAGAATGGAACTATCAATCTGCTCTTTTCGGCAAGGTTACTTGTGCAAGTCACCGGCACTAACGATATTATGTTTGTCGGCTTCACTGGATTATGCGGGGCGCCCGGGACTGATACTGCCGCCTGCACCGGAACCGAGACGAATTACTTTATCGATCCAGCTTCCCTGGACGGTTGCGGTTATCCCCTTATGTTTGCTAAAAGCGCGGTTATTGATGGTGGGCTTTTGGCAGCTCTCCCGGAGATCACCTTAGGCTTCCCGGCCGGTGGAGACGTCATTGAACTCAAGCTCTGTGGTGTAGAGATAAAAGGGACGGTGACAATGGATCCGTGGGCGATTGCTGGGGATAGGATAGTGGACCCTTACTGTCCGGGTGGATGTGCAAGCCTGTCGGGTTTCTTGTCGAAGAGTGAACTCTGCAAGCTGGTTGATCTGGCGCTTGGTCCAGGGATGTGTGGCTTAGCAGTAGCTTTGTTGGGAAATCCCGATGGAGAATGCTCCGGGGAAGAGGCTTACTCGCTGCGCATGCTTTTCAGGGCGAATGAAGTAACCCTTTACGAAGCCCCATAATCACCAGCATTTGCTGGGGATAAGGGGCGCGATTAATGTATTTACTTGTTTGGGGCAGAGCTTTATTTGGTCTAAAAACAAGAAGGGCGGTCATCCTACTTCGTATAATAAAAGGGCTTGAGAAGTAAGGTGGTAAGGTGGGCGCTGCCTCATTTTCATTTATTAGCTGGGAGGGCATATGATTACTTGTCGTCAGGTAAATCTCAGAAAGGCACTTCTGATATCATTGGGACTGATCCTGATATTATTTCTGTCAAATGCGAATGCGGTAGAGCGGAAATACCTCCTTTCCCTTTACCATTACAACATCCAGTATGTGGCTGGGGGGGTGGACGGCTTGTTAGGGGAACCCGGCCCTGATGCCGAGGAACTGGAGGACCGGATTATCACCGAGAGCTTTGCCCCGGTGGTGGACCTCTTTTACCGGCACCCCGATTGGGGGGCGGATTTCGAGCTCCAGGCGTATTTCATCGAGGTGCTCTCCGAGAGATTCCCGGAGGTGCTGACAAAGCTGAAGGAGATGGCCGGGAGCGGGCAGATTGATGTGGTGAGTCTGCATTATTCGGACCAGCTCTTCCTCGCCTTTCCCCGGCGTGATCTGGAGGCAAGCTACCAGCTGACCGAGGAAATCTTCCAGAGTAATGAACTGACGCACTCGGTCACCGTATTCGCTCAAGAGGGGCAGTTTGGCGAGGGGCTGGCCCGATTCCTGGAAGAAAGGGAGATAACAATCGGGGTGCTTCCGAAGAACCTGTATAAATACCTGCATGGCAACATTACTCCTCTGCCCTACTATACCTTTGGAGGGATATACGCAATATTGGGCGGTGAATGGGTGAATTATAATGACGGTACACATCAGATCACGGTTGGATGGTCCTTTCTTGACGACGGTGAGAAGCTTGCCACCGGGGGTTTAGATCCCTACTTCCATCCGTGGTTCTACTATGACCCTGTGGCATTAGCAGGGTACGAGTTTGAACTTTCCCTCAGAGAGAGTGAGGGTTATCGGATTACCACGATTTCTAAATACATTGAAGAGATTGAAACCCTGGGGATTACTCCCGCTGAGCTTCTTCCCCTCCTGGACGGAACCTGGCAGCCCGGGAGCCATCTCACCAGCAAGTGGCTGGGGGGGATCAGCGCCTTGGGGGGTAACGATGACAATTATGTTCGTACCCTCCAATACACTACCCGGCAACACCTGCTGGCCGCGGAGACCCTGATAGATCATGCCGCTAACCGAGGAGTCTCTGCCGATAAGTTCTACCAGGAGCTTGATGAAGGCTGGCGTTATCAGTGCCTGGCCGAGGTGACCGACTGCACCGGGATAAATCCCTGGCAGGGCGAGGTTGACTACGGGATCGAGCATGCCAACCTTGCCCTGAGTAAAGCGGAGGAGATAATAAATTCTCTGGGTGGCCGGCTGGGCTACGAGAATATCAGGATTGACGCGTCATCAGGTGAGGTTATAGAGACAGAAGGTCCTACGGAAGAGGTAAAGACGGAAACCGTGGCTTCCCTCTCACTGACGATAGATGCTCCAGGACGGGAGGTGGATGAGAAGTGGTACTCCATTACCGGTGAGGAAGGCAGGACGGATCTGGAGCTCTCTTTCGGACCGATGACGGGTAATAAGAGTTATGTTACGGTAAGGTTTCCCTGGCAGTTTGAAAAGATCGTATACAGCCCGGCGCTCGAGGACGGGAAGGTGGTGGAGCACCCGATGAGTAATTTTGTTTTCGACCGCTTCGCCCTCGCTCTCGCAAACGGGCTGATCGGCCTGGGAGAGAACCTCTTTCTGATAAAACACTGCACGAGCGTCCATGTGGCGGCAACGATCAACCGGGGTTCCGATACCATTGAATTCAAAGACGATACTGCCCCTCCGGATCGGGGCTTCACCTGGAGGTTCTCGTTGATCTCGGGAGATGCCGGTAAGGCGCTTGCCCTCGCCGACCGGTTGAATGTCCATCCGGTCCTCGACTTTCAGATACCTCCTCAAGTCCCTCGTGAGGAAGGCTGCTCATGTTCGACGGCAGCGGGAGCCCGATCGCCTCACTCGCTCCTCCCGTATCTGCTGATTGTGCTTCTTTTCTTATTTGCGAAGATGGTACGGTTAAAGTTCTTCGTTTCCGGTAAGAGAATTTGACGGTAAAATCCTTTAGGATAATTCGTGAAATTCGTGGCTAAAACATCAGTAATTAACTATCAATCTGTTTACCACGGTTAATGGGGCAAACCTTGAGGCACTCGTCGCAGGCAAGCCAGTAGTTATAACCCGCCGTATTAATGATCCGCTCGATATGCTTGAGGTCCTCCTCAGTCCTGAATGCAATGGGGTAGATCGCATGCTTGACCGTATAGCTCTGGCAGGTGAGCTTACTGAATGAGCCCTCGTCGTTGAATGCCCGAGCCGGGCAGACCTTCCAGCAGGCCCTGCATTCGGGCGGGCAGAGGTCGTCACTGATTAGGGGGTCACCGGGCAGCTTGGCGCTGGTTACTACTGCACCAAGCCGGAGGAGCGAGCCGTAAGTAGGATGATACATGAGCCCGCTTTTACCAATAGCACCCAGCCCCGCTTGAACGGCGGCATGCTTGAGGGAAAGGATACCCCAGGGCTCCGGGCCTTTAAAGACGAGGGGTGCAAACGACGGGATCGGAACCGCCAGGTAGCTTCCCTGCGACTCGATCCAGTCAGAGAGCATCAGGCCGAGCTCGTCGAGATAGCAGTAAACCGAATGATAACTCCGGTGGAGAAAGTGGAGCCCGTAGTCGGGAGAATGGAGTACCCCACGGGGCACGGTCTTGCCGAGCACGATAACGGTCCGGGCATCCTTGCAGATACGGGAGGGGTGATGCCGCTCCGGGGCATCACCAAAACGATCCAGCGGCGCTAACCCGACCGCATCCACCTTCTCTCCCAGCCATTCCTTTATGCCTGCCTTTAGATCCTCACTCATTTCAACTCTCCTTTTCCCACGCTGGAATTTTAGTATATTATAACAGCATTTTATAAGTTATTTAAGTAGTTTAAAATCAAAGTCACTTCAAAGCCGAATCGACTTAGTTTCTCTGAGGCCGTTCAGTACACTATTCAGGGAAGGGATCGAAAAACTTCTTGACTCCTTCACGACGAAAAGTTAAAATAATATCAAAGAGTTACATCGTTATTTTAATTCCAAGGATAAATAATTGTGACTACCCAAAAAGCCAGACAGATCTGGGCACTGGGAGGCGGTAAGGGAGGTATTGGGAAGAGTATGGTCGTAGGGGGAATGGGCATCCATATTGCTCAACTGGGTAAAAAGGTGATTCTGGCGGATACCGACCTGGGGGGAGCGAATCTCCATACCTGCTTGGGACTCCCGCTACCCAAGGTCACCCTCGATGATTTCATTAAAAGGAGGGTAGAAAAACTCGAGGACGTGGTTTGCGAAACCAATTGTGATAACCTAGGCCTGATCAGCGGAGCCCAGGAGTTTCTGGCCGCGGCTAACCCGAAACACGCCCAGAAGATCAGGTTATTAAAAAAATTACAGTCTCTCGATATCGACTACCTCATTTTGGATCTGGGCTCAGGGACATCCTTTAATATCCTGGACTTCTTTCTTATCTCCGATAACGGGATCATTATGATGGTTCCCGAGCCAACCTCGGTCGAAAATACCTATCGTTTTCTTAAGGGTGCCTTCTATCGCCGCCTGCGAAGGGTAACGATATATCGGGAGATTAGGGAGCTTATCGAACTGGCCCTGGATCAGAAGAATATCAGGGGGATAAAAACCCCCCGCGACCTCGTCGAGGAGATTGAAAGAATGGACAAAAAGCTGGGAAGAATCCTGAGCGAAGAGGCATTCAAATTCAGGCCCAAGCTGATCATTAATCAGGTCAGGATGGATAAAGATATTGAACTCGGATTTTCGGTGAAGAACATCTGCTCACAGTATCTGGGTATCCAGCTTGACTATCTTGGTTACATATACTATGATGATTGTGTCTGGCAGTCAGTGCGTAAGAAAAAACACCCGATTCTCGAATACCCGGACTCAAAAGCCTCCGTGGGTATTAAAATGGTAGCCAACAATTTGCTCCAGAATCAGCAATTTAGACTTTAAGCGGCAGACCCGTTAGAATGGAGAAGTTTTTACAGCGAAACTATTATCAGATCCTTGATGTTGATTTCAGGGCTTCGAAAATACAGATCAAAAGAGCATTTGAGATAGCCAAGGAGACTTACGGTTCCGATTCACTGGCCGCTCACTCCATCATGAGTCCGGAGAAAGGTAGGAGGTTCCTCTCTAAAATAATGGAGGCCTACCGTATCTTAATTGATGATGACTCCCGCCGATTATACGATCAGTATCTGGTTAAGACATCTCAAGAATTCGTCGGGAGCTCCGAGGTCGGTCTGGAGACAGCTTCACCCAATGGTCAGCTGTTGCCTGATGATACCCCACCATCTAAAGACCCGCTGCCTCCATTTGTCAGGGCAAGCCAATTGTCCGGCACTGGTGCAGAAAAGAAGACCGAGGGTGACGATACCCTCGCGAAGGAGGGTCGTTACGATGGGCCGGAGCTGAGGAGGATCCGGGAAGAAAAGGGGATTGGAATTCGCACGATTGCCGAAAAAACCAAGATCAACATTACTACGCTGAAATTCATCGAGGAAAATAATTTCAAGTTGTTACCGGCACCCTTTTATGTCAAAAACTTCCTCGTCCAGTATTGTAGATGTATTGAGCTCGACCCAGAGAAGGTGACGGAAAGCTATATGAAATTCTATGCCCTTTACAAGGAAGGAAAGAAATTATTTAAATGACGAATATCAAATGGTATGTAGTCATTTGACGTTTGAGTTTTATTGTTATTTGGTGAATATAGATGGCACTGATAAATACAGTCGAAGATGCTAAGCGGCTGGCAAGAACGATAGCTTCCGATGTAGCTCTCTATAATCAAGAAAAGGTTAGAGAGGGAATTCAAAACGATAATATCTTTGAAGTCCTCGAGGATGAGCTTGAGGAGGGTCGCTCTCTCTTTTTGAGTAGGGTATCTCCGGAATTGCCCGGAGGTGAAAACCTTTATGACCGCGCCATCGTTGATGTGATCATTAGACATTGTGCGGAAGTTCCATCCAGGATATGGTAAGTAAAGTTCTATGCCCCAAAGAATGGAGTTTATCGTTTCCCCCGAAAATTCCAAGAAGCGATTAGACCTCTTCCTGCTCGAACAACATTTGCCCCTCTCCCGTTCTCAGATAAAAAAACTGATTGAGGAGAATCGGGTCCAGGTTAACTCAAACTCATCCAAAGCCGGTTATCGTCTGCTGAGCTCGGATCGCATATCTGTTGTTATCCCTGACGCTCAAGACATTGTCCTGAATCCCGAAGATATACCCCTGAAGATACTATATGAGGACGATTGTCTTATTGTGATTGACAAGCCGGCAGGGATGGTAGTGCACCCGGCACCGGGAAATTATTCGAGAACTCTGGTTAACGCCCTGCTGTTCCACTACCGGGAACTTTCCCGGATAGGCGGCAGCCTACGTCCGGGAATCGTCCACCGTCTGGACAAGAACACTTCCGGAGTTCTGGTGATAGCTAAACAGGATCAGGCCCATCAAAACCTGGCCGAGCAGTTCAAAGAACACCGGGTTACCCGGAAATATCTTGCTCTGATCTACGGTTCAATACCGGAGGATGCCGGGAAGATTGATTCTCCTATCGGGAGGCATCCAATTCAGCGGAAAAAGATGAGCAGCCGGGCACGGGAGGGAAAAAAGGCGGTCACCCAATGGAGGGTTCGGGAAAGATTTAATCACCTTACCTTTCTGGAGATTATACCACATACCGGCAGGACCCATCAGATCCGGGTGCATCTTTCCGAAAGAGGTAATCCTATCGTGGGTGATCCAGTTTACGGCGGCAGGAAAAGGGCCCGCACTATTGAGGATTCGGAGGTGCTGGTTAAGATCCAGAGGCTGAAGGGTCTAGCACTTCATGCGGGAACCCTGGGTTTCACCCATCCCGGGAGTGGGGAGTACCTGGAGTTTTTCTCTCCTCTCCCCGGAGACCTTGAAGACCTTATCCGAACCTTGAGAAAGTCGAAGAAAAGTAATGGCGAACATAGAATTTCCAACTGAGGCCTGGCTCGAAATTCCCGAGCTTGCTGATCATAAGCTTATTCTCCATGGTTTCGGTACCCGAAGGATTCCTCCTCGGATTCCGAACAACAAAATTAGACTCATGACGGTAAAGCAGGTACATAAGAGCAGGACCCTGATTCTGGACGCTCCCCAGGAGAATCTGGGCAAGTATTCGAGATTTCGCTTCGATTCCATGATAACGAACCAGCCCGGTATTGCTCTCGGAATAAGAACCGCCGATTGTCTCCCGGTACTTCTTTTCGATCCCGAAACAAAGGTTGTTGGTGCACTCCACGCCGGGTGGCGGGGGACCGGAGAGGGGATTGCCCAGAAAGTAGTAGGCCGGATGGGCAAATTCTTTGGGAGTAGGCCGGTGAAACTGAGGGCCGGGATCGGTCCGGGGATCGGACATTGCTGCTATGAGGTCGGGGAAGATGTGGTTACGACCTTCCGGTCAAAGTTTTCCTGGTGGGCAGATGTCTTCAGCTTCAGGGGATCTAAACGGCCAAAACTGGATCTCGCCCGGGCTAATACGTACCAACTCCTGGAGGCAGGATTAAAGGAGGAGAACATTTACCTACTCGATCTTTGCACTTACTGCCGGGAGAACTTATTCTTCTCCTTCCGTCGGAATAAAGAAGAGAAGCAAGAGCAGCTCTCCTTTATCGCCTTGAAATAGTTTATTTACGGAAGGAGCGTCGTTTAACCTTTCTTCTCCCTCTGTAACAGCATCCTTAAATGGGTTAGATCGATAGTGGTTTCTCGCAAGCGGGCACAGAGCACCTGGTTAAAGGCTTTACTGAACTTGAAATCAATTTCCTTATGGGAGGAAAGCAGTTCGGCGAATTGGGATTTCTTTATCTCGAGCAGTTCCGAGGGCTCATTGGCAGTGACCGTTGCCGATCGGGGAAATCTGTCAATAAGTGCCATCTCTCCGAACGGATCACCGGGCCCTAATTCGGCCACAACCTCATCAACATCTTCCTCGTTCTTCTTGGTGACCGTTACCGAACCGGACTTTATGATAAACAGCGATTCGCCCTCTTCATCCTCCTTGATGATGGTTTCCCCTTTAGTAAAAGAGCGTCGGACAATAATTTTGTTGATCTGGATGAACTCCATGTAGGTCAGCCCCCGGAATAGAGGAAGCTCTTTCAGGATCTCGATGTTTTCCATTTTTATAAGGATACCTAATTGGCTATAATTACCTCTATTTTATACCTCAAGCAATATTAAAAATCAAGACATTAAATTTTTTTATTTTAGCTTGACAATAACTGAATCTCACAATAAATTAATAATTTATAAGTAAGAGTTATTCTAAAGGTATTGCGATGCTAAACGAATATCTCCCTATCCTAATCCTTTTTATTATCAATATTGCCTTTGCGGTAGGGATAATCATCTTTTCCCACTTCCTTGGTCCCCGCAAGTCCTCCGCGGAGAAGCTATCTCCCTACGAGTCCGGAGTTCCTCCGGTAGGCGACACCCGGATAAGGTTTTCCGTTAAATTCTACCTGATCGCCATGCTGTTTATTGTTTTTGATATCGAGGTGGTCTTTATGTATCCCTGGGCAGTAATCTTCAAGAAGCTCGGCCTTTTCGGCTTCGTGGAGATGTTTGTCTTCATCGGGATCCTGCTGATAGGATACGTCTATGTCTGGAAGAAAGGGGCACTGAAATGGGAGTAGAAACCGTATTCGGTGAAGGAATAATTACTACCCAGCTTGATAAGCTGATTAATTGGGGTCGGAAGAACTCTCTCTGGCCAATGATCTTCGGGACCGCCTGCTGCGCCATCGAGTTTATGGCAACTGCGGCCTCCCATTTTGATATCGCCCGCTTTGGGGCCGAGTTCCTTCGCTTTTCTCCCCGCCAGGCAGATATGATGATTGTTGCTGGAACCATCACCAACAAGATGGTCCCGGTATTGAAGAAGATCTACGACCAGATGTCGGAACCAAAGTGGGTGATTGCAATGGGGGCCTGTACCGGCAGCGGAGGTGTCTTTGATACCTATAGCGTTTGTCAGGGAATCGATCAGGTCATCCCGGTGGATGTTTATGTCCCGGGATGCCCACCCCGCCCCGAGGGACTGCTCTACGGCATTATGAAACTCCAGGAGAAGATCGAGAAAGACTCGGTGCTGAATAGGAAATAGATGGTGATTTTTTATGGATGAGGTTGCTTCCAGGTTAAGAGAGAAATTCCCGGATGCGATTACCAATATCTCTTCCTTTGGGGATGAGCTGACCGTTACCATAAAGAAGGAAAGTATCCTAGCTTTGAGCCGGTTCCTGAAGGACGAGTTTTCCTTTGATTTTCTGGTTGATGTCTGCGGAGTGGATTACCTAGGGAGAGAGCCCCGGTTCGAGGTGGTCTACCATCTTCTCTCTATCCGCTCCCGTAGCCGGCTTCGCCTGAAGGTTCCGGTTCCCGGTGAGTCATCAACTCTCGATTCTGTCTGCTCTGTCTGGAAGGCAGCTAACTGGTTTGAGCGGGAGGTTTTTGACATGTATGGGATCAGCTTCAATGGGCATCCTGATTTACGCCGAATCCTCAATACCGAGGATGTGGGGGGGTATCCTCTCCGCAAGGACTTTCCCTTGAAGGGGTTAAAGAGGGAGTAATCCGGTGGAAGGCGAATTATCGCAGTTAGAGACTAAGACATTAAATTTAAATCTCGGTCCCTCCCACCCGGCTACCCACGGGACCTTGAGGATAATAGTCGATCTTGATGGTGAGACCATTGTCAAAGCGGATCTAGAGATCGGCTATCTTCATCGAGGGATCGAGAAACTGGGGGAGAACCGCACCTATCACCAGTTCATCCCTCTCACCGACCGCTTGAATTATGTCTCCTGCCTGATGAATAATGTAGGATACTCACTGGCGGTTGAGAAGCTACTGGGGCTTGAGGTTCCCCCCCGGGCTCAGTTCATCCGGGTTATCCTCTGTGAGCTCTCCCGGATCGCCGACCACCTGGTGTGCATCGGGACCAATGCCCTTGATATGGGAGGACTCACTAATTTCTGGTATTTCTTCAAAGAAAGAGAATATATCTATGACCTCTTCGAGATGCTTACCGGGGCAAGGATGACGGGCAGCTATACCCGAATTGGCGGACTATGGGAGGATCTACCCTCCGGTTTCTTCAAAACCACCCAGGAGTTCCTGAAGAAATTTCCCCGGACCGTAAAGGACGTTGATGTGCTTTTAACCCGAAACAAGATATTTATCAATCGCACTAAAGGGGTGGGGGCGATCTCGGCTGAAGAGGCAATTGACTATGGCTTCAGTGGCCCTTGCCTTCGGGCTGCCGGGGTTGAGTGGGACCTACGTAAAACTAATCCTTATTTAGGTTATGAGAATTTTGATTTCGAGATACCGGTTGGGAATAACGGTGATACCTATGACCGCTACCTGGTTCGGATGGAGGAGATGCGCCAGAGTGCCCGGATCATTGAACAGGCTCTGGGAAATCTACCCGAAGGCAAGATAAATGCGGACGAGCCCAAAGTGGTTCTCCCCGAGAAAGAAAAGGTGTATAACACCCCGGAGGGATTGATCCATCATTTCAAGCTCATAACTGAAGGATTCAAACCCCCTAAGGGAGAGGTCTATTCGGCTACCGAGGCTGCCAACGGCGAACTGGGTTTTTATATCATCAGCGATGGGGAGGCGAGTCCATACCGGATAAAGATAAGGCCTCCTTGTTTCGCTATCTTCCAGGCTTATTCCCGGCTGGTAGAGGGAAGCATGATTGCAGATGCTATTGCGGTCCTGGGCAGCCTAAATATCGTTGCCGGAGAGCTGGATAGATGATGATTATAGGGGCTTTAAAAAATAAACCAAAATTCTCCATACGGTGGTACGGAAATGAAAAATTTTTCTTCAAATTATCCCCTCCCTTGACGGGAGGGGATAAAGGGGAGGGTGAAAGAGTTTTTGAACACCTCCACCTTAATCCTCCCCCATCGAGGGGGAGAACTTTTATAACTACATATTCGTAAACATGGGTAGTTCACACTGATGGAGTTTTCTAAGGAGACCAGAAAGAAGTTTGAGCAGGTTCTGCAGAGATACCCCCGGAAGGAAGCAGCTCTGCTCCCGACCCTCTACCTTGCCCAGGAGGAATTCGGGTATCTCTCCGCCGAGGTTGTCCAGTATGTAGCTGAGCTTATGGAGATACCTGCTCCGCGGGTCTATGGGGTGGCTACCTTTTATACTATGTTTAATAAGGAGCCGGTAGGGAGGTATCACATCCAGGTATGCAGTAATGTTTCCTGTGCCTTACGGGGGGTGGAGCAACTGGTCGAATACTTGAAAGAAAAACTGAAGATAAATGTGGGGGAGACAACTCCGGATAAAAAATTTACCCTAAGCACAGTCGAGTGCCTGGGTTTCTGCGATAATTCCCCGGCAATGCAGATAAACGATGATTACTATTCTGATCTGACCAGGGATAAGATCGACGAGATCCTGGAAAAGCTGAAATAAAATGACGGAAAAGATCGTATTAAAGAATATCGATATTCCCGGTTCGGAGACTATTGAGGTGTACCTCTCCCACGGAGGTTACCAAGCCCTCGAAAAGGCCCTTAGCGGTTTTCAGCCGGCTGAGCTTATTGAAGAAGTGAAAAAATCCGGGCTCCGGGGCCGGGGTGGGGCAGGGTTCCCGGCCGGAGTAAAGTGGGGCTTTCTCCCTAAGCAGACCGATAAGCCCATCTATCTGGTCTGTAACGCTGACGAAGGCGAACCGGGAACCTTTAAGGACCGGTACATTATCGAGAAGGATCCTCACCTTCTAATCGAGGGAATAATTATCTCCAGCTATGCCATTGGCGCCCATCAGGCCTATATTTATATCCGGGGGGAGTTTGTCAAGGGGGCCGGGGTACTGGAAAAGGCGATTGCCGAGGCTTACAAGAAGGGCTATTTAGGTAAGAATATCCTGAACCGGGGCTTTGATCTTGATCTTTGTCTCCATCGGGGTGCCGGCTCGTACGTGTGCGGAGAAGAGACCGCTCTGCTCGAGTCACTGGAAGGAAACCGGGGGAACCCTCGTTTGAAGCCTCCTTTCCCGGCTTCGGTGGGATTATTTCAGTCCCCTACTGTTATTAATAATGTGGAGACTCTTGCAAATATCCCGGCTATTGTCATGAAAGGGGCGGAGTGGTTTGCCGGGATCGGGAAGAAGGGGAATACCGGAACCAAGATATTTGCCGTGAGCGGTCATGTCAATCGGCCCGGGGTTTATGAGCTTCCTTTGGGCACACCACTACGGGAACTCATTTATCAGGAGGCCGGGGGGATACCAGAGGACAAAAAGCTTAAAGCGGTAATGCCCGGGGGAAGTTCTACCCCGGTAATCACCGTGGATGAGATCGATGTCGATATGGATTTCGATTCATTGGCTGCCCTCGGCACCATGCTCGGCTCCGGTGCAGTCATTGTGATGGATGAAAGTACCTGTATGGTGAGGACTACCCGGAGGCTGGCCGGCTTTTATGCCCACGAGTCCTGTGGTCAGTGCACCCCTTGTCGGGAAGGAGTTCCGTGGATGGTAACGATCCTTGAGCGTATCGAGAAAGGAGAGGGTCGTGAGGAAGATCCAGACCTGATCCTTGATATCTGTGACAACATTAAGGGAATTACACTCTGCCCGTTAGGGGATGCGGCGGCAATGCCGATCGAGAGTATCGTAAGAAAATTCCGGGAAGAGTTTGAAGATCATATCCGAGAGGGAAGATGCCCAAGCTCGTGATAGATGGCAGGGAGATCAGTGTTCCGGAAGGGACAACTATACTCCGGGCTGCCGAGAGGCTGGGGATAGAGATCCCCCACCTCTGCTATCATCCCAAACTGCCTCCGGTTGGGCTCTGCCGTTTATGCCTGGTGGAGGTGGAGAAGAACCCCAAGCTACAGGCCTCCTGCTCTACCCCGGTGGCAGAGGGAATGGTAATCCACACCGAATCGGAAAGGGTGCTTAAGGCCCGCCGGGGAGTCCTCGAGTTTCTGATGCTCAACCATCCCCCGGATTGCACGATCTGCGATAAGGCCGGGGAATGCAAGCCCCAGGAATATGTATTTCAATGCGGAATTGCGGAGAGCCGTTTTATTGAGACCAAGCGAGTTAACCCGCCTCAGGATTTCGGGGATAAGCTGGTATTCCGGGTAGACCGCTGTATCCTCTGCCAGCGTTGCGTCCAGTTCTGTCGGGAGATTGCCGGAATGGAGGAGTTGGGGGTTTTCAATCGAGGAGGCAGATCGGTTATCGGAACCTTCCGGGGGAAGCCGGTTGAGAATAAGTACTCCGGGAATATGATCGACATCTGTCCAACCGGGGCAATAACCTCCCGCGACTTCCGGTTTAAGTCCCGGGTTTGGAACCTGACTATGGTTCCTTCTATTTGCCCCCGGTGTAGTAACGGTTGCAATATATTCATCGAATTTAAAGATAATAAGATTCTTCGGATAAGGCCTCGGGATAATGAACAGGTTAATCAATGCTGGATCTGCGATGAGGGGAGGTTCGGACATCACTTTGTCAACAGTCTTGATCGCCTTACGACTCCACTCATCAAGAACGGTGGTAAGCTATCCCCAACTTCATGGGAAGAGGCGCTGGGCCGGGCAGCGGAAGGACTGGGGAGGGTCATTGCCAATTATGGGGCCGAGAGCCTGGGAGGGATCGGCTCTGCCTGGTGTACCAATGAGGATGACTATGTTTTTCAGAAGTTTCTCCGGGAGGTAGTTCGAACCGGGAATATTGATTTGGGAAAGATAAGGGAAGAAAAGGATGAATCGTATCCCGGAAACGATTTCCTGATCCAGCCGGAGAAGGCACCGAATCGACGGGGAGCCGAGGAGATGGGGATTTCTCCGGGAGAAGACTGCCGGGACCGGGAGGGTATGTTCAAGGAGGCGGCTGGGGGAAAGATTAAGGCGTTTCTGATAATAGGCAGTAATCCGGCTAAGGAAACGGGTGCCCGGGAGGCTCTGGCAAAAGTGGAATTCCTGGTAGTTCAGGATCTCTTTCTTACCGATACTGCGAAGCAGGCCGATGTCGTGTTGCCGGCAGCAAGCTATGCGGAGAAGGAAGGAAGTTTTACTAATTTCAGGGGACGGGTTCAATGGCTGAATCGTGCCTTGCGACCTCGGGGTGAAGCCCGGCCGGATTGGAAAATAATCTGCGAGCTGGCCAATCGGATGGGAGGAGATTTTTCTTACCCCGGGGCTCAGGAGATATTAAAGGAGATCGCCGAGAAGATACCGGCTTACCGGGAAGTGAGCCTTGAAAAGCTCAGGGCTGATGGTATATTAATTTCTACCAAATAAGTTATGGACTGGATTGGGCTGGGAATAATAGTTGCTAAAATCGTCTTCTTTCTCCTGGTGGGTTTCACTGCCGCCGGGTATGTAATGAATCTTGCCGAGAGGAAGATCAGTGCCTTTATGCAGGACCGACTGGGCCCTAACCGGGTAGGTTTCTGGGGTCTGCTGCAGCCGGTGGCCGATATCATTAAACTGTTTTTCAAAGAGGATGTGGTAACCGATCGGGCAAGTAAGGTGATCTATTTCGTAGCTCCGATGATCATTGCCTTCACGGCGCTAAGTGCCCTGGCGGTAATACCCCTTACCGATGTTCTTACCTTCTTCGGCCGGGGGATGGCTATTCAGATTGCCAACCTTAATGTGGGAATCCTCTTCATTTTTGCTATTGCCTCTCTGGGGACCTACGGGGCGGTTCTGTCAGGTTGGGCGGGCAACAGTAAGTATTCCTTTCTGGGGGGGCTGCGTTCCTCGGCTCAGATGATCAGCTACGAGGTGTCGATGGGGCTCTCTATTATCGGTATCCTTATGATCTTTGAATCCCTGCGGCTCAACGATATTATCCTGGGGCAATCCCCGCTCCTCTGGGGCTTCCTTCCCAAGTGGGGGATAGTGGTCCAGCCCCTGGCATTCATAATCTTTCTGACCGCGGCCTTTGCCGAGACCAACCGCGTTCCCTTCGACCTTCAGGAAGCAGATGCCGAGCTGGTAGCGGGATTCCATACCGAGTTCAGCAACTCGATGAAATTCGGTATGTTCTTTATGGCCGAGTATATCAATATGTTTACCTCATCGGCCGTGATTGTTATTCTGTTCTTCGGGGGATGGCAGATCCCCGGTATCTCAACGGCAGAGATAGTTTCCTTTTTTATATCATTAGGGGCTTCGGAGTTCTTCGCCTCCTTGTTCACTATTCTCCTGCAATTGGGAGTTACTTTTGCCAAGATCGCCTTCTTTATGTTTCTTTTTGTCTGGGTTCGCTGGACGATCCCCAGATTTCGCTACGATCAATTGATGAATCTGGGCTGGAAGGGTTTGTTACCCCTGGCAATACTGAATATTCTGGCAACCGGATTAGTAATGGTGATTATTTAAAGGGTTCAAGGGGTCGAGGATTCAAGGATTCAAGGATTCAAGATGCGTCTTAAGGATAAAAGGCTGAATATCTTGGAATATTTCTATATCCCGCCAATACTCAAGGGCATGGGGATAACGCTCCGGCATTTCTTCAGCCGCAAGGTTACCGTCCAGTACCCGAAGGTAAAAAAGGAGATCTATCCCCGCTTCCGGGGAGCACACCGCCTGGAGAAGAATGAGCAGGGGCGGGAAAAGTGCGTTGCCTGCGAGCTTTGCGCTACCGTATGTCCTTCGAAAGCGATAACTATCGAGGCGGCTGAGTCTCCCGACCCGGAGGTGGAGAAGTATCCTTTAAGATACGAGATCAATGTTCTGCGCTGCATCTTTTGCGGCTTCTGCGTGGAGGCCTGCCCCAAGGAAGCGATTGCCATGACGGATAGATACGAGCTGGCCGATTATTCCCGGGAGGCCCTGGTTTATAACAAGGAGATGCTGCTTAAGTAAATGGAAACGATGCTGTTTTACTTTTTTGCTTTTGTGGCCGTGGCTACTGCCCTTCTGGTGATAACCCGCAGGAACCCGATCCACAGTGCCCTCTGGCTGGTTCTCTGTTTCTTCTCTTTGGCGGCCGTCTATGTCCTGTTATCGGCCCACTTTATTGCGATTATTCAGATAATGGTTTATGTCGGGGCGATTATGGTCCTGGTGCTTTTCGTGATCATGCTCCTGAATCTCTCGGAGAAGGAGCTGGGAGATGCCAAACCCACCGTGCTTAAGTTCTGCGGAGTCATCCTCTCCGGGATTTTTATGGTGCTTCTGGCAGACGGGGTGAAAGTGCTTGCCCCCCAGGCCGCGGTGAGTGTGGACGAGAAATTCGGAACCGCCGAGATGCTGGGCAGGCTTCTATTTACCGATTATTTACTTCCATTTGAGATTGCTTCGTTGCTTCTGCTGACGGCAATGATCGGGGCCGTTGTTCTGGCAAAGAAGAGGCGATAACTAATAAAGAAAATGCAAAATGTAAAATATAGAATGCAAAATGCAAAATTGTTTCCTGTCCTTTCATTTTTCACTTTGCATTTTGCAATTTGCATTCCCCAAATGAATTGGGATTTGGTAATTTAAAATATTATGGTTCCTTTATCTCACTTTTTAATACTTAGTGCCGCTCTTTTTATTGCGGGAACAATCGGTGTTCTGACCAGAAGGAACGCCCTGATTGTATTTATGTCAATTGAATTGATGCTGAACGGGGTTGCCCTCAGCTTCCTCGCCTTCTCCCGGTTTCTGGGCTCCCTCGACGGTCATGTCTTCGTCTTTATGGTGATAACGGTAGCGGCGGCCGAGGCAGCCGTGGGTCTGGCAATTATTATCGCCATTTTCAGACTCAAGGGGACAATTAATATTGATGAGATTAATTTGATGAAAGGATAGGTCATTGTAAATTGCAAAATGTAAAATGCAAAATGAAATTGTAAAAATTGATAAGATTGATTTTATAAAAAGGAAGATTGAAGAGCAGATAGAGGATGGAAAAAGCTGAGGTTTTTCAATACATAAGATTTATTCCCTTGATGCCCCTGATTGGGGTGCTCATTAACGGGGTCCTGGGAAGCCGTCTTCCCAAGCGCTGGGTAGGTCTGATTGCCTGCTCCACGGTAGGGATCTCCTTTGCGATTTCGGTAGTTACCTTTATCAAGCTGATCAGTCTCCCGGAGGCAAGCCGGGTACTCATCGACCCGGTTTATATCTGGATAAGCTCGGGGCTGCTTTTCTCCCAGCTCTCTCTGCTGGTAGATCCTCTGGCCGTAGTGATGATTCTGGTAGTCAGCGGGGTCGGATTCCTCATCCATATATATTCGGTCGGTTACATGCACGAAGACCGGGGTTATGCCCGATACTTCACATTTCTGAACCTGTTTACCTTCGCTATGCTCCTCCTGGTGCTGGCGGACAACCTCCTGCTCATGTATGTAGGATGGGAGGGTGTGGGGTTGTGCTCCTATCTGTTAATCGGTTTCTGGTATGAGAAGAAATCCGCCGCCGACGCCGGGAAGAAGGCATTTATTGTTACCCGGATTGGGGATTTCGGTTTTATGCTCGGAATATTCCTTCTCTTCTGGAGTCTCGGAGAAAAAGACATCTGGACGATAGATATCAGGGAGATTGCCGGGAGTAGTTACCTGCTGAGCCCGGAGGTCGTCACCGTAATCGCTTTACTACTGCTTATGGGGGCAATAGGGAAATCGGCCCAGATTCCCCTTTATGTCTGGCTGCCGGATGCCATGGAGGGCCCCACCCCGGTCAGCGCCCTGATCCATGCGGCTACCATGGTGACCGCGGGGGCTTATCTTATTGCCCGGATGAACTTCCTCTATCTGCTTTCCCCCACGGCGATAACGGTCGTGGCCGTCATTGGTGTGGCTACTGCTTTCTATGCGGCTACCATCGGTTTGGTCCAGAACGACATCAAACGGATGCTGGCATATTCCACCATCAGCCAGATTGGTTATATGTTTCTGGCCGCCGGGATCGGGGCATTTGCCGCGGGGATCTTCCACCTGATGACCCACGCCTTCTTCAAGGCCCTCCTATTTCTGGGTGCCGGCAGTGTAATGCACGCAATGCAGGGCGAGCTGGATATGCGAAAGATGGGGGGATTACGCCACTACCTGCCCAAGACCTACTGGTGCTTCCTAACTGCCACCCTGGCGATATCCGGGGTGCCGCTATTCTCCGGTTTCTTCAGCAAGGACGAAATCCTCTGGGGTGCATTCAGCAACCACCATGGGCACTGGGCTCTCTGGCTGGTAGGACTCATAACCGCAGGGTTGACTGCCTTCTATATGTTCCGGTGTCTCTTTATGACCTTTCACGGAGAGTTCCGGGGCGAGGAGCATATCCGGGAACACCTGCACGACCCGTCCCGCAGTATGACGGTTCCCCTGATAATCCTGGCAATCCTATCCGTTATCGGCGGGTATATCGGTATCCCCCAGATCCTGGGCGGGGTCAACAGAATTCACTCATTTCTCCAGCCGGTCTTCGGTGGTCACACTGGAGGGGAGACCCACCCGATTGAGTGGGTAGAGTATCTGGTGATGGGGTTTTCTATAGTAGCTGCTTTTGTCGGCATTGCCGTTGCTTATTACATGTATATCAGAAATGTTGCATCATCCGAGAAACTGGCCGGGGTATTTTGGGGCATTCCCTATAAGGTGCTCCTGAATAAATATTATGTTGACGAGATCTATAATGCCCTGATCGTGCAGCCAATAAAGCACGGCTCTAACTATCTCCTCTGGAAGGTGATGGATGTAGGGGTTATCGACGGGATAGTTAATGGGGTGGCCCGACTGGTGGAAGTGTTCAGCCGGGCATTTCGCCGCCTCCAGACCGGTGATGTCCAGAGCTATGCCTTCTCCATAATCCTGGGAGCGGCGTTGATTGTTGGCTATCTGGTATTCGGGTAGGATGTTTGATGGATAATTACATTCTCTCAATAATTACCTTTCTTCCCCTGCTTGGGGTCCTCCTGCTGATCCTGATACCGCGGGTGAAGGAGGGGGCGATCAAGTCACTGGCCCTGGGGATCGCCGGACTGAATTTCATTGCTTCGCTTTACTTATATTTCGGCTTTGATTCTTCTACGGTCTCGATGCAGTTCGTCCAGAGGTTTCCCTGGATCGAGGATTACGGGATAAATTATTACCTGGGTTTGGACGGGATCAGCCTCTTTCTGGTCCTGCTTACCACTTTTCTCACCCCGATTGTTATCTTGAGCT
>CP070770.1:2748677-2757564 GCA_020345765.1 Deltaproteobacteria bacterium
TGAGTCAGCCATCCCAAAGCCAAAAATATTAAAAATAACCGACCACTTATCTTTAAGCTATTCATCCTTATCCTCCTAAAACGAATACTACTATTTTATCTATTTTATCCGTATCGCTCTAACCTTATCCGTATCAGTATTGCCCGCCTCATCCCAAACCGTGGCCTCCACGGTGTTGGGCCCCTGAGTCAGACCACTTATGCTTATTGCCCAATCAGTAGTGCCCTGAGCCACTATCCCATTGACCAATACATAATCTATCCCGGAAGAGTGCTCGGGATCGCTCACTGTACCCCTTACCACCACCGTATATTCAAATGTAATGCCATCCGCCGGCTCAGTAATGGTTATTATTGGATCGATTGTATCCATCACTTCATCTTCCTCTCCTTCCTCAACTTGTACTATACTTCCACCACAGTGAGTCAGCCATCCCAAAGCCAAAAATATTAAAAATAACCGACCACTTATCTTTAAGCTATTCATCCTTATCCTCCTTCCAGAAGGTATACAAGCAAAACTCATTGATTTACGATTATGAACTAAAATTAATCTCCGCATAGGGCTAATGTCACCTGCCGAATACCTGTCCTGAGGAGGCAGCGATCCCCTTAAATTACGCTCAGAACACGGCTTCGAGAAGCTTTATCTTTTTCGTGCCCCTGAGGAGGATGAAGTCCATCTCGAAGGACCCAGGAAATCGGCTAGCCGTCCCGAAGGAGCTGCCGTAGGAAATATTATTGGCCTGTAATGGTAAATTCCACCCTCCGATTCTTCGCCCTCCCCATCTCCGTAGAATTATCGGCTATCGGGAGGCTCTCCCCAAATCCTTTCGAGTCAATCCGATCAGGAGTGATTCCCTGGGAGATCAAATACTTCATTACACTGGCGGCCCGGGCCTCGGACAATCTAAAATTGAAGTCATCGGACCCGACGCTATCGGTGTGCCCATCGATTCGGATCTTGATACTAGCATTGTCCACCAGAATCTGGGCCACCTCGTTTAAGAGCGAATACGAAACCGGGAGGATCGTCGCCTTCCCGCTCTTGAAGTGAATGGACTCGGTAATTTCTATTTTCTCCTTCTTCAGAATAACCCTCTGTTTCTTCGGCATGATCGGCAAGGGTGGGGGAGCCGGTTTCGCGGGCGGTTTGTCCGACTGCAAAATGAAATTAACCCGGTATGCCTTACCGTTCTCCACATCGAGTGGCTTAACCTCTTTCTTATAGCCCTGGGCAAATGCCGTCACTTCGTATCTCTTGGTAGGGGTTGGCAGTTCAATGTTTATTTCAAAGCTGCCATTAATCGGATTAGTAGCCCCCGGGGATACTGTGGGATCATCAAAAGAGATAACCGCCGCTAAAGGCTTGTTTTTAGGATCGGTTACAACTCCTTTGATCGCACTGCGGTAGGCTTTTTTCTTCATCTCAAAATCCAGGGTCTGGATATCATTAGCCTCAATCATTGCCTTTTGGTTCTGAGGGATATAACCCTCCATCGACACCCCAATCTCAATTTCTCCGGGAGCAAGCTCCGGGGTGGTATACTCGGCGGTAACGGGGTCGGCGGAGAGATTGGTAAGACCAGTCCCCACCATTATAATAACTGCTCCCCCGAGAGGCTTCAGGGTCTGGGCATCAAGTATCTTGCCGGAGACCTTCCCGGTAATAGGTGCCGGAGGAGCCTCTTCCCGGGCTACTACCATCGCCGTCCCGGGCAAGAACGAATAGCTAATCCCGGCAATGGCATTCCATTGGGGATTTGTTCTTACCTCCTGCCTCTTTTTAGTAACGCTCAAATCACAAGCAAGGTCAATTGCCAGACCCTTGACCGGCGTTAACCGGAAACCGGGGGTAACCCTCTGCGGATTTCGGCTATAAGAATTACCACCCTCGTTAAACCATTCGTGGGTATCACCCTCATCGGCATTCACAATCTGCTCGGTGGTATACTCCACAAAGAAAGTCAGGTTTTCCGAGGGAACCTCGATCCCTATCGCTCCCAGTACCTGGTCATCGCGGATTATTCCCAGGGCCAACTCCTGCTCGGGGTATTCCTGGATATCAGAGTCCAGCCCGGACGGAAGAATCTCTATCGAATTATCCCGGTAATAGCCGATATTCATATGAATTCGTAAGGGGACATTTCTTGCCTCAGTCAGATCGAGGGTCCATAAGATCCTGCCTCCACCGCTGATAGCTTCTCTTTGATAACCGAACTCCCCGGTCCTCCCTAAAAAACGCGCAAAACCATCTATACCCACTCCGATCCCATCATCGGAAATGTAACCAAACTTAAGCCCGGTCTGAAGATTACCAACGCTATTTACAAATAGGTCTCTCTCAGGATAATCCTCAATCTCAAGGGAATGCTGTCTATAAGCACTGGAAAAAGACAATTCCAACCAATCGGTAAGCCCGGTGGTAAATGCCCCGGAACCATGAAAGCACTGATTAACGGCATTAAGATCCTCTGGAAACAGCAAATCTTTTGCATAGAAATATTGTCCGTGAAAACCTACACTAAAGCTACCCTCAACTAATGCCCTGACCGACATTGTCCTCAGCAGGCCGGTTCCTCCATTAACTCCCGGAGCTATAGGAACACTCCGGGCAGTGTCAAGATTAATTACTGCCACCATAAAAATCGCAACTACCCCGATTAGCAAAATTCTTTTCATTTTTACCTCCTTACCGGCTCATTTTATGTATAAATTTTACCCTAAATAACAGTCAATATCAAGCCTTAAAATTAAAGCACATTATTGAGTTTATGTCAATGATGAATATCACATGATTCTCTAAAAATTTCAAAAGCTTCCTACTCAAATACTCGGGACTTTTTAGGTCTCGGACTCTACTTCTTTTTTATCGGGGTGAACCTCTCCCTCGATAAGCTTGTCATTTCGTGGTGACATGAATGTAAATAAGACCTTGAGGCTATATTCACATACTCCGGGAAAGGATTATCACACCGGTGCATATTACCAGAGCGCCAACCAATCTGGTGAGCGCTATTTGTTCCCCCAAAACTAACCAGGAAAAAAGAATAACCAGAACATAGTTAAGGCTTATCATCGGATAAGCAAAGCTCAGATCAACCCGGGACAGAACAATCAGCCAGACAACAAACCCAACCACATAGAGACCCAGCCCAAGCAAAATTATCGGACTGAGAGCAACCTTACCGATAAGTAACAGGATACTACTCAGGTCAATGGTATCTATCCTGCCGATCCGGTTCATTCCGGTCTTCAGGCTGAGTTGTCCCCCCAGGCTGATGATTATCGCAAGAAATATCAAGAACAGTGATTTTGCCATATTACCCTCCTTTTTCCTAAATTATCGTGATATTTGACGCATTTTTCATGGAAAAATAATAGCATTTCTTGGGAATAAGATCAAATATGGCAAAAAAAAGCTATCGAAGTATTACTCCGATAGCCTGTCTGACGTCTAATATTGCTTTTTAGGTCAGGTTATCACGATGATATTTCAGCTTACTGCTTTGCCCAATCCTTTTCTTCCTTCCAGAACATTTTTACGGATAATATAGAACAGGGGAAGGCCGAAGTATATCCCGATTACGATCATACTAACCGTCCAGTGAAGATCTCGGTAAATACTAATGGCATCGCCACTCACATACTCTTCGTAGGTCCCGACTACAAGCAACCTCCTGATGGGCAGTAAGTAGAAACAGAGGATGCCCAGGACCCCCACTACCATCACCCCCCGGGCCGCCCCGATTTGATCCTTCTTGATGAAATACTGGGCAAGGATAAAACCCAGCACCATAAATAGAAAATACCCGCAGATAGCCAGCACGCTCCACCAGATCGAATGAGCCTGGGGGTTGATGAAATACATCCAACTCCAGGCAGTGAAATAATAGATCAAGTAAATCCCGATAGGAACGAAGACAAAAAGCTGGAACAGGACTGCCCGGAAGAAATAGCGATGCCGGAAAGTGCTCTCGGTACTCTTCAGTGGCCGCGCCCCGGTAAGGGCAAATAACGCTCCCAGGAAAAGACTGGTAAATATATCTATCGGAACTGTTTTAATCACCCCCCTTCATTACCGGAGAAACTTGACTTCGACTAATACTTTAAGGGTATTTGACCCGAAAGTCAATATTTGTCGTTCTAGTCAGCGCAAAGCAGTTAATCCCAAATTTAATTGACGGCTTTTTATTTGTATGGTAAGAATTCTTTAAGCTTAATGGCCCGCTCAGGAAATGCCGACAATGGATATTGAATCACAACTCGAAATATTTCGTCGTGGAGTGGTAGAGATTCTCCCTACAGAAGATGACCTGGTGAAAAAACTCAAGGAAAACCGGTCCTTGAGAATCAAGCTGGGGGTAGACCCAACCGCTTCGGACCTGCACTTAGGGCACTGTGTGCCGATTCAAAAGCTGAAACAGCTTCAGGATATCGGACACGAAATCTACTTCCTCATTGGTAACTTCACCGGGCAGATCGGCGATCCTTCCGAACAGTCCAAGACCAGGCCGGCACTCAGCGAAGAGGAGGTTGCGGAACACGCAAAGACATATCTCGATCAGGTTTTCCGGATATTGAATAAGAATAAAACGAAAGTAGTCTATAACGCCGACTGGTTTAATTCCATGACATTCAAGGATGTGGTCAAATTAGCCGCCCAGACCACTGTTGCCCGGATGCTGGAAAGAGACGATTTTGAGAAGCGATACAAGAGCAATGCGCCTATCCACCTCCACGAATTTTTATATCCGATCATGCAGGCATATGACTCAGTGGTGCTCAAGGCCGACCTTGAAATCGGCGGCACCGACCAGAGATTCAATATGCTGACCGCCCGGGATTATCAGGAAAAGCACGGGCAGGAGCCTCAAGTGGTCCTGCTCCTGCCGATTTTAACGGGGACCGATGGCACCCTCAAGATGTCAAAGACCTACGGCAACTCCATCGGGATAACCGAGCCCCCTCTCGAGATGTTCAGTAAGGTAATGTCCGCCCCGGACGAATTAATGATTCAATGGTTTGAACTACTTACCGAGGTCCCGGTTAAAGAAATTCGTGCCTTTGAGGAAAAACTTGGATCCGGGGCTATCCATCCGAAGGATCTGAAGAAAACACTCGCCGCGGAGATAACGAAAGTCTTCTGTCCCGAAGCTGAGGCCCAAGCGGCAAGATCCGAGTGGGAGCGAATCCATGAATCCAAAGAGTTCGAGGCTCCGGAGACGGTGGAAGAGATCAAAGTGCCGGTTGCAAAGCTTAAGGACGGGAAGGTCTGGGCAGTGGAATTAATCGACTCTTTAGGTTTCCGGGACAAGAAAGGGAAGCGGATCTCCCGGAGCGAAATCAGAAGGCTGATCAGGCAGGGTGGGATAATAGTCGATGGGACCAGGATAGAATCGGACGAAGCCGATCTGGCAGTTAAGTCGGGAACGGTTATCTCGATCGGGAAAAAGCAGTTTCGAAAACTTCTTCTCGATACTAAAAAATAATCCCGGAAAACTATCTCCGGGATTATAAAAATCATTGGTAGGCCGTGCAGGGATCGAACCTGCGACCCGCTGATTAAGAGTCAGCTGCTCTACCTAGCTGAGCTAACGGCCCATAATCTTATCTCAATATTATCTCTTCTTTTCGAATCCTGCAAGTATTTTTTACTCCTAACTATTTTAGCCCTCCAGGTATTCCTTGCGGTTTAACATTTGCGCGAAGGCATAGGTAGCCAGGTTAACCGTAGGATAAATAAGTATATTTTCATCCAAGAGCTTGATTAAGCTAGTATAGTTCTTCTCCCTCACCTCCTTGGCGAAATCTGCTATCGGCAGGATCGGCCTCTGATAATGGTGAACCATCCCAACTAATTGTTCACTTTCCTTATAATTAACCTCAAGCATTGCTTCTATTCCTTCCAACAGGCCATATTCCTCCGCTATCGGTGAGCTCTTATAGACATCCTTCATCGTATTTACCCACCCGATTCCGACCATCAACAACGCATCGATATCTCCACTGGAGATTAAAATCTCAACAAGCTTTCGGTGGACATCAAACTGAATGCCGGCCACCAGATCTACCGGGTTGCCGGGAACCCACCAGGGAGGAAGGATATCCTTGAGCTGCTTGAGGGTCCGGTCAGACAGTCTTGCTACCTCCAGGCCGTTGGCAGCACAGCAGTCGGCGGCAATTACCCCCCAGCCTCCACCTCCGGTAAGGATTCCCATCCTTCTCCCTTTAGGGAGAGGCTGTCCCAGGAAACTGGCGCCAACCATAAATAGTTCCTCAATGGTATTGACCCTGAGAATCCCTGCCTGCCGACAGGCGGCCGCAAAGATACTATCGCTACCGGAGAGAGCACCGGTATGGGACTTGGCTGCCTGGGCGCCAAAATCGCTTTTCCCGGCCTTTAGCACCACTACTGGCTTGCTTTTGGTAACCTTTTTGGAGACCTCCAAAAAACGCCGCCCGTCATCCACCCCCTCGATATAAGCAAGAATTATCCTGGTGAGAGGATCGTTGAGGAAATAATAGAAGTAATCCTCCATCCGGAGATCGGCTTCGTTGCCGCTGCTGATACACTTGCTGATCCCCAGGCCGTATTTCAATCCCTGGTTGACTATCAATGTCCCCAAGTTCCCGCTCTGAGACACGATTCCGACCGGTCCCGGATGAGGGAAAACCGCCGGCATCCAGCAGTATATTTTGGTAGGAGTAGTATTGACAATTCCCTGCCCGTTAGGGCCAACCAGGATCATCCCTCCTTTCCGGGCAACCCTGGCCACCTCTTCCTCCAAATCGGCCTGCTGGCTTCCGAGCTCACTGAATCCGGCAGCGATAATAACCCCGGCCGGGATCTTCTTGTCAACGCATTCCCGGATCATTCCGGCTGTCGTGGCGGCATCCACGGTAAAGATGGCCAGGTCGATCTCTCCCGGCAAGTCTTTTACCCGAGCAAAAACTGGATAACCAAGGATCTCCTTCTCCCTCGGATTGACCGGGTAGATCTTCCCCTGATAACCTCCCATGATAAGATGGTGCAGGAGCCGGAAGCCCCATTTCATCGGATTATTACTGGCACCGATAAAGGCAATTGACTTGGGATTAAATAGCCGGTCAAACTTCTCTAAAATGTCTTCCACTCGATCCCTTCTCAGCTCTCGGTCAACTCCGCACTCCAGCCGAAAATGAGCTCCAGAAACTGTTTCACTATCTTCGCGGTCGCCCCCCAGATCACGCTCCCCTCATAATTGAAATAATAAACCGGATAGACTTCCCCCTGATGAATATATGCTCTCTCTTCCGTAAATATCTTCGGATCTAACAGGGCCGGGACCGGAACCTCGATTAGCTCGGCAATCTCGGCCTCATTCACGACAAACTCATAGGGGTAAGAAAAGATTCCAACAAAGGGGGAAATGCGGTATTTAGTAATCGTAGTTATATCGTCCAGCTCCCCCAGAATCTTGACATCATCAATCTTTATCCCGATCTCCTCGAAGCTTTCCCGCAAAGCGGTAGCGAGGAGGCTTTCATCCTCTGCGTCCTGAGTCCCTCCGGGAAATGAGACCTGTCCCTTATGGTCTTTTACCTCCTCTGTCCTTCTGGTGAAAAGCAGATTAATCTCATCATCTTTCCGGAAGAGGGGCAGGAGAACCGCCGAGGGAGTAAGCTCCCTTCCAGTAATAACCTTTTTCTTTCTCCCCCCGAGGATCTTTCTGATCTTATCTTCCATTAGGAATCTCTCCGCTGGCTGAGCCTTCTTCCTAAAAAAGTTAATTGTTACTGATACCACATTTCGGTATCTTTTAAAATAAAAAGCCTCCATCCAGAGCTTCTCAGAATGGAGGCTTTATCCCCTAAAGAGGAAAATATTTTTAGTACATTCCTCCTCCCATTCCTCCCGGAGGCATATGAGGCATATCCTTTTTCTCCTCCGGCTTCTCCGCCACCATCGCTTCGGTGGTTACCAGGAGGGAGGAAACACTCGCTGCGTTCTGAAGGGCACAGCGTACGACCTTGGTGGGATCAACAACGCCGGCTGTCATCAGATCTTCGTAGGTTTCGGTTTCGGCGTTGAATCCCATGTTTTCTTTCTCTTTCTTTACCCGATCCACCACGATCGAGCCATCGACCCCGGCATTCTGGGCAATCCAGCGAATAGGCTCCTCCAGTGCTTTCTTGACGATATTCAAACCGAATAACTCATCCCCTTCTAATTTAACCTTATCCAAGGCCGGGATCGTCCGGATCAGGGCCACTCCTCCGCCGGCAACGATTCCCTCCTCAACCGCGGCCTTGGTGGCATTCAGGGCGTCCTCGACCCGGGCCTTTCTCTCCTTCATCTCGGTCTCCGTGGCCGCACCTACATTGATCTCGGCGACCCCTCCCACCAGTTTTGCCAGCCTCTCCTGAAGCTTCTCCCGATCGTAGTCCGAGGTAGTCTCTTCGATCTGTGCCCGGATGGTCTTGATCCTTCCCTCCAGATCCGATTTCTTCCCGGCACCGTCAATGATCGTCGTATTATCCTTATCAATATTGATCTTACGAGCCTTCCCCAGATCATTTAAGTTGATGCTTTCGAGCTTGATTCCCAGTTCCTCGGCGATCATCTTTCCTCCGGTGAGAATGCTGATATCTTCGAGCATTGCCTTCCGGCGATCTCCGAAACCCGGTGCCTTTACGGCCGCACAGCTCAAAGTCCCCCGGATCTTATTAACCACCAGGGTAGCCAGAGCCTCCCCCTCGATATCCTCAGCTATGATCAACAAAGGCTTGCCCGACCTTGCCACCTGCTCCAGAAGCGGGAGAAGGTCCTTCATGCTGCTGATCTTCTTCTCATGGAGCAGTATATAAGGCTCCTCGAGAGAGCATTCCATCTTCTCCGGATCGGT
>CP070770.1:2757664-2800754 GCA_020345765.1 Deltaproteobacteria bacterium
TAGATGGTTTGGATTTGAACATGTATTTTTTGCGTTTGATGCTCCCTTTGTCGGCAATAATCAGATGGTTCACCATGCCATAACCGATATTCAGGAAGGGCAGTTTCATTATACTTATGATTATGCTTCCGGCACACCGCCATACGTGGAGAACGGTTTTGTATTAAGCCTTGGCGTTCAAACTGCTGAAGGTGGTGATGGAAACAATATTATTCATGGAGAGGTAGATAATTATACCCTTGATCTTGAACTGAATACGGTTAAAGCACCAGTATTGCAATATGGAGATGGCTATGAAAATTTTCCTCAAATTGGAATGTATACCTATTACTATTCCCGGGAAAGAATGGAGGCTGCCGGGACTCTGACGATCGGAGGAGAAACTCTATCCGTTACCGGGACCGCTTGGTTTGACCACCAGTGGGGGTCACTATCTCCACAAAGTGTTGAATGGGACTGGTTTGCCATCCAACTTGATGATAACCGTGAAATAATGATCTCAATTCTTAATGGTGCAGGCGGGCCGATAATAGGAGGTTCTTTTACTGATGAAAATTGTATTACGACTGAGATTGATCCTTCTGATCTGACAGTAACTGCGCTTGGCAGTTGGGAAAGTCCGTATCATCCAGGTCAAGTTTATCCCATGGGATGGGATATCAGTATAAGGAATATCAGTAGAGGTGGTTGTATGGAAGATCTGAACCTTACCGTCATTCCGGTAATGGAAGATCAGGAATTAACATTTGATGTCTTTACTACCATTTATTACTGGGAGGGTGCTGCGGTTGTAAGCGGTGATGCTGAAGGAAGGGCCTATATTGAAATGAACCCCGGGTTTGGATGCAGCACATTTGGGTCTGGTGGAGGAATATCGCGGGGGACATTTATGGTTAACTGGGTTATCTACCTGCTGCCCCTTGTGGGATTACTGTCCAGGAGGCTCCTGAGAAAGAAGGGGTATGTCAGCAGTGGAGTTATTGAAGAACCCTCCCAACAATAATATGATAGTTTACAATATTGTTATGTAACTCAGAACTGCCAGAGATTCATTTTCCGGTGTGATTAAGGTATTGGCGGTATGCTGGGTGGGCGCCAAACATTCGACCCCGCCACAGGCGGGGCTCAGGACAAGTAAAGGGCGGAGATTTAGATCCTCCGCCCTTACTTTTTTAGGAGAATACTAAAGTAACTTTATTTTCTCCTTCATTCCCTCTGACATAATTATCTTTCCTTCATGATCGATAATCAGGGTCTCCACTCCGGCGAGATCTTCGATCAATTTTAATCCGGCTGCCGGCCCGAGGACGAAGACCGCGGTCGCGAGGGCATCGGCCTCGAGGGCGCTTGGGCAAATAATGGTAACGCTTCGGCATCCCTGGGCAGGGAAGCCGGTCTTGGGATTAAGGATGTGGTGATACCTGACCCCATCTTTGATAAAATACCTCTCATAATCCCCGGAGCTGGCAAAGGAGGTATCGGTAATCTCGAGAACCCCGAGGAGCTTATCTTTTTCCCGGGGATCCTGGATCCCGACCCGCCAGGGTTGTCCGTCCTTTTCGCCGATAACCCTCAGGTCCCCTCCGGCATTGACAATGGCATCCTGTATCCCTTCCTGTTGTAAAACCTGGATCGCCCGGTCAACGGCATAACCCTTGGCGATACCTCCTAATCCAATCCGCATTCCTTCAACTTGCAGGAAAACGGTAGAGTTTTTTCGATCAACCGCTATATTCCGGTAATCTACCAACTTGAGAGCGTTATTGATTTTCTCCTTCGGGGGAATTGACTTTTTCCGGTCAAAATCCCACAGCCCGGCTAGGGCTGCCCAGGAGATATCAAACGCTCCCCGGGAGATTTCGGAGAAGTGAATAGACCTGATAATGACCCCTAACATCTCCTGACTCACCTTCACTGCTTTTTTGCCGGAATTTTGGTTTATCCGGGAAAGCTCGCTACCTTTTTCCCGCTCACTCATCAATCTCTCGATCCTCTTGATCTCGGCAAAGGCTCCCTCTACTGCCCGGTTCATCTTCTTGGCATCTGTCCCCTGAGCGGTAATTTCTATAAAAGTCCCCATCAGGAACCGGACCTGCTTTATGGTTTTAAGATCCGCCGAGGAAGTAGTCGAGAATACTAAGATTCCGATTATTAAACTAAACAGGAGTTGAAGGGAGGTTCTTCTAAATCGAAGATTTACCATTACTTCATGGAATTGACATTTAGATTTTTACTCAAAATAATCTGAGATGAGGTAAAAAATATTATGATTGAGTAGCCTCTGTCCTTTTCCGAAGCCAAACCCGCTTTCCATTGTCCGGGTTAGATACTGCTTGGCCTCTCCGACCGCTTTTTTCGTACTCCAACCCTTGGCCAGTCCGGCAGCTGTTGCCGAGGAGAGGGTGCAGCCGGTGCCGTGGAACTCTCCCTTGATTTTCTTAGCTTGTAACTGAATAAAAGTCCTTCCGTCATAAAACAAATCAATTGCCGACTTCTGCAAGTGACCCCCTTTAATCAGTACCGACCTTGCCCCCAGGCTTTTAATCCTCCGGGCGGCCTCTTTCATCGAAGGGAGGTCCCTGACCTCAATCCCCGAAATGGTCGAGGCCTCGTTCAGGTTGGGGGTCACTATCCGGGCCAGGGGCAGCAGTTTCCTTTTCAACATCTCAATTCCCTCTTCTTTCAGCAGCTCTTTCCCGGTAGAGGACTTTAGGACCGGATCGAGGACGATGTTTTTCTGGTGATTCGCTGCAAGCCATCGGCTGACTAACTCCACGCATGCCTTTGTTCTTAGCATCCCGATTTTAACGGCATCGATAGTAAAATCCCGGTTAATGGTATTGAGTTGCTTGCGGATAAAGGCAGGGGGAAGGTCAAAGGCCTCCCGGATACCCCGGGTATTCTGGGCGGTCAGGGAGGTAATCACCGAGAGGCCGTAAACCCCAAAGGAGGAGAATGTCTTCAGGTCCGCTTGGATCCCGGCCCCACCGCTGGGATCAGAGCCAGCTATGCTAAGCACAATCTTCATGTTTTATTAAATAAATCTACAAAATGCCGGGTTTTTGCCGTGATATCTTCTGCCGTGGTGATGGCGGAGATAATGGCAGCTCCATCAGCTCCCGCCTGGATAACTTCTTCGATATTCTTCTCGTTTATCCCCCCGATAGCGATGATCGGAAGGTCGATCGCAGCCGTAACCTGTTTTAGGCTCTTGATTCCCTGGGGAGGAATGTACTTCCCTTTAGTCTCACTGGAGAATATGGGGCCGAATCCGATATAATCGGCCCCCTCCTTCCCGGCCCTTTCCGCCTCCTCAATGTTATGGGTGGAGATGCCAATCACCTTGTTTTTCCCCAGGATCTTTCTTGCATTAGCCAAGGGGAGATCGTCCTGACCGAGGTGAAGGCCATCGGCCTCTACTGCTGAAGCAATATCAGCCCGGTCGTTGATGATGAGGGAAGCTCTGGTTTGCCGGGTAAGCTCCCGGATTATTTTCGCAGTTTCGAACAACTCGCGGTCAGAGACGGCAGGTTTTTTAGATGACAGTGAGGGCTTGGCCCGAAGCTGGATTATCTTTGCCCCTCCTCGGAGGATTTTTTCTGCAAGCTCCGGATGGGACAGGTGAGAGGTAAGGGTGTTGTCGATGATAGCATACAAGCCTTTGATTTGCATAGGGCATTCATGGTTTCCGGGCGAAGGGGGTTTAGATGAAACTTCGAATGATTTCCTCATTATAGTCTATCTTTACCTTCCCTCTGAGGTCATTCAGCCAATTCTGTCGAAACTCTTCTCTTTTCATCTCCAGGAGGATTTGAGATAGTTCCTCTTTCTGCTCGGAAAAGTCTGCTTTATCAGCCTCCTTTTTCTCCTTTAGCCAGGTAATGTAAACCTTATCCTGATACTCTACCACCTTATCAGGGAAGGGGGTCCGCTTGGTAAGGGTTCTAACTATCTCGGAGACCTCCTTGGAGGCCCCGATCACGGGTATGGATTCTTCGTAGGGGGAGAACCATCCGGTCTCCTGCTTTTTCAATTTATATTCTGTGAGCAAGTATCCTATTGCCTTTCCCCTTTTGAGTCTCTTAAGGATCTTTTCTGCTCGTTCCCGGGCAAGCTCCCGGGTCTTTTCCTGGAGGAATTTTTCTTTTGCTTTGTCCTTCACCTCCGGGAATTCAGGGATCCGGGGGGGGATTTCCTCTACTACCTTGAGTAAGTAAAAGCATTCTTCCCCGGAGACGACCGGGCTTGGTTCACCCACTTTCAGGGAGAATGCTGCCTGGGAGAAGATGAGGGGATCGGTAACCCCGGCGATTTCCTCTCCCTCGGCGAAAGGAAAGGTTTCGATTAAGGTAAGCTCTTCATCGATAGCGATTTTCTCCAGGGTTTTCCCGTCCATGATCTGCTGATAGATCTCCTGGGCCCGGTCCCGGGCACTTTCCTTTGCCTTATGCTTACGCAAGATGTTGGTAATCAGCTCTTCCGTCTCGGAGAGGGGTATGGCAGTTGACTCCTTAATATCTTCTACCTTGATAATATGATAGCCGTAAGGGGTGTGAACCAGATCACTCACTTCCCCTTTCTTGAGAGAAAAGGCTACTTCCTCAAAGGACTTGACCATCTCTCCCCTCCTAAAATAGCCCAAATCCCCTCCGGCTTCTGCCGAGCCCGGGTCCTGCGAGTATTTCCGGGCCAGTTTGGCAAAGCTCTCCCCGGCTCTCACCTTCTCCAGAATGCTCTCTGCCTCCTTCCGAGCAGAGACAAAGGTTTCCGGGTACTGGGGATCAGTCTGGATGAGGATGTGTCGAGCCCGGATCTCTTTGGGGATGCGGTAGTTATCGCGATAAGAATAATAATGTTCTTCGACCTCCTGAGAACTTACTTTCGCCTCTTTTAGAAAGTTATTAATCTCAACCGCCAGGTACTCGGCCTTCCGCCGGGGAGGGGTACGAAAATTTTCCTGGTTTTGATCAAAGTGTTTTTTTAGCTCGCTGCGGGTAACTCTAACCAAGTCCTTCAGCTGAGCGGGGTCGACCGGGACAAGGTTCAGGTTTACCTTCTCCGAATCGATCAAGAAGTACTCCCAGAGCTCCTCTTCGGAGATACTGACCGAGTCCCTCAGGAGGGCTTCCAAACGGGAGATGAGCAGCCTCTCCCTCTGGGCCTCCTCAAAGTCACCGGGAGTCATACGATAATATCTCAAGACCTGTAGATAACGATTACGATCGAACCTCTCCAGATCATCTTGAAAGGCGGGCTGGGTTCTGATCGAGAACTTTACCTCCTCATCGGTTACCCTTAATCCCAGGCTCCTGGCCTTTCCGCGAAGGAGGGCATCCTCGATCAGATTGTTCAGGGTATTCTCCCTGATATTAAGTTGTTGGACCATAGTTTCATCCAGTTCAGTTTCAAACTCCTCCTCATAGCGTTTTAGGGCTTGTTGGTATGCTCTTTGATATTGCCCCAGGGTGATTACCTGATTATTGACGATCGCGATCGTGTTGCGATCCATTTCTTCCCCGCGGATCCGGCGGATCCCGGTCAGGATTCCAAATCCGACGAAGAAGGAGGCAGCCACTGCAATCAGCAGAGCCTTGATGAAGGGGGATTGTGCGTGTTTCCTCATATAGTCAAGCATAAATGGCTCCTTTCAAAATTTCTTTACTCTCGGATTTAAATCCTATATAATGTTAGCTAATTATGCTATAAATATCAACAGGTTTTTTTAGTATTTATTGATTATATCTTTTGATGATACTTTAACTCATGGTTATGTTTAATATTTGTTGCTTAAAAAAGGAGAGATAAATGTTATTTGATCCCATTATCGGACTTTTTTCAAACGATTTGGCCATAGATCTCGGAACTGCCAATACATTAATCTATTTGAAGGGTAAGGGTATTGTTGTCAATGAGCCCTCGGTAGTGGCAGTACAGAAGGATTCCCGGGGAGTCAAGCGGGTGCTTTCGGTAGGGGAGGAGGCCAAGAAGATGCAGGGGAGGACCCCGGGCAGCATTATGGCGATTCGTCCGATGAAGGACGGGGTTATTGCTGATTTTGAGGTTACCGCGGAGATGCTCAAATACTTCATTCGGAAGGCCCACAATCGGCGGACCCTGTTGCGGCCCCGGATTATTATCTGCATCCCCCTCGGAATTACCGAGGTAGAAAAACGGGCGGTCCGGGAGTCAGCGGAATCGGCCGGGGCCCGGGAGGTTTATCTTATCGACGAGCCGATGGCGGCGGCTATCGGTGCCGGTCTCCCGATTACTGAGGCCTCCGGTAATATGGTCGTGGATATCGGGGGAGGAACTACCGAGGTGGCGGTGATTTCACTTTCCGGGATCGTTTATAGCCGTACGGTCAGGGTGGCGGGGGATAAGATGGATGAGGCCATTGTTCAGTATATAAAAAGGAAGTATAACTTATTGATCGGGGAAAGGACGGCAGAGATCATCAAGATGTCCATAGGCACTGCTTATCCCACCGAGGGGAATGAGAAAATGGAGGTTAAAGGGAGGGACCTGGTGGCCGGGGTACCCAAGACCCTGGAGATCAGTAACGAGGAGATCCGGGAAGCTATGATCGAGCCGATCAATGCGGTTATTGAGGTCATCCGCAACGCTCTAGAGCGGATTCCTCCCGAGCTGGCAGCAGATATTGTCGACCGGGGAATAGTTTTGGCTGGTGGTGGTTCTCTCCTCCGGAATATTGATATTCTCCTGCGCGAGGAGACCGGCCTGCCGGTAATGTTAACCGAGGACCCTCTTACCTGCATCGTTCTGGGTTCGGGAAAGGTTCTTGAGGATATTGAGCTCCTGAAAAAAGTAGCGCTTCGTTAATGGCAGGATTGAAATGTTGGAGTTTATCAAGCGCCACCGGCAGGGCCTGATAACCATTATCATTTTATTGGGAGCTATCCAGTTGCTTTCCTTGGGATTGCGGGGGGAAGGGATATTAAGCCTCCCTTCAAGAGCGATTCTGACATTATCCTATTATCCCTTAAAGGCAATTTCTTCGGGGATCAATGCCGTCCAGGATCTGGGGAAACATTATCTTTTTTTGGTTAACCTTAGCAAAGAAAATGAGGCTCTCAAGCGGGAACTGGATCAGCTTCGGTTTGAAAAGAATCAACTCATTGAAGTAGCCCTGGAGAATGATAGGTTGCGGGCTCTGCTTGATTTCAAAAGGAGCTTAGGAGGCCCGGCAATTCCTGCCGAGGTTGTGGGTGAGGATACCTCAAGTTGGTTCAGGACGATTCTGATTAACAAGGGAAGTGAGGATAAGGTTGCCCGGGGGATGGGGGTTGTCACCAAAGAGGGCATTGTCGGACAGGTCTCTAAGGTAAGCGCAAGATTGTCCCAGGTCCTGTTGATTGTTGATCCCAGTAGCAATGTTGATACTCTGATCCGCAGAAATCGGGCCAAAGGGATCTTAACGGGTAAAACGGAGAGGGTTTGCCAGTTGAAATACCTTTCCCGTCTGGAAGAGATAAAAATAGGGGATGAAGTGGTAACCTCGGGCATAGGGGGAATCTTCCCCAAAGGCCTGGAGGTCGGAGTGGTTAATAGCGTAGAAAAAAAAAGTTACGGGATGTTTCAAAATGTTCTGGTTACCCCCAAAGTGGATTTTGGTAAACTGGAAGAGGTTTTAGTGCTTTCCCAGACCGGAGCTATTGACTGGCCTTAAACCGATGAAGAGATTTCTCTCCCTTTTACTCATTAGCTGGTTTCTTATAATCCTCCAAACAACCCTGCTAAAATTATTTTCTGTCGGAGTGGTGATCCCTGACTTGGTTTTTCTGACCGTCCTTTATCTTGGCCTATTCCATAAATTTCGCCGGGGGTCTGCCATTACTTTCTTCTTAGGGTATCTTATGGATCTATTCTCGGGAAGCCCAATGGGACTTTACATATTTTTATATCTGGGAAGCTTCTCTATAACTCAACTAATCCGGGAAGTAGTTTATTTTAAGAGTATACCCTCCCAAGTGATTTATGTCCTGATCTTATCTTTCGGTAACAGTCTCTTGCTCTTCCTGTTACTCTGGATATTCTCCCCTTCGCTAAGCCTTCCCTCGTCTTTGCTGAAATGGATAATTATCCAGGGGGTTTATAACGCCCTGGTGGGACCCTTTCTTTTTCTTTTACTGGAGAGAATTAACCAGAGATTCTTAGATAATTCTTTATTGGAAGGAATTTAACCAAGCTTGATATTAGGGAAGGACTTATGGCCTGGCTTCGTCAACGTGATTTAGTTCCCCATGATCCGGAGGAGAAAGGATTCAGGCTTCGCTTTCGCGTTGCCTTCGGGATAATTACTGCCATCTTCGCCCTGCTTGTTTTCCGGCTGTGGTATCTCCAGCTCTTCCAGGGCGCTAAATTCAGACAATTCTCCCAGGAGAATCACCTTCGAACCATTAGTATTCCCGCCCCCCGGGGAATGATTCTTGATCGGAAAGGGAGGATTCTGGCGGACAACCGGCCTTCGTTTGACCTGTACATCATTCCGGAAGATATTGGCGATCAAAAGGAGGTGTTGGGGAGGCTTGGTAAGATCCTGAAGGCAAGCCCCCAGGAGCTTGAGAATAGATTAAAAGATGCGGAAGCTAAAGGGATTCCCCGTTTCAAGCAGTTTAAATTAAGGGGGGGAATCTCCTGGGAAGAACTGGCAAAAATAGAAGCTAATCTAATGGATCTGCCTGGTATTATTGTTCAGGTGGGACCCCAGAGGTATTATCCCCATAGCAATCTGGCTTCTCATCTTATTGGCTATCTGGCTGAGATCGATAAAGAAGAACTGAGGGCATTGGGTAAGAGTAGATTCAGACGGTATCAATTAGGGGATCTGATCGGGAGATACGGAGTAGAGGAAAAGACGGAGACCTATTTAAGGGGAGAGGATGGAGGGAAGACGGTTCAGGTCGATGCCTTGGGAAGGACTCTGCCAGTTGTCCTGAATGAAATAGAGTCCACTCCCGGGAAAAATATTGTGTTGACGATAGATTTGGATCTGCAGGCCTATACCGAGCGCATATTCGCGGGAAAATTAGGCTCGGTCATTGCCATGGATCCCCAAAATGGAGAGGTACTGGCGATGTTGAGTAATCCATCCTTTAACCCCGGACTATTTGCTCGTGATGTATCCAAACAGGAATGGGAGAGGCTCAGGAATGACCCATTAGATCCTCTGGAGAACAAGTCAATCAGAGGTCAATATCCTCCGGGCTCAACTTACAAACTCATAGTTGCTGCTGCTGCTGTGGAGGAAGAAGCAATTGCCCCAAAGAGCAAATTAATCTGTAAGGGTAGTTACCGTCTGGGTAGGAGGAGTTACGGCTGCTGGAGGTGGGGAGGCCACGGAGCGGTTAATCTCTACCAGGCACTGGTTCAGTCCTGCGATGTTTATTTCTACCAGGTTGGCCGACGGTTAGGAATAGATACGCTGGCTGAGTATGCATGGGGGTTTGGCCTAGGGGAACCGACCGGGATTGACCTCAGTAATGAGAAGGCGGGCCTGGTCCCAACTTCTACCTGGAAATTAGAGACAACCGGGGAGGAATGGCTTGCGGGCGAGACCCTCTCCGCGGCTATCGGCCAGAGCTTTAATCTGGTAACTCCAATCCAGTTGCTTAATGCCTACTGCGCGGTAGCTAACGGAGGAAAACTGATGCTTCCACGGGTAGTCCAGAAAATAGAGACGGTTGAGGGAGAGGTGGTGAAAGACTTCCCTTCCCGCGAGATAGGTGCTCTCCCGGCCTCACCAGAAACCCTCGATTTTCTTAAGAAGGCTCTTGCCGGAGTTGTGAGCGCTCCTCGCGGAACCGGATGGGCAGCCCGAATAGGAGGGGTAAGTGTTGCCGGGAAAACCGGGACTGCCCAGGTTATTTCTCAAAAAGTTAAGAGTGAGGAAATACCCTTTGAACTCAGGGACCACGCCTGGTTTGTAGCCTTCTCTCCGGTGGAAGAACCGGAGATTGCGGTGGTTGTTCTAGTGGAGCATGGGGGTCATGGGGGGAAAGCCGCCGCCCCAATCGCCAGGAAGGTTATCCAAAAGTACTTCGAAATCAAGGCAGAAAAGGATGCTGGACCGAAGATTAGCGCAAAACTTTGACTGGCCCCTTCTGGGAATAACTCTGGTTATTATTCTGATCGGGCTTCTTAACCTCTACAGTGCCTCGGCAAGCTTCCGGGGAGCCCCTACGATTTTTCTAAAACAATGTTACTGGCTTCTGATAGGACTCTCCTTGATGCTGATTATCTGCATGTTTGACTACCGGATCTTCGAGCGTCTGGCCTATGCGATCTATATCATCTCGGTGCTTTTACTGATATTGGTCTTGGTAATGGGAGAAATCCGTCAAGGCGCCCAACGATGGCTGGAGATAGGAGGATTCTCTCTGCAACCCTCCGAGTTGGTTAAACTCTCTTTAGTGCTGGCACTAGCCAAGTATTTTCAGGACAACTGGCTTCCCGACGGGTTTCGCCTCCGGGAGCTGATATTTCCCTTTTTATTGATGGGTATCCCTGCTTTTCTTATTATCCTTCAGCCTGATCTGGGAAGTGCAGTTTTGCTTTTGTTTATAGCTTTCTCCCTCCTGCTTTTTGCCCGGATTAAGCTGCGCTCGCTCGCAAACCTTGCCGGGTCAGGCCTGATGGTCCTCCCCGTTTTCTGGTTTTTTCTCAAGGATTACCAGCGCCGCAGGCTTCTGAGCTTCTTAGACCCGGATCGTGATCCCTTGGGTTCAGGTTATCATCTTATCCAATCGAAAATCGCCGTAGGGTCAGGGGAGTTTTTGGGAAAGAGATTTCTTCAGGGAACCCAGACCCAGCTTCACTTCCTTCCGGAGCAACATACTGATTTTGTCTTCTCCGTCTGGGCCGAGGAGTGGGGATTTCTGGGCTCGGTGATAGTCCTCTCTCTCTATCTCTTTTTAATCCTCTGGGGCTTAAGTATCGCCAGCCGCTCCAAGGATCGTTTCGGGGCTATCCTTGCAGTAGGTATCTCGGCAATCCTCTTTTGTCATGTGGCGGTTAACATCGGGATGGTGGTGGGTTTTCTGCCGGTGGTAGGAGTCACCCTGCCTCTGATGAGCTACGGGGGGTCTTCCCTGATAATAACCTTGATCGGGGTCGGTCTGTTGCTTAATATCAGTATGCGTCGGTATATGTTTTAATTCAGGGAATGGCATCCTACTTCGTCCCGCGTGAACGCGGGACTTCGTAGGACAGGGAGATAAATCCTGAGTTCTGAATCCTGAATTCTATCTATTAATTAATATTTGATATTTATTTGGGATTTGTTTTTTTGGGTCTTATCACGGTCAGGGCATACCGGTCAAGCTGAATATACTTCTTTGCTACCAGGAGGACGTCTTCAGCACTTACCTCCAGGATTCTCGCAGGATACTTTTGGTAGTAGTCCCAGCCTAAGCCATAGCGTTCGTTGAAGGCTAACTCCGTGGCTAAGGCAGAGTTTCTTTGGAGCCCGATCTCATAAGTTCCCACCAGATAGTTCTTCGCCCTTTCCAGTTCCTCCGTGGTGATTTTATCTTCTCGGAGCCTATTCAGTTCCCTCTTTATCCCGGAGATAGCCTGGTCCAGCTTTTCCGGGTGGCAGGCAATATATGTCCCCAGGTAGCCCGGCTCCAGTCCCTCCAAGGAGAAGGAAAACACTACATAAGCCAGGCTCTCTTTGTCCCGGAGTTCTAGGAACAGACGTCCCCCCTGACCAGACAGGACGGTATTCAAGATCTCGAGAGGATAGCGGTCATCGCTGTCGAGGGTGGTACCCAGAAAGCCCAGGATTATATGAGCCTGCTCTTTTTCCAGATACTTAACCGAGCTCCTTATTTTCTTCAAGGGCAAGGGTAGGGGAAGTTCCGGAGGGGAGAAATGATTTCCCCGGAAATCCTGGAAGTACCTTGACACCTTTTTCTCCGCTTCCTCGGCCTTGATGTCGCCCACTATCACCAGAACCAGGTTCTCCGGGACCGCTGAGCTTTGATAAAAATCGATTAGATCAGCACGCTCTATCCTTTCAATGGAATCCTTTGTTCCCAGGGGTGTCATTCGGTAGGGATGCCGGGTATAAAGGGTCTGGGCAAACAGATCGAAGGTAAGGTGGGCAAGATCGTCTTCTCGATTCTTGATGGCAGCCAGGATATCTTTTTTCTTTTTTCCCAGCTCAACCTTGTCGAAGGCCGGGTTGAGAATAATATCGGTAAACAGCTCCAGTCCCGAATCAAAGAATCTTGAAAGGAAGAGAGCGGAAATACCGAAGCTGTTACGCCCGGAAAAACCATCGATTCTGCCCGCTATCCGGTCAATCTGCTCCGCGATCTCTCGGGCACTGCGTGATTTTGTGCCCGTGGTCAGCATCTCGGCAATGAAATTATAAATACCGTTGTGCGTTTCGTCCTCAAAGCGCAGCCCTCCCAAGAAAACAGCTCGCAGGGCCACAATCGGGCTGGTATGGCTTTCTTTGATCAGTAAAGTCATTCCGTTGTTGAGCAAGGTTTTGGTAACCCCGGCTTCCTCGGTTTTTGTAATTCCTTTGGATTCGGACTGAATTGAGTGGTTTCGGTGTTGTTTTTCCCCTCCGGTGTCGGATTGGACTTCTTTGACCAAGGAGACGATCTTATTCTTATCAAGTGGAGGTCCATCCTCGGGAAGCAAAAGCCCGATCGAGAGGTTCGAGTTATTAAGGTATTTCCTGGCCACCTTTCTGAGTTCCTCGGAAGATACCCCTCGTACCCCTTTAAGGTATCTTTCCTTGAAAGAGATATCCCCGGCGACGATTTCGAAGAATCCGAGTTGTCGGGCCTGACCCTGGGCAGTCTCTCCTTGATAGATAAAGTGGCTTTCAAGGTTTGTCTTAGCCTTCTCTAACTCCGGGGAGGGGATCCTGTCGTATTTAAGGCGATAGATCGTGGTAATTATCTGGGTTAGTGCTTTTTCTACTTGTTCCCTCTCCAGGGTGCTTGAAATCAGGAGAAGTCCCGGGTCTTTCGGGGTATAGGCATAAGCGAAGATAGAGTTAACCAGTTCCCTCTCTGCCTTGATTTCTTGATAAAGGCGGGAACTTTCGCCTTCCCCCAATAGGGTAGAGATCACATCGATAGCGTATAAGTCCTCTCCGGAAATACTGGGAATATGGAAGGCTAAATCAAGGTAACATTCCTTCACATTATCCTGAAGAATGGTGATGCGAAGTTCGTCCTGATCCGGTTCTGAGGTTCGACTGGGTCGAGTTGCTTCCACCGGAGAAAGACCAGGCCAGTTCTGAAAGGCTCCTTTGACCTTTGGAAGAATCTCAGCGGTACTGAAATCTCCGGCAATAATCAGGTAGGTGTTTTCGGGCATATACCAGTTTTTATAAAACTCCCAGACTTCCTTCCGGTTTAAGCTCACAACTGTTTTCTGGTATCCGATAATTGGTCTCCCGTAAGGATGACGTTGATAGGAGAGGGCGAAAAGTGTCCGGCTCAACTTGCTCTCCGGGATATCTTCTGCCCTTCTTATCTCCTCCAGAACCACTTCTTTCTCCTTCTTCAGTTCTTTTGGGTCAAAAGTAGGGTGCTGGAGGGCATCGGCAATGACATTGAGACCGGTCTCAATGTATCTGCTGGCAATGACTATATGGTATACGGTCTGATCAAAGGAAGTATAGGCATTAATCTCACCCCCCTTGCCTTCGATCTCCTGGGCGATCTCACCTAACCCTCGACTTTTAGTCCCTTTGAAGAGCATATGTTCAATCAGGTGGGAGATGCCGGCAAGTTTTTCGGGCTCGTCGGCACTCCCTGCCTTCACCCAGGCCTGAAGGGCAACTACCGGTGCCGAGTGTTCTTCTAGCAGAAGCAGGGTTAAGCCATTGTCGAGGATAAATCGGCGGGGAGCCGGTGGACTTGGTGAGTCCTGCAGACAGCCAACGAGCAAGCTCAGTCCGATGAGAATGAGTAGGGTTGTCTTTGTTATCATTTTTTCCCCGCTTAGTCCTATTCTTTGGTTTTTAAACTGCCATGTTTGTATTGGGCTGTCAAGTAAAATTCATTGGGGAAATTTTCAGTTGACAAATCCTTGAATTATTGTTACATTTTAATTATAGCGAGGGTGGCGGAATTGGTAGACGCGCTGGATTTAGGATCCAGTGGGCAACCGTGGGGGTTCGATTCCCCCTCCTCGCATATATAAATTTAGCTGGTGAATCCCTCACGGTATTTGATACCGTAATGAAATTTAGGATCGAAGACCTATCGCCCGTTTCCAAACGGATCGAGATAGAGATTCCTCCGGATCAGGTCGATAGTGAAATTGATGCTACCTATTGTTCCCTAGCAAAGAGAGTTAAGGTAAAGGGATTCCGGCCGGGCAAGGTTCCGAGAAATATCTTGGAGCAATACTACGGGAGTGCCGTGCAAGAAGAGGTGCTCTCCAAGTTGGTTAATGATTCGTACCAGAAGGCTATTGATGAAGGTAAAGTAGTTCCTATCTCCCGTCCGGTCCTCAATAATAATGGTAGGATAGAAAGGGGTAAGGAATTTAGGTTTTCGGCAACCGTGGAGGTGGAACCTCGGATTGAGCCCCGTGATTATCTGGAGCTGAAAATTGAAAGCCAGAAGGTTAACATTTCCCCGGAGCAAGTTAAGCAGGCCCTGGCCGAGCTTCAGAATCATCATGCCCAGTTCCAGCAAATATCGGAGAAACGTCCACTGAGAAGGGGTGATTTTGCCTTGGTCGATTTTCAGGGCTTTCTTGATGATGTGCCCCAGGAAGATGAGAAGGGAGAGGATTATATTATCGAGATAGACACCGGTCCCTCATCCTCGATATTTGGTGATTCGTTGATCGGTATGAATGTCGGTGAAGAAAGGGAAATTAATGTTACCCATCTTCAGGATCACCCAAAGAAGAAGATAGCCGGGAAAGAAATGAAGTATCAGGTCAAGCTTAAGGAGATCAAGGAAAAGATTCTTCCGAAGCTGGACGACGAATTTGCCAAGGATTTGGGGAAATTTGAGAGCCTGGAGGAGTTGGAGAAAGAGCTTCACCGCCAATTGGAATCGCAAGAAGAGGCCCGGGTAAAAGATGATTTGAAGGAGAAGATAGTCAGCCAGATTATTGCCAACAATCCTGTGGAGATTCCTCCTTCTCTGGTAGAGGCTCAGATCAATTTCTTGATTGCCCAGAGGCAACGATTGCTGGAGATTCAGGGATTGGATCCCGGGCGAACAGATATTGGAGATCAAGAGCTAAGAGAGAAATTTCGCGAGACTGCAATCCGAAGGATTAAAGCAGGCCTGCTTATGGAGGCAATCGCCGATCAGGAGAAGATTGAAGTGAATGAACAGGATATTACTGACCGTTTGGAGGGGATTGCCCTGAGGGAAAAGAGGAGAGTAGAAGAAATAAGGGAATACTATCGAAAGCAAGGGCTACTGGAATCGCTTAGAGCTCAGATAAAGGAAGAAAAAACTCTCGATTACCTGATCAGCAAAGCCGAGCTAAAGGAATTAGCTTAAAAACGAGGAAACAATAGGAAGGCAAAATGACTTTGATTCCGATGGTGGTTGAGCAATCTCAGCGGGGAGAGCGGGCCTACGATATCTATTCCCGGCTGCTGAAAGAAAGGATTGTCTTCATCGGCACTTCCATTAATGACGAGATTGCTAATCTGATTATTGCCCAGATGCTTTATTTGGAGGCAGAGGATCCGGATAAAGATATTAATTTATATATCAATACTCCGGGAGGCTGGGTTCCTGCCGGGCTGGCAATATATGATACCATGCAGTATATTAAACCGCAGATTTCTACCTTATGCATGGGACAGGCAGCGAGCATGGGGGCCTTACTGTTAACGGCGGGCAGTCCGGGCAAGAGATACTCTCTTCCGCATTCGAGGATTATGATCCACCAGCCGTACGGGGGGTTCCAGGGTCAGGCTTCCGATATCGCTATTCAGGCAAAGGAGATTCTCCGAATGAGGGAGGAGATCAATAATATTTTTGTTAAGCACACTGGCCAACCTATGGCAAAGATTCAGGCTGATACCGATCGGGACTTCTATATGACGAGTGAAGAAGCGGTGAATTACGGTTTGATCGATGGCGTTGTTACCGTCCGCGAGACAACTAAGAAGGAAAAAGTTAAAGCGATAGGAGAATAAAAGTGGGCTCGAAGAAGATTGAAAATTCCAGCAATTTAAAGTGTTCTTTCTGCGGAAAGAATCAGAGGGAAGTAAAAAAGCTTATCGCCGGTCCAACGGTCTATATCTGTGACGAGTGCATCGAGCTCTGCAACGATATTATTGCCGAGGAATACGAGAGGGAGGAAGCTTTTACGCGGAAGGCGCCTGTACCGGAGCCGGCTCAGATCAAGAACTTCTTGGAACAGTATGTCATCGGTCAGGAAAAGGCAAAGAAGATCCTTTCGGTAGCAGTTCATAATCACTATAAAAGGATCGAAACCAAGCTCTCCCTCGACGATGTGGAACTCCAGAAGAGCAATATTCTTCTGATCGGACCGACCGGGACCGGGAAGACCCTCTTGGCTCAGACTTTAGCACGGTTCCTGGACGTCCCTTTTACCATCGCCGATGCCACCAGCCTGACCGAGGCTGGTTATGTAGGAGAAGATGTGGAAAATATTATCCTGAATCTTCTCCAACATGCGGATTATGATGTGGAGAAGGCGGCGAAAGGGATAGTGTATATTGATGAGATTGATAAAATCTCCCGAAAGTCCGAGAATCCCTCTATTACCCGGGATGTTTCTGGGGAAGGAGTGCAACAGGCGCTCTTGAAGATCATTGAGGGGACAATTGCCAGTGTTCCTCCCCGGGGAGGGCGCAAGCATCCCCAGCAGGAATTTATTCAGATTGATACAACCAATATACTGTTTATCTGCGGAGGGGCTTTCGCCGGATTGGAAAAGATTATCGAGAAAAGGATCGGGTATCAGGGTTTGGGATTCACTGCCGAGATTAGGCAGAGGAAAGAGAAGAGTCTGGGAGATATACTCGTGGAGGTCCAGCCCGAGGATCTTTTACAATTCGGCTTGATCCCGGAGTTTATCGGAAGGATGCCGGTTATTGCCACCCTTAACGAACTGGGCGAGGAAATCCTAGTGGATATCCTGTGCAAACCCAAAAATGCTCTTATCAAACAGTATCAGAAACTGTTTGAGTTTGAACAGGTCAAGTTAAATTTTACCGAAGATTCTCTGGCGGCCGTAGCCCGGGAGGCAATTAAGCGCAAATCCGGGGCCCGGGGTTTAAGGTCAATTCTGGAAAATGTAATGTTGGATCTGATGTATGAGTTACCATCCCAATCCAATATTAAAGAATGCGTAATCACCGGGGATGTAATTACCAGAAATAAAAGTCCGATAATCCTTTACGAAAAAGAGTCAGCTTGAGATTGGCCTCAGGTAATGTTGCTGATAATGTGAACAAATGATTTAAGAGGAAGAAGATGTTCTTTCGTGATGAGGATAACAAAAAGGGTAACATTGAATATCCTGCGTTTCCTGCCAAGGCTATCCCCTTGGTTCCCCTGCGGGATATTGTGGTTTTCCCCTATATGATTGTCCCTCTTTTCGTGGGGAGAGAAAAGTCGGTTGCCGCGCTTGAAGAGGCAATGAACAAGGAAAAAGATGTCTTTCTGGCAACCCAGAAGAAGGCCAGCACGGATGAGCCCAGCGAGGATGATATCTATCAATTCGGAGTTCTGGCGACGATTCTACAATTGCTCAGGCTTCCGGACGGGACCGTAAAGGTTATGGTAGAGGGGAAAAAGAGGGGGAAAATCACCCGATTCATTCCAAGCCAGCGTTTCTTTTTGGTTGAGTTCGAGGAGGTTGAGGAGAATAAAGTAGTTACGGTGGAGATCGAGGCCCTGATCCGAAGCGCAACCTCTGTCTTCGAGAGCTTTGCCAAATTGAGTGCAAAGATTCCACCGGAGATGATGGTTTCGGTGTCTGGGATCGATGATCCCTCTCGTTTGGCTGACACCATTATCACCCACCTGAATTTAAGGTTGGAGGATAAGCAGGATATTCTGGAGACTATCGATCCCAGCGAAAGGTTAGAGAAGATTCTTAACTTCATGCAGGGAGAAATCGAGATTCTCCAGGTGGAAAAGAAGATCCGCACCCGGGTGAAGAAGCAGATGGAGAAAACCCAAAAAGAGTACTATCTTAATGAACAGATGCGGGCAATCCAGAAGGAGTTGGGAGAGAAAGACGAATTTAAGGGGGAGATTCAGGAACTGGAAGAGTTGATTAAAAAGAAGAAGATGTCACCGGAGGCTACTACCAAGATTAATAAGGAATTGAAAAAGCTTAAGATGATGTCTCCTATGTCGGCCGAGGCTACGGTCTCGCGCAACTATATTGACTGGCTGCTCTGCCTGCCTTGGTATGAGTATACCGAAGAGAAAATAGACATCGATGGGGCAGAGAAAATCTTGGAGGAGGATCACTACGGATTGAAGAAGGTCAAGGAGCGGATCCTGGAGTATCTGGCAGTTCGCCATCTGGTGGAGAAAATGAAAGGACCTATCCTCTGTTTTGTCGGGCCACCGGGAGTAGGGAAGACCTCTTTGGGTAAGTCGATTGCCCGGGCTACCGGAAGGAATTTTATCCGGATTTCCTTGGGAGGGGTAAGGGACGAGGCCGAGATCCGGGGACATCGAAGGACTTACATCGGAGCCCTGCCCGGGAAGATAATCCAATCTTTGAAAAAAGCTGAGTCTAACAATCCGGTATTTCTATTAGACGAGGTTGACAAGATGAGTATGGATTTCCGGGGCGATCCTTCGGCGGCCCTGATGGAAGTGCTCGATCCCGAGCAAAATAACGCCTTCCAGGATCATTACTTGGATGTGGACTATGATCTCTCCCGGATCCTGTTTATTACTACCGCTAATTCCCTCCATCCCGTTCCCCCGGCATTACAGGATCGAATGGAGGTGATCCGGCTTCCCGGCTATACCGAATGGGAGAAGTTAAATATTGCCAAGAAGTATCTGATTCCCAAACAGAAGGAGGCCCACGGACTGGCGGACAAGAAATTGAGCTTTTCGGCCAACTCTATTTTAAAGATAATCCGCAACTATACCCGAGAAGCCGGAGTCCGGAATCTGGAGCGGGAGATTGCTAATATCTACCGGAAGGTGGCAAAGGAGATAGTCAGGTCTAAAGAGGAAAAAGAGATAAGAATAGGGGAAAAGGTTATTGAGAAATACCTGGGGGTTCGTAAATATCATTACGGAAAAGGGGAGGAGAAGGATAAAGTGGGATTAACCACGGGCCTGGCCTGGACCGAGCAGGGGGGAGAACTTCTGATTACCGAAGTGGCAATAATGCCGGGTAAGGGGAAGCTCACCATTACCGGGAAGTTGGGTGAGGTAATGCAGGAATCGGCTCAAGCAGCAATGAGTTATGTCCGATCAAGGGCTAACGAGTTGGGGTTAGATAAGAATTTTTATCAGAAGATAGATATCCACATCCACATCCCGGAGGGTGCAATTCCCAAGGATGGCCCTTCCGCGGGGATAACTATTGCTACCTCCATTACTTCGGCCTTGGCCAAGATTCCGGTCAAGAAGGATATTGCGATGACTGGAGAGATCACCCTGCGGGGAAGGGTATTGGTTATTGGTGGGCTGAAAGAAAAGATCCTGGCAGCCCATCGCGGTAATATCCCTGAGGTCTTGATTCCCAAGGAGAATGAGAAGGATCTCAAGGATATACCCGCCAATGTACTGAAAGATATAAAAGTTCATATGGTAGAGCATATGGACGAGGTGTTGAAGCACGCTCTGGTATTAAAGGATCCCAATAGTCTTTTCAAGAAGGAAGAGGAAGAAAAAGAGAAGGAACAAGAATCAGGGTTATATTCACCAGAGCAGCCGGTTTCAGATGTAGTTACTCATTGAACAGGCTTTCCTTTTTTGTTAATGTATTAAACGGGCGGGTAGCTCAGTTGGGAGAGCGTCGGCCCTACAAGCCGAAGGTCACAGGTTCAAGCCCTGTTCCGCCTACCAGGGAATAAATAGATAGGCCAGCAGTGGGCGCTGGTCTAATTTTTAGGGGTCGTGGTGCAGTTTGGTTAACACGCCGGCCTGTCAAGCCGGAGATCGCCGGTTCAAGTCCGGTCGGCCCCGCCAGGTTTAATTAAATCCTCTCTTTTTCAGCAGGAGAGGGTTTTTTATTATAAAATGCCGTTTATTGTCACTAAATATGAATTTTTGTAATATCCCGATCGGTTAAGACTTAGATAACAAGGGGCCTTTGCATCCAAAAAGGCTTATAGAATCAAGGAGTTATGAAACAGTTGGAGTTGGTATAGTATTTGCTTCTAAATTTATTGTAAGTCCTTTTAACTAATTAAAAACATTATGAATTTAAGACTCATTAAACCTTTAGAATTCTCAAAAAAGAAATCCTCTCCTAAGAAGGGTTTGAAGAAGAAACCCTCTATCTTGATTATCGAAGATTCTCCGGCAGCCCGGCAAAAAATTAAAGGGATAATCAATAAATTTTCGCTCTTTGACAATATATACGAGGCGGGTAATGGAATCGAAGGATTTAAGGTGTTGCTTAATGAAAGGAATATTGATCTTATACTCTGCGATGTGGTAATGCCCGAGATTGACGGATTCAAGTTTCTTTCGATGAAAAAGGCTAAACCGGAATTTAATGAGATCCCCGTTATTATGCTGACCGGTAAAGAGGAGGTAAAAGACAGAATTAAGGGCTTAGAGGGGGGGGCAAGTGACTATGTAATCAAACCATTTGATCCGGGAGAGCTTGTTGCCCGGATCAAGGTGCATTTAAAGATCAAAAACTTGGAGGACGAGCTTAAGCGGCTGGCCATTACTGATGATCTTACCAAGATCTACAACCGACGCTATTTTTTCGAGGTCTTGGAGAAGGAGTTTGATCGGGCAAGAAGATATAATGCTACCCTTTCCTACCTGATGATTGATATTGATCGCTTCAAGAGATTCAATGACACCTATGGCCATCTGGCAGGTGATAAGCTCCTGGCCAAATTATCCTTACTATTCAAGAAAGGGCTGAGGAAACACGACATTGTGGCCCGCTATGGGGGAGAGGAGTTTGCCCTGCTACTTCCGGAGACTAACCTGAATGGGGCGGCAATCGTTGCGCAAAGGTACCGAAGGCAGGTGGAGAGGAAAAACTTTGGTACTTCCCGGAAGCCATTAAAAACTACTATCAGCATTGGGGTTTCCTGCTATCCGGAGGCGGTGATGGAGAATGCTGAGGATCTTGTCCGGCAGGCGGATGAGGCTCTTTATCGGGCCAAACAGGGTGGGAGAAACCGGGTGGAGCTGGCGAGGTGAGGTCTGCCTGCTACTTCTTGGGTTTTTTCCTCCAGTTATTTAACCTTTCCTTGATTGATTTTTCGTAGCCATTCAAGGTTGGGTGGTAATAGGTTCTTCCAATTAGTTTCTCCGGCAGATATTCCTCCTTGACAAAATGACCTTCGTAATTATGGGGGTATTTGTAATCTTTCCCGTAACCCAATTCACTCATCAATTTAGTCGGGGCATTTCTTAGCCGGAGAGGAACCGGGAGAGCCCCTTCGGTTTTTACGTCCTCCTTTGCTTTCAAATAGGCTAAGTAAGAGGCGTTACTTTTGGGAGCGGTGGCGAGATAGGTAGCTGCCTGGGCCAGGGGGATCCAGCCTTCCGGGAGACCAACGAAATCGAAGGCCTGCATGGCGGAGACGGCGACCTGGATCGCCTGGGGATCGGCATTTCCTATATCCTCCGAGGAGAATATTACCATTCGGCGGGCAAGAAAAAGGGGATCTTCACCGGCCTCCAGCATCCTTGCCAGCCAGTAGAGGGCAGCATCGGGGTCACTTCCCCGCAGACTCTTGATAAAGGCGGAGATAAGATTATAATGCTCCTCACCTCCCTTGTCATAAAGGAGAAATTTCTTCTGCATCGCTTCCTCCGCTGCCCGCAGGGTCACCTTCCTGGTCCCTTTTTTATTTGGTTTGGTGATGGCAGCGGCTATCTCTAAGGCATTTAAGGCAATCCGGGCATCGCCCTGGGAGCAGTGACTGATAAAGTCCAGGGCTTTCTCTTCCAATTCGAGATCAAGCCCACCTAGGCCCCGCTCCTTGTTTTTTAGTGCCCTCTTAAGGATAATTTGCATCTCCTCCCGGGTTAACGCCTCCAGGACGAGCACCTGGCATCGGGAAAGGAGGGGGGAGATGACCTCAAAGGACGGATTCTCCGTAGTGGCACCGATAAGGGTTATCACTCCCTTCTCTACCTGAGGGAGAAAAGCATCCTGCTGGGCCTTATTAAAGCGGTGAATCTCATCAACGAAAAGGATTGTCCGGCGTTGATGAAATTTCCGCTGGTCCAGGGCTTCTTTGATTACTGCTCGGATCTCCTTAACTCCCGAGAGCACCGCGGAGAAGGAAATAAAGTGTGATTTGGTAATACCCGCAACAATTTGGGCCAGGGTGGTCTTACCGGAGCCCGGTGGGCCCCAGAGAATGAGGGAGGGGATCTCACCGGATTCAATGATCTTCTGGAGGATTTTTCCTTTCCCTAAGATTTTCTCCTGGCCAATAAACTCTTCCAGAACCCGGGGCCGCATCCGGTCAGCAAGCGGAGCTTCTTTTTGGATGGAGTTTTTTAGTGTCTGATCGAATAGATCCATAGGGAAATTTTTAACACGGCGGCGGAATAAAGTCAATCTGACTTTTTCACCCTATCCGGAGATAATAGACCCTAAGGCAAGATGAAAAATAGGATTTATCATTGGGATTTGGTCGTTGGGATTTGGCCAATTTTCTTCTTGATTTAATGGTTGATTTGAAAGTATAATAATGGGAGTTTTTTCTTTGTTTTTTTGATTCGAATTCTCTAAAGAATGAAAAAGATTGGGATAATTACCAATCCGAAAAAGAAAGGGGCGGTCGAGGCTACCCGAAAACTCATCCGCTGGCTGGAGAAGCGGAAGGTAAGGATCTATTTGGACCGGGATGCCTCAAATTCATTAAGACGCCCGGGTGGCTATCCTCGGGAGAAAATCCCTTCCGAGGTAGAGATGATTCTGGTTTTGGGTGGCGATGGGACTCTGCTGAGCCTGGTCCGCCTGATAGGAAAACGAAAGGTTCCCATCTTGGGAGTAAACCTGGGAGGTTTGGGCTTTCTCACCGAGGTAACCATGAAGGAATTATATCAGGTGCTGGATAGAGCATTGAAAGGGAATTTTACGAGCGATTGGCGGATGCTGCTTGATGTCCGGGTCTGCCGGGGAGGGAAACATATTGCCGGATATTCTGTGCTCAACGATGCCGTAATCAACAAGGGCGCTCTGGCCCGGATCATTGATCTAGAAACCTCCATCAATGAAAACTACCTTACTACCTTTAGGGCCGACGGTCTGATTATATCTACCCCAACCGGCTCCACCGCCTATTCCCTCTCCGCGGGAGGCCCGATAATCTATCCGTCTTTGGACTCGTTAACGATTACCCCCATCTGTGCCCATACCTTGAGTAACCGCCCTCTCGTCCTCCCGGAAGGAATGAATGTCAGGGTAAGGCTGAAATCCAAAGGTGGGGATGTGCTCTTGACTCTTGATGGTCAGGTGGGCTTTGACCTTGAGGATGAAGATATCGTAGAGATCAAGAAGGCGAGAAGCCGGATCTGCCTAATCAGAACCCCTACCAGGGATTATTTTGATGTCTTAAGAACAAAGCTGAAGTGGGGGGAGATAATAGGTGACAGGTGATCGGGGTTCAGCGATATGTTGCTGGAATTAGTGATCAAGAATATTGCAATTATCGATCAGTTAAGACTATCTTTTTCTTCGGGGCTAAACATCCTGTCCGGAGAGACCGGAGCGGGAAAATCGATCATTATCGACGCGATTAATCTCTTGTTGGGAGGAAGGATTTTCCAGGAAATTATCCGAACCCAAGCAGAGGAGGCAATGGTAGAGGCAATCTTTGATATCTCGGGCCAGGAGGAGATCAAACGGAGGCTAAGGGAGAGGGGGTTGCCGGAAGAAAATAACCTACTCCTAAAAAGGGTGATCTCCCGTTCCGGCAGGAATCGGGTGTATATCAACGGCAACCTGGCTACCGTAGGCATCCTTTCTGAGATCAGCAGGGGTCTGGTCGATATCTACGGTCAGCATGAGCACCAGAGCCTCATGCAGGAGGATAAGCATGTTGATATCCTGGATGAGTTCGGAGGGCTGTGGCCTCTCCGTAGTGAGGTAGGTGCTCTTCACGATAAGCTGGTGAAACTCAGCCGGGAATATCAGCGTCTCAAGCAGAGCGAGGAGAGTCGCAAGGAACATGAGGCCCTACTGCAGTTTCAATCCCAGGAAATTCAGGCGGCCGGGTTAAATCCGGGAGAGGAAGAGAATCTGGAAAATGAGAGAAGGGTTTTAATGAATTCTGGCCAACTCCTGGAAGCAACCAGCAAGGGGGAGGAGCTGATTTACTCGGCGGAGGGCTCAATTGTCGAGAAGTTGGGAGAGCTGACGAACAGGATCAAGGATTTGACCTCGGTCGATCACTCCTTGAAGTCACTGGCCGAGGATCTGGAGTCTGCTCGCTATAAATTGGAAGATATCGCCTTGTCTCTCAGGCAATATGCGAGTAAAATCTCCTTTGAGCCCGGCCGGTTAGAAGAGGTTGAGACCCGGCTCGATGCGATCAATAAACTGAAGAGAAAGTACGGGTCAAATGTCGCTGATATCCTAATATATAAGGAGCGGATCGATAAGGAACTCGAAGAACTGGGAGGGAGAGAGGAACAGATCAGCGAAATCACCAAGGAGTTGGAGGAGCTCAAGAGTCAGGCACTGGTACAGTCACAATTGCTCTCCCAACGGAGGCAGAAGGTGGCTCAACAACTGAGTAAAAAGGTGGAGGCCGAGCTGAGTACATTAGGGATGAAGAAAACGGTCTTCCGGGTTAATATTGAGCAAGAACAAGCAGCAGAAGGGTCGGACAGCCGGGGGAAGATTGAGATCAACGGGTTTAACCTGAGCCCTCAGGGCATTGATCTGGTGGAATACCTGATTTCCCCTAATATCGGGGAGGAGCCCAAGCCCTTGAGCAAGATCGCCTCGGGAGGGGAGCTTTCCCGGATCATGCTGGCCCTGAAGAGGATCCTGCTCAAGGTAGGGGAAGTGGTAACCATGATCTTTGACGAGGTCGATGCCGGGATCGGCGGGGCCATTGCCGAGGTAGTGGGGAAGAAGCTTAATGAAGTGGCGGAAGGGTCTCAGGTTCTCTGCGTTACTCACCTTCCCCAAATTGCCTGCTATGCCGATATCCATTACTACGTCTCCAAGATGGTTGAGGGAAAGCGAACGATAACTACCGTTAAGAAGTTAGAGGATAAGGAGAGGATCGAAGAGATCTCCCGAATGCTGGCGGGAATAAAGATTACTGATAAAAGCAGGGAGTATGCCAGGGAGATGGTGGAGTCTGCCCGGAGGAAATAGTCAGGCTTGGGTAATTACGGAATAATGGGTTCGGCCTATTGGTAATTTTATGGCGGGGAAGAACATGAAGATACTGATAATAGATGATGAAGAGGTAGTTCTTGAATTCTTTCAGGAACTGTTAGCGGAAGACGATTATTCGGTGAGCGTAGCCAAAAACGGCGAGGAAGGCTTGGAGGTCATGGGAAGGGAGTTTTTTAATTTACTTATCGTAGATAAAAACCTTCCGGGAATAAACGGACTGGAGGTGATCAGAAAGGCCAAAAAACTGAGTCCGGATACCGAGGCAATCATGGTTACCGGATATGCCTCATTTGAGTCCGTTACGGAAGCCTTGGAATTAGGGGTGATTAGCTACATAACCAAACCCTTTGAGGACATAACAAAGGTTAAAGAGAATATTAAGAGGGCCCTGGAGAAGCAGGATAATAAATTTAAATTCAGGAAGAAGATGGAAGAGATGACGGAAACTAATAAGCGGTTAACGGAGTTTAATCAACAGATGCAAGCTGAGTTAGAGAGACTGAAGAAGCTGAGGGAAGAATGATAGATATCAGAGGAGTGGGGGAATTTAGTGCACAGTTCAGAGTGCACTTTAAACTGTGCACTATGAACTATTTTAACATTTAGAACTAATCTCGCGGACAAGCAGGAGAATTCATTGTGAGCAGGTTTTTCAAAGGGGTTATTCAGGAGGGTGTTATTGCTATCGCATTTCTACTTGTTAGTCCCCTGATTATCTTCGCCCAACAGGATAATTTCCGGATAGAGCTTCTCCCACTTACCCAGAAGATCATCGCTGATGGTAGTTCCCGATATCGGTTTACGTTCCTTGTCCTTGATACAGAATATCGATTGATTCAGAATCAAAACATTGAGGTTAAAGCCGAGGTCGGGACAGTTACCTCTTCGGAGGAGTTAGTCCCGGGGTTTTATCAGACTTTTTTCACTCCTCCGGAACTCGCAGAGATAAAACCAGTCATGATCACCACCCAAACCCAAATTCAGGGAGCGGTGGTCTCCAAAGCCTTCAGGATAAAAGCCTATCCCGATCAGGCTCTATCCATTTCAGCCTCCTTCAGTCCCGATGTGGTGATTGCCGGGAAGATGGGGAAGTTAGGGTTGAATATTACCGTGAAGGATAAGGCAGGTAAGGCGGTTGAGGATGCGAAGTTGACCATAGAGAGCACGGTAGGCAAGGTCACCGGGATCAAGAATATCGGGAGAGGAAAGTACCAGGCGACCTATACTCTTCCTCCGGAAAAGTATCCCCAGGTAACAGTTGTTACGATTGAGGCCGAATCCCGGGGGCTGACAGGGCGAGAAATGCTTCCAATACCATTCATCGGGCAAACCCGATTGGAGGGGCGGACCAAGACTAATTCTAAGGTGGTTATCAGGGTTGGCAAGAAGGAGTTGGGGACGGTAGATTCTGGCCAATTTGGGGAGTTTGAGCTTCCCCTGACGGTACCTCCGGGATATAATTATGCCACCCTTACCGTAACCGATGATGTCGGAAATGTAAGCAAGGAGACCGTGGATCTTAAGGTGTCCAAGTACAAGTTAATGAGAATGTATATTAATACCCGGAAGCTGGTGGCGGATGGTAACTCCCGGGCAAGGGTCAGGGTATTTGTAATCGATCGGTTCGGTAAGCCCATGAGGAAAGGAAAGATAGTAATTAATGCGAGTCCCGGTGAGGTTTCTCCGGTAAGAGAGGAGAAACCCGGGGTATACGTGACCGACTATTTCACCCCGACAGGATTGCCCGGAGCCGAAAGGCAGAAAACGGTAAGTATAAAGGTCTATGTCCCCGGAGGAGGGAAGGAACTGACGGATTCCGGGACGGTTGAATTATGGGCCGGGTTTCTACCAGCCAAAATGAGCTTACAGATAACACCAAGGTCTTTAATAGCTGATGGCCGTTCCCGGGCGGCGGTTAGGGTGGAGCTAAAAGACCAAACGGGTAATCCTCTGCCGGGGGAGCCACTGAGGATAGCCGCCGACTCGGGGGATATAAGCAGGGTAAATGACCTGAAAAACGGGGTATATACGGCCTGGTTAACGAGCCCGAAAAAGAGGAGGGAGGAAGGTATAAAGATCAAGGCATCGCTCAAGATGCGGACAGGGAGAGCCCCGGACGATTATTTTATTTTAGAAAAACAAGAACGGATATACCTTGTGACCGGTAAGCCGGCCCTGGTTGCGATCGAGGCCACTTCGCTTACCCTCCAGGCTGACGGGGCTTCCTCTTCCCGGATCACAACTAAGATTACCGATGCCACCGGTAACCCAATAGTTGGTGAATCACTGGTGATTACCGCTTCTCGAGGTAAAGTAGGGGAGGTCATGGATCATGAAGACGGAAGATATTCCTTCGACTACTTTGCTCCCAAGGAAAAGCGTGAGCAAACTGCCCAAATCACAATCACTAATCCCTCAGGGGACTTTACCGAGATAACCAAGATTTTATTAACGCCCAGGCCAAGAAATTTTGGGATCGGGCCAAAAATTGGGTATATTACAAACTTCGGAAAGGTCTCGGGCTTTTATCCGGGGTTAGATGGTAGCTTTATACTTCCCTGGTTCAAGCGAGTTACTGCCATCTCCCTTGAAGCAGGTTATTATTATTCTTCTCACGAAGAATCCGTTCAGGATCAGGGCAAGCTCGTTACTGATCTGAAGATTATTCCTATCTTCATTAATGGAATGTACCGGATTCCTGCTGGCAGGCTCAAACCATATATCGGGGTGGGGTTAGGGGTACTGATAACTAATTACAAACTTTCTTATTCTCTTCAGCCCAGCCTTACCTCAACTTCCTGGGTATTCGGATTTCACGGGGTGGGGGGGGTGGAGATGAAGCTCGGTCCGGGTAATGCTTTGGTGGAGCTTAAATATAATTACTCCCGATTGGATTCAGATCTCAAGACTTCAAGCTCGACTATAGAGGGTAATGTCGGCGGACTGTTCGCCGGCATAGGATATAGATTTATGTTTTAGGGGGTCAGGCTAGAGACGGGAACGATTCTGAGCATTGATCAAGATGATAAAGTTTGGGGGTAAAAAATGAAACTACTTTATAAGCTAATACTCATTATGTTCTTTATCTCCACGGTACCTCTTGCTATCTCCAGTTATTCGTCCATTAATATCAGCCAGGAAGAGGTGATTGGGAAGATTCAACAACTCCAGCTAAAGAGCGCTGCTAATATCAACAGCCAGATAAACAAGTACCTGAACGATATAATTACCAACCTGAGATTCGGGGTCGGATACCTGAAGCTGGAAACCCTCTCCGACAGTGCCAAGAGGGGAAGCCTGAAGATTCTTTACCGCCAGTTCGATCAAATAAGTATTATTTCTCTCCTGAATAGCTCCGGAAAGGAGATTGTTAACAGCGTTTATACCCCAAGGAGAAAGGGTTCCCCGAATACTCCGGGAGATCGATCCGTATCTTCGGAAGAGCTTGAGGAATTTCGCCGACATATCCCTTACCAGGTAGCTCCCAGCCAGGGGGTAGCGGTGGGACCGGTTTATACCTCCCCGCAGAGGGAAGTTTCTCTAATGCCTCTGGCAATCGCTTTTGATATTCACGGGGGTAAATCGAAATGGATCCTCTGTGTGGAGCTTTCTCTGGCCAAGATCCAGGAGATGATTGCAGGTTTCTCCCTCGGTAAAAAGGGCATTGCCTATATATTGGATGGCGAAGGGAAGTTGATATTCCATCCTTCCCGGGAAAGGGCCCTGAGCCGGGAGAATTTGAAGGGATTGAGCATTGTTAGGCGGTTACTGCAACAAAGAAAATATGGGGTGATGGATTTTGAGGATAAGGACGGGACATTGAGTGTTGGCGCTTATGGCCCGGTAGGCTTCCAGGATTGGATCGTGGTAGTTCAGCAGCCCAGGGAAGAAGCCCTGGCAGGTATCTGGAAGATGATTAAGCAGATACTCTTCTGGATCGGTGTTAGTCTGGTGGTAGCGATTACTATCGGGATAGTATTTGCCCGGGGGGTGAGTGAGCCGGTTAAAAAGTGTGCCCAGGGGGCCCTGGAGATTGCCAAGGGTAAGTTCGACCAGAAGATAGAGGTAGAGAGCAAGGATGAGATCGGGCAACTGGCCAAAACCTTTAACTATATGAGCGGAGAACTAAAGAATTCCCGGAGAAAGATCGAGAAGCAAAATGAGGAGATCCGGAGGTGGAACCTGGAGCTTCAAGATAGGGTGGAAGAGAGAACCCGGGACTTAAAAGAGGCGCATGAGCACCTACTGCGGTCCCAAAAGATGGCTGCGGTAGGATCCTTGGGAGCAGGTGCCGCCCACGAATTGAATAATCCTATGGTAGGTATCCTGGGGTTCGTCCAATTGCTGTTGATGAAGAAGAAGGAGGGGGACCCGGATTACCGGGCGTTGAAATCCATCGAAGAACAATCGAAGAGGTGTAAGGAGATAATCCATGGACTTCTGGCGTTCTCCCAGTCGCAGCAGGAAGAGAGGAACTATGTCTCAGTTAACCTGAATAACGTTATAAACAGTGCCCTGTCCCAGGTGGAAAAAGAGATCATTTCACAGAAGATCTCCGTCAACAAGCAGCTCGATCCCCATTTGCCTGAGATATATGGGGATTTCAATCAACTAAAGCAGGCACTTCTCCATATAATCTCCAATGCCCGAAATGCGATGCCGGCGGGAGGAGAACTTTCCATTATTACGGAGAATAGTGATCGTAAAGTGGTCCGGGCGAAGATCCGGGATACAGGTAGAGGTATTTCCCGGGAGATTATCGAGCGTATCTTTGATCCGTTTTTTACTACCAAGGAGAACTGGCAGGGGACCGGAATGGGCCTGGCAGTTACTAACCGTATTATCGATGAACATAGAGGAACAATTGATGTCGAAAGTGAGCTTGGGAAAGGGGCAACCTTTGTCCTGAGCTTTTCTTTGGAGGACAACAAGAAGCTTGCCGGTGAGCACTTCAAGGTTGAGCAAAAAGAGGTGAGAGCCCATTTGATTTAATCCGAGTTTTATGATATAATTTTTACCATTTTTTCGAGTTCAGACAGGTATGCTGAAAAGAGCGATTATAATAACCCTGGCCGTCCTGGCCTTCGTGGCCATAAGCTTTTTTGTCTACCGGCTTATTTTCCCGGAAAAAGCCCTGGTGCTGGCATCTTTGGAAGGGGTCGTGGAGATCGAAAGCGGTGGGGTATGGATTCCCCTTAAGCCCGGGGATAAGATATATGCGAATTCCCGGATAAGGAGCAAGGATAATTCAGTAGCCATGATACAGATGGGGGAAGACTCCTTCATTAAGGTTGAGTCCGGATCGGAGCTTCTTCTGCAAGAGGTGAGTGGAGATAGGATTAGGGCTAAGCTCGAGGAAGGGAAGCTGTCTGCTGCCTTGAAGGAAGGCGTCGTACCGTCGGTTCAGGTAGAGGCGGGGGGGAGTGAGACGATAATAGAGAGTAAGGGAGGGGAGTTTGCTGTAGCCGCCGATCCGAAGGGCTCCCTTACGGTAGCGGCAACAAGAGGAGAGCTCTCACTGGCTGGCCAGAAGGGGGTGACCCAGATGACTCCCGGGGAAGTGGCAATGGCAGCGCCTGATAAGCAGATGGTAAAGAGTGAGGTTTCCCGGAATGTCTTTCTGGAGGTTAATTGGCCCTGGCCTTCTGCCGTGCGGACTAACAAGAGGGAGGTTCTGGTAACCGGGTCAACCGCGGTGGGGGCACAGGTAACCATTAATGGGGTAAAGACGAGCACGGATTTTAATGGAAATTTTGTGAGCCTGGTGCCCTTGCAGGAAGGAAGAAACGTCATAATAGTTACCTCGGTGGGCATCCTGGGAGACCGGAAAGAGGCGATCTCTCCGGAGATAATGGTTGATACTACTCTGCCGGAGATTGAGATTAAAACCAGGGATCTCTGGGAATAGTTTGAATAGGGAAAATTATTAAAGGTAAGAAATGGAAGGGCTTACTGGGGAATTAAGGAATGCCGAAGAAGAACTGCGGACTCTTCGGAGAGAACTGATCCAGGCCTCGAAGATGGCGGAACTGGGTACCATCGCGGCCACCATGGTCCACGAGCTCAAGCAACCTCTCTTTGGAATAAAGTCTTTTGCCCAGATGATGCTGGAAAAGCTACCCGAGGACAGTCCGTTCAAAAAGAAGGTAGCTCAGATTATTGAGCAGTCGGTCAGGATGGAGGAGATCATCCGCCGGATCCGGGAGTTTTCCCGAAAATCCGGTGAGGCCACTTTTTTTGATATTAATGAACCAATAGGAGCGGCTCTGGAGCTACTGGCTCATGGACTGCGAAAGTCGAATATTAGGGTTTTACGGGGGCTTTCCCCAGAGCTGCCGAAGATAAAAGGTGATTTCAACCAGATTGAGCAGGTATTTATCAATCTGATTGACAACGCCCGGGATGCTATTGAGGGGATAAATGGAGGCATGATCGGGGTAGAGACCCGGCAGGGAACTGAAAATCAGGGGGTAGAGGCAGTAGTATACGATAACGGATACGGAATCCCGGAAGAGTTCAGGAACAATGTATTCAAGTCGTTTTTTACCACCAAGGAAAAAGAGAAGGGTACCGGTCTGGGGCTCTTTATCTGCCAGGAGATCATCAGGGATCACGGGGGGGAGATTAGGCTTTTAGGTTCCGAGGAAATAACCCGAGAAATTAATGAAGGGGCGGTGACCGCATTTAAGATAAAACTCCCGAAAGCTGATTTACAAGGAGATGGTAATGGAAGGTGAGAAAATAATTTCCCAACTTAATGAGGATATGCGAAATTTTAAGTCCGCATTAGAGAGGGAAAATCGGATTCTGGTGGTTGATGATGAGGATGTCGTCCTGATGGTATTAGAGGAGCTTCTCACCGGTGAGGGGTATAAGACATCACTTGCCAAAAGTGGAGAAGAAGGCATTAAACAACTCCAAAAATCCCCTTTTAATTTGGTAGTAACCGATAAGAACCTCCCGGGGATATCCGGTCTGGATGTTATCCGACATTGCAAGGAGTTGAATCCTTTGATCGAGATCCTGATGATAACCGGGTATGCCTCTCTGGAATCGGCCCTCGAGGCGATTGGCCGGGGAGCCTATGACTACCTTACCAAGCCCTTTGAGAACCTGGATGTCCTGCGGATCAAGATAAAGAAAGCCGTGGGTAAACAGAACCGCACCCTTATCAACCGAAAAATCGTAAGTGAGCTGAAAAAGCTCACCGATGAGTTTATGAAGAGAGATGGGGTCAAAGAAAAGCAGCGCCATATTGTTGGCAGGTTCGCGGCGGAGCTTGAAAGATTTAAGCGGGAATTAGGGAAGCGAAACCGGATTTTGGTGATCGATGAGGATGAGCAGGTAGGAGGCGTTACTACCCGATTTCTTCAGGAGCAGGGATACGATGTGACCTTCAAGGCATCCGGGGAAGAAGGGATTGATTTCCTGAAGGAGCACGGGGCGAACTTGATTATTACTGATAAGGATCTGCCCGGGATGGATGGATTTGCCCTGATTGAAAAGGCAAAGGAGATTGACCCTGATATAGGAGTAATGATGATTGCCTCCGGGTCTTCCCTCGATACCGTGCTAAAGGCAGTAGATAAGGGGGCCTGCGATTACCTCCTGAAGCCCCTGGAGGGGCTTAATGTCCTGCTGACCAAGGTTAAAAAGACGCTCAAGGAACAGAATGACAACCTCCAGTATAAAAAGCTGATTCAGGAGCTAAGGACCCTGAGCAAGGAGGCCCTGCACTTTGCCCAAGAGGCCGAAAGACAAAAGAGCTTCTTCGAAGAGCTTACCGAGGAGGAAGAGGAACTACTGGAAGGATTGGGAGCCGGTCCCCCACGCTCCCCGGAGGAGATTGAAGCCGATAAACCTATAGTTATCAAGGTAGCGCCGAAAGGATCCCAGGAAAAGTTCGAGCAATTTATGGAAGAGGTTAAGCCGGAAACGACGCCAGAGGAAAAGACAGTAGAGCTAAAGCCTGAGCCGGTGGATTTAAAGCTAAAGAAAGTAGAGGAGGAAGCGCCAACGAGAATAAGGGTTCTGATCGTTGATGATGAAGATGTGGTCCTTAAGGTGATGAAGGAGCTTCTCGCCGGGGAGGGATACGAGGTGGAGCTCAGCCTCTCGGGGGAAGAAGGGCTGGACCTTTTAAAAAATAGATCTTTCGATCTTATGCTGATTGATAAGAATCTACCCGGGATCTCCGGGCTGGATCTGATCGGCTCAGCAAAGAAGGTAGACCCGGAGATGGAGTTTATTATGATGACCGCCTACGGATCCCTGCAATCAGCCATGATGGCAATGGAGCTGGGGGTGTGTAGTTATATCCTGAAGCCTCTTGATGATGTGAAAAATATCTCGCAGGTAGTCGGCTGGGCAGCACATAAGCGGCGGGAAAAGATCAAGCTCAAGAAGAAAGTCGAGCAACTTATGAAGGAGAACCAGCTCCTGAAGCAGGAACTCATCGGACTGAAGAAGAGAATCAAACTGGATGCCTGATTTTCAAGATTACGGGTAACCTGTCCTGAGTTCTACTTTAGCAGGTTTGAAGTAAATGAAGACGTTATGAACCTCGGGCTGTCCACAAAATTAATCTTAATTTTATTTTTTATCTTCCTCCTTCCCTCACAGCTCTCGGCGGCATCTAAAAAAGGCTTTGACATCGATGTCCTTCCCCTCCGTCAGAAGATCATTGCTGACGGCCGGAAAGTATACCCCCTTACCTTTGTGATCATTGACCGATATAGAAGGTTGCTGGATAACCAAGAGCTCCAACTAATCACCGATACGGGTAAGTTGTCCCCGGTAATAGAAGACCCGCCCGGATTCTATGCTACTTTTTTCACTCCTCCGGAGATTCTGGAGACGAAACTCATAACAATTGCTGCCCAGGCCCGGGTCAAGGGAATAATAGTTTCCAAGACCTTCAAGATGAGGATCTATCCCTATCAGGGCTTGGCCACCCCAGTCATTTCCAACCCCGATGAGGTGGTTACCGGAAAGGTAAGGAAGGTAAATTTAAACGTTACGGTGCAGGACAAGATTGGCAAACTGGTTGAGGATGCAAGATTAACCGTAGAGAGCACATTGGGTGAGATCGCCGAGATCAGGAACCTCGGCGGGGGAAAGTACCGGACTACCTATGTCCTCCCACCGGGAAGATACCCCCGGACAGCGATTATAACCATAAAGGCGGAGTCCCGGGGGATGGCGACGATTGATATGTTTTTAATCCCACTGGTTGCCAAGGCCCGGATTGAAGGAAGGACCAAACCCCGCTCGCGGGTGACCATGAAGTCCGGCAAAAAGGAGTTGGGGATAGCGGAATCCGGGGAAACCGGTGAGTTTGAGCTGCCCCTGACGATACCTCCGGGATATAATTATGCTACTCTTTCCGTGACCGATGCCTACGGCAACGTAAGCAGAAAGTCGATGGATTTTAAGATACCCAAATTCAAGTTGATGAGGATGTATATTACTCCCGAGAGACTCCTGGCCGACGGCAACTCCCGGGCGGAGATCAGGATATTTTTGATCGACCGGTACGGTATGCCCCAGAGTAAGGCAAGGATAGTAGTTGTTGCGAGCATTGGTGAGGTCTCTCCGGTCAGGGAGGAGGAACCCGGGATTTATGTGGCTGATTATATTACCCCGGCGGGATTGCCCGGGGACGAAAGCCAGAGGACGGTTAAAGTAAGGGCCTACATTCCCGGAGGGGGAAAGGAATTGGTAGAATCGGGGGAGATTAAATTATGGGCCGGGTTTATTCCTATCGTGATGAATTTACAGGTTCAGCCCAAGATTTTAATATCCGATGGCCGTTCCCTGGCAAACGTCCGGGTGGAATTGAAAGACCAGGCAGGGAATCTCCTTTCCGGAAGGCCGGTGAGGATAGTTACCGACCTGGGAGAGTTAAGCAATATGGAAGACCTGGGAGGTGGGGTATATACGGCCATTTTAACGAGTCCGAAGAAGAGGAAAAAAGAGAGTATAACGGTTAAGGCCCTGCTGAAAATTAAGGTGGGGAGGGGTTCGAAAGACTATTTCTTTCTGGAGGAGTCAGAGCGGATAAGCCTTCTGACCGGCAGGCCGGCCCTGATTGCAGTCGAAGCTACCTCACCCTTTCTCCAGGCCGATGGGATCTCCTCATCCAAGATCGTTACCAAGATTGCTGATGCCAACGAGAATCCCATCGCCGGGGAATCACTGTTGGTCAATGCCTCCCGGGGCATGGTGAAGGAATTGAAGGATCATGGGGATGGAAGCTATTCGTTTGATTATGTCTCCTCCAAGGAGAGATATGAAAAGATTGCCCGGATCTCCGTTACTAATAAACGCAAGGAATTCAGCAAGGGGCTTTCAATAACCTTGATGCCTAAGCCGACGAACTATAGTGTCGGACTTAAGACAGGCTATATCAATAACTTTGGCAGGATATCCACGGTATATCCCGGGATCGAGATGACCTACCGGATACCGGTGTTTAACCGGATGTTTTTCTCGTCCCTTGAATCGGGCTGGTATTATAATTCAAATAGATATAAAGATCAAAATAATGACATAGAGGTGCTAATTGACTGCGAGATTCAGGTTATCCCGATTTCTTTAAACGTCTTCTACAAAGTAATTACCGCTAATCCTCATATCACCCCTTACTTCGGGGGAGGGCTGGGGGCAAATATTACTAATTCTAAGATCTCTGCGGCTTACCCCCAGCCGACTTTTATTCAGAAAAAAACCCTTTTCGGCATTCATGGCTTTGCGGGGATTGAGTCTAAGCTGGGCTGGGGAAGTATGTTGCTTGAGGTTAAGTACAGTTACGCAAAGCTCGAGCCGGAAAAGGAGTTTGGGATAAAAGGTAATGTAGGCGGGCTGGTAGCGTTTCTGGGCTACCGTCTGGGATTTTAAAATTTTTTAATAAAGTGTGATCTATATCATCGACCGAAATTTCATTGTGAGATTTAATAAACTGGGATTATTTATAATTTTTAATGATATTCGGGGCTTTTATATCGGCTGAGCCTGTTGAAGCACCGCCCTGCTGAAAGCAGTTTTGCATAGGGATGAGAGTTTTTTCTTCAAAATATCCCCTCCCGTCAAGGGAGGGGATAAAGGGGAGGGTGATAAAATTTGTTCACTCCCACTACCTAATTTTTAATATATATGCTTGTTAAACTATCTCGTAACCTGTTTCGCCAAACGCATTCGCGGTTCTTGACCGCTCTCCTAATATTACTTCTTGGTTCCCTCTTCTTCCTTACCGCTTGCAGTGAGAGTAAATTCCGACCCACCCCCGAGGGGATTGAGCCCAATGGCGGGTGCGCCAACCAATCCGTCCAGGTGGAGATCACCGGCAATAACTTCGTGGCCATAATTTCAGAGGATATAAGTAAAAGGAAAGGGCCCGAGGTCGACAAGCTCTTCAGCGTGGTTCTAAGACATACAGGAAGTGGGGAAGAGAGAAGCCTGATAAATATTATTTTCTACAATTCGACCAGGTTTACCGCTGAGGTGCCAGCGGGTCTTGCGGTTGGATGGTACGACCTCATTGTTACTAATCCTGACGGTGAGTCCGGCACCCTCCCGGAAGCCTTTTATGTGTTTAGTATCAGCGGTATCGAGCCTACTGTCGGATGTCCCGGAGAGCCGTTGACCATCACCGGCTCAGGCTTCGGGCCGGATACCAGTACCGTTACCTTTTCCAGTTACGGGCCGGATACCGGCACCGTTGCCATTAGTGGAGCGACCGTTATTTCCTGGAGTGACACCTCGGTCGTGGTTAGTGCGCCGATTGGCGATTTTTTTGAGGTAACGGTGACACATACGACCGATGAGTCCTGGTTCTGCAGTCTGAGTGGAAGCTATTACTATTACGATGTGGTTCCGATCGGATTAATGGCAATCCCGGCCGGGGGGACTTACTGCTCGACCACCGTAGTTACCCTCAGTGTGACTGGGGGGACGATCTACTACACCCTCGACGGGAGCGGGCCCACTACCGGGAGCCTGATATATACGGATACGGCCCCGATTGTGGTTACTGTGGATACAACCGTCAGTTTCATGGCGAGGGAGGATATTTGCGGCAACCAGACGGCCATAGTGACTGAGTTCTATGATATCGATCAGGAGGCACCGACTACCCTGGTGGCTTCCCCGGCGGGGGGGAGTTACTGTCCGACTATGGTTAGCCTTAGTGTGAGCGAGGGGACAATCTATTACACCATTGATGGTAGTGGACCTACTACCGGGAGCCCGGTATATACGGGGCCGATTGATATCAGTGCGGATACTACCCTTAGGTTCATGGCGGTGGATGTCTGCGGCTATCAGTCAGTTACGGCAACCGAGCTCTATGATATCGACCTGGAGGCGCCGACTGCCCTGGTTGCTTCTCCGTCAGCAGGCAGTTACTGTGGGACGACTACGGTTAGCCTTAGTGCGAGCGACGGGACGATCTACTACACCCTTGACGGGAGCGGGCCTACGAGTGTTAGTCCGGTATATACGGTGCCGTTTAACATCAGTGCGGATACGATCCTGAATTTCATGGCGGTGGATGTATGTGGGAATCAGTCTGCTACGACGGCTGTAGCATATAGTGTTGATACGGAGGCGATAGTGGCGATTACCTCTCCGATGGATGGAGTAACCATATACGCAGGCGATGTCCAAGTCAGCGGAACAGCAGATACCGATATAACCACGGTAACGGTTACATCAGATCAGGGGCACAATCAGTCATCTCCGGTGGATATCGGGGGCAACTGGTCGGTGACTTTAAATGGGGTCACCGTTCCTTCCATAGCTATTACCGCACAGGGGGTGGATAACTGTGGAAATATCGGGGTTGATTCGGTTATAAACGGCGTCATTGTCCCGGCTCAACTAAGTATTATCAAGATTGTGGAAAATTTAACCCGGTTGACAGGACCGGCAAGCGCAGTAGATGCCATTACCGGGGATGAGATCAATTACACCGTAACTATCAAGAACGAGGGTGATGAGGATGCTACATTGGGAGTTGGTGATTTTGGCGACTTAATCCCTGTTGGCCTGACCTGTGATGGCCCGGTCACTGTGATCGGTGCGGTATCGGGAGTACTCATATGTAATCCTTTTACCGGTGAAGTGACCATCACTGATCCCATAGTTATCTCAGGCCCAAGTACCGTTGTGTTTACTTATAGAGCCACGGTTGATTGAGGACCCTAATTTGGAATGTCAAATTTAAAAGCTCAAAGTTCAAATATAGTTATCAGAACTGATTAAAGGCAAGTCCACACAAGAATAAGGATTGTCAAAGATTACTCCAGGAGGCTCAAGATTAACCCTGACTTTTTTATCAATCCTATTGTTAAAAAAGAAGAATATTTCGTCGTTTGGCATTTGGGTTTTTATCATTTGGATTTATCTCGGTTGTCATTGGCTCCAACCCGCATATATGCGGGACAATGTATGATGAGCCATATTTTTATATTAATAGTAAACCGAAAGGAGGCTGTATGTAGAATTATTGAAGAATTCTTAAAAAGAAAGGAGGTGAAAAAGAATGAAGAAAGGATTGTTAGTAGCACTGTTCGGCCTTGCTCTGGTAGCAACATTGGCGCTACCCCAGATGGCTTCTGCGGCAGTTCCGTTGGACAACGTAGTTACGGTAGACCAGTTTACCACCATTTCTGGTCCGGTGACTGTAAACATTTCGGCTACCGCAACAGTAAATGTTCTGGCTTCTGCTAGCCTGGCCATAACGAAGGGGGTACACAATTTAACCCGGTTTGAGGTGACACCGTCGACCTCGACAGATGCTATCGTTGGGGATGTGGTTAAGTATACCGTGGCTCTGTGGAATGATGGTGAAGATGTCGTCACCAGCGTGAATTTCATAGATCAAGTAACGATTGGTCTGCCGCCTAATCTGAATTTCTGCGTTGCAGGAGAGGATCCGGGTGCGTTTTGTGAAAATCCAGTATGGGTTAGCCCGACTTTAGGTAATGGTACGATGATTAGGGTAGCACCAGATATAATCAGAGACGATGCCGCTTCCCCAATCCAAGTCGATATTGGCGGATTTGCTAACGCAACTATAGTGACATACACTGCTATAGTTGTTCCGTAGATTAGCGGGCAAGTTGCTTGACTGTGAATGGGGTAAGGAGTGGATAGGTTTGCGCCTATTTATCCTAAGAAAGGATTACTGCACACTCTTTCAGCCTAATGTAGGCTAAAAGAGAAAAGGGTGTGGTACGCCTTACTAAATGGATAGGTGCATCTAAAGGAGGGATAGGTTTGCCCTCATTTCTCCTGAGAGAGGAGTAGTGCACACTCTTTCGGCCTAATTTAGGTTAAAAGAGAAAAAGGTGTAGTATGCCTTCTTAACAGGAGAGGTGTAACCAAAGGAGGGATAGGTTTGCCCTTATTTCTCCTGAAAAAGGAGCAGTTTACACTCTTCCAGCCTGCTAAATAGCGTAGGTTGTGAGGTGAAAGGGGGTAGTGTTGCTTCTGAAAAGGAGAGGTATGCAAAAAGGAAGGAGAAGTTTGCCCTTATTTCTCCGGAGAGAGGAGCAGTGTATGCTCTTTCAGCCAACTAAAAGTAAAAACTCCTCCCCCCGGATGGGAGAGGAGAGAGCCTGTCCTGAACGATATGGGGAGGGGGGATTTTGTTTTTCTCCCCTCCCCCTGGCCCTCTTCCCACCAGGAGAGAGGGCAATATGATGAAAGTAGGTTTTGAGAAAGAATTGATGTTCTTTTTGAATAAGAGAAGTGCATTAAAAAAATGTCAAATGCCAAAGCCTGAATTTCAAATAAAAAGGAATCTTTCGGCATTTAGTCATTTGATATTTGTTTGGTATTCAGCCTTCGTAGCCTACTACGGCGAAGTAGGCTTTGGATTTTGAAATTTGAACTTAATCGTTTACATAATAATAATTCATGAAGGGTATAAATTACTGATTGTAAAGTAAAAACTATCAGATATTATATTATGAGCCGGTTTAAACAGAATAAATACATTCTGCTGATATTACCGCTTGTTTTGCTGCTTACAATTCTGGCTGCAAATGAGGAGTGGAGTATTGCCGGAGGCACTTCTTATACCTTGAAAAATACCGCCAGTGTTACTGGCTTTACTGATGGCAGTGGGACTGATCACTCCGTGGATATTAGTGCTGAGGCCGTGGTAATAGTTACCGTGACTTCTGCTCAAGAAGAGCTGTGCTTTATACCTCCGGTATTAACCGCAGAGGCCGGGACCAATCAATCCATCACTTGCGGCGCCGTTGTTATCCTTGGCGGATCACCGACGGCCATCGGCGGCACCCCGCCCTATACCTACGAGTGGAGCTGCGATCAACCAATTTGTAATATTACGAATACCACTGATGCCAACCCGACGGTCAATCCTGACTTCCGGGAGACCATTTACACGGTGGTGATAACCGATGGCAATAGCTGTGTGGCCAACGATTCAGTCTTAGTAACAGTAGAGGATGCACCACAGGCAGTAGTTACCGCCAGCCCGACAGTTGCTTGTGTTAACCAACCGGTAGATTTCGATGGCTTCGATAGTGCTGGAGTGCCACCTCTGGTATATAACTGGGATTTTGGCGATGGGACTATGCTGCCTGCGGGGCCAGCGAGTTATACTCATACCTATACCAGAGAAGGGATCTTTAATGCTTCCCTTACCGTGATAGATAATAACGGTACTGGCTGTATGGATTCAGCCTTTATTGATATCTATGTTACCGGCGCTGCAGATCTCCCCACCGGGCTGATATATTTTACATTCTTGCAAGATCCCATTCCCGCTGACGGAACTTCTACTGCTCTTGCAACCTCGAATGTTATTTATGGCTGTGACGGGATAACACCTATTGTAGGGCGTAAAATAACGGTAATGACCGACCGGGGGACGATACTTAATGGGCAGTTGATAGATGAGGATCCTGCTCCAGGAATACAGATTTCTACCAATATATCTGGACAGATTAGCTTCACCCTCCAGTCGGATAATATCGGTGGAACGGCTACGGTGATGGCCCGGAGTGTGGAGGGGAATGCCGAAGGCGCCAGCCAGATCGAGTTCCAGGGGAGTACCAGCCTACCGATTGTGATCGGTGCTTATCCGAGCGGAGACACCAGCGGTCCGGTATCGGTAATTTACGCCCGGTTCAATAAGGATATGGATGGGGCATCAGTTTGTGCCCTGGGTAATTACTCTGTGTTAGATGAGACTACCGGTCCAGTCGCATGTAACTGCTATTATGATGAGGCAAACCGCATGGCTGTCTTTACCCCACAAGTTGCACTCGATATGGATCATGTTTTTCGGGTTACCATAAGCGGAGATGTATTTGATAGCTATCTTATTAATACTCTTGATGGAAACTATAATGGCTTTGCCGAAGGCAGTCCGGTTGATGACTTTACCTGGAGATTCGGAAATACTATTGATAAGACGCCGCCGGTAATCTCTTGTGTGGGGCATGCTCCCGATCCCGTATCTCCTGATGGAGACCAGATTGATGATACTGTAAACATTGACGCATTTATTATGGATAATGCTGGAGTTCAAGGTTGGGGAGTTATGATTCAGGATGAATTCGGTAATGTTATCCGCACTATCATGAAACCTGGAGCTGTTAGCGGTATTGACTCGATAGAATGGGATGGAAAGGATGAGGATGGATTAGTGGTTGACAATGGTTCGTATTCCTATATCCTGATGGTAACTGATATGGATTGGAATGTTACCTTTAATTATTCCTGTCTTGATCCAATTAATGTCATAAGTGCCCTCGACCCGGCGTATTTCCGGGGCAAATCGGGATCAGTAGTAGGACCGTAATGATGGATTTAAAAGGATTCAAGCCCCAGCTACCCCTCCTGCCCTACGACTTATCCTCCGTAGCTCCCGGCCTTCGTAGCCAGTCAGCTTTGCCGGAGCTAAAGCGGCTTAACATCGACGGAGTAGGCTTAGCGTAGGAGGAAGCCTTGGCGAAGTAGAGCCTGTCCTTCGTAGTCCCGCGTTCACGCGGGACGAAGTAGGATGCTATTCCCTGCTGCAACTAGCCTTACCGGGCACAACGGAACCCAACGAAGTTGAAGTGTTTGTCCGGGATATATCCACTGCGATCGTTCGCACGCTGGCGATAACTGGGGTAGTTCCAGGCCCCCCCGCGGAAGACACGATACTTGCTTGAATCCGGACCTTTGGGGTTACGGTTAGGTGATCGGCTATAGTAGTTTTCATCATACCAATCCATCCCCCATTCCCAGACATTGCCCGCCATATCCATCACCCCATAAGGGGAGGCGCCTTCTGGTTTGCTCCCAACCGGCCAGGTCCGATCCGTTCCACACCCCTTTCCTCCGTCATTCATTACCGCATAGCTGCAAGTGGCCTCTGCGTTTCCCCAGGGATACTTCCGTCCGTCGGTTCCCCGCGCCGCCTTTTCCCATTCGGCCTCGGTAGGCAGCCTCTTCCCTGCCCACCGGCAATATCCATAAGCGTCATACCAGGTAACGCAATTTATCGGGTGGTTTCCCCTCC
>CP070770.1:2800854-2802450 GCA_020345765.1 Deltaproteobacteria bacterium
ATAGTGTCATACTTATCGAAGGAAAAACTGCCCTTCTCCGGCTCTATATCCCTCCAGAGAAAATCCCTCCTCAACAGTTTCACCCCGATATCCCTGGTCATTATAAGCTCGTTTTCTCTCTTCGCACTCGCCTCCTCCGAGTCTCCCGTAGAAATATGGGATGAGATCCCGAATCCCGTTATAACCGGAATAAATTCTGGCACTCCCCCGCCCTTCCCGTCATCCCCGCAGCCCCAGATCAAAAGACCCGCCGTCAGGACGCCGATGGCTAACATACCAAATAGCAGTATCTTCCTCATTTTATTTTTCTTCTCCAGTGCCCGTTCTATCTTCAATTAAATCTCTGGCATTATTTACTCATTTGTCAAGATCTAATATTCGACAGTGTGACCTTTAATGGGTAACCCATTGCCCTTCAATCCCTCTTCTTATGAACTTAGAACTTAGGATATACCTACTCTGCTCCCATTTTCTTGTATTTCATCAACGGGAATTTCACACCGATATACTGCTTTTTAATATTCTTCAGACTTATTATCTCTGGGTAAGTCTCCAACTGATGCACTACTAGATCGTTAAGGTCCAAGATGTTTCTCGGTTCCCTGTCTTCATATAACGCCGCTACATGCCCATTGAAACACAACAATAGACCGATATTAATGTCTCTTTCAAATATAGCAACGGTGCCAGCCCGTCCCTGAGCTATTCCACCTTTGAACCCATCAACTTCATCTAACTCGACCAAATACTTTCTAAGTTGCATCGGCCCGGCATAAGGAATATTACACTCCATTCTTCGCAATCCGTATATTATAAAGTTAGCACAGTCAGCGCCATATTTCGCCTCAGCCGCGACCTTTCCGTTATCTCTCAAAAGTGCGCTCCCATAGATATATGGTAAGTTGAATATCTCGGTCAACTTACCCAAATAACTCTCATCTCGATACCTCGACAAACATAAGACATTGGAACGATACACACCCTTTCCGATAATCACCTCGCAGAAAAGCCGTATTGTCCCAAATCCGGTATCGCTGTCAAACAAACTCAGAAGATCCGAAAGGATAAGCTCGCTTTTGTTGCGCAAGCCAACGGCCTCTCTCTCTGCTAGTTTTATATATCGACGTGCATTATTCGCACAACCCTGGTTTTTCCCAATGATATTATATTTCTCTTCTTCGGCCTTTAAAAACTTCCAAACGATTTTTAATTCCAAATTATCAAGCGGAGAAATATCAACGCTCAAATTGATATTATCGCCTCCTCGCATATCCAAACACCCATAATGCTCTACCTGCTCACCATTCAATATGGCAGTAATTGATGGAGTGTACTTGATCTCTTTCTCCCATTTATCTAATAACCTTTCCCATTTCTCCTTCTGATGTCCTACACTTATTTTATCTCTGGATGTTATATACAAGCTTTTTAGTGTATCAGTAACGCTTTTTATATCATAACTCGGCATTATTTGCCCTTTCTTATAGTAAGAAATAGCTAATTCTGATGTATTACATCCAGTCTCTAAAAAGGGTTCATAATATATTCTCACATTTACTATATTTGTTAGAACTTTCACCATTTCCGCCAAAATTA
>CP070770.1:2802550-2837365 GCA_020345765.1 Deltaproteobacteria bacterium
CGGGAACCGGTGCGATGTGAGCGAAAGCGAGCTTCTTGAGTATCTGGGCAACGATCCCCAGACCAGGGTTATTACCCTGTATCTGGAGGGAATCAAAGACGGGAAAAGCTTTCTCTCGGCAGCAAGAAGAGTCTCGCGAAAAAAGCCGGTTGTGGTGCTTAAAAGTGGTCGAACCGAAGCCGGGAAAAAAGCTACTGCCTCCCATACCGGGAGCATCTCCGGAGAGGACGATATCCACGAAGCCGCCTTCCGGCAGGCCGGGGTGATCCGGGCCAACACCTTTCACGAGCTCTTCGATATCGCCAAGGTCCTCTCCCGGCAGCCGCTTCCTAAAGGGAACCGGATTGCGGTGATAACCTCTTCGGGCTCCCTGGGGGTGCTTACGGTCGATCGGTGCATCAGCCTGGGGCTGAGACTGGCCGAATACACGCCCGAGAGGATCGGGGAATTCAAGAAATCAATCCCCCGATGGATGTCCGTGGGAAATCCGCTCGATGTCGGTCCCTCGGGGCTTCTCGCCCCGGCAATCCGGATGGCACTGACGGATGAAAATGTCGATGGTATTATCGTGATCCCGGTCGTTCCTTACGCCGTAATCAGTGGATGGATGCAGGAGGGCATGCCTCCCGGAATGATTCTCGACGATGTGCTTCAATCCCCGCAGAGCCGGGTAAAGCCGCTGATTATTACCACTCTCGGCAAAACGGAATGGATAAACAGTATCAGGAGTGTTTCGGGAGATGAGATCCCTTTGGTCAGTTCTCCGGAAAATGCCGCCGCCGCCATGGCCGCTCTGTGCCGCTACCGACACTACTTAGAAACAGCGGCCTGATGTAATTCCAGTCTCCCGCCTCAATACTTTTTCCTATATTTTAAAACAATATCTACCTTATCCGCCTTCTTCCTGAGATCAGGAAGACCTGAACCCTTTATATACTGCTTGATTTTATTCTGGGGCCACTGATCAACTACCCGCTTATCGATAACATCTGTTTTCACCCCACCGATCTCCCGGCGAGGTTTTTTCTTAGTTCCTTCCTTGCGCTTACCACTATAATGTTCCATACACATTCCATCGGTGTAGATAACTCTTTTACAATTTTTCATTTTACAATTGACTGCCATCTCCTCACCCCCCTAAAAACCGGATTGCCAATCAACCCATTTAACGAGTTCAGCAGGAAGTACCTGGCTCACCTCTGACGATACTTAATATATTAAATTAAAATAGCAGTATGTCAAGCCCTGTTTTGACCGTAAGGAACTTATTGTTATCCCCAAAATGAAGCTAGATTTAATTCCTCTTGACAAGAAAGGGAGTTTTTTTAATAATGATGCATGAATATATCGGCTAAGGGCCCCGATTTATAACCGAGAGAAAGGTGAGCGAACAGATTAAAGGACCCCTTGATTTGGAAAGGGAGGTTTTAAAACGGCAATTGTGCACCAGTTGCGGCGCCTGTGTAGGCATCTGTCCCTATATCAAGGTAATAAAGGACAGAGTGGTAATCATCGAACCCTGTGGAATCACCGAAGGGAAGTGCTATGATATCTGCCCGAGAACCGGGACCAATCTCGGTGCCCTTGAGCAGATGGTATTCGGCAAGCCGGTAGAGGAACTCGCCCTCGGCTCCCTTATCTCGATTGAGATGGCCCAGGCAAAGGATGGTAAAGTCCGCTCGGCCGGACAATACGGGGGACTGGTATCCGCACTTTCGATGTATGCGACAAAAACCGGAGATGTGGACTCATTCCTCCTGACCAAACCTTTCGGTAAAGACTTTATGCCCGGCTCCGTCCTGGTCAACAGCGCCCCGGAGGTACTCAACTGCGCCCGGTCGAATTACATCGCTTCCCCTACCCTGGCCGGGATGAACCAGGCGCTGAAAAAGGGGAAAGACAGGCTCGGGGTAGTAGGAACCCCCTGTCAGGTTCTGGCGCTCAGAAAGATGCAGGCCTCACGCTTTGACGGTATTGCCGAAAAGGTCGGGCTGACAATCGGGCTTTTCTGTACCTGGGCCCTATCCTACCGGGAGCTTTTCCAGTATCTCAAGGGCAAGCTCGACCCGGCCCTGATTACCAGACTGGACATCCCCCCTCCCCCCGCAAACACCCTCACCATTACCACGGAAACAACTGAAATCGAGATACCACTCGACGATATCAGAGAATTCATCAAACCTACCTGTCGGGTCTGCTATGATATGACGGCGGAGCTTGCCGATATCTCGGTTGGCATGGTCGAAGGAATAGAGGACTGGAACACCCTGATCGTTCGGACGGAGCGAGGCAAGAAATTCGTCCAGAAAGCGAAGAAAGCCGGGGTGATCGGAACCGAACCACTGGAAAAGGCGAGGTTAGATCATTTGCGTGATGCCTCTCTCCAGAAGAAAAAGAGGGCGGTTGCCGAGATAACCGGCCGGACCAAGGACGTGAAGGATCTACTTTACCTGCGGCTGCGAGATGAGGTTTTAAAGGAACTATTACCCAAGGCCTAATTATGTCGATAGAGATAGACGAACCAGGCCGAAGCCTGCTTTTGATGGGCAATGAAGCAATCGCCCGGGGAGCGATTGAGGCCGGGGTTGACTTCTGCAGCGCCTATCCCGGCACCCCTTCTTCCGAGATCCTGGGAAGCCTGGCCCGGGCTGCCGAGCACCTCGGTTTTTACGCCGAATGGTCGACAAACGAGATGGTAGCGATCGAGGCCGCCGGCGCCGCTTCCTTCGCCGGACTCCGGGCGCTCACCGCCATGAAGCAGAACGGACTCAACGTCGCCTCCGACTTCCTGCTGACGGTTAACCTTTCGGGCACCGGCGGGGGATTCGTTATCGTCGTCGCTGACGACCCCTCGGCCCACTCAAGTACCAACGAGCAGGACAGCCGGAACTTCGCCCGGTTCGCCGACCTTCCCCTGCTCGAACCGGCTACCTTCCAGGAAGCCAAGGATATGACCATCTGGGCCTTTGAGCTCTCGGAAAGATTGAAGATCCCTTGCATCATTCGGAGCGTCACCCGCTTCTCCCACGGTCGGGGTAATGTTAAACTGGGCCCTATCCCCAAAAGGGAAAGAAAGGCTAGCTTCAGGGGAGTGTTCCTCACGGTGCCGACCCCGATGTGGCATTCGACCCTGCACCAAAAAATGGCCAATGCCCGTGAAGAGTTTGAAGGCTCCGGGTTCAACTGGTATGTCGGCCCCGAGCAAGCAAAATTCATCATCATTACCTGCGGAAGCGGATGGTTCTACTCCCAGGAAGCGGTAAAGACACTGAAACTGGACGGTGAGGTGGGTATTCTCAAACTGGGAACCACCTGGCCCCTCCCCGAAAAGCTGATAGCATCCCATCTGAAGCATGCCCCCGAGGTCATGATCGTCGAGGAGGTAGATCCCTTCCTCGAGCAGAATGTCAAGATCCTTACCGCCGAGTCAGCCGGGGACCTGGGTCCCATCAAATTCTACGGCAAGAGCTCAAAATACATCCCGGATGTCGGTGAGATCGCTCCCGATACCGTAATCTCAGCCCTGGCCCGGATAAAAGGGGTGGAATACCATCCCCGGGACGAAGGATACCGAGACAAGGTAAGGAGTGTGGTGGGTTCATATGCCCCGTTCCGGATGCTCAGCTTCTGTGCCGGCTGCCCCCATCGTCCTGCATTCTGGGCGATCAAGACCGCCCTGAAAATGGACGGCCGCGACGGGGTGGTAGCTGGTGATATCGGGTGCTACTCGCTCGGGGTCGGCCCGGCCGGGTATTTTCAATCGAAGACCCTGCACTGCATGGGAGCCGGGATCGGGTTGGCCACCGGCCTGGGTAACCTCCGGCAGTTCGGCTTCGAGCAGCCGGTTATAGCAATCTCGGGGGACTCGACCTTCTATCATGCCTGCATCCCCGCCCTGGTTAACGCCAGGTATAATCGGTCCAATATTACCTATGTGATCCTCGATAACAGTGCCACCGCCATGACCGGCTTTCAGCCTCACCCGGGCACCGGAACCGATGCCCGGGGTCAGGCGGTACCGGCGGTCAGCATCGAGGGGATCTGCCGGGCCATCGGGGCGGAGGTCCGGGTCTGTGACCCGTTTGCGATCGATGAAGCGGTCGAGAACCTCTGTGAGCTCCTTCAGAGCGAGGGAACCGGGGTGATGATCTTCCGCCGGAAATGCACTACCCTCGAGCTCAAGGAGAAGAAGAAACCTAAGGTCCGTGTCGATCCCGAAAAATGCATCGGCGATGACTGCGGCTGCGCCCGCTTCTGCAGCCGGGTCTTTAACTGCCCCGGGATAATCTGGGACCCGGAGGTCAAGAAGGCCAAGATCGACGAACTGGTATGCAGCGGCTGCGGGGTATGCGCCGATCTTTGCTCCCGGGGAGCAATCATCGTCGAGGAGGAGTAACTCTGATTTGGAGACAGTAATCAATTTATCAAAGTGAAGGCTAAACGAAGCAAAACAACAAATTTAATAAATCCAAATACCAAAGCTCAAAGTTCAAATGAAATCCAAAGTTCAAATTACAAAAATACAAGAAAAAAATCTTTTGACATTATTCCCTCTTCCCCTTTGTGGGGAGAGGGTAAGGGTGAGGGGGAGGGGGAGTAATATTGCCTATTGAAAAGGATCCATTGAATCTAATCATCGCCGGCGTAGGGGGACAGGGTAATGTCCTTGCCTCGCAGATTGTGGCCAACACCGCGATCGGTGCCGGTTATCAGGTAACCATGGGAGAGACCTACGGGGCCACCCAGAGAGGCGGGGCGGTCATGAGCCACATCCGGATCTCCCGCGAGACCCAGTATGGTCCGGTTATCCCCGAGGGCAAGGCCGATATCATCGTCGGTCTGGAACCGGTTGAGACGCTCCGGGTAATCGGCGATTTCGGTAATCCCGGAACCAAGGTCATCCTTAATCCCCGGCCCAATTATCCCATCGGTGTCCTTTCCGGGGAAGCCCAGTATCCCCCGGTAGAGGAGGTGCTGAAGGCAATCGCCGGACTGGTAGATAGCCTTCAGGTAATCGAGGCAACCAAGATTGCGGAAAAGCTGGGTGAGATGATGGCCGCCAATATCGTTATGGTCGGAGCCCTGGCCGGCTCCGGGCTGATCCCGGTCAAGGTCGAAACCTTTGAGACCGTTATCCCCGAGATTGTCTCCGGAGTAAATCTTGAATTGAACCTTAAGGCATTCAAGACGGGTTTAAAGGAAATCCGGTCAATTAAACCCTATACACATTCTTAATAGGAACTCGGATCTGGAACGATTTGAGAAAAGTTAAACACTCAAAAAGGAGGTATGAGAGATGGCAGAAATTCGTTTTGATGGTAAAGTAGCGATCGTCACCGGGGCCGGTGGAGGATTGGGTCGGTCGCACGCCCTGCTCCTCGCTTCGCGCGGAGCCAAGGTGGTGGTAAACGACCTTGGTGGTGCCGCCGACGGCACCGGTGCGGGTAAAACTATGGCCGAGCAGGTCTGCAAGGAGATCAAGGACGCCGGCGGAGAGGCGGTTCCCGATTACAACAGCGTTCTCGATGGCGACAAGATCGTCAAGACCGCGGTGGACTCCTTCGGCACGGTGGATATCCTGATCAACAATGCGGGTATCCTCCGGGATATAAGCTTTATGAAGCAGACCGACCAGGACTGGAAGCTAGTTCTCGATGTCCACCTGAACGGGAGCCGTAACGTAACCAAGGCGGCCTTTCCGGTTATGCGGGAGAAAGGCTACGGCCGCATCATCATGACCACTTCGGGCGCCGGGCTCTACGGCAACTTCGGCCAGACCAATTACAGTGCCGCCAAGTTGGGGATCGTCGGGCTGGCCAACACCCTTAAGGCCGAGGGGGCCAAGTACAATGTCAAGGTCAATACTATTGCCCCGATCGCCGGCTCGCGTCTTACCGCCCAGGTAATGCCCCAGAACCTGGTCGATGCCCTCAAGCCCGAGTATGTCTCCCCCCTCGTCGCCTACCTGTGCTCGGAGCAGTGCGAGGATACCGGGATGATCTTCTCGGTCGGCGGCGGCTATTTCAGCCGGGTGGCTTATGTCGAGGGAGAGGGTGTGTTCCTCGGAGCCGAAAAGGTGAGCACTATCGAAGATATCCAGGCGAATATTGACAAAATCAAGGATCTCAGCAAAGCTGCCGAATTTACCCAGGTTATGGAGCAGAGCGGCAAGATCCTGAAACTGATGAAGATCATGTAGTACAATCCTAATACCCGTTAGAAATCCGCCTCGGGCGGGTTTCTAACGGGGTTAGCAAAATCAGGTCAACCACTACCGCCCTCTTCCCCGGATTCATCTTCCTCTTCTCCCTCCTCATCCTCACTCTCTTCTTCGCTGTCTTCTTCGCCGCTCCGGTCGCCTTCGGACTCCTCGTCTTTCGCCTCGCCGTTGCTGACGATGATAATCCCCTCTTTTACCCCCATATCGTCGCTGCCGGAAAGAACCGCCTTGTCACCGTTGACAGGGACGGTAGCAATTCCTACCTGGAGGTTATCCACTCGGGTGGGATAAGCAATGGAGTCGCCCGTAAATGCGGCGATCATTGCGAACGCCGCCACAGCCACCATTACTGCCAATAGCCTCTTGTCCATTTTCCTCTTCCTCCTTTCTTGTTAATTTACTGCTAAAAACTTCAAAATTAAATATTTCTTTTAGAAGAAATTATTTACCAAATACCGTGCCATTTAGGTAACATATTGATAATTAAGGACTTCTGTTAAGGGGGGATCACTAATTCGGAATTATTAGTTCCGATAGTTTTGAGTTTAATCGTCAAAAATGTTCCGATAATTAACAAAAAAGCCATCGGTAGAATTCAGGAGCTTCATCTCTCTGGGGCATTAAGTTATTGATTGGCAAATATTTATTATTAAATCAGGGTGGGTAAATACAGGGGATAAATAAAATCGGAACAATTAGTGCTTAAAATAAATTCAAGAATTTATAATTCCGATTTTCCTCTACGGTTTTTAAATAGAAAACAGGAATAGCGACGCTTAAGCAGAATGCACTAATCAGAACTATTTTCATAAGTGATCGCCCGCTATCCCCGGCTGTAAAATTCGGTAATCTCTGATAATCTCTCGGCAAGCGAAGGCGTCAGTTGTTCCGGTATTAGCCGCCACAGATAATTACCCCGGACCGTGGCCGGAATATTCATCCGGGCTTCTTTGCCTAACCCGAGAATGTCCTGCATCGGGATAATGGCGGTATTGGCCGGTGATCCATGAGCGAGCTTGACGAATTCCCAGTGGATCTCGTTCACTGATAACTCCCGGTCGAGATAACGGAATACCCTTCTTTTCTCATCCTCGCTCGCCTCGTCCTCAAACCACCCCCTCACCGTATTATTGTCGTGGGTTCCGGTATAAACCACGCAATTCGCTTCGTGATTATGAGGCAGATAAGGATGCCGGGGATCATCGTTGCCAAAAGCAAAGAGCAGCACCTTCATTCCCGGAAAGCCAAAATATGCCATTGTGTCCCTTACCTCCTGGGTTATAATACCGAGGTCTTCCGCAATAATAGGAAGGGAAGGCATTTCTTCAAGCAGTGCCTTAAAAAAATCTTTTCCCGGTCCCCTGATCCATTTCCCGTTAATGGCGGTTTTTTCCCCCGCCCGGACTTCCCAGTAAGCAACCAGGCCCCGAAAATGGTCGATCCTTGAGATATCGAAAAGCTTCAGGTTGTGCCTTATCCGCTGAACCCACCACGAATACCCGGTCTCCTTTATTTTTTTCCATCGGTATATTGGGTTGCCCCAAAGCTGACCGGTTGCGCTGAAGTAATCCGGCGGGACCCCGGAAACAACAACCGGCCTTCTTTTCTGGTCCAATTTGAATATTTCCGGATTGGCCCAGACATCCGCACTATCATAGTTGACATATATTGCTATGTCTCCGACAATACGGATACCCTTCCGGTTTCCGTAACTCTTGAGGGCGGACCATTGTCGGGAAAATACATATTGGAGGAATTTTTCCTGTTCGATCTTGTCCCGTAGCTCTTGCTTGAGTTTCCGCAGGACAGGAATCTTTCGCTCCCGGACAGGGACAGGCCATTCTTTCCAAACTTGTCCTTTAAAATACTCCTTAATTGCGAGAAAAAGCGTAAAGTCATTGAGCCAATATGAATTCCTTGCGCAGAACCCCCGATAGTCTTTGTTCTTCCGCTTTTTGAAACGCTCAAATGCCCGAGAAAAAAGCCTGGTTTTATATTCACTCACCTTATCGTAATCAACTACCTCTTGGGGGAAATGGGGTATGGTCTCGATCTCGTCTTTAGTGAGAAATCCTTCCCGGGACATAAGCTCTGGGCTGATTAGAAGGGTATTCCCAGCGAAAGCGGAAGGGCTGCTGTAAGGGTTATTGCCGCTTAAGAGATCTGTCGGATTCAGCGGTAAAATCTGCCAGAAGCTCTGCCTGGACCGGGCAAGAAAATCAACGAATCGGTATGCCCAGGGACCCAAGTCACCGATTCCAAAAGGCGAGGGCAGAGAGGTTATATGAAGCAGGATGCCACTTCCTCTTTTATTCATGTCTCCTTTTTAATGGCCGGGCTTGGCTATGCAATATAACAACTATTATGGCACTGGAGGTGCAGATATCTCTTTTTTGAAAACGACTACGGCCAACGGGGGTAGGGTTAAGGAAAGGGAATGGTCTCTGCCGTGGGAAGGGACGGGTGACGCTTCCACACCCCCAAAGTTGCCCTGGCCGCTGCCCCCGTATACCTCGGCATCGCTGTTCATCATCTCCTTCCAATATCCACCCGCAGGGATGCCGACCCGATAATTATTCCGGGGCACCGGGGTGAGATTACAGATCACAAGTATCAGGTCCTTGCTTGATTTACCCTTGCGCAGGAAGCTGATCGTGCTTTGCTCCCAATCACCAAGACCCACCCATTCGAATCCCTCGTTTTCAAAATCCTGCTCATAAAGGGCGGGTTCATTCCGATACAACCAGCTCAATTCCCGCACCCAGCGCTGAATGCCCTGATGGGGTGCATATTGCAGAAGATGCCAACTGAGACTGCTTTCGTGGTCCCACTCCTGCCACTGCCCGAGTTCCCCCCCCATGAATAAAAGCTTTTTCCCCGGATGGGTATAAAGATACCCGAATAGAAGCCGGAGATTGGCAAATTTCTGCCAGTCATCTCCCGGCATTTTTGCGAGAAGGGAGCCTTTCCCGTAAACTACTTCATCGTGCGAAAGTGAAAGAATGAAATTTTCCGAGAATGCATACCAGATGCTGAAGGTCAGCTGGTTATGGTGATGCTTGCGGTGGACCGGATCCTTGGAGAAGTACTCGAGGGTGTCGTGCATCCAGCCCATATTCCACTTCATCCCGAACCCCAGCCCGCCGACATAGGTAGGCCGGGAAACCATCGGCCAGTCCGTGGATTCCTCCGCGATGGTCTGGACCCCGGGGAAATTGCCGTATACTACCTCATTGAGACGCCGGAGAAAGCTGATGGCTTCCATGTTCTCCCGACCCCCGTATTCATTAGGAATCCATTCTCCCTCTTCCCGTGAATAATCTAAATAAAGCAGAGAGGCTACCGCGTCCACCCGGAGACCGTCAATATGGTATTTTTCCAACCAGAAGACGGCGCTGCTGATAAGGAAATTACGCACCTCGTTTCTCCCGTAATTAAATATGTAACTACTCCATTCCGGATGAAACCCCTTTCGCGGATCGGCATGCTCATAAAGATGAGAACCGTCGAAGTTGGCAAGACCATGCTCGTCGGAAGGAAAGTGGGAAGGGACCCAATCCAGGATTACACCAATGCCCTGCTGGTGCAGGTAATCGACGAGATACATAAAGTCCTGGGGCGTGCCGTAGCGACTGGTGGGCGCAAAGTATCCCAGGGTCTGGTATCCCCAGGATCCGTAGAAAGGGTGTTCCATGACGGGCAGGAGTTCCACATGGGTAAAGCCCATGTCCTTGACATAATCGGCAAGCTGATGGGCCAGTTCCCGGTAAGTAAGAGATCGTTCGTATTCTTCGGGAACCCGGCGCCAGGAGCCGGGATGGACCTCATAAACGGAGATCGGAGAATTCAAAGCGCTCTTCTCGCTACGATCTCTCATCCATTCATGGTCCTCCCACTGATAATCCAGATCCCAGACACAAGAGGCGGTTTTGGGAGCAATCTCCCAGTAAAAGGCTAAGGGGTCCGTCTTGTCAATTTCGTAATCGTTCAATTTGGAAGTGATGTGATATTTATAAAGCGAACCTTTGGTGATGCCGGGAAGAAATCCTTCCCAGATACCGGAGCCGTCCCATCTGACTCCCAGGGGATGCGATTCCGGATTCCAGCCGTTAAAATCGCCCACGACCGATACCGTTTCCGCATTTGGCGCCCAGACGGCAAAATGGGTGCCGGCGGCATTGTCCACCGTTCTGAGGTGGGAACCAAATTTATCAAAGATACGGAAATTGTTTCCCTCTTTGAAAAGATGGATATCGTAATCGGTAATAAGGCTTCGGTCGTAAATTATCCCCTTCGATTCCCGGCTATTTTTTAATTTACGACTTTTGGTTTCAGTGGTCATCCTGATACTTTCCTTAATTTTATGAGGAATGCTCCAGGAAATTCTTTATTACCCGGATCGGGATAATGATCCGCTCCGGCCGGTTATTGAGTTCGTAGCCAAGCTCGTAAACCGCCTTCTCCAAAAGAAATGTCTGGAGCAAAACCTCTAATTCATTTCTGGTCTTGGGGATAAAAGGAACATCCCCGACGGTATTCAGATACGAATTCAAGAACACTCCGCTGACATAATGATACCATGGTTCGATCCATTCCTCCAGCAGCGGGATGTCCTCGGGACGGAGTGAAGAACGGAGGTAAAGGGCACCGTGGGCAGCGTAATGGAATGACCTTATCATGCTGGCTACATCTTTTAACGGCGAATGTTTTAGCTTTCGCTCGCTCAGCGGCCGGGCCGATTCGCCCTCGAAATCTATAATCACGAAATCCTTGCCTTGATAGAGTACCTGGCCGAGATGATAGTTGCCGTGGATTCTTGTCTTCATCGCGCGGATCGTTCCCGTTAAGATCGGTTGTGTGCTGTTTATGATCCTCTGCTCATTGGCAATAATCTCTTTCGCTTCGGCCTGAATATCTTCCGGGATCTGTTCCAGGCTCTTGGACAGAGATTGCATGGTTCTGCGAACGAGACTCTGGATAGACTGTTGGAGTGATTTCTGGTAATGCAAGGAAAACGGCTCCGGGTCAAATGCCCCATCGCCATCGTCACCGGACACTCCCAGGGCAAGATGAAGCTCCGCGGTCCGCACCCCTAATAATGAAGCCATCTTTAGATACATTACCCCGATCAGGCCCTGCACTATTGGCGGAATTCCCTCAATATCTATATTCAGAAGCGGGGGATACTCGATGGAGAATTCCTTAAGGTCTTTTCTCATCGATAAAACCCGTTCGAAATAGCCTCTCGCCATATCCAGGGTGTAATCCCAAAGATCACTGATATTTTCTACAAATTCCTGAAGCAATGCCACCGTAATCGGCTTCCCTGCTCCCTGCCGGTATTCGATCACACCGGCAAGTTGCGGAACATGAGGAAATCTCATTCTTTCGGCAAGGTGGGTGGTAATTTCGAGTTCGGGATTTGCCCCTTCGTCCAGGCGACGATAGAGCTTCAGGAAGAAGTTCTTTTCGTAGACTATGGAAGTATTGCTCTGCTCCGTCTTAAGGGGATGGGAGCCCAGAGGGAGCTCTTTCCCGGCGAGTAGCTTTTTAAATCCCCGGCTGGAATAGCCGAGGAATTCCCCGGTTTTACCCCTGATTCTTTTCTTCTGGGCAATCAGTGACAACATGGTTTGGTGAAATTCTTCGTCGTAAGTGCTGTCATAAAGTATTCCTTCTTCGTCATCTACCCGCATGAAGGCGATTACACTCTGAGGGGACTCCGCTAAGATCTTTTGCGATCCATTTTTAGGAGCGAAAGATAAGGGCAGAAGATAGACTTCTTCCGGTCCTTCGCTGTAGCTGACTGCTATCAGTAGCAAGTGAGGTGCGGAGGGTTTGCTGTTGAGCGGGGCGTCTTCCAGGATTTTGATTTCGCGGATGACTTTCGCCTTCGCCCGGAACCAGCGGCAATTTCTGAGATAATTGGTAATGATTTGTCCTTCGAGTTTTTCCCGCTGCTTATCGTCCAGAATGTTTTCCCACGAACCTTTGACCTTAAGTTTAGCGGAAGGCTCGTCCAACTTTATACTGACCGTTTCCCTTGCCTGCTGTAACAGGAGCCAATAGTGATTATGCGGTCCTAACATGGTGGTATAGGGCGTATTCTTTATGACCGGGAATTTATTCTGGCTAAAAACCTCCTGAGGAACAAATCCGGCATGCCCGGGAAGGTCAAGCTCGACAACCTGGGAAAATCTCGAAAGGTTGACCAGCACGAGCATCTTTTCATCCTGATATTGACGCATAAACGCCAATACCTTGGGGTTGTTCGATGTGAGGATTTCGAAACTCCCTCTTCCGAAAGATTTAAAGCGCTTCCTCATTGCGATAACTCTTCTCGTCCACCAGAGCAGGGAAGAAAGATTCTTCTCCTGATTCTCCGCATTTACCGCCTCGTAGTGATATTCCGGGTCAATGATTACCGGCAGATAAAGCTGCTGAGGATTCACCCTCGAAAATCCCGCGTTTTTATCCGGGCTCCATTGCATCGGTGTCCGCACCCCGTTTCTGTCACCTAAGTAATAATTATCACCCATACCGATCTCATCGCCGTAATAGATTATCGGAGTTCCGGGCAGGGAAAACAGGAGGATATTCATGAGCTCTATCCTTCTCCTATTATTGCTCAGTAGAGGGGCCAGCCGGCGCCGGATACCAAGGTTTATTTTTGCCCGGGGATCCTTTGCGTATGCCCGATACATGTAGTCTCGTTCTTCGTCCGTAACCATCTCGAGGGTCAGTTCATCGTGATTGCGTAAAAATATTCCCCATTGACACGACTCGGCAATGGAAGGCGTAGACTTCAGAATATCGATAATCGGGAAGCTGTCCTCCAATTGCATCGCCATAAATATGCGGGGCATCAACGGGAAGTGGAAAACCATGTGACACTCGTCACCCGAGCTGAAATAGGCAGAGGCGTCCTCGGGCCACTGGTTGGCTTCCGCCAGGAGCATCTTGTCCTTGAATTTTTTATCCACATGATCCCTTATTTTTTTCAGGAAATCGTGGGTTTCGGGTAGGTTCTCGCAGTTAGTCCCTTCCCGTTTATAGAGATAGGGCACGGCATCCAGACGCAACCCGTCTACTCCCAGATTAAACCAGAAATCGATCGCCCGTAATATCGCTTCATGCACATGGGGATTATCGTAGTTCAAGTCGGGCTGATGAGCAAAAAAACGGTGCCAGTAGTAGGCTTGGGCGATGGGATCCCAGGCCCAATTGGAGGATTCAAAGTCATTGAAAATAACCCGGGCATCTTTATATTTGTCCGGGGTATCGCTCCAGACATAAAATTCTCTTGACTTGGAACCTGGCTTCGCCCGCCTTGCCTGCTGGAACCACTTATGCTCGTTTGAGGTGTGATTCAGAACCAACTCCGTGATTACCCGGATTCCGAGCCGGTGGGCGGTTTTCAGGAATTCTCTAAAATCCTTCAGACTGCCGTAGTTGGGATGGATTTCGAAATAGTCGGCGATATCATATCCGTCGTCCTTTTGCGGGGAAGGATAGAAAGGGAGGAGCCAAATTGCGGTAATACCGAGTCTCTCCAGGTAACCGAGCTTCTCCGTAAGCCCCCGGAAATCGCCGATCCCATCGTGGTTACTGTCAGAGAATGCCCGCACATGGAGCTCATAGATGATCGCATCCTTATACCACAAAGGATCATCTTCAAGACATGTTTCTTTCATTTCTGTATACCTGCAATCCTTCGGTGTTTACGACAAACCCTTTTACCAAGCACGGAAATGATCCCTTTTACCGTAAATTTTAACAGTAAGTGCATATTTCGTCAATGTTAAACCTGCCCGGAAGATACCCGAAAATCCTATCGGTTCCCTCTCTCGGACATCGGTTCCTATATTCTCCTAAAAAGGTGAAAGGGAAATATGAGATGAGAATGACTTTACTGAACGACCGGAAATTGCTTCGTGAGACCTAATATTGCTCCGTCGCCAATGCTCCTCGCAATGAAGGGTGGAGTGCGGTATTGAACGATGTAAATCTGAGGGGGTGCCACCGGGCAGTTCTTCATCCTGTCGGGATTTCCCGTAAATACCTGGTGGCGTCTTCGGGAGAGACGGTATTGATGTAAAAGCCCGTGCCCCATTCGAACCCGGCGACCTTGCTGAGCCTCGGGATGAACTCGAAATGCCAGTGATAATGCTCGTTCCCATCGGTCCGCAGGGGCGAGTTATGGAGCAGAAAATTATACGCCGGGTTGCTGAGCGCCTTATCGATCTTATAGGTCACGTTCGCGAAGAGCTCGGCGAGCTGGAAGAGCCGACCGTCATCCTCCGTCTCATAGTTTAAGCTGTGCCGCTTGGGCAGGATCCACAGCTCGAACGGGAACCGGGCAGCATAGGGGGAAAGCGCAATGAACGATTCGTTCTCCTCGACGACCCTCACGCCCGCTGATATCTCGTGCCTGATTATATCGCAGTAGATGCATCTCTCCTTCAACTCGTAATAAGAACGGCAGGCGGCGATCTCCTCGTGGACCCGCTTGGGAACGATGGGCAGGGCAATCAACTGGGAGTGGCTGTGCTCCAGCGAGGCACCCGCCGACTTGCCGCGATTCTTGAAAACAACAATGTATCGGAATCTAATATCATTCTTCAGGTCAAGAACCCGCTCCCGGTAAACCTTGAAGATGTCCCTCACATGCTCCTTCGGCAGGGTATAGAACTGGCTCTTATGGACCGGCGAATCAATAATGACCTCGTGGGCGCCGATCCCGCCCATCTTGTCGTAAATCCCCACCCCCTCCTTATCCAACTCCCCTTCCACCCGCAGGGCGGGATATTTGTTGGGGACCACCCGGATCTCCCAGCCGGGCCCGTCCGGCGGGCTGTCCCCCCGGTAGGCCATGATTTCCGTCGGGGTCTTCTTTTCGTGCCCGGGACAGAACGGGCAGAAACCCGAAGAAGAAAATTCGGGCTCGGCCTCGAAATCGGAGGGTCTCCTTGCCCTCTCCGTGGCCACGATCACCCAGCGGCCGATAATCGGGTCCCTTCTCAGTTCCGTCATGTTTCACCACCTGTCATTTTCATACCACCCACTCTTCCTCCTCGATCCTTTTACCCAGGAAAAGAAAGGAGATCTCTCCCGTGTAAGGTATCCGGTCCCGCAGGGTACCGTCATCATATAACTCAAGGTAGAATTTTACCTCGTCTCCCAGGTCAAGTCCCAATTTATCACCGGGGATACCGATCTCGATCGCCTCCTCCACCTTTACCGAATGGAGCCGGACCTCCTGCGAGTCATCCCCCTTAACCGTCACTTCCCGGTCAACCACATAGAGCTCGACCACCCTGGCCTGCCCATCGCCGATAACCAGCCTTATCCTCGCCCGCCCCTCTCCCCCCTTCAGCCCCTCATTGAAGTCGATCCGGAAATACAGGTTCACCTCGTCAAAGCCGTAATAGACCTCCTCGAAGATGATCTCACTAAGCGACATCGACCCCCGGTGCATCCTGCTGCGGTATAATCCCGCATCCTTCCACTCGTAGAAGGAGGTCTCCCTCCCGTCGATCACCGGCCGGACCAGCCCCTTCGGCTTGTCGTATCCTGCCTGGATCTGCTTGATGGGATTCCGGAGAAACTGGGGCACCTCTTCCCCCAGACTCCGGTAGATCTGGCTCAGGTTCTCCCGGAAGAGCAGATCGAAATCGAGGGCATTGACCGAGAAGAACTCGTCCCCCCACCACCAGAACCAGTCGCTCCCCTCGGCAATGTAAAAGAGCTCCCACAGATCGTCGTAATTTGCCGGGCGATGCTTCTCCCGGAGATACTGCTCCAGGAATTTCCGAACCCTGCCCAGTGCCTCCCATCCGCGCCGGTCCTCTTCGTGCCCGATCCAAATACTGAAATTCCGGTTTATCCACGAGCCGGTCGCCAGGCTCTCGAACCTTGCACTCGGCCTCTTCTCCCGGATGAAATCCCCTACCCTCACGGTCTTGATATTTCTCTCGCTCAGCCGTGTCAATAACTCCCTTAAAAACCCGGCTCCGCTCTCCTCGTAATTCACCCAGGGGTTCTCCCCGTCCAGTATTATGCTCAGGAGCGGCCGCTCGATCCCGGACTGCGCGGCAATCCTCTCCACGTTGCTCAGGAAATCGTCGACCGCCTCCCCCGGAGAGATATTATAATAGCTGAAGCCTATCTTGTCGGAAAGCCCCCGGTCGCGGAAGATCATGACCAGCTCCTCCCCATCCCTTCCCACCTGATAAGGACGATAAAGTGCTCCCCGCTCACAACTTCCGAGCGAATTCTCCAGGATGCCCTCGTCGGTGGCCAGCCACTCTATTCCCTCGGCCCTCAGCACCTCCAGGATCTCGGGGCACACCCCGCCCTCCGGGGGCCAGAACCCCAGAGGCCTCCTGCCCCATACCTCCTCGTGGAACCGGGCCGCCTTCCCCACCTGGGCCCGGACATCCTCCGGGCAGGAGAACCTCTCGGGGAGGATCACGTCTGGCTGACATCGCCGGGAGAAATCGGTATCGTAAACCAGGGGCAGGATCGGATGATAGAAGCCGCTGGTGGTGATCTCGATCCTTTCCTCCGCCAGAAGCCTCTGGTAGATCGGGATAACCTTGTTCAGCACCTCTAACTGGATACGGACGATCGCATCCCGGTCAGAGGGAGTAAAACCGTGATCCTTCGCGATCAGCTCCTTAAGCTCGGGGTATTCCTCTTTTGCGTAGTAACCGAACCAGGTCAGGTTAAACCAGACCTGGAGGTCAAGCAGGTCCTGCTCGGAGAACCTGCCGATACATTTACCCAGCTCTTTCTCGTGCGACCGGCGCAAGTTCCAGAGCCTCAGGAAACCGGGGTAGGGCTTTATCATCCAGGTAAAATTGCAGCTGAAGAAGTTCTCCAGGATGAACAGCCTCTCCTCTTCCTCCAGCTCGGAGGGTTCCTTCCGGGTGATCCGGAGGTATCTCTCGTGGGGGTCCCGGCCGTACTCGTCCAGTTGTTTTAAGAGCGAGGGCACGAAATTGAAATTCATCTTTATCCCGGGGAAATCGTCCAGGACCTTTCCGAGATCGTAATATGCCCTTACCCCGTGCAGCCTCACCCACGGGAGAACGAACTCTCCCCGTTCCGGGTGCCGGTAGTAAGGCTGGTGAAAATGCCAGAGGAAGGCGATTGCGGTTTCTTTCATACTTATAACTGGTAGCCGCGGGGAATAACCACCAGCCCTGATTCCGTTACCGTAAAATACCCCCGGTCCTCCTTCGGGTCGAATCCGACCCGGTAGTTATCGGGCACACTGACTCCCTTGTCGATGATGGCATTCCTGATCCGGCACCCCTTTCCGATCCGGACGTTATCGAAGATCAGACCGTTCTCGACGACGGAATCCTCACCGACCGACACCGCGCAGGACAGGATCGACTCCCTTACGGTCGCGCCCCTTATCACGCACCCGGGAGACAAAACGGAATTCACTACCGATATATCCCTGTTCCGGGACGGCTTGATGACCAGCGCCCCCGGAAGCTGTTCCTGATAGGTTCTTACGGGGTTATCCCGGTTATGCAGATCGATCCGGGATTTAACCTTCAGGAGCTCCATATTCGCTGCGAAGTAGGCCTCGATCGTGCCGATATCCTGCCAGTAGGAAGTGACCGGGTAGCCATAAACTTTATCTCTTTTTAGCATATGGGGGATTATGTTCCTCCCGAAGTCGTGCTTCGATCTCTTGTCCTTCTTGTCCGTTATGACCTCGGAGACCAGTTTTTCCGTGTTGAAGACATATATCCCCATCGAGGCGAGCGATTTATTCTTCTTGCGGTCGAGCGTCTTGGGTTTCTCCGGCTTCTCCTGAAAATCCATAACCCTCCCCTCCCCGTTAATCTCCAGGACCCCCATCCTGCTTGCATCCTCCTGGTCCACCTCGATACAGCCGACGGTCATATCGGCATTCTTCCGGACATGATACCTCAGCATCGGCAGATAGTTCATCTGGTAGATATGGTCTCCCGACAGGATCAGGACGAACCTGGGCTTGACCTCGTCGAGGGTATAGATATTCTGGTAGACCGCATCGGCGGTCCCCTCGTACCAAAGCTCGCTCGTTCTCTGCTGGGGAGGAACCGACATTATGAACTCGCCCAGTTGATAATTGAAGATGTTCCAGGCCAGTTTGAGATGCCTTTCCAGGGAAATGGACTTATATTGGGTCAGGACAACGATCTTCCGGAGGCCCGTGTTCAGACAGTTGCTTAGGGTAAAATCGATTATCCGGTAGATCCCGCCGAAGGGAACCGCGGGCTTGGCCCGGTCCCTGGTCAGCGGGTAGAGTCTCTCTCCCTTCCCGCCGGCCAACAGAACCACCAGCGTCTCACTCAGGAGAAAGCGATCCTTCATTTCTTCCCTTCCAGCAGCTCCCTTACCTTGCTCTTCAGTTCGTCCAGGTTGGAGGACTTTACTACATAGGCGTCGGCCGCCCAACTCATGAAACTGTCCTTGTAACTGGAGTAGGCGGTGTGCAGTATCACCGGGACATTCCCTTTCTTGTCGAGAATCTTGCCCAGAGACTCGATCCCGTCCATCCTGGGCATCCTTATGTCGAGGATTATCAGATGGTAATCCTCGTCCTCCACCTTCCGGATCGCCACCTCACCGTCTCCCGCAAGCTCTACCTCGTATCCTTCGGATTCCAGCTCCTCCTTGTAGAGCATCTGCTGATGCTCATCGTCCTCAACTATCAGAATCCTGTACATCCCCTGAACCTCCTTTCTGGTCTATGGGTAACTTAATTTTAAAGGTGCTCCCCTGAGAGGGACCGCTCACTACCTCGATCTCCCCCTTATGGGAATCTATTATCCTCTTGCAGATGGACAGTCCCAGGCCGACCCCCCCCTCCTTGGTGGTAAAAAAGGGATTGAACATGTTTTCCTTCGTATACTGATCTATTCCCACCCCGTCATCCCGGAACTCGACGAACAGATGATCGTCCCGGCAGTATGTTGAGATGGTAACCGTTCCTTCCTCCTCGACCGATTCTATGGCATTCTTCAAGATGTTTATAAAGACCTGCTTGATCTGTCTCCGGTCCAGAGCAACCTCGGGGATTTTCCTCCCGAACTCCTCCTTTAACTTGATTTTTTTCACTTTCACCGCCCTCCGGAACATCCGCACCGTCTCATGCAGGATCTCGTTTAAATTCTCATTTCGGAGGACCGGGGAAAGGGGCTTGGTATAATCCATGATATTGGCCAGAATACTCTCCAATCTCTCTACCTCCTCGATGATTATCTCCGCATTCTGTTCCACCGGACCCAACCCGGAGCATTTCCTCTTGATCAGCCGGGCAAACCCTCCGATGGTTACCAGCGGATTCCTGATCTCGTGGGAGACGACCGCTGCCATCCTCCCCATGGCCGCAAATTTCTCTTTCTCGCTGAGGTCGTCGTGTGCCTCCTTCAGGTCACTGTATGCCTTCTTGAGTTCCTCCATTCTCTGCCCGAGTTCCTGGAAGGCCTGGCTGTTCTCGATCACCAGGCCGCAGAGAAGACCGAAGATATTGATCAGTTGCACCCTGTCCATATCTATCGGCTCATTGGTGTAAATGTTGTCCGCCAGTATTATCCCGTACACCTTGTCCCTCACCACAATCGGAACGGAGATGAAGGAGTTTGCCTGGTAGACATCGTTAAACTCCTGGGCGACCCTATCGTCTGTCCTGGCGTCGTTCACCACAAAGCACTTCTTCTCCCGAACTGTCTGCATCACAATATCCTGATCCCGGCTGTACGGCACGGCTATCCTCTGGGCGTAGTCACTGAGGAGCAGGCTCTCCTTGTCTTCCACCCGGTCGTAATTATGCAGGAGCTCGGTCATGTCCTTATGCTGGGAGGCAATATCACCCCAGATCGTATATGCCTCTTCTCTGCTTCTCGGTCCGAGCCCGAACCTTCCCCGGAATTCCCCTCTCTCGTCTTCCGCCAGCAGGAGAAACGCCCGGTTGAATCCTGCCCCGTCTCCCGAGGTTATCCCCGTCATGATGGCAAAAAGCAGCCGCTCGAAGTCCGTCCTGCTTACTCCCCGAATAAACTCCGAGACCGAGCGGAAATCGTAGATCTGCAATTCCCGTTTCCTGCTGAGGGTAATATCATTTATCATTAAAAGGAATAATGTCCTTTCTTCTATCCGGATCGGACTCAGATAGATGTTGTAAACCTTATCCAGCCTTCCCAGGATATAGAGACTTATGTCCACTGTCGTTCTTGTCGCTCCCCCCCGGCTCACCTTCTCCCATAGGCTTCTCAGGCTGCCCTCCCCCAGGATCTCCTGGGGCAGAACCTCCTCGAAGGTATGCCCGACGATGTCCTTTACTTCCCTTCCCAGCCAGTCAATGACATTGCGGTTAATAAATAGAATGTTTTTCTCGGAATCCATGATAATTAGGTAGTTGGGGAAGTTGTAGATAATGCTCTCGCTCAGACCCCTGAGGTAGGTGAATTCCTTGAATTCTTCCTTCCTCTCCAGATCCTCCCTCCGTAATCTCTCGATTTCCTCCGTGAGGTCTTCAAAGATCCTTAAGACCGAGTAGCTCTGGTAACGCGTCTTGCCTTTCAAATATTCCCTTATCTCTCTCACCGGGATCAGTAGCTCCTTGATCAATACGAAGCTTGCGATCAGGATGCACGTAATTATACCGGCCAGGAATATCGTCCAGGAGATAGAAAACCTGCCCAAAGCCGGGCCCCGGACGATATAATACATACTTATTCCCAAGAGCGTAACCACGGGCAGGAGGGCCAAAATTAACAGCAGGTATCTCTTCTTCATTTGTTAACTAACTCCTTCTGCGCCTTGCGGTAAAGCCTTTCGTATTTTCGGGCCGAGGAATCCCAGGAAAAGTCCTCTTCCATCCCGTTCCTCATTACCGTCTCCCACAGTTTCTTATTCCGGTAGAGATCAATTGCCTCCCCGATCTTTTTTAGCATATTTCTTAATTCATGTCCCTTGAATTTGAACCCATTCCCCTTCCGTGTGCCGGGGTTAAACTCCCTGATCGTATCATCGAGCCCTCCGGTAGCCTTCACGATAGGGACCGTCCCGTATCTCAGACTGTACATCTGGTTCAAACCGCAGGGCTCGTATCGGGAGGGCATAATAAACATATCGCAGCCTGCCTCGATCTTGTGGGCAAGGTCATTGTCAAAGGTAATCCTCACCCCAACCCGACCCGGGAACTCCCGGGCAAGCTCTCTCAGCTGCTGGCCGTAATGCTGCTCCCCCTTTCCTAGAACTACCAGAGACGCCCCTAAACCCACGATCTCCGGAACCGCTTCGATCAGGATATCTACCCCCTTTTGCTGGGCGAGCCGGGAGATGAACCCGATTATCGGCCGGTCTCTCCCTGACTCCAGACTGAAGATCTCCATCAATTCTCTTTTACATTCTCTTTTCCCGCTCAGGTCTTCCCGGCTGTAGTTCTTTCTTATTAGTTTATCGGTCTCGGGCGACCACTCGCGGTAATCGACTCCGTTCAGGATCCCGGCCAGGTCTTTTTTTCTCGAGCTGATGATCCCCTCGAGTCGGTACCCGAAATCCCCGGTCTGGACCTCCTGGGCGTATCTCTTGCTGACCGTGGTAATCTTGTCGGCATAGACCAATCCCGCCTTCAGCAGGCTTATCTCACCGTAGAACTCGATTCCCTCCGGGGTGTAATAACTCCAGGGCAGGCCGGTCAAATCCAGGTCGTAATGCCAGAAATTGCCCTGATAGGCGATATTGTGGAGGGTAAAGACGCTTGCCGTGTCTTTCCAGAATCCCCCTCCGTCCATCCGCTCCTCCCTGATATACAAAGGGATCAGACCCGTCTGCCAGTCGTGACAGTGGACAATATCGATCTTGTTCCCTATCAGACGGCCGGCTGCCAATACCGCCCGGCAGAAGAAGATGAACCTCTCCGCATTGTCCTGGTAATCTCCCGTCGAGTCACCGTAGAGCTCGTCCCTCTCGTAATACCGGTCGTGGGCAATGAAATAGACGTTCAGACCGTCAGCAAGATTGTGCCTCAGGAGCGAGGCCTTCTCGCTCCTGCCCGAAAAAACCACCTCGAGGGAGATCCCGGTTTCCTCAACCTTCAGGTCCTTTTTCTTCACCTCTTTATAATAGGGCATCAGGAGCGTAACTTCATTGCCTCTTTTTGCCAGAGCGGAAGACAGGGCACCGGCGACATCGGCCAGACCTCCGGTTTTGGCAAAAGGCGTTGTCTCGCTGGATACCGTTAGTATTCGTAGATTTTTCACTCTGTCCGACCTGGTTTTCCTTGAATAAATTATATTTTGAAAGGTGCCCTCTGTCAATCCGTCCCTCCGGGGAATTTTCCCAAATAAATAAAAAGTCGGTAGAGCTCTCTACCGACTTATCGGAGAAAACGAAGCGGATCTTTTTCTCAACCGGCAGGACCAATAACCCAGAGGTAGAGGACAGGTATTTACTTTTTTGCGGATTTCTTCGCCCTCGGCTTCTTTGGCTTAGGCACCGAACTACCTGCTCTTTTCTTTTTGGCTATCTCACTCTTTATTTCCTTCTCCGCCTTAAGCCAGTCCTCGAGTTGATAGCCGTGCTCTCCGCCGCGTGCGAGGAACAGGTGATACGCACGCTCGGCAATACGTTTCTTGACCTCTTCATTGTATCCGGACATCTTGGATTCCCCCCTTTCTTCAAGATTTAATTTTGTTAGTTTGCGGATTCAATTATTTTTCCCACCATTAAAAGGGTAAGGGACTTCCCCTTACCCGCTACCATCCCCTCAAAGGTGATCCAAGATCTCATAATCCTGGACGTCGATGATATTCATCCCTTCCTTCTCTTCCCGAACAATACCGGTAACCCTTACCGCTTCCCTTAAATGTTTGAACAACTCCCCTCCCTTGGCGTCGCTTGCGATTACATAGTCTTCTTCATTGTCGGTGGATATCATGATGGAGGTAATATTAAAATCACCGTTCATTTCGGCGGGGACAATAATTCCTTTTAATGATACCTTATGTTCCTCGCTCATACACGGCCTTCTTATTACTTCCTCCGCTCGCTGCCTTTTTTATTCTATCGTTTTAGATAATCATTTGAAATACCAAATACCATGCCATGTAGGTAACATATTGATTATTAAGGGTTTCTATCATGAAGGTCGTTAATACTCGGAAATAATAGTTCCGATTGTGGAGAGACTATATGAATATAATGTTCCGATAATTATTCCAGCATTATCGCAAGACTCTAATAGCTTTATTTAATAAAAGCCGTAAATTATTGATTAATATAAATTTATATTTAAATCAGGGCATTTAATTGAGGCTGGCGATTGAAATCGGAACAATTGGTGCTGAAAATCAATCTGAGAATCTATGGTTCCTATTTTTTACGGAGTTATTTTTTGCCGACTTAAAGTCTTCCTTGCGGATCTCGTATTTTTTTAAGAGCTTGTGCAGCTGGCGGGTACTGATACCGGCAGTAGCGGCCGTTAAGTTGATCCTTCCCTTGTGGGCATTCAGCTGCTCCCTCAGGTATTGCCTTTCTACACTCTCAATAGCCTCTTCCCTGACCTCAGCCAGTGTGCGCGATGTATCTACCCTGATCTGGGCGCCTCCAATTTCGCCCCCGAAAAGCTCGGCCGGGAAGCTCTCTGTTGTAAGGATATTCGACTGCTCGATTATGTAGGCCCGCTCGAGGATATTTTCCAGTTCGCGTATGTTTCCGGGCCATTGGTAGCGGCGGAAACCGGCCATAACCGCCGGATGCAATGTATGGATGTTTTTAAAATAGTATCTGTTCAACTCCTCAAGAAAACCCTGGACCAGGAATGGTATATCTTCCAGGCGTTCCCGCAGGGGGGGGATCGCAACGGGAAACACATTAAGCCGGTAGTAAAGGTCCTTCCGGAAGTTGCCGGACTCGACTAACCCCTCGATATCCTCGTTCGAAGCTGCGACTACCCGAACATCGGCCTTAATCTCCGTCTCCCCGCCTACCCGGCTGAAGGTTTTCTCCTGGAGTACCTGTAAGAGTTTAATCTGCACGGATTGGGTTATCGAGCTGATCTCGTCGAGGAAGATCGTGCCTCCCTGGGCGATCTCGAACCTGCCGAGTTTCCTCCTTACCGCCCCGGTGAACGCCCCCTTCTCGTGACCGAAGAACTCGCTCTCGATCAGTGTATCCGGGATCGCCCCGCAATGCACGCTGATGAACTGGTTATCGCAACGGTTGCTGTGCAAATGTATGAGTTTCGCCAATTCGCCCTTGCCGGTTCCGGTCTCCCCGGTAAGGAGGACTGTCGTCTTGGTGGGCGCTACCGACTTTACCTTGTCGAACACCTTCTTCATCGCCGGGTTGAGGGTATAAATTACCCGCTGTGATTCATCCTTCCAGAATTTGTCCCGCAGGTATTCCAGCTCCGACTGTGTCCGCAGGGATTCGTAGCCGGCCTCGGTCACCAGAGCCACCTCGGTCGGGTTTATCGGGTAGGTAAGGTAATCGTTCACCCCGGCCTTAACCGCCATTACCGCCCTGCGAATGTCCTCCGGCGATGACAGCAAAACGATCTGGCAGGTAGGGAAAGCGTTCCAGAAGGGCTTTAAAACCTCGTCAAAGTCAATCCGGTGCGTCTGCTCGGGCAATCCCAGAAAAGAGATATCAATGAAGAGAAACTCGTAGTGCCTCTCAATAAACTTCGCCAAACAGCTCTCCCGGTCCCGGGCGGTTTCAACCACATGATCGGCGTCGAAACAATCCCGGATAGTGGAGGTGGCCGCATCGTCCTCAGTGGCTATGAGGATATACTTCATAACCGGTCAATTATGCTTCCACAACCTCTTTTATCCCGGGGATCTTTTCTTTCAGGGTTTTTTCCACCCCCATCCTTAATGTCATCTGGGCCGATGGACAGGCCGCGCAGGCACCCTGAAGCCTGACCTTCACCACTCCGTCGGTCACATCCACCAGCTCCACATCTCCCCCATCGGCCCGGAGCATGGTTCTGATCTCGTCAAGCACCTTTTCTACCTTTTCCTTCATAGATATTACCTCCTCTCTCTTAATACCAAAGACCTGGGGGCAGGGCCTGTCTTCTGTTATTCCTCAGCAGCCTAAAACATAACGGCCGTTTCCAATCTCCCGCTTCCCCCTTTTCCAGTTATTCTACCACATTATTATCCCACAATAAACAAATTCGCTTAGGGGACAAAATCTTGTGGGACCTCCGGGAAACTCCGCGAGTTAAAACGGTTGACAACCTGCGGGTTTATCGGATATGGTAAGGGTTGAAAAGGGGAACCCAAATGAAAAAAATACTTATATGCCTGATCATCTTACTCATTCCCGTTAACCTGGTCCTGGCTCAGGGGAAGTCCCTTCGACAGGCTCAGGGCGAGGCCGAGTATGTAGTGAAATTGAGCGCCATCGCCCCCGAGGGAACAAGCTGGAGTGATATCGGACATCAATTTGCCGACTATGTCTTCGAAAAGAGCGGGGGGAGACTTAAGGTAATCTGGTATCTGGGCGGGGCAATGGGGGACGAGCCCGCTGCCGTGAGAAAGTTAAGACTGGGTCAGCTTCAGGGAGGTGTTTTCACTGTTGTCGGTATGGCAAAGATACTTCCCGAGATCAGGATTCTCATCATGCCGTATCTCTTCAAAAACTATGATGAGGTGGACTATGTCCTGGGGAAGATGACCCCGGTCTTCTCGCAAATGTTTGATGAAAAGGGATACAAGCTGTTTGGCTGGGTGGAGGTGGGGCTTGCCTATTTCTTCTCCAAGAAACCGATACTTACTCTCGGAGACATAAGGGAGACAAAGGTCTGGAATTGGGCGGGGGACTCGTTGGAGACTGAAATAATCGAAGCGATGGGATACAAAAACATTATTCAATTAGAGCTGTTCGATGTTTTGATGGGGCTTCAAACCGGACTGATCGAGACGTTTTTTTGCCCCTATTACGCCTGCCTGGCCCTCCAGTGGTACCAGTATGCGAATTACATAAACGGAGTCCCTCTCGCCTATACCCCGGGGGGAATACTGGTTAATAAGAAGTTCTATGACAGTCTTCCTCGCGACTTGAGGGATATCTTCACGGAAGCCAGTTATAAATACTTTCCGAAATTAATCCCGATGATCCGCCAGGACCACGAAAAGGCCCTCGAGGGCTTCATAAAACATGGAATTAAGGTTATCGAGCCCACCCCGGAGACTGAAAAGCAAAACGAGATTGAGGCCCAGGAGATCTATAAGCGACTGGGAGAAAAACATTTTCCCCAATGGCTGTTAACCGGTGTCATGAACGCCCGTAACATGTTCCGCGCCGGAGTCACCGAATAGGGAATCAGAAGATCCCACCGATCCTCTTTTTCCCTAATACAGGAAGTCCTGAAACAATAACCCTTGATTATCAATTATTCGACATTATAATCTTTTCTGCCTCGAACCAATCTCCCCAATCATTACCGTGAGCACTGTCTCTTCTCTTGTAGAGTTCATAAGCTACCTTCTGGATTTCTTCGTGGTTATCTCCCGGGTTTAACGGGTTCTTCGCTACATTCTTTGAAGATCTCTTTGACGGATTTTCCTTCCTGATTACTCTTCTGGTCATCTCTTATATCACCTCCTTTTCAATACTCAAATCGCCCACTCCTTAAATCTCATACTTAGGTGCGGTAGATACATAATAATTAATCCTTCAGAGTTTCTTAGAATTACATATCTAAATAATTTAAAGTAAAAAACGGGTGGCTTAGTTTAACTCGTTTATTGGCAAATACTATGCCAAATCTATCTAAATCCTGAGAGCATTTATAAATAATTGAAAATAAAGACACTAAAAATAAAACAACTATACATATATCAACTTAGGTAAAGTCTAATTTAGAAGCTTAAATGAGACAGGATAAGATACTTATGGCTCATTTGAGCTGTGGCTCTGGGTAAGCGTTGCAGTCGCTATAATCAACAGTATCTTCGCTCTCTTATGATTATTATGGATTAGCTCCCATAAAATATAGTGTTTCACTTAACCTTAAATGAAACATCATGTTACACTTAGACAAAAGCTATGACCATAAGGGAGGAATTATATATTTTAATCATATTACTTCTGTGATATATTTTAGATATCTATTTCGATAAACACAAAGATATCCGAAGCCAAATTAATCTTTTCCCCTTATATCCACCGGAAAGGCATTGAATCAAATGGAAACAAATAGAAAATCCCGGACAGGTTCTCTCCTTGCATTTACCGTAATCATGGCCGCTCTAGTATGGGCCGATGGACTCACCATTACCCAATGTCTCGGTGCCCAGAGCCTGTTCTCCCGGGTGCGGGAGTGCCTACGCAATCGCATCGAGTCATCCGGGTTCCCGGCAAAGATAATTATCGGGGAATAAACGGTTTATACCTTGATGACACTGCCGCGTTTTTATGAGCAGCGGGGCTACCAACCCGCCTGGATCGACGATTCCGGGCTTAAACCGCAAGTGGAAGGTCTGGTTAGGATGCTGCGCGCGGCCGCCCAGGAAGGACTGAATCCACTCGATTATCACCTGACCGAGATCGAGGCCAAGCGGGAGGCAATACGCGCCGACCGGAGAAGGGTTAATCCGGATCGACTGACCGAACTCGACCTGCTCCTCACCGACGCCTATCTGCTCTATGGTTATCACTTACTGGCGGGGAAAGTCAACCCGGAGACGATCGATCCGGAATGGTTTATCGCCCGCCGGAAAGCGGATCTTGTCACGATCCTCCAGAATGCGCTCGATTCCAACCAGGTGGAGGCTTCTTTGCGGAGCCTGCTTCCTTCCCATTCCGGCTATTATGCGCTTCGCGGGGCACTGGCCGCTCACCGTGCCATTGCCGCCCAGGGCGGCTGGGCTGCCGTCCCCGATGGCCCCGGACTTCGAAAGGGCGACCGGGACCCGCGGGTTGAGTCCTTAAGGGTCCGTTTGACTGCTGCGGGTGATTTAGAGACTAAAGAAGTGTTCGACAAGGAATTATTTGACGAAGACCTGGATCGGGCACTGCAGAAATTCCAGGGGCGCCACGGGCTAAATTCCAGTGGGGGGCTCAATGCGAATACACTGACGGCGCTCAATCTCCCTGCAGAAGTTCGTGTGAGGCAGATCATGGTAAATATGGAACGCTGTCGCTGGCTACCGCAGGATCTTGGGGAGCAATATATTATGGTGAATATCGCCAATTTTGAACTTGATGTCGTTGAGGCCGACCGGGTAGTAATGACCATGAGGGTGGTGGTCGATAGGCCCTACCGCCGTACCCCGGTTTTCAGCGACATGATAACCTATCTGGTATTCTGCCCCTACTGGCATGTACCAAAGGGGATCGCCGCTGCGGATATCTTGCCCCAACTGCGCCGGGATATTGGCTATCTCACCCAGAATAACATCAAGGTCTTCCCGGAATGGGGCCCGGAATCCAAAGAGATCGACCCGACCGGAGTCGACTGGTTCCGGGTCAACTCCGGTAATCTCAATTACCGCTTCCGTCAGGAACCGGGCCCGTCGAACGCCCTAGGTCGCATTAAGTTCATGTTCCCCAACAAGTTCAATGTTTATCTGCACGATACCCCGTCGCGGGAATTGTTCGCCGTTTCTGAGCGCACCTTTAGTTCCGGGTGCATCCGCATAGAACGGCCGCTGGATCTGGCCGAGTATCTCCTCCGGGACGAGCCCGGCTGGAAGCGGGAAAAGATAATTGCCGTTATCGAAAAAAATGTTGAGCAAACTAAGAGATTGCCCCGGCCGGTTACGATCCACCTGCTTTATTTGACGGCCTGGGCGGAGAATGACGGCAGAGTGCAATTCCGTAATGACATTTATCTGCGCGACGAGCCCGTGTATCAGGCACTTACCGAAAGACCCGTGAGCATTGATGGAAGGGAATAGATGAACCTGTTGGTAATCATGACTGGCTTCGTCTTCCTTATTGCCAGAGCCGAACTTCTGGTCCGGGGCTCTTCCCGCCTGGCCGCGCTGGCCAGGGTATCGCCTCTGATCGTCAGTCTCACGGTAGTCGCCTACGGAACCAGCTCGCCCGAGTTAGCGGTAAGCGTCAGGGCGGGGCTTTCGGGCCGACCCGAGATCGCCCTGGGGAATATAGTCGGAAGCAATATCATCAACAGCCTCTTCATCCTGAGAATATCGGCCCTGATCATCCCCCTTACCGTTGCCCGCCAGCTGATCCGCCTGGATGTGCCCGTCATAATCGGCGTTAGTATCCTGTTTTGAGTTCTGGCAGCCAATGGCACAGTCGGTCGCCACGAAGGATTAGTGCTTGTCGGCCTGGGAGTAGCATACACGGCCTTTCTGATCTCGAAGGCCCGGAGAGAAAGCAATCACTACGAAAATGCCGGGGGCGGGGAATGGTTCCGGAATACCGGGGTAATGGGAATGCTGATCCCGGTTCTGCTTGTTATTACCGGGCTGGCGGCCCTCATCCTGGGAGCGCACTGGGTTGTGAGCGGAGCCTCGGAGCTCGCCCGCCAGCTGAGAATCAGCGAGCTGATGATCGGTCTCACCGTTGCCCCGCTGGGCACATCTCTGCCCGAACTTGCCACCTCGGTAGTAGCCGCAGCAAGGGGCAAAAGGGATATCGCCGTGGGCAACGTCGTCGGGAGCAATATCTTCAATATCCTCTTTGTGCTTGGCGCGACCGGCTCTCTTTCCGACGGCGTCCGGCTGGGAAAGGCTTCCCTTAACCTCGATCTCCCGGTGATGACCTCCGCCGCGGTTTTATGCCTGCCGATCTTTTTCACGGACGGACGGATATCCCGAGGGGAAGGAGCCCTGTTCCTCGGATATTATCTCGCTTATACTGGTTACCTGATTCTTGCCGCCGGGGGAGATCATCCGGCGGTTTCTTCCGGCGGGCAGGTCTGGGGACTCATTGCACTCTTTACCCTGATCGTCGTCCTTTTCTCCCTCATCCGCGACTTAAGGATAAGGAGAACCGGATAACCTCAAGATTTATCTCCTTCCCCTTTGTCTTATTCTGGTATCACCCTGAGAATCGACCCGAATTCCTTTTCGACCCGGGCAATCTCCCTCAAGACGAACTTCTCTACCTTTTCGTTGTCAGTGAAGTAAATTCCCCTGGGCATGTTTTCGTTCAAGATCTCGGCCCGCCCCATGGTTACATGTCCTCCCGCACTACCCATGTTTCCGAAAGCGGCGTTGGCGGTCTTACCGGCATGTTTATTATGGCCGTCGCAGCGGAAAATGATAATCAGTTTGTCCCTTACTACTCCCGAAACGACGGCCCATTTCGCTTCCTTGACCCGGGTCAGGAAATCCGCGATTTGGACACAAACATCCGTGTAGGGGACGGGACCGACGTGTGAGTAGAGCACTCCTTTCGCGTATCTGATCTTCGTGAGGGCGATACTGAAATAGTCCAGACGGCCGAGGGAATAAGAGGAAAATTCGATCTTTCGCAGAATGTTTTTGCTGGCTTTCCTCTGGAGGTAAAGTATGGCCTCGGTATCCTCGGAAGTCGGCCACCTTTTCACGTTCTGTCTGTCAGTCTGGATCCCGTAGTAGAGGGCAGTTGCCAGTTTTGCTGAAACCCGCAGACCACTAATTCTAAGGTACTCGGTTAATATCAAAGATGTGGCCAGGCAATTCGGCCTGATATCGCTGAATAGGTATTCCCGACTCGTTTTTCTGGGATGATGGTCGATAACGATGTCACAGCGGGGCAATTCAACCGGCTTGAAAAAATCGGGTTGGGAATCGACCAGAGCGACCAGGTCCGCACCGGCCAATTCGTTTTCCTTAAGCGGTTCGGCCGGGATTTGAAGAACCTTCACCATCGTTTCGTTCTCCAGCCGGCCGAACTCCCCCGTATATCTTATATCCGCCTTTGCTCCCGCCGAATGCATTATCTCTTTAAGCGCCCAGGCACTCGCGAGAGCGTCCGGGTCCGGGTTGCCGTATATCAGAATAAGGGGGCGGTTTGCACCTGTCACCGCTTTTTTAAGTTTCTTGAGCCGGTCTGCGATCAGCTTGTCATGTTTCATCACCATCATACCTCAAGATATGAACCTGGATCTCCGGGTAACTCTCACCCCCTAAGTCTTCTCGGGGGTCTGGCTTGACTTATCCTCTCGGGTAACCGATATGGGCTCAGCGTGCCAGATATCCCGGTTGTATTCGAGGATCGTGCGGTCGGAAGAGAACTTACCAACCCGCGCAACATTTAGGATGGCCTTTCTGGTCCACAGCTCACGGTTACGGTAATCTTTATCAACGTCTCTCTGACACCGGCAATAGTCCTCGAAATCGGCCAGTACCAGGTAGGGGTCTTGGTTCAGCAGCATTTCCACTAGGGGCTTGAACAAGTCGGGTTCCCCGGGCGAGAAGAAACCGTCCCGGATTATCTCGATTGCCCTCTTAAGAGCCGGATCCTTCTCGCAATACATCCCGGGGTTATAGGAAGCCCGGAGATTCCTTACCTCCTCGGCGGTGAGCCCGAAGATGAAAATATTTTCTTCCCCGACCTCCTCCTTAATCTCGATGTTCGCCCCGTCAAAGGTCCCCACTATGAGAGCGCCGTTCAGGACAAACTTCATGTTACCGGTCCCGGACGCCTCGAAGCCCGCGGTGGATATCTGCTCGGACACCTCGACGGCGGGAATGATATTTTCGGCCAGGGAAACACGATAATTGGGCAGGAAGACGACCTTGATCAACTCGTTGGTACTATCCCTATTGATCTTCTCCGCAACATGGCAGATAAGCCGGATAATCATTTTGGCCATAAAATACCCGGGTGCGGCCTTTCCCCCGAACAGGAAGGTGCGCGGGTACAGGTCAAAGTCGGGGTCCTCTTTAGAACGCTGCCAGCAGTGAATTACGTGAAGGATATTCAGCAGTTGCCGTTTATATTCGTGGATCCTCTTTACCTGGGCATCAAAGATAGAGCGGGGATCAATGGTGAAACCGGTCAACTCCCCCACCACCTTGACCAGCCGCTCCTTGTTCTCCTGCTTGACGGCATTGAACTGCTCCTGGAATTCCGCATCGTTGGCAAGAGGCTCGATCTCCCCGAGCCGGCTCAGGTCTTTGACCCAATCCCGGCCGATCCGCTTGGTGATAAGCCCGGCAAGACCGGGGTTGGCCACGAACATCCAGCGCCGGGGGGAAATCCCGTTGGTCTTGTTGTTGAACCGCTCCGGGAACATATCGTTAAAGTCATTGAATATCTTTTCTCTGAATAGCCTCGTGTGGATCTCCGATACCCCGTTGACCGAGTGGGAACCGACAATTGCGAGTTGCGCCATCCGGATCCTTTTTTCTCCCTCCTCCCCGATCAGAGACATCCGCCGGAGCCTCTCGACGTCCCCCGGATATTGGGCCGACACCCCGTCGAGAAACCGCTGGTTGATCTCGTAGATAATCTGGAGATGGTACGGCAGAAGCTGTTCGAACATGGAAACCGGCCACTGCTCCAGGCCCTCGGTAAGGAGGGTATGATTGGTATATGAGCAGCTCCGCGTTGTTATCTCCCAGGCGGTCTCCCAATCCAGTCCGTGTTCGTCAACGAGGATCCGCATCAGCTCGGGGATGGCCAGGGACGGATTGGTTTCGTTGATGTGGATGGCAACCTTTTCCGGGAAGGCTTCGAGAGACTCATGGTTAGTGAGGTATCGCCTTACTATGTCCTGGATCGAGCAGGAAACGAAGAAGTATTGCTGCTTGAGCCGGAGCTCCCTGCCCTGATAGATATCTTCGCTGGGGTATAATACCTTCGAGATGTTCTCGGAAATGTATTTGTCCTCTACGGCCCGGTAGTAATCTCCGTGCTGAAAATATTGGAGGTCGAATTCCTTGGGGGCCCGGGCCGACCAGAGCCGGAGGGTGTTGACCGTGTTGTTGTCATAGCCGTCGATCGGGATGTCGTAAGCGATCCCGATGATCTCCTGGGCATCGAGCCATTCGTACCTTCGCCAACCGTCATCGGTATGGGTCTCTCTTACCCGGCCGTAGAAGCGAACCGTGTATCTACGGTCGGTCCGGGGGATCTCCCAGGGATTGCCGTGCTTGAGCCAGGTCTCGGGCAATTCCACCTGACCGAGGTTCCTGATTATCTGATCGAAGATCCCGAACTCATAACGGATTCCGTAGCCGTAAGCCGGGATCTCCATGGCCGCCAGCGAATCCATGAAGCAGGCCGCCAGGCGGCCGAGACCGCCATGGCCGAGGCCGGCATCGGCCTCCAGTTCCGCCAGCTCATTTAGGTCAATGTTAAGCTCCTGCATGGCCTTCCTGGTTTCCTCGTACATGTCAAGGTTAATCAGACTGTTAATCAGGAACTTCCCCATCAGGTACTCGGAGGAGAGGTAATAGACCATCTTGACATCACGGTCGTAATACATCTGCTGGGTGCGGATCCAGCGCTCCACCAGACGGTCACGGACCGAGAGCGCCAGGGAATGGTAGAGGTCGAGTGATTTGGCGGTGTATTGATCCCGGGCCAGGGAGTACTCAAGGTGAGCGGCGAATGAGCGCTGGATGCTTTTGGAATCCAGCCCCTTGTCGAAAGTTCCCCAGTGTTTGAAAAGCTCGGCTCTCCTCATGGCGAACACCCTTTCCTTACGCTGATGTCTTTGGTTACGACCATAATACCATATTTGTCCCGGGAAAAACACTCAGAAAAAAGTAGAGAAGAATACCGTAAGGACTGGGGCAAATTCTGCTAAAATCCCTGATTAAGTCACATCCCGGGAGCCAAACAGTTCACTCACCAATGATGATAGCCCTTAATATCGGAACTTCCATTCTATTTCGCTTTTCTTACCGACCTGATCGAGTTTAGTATTCGATTTCCGTAAGGCGGGAAGATGCCTTCTTTGACCGCCCTGACATCCTCAACGGAAAAAAATGCCTTAGGGTTGAATTGCCTGATAATGTCTATGATCTCATTCAGATCCTTTCTCCTGATAATCGTGAACACAAGCCGGACGCTTCCGCTGATCCCGCTCGCGGTGGCGGTCGTCACGCCGTAATCCATCTCCCTCAAATGCCCGACAAGTTCGTTAGCATCCTTCTGGGTGATAATACGAACCGCCACAAAGCCCACCGCCAGCTTATTCTCGATCGTGATGCCCACATAACTGCCGGTGGCGAAACCAGCGGCGTAGGCTATATACATAATGAAGTTCGAGAGATGCTGAAATATCTGGGTTATTGCAGCCAGCCAGATCAAAATCTCGAAAAATGCGCAGATAGCAGCAAACAACTTAAATCCCCTCGATAGATATATAATGCGCAATGTCCCTAAGGACACATCAACGACCCGGGCGGAAAATATCAGGAGGGGAAGAATTAGATACCGGAACAATTCGCCGTCGGTCAGAGTTTGGATATCCACATTTGCTCCCTTACAATGAAACGATCATCGATAAACACTGGACGTAAAACAGGGACAGCGGGGCTGTTGAAAAACCCTCCTTCAAGGAAATTTTTCCAATAAATTTCCCCTCCCTTGATGGTAGGGGCCTGTCCTCCGTAGTCCCGCGTTCCTGCGGGACGAAGGAGGGACTAAGGGGAGGG
>CP070770.1:2837465-2867764 GCA_020345765.1 Deltaproteobacteria bacterium
TATAAAACACCGAACGAAGTCTTTAACGCCAGTGTTGCACTTGCTCATTGAATGTAGCTCATTAAAAAGCTTCAGGCAACTCACACATTCTTCGATTTTATAAAGCTTGGCTATAGGCTGTCTTTCACTCCACCAAAGAGCATACTACCCCTTCAGCGTCTCTACCCTTTTTAAGTTTTAGTATAGTCCTCAGTTGATTAATCCCGGTTGACTTTGAATTTGTTATTTGTTAAGAAAATCCTGAGGAATACAGATGAGATTTATTGCGGACTTTCACCTTCATTCAAGATACAGCCGGGCTACCAGCCGGGAGATGAGGGTGGAGATCCTGGCCCAGTGGGCAGCAATAAAAGGTATCGGTCTACTGGGCACCGGGGATTTTACCCACCCCACCTACTTCGCCGAGCTCAAGTCACTACTGAAACCGGGAGGGAACGGCCTGTTCCTTCTAAAGGAGGGAGAGAAAAAGGTTCATTTCATCCTGACCGCGGAGGTTAGCAATATTTTCAATCAGGACGGGAGATTGAGGAAGATCCATACCCTCATCTTCGCCCCCGGCTTCGAGGCGGTTGAGAAGATCAACCACCAACTGGGTAGTCGGGGAAAGCTGGGTTCGGACGGACGCCCCACCTTTGGTTTCCCGGTAAAGGACCTGGTAAAGATCATTATGGATATCTCCCCGGAATGTTTCATCGTCCCGGCCCACGCCTGGACGCCCTGGTTTTCTCTCTTCGGTGCCAATTCCGGCTTCGATTCAATGGAAGAGTGTTTCGGAGAGCAGGCCCGATACATCCAGGCGGTTGAGACCGGGCTCTCCTCCGATCCCGAGATGAACTGGAGGGTTTCGGCACTTGACCGGATTGCCTTGATCTCGAACTCCGACGCCCACTCTCCTGACCGGATTGGCAGGGAGGCCAATGTTTTTAACTGCGGGCTCGATTATCAGGAAATCGTAGGGGCGATCAAAAAGAGGGACAGGGAGAAGTTTCTCTCTACCATCGAGTTTTTCCCCGAAGAGGGGAAATATCACTATGACGGGCACCGCAACTGTAATGTACTATTCTCGCCCCAGCAGACCAGGGATAACGATGGTGTATGTCCGGTCTGTAAACGGAAGGTTACCGTGGGGGTGATGAACCGGGTGGAGGCCCTGGCGGACCGTCCTCCCGATTACCAGCCCCCGGACGCCATCCCCAGCCGGCATTTAATCCCGTTAGCGGAAATAATTGCTGAGGCCCTGGGGCAGGGTGTGAATACCAAAGCAGTGGATGAGCAGTACCGGAGACTCATTCAGCAGCTTGGCCCCGAGTTTACCATCCTCCTCGAACTCCCCCGGGAGGAGTTAGCAAAGGATACCCCTCCCCGGATCTTGGAAGGGATCATGAGAGTGAGAGACGGAAAGGTTAGGATAACCCCCGGGTATGATGGGGTCTTCGGAAAGATCAAGATCTTCGAAGAAGAAGGGAAAGGAGAAGAAAAATCAGAACAGATGAAACTTTTCTGAGTTTTTTGTAATTTTTTCTTGCAAATCCGTTTTCTTTGTGTTAACTATATAAATGGACTTGGATCGTGCGGTACGCATGATCCAAGGTGCTCTACTTAATAAAGTGGGCTATCTAAGTCCACTTTTTTATTATAACCCTAAAGAGGTAATCAGATTGACTGCCAAGATAGTAGAGGCGGTTTGGAAGATTATCGAGCCGGTCGCTGACCGGGAGGGCTTGGAGCTAGTGGATATTGAATACCGAAGGGAAGATCGAGGATGGGTCTTGAGGATTTATATCGATCGGGAGAACGGCGTGAATGTGGGAGATTGCTCCCGGATGAGCGGTGAGATCGGGACGGTCCTGGACGTCGAGGACCCGATCCCGCAGAGCTATCATCTGGAGGTTTCCTCACCCGGTCTCAATCGACCTTTGAAGAAGGAAGGGGATTATCAGAAATACCAGGGAAAGTTGGTAAAGATCCGAACCGTTATACCGATTGACGGAAGACAGAGTTTTACCGGGAGACTTTTAGGGTATTCCGACGGACAAGTCCGAGTGGAGGTGGAGGGAAAGGAATGGGAGATCCCTTTCGACCAGATTATTAAAGCCAATCTGCAGTATGAGTTTTAGTCGGATAAAGAGGGATATATGAGTTTGGAACTTAAACGAATAATTGAACAGGTAGAACGGGACAAGGGAATCAAACGGGAGATATTGATTGAAGCCCTGGAGGCGGCTACTCTGACCGCGGCCAAGAAGAGGTTCGGATTTCAAAGGGAGCTCGAGGCTCACTACAATGATGAATTAGGGGAGATCGAGGTATTTGAGTTCAGAGAGGTAGTGGAACGAATCAAAGATCTGCATACCGAGATCTCTCTGGAAGAGGCCCGGGACTTAGACCCCGAGACGCAGTTAGGTGACAGTATCGGCGTAAAGCTGGAAGCAAGGGAGTTTGGGAGAATTTCCGCTCAGACCGCGAAGCAGGTTATTACCCAGAGAATGAAAGAAGCGGAAAGGGAGGTAATTTACAATGACTTCAAGGAGCGACAGGGAGAGATAGTCCAGGGGATAGTCCGTCGTTTCGAGGAGGGGGGTGTCGTTATCGATCTGGGAAGGACCGAAGCCATTATTCCTCCCCGGGAGCAGATCGCCCGGGAGAACTATCGCCCCGGGGAGCGGATCCGGGCATACGTCCTCGATATCCAAAAAAGCGCTAAAGGTCCTCAGATCATCCTCTCCCGCAGCAATCCTAAATTTATAATCAAGCTGTTTACTATGGAAGTTCCCGAGATTTATGAGGGGATTGTGGAGATTAGAGCGGCCGCCCGGGAGCCGGGAGGAAGGGTCAAGATTGCGGTATACTCCCGGAATTCGGATGTGGATCCGGTTGGTGCCTGTGTGGGTATGAAAGGCTCCCGGGTTCAAAGCGTGGTTCAGGAGTTGCGGGGGGAGAAGATCGATATTATCGCCTGGTCATCGGAGCCGGCCAGATTTGTGATAAATGCCTTGGCCCCGGCCGAGATTTCGGAGGTAGTTATTGACGAAAGAAACAAATCCATGGAAGTAATTGTTCCTGATGATCAGCTTTCTCTGGCTATCGGCCGGAAGGGACAGAATGTCCGCTTGGCAGTCCAACTAACCGGGTGGAATATCGATATAAAGAGTGAAGCCAAACTCAAGGAACTTCTGGAACAGGCCCATATGATTCTCGGCCAAATTCCCGGGATTGGCAATAAAACCGCAGAGACCCTATTCAGTGAGGGCTTCCAATCATTAGAGGTGCTGGCAAACGCCCAGATAGAGGAACTGAATAGCCTTCCCGGGATTGGAAAGAAGACGGCAGAGAAGATTTTAAAGGCAGCAAAAGAATACCTGTCGCAAGAGATCAAAAATGAGGAGTGATTAGGGGAGTCCGCCGGATGGGAAATATTCGAGTTTATGAGCTTGCAAAAGAGCTAAAAATGGAGAGCAAGCAACTGCTGGAGCGTTTAGCCCGACTGGGTGTTGAGGTTAAGGGTCACTCCAGTAGTTTGGCAGAGGAGGAGGCTCAAAGGGTTAAGGATCTTATCAAGGAAGAGCTCCAGCGCAGTATTGTAGAAAAAAGGATCCAGCCTACGGTAATACGAAGGAGGATTAAAAAGGCTAAACCCCAGGAGGTGGAGGCAAAGGTCGAGGAGAAGGTTCCCGAGAAAAAGGTTGTTCCCAAGCCTGCTGCTCCCCCTGCACCCCCTCCACCTGAGCCGGCTCCGCAGGAGTTGGCTCCTCCCGAGGAAAAGAAGAAAAAGGAAGCCGAAGTATCTTTAAAGATTGAAAAGAAGCTCAAGGAAGAAGAAGACAAAGATGAAAAGAAACCTTCCCGTCGTCGGATCATCCCGGAGAAGAGAAAGACACTGAAAAAAGGTGAGCTTTGGGAGGACCGAGAGCCCTTCCACCAGGTAGCTGCCAGGAAGAGGGTTACGAAAAGGGCTTTCAAAAAGACGGAGATCACGGTCCCCAAGCTAATCAAACGCACGATCAAGTTCTCGGACTCAATCGTTTTGCAGGAAATGGCCAAACGCATGGGAGTTAAAGCAGGCGAGGTCATAAAGAAACTGATGGATCTCGGGATAATGGCTACTATTAACCAATCCCTGGATTTTCCGACCGCTTCTCTATTAGCGAAGCAGTACGATTATACTCTGGAAAATGTGACCTTTGAGGAGGAGAAAGTTCTGGAGGCAAAGCAGGATGAGTCCGGAGAATCTATCCCCCGCCCTCCGGTGATTACCATAATGGGACATGTCGATCACGGCAAGACCTCCCTTTTGGATGCTATTCGTCAGACCAATGTTACCGAGGAAGAGAAAGGGAATATTACCCAGCACATCGGCGCCTATGATGTTGAGCTGGAAGGTGGTCGAATTGTATTTCTCGATACCCCGGGTCATGAGGCCTTTACCGCTATGAGAGCAAGAGGGGCTCAGGTAACCGACATCGTGGTGCTGGTGGTAGCTGCCGATGACGGAGTGATGCCCCAGACCATAGAAGCCATTGACCACGCAAAGGCAGCGAATGTGCCGGTGATTGTCGCGATCAACAAAATGGATAAACCCACGGCGAATGCGGATAAAATAAGACGAAAATTGATGGATTTGGGGGTGGTTACCGAGAGTATGGGAGGGGAGACCCTTTGTGCCGAGGTTTGTGCGAAGACCAAGATGGGCATAGACAAGCTGCTGGAACTCATTCTCCTGCAGGCGGAGATGCTCGAACTTAAAGCCGATTCACTGGGGTTGGCCAAAGGGATAGTAGTCGAGACCGAGTTGGACAAAGCCCAGGGACCCGCGGCTACTGTGTTGGTGCAGCAGGGAACTCTTAATGTAAGTGACCTGGTTGTCTCGGGTATGCATTATGGCAGGATCCGGGCGATGATCGATGATGAAGGCAGGAGGGTCGAGGCAGCAGGACCGTCGACACCGGTTAAGATATACGGTCTTTCCGGACTTCCTCAGGCAGGGGATGCCATCAATGCGGTTAGCGATGAAGGCCTGGCCCGCCAGGTCACCGAGCATCGGCGTTCCCTGAAGTTAAAAGACTCGGTTCTTTACCGGAGTAGTAAGGTCTCCCTGGAAGACCTATACCGGCAGATCCAGGAAGGTGAGGTCAAGGAATTAAAGCTAATTCTCAAGACCGATGTGCAGGGTTCTCAGGAGGCCCTTCAGGAGACCCTGGGTAAGCTCTCAACTAAGGAGATAAAGATCAACTTCATTCATGCTGCAGTGGGAGCAGTTAGTGAGAGTAATGTGATGCTGGCAGTAGCCTCTAATGCGATCATTATCGGATTTAATGTAGGCTGTGATGCCAAGGCTCATGCTTTGGCAGAAAAGGAGCAAGTGGATATCAGGATTTACTCCGTAATATATGATGCGATCTCTGATGTGAAGAAAGCAATGGAGGGCTTTTTGGAGCCGGTTTTCGAGGAAAGGATGCTGGGAAAGGCCGAGGTAAGGGAGCTGTTTAATATCCATAGGCTTGGGGTAATCGCGGGCTCCTTTATCCTTGAAGGGAAGGTAGTAAAGGATTCCCCTGCCCGACTTATCCGCGATAATGAGGCGATCCACGAGGGTCGAGTATCATCCCTCAAGAGGTTTAAAGATGATGTCAAGGAAGTAGCAGCGGGTTACGAATGCGGTATCGGTCTGGAGAATTTCAGTGATATAAAGGTGGGTGATATCATTGAGGCTTATGAACTGAAGAAGGTAAGCACCCAGCTTTAAGCAATAGATGGTTGTCGGTATCTGTCGAATCGAGCTGAGGATCCACCAGGCTCAATCTTTGAAGTCTAAGCGCCAAGTTCTCCGCAGAATCAAGGACCGGGTAAAGAATAAATTCAATGTGTCCATTGCCGAAGTGGGGGAAAACGATAAATGGCAGAGGGCACTGCTCGGTCTCGCCCTGGTAGGCAATGACCGGAGGCAAATAAATTCCGCTCTGGATGCAGTGACAAGTTACATCGAAAACTTAAATGCCGCCGAGATCGTAAATTCGGATTTCGAGATTATCAACTGCTGATGGATTTTAAAAGAGCTGACAAGGTTGGGGAGCTGATTCAAGAAGAGCTCTCTGCGTTACTGCTTCGCAGGATAAAAGATCCCCGAATTGGTTTTATTACCCTGACCCGGGTGAGGGTTACGGATGATTTAAAGATCGCCCGGGTATTTTATAGTGTTATCGGAGGTGAACAGGAGAAGAAGAACTCTCAGGAGGGTCTGGATAGTGCTACCGGCTTTATCAGGAGGGAGCTGGGACGCCGACTCCGGTTGCGTTATACCCCGGAACTGATCTTTGCCTTCGATGATTCCTTAGAATACGGGGATCATATCGAGCAGCTCATTCGAGAAATCAAAGAAGATACCCGTAGTGATGATTGACCAGATAGTGAAAGAGATCAGGGAGGGGCGGAGATTTCTCGTCGCTTCTCATCAGAATCCCGAAGGTGATGCCATCGGCTCCAGTCTGGCGCTGGCTATTGCTCTGAAAAATCTTGGTAAAGAGGTTTCAATCTTTAACCAAGACGGCGTTCCTAAATTCCTGGAGTTTCTTCCCCGGGCAGAGGAGGTATCCCGTGATTTCCCCCATGACGCTACTTTTGATTGCGCCTTCATTGTGGACTGTGGTGATCTTCAGCTATTAGGAGAAGGCTTCACTCAAACCAAAGGGATTAAGAGGATAATCAATATCGACCACCACACTACTAACAATGGATATGGAGATCTGCAACTTGTTGACCCGGAGGCCAGTGCTGCCGGGGAGTTGATCTACCGTCTGCTAAAGGAAATTCCTGCTGAGATTACCAAAGAGATTGCCATAAACATCTATACCGCCATCCTGACCGATACCGGTTCCTTTCATTATCATAATACTACGGCGGAAAGCTTAAGGATCGCGGGAGAGATGATTGAAATGGGAGTGGAGCCGGAGAAGGTAGCACATCAACTCTACGAGACCCAGCCATTGGCTAACCTTCAGCTTTTAGCTCTGGTGCTGAATACCCTGGAGGTAACTCACGAAAAGAAGGTGGCTTCGGTAACCGTGCTTCAGGAGATGTTTCGACGGACCGGAACTTCAAAAGAAGATACCGAAGGATTTGTTAATTACCCTGGCGCCATCGAGGGAGTATCGGTTGCCCTGCTGTTTCGGGAGATCAATGAGAGAAAATTCAAAATTAGCTTCCGGGCCCGTGAGGATATTGATGTCTCCCTGCTTGCGCAAGAATTTGGGGGCGGCGGCCACCAGAAAGCCGCCGGTTGCACTTTAGAAGGAACCCTTCCGGAGGTAAAAGAAGCGGTCTTTAAGGGAGTAAATAAATACTTGTAAAAGGAAAGTCTTAAGCTTTTAGATTTTATTATCGCAAGGTAACAAGTTTTAATTCATTCTGGTCTCCTTGCCGATAGTCAGAGGAACTGTCTCCCCAAATTATTCCCTTCGTAGAGATAAAATCCCATCAGTAAGACTTATGATGGTTTGAATCGATGTGGCTGATTTAGATATGGAAATAAAGCAGTATAATGGATGGAGTATTAGTCGTTGATAAGCCCGCAGGGATAACCTCCTATGAGGTGGTGGCTCGGGTCAAGAGAGTTATAAAGGTAAAAAAGGTCGGACACGGTGGAACCCTCGATCCTTTTGCCACCGGGGTTCTCCCGATCCTGATCGGACAGGCTACCAAGCTCAGCCAATTTCTAATCCGGGATTCCAAACGGTATCAGGCGGCAATGAGATTGGGAGTGGAGACCGATACCCAGGATCTTACCGGTGAGGTTACCTTCCGGGGTGAGACCCGGGGAATTGAGGAAGCTTCCATCAGAGAGGCATTTGCCGCTTTTACCGGCAAGATCAGTCAACTCCCTCCCATGTATTCAGCGGTTAAGCATCAAGGGGTTCCTCTTTACCGATTGGCCCGCAGGGGAAAACAGGTGGAAAGGAAAAAGAAGGTAGTGGAAATTTACCAACTAGAGATCTCTCGAATTGAGCTTCCCGAGGTATATTTTGAAGTGAGCTGTTCCCGGGGAACCTACATTCGGACACTGGCGGCTGATATTGGTAAAAGATTGGGCTGTGGAGGCCATCTTACTCAACTCCGGAGGGTAAAGAGCGGGGAATTTGGGATCGGGCAGGCAATAACCTTAGAGGAACTGGAGACGGCAGTTGAGCAGGGGTCGGTGGAGAAACGGATAACCCCACTCGAACGGGTTCTCCCCGGGTTTCCCCGAATTCAGGTCGAAAGAACTTTGGCCGCAAAGATCCGCCAGGGTAGACCAACTACTGCCCGGGATTTTCAGGGGGATCTTCATTCCTCCTGGGGCGATGGCGATTTAGTAAGGATCATGGCCCTCAAGGGGGAGCAATCCGAGCATACCGAGCTGGTAGCAATCGCCGAGATTCGAGCGAATAGCGATGCCCGGGAGGCAACAGCTCTGCGGGTGCTCAGGGTCTTTAATTAAGAAAGTGTCACGACAAAGAAATTACAGAGTGAGAATATAAATTCCCATCCTGAGCCCCGCCCGGGGCGGGGTCGAAGGAATTAAATTGGGATTTGGTCATTGAGAATCAGGATTTGATTGATAAATCCCCTTTACATGGATGTAGTTTTATGTTATATTTTTACAAGCTTTGAATTCGAAGAAAGGAGTAACGATGGGTTTGGCCCAGCAGAAAAAGCAGGAATTAATCAACGAATACCAGACACATGATAACGATACCGGGTCACCGGAGGTGCAGATTGCCCTGATGACCGAGCGGATTAGTCACCTTACCGAACACTTCAAGGTCCATAAAAAGGATCATCATTCACGCCGTGGGTTGTTCAAGTTGGTAAGTCAGCGAAGGAGACTTCTGGACTACCTTAAGAAAAAAAACGTCGAGCGTTATCGGAATATCGTTAAAAAGTTAGGCATAAGGAAGTAGCTTCCTACTCGGCAGGTTGAATTAGGATAGAAAACCGAGAGTGAAAGCTTGAGAATGTTGAGGTGTAAATATACCCAGAAGAGGGTTTAAGAAGAGGAGAATAGAGGAAGATGATTAGAAGAGATGAGATTGAGTTAGCCGGAAGAAAGTTAATTATTGAGACCGGAAGGATGGCACGACAGGCCGACGGAGCGGCTTTTGTCCAGTATGGGGATACTGCGGTGCTGGTTGCCGCAATGGCCTCCAAGAAAAGAGTCGAAGGACTCGATTACTTTCCTTTAATGATAGAATATCGGGAGAGAACATATGCTGCCGGAAGGATCCCCGGGGGATTCTTTAAGCGTGAGGGGAGACCCACCGAGAAAGAAACCACTTCCTCCCGCTTCATTGACCGACCCCTCAGACCCCTGTTTCCCAAAGAATTCAATTATGATACCCAGGTAATTGCTTCAGTCTTTTCAGCCGACCAGGAGAATAATCCTGACCTGGTGGGTATGATTGGAGCCTCGACTGCGCTGATGATCTCGGACATTCCCTTTGCCGGTCCCATCGCCGGGGTCAGGGTAGGAAGAATCGGGGAGGAATTCATTTGTAACCCTACTGTTTCTCAGCTCAAAGAGAGTGACCTTGATTTGATCGTTGCCGGAAGTAAGGAGGCAGTGGTGATGGTGGAAGGAGGGGCCAAGATGGTTACGGAGGAGGATATTTTGCATGCTATCATCTTTGGTCACAATCAGCTTCAGGCCATTCTTGACCTCCAGGAGGTGATCAGGGAGGCAGTGGGTAAGCCGAAGAGAGAAGTAACCCCTTTCCCTGATGATCAAGCTTTACGGGAGGCGGTTGAGGAGCGCAGTATCAGTCCGTTAAAAGAGGTGATTGGAATTTCTTCCAAATTGGAGAGAAAACTGAGATTGGATGAGATTCTGGACTCAATGATGAACGAATTGACTACCGAAGAGGATGAAGAAAAGAGAAAGGCGATAAACCGTTATTTCGAAGACGTGCAAAAGAGACTGGTCAGGCAGTTAATCCGGGAGGAAGGGAGGCGGATAGATAACCGCGGACTGAATGAGATCCGGGAAGTTACCTGCGAGATAGGGGTACTTCCCCGGACTCACGGCTCCGCTCTTTTCACCCGCGGGGAAACCCAGGCCCTAAGCGTTGTCACTTTAGGCACGGCTGAGGATGAGCAAATCATCGAGGCCCTGGAGGGGGAGAGTACCAAGACCTTCATGCTCCATTACAACTTTCCTCCTTACTCGGTAGGTGAGGTAAAACCGATCCGAGGTCCGGGCCGGAGGGAGATCGGCCATGGAGTTATGGCAGAAAAAGCCCTGTTGCCGGTGGTACCCATCAAGGACAGTTTCCCTTATACCATAAGGATTGTCTCCGATATTTTGGAGTCTAACGGTTCCTCCTCAATGGCTACCGTCTGTGGGGGCACTCTTGCCTTGATGGATGCGGGAGTCCCGATCAAGGCTCCCGTGGCCGGTATTGCTATGGGTCTGATCAAGGAAGAGGAAGAGTTTTACATACTTTCCGATATCCTGGGAGACGAGGATCACCTGGGTGATATGGATTTCAAGGTAGCGGGAAGCCGGGAGGGAATAACAGTACTCCAGATGGATATCAAGATACCAGGGGTCAATGAGGAGATTTTGCGTCGTGCCCTGATCCAGGCGAAAGAAGCGAGGATTGAAATACTGGATAAGATGCTTGCCACCATTGAGGCACCCCGGCCCGAGCTTTCGGTCTATGCGCCGCGTATTGTAACCATCTATGTCAAGCCCGAGAGGATCAAGGATGTGATTGGCCCCGGTGGCAAAATCATTAAGGGTATTATCGAGAGGACCGGGGTCAAGATCGATATTGACGATACCGGAAAAGTTGATATTGCCTCCGCCGATAGCGAAGCCATGGAGAAAGCGATCGATCTGGTGAAGAAGCTCGTCCAGGAGGTGGAAATCGGGAAGCTCTATATGGGTAAAGTAAAGAAGATTACTGAGTTCGGGGCTTTTGTCGAGATATTCCCGGGCACCGAGGGTTTGGTACACATTTCCCAATTAACCAACGAATATGTCCGCCGGGTGCAAGATATTGTTAAGGAGGGAGAAGAAATCGTAGTCAAGGTCTTGGACGTCGATCCCCAGGGGAAGATTCGCTTAAGCAGGAAAGAGGCATTGGGGAAAAATATGGATGGGCAGTTAACGGCCTCTTAGCCGATGCTTATGGTTAAAGGTATCTCTGGCGGTACGGAAAAGACCGATTTACTTAGGGGGTGGAAGTAATGAGATTACGAGTCCTAATAGCTTTACTAATGGTTCTGGCGGGATGCAGCTCTTCCAATTACAAGAAGGCGGAGGAATTAAGGGTACAGGACGATAACGAAGCCGCCGTTAAGCTTTACCAGAAAGCAGTGAAAAGCTATCCCGGTAATCCCTGGGGTCGCAGCAACCTGAGCATTCTTTACAGCGCTTTAGGCAAGTACGATCTGGCCAGTATGGAAGGTAGGTCCTCCGATCTACCGGAAGCTCATCTGAATCTGGGGATTATCTACTTTGCCCAAGGGGAAGAAGATCAGGCAGTAAGCGAATGTAAGAAGGCAATCGAGTTAAACCCAGATTTTGCCGAGGCTCACTATAATCTTGGTTTTATCTATACCTATCAAGGGAAGTATGAACAGGCCGTGATCGAGCTCAAGAGGGCGATAGAGATTAGGCCTTATTATGCTGATGCCTATGCCGCTCTGGGATTTGTCTATTTCAATCAGAAGAAATATAAACAGGCGGTAGAGGAGCTCAACCAAGCTCTCAAGTTTAACCCGAATTCTGCCGAGACCCATTATCTGCTGGGGACGATTTACGAAAACATCCGGAGGTACCGCTCCGCCTTCTCCGAATACAAGAAGGCCCTAAAGTATAATCGCAGGTTTGCGGAGGCTTATTTCAGCATTGCCGGGATCTATGAAAGGTTCAGAAGATATGATCGGGCCATCAAGCTGTATCAGGTTTCGATCAAGCTCGAGCGTAACTATGCCGAGGCCTATCATAAGGTGGGATGGCTTTATGCCACCATACCGGATGAGCGTTATAAAAACCCCCGTCGGGCAATTGCGTTTTCCTCCCGGGCAGTAAAACTTACCAATTGGAAAAGCCCGGTTTTCATCAACACTCTGGCGGAGGCTTTCTACAGTAAGGGCGATTTTGATAACGCGATAAAATGTGCGGAGCGGGCAATAAAATTAAGACCCGATAATATCAGCTATTACCGGCAGCAGCTCGCCAAGTTTCAGGACGCCAAAAACAGGCAGTGGGTCAGGTAGGGCCGGAAAATGGAACATTAATGGACAATATATTTAATCTGCAATGGAGGAGAAAGGTGGATCGGATGGTTGATTCCCTTATCGACCGCTATGATCTTGAATATTTTCTCGAAGGGGATTATGATAATCCCTCGTTCCGGATAAATGATTCGGTTATCAAGAAGATTGCCTTCGCCCTTTATGATAAACAGGAAGTCGGAGAAGATGAAAACACCGATCATCCTGTACCTGCCCGTAATGAAGAGCTCAGCTACTACGAACGGGAGTTGAGGAGACAGGTGCAAAAGAGGGTTACAACCATACTGAAAGAAAGTTGGGCCTGAAGCTGCCGAAAAACGCTCTGCTCTAATATTACCCAATGCCCTTGCCGGATTAACTTTTTTCTTCTCCCGAGGATAAGATATCGACCATTTTTCTCCGCAGTTTTTCCATTTCCAATTCAATCTCCTTTTTATCCTCCTCATTATTACCCGCCAGGACTCTGTGGGCCAAAGCACTGAACTGCTCGGAGTAGTTTTCAAAATTGTATAGGCTCCGGCGAGCAGCGCGGATTGATTGTATCCGAGCAAGCGGCTTTTCCCGCTGGAACCTTTTCCCCAGGGAGGAAAGCCAAAACTCCCTTTTCAGCAGGTAACCGCTTTTATCCAGTACCCATCCAATTAGGGCAAAGACTATCAGGGGGATAATCACCCATAGTGCGGTAAGCAGGATCGTCCGAAGGTCTCCCGAATGGTCGGGGCGAATAATTCTATTTACGAAATACCAGAGGGTGCCGATGGCCGTTAGTGAGATGAAAAAGCTGATCTTCCCCGAGGCTAAATTTAGTAACTTGAGCCCGATGGTCAGGATCAGGGTGAGCAAGAGCATGATTAGGACCTTGATTCCCATCAGGCTCAGAAGCCGGGAAAGCAGCTTAAAGCCGTCCTTAATCCCTAGTAAAATAGATTTAATTTCTTTGATGACTCCGCTAAGGTATTCAAACACTCCCTTTTTCTCGGCCCCAGGCTCTTCCGGGACCATGACCGGGGGAGTATCGAATACTTCGCTACCCTCCGCTTCGCGACCATCTTGAAGAAGAAGGGAGTACCCTACCAGGACGATAATTAATCCTATTGCTATCTTAGGTGAAATTCTGCTCAATTTATTTCAGCCCGGCGGCGGCCTCCTCAATCCGGTCCAGTCCTTTCTTGATGCTATCCAGGGAAGTGGCATAGGAAAGTCTGATGTAGGCATCTGTCCCGAAGGCGATATCGGGAACGACAGCAACCTTTGCGGCATCAAGAAAATAATCGGCGAGATCAACCGAGTTATTTATCTGCTTATTACCGAAGCACTTACCCAGAAGCCCGGAGATATTGGGGAATACATAGAAGGCTCCCTGGGGCTTTTGGCAGCTTATCCCCTCGATCGAGTTAAAGCGATCAACTATATAATTCCTTCGTTTCATAAACTCCTTTCTCATCTCTTCCACTGCCTACTGAGGGCCTTTCAACGCCTCAGTGGCTGCCTTGAGGGAGATGGAGGTAGGATTAGAGGTGCTCTGGCTTTGGCAGTGATAGCCAGGGTGGGAGAAGGCTTGATGCTTTTAACCCGATTAGCTAACTGCATCATTTTCTCTCCTTACTTTTTTTCCGGAACTTTTCTTTCAACCTCTTTTCTACCAGTTTGGGCACCATTCCGTACACCGACCCCCCCAGGCTGGCAATCTCCTTCACCAGTCCCGAGCTGAGGTAAGAATAAGGTTCGCTTGCCATCATAAACAGGGTTTCTACCTGATTATTCATCCTTCGATTGGTTAGGGCCATCTGGAATTCGTACTCAAAATCAGAGACGAAACGTAGCCCCTTCATGACAACCTTGGCCTGACGCCGAGCAACATAATCAACCAAGAGGCAAGAGAAGCTTTCCACTTTGATATTTTTCCGGTTTTTAAATATCTGCCGGATTATATCCACCCTTTCTTTTTCCGAGAAAAGGCTAACTTTCTGGGGATTATAAGCTACTGCCACAATAAGCTCATCGAAGATCTCCGCCCCTCTCTGAATGATATCTATGTGCCCGTTGGTAATGGGATCGAAAGAGCCGGGATATATCGCAACCTTTTTTTTCATAAGATCTCTTCACCTCCTTGCTTAATACTATTCATACGTTAATTTGCCCGAAAGAAGCTGATTAGGGTTTCTCCGTACCTGCGTTGATCCGTAAAGACTAACCTTCCCAATGCTTCCGGGATTGTTTCTCGTCGGCTGTGCTGGACGACCACCAGCGAGCCCGGTTTTAAAATACTGCTCGAGGAGAGGGCTTTAAGGGTCTTACCGACAAGGTCTTTCTCGTAAGGGGGATCCAGGAAGATTAAATCGAAGATTTTCCTTTTTCCCCCCAGCAGCCGGATCGCAGTTTCCACCCTCCGACGAATAACCATTCCCCGGTTGACAAGTTGGCAACTTTCCAGATTCTTTTTCAGAACCCGGATTGCCTCAAGATGGTTTTCAATAAAAACCGCATCCTTCGCACCCCGGCTTAGTGCCTCGATCCCCAAGGTTCCACTGCCAGCATACAGATCCAGAACATTACTGTCCGGCAACTCGTCGACAATAATGCTGAAAATGGCCTCCCGAATCCGATCGGGTGTAGGTCGAAGCTCCATACCTCTCAGAGTTTTTAAGCTCTTCTTTTTACAGCTTCCACCGATTACCCTCATTAGCTCAAGGCTTTTTTACCATATAAGTTCCTGCCAGTCAATAAATTAACCCTCGATACATAATTTTTTAAGGAAACTAGGGAAAGGCTTCTTTTGTCGTGATTTTTCTGGTAAGATGCAGGGAAAAAGGTAAGTTCGGAAGGGAGGACAATAATGGCCATTGCTGGTAGTCCCAAGGTATTAGCCAATGATATTGCCGAGGGGTTTCAGTATCTAAACCAGAATAATCTCAAGAAATACACGCCGGCGGATCTGAAGATAATCAGCAATAACCTGGATATCGTCCTGAGAGAGATAAGGGGGGAGAGGGTTGACCTGGAGGATACCATGGCGGTGAAGCGCAAAAATATGAGAGCTCAGCGGATAAATCAGGCCTTGATGGTATTGCGTGCCTACTGCAAGCAGAGGAAGATCCCGATATAAGATGAAAGATTTTATGAAGTTGGCTTCCGCGGCTGCCCGTCAAGCCGGGAAGATACTCAAGGAAGGTTTGGGGAAGCAGAGGAGAATCCGGTATAAAGGAGAGATCAATCTGGTTACCGAGATTGACCGGAAGGCCGAAAAGGTAATCACCAAAATAATCAGGGCCCGCTATCCTGAGCATGCCATCATGGTCGAGGAAGGAGAAGGTAAAGAAGGCAGATCGGGCTACAAATGGATCATTGATCCCCTGGACGGGACCACTAACTATGCCCACGGCTATCCCTGCTTCTGCAGCTCGATCGCCCTGGAAAAGGATGGGGAAGTGATCCTGGGCGTGATCTATGATCCCCTTCGGAATGAGTTCTTTTCCGCAGAGAAAGGAAAGGGGGCTTATCTAAACGGGAAGAGGATATCGGTCTCGAGCACCAGGAAATTAATCCGTAGTTTCTTAGCCACTGGTTTTAATTATGATGTTAAAACGGACCAGAGAAATTTCAAGCATTTCCGGAACTTCGTCTTATCCTCACAGGCAGTGAGAAGGGACGGCTCCGCCGCCCTGGATCTCTGCTACCTAGGATTAGGGAGATTCGACGGTTTCTGGGAGTTAAAGCTCTACCCCTGGGATGTGGCTGCCGGAGCCCTGATCGTCAAAGAAGCCAGGGGGAGGGTAACCGACTTCCGGGGGGGGAAGTTCAGCATCTACTCCGATGAGATCCTTGCCAGTAACGGAAGAATCCATCAGGAAATGATGAGGGTATTGCAAAGATCAGATGGTTGAAGGTGCCGGGGACAAGTTGATGCGGGAGATGTCCGAGAGAAAGATCTATTCAGTCAGTGAGCTCACCCAGGAGATCCGGGGGTTACTGGAAGAAAATTTCGATTATATCTGGGTGAAGGGGGAAATCTCCAACTTCCGGGTTCCCCCATCGGGCCATTTCTATTTCACCCTGAAGGATCCTGATGCCCAGATCCGGGTGGTGATGTTTAAATCCCAAAATGTTCTGCTTAAGTTTCTCCCGGAGGACGGACTCCAGGTCATCTGTTCCGGGAGGGTCAGTGTCTATGAGCCTCGGGGAGAGTATCAGATCGTTGTCGACCTGCTGGAACCGAAAGGGATAGGGGCACTCCAGCTTGCCTTCGAGCAGTTGAAGGAGAGGCTGGAAAAGGAGGGGCTGTTCGAGCCGGCCCATAAGAAACCACTTCCGTTTTTACCCCAGCGGATCGGGATCGTCACCTCACCTACCGGGGCGGCTATTCGGGACATCTTGAAGGTTATCGAGAGAAGGTTTGCGAATGTGCATCTGCTGATCAATCCGGTGCGGGTGCAGGGGGAGGGGGCCGGGAAAGAGATCGCAAGAGCGATAAGGCAATTCAATCAGCTGAAGGATATTGACTTGCTGATCGTCGGGCGGGGAGGCGGTTCGTTGGAAGACCTCTGGGTCTTCAACGAAGAGGTGGTTGCCCGAGCAATTTTTAATTCCCGGATACCGGTTATCTCCGCGGTAGGGCATGAGATTGACTTTACAATTGCTGATTTCGTTGCCGATCTGAGAGCCCCAACACCTTCGGTGGCGGCCGAGCTGGCGGTGAGAAATAAGGAGGAGCTCCAGGCGGCTATTGAGACTCTTGGGGAAAGACTCGGAAGAACAATCAAGACAGGATTAGAAGATCTCCGCAGCCGGGTGGAGATTTCCCTGAGGGTGCTAGGTGATCCCCGGAGAAGGCTCCGGGACTATCACCAGAGGGTAGATGAGTTATGGGGGCACCTAAGTTACACAGTCTCCCAACTCCTGTTACGGAAGAAGCAGATCGTGGCGAAGCTGGAGAAAGAGGTGCAGTTGCTGAGTCCCTTATCGCAGATCGGGAGTTGGCGAAACTCTCTTAGCCAGTCTCACCAGGCTCTAGGCTCCGCTGTCATTTACTATCTGAAGCTAAACCGCCAGAGGTTAAGCTCCAGGGTGGAGAAGCTCGATTCCCTCAGCCCTCTGGCTATTCTGAGAAGGGGATATGGTATTATCAGGAAGGAACTGAGCGGTGAGATCGTTAAGGATACCAAACAGGTGGACATCAGAGAGAGACTCCGGGTAAAGCTCTATAAAGGTGAACTTACTTGTTCGGTAGAGGAGAAATGAAAGTCGTTAGATTTAGGACACTGTTGTCTGTTTTATTGATTACATTATTAGGCTGCTTTACTGGGCTTTCGGCGGAAGCCCCGTCGGGGGAATTTTCTCTTATAATTGACCTCAAACCGGAGGTTTTTGCCCCCGGACAAGTAGTAGTGGTTACGGTAACCGGGGAGCAGCGGATAGAGAAGGTCTCCGGGAGGTTTCAAGGCAGAGATGTTTTTTTCCAGAGGAGTGGTAATGCTAATGAGTATCAGGCGTTACTGGGGATTGGTCTTTTTACCAAACCCGGGGAGTACCGGTTAGAGATCAAGACAGATTTCCATGATGTTCCGACCCGTAGGATGTATAGGAGTATCTCGGTAACGGACAAGGTGTTTGCCCTCCAGCGCCTGACCCTTCCCCCCGAGCTGGTAACCCTGAGTGAAAAGGATCTACTCCGGGTCGGGCGGGAGAAGGTCCGTCTGGATAAGATCTGGAGGAAGGAGACTCCCGAGAGGCTGTGGAAGGGAGGGTTTATCAAGCCGGTAGAGGGGGAGTGGGGGAGTGAGTTCGGGCTACGCCGGATTATTAATGATGAGCCCCGCAGTCCCCATACCGGGGTAGATATTACAGCCCCGGAGGGAAGCCCGATTCGGGCGACGAACAGCGGGAGGGTAGTCCTGACCGATGATCTTTTCTTCAGCGGAAACTCTCTGGTTATTGACCACGGTCAGGGGCTTTACACGATGTATTTTCATCTCTCCAAGTTCATAGCTAAGGAGGGTCAGAAGGTTAAGAAGGGGGAGATAATCGGCTTAGTGGGCTCTACCGGAAGGGCCTCGGGACCCCATCTACACTGGGGAGTCAGGCTCCAGGAAACCCGGGTCGATCCCGTTTCTCTCATTTCACTTTCCTTACGATAAGTATTTGGTTAATAGTTTTTTCGTTGAATAAAACCAGCAGTTTTGCTATGATTTAAATAATAAAATCGAAATTTAACAAATATTATGGCAAAGAAGAAAGAAGAGAAGTTTGAGGAGGCCCTGAAGAGGTTGGAGGATATCGTTCAGAAGCTGGAAGAGGGAGACCTACCGCTGGAGGATTCCTTAAGGTATTTTGAGGAAGGAGTAAAGCTATCCCGATTCTTAAGCAAGAAGCTTGTGGAGGCAGAGAAGAAGGTGGAGATACTGCTTAAGGATGAAAAAGGTAAACTCAAAGTAGAGGAGTTTGAGCCGGAAGGGGAGGAAGAAGAGGAAGAAGAAGGAGGAAAGCAGGAATCGCTTTTTTAAGGAGGCTCGTTTGCCGGAAAAGTCGGTATTGATTTATATTGACGGGGCCTCCCGGGGAAATCCCGGGGAGTCCGGAGCTGCGGCGATCCTAAAGGACGGCAGTGGAAAGGTTTTAGGGAAAACAAGTAAATACTTAGGGGAAGCCACCAATAATGTTGCCGAATATCAGGCACTCCTCCTCGGGTTGAAGGAAGCAAAGAAGTTAGGGGCCAAGAAGATTAGCATTTATTCCGATTCCGAGCTCCTGATAAAGCAGATGGAGGGGGAGTATCGGGTAAAAAGCGAGAGCTTGAAAGATCTTTTCCGGAAAGCAATTAAGGAACTCAAAAAATTCCCCCAAACCGCTTTTTCCCATATTCCCCGGGAGAATAACAAGGAAGCCGATAAGTTAGCCAACCGGGCAATCGACGAAGGCTAATAGATTTACCGCTGAAGTAGATCGGATGATCGCTGGTCCGTAAGGACGGGAGGAAAGTCCGGGCTCCACAGGGCAGGGTGGTCGATAACGTCGACTCGGGGCGACCCGAAGGAAAGTGCCACAGAAAACAGACTACCCGCTATAGGCGGGCAAAGGTGAAAAGGCGAGGTAAGAGCTCACCGCGGTCCTGGTGACAGGGCCGGCACGGTAAACCCCACCCGGAGCAAGGCCAAATAGACAGGCGTTTAAGGATGGCCCGTCTGATGCCTGTGGGTAGGCCGCTTGAGGCCCCGAGCAATCGGGGTCCCAGATGAATGATTATCACCCCGATTTGATCGGGGTACAGAACCCGGCTTACGATCTGCTTCAGCGGTTTTTAAGTAATTCGAGTAATTTTTATAATACCTTCCTAAATCCATTTAAAATACATATACTCTGCCCGGATAGTAGAAATAGGGTCTTCTCTACACTTACAAATCGTCTTTCTTTAACTGCAGTAAGTAGGATTAATAAGGAATTTATCGTAGGAGCACTCGCCAAAAGTCCTTGACAAATAGTGCGTAAGTAGGCTAAATTATAGTAAAAACATCATTGGATGATAAATAAAATAAGACCTGGTGTAACTAATACAATCTGGTTTTTCCGATCGATATATAGGTAATAGATATAAATAAATCAGATATGGATAACCCAAAATCAGAGCCTGAAGGGAAACAGCCGAAAAAGGCAGTAACCACAAAGAGAATCTTCGCTACACTCTTTCGCAGTCTTGGGACTAAGTTGATCGTTGCTCTAAGCTTGGTCCTCATCCTCTTTATGGGGTTGTTTGCCTTTGTGATGGTAAAGGTACAGCGTGAACAGCTCATCGGGGAAGTAGTGCGGAGCGCTGATCGCTTTAGCGATACCATCAAGAAAAGCACCCGTAACTATATGTTGGAGGGAGACAGCAGTAAAATCTATAAAGTCATCGAGGACGTCGGGAGGCAGGAGGATATCGATCGCATCAGGATTTTCAACAATGATGGAATGATCATGTTCTCCACTCACTTTGACGAAAAGGGTAAGTTAGTGGATAAGAAGGCGGAGGCGTGCTATGTCTGCCACGGTGCGGAGGAACTCCTCAAGCAACTAGATATGCCCCAAAGAAGCAGAATATTTAATAGTTCAAGTGGATATCGAGTTCTTGGCATTATCAATCCGATCTACAATGATGAGGAATGTTATACCCGTTGCCATGAGGTGCATCCCCGGGAGCAAAAGGTTTTAGGGGTACTCGATATAGACATATCCCTGGCGCGGGTTGATACAGAGATTGCCACGAATCGCTGGCATATTGTCGTTTTTTCCATCGTGGCGATTATCTTAATCGCATTTATTGTTGCGCTATTTGTTCGAAAGTTCGTACACAATCCGGTACAAGAGTTAGTGCTCGGGACTCAGAGGATTGCGCAAGGTGATCTCGAACATGAAATTATCATCCATTCAAGGGATGAAATTGGTAAGTTAGCACGGGCCTTTAACTGGATGACTAAAGGTCTGAAAGAGACTCAGTTTCAGCTATTCCAGAAGGAGAAACTTGCAGCGTTGGGAATGTTAGCTGCCCAGGTTGCTCACGAGATCAACAACCCACTTACCACGGTATTGACCAATACTTGTCTTCTTCTCGAGAAGGCTGAGGGGAGCGATCCGCGGCGGGAGGATTACCAGGAGATCGTGACCGAAACCGAACGTTGCCGGGACATCGTCAAAGGACTCCTGGACTTCGCCCGTCAGAGTAGGGGGGAAAAGAGCCCAGTCAACCTCAACAAAGTACTTACAAAGTCGATATCACTTCTGGAGAACCAGGCTGCCTTCCGCGATATTCAGATAAAACGGGATTTCCAGGACACCCTTCCCTTAATCATGGCTGATGCTAATCAGCTACAGCAGGTCTTCATGAACATGCTCTTGAATTCGGCTGAAGCAATGCCGGACGGAGGAGAGATTAGCGTAGTGTCTGCCCGGATCAATGGGGAGAATAAGTCTATTGCGGTTTCTTTAAGGGATAGCGGTTATGGTATTCCCGCAGATAAGATCCAGAGCATATTTGAGCCTTTCTTCACCACCAAGGGAAGGCAAGGGTCGGGTTTGGGTCTTGCGGTTTGCTATGGGATCATTTCACGTCACGGCGGTACTATTGATGTCGAGAGTGAAGTAGGAAAGGGAACGGTTTTTACGATTAAATTGCCGATCGGCGAGGAAAAGTAATCCCCGCTGAAGCCAAACCTCGCGGAAACTTCGTGAGGGTACAAAGTTGGAGGTGATGAGGTATGAGTGATGTAGATAGGATTCTAGTGGTTGATGATGAGGCTCCGGTCTGTAGGAGTGTGACCAAGGTCCTGGCGAAGGAAGACTGCCAAGTCGATTCCGCCCTGAGTGCCGATGAAGCACTTAAGAAGATGGAGAGTAAGGCATATGATGTTGTGATTACCGACTTAATGATGCCTAAGATCAGCGGTATGGAACTGCTGGCGACCATCAAAGAAAAGTATCCTGAAGTGAGTGTGATTATGATCACCGGATACGCAACCATCAAGACTTCGGTGCAAGCAATGAAATTGGGAGCGTTCGACTATATTCCCAAGCCGTTCACTCCGGATGAGCTCCGGAGTGTAACGGCAAGAGCAATCCGAAGGAAAAGCCTCTATCTGGAAGGCCGCGAACCAGAAAAAGAACCGATTCCGAAATTAGAGATTCCCCCTGAAGTAAAGGGGAAGGAAGCCGTGATGGCAGAAAGGGTAGAGGTGGAATTAGCGCCGGCCCGGGTTGAGGAATACTTCTATTTACGAGAACATTCCTGGGCATCGGTTGAGAAAGACGGGTCGGTGCGGATAGGGATGGACTATATTTTTCAAAAGACAGCGGGAGAAATACTCTACATTGATCTTCCTCTGGAGGATGAGGAAATTGAGCAGGGAGGGGTCTGTGCAAGGGTAACCAGCAAGGAGAGGCGTATTCACAAGTTATGGGCACCAATAAGCGGTAAGGTAGTCGAGGTCAATTCCGAGTTGGACAAAGAGGCCTCTTTGGCAAGTTCCGACCCCTACGGGAAAGGATGGCTGATGCGCATAGAGCCTTCAAATCTGGAGGAGGAGCTGAAGATCCTCGCCCGCGGTAAGGATATATCCTAGCGCTAAGTATCCGGCTTCCTTGCCCGGACTATGTAAGGAGTTTTATCTCGATAGGAGAGTAATAGCTTTCTCTATATCTTCCTGGGCCTGATCTAGAAGGGCAGTAGAATATTCTACATTATGAGCTGCTCCATTAGCATAGGCAACAAATTCGTAGTTGAACTTAGCTTTTAGATAGAGATCGTTGGCTTCCTGGTAACTTTTATGATCCAGTAAAGTTCCTTTAGTAAGTTTTTCTGCTTTCTCCAGTTTAGGCTTTAGTTTCTTAAGAGAATCCTCTATTGAGGCTTTCCAATCATCAAGAATTCCCAGGTAATCTTTTCCGTGGCAGCTCAGGCAACCAGCCTCCGATGCTTCTTTTGTCTGCCCGACAAACTGGGATTGGGGTGCTCCATTTTTAGGTATAGTATGGCATCCGGCACAATCAACCCGGGCCAAGAACATGGAGTTAGGCATATCCTCCACACCCTTGCCTCCTGTCCCCATATATATCTTTTCCTGTGCGCGGTGGCTTGCAGAATGGCAGATTAGGCAGTCAGTCTTAACGAATTCAACCCGGGTCGTAATCCTGTGCTCAATATCACTATGGCAATGGGCGCACTCGACCTTACGCCTGGTCACATGGTGATCGTGGATAAATTGGTGTTCATCGAATTTTTCCAGTTTCTCCAACTCACCGTGGCAGCTTAGGCATCTCTCTTTGGGGACTCCTCCCTCACCCTGAACTACATCTATATGACACTTCTCGCATTCCACCCCTCTATCTACAAAATCTTCATGATTGTATACTATACCGGAAAGCTCGATATCCCCCTTAGGTTCCTCATGACAAATAGTGCAATCTGCAATTGGCGATTTACTTCCATCAGCCTCTGGTTTAAAATGGCAAATAAAGCAGTCCGTTTCAGTAACAGCAATATGAGTCCCGACCACAATCTGGGAATGACAGGTGACGCACCGTAGTCTTCTACCCCTTCTCATTTCGGTAAGATGAGGTTTATGGTCAAAAACAATTCCTTTTTTAAAGTCAGCCTTCCCTTCTAACAGCCTTTTGGAATGGCAGCCCTTCCTCAAACAGCTGGCGTCATCGATCTCGGCATACGGTTTTGTTCCATAAGTACGGGTTAAATACTTCACCACTTGAGTTGAAGCCTGGATCTTTCCCCTCACTTCCTCGGTAAATCCCGGTGGGTAGTGACAGTCAACACAAGGAACAAAATCATGCTTTGAGCTCTTCCATGCATTATAGTAGGGCTTCATAATGTGACAGGATCCGCAAAAATAAGAACTGGTGCTGAATCTTATAAAGCTAATGAATCCCACAATGAGGAGAACTCCTCCCGCTCCGAGGAGATAGAGGAATCTTCGGGAGATGCGGATAAGGTCATCTTGCTCTAAAGGGAAATGAATTCCTATGAGCTTAAAAGCTCCTTTTAAAACTCGATTTCTATTGATCCATTCCTTAAAACCCATGTTTTTAGATTAGAGTTTTCCCGCCATAGGTGGAGTAGGTGGATTAGACTTAGGCATGATCCTTTTTCTTTTTATGATCAGTAGTATAACCACAAAGAGAAATATGAAAATATTGATAACGAACATCACCCTTCTATCCTTCCACTCTACGATCTTTGCATTTACTAACTCCTTGACATCCTCGGCCCCTGCCTTGGCAGTGGTAATATATTGCTCCACCAGGGGTATAGAAACGGAGTGAGTTATTGGGAGAACTTCGGTGATCTTTGCCTTTGCCTCTTTTAACTTTATGCGTTCCTCGTCGACCTCAAAGCCCTTGAGCCGGGCCGTCTCAATAAATAAAGAGGCTTTTTCAAAGGACTTCTCGGCCTCAAGAAGATCGTTTTTTATCCTGACCCCTAAAAGATATTCCCGGGAATCGGGGGAATGACAGCCTCCGCATCCGCTTCCTTCTTCTTTCTTTCCTGAAGTGAAAAGCTCATATGTGGGGGCCTCAATCCCGTGGGAACCATGGCAGCTTGCACACTCATTAATCTTTTTGTCTTTCATTGCCTCGAAATGGGGGCTTTCCTGAAAATAGTTACGCTGGGGGAAATGGCACTTGCCGCAGACACTGTGCACCTCGTCCACTCCCGGCGGGGTAGCCCCATGAACCCCGTGGCAATCAGGGCAGCCCGGCGCACGCAGGTCCTTTTTTTCCAGTCTCAGCTTTCCATGAATGCTTTCTTTATATTTTTCGTATTGATCTGTAGGGATCCCATAATCCTGCATTAAATTCTTGTCGGAATGACATCTTGCACAGGTAGTTGGGACATTGAACGGGTAAACCCAAGATTCAGGGTCTTCTGCCTTCTTAATGTCATGGGCAGAGTGGCAGTCTGTGCATACGGCAACTTTGGTATCTCCCTTTTTATAAAGTATTTTTCCATGCTGGCTATGTCTATAGACGGCGAATTCATCTATGTATTCTCCGTATTGAAGCATGAGCTCGACATCTGAATGGCATTTTGCACATAGGTACGGTACATCTTTTTTGTTGATTTTGCCTAGAAAGCCTTTATCTTTAGACATGGAACTCCGGGTCATATCCAACGGGTCCCCCCCATGGCAATCCACACAGGCCATTCCCCGCTCTTTATGGATGCTCCTCCGGAAATCAACCTTGGCCCTCCCGTGACACTCCTCACAAGAACTCCTTTGGGCCCATCCCGGATCGGTAAACCCGTAGATCAACAGACCGGCAGCAAAAAGTACCTTCGATACCTTCAAGAAAAGAGACCCCATAATGTAAATGTCAGAAAGAATAGGAGGGCAAATGTGCCAAGCCCGGTGAACAAACGCCTTTTTAAGGGATGAAGCTCCTCACTTATATCCGAAAACGGCACAGAAAATAAGACAATAATAAATATGATAAAAGGAATGGCAAACAGAACTACCCGCTTGATAAATAATATTTTTACGGGCAGAACCCGATAAAATTGATACAGGAATAACAGATACCATTCGGGTTTAATCTCCGCCGGGATTTCTAAAGGGTTTGCCTTATCCGGCAGTCCGGTGGGAAAGAACACGGCCAAACCCATCAGCAGAGCAAACAGGGTGAACATGATAATGGCGAAATCTAAGCTCGCATGAGGGAAAAAGGTTCGTGGCTGGGATTCGTGGCTGGGATTCGTCACCTTTTGCTTCCACCACAAGGGAGAAATACCTTGTCGAGCAACCACTAAGATGTGCACCAGAATCAGAGAGCAAAGTGCTGCCGGAAGGATCATGATATGACCCACAAAGAAGCGGGTAAGGGTACCGCTGCCCACTTCCTCTCCTCCCCGGATGGAAAGCATAATATACTTTCCAATAAGAGGAAGATCGCCTATTTCGCTGGTCAAGGTTGTCGTTGCCCAGTAGGATATTTGATCCCAGGGGAGAATGTATCCGGTGAAACCGAAGGCAATGATGATACCAAGATTAAAAACCCCAGAGACCCAGAGAAACTCCCGGGGATTCTTATATGCTCCCATAAAATATACCCGGGCAAGGTGAAAAAGTAGAGATAATATCATTAAGTTTGCTGCCCAGTAATGTATGCTCCGGATAAGCCATCCATAGGGAACATAGTTCATTATATATTTAATACTGGTATGTGCCTCATCAGGGGTGGGTTTATAATAGAAGCTCAACGCGGTGCCAGTAATGACCTGGATGACGAACAGGAGTAGAATGACGGAGCCTAAGTAATGGATCCAGATTAGATTTTTGGGGAGGGGTCTATTTAGAAGATCGCTTTTGATCTTATCAGTCAACTTACTTAAATCAATACCAAAGCGAACTTCAATATTCTTCCGAGCCCCTTCCAGAGATAACCATCCTCGAATATTTTCCTTCACCGCTTGCCAATATTTCTTCTCACCTTCCATATCTTCCACTCATTCTGACTTTTTCCCGTCCTCCTCCTCTGTCTTACCCAGGGCTTTATCCAGACTTTCCTTGGCCGCGGCCAATATCTTCATGGACAACTCGTAGTTATGTACGCCCTTGCCCCTCGATATTAACTCAATGTTATGCTTTGCCTCCTGGTAAAGCCGCTCTGTCTCCAGGAGCTTTTCCCCTTCCATCGTCTTCATTCCCTCCTCCAGATGGGAAAGTTTTAGGAAAAGCTCAGATGATATCTTGAGCAAATCCTGCTCCCACTGGATAAGGATCTCGTCATAGTCCTCCTCATGGCAATCGATGCATTTATCCTTTAAAACTTCAACAGATTGATCTTTCTCTTTGAGGTCATGACATCCCTCGCACTCTATGTCTGCCCTGGCCATGATGTCCGGCTGAATCTCTTTGAGTCCATACACCTTCACCTTACCCAGGTATAAACCCTGTTGTGCCCAGTGGCATTTATCACACTTGAGTTCATCTCCCTTATGATGACAGGCCATACATCCATCCTTGGTGATGATCCTCATTTTGTGCTTTTCCGGCGAGTGGCAATCAGTGCATCTTACTCCCAAATCGTCATGATGAAATGAATGGGGGAACTCAATATTCATCTCCTCAAAGACCAATTCCTGCTTAAGCCCGAGCCGGGAATGACAGAGGATAGTGCAGTATCCATCTCCGGTGCCCAGTAGCCTTCCTCTTTTAGATGGCTGGTATGAGGGATAAGCTGCTTTCATGGCAATGTCAACCTGATCCCACGCTGATTGGAGGAGCCTTACCGCGTATTCAGGATTGTGGGCACCATGTCCATTCTCCAGAAGCTCGTAATTATGTCTTGCATCTTCTATGAACATTGATGCCTCTTGGACCAGCTTCCCCTTCATTCCTTTAAAGGCGCTTTCACCCCTCTTGATCACCGGTGATATCTCCGATAGAGCCCTTCCGACCTCTTTTTTCCAGTCGTCGAGCATATCGGCATAGTTCTTCTCATGGCATGAAAGGCATGCCTTTTTCTCCGTCCTTCCTCCGATATGGCACCCATCGCAGCTTACCTGAGCGGAGAACATCCTGCTCGGTGTATCCTTTACACCCTTTCCCCCCACTCCCATGTAGAGGGCCTTCTGCGGTGAATGAAGCTTCGGATGACAGGCATCACATTTCACTTCAAGTGGCTGGATCATACTTATATCACCATGCCATATCTCTTCATGGCAACGGAAGCAGTAAATCCCCTTATCGGTAACATGTACCCGGTGGATGAACAGCTTATCCTTGTAATTCTCCAGCCTCTCAGCATGACAGGAGTGGCATTTCTGCTCGGGGACATCTCCTTCCCCCTTAGCAACATCAAGGTGACATTGGTTGCACTGGACACCAAGCCGGAGATAGCTCTCGTGGCTGAAGGAAAAACCTTCATGTTCTACAATCTTCGTCGGGGTACCGTGACATGAAGGGCACCCGGTAACCGAGCTTCCCCTGGCTGCTCCCTTGAAATGGCAGAGGAAACAAACCCTTTCCTCTACGGCAATATGCTCTCCCTGGACGATCTGCGAATGACAGCTTGAGCATCTTAACTTCTCTCCCCTTCTTATCTTCCCGTAATGGTCGGTGTGATCGAATATTATAGATTCCTGGAATGCCACCCTTCCTTTGAGGAGTCTCTCCGAATGGCAGCCTTCCTGGAGACAGCTCGCATCGTTCACCTCGACGATTGGCCGAGGATTGTAAGTATCGGTGAGATATTTTATGGTAGAAACTGTGTTATTGATTAATCGGTATGGATGGCATTTAATGCAAATGAAATCCTTGTGGGTGGATGTCTTCCACTGTTCATAATACGGTTTCATATAGTGGCAGATCGTGCATGTTCTCGGATAATAAGAGGCGGCGTAGAAAACAAGGTTTGCCAGGTAGAATAAGGGAATTAGGGAGATGATGGAGACGATTAAGACCCTCTTAGATAATGTCTGCCTCTTCCACCATAGTTTGATCTTTTCCTTCAAATTGATACTTCCTTAATCTGAAAAAACCTTAAACACCAATACCCAAATTCCAAACATCACTATATCTGGTTATTGGTATTTGGTTATTGATTATTATTTGGTCATTGTAATTTGGTTATTGGTTATTTCCCTACATTGCATCGTCCTTAGCGTTTTCAGCTGTTGTCTCTTCATATTCTAACGGGTGATGCTCAATCATCTCCTCCTTGGATATTTTCCCGGTCCACCAGGTCCAGCTCATAGGGAATATATCAGGATTTAAGTGGACATTATAGAAGTGCCAGATAACTATCGCCAGGGTGGCCAGAAGCGCTTCGTCACTATGTGCCTCCTTGGAAATATCGAACATATACTTGGGAAAGATATTAAGAAATAAGTTCTCGAACCATAATATAGCCCCGGTTCCAATCATTACTACGCAACCCCAGTAAACCGCCCAGTAGTCAAATTTCTCAATATAGCTGAACCTTCCAAATCTTGCCTTTTCATGGGAGAATCCGAGGAAGTATTTTATATTCTGGATGAGGTTGAGAAAATCTCTTGGTCTGGGGATAAGTAATATTAAATCTCTCCTTCCCTCACGGTGGAGGATCGAATAAATAACATGATAGGCCATAGCTGCGATGAGGATTACTGCACCAATACGATGAAGGAGCCTGCTGCTCTTTATCCCGCCTATTATTGATACAAAACCGGTAGATGTAGGAAGGTCGGGGAATTTAAGGGGAAGGCCGGTTAGTATTAATATGATAACACTGGTAAAGATCATAATATGCTGGATGCGGAAATGGAGGTTGAATCTCTGGAACTCTTCTTCCTCTGCCTTTTTCTTAAGCTTCTCATCCCGGGTTACCTTCGATGCAATCTCCTTGGTTACTGACTTCTTTAACCTGTTAATGAGCTCTCCGGTCTCATCCTGAAAATCTCTTAAAACTCTCTCCCTTATCGTTTGCCTTATTGATTGGGCCGATTCTTCATCGAGCTTTTGGTCAAACTGAGAGAAGATCTCCTCTTCGAGATCCTTTATGAACTCATCCAGAAATGCTTTTCTTCGTGCCTTTCTATCCTCCATAGCCTCTTCCTACATACGCTGTTTCATCTTTAATTCTCTCCACTGGTTTGACCTCCGGTAGAGATCGAGTCCGATATGAGTGATGAGCCCGAGTAAGATCAGGATGGTAAACCACTTGAAAAAAAACGCCACATAGAATACTATTCCTGCGCTTTTCTTCGATGGGTCTATATGGATCTTGCCCCGGGCATAGTTGATGTTTGCTCCGGGATGGCACTTCCCGCATGTCCGAGGAATATTTTCAATATAAACAGTGGAGTGGGGATTATCATGGGGGAGTATATTATGGGTCCCGTGACAGCTGGCACAGCTTGCCGCGGTCTTTAAACCGTATTTTATCCCTATTCCATGGAAGCTGTCTTCGTAGGTTGCCACCTGATCGACCTCAATTCCATATTTTCCCACTATACCAACCTCAGCATGGCAGTGGGCACAGGTTTTAACTACTCCGGTAGGATACACCGATGATTCAGGATCTCTCGGGGAAAGCACGCTGTGTTCCCCGTGGCAACCGGTGCAATCAGGGGCATCAGGATTCTTCTTCTCGTAAGTAGACCTTCCGTGAATGCTGTTCATGTAAACGGCATAGATCTCAATATGGCATTTCCCGCATGTCTTTGCTACATTCAAATGTGCCGTTTGGGAGAGGGGATCCTTGGTATGCCTTATTTCATGATCGCCGTGGCAATCCTGGCAGAGAGGAGCTTTTTTGGTGGTTCCCTCTACTATCTTTTTCCCATGGACACTTCTATTGTACTCAAGGTATTTGTCGGATTGGGGAGCACCGTCAGGATTCCCCCGATAATGACAACGGGCACAATGAACCTTTTGGGGTGTTTTCCGGTGAGGTATCTCGATCGCATCAAAATGACAGTCGGTGCAAGTCCGCTTGGCATGGACCGAGCGTTTTATTACATCCTCATCGATATAAAGATGCTTTACCCTGCCATTGGCATCTAC
>CP070770.1:2867864-2932628 GCA_020345765.1 Deltaproteobacteria bacterium
CGTCTTGAGGATGAGGATGGTGAGGAGATAGGAGGGCTGACAACGGTTGTATGTGTAAAGCCTTATGGTGAGGATTGGGATGAAATAATCCTGAGCCACAAAATAGCAGACCTGGCTGGTAATCACCTGGATGGGAACGGGAGCTGCACATATGAAGCCGATGCCAGGGATAATGTAACAATAGGTGGTAATGGTAAAGAATAACTTTGAGGTGGATCTTCCCTAAGGCTTTATCCTTGATACTTAAAAGCCTCTCTTAGTTTAAGAGAGGCTTTTTTTATGCCTAATTTGTAATTATTCGATTTATTAGCTCGATTTTCAGCCTTCGTAGTCCCGACCAGTTTTTTAACTATCCTTTTCCGATCCCGCGGTAAAGGAATCCGGCTGCCCTGACCTTATCGGCCGAAAGGACATTCCGACCGTCCACGATCACCGGGGTGTGCATGAGCTTCCGGGCCCACTTTAAATCAATCTCGTAGTAAGGCTTATGCTTGGTCACTATAGCGGCGCAGTCGGCCCCCTTGAGGGCCTGCTCGAGGCTGTCGGTTAAGGGGATAGTAAGCTCGGGAAATCTCTTCACATAGGGGTCGTGGGCAATCAGATCAGCCTCTTTGGACTGTAGAGCGGCTATCAAAGGAAGGGCGGGGGTGTTCCGGGTGTCATCGGAATCCTCGAGATAGGAAACCCCCAGGATGGCTACCCGGGATCCGGCAACCTCCCGGGCCTTCTCGGCAAGGGCCCTTTCCACCAGGCGGGACATATGGACGGGCATTGCGTCATTAACCCTACGGGCCAGGGCGATCAGGTCGGTTTCCGTATTCTCCAGGCCGTATTCGGACAGCCCGTAACGCAAAAGCCAGGTGTCCTTGGGCAGGCAGTGTCCTCCCACCCCGGCCCCGGGCAGGTGCATATGGCGATCGTGGCGGGAATTGATGATCTCCCGGAGTTTGAAGACATCCACTCCCATATTCTCGCAGACCAGGGCCATCTCGTTGGAAAAGGCGATATTTACATCCCGGTAGGCATTCTCCACGGTCTTGGCTAACTCGGCGGTGAGGCATCCGGTAGGGGTAATTTCCGCTTTCACGATACGGCGGTAGAGCCCAACTGCCAACTCGGTGCTTTTCTCATCGATACCTCCCACCACCCGGGGCATGTTGACGATATATTCGATGAGCTTCCCGGGCATCACCCGCTCATAGGAGAAGGCGAGATGGAAGTCATTTCCGACCTTGAGCCCGGAATTCTCCTCCAGGATGGGGCGGACGATGTTTTGCGTGGTTCCCGGGGCAACCGTGGATTCGATTATCACCAAGGCACCCTTTTTCATGTGTTCGCCCACTCCGGCGGAGGTCTGGCGAAGCGAGATATATTGGGGGATGCGATTTTCATCGGTAGGGGTCTGCACATCGATGAGGATGGTATCGGCCTCCCGGCAAACCGAGATATCGTCGGTAACCCGGAAGTTCCCTTTCTTTACCACCCGGGAAATGAGTTCACTTAAACCGGGCTCTTCCCCCTCGAAGGGATTCTTACCGCTGTTTAAACACTCGATCTTCCAGCCGGAGCGCTCCGAACGGCGCTGCACCCCAGTAACATCAAAGCCTTCCACATCGGCCAGGAGAACGGCACAGGGGATACCCACATAGCCCATCCCGATTACTACGATTTTCTTTTCCATTTAGAGATCCTCACTTCCTTGTAACAATTCGCTTTTTCTCTATTATAGCCTTTTCTTTTGTCCCTGTCTAATTTTAGGCACAATACCTGTTTTCTTTGTCGGCTGTGCTTCCTTCGCATATCTTTCGCCTTTAAGAGCATGGACAATTGAAAAATCCTTCCCGCGCTGTTATATTAGGAAATACCAAAGAATAACCAAAGGAGGTAAAACTAATGAGAGAGGTAAGTTGCCCGATATGTCATGCCAGTATCCTCCTGGATACGGAGGACAAGAAGGGAGATACCGTTTACTGCACCTATTGCGGCTCCCCGCTTAAATTGGCCGTTAAAGAGGTAGATGATGAAGAGGAGTTTATCGCGGAAGAAGAGGATTAAAGATACGAGATGAAACCATCCCGGTATGTCTTTACCCTCCTGGGCTTTATCTCCATCATCAGCCAGATAATCCTGATGCGCCGGCTGATGGTGATCTTTTCCGGCAACGAGCTCAGCGTGGGGGTTGTCCTTGCCAGTTGGATGCTCTGGACCGGGGTGGGAAGCATCCTCTTTAGCCGGCTGACCGAGGGCCTGGAAAGGGTACACCTTGTCCTCGCACTTACCTTGATAGGCATGGTTATCCTCCTCCCGCTGACCCTTCTTTTTACCTTCTGCATCAAGCCGATTCTGGGAATACCGCTTTCACAGATAGTAGATCTTCCAACGATCGTTATCTCCACCACCATTGTCCTGAGTCCCCTGTGTATCCTCTTGGGTTTCTCCTTTGTCCTCTGCTGCCGCCTGTTTTCCGGAGAGAGCTCATTAAATATTGGCCGGGTATATCTCTGGGAGGCGCTGGGCTCGGCCCTGGGGGGACTGAGCTTTAACTGGGTGGCCATCCCTCTGCTTTCTCCCTTTCAATCTGTGCTTATCCTCGATCTGATCATCTCGATAACGATCTGGTGGCTGCTTAAGCAGGGATTCAGGACTGAGGGGGCGAGACTGGTCCGGCGGGCAGTAGTGTGGTTGCCTCTTGCCCTGGCCGGGGCTTCCCTCATCTTGCTGGTTCTGCCCCAGCAGGTCTTGGACCTCGATCTTATTGCCCAGAATATCCGCTGGCGCGGCTTCAATCCGATCTATACTACCGAATCTCGCTATGGAAGCATCACCTTGAGCCGCACGGGCGGAGAATATACCCTTTTTTATAACGGGTTTCCCGTCTTTACCTATCCCGATCCGATGCACGCGGAGGAGATTGCCCACCTGGCGATGCTGGAGCATCCCCGCCCACGGGAGGTTCTCCTGGTGGGAGGGGGGCTTAATGGGGTGGTGGATGAGCTGCTGAAGTATCCCCTCACCCGACTCGACTATGTTCAGTTGGATCCGGAGATAAACGAGATAGAGAAGGAAAAGATACCTCATACCCGGGAACTTCTCCGGGACAAACGGATACAGATATTCAATCTCGACGGCCGTTATTTCATTAACCATCGGCCGCCCGGGAGCTATGATCTGGTTATTATCAACCTCTCCGGACCCGATACCGCCCAGCTGAACCGCTTCTATAGCCTTGAATTCTTTGAAGAGGTAAAGACGATTCTAAAAGAGGGAGGCGTCCTCGTTACCAGCGCCGGTGAGCCCGCTAATTATATCAGCGACGCCCAAGCCCGCTTCTTGGCCTGCATCTATGAAACACTAAGAAAGACTGTGGAGGAAGCAGTTATCCTTCCCCTGAGCCGAAACTACCTGATTGCCGCCGAGGCAAAGGGATACCTTACTTCTGACTATCAGCAGGTCGTCGAGCGCCTTCACACGAGGGGCATTAAAACCAGGTTTTTCCGGGATTACTATCTCCGCTACAACCTTGCTCCCGAAAGGATTAATTACACCCGCAAACGGGTAGAATCGGAACTGGGCAGGGGCTTTACCCTTAATCAGGACCTTAAGCCGATAGCTTACCTATACAATACCCTGCATTGGGAAACTTATTTTAATCTTGAGTGGGCCAAGCTCCTTAAGTGGCTTGACCGGATAAAGTTCCATCACTGTCTGGCTGCCCTGATTCTCTTGGTCCTTCCGGTTCTTATCTGGCTCAGGAACCGGCCGGGGAGAGGGATGATCGGGGTGATCTCTGCTATTGGTGTGATGGGCTTTGTCAGTATCAGCGCCGAGATCGTTATCCTGCTCAGCTTCCAGATATTTTACGGCTATATGTTCTATCAATTGGGATTGGTCATTACTGCCTTTATGGTGGGATTGAGTCTCGGGGCAATTCTGGCCCGGAGATTTTTAGACAGGGGGGTTGATTCCTCCCGGGCATTCCTTGTTCTACTTTTTTTTCTTGCCCTATATCCCCTGCTGTTATGGGCAGTCCTAAGCCTTCCCTTAAGCAAATTAGCGGAATTCCCGGCTACCTTGGTTTTTATGCTTCTGACTCTGATGGGGGCGGTGATCTGCGGGTTAATCTTCCAGTTGGGGGCGGATATATTCATCCGGAAGGGCGGAGGGGTGGGTTTTTCCGCGGGGTGGGTCAACGGTGCTGATCATCTTGGAGCGGCATCCGGGGCTCTTCTTACCAGCGCGTTCTTAATCCCGATCTTCGGCTTGCCAAGCACCCTTGTTTTTATAACAATCTTAGTATTCCTATCCATAGTGGTATTCTTATTTGATAAGGGATTAGCCAGATAAATAATGTTTGATTTTTGAAGGCTTAGAGGTATAATCAATTAAGACTGGATTTTATTCCGAATTAAGGTTATCAAGATGTCGGGTAAGAAAAAGGATTCACTGGTAGTAACTGATCCTCTCCAGAGATATCTACAGGAAGTAAGCCGCTTCCCACTCCTTTCCCGGGAAGAGGAGAATGAACTGGTGAAGAGACTCCGGGAGCAGGAAGATATCGAGGCGGCGAAAAAACTGGTAACCTCCAATCTCCGTTTGGTTGTTAAGATTGCAATGGAATATCGCACAACCTATCATAACATTCTTGATCTTATTCAGGAGGGGAATATCGGTCTGATGAAGGCCGTGAGTAAATACGACCCGGATAAAGGCACCCGATTGTCATACTATGCTTCCTGGTGGATCCGGGCCTATATCCTTAAGTATATTCTGGATAATTTCAGGTTGATTAAGATCGGAACTACCCAGGTGCAGAGGAAGTTGTTCTACAACCTGATGAAGGAAAAGAAAAAGATCGAGGCGATGGGTTGTTATCCCGATCGCAAACTTCTGGCAGAGAGCTTAGGGGTTAAAGAGGAGGAAGTGGATGAAATGAGCTTAAGGCTCGGCAGCAGTGAGTTCTCTTTGGACCAGCCGGATGATCGTTACTCAGGAGGTATTCAACTGGAATTCCTCCAGAATCATGAAGCCCCCCCTGATGAGAAGCTCTCCGATGCCGAGTTTAAGGACATTTTGTTTGAAAGGTTTGATGAGTTCTCAAAGACCCTCGATGAACGTGAGTTGAGCATATTCAAGGAGCGGCTATTGGCAGAGGTTCCGGTAACTCTCCAGGAGATTGCTGATAGATACGGAATCAGTAAGGAATGGGCACGCCAACTCGAAGACAGGATTATCAAGAAACTCCGGACTTTCCTCCAAGGAGAGTTAGAGTAGGTCTAACTGCTCCGTTTTCCCCCTCCTCTTTTTTTCTTCTCCGATTCTTCCTTGGCAGTCTTCTTTACTCCTTCCGGCTTCAGGGCCTTCTTGTAAAGATAGAAGAACAAATAAAGGGAGACGATCGCAACCAGGATGCTGGTGAACTGGGAGGTGGAAAGGGAAAAACCGGTAAAATAGGGAAGGCTTCCTGGGGGGATGATGTAATCCCACTGTTTTCGGAAGACCGCGATAATTGAGCGGGTTACAGCGTAGAGGAAGAAGAAGCTGATCGTAATCTGGCCATCGAATTTTTTAAACCTGCGCATAACCAAAAGGATCAAGAACAGTAATAACCCGTTCAGGGAGGAGTAGAGCTGGGTGGGATGCAAAGAAACGTTTAGGGTTGCCAGGCTTGCCGGATTCTTGAAGGTTACCGCCCAGGGAAAATCAGTTGGTTTTCCGTAGCAGCAACCAGCGAGGAAACAACCAAGCCTTCCGAAGAACAGCCCCAGGGCGATTCCGGGAGATACGATATCGCTTACCTTCCAGGGATTGAGCTTATGCCGGCGCATGAAAACGGCGGCAGCGATAACCGAGAGGACGACGCCTCCGTAAAAGATCAGTCCACCCCTCCAGATCTTTATGACTTCAGCCGGGTATTTGATATATTCCTTGATATTAAGCAGGATGAACATCAACCGCGACCCTACGATGGCGGCGATCAAGATCCAGAAGCAGAGATCCAGAACCTTCTCTGGATCCTCACCGACCCTCCGGGCCTCGCGCAGGGCAAAGCTGATACCCGCCAGGAAGCCCAGGGCTACGAAGACCCCGTAGGAATATAGGGTAAAATCCGCAATCTTAAACAGTATTGGATACATTAAACTCTTTTATCCTTCGCTAAGCCCTTGAGGATCTTCGTCTGAATGGGACGAAATTTGGTCACTACCACTGTCTCGTTCTTCTTTATAACCGGTTATTATCTCCAGTAAGAGTAGGATAACCCCAACTGTTATTGCCGTATCCGCGATATTGAAGGCGGGCCAGTGATAATAATCATACCAGTGAATATCCAAAAAATCAATTACGTATCCCAGACGGATCCGGTCAATGAAGTTGCCGAGTGCCCCTCCCAGGATCAGGGAGAAGGAAAAGCTCAGGAGGCGTTGGCGATCTTCGAGCTTGATAAAGAAGGAAAGGATCATCAGTATTGCTAGGATGGATATACTTATGAACAGCGGCCCCCGGAGTTCGGAGCTCAGGTTAGAGAACAGGCCGAAGGCAGCCCCAATGTTTCTAATATAGTTAATCTGAAAGAAGTTATTGAGGATCGCCACCGGCCGGTGGGGGAGAAAATGGCTGTCGATGTAATATTTACTAAACTGATCAATCAGGAGAATTACCGGAGCAACTCCAGTTAGGATGAGATATTTCTTTTTCATTTGGTCTTAAGCACCCGGAGGCACCTTTCACAAATAAGGGGATGATCCTTGTCGGTGCCTACCGAGGAGGAATAGTTCCAGCAGCGCTCACATTTCTGGCCCTCGGCGGGGAGAACCTGGATCTTTAGCCCTTCGATTTCCTGGCTTACATATCCTTCCTTGTCGGAATCATCCGCAAGAGTTACCTGAGAGACAATGAACAAGGCCGGTAGTTCCTGAAGATACTCTTTCAGAAAGGGAAGGAGCTTCTTGGGGGATTGGATATTTATCTTAGCTTCAAGCGAGGAACCAATGAGCTTTTGCTGACGGGCCTGCTCCAGTGCCTTGAGTGCTTCGTTACGAACCTGGAGTAGTCGCTCCCATCTCTCGGTCAGATGATCGTCGAGGTGATCCTTTCTTGCTTCGGGGAATCCGGCTCCATGAACACTCTCCTCCTGGATTCCGGGGAGGTAGCTCCAGACATCCTCGGCAGTAAAGGAGAGGATAGGAGCAAGCAGCTTTGCCAAAGCCAGGGCAATCTCCCGGATGACGGTCTGGGCGGAGCGCCGTGCGGGAGAGCTGGCCGGGAAGGTATAAAGCCGATCCTTAAGGATATCCAGATAAAACGAGCTCAGGTCAACTACGCAGAAGTTATGCAGGGAGTGGTAGATAACGTGGAATTCAAACTCGTCATATGCCTGGCGCACCCGGGTAATAAGCCGGTTCAATCGATAGAGAAGGAACCGGTCGATCTCGAGGAGTTCCTGGTAATCTACGCTGTCCTTCTCCGGATCGAAATCATAAAGGTTACCGAGGAGGAAGCGGAAAGTATTGCGGATCCGGCGATAGGCTTCCGTCAGCCGCTTAAGGATTTCCACTGAAAGCCGGATATCCTCGCGGTAGTCCTCGGCCGCTACCCAGAGACGAAGAAGGTCGGCCCCGTATTTATTGATTATCTCCTCCGGAGGGATAAAATTCCCCTTGGACTTGGACATCTTCTCTCCCTTGCCATCAACAACAAAGCCGTGGGTAAGGACTATCCGGAAGGGGGGAGTCCCCCGGGTTCCCACCGAGGCCAGAAGGGAGCTTTGAAACCAGCCCCGGTGTTGGTCGCTTCCCTCCAGATATAGATCCGCCGGCCAGTAAAGGGAATCGTTCGTCTCGAGGACGGCGGCATGGCTTACTCCGGATTCGAACCAGACATCAAGGATGTCCTCTTCCTTTTTAAAATCCTTTCCGCCACATTGGGAACACTTGGCATTTTTGAGGAGAAGCTCGGATACGGGAAGGGAAAACCAGCTGTCCGCTCCTTCCTTCTCGAAGCGCCGGGCAATATTGTCGATAGTGTCCTTATCCCCCAGGACGGAACTACAGGCGGAGCAGTAGAAGACCGTTATCGGAACCCCCCAGGAGCGCTGACGGGAGATGCACCAGTCAGGCCGGCTTTCCACCATGCCGTAGATCCTCTCTCTACCCCAGCGGGGCACCCACTCCACCTCATCGATGCCTTTCAGGGCCTGATTGCGTAGCTCGTTGTGGTTCATCGAGATAAACCACTGTTCGGTAGCTCGAAATATCACCGGTTCTTTGCATCTCCAGCAGTGAGGATAGGAATGCTCGATCATATCCTCCTTTAATAGGGCTCCGATTTCCTTTAGTTTCCGGTTAATTAGGCTATTTGCCTCAAATACATTAATACCCGGAAAGGGGATTGCCTCCTTGACGAACCGTCCCTCATCGTCCACCGGGGAATAGACCTCCAGACCGTATTTCAGGCCGATCTCGTAGTCCTCATGGCCGTGGCCCGGGGCGATGTGGACGCAGCCGGTTCCGGCCTCCAGGGTGACCAGTTCCCCGGTTATGATCAGGGAATCCCGTTCAATGAAGGGATGGCGACAGACGGTGCCATCGAGCTTCTGGCCGGGGAAGCTTTCCAGGGTTTGGTAAGTCTTGAGATTTAGCTCCATTACCACCTGTCCAAGGAGCCCTTCGGCCACAATGAGGACCTCTCCTTCAACCTCAACTGCCATATAGGTGAACCGGGGATGAAGGGCAATGGCCAGGTTGGCCATCAGGGTCCAGGGAGTGGTCGTCCAGATGAGCACCGAGACCTTTTTCCCTTTCAGGGAGGGGAAAAGCTTGCTCAGGTCGGATACTACCGGAAACTTGACGTAGATCGATGGTGAACGGTGAGCCTCATACTCCACCTCGGCCTCGGCTAGGGCGGTTTGACAGGAGGTACACCAATATACCGGCTTCTTTCTTCGATAAAGGGAGCCCTTATCGGCAAACTTCGCCAGTTCCCGGACAATAGTTGCCTCGTACTCGTGGTTCATCGTCAGGTAAGGCTCCTGCCAGATGCCGAAGACACCCAAGCGCTTGAACTCTTCCTGCTGGATATTAATATATTTCCGGGCATACTGCCGGCATCTCTCCCGGAACTCCACCTTGCTCAGCCCTTTTTTCTTTTCGCCCAACTCTTTATCCACCTGGAGTTCAATGGGAAGGCCGTGGCAGTCCCAGCCGGGAACGTAGATGCTCAGGAGACCCGCCATATTCTTGGATTTGACTATGATATCCTTAAGGATCTTATTCAATGCAGTTCCGTTATGGATGTGACCGTTGGCATAGGGCGGGCCGTCGTGGAGGAGAAAGCTCTTTTTGCCCTGATTGGCTTTCAGGATCTTTTCGTAAATCCTTTTCTCCTCCCATGATTTAAGGATCTCCGGCTCCCTTTCGGCAAGATTCGCCTTCATTGGAAAGCGGGTTTGGGGAAGATTCAATGTGTCCCGATAATCCATGACTTACAAACCTTTATGCATGTTTTTGTGATTATCCAGTATTTCCGATAGTTTGTCAAGAATTTCAGCAGGTGGAGACTAGAGTTGAAATGATCAGATAAAGGTGGTATAGATGGGCTTGGAGGACTTGATAAACGATGGATGATATTCTGCTCAAGGTAGAACTCCAAGGCCTAGGCGCCAAGGTGAAGGATCTGCCACCGGGTGTACGGCAAGGAGGGGCAGGACCGGCCGAAGGGACAGTCATTTCCTTTGGCGGCCGCCAAGCCAGCGTTCCCCTACATAGTCCCTTTGTGGCCCGATCCCCTTACTACCTAAAGAAGCAAACGGATCGATATTGGTTAAGTAGGGGCAGAAAAAAGATAAGGGAGATACGGTTCCCCGAGACTCCGGTTTTTTACGGCAAACGGACATGGGATGGTGTTCCCTATTCCCAGATCGCACTGCTCCACGGTGAGGATTGTCTTGGATCAACCGTGGTTCAGTCCTGTATTTATCAGGAGGCAGGAAAAGGGTGCGGGTTCTGCGGGATAAACGAGTCACTGAAGAATAAAAAGACCATCGTCCGAAAGACTCCCTCCCATCTGGCCGAGGTGGCGGCGGCAGCCGAATCGGAAGGGGTAAGGCATGCAGTGCTTACCAGTGGCTGCTGGGGTGACGACTCTTCGGTCATTCACTACTTGGCCGAGTGCACCAGGGCGATCAAACAAAGAACCAGTCTTAAGGTACAAGCTCAATTTAACCCTCCGGCGAATCCGGAGCTGCTCAATGTGCTAAAGGATGCCGGGGTGGATACGGTAGGGATACATATCGAGTCCTTCGATTCCCCCGTACTTAAACAGGTCTCCCCGCATAAGGCCAGGGTGGGCCGGAAAGGCTACCGGCGTTGCTGGCAGGAGGCGGTAGGGATTTTCGGGAGGAATCAGGTGATAAGCTTCCTAATCGCCGGGTTGGGGGAGTCTAAACAATCCTTGATAAAGGGATGTGAGGAGTTGGCCAAATTGGGAGTATACCCGCATGTGGTCCCCTTGCGACCGATCCCCGGGACTAAAATGGCCAACCGCCGGCCCCCGGCTCCGGCAAGGATGAGGGGGATATACGAGAAGGCAGCTTTCGCAGTGAGGAATGCGGGTCTGTCCTGGAGGACGATTACGGCCGGTTGCGGGCGCTGCCCGGCCTGCTCGGCCCTAGGCGAGTTTGAGGATTATCTTGCCGAGAAAGAGGTTGCCTGCCAGATTGCCCGAACCGATGATGAACTCGATACCTGCTACCGGATCCGCCATCAGGTCTTTGTCGAGGAGCAGGGGATCTTCAAAGGCTCCGATCGGGATGAGATGGATGCGGAGGCGATTCATATCATTGCCAAGGCAGGAGATGTGGTGCAGGGCACGGTCAGACTCAATCGGAAGTATGACGGGCAGTGGTGGGGTAGCCGGCTGGCAGTAATCCCAAAGTACCGGGGGATAGCCGGGAGGTCTCTGGTACGCAAAGCCGAGGAGACAGTAAGGGAAAAAAAGGGAAAGGTGCTACGGGCCTATATCCAGGAGAACAGGGTTGATTTTTTTAAGCAACTGGGGTGGAAGGATATTGGTGGTCCTACTCAGTACTGTGGGCTTCCCCATCAGCTCATGGAGGCTGATTTATATTAAAAGTCATGAAATAGTAATCAATATCGAACAATGCTTGAGAAGATTGTAAGCGAGATTCGCGGCTACGAGGGGATAACCCGGAAGCAAAGGATATCCGAGGTGGTGGAGACGCTCCGGACGGTAGCTGATTTTGGCTCCACGGTGCTCGGGCCGGGTGACGACAGTGGGGCGTTGAAGGACGGGGACGGTTATCTCCTACTGGCTGCCGACGGGATCTGGCCCAAATTTCTGAGAAAGGAGCCTTATGCCGCGGGGAAGGCGGCGGTGGTAGTGGGGGCAAACGATATCTACGCAATGGGAGGCAGACCCCTGGCAATGGTGAATGTCGTAGCGGGGGGAGAAAAAGACTGGCTGAAAGAGGTTCTCCGGGGAATGGAGGAGGGATGTCAACGGTTACGGGTTCCCATGGTGGGCGGCCATTTCCATCCGGAGGCCGACGAGTGCTCCCTTTCGGTAGCAACCCTCGGTCGGGCGACGAATCTGCTGAAAAGCATCTCCGCTGAGGTAGGTGAAGAATTGATCCTTGCCCTTGACCTACGAGGGAAGCCGGGAGGATCAAGGGCAGTAAAGAGCTGGGACGCCTTTTCCGACACTTCTCCCGGTGAGCTTCGGTACCGTTTGGAGGCCTTAGTAAGTATTGCGGAAAACAAACTCGCCCGGGCGGCCAAGGATGTCAGTAACCCGGGGATTTTAGGCTCTATTAGCACTCTACTTGAGTCCTCAAAGAAGGGAGGATATATTGAGATTGAGAGAATTCCTCGGCCAAAAGGAGTTACACTCCGCGAGTGGCTTAAGGTATTCCCAAGTTACGGATTTGTCCTCAGCGCGAGAAGCCAGGATAGCTCGAGATGTCTTCAGATCTTCCGGGAGCGGGGAGTTGCCGCCGAGGTAGTCGGAACGGTAACCGATGCTCAAAAGATTGAGTTGAGCTATCAGAGCAAAAAGGCAGTCCTTTTCGATCTTTCCCGGGAGGGAATTATCGGAATATAATCATACCAAATAAATCTGTAGACACCAATGGGCTTTGAGGATATACTTATATAGTGCAATTAAATAGAAATGATATTATAAATACAGACAGATAGACAAATCATAAGCACTAAATCCTAATCCGCAAAAGGCGGATTCAAATGATCTAAATTCAAAGTACAAAACCCTGTCCTGAGTTTATCTAAGGGCCCAGGATAAGGTTTTGAACATTAGATATTGGGATTTGGAATTAGAATTTTAATAATGATGGATAGAATACTATCCGCAAGTATTTTAGATGATTCAGATAAGTAATACGTGGAGCATATTCCAGGACTAAAGAAGGAGGCTTGAAGATGGAATATCAGGCCTGGTTCCAGTGTATTGGGGAGTGCGGTGAGAAGCACAGGCTCGACGAAGTTGTCTATAAATGCAACAGCTGCGGTGGATTGCTTGAGGTCAGACACGATATCAAGATGCTGAAGCAGCAGAAACCTTATTACTGGATGAAGCTTTTTGACGACCGCTATCTCCGCACCGAATGGCCCTACGGAAGCGGGGTCTGGGGGAAAAAAGAGATAGTCTGCCCGGTGGTAGACAACGATAATGTGGTTTCGTTGTACGAGGGAGGAACAAATCTTTTCTGGGCGGAGCGCTTGGGCAGTGAGATCGGCCTGGAAGATCTCTGGATCAAGCAGTGCGGAAACAGCCATTCCGGCTCCTTTAAGGATCTGGGGATGACCGTGCTGGTCTCCATGGTCAAGCAGATACGGGTCACCGGCAATTGGATCCCCGCGGTAGCCTGTGCCTCTACCGGGGATACCTCGGCATCACTGGCCGCTTACTGCTCGGCGGCCAGCATTCCGGCGATAGTGTTTCTCCCGAAAAACAAGGTCTCCAGTTCCCAGTTGGTCCAACCCATTGCCAATGGTGCCCTGACCATTTCCCTGGACACCGACTTCGATGGCTGTATGAAGATAGTCCAAGAGGTCTGCGCCAAGAATAACATTTATCTGGCAAACTCCATGAACTCCCTGCGGATCGAAGGGCAGAAGACAGTGGGTATTGAGATCGTACAGCAGTTTGACTGGGAAATACCGGATGTCGTGATCATCCCCGGAGGAAACCTGGGAAATGTTACCGCCCTGGGGAAAGGATTCCTCCTGATGAAGGAACTGGGTATAGTTAATAATCTACCCCGGATCGTTTGTGCCCAATCGGCCCGGGCAAATCCCCTTTATCAGAGCTATCTTACCGGTTTTAAAGAATACCATCCGATCAAAGCGAAGAAAACTATCGCCAGCGCGATCCAGATCGGAAATCCGGTAAGTATAAACAAGGCGATAAATATCATGAAGAAGTTCGATGGCATTGTTGAGCAGGCAACCGAGGACGAGCTAGCTAACGCGGCCGCCCGGGCCGATCGGACCGGGCTGTTTTGCTGTCCCCACACCGGGGTTGCCCTGGCCGCTTTGTTTAAGTTGATCGAAGGGAAGGAGATTGGGCCTAAGGAACGGGTAGTGGTAATCTCAACTGCCGATGGGCTGAAGTTCCCTGACTTCAAGATAAAGTATCACGAGAAAAAACTGAAGGGGGTTGAGTCCCGTTATGCCAACCTGCCGGTGGAAGTCCCGGCAAAATACGATATCGTCAGGGATACTATTTTTAAAATATTGGATAAGCAGTTACCCTGAATTAAGCATAAAAGAACTGAGGTAATTCAATGAAGAAAAAGGTTAAAAAAAGCTCCCCCGGGATTTATACCAAAGCGGTTCATTCCGGTGAGGAGAGGAAGAAATATGCCGATTCCCTGATCACTCCGATAGTGCAAACCTCGACCTTCGTCTTCCATAATACGAAGGACATCCATGATTACACCTCCAAAAGAAAGACGAGGTTTGAATACGGCCGGTACGGGAATCCGACCCAGAGAGTAGTGGAGATGAAACTGGCGAAGCTCGAAGGGGCGGAGGACTGCCAGCTTTTCTCCTCGGGGATGATTGCCATTACTACCACCCTGCTGGCTTTGCTCTCCAACGGTCAGCATATTATCATCACCGATGATCTCTACAAGAAAACCTTGCAGCTCTGCCGGGATGAGCTACCCCGCTTCGGGATCAGTTGCAGTATTGTCCGGGTCGGGGATTACCAGGAGTTAAGGCAGGCAATTAATGATCGAACCGCCCTAATCTTTACCGAATCCCCGACTAATCCCTATCTGTATGTGCTGGATCTGAAAAGGCTTACCCAGATTTCCCGGAAGGCAGGGATAATGCTCCTTCTTGACTCTACCCTTGCTACCCCTTTCAACCAGCGCCCTCTGGAGTTTGGGGCGGATCTGGTCATACACAGTGCCACCAAATATCTGAGCGGACACAACGATATCCTGGCCGGTGCGGTCCTGGGCTCGAAGAAACTAATCAATGAGATCCGGGCTCTCCACAAAACCATAGGAGGTATGATTGAACCTCAATGCTGTTATATGCTGCTCCGGGGGCTGAAGACCTTTCCCCTCAGGATGGAGAAGCACAACCGAAGCGCTGAGCAGGTTGCCACCTTTCTGGAAGGTCATGCTAAAGTTAAGAGGGTCTATTACCCAGGCCTGAAGACCCATCCTCAACACTGCTTGGCCCGGGAGCAGATGGATGGTTTCGGAGGGGTAGTAAGTTTCGAGATCAAAGGAGGTCTACGGTCCGCCAACCGATTTCTGAATAAGCTCAGACTCTGCTACATTGCTCCCAGTTTCGGGGGAGTGGAGACCCTGATCTCCCATCCGGCGAGTATTACCTACTACGATCTTAGCCTAAAAGAAAGGTTGAAGATAGGGATAAAGGATGAGCTGATTAGATTAGCTGTAGGGATCGAGGATGCCGAAGATATTATTGCCGACCTGGAACAAGCCCTAAAAACCGGTTAGTACCTGCTCGTGCTCGACTTCCTCGTTCTCCCGAAGGGATATGGAAGTGCCATGCGAAGGCTATTGATGGTTTCGAACCGGCTGCCGTTCAGCATCGAGAAAAGAAAAGATAGTCTGCAATTCCGCCCCAGCGTCGGCGGCCTGGCCACCGGGTTAGAATCATTCTATAAATCATACCAGAGCCTATGGGTCGGATGGCCGGGAATTGCGCTGGATAAGATAAAGGAAGAGAGCGAGGCGATCAAGACAAAGCTGAATTCCGAGTTCAACTGCCACCCGGTATTCCTTACCCAAAGTGATATTGAAAATTACTACTACGGTTTCTGTAACCGGACCATCTGGCCCCTTTTCCATTACTTTAACCAATACGTGATTTATGACGAAAGATTATGGAGATCTTATAAGAGAGTCAATGAATTCTATTGTGATGTAGTTATGGAGGTGGTAAGGGACGATGATTTAATTTGGATCCATGATTATCACCTAACCTTACTTCCCCGGCTCATCAGGGAGAGAAGGCCTGATGCCACCATCGGCTTTTTCCTCCATATTCCCTTCCCCTCATACGAGATATTCCGCTTGCTCCCCTGGCGAAAGGAGATACTGGAAGGGCTCTTGGGAGTGGATGTTATCGGCTTTCATACCTACGATTATGTCCAGCATTTTGTCAATAATGTCCATCGCATATTAGGCTACGAATACAAAATGGGTCGCATTGTTGCCGGGAATTGCGTTGTGATGCCGGATGCATTTCCCATGGGAATAGATTACCAGCGATTCTCCGAGGCTGCACAGGAACCAGAGGTGCGAAAGGAGATGATCAGGTTTCAAAAAAAATTGGGAGAATGTAAGGTTGTTCTTTCGATAGACCGCCTGGACTATTCTAAAGGAATTCCGCAACGTTTAGAGGCCTTTGATACTTTTTTAGAGAGAAATCCAGAATATCGGGAAAAGGTAGTTATTATCCTGGTGGCAGTGCCTTCCCGCACTCAGGTAGAGCATTACCGGATGCTGAAGAAGCAGGTGGATGAACTTGTTGGCCGGATTAACGGAAAATATGGAACAATCGGCTGGGTACCGATCTTGTATCTCTATCATGCGGTATCCTTTCCCAGCCTCGCGGCCCTGTACCGGATCTCCGATGTTGCCTTTCTCACCCCTCTCCGGGATGGGATGAATCTCATCGCCAAGGAGTATATTGCGTCAAAGACCGAGGGGAGAGGGGTCTTGGTATTGAGCGAGATGGCGGGAGCATCAAGGGAGTTGGGAGAGGCGATCATAGTAAATCCCCAGGACACCGAGGAGTTGGTAGAAGCTTTGGGAAGGGCATTAAAAATGTCGGAACAGGAACAGGAGGAACGCAATCGGGCAATGCAAGAGCGCTTGCAGCGATACGATATTGCACGGTGGGTAGAGGAGTTCATTGATCGGTTACTCTATGCCAAAAAGCTCCAAAGAGAAACAAATGTGAAGATACTGACTTCCAAAACGAATAGCAGGTTGGTCGGCGAATATCGCAAGAGCAAGAAGAGGCTCTTGCTCTTGGATTATGATGGCACCCTCATTCCCTTTTTTGGGAAACCGGAAGAGGCAAGACCGGATGATGAGCTTCTGAGGCTACTGGAGAAGCTCACGGAAGACCCGAAAAATCAAGTAGTGCTTATAAGTGGTCGGGACAAGGATACCATGGAGAGATGGTTCGGTAAACTAAAACTGAATTTATTGGCGGAACACGGCATATGGATAAAAGAAAAAGGAAAAGAAAAGAAATGGGAGATGATAGAACCTTTAACCGACGAGTGGAAAAAGGATATTCATCCGGTCCTGGAACTGTACATGGATAGAACCCCCGGCTCCTTTATCGAGGAGAAGGGTTTTTCCTTGGTCTGGCACTACCGGAAAGCCGATCCCGACTTAGGCACAAAAAGGGCCAGGGAGTTGATAGAGGTTCTCGAGAATCTTACCGTTAACCTTAATCTGCGGGTTTCGGGTGGGAATAAAGTGGTTGAAATAAGGAGTACCAGGACAGATAAGGGTCGGGCGGCAATGCGTTGGACTTCACAAAAAAAGTGGGACTTCCTTTTAGCCGCCGGGGATGATTTAACCGACGAGGACCTTTTTGCCGTTATTCCCGAGACCGGTTACTCGATAAAAGTCGGCATCAGTCCCTCGAAAGCGAGGCTAAATCTGTATCTCCCGAATGATCTACGCTCGCTCCTGAAAGAATTGATTGGAGGAGGTTAGGATAATGCGAAGTTTAGAAGATTATCGAAAGGTTGTCGGAGACGAGGTTATCGAGGGGATATGCCGACGGGTAAGAAAGCTTTACGGAAAGCATATTTTAAACATCAATTCTACCTATCAGGGTGGCGGGGTTGCCGAGATCTTAAACAGTCTCATACCCCTAATGAACGGGATCGGGCTTGATGCGGGTTGGAGAATACTCCATGGCACCCCGGATTTTTTTACCGTAACCAAGAAGTTCCATAACGCCCTTCAGGGGGAACCAATTAGGTTTACTGATATGAAGAGGCGGCTCTATATTCAGGCAAACGAAGATTTCTCCACATATACGCACATCGACCATGATTGTGTAATTATCCACGACCCCCAGCCCCTCCCGCTCATAGAATTTTACAAAAAAAGGCAGCCGTGGGTTTGGAGGTGCCATATTGACGTATCGAGTCCGAACGAAGAGGCCTGGGAATTCCTTAAACCATTCATCCTTAGATATGACTTGGTTATTTTCTCTAACGAGGGATATAAAAAGAAGGATATTCCGGTAGAACAGAGGATCATTTGTCCTGCTATCGATCCTCTCTCCCCCAAGAATATAGAGATTTCCGAGAGACTGATGGCAAAATATCTCAAAAAATTTGGGGTGGACACGGATAAACCATTGGTAACCCAGATATCGAGGTTTGATAAGTGGAAGGACCCGGAGGGAGTGCTGGAAGTATTCAAGCTGGTTAGGGAAAAAGTTGATTGTCGGTTGATTCTGTGCGGTAATATGGCAACGGACGATCCGGAAGGAATGGAAATCTACGAAAAAACCGCAAAGGAGGCACAATCTCTAATTAAAAATGGGGATGCGATGTTGGTAAGGGAACCTGCCAGTTCTAACTTCATTTTCATTAATGCCTTGCAGCGGAAATCCTCCGTTATTATGCAGAAGTCTACCAGGGAAGGCTTTGCTCTCACGGTAACGGAATCGATGTGGAAGGAGACCCCGGTTGTGGGTTCTAATGTAGGCGGCATCCCGCTACAAATAGAAGACGGGAAAAACGGTTTTTTGGTTGAGCCCTCTGACCTAAAGGGAGCTGCCGATAGGGTGATAAAGATTTTGCGGGAGCCTAAATTGTCAAAGGAGATGGGCAGACAGGCCAAAGAGACAGTGAAAGAGAAGTTCCTTATAACAAGATTGCTGACCGATTATTTAGATTTACTTAATATGCTATTAAGATAAAGCTCGTTTTTACCTGAAAGCCATTTGACTTGTTTTTGTATAATTCCGGCATGATACTTATTTCTTGCCATTAGCAGACCCACTTAGATTTTCATCTATCATTTTATCTTATCAATGTGTACCCTAGTCTTCTTATAAATTGAATCCCTATTCTTTTGACCCCACCAAAGGCAGGGCTCAGGACAGGATTCACGCATTATTTGGGTTAAATACCACCTATATATTCCTTTAACGAGATATAAAAGTAGTATTGCCATTATTTTGTTTAAATTAATGCCACCCATAGACTGTCTTGTCAAGAAAATAATACAGTTTTACGGTTGTGTTATTTAGGTTTTTTACATTGTATACTGTGAACTTATTAACAGAAGAAGATAACGGGAGGATACATGAGAAGCAATCCAGGATGGGGCGGGAAACTCAGGGAATTAAGAAAGATGAGGGGAATGACCCAGGAAGAGCTCGCCGAAAAGGCAGGCCTTCATTGGAAATTCATCGGGGAGGTGGAAAGAGGCGATTCCGATATAAAACTGGGCAATATTGCCCGGATAGCTAATGGCCTGGGAATGGAGCTAAATGAATTACTGGAATACTGCTTCCCGAAAGTGGTACGCTCTAGGGAAGAAGAGGAAGTAGTAGGGCTATTAATGAAACTGGTAGGGAACAATGATAAAAAGAAGATTCAGAAGTTGAAGATCTTCATAGAAGAGATATTGGAGTAAAGCCATCTAGGATAAAGTTGCGGGGAGGGACTTCGACCCTGTATATTCACTTTCCGGGGATAAATGATTATATCTCCCACTGATCCTTTATCCCACTCTGTCTCATATACTAAATGTCTCATCTGTTAATGAGACACTATCTTTCTCACCAGCATATCCGCAATTATCCTCAGAATAGGCATTAATATTGTAGATTATAGCAATAGTCCAGATCTTACTAGGTTGTAGGGTAGTCCGTGTCTCATTACTGTATTATTCAAATTTATAAAAATGAAACATGTTACGGTTTTTTATTGTCGGCAGTTTATTTTACTAAATATCTTTATTTTCAATTAGTTAGAAGCATTTGCTACGGTCAAGGCAGACCTGGCATAATCTTTGCTAATAAATATTAAATAGATAGACCAGATCGATAATATTATCATCTCAACAATACTTTACAAGGGGGACATATGAGAAGTAATCCAGGATGGGGCGGGAAAATAAGGGAATTAAGGAAGATGAGGGGACTAACCCAGGAGAAGCTTTCGGAAAAGGCAGACCTTCACTGGAAGTTCATCGGGGAGGTGGAAAGGGGCGATTCCGATATAAAGCTGGGCAATATTGCCCGAATAGCCAAGGGTTTGGGAATTGAACTAAATGAATTACTTGAATACTGCTTCCCGAAGACGGCCCGCTCCGAGGAGGAAGAAGAAGTAGCAGGGCTATTAATGAAACTGGTATGGAAAAGGGATAAAAAGAAGATCCAAAAGTTGAAGATCTTCATAAAAGAAATATTGGAATAAGTCCGCCAAGAGTAGAGTTGAAATGCGAGTCTGGACTTCGACCCCGCCAAAGGCGGGGCTTAAGTTAAGGTCCCCTTGGTGGACATCAGCCCTTTTATTCTCTCATCCAGACTGGTGGCTTGGTCCATGGCCTGGGCAAAGGCCTTGAATATTGCCTCGATGATGTGGTGGTAATTACTCCCGTAGGCTAAATTTATGTGGAGATTAGTCCCACTGTGGAGGGAAAAGGCCGAGAAGAAAACCTCGATTAGTTCAACTTCAAAGTCTCCTACCTTTCCCCGGGGAATCTTTGCGTTATAGACCAGGAAGGCTCTTCCCCCAAAATCAACATTTACCTGGGCAAGCGACTCATCCATGGGCACCGAGGAAAAACCGTAGCGGGTGATCCCTTTCTTGTCGCTGACAGCTTTTTTGAATGCCTCACCCAGGCAGATGCCTAGGTCTTCGACCGTATGGTGGTAGTCAACCTCGGTATCTCCCACGGCACTGATCTTCAGGTTAAACAGACCGTGCCGGGCCAGTAATTCCAACATGTGGTCCATAAAAGGGACGGTGGTGGCAATCTCGTATTTGCCGGTTCCGTCTAGCTTGAGCTCGACAGTAATTTCTGTCTCTTTTGTCTTCCGCTTAATCTGGGCACTTCGCTTCATTTGTATTTTCCTCTCATTTTAATAAATGACCTTATTCAGCGGATACTCCACAATCCCGGTGGCCCCGGCCTCTTTCAGTCGTGGGATCAGATCCCTGATGATCTTCTCATCAGCCACTACCTCTACTGCCACCCAATTGGTATCGGTTAGGTTGGAGATCGTGGGGGTATGCAAGGCAGGCAGGACGGAAAGCGCCTTTTTCAGGTTTTTCCGGCTAACATTCATCTTAAGCCCTACCTTCTCCTCAGCTAATAGTGCCCCCGCAAACAGGCAGGATAAATCTTCTATCTTCTTCCGCTTCCCGGGAACCTTCCAGGATTTTTTATTCGCAATAAATAAGGTGGTTGATTCCAGCAGGGTTTCTATCACCTTCAGTTTGTTTGCCCGCAGCGAATCACCGGTCTCCGTCAGCTCCACGATAGCATCTGCCAGAAAGGGAGGCTTGACCTCGGTTGCCCCCCAGGAGAACTCCACCTTAACCCTAATCTTCTTTTTACGGAAGTAATCCCGGGTATAATTAACAAGTTCAGTGGCGATCTTCTTACCTTCCAGATCTCGGCTGCTTCTTATCTTGGAGTTTTCCGGCACCGCCAATACCCAGCGAACCGGCCGGAGCCCTCCCTTGGCATACTTAAGCTCGGCCACTTCCACTACCTTAGCTCCCTGTTCCATAATCCAGTCCCTTCCGGTCAGCCCCGCATCCAAGATCCCTTCTTCCACATAGCGCGGTATCTCCTGAGCGCGGATCAACATACCCTCCAGTTCGGGATCATCGATGTAAGGAAAATAGGACCGGTCATTTAAGCCGATCTGGTAACCGGCTTTCCGGAAGATCCGGAAGGTTGCCTCCTGTAAACTTCCTTTGGGAATCCCAATTTTTAACTTCATTTTTTTCTCCATGTCATATTTATTAAATTGCTCTTTTTCTTCTAACTCCCATCCTGATCTCAACTGCCTTGGCATGACCTTCCAGGCCTTCCAGGTTGGCAAGCCTGATAACATCCTTGCTTAATTCCCGCAATTGCTTTTTCTTAAAGAAGATTACGTTCGACCTCTTCAAGAAGTCCTCGACTCCCAAGGGAGAAGAGAATCGGGATGTTCCTCCGGTTGGAAGGACATGGTTGGGACCTGCCAGGTAATCGCCAACAGCTTCCGGGGTGTAATGTCCGAGAAAGATCGCCCCGGCATTCTTTATCTGTTTAAGGACTGTCCGGCTGTTCCTGGTTGCCAGCTCAAGGTGCTCCGGGGCAAATTGATTGGCCAGATCCACTGCCTCAGAAAGATCCCGGGTCACGATTATTGCTCCGTTGTTCTTGATGGCAACTTCGGCTATCTCCCTCCGCTTGAGCTCACGCAACTGGGAAATTAAAATGTTCTTTACCTTGTTGGCGAAAGCAATTGAGGTAGTGATCAGAATGGAGATTGCCTGTTCATCGTGTTCTGCCTGAGAAAGCAGGTCCGCCGCGATGAAAGCGGGTTCTCCGCTTCCGTCGGAAAGCACCAAGATCTCGCTGGGGCCGGCAATAATATCAATTCCCACCTGGTGAAAGATCTGCCTTTTGGCGGTAGCGACATAGATGTTCCCCGGACCGACAATCTTATCGACCCGGGGGATAGTCTCGGTGCCGTAGGCCAGAGCACCGATGGCCTGGGCACCTCCGATCTTGAAGATCCGATCCGTTCTGGTTAATTCCGCCGCCACCAGAACATAGGGACTAATCTCCCCCCGGACCGCCGGGGTGGCCATTATCAGTTCTTTTACCCCGGCCACCCGGGCCGGTATGGCATTCATCAGGACCGTGGATGGATAAGCGGCCCTTCCCCCGGGAACATATATCCCCACTCTTTCCAGGGGCTTGATTACCTGCCCCAAGGTAATTCCCTCCTCGTCGGAGATGCTCCAGGAAGAAGGAAGTTTTTTCCGGTGAAAGCTCTCTATCCTTTTTACCGCCAGCTTTAGGGACCGAAGCTCCTGGGAGGTTACCCGGCGGCGGGCTTCCTCGATTTCCTTTCTGCTTACCTCCAGGCTCCCGGAGGTTAATTTGAAGCTATCCCATTTTTTTGTGAGGGAGAGCAGGGCCTCGTCCCCACCCTCTCTCACTCTGGCAAGGATGGAGCGGACAACATCCTCAACTTCGCTTGCCTCCCCGTTATTTCGGGAGACAATCTTTTTAAATTCCTCCCTGAAATGGGCCTGGTTTGTCCTTAAGAATTTCATTAGGATTTAGCCGGAATAAGATTTAGAATTATAACTATAATATATATAAAGTAGTTGTCAACTTAAATCTTGAAAACGTGCCTAAATTTCATTTCTCTATTTTTTTCAAATATTTATCCCCTAAAATTAGTTGGCCTTCACTTGGGGTCACACCCCCTTTTTTAAGTGGTATTACAGGAGGGAGACTTCATGAATATAGCTGTATATATGGTAATTGTACAAAATAGATATACAATATAATGTATTATTTTAGAATTTAAAATGATTTCCTAGGGGGAAAATATTGACATAAATTAATTTAATATGTTAAATATCCCTATGAATCAAGAAAAGGGGTCAATATACTCTTTCTCCCCTGATTGGCCTGTTTTAAGGCTACTGCCATTCCAATCATCCTTCGATATATAGAAAAGGCAATACTTACCAGACTAATCTTAACATATGATTTTGTTGGAGGTATTTGGTCAAATTATCGCAGATAAAAATATTATTGACATTTCAATTTAATTTGATTAAATTAGCGTAGGTGGATACAGGGAGACTGAAATATGAGAGATATTAAAATAGCTATCGCCGGAGTAGGGAACTGCGCCAGCTCCCTGGTCCAGGGGATTGAATATTACCGCAATAACGGGTCGAAAGATACCATGGGGCTTATGCACTGGGATTTCGGGGGATATCTCCCTACCGATATCAAAGTAGTTGCTGCATTCGACATTGACCAACGGAAGGTTCGGCAGCCGCTTAACCAGGCGTTGTTCTCGCCTCCTAATTGTACCAAGACAATCTGGAAAGATATGCCCGAAAGCGAGGTTATCGTTCAGATGGGCCCGGTTCTGGATGGGGTTTCCGAGCACATGAGCAGTTACGCCCCGGACAAGTCCTTCGTGGTGGCCGACGAATCCCCGGTTGACGTGGCCAAGATACTCAAGGAGAGCAGGGCGGAGATACTCCTGTCCTATCTCCCGGTAGGGTCAGAGAAGGCGGTCCAATACTATGCCGATTGTTGTCTTAAAACAGGCGTAAGTTTAGTAAACTGCGTGCCGGTCTTTATCGCTTCCAATCCAGTTTGGGAGCAGAAATTTAAAAAGAGAGGAATCCCGGTAGCGGGGGATGATATCAAGTCCCAATTAGGTGCTACCGTCGTCCACCGAAATCTGACCAGGCTCTTTGCTGACCGCGGGGTAAAGCTGGATCGGACCTACCAGTTGAATACCGGGGGGAATACCGATTTTCTCAATATGCTTAACCGGGAGAGATTGATATCGAAGAAGATCTCCAAGACCGAAGCGGTGCAGTCCCAGTTGGAAAACCCCCTGGAAGAGGACAATATCCACATCGGCCCCAGCGATTATATCCCCTGGCAGAAGGACAATAAGGTATGTTTCCTGCGCATGGAAGGGAGAGGTTTTGCCGGAATACCATTATCTTTAGAGCTACGATTGTCGGTTGAGGATTCCCCCAACAGCGCCGGGGTGGCCATTGATGTGATAAGATACTGCCGGCTGGCCCGAGACCGAGGGGAGGGCGGCGCTCTCTTACCCATTTCCGCCTATTGTATGAAACATCCTCCCCAGCAGATGAACGAAGCCGAGGCCCGGGCATTAATCGAGGAATTTATCCGGCAGAGCAAAGTCACCTCCGCAACCGCCCGGTTTTAATAATAAGCCGGGACTTTTCTACTGAGATAAATAGACTTCCTGAAGATTTCATTCCCCTATTGTTCCCTTAAAGCCCCCATATTTTCTTTCGGGATAATTGCTAAAGATATGGGGGTATGTTATTTTAATGAAAAATCTCGGAGGTCAGATGGGTAGTTACCTGAGGACAGTTCCGATCCTGGGAATGATTATTCTTAGCAGTTGCTCGAATAATATGTTGGTCGAGAGATCTCCTCTGGTTTATTCATTTGACGGAAAAGAGTATCAGCTTGAGGCCGAGCTCTACCCCGGCGCCCGGTTCGAAGCCGGGGAAAGGACTGATTATATAATGCTTGGGCAGCTGAGCCCGGTAAATGACGAATATCGGTTGAGGATCGTCAGCGGACCGACAAAGAACTATGTTAACGAACTGAAACTCCTGATCGTGGATCGTCCTGCGGGGATGGAACTTCTTCCCGGAGAGGACGGCCGGCTTTACACACTGAGCAGTCCCGCTGAGCCTCGGATTGCCCTGGATAAGAAACTCAACGATCTTCTGTCCCTGGTAAGACAAAGTGATGATAAAAGCTGGGGAGAGCCTTCCCACCCGCTTTCCCTTTTGACTAAAAGCCCTGATTGGGATTGGATGGACCTGAGCTTCGAGAGACCCAGGAGTTTGCCGCGGGTTAAGTTAATCATTGAGGCGGTGAATACGCTCCGGGCCTCCCTGATGGAAAGAGATTATTTGGCGGAAAGGGGATATCGCTCGGAGAAAGAGCTGAAAAAGATGGGGGAACTCCCCGGAGAGTTCGAAGACTTCCAGAAGTGGAGGGAGGAGAACCTGACTCTTCAGATCATGCTCTGGAACGGTGACACCTGGGAGCTTATGGCAAAAGCCCAGCCGGTCGGCTCCCGGGCGGTCAGGAAGTTGGTCTTTCCCTTAAATGCCGGGGAAGCCGGGGGAGAATATATTAAGCTTCGGCTGAAAACTACATCCCTGGTATGGAGAATTGACCGGGTAGCGATTGACTATTCCCCGCAGAGGGATATTGCGGTTAGGGAGGCCAGACTAATAGAGGCTCGGAGTTCCTCCGGTAACAGGCTCGAAGGGCTTCTCCGAAGGAAGGACACTAAGTATTATGTTGCCACGGAAGGGGAGAGCGCCGAGCTTGTTTTTAGGGCCGTTCCCGAGAAAAAAGGCTCCGAAAGGTCCTGTCTGATAAAGATAAATGGGTATTATCAGGCTCGATTTCCGGGGCCCGGGGAAGATATCCGGGATGAGCTTGACCAGTTACTGAAGAAATTCTTTGACCAGGGCTGATTTGTCATAATGAATCAAATGTTAGAGCTTGGGACACTTTACATTGTATCCACTCCCATAGGCAACCTTGAGGATATCACACTGAGGGCGCTCCGAATATTGAGAGAGGTTGATGTGGTTGCCGCCGAGGATACCCGGCATACCCGGAAGCTACTCAGCCATTATAAGATTTCTACTCCTCTGACCAGCTACTTTGAGCACAATAAATTTCGGAAAGGGAGTTATCTGCTTAAAAAATTGAAGGAGGGGAAGGATATTGCCCTGGTATCAGATGCCGGCACCCCGGGGATCTCCGATCCCGGTTACCATCTTATCCAGCTGGCGCGGAAGAATTCCATCCGGACAGTTCCGATCCCCGGCTCCTCGGCGGTCATCGCGGCCCTGAGCGTCTCCGGGCTGCCGACTGACAGCTTCGTATTCGAGGGCTTTCTCCCGGCCCCGAGAGGTAAAAGGAAGAGATATTTGGAGGCTCTCAAGGACGAGAGAAGAACCGTGGTTTTATACGAGTCTCCCCGACGGTTACTGGCTACCCTGGAAGATATAAAGTCGGTTTTTGGGAGCCGGGATATTGTGGTAGGTCGTGAGCTCACCAAGATTCACGAGGATGTCCTAAGAGGAACGGTGGATGAGGTGATCGGGGAATTAAAGGGGAAAAAGATTAAAGGTGAGATTACCCTGATAGTAGCGGGGAGAAAAGATTCTCGGGCCTGTCGGGAGCCTTTGCGGGAAGAACTGAAAATACATCTGAAGGAATCGGGACTACCACTAAAGGAGATTGTTGGACTCGTCGCGAAAAGGAGAGGTATCCCCCGAAAAGAGGTTTATCAGGAGAGCCTGAAATTGAAGGGGACGAAGTAGGTCGCTTTTTCTTGACAGGTGGTTAAATTTTCAGTATTCATAAGGAAAAGGTTTAGGATGGGAGGTGTCTGATGAAGAAATTTTTTCTCGGGTTTGTCGTGGGGATTGTCATTAGCTTTATCTTTGTCTACTTTGGAGGGGGAAGACTGATTGAGGATGTCGGAAAGAAGACGCAAAAGGTGGAAAAAAGAATAAAGCGGGAAATCAAGCAGACTATCGAAGGGGCTGATGAAGTCAAGGAGGGGGCCAAGAAGATCAGTGAGTAGAAAGGAGTATTTATTAAGAAGATTTACGGAACAATCAGCGGACTAAAGGCCAATCAACAGAAGAAGATACAGAATATCTACCGCCGTAAAATACCCCCCCATATGCTGATCTCCGGTGAGCTTGCCCGGTATCTTGCCGAAATTTCCCAGCAGACCGGTCGTCAGCTGGGACTCCTAATTAATCGCAAGGGCGTGGTTGAATATGTAATCGCCGGTGATGCAAAAAAAATCATTATACCCGAATTGGAAAGAATGCGAAGCGGTCCGGGCCGGCTGCGCGGATTGCGTTTCGTTCATACCCACCTTAACGGTGAGGGACTGACCCACGATGATCTTACCGACCTCGCCCTGCTCAGGCTTGACCTGATTGCCGCAGTCGAGGCACGGCTAGAAGGGGCCGGGAAGCTTCATATTGCCCACCTCCTGCCGGATAATACCGAGGGGAAAACCTGGGAGATTCTTCCCCCAATCTGGCTACAGCAACTGGATCTGAATTTTCTGGATCTGGTCAACTCCCTGGAGGAGGAGCTTGCCGACCGGATCACGGTGAAAGAGGTTGACCGCTCCCGGGAGCGGGCTATCCTGGTAAGCGTCTATACTGGACCGAAGTATCGGGCCGAGGATTCAATGGAGGAATTGAAGGAACTGGTCAGATCCAGTGGGGCTACCATCCTGGATATAGTGTTTCAGCACCGTCCCCAGATCCATCCCCGGTACCTGATGGGGAAAGGGAAGCTGGAGGAGTTTATTATCAGATGTATGCAGTTAGGGGCCGATGTTATCATCTTCGACCAGAATCTCACTCCGGTCCAGGAGAAGACGATATCCGAAAATATCGAGGTTAAGATCGTCGATCGCACCCAGCTTATCCTCGATATATTTGCCCAGCGTGCCCAGAGCCAGGACGGTAAGATCCAAGTCGAGCTTGCGCAGCTAAAATACCTTCTTCCCCGGCTGGCTACCAAGAATACCGCCATGTCCCGACTCACCGGGGGTATCGGGGCGAGGGGACCGGGGGAGACCAAGCTGGAGATCAATCGGCGCCGGTTGAACGACCGGATCACTACCCTGGAAAAAAAGATCGATGAGCTCAGCAAGAGCCGTGCCCAACAAAGGGCGAAGAGGAAGGCCGCGGGGCTGCCGATCATTTCCATTATCGGTTATACCAATGCTGGTAAGTCCACTCTCCTCAATTCATTGACCGAAAGCGAGGTGGTTACCCGGGACCAGCTCTTTGCCACCCTTGACCCAACCAGCCGGAGGCTGCGCTTTCCCGAGGAGAGAGAGGTAATCATCACCGATACCGTCGGCTTCATTAAGGATCTTCCTCCGGACTTGATCGCCGCCTTCCGGCCCACCCTGGAGGAGCTGAAGGAAGCCAACCTCCTCCTGCTGATTGTGGACATCAGCAATCCCCGGTGGGAGGACCATATCCAATCGGTTAACCAGATTCTGACCGGTCTGACACTCGACCATATTCCCCAACTATTGGTATTCAACAAACAGGACAAGGTTTCCCCGGAACTAACCGCTAATGTCTGCCGTCAATATCAGGGCATCTCCATCTCCGCCCTCCAGCAGGAGACTCTTCCGACCCTGGTTGAGGCGGTCAAGGATAAAATATGGGGCGGGAAGGACAATGGAAGTTTATCCGATTGAGCATAAGGGGCTTATTCTGAATATAATTACCGATTATGACCTCACTTTTAAGGAGCTGCGCTTACTCCTCGATAAATTGATGGAAGAAGAGGCCTTCGGTCCGGGAGGAAGTGAGCCGGGAGACGGATGCTTCTATGATATCGTAATTGATGAATGGAAATATATAGTAGATGTTCAGGGTTATGAGGTCGTTGTCTACCGGAAGATCCCCGAGGAGGAGGAAATATCTTAAGTCCGGGTGAGTATCCTTCCTCCCCTTTCCCCGGTATGCTTCCCTTCTTCCACCGTTATTTTCCCGTTAACGATCACATATTCAATTCCCCGGGGATATTGACGGGGCTCGAGATAGCTTGCCCGGTCCTCTATCTTTAAGGGATCGAAAATAACGATATCGGCAAAGTTCCCCGCTTTCAGTTCTCCCCTCTCCCTGATCCCCAGCTTTCGGCAGGGATCGAGGGTCATTTTTCTTATCGCGGTACCGAGATCCAGAATCCCCTCTTCCCGCACATACTTACTCAAGACCCGGGGGAAGGTACCGTAGGCCCGGGGATGGGGCCGTCCCTGGCTTAATACCCCGTGGTCAGCCCGGAGAGCGGCGTCACTGCCCACCATACAATAGGGTCTGCGGATTATTCTTTTCAGGTTTTCTTCGGACATATTAAAATAGATGGCGGTCACCCGACCCTCTTCCCGGCAGAGGAGGTCAAGGGTAAAATTCAGGGTTTCCTTGCCCTCCGAGCTTGCTGCCTGAGAGAGTTTCTGGCCTTCGTATTTTCTGTTCTCCTCCCAGAAGACCTGGGAGATGACTACGCTCTCCCAATAGTCAGCAGGGTGCTGCCGGGAGATATCCTCCTTTATTTTTTCTCTCTCCTCGGGTTTTTTGAGCCGGCTGAGCATCTTTTCCCGGCCCCCCTCGACCGCCCACTTCGGCAGAATGGAGGTCAAGACGGTGTGGGAGGCCGGATAGGGGTAGCAGTCGCAGCTAACCCTGATCCCCTCGGCTTGCGCCCCTTCAATCAGCGAGAAGACGGCATCGATTTTATCCCAATTCTCTCTTTCCGCAAGCTTCAGATGGGAGATCTGAAGCGGGATATCGGCCTCCTTCCCGACCTTCAGGGCTTCCCCGAGTGCCTCGATTATTTCCTTACCCTCGCTCCGGAGATGGAAGGCAAAGATACCATAGTATTGCCTTGCCACTTTACCCAAGGCGACCAATTCCGGCAAACCGGTAAAACATCCCGGGGGATAGAACAGGCCGGCGGAGATACCGAACGCCCCCTCCTTCATCCCGGCTTCCGCTTCCCGGGTCATCTGGTGAAGCTCTTCCTCGGCAGGTGCACTGTCCTTCCCTCCCATAACCGAGCTCCGGAGGTTGCCCTGGCCGATTAATGAGCCGAAATTAATCGAGATTCCTTCTTTGATAAGCTCCTGGTGATATTCTCGCAGGGTTTTCCAATGTGGTTCCAGGCCGAAGATTTTTTTAGCGGATTTCTTCCTTTCCTCGGCGGCCTCGCCCCAGATGGGAGCGGCAGATGAGCCGCAGTTCCCTGCGATCTCCGTAGTTACTCCCTGACGGACTTTACTTTCGGCCTGGGGATTGATGATAATCTGGTAATCGGAATGGCCGTGAATATCAACGAATCCCGGACAGACGGCCAGGCCGTTACCTTTAATGGTCCTTTTTGCTTTCCCGGAAGCTTTACCGCTTACCGTCGCTATCCTTTCTCCCTGTACCGCCAGGTGTCCCGGGAGACCTGGCCCACCGTTCCCGTCATAAATAACGGTATCTTTTATCAATAGGTCGTACATGTTAACTCAAATCCCAATGACCAAATCCCAAATCCCAATTATTTTGTAATTTATTTAGTGGATAGGCGGGGCTTTCCAGCCCCGCTGACAGCACAGGAAAGCGCCGTCTATCTGGAATTATTCACTGTTATTACTTACAGGAACTTCTCCAGAATGGCCTTCTGGAGATGGAGGCGGTTTTCTGCCTGGTCAAAAACAATTGATTGCTTCCCCTCCAGAACATCCTCGGTAATCTCTTCCCCCCGGTGAGCCGGCAGACAGTGCATGACCACTGCTTCGGGAGGGGCAGAGCTCAGTAGTTCGTGGTTTACCTGAAAGCCCTGGAAGTCGCTCAACCTCTGCTCCTGCTCGGCCTCCTGGCCCATGCTCGTCCAGACATCGGTGTTGATCACCTCAACATCCTTTACCGCCTCCCGGGGGTCGTGAAGGATGTTTATTTTGGAGGAAGCGATCTTGAGGGACTCGTCAAGGATACCTCCATCGGGCTGGTACTTCGGTGGGCAGGCAATATTGAGATCGAAGCCAAGCAGGGCCGCCGCCTGGATCCAGGTATTGGCAACGTTGTTGCCGTCACCGATGTGGGCCACCTTCAGCCCCTGGTAAGATCCCCTCCTTTCTACAATGGTATAGATGTCACTCAGGATCTGACAGGGATGGAGCAGGTCGGTAAGCCCGTTGATTACTGGCACATCGGCATATCGGGCGAGATCCACTACATCATCCTGGGAATAGGTCCGGATCAGGATTCCGTCCACATAGCGGGAAAGGGTGCGGGCAGTATCGGCAAGGGGCTCCCCCCGCCCGAGCTGGATATCCCCGGGGGTGAGGAAAATCGCCTGCCCTCCCAACTGAGACATCCCCACTTCAAAAGAGACCCGGGTCCGGGTAGAGGACTTGCTGAAGATCATGGCCAGGGTCTTCCCTTTCAGGGGCTGGTAGGGAATTGACTTCTTAAGCTTTTTCTTGAGCTTCGCGGTATGCTCCAGGAGCTCGTCAACTTCGTCCCGGGTGAGATCGTTGATGGAAAGCAAGTCCCTTTTGTCTTTCTGTTTCTTTACCGGCATGGTCGTCCTTTATTGGCGGACATAAAATGAGCTTTCGAACCGGGATTTTTCGTAATCCCAGCGGGAATTTCCTTTATCGTCCCGATAAGCATAGTAATAGCCGACCTCGATCCGGACCCAGTTTTCACCCGGCTTGAATTGATCTCCGATAGTGAGCGGGATGGACTTCGAATCATAGGTATAATCGTATTTACTTACCCGCTCTCCGTCCATTGTCTCTCCGGAGGGTCCGATGGTATCGTCGGAGTATATTACCTCTTTCCGGGGAGAGAGGAGCTCTACCGTTTTGATGCTTAAGCTCCTTCCCGGCCGTTTGACCGTTACCTGAAGTCTTGCCTGCTCCCCGGTCTTAATCCGATGGGGAACAATCTTCAAGCCTTCCCGGATAAATACCCGCTCCGGGCAGAAGCCGAAGAGGATGCTGGAAAACAGGAACAGGATGCTGACCATCCCCATAAGCAGATGATGAATTTTCATTTTTCCAAACATGGCTTTTAACCTTTAATTTACAATACTTTAAAAATCACTTTGAGTCAATACTAAGGGCTCTCCTGCCAATCGTCCTGGTTGCCGTCAAACGACACGGAATTATATGCAAAGGGGCGAGGTATATGGTAGAATAGCGAAGCGAGGCGATGAATGGCAGGTTCGATCAGGGTAGCCGGGTATTGTCATTATGAAGAGACCGATGTTGAAATATACCTGCTCCCGGTGTGGTTATGAGCTGTATTTCACCTTCAGGCTCGTAGGCGGGATGGCCGGGGTCAGGTGCCCGGGATGTCAGAACCCGAAAAGGCCTTTCGGAAATAAGCTAAGGAGGTTCCGTTATTCAGTAAAGAGGTTGATCATGAGGAAAGGAGGAATCCATGGTCCAGGTTGACATTTTTTGGAGTTTCGCAATCGGGGCGGGGTTTGCGGCGAGTGCGGCCAAGCAGCTCGAGAAGGAAGAGAAGCCTTTCGAGAGCAAGGCGTTTATCAAGAACCTGCTCTGGCTCTCGATCTTCTTCGTCCCTTCCGGGGCTACCCTTCTCTGGGGATTTCCCGCCTGGGAGACCATGCAGGTGGGGACATACGAAAATATCCCGGCCTGGCTGGTTGCTCTCTTCTGTGGGACCAATATTACCCAGGGAATCCTGGGTTTCTGGGTGACCTACCGGCTGATCCGGGCGCGTAAGATTTATGCGGCGAACCTCATGTGGATGCTCGGATACTTCTGCATGTTTTTTATCCTCGTTCACGGGTGGGACGGGACCGGATACCAGCGCTTCTTATACAGCGCCAAGGATTGGTCAGGCAACTATGTGCCGTGGACTCCCGGCAGCTACTCGATCCGATGGGTTTACAGCCCGGTTGCCGTTACCCTGTATGTTATGGGCGTGATTATGATGCCGTTTCTCTTCCGCTGGATGTTCGCGCTGATGAAAGAAGATTACGAGCTGATCCGGGCGGAAGAGCCGGAAGTGGAGAGCCCCATTCGGTTAAGGCCGAATATAGGGCTTCTGGTATTCGGTTACACCTTGGGCCCGGTGATCGTGGCGAGCCTCCTGATCCATTGGCTGGGGTGGATATTCGGAAGCGGGATCTTCGTGGTGATAGCGTATTTCGCACTTATCAGGAGGGGAGGGCTTGTCCACGCCGAGATCAGCAAGTTCGCCCCGGAATACGCAAAATAATATACCGACGACCGGGATCAGATATTACTGTTTTCCCTCTAATTCTCACTTGAGAGAGGGTATACCTTTATGCTGACCGGGCCGAGCAGGCCGGAAGGCATGAGGTTTTTTCTCCCCCGGAACTGCCGGTAGCGCTTATCCCCGCTTGCACCCCAGCGGGCCAGGCGGTTATAGAGAGTAGGGGTTACCAGGACCTCGATCCGGTTGGCCCCGGGCTTTAGCTGCCTGGTTAGATCGCAGGAGAAGGGCGGCACGATCAGGGTGGCCATATCTTTGTCATTAACCCTCACCTCGGCGGCATCGCGCACATCTCCCAAGTCCAACATGATCCGGCGGTCCTTGAGCAATACCTGGTCCAGGTTAACAGTCGTCCGGTAGCGGCCCGGGCTCGAGCATCCAGACAATTCCCTGAGTTCCCGCCAGTCCTTTAGATCCTCCATATCCAGGGTAACCGGCTTTTTCGAGCCATTGGTGCCAACCAGTTCGGTCTCGAGATGCCAGCGTTCGATGCTCAGGGTCGAAATTGGCCCGGATGTGATCGATTCCATTGGTGGTGCGGCGATCTGCTCCGGGGTGCGCTCAAAACGGAGGAGGAGCGAGCCATAAGGGCCGAGTTCTATATTCATTGCGACCCGGTCATTTTCCCTCCGGTATCCCGAGGCAGGTGTGACCTCGCCGGTCCAGGGGTCCCAGAACTCCGGGGACCTCCCCGCAGCGGGAAACTTCACTTCCGCCCGGACGGTTTCCCGGGTTGAGTTCCGGAGGAAGAAATAATCTCCCGTGCCTGTCCGTCGGTGGATATAGTCCAGGCTCGGCTGGGTCCGATCGAATATGACATCAGGCTCGATCCCGAGTTGGCTGCGGATCCGCTCCGCTAGTTCCGCGGAACCCGTCAGGATCACCTTGTTCTCGGTATCCTTTAGGTTACGGACAATCTGTCTTATTAAAGCGTCATTTTTTATGTAATCCTTGAACTCGGGCTGGCCTTTGGGCAGGGTATCCACGAAGACAATGGCTGCACCCTCGTGCGCCAGCGACTCGAGCTTCTTCGCCAGGGCGAGCGAGAGGTACTCGATCCGGTTAAGGATAAGAACCCGGTAGCTCGCTGTGCGGATTAGAATCATGCCGTCCTGGACCCGGGCATTGAGGATGCTCTCTTCGTTGACGTGGTCATAGTTAAAGCCGTAGGCCATCAACTGATCGGCTACCGCGATATTTTCCTTCACCCATTCGTTCTCGGGCCCGATGGCCTTTTCCTGGTAAACGATACCCCGGAGCCCACCGCCGAGCGGGGCGTCGGTCCGGTCGAGCAGACCGCTGGTCAATTCCTCCGTGACCGGGTTCCGGTGGGGATAACCGAATAGGGGGAAATACAGGGCCACATCAGCGACATTCTCGCCCTGCCTCAGGACATACTGGCACCGGGAGATGTAGTTATTGAGGACGGGGAGGTATTTGAAGAAGGGGTTTTCCTCGTTTAGGTTGGAGGAGAAGGTGGCAAGCGACATGAACGGCGAGCTGAAGGGGGCCCAGGCAGGGGAGCCGAAGCCGGACTCCCGGTAAGTATAGGGAAAACCGTGGAAGACCACGCCGTTGATGCCGGCGATAAAGAGCTTGTCGACTGCGGCCTTTATCTTGAGGGGGGTGGTCATGTAATCACGGTTGCCCCAGACCACGGCTTCCGCGGTGATGAGGTCCCGGCCATACAGGTGTCCCCCGGAGGAGGCCAGCTTGAGGAAATCCGTATTCCCGCCGGCATATAGCTGTTCGGTCTCCGGGATGTGGGCCTCCCCGTAGTTCTGGATGATATCGGTCCGCATACCGTGTGCCTGGAGGCGGGATTTAAGCCCGAGGGTTTCCGCGTGTTTGCTCAGGGGAAGAACGAACCTCTCATAATAGAGCTCCGCGAGGGTGAGATCAACATCGTAACGGACCTTATTGCCGCCCTCAAAGTCGAACTCCGGTGCCGGGGAGAACCCCGCCACATTTGTTATCATGTTATGTTTCATCGGAACGGGGACCGCGGGAAGATAGGGGGTGAGCTCATAGCCGCGGCGGCGGGCGAACTCCGCAAGAAAGTCCTCGGTCCAGCAATGCTCGGCCTTCAGCTCGAGGCTGTCGGTGAAGAAGCCCCGCAGGGCCTTACCGTAATAGGGAGATAGAAGCCGGTGCCCGGGGACAAGCACGCGAGCGATATGGGCCTCCAGCGCTTCCCGGCTGAAATGGTCCATGGTCAGGCCCGGCTTTTTCTCCGCCAGCAGGGTGGGTGAGCTCCCGTTCGGGCCGAGATAGAAGATAATCACCTTCCATTTCCCCTCGGGCACCTCCCACTTAAGCCTGCCGTCCGGACCGATCCGGTCGGAGAGATCGACGAGGGAATCGGAATCCAGCATTACGGTATCGTGGAAGTTCCATGGTATCCACGAATGTTTCGCATCGTCGAGGGGGCGGGCCGCCACTGCGGCGATCGGGTGGAAATCTTTCCGGTAATAGGTGGCGATTTGCATCCCGAAGAACTTGAACAGAGGCGCCGTCTTATAAAAAAGCGGCTTTTTCGGAGACGGTAGCTTCTTTGAGAGCTTTTTCGGCCCTTTTACATCGATTTCATTCCAGAGCAGGGTCTTAAGGGAGAGCTCCTTGTCGATATGGGTGCCCCCGAAGGGCCAGCCCGATCCCAGGGTCAGATCGATCTGCAGTCCGAGCCGGTCGGCCTCTTCCACGGCGGCCAGGACGTGTTCAAAGTAGGAGGGTGAGGCGAAACTGAACACCCGCTCCGCCGCCGCGGCCGGCATCTTTTTATTAAGGCCCATGGTGAATGCCTGGATCTCGGCGCCGCCGAAGCCGGCCTCGTCCAGTACTCTTAATTCTCGGCGGAGTTCCTCGGCCGCGACATCGTTTCCCGGCCACCACCAGCGCACCCAGGGGCGGTAGATCTTGGGAGGATTTTTAAATCCCGCACGGTCAATTGGCTGGTCCTGGGGCAGGGCGGCAAAAACCGTGCTCCCGCCTAAGATAATCAGGGCCGCGAACAGAAAGCATTTTTTAAAAGGTTCATTCACAGTTTCCACTGCATAGACCCCTGTAAATAACGGTGTCTATTTTCCCTATAGTATAGAATAAAACAAAATTATATCAAACCCAATAATGCATTATTGCCAGGATTCAATTTATTTCCCTCTCCTGTCCTGAGGAGCCCCTATGCCCATCGGGACATCTCGAAGGATTGAACTGTGTACTCTGAACCTTGAACTTGCTATCAAAGTGGGATAAGATAAAGCAAACTGGGGAATGGGGAAAGCCACGTCTTGATTTACATAATCCAGTATTAAAACGTTACCTCTAAGTTATCTAGAAAGGATTAAAAAGACGATTGTCGAAATGAAAGATTTGACTCCATTCCCTGACCTAATCCGGATGCTGTCCCTATTTTCTCCGAAATTTAGTTGAATAAAGATGCAGACAAAAGAAAAAGATAATTTGATTTTAATAAGACTTTTTCCCGACGAAGATATTTATGAAAAATTGGAAGAGGCGGTTAAGAAATATAATGTCGAGACAGCTATTGTATTATCAGGTATTGGACAACTAAAGAATTTTGAATTGGGTTACTTTAAGGAAAAGGGTAACTATACACCGCAATTATTTACTAAGCCTCATGAATTACTTTCTTTATCAGGTAATATCTCTAAACAAAATAATAAATATAATTTTCATTTGCACTCTGTTTTAGGAAATGAGGAAAAAGCACTTGTGGGAGGACACTTAATCAAAGGATCGGTAGCGGTAACAAATGAAATTATATTGTTGAAGACAAATTTGAAAATGAGAAGAAAGTTAGATGAGGAAGCCGGCCTGGAGGGGATGTTCCTGGAATGAATAAAAAGATGATGGTTCTATTTTTGATAAAAAGGGCGTTGTTTCTATTTTCCACCAAAAGGTGCAATAGAATTATATAAAATAAACTTATGGGATTTTACGAGGATTTTGTAGAAAAATACGACTTATTAGTTTCTTGGGAAAATCGTTTTAAGAGAGAGCATAAATTTTTCAATACTTTGCTCTCGAAATACCAGATTAAATCGATCCTGGATTGTGCCTGCGGAACAGGTCAGCATGTTGTTATGTTTCATCAAATGGGGATAATAGCAAAAGGCTCTGATTTGTCACCTGCGATGGTTAAGAAAGCGAAAATAAACGCAAGAAAATATAAAGTGAAGGCGGATTTCAAGGTTGCGGATTTTAGAAATTTGTCTAAAGTCTTTAAGGAAAAATTTGATGCGGTCGTTTGTGTCGGGAATTCACTCCCCCATCTATTGAGCGACCGCGACCTTAAAAAAGCTATCCATGAAATGGGGAAGGTCCTCAATCCAAAGGGACTTCTAATTCTCCAACAACGCAATTACGACATGCTAATAGGTTCTAAGAAACGGTTTTTCAATATGGCTACTCGAGAAAATGAGGCATTTTTCTATGTGTTAGACTATTTGCCCAACAAAATAGTATTTAACATTGTTAATCTTGATACAAAGTCCAAAAAATTTAAGGTGTATACAACAGATTATAATCCTCTTAAAAAGGCAAAATTAGTTAGGTTGCTTAAAGAATGTGGATTCAATAGATTTGAATTTTACGGTGATTATGATTTTAATAAGTTTGATCTAAAAAAAGGAAATGATTTGATTATGATTTGTAAAAAATCAAGTTAAGTGAACTGATCCGCCTCTCAAATTACAGTAGATAACAATTTGGAAACAGAGAGAAGTTATTGAGATATTGACTTTTTGAAGATAAACGGATGCTGCCTTTATTTTCCCATGGGAATTTTTAAAGACAAAATTGATATTATTACGGGAGGGGCTTCGGGGATCGGCCGGGCACTCGGGGAGGAACTATCCCGCCGCGGTGCACTGGTGATCCTGGTCGATATGAATACTAAACTGCTCGAGGAAGTTGCCAACTCAATAACGGAAGCAGGGGGGCGGGCGAAAGCGGCAACGCTAGATGTCTCCGATTACGAAGTGGTTAAAAAGTTGGTTGACGATACCATGACCCAATACGGCCGGTTGGATTATATCTTTAACAATGCGGGCATCGGTGTTGCTGGCGAGGCTCGAGACTATTCCTACGAGGACTGGCGCAAGGTCATCGATGTGAATCTCTATGGTGTCGTCAATGGTGTTGCCGCAGCCTACCCGATTATGGTAAAGCAGGATTTCGGACACATCATAAACACCGCATCTTTAGCGGGGCTGCTCCCTTCGGCGGGGGTAATTTCCTATGTTGCAAGCAAGTACGCCATAGTAGGGCTCTCCAATGCACTGCGGGTGGAGGGCGCGGATCTTGGTGTGAAGGTCAGTGTAGTTTGCCCCGGATTGATTAGGACGCCGATCCTTAATACCACTAAGTTTGTTAAAATTGACCGCGAAAAATCGCTCAAGATGGCGCCTGAAGCCATAAGCATAACTCCCGAGAAATGCGCCCGGATAATTTTGCGCGGGGTCGAACGTAATAAGGCGACCATCGTAGTAACGCTTACGGCCAAGTTATCTTGGCTGATACAACGAATCAGCCCAGGATTAGTGCTCTGGATGGGGAGACAATCTGTAAAGATAATGCGTAAAGTGGTACGGGTTGATGATTAATCTCCAACCGACAATTCTACCAGGAAAAAACGGGCGCGGTCCCTATTTTGGGGGCTTTATTTTAAGGCTGAGCCCTAGATTTTAATAAAAAAAGGCGGTTGAAGAAGTCCTCCAACCACCTTTTAATCATTTAACTAAAAACGGGTGCTGGGCCTATTTTATACCCCCAGGGCGACGATGGATTTGTCTATTTTGGGGGGCTTTTTATCCGACCGGCGCACCATGATCATGCACTCCTCCGGGCAAACCGACTTGCAATTGCCGCAACCGATGCAAAGCTCGGGATTCACGGTTGCCACATCGTCCTCTAGGGAAAGGGCTTCCATCGGGCAGCGATCAATGCAGGTTTCGCAGCCCGTGCACTCCTCGGCATTGATCTGAACCATAAAGTTGGAATAGGCCACCATGGCATCGGTGTTAAACCTCTTTATCGATTGAAGAAACCCGCAGCAGCAGCCACAGCAGTTACACAGGAATACCAGGCCGCCCGAGAAGTTATTTACATTATGCACCAGGCCGGCCTCGGCGCACTGCCTGGTAATCTCCAGCGCCTCCTCTTTGGTAATGCGTTTGCCGAATCCCCGCTCCACCACATAATCAGCCGTCTTGCCAAACATCAGGCAGGAATATTCGGGTATTCCCTTAACCTGGCATGGCCGGTTAACCAGATAGGCGTGATGGCGGCAGTAACATTTGGCCGCCCCGAACGATTCCTCCTGATCAAAAAGCTCGGATACTTTCTCGAAGGGAAAGATCTCTGAATCCGCGGGAAGTTCTTTCTCGACGGTGACGGTCCGGGCCGGGGCATTCGGGATCATTTGCTTAGCCGTTTCCTTATCCTGAAGTGCTGCCCGCATCAGCTCGCCCATTTCTCCCTCCATGAGTTCCTCGAAAGCTGCGGCCATGCGCCGGTCGCGGGGGGTGTCGGTAGCCCGCATCAGCTGAAACTCAACAACCCCGGGGACAAAGGGGGTAAGGGCGTAACGGATTACTTCACCATCCCGGGTAGTAAACATGGTGCCCTGGTTCGCCATTTTCTCCAGCAGCGGTTCCAGCTCCTTTTCATCCCGGCCTAAAAGCTCAGAAGCCTCTTTTAGCGTATGGGGACCGGCAGGATATTCAGCCCCCAATCTGGCCTCCTCTTCGGAATAAATCTCCCGCAAGACCTTAAAGAAAGGTTCCACCAATAGCATTTTAACCTGGTATTCGTTAAGTCTTTCTCCGAGTTTGTAGTACACATCTTCGCTCATCTCGATACTCCTTGAAAAAAGTTGCGAAACATAAAAAGTATCTTTGCATTATACTTTCATCCGGTGCGGTTGTCAAAAGAATTATTAGGACGGTGATTGGAGGATGGATAGTTGAGTCGCGAATAATGACCGTTTCCCTCGTAATTAATCCTGTCCATCGGTAAAGGGCTATTTACAGACATTACTTTTTTACATCTTATATATAACTTTTTGTAATATGGAATCCGAGGCGTGGTTGTAGAATAGGTGGATATCAAGAAATACTTTAATTTCAAGCAGTTAAAGAATTTATAAGTGTAGAAATAATATCTAAATGCGCTCTCCCAGTAATACACTATCAACAGGAGAAACAGGGGCGGTATCCCCGAATTTACCGGAGGCGCTGTAAATAGTAATAGAGTCATTCGAAGGTAGCAGTGTCTAAGTTGTTGTTATAATTATTCTTTTTCTATTATCCGGAGATTGGGTCAAATACACTCTGCCTACCCCGCTAAAGAAACTTTTTATTCCCGGACATTTTTGGCATGTAGTTTGCTAAATATATAGCAACAGTTGTTAAGGGCAAAATTGAGAGGATCATAAATTTATTAGAGCTGAAGGAGGATTGATAAATGTTTGACCAGGAATCAGAGGAAAAAACCCAGGAGGGGAAAAATCTGTTTGAACAATTGATTGAAGACGATTTTTTCAAGCCGGCTGATGACGATATCTCGCCTCCGGAAAAAGACCAGAACGTTGAGGAGGCTAAACCTCGGGCAAAGTCATTCTTAGAGGAGGAAGCCCCGGTTGAACTGTTCGAAGAGGACTCCAAGAAATTAATACCAGACGAGGAAATTCCAGTAAGAGCCTATTCCGGCAGAAAGGAGAGGAAAGGGATCGATCGGAATAAAATCGCTTTGGTTGGCGGGGGAAGCCTTGTGGTATTGTTTTGCTTGATCACCTTTGGCACCAAATACCTCGGGGCCGGGGAAGGGCAAGGCCTCGTTGAACTCCCGGGGGAACAGCACCTGATTAAACCACATGCCTCAACCGAGCTGGTTGTCCCTACACCACTACCGAAAAAGGCTGATGTAAAACCGACTGCTCCTCAAACCGTTGCGGCCAGGACAGTCTCCCAGCAGGTTCCTGAATTTACCCTGGAGGTCGGCCGGTACAGCAAGGATGAACTCGCCAGTTCCCAAAAAAAACTTATTCGGCTGGGACTATCGACTTCTACCGTCAGAGAGAATAAGACCACCGAGGTCAAGTATGTGACAATAGACCAGAAGTTTAACAAGGACCAGGCCCGGGCGGCCTCGATAAAGCTTGATTTTGTCGGGGGAGTTAAGAACAGGATTGTAAATCAGAAAGAAGGAACATTTACCGTCCAGTCGGGGCCCTTTAGCTCAATGGGTAAGGCGGTTGAGGCCAAAAACAAGATCTCTCAATTGGGCTTTGCTGCCCGGATAGATTTTCGATCCGCCACCAGCACAGTCTACCGCTTAAGGGCGGGGGAATTCGTTACCCGTTCCGATACCGAAAAAACCTCTGAGCTCTTACGGCAGAACGGCTTTGCGCCCAAAGTAATAAAGCTATAATGATCACATGAAGGTTGGGGCCGAGGATGTTTAGGTCCGGTAGGCGGCGTTAATCTTTACGTAATCAGGGGTGAGGTCGCAGGTGGAGATCTCCGCCTTGGCTTTACCCAGGTTCAGGTCAACGGTAATCCGCAGCCGCTTATTTTTAAGAACCCGGCCCGCTTTCTTTTCCGCCTCCTCGCCACTGCTTACTCCCTTCCTTACTAACTGAAGATTATCGAAGTAGATATCGATCCTTTCCGGGTTGAGGGAGACCCCCGCGGAACCTGCCGCTGCCAGGATCCTTCCCCAATTGGGATCCTCCCCGAAAATAGCGGTCTTGACCAAGGGGGAATTAGCCACTTTGAAGGCAACCGCCCGGGCATCGGCCTGACTCCGGGCACGCTTGACCAGGATCCTCACAAACTTGGTGGCTCCCTCTCCGTCCCTAACAATCGCCTCCGCCAACTCAGCCATGACCTCTTTCAGCAGTGCCTGAAAGCTCTTGAAGTCCCGGGTACCGGAAGCTATTGTCCGGTTCCCCGCGGTACCGTTTGCCAGGATCAGGGCGGTATCGTTGGTACTCATATCGCCATCAATGGTTATCCGGTTAAAGGAGTTTTCCACTCCCCAGCGGAATGCACTCCTGAGCGACCTTCTATCAATGGCGGCATCAGTGACCAGAAAGGCGAGCATCGTTGCCATCCGGGGCTGGATCATCCCCGCTCCTTTGGTGATCCCGCCGAGGGTAATCTCTTGCCCCCCGATCCGGGTTTTCCGGGAGCTGATCTTGGAAAAGGTATCGGTGGTCATTATCGCTTCGGCTGCCTGCCGGAGATTGCCGGAGGACAGGGAACCGGTCAGTCGGGGTATTGCCCTGGTGATCCGGTCCATCGGCAGGGGTCGGCCGATTACCCCGGTAGAGGCAACCATAACCAGTCTTTCGTCAATCCGGAGCAGCCTGGCGGTCTCCCGGGCCATCCGGGCGGCATCGCTTATTCCCCGCTTACCGGTACCGGCATTGGCATTACCGCTGTTGATAATGATCGCCTGGCAGCGATTTCGCCTGAGCCTCTCCTGATCCAGAATAACGGAGGCACTCTTTACCCGGTTGGTAGTGAAAGTCCCGGCGGCTTGCGCCGGGACGGTAGAGTAGATAAGGGCAAGGTCTTTTTTGCCGTTCTTTTTTATCCCGGCTGAGATCCCGGCAAATTTAAAGGAAGGTAAACGGAAGCTTTTTTTCATCGGTAAACTCTAATGTCATTGGGATTTGATTATATACCTATCCCGGACGTGCTGTCGCTTCGTTGGCAACCAGGCAACATTTTTTATATTTCTTCCCGCTCCCACAGGGACAGGGGTCATTCCTGCCAACCTTGGGTCCCTCCCTTCTTACCGGGGTTCTCTTGACCTCGGGTTCTGGAGTGTTGGCGACCAGATCGGCTGACTCCGGTTGGGGGAGCATCTGCCCGATATCCTGTCCAGACCGCGCCCGGACTGCGCGAACTACCTTCCGGTCTTCTTCCGCCCGGCGTAACCTGAAGGCGAAGATACTCCGGACGAACTCATCGTTTATCCTCGCCATCATTTCGGAAAAGATCTCGAATCCTTCCTTCTGATATTCCCGCAGGGGGTCACGTTGACCGTATCCCCGGAGATGCACTCCCTCCTTGAGGTCGTCCATGGCATCCAGTACCTCCATCCAGTTGCGATCGATGATCTGGAGCATAACCCCCTTTACTATATGCCGATCCCAGTAGTCCTCTTCCCCGGTTATCGCGGCAATTTCTTTACTCTTTGCCTCGTATTCATCCTCGAAACACTTTAGCAGGATTTCTCTTAACTCCTCCCGGTCAACATCCTTCAGGGGATTAAAGACTGAGAACTGCGTCAGTTCCCGCTCGATCCTCCCGTAATCCCATTCTTCCGGTCGGCGATCGGCAGGAGCGCAAACCTCCAGTAGATCATCGATAAAATAATCAACCGATTCGAAAAGCCTCTCCCTCAGATTTTCCCCGGAAAGAAAATCCCGGCGCAGACGGTAAATTGTTTTCCTCTGCTCATTATTAACATCGTCGAACTCCAGCAGCCTTTTTCTGATGTTGAAGTTCCTCTCCACCACTTTCTTCTGGGCGTTATCAATGGCCCGGGTGACCAGCTTGTGCTCAATGATGGCATCGTTTTCTTCAATCCCCATCCGGTCCATTAACGAAGAGATCCGATCGGAACCGAATATCCGCATCAGGTCATCTTCCAGGGAAAGGAGGAATCGGGAGGAGCCGGGATCCCCCTGGCGCCCGGACCTTCCCCGCAGTTGGTCATCGATCCGGCGGGCCTCGTGCCGCTCGGTGCCGAGAATATGCAGACCCCCTGACTTCAGAACCTCCTCCCTTTCCCGGGTACACTGATCCCGAAGGGTCTTCATGATCTTCTCGGCCTCCTCGGGAGGGGTATCCTGCTTGATCTTTACCTTGGAGAGCATCTCCGGATTTCCCCCAAGGATGATATCGGTTCCCCGGCCGGCCATATTGGTGGAGATGGTTAATGCTCCCTTCCTCCCGGCCTGGGCCACGATCTCCGCCTCGCGCTCATGATGCTTGGCATTGAGCACTTCGTGTTTGACCCCGGTCCGCTTCAATGTGCGACTCAGCCTCTCCGATTTATCCACCGAGACTGTTCCTACGAGAATAGGTTGGCCGGTGTCGTGGATTCGCTTGATCTCCTCGACCACCGCCTTGAATTTCTGGTCTTCGGTTTTGTAGATTATGTCGGGATAATCGTTTCTTACCATCGGCTCATTGGTGGGTATTACCACCACCTTCAGTCCGTAAGTCTTGTCGAACTCCGGGGCCTCGGTATAGGCGGTGCCGGTCATCCCCGCCAGTTTCCGATACATCCGGAAATAGTTCTGGAGGGTAATGGTGGCCACGGTCTGGCTGGCCTTGGCAATCCTGACTCCTTCCTTGGCTTCGATCGCCTGGTGAAGGCCCTCGCTGTATCTTCTTCCGGGCATCATCCGACCGGTAAATTCGTCAACGATGACCACTTCGTTGTTATGAATTACGTACTCGGTGTCTTTCTCGAAGAGGGTATAGGCCCGAAGAAGCTGATTGATATTGTGCTGCTTCCGGTTCTTCTCTTCGAGCTCCTCGTAGAGTTTCCTTTTTGCCTGTTCCTTCTCGGAAGGGGAGAGGCTTTCGTCTTCTTCGATCTCCTGTTCCTTCACCGAAAGCTCGGGGGTATCGTAGATATCCTCCTTAATCAGCCGGACCAATTCGTTCTGCCCGTCCTCGGTCAACTCGATTATATTTTCCCGCTCGCTCTTGGCATAAAGGAGTCCTTCTTCCAGATTTTTCAATGACTTGTTTATCCGGAGGTTGTCTTCAACCCTCTCCATCTGCTTCTTGGTCTCCTTCTTTTCCGAGATGAGGTTCAAAAGGCGCTTATTCTTGGGGTCACCCTTTTCTACCTGAAGGAGCTTGAAATATTTTTCATAACTGTCGGGATCCTCGCGGTCGTATTCCTTAGCCTCATTGAACAGCTTATCTACTATGCTTTTCTGTTTCCGGACCAGGGTTTCGATCGGGCCTTTAAATTCGTGGTAGCTGTGGGTATCCTTTTCTACCTCACCGGAGATGATCAGGGGAGTGCGGGCCTCGTCAATCAGGATGCTGTCCACCTCGTCAACGATTGCATAATGGAATTCCCTCTGGACATAGTTTTTAAGATCTTGCTTATGGTTGTCGCGGAGATAGTCAAATCCGAACTCGCTATTGGTCCCGTAAGTAATGTCACAGTTGTAGGCCTGCTGGCGTTCTTTATCGTCCATATCGTGCTGGATGACCCCGACCGAGAGTCCCAGGAACTCGTAGATTTCCCCCATCCAATGACGATCACGTCTGGCCAGATAGTCATTAACCGTGACTACGTGAACCCCCTCTCCGGTCAGGGCATTGAGGTAGACCGGCAGGGTGGCGGCAAGGGTTTTCCCCTCCCCGGTCTTCATTTCCGCGATCTTCCCCTGGTGAAGCACGATACCGCCCATGAGCTGGACATCGAAATGTCGCTGCCCAATTGTGCGGACGGCTGCCTCCCGAACTACCGCGAATGCCTCCGGCAGAAGATCGTCAAGGGTTTCTCCCTCCTTGAACCTATCCTTGAACTCCGTGGTTTTATCCTTGAGCTCGAGGTCACTTAGTTTCTGCATCCGGGGCTCAAGCTCGTTAATGATCTTGACTATCGAAGCAAACTTCCTCAGTTCCCGCTCGTTCTTGTTGATAATCTTTGTTAACCCACCGAACATCGCTAAACCTCAGTCTTTGACATTTTTATTGATTTTAACAGTTCCGGTGGAAATCTTCAACCTTTTAAAGAAAATAAAAAGCCCTGGTAAGGTCTCTCACCCTACCAGGGCAGTTTGATACCAATAAGTATTTATGCGCTTAATTTAAAAGATAATTTTCAGGATTGACCGGAACCCCATTCACCCGAACCTCGTAATGGAGGTGGGGGCCGGTGCTGATTCCGGTATTGCCGACGTTTGCGATCTCTTCACCCCTTACTACCTTCTGTCCCGGCTTAACAAAGATCTTGGAGCAGTGTCCGTAGCAGGTTGATAGTCCGTAACCGTGGTTGATAAGTAACATCTTCCCGTAGGTTCCCTCGGTTCCGACATAGGTCACAATTCCATCGGCTGGGGCAATAATGGGGGTACCGATCGCGGTAGCAATATCTAATCCATCATGCATCTTCTTTTCGCCGGTAAAGGGATAGACTCGATAACCGAATCCGGAGGTGATCCATCCCCGGGTAGGCCAGATAGAAGGGGTGGAGGCCAGAAGGGAGTGCTGGTTTTCTAAGAACTCACGCAGCTCGATGGACCTCTGTTCCTGGACATTAGCCTCGTTTTTCAGTCGGTCCAACTCGTAGTGCATCCGGCTGACCAGCAGTTCCTCTTTGATCCACGGGGAGATAAGGGAGCGCTCCGTTTCGCTTGAGGAGCCTCCGATCCCCATCGCCTTGGCTCCTTTCGTTGGTTGTTCCAGGTTCGTTATTATTCTAAGTTTGGTATCGAACTGACGGAGCCGGGCCATTTCCCTTTCCAGATCCTCGATCTTGCTGGCGAACTGCATGATCTGAATTTTCTGATTTTTAGCCTGGGCGCGAAGATTCCCCAGTTCCACTATCTTTTTCTTGGCGCCGATATAATCGACCATCAAGTAGATGGAAAGGACAAAAATAGCGGTTACAAGGACTCCCCCAATCTGGAGAGACCTTCTGGGTAATTTGTATCTCCTGACCCGGGCTACCTTTTCAGGCACAATAAGAATAGTGAAAAACTTATTGTCCACGGTTCACTCTCCTGATGCCAGTAATATATTATTCTTTTGTTCCCAATAGTATTAAATAAACTTAAAACCTGTTTTTGTCAAGTATTTTTGATTCCTAAAAAAATATTGCAAATATAAATCCAAGATATTGTATGTTGATAAAAAAAATATCTATATATAGATGGTCTTATTTTATCCCCAATAATGCGTAAATGTGAAGTGCGATGTTTTTTAAATGGTTAAAACCCTTTACCAATCTGGGCGCTGAGCAAAGGCTGGTTGTCTACTTTGTTTTCCCCGATAATCAGCTTGAGGGGATGGTCGATATAGTTTAAATACGGGACCTCATCTCCCAGTTGGTAATTGGGGGGATGGGAGAACTCTAAATAGAATCGATAATCACCCACAAATCCTTTTGCGCTGGTTAGATCCCAGTCCTGCCACATATACCCGATATTTCCGGGTGATTGTTCGGGAGGATCCTTATCTTTTTGGTCGTCGATTAGTCCCATTTTAACTTCAAATCCTTCGATCGGGTCAGGGAACAGGGAACGGGTCATGAAAGTCCCGCAGGACCCGGTTAGTACCCTCCAGGTGTCGGGGGCCGGGTTAAAATCTTCCTCTCCGTCGTCCATTTTGCCATCAACGACGAAGCCCTGGAGATTGTTAGAATTATAGGTCATGGATCCGAGGGCATTCGGACCGTAGTCGGTTCCGAAGCGGATCACTGCCTCTTTAAGAACAAGTTTTTGGAAGGAGCCGGGTATGTGGACGGTAACCGGGACCGTGGTTGTATTTCGGTACTGGCAGACATCAGAGAATGTTCGCATAAGCTTAACATTAAAGAACATTCCCGCCCACTGTTCCACTCTCCTTACTACCCTGATCGGACCTCTCTTATAGGCAAGGACATCAGAGGATAGATTCTCTTCATTAAGCCTGATGGTAGGGAGGAAACGGATCTTATACCTTGGCCTTATTTTGAGCCGATCAACATAATTCTTGCCACATCCACCTGCCGAGGGTGGCATAATTTCGTATTCATAATAAGAGGAATGCAAGCCATCTTTAGTGATAATATATTTACTTTGGAAGTAATCGGTTTGAATAGATTCATTTTCGTGATCATAATGAACATAAGGAGATTGCGAAGACAGGGAGGGTGGATTGGTCGGAAAATGAAGGAAATAGCACCATCCCTTTCCCCCGGTCAGTGGATCCACCACTTCGATCTCGATCCCGCCGGCAAATCCTTCCAGCCATTTTTCTTTCTCTGCCCGATCCCCAGTATCGGAGACCATAAATAAGAGCACATCTTGAGGGTCAAGGATCCCGTTTCCCAGATTCGCATTATTCTTCTTTCCTTCCGGCAGGACCCAATCTCCCTCTTCGGTCATCTCATCTATCTGGAAAAGGATAGGGGCAAATTTTCCATCTCGATAGGCGTAAAGTCTCAGGTTTGAGATAAGACTGCCTAATAGTTCTTTGGGCAGTACCTCTGCCTTCATAACCACCGGGTCGGGCCAACGGGTAATGGTTTTTACCCCATCGGTGGCGGGCTGCTCTTCTTGGGCCCAGAGGCTCTCCCCGCTTCGGGAAATGAATATCAGGAGGGAAGCAACTGCGAAGACAGCAATTTTTTTACCTGAACTCATAATGCCTCCTTGTTTTACTTAGAAGCCTATAATAACTGAGTAGGCAGTTTACCCTTTTATCCAAAAGATGTCAAATAATTATCCTGGCTGGATACATGGATAAAACCAAGTGGCAAAGCGGATCTGGCAAGTTGTTGAGAGCAAATACGATAGACGATAAAGTCCGGAAGAGAGTTATAAGGGAGTTCCGGGTGGTTGACGATTTATCTGTTCTGTGTTAACTAAATGCTTGGATAAAGATAATCAGATGAATTCTTTATTGAAGGAAATTGAAGAAAAGGTTTTAAATGAGATCCCTTTAGGCTCCCAGGAAGTAAGTAGCCTGACGAGCCTGGACGGGTCCGATCTTTTCGAACTTTTTGCCTTAGCTAACCGGTTGAGGGAAAGATACCATGGTAATGAGATCAGGCTTTGTTCGATCATCAATGCCAAATCAGGACTCTGTCCGGAGGATTGTGCCTTCTGCGCCCAGTCACTTCATTCCCGGACCGATATCGATACTTACCCCTTGGTGGAGGCAAGGGAGATAATGACAGCGGCTCAGGAAGCCCAGGGGAATGGAGCGGTGGAATTTTCCATTGTAACCAGCGGCTACGGGATCAAGGATGAAAAAGAGATGAGCAATATTTGCCGCGCTCTCAGGGAATTGAAGGAGGGAGCTTCCTTGGAGCGCTGTGCCTCCTTAGGGGTGTTGGATCGGGCCGCCCTCAGGAGGCTGAAGGAAGCCGGTCTCCAGCGCTTTCACCATAATCTGGAGACCGCGCGCAGCTTCTTCAGTAAAATCTGCACCACCCACGAATATGAAGAGGATATAGAGACGGTAAGGGTTGCCAAAAAGGTCGGGCTTAAGGTTTGCTGTGGCGGGATCTTCGGGTTAGGTGAATCCTGGGAACAAAGGATAGAGCTGGCCCTCACTCTGCGGGAACTGGGGGTGGATTCGGTTCCCCTGAACTTCCTGAACCCGATCAAGGGAACTAAATTGGAATCGGCGAATAACTTGACTCCGAGAGAATGTCTGGAGATTATTGCCCTCTACCGACTTCTCCTCCCGGAGAAGGATGTCCTTGTTTGCGGAGGGAGAGAGGTGAATCTGCGCGACCTGCAATCGCTGATGTTCTTTGCCGGGGCCAATGGGACGATGACCGGAAACTATTTAACCACTCCCGGAAGGTCACCCCGGGAGGATCGGCAGTTGATCGAGGATTTGGGGCTGAGGATAAAAAAAATTATTTAGGGAATGGCATCCTTCTACGCCAAGGCTTCGGAGGACACGGAGGAGCAGCCCTATCCGCCATAGCTTTAGCGACGGCGGAAGGGACTTGAATCATCGAATCCTTGCCCCTTTGGATCCTATCTATTGTGAATATATGGATTTTGTTAAAGAGGAATTGGAAGAGATAAAGAAAAAAGGGCTTTACCGGAGCCTGCGGTTAATCGAAGGGGAACAGGGGCCGGAGGTCAGCTTTAATGGCAGGCGGATAGTGATGCTTTGCTCCAATAACTATCTGGGCCTGGCTAATCATCCCCGGGTGAAAGAGGCGGCGATCGAAGCGGTGAGAAAATATGGCTGTGGCTCCGGGAGCTCGCGGCTCATTTCGGGGAATATGGAGCTGCATCAGGAATTGGAGAGAAAGATCGCCAGTTTCAAACACGCGGAGGCTGCTTTAGTCTTTGGCTCCGGTTATCTGTGTAATTTAGGAGTTATCGATTCATTAATGGGAGAAGATGATGTTATCTTGAGCGATGAGCTTAACCATGCCAGCATTATTGACGGAGCCCGACTCTCCCGGGCCCGGGTAAAGATTTATCCCCACAAGGACTTGAATGTCCTGGAAAAGGAACTGAAACAGCTAAAGGGTTATCGTCGGAAATTGGTCGTCACCGATGGGGTCTTCAGTATGGATGGCGATATCGCACCGCTTCCGGGGATAGTGGAACTGGCAAAAAAATATAAGGCAATGACCATGGTGGATGAGGCTCATGCCACCGGGGTAATGGGGCAGAATGGGAGGGGATGCGTAGAGCACTTTGACCTTGAAGGAAAGGTAGATATCCAGATGGGGACTCTGGGAAAGGCTCTGGGAAGCCTGGGTGCCTATGTTGCCGGGGAAAAGAAGCTAATCGATTTCTTGATTAATCGGGCCCGGGGTTTTATCTATACCACCGCCCTCCCTCCCCCGTTATGTGCCGCGGCGATAACTGCTATCGAGATTATTACCCAGGATCGTCAGCTACGCAATAGACTATGGGAGAATGCAAAGTTTTTAAAAGAGGGACTTCAAAAAATAGAACTCCCGGTAGGTAACCCGGAGACGCCAATAATCCCTATTGTTATCGGAGAATCATCAACTACAATGAGGATGTGCGAGATTCTTCTGCAATCCGGGGTTTATGCCCAGGGAATTCGTCCCCCCACGGTCCCGGAAGGAAGCTCCCGCATCCGCACCACGGTGATGGCCACCCATAATCAGGAACATCTAATCAAAGCTTTGGAGGCATTCAAGGCGGTGCGGGGGGGACTAATTCAGGGAAGAGCAGGGAGTGGCAGGGGGGAGCAGGAAAAGCAGGGATTTGAGCAGTTTAATCCTTTCATCTGTCTCATGGGGGATTTTTTATGGTTTCAGCAGATAAGTTAAAAGAGCGGAACCAAAGACTGGAAGAGGAAGATAAGACCTATATCTGGCATCCCTTTACCCAGATGAAGGATTGGATCGAGGAACAGCCTCTGATCATCGAGAAGGGAAAGGGATGCTACCTGATCGATATTTACGGAAATCGCTACCTTGATGGGGTTTCTTCCATTTGGGTGAACATTCATGGACACCGTCGCCCCGAGATCGACCGTGCGATCAGCGATCAGCTGAAGAAGATATCCCACTCCACCTTATTGGGCCTCTCCAGCACTCCGGCTATCCGGTTGGGCAGGAAACTTGTGGAGATTGCCCCGAAGGGTCTGAAAAAAGTTTTTTATTCGGATAACGGTTCGACCGCGGTAGAGATAGGCCTGAAGATTGCCTTACAGTACTGGCAGCAGAAGGGGGAGAAATTTAAGGGGAAAACAAAATTTATCTCCTTTACTAATGCCTATCACGGGGATACCCTGGGCTCGGTCAGCGTCGGTGGCATTGACCTTTTCCATCAGATCTTTGAACCCCTTCTCTTTCCAACATTCAAGGCGGAATACCCTTACTGTTACCGTTGTTCCCAGGGAAAGGGATACCCTTTGTGTGATCTTGCTTGCCTCGAGCAGGCAAGAGAGATGATCAAGGCTCACCACGAGGAGATTGCCGCCCTGATCATCGAGCCTCTGGTTCAGGGGGCAGCCGGGATGATTGTCTCGCCCCCCGACTTTCTAAGAAGGCTCCGGGAGATCTGCACCGAAAATAATATTTTGATGATTGCCGATGAAGTTGCTACCGGCTTCGGCCGCACCGGCAAAATGTTTGCCTGTGAACATGAAGGGGTAAGCCCGGATATAATGGCAGTAGCCAAGGGGATTACCGGGGGGTATCTGCCCCTGGCGGCTACCCTGACTACCGATGAAATCTACCAAGGATTCTTGGGAGAGTACCGGGAGAAGAAAACCTTCTTCCACGGCCACAGTTATACCGGGAACTCACTTTCATGTGCGGCCGCCCTTGCCAGTCTGGAAATATTCGTCAAGGAAAAGGTTTTGGAAAAACTGGCGGATAAGATTGTCTTCCTTACCGAGAGATTAAAAAAGTTCAATCAGCTCTCTCGGGTAGGCGAGGTTCGCCAGAAAGGATTCATGGTGGGGATTGAATTGGTTAGGGATAAAGTAACCAGGCAGGAGTATGAGTTCGAAGAGAAGATAGGGATCAGGGTTACCGGTGAGGCCCGAAAAAGAGGCCTGATTATTCGTCCCCTGGGGAATGTCATCGTCCTGATGCCTCCGTTAAGCATCAGTTTAAGGGAATTGGGTGAGGTTGTTGATATTACTTATGAGTCGATAAAAAGTATCACGGAACAGTAGATGAAACATGGATTGTTCATAACCGGAACCGATACCGGAGTAGGGAAAACCCTGGTCACCGCCGCACTCGCTTCCCTACTTCGGGCGGAAGGAATAGATGTAGGAGTAATGAAGCCGGTCGAAAGCGGTTGCCCGCGGCAGAAAGGGAAGCTTGTGCCCCAGGACGCCCTTTTTTTGCGGGAGGCAGCCGGGAGCGAGGATGACCTGGAGCTGATCAATCCCTGCCGACTCGAAGCCCCTTTAGCTCCCAGCCTGGCGGCGGAAAGAGAGGGGGTGGAGATTAACCTGGGAAAACTGATTGAGTGCTTTCAGACATTGAAAGAAAGACATGATTTTATTTTAGTTGAAGGGGCCGGGGGGCTGCTGGTTCCACTCAAGGAAAGGTATCTGGTTTCCGATCTTGTTCAGCTATTCCAGCTTCCCCTCCTGATAGTCGCTGCCTCCCGGCTGGGGGCAGTCAACCATACCCTGTTGACAACAAGATGCGCCCAGTCCCTTAAGATCGAGATAGTCGGAGTAATCCTCAATAATCTGGAGGAGGAAGGAGATACAGCATCCCGGAGTAATCCCCATCTGCTCCCGCATTTACTGGAAGTTCCCCTCCTTTGTGTGATCCCCTTTATTCCCCGGATTCACGAATTGAAGAAAGAAAAGCTGGCGGGTCTAATTAAAGAAAGGATCAGTCTTTCTGTGCTCGTGGGAGGTCCAGAGCAATCAAACCCTGATCCCGGAATTTCTTGATGATCTTGATCACCTGGGATGACTTAATCGGGCTGATGGCAACGATTGCCTTGATACTCTTAGCACCGTCAATCCGGGAGATTATAAAGCCGGCCTGGGAAGGAAAGCTCTTTTGCTCGAGTTCCTTTTTGGCAATAATCAGATGGGGAACCAATTTGATATCGATCCCCTCGATCTCCGGTGGGTAAACATTTGCTTCCAAAGACTGCGGATCAAGGGCGGTTATTTTAGTAATTACATCTTCATCCGGGGCAAAACAATATTCGTCTTCCACGATGTGGCTTGTATCGATCCAGCCATTGTTGTAAAGCTCATAGAGTTGAGAATAAAAGGGAAACGGGAGAATATGAAGCCGGTAGATCATCTCCCCGATAGTCTTGCCTTCCATAATTAGTTCCTCAATGGCTTTTCCCTTTAGAAGACCGGAGGGCAGTTCAGCGTCATCCCTTTTAAGCTTGAGTACGGTCTCATCGGAGGTGAAGATTTGTCGGAACCGCTTCCATTCATCACTGCGATACGTACCCTCCATCGCGATGCTGTCTGGGTTGATAGAGACCCGGATTTTTAGATCCGGGGGGAGCTCGTCTTCAAGGAAGATGAAATAGCCGTCATCCCAGACAAAGATGTCGTAGATAGTTTCCACCACCTTAATCGAGAGGACATCGCTTATCTGGCGCTCATTCATCAGGCCGGTCATTACCAGAATGTCACCAATATGAGCCTTGGTTTCCGTCTGGGTTTCCAGGGCCAGGATCAGGTCAATCTCCCCCATTCTTCCGTAGCTGAGCAGAAATTGTCCCAGGTACTCCCGGGGATTATTGGAGTTGGATGAGATGATCGTTCCTTCCTGGAAATAGACCCATTTGATCCATTCTTGCCACTGGATGACCATGGTGCCCGTCTTTCTGGATGCCCCTATCCACTGGATAAGGTCAGCGAGACTCATGGTAGATAATGTTCCTTCTAAGGCCATTTTCCTTACACTAACCGGCGGGGTTTCGGGTTAACTCCTGGCTGATAAAGGTAGGCGGTCGGGCCTCAATCTCCCTCTTTACCGTCTCATACTTATCCTTGGTGCCCAGATCTACCCAGTATCCTTCCATTTGGTATCCATAGACTCTTTTGCCCTTCCGGATCAACTCGATATAGGTATCATTTATTGAGGAGAAGATGTCGGCAGGGATGTATTGAAAGATCTCGGGCTCGAAGATATGGATCCCGGTAAACATGAATTGTTTCAGATCCTGCCCGGATTCATCAGGAATTTTGTCCAGGAATTGCCGAATTCTACCCTCCCGATCGATCTCGATGACACCATAGGAATCTTTGTTTTCCTCACTGCGTAGTACCATCGTAGCTAATGCTTTCTTTTTCTGGTGAAAATCCATTGCCCCGTTCAAGTCGAAGTCAACCAGAATGTCACAGTTAATAACCAAAAATGTATTTTTTGGGAAAAATCCCTCCACTTTTTTAATTCCACCTCCGGTGCCGAGGATCTCCGGTTCGTCAGAGTAGCTTATCTGGAGTCCGAGCTGGGAGCCGTCTCCTAGTTCTTCTTTAATGGACTGGGGATGATGGTGGAGATTAATAATGATCTCATTGAACCCCCATTTCTTTAAGAAAGCAAGGGTGTAGTTTATTTAGGGACGGCCGGAAAGGGGAAGGAGAGCCTTGGGAATCCCTTTGGTCAGCGGAAGCAAACGGGTACCATAACCGGCAGCCAGGATCATTGCCTTCATACTTTCTCTCCGCACTGACTTTTACCTAAATTCTTCCACATATTTCTCCAATACCTGTTTCAACTCTTTTAGATAGTCATACTTATCTAAATTCTTCTTGACATAACCTAAGGTGGGAGCAATGTACTTGAGATAACGGTCGTTGTTTTTAGCCAGGTTGATATACCCAAACCTACCGGCGGCCTTCAGGTTCCGCTGAATACTGGTTAGATCAAAGAGTTCCCGGAACTCGGTGCGGTCGATCCGGATCCCCTCGATGTCTTCCTTTCCGTCCAGGTAATAGTGGATCATTTCATCGATAAAACTCTCCTCTAGGGTCAGGTAGGAATCCCTGAGCAGAGAGGCGAGATCATACTGACAGGGCCCCAAAAGGGCATCCTGAAAATCAAGGATTTTAATCTGTTCGTTCTGAACGATCAGGTTACGACTGTGATAATCACGATGGGTGAAATAACGGGGCTGGCTCGATAGCCTCTCAGAGATCTGCTTAAAACTTCTTTGGATTATTTTTCGGTCCCTATTGGGAACCTCTATGCCGTGAAGTTTCTCAATTCCATATTCAAGGAAGTGCTCAAACTCCCACATAAAAAGTTGGGTATTAAAGGCCTGACGAAAGGCAAAGCAATGGGCGTCCTTCCTTTCAGTCCCCCGGAACTGAAGCTTGATCAGCTCATCAACGGCCTTCCGATAATACTTTCTCTGGATTTTCCGTTCCTTTCCCTTAACCTTTTCCTCCAAAAGGGTTTCGCCTAGGTCCTCCAGAAACAGGAGGCCCCGGCCTTCATCGTAATGATAGAGCCGGGGGACATTGAGCCCGCAGAGATGGAGATGCCTTAAGATATTAATGAAGGGGAGCTCGTCAAAGGTTTGGGATATGGTCGATATTTCCTCGGAGACAATTTGAGGATCAGGTTGATTAAGTTTCATCAGGATTATAGAGTTCTGCCCACAACCCGCTACCGCATCCCGGAGCCTGACCCGATAGTAGCTCCGATTAGAGGCATCCCCGGCCAGCCTTTCCAGCTCTATATCCTTTACCGAGGGAACTAAGGATTCCCTGATTGATTGGATTACTATGCGCTTCATTTGATTGAGATTATCAAAAATTTTACTACCCAACCTAATCTCTGTCAAATCCCAGATTCGTAGTCCATCGGAATACAGAAACTTACTGTTTCAATTAATATAATGTCTCATTTATATTTAATGAGACACTTTATGCCTATTAATTTATCTGGATCTATTATTCCCCCCATAATATACCATATTTCTTGGGGGTATTCAGCTTGTTCGGAAGTATCTTTCTGGAGACTGTATATTAAACTGTCTCATTTAGAATAATTAAATGAGAATTGCCTGATTTTTTATTTACATAAATAAATTATATTAATATCTTTATTTTCAAATAGTTAGAAAAAGCGATTAGGATTGTGACAGGTTTGGCATACTCTTTGCCAATAATAGAATTGAACGTTAAGAAAGGCAAGTTTTTCCGTAGAGTCATAAAGTTACATAAAATTACTCTAAGTAGGGTAAGAGAGCTTTTTCACCTATATCACTCTTCCTGAGCCAATCAAATGGGCTGATATAATTGAGTATAAGTGGCAAGAGTAGAGCAAGGCGACTTTTTTCTTGACAAAAGACGCAAAATTTTATATAAAAAGTTGCACCCTTGTGTAATCAGTTAAAAAATTTGTTCTTCTATCCGATTCGGAAAAAGTATTAATATATGCAAGAGAAAGATCTTGTCATAGGGTCGGAAACCCTGAAGTATCGACCGAGAATCAACCAGTCTCTGGATCTCCGCAAACTTAGCATTGATCCTAAGGAAGGATTTCTTCTTTCGAGGGTAGATGGTAACACCAGTGTGGAACAACTCCTGATGGTGAGCGGTATGGATCGGGAGGAGACAATGCAATCCCTGTCTAAGCTTCTCAAACAGGGAATAATTTTCTTCGCAGAGAAACTGAAGGAAAAAACCGAGAGAAAAGAACAAGGAGCACCGTATAGTCAGGTAAAGGGCAAGAAAGCCGAGAAAGAGGAAGATTGGGTAGTAGATGAGGGGGTGGAGATTTCTGAGAAAGATAAGGAGAAGATCCATTCCACTTACAAATCTCTGGGTAATCTTAATTATTATAAGATCCTGGGAATTGAAAAGGGTGCCGATCAGCGAAAAATCAAGAGTGCTTATTTCAGCCTTTCCCGGGAGTTTCACCCGGATCGCTACTTCCGTAAATCCATCGGTAGATATAAGAGCATGTTGGAGAATATTTTCAAGAAGGTTTCCGAAGCCTATGAGATACTCTATGATCCCCATTCTCGGGAGGAGTATGATAAGAGCATCATATCCGATATATCCGAGGAGAAGATAATCGAGGCCCGGAAACAATCGGAGAAGCCGATCCGGAAAGGGCATCATCTGGACAAGGCACTCCAGCCAATTATAGAGAGAATGGGTAAGGCCAAAGGCTTTTATAAGACGGGGAAGAAAGATGTTCTCGATAAAAATTATAAGTCTGCTAGTGTAAACTTCAAGCTGGCCGTCGCTTACGATCCTTACAATGAGCAGTATAAGGAGAGCTTGGCCGAGGCTCAGGAGATTGTTAAGAAGCAGGAGTCGGAGAAGCTGATAAGGAGGGCTGCCTTTGAGGAAGAGGTTGGCAGGTTCGCCGATGCCCTGAAACTTTTGGAGCAAGTGGTTCAGATCACCTCGGACAATCCCGAGCCCTATCACAAGATGGCACAGTTACTTCTTAATCATAACCGGGATCTCCGTCAGGCGAAGAACTACTGCCTTCGGGCAATAGACATGGATTCAGATAATACCGAGTATTATCTGACCCTCGGATCGATTTACGAAGCTGCCGGGCTTTTCCGCAATGCCGCCCGGGAGTTCCAGAAGGTATTAAATTTAGATAAGGGAAATTCTGAGGCCCAGGAAGGTTTGAAGAGGTTAAAGAAATTCCACTAAGGTCAAGTTAGAGAGGAAGAAAGGCAATGGGAAAAGTTATCGGTATTGACTTAGGTACTACTAATTCCTGTGTTTCCGCAATGGATGACGGGCGTCCGATCGTTATTCCCAGCAAGGCGGGATACCGAACCACCCCCTCGGTATTTGCGGTAACCGAAAAGGACAAGAAACTGGTCGGTCATCTTGCCAAGCGGCAGGCAATTACCAATCCTAAAAACACCATATATTCGGCGAAAAGACTCATTGGCCGCCGCTTTAGTTCACCCGAGGTAAAGAAGGCAACCAAGACCTATTCCTACCAGATTACGAAAGGTCCCCACGATGATGTGCGCGTTATCAGCGGAGGTAAAGAGTACAGCCTTCCCGAGATCTCGGCAATGATTCTCCTGGAGATGAAGAGAATCGCGGAGGAGTATCTGAGAGAAAAGGTTACCGAGGCAGTAATTACCGTTCCTGCTTACTTCAATGACAATCAGCGTCAGGCTACCAAGGACGCCGGAATTGTGGCCGGTCTGGAGGTTCTGCGTATTATCAATGAGCCGACGGCAGCTGCCCTGGCCTACGGGATGATTAAGAAGAGGCGGGAGGAGAGGATAGCCGTTTATGACCTGGGCGGAGGTACCTTCGATATCTCCATTCTGGAGCTGGGGGCCGGTGTCTTCGAGGTAATCTCGACTGCTGGCGATACTTATCTCGGGGGGGAAGATTTTGATACGGGGATAATGGATTACCTGGTTGAGGAGTTCTCCGGGTCAACGGGAATCAATCTGAGCGACGACCGGATGGCCCTTCAGCGACTCTCGGACGCCGCCGAGAAGGCCAAATGTGAGCTTTCCGCGGTGAAGGAAGCACAAATTAATCTGCCGTTTATTGCCTCGGATACCCGGGGTCCCAAGCACCTTGACCTAAGGTTGACCAGAGAGAAGCTTGCGGAATTGACCAAGGATATCGTGGAGAGAACGATCAAGATCTGTGAGGAGACAATTCAGCAGGCAAAGCTAAACAAGAAAGACATTAATGAAGTAATCCTGGTGGGAGGACAGACCCGCAGCCCACTGGTCCAGGAGATGGTAAGGAATTTCTTCGGCAAACAGCCGCACAAGGGAGTCCATCCTGATGAGGTGGTGGCCATAGGGGCGGCAGTGCAGGCCGCCGCACTCACCGAGGAGAAAACGGAGCTACTGCTTTTAGATGTTACCCCACTATCCCTGGGGATCGCCACCCACGGGGGATTCTTTACCCCACTGATTGAACGGAATACTACCGTCCCCGTCCGCAAGAGTCATATATTCACCACTGCCCGGGATGATCAAACCACGGTTAAGATCCGGGTGCTTCAAGGGGAAAGTGACCGGGCGGATGATAACGAGCTTTTAGGAGAGTTTATGCTGAGCGGTATCCGCAAGGCCAAAAAGGGAGAGCCGGAGATCGATGTTAGCTTCGATATCAATGCCGACGGGATAGTGAATGTTTCCGCGAAGGACTTGGAAACAAAGAAGGAGCAATCCATAACGGTTACCGCTTCGAGCGGCCTTACCGAGGATGAGGTTCGCCAGATGGCGGAAGAGGCTCAAATGTACGAACTGGAACTGAAGCAATAAGAGAGCGGATTATGCACAGCAACTCTGAAGTCAATAAGTATCTGGAAGAGGGGCTCAATTTTTACGGGCTGGGCAAATTCAAACAAGCGATCGAGTGTTGGAAAAAGGTTCTGGAGATAGATCCCAATAATTCGCTGGCAAAGGACTATATTGAGTCTGCCGGGGGAACGGTAGATAGGGAAACAGCAAAGCCTCCAAGTAGATTAGAGGTGCCTCCTGTCCGTACAACAAAGCCACCGCCGCCTTCCCCACCTCCTCCGCCGCCGGAGCCCGATCGGAGGACAAAAGTCACTGCTCCACCGACAGAGCCCGATCGGGAAGCCAAAGTTATCTCTCCGCCGCCGAAGCCTGAGCGGGAAGACAGGTTTAGGCGGGAAATGCCTTTTTCTAAGGAGATTCCGGAAGAACCACTCCCTCACGTCAGGGATGTTCCTCCTCTGCCCGAGCCTGATCTGGAGGATAAACTTGGCCTTGCTAAGAGCTTCTTTGCGGAAAACCAGTTTGAACAGGCGATGGAGATATTTGAATCCATCCTCCAGGAAGAGCCTGACAATCTTGATGTTCAGGGGTACTATGAGATGGCCCGGAGTCAACAGCTAAAGAAGTATAAATCCGAAGTAGGTGACCTGTCTCAGATTCCCCGGGTGAGCAAATCCCAATCGGAAATCTTGCAGCAAGATTTAGACCACGAGGAGGGTTTCATCCTCTCTCTTGTTGATGGTAGTCTGGAATATAACGATTTATTTTCCCTGAGTAATATGGATGACTTTAAGACCTACCGGATCATCTGTAGACTTCTTCGCCAGGGGATAATCGAGGTCTGAAAGGATACCTGATGCTGAATAAGATGAAGACTATACTGACCTATTTAGACACTCCGATAATTATCGGGGATGCCAATAACAAGCTTATTTATCTTAATCCGGCCGGGGAGGAGGTATTTCAGAGGAAGGTAATGGAACTCGTAGGCAAGGAGGTTAGAGAATTATTCAGCGGCGATAGTTGGGAGGGCATTCTGGAAACCATTACCCAGGTGAGGAAACAAAACCGCCCTTCCCGGATCAGCGTTGAGGCAGGTTCCCGTAACTTCAGGGCCAGTATCTCGCCGATTATCGGTGATGAAGAAGGCTTTATTGGATATGTAATAAATTTACTGGATATCGCCGAGGGTAAAGTGGCCGACCAATTGAAAGCCGATGCCTTAATAATTGTAAACCAAATACGCGATCCTCTTCTGGATATCGCTGACACCTTGAATGAGTTGAAAAAAAAGGTTTCTTCCGGGCTCAAGAAGGAAGCAAGTAGGTTAATTGAAAAGGGATTGGAAGATTCTCAAAAGGTGATAAGATTGGTAGACGAGCTTCTCGGTTTCCCGGATGCTGAATCCAAAAAGCCAGAGGTTAAGCAGGAGGAACTGGACATCTCCAAGATAATCAAAAATACGATCAGTGATATGGAACCCTTTGCCAAAAAAGAGGGAGTGGCGCTGGAGTGGACGATTCCGGCCAATCTCCCGAAGATGTTAGGGGATCAGGAAAAATTAACCTATGCCCTGAACAGCCTTTTAGGGTTCTCGCTTAATCATACTCCGGCGAAGGGAGTAATCACGGTCTCAGGAAAAACCGGTCAGAAAAAGGATGGGCGGCGCCCTCTTATTATTACGGTAAGCGATACCGGTGAGGGTATTGACCAGGCTGAACTGCCTCATCTATTCGACGGCAATTCTCCGAAGGCTCACTCAGAGGAAGACGAACCCTCAGTGCGGTTAGGCGCGGTTAAGGATATCATTGAGGCACACCAGGGAAGGATCTCAGTGGTCAGTGAGAAGGGGATCGGGACTACTTTCTCAATTGTCCTCCCTGCGGTAAATTAGCATTTAAACAATAGCGGAAGATGAGTGAAGAAGATTGTTCTGGCATATTCTGGGGGTCTGGATACCTCGGTATGCATCCCCTGGCTGAAACAGAGGTATGGTGGTGAGATTATAGCCTTCCTGGCCGATCTAGGACAGGAGGAAGAATTAGAGGGCTTAAAGGAGAGGGCACTCGCAATTGGAGCCAGCAAGGTTTTCCTCGAGGATCTCCGGGAGGAGTTTGCGAGGGACTTTGTTTTTCCCATGCTACGGGCCAATGCCCATTATGAGGGTAGCTACCTTCTGGGAACCTCCATTGCCCGACCCCTGATCGCCAGAAAGCAGATCGAGATCGCTGCCCAAGAAGGTGCCGATGCGGTTGCCCACGGTGCTACCGGAAAGGGTAATGATCAGGTTCGCTTTGAACTTACCTACCTTGCGCTTAACCCCGAGATAGAGATCATTGCTCCCTGGCGGGAATGGGAATTCAAGTCACGCCGGGCTCTTATCGATTATGCGGCAAAAGAAAAGATACCAATTACCGCCACCCGGGAGAAGCCTTACTCCTCTGACCGTAACCTTTTCCATATCAGCTTCGAGGGAGGAATCCTGGAGGACCCCTGGGTCGAGCCCCCGAAAGATATGTTTGTTCTCACCCGTTCTCCCCAAGAGGCACCGGACAAAGAGACCGATATTGAGATTGAGTACCGGGAGGGGAATCCGGTGGCCCTTAATGGGGAACAACTCTTGCCGTCCGAGCTTCTGAGTAAACTGAATGGCATTGGAGGGGAGAATGGAATTGGAAGGGTGGATCTGGTGGAGAATCGTTTCGTGGGAATGAAATCCCGGGGGGTCTACGAAACCCCGGGAGGCACTATCCTCCATATTGCCCATCGGGCAGTGGAGTCTCTCACCATGGACCGGGAGGTGCTGCACCTTCGGGATTCCCTGATCCCCAAATATTCCGAGCTGATTTACTACGGGTTCTGGTTCTCTCCGGAGCGGGAGCTGCTGCAGGCTACTATTGATGAATCTCAAAAAAATGTGACCGGGACCGTTCGGTTGAGATTATATAAAGGGAACTGCCAGGTTATCGGCCGGAGGTCGGATAGAGCCCTTTATCACCCGGGATTAGCTACCTTTGAAGAGGATAAGGTCTACAATCAAAAGGATGCCGAGGGATTTATCCGCCTTAATGCCCTCCGGCTCATGCTCAGGAAAATAACGGATAAGGGGAATAAATAGGAGGCTGTATGCGCAAGAAATATATTCTGGCACCGGGCCCTACCCCGGTTCTCACCGAGGCACTCGGAGCAATGGGGAGCCCGATTATTCACCATCGTTCCCCGGAGTTTACTCCGATACTGAAAGATGTTCGGGAGGGGTTGAAGTGGCTCTTCCAGACGAAAAACGAGGTGCTATTCTTTGCCTCTTCCGGAACTGGGGCAATGGAGGGGGCGGTGACCAACCTTCTCTCTCACGGCGATAAGGCTCTGGTAGTGGAAGGGGGTAAATTCGGGGAGCGCTGGACGGAGATCTGCCGGGCCTACGGGGTAGAACCGGTAGTCATCAAAGTAACCTGGGGAGAGGCAGTAGAGCCTGCCCGGATTGAAAGCGCTCTGAAGGATGATCCATCCATTAAGGCGGTTTTCACCCAGGCCACCGAGACCTCTACCGGAGTAGTGCACCCAATTAAGGAGATAGCCGCGATCGTCAGCAGGTATGAAGACACTTTGATAATTATCGATGCCATAAGTGCCCTAGGAGCCTCGGAGATACTTACCGATAAATGGGAACTAGATGTGGTAGTCTCCGGTTCCCAGAAGGCACTGATGCTTCCTCCGGGACTCGCTTTTGCGAGCGTGAGCGAAAAGGCCTGGAGGTTTGCCGAGAGAGCAAACCTGCCCAAGTATTACTTTAATTTCAAAAAAGAGCTTAAAAGCCTTACCGAAACTAACCAGAGTGCATATACCCCGGCCATCTCCCTCCTGATGGGGCTCCGGGAATCCATCAAGATAATGCAGGAAGAGGGCCTGGATAACATCTTTGCCCGCCACGATACCCTTGCCCGGGCTACCCGGGCCGGGGTATTAGCTATGGGTTTAGAGCTATTTGCCCCTAAGGCTCCCAGTAACTCACTCACGGCGGTTAAGGCCCCTCCGGGGATTGATGGAGGAAAGGTGGTCAAAACCCTGAGGGAGAAATACGGGATAACCATTGCGGGAGGTCAAGCCGAGCTTAAGGGAAAGATCTTCCGGATCGCCCACCTGGGCTACTTTGACCGATTTGACATTATTACTGCCCTCTCCGCATTGGAGATGACACTCAACGAGCTGGGTTTTAAAGTAGAGAGAGGACGGGGGGTAAAGGCGGCCGAAGAGATTCTGGAAAAAATGTAATTGGATATAAAAGCCGATGAAGGTTCTGATTAGTGACAATCTGGCAAAAGAGGGTGTTGAGATCCTTGAGCAGGCTGAGGGGATCGAGGTCGATGTCAAGGTCGGCCTTTCTCCTCAGGAGCTAAAGGAAATAATTCGGGATTACCACGGCCTGGTGATCCGGAGCGCTACCAAGGTTACCGCTGAGATAATTGCTGCCGCTGATAACCTGAAGGTGATCGGAAGGGCCGGGAGCGGTCTCGATAATGTGGATATACCGGCGGCCACTAAAAGGAATATCGCAGTAATGAACACCCCCGGGGGTAATACCATCTCGGTCGCCGAGCATACCATCTCCCTTATGCTCTCCCTGGCCCGGCATGTTCCCCAATCAACCTCCTCGGTAAAGGCGGGGAAATGGGAAAAAAAGAAATTTATGGGGATGGAGCTCAACCGGAAGACCCTGGGGATAATCGGGATTGGCAATGTCGGGGCGGTGGTGGCCGACCGCGCCCAGGGCCTGAAGATGAAGGTTATTGCCCATGATCCCCTTGTCTCCGAAGAAAAGGCCCGCGAGATGGGGGTGGAGCTTATTTCGCTCGATGAGCTCTTTAAGCGGGCTGATATCATTACTATTCATGCACCCCTCACCGATGAGACCCGGGGGCTGATTAACGCTGCCGCCTTCGAGAAGATGAAGGACGGGGTATTGATCGTCAACTGTGCCCGGGGGGGGATTGTTATCGAGGAGGACCTTTGTCAGGCAATCCAGAGAGGGAAAGTCCGGGGAGCGGCGCTGGATGTTTTCGAGAAGGAGCCGCCGGGCTCATGTTCCCTGCTCGAACGGGAGGAGGTAATCTGCACTTCCCACCTCGGAGCCTCTACCGAAGATGCCCAGATTAATGTTGCCATTG
>CP070770.1:2932728-2962186 GCA_020345765.1 Deltaproteobacteria bacterium
CCTTTGATAACAATCCCTTTTCCAATGATTCCTGCTCCTGCTGACATCGTCATCTCCTTTCTTTGGAGTTAGCTCGTTGCCCTCCCCATTTCCTGATGCCGATTCCTTTATATCAATATCGAAGTGCTTTGTCAATCATTTTAAATAACTTTTTATTTTTTAGTAACTTATCTTTGCCCTGCCTCTAATCGGAAGCTAATTGCCCTTCTTAAACTCACACCCTCGCCTAATTAATCTGAGCCTCAGTCAGCTACGGAGGTCCGGATCACCTCCTCCACCGTGGTAACTCCCTCCTTCAACTTGGTTATTCCGCTCCGTCTCAGGGTTTTCATCCCCAGGCTAATCGCCTCCCTTTTGAGCTCCGCTGCCGATGCCCCGTTCAGGATGAACTCCTTGATCTCATCCCTAACCACCATCACCTCGTAGAGGGCTACTCTTCCCTTATAACCCGTATCATGGCAGATATTACAGCCTGCTCCCTTGTAACAGGTAATGCTCTTTGCCTCCTCCTCATTAATCCCGATCTCAACCAAGGCCTGGACCGGAACTTCAATCACTTGCCGGCAGTTTGTGCAGATCCGTCGGGCCAACCTTTGGGCCACAATACAGTTCAGGGAAGAGGATACCAGGAAAGGTTCTATCCCCATATTGAGCAGCCGGTTTATCGTACTAGGGGCATCATTGGTATGGAGGGTGCTCAGAACCATATGTCCGGTGAGGGCCGCCTTTACTGCGATCTCCGCGGTCTCGAAATCCCGGATCTCTCCCACCATAATGATATCGGGATCCTGCCTCAGAAAAGACCGTAGGGCCGCCGCAAAATTCAATCCGATATCCTCGTTCATATGCACCTGAGTGATACCCTTCAGATTGAACTCCACCGGGTCCTCCGCGGTGGAGATGTTTTCCGAGATCTTATTCAACTCGGAGAGAGCCGAGTAAAGGGTGGTAGTCTTACCGCTTCCTGTCGGGCCGGTAACCAGAACCATCCCGAAGGGTTGGTGGATGGAATTTTTAAAGTCCGCCAGTGCCTTTTCCTCAAAGCCTAACTTAGTCATGTCCAATTGTAGATTAGATTTATCCAGGAGCCGCATTACTACCTTCTCTCCGAAGAGACTGGGTAGAACCGAGACCCGGAAATCCATCTCCTGGCCCTTCGAGATCTTCAGCTTTATCCTCCCGTCCTGGGGCAGGCGTCTTTCTGAAATATCCAGTTTGGACATGATCTTGATCCGGGAGGTAACGGCGTTCTTGAATTTTACCGGGAGCTTCGTAACCTCATAAAGCAACCCGTCAATCCGGAAGCGAACCCGGAACTCATCCTCAAAGGGCTCAACATGAATATCGCTGGCCTTCTTCTTGATTGCGTCCGTTAAGATACTATTTACCAATTTAATTACCGGGGCATCTCCACTTGCTTTCTCCAGCTCACTTATACTGAGCTCTTTTTCATCCTCAACCACATCAATGTCTTCGTCCATCCTGGCCATCACTTCCTGGAGAGATGATGAGGAGTCGTAATAGCGGTCAATCGCCCTTTTTATCGCCCCTTCCGAGGCAATTACTATATCTACATCCAGATCGGTCTTGAACCTGATTGCATCAATTGTTCCCACATTGGTTGGATCGGCAGCCGCGACCACCAGGGTTGAGCCTGCCCGGTTTACGGGAATAACCTGGTATTTCATAGCCACATCTTGAGGAATCAACTCAAGAGCATCGCCGGGAATATCAATCTCATCCAGGTTTATGGAGGGAATACCATACTGCTCGCTCAGGATCTTGGTTAACTCATTCTCTTCAACCAAGCCTAATTTGGTCAGAGCGGTCCCCAACCGGCCTCCGGAAGCCTTTTGTTCCCTTAAAGCCGCCTGAAGCTGCTCCGGTTTGATCATATTCTTTCTTACTAAAAGCTCCCCTAATCTTTCTGCCATAACCTTATTCCCCCGTTTCTAATAAAGCTTCCCTAAATTCTCAATTAAATTAGCACATTCTCATAAAAAATCAAGGAAATCAATGCATTCAGCTCGGAAAAATTAAATATTTTTTTCCCCGAATACCTGAGCGTCGAAGATCTCTATTTTTATATCACTTTCCTTCCAGGCGTTGGTGGGAAGCCCCGCCTTCAAGCAGGTGTGTTCTAAAAAGGTTTTTCGATCCCAACCGTATTCGGTAGCAACTTGGGGAAGAAGAACGCCCCGATAAATACCCTTGGTTAGATAAATCCCATGTTCTCCTACCTTTATTTCATTGGTGTCCTTGATCTCCCGGAGGGGAGACAGAACCGATATTTCGAGCTCAATGCTTTTTAATTCCTTCCGGGAAAGGGGAGGAAAACGGGGATCCTGGGTAGCCGCCGCAATGGCCATATCCTGAACAGTCTGATGGAGAGAGTTTTCGGAGACGAAATTGCCGATGCATCCCCGAAGTTGCCCCTTCTTAGTGATGGTAACAAAAGCACCCTGTTTACCTTTTAGTCTTTCCTCGGTCACGGTAAAGCTGGGTGTCGAGCCCTTGGTCACATATTCATCGATGCTCTGGCGGGCAATCTCTAACAACCTCTTCTTTTCTTCCTTATTTAGATAAGCTTCTGATATCTCTTCCATTTTTGTGTTCGAAATAGTCTTTCAGGATCTGCTCATGGTCAAAGGCCAAGGGCCTGGGCAGATTGTCTTTGTTAAAAACCCCGATCCCCTTGGCGTCATCAGCAGCTACCGGTTCTCCCTCGGCCCGGGCCAGATAAACCGTGGTAACCGTATGATGCCTCGGATCCCGGTCTGGCCGGGAATAGGTATAGAACTGCTCCCGAAGCTCCACCTTAAGACTCGTTTCTTCTTTCGCTTCTCTTACCGCCGCCTCCTCTAATGACTCCCCATAATCAAGGTAGCCGCCGGGAATGGCCCAGCCGTAAGGAGGGTTCTTTCTTTCAATTAAAACAACTCCTCGACCCTCCAATTCGATGATAATATCCACCGTGGGGATGGGATTGCGGTATTTTTGTCCACCCATGGCCGAATTCTAATCTTAAAAACAAGCATTATAATACCCCAGAAAAAACACGAAGTCAAAGAAAATAGGAGCAGAAATTCCCCCCCCTAAAATATAGTTATTGAGTTAGAATATCTCTTTAATTTCAAATAGTTGTAGGAATTAGCAATTGAAAAAGTCTAATTTTAGAAAAATGGGGAAACTTTTCTCTAAACTAAATGGTTTCTCCGCCCCTGTCCACCTATTGAGGATATGGAGGATAAGGTGGATTATGATGCGATTTTATAATTTAGCAATAAATGGATAGGCGGGCTGGCCAACCTTTTAAGAGGGAAGAAGGTAATTTCTGAATATCCGGATCTGGAAGAAGTAGTTAGATAAAAACAACGCAACAAGTAAACAACGTGGCTTTCTGCTAAAATATCTAACGTCCAAGTTCAGTTGCGTGGGCAGACCACCACCAACCACGCTGGAACAACTAATAAAACCGTTATCGGAGCAATCGACGTCCTCAGCACGCGTGAGCTGGCCCACGTCAACTGCAACGCTTTATTAGGCCGCCATTTGCGACGGTTTGAATTGTCTCTTCTAGTAACTGATACACAACTTCCGTGCTTGATTTAAGGTCACCGGACAGTACTGGGCATTAATTTCTTCTTTTCTTTTTTCAATTTTCGTTTTTCTTTTGTATTATGCTGGGCCTTTTTCTGTTGTTCTCTTTTACCTTTATCTTTTTTACCCTTATCACCCATATCTGTTTCTCCTTGCTTGAAAATTACTTGCGCCGAACTGTGGCGCCGAAACCCCTTCTTCGGTCGTAGAGGTTAGCAGATGAGATCGTCTGGCGTCACTGCCAAACGCCTCCAATATGCCCCGATAATAGCAAAGTTAATACGATGAGTCAACGATTATGTTTAATGTATCGATCTGACCCCTTTCTTTACAAAGCGGGTCGGCTGCAGCGAGTTGTTAGAATCATACTCAAGCATATATCTTCTTTAATCGTTCTGCAATCCAGACCTTTATAATAGATTGACGGGGAACGCCAAGGCGTTTTGCTTCCTTGTCTATGGAGCGAATCATCCATATCGGGAAGTCAACATTGACTCTTCTCTGCTCCTGCTCAGGCCGTCTTGCCTTTGAGAGATCAAGATACTTGGAAATATCTTCCCCCGCATCAAATTTCTTGTCCAGTTCCTCAGCTTTCATATATTTCCACCTCCTCCCTTCGAGATCGTCGCACTGATATGATCCTTATTCTCTCACCACGATAAGCGATGATCCCGGACCAGTGTCTGCCCCCAATCCTCCCGATTACAAGAAACCTAGGTTCGTCGCTAGTTCTTGCAGGAATTTCAATCAAATCCGGATCATCCCATAATGCTTGAGCCTCAACAAAATCTATGCCATGCTTCCTCTTGTTACTTTCATTCTTCTCAGGATCGAATTCAAATTCCATGGTATAGATATTATACCAATATGGAATACTATGTCAACCAAAAAGATATACATACCCCCCCCATTCCCCCAAAAATCAGGTTTTCTTACTCGCCATTTCTTCCGATTATTTGAAATTAAATAGATTTAATTCAATAACTAATTGGGGGGAAAGTCCCGTTTTCGAGGGAGACCTTGACGGTTATTTTTCTGGTTGTTATACTGTTACCGATAATTTATTAGAGAATGATCGATCTACATATCCATACTAACGATAGCTCCGATGGACAGCACTCTCCCCGAGAGATCTTCACCATGGCCAAACGCATCGGCCTCCAGGCAATTGCCTTTGCCGACCACAACTCCATTGGCAGTGTGGAAGAGGGAATGAGCCTTTCCCGGGAATTCTCCCTTGAGTTTGTCCCGGCAATCGAGTTGAATACCATCTATCAGGAGCAGGACCTCCATCTGCTGGGATATTACCTCGATTATCAGAGTAAATCCCTTAAGGAGTGGCTAATAAGCCAGCTTGAGGCAAAGAAGCAACAGGCCAAGGGCCGTCTCCGGAGGCTTAAGGAACTGGGGTTTGCACTTGATCAGGAAGATTTAGAAAGATTTTCCCCCGGAAAGATCCCCGCCGGTTCCACCTTCCTTCAGGCCATTATAAGCCGGGAAGAGAATAAAGCCGATCCAAGATTAAAGCCCTATACTAATGGTGAGAGATCTGACTCCCCTTATTTTAATTTTTATCTCGATTATCTTCGCAGCGGCAAATCGGCTTTTGTCCCCTTGAAGGCAGCGGATACAATAAAGGTAATCGGGGTTGTGAAGGGTTTCGGAGGGATTCCCATCCTGGCCCACCCTTATGACATCAATACCGAGATTATCATTAAACTCATCGAAGCGGGATTGTGCGGCCTGGAGGCATACTCCAGCTATCACAGTATCGAACAGTGTGAGTATTTCCGCCGATTGGCAGAGCAGCAAGGTATATTGACCACTGCTGGTTCTGATTTTCATGGATATCTATACAAGCCCGATGTTCATCTGGGGGGTATTACGGGAAACAGCTACCAGCTCCTGAAAGAGCTGAAAAGCTTTGCCCGGGAACAGGAAGCTACGGTTCCGGTCTAAAACGATTAGTAGGATGAAAAGACTATTCCTCTGCGATTTCGACGGGACGATAAGCCTTAAGGATGTGAGCCATCATCTGCTGACCACCTTCACCAATGACAATTGGCAGGAAATCGAACATGACTTTATCAGCGGGAGGCTCGGTTCTAAAGAGGCCTACGAGAGAGTGGCTAGGCTACTAAAGGGTAGCTGGAAAGAATTACACGATTATGCCCGAGACTATACCGGGCTTGATCCATACTTTCAGGAATTCTATCATCTCTGTAAGGAAAATGATATCGCGGTTAAGATAGTCAGCGATGGTTTTGATTTCTATATCTCTGCCCTCCTGGATAAATACAACTTGGGGGAGATTGAGTTCTTTTCTAACCAGTTGATCTCTAAGCCCGAAGGGGGATTCGATATGAAGTTCCCTTATTACAATCCCGAGTGCTGCCTTTCGGGCACCTGTAAAGGATCGGTAGTATCTGACTTCAGGCAAACCTATGACCATATCAGCTTTGTCGGAAACGGAATATCTGATCGATGCGGGGCATCCCGGGCCGATACTATCTTTGCTAAGGGAGTACTATATCAATACTGTCAGAAGAAGGGGCTCGACTGCTTCCAGTGGGAGAGTTTCCTTGATATAATAAATATCCTGAAACATGAGTTAAGTCAGAAGTAGGTTAAGTGAAAATTACTGCGGTAATCCCTGCCCGATACGGATCCACAAGGTTTCCGGGCAAGCCACTGGCCGACCTCCGGGGTAAACCACTAATCCAGTGGGTGTATGAGGGTGTAAAGAAAGCGAAAAGGGTTGACCGGGTAGTTGTGGCTACCGACGATCGGAGGATTTTAACAGCGGTCAGGGACTTTGGCGGCGAGGCGATAATTACTTCCTGGAGACACCGATCGGGAACGGATAGGGTTGCTCAGGTGGCCGAGGGGCTAAGATCGGGGATCATCGTGAATGTTCAGGGGGACGAGCCGATGATCAATCCCCGGATGATTGACGAGGCAGTACTTCCTCTGCAAAAGGACAGAACAATAAAGATGGCTACCTTGAAGTCCCGGCTTAAAGACCTGCATGAGTTAATCGATCCTAACATAGTGAAGGTAGTCACCGATTCCCATGATTTCGCCTTGTATTTCTCCCGTTCCCCCATTCCCGGCCTGAAAGAAGGAACCTATCTTAGTCGTCATTTAAGGTCAATCAACATTTATAAGCATATCGGCATCTATGTCTACCGCCGCAACTTTCTCCTTAAGCTAACAAAGCTGAAGCCCACCACCCTGGAAATGGCTGAGGGACTGGAGCAGCTTCGGGCCCTGGAACATGGTTATCGGATCAAGGTTATAACCACCAGGTCCGAGGTAGTGGGAGTGGATACCCCCGGGGACCTGGAAAGGGCTGAAAAGCGGCTAAAAGCTGACCGGAAATAGCAGACTTTATGAAAAATTCCCTTTACATCTTAGAGCAAATCTGATTAAAATCTGGGAAGGGAATAACCTCGGAGAATGACTCATGCCTGGCGGCAAAAAGAAGACGAGAACCAAGTTCATATTTATAACCGGAGGGGTGGTCTCTTCTCTGGGAAAGGGAGTAGCGGCAGCTTCTATCGGAGCTTTATTAGAGGCCCGGGGATTACGCATTACCTTCCAGAAACTTGATCCCTATATCAATGTTGATCCCGGAACCATGAGTCCCTTTCAGCACGGAGAGGTATTCGTCACCGATGACGGGGCGGAGACCGATCTCGATCTGGGTCATTACGAGCGGTATACCACGGCCCGAATGGGTAAAAGGAATAACTTTACCACCGGACAGATCTATGACTCGGTGATCACCAAAGAGAGGCGGGGGGATTATCTGGGGGTAACCGTTCAGGTAATTCCCCATATTACCGATGAAATAAAGGAAAATATCTTAAATGTTGCTGATAATGCCGATATCGCCATCATTGAGATCGGGGGGACAGTAGGGGATATCGAGAGCCTTCCCTTCCTGGAGGCAATCCGGCAATTGAAGTCGGACCTGGGCGAGGAGAATACCCTCTATATCCATCTAACCCTTGTCCCTTATATTGGGGCTGCCGGGGAACTGAAGACCAAGCCTACCCAGCATAGCGTCAAAGAACTGCGGGAGATCGGTATTCAGCCCGACATCCTGCTTTGCCGTACTGACCGGCCTTTAAGCCAGGGGCTTAAACAGAAGATCGCCCTGTTTTGTAATGTCGAGGAAGAGGCGGTAATCAGTGCCGCAGATGTGGGGGGAGTTTATGAGGTTCCCCTTAACCTTCCGAAGGATGGCAATACCCTTCCACTAAAGGTAAAATGGAGGTCCCGAACCGTCTATGAGGTTCCCCTTGCCCTTCACCGGGAGGGGCTTGATGAGAAGATCATCGAGAAGCTACACATCTGGACGGGAAAACCTCATTTGGATAAATGGGAAAAGATCGTAAATAAAGTCAAGAATCCGGTAGAATTTGTGGAGATTGCTATCGTGGGGAAATATGTTCACCTTACTGACTCCTATAAAAGTCTTAATGAGGCCCTGATTCATGGAGGCATTGCTAACGACTGTGGAGTCAATCTAAAATTTGTAGATTCGGAAAAAATTGAGAAAACCGGCACCCAGGAACTCTTGAAAGGAGCTAACGGGATCCTGGTCCCCGGAGGATTTGGTGACCGGGGGATTGAGGGAAAGATCCTGGCAGTAAAATATGCCCGGGAAAATAAGATTCCCTTTTTCGGAATCTGCCTGGGCATGCAACTGGCGGTTGTGGAATTTGCCCGTAACGCCTGCGGCCTCGCCAAGGCCAACAGCAGCGAATTTGACCCCAAAACCAAAGACCCCGTGATCGACTTGATGCCGGAGCAGAGAAATATCAAGGATATGGGTGCCACCATGCGTCTGGGAGCGTATCCCTGCAAACTTACCAAGGACTCCCTGGCTGCCCAGGCCTATCAGTCCGATACCGTCCCGGAAAGGCATCGACATCGCTACGAGTTTAATAACGAGTACCGGGAAACACTGACGGAGAAGGGGCTGCTTCTAAGCGGGCTCTCACCTGATGAAGGAAGACTGGTCGAGATCGTGGAGTTGACTGGTCATCCCTGGTTTCTGGGATGTCAGTTCCATCCCGAATTCAAGTCCTCACCCCTCAGCCCCCATCCGCTTTTTCGGGAATTTATCAAGGCTTCCCTGAATAGGCGGAAATCGTGAGTTATAGAAAGTTAGTCGTATCCATTCATTTCAGGCTTTTAAAGTTGGAGGATCTTTGACCCGAGAGGTTATCGTTGACTGCGGAAGTTCCGGAAAACAGGTAAAGATCGGAGGGGATAACCCTCTGATCCTGATCGCCGGACCCTGTGTCATCGAAAATGAGGAGATAACCTTGAAAAGTGCCGAATTCCTCCGGAAGTTAACCGAAGAGCTCAAGCTCCCATTCGTCTTCAAATCTTCGTACGATAAGGCCAATCGTAGCTCATTGAATTCCTATCGGGGACCGGGATTGGAGAAAGGACTTAGGATACTTAAGAAGGTCAAAGAGAAAACTTTGGTGCCGATCTTAGCTGATATCCACTCTCCAGAAGAGGTTAAACTCGCATCTGAGGTTCTGGATGTTATCCAGATACCCGCATTCCTCTGTCGCCAGACCGATCTGCTCATCAGGGCAGCTGAGACCGGGAAGGTAATCAATATCAAAAAGGGGCAATTTATGGCCCCAAACGATATGGATAATGTCGTGAAAAAGGTTGCCTCAACCGGTAACCACCGGCTTCTCCTCTGCGAGAGAGGGGTGAGCTTCGGATATAATAACCTGATTGCTGATATGCGTTCATTAGTGATAATGAGGGATTTTGGCTACCCGGTTGTCTTTGATGCTACCCATAGTCTCCAGCTTCCTGGTGGGGAGGGAACATACTCGGGTGGCCAGAGGGAATTCGTTCCCCATCTTGCCCGGGCAGCAGCCGGGGTGGGGATTGATGGGCTCTTCCTGGAAGTTCACCCTGACCCTGACCAGGCCCTGTGTGACGGGGCAAATATGTTAAAGCTGGACTCGCTGGCCGGGTTGCTGAAGGAGGTTAAGAAAATAGATGAAATCGTCAAGAAGCCCAGGTAAGGGAGTTAATACGAGCATTAAAAGTGCCAAGAGGGTGCTCCGGATCGAAGCCGAAGCGGTAAAGGCCCTAATCGACCGGATCGATAAGGAGTTCGAAAAAACAGTTGACCTCATTTACAGTTGCAAGGGCAAGGTAGTGCTCACCGGTATTGGGAAATCGGGACTCATCTGCCAGAAGATTGCTTCTACCCTAACCAGTATGGGAACCCCGGCATTTTTCCTCCATCCGGTCGAGGGGCTTCATGGGGATCTGGGGGTACTGGATAAGAGGGATATTCTTATTGCGGTTTCCAATAGCGGTGAAACTGAGGAGATCCTGAGGATCCTGCCCACGGTAAAAAGGATGGGGATAAAGCTAATTACCTTGTGTGGAAATCCCCGCTCCACCCTTGCGCTCTCCAGCGATTTAGTATTGAACATCAGCGTAAAGGAGGAAGCCTGCTCCCTGGGGCTTGCTCCTACCGCCAGCACCACGGCTACCCTGGCCCTGGGGGACGCCCTGGCAGTTGCCCTGCTCGAACGGAGAGGGTTCAGGGAAGAGGAATTTGCCCTGATCCATCCCGGAGGAATCCTGGGTAAGAGGCTTCTCTTAAGAGTAGAGGACCTGATGCATACCGGGAGTGAAATACCCTGGGTGAAAGAGAATACGAGGATGAAGGATGTCCTTATGGAGATTACTACCAAGAGGCTAGGAGTAACGGGAGTCTCCAACGGCAAGGGAGAACTGGTGGGGGTCATTACCGACGGCGATCTTAGAAGGGCGCTGGAGAAATACGATGACATAATGGAAAGAAAAGCTAAGGATATTATGACCAAAAACCCCAAGAGAATAGAGAAAAATACTCTGGCAGCACGGGCACTACACCTGATGGAACGCCATGCCATCACCTCCCTTTTCATCTATCAGAATGATAAAATAAAGAAGGCAATCGGAATTGTCCACCTTCATGACATCCTGGGGAGGGGTATTTTAGGAGAGCCTTAGCTACGCTACCATCAAATCCCAATGACCAATAACCAAATCCTAATATTAGTTCATTTTAAGAATAATCCCCTTTCCCCTATATCCGAATCACCGGGTAAAAAAGTGGCAAAGGACCTCGTCATAATCTTTATTTTAATTATTATGGGATGCGGGGTCTCCCGTTCGGCTCGGGTCCGGGAAGGATATAATCTCTATCGTAACAGTCAGTATTCTCAGGCAGCCCAGTGCCTTAGGGACCACCTTGAAGATCACCCTGACGATGCAGAGGCCCATTTTCTCTTAGGTCAGTCTTATGAGGAGCTAAACAACTGGGACCTGGCCCTCTCCGAGTACCGGAAAACAGTAGACCTCGAACCCCGGCACCTAAATGCCCGCCGGAGACTGGGATTGGGATACCTTGAAACTGGCTCCAACCTTTTTGCTGCCCGGGAATTCATGACCGTCCTCCAATATCAACCCGACGATCCGCTCTCGCTCTTTAAGCTGGGAGTGATCTTCCACCGGGAGGGCAAATACAATCAGGCAATTAAATATTTTCAGAGAGTTATTGCCGTTGACCCCCAGTATTCAAAGGCATACTATAATCTTGGGGTTATCTATGCCTACGATCAGAAGGATCTCCAACAGGCAATCTACTATTTCAGAAGATTTGCCGAATTGAACCCGGATTCGGAGCATACTGCCGAGATCAAGCAGTGGCTTGAAGAAAACCGGGAAAGAGAGGATTCGAGGGGCCAAGGGGTTAAGGATTCAAGGGAAAACAAGCACTTGAATCCTTGAATCCTCGAATCCTTGAACCCTTCCATGCAATCTAGATATTTATGCATTATTTGGTATGAATGGTTATAAATTAAAAGTAATCCAGGGAATTAGCCTGACCGAGGAATACCAAATATCCCGGCCCTCGGTTAAGATCGGTCGTAGCCTGAAAAACGATCTGATTATTAACGACCGGCTGGTCTCCCGTTTCCAGGCAGAGATCCGAGCCGAGGGGGACAGGTATCAGATATTTGACCTGGGGAGCACTAATCCCACCCGAGTCAATAATCAGGCAGTAACAGACAGGTATCTGGAAGACGGCGATGAGATTACCGTCGGAGAAAGCGTCCTTAAGTTCTATCGGGCAGGACAGAGTGAATCGAATTCCCGGAAAAAAGGACTGGGTAACCTTCCTCCCCGCCAGCTCATCCTGATTGGACTCATCGTCCTATGCCTGATTTACCTCCTCATACCTTCCGGGAAGGACAAAAAAGAGCAAACTTCTGCCCGGAAGCTGAGAGCGATATCGTCCGGAGAAACCAATCCCGAGTCTTCCCAAAAAAAGGGGCAATTAAATCTTGACACACTCTCAAACGAAGATCGGCTAAGACAGGCCTTAAGCTCCTATGAGTTTGGGAAGAAGAAATTAAATGACTGGAAGATAAGTCGGGGCAACCTGGCATTGGCCATTAAGGCATTGGAGAAGTCTCTCCTTTTAACCGAAGGATTGAACCCAATGCCGGAATTCTACCGGGATACTGAGATCAAGCTGGATGAGGCGAAGCAAAAACTCGATGCCGAATTCAGAAGCCATAGATTTGCAGTAGAGAAATCCATCCGGTTCGGTAACTGGGAAGAAGCACAGAGGGAGCTTAATATTATTAAGGAGATCATCCCGGAACCCACCTCCCTCTCCGACCCCCGGGCAGTATATGTCCGGGAAAAGCTGAGAGAGGTTGAGAAAAAGCTGAAACTGGGATATTGAACCCGATTGGTTTCAATCTAAGGCATATATGGCAAAGTTGATTATTAAAAAGGATAAAGAGGCGGTTGAGGAGTTCCTTCTGAAGGAAGAGGGAGCGGGGATCGGCAGGGATGAGGGGAATGAGGTCATTCTTACTGACCGGAGTGTCTCCCGCCGGCATGCCCGGGTGTTTCGGGAAGGGGAGCGGTGGCTCTTAGAGGATCTGGGGAGCAGCAACGGGACCTTCATTGAAGGCAGAAAGATCGAAAAGGAAGAGCTGATCTCGGGAACTGAGTTCAGGATCGGGGAATTTAGTATCACATTCGAGGAAGAGAAAAAACCAGTAGTGGACGAGGATTACACCATAATCGGGAGGGACGCGGAGGGGACGGCCATAGCGGAAAAACCTGAGGAGGGAACCCGGCTGGAGAAGGTTGACCCGGAACGGACGGTCTGCCGTGATGAACTGCCCGAAGATGCCGGAGAAGGCTTCCAAAAAGCGATGCTGGTGGCACTCGGCGGACCCCTGGAAGGAGAGACTTATCCCCTGAATAATGCTGAGTTTACTATCGGCCGGGGGGGAAAAAATCACCTGATAATTACCGATCCCTTGGTCTCGCTCTCCCATGCGCTGATCGTCCCCCAGGGAGAGCTGTTTCTGCTGAAGGATCGGGAAAGCAAGAACGGCACCCTGGTAAATGGTAAACCGATCAAGGAGAATACCCTTAAAATGGGGGATATTATCAAGATCGGACCCCAGGAACTCCGCTTCGTGGAAAAGGGGGAAATCTACTCCCTTACCTTAGACCAGAAGGAAGCAGGGATTAGCTTAGAGCTTAAGGACGGGGCTACAGAATCACAGTTAGCATTAACAGTTAAAAACCTTGGCCAGACAATACGTAAAAGGCCTTTAATACCCATTGCCATATTATTGATAGCTTTCTTTCTGGTTGTTCTTCTCTTTCAGACCGGCCCGGAGAAGACCGAGGTAGTCGAACCCGAAATCGCGGAACCTTTGCCGGATGAGCAATCAATTAAAATCCAGGCATTCGAACATCTAACCCAGGGCCTGGAATATTTTAACTCGCAGTTGTGGCAGGAGGCCCAGGAAAGCTTTACTCAGGCTTTAAGCCTGGACCCGCAGAACGAGAAGGCCAGGATTTATCAGGAGAAGGTCCTCCGCGAACAAGAAAATAAGCTAATCCTGGAGAAAGGCAAGGAGTACCATGAGCAAGGACTATGGGAGGATGCCTTAGCCGAACTCCGGAAGCTCCCCCCGGAAAGTTTCTATTACACCCAGGCCCAGCGAGAGATTAGCCAGGTGCAGGAGCAACAGATAGATACTTTGATTAGCGAGAGTCAGAGCGCCCTGGAGGAGAAGAAATGGGATGAGGCCGACCAGAAGCTAAACCAGGTTCTAAGTATTGATCCGGATAATACCCAGGCCCAGGAACTAAAGTCGCAGGTAGAGAAGGAAAAAGAGGAACAGAAAAAGATTGCCGAGAGAAAAAAACAGCCCACCCGGCCTAAGAAAAAAACTGTAGCCAAGCCCCCGAAAAAGGTGGAGAAGGAAGCCAAGGTGGTCACTCCCGCATCTGAGACTCCCAAGGTCTCCAAGCCAGGAAGCCCTGAGCTCACCGAACAATTAGCCACCGCTATTAAGAAATATATTCAGGGCGATATAGACCGGGCGGTAGGAGATCTACAGAAAATCATCGATCAGAGTCCCTCCCCGGATGCCTATGCCGCAAAGGAAGCCCGGAAAAAGATTATCCTGATGGTAAATGTTAAGAAATACTATGATCAGGGAACTAAAGATCTTGACCAGGGGAAAAAGGATCAGGCCCTCAAGGCCTGGAATACAATGCTTTCCTTTGATAAAAGGCTTTCCGCGGGTATAGAAAGTTTCTATGCTACCCGGACCACTCCTCAGGTTGTTAAGATTCTCCAGGATCAAGGGGAAAAGAGCTACTTGGCAGCCAAATATCAGGAGGCCTTCTCCTTCTGGCAGAGGGCGATAGAGTTAGACCCATCCAGCAAGGGAGCCCAGGAGGGGCTGGCCAAGCTCAGCCTCCACGCCCAGGAGCTCTATCGGGAGGCTTATGTCCTCGAAAGAGTAAACCTGGAAGAGGCGGTCAAGCGATGGAAGCAGGTTATTGAGATCGTACCCTCAACCGATGAATACCACCAGAAATCCCGGGAGAAATTGGAGCAGTATCGATAAGAAAGAAATACCAAATGTCAAAGCTTAAAATTCAAATATTTTGCTTCTTCTTCATTATGTTGTTCTATAATTTTGGTGAAGCCACTGAGGAGAACAATTCGTCCGAACAAGGGCTTTCCCAGGTAACCGAGCTGACCCCGGAGGAACTGGGACTAAAAAAGAGCTACACCGGACGGAAAGTATCCCTTGATTTTAAGGAGGCCGATATTCAGGATGTCCTCCGCACCCTTGCCGAGGTGGGAGGTGTAAATATCGTTGCCAACGATGATGTAAAGGGGAAGATCACGATAAGGCTGATCGATGTCCCCTGGGATCAGGCCCTGGATATCATACTGCTCACGATGGGGTTGGGGAAGGTCCAATTCTTCGATCCGCAATAAAAAAAGGAGGGTTAAATGTGGTTGCAGGCTAGACTCTATTTATTGCTCGGGGCGATGTTCGCCATTGTTTATGCGGTCATCGTAGTTGGTGCCAGCGCCATCGGGATCTCGGGACTTATGTTCTATGTCCTCCTGGCCGTGGGGCTGCTTTTCATTCAATATATGATTGGCCCCAAGCTGGTCGAGTTCTCGATGAGGGTTAAATATGTTACCGAAGCCGAATACCCGAAGCTCCATGCCATGGTTTCCGAGCTTGCCGATGCCGCCGGCATCCCCAAACCCAAGGTAGGCGTCTCGCCGGCTCCCATACCCAATGCCTTTGCCTTCGGACGCTCGAGATCGGACGGGAGGGTCTGTGTTACCGAGCAGATCACCCGGCTCCTCAGCGAGAAAGAGCTGAGGGCGGTCATCGGCCATGAGATCTCCCATCTTAAAAATCGCGATGTCACCGTGATAACCATGCTCTCGGTAGTCCCGATGATCCTCTGGTATGTTGCCTGGAGCTTCATGTTCTCCCGCAGGAGTCAGGGCAATACCGTACTTTTAGGCATTGGTGCATTTGTTCTCTATTTCATTACTAATCTGCTGGTGCTTTACGGCTCCCGGATCCGGGAGTATTATGCTGACCTGGGTAGCGTGAAGCTGGGGAATGCCCCCCACCACATGGCCACAGCCCTCTATAAATTGGTTTATGGCAGTGCCCGGGTTCCCAAAGAATCCCTGAAGCAGATGGAAGGATACAAGGCATTCTTCGCCAGCGACCCTTCCCGGGCGATGACCGAGCTCAAGGAGCTGAAGCAGGTCGATCTGGATATGAGTGGCACTATTGACCAGGGTGAGCTCATGGCTCTCAGAGGCCAAGAAGTCCGGATCAGCGGCTCCGACAAACTTATGGAGATCATGAGCACCCACCCGAATATGGTAAAGAGGGTTAAGCACCTGTCCGAACTAACATGACGATGTCTGCGATCGAAGAAAAATATCGAAATCTCAAGAAGATTATTAAAGAGATTGGCTCGGCGGTAGTAGCCTATTCAGGAGGAGTGGACAGCACCTTCCTGGTTAAGGTTACTCACGATGGCTTGAAGGAAAAGATGGCGGCATTAACTGCCGCTTCTCCCCTTTATCCTTCCTTTGAGTTAGAAGAATCGAAGAAGCTGGCCAAAGATATTGGGGCAAGGCATCTCATTATCGAAAGCGACGAACTTAAGCTCGACGGATTTTCCCAGAATACCCGGGACCGCTGCTACTACTGCAAGAAGGAGCTTTTCCGGATCTGCCGGGAGAAGGCGGAAGAGCTGGGGTTTTCCCATGTTCTCGATGGGACAAATTTTGATGACCTTAATGATTTTCGCCCGGGGACGAAGGCCGCCCAGGAATCTGGAGTGCGCCGTCCCCTTCTGGAGGCCGAGCTTACTAAAAACGATATTCGGGAGCTGAGCAAGAAATTGGGGCTAAAGACCTGGGATAAGCCCTCGTTCGCCTGCCTATCCTCCCGGTTCCCTTACGGAACCGAGATTACCCGGGAGAAACTGGAAATGGTGGGCCGCGGTGAGGAGCAACTGCGAAAACTGGGCTTCAAGCAGTTTCGGGTTCGCTACCATAATGAGGTAGCCCGGATTGAGGTAGGAAAGGAGGAGATTGCAAAGTTTCTTGAAAACGGAAATAGAGATCTTATCGTCAAAAAATTTAAGGAATACGGATTTACTTACATCGCCCTCGACCTTCAGGGCTACCGCACCGGGAGCCTGAATGAGGGGATAGATTAAAATAGAAAGGAGAAAAAATGGAAACCAAATGTGCTCTCTTTATTGATTTCAACAATTTCATCCTCAGCATGAAAGATGCCTTTAATGAGAAAACCGACGAGGAGTGTCTTAATATCCTTCTGAAGATAATTACAAATATGAGGGAGAAGGAATCAAATATGCTCATCCTCTCCCGGGCCTATGCCGACTGGGAAACCTGGGGTCATATCCCGGCCCAGTCCAGCCTGATGCTTATCAATGTTGAGCCCCGATTCGTTTTGGACAAACCCGGGAAAAGCAGTGCGGACATCAAGCTTTCCCTAGAGGCTCTTGAGATTCTACTTACCCGGAGCGAAATTGAAAAATTCATCATCATCGGAGGGGACCGGGACTATATCCCTATGGTCTCCCGGATTAAGGAAGGAATGAAAGAAGTAGAGGTATACGGATTCAAGAATATATCACTTTCCGGCGACCTGGCGGCGATTGTCGGCGGGGATGAGAATGTAAAGAATGTTGTCGAGATGGTGGAAGAGATGGCCAAGGGATCAGAAAGTGTGAAGGTTGAGGAAAAGGTGGAAGAAAAGGTGGTCGAGGGGAAAGGGAAAGAGAAAAAGAAGAAGAAAAAAGCGGAAGAGAAGATATCTGCCCCCAACGATAAATTCTATCTCGGTCCCGATTATTTAAGCAGGACGATAAAGCAGATATTAGACGCGGAGCAAAAATATAAAGGGGAAATATGGTTATCACCATTTTTAAAGAATTACATGAATACCAAATTTGAAACCCTTAATGATGAACAGCGTAAAGAGATAATCACATATCTAAGCGAAAAAGGGGCCATAAATATAAACAAGGAAGACTCCAATTGGGGATATTCATACTCCGTTTTTTCTGTCAATCACGACCACGAGCTCGTAAGAAAAGCCAAGGGAGAGGGCTGATTCATTAAACCCATATTTTAATGAAATAAAAGGCGGTTGAAGGTTTTATTTCCCCAACCGCCTTTTTTGTTTTAATTTAGAACTTAGCCGGGGGACTAAAAATGATGATTTTCCAATGTTCGAGCACCAAAGCCTCTCCATGAACCAGCTAGGACAATAAATATTGACATTCATCTCTCATTAGCTATAATCAGAACATAGAAAAATCTTATAGGACAGGAAGTAAATAAAGTGGCAGGAATTACATCAAAAGAAAGCCCCTTCAGTCCGGGTAAACCTGTGCCAGTTGAATATTTCATTGCTCGCTTTGAAGAATTAGAGAGATTAAAAAGAGCTGTTAAGCAGACGCTGTCCGGAAGAAATGAGAATATTTTTATTACTGGAGAACGCGGAATAGGAAAGAGCTCTCTCGGAGGGTTTATTCGATGGCTTGCAGGAAAAGAGTATGATTTTATTGGAGCACATTGTTTCTTAGGTGGAGTAAGAGATCTTGAGACAATGATTAGGGTTATATTCCAAAAACTTTTGCAGGAAGTTTCAGATAAAAATATTTTTGATAATCTTAAAAATATCTTTGGTAACTATATAACAGGACTTACTCTATTTGGAGTAGGCGTAGAGTTTACCAAAGACCGATCAGAATTACGTACGATACTGGATAATTTTCTACCTGTAATTAGAAATATAAACGAAACAATAAAGGAAAATAAAAAGGGAATAATACTCATATTAGATGATTTAAATGGTATTACGGATATTCCTGAGTTCGCACAATTCTTGAAAAGTTTTGTCGACGAATTAGCTACTTCACAAGAGTTTTTACCTCTTCTTCTCATTCTTGTGGGGCTCCCGGAAAGAAGAGAAGAAATGATAAAGCATCAACCTTCAGTAGCAAGGATTTTTGATATCGTAAGTTTATCCCCAATGAATGTAAATGAATCCAAGGAATTCTTTAATAATATGTTTGGCAAACAGGATATCTCAGTGACTCCTGAAGCTTTATCACTAATGGTAAGATTATCAGGTGGATTTCCTATGCTTATGCACGAAGTAGGAGATAAAGTATTTTGGCTAGACGAAGATGACCTTATTGACGAAGATGATGCCAAAAGTGGTATAGTGGAAGCGGCTGAGACTGTTGGAAAGAAATATCTGGATTCCCAGGTATATCGGGCTTTAAGAAGTGATATTTATCGTTCTATACTAAGAAGAATAGGAAAATTAACATTAGGTACAAGGTTTCGACGCAAAGACATTTTGGAGAAAGTCCCGGAGAAGGAACAAAAAACCCTTGATAATTTCTTGCGGAGGATAAAAAAATTAGGAATTATTAGTGAAACAGAAATTTGGGGTGAATACGAGTTTATAAATCAACTATATCATCTTTATGTAATGATTGAGGCTTTTTCAGCTGAAAAAGAAAAGAAAAGACCCAACAAAAGGTAAATTCTCTATTCCTTTAATCCACTTATCCCTAAATTACCTCCCATACATCTCCAGGGCCTTTTTTGCCTGAGCGGCGTAGGTGCCCCTGGGAGACTGCTTCAGATAGAGGCGGAACTCAGCCCGGGCCTTCTTCATATTACCTTCCCGTAGATAGAGCTCTCCCAGAAAATAGGTAACATCCCCGTATTTGGGATCGGCCTTTTTCACCAGGTTATAATGCTTAATTGCCGTCTCCGCCTCCCCGACCCCATCGCTGAGCTTTGCCAGTTGGTAATGGGCATCGACATGTCCGGGGTCGCGCTTGACCGCATTACGGTAAGAGTCTATCGCTTTAAAGACCTGTTCCCGCTGCTGAAAAAGGTTTCCCAGAATATAATAGGGCTCGGCATATGAGGGATCCAATTCAATGGCCTTTTGGTATTGGGTAATTGCCAGGTCGTTGCGTCCCAGCCGGGAGAGCACCTTTCCCCAGCCCAGATAAGCCCGGGCCGATGAGGAGTTGAGTTGGAGAATTATCCGGTACTGCTTCTCGGACTCGTAGAACTGCTCCTGCTGATAATAAACATCACCCAGCCAGAAGTAAGTATCCTCATGCCTCGGGTCCAGCTTTAAAACCTCCTGGTATCTTGCCAGAGCCATCTCCAGAGAGCCGCTTAGATGATAGATCCTGCCGGAGACGAAATAGAAATATTTTAAATCATCCTGGGTCAGGAACTGGAAGTAATCGCGGAGCAGGATCCCAATATTCTCCTGGGCTTCCTGATAGGCTTTCTTGAATTCAAACAGGAGCTTAATCAGCTCAATCCGGGCAGGGACCCTTTCGGGCTCAAGCTCTACGGATTTCTTATAGGAGCCGATTGCCTTATCAAACAACTCGTTACGCCAGTAGCACATACCAAGAGCATAAAACCACTCGCTGTTATCGGCCTTCAGCTCCACCATCTTTTCCCGGTGGACCAGGGCACTACGATGATCTTCGAGCTTCTCGTAAAGGGAAGCCAGGTAAACATGGGCCTGCAGGAGATCCGGGTAATACTTAACGGTATCCTTTAAGTACTTGATCGCGAAATCCACCTTATCCTCTACCTGGAAATAAATACTCCCCAGGATATAGAGCGACTCCCAGTCTTCCTTATCCAGTTCTACTGCCTTCAGAGCATATTTTTCCGCCTCCTCCACATCTTTCTGGTCATAGTAGTTAATACTGGCAATGACCCGATACCCGTAGGCTAAATTCGGGTCCGTCTTGACAGATTTTTTCGCCAACTTCAGAGCATCTTTAACCTTATCCTTATCACTGATGGTCCTCCCCCAGCGCATATAGTTCTCGGCCAGAGCGGCCTGAGCATGGGCAAATTCCGGGTTGACCTCCAGGGCCTGTTTAAACTCCTCTTCTGCTTTTTGATACCCCTCGAGAGTATATTGGGACAGATATTCAACTCCTCTTTGGTAAAATTCTCCGGCGGTTCCTTTCATCTCAGGAACCGGAGTGGTTGTAGGGGCAGATACATCTGCCCTCTTCGCAGGAATCAATTTCTTTAAATAATCCTTGGCTAAATAGACCGAGATCCCGGCGCCGGCAACGATCAATATCAAAGCAGCGTATCGGACCAGCTTCCCGATTCCGAGACCCGCCCTTTTCGCAACCACTTTCTTCGGGGGTTCTGCCGGTTTTGCCGCCTTCCGCACGGGAGGCTGGGGAGGGGGTTTTATCCGCACGGGAGGTCTGCGGGGCTCCGTTTCCAATTCCAGCTCGGGCAGGCCCTCTTCTAATTCTATATCTACCGGCTGCTCCATCTTCCGCTCGGGAGGTCGAGGAGGTTTCATCTGTTCGGGGCGACGCGGAGGACCGGTATCCAATTCCAGCTCGGGTAAATCCCCTTCTTCAGAGAGATCTAACAGCTCTTTTTCCCTTTCCTCGAGGGGCTCCACTTTGAAGCCGAACTCTTCAAAGACATCCTCCTCCGTGGTCTTTGCTTGTTTCTTGATTTTCTGCTCGGGCACTTCGGGGGGCAGAGCTTCCTTTGGCGGGGCGACTCTGAACAGCTCGGCCAACTGCGGAACCGTATAGGCCTTTTGCCAGATCCCCCCTGCCTGAGAGACCTTGGCAAACCCGGTGACCTTCTTCTGCTGAACGAGTTGCTTTAAGGTGGGAAGATCGTAGGGGCCGGCGGCGGTGCCGTCTTCTAAAATTACCTTCCATTCCTTGGGACCTGCCGGGGCCTTTGGAGTATGTTTCTCCGGGGCCTTTGCCGCAGCCTTTTGGGCCTGTCTCTGCGCAGCAAGCTCGAGGGCGCATTTTCGGCACAGCGGCTCCTTGGTAAGAATCTTCTTGTCGGCCGGATTCCCGCACCTGTTACAGAACTCTAATTCTTCACCAAAATTGTTTTTCCCAGGAGGGGGCATAATTTTTACCCTAATTAATTATAGGAGCAAGAAATAATAAACATTAAAATTCTTTCCTCCCAAGTTCCTATTCTATTATAATATCAAAAAATAAATTTTAAAATGCTTATTTTTCCATAAAAATAAGGGTGATCCAGAGTAAACCTTTACCATGACTCCCGCTGTCTCCCTGAACCAGACCGATTCCCAGGTAATTATAGCTCGGGTCAAGTATATGTTCTGTATTTGGAATCTCTTCAGTGGTATCGGAGAGGAATATACTCGCAGCAACCTTCCTGTACCCGATCATGTTCTTTTCCACCATGTCAAGAAGTTTATTCTCCCTTGATAAGTTATAGGAAAAATTATCAAATTTAAGCATATTTTGGCTGTGTTTCAGGGCGATACTGCTGAGTGTCAGGTCCTCTTTAAGACTGGAGAATCCTCCTTCCTCTCTTTTTCGATTAATGATATTCAGGATCTCCCCTTTTACCCTCAAAGGATCGATTTGACCAATAACCTCGATAAAGTTCTGAGTAATATGCATAATCTGGGCCCCGGAGGGATCCTGACCAAAGACTATCCCCACCCCCACATGGGTGGCCTTGGGATCTATGATATTGAGTCGGTGCCCCGGGCTCTCCATCAGGTGCTGCTCAGCCCTTTTCAGTGAATAGTCCTGGGCGATATTCTCCTTGATGCTGGAGAATGCGATACTGCTACGGGCAATCCTATCATGAGGAGTTCCGCTTCGGGGCGAATAGTGGGCAAAGAAATTATTATCTCTCATGTCTTTGCTGTGCTGACGGGCTATCTCCGAAAGCTCGGGCAACACCGGGAGTGGGGAAAGTTTATGTCTTTTCCTGTCACGGTTAATTAGTTTAACCATCTCCTTTTCTGCCTCTTCGGAGTTGGTATACTTCATCTCAACCTTGAAAGGCGAAAGCTCAGGGCGGTCAGGTGGATCTACCCCAAGGTAAACCGGGAACAGGGCCAGGATCTTCGGTCCCTGGAGGTCTTCTCCCATGATCTCTATTTTGTACCTCCCCTGACCTTCTCTAAAAGAAATCTCAGCCTCCATAACCTTTCCCTTTCTTTCTCTAATCGCTATTTCTCTAACCTCTCCCCGGGGAGTAGTCATCAGGATCTGGGGATTTTTATTGCCTCCGAGTATCTCTGCCCTTAAGAGATAAGTTTCTTCCGGGTTAACGAACTGAGGGAAGGGCTCCATTTTTACCTCTCTTTTGGTAAAAATTACCGTAGCGATATGAAGGGAGCCGGATTTGCCTTTGGCGGTGCCGACACCCATATGAGAATACTTATTGCGGAGGATATCCGTCAAGAATTTATCCCTCAGGTTCTCTTCCAACGTCTTAACATGGGTATATGCCGTGGCAAAGGCATAGTAGCCGGCATCTGCCAGGCCGTTTTTTTGTAGGTAATAGTCCATCACCCCCCGGTCAACCAGACTGATCTTCCCTAGAGCATTACTTAGTAACTCCTGGCTGTGCTCTCTTGCTGCTGTTACCATTTTTAGGTCCAACTGGATAGGAGCTTTTTGACTGAAAAATCGATAAATATTTCGCTCTTCGTTACTTAATGGGAAGGAACCAGATTCTCCCGGGGCATATACGGGCACCTCCCGGTGGCAGCAGATAATGCAGAAAACGAGAGAAAATATTAATAAAATGAAGACTTGCCGCTTATTCATGCCTTATATAAAGTATATTACAATCTATTATAGACAGCCTTAGATGTCAAATGTAAAATAACCAGGATTTCCTAAAAAAATTCTACAAGATCCCTATACAGGATAGCTGGGGCTTTTACATTTTCCTTAGTCCTGCGAACATGCGGGACGAAGGATGAACGAGCCACGGCATTTACTCCGCCTCAGACTTGTAGGGGTGGTTTGCTTTTGGCGGATTACATTCTCAGTTTATCATTTATATATTCTACCTATTCCCCCTCTAACTCCCTGATATTATTCATCATTTCATGATTTAATGTCTGAGTTCTCCAGACAGTTTTTTGCTTGACAGGGTTAGTTTTATTTAAGTATTATATAACTATGAAATGGAGAGATATAATATGAGAAAAGAAAAGAGGACTATTATATTCCAATTGGTCTTTCTTTATCTAACTTATATCTTTGTCGCAGCCGGTTGTGGGAAGGAAATAAGCTCAACTCTTCCTGATACCTCAATAACATCAGGACCATCTGACCCTACCAATCAGACATCTGCTACCTTTTGGTTTATAGCTACCAGACCCTTCTGCACATTTGAGTGTCAGATGGATAGAGGGGGTTATACATCCTGCACCTCACCAAAGACTTATGATGGGCTTTTGGATGGTAGACATACATTTGAGGTTCGGGCAACTCATAGGGCAGGTAAAACTGACCCGACCCCTGTACGCTATACCTGGACGATTGATACCACGCCTCCGAATCTCCTGATGGCTTTCCCGGCGGGTGGGAGCTACTGTCCTATTACGGTTAGTCTTACTGCAAGTGATGGGATAATCTATTACACCCTTGATGGGAGTGAACCTACTCCTGAGAGCACAGAGCATACGGATCCAATTGACATCAATGGGGATACAACGCTGAAGTTTATGGCCGTGGATGCCTGCGGTAACCAGTCAGCTACAGCAACCGAGGTTTATGAAATTGATACAGGAGCCGTCGTAAACATCACTTCTCCAATGGATGAAGTACCCATAGGAACAGGTAATGTGAGAGTTGCCGGAAATGCTGATACCAATATAAGCACCGTTTCCCTGGATGCAACTCAAGGAACCTGGACCGATACCAATCCGGTAGTATCAGAAGGGACATGGTCATCTACGTTACAAGCTCCGGCAGCAGGTGCAGTAGTAACCATCACGGTTACGGGAGTGGATGCCTGTGGCAATACCGGAACCGATTCAGTAAAAGTTTTTGTACCACCCTATATCTGGTATGTGAATGACGACGCCACGGGCGGCGAGACGGGCCTATCGTGGGAAAATGCCTTTACCGTTATTCAGGACGCGGCGAATGTATCAGTGACCGGCGACATGATCTGGGTGGCGGAGGGGACATATACTAATTCTCCTACCTCAACTGCATCCGTCCTGACAATGAAGGCCGGTGTTGAGATCTATGGGGGCTTCACAGGAACCGAGCTCGATCTGTCCGAGCGGGGCGACCTGGCTACTCATCCGACTATTCTCGATGGCGAAGATAAAAGTTACCATGTCGTTGTCGGTGCCTCAAGTGCCCGCCTTGACGGTTTCATCATGACGGGCGGCAGAGGTTATTTTGATATTACCTGGGAAGGCTTCGGCGGTGGGATGCACAACAAATCCGTAACCGATCTAACGGTGGCTAACTGCACTTTTCGCGATAACTTTGTTTACCAACGGGGTGGCGGGATGTACAATCATGAATCCTCGCCCTCGATAATCGACTGTGCCTTCGTTGGCAACTCGGCGCGTAACGGCGGCGGAATGTTCAACCGCTGGCTCTCATCGCCTACGATAACCAACTGCACCTTCAGCGGCAACTCGGCTAGTGAATATGGTGGTGGGATGCACAATAATAACATCGCGTCACCCTCAATAATCAACAGCACCTTCATTGGCAACTCGGCTGGCTGGGGTGGTGGGATGTACAATACGGCCTCCTCACCTGAGATAATCAACTGCACCTTTAACGACAACGTGGCTTACTCCAATGGTGGCGGGATTTGCAACCACAACGCTTACTCACCAAAAATCACCAACTGTATATTAATTGGCAACTCGGCTGACTTTCACGGTGGTGGGATGTATAACTGGGATTCCTCGCCCGAGATAGCTAACTGCACTTTCGTTGGCAACTTATCCAACGACGGTGGTGGAATAAGCAGTGGATTTATATCCTCGCTCACAATAACCAACTGTATCTTTTGGGGCAACACGAATCCCCCCGGATCAGGGATTGCATTATGGGTATGGATGGGTAGTGGAGCGACTTTGACCATTAGCTACAGTGATGTTCAGGGAGGACAGGATGCTATATACGTAGATCCCGGCTGCACATTGAATTGGGGCGATGGGATGATCGAGGACGATCCGTTGTTTGTGAGCGGCCCCGATGGGGATTACTACTTGAGTCATACTGCAGCTGGTGAGCCCTTCGACAGTCTCTGTATTGATGCCGGCAGCGACACCGCAGAAAACCTTAGCCTGGACGATAGAACCACTCGAACCGATAGGGTAACCGACAGCGGCATAGTGGATATGGGATACCACTATGAGCCGCCCGTGCCCCCGGGTTATGTGGTGGCATCACCCCCGGGAGGGGTATACTGCTTTCCGGGCTTATCGGTGACTTTGAGTTGTTATGACCCGGATGCAACGATCTACTACACCCTTGATGGAAGTGGGCCTACTACCGCGAGCCCGGTTTATGCGGGGCCGATTAACATCAGTGAGGATACAACGCTGAAGGCAATTGCGGAGGATCAGTGGGGCAATCTCTCAGAGATTATAACCGAGGTATATGATATTGACACGGAGGTGACCGTGAGCATCACCTATCCGGTAGATGGGGTAACTAACGCTGGTGATGTAATGGTTACCGGAACTGCGGATACCGATATAACCACGGTAACAGTTACTTCTGACCAGGGGCACATTGAGTCATCAGATGTCATTGATGGGGACTGGTCGGTGATTCTGACGGGGGTTATTCTTTCCTCTATAACCATCAATGCCACAGGAATGGATAACTGCGGTAATATCGGAAGCGATTTGGTAACGGTACCTATAATACCTCCTACCTGCAATATCATTAGCGTTGGGTCTACTACCGGATGTCCCGGGGATTCGATAACCATAAGTGGTAATAGTTTTGGGGCTACTGAAGGTATTTTGAGCTTTGATGGAATCGGGACAACCGTTACTTCCTGGAACGATACCTCTATCGTGATCAGTGCTCCGGGTGGGAATTATACAATTGTGACAGTAACCCTTGCAGTTGGTGGCTCGTGTAGCCTGGCCGGAACTTATTTCTATGATAACTTGCTGCCAAACGATCTGGTGGCTTCTCCGGCGGGCGGGAGCTACTGTCCGACATCGGTTACGGTTACCCTTAGTGCGAGTGAAGGGACGATCTACTATACTATTGATGGGAGCGGACCTACTACCGGGAGTCCGGTTTATACGGGACCGATTGACATCAGTGGGGATACTATTCTTAAGTTTATGGCGGTGGATACCTGTGGTAACCAGGCAGCTACAGTGACCGAGGTCTATGATATTGATACGGAGACGCCGACTGGATTAGTTGCTTCTCCGACGGGGGGGAGCTATTGTGCAACCCCGGTTACCCTTAGTGCGAGTGAAGGGACGATCTACTATACTATTGATGGGAGCGGACCTACTACCGGGAGTTCGGTTTATACGGGACCGATTGACATCAGCGGGGATACTATTCTCAAGTTTATGGCAGTGGATGTGTGTGGGTATCAGGCAGCCACAGTGACCGAGGTCTATGATATTGACACTGAGGTGGTAGTAACTATTACCTCACCGTTAGATAGTGCAACTACATATGCCGGTGATATATGGGTTGCCGGAACTGCAGATACCGATATTGCCACGGTAACAGTCGCTTCTGACCAGGGACACAGTGAGTCGTCCAGAGTGAATGCTGGAGGTAACTGGTCGGTGGTTCTAACAGGTGTTACTCTTCCTTCTATAGTTATTACCACCGAGGTGATGGATAACTGCGGCAATGCCGGGAGCGATTCGGTGACGGTGTCTGTATCGGAACCGACTATCTGGTATGTTGATGCCGACGCCACGGGCAACAATGACGGAACATCCTGGGCGGATGCCTTTACCGTTATTCAGGACGCCGTGGGCGCAGCATCAACCGACAACTGGATCTGGGTGGCGGAGGGGACATATACTAATACTCCTACCTCAACTGTATCCGTCCTGACCATGAAGGCTGGTGTTGAGATCTACGGCGGCTTCACCGGAACTGAGAGTGCTCTCTCCGAGCGCGGCGACCCGACCGCTTATCCGACCATACTCGATGGTGAGAACACCAGTTACCATGTCGTCCTTGGCGCCTCGAATACCCACCTCGACGGCTTCACCATCACAGGCGGCAACGCCAATGGGATCTGGCCTAATAATAGTGGCGGCGGAATGTACAACGACAGTATGACCAACCTGGTGGTGGCCAACTGCACCTTCATCGGCAATCAGGCCAACTTCGGCGGCGGGATGTTTAACCAGGACTCCTCGCCCTTGATAACCAACTGTACCTTCAATGGCAACTCAGCCGGTCGCGGCGGCGGAATGTATAACTACGACAACTCCTCACCCACAATAACCAATTGCACCTTCGTCGGCAACTCGGCCTACAATGAGGGTGGAGGAATGTACAACAACGGCGGCTCGCCCACGATAACTAACTGCATTATGTGGGGCGACATAGCTCCTAATGGACCGGAGATATACAACAGTCCCTCCACTCCAATTGTAACCTACAGCGACATCGAAGGAAGCTATACAGGAACCGGCAATATTGAAGCTGATCCTCAGTTTGTTAATGTCCCTGACCTTTTGGACATTACTACTGCGGATGGAGCAACCACTACCATCGAGGTAGCCGACGCCACACTTTATGCAGTGAATGATATCATTGAGATTGAGGACGATGGTATGGCGCGTACCGTATCATCGGCAAGCGGGACAACCGTGACATTCAGCCCGGCACTGACTTCCAACTCGACAATCAGAATGATTGTCGAAAACTGGGGTCTTAGCGCGACGGATCTAGATGAGGACTTCCATCTGCAGTTCGGCTCTCCCTGCATTGACGCCGGCAACGGCGATGTAGCACCGGAATACGATATGGAGGGTAACCTCAGGTGTGATGACCCAGATACCGAGCCTAATACCGGTACGGGTAATCCCCCGTATACCGATATGGGACCCTACGAGTACCAGTGCCCGTAGGGTCACCCGCACTGAATGTGTACCAGACACCGGGCAGGTGGATATGGGATACCATTATGAGCCATGAGTAGCAAGGGGTAGCAGGGAATATCAAGGAGTAGCAAGGAATAGCAGGGAGTAGATGAATAGGTGAATTGGGCGCTGTAGGTAAAATACAAAGTGCAAATTACAAAATAAAAACTTAATAGTAAGGGAATTAATACAGGGGAGGTAGAAAATATGAAGACAAAGATATTAAAAATCTGGTCTTTGGCCCTGGTTTTGGGATTCAGTGTATTTATCTCATTAGCAGGGTGCGGTGATGAAGGCGGCGGTGGTCCATCCTGTATTGATAATGATGGCGACGGCTATGGAGAGCACTGTTCGCTGGGTGCGGATTGTAATGACAGTGATGCAAATATTAATCCCGGAGCCGCCGAGTTAGATAACGGCGTTGATGATGATTGTGACGGAGACAACCTTGAGCTGGGGCTTTTTGATGGGGATGGGGATGGCTATACGGATAACTATGGTAGTGCTTCCGATCCTACCCCGGACTGCAATGATGGTGATGCGACATCTTATCCAGGGGCAACTGAGGTGTGCGATGATGATCTGGAGACATGTGGTGGGGTTGCGGATGATGGATGCAATGGAGATGGCGATAATTATTGCACCCCCGCAATGGCCGTAGTGGGATCTCCTACGATCTGTCCGTCTGAAGCCGGGGGCACCTATCCGGGAACAGCCGGGACCGACTGCAACGATGGCGATCCGACCTCTTACCCCGGGGCAACCGAGGTATGCGATGACGATCTGGAGACTTGCGGTGTGGTTGCGGATGAGGGTTGCGATGATGACAATGATGATTGGTGTGATTTAAGCATGACCACTGTCGGGACCCCTACTGTCTGTCCAAATGGTGGTAGTGACTGCAATGATAATGATATAACCTCTTATCCCGGAGCAAC
>CP070770.1:2962286-2972958 GCA_020345765.1 Deltaproteobacteria bacterium
AATAGTTAACTGAACAGCAGGTTTTTTGAAAATTAATCTCCAACCCGTAATCCCGGGCCCGTTTGATTGCTTTATCTGATTGAATTGCAATCCGGTTCACCCCGATATCAACTGCATACTCTTCGAGCTTCCAACCGTCCTTACCCCGGGAACGCTCACATCCGAGGGAAATCTCGGTCTCGGGCATTGTCAATCGCGCCGCGAGTAGGACTTCGGCAATCCCTTCCGGACTGGGAGGGGTTACCTTCGACATCGGGGTTCCGTTGAAATTCGTGAGAGTAACGATAACCACCGTCTCCGGCTGGTATTCCCTGATAATCTCCAGGGCCTTAAATTCACCCCGGATCTCCCCATTATGCAGACCCACTACGATATGGGGAACCGTGGGAATTCCCGCCTTGGAAAGGGCGCGCAGAGAATTGCGGATAACCTTAATCCCTCCCTTTAAGTGACATATCTCCCTTACCGTATCATCACTTCCAATCACATCGATTAAGGCCTGATCAACTCCTGCCTGCTTTAGTTTCCGGGCAGTCCTCCGGTTAATGATCCCGGTGTGGATTGATATTTTAAGATTGGTTCTTTGCTTGATTTCCCTGATTACATCGACAAAATCATCCCAGGGGACCACTCCGTTTCCGTTACTACCTCCGCTCAACAGACACCCGATAAACCCCTGCTCGGCAAGCCTCAGGCAATTCTCCCGGAGCAACTCGGATGTCCGGCAGGGGATCATCGGCTCCAGCACTTTTCCCTGACAATGGTCGCAGTCTAATTCACAATCGCCCCCGGTTACCGATATCGCGGGATACTTCCCCTGCTCATCCCCGTACCGGATCATCCCCGGAAGATAGAAGGTGATCTTCTTCCCGAAATTCTTCCAGGAAAGCTCCCGTGCCTGCTCGACAATCTGATTCTTCTCGGAGAATTCCAATCCTGGCACACCTCGTCTCTACAGCTTCCGTTGAACTACATAATCGCAAAGGTTAATCAACGATTCCTTGGCCGGTGATTCGGGAATTGAGGCCAGCTCCTTTTTAGCCCGGGAGGCATACTTCTCTGCTATCTGATAAGAGTAATCAATCGAATTATTTTTTTCAAGAAGCTTGGTTACACTGGAAGTCCTCACCTTTTTTCTCGCTTCCGGCTTCAGGAAACTCAACAATTGTTTCCGCTCGGCAGGCTGGGCTTCCCGGAGGAAATGGATATAGGGCAAAGTGCATCTGCCATCCCGGAAGTCACTGCCCACTGATTTCCCTAACTGCCGATGATCGGCAACCAAGTCAAGAAGGTCGTCCACGATCTGAAAGGCTATTCCCAGATTTAATCCATAGCGGGCAAATTTTTTCTCTGCCGCCTCGGGGCTGTCGGCCAGGAATGCCCCTGCCCGACAGCAGGCAGAAATAAAGGAGGCTGTCTTCCCCTCAATGATCTGGAAATACTCCTTCTCCGAGATATCAAAATCATCCTTCTTGGCAAACTGATGCACCTCTCCCTGAAAGATACTATAAGCAGTATCAAGGATCAACCTTAATACCTTGATATTACTATTATTTTCCAGCAGATCCTTATTATTGGCGATGATGGAGAGGGTTTTTAAATAGAGGTTATCCCCCACCAGGAGGGCGGTCTCGGGATCCCATTTTGCGTTAACGGTTTCCTTCCCCCGCCTGAGCACCGAGTCGTGCAGGAGATCATCGTGAACCAAGGTTGCTACATGGATAAGCTCGACCGCCGCCGCCATGCTGACACTCTTTGAGCCCCGATAATTACAGGCCCGGGAAGAAAGAAGGACTAGGGCGGGCCGCAGTCTTTTTCCCCCGGCATTTATGATATGATTGGTAGCGTCGATAATTGGCTGGAAGCCGATTCCGTTGCGGCTGATCTTTGCCAGTTCTTTCTGAGGAAGAAAATTCCTTAACTCCCTCTCGACTCCGGTCAGTTCCTCCCTGACAATCCGAAACAAGGGACCCAACTGGCTTTTTTTTGACGAATGGGGCTGAACGGTTCTCATTATTGCAGTTCCTTCCCGGCCAATTCCAGCTTTTCTTTCGCCTCGGCAATAAGAGCCTCGCAGTAAGTGAAATTATGGACTCCTGAACTTAAATCGTCCTCAACAACCTTTAGGTTGAAACTTGCCTGGTCAAAAAGGCTCCTTGCTTCCAGGGAGTCCTCGCCATCAGCTTCCTGCAAAGCCTTTGCTATTGAATCCCTAAGACCCTTGAGCTTCGATAACATCAACTTATACTGGGCCTGACACTCCTCGATCGATCGGTTTGTCTCTCCCTCATGGCAGTCTCGACATCCCGATTCCTGAGGCCGGTATTTGTCCTCTTTCCGGTGACAGTCTACACATGACATCTCCACCTCGACAAACATCATGCTAGGGCTGACCCTGGTACCGAAGGCATTTATCCCCTGATACATTCTCTTTTCATTCGGGTGACAGAGCCCGCATTCCACCTCGAAGGGCCTTTTCGTCTCATGCACGATCCCTTCATGGCATTCAGAGCAGCGAGCCTTATCCTCCCCTACATGTATCTCGTGCATATCCCGGGCACTGGTGATACTGTCCGGGTAATACTCCTTGAGAAAACGGTCGTCGTGACAGCGGACACAGAGCTCCTTTGCTACCTTCCCCTCTCCGCTGCCGATTTCCGGGTGACACACTGCACACTGGGAGCTATTCTTCCAGTCCGGATGATTATATCTCATCCCTTCATAGACCACCTCCGGCGGGCGGGTATGACAGTCAAGACATGACATGGATAAATCGCCTTTGCTACGCAGATGACAGAGGAAGCAAATCGAGGTATCCTCTTCCATATGCACCTTCTCGTCCTTGGCATGGCAAAGAGTGCACTTTACCCTCAAGCCCGCACTTTCCTCAAGTTCCCGATCGGATAAATGATGGTCATGAGTGAAGGAGACACTATTGAAGAGGGTTTCCCTTGTTTCCAGCTTCTCCTCGGGATGACAGTGTTTACAGCTTTTGCCGCTTATCGGCAAGATTTTATTGCTGGCATAAGGCTCCTCATAATCACCGGTCACATAATAGACCCACATTTCATAGATCGCCCCCTTTATCCCCCCCTCATAGAAGCCCTTAAGCCCCGGCTCGTAATGACATTCACCGCAGTTGACCCCGTGGTGATCGGATTTCTTCCAGCTCTCGTGGGAGTATTTCATGTAAGAGTGGCACATTGCCCCGCAGAATCCTGGGGATTCCACTACATGAAAGCCGACATAACCTCCGATTACCAGGACCAGAACGGCAACAATTACCAGGAGTAGTCCGGCAATAAGAAGCACTCCCCCCTGGGCAATAATCGCTCCCCAGATCCAGAGCAATCGATACTTACTGAATATTCCCTTTTTTTCCGGTGTAAGCATTTATAAACCCCTAAATTGATAGTCCCACTACTTCCTTGGGCCGCTCCTTTTGTGAATCCAAGTGATGAGCACGCCCTAACTGATTCATAATCCGCTCAATATCCTCCGGCTCGGGAAGAAAGGGATAGTTCCTGATATCAGGGCCCGGCAGGCAATTGCCGTAAGGTCGATTGCAGGCTACTTTCCCTTTCCTGTCAGGACATCCGCTGGTCATGAAGGGAGTCCCCAAGGCAATTATCTGATCCAGCCTTTCATCGGTTTGACCAAAATCAATAATTTTCCCCTGAGAATCAAACTTAAACTCCTGAAAGTTGCCGATACCTTCATCGATTAAATATCGGCCTAACTGAATTCGCCGGTATTGATCCAGAGGGGGCGAGGGAAGATCTTCCAACGCCGAGCCCTCCTCGGCAAAGAATGAAAACAGATGCGTGCTTGAGCCCAGATCATAGACTTTCTGTATCATCTCTACCATCTGCCTCTCGCTTTCTCCCAGACCAACGATAAGGTGTACCCCGACTTTGCCTTTTCCGAATATCCTGATAGCCTCTCCCAGGATCTCCCAGTATCTCTGCCACCGATGCGGTCCCCGGGTCTCTTTGCCTCGGTACCGGTTGAAGATCTCCTCGGTAACAGTATCAATCGCAACCCCGATCCTGTCCACCCCGCTCTTCCGATATTCTACTAGATCGACGGGCTCAATAATCGTTGGAGAAATAAGGGTCGAAAACGGCAGGTCGATCTTTTCCGTAATCTTCCGGGCAATAGTACTCACATCTGCCCGGGCCCGGCGGTTGGTAACCATGGAAAGGCAGATACGGGTAACCCTTCCCTGCCGCTCTTTTATCGCCGAGACAATCTCCTCAAGAGGGAGCAGAGGCCAACCGACATGAATGAAGCTCTTCTCCTCGTATCTCCCCTTTCGCTCCCGGGCCAGACCGCAGTATGCGCAGTTGGCAGAACAGCCTTCGGAATAGCTAAGGAGAAGATTTATACAGGTATTGCGGGCATTTCGGTAAAAACGCCCGGGATGAAACCCCAGTGCCATGGCGGAGGCCAAGCTCAGCTTCAAATACTCCGGGCTCTCAGTCTTTGCTGACATAATACCTTCTTATCCTTCCCTGAGCTCAAGGTAGTTCTCTTTGGCCTTCAGAATGGCCTCGGTTAGGGAGGCAATATCAACCCCATAGATAATGTCTTCCCTCCAAACCTCCTTCAGATTACTCTCGATATCCTTCTTCTCCGCGGTTGTCCATTTCAATGCACTCTCAATCCGGTTTACATCCTGGGTCGTGGAAAAGTAATCTCCGGTTACGATGAGATTCTCAATCGCGCTCCCTGACAGGGAAAGATAGACCTGGAGCAGTCCCCCGGGGGTTTTTTTAAAAGCGGTGGCCATCCGGGAGCGGGGATGCCGGTGGGAAAATATCCAGTCCTCATTGCCGTACCTCTGGGACTTCAGTTCTTCAACCTTATCCTTTTCCCACGAGGTCATCTGATCCTCAATAAGTCTTGCCCCAAACTCTTCCTCAAATGACCTGACAATTATCTCCATCACCCTATCCATCTCGATCTTCTGCCCCAGTTCCCTCTCGATGGTGCTCAGGCGTTCGCTGAAACAGCTGTAGCCCTTGTCGGAAAGCTTCTCGGTCGGCAGGTTCATAATCTCCAGCATCTGGGCAATATCAAAATCAACTAAGATACTGGAGTGAAAAAGCAAAGTATCGCCGACATCGGCCGAGGCCGACATCCCGGCGATCTTCTTCCCGGCTACCTCGATATCATTCTTCGGTCGAAACCTGGCCTTGATCCCCAGCTCTGCCAGGGCATCGATCAATACCCCGCTTAAAACCTTGAATATTCCCTCAATCCCCCTCTTCATCTTGGGATGATTTAATGATATCCCCAGGCCCAGGGCTACTGTCTTCTCCCCCATTATTACCGTGCCTCCACCGGTATTTCTTCGGTTGTATTCAATACCCAGTTCCCGGCAACGGTCGATCTTCAGTGCCGCCCGGATATCCTGATACTTACCGACAATTGCCGCCGGCTTAAACCGATATAAATGCAGGATCGGGGGAGAACCGCTCTCATTGATCGAGTGCATCAGCATCTCATCCACCGCTAATCCGTAATCGGTTGAGACCGTCTTATCCCATTCCTTTAAATGTCTCCATTCCTCCATTTCAATCTCGCTATCTTCGACTACTTGCTAATCCGGTAAGTTAGCGGGATCCGGGATACTTCCCTCCAGAATCCTTCTACCCGATCGGGACTGATAGAGGTAAGGACCAATACTCCGATCTTGGTAAATAGGGCAAAGAAGAGTCCGGGGGATTCCTTATCGAGAAGCTCATAAACCTTCGGGAGCCCGCTCTTCATACAAAGAAACTTAAATCCCTTTTCACCCTCGTTAACCTTATCGGCAATGAATCTGTTCTTCCAGACCCCTTCGACCAGATCGCCCTCCCCGGTTATCCCCTCGGGATAGGTAACCACCAGCCCCCCCTTCTCCAAACCAATTGCCTTGGCTGCCGGTTCATTGACAAACAATATATCCCGGGCATCCTTGGGGACGGAGATCGCATCAATCCCCCGTTCCAAGTAATAGATATTAACTTCTTCCTGCGGTCGGATCGGTATGATCAATTCTGCGATCTCTCCGAACTCCTGGGGCCAGATGCGGTGGGGGGAGCCTTCAATTATCCGATGAAGAGGATAACCGGCATTTGCATGGGTGGTAAATTCTGAGCCGTAGGTAAAAGTCTGCTGAATAACGGTATATTTATTTGAAGGCCTTCCCAGCTTCTCCTTTAACTTTCCCATAGCGGTAGGCTGAGAAAGCCCGGTACTGCTCTTGAACCAGAATAACCTGGAAGCGAAGCTACCTTCCCTCAAGGAGTTAAATCCAAGGCCCCCTTCTAAAATAAAATCACTTAAGCTCTGCCGTTCACTCAAGGGCTCAACGAACAATCCTTTATTTCCGATTAAGCCATAGAGTTCCTTCAGGTTAATCCGTCCGTCAATCTTAATAACATCCTCCCCCACCTTTTCGATCTCTCTTTTTTCAGCCATAGTAAGCACCTTCCATTACTTTTAAGGATTACTCTCCTCTGGAGGCTTGGGTTTTTCCTGCTTTTTGATAAATTTGGGGATAAACATGGGAATATCCTGGACATCGATCTGAACATCGGCAACCCCGGCTCCGGACTTGAAATTAAGCATGCAGGTAGCGCAGGGAGTAAGAATCAGCTCCACTCCTTTTTCGCTGGCCTCCTTAACTATCTCGGCGGCAATATTAGGGGCAAGATCGGGAAAACTCCCCATCAAGGGCCCTCCGCAGCATACCGCCTTTTCCCGATTGTAGTCCAGCTCAACCAGTTCCAGACCGGGAATTGCCCGAAGGATATTCCTCGGTTCTTCATAGATATCCATATGTCTGCCCAGGTCGCAGCCGTCGAAATAAAGTACTTTTTTGGGGAACTCCTTATCGAAGACTAACTTCCCCTCCTTGATCAGTTTGTCAAAGAGCTGGACGGTATGCAGCACTTTAAAGTCCTCCGGATAATAATGGGAAAGGGTCCGGTAGCAGCCGGCACAGGCGGTAAAGATTGTCTCCACCCCGTACTTGTCAAATTTCTCAACATTCTTGTTGATCTGCTCCTTTGCTGCCTCCATCTCTCCTAACCGGAGAAGCGGGCTCCCACAGCACTCCTCCTCATTGCCCAGGATCGTGAACTCAAAGCCGATATCATCGAGGATCTTCACTACCGAGCGGGCAACCCGGTTCAACGAGAAGGCCGCCGTGCAGCTGACAAAGTAAAGGTATTTACTCTCCTTGGGAGGAACATGCTGCTTGGGGATCCATGACCCCCGGGTTTCCCTCGCCTCTCCGTAGGGATTACTCTTTTCAATCAGGGTATCACGCACCGGCTTTAGGTTTTCCGGCAGAAGCCCTCTGTTTACCAGATCCTCCCTCAGGGCCTCGCAGATTGGGCTAAACTCGATCCCGGTAGGGCACTCAACCGTACAGTTTTCGCACCCAGCACACTGATAGATTGCCTCGACCAATTCGTCTTTGCAGGAGTCAAAATCAAGCTTCCCCTCCAATAATTTCTTGAAGAACTGCATTCTTCCCCGGACCGAAACCCTTTCAAAACCTACCTGCTGATAAACCGGGCAGCCGAACCGGCAGTAACCACAGCTGCCGCAGGTATAGACCGCCTCAACTAATTCGGACCTTTTCATTTCAGTTTCCCCCCCATCATTTTCAATCCCAGCCTGGTTAAGCTCAGGGGCATATAACTGGCAGACTCCAAACCAAATTCAACGACCTCCGGGATAATTCCCATCATCTTCATGGAGCTCGCGGCCATTAATCCCGGGACCCGGATCTGGGTGGTCTTGGAAGGATTGAGAATGTTTTTCGGGTCAAGGTAGCCCTTTAAGCTCCTCATTACCTGGAGAGCCTCTTCCGTATGAATCTTGGGCATCAAGGCGGTATTGTGCAACCCGATTCCGAAGGGGGTAGAGTTGTAGTCTATCTCCAGATTACCAAACTTCTGAATATAGGCAAACTTTTTAAAATAATCTGCCTTATTCCTCTCATCGGCCAGGATGTAAACTACCAGAACAATCGTGTTGTTATCGCTGGCCAGACTCTCAATCCCCCAGCGTTCCTCAGCAAGCATGCTCTTTATCTCCCGAAGCACTTCCTCCAATTTTACCAGAGGTACTCTTAGCTCCTGAACCAGGATGCTTGGACCCAAGCTCTTAAAGGACAACCCGACCTTGAAACGATGATGCCACTCCTCAATTGCCAGCTTCTCCCGATACCGGGTCGCCGCCGAGCAGATCTCGTTTACCTTTTTCTCGTCCCGTTCCAGTTCCTGCTCCGAGCCCTCAATTACCAGGGGGACGGTGAGTTCCTTCAAGGGCAAGCGGGAAGCCCCGACCTCATTCAGGAAAGTGACGAAACCTTTATCCAGGAAGCTGATAAAGTAAGGCCTGAGCTTGATCAGTTCTGTTAGTGCATTAATTCCGGCGTAAAGGGAGTCAAAGCCGAACAGATAAAACTTGCGCTTACCCTTTTTGAATACCCGCAGGGCAATCTCACCGATTACTCCCAGCGTGCCCTCAGACCCAATAAAAAGCCATGATTCCCCGGGACTGGTCTGGACGATCCTCCCGTCAGCAAGCACCACCTTCAGGGAAATTATCTGATCACCGATATTCCCGTATTTAGGAATTCCAACCCCGGCCCCCGCCCCTGCTCCGAGATAACCACCAATGGTAGCTGAGGGGGCGCTGCTGGGGTAAGCACCCAGTTGCCATCCCTTTGCCTCCAGCCAATCGATCAGCCGCTGGAACTCCAACCCGGTCTCCACCCTCACATATTGATCTTCCTCATTGAATTCCAGAACCTTATTGAGGGAACACAGGTCAAGAACAATCCCCCCCTCTATCGGGATTGCCCCTCCGGCTGCCGTGGTAGCTGCTCCCCGGGGGGTAATGGGAATGTCTCTCTGGTTGGCGAAGGCAACTATCTGCGAGAGCTCCTGCGTGTTCTTCGGCCTGACCACCACATCCGGGCTGATCATCCCGTAGCTTTTAAGCAAGGATTCGGGCAAGGGAGCCAGATCCAATGAGTAGCAGATCAGATCCAGCTTGTTAGTGGTAATCTGGTTCTTCTCGACAATCTCGTAAAGCCGACTGATATCCTTGATTTCCATGGCATTAAAGCCCCTTTATTTATTCTTTCTTCTCCGCCTGGGCCTCCATCTCCTTAGCCCTCTTGATCTCGGCCTCCATCCAGGATACTACCGCATCGCCCTTCATTAATTTTCCCAGGTCTTCATCAAGATTTGATGGTTCAATCACAACTATCCAGCCCCCACCGTAAGGCTCCTTGTTAATCAAGGTAGTATCACTTTCCAGCTCGGAGTTCACTTCGGCGATCTCCCCGGAAACCGGGGCCACCAGCTTTCCGATCCACTTCCGCGACTGGATCTTTCCGCAGACCTCCCCCTGGGTAACCTCATCCCCCTCGAAAGGCAGATCCACATAGACGATGTCCCCGGCAGAAGACTGGAACATATCGTTCATCCCCACCTTAACCTTTCCGTCCTCTACCTTCGCCCAGCTATGCTCCTCATGATAATAGAGCTCATCCGGTAAATCGTAATCTCCAACCTTCATAATTTACCTCCTTATTGGTTTAGAAATTAGAAGTTCGTTAAAATTTCGGAAATCCCTTTAAATTATCTGCTTCTGCTCCAGCAGACCCATCGGGTCAACCAGATGCTTATTCAAAGCCAGTTTCTCCGGGGAGGCCCCGAAGGCCAACCCCATCAACTGGGTAAAGTAAAAGATCGGTAAGCCGTATTTGGTCTTATACTTTTTTTCGATCTCCGCCTGCCGGGTATCAAGGTTTGCATGGCATAATGGACAGGCAACCGAAACTGCCTCCGCCCCTACTGCCTTAGCCTCTTCCAGGATATCATGGGTCAATTTAACAACGATATCCGTCCGAGTCAATGCAAAACTCATCCCGCAGCAATCAGTTTTATATGACCAGTCCAGGGTTTTGATTCCCAGAGCGGAGAGTATCTTATCCATGCTCATCGGGTATTCGCAGATATCAAACTCTGCAATCTCCGGGGGACGGGTGATCAAACACCCATAATAACAAACAACTTTCAGCGCTGACATATCCCGGCTGGCCTTCCGGGAGATCTTATCCGTACCAACATCGTTAAGAAAGATATCCAGGGGATTGCGGACCTTAATTTCATCTTTATAGGCGTAACCGATAATCTTATCAACCTTTTCTTTGGCTCCCTCAACCTCTCTGATATCATGAACTGCGGCCTTCAGCCGGGAGAAACAAGCGGCACAGGGAGCAGTCACTTCGGTTAAGCCCTGCTCTTCCGCCAGGGAAAGGTTTTTAATTGGCAGTGCCGTTGCCAGAAGCGGGGAAGAAGAGTGAGCGGGTGAGGTCCCACAGCAGACCCAATCCTTGATCTCCTCTATTTCCACCCCTAACCTCTCGCAGGCCTCCCGGAAAGATACATCGTATTCGGCCCCGGTTGAATGAAGGGAACACCCGGGGTAATAGCCATATTTCATTATCTTACTCATAAACTACAAATCTTTTACCCTACCTACAATCTTATCATTGGGATTTGGGATTTTGTCATTGGGATTTGGTTAATATTACTTTGCTCCCTTTGCTTGCTCGGCCTCCATCTTTTTAACCCGGGAGAAGATCTCCTTCATT
>CP070770.1:2973058-3007308 GCA_020345765.1 Deltaproteobacteria bacterium
GGCTGTCGTGGGCTCACCTACAATCTGCCCGGGGGAAAGTGGGGGGGCAGGGACAGACTGCAACGATGATGACCCGACATCCTATCCCGGGGCAATCGAGGTGTGCGATGACGACCTGGAGGACTGCAGTGGAATTACCGACGATGGATGCAATGTAGACGGCGATAATTATTGTACTCCCGCGATGGCCGTGGTGGGTTCTCCTACCGTCTGCCCGGATGAAACCGGAGATTCCTATCCGGGAACAGCCGGGACCGACTGCAACGATAATGATATAACCTCTTACCCGGGGGCAACCGAGGTGTGCGACGACGATCTGGAGACCTGCGGTGGAATTACCGACGATGGATGTAATGACGATAGCGATAACTATTGTGATTTTGCAATGAATGTGGTTGGTTCACCTGCGGTTTGCTCCGCAGAGAGCGGGGACGCCTATCCGGGAACACCAGGGACGGACTGCGATGATAGTGAGGCAACGACTCATCCGGGAGCCATTGAGATTTGTGGGGATGGGATAAGTCAAGACTGTGATCCAAGCCTAATCTGCGATGGGGGAACGATAGATTCCGATGGAGATGAGTATGCCAGCATCGCCTCTGGAGGGACGGACTGCGATGATGATGATGCGGCGACTTACCCCGGAGCTGTTGAGATTTGTGGGGATGGGATAAGTCAAGACTGTGACGCAAGCTTAATCTGCGACGGGGGGACGGTAGATTCCGATGGAGATGAATATGCCAGCATCGCTTCTGGAGGGAGTGACTGCAATGATAGTGATGATACATCTTACCCCGGAGCTCTAGAGGTGTGTGATGGTAATCTGGAGACATGCGGTGGGGTTGCCGACGATGGATGTAATGGGGATGGTGATAATTATTGTGATGACTCGATGAATGTAGTGGGCTCACCTGCGGTTTGTTCTGCAGAGAGCGGGGGCGCTTATCCAGGAACACTGGGAACAGATTGCGATGATTCGAATATAAATATCTATCCCGGAGCCAGCGAGTTAGATAACGGCATCGATGATGATTGTGACGGAGACGCCATTGAGCTAGGACTCTTTGATGGGGACGGGGATGGCTATACGGATAACTATGGCAGTGCCTCCGATCCTACCCCGGACTGTGATGATACTGATACCAATAACTGGACCACTTTCGGTTGCAACTTTTGCGAGGATATAGACGGGGATGGCTGGTACGTTTACTGTGACCGTTATCAGACCATCCAGGGCCCGGACTGCGATGACGGAGCTCCTCTTGTCTTTCCCATACCCCCCGACGATGTTATCTCTTGCCCGGGCTCCGACAGCTGGTCGACTACGGGAATGAGCAATCTTAATGACTACTCTTGTGACGATTGGAATGAAAGCGGACCGGAGTACATCTATGAGCTGACCACCGGTGCAACATGCGATATTACTGCGAATTTATGCAGCCAGAGTGTAGATCTGGATGTTTTTATCCTTTCCGACAATCCGGAGGGCGCCTGTCCGAACAACTGCGTAGCTTATGGCAACGACTGGGCCACCTACCTATCGGCACCCGCCGGGACCTACTACATCGTCGTCGATGGCTACGATGGAGCGCAAGGGGCATACGACCTTTTGACCTTCTGTGGAGACTGCCCCGTTGGCAACTGCTGCTACTGCGATACTACGACCATAGCTTATGGCGGAACCTACAACGGCTCTTTGACTGCAACCGATGACATTTGGGGTGGCTTTTCCTACTTCGATGACATTGAGTTTGAAGCTACCACTGGAGATTGCGTCAGGATAGACCTAGACGGAGTGTTTTTTGACGCCTATCTCCTACTTTGCGGCCCAGATCAGAAGTGCACTACTATATATGACGAAAATGATGACTGTACAATCTTCACCTCCGATTCCTGTCTTGATGTGACGATCCCCAACTCGGGTGTGTGGACAATTATTGCAACTTCCTGGGGGGCACTTGAGACTGGAAATTATTTGCTTACTATAGATGAAGTCATCTGCCCTTAATGAAAAATCTTAAAATTATTGCTCAAAACAAGGCCACTTATTCGGAGGTGGTCTTTTTTATTTGCTGACCGCCTATCCTTACATCTTTCTACAAATTTGGGGGAAACCCTAAAATATTTATTGACAAAATAGAGTATAAGTAAGTAAGATGTCTTTTAATTATTGGAAAGTTTATCATGATTAAAGCAAGAAGGAGGGTAAAGACATGGATTTAACGACCTTGGTGCTTTTGGTATTAGCAGGCATACTGGCCCTGTGTTTTGCCGGATACTTTTTCGTGAGCGTGAAAAAGAAAGATATCGGAACCGAGCGGATGCAGGAGATTTCCATAGCAATTAAAGAAGGAGCAATGGCATTCCTCTACCGGGAATATCGGACCCTGGTTATCTTTGTTATTGTCGTGACTGCCCTGCTCGCCTGGCTGATCCACCCCTATACCGGGGCAGCCTTTTTCATCGGGGCCATCTGCTCGGCGCTGGCCGGCTATCTGGGAATGAGCTCGGCCACCAATTCCAATGCCCGGACCGCCAATGCGGCCAAGGATGACATCAGCAAGGCGTTGAGGATCGCCTTCTCCGGCGGTGCGGTACTGGGGATGTCGGTGGTAGGTATCGGCCTGCTGGGCCTTAGTATCTCTTATTATGTTTTAGAGTATATATTTGATATCAATAAGGCAGTTGAGATAGTTGCCGGATTCGGGTTCGGTGCCAGTTCAATCGCCCTCTTTGCCCGGGTGGGCGGGGGGATATACACCAAGGCGGCTGATGTCGGGGCCGACCTGGTAGGAAAGGTCGAGGCCGGTATCCCCGAAGACGACCCCCGGAACCCTGCGGTAATCGCCGATAATGTCGGGGATAATGTGGGAGATATCGCCGGGATGGGCGCTGACCTTTATGAATCCTATGTCAATTCTTTCATCGGCGCAATGACCATCGGCGTTATTCTCTTTGGAGTCCAAGGGGTGGTGCTTCCCCTGGCAGTCGGGGCCGCCGGTATCGTAGCCGCAGCCATCGGAACCCTGTTTGTCCGGCCGAGTAAGAAGGGAGGCGCAGATTATCAGGAACAAACAAAGAGCGCCCGCAGCACATTAAACCGGGGCACGATCATAACCGTGTTCCTGGCCGTTATCGCAACCTATTTCCTGGTAGTAAAGACTAACTTAGTCCTGCTACCGTCCCAGAACTCACCGGAATTCTCCCGATTCGGCAATATGGGGATATTCTACGCAACCCTTGCCGGCCTGATCGCCGGGCTCCTGATTAGTGCGATCACCGAGTATTATACCTCCGACCGGAAAAAGCCAGTACAGGGCATTGTCCAGGCATCGCAAACCGGACCCGCAACCAACATTATTACCGGTCTTGCCCTCGGGATGTGGAGCACCGGGCTGCCGATTATTGTGGTCTGCGTTGCCATCTTTCTGGCCTATTACTTCGCTGGTCTGTATGGGATCGCTATGGTTGCCGTGGGACTGTTAGCCTCCCTGGGTATGATCCTCTCGGTAGACGGCTACGGGCCGATAAGCGACAATGCCGCCGGCATTGCGGAGATGGCCGAGATGGGGGGGGAAACCCGGGCCCGGGCGGAGGCCCTCGATTCGGTAGGGAATACTACCGCGGCCATCGGCAAAGGATTTGCTATCTGCGCCGCTGCCTTTACCGCCTTTGCATTGTTCTGGGCATATTCCCAGGTAGCCGGCCTTGAAAGTATCAGTATCGGTGACCCCCTCGTTCTGATTGGGCTCTTTATCGGGGGGATGCTCCCGTTTCTCTTCTGCGCCCGAACGATGAGGGCAGTAGGGAAGGCCGCTTCGGAAATGGTCAACGAGGTAAGACGGCAGTTTAAGGAGATTACGGGCCTGATGGAGGGAAAGACTAAGCCCGACCATAAAAAGTGTGTCGATATCAGTACCGTAACCGCCCTGAAGGAGATGGTGATCCCCAGCCTGCTGGCGGTGTTTTCCCCGATCCTGGTGGGACTGCTCCTGGGAGCCGAAGCGCTGGGGGGATTGCTGGCCGGGGCGATCGTAACCGGATTCCTGCTGGCGGTTACCATGGCCAATTCCGGAGGTGCCTGGGATAATGCGAAGAAATACATCGAGGCGGGAAACCTCGGGGGCAAGGGCTCGGAGGCCCATAAGGCCGCGGTAGTTGGAGATACGGTCGGAGATCCCTTCAAAGACACCTCGGGACCCTCCTTGAACATACTGATAAAGCTTATGTCGGTGGTCGCCTTGGTCTGCGCCCCACTGTTTTAACTAGTGGGACGGGGGGTTCTCCCCGAAAACCCCTCTCAATTTAGTTATCTCGTTATCGTAAGCCGCTAAAACATCGCTGCGGGAGAGGACCCCGATTAACTTATCGGGCTCAAACCTGCTTACTACCGGCAAGCGGGCAATATCGTGAAGATGCATCTTATGGAGGGCATCATAGAGGTTATCGCTCGGAAATACCGTAACCGGATGAGGGATGGCCAGATCCTCGGCGATAATAACCTTTTCCAGTTCTTCTTCAAACAGGGCACTACGCAGATCCCCAAATGAAATTACTCCGGTGAGCTTACCACTTCTGTCAATAACCGGGAAAAAGGTGCTGCGACTCCTTAAGAGTAATTTCCTTATTTCCCCAAGAGGCATGTCGCGGTAGATCGTATCGATATCCATTTCCATAACATCCTTAACCCGTAGGGAGCGCATAATACTGACTTCTGTCCCCATCTGAAGATCAATCCCTCTCCGAATTAATTTCATGGTGTAGATGGATTCCCGCTTCAATCTGATGGCAAGCAGGGCGCTGGTGGCCGAGGCAACTATTAGCGGAAGAAAGATATTATAATCGTTGGTCATCTCAAAAAGGATCAGGATGGCGGTGATCGGTGCATGGGTGGTCCCGGCAACAACTGCTGCCATTCCTACCAGGGCATAAGAACCGGAAGATGCGGTCACGGCCGGGAACAAAGAATGAACAGCTATTCCAAACAGGCCACCCATCATTGAGCCTAAGAACAAAGAGGGAGCAAATACTCCTCCCGAACCCCCGGAACCGATGGTGATGGAAACCGCAACCAGCTTCAGGACGATCAGCAGAAGAAGAAAATACCATACTATCCCTTCCTCCAGGGCAAGCTCGATCGAGCCGTAGCCGACCCCAAATATGTGGGGATAATAGATCCCGATCAGACCGATAATTACCCCCCCGATGCTGGCCTTTAAATATCCGGGGAAGCGTAATTTGTCAAAGATATCTTCGCTCTTATAAAGGATAAAGATAAAGGCTAGTGATACCAGAGCGGCCAGGCAGCCTAAGACCGTGTAGGGAAGGATTTCCCATAAGCTGACTAAGCTGTAATCGGGAATCGGGATGGCAAAAACCGGCTGATTGCCGAAGAATAACCTTGAGACTACCGTCGCTAATATGGACGAGAGAATAATGGGGCTGAATGTCCTGATCTGAAAGTTTTTCAGGATCAGCTCCGAGCTGAACATTGCCCCTGCTAGCGGGGCGTTAAAGGTAGCGGCAATCCCGGCCGCCGCGCCGCAGCCCACCAGGATCTTGATCCTTTCCCCGGACAACTTAAGGATCTGGCCGACAACTGATCCGATTGCCGACCCGATCTGGACGATCGGCCCTTCTCTTCCAACCGAACCGCCGGAACCGATGCAGATGGACGAGGCAATGGATTTAATCGCTACCACTCTCGGCCGGATCCTCCCTTCCCGCAGAGCAACCGCCTCCATAACCTCAGGAACACCGTGCCCCTTTGCTTCCCGGGCAAAAAAGTAGATGATCGGCCCGATAATCAATCCTCCCAGCGCCGGGGCCAATAATTTATGCAGCCACGGGAGAGACCTTGCCACCTCGAGCAGATTACCTCCACCGCCGAAGAACAGTCCCTGAAAAAACTCGATTAAAAATCGAAAGCCCACCGCCCCGAATCCCCCGAGCAATCCGACAAAACCGGCTACCAGCATAGTGAAGGTAGTCTCGTCTATTCTAATTCGTTTAATTCTCCCCAGTGTTTCCTTAACATCCACTGTCACAATCCCATAAATTCAACAAGAAAAGATATCTCTAATCAATTATATAGCAATTTGGTGAGGAAATACAATGGTAGATAATTGCTAATAGGCGGATAAATTGATATAATTTCATATTAATATACTGATTTTTTGTGCCATTCCGTTAACTTTATTTTATGAAAATTGGGTTGAAAATCACTTTTTTGGGCTGCGGAACATCCACCGGGGTGCCCTTGATCGGGTGCAGATGCAAGGTTTGCACCTCGGACAATATCAAAAACAAGCGAACCCGGGCCTCCCTGCTGATCGAACTCAACCAGAAAAACATCCTAATTGATACCTCTACGGATTTGAGATTTCAGGCCTTGGCCAACAAAATCGAGCATATTGATGCCGTCCTTTTTACCCATACCCATGCGGATCACATCCATGGTATTGATGAGCTTAGAAGTTTCAATTTCATCCAGCTCTCGGAGATCCCTTGCTATGGAAGCGAGGAGACGATAAACCAGATACGTCAGATCTTCTCTTACATCTTTACCGATAACTTTGATGGTGGAGGGAAGCCAATCCTGAGGATGCATACCGTTTCATCCAAATTCAACATCCACGGACTGGATATTGTGCCGGTAAAGATACTTCACGGTAATCCGATTATTTTCGGCTACCGTTTCGGAAATATCGCTTACCTATCAGATTGCAGTGGGATCCCCGAAGACTCAAAGCCTCTGCTTAAGGATCTCGAGCTCCTCATCCTCGATGCCCTTCGCTACCAGTTTCATCCTACCCATTTTAATCTGGAGGGAGCCCTGAAGGCGGTGGAGGAATTAAAGCCCCGAAGGACGATTTTTACCCATATGGGACACCAATTTGACTATGAAGAGGTTAACCGGGATCTGCCGGAAGGCACCGAATTAGCTTATGATGGAATGGTGGTAGAAACATAGCGGATTAAACCACGAATTAATAGAATTGCACGAAGCAATTTTCCCTTTTGGGATTTGGTCATTGGTCATTGGGATTTGAACATTAATTTTTACACTTGCACAAAAAGCCGAATAATGATAAGTATATCTAATAAATAATAGGCGGGTTCAGCGATGATACTGGGATTTAATCATAATATTAAATATAAAGGAATCATGTTTCATATCCAGACTGAAGACAGCGGGGTTACCAACCCGCATGTCATCACCCATATATTCATTGGCGGTAATATCGTAGCCACCAAAAAAACCAATTATGACGATATCATCAAGGCGGACCGGCTGGAAGATGTGGTAAGGGACATAATGGAGGAACAACATAAGCAGATGATGAAAGACCTCCTGGCAGGAACCTATGATGAAAATCCTTTAGTCCAATCAGCCCTGCCTAAAACCTTCACTCCCGAGGAGATGGAAAGAGAGGAAAAGAGGGCGGAACAATTCGGGGATGACCTCCTCTCGGATAAAAGCCTGGACGAGGTGATCCTGGATTATCTGGTGGAGGAATCAGAAAAGAAGTAACATGATCCAGATGTTTCATGTTTATAAATCCTATCTCCGAAACACCAATGCTTTAGAGGATATAAACCTCAGGGTGGAAAAAGGGGAGTTTGTCTTCTTAACGGGACCGAGTGGAGCGGGTAAGACGACTTTGCTCAAACTCCTTTTCTGTGCCGAAAGAGCTACCCGGGGGCAGATCCTGGTCAATGGGCGCAACATCGCCAGGATCAGGGAGTCAAGTATTCCCTATCTGAGGAGAAATATCGGGGTGGTCTTTCAGGATTTCAAGCTCCTTAACAACCGCACTGCCTTTGAGAATGTAGCTCTGGCCCTGGAAGTCATCGGGGCAAGGAGAAAGGAGATCAAAAGTAAGGTCTGGAAAACCCTGAAGATGGTTGGTCTTCAGCATAAAATTAATACCAAACCCCTGCGCCTGGCCGGAGGAGAGCAGCAGAGAATTGCGATTGCCCGGGCACTGGTTAACGATCCGGCAATACTCCTGGCTGATGAGCCTACCGGGAATCTGGACCCTGACCTCACCATTGAGATTATTAATCTTTTGAAGGATATCAATGCCCGGGGAACTACCGTGATGATAGCTACCCACAATCAAGCTTTAGTGGAGAAGCTCCATAAGAGATCCTTGGTTCTGGATAAGGGAAAACTGTTAAATTAGAGGGGGGTGGAGGCAAGAGGAAAGTGTTATTCGAGAGGGCAATCTACTTTCTCGAAAGGGTGGGCCAGAACATCCGTCAGGATGCGTTTATTAACTTGGTCACTATCAGCACAATAGCCATCACGCTTTTAATCCTCTCCACTTTTTGGCTATGTTTCCTTAACTTGAATACTTTTCTCCAAAACTGGGGTGAAAAGATTCAGATTACCGCTTACTTAAACGAGAGGACCTCCCCGGAGCAGTTGGAGGAACTTAAAGGGAAGATTCGGGAAATACCGGGGATAAAAGAGATGTCTTTTATTTCCAAAGACCAGGCACTGAAGCTTTTTCGGGAGCAATTAGGAGGACAGGATGGGCTCCTGGAGGGATTAAACTCAAACCCTTTACCTGCCTCCTGGGAGATTCAGCTTCAACAAGATTACCAGAATTCGGAAAAGGCAGCGGAGATCGTCGGTAAGCTTAAGGGTTTTAAAGAGATAGAAGATCTTCAGTATGGGCAGAGGTGGGTTGAAAGGTTTTCTATCTTTCTCAATCTTCTTCGCCTGGCAACCTTCTTTATTGGGGGGCTCCTTATCCTGGCTACTATTTTTATCATTTCCAATACGATAAAACTCAGTGTATATGCTCGTAAAGAGGAGATTGAAATAATGAAATTGGTGGGGGCTGCCGACTGGTTTATTAAGATTCCTTTTTTCCTCGGGGGAATCCTCCAGGGGTTAATCGGTGCCTCAATTGCAATGGTAATTCTCTATAGTATCTATAAGTTTTTGATCGATGCGATTTCTCCCGTAATGAGCCTATCCCTGGGTGCCGGAGGCCTGACCTTCTTGCCCTGGAACCATATTTACTGGTTTTTACTCGGGGGGATGCTTCTGGGCTTAGCCGGAAGCTTTACCTCCCTAGGGAGGCATTTAAGGTAAAAAATTTAATAGCTGTCATCAATTAAGTAGGCTAAGTTGAGACAACTTATTACGATCTTATTATTGATCTTCTTCAGCAGTTCGGCTTCTGATCAGATTGAAATCGGGGTAAAGACGAAGACGATCGAGCAGGAGTTAATTAAAAGTAAGCAGAAACTACAGGAACTTCAGCGAAAGATAGAACAGAAGGGGGAGGCAATGGAGGAGGTAAAGCTCCAGGAAGCCTCTGTCCTTTCCAAGTTAGACCAGATTGAGAGGGAATTAAGCCAAAAAGACAAGGAATTAAGAAGGATCCAGAGGAATTTGAAAACCGTAGACGAAAATATTGATAACATTACCTTGCGGATTGATCAACTTCGCTCCCGGCTCAAACAACAAAGGAAGACAGTCCAATCCCGGACGACAGCGATGTACAAACTTAATCGAGGGGGGCTGATCCAGATTCTCTTTGCGGCTGATTCCTTCTCCGATCTTTCCCGAAGATACAAGTTTACCAGGATCCTCATCCAGTACGATCGGGAGGTTCTGACAGATTATCTCGGCAATTTACAGCAGCTTGACCAGGAGCAGAATGCCCTTAAGAAAAAGGAGCAGGAATTGAACGGGCTGGAAACAGCGCTTAAGGAAAAGATTTCGCAGGTGGATGAGCAGAGGACAAATAAGACTATTCTCTTAAGCCGTATTAGAAAAAAGAAAGAACTCCATCTGGAGGCTTTGCAGGAACTGGAGGAAGCTTCTCGGGAGCTTACCCATTTGATTGTCAACCTGGAGACCGGGGGCGATAAGTCTATTGGAGCTCAAGGGATAAACTTTACCCAAAGAAAGGGAACGCTTGATTTCCCTACCGAGGGGAAGATAGTGGGGGTTTTTGGAAAGAGGAAAAATCCCCGATTTAACACGGTCACCTTCCATAAGGGGATCGATATCGAGGCCCCCGAGGGGACCGAGATCAAAGCAATCTATCCGGGGAAGGTTCTTTATTCTGATTGGTTTAAAGGCTACGGCAAGATCATTATTATTGATCACGGAAACAGTTATTATACCCTCTATGCCCATGCTTTCCGACTCTTAAAAGCCGTAGGGGATGAGGTCAGAGAAGGAGAGACCTTGGCTTTGGTGGGGGATACGGGCTCCCTCGAGGGCCCCCGGCTCTATTTCGAAATCCGCCAACAGGGTAAACCGCTGGATCCGTTGAAATGGTTGAGGAAGAAGAATTAAAAGGGAGGTAATATGTCCGGTAAAAATCAAAAGACAGTCATGATCGTCCTGCTCTTGGTACTATTAACCGGTTTGATCGGTAGTGGAGTAGGCCAGAGAGAGATTGCCAACGCCAAGGAGACCTACGAAGAACTGAAGGTCTTTACCGATGTCATGGACAAGGTGCAAAAGCTCTATGTGGATGAAGTCGATACCAAGGAACTGATTCAGGAAGCGATAAAAGGGATGATGAAGAAGCTCGATCCCCACTCTGCCCTTTTAACCCCTGATGCTTACGAAGAGATGCAAGTCGATACCAAGGGGAAGTTTGAGGGATTGGGTATTGTGATCGCCATCAAGGACGAAATTCTTACCGTAGTTTCCCCTATCGATGACACTCCCGCATTCAAGGCCGGAATTAAGGAAGGGGATAAGATCCTGAAGATCGACGGAGAAACCACAAAGGATATAACTCTCATGGATGCGGTCAAGAAGCTCCGGGGCCCTAAGGGAACGAAGGTAACTATTTCAGTAATGAGGGAAGGGTTTACCGAACCCCGCGATTACAGCATTACCCGGGATGTCATCAAGATTCCCAGTATTAAATCCAAGATGTTAGAGGACGGTTATGGCTATATAAGAATTACCCAATACCAGGAGAGAACCAATCGTGACTTGATAAAGTCACTCCGGGAATTAGAATCAAACCCGGGGGGACTGAAGGGTCTGGTCCTGGACTTACGGAGGAATCCCGGTGGACTTCTGGAGCAGGCGGCCAAGGTCGCTGACTGCTTTATTGATTCCGGGCTTATTGTTTCCACTAAGGGAAGGACTCCCAGCGCAAATCTCGATTTTATCGCCCACAAGGAAAATTCCCACTCTAAGTACCCGATGGTTGTTTTGGTGAACAAGGGGACCGCCAGCGGCTCGGAGATCGTCGCCGGAGCCCTTCAGGACAACGGCCGGGCGGTAATAATGGGAACCAAGACATTCGGTAAGGGCTCGGTTCAAACGATATTTCCTCTGGGAGATGGTCTCGGCCTGCGGTTAACCACTGCCAAGTGGTATACTCCCAAAGGCACTTCAATCCACGACGAAGGGATTACCCCGGATATAATTATCGAGGCCTTCAGTCCGGCCAGTCAATCTAAAGAAGTCAAAGAGGAAAATGCTGAAGTAGAAGAGGAGACAGAAGAGATAGAAGATTATCAGTTAGATAAGGCTTTAGAATACCTTAAGACCTATGTTAAGCTGTCAGGTTCCAATAATAAAACCCAGTAATTTACCCCTTGATTACTGCCAACGGTCGGAGCCGGGCTACTTTCCTGGAGATCTCGGCATTATGAACAACCTCCACTACCTGAGAAACATCTTTATAAGCCTCCGGCATTTCTTCCGCTAAAGTCTCTTTCCCGGCCGCCCGGATATAAATCCCCCGATCCTCCAGTTCCCGGGAAATTGATCTTCCCCGGGCAGTTCTCATTGCCTGTTTCCGGCTCATTACCCTTCCGGCACCGTGACAGGTTGAGCCGAAGGTCTCCTCCATCGCCTTCTGGGTTCCCATCAGGACATAAGAACATCTTCCCATATCTCCCGGAATAAGAACCGGTTGTCCGAGGGAGCGGTAGCGGGCAGGGACTTCCTTCCTTCCCGGCCCGAAGGCCCGAGTTGCTCCCTTGCGATGAACGCAAACCTTCCTCTCTTTTCCGTCAACCGTATGGGTTTCAAACTTGGCGATATTATGGCAGACATCATAAACTATATTCATCCGCAAATCCCCGGGAGAGAGATTAAAAAACTTTTCAAAGGCCTCCCGGAGCCAATGAGTGATCATCTGGCGGTTGGCAAAAGCATAATTAACCGCACAGATCATCGCAGCGATATAACTACTGGCTTCTTCCGAGCCGAGGGGGGCGCAACAGAGCTGCTTGTCCGGCAGTTCAATCCCGTATTTGCGTGAGGCCTGAATCATAACCTTGATATAATCATCACATACCTGATATCCCAACCCTCTTGAACCGGTATGAATGAGCACACTTACTTGACCCGGAAAAAGTCCCAGTACCTGCGCCAGTTCATCATTGAAGACCTCCTCCACCCATCCTACTTCCACGAAGTGGTTACCTGATCCCAGGGTGCCCAGTTGGGGCCTCCCCCTCTCCAGTGCCCGGTCACTGAGCAGGTCCGGGTCTGCCCCCGGCATTGCCCCACCCTCTTCGATATATTCCAGATCCTCACTACTGCCGAATCCCGAGGAAACCGCCCACCTCGCCCCTTCGATAAGAACCTTCCTCTCCTCGGCCAGGCTGAGCTTCATCTCGCTTTTGGATCCCAACCCGGTGGGTATGCTCTGGAATAACACCCCTACTAATTCCCTCAACCTTTTTTCGATATCCTTTCGCTTTAGCTCGGTGCGCACCAACCGAACCCCGCAGTTGATATCGTAGCCTACTCCTCCTGGGGAAATGACCCCTCCCTCCAGATCGAAAGCCGCTACCCCCCCGATGGGAAAGCCGTAACCCCAGTGGATATCGGGCATTGCCAGAGAATATTTGAGGATCCCGGGCAGATGGGCAACATTTGCCACCTGCTGGGGGCTCTGGTCAGCCTGGACCTTTTCCAGCATGTCTTTATCTGCATAGATCTTACCCTCCACCCGCATCCCTCCCTCTTTCGGGAGCCGCCACCGGAAATCATCAATCTTCTCAATCTTCATCTTCTTCTCGTGACCTCCTCAGATCTTCCCTTTTTACTATATATCAAAAATCACCTGGGCCTGCCAGCCAGCTCTATTCTTCTCTACCTTTAGTTGATGATAGGTAACTGCTTTAACCTCTATTTTTAACCGATGTCTCTGGGGATCGAACCTTTCCCCGTTGGCATCTCCGATCAGGTGACTTTCCTCCAATTCCCTTAATACAAACCGTTTAAAAAGATAATCCTTTACCTGCTGGAGGTAAAGCAATTCCCGTAACCAGTTAAGCAGCAGCTCCTCCCAGCCCATTCCCTTGACCTTAACTTCCACTACTTCATTTTTCTGAACGGTCCCTAAATCAGCGATATTATCAAAAAGCGCATAGGCAATATTGGCAAAAAGCTCCTTTTCATCTCTACCATAAGCAATGATCCCCAGATCGGCGGTGTGATCGATGAATCGGTATCTTTTCATGTTAAGGAATGAAAAACTAAAGGCTTTTCCAGTAGTTTTTCTGGATCTCGCTCACTCCTTCAATAATTCTCCGGGTAACCTGATTGCACTGCTCGGTCCGATCAGCAATATCCCCCAACTCTCCCCGTAAGGCCTTCAGCACCATTCTTACCGAATCCCTCAATCCCTCCAGGTCATATCCCCCTTCCAGGGCAATTACCACTCTCCCCTCACAGCACTCGTCGGCGATCTCCATCAGAATTCGGGTCAACTCGGAAAATCCCTCAGGGGTGACCCTCATTCCTCCCAACGGGTCTCCGTAGTAGATATCAAATCCTGCCGAGATTAAGACCATCTCCGGTTTAAACTCTAAAGCAATGGGTTCAAGCAGTTGCTTAAAGATAGTCTGGTATTCCGCGTCTCCCTGGCCTACCGGCAGAGTAACATTAACGGTAAAGCCCTCCCCTTTCCCCGTCCCGGTCTCATCGATATCCCCCGTACCTGGATAATAGGGGAATTGATGAGTAGAAAAGTAGAGAACCTGGGGATCATCATAGAAGGAATTCTGGGTTCCATTCCCGTGATGGAGATCCCAGTCGACAATCAGGATTCTCTGTCGAGAAGCCTTCCGCAGTGCCCACCTTGCTCCGATCGCAATGTTGTTGAACAGGCAAAACCCCATTGCCCGGTTCCTCTCGGCATGGTGCCCAGGGGGCCTCACCAGGGCAAAGGCATTATTGATCCTACCTGCTAGAACTTCCTCTACACAGTTTAGAACCCCTCCTGCGGCCAGCTTGGCGGCCAGGTAGGATTTGGGTGAGGTGGAGGTGTCCGGGTCAAGTTGCACGCTTTTACCCTCGGTACCGGCAACCCTTTCTATGTATGAGCCGTCATGAACCATTCCGATCTCTTCCCCGGCTGCCTCCCGTGAGGGGATCTGCTCACAGCTTTTAGAAAATTCCTCATCCTCTACCATCTGGTAGATATACTTCAGCCGCTCCGGGCTCTCTGGATGATAAGCACCCATATCGTGGTCTAGGTAGCGATTATCCACAACAATTCCGGTTTTCCCCATTTTTAGACCTCCTGAGTAATCATAGCATAGCAATCTTTATCAGAGAAGCGAATTCTTGTCAAGCCAATCCCAGATCGACTTCCCAAGAATCCCGCAATATGGTAAGATTGTAAAAAACTCGATGAACCTAAATAATGGTTTACATCAATAAGAGTAAAGACCAATTATACAAGCTTAAGATCCTGGGGGAGACCGCCCGGTTCGATGTCTGCGGTAATCCGTCCATTCCCTCTTCTCCCGGAAGGCACCCCCCCCGGCACCATTTTATCTACCCGGCAGCAGGAGGGAACCGCTGTTTCCGTCTCTTTAAGGTTTTGCAGACCAACGCCTGCGAGGGGAACTGTTTTTACTGTGCCAACCGTCAGGCTCGGGATTTCCCCCGGATTACCTTTGTCCCGACGGAACTCGCCCGGCTCTTTATGGAATATTACCGGAAGGGCCTGGTGGATGGTTTATTCCTCTCTTCCGCAATATCCAAAGGACCCGACCAAAGCCAGGAAGAAATGCTCAGGACCGTGGAGATCCTCCGGCACCGGTACCGGTATCGGGGATATATCCACACCAAGAGCCTTCCGGGTGTCCATAAAGACCTGATTAAACGGATCTACCGGCTCAGCGACAGGGTTTCACTGAACCTGGAAGTCCCCGGACAGGAATATCTAAGGAAGATCTCCCCTTCCAAGGACTTCCAGAAAGAGCTTCTTTCGGGATTAACCGAAATCTCCCGGATCAACCGACACCATCCCCTACCTTCGGGGATTACTACCCAGTTGGTGGTGGGAGCGGCCGGAGAGACCGATCGAGAATTAATCAAACTGTCGGATAAGCTCTACCAGGAACTGAAACTGCGGCGGGTCTATTACAGTGGTTTTACTCCTCTGAAAGGAACCCCTCTGGAAAACAAACGCTCCTGCCCTTCCTGGCGAGAATTCCGGCTTTACCAGGCCGATTTTCTTATCCGTAAATACCGTTTCCGCCCGGAAGAGCTTCTCTTTGATGAAGAAGGAAGGTTACCCCAAAACCAGGATCCCAAGCTTGCCTGGGCCGAACGACATCAAGATTGGTTTCCCTTAGAGATAAATAAGGCTTCCTACTGGGAGCTGATGAGGGTCCCCGGGATAGGGGAGGTCTCCTCCAAGAGGATTGTCGAGGCCCGTAAGTCCTCCAAGATAAAAGAGCCGGAGCAACTCAAGAAACTCGGGGTAGTGGTTAAGAGAGCGGAAGGGTTTATTACCCTGAACGGAAAGTACTACCATAAGAGCAAGCCCGAGCCTCCCCGGAAGGTAGAGGAGCAGCTTTTTCTCTGGGAGGGAATTTAACTCCTCAAGAACTCGATGATTCTAGGAGTCAAGGGTTCAAGTGGCTACCTGAAAACAGGGACTCGAATCCTTGAAAAACCTGCAAAAAAGGGTTGAGGTTTCTTAAATGATAATATAATATATTATTCATATGAATGATCCCCGAAGGAAGGAAAAACGAAAGTTTCCTCGCAAAGAAATAAAGGTTGAGTTGAAATGCCTGGAGGGAGGTAGCTTCTCAATCTGTTTTACCCGGAATATCAGTGCCAATGGGCTTTTTGCCGAGTCAAAGAAGCCATTTCCCTTAGGCTCAGAGGTATATCTGGACTTTTTCCTGCCGGGTATCTACGATAAATTCAAGCTCAAGGGAAAGGTAATTCGCAGGATCACCGAAAAGCAGGCAAAGAGCGATGGGCATGTCCCGGGAGCAGGTATCGAGTTCATTGAGATTAGCCACTCCCACCAGGACGAAATTAATAAATTTGTCAAGAAAAGTCAGGAAAAAGGTTCCTTAAGATTGCTCTTTGATCTCCGCTTCCAGGAAGAGCAGTTCTTATCGAAGCTGAGGCAGACCTTGTTAGGTAGAGATCGGGACGGTTGAGGGTTTATCGAAAACTATTGGGATTCCTAATTAAAATGGTCTGGGAGGAGCCAAATTTATCTACCAAAATTATAGGAGGTTAAATGTTAGTCAGCTGTGATAACTGTCAGGCAATGTATATGGTGGATGACAGCCAAGTGGCGGAAAACAAGGGAAAGATCAAGTGCACCAACTGCCAGAATATCATCACGGTTGAGGGTTACGAAGAAGAGTTAGCAACGACTGCACCGCCGGAACCTGCTGCCCCCGAGGAGCTCCCGGCAGCTAAAAAAGAGGAAGAGCCAACTCTTACCCTTTCCCCCGAGGTAGAAAAATATGTGGAAATGTTACGGAACGATCCCAAATCTAAGGTATTCGTCCGCCTAGCCGACGAATACATAAAGGGCGGGCTTTACGACGAGGCTATCCATGTCTGCGAGGAAGGATTGAAGCACAACCCCAATTATTTGAGTGGGAGAGTCCCGCTCGGCCGGGCTCTTTACGAAAAGGGGGATCACGAAAAGGCTAAAGAAGAGTTTTCCAAAGTAGTCCAAGCAATACCCGATAATATCCTGTGCTGGAAATATATCGGGAAAGTCAGTCAAGAACAGGGCTTGCCGGAGCAAGCGATCGAGGCCTATGAAAGGGTCCTAATGCTTCATCCTAACGATAAAGAAGCAACAACGGCTTTAGAAGAGTTGAGGGGGGCACCTGCGGAAGAAGCTTTCCCTGACATCCCCGCTACCCAAGAACCTCCGGTTACCGAGACTGCTCCTCCTCCGGATACTTTCCCTGAGCTTCCCCGTGGAGAAGAAATGGATACGGATTTCCCGGAGATTAAAGAGCCACCTCAACCGGGAGAGGCTCCTCCAGAAATGCCTCCCGATGAGGATATCTTCTCGAGCCCGGAGGCTCCTCCGGAACCTCCTGCTGACGAGGACATTTTTCCGAGTCAGGAAATCCCCCCTGAGACCCCGACAGCAGAAGAACAGGAGCCCTGGTCTTCTTTCTCTTTTGAGGATGAAGCTCAGTACCCTCCACCGGATGAAAGCCCTTCCGAAGAAGCCCCGGACTTATCCGGTCTGCCAGAGATGGTTGAGCTACCGGAAAGTGAAGAGGCTGCCCCCGAGCCTCCAATGCCAGAGGAACCTTTCGTAATCAAGGAAGAGTCTTTCGATGCCGGAGGATGGGAAGAGCCCCCTCCCCCGGAGGAAACACCACCTTCGTTCGAGGCCGAGCAGCCGGAAATGCCCCCACCACCCGAGGAAACACCACCCTCGTTCGAGGCTGAGCAGCCGGAAATACCTCCCCCACCCGGGGAAACACCACCATCGTTTGAGGCCGAGCAGCCGGAAATACCTCCCCCACCCGAGGAAATACCGCCATCGGAAGAGCCCTTTGGAGTTACCCCGGAGACCTATCGGCCCCCTGCACCTCCCGAACCCACCACCGAAGCCCTGGACTTTGAGAAACCTATTGTCGAAAGTGAGATCTTCAAGGAAGCCGTTACTAAAGAAAGGGAGGTTTCGGCGGTATCTGCCAAAACGGAAATCTCTCGGGAAGACGAAGCTCGAAGGAAAAGGACGATAACCATCGTAATTGCCGTCACCCTTTTCTTCCTGCTGGCTGCTGGCGCCTCCGCATACTATTGGTATAACTATGAGTATTGTCCGGATATCTCCCGGGCCAGTGCCGACAAGATTATCAAACTAACAAAAAGTTTCATTAAGGCGAATCCCCAACAGAAGCAGGAGGCAGAAAAATACTTGACCGAGGGGAATAAATATCTAATTTTGGATACCAACTCCGGATACCAGGAAGCCGAGAGGAACTACCTCCAGGCACTGGATCAGGACCGCCATAATCCCCTTACGCTTGCTTCTCTGGCCGAAACCTACGTCAGGTGGAATGAGATCAAACGGGACGAAGAATTCCTGCAGGATGCCGACCTGCTCTCCCAGCATTCCCTCCGGATGGAACCAAACCTGGCCGAAGGTCATCGGGCCCGAGCCCTTCTCTTAAAAATCCAAGGGAAATACCAAGAGGCCCGAGATTCTATCAATAAGGCTTTGACATTAAAACCGGAAGAGGCTGATAACTATCTTGTTCTGGGCAGCATTTATCTCGAGGAAGGAGAATTTCAGCAGGCGATAGAGTCTCTTAATAAATCCCTTAGCATGAACCCCGATCTTATCCCGGTTTACCTCGCCCTGGGGAATGCCTATACCAGGATAGATGATTTCGAGGTGGCCGAACAATATTATCAGATGGCCCTCGAACGAAACCCCGCTTATATCCGGGCACGAATTCAGTTGAGTGCCCTCCTCCTGGAAAAATTGAACGAAATCCAGCGAGCCCAGGAAAACCTCCAAAAGATATTCAGCGAATACTCAAGACTTACTGCCGGCACTGAATTGGAAATGGCTCATTATTATCTTGGTAAGATATACGCCCAGCTTAACCAATTGGATTTGGCTGGCAAAGAGTATGCCCAGGCAATCCGGATAAACCCGAAAAACTTTGGATACCATCTCGAACTGGGAAATATTTATTTCAACCAGGATCGGACCAGAGATGCGATCCTGGAGTTCCAAAAGGCCACGCAGATTGACCCCAACAATACCCAAGCCCACTTCAATTTAGCCAACTCTTTCATAAAGGAAGGTGACTTCGGTTCCGCAGCGGTCGAGTTTGAAAAAACCGTAAAACTCGAACCCGATAACATTGACGCTTACTACCTACTGGCCGAGGCATACCGTAAACAAGAAAGATACGATAAATCCATTTTTAATTACGAAAAAACGATCAAGCTTGACCCGCAAAATTCCCGGGCAATCTCTTATCTCGGTGATGCTTATCGGGCAAAAGGCGATCTGGACCAGGCTATCTCCCAGGGAAAGAAGGCAATCCGGCTGGACCCTAACTCTCCCGAGGCCCACTACCTCCTGGCCCTTTCCTACGAAGCAAAGGGGAATATCGCGGAAGCAATCAAGGAATATGACCGGGCTGCCTGGCTGGACCCGGCCAATACCGAGGCCCATTACCATCTGGCAGTAGTTCATTATAAGAAAGGAAATTACTCCAATGCTATTTCTGAAGGTAATCAGGCGATTCAGCTCGATCCCAAGCATGTCGGGGCTTACAATATAGTGGGTAGCGCCTATAACCGGCAGGGCAATACTACCAAGGCAATCACCACCTTTGAAAAGGTGCTGGACTTAGACTCGAAGAACACCGAAGCCCTCCATTCATTGGGAAAGATCTACCAGGCCCAGGGGAAATATGATCTTGCCATCTCCGAGTTTAAGAAGGTAATCCAACTGAATCCTTATGAAGCAACCGTGCATAATTCACTGGGAGAAATCTACCGAAAAAACGACAATTTTCAGGATGCTATTACCGAGTACCAGCAGGCAATAAAGATTGATCCCAACTATGCCATCGCATATTACCATCTCGGACTTGCTTACCTGAGTCAGGATAATGACAGCTATGCCCTGGAACATTTCCGAAAAGCTCTGGCCCAGGATCCCAAGCTTGGTGATGCCTATTATCGCATTGGAAAGATTCTTTATGAACGAAATCAGATTGACCCCGCTGTTGGTGAGTTTAAAAAGGCCATTGCAGCAGACGCCAACCATGCTGAAGCCCATTACCACCTGGGCCTTACCTATGATTACCTGGGGAAATACAAAGGTGCTCTGGAGGAGTATCAAAAGTCAATCAGCATAAATCCCCGCTATGCCCGGGCTTATGTTATGATTGCCAATATCTATTTCCATGACGGAAGGGAGGATAATGCTCTCTCCTATTACCAAAAGGCCATAAATATCGATCCCAGATTGTCTATGGCCCATTACCATCTTGGCGTAGCTTACCGGAAGCAGGGAAAGTTTGAGAATGCTATTGCCCAGCTTAATAAGGCATTGAAGCTAAATCCCCAATACGCGGAGCCCCATGTTGAGCTCGGAATCATCTATAAGACCCTGGGGAAAAGAACCCAGGCCCGTTCCGAGTTTGAAAAAAGCCTCTCCCTGGGCCTGAGCCGGCAGAAGGCGGAAGAGGTTCGCCAGGAACTCTATCGCTTGGGACGCTAAATGAAGGTTGTCCTCTTTGACATCGATGGAACCCTGATCCTCTCCGGCGGTGCCGGAAATCGGTCTCTAAACAAAGCATTTAAGAAACAATTCGGCCTCGAAAATGCTATAAACGGAATCAAGCCTGATGGGAAAACCGACCCGGCCATTATCCGTGAGATGTGCCGAAAAAATCTGAGTCGGGACTGCCGGGAAAAGGAGCTTGAGTTACTCTGTAAGCAGTATCTCCACTTCCTTCGCCGGGAAGTTCCCGAATCTCCGGGATACCGGATTATGCCCGGAATACCGGAGCTTCTGGAACAATTAGGATCAATAGACAATGTTATTGTGGGTCTGGCTACCGGCAATCTGGAGGAAGGGGCAAGGATTAAGCTTGGGCGGGGCGGGCTTAACCGATACTTCCGGTTCGGGGGATTCGGCTCTGACTGCGAAGACCGGGTTGAGCTTACTAAAATCGCAATTTCCCGCTCCCGGGAATTCGCTGACGGGGAACCCAAAAAGCAGGATATCTATATTATCGGTGACACCCCCTTCGATATCAAGAGCAGCACCGTGCTTGGTACTAAATCAGTTGCGGTGGCTACTGGGTTTTTTTCTCTCACCCAGCTGAAGGAGCACCAGCCCGACTATCTCTTCCCCAATCTGTCCAACCCGGAACCTTTCCTCAGGGCCCTCTCCTGACACAGAATTAGGAAATGTAAAATTTAGTCCACTGAAAGTGAACAACAATCAATAATCTGTAATCTAAAATGAGGAGCGTTTATATTTAATAAGGAGAAGCTATGACTACCCTGAAACTGCCTACGAATGGTGTGCCGCAGGAAAAATTGATTTCGATGATGCGTGATTTCCGGGCCGATGACTCGGATTGGAAAAACGCCAAAACCTGGAGTCTGGTCTACTATGCGGGAGAAGGGCTCACCGACCTGCTGAAAGAGGCCTACGGCATGTTTTTCTGCGAGAACGCCCTCAACCCGATGGCATTTCCTTCCCTTCGGAAGTTCGAAACCGAGGTTGTCGCCATGACCGCCGACCTCCTGAACGGCGGCCCGGAAGCGGCCGGGAATATGACATCCGGAGGCACGGAAAGTATCTTTTTGGGCGTCCTGGCTGCCCGGGAGCGGGCCCGGGCCGAGAGGCCCCAGATAAACTCCCCAGAAATGGTACTGCCAACAACGGCTCATGCTTCTTTCTACAAGGCCGCTCACTTCCTCGGTGTGAAGCCCGTTACCATACCGATAGGGGCCGATTATCGTGCCGATGTGGAAGCCGCACGATCGGCCGTAAACGACAACACGATACTAATGGTAGGCTCGGCGCCTTGTTATCCCTACGGGGTGGTCGACCCGATCCCCGAACTTGCTAAAGTCGCAATGGAGCGGGGCATCAATTTCCATGTAGATGCCTGCCTCGGCGGGTTCATGCTGCCCTTCCTGAAGCGCCTCGGTCACAAAATTACCGAATTCGATCTGGGCGTCCCGGGCGTTACCTCCGTCTCCGCCGATCTCCATAAATACGGTTACAGTGCAAAAGGCGCCTCAACCATAATATTCCGGGATGCAAGCTTCCGCCGGCACCAATATTTCATTCATACCGACTGGCCCGGGGGAGTTTATGCCTCCCCAACGATGACCGGTACGAGGCCGGGAGGCGCCATTGCCGCAGCCTGGGCTGCCCTGAAACATCTCGGAGAAGAAGGATACCTCCATCTGGCATCAATAACAATAGAAACCACGAAGAAGCTTATCGAAGGGATCAACTCGATAACGGGGCTGAGGGTAATGGGCAAACCCGATATGAGCACTTTTGCCTTCGATTCCGACGAAGTAAATGTATATCTACTTGCCGACGCCATGGAAGCACGGGGATGGCACTTGGATCGCTTGCAGCTTCCGCCCGCATTGCATCTCATCGTCACGCAGTCCCACTCCGGGATTGTCGGCCCGTTCCTTGAGGACCTTGCGGCCGCTACCGCGGAGTTGACTAAGCAGGGCAAGACCGAAGCGACCGGCATGGCTGCGCTTTATGGCATGATCGGAACCATGCCCGACCGCGGGGCCGCACATGAAATCGTATTGGGTGTCCTGGACGATCTGTTCAAACACAAACCCCAATAATACGCTATTGAACCCGATAAGCATCTTTCAAGAGAACATCCACCAATGACCTGGCTCCTTCTCTCACTGGTACTGATTGTTGCCCACAGTGTGGAGACAACCACCGGTTTCGGCTGCACGGTCATCGCCCTCGCACTCGGGGTACACCTGTATCCTATCGAAGAGTTAATTGTCGTATTAGTCATGATCGCATTGCTGCAGAGTTCCTGGTTAGTTGTGCGCGGCTTCTACACGATAGACTGGCGTCTCCTCTCCACCCGCATCCTGCCGGCATGCGCGGTGGGACTACCGGCGGGAGCATACTTATTCCACGACCTGAGCGGCAGACACCTGAAGGTTATCTTGGGAATTTTTATCGTCATCATATCGTCGGCGGAGCTTTACCGCCTGTATCGCCGGCAGGAATCGTCGCGGCCGCTCCCCCCTGGCCGGGGCACCGCCCTATTAGTGCTCGGCGGGTTTTTTCACGGCATTTTCGCCTCCGGTGGGCCCCTGGTCGTCTATTATTCAAGCCGTCGAATCGGGGAAAAAGCCTCCTTCCGTTCGACCCTGTCAACGCTTTGGCTGTTGCTCAACACGACCCTCCTGGTCACATACTTAATTTACGGTCCGCTTGAGCATTCCCACGTCATGTTAACCGCCAAGCTATTACCCGCATTGCTGGTTGGCATTATTATTGGGGAGATGTTACATCGGTGGGTTAACGAGATTACTTTCCGGAAGGTCGTCCAATCCGTATTATTGTTTACGGGAGTTTCTCTCTTGACCTAAACCTATAGGGTTATCAGAATCATCCCGGCAACCATTACCGCACTACCGATAAATCTTTCCCGGATATTAAGCTCCTTAAAGATCAAGCCGCCGTATATGACACTGAAGAGGACTGAGCTGCGCTTCACTGAGATCATATAAGCGACCTCAATCAGCTCGATCGAAAGACAGTGGAATATGATCATCATTGCCGAGAATAGCCCGATCAGTAGGAAGCTTCCCGGCCGGGAGAATACCTGGACAATATCCCCTTTTAATCTGAGCAAAACTACTGGGATCAGGGCACCGGTAAGGATGAAGAAGTAGATTACCCCGAAGAAAATCGGGGTGGAATTGAGCACCGCTACCTTCCCCAGGTTGGAGTTAATACTATAGATAAAGGCCACCGCTATCATCAAGAGCGAGCCCTTTTCCTTCCCGATCGCTTTAATCGGCTCCCACACCCCCTGGTCAATCCGATGGAAATTCAACAGATATGCCCCTAAGGATACCAGGATAATCCCGATAAAGCCGGATAAGTCCGGGGACTCTTTCAGCATCAGGAAAGAGGTGAGGATCAGAAATACCGGGGTAAGTGCCTGGAAAGGTATGGTTAGCGAAAGCGGAGAGATTTTAATCGATCTCATGTAGAGTATTATTGCCACTATCTCCAGCGGAATAAGGATGACAACCGACAACCAGAAGTTCGGTCCTAGTTTCGGGATCTCGATGAAGGGGAAAAACAGCAGTAAAAAAGGCAGCGAATAGCCCCATCTAATGAGCGAGACTAGATACTCGTCCAGCTCCGCCATCACCCTTTTGCAGAGCATATCCATGGTGGCAACCGATATCGCCGTTATCAGTGCATAAAGAAACCAGATCATAATTGCAGACTATCCAATCTAACCCACCGAAGCAAGCCCGGGGTAAAACAGGGACAGCACCGGTTAAAAGTTGTTGCCGTCCCGGGCGGCGATTATGCCGCCTACCACCCCCTGATATACGATACCGTGCGGTCCGATCTCGGTGGTGGCGAAGTAATTGTGTTTGAGAGTGCCGGTTCCGGCTCTGATCATGAATTTCGTTTCGCCGGTGCGAAAGTCGACCGCGGTGAGGTACCAGGCCCGATCTACGGCGGTGTCTAGCAACTGGGTGTAAGTATAGATAAGGCCGGTGGCGGTCGAGAGTTTGGGGACGGTGGTTGCGGGAAAATCGTCATTTGACCACACCTCGATACATCCGCTTCGGTCCGGGAGTACATCAACCCTGACGAGACCGGTTGCGAGGGATGTGTAGTCACTGTAGATCGTTGGGGCATTGTAGTTATTCTGGACGATAACGCTTTCGAACGACCCGCCGGCATCGCGGTATCCGATGGGGGATATCTCTACCACGCTTTCTCCCGGATTGAAGAGAGGGATGCGGCAGATCTCTTCGCCGCTTAAGCGCCTGAATACCAGCAGGTTCACCTGCTCGTCGGCGTTATCGGTGAGGGCAACCAGGTCGTCCCCGAGCAGCGTAGGTGTTGTGCCGGTTCCCCGGGAAAGCATACCCGGCTTCTCCTGGGTCGCCCGCTCATATCCCTGCCGCCAGATATAATGAGGCGATCCCGTTGCGGTATCTATTTCAAACCGGTAGAGGGCGTAGTCGGTGGCAGCGTAGATTCCGTCCGGTGCGGTCGAGAATGCGTTTTCGAACTTTTCTCCCTTGAGCTTTACCGTATAGATCCTCTGCTTCGTGGTCTCGAAGTACCCGATAACACCCAGTTGGGTGGCAAACCATATGTTTCCCTGGAAATCAGGGCCTACCGCGATCAGGTTACCGGCATCCTCCGGGAGATCATCGGAAAGATCAAGGACGATTTCGGTTTTCCAGCGGGGAATACCTTCGGACAGTCCGGGCTCGACGATCCTGATCGTATTACCCGGGGAGGCGACTACGGCCCGTCCGCGGTTGTCTACGTAAAAGTAAACCCCGCTCATATCGCCGGGGCTGGAAACGTCCAATGTAACCTCCCCGGTTGCGTAGAAATCCAATGGCTCGAGCGTAACCGGATCGAACAGGACCAAGTCCATACCCAGGGTGACAAGCTGACCCGAGAGGTCAGCTACATAGTAACAGATTGAACTTACGGAATCGTCCGGATGGAAAGCCCTCATCAGGCATATTCCCAGCCCCGGTTCTCCGCCGATTACGCCCATCGAGCGGGAGAACACCTCGGGATCCCTACCCAGCGGTCCTTCCCAATCCGAAACGTCAGTGTTGTAACCGTCCACATGGACCCCACCGCTTACTGCCAAATAAGGGTGCTCCGGCATATCTTTGGGAGGGAGGGGATTGGCGGTGGCCGGATCGCCGATTAACAGGGGTAATTCTTCCAAACCGGGACCGTCGGGGATGGGTCCCATGGGGCCGTGCTGGGAGCCGTCATTAACCTCGGTTATCTCCCGGGGAGTAAGCCCGGTCGACCTATCGGTATCGCTGCAGGTTATGATACCGGATAGCGAAATCAGTGTCAGGTAAAATAGTATCAGTCCGGGCTTTATCTTCAACAAATCAATATGGGTTTTCACCTAATTTCGTAAATTCTGAAGGAAATATCCGGCGAGGTCGGACAATCACTCACCGATGATCTTCACCAGGACCCGCTTTTTCCTCCTCCCATCAAACTCCCCGTAGAAGATCTGCTCCCAGGGGCCGAAATCCATCTTCCCTTCGGTAACCGCCACTACGACCTCCCGGCCCATTACCTGCCGCTTCATATGCGCATCGGCATTGTCTTCCCCGACATTATGCCGGTACTGGGACACCGGTTCGTGGGGGGCGAGCTTTTCCAGCCACACCTCGTAGTCGTGGTGCAGTCCCGATTCGTTATCGTTGATAAAAACGCTGGCGGTGACGTGCATGGCGTTTACCAATATCAGGCCCTCACGGACGCCGCTCTTCTTAAGGGCCTTTTCCACCTGCGGAGTAATGTTGATAAAACCCCGGCGGTTAGGCACATTGAACCAGAGCTCTTCCCGGTACGATTTCATGTCTTTCTCCTAATAGGTAAGAATGGCTCCAAGCTTTTCCAAGCATAAAAAATGCGCCCGGGGAGACTCGAACTCCCAGCCTACGGATTCGTAGTCCGGCGCTCTATCCAATTGAGCTACGGGCGCAGCTAGGAATAATTTAGCACGGTTGGCTTATCTTATGCAACCTTTTCGGGTAAAAAGTGAGTGCGCTAAATCATAAAAAAGGCCACCAGGGTTAAATGCCCTGTGTGGCCCTTCATTTCTTCTGTATTTAATTGATCTACAGCGAGCTCTTCAATCCGGGAGCGGGCTTAAACCCCACTGTCTTAGAGGCTCTAATCTGGATTTTGGCTCCGGTCTGAGGATTCCTGCCGGTCCTGGCCTTCCGGCTCCTAACTGAAAAGGTGCCGAAACCGGGATAGGAAAACCTCTTTTCCTTCCTGATTGCCCCGGCAATTGAGTCAAAAGCAGCGTCAATCAGTTTTTCTGTTGCTGCCTTGCTCAGGTCCAACCCTTTGGTCCCCGCCACTTTGTCAATCAGCTCTGCCTTGGTCATTTTACCCTCCTTTGTAAAGGTTAAATATATATGAAAATGTCATAATCTTGAACTAGTGGTATGATACTCTGTTGTAGGGAATTTTGCAAGAATTTTTTCAGAGTGTGGGCTTGCCAGCCCTGAGCCCCGCCTTTGGCGGGGTCGAAGGGAGCCTTTCTTTGCTTATATTTCAATAGGGAAAATCCCGGTTATCCAATAAACTTATTCCAGCTTCTTCTTGAACCGCCAGATGCTGAACCAGATGATGGCTAATCCGAGGACTCCAAGACCAAGAGCCTGATTCCAGAGAACCTCCAGTCCGGCACCCTTAAGGAAAATCGTGCGGAGAATAACGATAAAATAACGGAGCGGGATCAGATAGGTCAGCTGCTGAATCGCCTGGGGCATATTCTCGATCGGGTAGAATACCCCGGAGAGCATCATAAACGGGGGCATGATAAGGATACAGGTCATCATCGCCTGCTGCTGGGTCCGGGATACCGTGGAGATCAGGAGCCCCATCCCCAGCGTCGTCATTAGGAACAGGCCGGCCATGAGATAGAGCAGGACAACGCTTCCCAGAAACCTTATCTTGAACCACAGGGTAGCTACCAGGATAATCAGGGTAACATCAATAAAGCCGATGACGATAAACGGCAGGAGCTTCCCGATAATCAGCTCGTAGGGCCGGATCGGAGTTACCACCAACTGCTCGATAGTCCCCGCCTCCCGCTCCCTCACGATTGCCATCGAGGTCAGGACCATCGTCATAAGCAAGAGGATAAGGCAGATTACCCCGGGAACCATAAAATGGACGCTGGTGAGGGTGGGATTGAACCAGACCCGCACCTGAGGATCGATCCGGGGCGGTTGTCTTATACCGATCCCCTGAAGGTCACTGAAGCTCAACAGGGAAAGCAGGGCCTCCTGGAGTTGCCCGGCGCTCTTTCGGGCAATAGCAGCATATTCGGATTCGTCCAGGAACATCGACGTCATGGTCTGACTAACCAATTTGGGCCTCTTCGGAATCATCGTTGAGATAATATTCCCGAGATTCCTGAGATTACCGAGGGTAATCCGGTAAGACAGATTAGCCAGGATCTGTTCGGCATATGAGTAGACGATAGTAGCGTAGTTTGAGTTGGAGCCGTCGACAAGAAGCTGGACCGGGGCCGGCTCTATCCGTTTTATCTTCCTCTGCAGGCCTGCCGGGATAACGATCCCGAGCAACGCCCGGTTGTCTATCAGGTAAGATTCCAGCTCCTCCGGGGTCTCGGCCCGATATTTGAGCCGGAAATACCCGGAGCTGGCAAATGAACGAAGGAGCTCGCGGCTGGCGGCGCTCCGGTCGTTATCGCAGTAAACCGTGGATACGTTCTTGACATCCATCGTGGCGGCATAGCCGAAGATAGTGAGCTGTATTATGGGGGCAATGAAGACGATCGGCAGCATCCGCCGGTCGCGAAACAGGTGAAACAGCTCCTTGCGGGCAATGGCTTTAATTCTGGACGGAAGCAATCTCATTCTTATTAATCCAAATTTAGGGACTCAATTAATGTAATATCGAATAGAATCAGTTCTAAGCACTAATAAGGTAAATCCTAAGCACTAAATCCTAAACCCTAAACAAATCTAAAATTCAAATATAAAATGTTCAAAACAGTGTTTTAAATTTTGGATTTTGGTCATTTGAAATTGTTTAGAATTTAGGATTTGGGATTTAGAATTTTTCAGCATGAGTTAATAATTCGGATATTTACTCATAGTCTGGATCAGTCCAGGGTTTTCTTAAAAGACCGGAAGCAAAGAAAGAGCAGGGCAATGGTGAAAACGCTCAGCCAGAGCACCTCCGGCCAGAGAACATTGATTCCGCTCCCCTTGAGAAATATCCCCCGGAGAATAACCAAGAAGTATCGGGCCGGCACCAGATAGGTAATCGCCTGCAGCACTTTCGGCATACTCTCAATCGGAAAGATAAAACCGGAAAGCAGGAGAGCAGGGAGCATGGTCGAAAGCAAAGAGATCTGCATGGCCACCTGCTGGGATTTGGTAATGATGGAGAAGAGCATACCGATACCCATTGCTCCGACCAGGAATATTACGGTAAGGATAGCGAACAGCAGCAGGCTCCCCCGGAACGGGACACCGAAGTGCAGGGTTCCGACCAGGGTAACCAGACCCACCTGGCAGAACCCGATACATATATAGGGGAGGAGCTTTCCGACAATCAACTCGGAGGACCGGATGGGGGAAACGATCAACTGTTCAATCGTCCCCCGCTCGTATTCCCGGGCGACACTGAGTGAGGTGATCTGGGCAGCCAGCATCATCAGGATAACGGCAATAATACCGGGAACGATAAAGTTCTCACTCCGGAGGGTCTGGTTAAACCAGATCCGGGGCTTAGTGGAGATCGGCGAAAATGTCCGGGCCAGGTAACCCAACCCCCGGTTCCGAAGATACTTGACTGTCAGACTGAGCGAATAGTGATAGCAGGCCGCGGTAAGGTAGCCGATGCATACGGCGGCAAAGTTGGCATCGGTGCCGTCCACCAGGAACTGCACCGGGGCCGATTCCCCCCGCTTCAGGGCACGGCTGAATCCCGGGGGGATTACGACCCCCATTCGCACCAGGCTCCGATCCAGGAGTCCGTCAATCTCTTCATAATTACTGAGGTAACGATCGGCCTTGAAGATCGGGGAGGCAGTGAGGCTCCGGAGAAACTCCCGGCTCTGGAACGAACCGTCCTGGTCCAGAACGGCTAAGGTAATCTGCCTGATATCGAAGGTAATAGCGTAGCCGAAAAGGACAAGCATAAATATCGGGATAAGGATAGCCACCGCCAGGCTCCGCGGATCCCGGAGGATCTGGATGAATTCCTTTCTCATTATCGGAGTAATCAGTGTGCGGTCCATTGTTCTTCTGCTTCGCTAGGCCATATCTATCCAATTAAGGAAACGAATATATCCTCTAATGAAGGGGGAATCGGTTTCAGGGAATGGACGGCAATACCCCTTTCCCCGACTGCTTCCCGGATCTTCGGACCGGTTTCTTTAAAGTCGTCAACTACCAGATGGAGGGTATTGGCAAAGAGGGCGGCATCAGATACCCCCTCAATCCCGGCAACGAGATCGAGGGCCCGGACGGCATCCCCGCAGTCCAATTCCAGAAGATTTCCCTTCATTTCCCGGGACTTAAGCTCCTGAGGCTCCCCCAGCGCCACCAGCCGACCCTGATGGATGAAGGCCAGGCGGTCGCAGTGCTCCGCCTCATCCATGTAGTGGGTGGTGACGAATACGGTCACCCCCTGCTCGGAGAGCTGGCAGATGAGTTCCCAGAACTCCCTCCGGGAGCCCGGGTCTACCCCGGCAGTGGGCTCATCCAGGAAGAGGATATCGGGCTGGTGGATTATGGCACAGCCCAGAGCAAGCCTCTGTTTCCAGCCGCCAGCCAGGGCAGAGGTAAGAACCCGTTCCCTCCCGATAAGTCCGGCCATCCTCAGGATAAATTCCTTCCGTTCCTCCATGCGCCTATCCTCTAATCCGTAGATTGTTCCGTAAAAATCAAGGTTCTCCTCCACGGTCAGATCCGGGTAGAGGGAGAAACGCTGAGACATATAGCCGATGCGGGCCCTGATCTGCTCAGGCTCAAGAACAATATCATGCCCTGCTACCCGGCCCCATCCTGAGCTGGGAAGAAGCAGTCCGCAGAGCATCTTGATGGTTGTGGTCTTCCCGGCCCCGTTCGGACCCAGGAACCCAAAGATCTCGCCTCTCCGGACAGCAAATGAAATCCGGTCTACGGCAGTAAAATCCCCAAAGAGCTTGGTAAGCTCGCGGACCTCCACCGACGGAGTTACCTCGTTCATTGTTTCTCCTCCCGGGTCAGATACAGAAACGCCTCCTCCAGCCCGGGTTTCTCGGAAGGGGCCATGGCTTTCACTGCCTCCGGGGTATCGGCCACAATTATCTTTCCCTGGTAAATCAGACCGATGCGCCGGCAGCGGTCGGCCTCGTCCATATAGGGGGTGGAGACCACCACGGTGACTCCCTCGCCGAGGAGTGTGGTAATGATCTTCCAGAATTCCCTCCGGGAGACCGGGTCGACCCCGGTAGTGGGCTCATCGAGGAGGAGGAGTTCCGGGGTATGGATCAGGGTGCAGATAAGCCCGAGCTTCTGCTTCATCCCCCCGGAAAGCTGCCCGGCAAGTCGTGATCCGAAAGGGCCCAGCCCGATAAACTCCATCAAATCCCGCTTTCTTTTTCGAAAAGCTTCTCCACCAACCCGCCTCAGACGGGCAAAGAATTCGATATTCTCGTCGACCGTCAGGTCCTCGTAGAGGCTGAAGCGTTGGGGCATATATCCGATCTTCTTCTTGACCTGCTCGGTCTCCTTCACCAGGTCATAACCGGCCACCCATCCACCCCCGGAGCTGGGACTAAGCACCGTTGCCAGAAGCCGCAGAGTTGTGGTCTTCCCGGCCCCATCGGGTCCGATCAGCCCGAAGATCTCTCCCCGATGAACCTTAAGGTCAAGCCTGTCCAGGGCCAGGACCTCTCCGTAAATCCTGGTCAGATCTTTGGTCTCAATAATGTCCAATTTCATTTACTTCAGGGGATAGCAAGTATTAACAAGGAATAGCACCCTACTTCGCTAAAGCTTCGTAGGGCAGAGAGAATAGCAGGGAATAGATCCCTTTGAAACCTAGAATTCTTGACCCCTTGAATCCTATATATTAGTGTTTTGATTGGGATTTATTTAATTATGATCCTGGCATCCGCCGGCATACCCGGCTTTAGCTCCTGGAGAGGATTTTTAATCCCGATCTTAACCCCGTAAACCAGCTTCACCCTCTCTTCTCTGGTCTGGATGTTTTTCGGGGTAAACTCGGCCTCCTGGGATATCCCGATAATCTTCCCTTCATAGATCTTATCCGGAAAGGAATCGACCGTAATCTCCACTTTCTGTCCCAATTTTACCCTGCCTAATCTCGTCTCGGGGATATAGATCTCGAGCCAGACATCGTCAAGGTTTCCCAGGGTGACCAGGGGCATCCCGATAAATGCCAATTCTCCCACATCGATATTCCTCTGTAAGACGACACCATCAATGGGAGCTTCAAGCCGGGCATTGTCGATCTGGATCTCGACGAACTCGAGGGCGGCTTCTGCCTGGGCTAATTGATTCTTTGCCGCCTCATATTGTTGGTTGGTGGCCTCTAACCTGGTAGTAATCTCTTCATACTTCTGCTGGGAAAGCGAACCGCCCCGATATAACTTCTCCGCACGCCGGGAGCTCGTAGTAAGATTATTTAACACCGCTTCCACCTGGGCCGAAAGATGGCGGGCAGCCCCCAGGACGGCCAGGGCTTGCTTTTTCTGGATCAAAAGCTCCCGGTGATCCAGGTTCAGCAGAACCTCCCCCTTCTTTACTTGGTCTCCCTCCTCCACCTTTATCTCGTCTACTTTGCCGATAAGCTTGGAGCTCACATCGATCTCGGTAACCTCAATCGTGCCCGAGGCAGCGATCATCTCCTCATCCTCAGACTCTCCTCGAAAAAGATACCAGGCTCCGATTGCAAGAATTAATATAAGAACAAAAGCAGGAATTAAAACTCTTTTCATCCCCTAACCTTTTATCTCCAGAATCTTACTCCCCTAAGGCGGGATAAAACAAATAAGTTTTATCCCAACATATACGCATTATTTGGGTTTCATTTGAGAATAGTAACAACCGGGAAGGAACAAAATTCTTTATAGATTTTAATTGAAGGCAGAGGGACAAAGCTTAACTTTCTTCTTCGTCGAGATCGAAACTAATCAGGTTTTGATAAGTACCCTCTTCTTCTAAACCTTTGAGGCTTTCCTCTTCTCTTTCCATCCTTGATTTACATTCAACACATACCTTGGCGAAAGGCATAACCATCAGGCGGCCAATAGATATTTTCTCACCACATTCTTCGCACAATCCGAATACCCCCTCATCGATTTTACTCAGAGCTTCTTCTATCTGAATTAATTTCGCTCGATCCCGATCCCCCAAAAGCAGGGAGAGCTCTCTTTCTCGATCCCAGGAGGCAATATCGTAGATATCTCCAATCTCGGCCTTAAGTGTTTCACTTTCAATTTTAATATTCTCAGATATTTCTTTAATTAGTTGCTCCTTCATCTCGAACAACATATCTTCAACTTCCTTCATTCGCCCACGGCCTGACTTTTTAGTATCCTTAACCAACCTCAACTGCACCCGGCCCGCCTTCTTATCGCCTTTAACCACCCTCTTCTGCACCCGGACTGCCTTCCCGGCTCCTTTAACTGGCTTTTTTTGCACCCGGCCCGCCTTCCCGGCTCCTTTAACCGGCCTCTTCTGCACCCGGACTGCCTTCTTAGCGCCTTTAACCGGCCTCTTCTGCACCCGGACTGCCTTCTTAGCACCTTTTACCGCCTTCCTGTGCACCCGGCTTGCCTTCTTAGCGCCTTTTACCGCCTTCCTCTGCACCCGGCTTGCCCTCTTAGAATCAGGTTTTTTAGTGCGTGTTTTTGTACTTTTTTTCATGAACTTAGTAATTATAATAAATTTTTTCTTTTGTCAAGCATATTTCTTACTAATTTCTTACTAATGAATTCATATTATATTTCCTTAATGATTTCAGATAGTTATATCATTTGAAGAAGCAAAACTCCGGAAGCTCCGGCTCCTAAACTGTTGTTTTCTCAAATTTAACTATTGCTGGAAAAACTATTTATTTTACTACCGGTGATGCGCTCTGATCAAAGGGGTTCGTTCTCATAGCAAGAGAAAACAGGTAAGGATAATTATCTTTCAGATGTTTCATATAATCCAACCATTCGAGGATCAGTAAGGCATAAGCTCTTTTCATGTCTCCGACGAGGTGCTCGTAGTCGGTATCGGGCAGCTGGCTCAGCGCTTCCCGGAGGAATAACTCCTGGGCCAGATGAAAAACCGCCTGAAGGAGATCGGTAAAGGTCTCATGCTCCAGTAAATTCGGGTTTTCCAGTAATCTCAGTAAAAAATCCATTTTCTCGGTAAGGAAACTGCGTAAATTCTCTAAATCTTCTTTTTGAACCTTGACTTCGCAATCGTAATTTTTAGCGATTTTACCGACACTAATAAATTCTTTTTTGTTCCATTCCTTACCGACGACAAGAGCCTCCCTGATGTTATTGCAGTGAGGGTCAAAAAGAGAGAAGTATTTCAACAGCTTGATACCGACTTCACTAAAAAAGGCCCCGATGACCATATTCAACTTCTCCAACCTAATACGCTTTTCCCTCTCACTCAGCAACTGATGGACAATCAGCGTAAC
>CP070770.1:3007408-3011117 GCA_020345765.1 Deltaproteobacteria bacterium
TCAATCGTACAGCTCACCAACTCCCCACCGTCCGAACTCGCATCCACTGATACCGTCGAAGTCGTTATGCACTCACCGTCCGTCGGAGAAATAATACTTACCACCGGTAATACCGTATCCACTTCCACACTGGTCAACGGTCCGCTTACCAGCATGTTCCCGCAGTTGTCCCAGACAGTTGCACTTATGTCATAAACCCCATCGGTAGTTATACTCAAATCTATCGGAACACTAAAGTCAGCCGCCGTCGCAATGAAGGTCGCCGGCCCTACCGCCGTTACATCCACCTGTAATATCCCACTGCCCACATCCCAGGCAGTCCCCGTCACCGAAACTACCGTGCTGTTTACACAACTGCCCGAAACAGGCCCAAGCAACGCTACCCCGTCCACTACCCTGTCCACCCGCACATTGCTCACCAATACCGGAACACCGAGATTACCCGCCTCATCATTCACCACCACTGAAATCGAATAAAGCCCATCCACCGTAACTGTCAGGTTAACCGGAAAACTCACGCCCGTAGCACTGAATACCGCCGGCCCGATCGCCGTTACCGTAACCAGCTCCACCCCACTACCAGTCTCAGTAATCGTTCCGTCTACCACCACCGTCTCGGTGTTAATACACTTGCCCACCGTCGGTGAACTGACATTCACTACCGGCGCTATCGTGTCCACTAATATATCCACTGAATTAAAGGAATAATTGCCCGCATTATCCCAAACCGTCGCAGTCAAACTGTTCCAACCCTCGGCAAGCCCACTTATGATTACCATCCAACTATCCGTCCCAAAAGCAGCCTGCCCATTTACCACCACCTTCTCCAGCCCCGAAGAAGGTGGAGCATCACTCGCAGTACCCTCTACCACCACCGTCGTCTGATTAAAAATAGAACCCGAAGTCGGTATAGTTATGCTCACCGTCGGGACAATAGTGTCCACGGTAATATTCACCGCCGCTAAACCCTCATTCCCCGCAACATCATAGGCACGCACTGTTACCGTTACACTACCCTCCGGTAAACCCTCCAAAGTAGCCGTCCAATCAGTACCCGAAATAGCCGCTGTAACTCCGTCCACCCATACCTCCGTAATCCCCGAAGAAGGCAAAGCATCAGTCACAGTGCCTGTTACTCTAACTGTCGCAGAACGCCGGAAAGCACCCGGTGTCGGAGAGGTAATGCTCACCACCGGTGCTACCGAATCAATGAACACCACTACCTGATCCGTCCCAATGTTACCCGCATTATCACTAACCGTCGCCTCCAAAGTATTGGTTCCCTGTGCAAGACCGCTGAGAACTACCATCCAACTACTCGTCCCGAAGGCAGTCTCCCCGTTTACCACCACCCACCTCAAACCGGACGAAGGTAACGTATCTCCCGCAGTCCCCTCCACCGTCACCGTGGTCTGATTAAGCGTAGAACCCGAAACCGGTATAGTTATGCTCACTGTCGGTCCAACTGTGTCCACATACACATCCATTACCGTATCCACCAAACTGATATTCCCACAACTATCCTCTGCCCAGACCGTTATGTCATATACCCCATTCACCGGGATGTCTAGCGCTATCGGGAAAGAACTCCCCGTAGCACTATAGGCCCCCGCCTGCACCGTGACCTCCTTAACCCCACTGCCACCAAAATCAGTTACACTCCCATCCACTACCACCGCCGAAGTGCCTACATACTCACCAGAAACCGGGGAATCGATTCCTACCACCGGATCGATAGTATCCACCCTCACATTCGCTGCCGTGTCCACCGGACCAACATTACCGCAGTCATCCTCTGCCCAAGCATTTATCGTATATACCCCATCCACCGGAATGTTCAGCGTTATCGGGAAAAAACTCCCCGTAGCACTGTAGACTCCCGCTTGAACAGTGATCTCCTTCACCCCGCTGCCCGCCTCAACTACACTGCCTCCCACTACTACTACTGAACTATTAATGCACTCATCCAGAGTCGGTGATTCTATCACTACCACCGGTGCTGCCGTATCCACCCGCACATTGCCGACCGTATCCTGACCGATATTCCCACAGTCGTCTTCCACCCAGACCGTTATCGTATACACCCCATCTGCTGGGATAATCAAATCTATCGGAAAGGTATTACTCGTCACACTGTATGCCCCCGCCTGCACCGTTATCTCCTTCACCCCACTGCCTGATTCGGTCACACTCCCATCCACCACCACCACTGAGGTTTCTATACAATCTCCTGAGACCGGTAAACTGATACTTACCTCCGGAGCAGCGGTATCCACCCGCACATTAGCTACCGTGTCCACTAAACCGATATTGCCCGCATCATCCTCGGCCCAGGCAGTTATCGTGTAGGTCCCATCCGCCGGAACAACCAAGTTTATCGGAAAATCAGCACCCGTCGCACTATAAACCCCCGCCTGCACTGTGACCTCCTTAACCCCACTGCCACCAAAATCAGTCGCACTGCCATCCACTACCACCACTGTAGTGCCAATACAAGCCCCAAAACTCGGAGAATCGATACTTGCCACCGGCGCAATCGTATCCACCAACACCGTACTCACATCACTGCCCGGCCCACTGCATACCTCCACCAACGCATCCACCTCTACCACTAACCCCTCCGGAAAATCAGCCCCAGTAAACGTTACTCCCCCACCACTCACTAACCCAACCAGCGGAGGAGTAATACCACCTACCGTAAGCAACACCGTGCTCCCGTCCGGGGCATCCGTGCTCACCGTTACATCATACTGCAAACCATTTACCGGATTGCCGTCCTTGTCATCAGAAGCATTCAATACCGCTAAATCCACCGGATCCACAATCTGCACCGTGGGTGACACAAAATCCACCTGCGCACAACCAGAATTGGGAGATACCCCATCAGTAAACAAAACCCCGCTATTCCAGGAAGCACAAAATGTAGCTAACCCCAAACTACAGGTGCTCACCTGCACCGTATAATCCCCGTCCCCCTCATCCACCGGACTTCCAATAATATCCGCCGCCGGAACTCCACTCAATACCACATTGTCCACGACAAAATGATCATCAGCCCCATTAGCAGCCAAACGAAACCGAAGCGCAAACCGATAGTTATGCTCCACCGCCGGCTCAAGCGAAGATAGATCATAAACCTTCTCAACCCAAGCCTGATTAAGACCAACACCAACATCGAGCGGTATCCAACTCCCACCACCGTCGGTAGAATACTCCACATAAAATGTGTCAAACTGAGCTACCTCTAAACCAGTACTCATGATCTGATAGCTGAGCTCAATATCCTCATAGCCACTAAGATCAATCACTTTCCAGACACCTCCCTGGGTGTCAAAATGACCATAAAAGGTGCTGCCGACATCAAGAGGATTAACGCCAAAAGCAAAATCAATCACCGCATCGGGATCGTTGATCTGGGTCCAACCAGGAAAATCGCCATCAGCCTCAAAATCATCATCGAATACCACCTCCGGCACCGTCCCGTTACGATCCGAGGTCACCGTAATATTACCCGCCTCCCCGGGAACCCCCTGCCCAAGATCATCTTCCAGCCTCACGGTCAAATAAACCAGCCCCACCCCATCACTGGGACCACTAATCGTAATCGAATCCGGCACCCCATACTCGTAACTTACCGTGATGTTCACCGCATACGTCTCAACGTTCCCACAACTGTCATAGGCCGTCGCCGTTACCGTATAACTGTTCG
>CP070770.1:3011217-3019058 GCA_020345765.1 Deltaproteobacteria bacterium
GCGTCCGGGATAACCACCTCGGGCATTCAGCGGGAGGATGTGGGGATCAAGCTGAAGATAACCCCCCAGATTAACGAGAGCGATTATATCCGGATGAGCATTGCCACCGAGATTTCCGAGGTTGCCGAGTCGCCGGTGGAGGGTCTGGACCCGAATGTAGTAGGACTTACCACCTCGAAAAGGGCGGCTCAGACGGTCGTGGTGGTGAAGGACCGACAGGCGGTAGTGATTGGAGGGCTGATAAAGGATGCGGTGATCGATGCAGAAAAGAAGGTTCCTATCCTGGGGGACATCCCGATAATCGGCTGGCTTTTCCGGTTTACGAGGCACCGGGTGGAGAAGGTTAACCTCTTGATCTTTTTGACCCCCTATGTCATCCGGGATGGTGAGGATATTGAGATGGTCAGGACGATGAAAGAGGAGCAGAGCCAGAAGTTTGAGCTGGACAGCTTCGGTTTTAAGCAGGAAAGAAAATATCTGATGAAAGCACCGGAGCCTAAATCCGAAGTGGAGCCGAAGGAAGAGGCACCGGCGGTGGAGCCGAAAGAGGAGCTGCCGAAGGAAGAATTGAGGGAGGCTCTACCGAAGGAAGAGAAGCCGGATGTGGAACCAAGAGAAGAGATGCCGAAGGAAGAAGAGTTGAGGGAAGAGGCACCAGCGGTGGAGCCGAAAGAAGAGCTGCCGAAGAAGGAATTGAGGGAAGATTTACCGATGGAAGAGAAGCCGGAGGCGGAACCAAGAGAAGAAATACCGAGGGAAGAAGAGTTGAGGGAAGAGACACCGGCGGTGGAGCCTAAATCCGAAGTTGAGCCGAAGGAAGAGGAGCTGAGGGAAGAGGAAGCGAGGGAAGGGGAGACAATAGAAGGGGAACTGAAGGAAAAAGAGAGAGATGAAGAGCCTGAGGAGAGGTTGAGAGAAGAGGAACAGGACTTGGCCCCCACTCCTTCCCCGGATGAAGAGCAGCTTCAAGAAGGTGAATTTTAATGGAGACGGAAAGACTGTCTTTTCCCGAGATCCTGCTGCGGGAGACCTCGCTTACCGATGAGCAGTTAAACGAGGCCCTGGAGATTCAAAAGGAGAAATCGGGGAAGCTGAAGGAGATCCTGTTTAAATTAAATTACCTGAAGGAAGAGGATTTCCTGAAGGCCCTGAGTAAGTGGCTGGGGATCCTCTATTTATCGGAGCTTTCCCCCTTGGAGATTGATCGGGAATTGATCAGTAAGATTCCCATAAATTTCGCCAAAAAGTATGAGGTTATTCCCCTTAACCGGGACGGGGATGAGGTTAGGGTTGCTACCTCTGATCCCATGAACACCTTCCTTTTGGATGACCTGAGACTGCTGCTGAAATGTCGGGTTCAGGCCGCGGCCGCCCCTTCCCGGCAGATCCTGGCAACGATCAATCAGGTCTACGATCGGGCCCGAGACAGTGCCGAGCAGATGATGGATGATCTTAACGGGGGGAACTTGGATAGCGTGGCCGAGGGTCTGGAAGAACCGGAGGATCTGCTGGATGTAACCGATGAGGCTCCGATCATTAAGCTGGTCAACTCTCTGCTCTTCCGGGCGGTTAAGGAGAGGGCGAGTGATATCCACATCGAGCCCTTTGAGAAGGATCTCTCTGTTCGCATCCGGATCGACGGTGTGCTCCACGAGGTTATCCGACCTCCCAAGAGGATCCAGTCGAGTATTACCTCCCGGGTAAAGATCATGGGAGGGCTGAATATTGCCGAGAAACGCCTGCCTCAGGATGGCCGGATCCGGCTCAAGATCGCAGGAAAAGACATTGATATAAGGCTCTCCACCGTCCCGACTTCCTTTGGGGAACGGGTAGTGATGAGGCTCCTGGATCGGAGCAGTATCCTGTTGGGCCTTGACGAGATCGGGCTGTTGGGGGAAAAGCTTATGAAAATAGAACGGCTGATCCGCCGCAGCAACGGAATTCTCCTGGTCACCGGGCCTACCGGTAGCGGGAAGACTACCACCTTGTATGCCGCTTTAAGCAGGATCAACTCGCCGGATAAGAATATTATCACCATTGAGGATCCGGTGGAGTATCAGCTGAAAGGGATCGGACAGATCCATGTCAATCCCAAGATCGATCTTACCTTTGCCAACGGGCTCCGCTCCATCCTGCGTCAGGACCCCGATGTGATAATGGTGGGGGAGATCCGGGATACGGAAACCGCCGGGATCGCCATTCACGCTTCCCTCACCGGGCACCTGGTGCTCAGCACCCTGCACACCAATGATGCCCCGGGGGCAGTGACCCGGCTGATCGATATGGGGATCGAGCCCTTCTTGGTCTCTTCTTCGGTTGTTGCCATTATCGCCCAGCGTCTGGTGCGGCTGATCTGCCCCGATTGCCGGGAGGAAGTTCGGCCCACGGAGGCCGAGTTGAGTGAGCTGAGTCTGAAAAAGAAGGAGCTTGACGGGAAGGCCATCTTCCGGGGCAAAGGATGCTCGAACTGCATGGGGACCGGGTACAAGGGAAGGACCGGAATCTACGAGTTACTGCTGGTTGACGACAAGATCCGCACCCTGATTCTTAATAATGCCGACTCCAACACCATCAAGCGGGAAGGAGTCAAGCGGGGGATGTATACCCTCCGGATGGATGGCTCCCAGAAGGTAGTTGACGGCATCACTACCATTGAGGAGGTTCTCCGGGTCACCCAGGAGGAGATTGGCGATTAATGCCGGTTTTCGAATACAAAGGGATAAACGACCGGGGGAAAAATGTTAAGGGAGTAATTGACGCCGATACTCTCCGGGCGGCGCGGGCCCGGCTCAGGAAAGAGGGGATCTTCACCACCGATTTGGCCGAAGGGAAGGCCTCTCCGGGCCGCCGGCTGATCAGCCGGGAGGTCTCTTTCTCCAGCCTTTTTACCCGGATAAAATCCCAGGATATTGCCTTGCTTACCCGGCAGCTGGCTACCCTGACTGCCGCCGGTCTTCCCTTGATCGAGAGCCTGAGTGCCCTGGTGGATCAGGTAGATAATATCCGCCTGAAGAATGTGCTTACCGAGGTTCGGGATAAGGTAAATGAAGGCAGTTCCCTGGCCGATGCAATGAGGCAATCCCCCCGTATATTCTCCGAACTTTACACCAATATGATCGGGGCCGGGGAGACCAGTGGCGCCCTGGATGTAGTGATGCTGCGGTTGGCAGACTACATTGAGGACCGGCTGAGGCTCAGGAACAGAATCTTTGCTGCCTTGGCTTACCCGGTACTTATGCTGATAGTAATGACCGGGGTGATTATTCTTTTAATGACCTTTGTTATCCCGAAGGTAACCCTGATCTTTGATGACATGGGGCAGTCCGTTCCGGTATACACAAGGGCCCTGATCTCTTTCAGTAATTTTACGAAGGACTATTGGTGGATCATTTTGATGGTGGGGTTGCTCCTGGGGTTCGGGGTGAGGAGATACCTGAGGAGCCCGGGGGGCAGGAAGCGCTTTGATACCTCGATCCTCCGGGTTCCGGTGATCGGGAAGTTGTTCCGGATGGTGGCGATCTCGCGATTCACTAAGACCCTGAGCACCCTGCTTTCCGGGGGCATCCCGATCTTGAAGTCGATGGACATTGTCAAGAATGTGGTGAACAATGTCCCGCTGGCTCAGGCGGTGGAGGACGCCCGGGAGAATATTTCCGAGGGGGCTACCATTGCCGAGCCTCTGCGTCGGAGTAAGATCTTTCCTCCTATTGTTATCCATATGGTCTCGGTAGGGGAACGGAGCGGGGAGCTGGAGGACATGCTGATGAAGGTTTCCGAATCATTCGATAACGAGGTGGAAACCACGGTTACCGGGCTGACTTCTCTTTTGGAACCGTTGATTATCATATTCATGGGCGGGATTGTATTTTTCATAATGATCTCGATCCTGCTCCCCATATTTCAGATGAACCAGCTAATTCGATGAAATTGCAGATATTTCAGGGATTAGCAGGGAATAGCAAGGATTTGCCTTCTCCCCTGGTGGGAGAGGGTAAGGGTGAGGGGGAACAATAAATCATTACCACCCTTTTGCAATTTACATTTTACAATTTACGATTCCGCTTTTGGCGGTGAGGAGGTGTCCAATGAGAGCAAATGTCTTTAGTCACAAAGGTTTCACCCTTATCGAGATTATGGTGGTGGTGGTGATTATCGGGATTCTGACGAGCCTGGTGGCGGTAAATGTGGTGGGACGGATAGACGAGGCCAAGCGGAAGGCGGCCCGGGCCCAGATATCTACATTCGAAGCGGCCCTTAGTCTCTACAAGCTGGATAACGGGGTATATCCCGAAACCAGCCAGGGGCTGGAGGCCCTGGTGGACCCGCCGTCCGTGGGGATGATGCCCTGCTGCTGGAAGAAGGGGGGATACCTGAAGAAGGACAAGGTCCCTCTTGATCCCTGGGGGAGTGAATATGTCTATCGAGGGTCCGATATCGCTACTATGGAGAGAGAATACGAAATAGTATCTTATGGGGCGGACCGGACCCCGGGAGGAGAGGACAAGAACGCTGATATCGAGAGCTGGAACCTTGATGAACAATGATACGAAAAAGTTTAGGCGCTTCACGGAATTTAGTAGATAGAAAGTTAGGTAATATTAATCCGCCTAATGCATACCAGAACTTAAAAATTCTAAGCACTAAGCACCAAATCCTAATCCGCCAAAGGCGGATTCAAATGACTAAAATCCAAAATTCAAAACCATGTCCTGAACCTCGATGGACATTAGGGGCGAAGGAACTGTTTTGAACATTTGATATTTGGATTTAGAATTTGTTTAGGGTTTAGGATTTGGGATTTAGGGTTTATTAGATGGCATTTGGATTTAATTGCCTGCCTCTTTGCATCCCATGGTGAGCCAAAACTCAAGATGGTATAAAAGACTATTTTACCGATATCCTGCCTCGGGCTTCACCCTGATCGAATTATCGGTAGTTATCATTGTAATCGGAGTAATACTCACAATCGCCCTTCCCGAGATGCGCGACCTTACTGAGATGCAGCTAAGAAGCCACTCACGACGCATGGCGGGAACGATAAAATACCTTTTTAACCAGTCCGCAATCAGGGGTAATGCCTACTGCATTCTTAGGATCGACCAGGAAAACGGGGAGTACTGGCCGGAGATCTGCCGGCCGGATAGTGAAAACCCGGAGCAGTGGGTATGTCAGTCCGATCCCTCCATCCTGGGACAGAAGGTCCGGCTTCCCGAAACTCTAAGCTTTGCCGATATTTATATTAACGGCCAGAAGATAATCTCCGATGAGCCGGTTCCTATCTTTTTTTTACCCCAGGGATACGTTGACCCGGGAGTTATTTATATCCGGGACAGTCGGGAAAGAACCTATACCTTGCAGATATTCCCCTTCTCCGGCCGGGTCAGGATCTATGACGAATATGTGGCAGTCAATTAAATGAAAATCAAATGAATTGGGAATTGGGATTTGGTCATTGGGATTTGCAGTTATGTCCGAATCGCAGTTAATTTACAGTGAACAGTAAGCAGATAGTTAAAGGCAAAGCGGGCCGCAATGGTTTTACCCTTCTGGAGGTAGTTATCGCCATCGCCATCCTGGCGGTTGGGCTCCTGATGCTCCTTTCCCTTCAGAACCAGACGATAGAGCTCAGCAGTTATTCCAAGAACCTCAGCCTGGCAATGCTGATTGCCAAGGAGAGGATGGTGGAAGTGGAGATGCGGGAGAGGGAATTTACGGAGATCGAGCAGCGGTATGAGAGGATGGAAGAGATATATCCTGCTTTCCGGGTGGAAGAACTGGAAGAGGAGGAGACCCTTCTGAGCTTCCTTGATTTCGGGGAGGGTATCGAGCTCAAGCAGATCGGGGTCCGGGTGAGCTGGGATGAGGGAAGGAACGAGGAGGAGTATATCCTGACTACCTGGATCGCCCTGGGGGATAAATTAATCAAGCCCCAATAATTATAACTATAATTTCCTTCCCCCCGCGGGACGCGGGGAGAGAATGAGGGGAAAATGGTGAATGGTAAGCAACAGTGCCTTGGAGGTTTTACCCTGATCGAGATCATGGTTGCTATTACTATCCTGGCAATCATTATGTCGTTTATCTACACCACCTTCACTGCCACCCTGGAGGCGAAAAGATATGCCGAGGATCGGGGCGAGCTCTACCAGACGGGCTGGCAGGTTCTAAACCGGATCACCCGGGAGCTGGAGGGAGCCTATCTGGTCAAGATTGAAGAACCTGAAGGAGATGTCTTCTGGGAGCCCCCGGCGGATTTCATCGGCAAGGACGATTGGCACGAGGGGAATAGGATGGATACTATTACCTTTACTACCATGGCCCACAGGGATCTTTCTCCGCTCTGGCGGAGCTTCGCCGCGACGCAAGAAGAGGAGCCTGACAGCAATGAGTCCGAGCACGCCATAATCAGCTATTTCTGTCGAGTGGGGGATTATGACGACGGCAACGTGATCCTGTATCATCAGGAGAACGCAGCTATGTTGAACGATCCCCTCACGGAAGGTGGTGGGGTTTTTGAGATGGCGGAGAGGGTTCAGGAATTCCGGCTTCGCTATTACGATGAAGAGGATAAGGAGTGGAAGGATAGATGGGATTGGGAGGTGGGCGATCTTACCCTCCCGTTGGTAGTGGAGGTAACCCTGACCCTCCAGGATAAAAGCGGGCACGAGGGAACCTTCAGTACCTTGGTTGATATTCCCGGAGCGGTTACTCAAGAGTCAGAGGAATCAGAGTGAGAGGCCTTTTAAAAAATCAAAAGGGGATTGCCCTGCTCGTTGTCCTGATGGTTATTGCCATACTGGCGGCGGTTATCGTTGAGTTCAGCTACTCGGCCCGGGTTAACCTGCATATCGTGGCGAACCATAAGGATGAGCTTAAAACCTACTATATCGCCCGGGCTGGGATCGAGGCATCAAAGGCACTTCTACAATATGATTTAGATAAAGATGGAAGAAAAAGAGTAGACTATATCGTAACCGGAGAAGATGCGGATCCGGAAACGGAGACCTGGTCCCAGGTAAGGTTGCTTACTACCACCGAGTTCGGCGGGGTGCCCATCGGTGACGGGATATTAGTGGGGGGGATCACCGACGAGAGCAGTAAAATAAATATCAATCTATTGGCATATACATATGAAGATGGAAAGCATAAGCCGAAGGAGAATATTGATCTCAAATCGGATAAAAATTCTGCCAGAACAATAGTCATAAAACTTCTCGATAATGTCTTGCCTGACGATATCGATGTTGAGCCTGTTGATATAGCAAATAATATTATTGACTGGATTGATGTTGACGATGACGACGGAGATGCCGGAGACGATTATTACCAGGGACTGATTCCTCCCTATGAGTGCAAGGACGCCCCGATAAATTCAATTAGTGAGCTCAAGATGGTCAGGGGTATTAACGATACCGTCTACGAAAAAATTGAAAAATATTTTACCCCTTATGGTGAGGCTAATGTCAATATAAATACTGCATCTTTTGAGGTTATTCAGGCAATAAATGATGTTCATGAAGGTAAATTGTTAAGTGAAGAAGAGCTTGATAATTTTAGGCTGAGTCCGTATGATCCGGAAAGAGGACATAAAACTTCAATATCCTCTCCATTTGGTGTTGCCAGCAACTATTTCTCTATTGAATGCATCGGGATCGTCAATTTAGGCAAGAAGACCGAGTATGCCAAGACTATCAAGGCGATCGTTAAAAGGAACAAGCCCTCCTCTGACGAAGATATCCCCCCGATTGAGGTGCTCTCCTGGAGAGTAGAGTAACGTAACTAACCGGCCGCTATTTATTCCAATTCTGTCAAAATAATTAATCCCCGGCAATATACGGTTT
>CP070770.1:3019158-3055812 GCA_020345765.1 Deltaproteobacteria bacterium
GACCAGGCGATTGCCGGCTTCCAAAAACTTAAGGAATTTGGAGTAAGTGTCCAGTTTAATACCACCGTTACCCAACGTAACCAGTCCGAGATTGAACAGTTACTAAATATGGCAAGGGAACTTAAAGCCGATGCCCTTCATTTGTTTATGCTGGTTCCGGTGGGATGCGGGGTGGAGATTGCCGAGGATCAAATGTTAAGTCCCGGTGAATATGAAAAGATTTTAAACTGGTTGTCCCGGTCCGCCCAACGCTTTAAAGATATTGAGCTGAAGGCTACTTGTGCACCGCATTATTTTCGAATACTTGAACAGCGTTCGCGAAAGGAAGGGAGCCCGGTTGGTCCGCCTAAGGCGGGGAGGATGTCGGCACTGACCAGGGGCTGTCTGGCAGGAAGCGCGGTCTGCTTTGTCTCCCGAATCGGGGATGTTCAACCCTGTGGATACCTACCGATAATTGCAGGGAATGTAAGGGAGCAGAGTATTAGAGATATCTGGGAAAGCTCCTCGGTATTTATGGATCTTCGCGATCCTGAAAGACTAAGAGGAAAGTGTGGACGATGCGACTATAAGCTCATCTGTGGTGGATGTCGGGCTCGGGCCTATTTCCAAACCGGAGATTATCTGGAAGAAGAACCCTTCTGCAGCTACCAGCCTAATGTTGCGAAGGTTGTCTGAGGCGCTATTATGGACGAGATTGACCGGGTTATTTTAAATAAGATCCAATCTGATTTCCCTCTTGACTCCAGACCTTTTTTACAAATTGGTCAGGAAGTAGGTATCTCCGAGGAGGAGACCCTGAAGCGGATTAAGCGGTTGAAACAGAATGGAATTATCCGAAGGATCGGGGGTGAGTTTAACTCGAGGAAAATGGGTTATGCCAGTACCCTATGTGCTGCTCGAGTGGCAGAAGAAGAGGTTCCGCGGTTTGTCGAGCTAATTAATTCTTTTTCCGGAGTAACCCATAATTACCGGAGAAGGCACAAATATAATATCTGGTTCACTTTCATTGCCGAATCGAGAGAAAAGATCGGGCAGTGTCTGAAATAGATTCGGGAACGAAGCGGGATCGACGATATCCTGGATCTACCCGCAGTAAAACTCTTTAAGCTTAAGGTGGATTTAAAAATTTAATTCTATATAATGAGTTGTTGTAGGGGGTCGATTTATCGAACTCGAAATCACTCAAAGTTCAAATAAAAATGCATACGGCATACTGCGTACTGCATACTATTGGTCATCGGGATTTAATAGATGGATAGATACAAAGTAGTTGAACTGACAACGGTTACCGATGAAACCCTGGAGAAAGCTATCAACGAGTGGGTGGGAAAGGGCTGGAGCCTCAACGGTATCCAGTTCGCGATGCGAGAAACTACCCGCCGTCCCACTATGGCCTTTATTCTGTTTACTAAGAGAATCCCTGAGAATGAAGAGGATCCCGGGAAAGGAGAGTAAAGATGGACCAAAATGTTGGTGAGGGCTTAAAGGAATATGTCAGGGCAGATTTGGTTAATCGGTTTCTGGCAAAATTCATCGATTTTCTCCTGGTTGGCGCCCTTGCACAAATACTTAAACCTATCGGACCCCTGAGCGGACTTACCTACATCCTGATCTCCGATGGCCTCTTTCAAGGAAGGAGCATAGGGAAGAAGATTATTGGCCTGAGGGTTATTGTTAGGAGAGAGGGAAGGGAGTGCAACTACCGGGATTCTATTGTAAGGAACCTTACTCTCGCAGCCGTAGTTTTATTCTCAATCCTCCCGCTTATCGGTTGGTTCCTCTTTTTTACTGTAGGGATAATTATTTTAATATTTGAATCATATTTAATCATTACTGACGAGGCCGGGATACGAATTGGTGATATTCTGGCAGACACGCAGGTGATAGATAGTCCGAGGAAATAAATAAAACCAATAATGTGTTAATGTAGGGTTCGATCCTACCCCGCCATATGCGAGGCTCAGGATAGGTTTATCGAACCCGACTAATACTCCCCACAATGGCCATCGGGATAAATGGGAGGGGGAACATAAGATGGTGACAAAGAATGAGGTGAGCAGTGCAACCTGATAACGAATAACTATTTTAAAGGAGTGGATATGCTTAACTTGGAGATGCAACAGAAATTGGTTGATGAACTGAAGGTTGAACTTAAGAAGAAGCTGGAGAAGTCGGAGGATCCCAAGGCTGATAAGGATCTGCGAAAGGCCAGAAAGAAGCTTAAAAGGGCCCAGAGGAGGCTACGGGAGCTAAAGGCCGGGGGAGAAAGGAAAGCCGCTAAGGAGAAGGCAAAGGAGAAGAAGGAGGCAGCGGCGAAGGAAAAGGAAGCGGCGAAGGAGGAAAAAGAAAAGAAGGCAAAGGAGAAAAAGAAAGAGCCAGAGCCAAAAGAGGAGGCAGCAGAGGCGAAAGAGGAGAAGGAGGAAGCAAAAGAGGAAAAGGCGGAAGTGAAGGAGGAGAAGGCGGAAGCAAAAGAAAAGAAGGCAAAGGAGAAAAAGAAAGAGCCGGAGACAGAAGAGAAAAAGGCGGAAGCAAAAGAAAAAAAGGCAGGAACTAAGGAGAAGAAAACGAAAGCGAAAGGGGGAAAGGCGGGGACTAAGGATAAAGAGGTAAGTGAGGAAAAGGCGAAGGAAGCTTAAGAAGAGATCATGCGGAAATATACCTTAAAGTCACCGGTAAGGCAAGGAGAATATTCGGTAAGATATGAGGAAGAGTTAAATCCCCAGCAGTTAGAGGTAGTGATGGCCGGGAACGGCCCTCTTCTGATTATTGCCGGGGCCGGAAGTGGAAAGACCAGGGTAGTTACCTACCGGGTTGCCCGATTGATCGAGTCCGGGGTAAGTCCCTCCCAGATCCTGCTGGTGACCTTCACCAATAAGGCGGCCCGGGAGATGCTCCACCGGGTGGGAATACTGATCAAGGCGGATATCCGCAGTCTCTGGGGAGGAACCTTCCATCACATTGCCAACCTAACCCTCCGACGTCACAGTGAAGCAGTTGGGTATAGTCCTAAATTTACTATCCTGGACCGGGAAGATGCCCGGGGTCTCCTGAATGCCTGCCTGACCGATCTTAAAATTAATACCAAGGAGAGAAGGTTCCCCCGGGCGGATGTATTGTGCGATATCATAAGCTTCTCAGCTAACACTCAGGCAGAGCTGGAGGGGATTATCGCCAATCGGTATCCCTATTTTTTGGATATCGCCGGCGAGATTGCCCGTATAGCCCAATTCTATTCCCAGAGGAAGAAAAAGCTGAATATGATGGATTTTGATGACCTTTTGGGTAACTGGAAACTCCTGCTGGAGGAGAATCCGAAGATAAAAGAGGTTTATGCGGAGAAATTCCGCCATATCCTGGTCGATGAGTATCAGGACACCAATAAGATTCAGGCGGATATTATTGATTTGCTCGGTTTTCGGCGAAGAAATGTGATGGTGGTAGGCGATGATTCCCAATCGATTTACTCTTTCCGGGGGGCTAACTTCGCCAATATCATCGAGTTCCCCCGACGCTACCCGGAGGCGAAGATCTACAAACTGGAGACGAACTACCGCAGCACCCCCGAGATTCTCGGATTGGCCAACCTGAGCATTACCAATAATCTGAAACAGTTCCCGAAAAAACTGGCCTCGGTCCGGGGTCCCGGCTCTTCTCCGGTCCTGATCCCGCTGAGGGCTGTCCTCCAGCAGGCCGAGTTCGTTGCTCAGAGGATCCTGGAGCTGCGGGAGGAGGGGTTCTCCCTTAACGAAATAGCGGTCCTTTACCGCTCCCATTACCACTCGATGGAGCTTCAGATGGAGTTGACCCGGAGGGGGATCCCTTTCGAGGTGCGCTCGGGCCTCAGATTCTTCGAGCAGGCTCATATCAAGGATGTAACCGCTTATTTAAGGATCGTTCACAACCCGAATGATGAACTGTCCTGGAAACGGGTGGTAAAGCTTTGTCCCCGGATCGGGAACCGGACCGCTGACAAGATCTGGGGATACATCTCCTCCCGGGAGAATGGGCTGAAGGCGGCCAGGAATAAGGAGCTTCTTTCCCAGCTGCCCCGGGGAGCCGAGGAAGGGTGGAAAAGATTTATGTCACTTCTTAAGAACCTCCAGACACCGGAGATCCTAAAATTTCCCGGCCAGATGATCCAGGTAGTGTTGGAAGAGGGCTACCATGAGTATCTTCAGAATATTTACCCCAACTACCAGGCAAGGTTGGAGGATCTGAATCAGCTTAGTGATTTTGCCGTCCAGTATGACTCCCTGGAGAGCTTCCTGAGCGAGCTGGCACTGCTGAGCAGCGTCACCGGCGAGGATGTCGTCGGCGGGGAAGATGACGAGATGGTGGCCCTGAGCTCGGTTCACCAGGCCAAGGGGCTGGAGTGGAAAGTGGTGCTTATCATTTGGCTATCCGAGGGCAGGTTTCCGGCGGCGAAGGCCCTGAACGATCCCGAGGGTGAGGAAGAGGAGAGGCGTCTCTTCTATGTGGCGGCGACCCGGGCGAAGGACGAGCTCTATCTCTGCTATCCGATGATGCTTCCCGAGGGCAGGTATCAGAGTATTCTGCTGAGGCCCTCCCGGTTTATTCAGGAGCTTTCCGAGACTACCTACGAGCAGTGGCAGATCGACGAGGGTGAAGACTGGGGCCTTCTAGGATCGGAAGCCGAAGAACTCTATTGACCTATTCCGGGGACATCATTGCTCATTTGTCAAGAGTTAAGATTTGATGACCCCCGACCTTTTCGCTCTAGTTCACCAATTCTATCTCGGTGGCATCGAAATCGGCCAGCCACACGGTGTAGCCTTCGCTATTGACGCATTCCACCGTATACAAAGGGTGGTCGGTATCTTCCCCCGTAATGTTGACGATTGTACCGGTGTCACCTACTACGGGCTGGCGCAGCACCGCCTCGGTGCCGTCAACATGCCGAGAAGGGCTAGAGAGAGCAACAATACGGACGACATCATATTCCCTTAGGGTCATGTTTTTTCTTTCTCCATGAAAATAGGGATAGCGCCCATTTTCTCTGCTTGTTGCTCGTCTTCTTCCCAATAAACCCGTTATGACGCAAATGACTCCATAAATACCCAGAATGATAGTCGTTGAATACCAGCCGAATCTCGGGAATAAGAAGATGCCCAAAATAACGATAAGGCTCATTGATATGAACGGAAGTGAAAATTCCTGGGCGCCTTGGATATTTTCTTGCAGGACTGCCAGCAGGCTCGATCCAGCGAGCAGGATCGCTATATTAGCGGCTATCTTCAGATAATAGATCTGTGGCCAAATGAAATGGAGAACAAGAACAAGGACTGGGATAAGCGTGATTGAAATTCCGAGAATCGATGGGGCCTCCTTGGCCGCCTCCGGGCTGGCTTTATCCATGTGATTGCTGAGCGCTTGTGCCAATTTTTCCAGAATTTCTCTCAGCTCTTCACTTGAAAACTTGGTTTCTACGACACTTCTATTCTGTGCTTCCCGGAAGAGATCTTTGTCGTCAAGAAGTCGGTGTATATTCATGATGTAATACGACGGACCTTCATCAAGGCCAATTTCGGAATAAATAATGGTATGATACAAATGGGAAATAGCATCTTCCTTAGTTTTACGGAAGCTGATCGTGTATAAAAGTTTATTTAAGAAGCTATGTGGTTCGGGCATAGTCTGATCACATATAAGTTTTATGAAAGTAGGCGCGATACTCGTTTTATCTCTTCAATAAATAACATATGAAGATGTGACCCCGGATCACCTCTGTTCTATCCTAATATTTGCCTACTCCCTACTCCTTTTCACGTGATCTAGGGCCCTGGATGAGGTAGAGGAGGAAGAAGAGGGTAAAGATGGAATCTCCGAGCACGGCAAAGACCGCTAAGGCCGTGGCCCGGTCAATGGAGAAGAGGTAGAGCCAGTGGCCGGCGACTATGGTCTTGCCGATGATGCCCATGATAACGATCCCCAGGTGTTTGCCCGGATCGGAGGCGATGATAAGGTAGCCGATCCCAAAGACCAGTATCGCCCACCACAGCCCGCGGTTCAAGAAGAGGGTTATATAATTGTCGGTGATTACTGCATAGAACAGGCGCAGGTTGAGTCTGGGGGAAACAAGGGCGGGGACGGCCCCGATCAAGTTCCAGGCCGCGGCCACGAAAAAGAACTTGCGCCACGAACCGTAATCCCAGGTCAAGGGATTCATGTTCTGCTTTTGATTCTCCATGGTTGAGTTCATAAAAAAGTCAATTCTTCAATTCCGCCCCAAAAATTCCAAAATCAATGATCATTGATAAAATAACCTCGAAAAATGGGCGCTTTCCATATTTTACCGATCCTAAAAACTCTTAGTTTAACACTAACTAAACAGCTCAATTGTCTCTTTGAGCTTCGAAATTCCCCATTCGATATCATTCGGCTGAAAAGCTGGAAACGTCAATCTGATAAAGAGGCCTTTTCCCTGTAATTCCTCCTTGAAATTAGGAGCGACGGCGTTCCACGCCGGCGCGATACCGACCCCGGCATCTTTTGCGGATTTGACAAAGGCTGATTCATTATCAACTGAAATATCACCGAGAGTGAGAGGAGCAAAGAAACCGCCACTGATTTCAACGGGTGATGCTCCGGGGAAGTGGGTATTGAACGCAGTATTCAACGCATCCATTCTCGGTCTGTACAGTTCGCGTAAGTAGCCAAGATAATCGTCATACCATCCCGATTGAATAAAATCGGCTATAAAGGCCTGAGTTGGCAGGTTGGGATTTATCCGGGTATTGGCGACAATTCCTATTAGATGCTCTACGTAATCTTTTGGAACGATAATATACCCGCATTTGGTTCCCGGAGAGATAGTCTTCGTAAAGGAGCTGGTTAAGATCGGTCCCCATTCTGAAACATCTATGGCCCCGTTCGCTTTTCCATCATACCGGAGATCCTGATAACAGACATCCCATACACACAAGATATTATGTTCCTGGCATATACTTTCAACCGCTTTGCGGTTCTCATCCGTGTAATTGATTCCGGTAGGGTTTTGATGAAAAGGAATTCCGTAAAAAGCCGCAGGCTCCGTCTTTTTCACCACGTCTCGAAATTGGTCCAAATCGACTCCCTCCGGTGTCAGTTTGACGCCGATCATATTATGTCCATAACGCTTGGCATCCAACAGTACTCGATCGTAAGTTACTTCTTCGACTATGACATTGCTTTGTAAAGGAAGAGATTTAAAGAACAAGGAGATAACTTCCAAACCTCCGTTGCCTGCTACGATTCGCTCCGGATCAACATGATGTAAGTTGGCAATCAGTTCACGCAGAGGCTTAAAGCCTGTAAAATGGCCGTATTGAAGCACCTGCGTTCCATACTGTCGAATCACTTTTTCGTATCCTTCTGCCACCATTGGAATAAGGTGTGATAAGGCCTCTTCGGAAGGAACACCACGTAAGAAATTGATTGCACGTGTCTCATTTTTTCCCATAACGATATCCTTTCTGTTTTAAATTATTCGAACGAAAAACAGGGATAGCAACCGTTTTATCCCAGTTTGCTTTATCTTATCCCAAAATGTGGGGTTAATCAATCCTCCTTCGCTGGAAGCTTCATCCTTCGCCAGCCTACTTCGCCAAGGCTACGTAAGGCCAAAGGGCTACGGAGGACAAGACGGTAGGACACATGGCAAGGCTCAAAGTTCAAATCAATGATAAAATACAAATACCAAATGAGGTTTGGAGGCAAAAGTAAGTCGGGCCAATATCCGCCTCAGGCGGAATGGTTTGTCGGACAGATGCCCTGAAGGAGAACCCTTAGGGGAGGGATTGGGCGATTTTGGCAATCTCTTCTTCCGAGATATCACCTACCAGCATTATCTGACGATTACCGATAGGGAAGCCCATGATATTATTCAGCCCCCGGGAGTAGGACAGGGGTTCGGTTCTCTTCACGCCTTTCTGGAATGCAATCCCTTTCCCCGGCAACGACCGACCGGTCTCTTGGAATACCGATACCGAGCTTAGTCCGTCGGAGTAAAGGAGCTGCAGCCGGCGTTTGCCTCCGATAAAGGATAGGGCGATGTCTCGAAGAATAAAGCCGGAAGGAAGGTAGTTCGGAAGCATGACTTTTTCCCCGAAAAGTTTCTCCGCCGAAGCGAGCTCAAGGTTAGCTTTTTCCTCCATTTCTCTAACGGATTCTTTTTTAGGGATCTGAAGCTTAAAATCCTCTCCGGTCAGGTTGGGGGCGAAGTCTATTTTCGAATAGGTACTCACCATGGCCAGCTGGCCTTTGGTGCTGTAAACCTCGGTCTTGAGAGGCACGCCCGAGTCCTTATCCACCCAGATCCAGTGTTTCGGACGGTTTGCTACCCTCGGTTGGAGGGTAATGACAAAGGTGGACCGGTTGACGAGGTTTTGCTTTTCCCCGACCTTCACATAGTAATTTTTTTGCACGAGCTTAATGTTCTCGTTTGCCCTTTCTCTTGCCTCATCAGGATTTTCCTGGGGCCTTTTGATAATGAGTCGGTGGGAGGGGATGTATCTCCACTGGTACTTGCCGTCCTCGATGATAACCTCGGTGCTTTCCCCGGTGGAAGAGATGATCTCCTTTTTCCCTAAATTGGGAATAAGCTGGGCCACTAAAACCCTGCTGACATTTGGGTTTGGTACCTGGAAAGAGATGACTACCTGGTTCCCCCGGAAATTCACCTTTACTTTAGAGTTACCCATTTTGCTCAGGAGCTCCGAGGCAACGATCTCTTCTGCCCGGACCGAGGTGACAGCCAACAGGCAGATCAAGGCCGGGATAAGTAAAATACCCTTATTAAGCTTTATTTCTGTCATTTTTCCTCCCTGAAGTAACCGGTGGTCGACAAATCTCCGATTGTATTTTCGGCTGCCCGAAAGGCATGTTGATACAGGTAAATATCAATATCTTCGTAATCCGGGGAAAGGGGCGAACTTTTCTGATTGAAATAATAGAATGTCCCGAGGCTCAGCAGAATCAAAACGGTTGCCAGGGAGCTCGCCAGGAGGGGACGGGGGCTGATGAGTTCCGCTAACCTTGCCCCGATCCCCTTCAGGTATTCTTTCTTCGGGAAGGAAGCGGTCTCCGGCGGGGATTCCAGCCGCTCCAGGACCCTCTGGGAAAAATCCGGGGCAACCTGGGGCTCGGGGGAACGAAGCGAGCCCTGCTTCACCAGAATGCGGATATTGGAGTAGGACTCGAGAACCTTCTTGCACCCGCGGCATTGCCGGAGATGCGCCAAAAGCTCCTCCGTCTCCGGCCCGCTGGTTTCGTTATCGATATAGGCCGAGATCAATTCGTGATACTTCTGACACTCCATAGCTACCCCCAGTTAAATATAAGTACTCAGTTTTTCCTGAAGCTCCTGGCGGGCACGGTGAAGCCGGGAGCGCACCGTCCCTACCGGACAATCGACCGCTTCGGCGATATCTTCGTAAGACATGTCCTCCAGTTCGCGCAGGAGAAAAGCAGTCCGGTGTTTCTGGGAGAGGGAATCAACCGCATCGCTTATTCCCTGATTCAGCTCCTTGACTAAAAGCGCCCCTTCGGGATTGTCTATTTTCCCTTCGATGAAGCCGGGATTCAGGCTTAACTTGTTAGCCAGGATGTCCTCTTCCAGGAGCACCGGGGTATTTGACGACAGATAATTCAAACAGGTGTTTACCGCAATTTTACGGAGCCAGGTATAAAACGAAGACTTTTGGGCGAATTGCTTGATTGCCGCAAAGGCCTTCAGAAAGGTTTCCTGAGCAAGGTCTTCAACCATATCGGTATTATTGGTCAGTCGGAAGATCAGACCGAATATCCGGCGCTGATACTTGATGATCAGTAGCTCGAATGATTGTCGATCCCCTTTTTGGCTCCTTCTGACCAGAATTTCATCGGATTCCGCCAAAAGATAATCCCCCCCAAGAGCTGATGTTTAAATAGACAAATGATCTTCAAAAAAGTTCATAAAATAAAGATTTTAGACGCCACAATCCAAAATCGATAATCTACCATCTATTTCTTTCCTCCCCAATGGACCCGGTATCCCCGGGCATCGATGTGGACGAACGGACCGTGGCGGCTGGTACTGCCATAATACCCCAATCCACCCGGATAGGTATCAAAAATATGCTTGTCAGACATTTTCTTGATAATATCGTAAATCAGCCGGGCGTCCCGGATATCGACCCTTCCGTCCCGGTTGAGATCGTCCATTACTTCATCCCGGGGGTTTTCGTCAATAAAAAAGTCTATCCCGTCCCCGTAGATATGTCGGGAATATCGGACATTTCCGATCATCCGGTTGTAATGGGGGGTCCGGTAGCCGCTCATTATCGTTAACCGGGAACAGCGGTGGCCTTCCCGGTTAATCCCCTCCAGGATCATTTCAAGTTTCATCAAGCTCGCTTCTGACAGCACGATATACTTCGGGTAGGAGCTCTCCTGTTTGCAGAGAAAGTCCTGAAGCCGGAAATGATCGGAGACCAGTACCGTATGGTTCTCCCGGGTAACCTCGACAAAGCCCTTGGGTGGCAGGTAAGCAGGCAAGCCTCGATAGGGCCTGATTGGATACTTCCCGATCCGGTAGCCGTTCAACACCCCCTTCCTCAAACGGTCATAAGGAACGAGGACAAAACCGTGGAGACGGACGGGATCCGCCGGGTTAGAACTCTTGGGGTTATTTCTTTTTTGACTTATAGTCAAAGGATAAAGCCCGGGCTTCTCGGGGGCCGACCATTTGTATCTGTTAACGGAGACCTCAGTCAACTTACCATCGGAGCTCGAGCACTGATATTCTTCTCCCTTATTCGTCGGGATAATCTCTATCTGAGTCTCTTCTCCCGGAAGAAGGAACCGGGAGATTGTCCGGGCGTGATAGAGGTTCTTTCCGATCCGGACGCCCAAGCTTTCTCCCCCTGCCCGGACTCCTTCTGAAAATATCCCTGATAAGGGGATAAAGGATAGCAGAATCAGGATAAAAAGCTTATTTTTTCCCGAATGAATTTCAGGGACGGTCATATGACTAAAATAATGGATTCAGCCAGAAATATCAAGAAATTTAAATAATTGGAGGCTTAGATTTATCTATTTCTTGACATTCAGCGGTAGTTATTGCATGATTCCATTATTGCGAGAATACGAAGGATCGCATATAGTTTAAATCAAAGGAAAAGGAGGGGAGGAAAGAATGGATAAAAATACATTCTTAGTGAAATTCATAAAATTCAACGGATGGGTCGAACTCTTTTTGGCGGTAATGTTCTTCTTTATGGGGTATATTACCGAATTCCTCGGCCTGGATAAAGGTATCCCCCTGTTCTACCAATTTGCAGCGGTAGAGCTCCTGATCCTGGGGTTCCTTCTACTTTACTCTGCCCGGGATATCAAGAGGTATCTTATAATTATCTTATCTTCATGTGTATTTCGATACATTATGCCCGCAGGACCTGAGTTATATGCGATTCTGACCCTTTGGCCGAATCCGTTTGCCATCATAATGATTCCCACCTTTTTCTATGACATCGGGACCGCGACGATAACTCTGGTTCTCCTGAAGCAATTGGGCTATCTCAAGAAAGAGAATTTTTAAGCCGACATCGGTAATAATTCATCGATCAGATTCGTTTATGTCATCGGGGAGAAATAATAGGTGAGGGATTTAGGGCACGTCCAGACCAACTTTGAAAAACAGGCCTCCATCTACGACGATTGTATTACCAAACTGATCCCCAAATACCGGGAACAGAACGAATTGATTCCTAAACTGATCCCATTTGACCGGGAGCGGGGGCTTTCGGCAATCGACCTGGGCTGCGGCACGGGGATCCTGGCTTATCTGATTCTCCAAAGATATCCGAAAGCCCGGGTGATTGCCTTTGACCTGGCAGGGAATATGTTGGAGGAGTGTAAGAAGAATCTTGCCGGGTTCGAGAAAAGGCTGATCCTGAAAAAGGGCGATTTCGGGATCGATGATTTCGGGTCCGGGTATGATATCGCAGTATCGGGCCTGTCGATCCACCATCTCGATAGTGTCACTAAAAGAAGACTCTATCAACGGATATACCGGGCACTCAGTCCGGGGGGGATCTTCATTAACCGGGATATCGTCCTGGGGAAAACCCCCGTTTTGACCGAGGAATATCATGAGCGATGGCGCGATTACATGAGATCGTGCGGGGAAGACGGGAAAATGTGGTTCAATAAATATTTAGAGCAGGACACTCCGGATTCAGCGGAAGACCAGATGGAATGGTTAAAGGAAGCCGGTTTTACAGAGGTGGAGTGTTACTGGCGCTATATTAATTTTGCCATATTCGGGGGAAGAAAGGCGGGATAGCCGAGGATGGCGATACCAGATAAAGAACTCATATATTTGCCCATAATTGGGATATAGTTTTCAATAATGAAGATCGCTGATGACGAAAAAAAATTAGGGACTTTTCTGGGCGTCTACACCCCGACGATCCTGACAATCCTGGGTGTAATCATGTATCTGCGGTCCGGCTGGTTGGTCGGACACCTGGGGCTCACCCAGGTGATCGTTATTGTCCTCCTGGCGAATTCGATTACCCTGATTACCGCCCTGGCATTCTCGTCGGTAGCGACTAATATCAAAGTAGGAACCGGTGGGGCCTACTATATCATTTCGCGGAGCCTTGGGCTCGAAATCGGCGGTGCGGTAGGGGTTCCCTTATTTCTTTCCCAGGCCTTTTCGGTTACCCTCTATTCATACGGTCTCGCCGAGTCCCTGCGGCTCTTCTGGCCGGAGGTACCCGTGCAGAGTGCAAGCTTCGTCATCATTATCGCCGTCGGCGTGCTTGCCCTAATGGGTGCCGGGTTGGCGTTGAGGACGCAGATCCCGATAATGGTTTGCATCGCCGTCTCCCTGGTCGCCCTTACCTTCGGGGCAATTTCCCAGGCCACCGGAAACGTTTTCCCAGTTATCATCCCCTCGGGCGAAGTCGCTTTCTGGGCGGGATTTGCGATCTTTTTCCCCGCGGTCACCGGAGTAATGGCCGGTCTCGGTTTGTCGGGCGATCTCAGGCAGCCCGAGCGGGCCATCCCGCTCGGGGCAATTTCTGCGGTCCTTACTGCTTTCGCGATCTATCTCATTATCCCGGTGCTGCTTGCGCGGGGAGCAAGCGTAACGCAGTTGCGCGAGGATTCGCTGGTATGGATACACATCGCCCCCTTCGGTAATTGGGTTGTCCTTCCCGGTCTTTTGGGGGCTATCTTCTCTTCCGCGGTAGCCTCCATGCTCGGGGCACCGCGCACCCTGCAGGCACTCGCGAAAGACCGGTTAGCACCGCGGGGATTTGGCAGGGTTACGGGAGACAGGAAAGAATTTCTGCCCGGATTAGCCGTATCGCTCGCTATTGCCCTCGGTGCCGTCTTCCTGGGTGATTTAAACGCCGTAGCTTCGGTGGTCACCATATTCTTCCTTACGATTTACGGCACCGTGAACATCGTGGCGGCCTTTGAAACCCTGAGCGGCGACCCGTCCTGGCGTCCGAAGCTTAGGGTACCATGGCCCATAAGCCTTATGGGAGGCGGAGCCTGTCTGGCGGTGATGTTCCTCATAAACCCGATAGCGGGTTTCGTTGCCGTCTCCGCCGAATTAATGATCTGGATATTTCTGTCACGCCGGGAGCACCAGGCAAGATGGGGCGATGTTCGACGGGGATTGTATGAAGCCCTGATCCGCTGGGCACTTATCCGACTTGCCCACCGCCCCATGAGCGCCCGTAACTGGAGACCTCATGTTCTGGCTTTCGTGCCCGACCCGGTAACTCATCTGGACCTTATCCGTTTCGGCAACTGGTTCAGTCAGGGACGAGGTGTGGTCACGGTCTGTGAGCTGGTTATTGACGATCTCCTCAACGAGGATCTGGATCTAATGGCCAGACGCGGCAAGATGCAGGAGGAGCTTGACCGCGAGGAACTTGTGGTATTTGCCGAACAGAATGTTGTCCAGGATGTGGTGGAGGGGATCACTAATGTTGCCCAGGCGAATGGTATCGGTGCAATGGAGAGTAATACGGTAATGCTCGGCTGGCCGAAAGACGAGGGGCTCCTGGCCGAGTTCCTCCGGGTTATGCGGAGGCTCGAGTGCCTGAAGAAATCACTAATCATAGGACGCATTCAACCGCGCCACCTTTTCCGACGAACAGGGATCGAGCGAAAGATCCACGTGTGGTGGGGGGGGATGCAGCGTAACGGTGATTTGATGCTCCTCTTGGCATATCTCCTCACCCGGAACCACGAATGGCGCGGGGCGCAGATTGAGGTGCTGAGCCTCGCTTCTAACGAGTTAATGAAGGTCCAGACCGAGAGACATCTCAACAGGCTTATCCCCGAGATCCGGATAGAAGCCCGGCCGCGGGTTATCATTAAACCGGAGGATAAGAGCGTGCGCGAGCTGATCCACGAGGAGAGCAAAGATGCCGAGGTGATCTTTTTCGGACTGGCAATGCCGGATAAAGGAGACGAGGAGGAATATGCCCGGCGTCTGAAGGAACTGGCAGGAGACCTCCCGACCGTCTTCTTCGTCAAGAACTCCAGCCTGTTCATCGGTGAGCTGCTGGAGCAGAGCACCGGGGAGGAGATAGATTCTAAGGACAGGCCGGAACATTTAGAGGAGTGAGAACAGGTATTATGGATTTGATTAGGTTAAAAAGTCTCAAGACCGACATGGAGAAATGCTTCCGTTGCTCGCTCTGCAAGATGATTCCCCTGCCGGTCGTCCGCCATCCGGAGTTTACCGATGCCTGTCCGGCATCCCGTCTATTCCATTTCCACGGATACTCCGGCTCGGGGAAACAGATCATGGCACTCTCCCTCCTTGACGGACGCATCGAGCCCGATGAGGCGTTGGCCAGAGCCGTTTTCACCTGTACGGCCTGCGGATACTGCGATGTCGCCTGCAAGTTCATAATGGACGCGGAGCGCCATCGGGTTAACATGGTGCTGCGCGAACACCTGGTTGACCGGGGCCTCTCCCCCCCGGCTCATAAAAAAGTTAGAGAGAACCTCAGAACCTACGGTAATCCCAAGGGCCGGCCGGAGCGGACTGCCGGTGCCTGGGCCGAGGGTCTGGGCCTAAAAGTTTTGCCTGAGCGAAAGGCCGAGGTGCTTTTATTTGCCGGTTGTGTCCCGAGCAATGATCCGCAGTCAGCCGAGGTTGTGCGGAAGTTGGCCCGCCTGCTGCTCCATGCCGGGGTTGACCTTGGCATCCTGGGCGATGCGGAGCCCGGCTGCGGCCTTCCGGCATACTGGATGGGAGACCGTGATCTCTTCACAAAGATGGCATCGGATGCGGTTTCGATTTTTAGTAAAACAAACGTGCGTACCATTGTTGCCGCTTCGGGCTCATGCCTGGGGGCATTTCGCTCCAAGTATCCGGAGTATGCCCGGGCACCCGATGTTGAGGTCCTCCACGCCACGGAGTTTTTGCTCCGCTTGATCAGTGAGGGGCGTTTGTCATTGCCCCGGCCCGTGCGTGCCCGGGTCACCTATCAAGACCCCTGTTACCTGGGCCGCCAGAGCGAGCCCTACGCTAAGTGGGAAGGGGTGGAGAGAACCGCCCTCGGGGTTATGACCTATACGGACCCTCCCAAACCTGTAAGCCGCGGGGTTAAGGGGGTATATGAGCCCCCGCGCCAGATCCTCCGGGCAATTCCCGGGATCGAGTTTAATGAGATGTACCGCATCCGGGAATACTCCTTTTGCTGCGGGGCCGGGGGTGGAGTCCCCGCGGCGTATCCGGAGCTGGCCCGCTCGGCCGCACAGCATCGGCTTACGGAGGCCCGGGCGGTAGGAGGAGAGCTACTGGTGACGGCCTGTGCATACTGCGAGGCTCATTTCCGACGGGTGCAGGAGGATGGAGGATCGCAGAAGCAGCCGGAAAAAATGAAGGTGGTGGATATCATTGAACTTGTTTACGAAGCGGCCGGTTTGGATGGATAAGCAATATCTATGGGTGCAAAAGAAATAAATGATCGGCTTAGGGCCGTATTATCGGAAGACGGTTTAAGCACGGATCCCGATATTCTGACATTATACCGGGTGGCTAATCCGATTGTCCGAGATAGAGTCGGGCCGTCCCGGGTTGCGAGGCCCCGAGATGTCACGGAGCTGCAAAATCTGGTTCGGCTTGCAAACGAACAGGGACTTCACCTGGTCCCAGTTTCTTCCCAAGGGCCCCACGGTAAAGGCGGAACCGCCTGCGCCGAGGAGCACATCGCGTTGGACCTGTCTTCCTGGAAGAAGATCCTTCGGACGGACCGCCGGAACCGCGTGTGCATGATCGAGCCCGGGGTGACTTACGGGGAGCTTCTGGATGCCCTCGAGCCGCTGGGGATGACCGTGCCGATGCCGCTTGCCCCCAGGAGCGGAAAGAGCGTAGCGGCGGCGGTAATGGACCGAGAGCCTTCCACCTGGCCGAACCGGCAGTGGGATATCTCCGATCCGGTCGGGAGTACGGAATTCATATTCGGGACGGGAGATATTTTCCGGACCGGGGCCGCTGGCGGGCCCGGCTCACTCGAGAAACAGCGGGTGGCAGGGGGGGCGCAGAAGAGTCCGATGGGGCCGTCGCAGACCGATTTCCAACGCGTGGTCCAGGGCTCTCAGGGCTCCCTGGGTATCGTTACCTGGCTTACCGTGCGCACCGAGCTGAGGCCTTCCGTGGAAGGGCCATGTCTGATCGGGTCTGATGAGCTCGAAAAACTCATACCCTTTATTTACGGGGTCCAGCGTCCCTGGTTAGGTGAGCACTCGTTTATACTCGATCGCAACGCGGCCACATTGCTCATGACTCACAACGCCCCCGACAGCTTTGAGGCAGTAACAGCTTCTCTTCCCGCATTTATCTGCCTGCAGAACATAGCCGGATTCGAGCGACTCCCCCGGGAACGCGTGGCCTACCAGTTAAAGGATATTGAAGAGATTGCAGCACGTAATGGACTGGCTCTTTCTTCGTCACTGGGTTCGGTTTTGGCGCCGGAATTACTTAAAGCGGCAACCCGCCCGTGCGGGCCCCGGGATTTTCGCCATGCCCTCCGGGGGCATTGTCTGTCTATATTCTTCTTGTCCACCCTCGACCAATCCCCCCGGTTCCTCGGGGCGATCGGAGAGGTAGCCGGGCGTCACCAGATCGAGCGTAATCGAATCGGGATCTACCTGCAGCCGGTCGTGCAGAATCACGCCTGCCATATCGAATTTATGGTCCCGTTTGATCCGGAAAATAGGGGGGAGGTTGAGCTCATGCGGCGCTTCGAGGCGGATGCGGTTCACGAATTATTTGATGAAGGAGCCTTCTTCAGCCGTCCTTACGGGGCGGCAGGAAAGCTTGCATTTGTCCGGAATCAACTGAATAACGCAGTCTTGAAAAAGATAAAGGATATCTTCGATCCGAACCGGGTATTGAACCCCGGCAAATTCGGCCTTTAACGAAGGAGATTGATCATGCTTAGCTCCGAGGAGATAAGGGTCCTGGGCGATACCGTCGGCCCCGAATGGGTCTGCACGGACCCATGTATGATGGATACCTATTCGTATTACATGAACCCGGAGATCGTAAACCAGGAAGGCAGTCTCTGGCTGACCCGGCCGGAAGCCGTGGTAATGCCCGCGAATACCAGGGAGGTCTCCGAGGTCGTTCGGCTTTGCAACCGTTTGAACCTGATGGTGAAGCCCATTTCCACCGGCTGGAGTGCAACGGCGGCGGCCTCCCGCGACCGGGTGATCGTGCTCGACCTGAAGCGGATGGACCGGATCATTGAGATCGATGTGAAGAACCAGATCGCCGTGGTCGAGCCCTATGTCAAGGCCATTATCTTGCAGACGATCCTCTGGAAGGAGGGGCTCAATCTCCACGTGGTCTCCTGCGGTGGTAACCATTCTCCCCTGGCATCAACCACCTCCGCCTGGGGAACCGGTCTGGACGGACCGTCCATGAGCTACAGTGGGCGGAACCTGCTCGGGGTCGAGTGGGTCTTACCTACGGGTGATGTCCTCATCCTGGGCAGTGCCGGCGAGGGGGCGGGCTGGTTCACTGCCGACGGACCCGGTCCGTCGTTGCGGGGAATCGTCCGCGGTTACCAGGGGGCATTCGGAAGTCTCGGGGTATTCACGAAGGCCGCGCTCAAGCTCTATCAGTGGGACGGCCCCCCCGAAATAGAGGTTGGTGGCTGCTCGCCCCATTATATAATAAAGGATTTACCCTCGAACATAGGGCTGTTTATGCTCTCATTCCCGGATGCGAAGGCCATGGTGGAGGCAGGATACCGGATGGGCGAGGCCGGGATCAATTATGCGGACTTCCGCCTGCCGGCCTTTATGTGCGCCATCGGCTCGACGGATGATAACCTTGATCTTAAGAGGATCTGGGAGACGGGTCTGTTCCAGAAGATCGCCAATTATATTATGATCACCGCCGTGATCGGCTACTCCCCGCGCGAGTTCGAGTGGAAGATGAAGGCGTTTAGGCAGATACTCTCCGAGGTAGGCGGCGTTAACCTGCCAATCAACCTGCCGGACAACACGCGCGTTCCCGAGAGGTTACTCAAGCGGATAAGACGCATTGTTGAATTTATAGATGACCCTCTCAAGCTTCTCAGAAAGCTTCCATTCCTCCAGGATCTGATCTCAAGGCTGCCGATCAACAAGAGGCAGCGCCAGAAGAACCTCTCCGAGCTCTTCTGGGTGATGCTGCGCCATGCGAACAATACCCAGGGTAATTTCCGTCCCTCTCAGGCCATGCTGACGACCATGGGAACATTTGACACCTGGGACCTGGGCATACGCCAGTCGGACTGGATCGCCCAAAAGAAGCAGGAGTATATAAAAAAAGGGCTTTTCCTCGACGACGGGGGAGACCTCGGATGCGGCGGCACCTTCGAGCAGGGACACATGGGCTACCTGGAGGGTATTACCCTCTATTCTTCAAAGGATCCGAGATCGGTGGAGGCGGCGGGGAAGGTAGTAGAAGAAGCGGTTCAGGCCTGTATCGACGAGGCGTTCGGGATCCCCATTGCGGGCTTCGGCCAGGAGATGAATGCCAAGCTCGGGCCGCACTGCGGTGACTATCATAAGTGGATGAAGCGGATCAAGGAAGCCCTGGACCCCAACCTTGCCGTTGATCCCTTTTTCTATGTCGATCCGGGCAAAAAGACTGACGAAGACGATAGTCAAGGCGGCTGACCACATCTAAAAAATGGATTCAAAGGAACGGATAGAGGCGGTAGTGGCGTTGGAGGCGCCGGACCGGGTTCCGGTGGGGCCTCTGCTCGACCACTGGGCCGCCACTTATTCCGGGATAACCAAGCAGGAGTTCATGGAAAACGGTGGCAAGCGGATCGCAGCAATACTAAAAACCATGCGGGAGGTAGGCCCCTGGGATATAGCCTATATGGCGGAGACGGCCAATCCGGTTCTGCTCATGGGGGCGCCGGCGCGCGTGCATTGGCCGGGAAGGGATTTGCCTCCTGACGAGATTCACCAGTTCGAGGAGTTCGAGCTACTCAAGCCGGATGATTATGACCTTCTTTTAAAAGATGGACTCAACCGCTTCCTGCGCAGGGTGGCGCACAGGCTCTACCCGGACACGGGAACGCTGAAAGGGATAGGCATGATCGTCTCGTTCGCCTGGGAGCTAAGGAGGCACGCGAAAATGGTCAAAGCCGCCGGTACCGAGGTTAACTGCGGGTTCATGATTCCCGGCCCCTTGTTCGAGTATTTCTCCATCGGCCGGAGCATGGCAAGGATGTGCACGGACCTTTATGATTATCCGGAGAAGATCAAAGCGGCGAGCAGGGAGTGGGCCAAGTCACTTACCTCCATGGCCATCAGATTTGCCCGGTTAATGGGGGTGCCCAGGGTATTTATCGGTCTGGCGCGCAGCTCACCGGCAATGATTTCGCCACGGCATTTCGAGGAGTTCGTCATGCCCGAGCTCGAGTATATGGTCAATAATATCGTCGATGCCGGTATGTTTCCGGTTTTCCACTGCGATACCGATTGGACCAGGAACCTTCCCTTGTTTCGCCGATTTCCGGCAAAAAGATGTATTATTGAGCTTGATGGGGCCTCCGACATCTTCAAGGCCAAGGAGATCCTGGGCGACTGGATGTGCATCAAGGGTGATGTGCCGGCCCATCTGCTGGCATTCAGGGAAAAGGACCGGGTAATGGATTACTGCAGGCGGCTGATCCAGGAGGTGGGTAAGGGGGGCGGATTTATCCTTTCCTCGGGATGCTCGATCCCGGCCAACGCCAAGGCCGAGAATGTGCGGGCACTGGTCGAAGCCGCCGAAGAATGGGGATACTACTAATATAAGAAAGGGGTCGAGGGTTCAAGGATTCGAGGGTTCAAGGGGAGTAAAATAGTTTAGAGTTCAGAGTTCAATATGAGGATTTGAGGGGTCGAGGAATATGGTTAGGAGGATTTGAATGAAGAAGATTGATACGCCCGGTATTGTGTTCGAGCCCGAAGACGATATCCCCTCGGCTTTCCGGAAGGCGGTAAAGGAGCAGCCGGAAAAAATTGCGGTAATCTTCAAGGATAGACGAGTGAGCCTGCTCGAACTCGGGACCCGGATCAATCGGGTGGCCAATACCCTGCTTGCCCAGGGGATTAAAACCGGGGACCGGGTAAGTATCCTCTCGAGAAACTCGGTAGAATACATCGAGGTGTTTTTCGGGACCCTCACCGCCGGTGGGTGTGCGGTGCCGTTGCCTACGATGGCAAGCACGGAGGCGCTCAAGCTGATGATCGAGGATTCCCGGTCAAAGATACTCGTGGTCTCGTCCGAGATGCGGGGGCTGGTCGAGCCTTTTATCCGCGATCTCGATCACATCGAAGCGGGCTCGAGGATCGGGTTCTATTTCGAAGACGAAGGGTGGTTGAGCTACGAGAAATGGATCGAGGGGGCTTCCGGTGATGCTCCGGAAGTGAAAATAGGGAAGGACGACGATTTCAATATCATCTACAGTTCGGGGACTACCGGGGAACCCAAGGGTATCATCCACACCCATGCGGTCCGGAGGGTCTTTACCGATGAACTGAAAGCAGTATTTTCCATCCCCGGCATGGTCAATATCATCTCGACGCCGCTTTACTCGAACACCACCATGGTCACCTGGCTCCCTTCGATGCGCTGCGGGACAACGATCGTCCTCATGGATAAGTTCGATGAACGTGAATTTTTAAAGCTATGCGAGCGGGACAGGGCAACCCTCGCAATGCTGGTGCCGGTTCAGTACCAGCGAATTTTGCGGGTGGAAGATTTAGGTCATTTCGATCTTTCCTCCCTGCTGGTCAAGTTCTGTACCAGCGCACCGCTGCACGCGGATGTGAAAAAACAGATACTGGACAGGATCCCGGGCGAGCTTGTCGAGATTTACGGGTTGACCGAGGGTGGGGTGGGCACGGTGCTCATCGCCTCCCAGAACCGGGATAAACTGGGATCGGTCGGTCAGCCGGCCCCGGGTTGCGAGATTAAGGTAATCGATGAGGAAGGCAACGAACTACCACCGGGGGAGACCGGCGAGATCGTCGGACGGTACACCTTCATGATGAAGGGGTACCAGAGCCGTGAGGATGCCACTAATGCGATGCTCTGGTATGATAAGGAGGGGCGGGCTTTTTACCGGAGCGGCGATATCGGGCGGATGGACGAGGAGTCCTTTGTGTATGTGCTGGACCGGAAGAAGGATGTGATCATCTCCGGGGGACTGAATATCTACGCAGTTGACCTGGAGCGTGAATTACTCAAACACGAGGCGGTCCTCGAGGCGGCGGTTATCGGCGTTCCGGACGACAGGTGGGGAGAGACGCCCCTCGCTTTGGTGGTTATGGAGAAGGGAGTCACGGAGACCCCGGAAAGCATCCGCGAGTGGGCTAATACCCGGCTGGGTAAAAGCCAGCGGATCTCGAAAGTGGAATTCCGGGACGAGCTTCCTAAAGGAAGTGTGGGAAAGATCCTGAAAAAAGAACTCAGACGTCCCTACTGGGAAAAAGGCTGATGATGAGTCAGGAGCGCTCCTATTTCTTAACCTTGACCTTATTTTCTGATAATAATATTATTAAGTTAAGATCAGTAGTGACGGGACCGACGAAGTTGTATCCCCAAAAGTAATAGTTTTTACCAGGAGGTAAAGGATGAAAAGGAAATGGTTTCCGGGATTGTTCGATTTGACGAGACCTTTCAAGAATCCCCGAACTTTAGAGCGGATGAAATATTCGCGAATGACCAGGCTTACCCTCGATTCCATCGTGCTCCATTTTCGCTTCGCCAACCTTCCGATAATCCGTCGCTTCCACCCCTGGGTGGATCGGGAAAGAACCAGGATTTACATAATCCCGGTCAATAAAGCCCTGGAACGCGGCAAAGACGTAGTGCTCCCTTACCAGATCGTCGAGAAGTTCATTGATAGATCTTCCGATCATACTATCATTGAGTTTTGCGGCTGTCGCACGGCCTACGGGTGCAAGGATTATCCCCATAATGTCGGGTGCCTGATGTTGGGACCGGACAGCAAGAAGATCAAAGGCCCCTTTGCCCGGTCGGTATCGAAGGAAGAGGCCAAGGAGCACATGAAGAAGGCCGTAGAGGCCAACTTGACCCCGATCATCGGCAAGGCCCGGGTGGATAACTTTATCTTCGGTATTCCGGACAACCACCGGCTCTTCACCGTTTGCTTCTGCTGCGAGTGCTGCTGTCTCGGGCAGATCTACAAATATATGCCTCCGGAGGAACGTAACATCCAGTTTAACCGACTAGAGGGGCTGGAGGTCTGGGTTGACGAGGAGAAGTGCGAAGGTTGCGGTACCTGTGTCGAGCACTGCTTCCTTGACCTGATGACAATGGTGGACGGTAAGGCCCGGATCTCGGAAGACTGCCGGGGATGCGGGCGCTGTGCCCGCGCCTGCCCCGAAGATGCCATCCAGTTAAGGCTGAATAATCCGGATTTTATCGCCCAGGCCATGAAACATATCGAAAGCAAGGTTGAACTGGCGTGATTTGTGATTGAATTAATTCGTCGGACAAAGGTGATTTAAGGGGTCGACTCGAGACTTAATTAAATAGACGAAAGGGAATAAAATGACGGTAGCGAAAATGTCTTCGGGACGCAAGAGCAAGCTCAGAGCACTTGCCAGATTGATGAATAAACAAAATGAGAGGCTAATTTTCGTCAACCAGCAGCTTCTCGATTGCCTCGATCTAGTGGTAAGCCCGAAAGAGACCAATTTTCTTCTGCGAATGGGCACGGAACCGCTTACCTATAAGCAGGCGGCCTCACTCACTGATATGCCGGAAGAGCAATTCAGTAAATTCTTTGAAACGATTATTAAAAGGGGGGTCATTAGATTGCAGCATGATGAGCAGGGGGAAGAGCGCTTTATTTTGGAGGCGATCGCAGTCGGTTGGTTGGAGATGCAACTTATGAACGGCGGGGAGACACCTGAGCAGAAGGAATTTGCCCGAAGAACCGATGCATATTTTAATTCCTTAAAGAAGCTGAATATTTTTCCTCTGCGGAATTTACAGAACATTATGGTCCGACACACCCAAAAACCCAATCAGAGTATTGCCGCAATTAAGCCACCCGGGGAAGACGAGAAGAAAGCCGAGATCGATGTACGCCGTACGATAGAGGTGTCTGAGTCGAAGGTTTACCCCACGCAAAGCATCAATGAAATAATCGAGCAATACGGGGAGGATAACCCGATTGGACTGGTGCACTGCTTCTGCCGGCAGTGGCGTAGATTTGTGAGTGAGCCCTGCCGGTTTAATTTGCCGACCGAGGCCTGCATTATGATCGGCGATATTGTTGAACATATGGTTCGGTACGGGTATGGCCGGCAAATTTCCAAGGAAGAAGCGCTGGCAGTGATCGAGGAAACACAGGATAAAGGAGCGGTACACACGGTATTTTATGAAAAAGATGACCTGAGACTGCCCCGAATTGCGATCTGTAACTGCTGCTGGGACTGCTGCGGAATTATGGCGTCCTACCACCGGGGGATATCAGCGTTACAGTATAAGAGTTACTACTCCGCTCAAATTGTGGATAGTTCGTCATGTACCGGTTGCGAAAAATGTGTAAAACATTGTCCCGCCGATACGATTTCTATAATAGAGAAGAAGGCGGTCATTGATAGTGATAAGTGCATCGGATGCGGGCAGTGTGCCCACCAGTGTCCGAAGGATGTTATTACGCTCAATTTTAACGAACGCAGCGTTTTCCTGCCGCTGAAAAAGAAGTCGGAAGTTAGAATACCAGAAAAGAATATATAGTCGAGGTTCAACCCTGACCCTAAATGAACTGCCTGGGAATATTCGTTGCTAATTTAAAAAGGAGGGAGTCATGATAAAGTTCGGCCGTAAGGAGAGATTGAGGGTATTCAAACGAGTAGTGTGGGTTGGGCTCACGCCGTTCATCGGGGTGTGGCTTTTGTCTTTTTTCAATATCAATCCGAAAGACCCTACTTTTTTCGATAAGGAATACACTGCGAGCTACCGGGCGGAGGGAGAGATATTTAAACCGGAAGGAATTTTGGAGATTAAGTCAAGGGGAAAGAACACGCTCCGGGTCATTAAGGGTGCTTTTAAGCAGGACTTTATGATTTCCGAGAAGGAGCATTCCATTTTCTGGGTCTATTGGCCTAATCCCGTGGTCTCTTTACGCTCGAAGGTTGACAATGCGATCAGCTCGGCCAAAGTGGTTGACTACCCGGGCATTTTGGGCCGGCCCGGGGCGACCTACAAAATGGTGATGAAGGAGAGAATCATTCTCTGGTCGAGGGTTCTGGACAGCCAGGCGAGCTATCGGATCGGGCTTATTGACGGGGAGGGCAGGGAGATCGCCACCGGGATCTACGACGCCACCTGCGGCCTGCTTTTCCGACTGGAGGGCCACACGGGCTCGCTGAGTGTGCTCGAACTTGAGGAGACGGATTTTCCGATCAGCCGTAACCGCAACTGGCAGGGACTGATTGCGTTCCTCTGGGGGATCGGCGTGCTCGCTTACCAGTTCCTTTTTCTCCGGCGCAAGGTCACGGAGGAGACCCGCACTCTCTATTCGCTGGAAAATGAGCTCGTAATTTTCGGGGTCATTGCCATCTGGATCGATGCCTTCTACGATATCTGGTTCTTCCATTACCTGTGGACACCGGGGCTTGTGGTTATCCATGTGCTCGCGGTGGCCTATGTGTTCTGGAGGTTCGGCTGGTGGGGGATCTTCCCGCTTTTCGAGCTCGCCTGGGCAAGTGCGTATATGGGGGGGAAGGAGAGCCTGGTGCCCCAGTTGACCTTTTTCCCGGGGCTAATCGTCACCTGGGTGGCCTGCCTGCTGTTCCAGGATTTTAGACGAAGGCTGAAAGAAGGGGAAAAGTAATACCCGGTTTTGTGCTATAATAGTTTCATGCCGAGGGAGATAAGATTAGATGCGGGAAAGGGCACGATACCGGTAAGGGATATTCCAAGAGTTATCCTCTGATAACCGATAGATGTGATTTGAGATGAGTAAGCAGAAATTCTTTGGTCGGGTGCTGGGTATTATCCTGATAACCGTCTATTCCCTGATTATGATGATCGAGCTTCTGATCTACTTCGTGATGAATGCCACCCCCGATGATTTCAGGCGCATGATTATTTACCCCATACCGGTCGAACTCGTTCTCGTCGGGAGTTATATTGCGATCGTTTATGTTTATCTCCGTCCCGTCCTTGCTTTCCTGGAAGCCGACCAGAAAGGGGAGCACCTGTATGAGGCCGAAGTACTTTCCGTCCAGGATCGTTGCGTTAATCTCGCCTATTTCCTGGCCGCTCTTTCTTTTCCGGCTTTCATTTTGGGCGGAGCTCTCGGGATCTTGCTGGCTTCCTTTATTATCAAATGGCCTCTGTATCTCTGGATTTACGGGCTCCTTGCCGGAATTATCTGCGGGCTCCTGACGATTCCCATATCCATTTATGCTTCCAATTGGTTGGTGGAGCCGGTGCTCGCGCGAACCATAGCCCTGCTTTCCGATCGCGATACCGCCCGGATCGCTGGACGATGGTTGCCCCTCCGGAACAAATTTGTCATGATCGTGATTGTCCTGGTGGTAAGTATCACCGGCTACACCATGATCGTGGGTTACGGCCAGACCAATGCCGTGCTCAAGAACATGGAAAAGATGGAACGATCCATTTCCCCATCCGTTGCCGCCGGTTTTGTGGACGAGATTAAAAATTATAATGACCCGGCGATCAGGTCGTCCCGATTCTTCAAATCACGAATCGGGAGCCTCCGGATCTTCTACTTCGTACTCATGCTGCTCAGCTCAGGATTCGGCCTGGCACTGGCTTTCGCCGTTGCCCGGGAGACGACGAAGCCGGTCCGTATTCTCCAGACCGTTGCCGAGCAGGTAAGGGAAGGGAATTATTTCGAGCCGGCCCGGATCGTAAGTAATGATGAGTTTGCCGAGCTGGGAGGGGTCTTCAATCAGATGAAAGATACCATTGTGGGACAGATGAAGGCCGCGGTATCCATACTGGAAACCCTCCGCTACGGGATTATGGGGATGGATGAGACGGTGAGCACCGTGCTCTCGGTGAGTGCGGAGCAATCGAGAGGGGCCGCCAAACAGGCCTCCGCGGTTCAGGAAACTTCAAGCACCGTCGAGGAGATGACGGTTATTGCCCGGGAGATCATGGAGCGGGCTAAGACGGTGGATGAGGTGGCCTCCAAGACCCTCAGTGCATGTCACGATGGGCAGCAGAGGCTTGACCAGGTGCAGAAGGACTTCCAGGGAGTTACGGAGCAGGTTGATGCGATCAGGGATGCGATGGTCATGCTGGAGGACCGTTTCCGGGAGACCTACCGGATCGTCGAGTTGATGGAGAAGGTTGCGGAGCAGACCGAGCTCCTGGCGATGAACGCCACTCTGGAGGCTGCGGGAGCGGGCGAGGAAGGACGCCGGTTTTCGGTAGTTGCCATGGCCACCCGGACCCTGGCAGTCAAGGCGAGGGAAGCGACGAAGGAGATCCGGGACTTGGTCGAGGCCATTCAGGAGGCAACCACGAAGAGCACCCGGATCGCCGAGGGTGGTCGGGAGAAGGTAGCGGTTGGGGGCAGTGCGATTTCGGGAGTGATCGATGCTTTGCAGACGATATCGTCGCTGGCGGACTCCACTTCGTCCGCTGTCCGTGAGATCACGGTTTCGACCGGGCAGCAGACCTCGGCCTCGGAGCAGCTCGCCGCTGCGATCTCCGAGGTAAACGAGGTTGCCGGCCGGGTGGAGAACGGGGCCCGGGAGATTGAGTCGGCAATTGGGAGGCTCAGGGATTTTGCGGAGAACCTGCGGGCCACCGTAGAAGAAGACAGTTCACTGAACCGTCTCGGCCCGGTTTAGGAGGGCTTTCGGGAGTTTTATTTTCAATTAAAAGTGTGAATCTAAATGAGTAAACGAAAATTTTTAGAGCGGTTGGTAGGCGCTATTCTGCCGATTGTCTTTTTGAATATAATCGGGATCGAGATCCTGATGTACTTCGTGATGAGTCCCACATTCGACGAGACCAAGATCATGCTCACCTATCCTTTGCCCCCAGCCATCGCCATCATCGTTATATATTTTGTGGTTGTCAGCATTTATTCCCGCCCGATTTTTCTTCTCCTGGAAGCTGACAAGAAAGGCGAAGTTCTGGATGAGGGCATGGTGCGTTTGGTTCAGGATCGATGCGTGGACCATCCTTATTTACTAGCCGACCTTTCTTTCCCGGCCTACATTTCCGGCATGGTCGTCGGGGTCTTAATCGTTACCCCGATCCTGGGCTGGCCCCGGGACACCTGGGTTTACGGGCTCCTTGCCGGTATTATCGCCGGGCTTATGACGACTCCCATGGCCATCTATGCCTCTGGTTATGTGGTGGAGCCGATACTGCAGCGAACCATGGCTCTGAGCCCCGATCATGATGCTGCCCGGATCGCAGGGTGGAGATTTCCTCTGCGAAACAAATTTATCATGATCGTGATTGTCCTGGTAGTGAGTATTGTCGGTTATGCCATGATTGTGGGTTACAGTCAGACCGACGCCGTGCTCAAGAATATGGAAAAGATGGAACAGGTTCTCCCTCCCTCGGTAGCTTACGGTCTCTTGGACCGGGTCGAAAATACCACCGACCCGGGAATCAGGTCTTCCCGATACTTCCGGTCACGAATGGGAAGCCTTCAGACCTTTTATTTCATGCTTTTACTGGTTGGTTCGGGATTAGCCCTGATTATCACTTACGCCGCTGCTCGGGAAACGACGAAACCGATCCGGATTCTCCAGAGCGTTGCCGAGCAGATAAGCCGGGGGAATTATGATGAACCGGTTCGTCTCGTGAGTAATAATGAGTTTGCCGAGTTAGGAGTAGCCTTCAACCGGATGAGGGATACCATCGCGGGGCAGATTAAGGCCACCGAATCGATACTGGAGACTCTCCGCTCAGGGATTATGGGGGTGGACGAGACGGTGAGTACCGTGCTTTCGGTGAGTGCGGAGCAATCGAAAGGGGCCTCCAAGCAGGCTTCCGCGGTTCAGGAGACCTCCAGCACCGTCGAGGAAATGACGGTCATTGCCAAGGAGATCATGGAGCGGGCCAAAATGGTGGATGAGGTGGCCTCCAAGACCCTCATTGCATGTCACGATGGTCAGCGGAGGCTCGACCAGGTGCAGGGGGACTTTCAGGAGATCATGGAGCAGGTCGATGCGATTAGGGACGCGATGGTCGTGCTAGAGGACCGTTTCCGGGAGGTCTACCGGATTGTCGAGTTGATAGATAAGGTTGCGGAGCAGACCGAGCTTCTGTCGGTGAGTGCCTCGCTGGAGGCAGCAGGAGCGGGTGCCGAGGAGCGTCGGTTCTCGGTAGTCGCCACTTCCACCCGAAGCCTGGCGGTGAAGGCGAGGGAGACAGCGAAGGAGATCCGGGCTTTGGTCGAGATTATTCAGGAAGCAACCAAGAAAAGCACCCGGGTTGCCGAGGCTGGTCGGGAGAAGGTGGCGGTTGGGGTAAGTGCGATTTCGGGAGTGATCGATGCTCTGCAGACGATATCATTGCTGGCGGGCTCCACTTCATCCGCGGTCCGCGAGATCACCGTTTCAACCGAACAGCAGACCTCAGCCTCGGAGCAGCTTGCCTCCGCCATCTCCGAGGTAAACGAAGTTGCCGGTCAGGTGGAGGACGGTGCCAAGGAGGTTGATTCGGCGATTGTAAAACTCAGGAACTTTGCGGAAGCGCTGCGGACCACCGCAGAAAAAAGCAGTTCAATCCAAAATGGGTTCTGAATGATGTTGAAGCTAAAAGGAATCGGGGACATATTCTATTTTTCTACTTTTCAGATCCTTTCCGGCTAAAGTTTTAGTTCGGCAGGTCTTCTTCTACTTTACTCATGAAAAAGCTATTTATTTTCATTCTGTTTTTCCTGACTTTATTGGCTAACCCCTATCTATTGGATGCCCGGGCAGGGTTTGGCGAGGAAGAGCAATTACAGTTTGGTTCGGATGAAGCACCACCGTGCCCGGCAGAGAATGAGATAAAAAAGGGTTTTGGCGTTGCGCCTTTTGCGAGTCCGGGCTATACCCCGGAAACCGGTTTTGTTTTGGGGGGCGCGGTTGTCTTTACCTATCGCGCGGAAGACAGCACAGCCGAGGACCGACCGAGTTCCCTCGAGCTTTTATTGATGTATTCTCAGAAACAACAGTTAGGTATCAGTATAACCCCGGATTTTTATTTTGATAACGAGGACTGGGAAGCCAAGATGGTTTTGACTTATTCGGACTATCCCGATGTGTTCTATGGAATCGGTAACGACACAGATGAGGATAAGGAGGACTATAAGACCGAACGGATCGGCTTACAGCCCTGGATTATCCGGAAGATTTATTCAAATCTCAAGTTCGGGATAATGTACGAGCTGAATGGGTTTGATGTGTCGGAGGAAGGAGTCGCTTTGGTCAGTTTATCACCGACAGGTTCCGACGGAGGGATAAATTCCGGGAGCGGGCCCCTGCTCGAGTGGGACACCCGGGATAACATATTTTGTTCCTCCAAGGGTGGTTGGTATCGTTTTTACGCGGGCTTCTACCGCGACTGGTTGGGCAGCGATTTCAACTACGAGCTTTACACCCTGGACCTGAGACATTATGTTGCCATGCTTTCGTCCCATATCTTGGCCTTTCAGGTTTATGGCCGTTTTAGTGAGGGGGAGGTCCCTTTTCCCTGGTTGTCGAAGCTGAAATTATTACGGGGCATAGTCGGGGGGCGCTTTCGTGACCGCTACGCCTATGCGTCCCAGGTCGAATACCGGTATCCGATCGCATGGCGTTTTTCCGGGGTCGCCTTTGCCGGGGTCGGTGATGTTTCCGGCAGTCTGGGCAACTTCGAAATCGATGAAATGAAGTTCGCCGGGGGCGGCGGTATCCGGTTTGCCGTGAACAGGCAGGAGAAGATCAACATCCGCCTGGATATCGGTGCCAGCCCTTGGGGAATCTGTTTCTACTTCCATATTGCGGAGGTTTTCTAAATAGAGTTTAATGTGCCCTCTGAACTTCATTTGTCATTTGGATTTTGTCATTAAATGAAAGGAGGAATATCATGGCCAAGGCAGTAAGTGTTGAGGAACTGAAAGGTTATATCGGTAAGGAGATCGGGATCTCGGATTGGCTCGAGATTAACCAGGACCGTATTAACGCTTTTGCTGATTGCACCGAGGATCACCAGTGGATCCATGTCGACAAAGAAAAGGCCAGGCAAGGCCCTTTTGGCACTACCATTGCCCATGGCTATCTGACCCTCTCTTTGCTCCCCTACTTCGGTTATCAAAACAAGATTGTCCCTTCCGGGATCAAAATGACCATCAACTATGGGCTTAACCGGCTCCGGTTCATAAACCCGGTCCCGGTAGGGTCGCGGATAAGAAACCGGGCCGTGCTCAAGGAATTGAACGATAAGGGCGAGGGCCGGATCCTGATGGTAACCGAGAGCACTATTGAGATTGAAGGACAGGATAAACCAGCCATGGTCGCCGAGACAGTATCCATGCTTTTCTTGTAGAAATGGTAGAAATGGGGACGGTTCTATTTTTTAATAAACCGGGCGCTGGGCTTATTTTCTCTTAAGTTGTTTTAGAACAAATAAAAGTTAAGAATAGACTTGACTATTGCCTGGGTTTGGGCAAAGACCTCTGTAAACTATCTTGGTTTTTATGAGAAGAAAATGATGAAGTTTGCCAGGCGGCAGAGGATTCTTGATGTAGACTATACCCATTTGGCCCTGGATGAAGAAGGCGATCTCTTTCTTACAGATTTTGCCGTGCCATTCGTCGAGTGCCTGTTACCCGAGAATTTCTGGTCTGACAAAGAATGGTTTGAAAAAAATTCTCAAAGACTTACCGGGACAAGCAGCATTTACCGGATCAGGACAAAGGAAGTTAAAGGAAAGCAGAGGGACATAGTGCTCAAATGGAACCGGATGGGCCAGGGTGTTCCCGGGAGCGAAGACGACGAGCAGCTGGCCAATGCGGAGTTCAACAGTCCATTCGAGGAATTCTCTCTGCTGATGGAATTGAGAAGTTTATTGAGAGCAACGGGGACATCGCTCTATACGCAGAAACCATTGGCCATATTCGTACCGGAAAAGCGCGTGGAACTGCGGCGGATGGGGCGCAAAGAGTATCTGATGAAGGCTATTATCGAAAAGCACATCGAGATCGACCTCGACATGCATCGTGCGTATGGTGTCATTTACGAATGGGTGAAGGGGATAGATGCTACCCAGGCTTTACAACAGCATATCATTGATGAAGAGCTTGTGGAATCACTCACACTTCAAGCACATAAAAGGATGTTGGATTGCGGATTCGATGTGAAAGACAACAAGCCTCATCATATTATAGTCCGGCCGAAGGGCAATGAGGAGATCCTGCGTGATTCAAAAAACAATCCGCTCTATGCAGTGGTGGATCACGAGCTTCTGAAAAGAACACCTGAGTGGGAAAAGATCGTGAAGGGCCGTAAGCGTAAGGAGTATTTGGAAAAACAGCGGGACAGATTCCGGGTCGGGATTCCTACGAGGCTCCCACCGCCCCTTAAGCACGTAAATATTATGGGAGTCGATTACATATACGGGCCCTGTGAAAGCACCGGCGGCGCTCTTTGGGTGGTAGGAAAGGACCCCGACCTGTTTGACTATTTCCTGCCGGAGAAGTGGGAAAAGACTCCCCGCAACCGGTTATCAGCGTACAACGAAATATACCATACGCTGACAAAAGATAATATCAACCTTGTATGGAAGGTTTCCAAGGTAGGTGTGCAGCCGGATATGGACCCCTTCAAGGAGGATGAAAAGAAAATCCTGGAATTTGGATATAACAGTCCGTTCGAAGAAGTTTCTCTTGCTATTGGGCTTACCCGTGCATCTATACCAACGACATATCCGAGGGCGATATACATGACCGGCATCAAGACCGAAATCCCCAATACACTATCTGACGACAGCCGCTATGAAAGTCATAAGAAATACATGACCCCGGATAACCGGCCCATTCTGAGGAAAGACCGCGACTATATATCAATCTGGGGTTACTGGAACGGCCCCGACGAGAAGCTCGCGGATGAGGACGGGAACTATTACCGGGGGGTTGACGCCCTTCGTGCGCTGAGAGAAGGGATGATCTCAAACGAGACCTATTTGAATTTGCTTCAGTCCATTAAGCAAAGACTGCTGCTTGCCGGGGTCGAGGATCTTAACTTGCGGGGAAGCCATCTTCTCTTATCGGTCCTGATAAGCACAGGCCATCTGATTACCGACAGGGGGAACATTCCGGAAATCCGCATCTGCAGTTTTGAGTTGCTGAAAGATTTACAAAAACAACAAATTAACAAATGAGAAAAGAAAGGTTAGGGGAGTGAGTTCGAATTCAAAACCTCATGACTACTTACAGGATGTTCAGAAGTTATTTACTGAGAAGACATCATTGTATCATCTCGTATTTTTGGATATTTTCAGATATCACAAAGGGCTTAAGATGTTTCTCCGGAAATCAAATTGTTTACAGCCCGGCATGAAGGTTCTGGATGCCGGCTGCGGCTCGGGTAACCTGACAAGAAACCTGTATGAAATTGCATCTGAAAAAGGATTGGACGGCATATCTTTTCATGGATTTGACATCACCCAGGCAATGCTTGACCTGTTTAAAAAATGGATATCGGGAAAAAAGGCAGAGAACGTTGAATTAAGCCGGGCAAATGTTCTGCAGCCTGGACAACTACCCGTTGAATGGAAGGATTACGATCTCGTTGTTTCGGCTGCCATGTTGGAATACCTGCCAAAGGATGAGATTAAAGATGCCCTGCGAAATTTAAGAATATTATTGAAAGACAATGGTAAAATAATAGTATTCATTACGAGAGACAATATTTTGATGAAATTGCTTATACAGATTTGGTGGAAAGCAAACATGTATAAAAGAAGCGAGATGATGGAGATATTTAAGGATGCCGGCTTCGGCAGGATTCGATTTAAAAGATTCCCGTTCCCGTACTCCTATCTGAGCTTATGGGGACTTATTATAGAAGCAGAAAAGGGGTAATAATCCTTAGAAAAGTTGGATATTATTGAAATATTGACCCCGCCAAAGGCGGGGCTCCGGCCCGCATCTTGACCGTTACCGGTTATTTGGTGACTTTTGATTAGATTTTCATTGACCTGTTGGGGAAATTATCGGAGAATAGATAGTAGACTATGGTTTAACCGGAATAGATTCAGAGGGGAACAACAAGGAGAATTATGAAAAAAGGAAACCGATCGCAGAAATTTACCGGCGCCACGAAATATGTGGTCGATGACGAGCTGGCTAAGATTGTCAATATTTCCATGGCCCTGGAAATGCCCCTCCTGCTCAAGGGGGAGCCCGGCACCGGGAAAACCATGCTTGCCCATGCCATCGCGCAATCGCTTGGTATGCCGTTAATCGTTTTAAATGTTAAGTCCAACATGAAACTCGTTGACGCCCTTTACCAATACGATACCCTGACCCGGCTGAACGACAGCCGTTTCGGTGACTCCGGCCGGGATGTCAGCCGAATCGAGGATTATATCAAGATGGGGAAAATCGGCCAGGCGTTTACCGCGGAAACCCGGACCGTTCTCCTGATTGACGAGATCGATAAGGCGGATACCGACTTTCAGGATGACATGCTCGATGTGCTGGATCAGATGGAATTCGACATCATCGAGATCGACAAGACTGTCAGTGCCCGGTACCGACCGGTCATCGTTATTACCTCTAATGCCAAGAAGGACCTCTCCGACCCGTTTCTGGGGCGGTGCAACTTTCACCATATTGCGTTTCCCAATCCCGAGGGGATGCAGGAAATAATCCGGGTTCATTTCCCCGATCTGGAAGCCAACCTGGCAAAACACGCCATCGCCACTTTCTACCGCTTGCGGGAGATCGACATGGTAGAAAAGAAGCCAGCCACCCGGGAGCTGATCAACTGGATCCGGGCCCTCCAGCTCGATCCGGACTTCAAAACTCAAAATCTGGCAAAAGGTGAGGTTCCCTATCTGGGGGTTTTATTCAAGAAGAGCCAGGACTACGTAGTGGCAGATAGTTATGTCAACCGCCGAAGACCATTTTAACTTCCGTTGCTGATTTTTTAACCAATTAATTCCTTGATTAGATGCTGTCATATTAATGGACTCCGTTATCTCTGATGGTATTAAATGTTTACTGAGTTCTTCTACAAACTGAGGGATTCCGGTGTCCCCGTCACCCCGACCTCGTTTCTGACCCTCCACCGGGCGTTAAATAAGGGCCTGATCAATTCACTGGAGGATTTTTACACCGCCTCCCGGACTATCCTGATCAAGAGCGAGCGGTATTTCGATCTTTACGATCAGATATTCGCCTACTACTTCGAAGGCGCCGAGATGCCTGACGAGGAGGAGCTGGAGCTGAACGAAACTATCCGCGCCCTCCTGGATGAATGGCTGAAGAATCCCAAGGTACTTGCCGATGCCCTAGGCTGGGATGAGGCTACTTTGAAAAAGCTGACCCCGGACGAACTGATCGAATACTTAAAAGAACGCCTCAAGGAACAGACCGAGCGGCACGACGGCGGAGATAAATGGATCGGCACCGGCGGAACTTCCCCGGTGGGGCATTCGGGGTACCACCCCGGGGGTTTAAGGATCGGCGGGGGCTCCCGGAACAAGTCGGCGGTCAAGGTCGCCAATGAAAGACGGTTTAAGGATTATTCCCGCATGGGTCCCCTGACCCAGGCGTCCATGGGGGAGGCCCTGAAACGGCTGCGGAATATGATACCGTCCGGGCCGAGGGATCAGGTTAACATCGAGGAAAGTATTTATCAGACGATGAAAAATGCCGGGGAGATCGAGATCGTATTCGACCGGAGCCTGAAGGACCGGTTGAAGGTGATCCTGGCCATCGACAACGGGGGCTGGTCCATGGACCCCTATATACCGGTGGTGCAGACATTATTCAATCACGCCCGGTCCAACTTCAAGGACCTGAAGATCTATTATTTTCACAATACGGTTTACAGTGAACTCTGGGAAGACCCGACCCGGCGGAAAAAGCCGAAGCCGGTGGAGGAGTTTGCCCGGATGGACCCGGAAACCCGGCTGATTCTGGTGGGCGATGCCAGCATGGCCCGCTATGAACTGCTGGGCGTAGACGGTTCCATATATGTTCAGGAGCGGAGCGGGAAACCCAGTATTGAACGACTGGCGTTCCTGGCCAAGACGTTCCCGCATAGTGCCTGGCTGAACCCGGTTTCGGAACGGTCATGGCGGTATATCGAGACCGTCGTCTACATTGCCCAGATCTTCCCGATGTTTTCGCTCACGATAGATGGCCTGGAAGAGGCGGTAACTCATCTGATGGCAGCGTGAATTTCAGTAGTTTTGGGGCCAGGATTTGAGTGAAGAAAAGGCCAAACCCACTATTATTCAGACCCAGATTCAAAAATCCTCCTTCCGGTCATAATGATACTGTTGCATTGTTCATAGTGTCTCATTTAAGTTAAATGAGACGCTTTATCCACAGCCATTTTATCCATACTTATCTGAAAAAGGCAATAATAATGTAGGTTATAATGACAAATAAGACAATTAAAAACTACAACTAAGGTAATTCATATCATATATTGTCTCATTTAAACCGATTAAATGATACTCACTCTAATTTTTTCTACATGATGTGTCTTTGATAAAAGTCTTTTTTTTCAAATATTTAGAGACATTATCGAGATGTAGATAGCCTTGGCACTTGATTTGCCTTCTAATTAGGTTTATGTGATTTTTAAAATAAAGCCGTTACGGTGGTCTTCTAACCATACCTTGGCAATCAAAGACTAATATTAAGGGGGGGATTTATGTATAAGCGTTTTATCATAGGGGTTGCCGCAATCGGTATCATACTTTCTTACACAATAATCACTTCCGCTTGGACACCGGTGCCCGTTAAGGACGACCCCCTTGTGAGAATGCCGGGGACGCAGCCGGACCAGGGGGTGAACCTCGAGGCACCTAACCGGTGTTTCAACTGCCACGGAGGCTATGACATTGCCGTCGAGCCCGGATATAACTGGCTGGGCTCGATGATGGCCCAGGCGGCC
>CP070770.1:3055912-3070582 GCA_020345765.1 Deltaproteobacteria bacterium
GGGGAGGATCTGGTTGGGAGGCCCCTCCTGCCCATCTCCATTAGTGGCAGTGAGTTTAAAGGCCCAGCATTCAGAGGGAATGAAGACCGGCAGATCTGAGCGAAAGCCCACCATGTATTGGCTGATGGCCATAGCGTCGCTTAGTACCAGTCGACAGTCGTGGCCGCTGGCATCGGCATTACCCCTCAGGGGCACGCCGGGAAGACCTCCGGCGTTCTGGCGGATCCTGAGTTTATCAGTGACATCAACATTACCATCCCGCTGAGCATCACCGTAGATCAAGCTACCGGCTCGGGCCTCTCCCGTGAAAGCAAGAAGCAGGAAAATAAATAAAAAAATACCAATGACCAATGACCAAATTCCAATTTTCCTACGCCTTGCCATTGGTGACTCAGATGAGCCGGACTTCCGAAACCCATGTTTTACCGTTTGCTTCATTTCACCCTCCTTTAAGGACGAAGCTTATAGGGTGGTTCTCGGTGTCTATCCCTATTCCCTCGACAGGCTCAGGACAGGTCGGGCAGTCGTCGGCCCCTACTTAAATAGCTGTCAGTTTAAATGATAAGTCTTATGACGATTAATGTAGCACAAACTCAACAGATTACAAGAAAAAAATTACAAAAAAGTGTAAATGGGAAGAGACATAAGTATTTAGAATAATTAAAGAAATATAATTCCCTGGGAAAGTAAAATCAGAGGGTCTATATTGAGCCCCTTGGCCTCGCCGGTATATTGGCCTAAGGTTGAGAAATACCACTTTTTCCCCAGTAGCGGTCCTGCTCGTAAATAATTTTTCCTGAATTCAGCAGGCGCTCGAGGTGCTTGCTCATCATCCCCCTTTCTCCGAAATCGGCGAAGGATGACTCGACCTTAGCACTCTGATATACAAACCTTTTTTTAACTATCTCCTCCAGGGTGCGGGGCTTACCGAGAAAATCCAGCAGATCCTGCTCCCTCCGCTCGATAACACGGAGGTAGTTATCCGCTTCTCTGCTGATGTCCCCCTCGAAGATCGCCTTTTCATGGGCGGAGATGAATATCCTGGCCGGGAAGTCCCTTATTTTCTTGATTGATTCAATTGTCTGCTCCAGGTCGGAGGCGGCATCACCGTACCAGGGCCCGAAGCGGGTTAAGTCAATGTCCGCCAGGAACAGGAGCTCGAGCTCCGGGAAAAAGAAGCAGCTGTGCCCGGGGGTGTGGCCCGGGGTGTGGATAACCTCGAGGGTGGTCTGGCCGAAGCTGAATGAGTCTCCATCGGTAAACTCCAAGGTGGGCGTTCGCTCCTGGTAGTGAAAGCTCTCCACGAGGAGTTTCCTCCATATTTCCTCAAACCCTTCTCCCATCGACCCGTAGAACTCCAGCAGCTTGTCCAGGGACTTAAAGCAGGGGGCATCGGCCCGGGGGACATAGAGATCGGCCTCGGGGAAAAGGTAATTGTAAGTAAAGTGGTCCTCGTGATAATGGCTGTTGATGATAACATCTACGCCTTTCCCCTCCTTTAAAGAGCTGAGTTGTTTTTGGTCAGAGCTCGGGTCGATAATAACCTTTTTCTCATCGTCAATGTAGAGGGAATGGCAGAAGGGGTAGCGGCCGTTCTTCTCCCCGGGAATTAGGGTTACTTTACCGAATTGCCTTTTATCCATAAGGGTTTAGATTAGATTCTTGCATAGTATAATCACGGTTAGTATAAAAGGCAAGGGCCTTTTTCTGGGTTGTTACCTAATATTTTGATAAAAAAATTCCTATTTTCTCTTGACAAAAAAATATACATGTAATATGAATGAATTGTTATTCACTTTCCACCTAAAATCAAGTATACTAGAATAAGAAAGGAGGTAGGTTGGAATGGTTAAACGTATAATAATGGCATTGGTCGGCCTGGCGTTTTTAGGCTCGATAGTGGCATTGAGCAGAGTCACGGCCGAGGAGAAAGGGAAGGATGTTATTGTCCTGAAGTCCGCCAAGGCCGGTGATGTGACCTTGTCTCACAAGAAGCACACTGAGGAATACAAGATCAAATGCACCGACTGTCACCACAAGACTAAGGAGGAGGAGACCCCCAAGGCCTGCAGTTCCTGCCATGACCCGAAAGAGAAGAAGGATGAAGCGATGATCCTCAAGGATGCCTTTCATGGGCAATGCAAAGGCTGTCATACAAAGGTCAACAAGGAGCAGGGAAAGAAGGCCCCGGACAAGAAGTGCAAGGAGTGCCACGTAAAGAAACAGTAGCATAATCCACCAAGCTACTCAGGGCCGGAATAAACAAAAATCCTTCCAGTTCATATACTGCTGGGGGGATTTTTGTATCGGGTTTTGTCGATTTCTTTAAATCGCGGCGGGATGAAAAAAAATGTTATTCAATTTTGCCAACGTTTTGGTATTCCTAATCCTCGGGATTCTCTTTGTCGGCATCACATTAATCCTTACCCGCATATTCCGGCCCAGCGACCCTAACGAAGTAAAGCTATCCACTTACGAATGCGGCGAGCCTACGGTAGGCACCTCCTGGATCCAATTCAATATCCGCTTCTATATAATTGCCCTTATATTTATCATCTTCGATGTGGAGATTGTTTTTCTCTATCCCTGGGCAGTAGTCTTTCAAAAGCTGGGATGGTTTGCCTTCGTTGAGATGATGATCTTTATCTTCATTCTCTTAGTCGGTCTGGCCTATGTCTGGAGAAAAGGGGACCTGGACTGGATTAAAACCCTAAAAACAGATTCTTAGATTATAGATTTCAGATTTTCGATCCGGGATCTACAATCTGCTATCGATTACCCGTGAATCATGGGCATAGTTGAGCATAGATTTCCCGAGAATGTCTTTTTCACTACCGTAGACGACCTGTTCAACTGGGGCAGAAAGTCGTCACTCTGGTATCTGCTTTTTGCCACCGCTTGCTGCGGGATCGAACTGATGCAGACCGGAGCCTCCCGCTATGACCTCGACCGCTTCGGTGCCATCTTTCGGGCTACCCCCCGCCATGCCGACCTGATGATCGTCGCCGGAACGATCACCCATAAGATGGCCTCCCGGGTCCAGCGCCTCTACGAACAGATGCCCGAGCCCAAATACGTTATTTCCATGGGAAGCTGTGCCAATTCCGGAGGACCTTTCTATAAAGACTCCCCTACGGTAGTGAAGGGTGTAGATCTGATTATCCCGGTGGATGTCTATGTTCCGGGATGCCCTCCCCGGCCGGAGGCCTTGATTGAAGGGGTAATGAAGCTCCAGCAGAAGATTATGAGACAGAAGGTTTTAGTCAGGAAGTAGTAAGTTAATTTAATGGAAGCGCAGAGGATATATCAACTACTAACGGAAAAGTTTCCGGGGAATATTTACGAACTTAAAGAGAAGGCTACCCAACCGGCGTCCATCCGTGTGAACCCGGAAACTATTGTTGAAATATCCTCTTACCTCAGAGACGATTCGGAGCTTGCCTTTGATTTCCTCATGTGCCTGAGTGCAGTAGACTACCCGGAAAATTTTACCGTCGTCTATCACCTTTTTTCCACCAAGCATTTACACAAGATCGCCATCGGGGTTAAGCTTCCCCGGGAAGCCCCCAGAGTTCACACAGTAGAGGTGGTTTGGCCGGCGGCAAATTGGCATGAGCGGGAGGCATATGACCTTATGGGTATTGTTTTCGATAAACACAGCGACCTGAGGAGGATTTTGCTTCCCGATGACTGGGACGGTCATACCCTCCGCAAGGACTACCAGGCTCCGAAAACATATAATGGAGTGAAGATATAGTAATAAATGACCAAAGGAATATAATGGCGGCGCTAGAAAGCGAAGAGATGTTCATCAATATGGGGCCCCAGCATCCCAGCACCCACGGGGTGCTGCGATTGATGCTCAGGACCGATGGTGAGGTGGTCCGCGAGGCTGTCCCCCATATCGGATACCTGCACCGAAGTCTGGAGAAGATTGCGGAGAATGTAACCTACTCCCAGTTCATGCCCTTTACCGATCGCTTGGATTATTTGGCTTCGATGAACTGCAATCATGTCTATGCGATGGCCGTGGAGAGGCTTGCGGGGATCGAGGTTCCGGAAAGGGCGGAGTATCTCCGGGTGATAATGGCCGAGCTCAATCGAATCTCCAGCCATCTGATCGCCTTCGGCTCGTTCGGTGCGGATATGGGTGCCTTTACCCCTTTTATCTATGCAATCAGGGAGCGGGAGAAGATTAATGACCTGTTCGAGATGGTCTGCGGGGCAAGGCTTACCTATAATTACTATCGCATCGGAGGGGTAGCCCAGGATCTGCCCGAGGGATTTGTCGGGAAAACCCGGGAGTTCCTGGATTATTTCGAACCCAAGGTTAAGGAATATAATCGGCTGCTTTCCTGGAATAAGATCTTTCTGAAACGACTGACTAATATCGCGGTAATTAAACCGGAGGAAGCTATTGCTTACGGGGTTACCGGACCGAATTTGAGAGGTTCCGGGGTGAAATGGGATCTGCGCAAGAATGAGCCCTACTCCGTTTATGACCGCTTTGAATTTGAGGTTCCGGTAGGGACCGGAGAGAAAGGCACGGTTGGCGATTGTTGGGACCGTTATTGGGTCAGGATCCGGGAGATGGAAGAGAGTGTCAGGATCATCCGCCAGGCCCTGGATCGGCTTCCCGATGGGGAGATCCGGGCCAAGGTCCCCCGGGTATTTAAGCCCCCGGAGGGGGAGGTATATCTCCGGGCCGAAAATCCCCGGGGTGATCTGGGTTTTTACCTGGTCAGCGACGGCTCGACCAATCCCTATCGGTTAAAAATCCGTGCCCCTTCCTTCTGCACGATGAGTATTTTCCGAAAACTCAGCCAGGGACTGATGGTGGCGGATCTTGTAGCTCTGATAGGGAGCCTGGACATTATTCTCCCGGAGATTGACCGGTAAACGCAGATTATTAAGGGTGATTTTTTAGAATCGAGCTTTTTTACTATTAGCTATATATCTTTTGGAGACCAATAAGTGCAGTTCGCGATCCAGTGGTTAGTTGATAAGTTTAGCTTCTTGAGCCCGATCTCCATCCTGCTCCTTATCTCCTTGATGTTCATCGTCGGGACTGTGGTATTGCTCCTTGCTATGCTCTACGAAGGGCTCGGGACCTATGCTCTAAGGAAGATCGGCGGTGATATCCAGGTGCGTATCGGGCCCAATCGGGTGGGGCCGGTGGGTCTGCTCCAGTTTCTTGCCGATGGGGTGAAGCTTTTCCTGAAGGAAGACATTGTCCCCACGGTCGTCGATAAAAAATTGTTTATCCTGGCCCCGTTTATTACCTTTGCTGCCTCTTGTGCCGCCTTTGTGGCCTTATCCTATAGCGACAGGCTGGTAATCAGTAACCTTAACATCGGGCTCTTCTACCTCCTTGCCATCTCTTCCCTGGTAGTTATCGGGGTGATCATGGCCGGCTGGGCCTCCAACAGCAAGTGGTCGCTTCTGGGGGGAATGCGGGCCGCCGCCCAGATAGTCAGCTACGAGATCCCCATTGGTCTCTCCCTGCTTTCGGTTATACTGATCACACAAAGTCTTAATATGGGTGAGATTATCAGGAGTCAGTCCGGCGGCTGGGGGATCTTAAACTGGCACATATTCCATAACCCTTTTGTTTTTATCTCGTTTTTTATCTATTTTACCGCCGCTTTGGCCGAGGTTAACCAGACCCCGTTTGATCTTCCCGAGACCGAGTCCGAGCTGGTTGCCGGTTACTTCACCGAATACAGCGGGATGCGGTTCGGCTTCTTCTTTATGGCAGAGTGGGGGGAGATCTTCATTGTAAGCGCAATTGCGGTCACCCTTTTCTTGGGAGGCTGGCAGCTTCCTATTATCAATAATTTGGACATACATATTTATCTGAAGAATCTGCTCCAACTGGGAGTCTTTCTGGGGAAGACATTTCTTTTAATCTATCTAATGCTTTGGATCCGCTGGACACTTCCCCGGCTAAGGGTTGATCAGATTATGTATATGTGCTGGAAGGTTCTCTTGCCCTTTGCTTTTTTCAATATAATCGGAACGGGACTCTGGCTGCTTATTTTCAAGGGTAAGGGAATTCCGGAGTTGGTCATACAACTATTCAGTTAAAAATGATAAAGTATTTCCGAGAGATCTGGGAGACAATCCGTACTGTCATGGCAGGCATGAGGATAACGATCCACTACGGCCTCTCTCCCTCGGAAGAGATCACCATGCAGTATCCCGAGCAGAAAGAAGACCCGGCCCGGGGATGGAAGATTTCGGACAGATATCGGGGACTAATCGTCAATGATATCGAAAAGTGCAACGTCTGCACCGTCTGTGCCCGCACCTGCCCGATTGACTGTATCGAGATAGAGGCCGAGGGGAAGGGAAAGCAGAAGGTTGCCTCCAAGTTTAATTTTGATGCGTCCCGATGTATGTTCTGCGGCCTTTGCGTGGAGGCCTGCCCCACCGGCTCCCTGAAGGTGACCAAGGAACATGAGCTTTCCACCTACACCCGGGGGGCAATGATCTATCATTACGGGGTGAAACCTTAGGGCGTAAGGAATGAGATATTAATGGAAGGAATTATCTATAAGATCGTCTTCTACCTGTTTGCGGTCCTCACCGTCGGCTCGGCCCTGGTAGTAGTTACGAGCAGGAATATCGTCCATTCGGCCTTTGCCCTGCTGTTTACCTTCTTCGGGGTAGCCGGGCTTTATGTGTTCCTGAGTGCTGATTTTCTGGCCGCCACCCAGGTTTTGATCTATGTGGGCGGTATTCTGGTACTCATCCTGTTCGGGGTGATGCTGACCCGGAAGGTCTTTGACGTGAAGATCTTCAGCGGTGCCGGACAGGTTTTCCCGGCAGCAGTGGGAGTAGCTGTGATATTCTTTTTGCTGGCAACTGTTATTGTTAAGACGCCCTGGCACTTAGTCGGTGAGAGGGCCATGGAGCCGACAACCGCAGAGATTGGAAAACTGCTGATGACCGATTTTCTGCTTCCCTTTGAAGTGGCCTCGGTAGTGCTCCTGGCTGCTCTCGTCGGGGCAGTGATCCTCATCCGCAAAGAGGTCAGACCGCCTAAAGTAGATTGAGTAGGTTACAATGATTATTGGTCTAGAACATTATTTATTTATCTCTGCCATACTCTTTTCCCTGGGGCTATTCGGGGTTTTAACCCGGAGGAACGCAGTTAGCATATTGATGGGGATTGAGCTCATTTTAAATGCAGCTAATCTTAATTTCGTGGCTTTCTCCCGCTTCGTGACTATCGGAATCAGCGGCCAGCTTTTCGCCGTCTTTGTGATTATTTTAGCAGCGGCGGAGGCAGCGGTAGCCCTGGCGATCATTCTGGCACTCTATCAGAATATTAAGAGTGTCAGCGTTGATGAGGCCGATGCAATGAAGGGATAATTGGCAATGGATTGTATCCAAAGCTATGTCTGGATAGTTCCCCTGATGCCGCTTATCGGGGCGGTCATCAACCTGCTCCTGGGCAGGAGGTTGGGAAACAGAGTGGTCGGTCCCCTGGCCTGCCTGACCGTATTTATCTCTTTCTGTGCCTCGACCCTGCTCTTTTTGAGCTTGACTAAGCTTCCCGCCGAATCAAGGAGCTTCACCAACCTTGTTTATACCTGGGTTCTGGTCGGAGATTTCCGGGCGGAAGTGTCTTTTCTGGTTGATCCTCTCTCGGCAGTAATGATCCTGATTGTCTCCGGGGTGGGTTTTCTTATCCATGTCTATTCCATCGGCTATATGCACGGAGATAAGAACTACTCCAGATACTTCGGCTACCTTAATCTTTTTGTCTTTGCCATGCTGACCCTGGTCCTCGGGGACAACCTTCTGCTGATGTTCATCGGCTGGGAGGGGGTGGGGTTGTGCTCTTACCTGCTTATCGGCTTCTGGTTTGAGGACAAGAAAAACGCCATTGCCGGAATGAAAGCTTTTATTGTCAACCGGGTGGGTGATTTCGGGTTTATGCTCGGCTTCCTTCTGCTTTTCTGGAGCTTGGGGAAGGCCGGGGTCTGGACGATCAGATTCACCGAATTGTCGGCCAATGCCCATCTGCTGAGTGCGGGAATGGTTACCGCTATTACCTTACTGTTATTTATGGGGGCGACGGGCAAGTCAGCACAGCTCCCGCTCTATGTCTGGCTCCCTGATGCCATGGCCGGTCCCACCCCGGTAAGTGCCCTGATCCATGCGGCCACTATGGTTACCGCCGGCATCTATATGATCGCAAGGATGAACTTCTTATATGTCTTAGCCCCCTCTGCCATGACGGTAGTAGCTGTTATCGGAGCGGCTACTGCCTTTTATGCCGCTACCATCGGCCTGGTACAAAACGATATCAAGAGGGTCCTGGCCTATTCTACTATCAGTCAGCTGGGGTATATGTTTTTGGGAGTGGGGGTGGGCGCCTACTCGGCGGGGATCTTCCATCTAATGACCCATGCTTTCTTCAAGGCCCTGCTCTTCATGGGTGCCGGCAGTGTGATGCACGGCCTGTCCGGGGAACTGGATCTGCGGAATATGGGGGGTCTGAAGGAGAAGATGCCCCGAACCTACTGGACATTTTTAATTGCTACCCTGGCTATCTGCGGGGTACCGGGTCTATCCGGGTTTTTCAGCAAGGACGAGATCCTCTGGAAGGCCTTCAGCAGTGATCACGGCCACTGGGGCCTCTGGTTAGTAGGGGTGCTGGGTGCTGGGCTGACCGCTTTTTATATGTTCCGGGTCGTCTTTCTGGCGTTTTTCGGGGAGAGCAGGACCGACAAGAAGGCCCACGAATCGCCCGGGGTGATGACTATCCCATTAATGATCCTGGCGGCACTGGCCCTGGTCGGAGGTTATGTGGGGGTGCCCGAGGTTCTGGGTGGCCATAACCGGTTCCACCATTTCCTGACCCCGGTCTTTGACCGGCATACTGAGGTTGCTACTCATGCCCATCATTCCGTGGGATTGGAGCTCGGTTTGATGGTCATCTCGGTGGTGGTCGCCCTTGCCGGGATCTTCATTGCCTATCAGATGTATATCAGACATCCGGAGCACCCCAAGGCATTGGCGGAGAGGTTCCCTCGACTCTATAATCTTCTCCTCAATAAGTACTATGTAGATGAGATCTACCATGCGGTTTTCGTCCGGAGCCTCCTCGGGTTGAATAATCTTTTAGCCCGCTTTGACTTAGGGATAATCGATGGGGCAGTTAACGGCTCAGCCTGGCTGACAAAGATTACCGCAAAGTGGAGCGGTTGGTGGGATAATACCTTCGTGGACGGTGCGGTCAATACTACCGCATCGGCCGTCATATCCGGCGGTTCCGTCTTAAGGAAAACCCAGACGGGAAGGATCCAGAATTATCTCCTCATCGCGATAATCGTGATAGTTGTTATTATGGTAGTAAAGATTATTTAATATTCATATCTCGGTAAAAAGGAGTTAGGGCAATGACCGATCATGTTTTATCCTGGATAGTCTTCTTCCCCTTAATCGGGGCTGCCGTCGTCCTGATCTTGCCCCGTAGTCAAGAAAGGGCAATGAAATTGGTCTCGGTAGTGGCAACTTTTGTCCCTTTGCTCCTAGCAGGATGGATCTACTTAAACTTCGACCGCTCCACTCCTGAGCTCCAATTTGTCGAGCATTACCCCTGGATCAGATCCTTCAACATCTATTATTTCCTCGGTATTGACGGCCTGAGTGCACCGATGGTGCTCCTCACCGCCCTGCTCTGCTTCCTCTGCATCTTTGCCTCCTGGAATACGGACAAGGGGATCAAGGGCTACTTCTCCCTCTTCCTTCTCCTGGATACCGGAATGATGGGCATTTTCTGCTCCCTGGATTTCTTTCTCTTCTACATCTTTTGGGAGGTAATGCTCCTGCCGATGTACTTCCTGATCGGGATCTGGGGTGGACCCGACCGGGAGTATGCGGCGATCAAGTTCTTTCTCTACACCCTCCTGGGCAGTGTGCTCATACTTCTGGCCATGCTTGCCCTTTATTTCGCTACCGAGCCCCATACATTCGATATGACCAAGCTAATGGCTGCTCGCGGCAGCTTCGTCGGCCCCTTCTGGAAGGTGGTCTTTATCGGTCTCTTCATCGGCTTTGCCATCAAGGTGCCCATCTTTCCGTTCCATACCTGGCTTCCTGACGCCCATGTGGAGGCCCCAACCGCAATCAGCGTAATCCTGGCCGGGGTGCTGTTGAAAATGGGAGTCTACGGGTTGCTTCGGATAAGCTACCCTATCCTGCCCGAGGCCACGGTCTGGTTCTCCTATCCCCTAGTAATTCTGGGACTTATCAATATAATCTACGGGGCGCTCTGCGCGATGGCCCAGAAGGATTTTAAAAAGCTGGTCGCTTACTCCAGCATCAGCCATATGGGTTACTGCCTGCTGGGAATGGCGGCTTTTACTCAGGCGGGGATGAATGGGGCTGTGCTTCAGATGTTTAACCACGGCACCATCACCGGGATGCTCTTCCTTCTGGTAGGAGTAATCTACGACCGTGCCCACCACCGGGATATCAACGGCTTCGGCGGCCTCGCTACCCAGATGCCGATCTATGCCGGAATGACCAGCCTGGCCTTCTTTGCCTCCCTGGGTCTGCCCGGGCTGAGTGGGTTTATCAGCGAGGTCCTCTGCTTTATCGGAGCCTTCCCGGTCTATCGAACGATTACCTGTCTGGCAGTGATCGGGATCATAATCGGTGCGGCCTATTTTCTCTGGACCTTTCAGCGGGTTTTTCTGGGACAACTGGATGATAAGTATAAGACCCTGCCGGAGATCAACGCACGGGAGCTATTCACCCTGATCCCCCTGGGAATAATCGTGATTATCCTGGGCGTCTATCCCATGCCAATGCTGGATATAATGCGGGTAACCCTGGGAAATATAATTAGTATAGTCCAACCGTGATAATATATTAAAGGAGAAGGAGGTTTGAGCCTCAGTAACCTGGAAAGCCTGAATTACTTTTACCCGGAGCTGATCCTTATCTGTTCTGCCTTGGGAGTGATCCTTCTTGATCTTCTTTTAATAAGAAGAGAACGAACAATTACTGCCTACCTGGCTCTCCTGGGCTTAGCTATCTCCTTCCTTGAGGCATCTAAGCTGTTTTCCGGCAATAAGGTTGTTTTATTCTCTCAGATGATTGCCCTCGACCAGTTTGCCCTCTTCTTTAAGCTCTTCTTTTTGTTCAGTACCTTTATGGTAGTCCTTTTCTCAGTACGCTCAGAGGAGATCAAGGGAACTGATCAGGCTGAGTACTATGCCTTACTCTTAGCGGTAGCTCTGGGGATGATTCTGATTGCCTCGGCGGTAGATCTCTTGATGATCTATATCTCCCTGGAACTGATCAGCCTGACCTCCTACCTGCTTACCGGCTACCTAAAAGGGAATCGCCGATCCAGTGAAGCGGCGCTTAAATATTTCATTTACGGGGCGGTAGCCTCCGGGGTGATGATCTACGGGATGTCGCTGATTTACGGATTGACCGGCACTACCAATATTCACGCTGTCGGCAAGGCCCTGTTTCTCCAGGAGACTTACCCATTAACCCTGCTGCTGGCAACCATATTCGTCCTGGCCGGGTTTGGATATAAGATCGCCGCCGTCCCCTTTCATATGTGGTGCCCGGATGTGTACGAAGGGGCACCGACACCCGTTACCGCCTTCCTCTCGGTAGGGCCCAAAGCCGCGGGTTTTGCGGTTCTGATCCGGTTTTTCTATGGGGTGATGGCACGTCCCTCCCTGGAAGAAGGGGTATGGATACCTCTCGGCAATCTGAACTGGCCCTTTTTGATTGCCGTGCTCTCGGCAGTCACAATGACCCTGGGGAACCTGGTGGCAATTGCGCAGAGCAACATCAAGAGGCTACTGGCCTATTCCAGTATCGCCCACGCCGGATACATCCTGATGGGTTTCGTCCTGCTTAATGACCAGGGACTCCGGGCGATGCTTTTCTACTTGGCAGTTTATCTGTTTATGAATTTAGGGGCGTTCCTGGTGGTCATTGCCGTCCTGAACAAGCTGAATACCGAGGAGATCGTTGATTACCGGGGCCTGGGCTGGCGGGCACCTTTTGCCGCGGCGGCACTTACCGTCTTCCTCCTGTCCCTTACCGGTATCCCCCCGTTTGCCGGTTTTATCGGCAAGGTATATCTATTTGCCGCCCTGATCAAAAAGGAGGTGTACTGGCTGGCCGTGGTCGGGATACTGAACAGTGTAGTAGCCCTTTACTACTATGCCGGGATAGTGAAAAAGATGTTCCTTGAGGAGGCCCCTGATACCACGCCGTTAAAGCTTTCACCTCTTTACCTTACATTGATGTTAATCTTGATAATTCCTACTGTCCTGTTCGGCGTTTACTGGGCGCCCTTAGTGAATTTCACCGATTCCTGCCTCAAGCTCCTTTTGAGCTACTGATCCTAATCTCTTATACTTATTATGTTTCTACCGTGGTACCACAACCGATCTTCCCGTATCCGGTTTGCCTTTTTCCTTGACATTTAACAAATATAAAAATAGAATAAGAATTCGAATATTAGATCTTAAGAAGATTACGCCGAAGTGGCGGAACTGGTAGACGCGCTAGGTTCAGGACCTAGTGGGCGCAAGCCTGTAGGGGTTCGAGTCCCCTCTTCGGCACCAGGCTTAAGGAAAGCATCTAAGTGACTCCCCGGAAAAAAGAGGTAAAAAAAGTGTCTAGAAAAAATACGAGAAGAGAGCCCCGGGTAAGTATCTTTGTCCGGGTCGATTTTAAAGACAAGGAAGATTTCATCTACTATTATTCGAGGAACCTTAGCCGAGGGGGAATCTTTATTCAAACCGTAGATCCGCTCCCTCCCGGAACCCCGATATTCCTGCAGCTAACCCTCCCGGGCAGCACCCTGCCTCTAGAGATAGAAAGCAAGGTTATCTGGAGCAGAAAAGAAGAGGAAGAGGGGGGAACCAAGGTCATTCCCGGGATGGGGATCCAGTTCGTTAGGCTTGACGAACAGAGCAAGAAATTACTGGACGATTTCTTAAAAGGAAAGTCTTAATCCCGAAAGAAAAAATACTTCTTCCTAACCGCTTTCCGAGTGCAGGCTATCGGCCTCAATTAATCCTTTCCAATAACGGTATCCTTACTCCAGTTCTTGTCATCCCGGTCGGGGTAGTCGAGATTGTAGTGTAGTCCCCGGCTCTCCTTCCGGATCATCGCGGAGCGGATAATCAGGTCGGCCACAGTAGCGATATTCCTCAGCTCCAACAGGTCACTGGTAACAATGAAGTCCCAATAATACTTGGAGATCTCTTCCTGGAGGATCTCGATGCGGCGCTGGGCGCGGGCCAAGCGTTTATTGGAGCGGACGATCCCCACATAACTCCACATAAAACTACGGATCTCGTCCCAATTCTGGGCAACAACAATTGACTCATCGCTGTCCACCGCCCTCCCCGGATCCCAGGCAGGAATCTCACCTGGGGGGATCTCAACTTCTCGTATCTCGTTGCTGGCTTTCTGACAGGCCCGATTGGCAAAGACCGCCGCTTCCAACAAGGAATTACTTGCCAGTCGATTGGCTCCGTGAAGTCCGGTATGAGCCACCTCCCCGCAGGCGTAGAGTCCTTTGATATCGGTCTCTCCGTCAGTGCCGGTAACCACTCCCCCGCAGAGATAATGAGCAGCCGGGACTACCGGGATCGGTTCTTGGTTAATGTCTATCCCCAGTGAGAGGCAGTTCTGATAGATATTGGGAAACCGGTCTTTAACAAACGAGGGATCCTTATGAGTGATATCCAAAAACACGCACTGCTCCCCGCCCTTCTTCAGCTCGTTATCGATCGCCCGGGCGACTATATCCCGGGGGGCCAGTTCCTTAAGGGGATGATAAGCCTCCATGAAGGGGGTTCCCTCCTTGAGCCGTAGGATCCCCCCCTCTCCCCGCACTGCCTCTGATATCAGAAACGACTTGGCCCGGGGATGGAATAGGCAGGTAGGATGGAATTGGAAAAACTCCATGTTGGCAATCCGGGCCCCGGCCCGGTAGGCCATCGCAATCCCGTCGCCGGTTGCGACATCGGGATTACTGGTGATGAGATATACCTTCCCCGCCCCTCCAGTAGCTAACACCGTCACCTTGGCCAAAAAGGTATGGATCTCCCCTTTCTTGATCTCGAGCACATAGGCCCCCAGGCACCGCTCCTTATCTATCGTCTTTAAAAATTTGGAAGTGGTCAGCAGGTCGATGGCGATGTGATATTCGTAGATAGCTATGTTTTTTTCCTGTAAAGCCGCCTCCAGGAGAGCCCTTTCGATCTCCTCCCCGGTCAGGTCGGAGGCATGGACTATCCGGCGCTGAGAATGACCCGCTTCCTTCCCCAGATCGTAGCTCGATCCGTCATCATCTCCACCGCTCATGGTAAACCTTACTCCCCAATTGCGGAGTTCCTCAATCCTTTCGGGACCGTCCTTTACCACCATCTCTACTACCTCTCGATGGCAGATACCCGCCCCTGCTTCCAGGGTATCCCGGATATGAGACTCGAAACTGTCACCCTCGCCCATAACCGAAGCGATCCCTCCCTGGGCATAGCTGGTGCTGGACTCATGGCCCTCTCTCTTGGTGATCAATGCCACCGTGCCCTTCTTTGCCGCCTTCAGGGCAAATGTCAAGCCCGCAATCCCACTGCCGATAACTAAATAATCAACCTCAATTAA
>CP070770.1:3070682-3082014 GCA_020345765.1 Deltaproteobacteria bacterium
AAGGCGGTGATCGAACTTGTCCAGGAGGCCAAGGGCAGAGTTAGTATCGGTGACAGCCCTGCCTTGAGCTCTGCCGTGGCCGTGGCCCGGAAATCGGGCAATCTAATGGTTGCCCGGGAAATGGGAGTCCCGGTAGTTAACTTTGAAGACGCGGTGGAAGTTCCGGTCCCCGAGGGTAAGATCTTCCGGAAGATCGAGGTCGCCCGGGAGGTAATCGAAGCCGATGTCGTGATTAATCTCCCCAAGCTCAAGACCCATGATGTGATGCCCCTTACCCTGGCGGTAAAAAACATCTTCGGCTGTATTGTGGGCAGGAACAAGGCCCGCTGGCATGTCCAGGCAGGTCACGATGTCGGCTATTTCGCCCGGATGCTGGTCGAGCTTCATGCTTTTGTCAACCCTGCCCTTAATATTATGGACGGGATCGTCGGGATGGAAGGTAACGGCCCCCGAAACGGTGACCCCAGGCAGATCGGCCTGATCCTAGCCTCCCCGGATGCCGTGGCCCTGGACCGGGTGGTCCAGGAGATCCTGGGATTAGAAGGCATGCTTACTACCTCAATCGGGGGTGAGATCGGCCTGGGGGAAAGTGAGCTTAGCAGGATTGAATGCCGGGGTGAAAGGCTCGAAGAGGTTAAGATCGATGGTTTTAAGATCCCCATCCGCACCCCGCAAAAACAGATATTAGGAAAGACTCTCCGCTGGCTGCTTAAGGACAGCTTCACCTACCGCCCGGTCATCGACCACCGGCTCTGCTCTCTCTGCGGGGTCTGCCTCGAGGCCTGCCCGCTCGACATTATCAGCTATAAACCGTCCGGAAAGGAAAAGCTCGTGCAGATTGACTATCAGCGCTGCATCCACTGCTTCTGCTGTCAGGAGAACTGTACCGAGGGAGCGATCTCCGCCCGGCAGGGCTGGCTGGGGAGTATGCTGAGTAAGCTCGGACTTTCGTAAATAGAGGGTTCAAGGAATCAAGTGGTCAAGTGAAAAGAAACACGCAACCCCTTTTGTCCTACGGAGAAGTATCTTGCTGAGTTTTGTATAAAAAACCAATCATTGCACCATTTCCTTCAAGCTTTTTACCTGCTCCGGGCTTCCGATAACGATGAGCACATCGTTTGCCCCTAACTTGGTGGAAGAAGAGGGATTAAACTGGTAATCCTGTCCCTCTTTATTCAGGGCCACAATCAGGAGCCCGGTTTTCTGCGGAATCTTGGCCTCCCCGATTGACTTTCCAATGAAATGGGAGTTGGGGCCCACCCTCGCCTCTTCCACCCTCAGCGCTTTCTCCTCTCCCCTCAGCATGATGTCAAGAAACGAAACCGTGGCCGGACGGACTAGCTCCGAGGCCATCCTCAGCCCCCCGATAATATTCGGGGAAACCACTGAATTGGCCCCGGCTTTTCGGAGCTTCGTCTCCGACTCCTCCTCAATACACCGGGATACAATCCTTAAATTGGGGTTGAGCTCGCGAGCGGTCAGAACGACAAAGAGATTGTCTCGATCAGATGGCAAGGCTGTTACCAGCCCTTTCGCCTTTTCGATCCCGGCCTGGAGCAGGACGGCATCCTCGGTAGCATCACCTTCGATGTAAACTATGTTCGGTTGTTCATCTAACTGTTTTATATTCTCGATATTCTGCTCAATAACCACAAAATCTCTTTTGGTCTTGGCCAGTTCCCCGACGATATTCTTCCCGGTCTCCCCGGTACCACAAATAATATAATGATCGTTTATATCCTGGATTTGCTTCTTCATCTTCCTCCTCCTTAAAATATCCTGAAGATCGCCCTCGACGATGAACATCGTTATTGTGCTCAGGCCATAGAAAAGAACCCCCATCCCTCCCAGAATTAAAAACACGGTAAAGACACGCCCGGTATTAGATAATGGGTGGGTTTCACTATATCCTACCGATGCCAGGGTAATTACCACCATATAGATGGCATCAAGCAGGCTCCATTTCTCGATAATCTCATAACCTACTACGCCGACGACGAAGATCATCAGCAGAAGAAATAAGACGATAATCAATCTTTTTCTTACTTCCATAATCTTAAATTAACCTGGTTCTTCGACCAAGACTAAGCTCCTTTATACGCTAATTATAAGAAAAAATCAAGCTATTGACAGTTACTATCTGGTAGAATACATTTAACATAATGATACATTCCTGATTAAATCAGGGGAAGGAGGATCAAGTGAGTGATGTGTATATTGCGGGGGTCGGGATGACCCGATTCAATAAATATCCGGAAAAAAGTATTAAGCAATTGACGGCCGAAGCCCTGGAGGCCGTCCTCAAAGACGTCTCCGTTAACAAAGACCAGATCGAAGCGGCCTGGTTCAGCAACTCCGGCTGGGGTATGTCCCAGGATCAGCACTGCATCCGGAGCCAGGTCGCCCTTACGCCCCAGAGGATCCAGGGTATCCCCATGATGAATGTGGAAAACGCCTGCGCCGGCGGCTCCAGCGCCATCCATGGTGCCTGGATGAGTATCAAGGCCGGTCTTTACGACGTTGTCCTGGCGGTAGGGGCGGAGAAGGTCTATTTTCCGGAGGATCGGAAAAAGATGTTTGAGGGGTTCATCTCGGGCACCGATGTGGAGGTAACCAAGGCTATTATCGAGATGATGAAGGAAGAGGCCAAAAAGAAGGCCGAGGAGCTGAAAAAGGCCGGTAAACTTAAGGACGATGGGAAGCAGAAAGACCGGAGCGCCTTTATGGACATCTATGCCATGGGAGCCCGAATGCACATGGAAAAATACGGCTCGACCCAGAGGCAGCTGGCGGTAATCGCCGCCAAGAACCATTTTCACGGCTCGTTGAACCCTTACGCCCAGTACCAGATGGATATGACCGTAGAGGAGGTCCTCCAGGATCGCCTGGTCTCCTACCCCCTGACCCGGGCGATGTGTGCCCCGATCGGAGACGGCGCGGCCGCGGCCATCCTCTGTTCCTCAGGTTTCCTGAAAAAGATAAAGAATGCCCGCCCGGTAAGGATAAGGGCCTCGGTACTTGCCTCGGGAAGAATCAGGGGGAGCGATGAGCCCCCGATCGGGGCAAGGCTGTCGAAGCGGGCCTACGAGATGTCCGGGCTCGAGCCTGACGATATTAACGTAGCGGAGGTTCATGACGCCACTGCCTTCGGGGAGCTTATTCAGTGCGAGGAGCTCGGCTTCTGCCCCGAAGGGGAGGGAGGTGTCTTTGCCGAATCAGGGGCAACCAAGCTGGGAGGCAAGCTCCCCATTAATCCCAGTGGGGGTTTGGAGTGTCGGGGACACCCAATCGGGGCATCCGGGATTGCCCAGATCACGGAGATGGTGATGCAGCTTAGGGGAGAGGCGGACAAGCGGCAGGTGGATGGGGCTCGGATAGCCTTAACCGAGAACGGCGGTGGCTTTATCGGCACGGAAGAGGCAGCGATGACCATCCATATCCTGGAGAAGGTCTGAGAGATTATCAAGGAGGGAAAATGTTACTAGAAAAATATCGCAAGATCACCAGACCCGAGGGACAGACCTGCACCCCGGTCGTTGACCCGGAAAAATGCAGCGGCTGCGGTCTGTGTTATGAGATCTGCGCCTTCGGATCATACTTGTGGGAATACGATCGGCCCAAGCCCGAATATGCTATGGAGCTTGGTGGAAAAATGCAATGCACCTGCGTGGGATGTCGGGCCTGTATCGCCGTTTGTCCCCAGGACGCCATCACCATCAAAGGCTCGATGGTATTTACCGCGGGAAAATACCGATCGGTTTATCCGGAGCGGGAGATCAGCTACCCTACTCCCTTGGGGCCGGGTAAGGACTACGAAAGCATCTTCCAAGACCTGACCGAGGTGGAAAGGGTCATCTACCGGCGCCGCTCCAACCGGATCTTCAAGAAGGACAAGCCTCCCCGGGAAATGATTCACCGGCTGCTGGAGACCGCCCGCTTCGCCCCCACTGCCGGTAACTGCCAGCCGGTAAGATTCATCGTCATTGACGACCGGAAGCTCATCGATGAGCTCCGGGACGGGATCAGCCCGAACCTGAAAATGCTTACAAAATTACACCGGAAGAGAGGATTATTGGGCCGGTTCCTCATCTGGCTCTACGGTCTCTCCAAGCCCGGCACGGTAGATATCCGGCCGGTTTACGCTCTCAAAGCGTTCCTCCTGGATACCGAGAAGAAACTCGATCTTTTCCAGCACGCCCCGGTGCTGATCCTGGTCTTAGGGGATACCAGGGGGGTAGGAAAATATCAACTGGACTGCGGCATTGCATCCCAGAACATCGTGCTCACCGCCCACTCCCTGGGCCTGGGCACCTGTTACATCGGGTTCATCGAGGCCCTGAACATGAATGCCCGGCTCAAGAAGAAGCTGGGGATCGAATATCCCTATTCCGTGGTTACCTCTATCGCCCTCGGCTATCCCCGGGCAAAGCAGGATGCGGTAGTGGAGCGGGAGATCACCCCGGTCCAATGGCTCGGTGAGGCTGATAAAGAAGGGGCATGAGGCCACCCCTACAATTTTAAATAAAAAATGCCAAGAAAAAAAGCAAAGGGCGGGGAATTGCCTCCAATCAAGCTGATCAAGCAGGGAAACTGCACCCTGGAAGCAATTGAGAGCCCTTCACCCCTGATTATTGATATAAAATACAATCTGGGAATCGGCGGTGGATCGAATGTTGTCCTGATCGAAACCGATCGCCGAGTCTTAGTGGATACCGGATTCGAGTATGAATCCCGAAGGGAGTCCGGTGATTTTGAGAGAAACGGAAAGTATCTGATCCGGGCACTCGCTGACTGCGGATATACCCCTGATGATATTGACGCTGTCTTCATCACCCACTGGCACCTGGACCATTTTGGTAACCTGGGCATTTTCCCCAAAGCCGAGCTCCTTGCCTCTAGCTCACTGGTGGAAGAAGTGGGATTAAAAGACTTTACCGGGATGGATGATGGAGAGGAGATCGCCGAGAAGGTGAAGGTTATGTTAACCCCGGGACATACCCGGGCACACGCTTCGCTTATTCTAAATTCGGAGATTAGAGTTGCGGTGGCCGGCGATGCGATCGTCAGCCTAAGCTACTTCGATAAAGGAAAGCTCTGGAACTATAATCAGGACTTCTCCAGCACCGAAGAAGGCTTAAGCAGTATGGAAAGGTTGGCAAGATCATCCGACCTGATAATCCCCGGCCACGGCCTCCCCTTCCTGACCTACCTGCCGGAATGGATTAAAAAAGCCTCAAACACTTAAAGGGAACAGATTTATTTATTGACACGGATATGTATTCAAGTATAATGATTTCATACCATAGACTCCAAGAGCGGGTTTTACCATTCTATCCTCGCCATTTATTCATAGAGGCCACAATAGGCAGGTATCTTTGCGATTAAGGAAGAGCATTGTTACTGCCTAAAGGCCCTAAAAAGAAAAAATAATTCTGTCCCTTTTTCTTTTTTTCTTTTTAATCTAAAATCTATCTATCTATAGAGGAGGTTCCTATGAAGAAACATTTAGCACTGTTCAGTGTTTTTCTCATCCTGCCTCTAATCTACTTTCTTTCCTGCGTCCTCGACATGCAGGAAGAGCGCTCCAGCCCCTGTGATCCCAACAGCCCGTTCTATTTGGAAGAAATTACCTGTGATGGTGTGGACAATGACTGCAATGCCACCACTCCTGATGCCCCGGATGAGGATAATGACGGTTGGGATGTCTGCGGGTCAGGTAATCTTGTGAATCCTGACGACAAGCACCCGGCTGACTGCGATGATAGCAACGACTCCATCTACCCGGGAGCACCTACGATTTGTGGGGATAGGATAGATCAAAACTGTAATGGAATCTCAATCTGCTATGCCTATTTAACTACTGGGTTTAGTGGTTTAGCGATCGTTGATGTAAGCGATCCGACAAATCCGGGGACTCCGATCTGTCGGGATACTTCAGGGTATAGCTTTGGAGTCTATGTTACCGGGGGCTATGCCTATTTGGCTATCGGGAATTATGGTTTAGCGATCATTGATGTAAGCGATCCGACAAATCCGGGCACCCCGGTCTATCGGGATACCTTAGGGGATAGCGAAGGAGTCTATGTTACTGGAGGCTATGCCTATGTGGCTGACGGGTTTAACGGTTTAGCGATTATTGATGTGAGCGATCCAAGCAGTCCCGGCGCCCCGGTCTATCGGGATGATACCTCAGGATTTAGCCATAGAGTCTATGTAACCGGGGGCTATGCCTATTTGGCCGACGAGGAAAGCGGTTTAGCGATCATTGATGTGAGCGATCCAACCAGTCCCGGCGCCCCGGTCTATGAGGATACCACTGGGAGTAGCTTAGGAGTTTATGTAACCGGGGGCTATGCCTATGTGGCTGACGGGAGCGGTTTAGCTATCATTAACGTAACCAGCCCGACAAATCCCGGCTCCCCGGTCTATCAGAATACCTCAGGGAGCAGCAAAGGAATCTATGTTACCGGGGGTTATGCCTATTTGGCTGTCGGGAGTAATGGCTTAGCGATCATTGATGTAAGCGATCCGACAGATCCCGGCCCCCCGGTCTATCGGGATGATACCACAGGGGATAGCAATGGAGTCTATGTTACCGGGGGCTATGCCTATATCGCTGATTATGAAAGCGGTTTAGCGATTATTGATGTAAGCGATCCGGCGAATCCCGGCACCCCGGTCTATCGGGATACCTCTGGTTATGTCCGGAAAGTATATATTGCTGAATGATGTGATCAGAGTAAGGACAATTCATGAATTGCCCTTGCATATTAGTATTACCGATAGTATCCTGACCTACCTGCCGGAATGGATAAAAAAGCCTCAAAAAAGGCGTAAAAAATAGCCTTTCCAATCCTCTCGATTCCGCCTGTTTTTATATCAATTAACCGTCCCCTTGCTCCTCCGCCTAACTATTTGAAATTAAAGATTTTTTTATTGTCCAATATTTTTTTTATTTTAGGCCCTTCCGGCTTAAATTTTTCATTGACAAGTATTCGAAAATATGTAAAAATTTTACACCTTAATTTATCTAAAATTCGTTTCAAATTAAAGGGGGAAAAATGACTCCAAAAAAACGATTTTTATTTAGCCTTTTTACCTCACTCGTATTCTTAATTATCCTGTCTTTTGGGCAGAATGCCCAGGCACTCCAGGAGGGGGATTGCCTCGACAGCGATACGGTTGTGGTAACCGGCTCGGTTTCCGATGACAGCGGAATACAGTCGGTTACCGTAACCCTTAACGGCAATACCCCGGGGCAATTCAGCTTCACTGCCGGATCGTGGAGTGCCACCTTTACTACTCCCCAGGTGAATGAGGGGGCCAATACCTTGATGGTTGCCGCTACCGACGACTGCGGGGGCGGCAATTACTCCTCTACGACCCTCGGCTTCATGGTGGATACCATAGATCCGGTCGTGACCATTACCAATCCAACCAATGGAGCGACTATTAGAAACCCGATACTAATAGTAAAGGTAACCGTAAGCGACCAGCTTACCTCCTCCGGGATAGTCTCCGTTTTTGTAAATGCTGTAACCGCCACATTTGGGGGGGGAGAGTGGTCTGCCACTCTTAGCTATCCCACTGATTTAAGTCTCGGGGCGAATACCCTGACCGCCACTGCCACTGATTGCGCCGGAAGAACCGGGGAGGACGAGATAACGGTTTATCTTGACCTGACTCCCTGGATTACGATTGCCGAGCCGGCCGACGGCTCCACCTCGGGCACCGGGGGGTTTCCCTATCTGGCCAACATAACCACCTCGACCGTTATAAGCGGGAACCACTTCGTAGTGGCCGAGATCCCCTTCGCGGCAACCTTTACCGATCACAGCGGAACTGGCATCGATCCCCTCAGCTTTACGGTGACGGTGAACTCCCAGGACGGGGCCGGACCTACCTCCCAGACCCAGATTGCCAAAAGCAATGGAATTACGGTAACCGGCGTCTCGGGACTGCTCAGGATAAGCCTCCCCGTGGACACCGGGAGTGACGGCCTTGCTGCGGGAGTGATCATCACGGCTAGTATTGACGATAATGATGGCACCACCCCTACCGGCCAGGACACCTCAACCATTACCGCTCAACTCGCTCATATCAGTATTCCGGAGGTAACGGTCAGCACCGCTACTGTCAGTGTACCGGTAAACCTGTTTGTTGACAGCACAACCCCGGTCCTTGTTGATGGGGTAACCGTAGAAGGATTTGGAGGATACGATCTTGTAATAAGCTGGAATCAGGCGGCCGCCACCCTTTTAAGTCTGGAAGGAAGCAAAGCCGGCAGCTTTTACTCCGAAAATCTAAGTACCCTCCCCCGGAGTCCCGATGACCCCGAGGGTGATGGAACGGTTACTGTCAGCGGGGGCACTACCCGCTTCAACGGGGCAGTCAAGTTCACCTCCGCCACCGAACCCGGAGGGTTCTTCAATGCCGCTAACCTGATCTTTGCCGTAACCGGGACTACCGACATCAATATTGACATATATAACAGCGACCCTACCAGCTTTGTGGATAAAAGGAATGTATCCATTCCTGACAACAGAAAACAGAAAGGAAGATTGGTAGTCAGTCCTTAAAAATAAATCTAATGACAAATTCATTTCGACCAATGCCCGGCAGGTTGATGTGGGGACCGGTGAGGTCATCAGTTTTTAAACACGGAGTAACCCAGATTTCTTTCGAGAAAATAAAGATATTAAAAGGAGGTATTTTAATGAAGCCAAGAAAGATGCTTGCAATGTCGCTCCCTATCTTCCTGATCTTTTTCTTCGTCCAGGCCTGCGGGCAGTTCACCGATCTCGATGAGCCCAAAGGCTCGCTCCGGGGGAAGGTAACCCTGGCCGGGATGGATGATTACAGCGGGGTCAATGCATCCTTAAGCAATACCTCGCTGGATGCGGTTACCAATGGGGACGGGGATTTTATCATCGACAATATCCCCGCGGGAACATATAACCTGGTCATCAGCAAAACCGATTATCAAACCGAAGTCGTCCGGAGCATCTCCGTGGAAATCGGGGAAGATATCGATCTTACCGAGATCCAATTGGATCTGCTGCTCTCCAGTGTCACCGGGATCTTTTTACTCGCAGATAAGGAAGTGCATAGCGGGATCCTGATCCAGATCCGCCGGACCGGTCTGACGATTGTCACGGCCGCGAGGCTCCCGGCCGTTACGGCGAGCGGGGTAACCCAATATAATTACTCAACGGTCACCAATGACTCGGGGGAATTCGGGTTTTACGACATCCCCGTGGGCACCTATAGCCTGAAGGCCTCCAAGGAATACTTCAAGGATAGGGAGCTTCTTATTACCGTCACCGAGGGACCGCTGAGCCTCGAGGCAGAGCCCCTGCAGGGGGATCCCGGAAAGATTACGGGGATAATTACCCTGGAAGGCAAATACCCGGGCAATTACGGCGGGGTCGATCTTGTCGATAATTACGGGAATGACTCCGTAACCCTGCCGGACGGGGCTTTTACGATAAATGTGCCCGAGCCCATGGGTATACATATCGTCAACGCCTCCTATCCCGGATACGAGCCATATGTTTACCCGCCGGTCCCGGTCAGCCCCGGCGAAACGGTAAGGCTGCCCGACGAGCTGCTGTTGATGCAGAAGGGATCGATTGCGGGAATCGCTCTTCTGGAGGGGGAGGTTGATCACAACGGGATCAGAATAACCTTGTCGGAGCCGGGATTTTCCGCAACCACCAATCCCGCCGGGGATTTTACCATCAGCGGGATACCGGCGGGCGTGGGACTCTACTCCCTGACCGCCAGTAAGGCTAACTATAATCCGGTCCAGAAATCGGATATTACCGTGGTTGCTAACCAGCAGAATTATGTGGGAACTCTTCAGCTAAGTCCGAAGTACGGGAGTATTAGCGGATTTATAACCAAGGAGCTGGGAGACGACCCCGAAGGGACCATACTCTCACTCGAGGGAACGGCCCTTACTACCTCTACCAGCAGCACCGGGGCATATCTCCTTACTCCGGTCCCCCCGGGGATCTATAACCTGATCGCAGTTCCCCGGGAAGAAAGATACCTGACGGGAAGGATTGAAGGCATCCCGGTAGAACCCGGCATGCCGACTACCGATGTAAATCTGGTCTTGCAGACCGCTCCCCTGCCCCCGGTAGTGGAGTATTCCACACCGATGTCTTCCAGCTCGATCGCGGTAACCTGGAACCCCAACCCAATGGAAACCCAGGATATCAAGGGCTATAATGTGTATTATCGCACCTCTACTGACCTCTACTACATAATGGCAAACCCGGCGTTCGGAGACGTAACATCAACTACCTACGAAGTTACCGGCCTGACCAGGGGAACCCAGTATTACTTCAAGGTAACCGCGGTTGATTATACCGATCTGGAAAGCGCTTATTCTCAGGAAGATAACTATCAGTTCATCTACCCCCTGGAAGCTTTCCCCGTCCCGGAGATTGCCCTGCCCAATTCGATCCCCGGGACACCCAGGGATATCGCACTCTATGCAGACGGAATTACCACCAAAATATACGTGACTTCCGGCACGGATGACAAGGTATATGTTATCGACCCGGTTACCGATACCGTCAACACTACTATCACGGCTGATTCTTTTCAACTCCTTACCCGGGGAATTGCGGCCAATCCCGCCCAGGGTGAGGTCTATGTTGCTGATACCACGAATGACCGTATTTCGGTGATCGAGGTCGCCACCGATACGGTTACCTCTTCCTTCTATGTTGGTGGTAATTATAACCCTGTGGGGATCTTTGTCTACTCTTCCGATGACGGAATTGACGAAAATGACTTCATTTTTATAGCTGACCAGGGAACCTCCGGGGGTCTCGGTGACATCAGGATCTTTGACGCCCACACCAAAGCGCTCCTTCATACCCTGGATAATACACCATTTGGAATATATCCTTCATGGATGGTAATTGCCAATGGCAAGCTGTATGTATCCAATGGTAATGGCACGAATGTTACCGGAAGTGTATCGGTAGTTGAGTTCCCTCCCGGGACTATCGCCTCGGCTACCACCGGGTCGATTACCTCGGCCACCATAACCTCCTCAATTAAGGTCGGACTCCAGGATAGAACCTTTCCCACCCCGATGGCGGTCTCTGCTGACGAGGGGAATATCTATGTCGTAAATAATAATACCGATCCTATCGGGACGGTATCGGTCATAGACACCAATGTTGACAAGGTAATTACCACACTTGACGTTGGGATAAGGCCACGGGGAATAACCTCGGTAGGGGATATAGTTTATGTGGTCTCATATAGTGAGGTAAACATCTCTGTTATCGATACCCGGTTGAACCAGGTC
>CP070770.1:3082114-3114203 GCA_020345765.1 Deltaproteobacteria bacterium
CGCCGACATTGTAGATCCCCAGTATGCCGGCCAGGGCGACCAGGAGGGAAACCAGTAAAAACCCTCCGATAAGTTTGGTTCCAATGTTCATTCTCATCTCTTATCCTCCTTTCTTTATTTTTCGCGCTTACTCAAACGCGAAGCCAAATAGCATCTGGGCTACCGTGGCCAGTTCGGTGTTCTGCCCCAGGCCGGCAACATCCTGCTGCGCCAGCACGCAGACACCCACGGTCTCGTTCAGGCCGTAGGCGAAGCCCACGGTGGGGGTGATCTTCCAGGATGCGGTGTCTTCCTCGTCGTCGGCTCGCTCCCAGAAACCGTTGAGCTCGGTAGCTACGGTCCACTTATCGGTCAGGTCCACGGCGATCCCGGCGTTGTAGGTAGCCCCCACCTCGGGGTCTCCCGGCGAGGTCGCCGAGGTGAAGTAGCCGGTGGCGTCCGCATCCACTGACCACCTCTCTCCGATGGGCATGGAGTAGATCACACCCGCCTCCCAGACGGCGTAGGATGCCTGGGATACCCAGGGCAGCCCGATCCCCCACTCAACGGCGAGGGCGGCCTCTTCTTCCTTGCCCCACACCTGGTATTTCCACCCGAGACCCAGGTCGGCGAGCGAGGTCTCGGACTCATCGAGGTCGGGGTTTTCGTCGTGATAGAAGTTGGCGCTCTCGATCCCGAATCCCACCCCCATCTCCAGGCGCTCGATCAATCCCGTGGTGAACCGGAAGTCGATGGTAGTGACCTGCCAGCGGCCGTCCAGGGATACGCTTTCCCCGTCGAGATCCACCTCATCGAATGTGGTGAGGCTTACCGCCGGCTCGAACTCCACACTGCCGGGAGACATGGTGCGGGCCCAGGGCATGCAAAGCTTGCCGCTGGATAAACCATCCACCGCATATAGTGGGCCCGGAAGGGACAGGATCAAGATAGCCGTCACCAGCCCGATACAATGTGGGTACTTCCCACGATAGATAGTAAAAAACCATTTCATAATACTGCCTCCTTTCCGACGATCTGCTCGAGATTAAGGAGTATGATCATCCGGTCTTCGATCTTGCCGACGCCCCTGATGAAGTCCTCCGGGAGCTTTACCACCTCTTCCGGGGCATCCTCGATCTGACTGGAGGAGATGTTGAGGACCTGGGAGACCCGGTCCACCATCATCCCCAGGATCCGGGGACCGTGCTCGACCACGACGATCCGGCTGTCCTTATCGACCTGGGTCCCCCCCAACTTGAGCCGGTGCTTCAATTCGATTACCGGGACGATCTTCCCCCTCAGGTTGATCACCCCCATTACATGCTCCGGGGAGTTGGGGACCCGGGTGATATCGACCACCCGGTTGATCTCCTGAACCTGGGAGATGGGAAGCGCATATTCTTCCTTTCCCAGATAGAAGGTGACTAACTTCATCAGGACCTCATCTGCGGACTCTCCGTTCCCGCCCGCAGGTTTGGGGGTCCCTTTGCTGGCGGAAGACTCTTCTTCCCCGGGACCGGTTCCCAAGATGTCCTCGGCCAGTCCGTACTGCGGCAGGGCCGATGATTCCTCGCCGGAGGCTGCCTTTTTCCCCTCGGATCCCTCTTCTCTGTCGGTCCCCGCCGATCCCAACTCCGGCTTACTTGCACTCAGAGAGGCCGGGATAATACCGTCCAGCGGGTCCTCTCCGATCGTTTTTTTAGTTTTTCTCTTTTTCATATACAACCCTCCTTTTCTCTTGTCTGATAACCTCCCTGGCCAGGGCCCGGTAGTCCTCGGCACCGCGGCTCCGAGGGGCATATTGCGTTACCGGCAGTTTGAAAGACGGCGCTTCGGCCAGGCTGATATTCTCCCGGATGATCGTCTTGTAGAGGTATTTTCCACAGTGTTCGCGGATCTTCTCCACCACATCCAGGGCCAGACGGGTTCTTTGGTTTACCCGGCAGGCCAGAACCCCCGAGATCTTCAGACCCGGATTGAGGCGTCCCCGGATCGTATCCACGGTCTGAAGGAGATGGGCCAGCCCGTAAAGCGCCAGAACCTGACCTTCTACGGTGATAAGGATCTCCTTTGCGGCGGCCAGAGCATTTATAGTAAGAAGTCCCAGAGAGGACGAACAATCAATGAGAATATAGTCCCACGAATTGCCCTGCAGGTAGTCCCTGAATTTCTCCTGCAGGACAAGCTCCCCCCCGGGCTTTCCTAATAGGGCTTTCTCGACTCCGATCAGCCACTGGGAAGAGGCTACGATCTCCACTCCCGGAACACCGGTATCCTGCACCAAATGAGCTAAGTCCCCCTCCTCAGTGAAAACTTGCAGAATCCCTTTCCCCCCGTTCTTGATACCCAGCCAGAGTGAGGCAGCACTCTGCGGGTCCAGGTCCATTATAAGAACCCGCCGCTTCCGTTCACCCAAAGCGGCGGCCAGATTAACGGTGGTGGTCGTTTTTCCGCTTCCACCCTTCTGGTTAATGATTGCTATTGACCTCATAGATTTCTCCCTTTAAAAAAGGATTCAAGGGTTCAAGGATTCGAGGATTCGAGTGATTGTTTTCCTTTGAACTCTTTGATTTGACCGTCCAGTGCAGTTTCCATAGATTTATTTAAGTAACCTTACCGATCAGCTCATGGATCTGGGTTGGTGTCCACGGTTTCTTGATATAAGCCTTTGCCCCCAGGTCGAGTGCCCTTCGGATATCGTCGTCCTTGCCCTCGGTGCTGATTACGATCACTGGTATATTGCCGTAGCCGTCGCGCCGCATGGTCTCCAGGAAAGTGAGACCGTTCATCTTGGGCATATTAATGTCCAGGACGATCAGATCGATCTCCCCTTCGAGAACCAGCTGGTCCATGGCCTCAAGACCGTTCAGGGCAAATACCAGCCGGCATTCCGGGTATTTCCCGAATACCGTCCGGTACATCTTGGCCTGCAGGGTTGAATCTTCGACGATCAGCACTTTTTTAAGCATTTTGTGCCTCCTTGCTTTCTCCGCCATTACCATAAGTCCTGACCCTGTCCATCAGGGCGGGAACATCCACGATCAGCACCACCCTTCCGTCGCCAAGAATGGTAGCACCGGCAATCCCCACGGAATCGCCGATATAATCGTCCAGGGCCTTGATTACGATCTCTTGCTGCCCCCTGAGGGAGTCCACGACAATGCCCATCTGCCCGCCGGTGCCCTGGACGATGACGGTGTAGACACTTCCTCCGTTGGGAGAATGGGCGAGACCGAATAAATCGGTAAGCCGAACCAGGGGGAGGACATAGTCCCGGAACTTCGTTACCTCGCGGTTGTTGACCAGGTGGATCTCCTCGTTAGCTACCTTGATACTTTCGACCACGGAGGCCAGGGGGATAGCGTATTGCTCTTTCGAGGCCTCGACCATCAGGGCGGAGATAATCGCCAGGGTCAAGGGGAGTTTGATGGTAAACCGGGTTCCGACATTACGCTCGCTCTCCAGCTCGACGCTTCCGTTGATCTTGGCAAGGCTCCTCTTGACTACATCCATACCCAGGCCGCGGCCGGAGACCTCGGTCACTGTTTTTGCGGTGGAGAGCCCGGGAAGGAAGATCAGATCAATCAGCTCACGGTGACCGATCTCGTCCTTCGGGAGCAAATCGGCCTGCCCGGCCTTCTTACGCAGTTGCTCTTCGTCGATGCCCCTTCCGTCGTCTTCCACGGTTATAATAATATGGCTCGACTCCTGATAGGCTCTGATGAGGATCATTCCCTGCCGGGGTTTACCCAATTCCTCCCGATCTCCGGGATTCTCGATACCGTGGTCGATGGCGTTACGGATCAGATGCATGAGGGGTTCCCCGATCTCATCGATCACCGTCTTATCGAGTTCGTTATCCTCGCCCTCGAATTTGATCTCGATCTCCTTGCCCTTTTCCCGTGCCAGGTCCCGGACGAGGCGGGGAAAGCGCATGAACACCTGTTTGAGGGGAAGCATGCGAACCTTCATGATTGCCTCGTGGAGTTCGGTTGTGATCTTGCCGATCTGCTCCGAGGTGCTGCTGAGTTCCAAGCCGATGCCCTTTTCGCCGAAGGTCTCTTTGAACTGGGTATCGATCTGCCCGAGCCGGGTGCGGGAGATTACCAGCTCCCCCATTAAATTCATAAGGTGGTCCAGACGCTCGAAGTCCACCCTGATAACGTTTGTCTTCTTGGCAAACGGGCTGATTGATTCCTTAGAGGGTGTTGCTGCCCGCAATTCCGGAGAGGTTAGCCCTGATTTCACATTCTCCGTGATAAATTGCTTCACGTCGGCTATATCTTCCTTCAGGTCCGGGCCCGCCGGGCTTTCGGGGGAAATCTTTGAAATGGCGTTTTCAAGGATTCTCGCGCTTTGCATGGAGAATTCCGCCAGGGACTCGTTCAGGTTGATGGTTCCTGATTGGAGAGCCTTGAAAAGATCTTCTAATTTATGAGTGTATTTTTGGATGGAGGAATACCCCATCATTCCGGAATTGCCCTTGAAGGTATGGAGCAGACTGAGGACGTCGTTAATCAGTTGGGGGTCGGGCTCCTGATCAACCATCTGTTCCAGTTGCAGGAGCATGCTCTCGAATTCCTCGAGGAACTCCGTGGCTTCTTCTATGTATTCCTTGATCAGCTCGATTTGATCGCTAAATTCCATAATGTTCCTTCTTTAAATGGCAGGGGACTCAAGGTAAAATAAGATTTTGCCTTACCCAACAGCAACTGCTGTCCCCTTTACAATGTCTTCAATCAGGTTATGGAGCATAACCGACTTGAAGGGCTTGACGATGTATCCCTTGGCCCCGAGTTTCAGACCCCTTTTGGTATCTTCTTCCTTGCCTTCGGTGCTGATAATGATAATCGGGATATGAGTGTACTTGCCTTCTTTTCGGATGTTTTCCAGGAAGCTGATGCCGTTCATCACCGGCATGTTGATATCGAGGAGGATCAGATCAATATTGTCTTCAACGATAAGCTTATTCAGGGCCTCCTTACCGTTCATCGCTTTAACCACTTCACACTCCTGATATTTTTTCAGTATCAATCGGTACATATTATGGATGAGTTCCGAGTCATCCACTACCAGCACTTTTTTCAGCATGGTCATCTCCTTTTCTATCAGTAAGATTTCCTTTGAAGGTGTTTTCGGAGAAAGGTGTTTTCGAAAATAAGCCCGGCCTGTCCGGCGGCGATCTCGAGAAATTCCAGATGGCAAGGCGGTTTGGCGAGAGACCCGTTGTCTCCGTAGACCAGGCAGCTTACCCTCTCCACTCCTGCAATCGGGAGGAGCAACACCTCCGGCATTTCCGGTGGGCCAATCACGCGGTAGATGTCCTTCAACCAATTCTGTGAAGGAGGAATCCCGCTAAACAGTGATCGGCTTTCAATGCAGTTCAGGAGGAGGGAGTCCGTCTCGAGGGGGATCCGCATATTTTTTACCTTATTATTCAAAGAGCGATGATCGGTGGTCTGCCCGACTCCCCCCAGACCCAAAAGCTCACTTCTGCGGGCCAGGAAAAGAATGGCCCGCTCCATATGCTCGGAAAGAATTTTCAGGAAATGAACCGAGATCGATTGAGCTTGCCCGTTTTTTCTCCCCGCAAGCAGCATCTTCTTAAGGAGAGAAAAAGATTGAGCAGGGTCATCGAAACCGGCGGTCGGTAAGGTTATTCCCTCCTTCTCTTCCCCAAAGGTTGTTTCGGCATCCAATTCCGGAGCCAGCGCATTGAAAGTCTCTAAAACCTCCCGGGCATCCTTTCCCTGATTTTTCATCTCGTCAAATATCCGCACCGCTTCGAGAAGGAGGGACTGGGTATCAATCTCTTCGGGCGGGACGACATCATCGGGAGAAACGGAGATATCGTCCAGAAACATATGATCTTCCAGTTCGAAGTGGAAGGAGCCTTCTTCCCAGCTGATCAGTTCATAGATTACTCCCCCGATCTGCTGGATCATGGTATCCCGGAGTGTCTTATGGGTAATAATACCCTTCTCTTCCATAATCCTCCCCAACGGCTTTGCCTGGGGCATATTCTTTTGGATCCGGACGGCTTCTTTCAAATCTTCTCGAGTAATCTGCCCTCGTTCGAGTAACAAATCGCCGATATTGATCATCTTCGGCCGCGTGGCACGGACAATATGACCGTCCTGAAAATAAACCTGCCCGACTTCTTTCCAGTTCTGGAAATGCAGGATCCCACTCTTCTGGCTGGCATGAATATACTGCATGATATCGATCACCGGAAAATCCTCAATTTGCCCCGAGAAGCTCATCACAATTATTTTTTACACCGAACCCGCTTTCGCACTGTCCAGCTTTAACAGCTTGATGAAGCCCTCGACGGTCCGGAGCTTCCTCTCCGTACGGCTGTAGAGGTTCGAGCTGACCAGTGCCGTGGCCGCATGATCGGCCAAAAGGCTGAGGAGCTCGTAATCGATGGTGGTGAAACCTTCCTTCTTGTGGTCCAGCAGCTTCGTGATCGAGATGGCTCCCACCACATCGTCCTTTACCTTCAGCGGGGTGCAGGCCAGGTGCGGTGAATTCGACTCACCTTCTTCCCGAAAATACACCTTCCCGTTATGCAAAACATCCGTCAAAACCGGATCAACCTTGGATAAACTCTTCGCGCGGATGGGTCCCTCCGGACCTTCACCTGCAAGGATTATGGGCAATTTCCTTTTGTCGTCCTTCATGTAGACGAAATACTGCTCTGCCCCGATCAGGTTGAGGATGATCTCCTCGATAACGTTTACCACCTCACTCGGATTCAGCGTGGAATGAAGCTGATAGCTGGCCACATAGAGGTTCAGAAGGTTGTCATTCTGGCTCTGGATCGCCACATAGCGCTGGGCGAAATCCTTGTTCTCCCTCTCCGTCTCGTCGAAGCGGGCCGACAGTTTCTCAAGTCTCTCCCGGAGCTCCCGGTTTTCATCCAAAAGCTTGTTCAGGTGTTTCGGATCCGTCCGGGAGTGAAATTCCATTTTCTCCTTTTCGAATTTAAGCAATTGCATCCGGAGCCGTTCGTTCTCTTTCATCAGCTCCTCGGTAAATGCCTTGCCCTTTTCGAGATACCCGAGGAGCTCCTCGGTCCTGCGAAAACTCTCCGAGGCTTTTCTGGCATCCTTGCTCATGTTTGCGACATCGTTGCGAGATTGCTGACAATCCCGAGTTTCTTCAGATGGTCATTCAAGATCCTCAGGTCGATGGGCTTGTCGAAATAAAAATAGGCACCCTTATCGTAAGCCTCCTTTTCGATCTCCTTGGACCCGTAAGCAGTCATGATAATCACCTTGGTCCCGGGACTTTTCTCCTGAATATACTCAAGAAGCTCAAGACCTTCCCGACCCAGGATACCGGTCAACCTGATGTCGGCAATCACCAGGTCAAAGAAGGTGTGATTGAGGGCGTATTCGGCCTCCTCGATCTTGGTTGCAGTAATTGTCTCCACATTATCCGACTTCAGGGCCTTGCTCAGGAGCAAGAGAACACTCTCTTCATCGTCCACAATCAAAATCTTTTTCATTTCCGTTTTTCTCCTGTTAGTGTGTACCATCTCGCTTCACGTAAATTCCTACAGTAACAAAACCTACTTAGACAAAGGATATAGCACATTGCGTGCCAATTCCTTCACCCCGACCAGTTCGGGATTCAAGAACGGGATAAGCAAGGATAGGAGCGACCGATCAGCGAGTCTGGTTGACGGTATTAGTCTAAGTGTTCCGGATGAGACACTGACTATAGTGGTGAATAATATGACAGTAGAATCAGGGAAAGATGGAAAAAGGATAGGTAAGACAATAACTTAGTATTAACTGTCGTCAAATGATACTATCGCGAATTACAACACCTAAGTTTTACTGGGATTGTCGAAATTCCCGGGGATCGCAGGCTCAGGGCGGTTCATCGGGACATCAAACCGGGCAATATCATGATCTCCCGGGAGGGGAAGGTCAAGCTGATGGATTTCGGAATTGCCCGGGTTCGGAGTTCGGGGGAAGAATTGACGCTCCCCGGGGTCACCCTCGGAACCCCGGCCTACATGTCCAAGGAGCAACTAGATGGGATGATGGTTGACTGGCGGACTGACATCTTCTCTTTCGGGATAGTCCTCTACGAAATGCTCACCGGGGAGAGGCCCTTTAAAAGTGACGAGAAGGTTCGTGTTGAACAGAAGATCCGGAAAGGAGATTATATCCCACCCCGGAAGCTCAACCGGAAGATCCCGCGCCCCCTTCAGAGGTTGATAATAAGGTGTTTAGAGAAAAAACCGGGGAAGAGGTATCGCGGCACCTCCGATGTCCGCCATCACCTGGAAAGGCTTGCCGAGAAAAGAAATATAAAAGCCGAATATCAGGAAAGGCTCAAGAATTACCTCATAAAATGCGGGATATTTAAAGGGGTCGTAGTAGAGAAGACGGCAGTCAAAAAAGCAAAACCAGCGGCAGTCAAAAAAGCGAAGCAAGTGGTAAAGCCCAGGATTAATTGGCCGAGGGGTTTTTGGGTGACAAAGATTGCCCTCCTTGTTCTGCTCCCTGCCATTATCTTCAGTCATTTCCAGAACCCAGGGACTCTGATTCACCGGTTGAAAAAGGGGGAAACCCTTTCTGCCTTGGCTCAACATTATTACGGAGACTACCAAAAAAGCGTTTACCTGACTAACCGTAACCGGATCCTCAATCCGGCCCGACTGCGCCCGGGAAGGGATATCGTAATTCCCCTGGTAACCATTCATCAGGTTGAGATCGGAGACTCACTCCCGAGGCTTGCCAGAAGTTATTTAGGTGATGACGGGAAATCCAAGTTTATTGCGCAATTCAATGCGACTGATGAGCATTCCCCTATGAAGGTAGGTGACCGGCTCAGGATACCCTTTGAGCTTCAACATAGGGTTAAGCCGGGGCAAACTCTGGCCTCCATCTCCAAGCGGTATTACGGGAATACGATTGGTTACCGGTTACTGATGAGTTATAATTCTATTGGCGATGTTCAGAGCTTGAAGGTAGGGGACACAGTGAAGCTTCCCATTACTGACAGCAGGATTGTCAGGATAGGATGGATTCAGCGGGCACTTGATGTTTTTAAGGGTTCTCCGAAAGAGGGAAAATATACTGAGGATTTAAGGGAAGCGATCGAGCTTTACGATAACGAGGATTATCCCGGTTCCGCGGCGAAGTTAAGTTCCTGTCTGGAAGCCGTAGAGCCCGGGATAGAAAATCTGGTTCAAATTCGTAAATACTTAGCGTTTGCTCATGCCCGGATGGGAGAGAAAGAGCTGGCGGCCGAGCAATTTATTGCTTTGCTCGAACTGCAGCCTGATTTCAGACCGGATCAGGCGGAGACCACTACCGAGATTTTGGAGGTCTTTAATAACCTGGAACTAAAAGATGAAGAAGAAGAAAGTCCTCATCGTCGACAATAGCAGATTATATGTTGAGTTCTTAAGCGAAACCTTAATCAAGGCTAACTACGATATCTGCCAGGCCTATAACGGTATGGAGGCACTGGAAAAGGTAGTTGCCGAACGCCCGGACTATATTATTTTGGATATCATAATGCCTAAGATCGAAGGCGGAAGGGTCTGTAGATACCTGAAGAGCAACCCCGATTTTCGCGACATTCCAATAATTATCTTAACCGGGGTTGCGGCGGAATCTGCGGCTAAGGTCAAGGGATTGGGAGCGGATGCTTATATTGCTAAAGGGGCCATGGATGAAATCGAGGTGAACCTGCTCAATACTTTAAAGATACTGGAGAGACCCAGGAAGGCTCCTGAGGCAAAGAAAGAATTGATTTACGGGATCGAGGGAGTAATTCCCCGCGACTTAGTAGGAGAACTCCTGCTGAATAAAAAACACTATGAAACTATTTTTGAGAATATGGGAGAGGGAGTAATTGAAATTGATTCCGACAGGAAGATAATCTTTGTCAATCCTGCTGCCTTGGATATTATTAATCAGTCGGAGATAGAGGTTATCGGGAAAATGATAACTGATATATTTGATGATCGGAAAGGTAGTGATCTCAAGAACATCCTTAAGAAGGTCTCGGGCGCAAGAGGCTTGGTCAATGAAAGGATAACTTATCAATACGGAGAAAAGATTCTCCAGTTGAATTTTTCCAATATCATCGAGGAGGGGGAGTTTAAAGGAGTATTCATTATAATTCAGGATATTACCGAGAAGGAAAGATTGGCGAGGGATCTGAAAAAGTATGCCCAGGAGCTGGAGCATAAAATAATCGAGATCGATCGCACCCAAATGGAGCTGATCAAGTCCGAGAAGCTGGCGGCCACCTCAAAGTTAGTTGCCGGGGTTGCCCACGAAATAAAAAACCCCTTAAACTCTATCTCCCTCACCGCCGCCAACCTCGAGCATATCACCAATTCAAGCAAGCCCTTGCCGGAGATAAAACGCTTTTACCAGGAGCACATCGAGCTGCTGAAATCGGATATTGAAAGGGTAAAGGATCTGGTCGAAAACTTTATGCGTTTCACCCGACCCTCAGCGATCCATTTGAAGCTGAAGGATATTAACGAGATTGTTGATTCCGCCCTGAAAAGCATCGCCCCTCAGGCCAAACAAAATAAGGTAAGGCTGATTAGTAGATACGATAAAGGGCTGCCTAAGATCATGGTGGAGGAGGATGAGCTTTATCGCTGTTTTATTAACCTTTTCCTCAATTCCCTGGAGGCAATGGAAAAGGGGGGCAAGTTGACCCTGGAAACCCGCGGCTCAACGAAGGAAATAGCCATAACCGTTTCCGATACCGGCGGTGGTATTCCCCGGGAGATCCAGGATAAAATCTTTGATATCTTCTTTTCCACCAAGGACGGCGGGAAAGGGCTGGGACTATCCCAGGTCTACCGGACGGTGGAGGCGCTGGGAGGGGAGATCTCGGTCCACAGTAAGGTAGGTAAAGGGACAAAATTCACCATAGCTATTCCCAAGAGAAGAAACCGTGAAAAAGCTCAACATATTAGTAGTTGATGATCAGGAAAGCACCTGCAAGAGTCTATCCACCTTCCTTAGACTTCACCAGTTTCAGGTGAGCTCGGCCGAGAGTGGGAAGAGTGCCCTGGAAAAACTCCGGGGAGGCAGCTATCAGGTAGTGCTGACCGATTATCGGATGACGGAGATGGATGGGATCGAGCTGACGAAAAGGATTAAAGAGGACTATCCCCAGATGGCTATCCTGGTCATGACTGCCTACGGCACGATCAAAAATGCGGTAGAGGCGATGAAGGCAGGGGCCTTTGACTACCTGACCAAGCCTCTGAACCAGGACGAGCTGCTCCTGTCTTTGGAGAGGATCGGCCAGCAACTTGAGCTGGTAAATGAGCTTTCCCGTCTCCGGGAAAAGCTGGGGGAGAAATATCATTTTAAGAATATCATCGGTAACAGTGAGCCGATGCAGAAGGTTTACAAGCTCATCGAGCAGTCTTCCCGGAATGATGCAACTGTGCTCATCACCGGGGAGACCGGGACCGGTAAGGAACTGGTGGCAAGGGCGATCCATTTCAACAGTGAGAGAAAGAACAAGCCCATGGTGGAGGTTAATTGTGCTGCCCTGCCGGAGAACCTGGTAGAGAGTGAGCTTTTCGGTCATCTCAAGGGGGCATTCACCGGGGCCGACCGGGATCACCAGGGCAAGTTTGAACTGGCCGATAAGGGAACGATCATGCTGGATGAGATCAGCAACATGTCATCCGGTACTCAGGCGAAATTGCTCCGAGTTCTTCAGGAGAAGAAATTCGAGCCGGTGGGTGGGACTAATTCCGTCAGCGTTGATATCCGGACAATTGCCCTCACTAATGAGGATCTGAAGCAGGCAATACAACGGGGGGGATTCCGGGAGGATTTATATTACCGATTGAATGTAATCAATATCGATCTCCCTCCCCTGCGCGATCGGAAGGCGGATATCCCACTATTAGTGGACTATTTCGCCGAGAAATTCTCGGGGAAGAAAGGGACTGAAAAACCGAATATCTCTCCCAAAGTTATGGATATGCTTCTCCGCTACGAGTGGCCCGGGAATGTCCGGGAGTTGGAGAATGTGGTTGAGCGGATGCTTACCCTGAGCGAAGGCGATCTGCTGCCCGAGCACTTACCTCCCGAGATTAAAAGCCTGGGGGAGCTTGCCTGGAAGGAACCAAGTGAGAAGGTTTCCTTAAAGGAAAGGATCGAATCGCTGGAAAGCTATATGATTTCGGAGAAGCTCCGGGAAGCCGGGGGGCGTGTTCTGCACACCGCCCGTGAGCTTGGCATTCCCCTGCGCACCCTGCGACGGAAGATGGAGAAATATAATTTGAGAAAGGAAAGTTTTAAAAAACCTGGATCCTCGAGATAAAATATGTATGTATTCAAGAGATGTTTTGCCACCTTCTTGCTGATTACGTTATTAACCCTAATACCTTCCGTCGGCTATTCCTACATCGACCCGGGGACTACCGGGTATGTCTTTTCTGTCCTGGCCCCGATCCTTTCCGGCATTCTCTTGGTGTTGGTCTTTTTTTACCGGCAGATAAAGAGGGGTTTTTATTTTGTAATCAATGGGCTGAAGAAATTTCCGATGCTCTCTGCCGTTTCTGGTATAGTTCTTATTTCTATCGGCACGGCATCCTATTTTCTGTCCCGGGAAACAGAGGTAGATAAAATGAAGAAATATAAGTTTGAAAGAGTAATTTTGCTGGGTATCGACGGTATCGATCCGAAAATCCTGGAGGATATGATGGCAGGAGGAGAACTACCCAACTTCTCCCGGCTCCGGGAGATAGGAGGATTCGCTCCCCTTCAGACCAGTATTCCTCCAGAGAGTCCGGTGGCCTGGTCGACGATTGCTACCGGCGCCAATCCGGGATACTTCGGGATCTTCGATTTCATTCTGCGCAATCCCAAAAACTATCTCCCGGATCTTTCCATACTTCGGATAGATACCAAGGCCCTGGCTGCCCTGAAAGGCTCCTCCTTTCTGCCTGCCATGAAAGGGACTCCTTTCTGGGAGATTACTGCCCGGGCCGATATCCCCACCACGGTTATCCGCTGGCCGGTTACCTTCCCTCCGGTTGAGTGTTCCGGTCCGATCAAGCTCCTGTCCGGCCAGGGGGTTCCGGATCTGCGCGGCACCCTGGGACGCTATGGGTTTTATACCACCGGGAGTATTCCCGAGGATCAGGAGGGTAAAGAGAAGGTCACCTGGGTAAGTTTTAATGATGATGGGTTTATCGAAACCTCCATCTTCGGGCCGGTCGTCTCCCGGATTACCGGAAGAAAGCCGGCGGAGATCCCGATGAAGCTCCGACCCGATTATGAAAACTCGGAGATAGGCATTAAGATTGACGGCAGTTCCTACCGGGTGAATGAAGGGGAGTGGAGTTCCTGGATACCCCTGAAGTTCGATCTCGGTCTTCTCCAGCATGCCAACGGCATCTGCCGCTTCTATCTCACCCGACTGAAACCGGAGCTTGAACTTTATCTTTCTCCCATCCAGATAGATCCTAGCGATCCCACTTTTATAGTTTCCTACCCGGATGATTATTCAGCCGAACTGGCCCGGGCTATTGGAACCTATCATACCCTGGGAATTCCCGAGGATACCAATGCATTGGTGGAGAACCGATACGGCGAGGAGGCGTTCTTAAAGATTTGCGATGAGCTGATGGATGAAAGGGAAAAGATGCTCTGGTTTGAGCTAAAGGAACTTAAGAAGGGGTTATTGGCGATTGATTTCGATACCACCGACCGGATCCAGCATATCTTCTGGCGGAGCCGGGACCCGGAACACCCCTTTTACCAGGAAGATTTTGCCCGGAGATACGGAGATGTTATCCCCGGGTATTATCGGCGCATGGATAAAGTTCTGGGTCGTCTCCTCGAATATGCGGATGAAAAGACTACGGTTATTGTATTCTCCGATCACGGATTCACTACATTCCGGAGGGCGTTTCACCTGAATTCCTGGCTGGTTGAGCACGGGTTTATGACCCTGAAGCCTTCATCCTCGCGCCAGGAGGGGGTCGGCGAGTTGTTTGCCAATGTAGACTGGCAGAACACCCGGGCCTACGCCTTGGGCTTCGGCAGTATCTACCTTAACCTTAAGGGAAGGGAAGGGAAAGGGATAGTGGAGAAGGGTGGAGAGTCGCGTCGAGTCAAGCAGGAGATCGCCGAGCTTCTGACCCAGCTGAAAGACCCCAAGACCGATGAGTTGGTAGTGAAAGCAGTTTATGCCCGGGAAGATATCTATCGGGGTCCTTACCTGGAGGATGCACCGGACCTGATTGTGGGTATGCGGCGAGGGTACCGGATGTCATGGCAGAGCGCAATCGGCGGCACACCCGAAGGGCTGTTTGAGGATAATATGAAGAAATGGACCGGCACCCACATTATTGATCCCTACTATGTCCCGGGGATCCTCCTAATGAATCAGCGTATAAACGTCGAAAACCCCCGCTCAATTGATATTGCTCCCACTGTTCTTGCCTGCTTCGGCCTGTCCCGCCCTGCGGAAATGGAAGGGACTTCCTTGTTAAAATAAGATTTTTAACGGAACAAAGTGCATAAAAAAAGTGCCGGGGGGCGGAATCGAACCGTCGACACACGGATTTTCAGTCCGTTGCTCTACCGACTGAGCTACCCCGGCACATTAAGCGTCTTAAATATTAGTGTTAACTATATTTATTTTTTTCAGCTTAGTCAAGCAGATTTTTCAGGGGTTTTGGAATTCCCTCTGTTGATTATTAATAGGAGGATATATAATGATTATGGTGGATAACAGGGCGACGGCCGGGTCTTATAATTAAAATGGCGTAGCAGAGAAGAACATGGGAATTTTCGCGGATAAAGTTGTTATCATCACGGGCGGCGCTTCGGGCATCGGTCGGGCGCTCGCGGAGGAATTGTCACGCCGCCTAGCCCGGTTGGTGCTGGTCGATGTTAACACTAAACTGCTTGAAGAGGTCACCGACTCGATAACGAAAACAGGTGGACGGGCAAAAGCGGTAACAACTGATGTTTCCGATTTCGAGATGGTGAAAAGATTGGTAGGCGATACCGTGGCCGAGTACGGGCGGCTGGATTATATTTTCAATAACGCCGGCACCGCGGTCGGCGGCGAAGCCCGGGATTATTCCTACGACGACTGGCGCCGGGTTATCGATGTCAATCTTTACGGCGTCGTCAATGGTGTTGCCGCGGCCTATCCGATTATGGTAAAGCAAGGCTTCGGGCATATCATAAACACCGCATCCTTGGCGGGACTGATCCCGGCAGTGGGGGAAATATCCTACACCGCGAGCAAGTACGGGGTGGTGGGTCTCTCCAATGCACTGCGGGTGGAGGGTGCGGACCTCGGTGTGAAGGTCAGTGTGGTCTGTCCCGGAATTATTGAGACGCCGATCTTTTCTACCATCAAGTTTGTCAATTGCGATCGCGAGAAGATGATCAGACTGATGCCCAAGGGCATACCCCCCGAGAAATGCGCCCGGCTGATTCTGTGCGGTGTCGAGCGTAACAAGGCGACCATCGTGGTAACAACATTAGCCAAGTTTTTCTGGTTGGTTCAGAGAATTAGCCCGGGATTGATGCTCCTGATTTGGAGACGGGGCATAAGGAAAATGAGGGAAGCGCGGATCGGGGATTGATCCTCATATTAATACAAGCTGCCATGCTCCTTCCGGGTATTGCGAAAGATATAAAATCGGTGTTTTTGATTTGACAAACAGCGGTTTATAAACTATATCTAAATTATAACGATTTTTAATAGTTTTTAACTGAGGAGTAAGCAGATGAAGGAAGGCAGGATCACCCAAGTTATCGGGCCGGTGGTCGATATCGAGTTTGCCCCGGGCGAACTCCCGACGATCTACAATGCGATCAAGATCACCAACCCGAGCATAAGCGATAAAGAAGGGAATCTTATCGTGGAGGTAGCCCAACACTTGGGGGAGAATACCGTGCGGGGCATTGCCATGGACTCGACCGACGGGCTGGTGCGGGGAATGAAGGCCTACGATACCGGGGAAAACATTACCATGCCGGTAGGTCGGGAGATCCTGGGAAGGGTGATAAATGTCATCGGGGAACCGGTGGATGAAGGCCCTCCAATCAAAACCGACAAGAGGTATCCGATCCATCGGCCCGCTCCCAGTTTTGAGGATCAGAGCACTGCCTCGGATGTCTTTGAGACCGGGATCAAGGTTATCGATCTGCTGGAGCCCTACTCCCGGGGAGGAAAGGTCGGGCTTTTCGGGGGTGCCGGGGTGGGGAAGACCGTTATCATTATGGAATTGATTCATAATATCGCTACCCAGCACGGAGGTTTTTCGGTGTTCGGCGGGGTAGGGGAGAGGACGCGGGAGGGGAACGACCTCTGGCTGGAGATGAAGGAGTCGGGGGTTCTGGACAAAACTGCCCTGATCTTCGGACAGATGACCGAGACCCCGGGAGCACGGGCCCGAATCGGCCTCTCGGCATTGACGGCGGCCGAGTATTTCCGGGACGAAGAGGGTCAGGATGTCCTGCTCTTCATCGATAACATCTTCCGCTTTACCCAGGCCAACTCCGAGGTCTCGGCCCTCTTGGGGAGGATCCCCTCGGCAGTGGGGTATCAGCCTACCCTGGCTACCGATCTGGGGGAATTGGAGGAGCGGATCACCTCAACCAAGAAGGGCTCGATTACTTCGGTGCAGGCGATCTATGTCCCGGCCGACGACCTGACCGACCCGGCTCCGGCAACTACCTTCACCCATCTTGACGCCACCACCGTGCTTTCCCGCAAGATCTCCGAGTTGGGGATCTACCCGGCAGTCGATCCACTGGATTCCACCTCCCGAATCCTTGACCCCGAGGTAGTGGGGGAGGAACACTATCAGGTGGCCAGGGAAGTGCAGCGGATTCTCCAGAGGTTCAAGGATCTTCAGGATATTATTGCCATCCTGGGAATGGATGAGCTTTCGGAGGACGATAAGCTCCTGGTTGCCCGGGCAAGAAGGATCCAGAGATTTCTCTCCCAGCCTTTCTTCGTGGCCGAGCAGTTTACCGGGTTGAAGGGCAGGTATGTCAAGCGGGAGGATACTGTCAAGGGATTCAAGGAAGTTATTGAAGGCAAGCACGACTCGCTTCCCGAGCAGGCCTTCTATATGGTGGGAAGCATTGAGGAAGTTCAGGAAAAAGCCAAAAGGCTCTTAAAACTGGTAGCCTAAACGATGGCCGACGAGATATTGCTGGAAATAATTACTCCCGAGGGGGTAGTAGTAAAAGAAAAGGTCGAGGAGGTTAAAGCTCCGGGCTCCCTGGGGGAGTTTGGTGTCCTTCCCGGGCACGATATTTTCATGACCACCCTTAAGATCGGGATCATAAAATATCGCCAGAAAAAGGAGTTTAAATATCTGGCGGTAAATACTGGTTACGCCGAGGTGGGCGCAGACCGGTTTACCGCTCTGGTAGAGACTGCTGAGCTTCCTTTTCAGATTGACCTTGAGCGGGCGAAGGCTGCCCGGGAAAGGGCACAGCAGAGGCTTAAGGACCGGGGCAGGGAAGATGTGGATTTTGCCCGGGCCGAAGCGGCGCTCCAACGGGCACTGACCCGGATAAAAGTTTCTCAGGGAGAATAATAAATAGCTTTTAATTCTTGGGGATTGCCTTTAGCTTAGTCTTTCCCGCCTCGATAACCACCTTAAAATCAACATCCTTACATTTGTATTTCTCTTTTATCTGAGTTGTCTGGTGCTGGAGGGTACTGGTCAATTTTTCCAGGGAGAGGCTGGAGGTATCCTCTTTACACTTTTTCTTGGCCTCGAGGTACTGTTGGTAAACATCCTGGAATCCTCCTGCCGGGGCCGCACGCCCTTCTTTATCACTCATACCGGGAGATGCAGGGGAGACAAGTTTTTGTTTAAGCTGGCTCCGGAACTTGTCCCGCTGATAGGTTCCTTCCTCGATCTGACGGACAATCCGGATCCAGTACTGTAAATAGGTGTTGTAGCGGGCGGTCAGGGCGCTCAGCCTGAACCTAAGCGCGGTATTACGGATGACCCGGGTGCTGAGAGTCCGGATGAAACGCTCGACATTCTCCCGCTTCTTGATGGGCTCGATCTTCTCCATCCCCATGAAATACTGCTCGTATTCGAATTTCAAATGGTTTATGTCGTTCTCCAGCCTGGATATATCTTCTTCGTCTCCCATCTCCAATTCCCCTTCTGCTTAAGATTTTCCTTTAAGTTACCAAAAAATACTCTTGAAGTAAAGGAAATCTTTACCTAGTAATTTGACATGAGGAAAAGATTTAGAATAAATTTTAATAGGCACAATGCAAGAAAAAATGAAAAATAAATTAATAATTGGGTTTTTGGATTTGGTCATTGGATTTTGATTGAAGTAAACCACTTGAGGGCGGATTCAATAACGCGGTTGTCAATTCGGAGCCGGTGCTCGGCTCCCTCAATGATCCGGATCTCCTTGGGCTCCCGGGCGAGTTGGTAAAGCACGTGAGCATCGGCGACATCGATTACCGAGTCTTGGCTGCCGTGAATTATCAGGATTGGCCGGGGGGAGATCGAGGCTACCCATCTGCGGGGGGCAATTTCCTTAAAACCCCTTCTCCACTGATCGAGTGATGGGGGGAATTCACTGTCCCGGATAATCCCGATCCGGCGGAATTCATTAATGAAGTCCGTAGCCATACCTTCATTTCCGAGAAACTCAAAGCTGGCCGGGGAGGCACAGGAGATGATGAAAGAGATCCGCTGATCTTGGGCAGCAGTATAGATGGCCACTGCCGCCCCACCGCTGAAGCCCATAACCGATAGGTGTTCACGGTTGATACCAGTGTGCTGCCAGAGGTAATCCACCGCTGCCTTTAAATCCTCGGCCCACCCGAGGATATCGAAATTGCCCTCGCTCTCCCCGGTTCCCCGGAAGTTAAAGATCATTACGATAAATCCCTCAGCGCAGATCCTCTCTGCCAGGCCGGGATAACCGGGATCTTGGGGGTCGGAATTTCCTCTCGGAATACCATGGCAGAGGATCAATGCGGGAAGATTGGGATTCCCGTAGGACCCCGGAGTAAAGATCTCGCCCTTGATAGTTATTCTTTTTACCTTAAAGCTAATAGATTCCCTTTTTATTTCCATGTGGTTAGGCTCACGGGAGGAGAAACCATTCCTCATTTTTTTCATCATAAAAGATAGTAAAGGTTTGATTACCTTCTGCCTCTATTTTGAAGTAAACCCTTCTCCCTTCCTCCGGGTTGATCCATTCCTGCTTCCATGAATCTACGATCCTTTCTATCGATAACTCATTTCCCTCAAGAATGAATGAGATCGGTCTCTCTTCGGCCTTATATCCGGAATAGGAGTGAACCCTTATTGGTTTGAGACTCCTTATCCTATTATTACTTTCTTCAACCATAACTTACTTTATTACCTTCATGACTTCGTTCTGGCTTCTTCTCGGCCTTGCTGTGGGACTCTCCTTTGAGTGTCCCAGGGCAATAATGGCCACCGGCCTCAAGCCCTGCGGAAGGTTGAGGACATTTCTTGCCTCTTCCTCATCGAATGCCCCGACACAGCAGGTGCCCAGTCCCAGGGCCGTTGCGGAAAGCATGATATTCTGGATGGCAATAGCGGTATCCTGGAGGCAGTAAAGCTCCCTACCTCTGTTTGCATATTTCGAGCCTGATCGGTCCGGATCAGCGCAGACCACGATATTCACCGGGGCCTCAGCCAGGAATTCCTGTCCGTAAGCCGCCTGGACTAATCCTCTTCTTATCTTCTTGCTCTTAACCACATAAAAGAACCAGGCCTGGAGGTTACCGGCCGAGGGGGAGAGGGTTGCCATCTTCATGATCTTATCGATTACATCTTCCGGCAGTTCCCGGGTCGAGTCATAGCGGCGAATACTCCTCCTACTCTCAATTGCCTCCCAGAGACTCATCTCCTGCTTCATTTTTTATCCCCTTTCTTTAATCAATATCGTCATTAATCCAGCGGATATTAGCCCCAGGCCAGCGCCGAAACAGAAAGCGATGCCCGGCCCGAATAGCTGCCAGAGAAAACCCATCAGCAAGCTGGCGGGTAAAGCGGTAATCCCCACCGCGAAATTGTAAAGCCCATAGGCCGTCCCCAGCTTTTCCCGGGGAACCAGGTCCGCGACCAGAGCCTTCTCTGCTCCTTCGGTTAAACCAAAATAAATCCCGTAAACAGCGAATAACAGCCAGATATGGTAGGTCTTCGTGCAAGCAGCCAGTCCCAGATAGACCAGCCCATAAATGATCCAGCCGGCAATAATGACCTTCTTGCGCCCAATACGATCGGACATTATGCCCCCGGGCATCGAAACCGCACTCTTAACCACATGCAGAATGAGCCAGAGGAGAGGGATATGGGTGAGGGTAATCCCCTGTTCATTTGCCCGGATGATCAGGAAGGCATCACTGGAATTGCCCAGGGTGAAGACAATCATGATGAGCAGGAATGTCTTGAACCTACGATCAAAGGTTCTCAGGTTTAACTTCGGGGCAGGAGCGGAAGACTCTCGTAAATCCTTTTTCTCGGTAACAAACCATTTGATCAAAATCAGGGAAAATATTGCCGGGATTGCTGCCAGCAGGAAGATAGTCCGGTATTTACCTCCCAGGGTAGCAAGAAGAAAAAGAAGTATTAACGGCCCTACAACGGCCCCGAGATGATCCATCGCCCGCTGGAAGCCGAAGGCTCTTCCTGTCCAGGCAGGCTCGGTTGATTCCGCGATCAGGGCATCCCGCGGGGATGTCCTTGCCCCCTTACCGGTCCGGTCGAGAAACCGGATGATCAGGATGTGCCATCCCGAGGTTGCCAAGGCGATTATCGGTCTCGTTAAAGCAGAAACCGTGTATCCCCCCAGAACCAGAGACTTACGCTTCTTCAGCCTATCGGAAAGCCAGCCGGAAAAAGCCTTCAGGATGCTGGCAGTGCTCTCGGCTACCCCTTCGATTAAACCCACAAAGGCCGTCCCCACTCCCAGGATACTGGTCAGGAAAAGGGGAAGGAGGGGGTAGATCATCTCGCTGCTTACATCGTTGAGGAAGCTGACCCACCCTAAGGTCCAGACATTTCTACTGATCCCCTCAGGCTGCAATCTTTCTTTATTCATTAAGGGAAGACCCTATTGCCAGTCTCTGAAAAGTATTAGCGCTCGATCTCGATTTTCTCGACGCTCTCCACTTCCGGCTCCATCGAGATGAGCGCCGTGCTGGCTATGGGAAGGTGGGATTCATAAAATTTTCCCTGGATTTCAAGGGCAATCTCATAGAATCCCTGGGAATTTATCCTAATCAGTCTTCCGTGTCCTCCCTTGATCCCGACCGCCTCGTTATAAACCCTAACTACGCTTCCTGATTGCATACATTCTCCCCCTTCTGCCTAAAGGCGAATTATAGATTGGAAATTCCAAAATGCAACTGTCCTTCTCAAGGGATTGTTTCGTGGGGCTCGCAATGACATTAAAATAAGGTCATTTATTATTATCCCATTACCTTAACCAGGATTGTCCTTGACCTCGGCCCATCGAACTCGCAGAAAAAGACGGACTGCCAGGTCCCTAAGCTCAGCCTTCCACTATCTACCGGAACAATCTCGGAAGGACCGATAATGCTGGCCTTGATGTGGGCAGCAGAATTTCCCTCCCGGTGCTGGTAATTATCATCCAATGGGATATTCTTGTCCAGTTCCTTCAGAATGTCGCTTCTGACCGAGGGGTCGGCCCCCTCATTTATAGTTACGGCGGCGGTGGTATGGGGTACGAAGAGATAACATACTCCCTCGGTTACCCCGCTCTCCTTGACCATCTTTTCGATCCGGGAGGTAATGTCAAGCATCTCGATCCGGGAGTTAGTGCGGACGCTTAATTTCTTCATCAGGGATTTCCCTCCTAAGATGGCCTAACCGAGTTTTTTGGATGATACCAGTAATCTCGCCCATACGCAATAGTTCGTTATATTACCTGTTCCTTTTCGACCGATGACCAACTACACACACCGCAGCGGGAACAATCTCCCGGCGCGCAAGGCGGAGAGAGGAGACCTTTCATTCCCCGCCGATATTCCTCGGATAAATACTCCTTTTCGATCCCGTGATCGATAAAATCCCAGGGGAGGATCTCTGAATGCTCTATTTGTCGGTAAACATAAAAATCGGGTTGGGGTTCTGCTTCCCGCAGGGCACTGCGCCACCCATGCTGATGGGCAGCGAGCAGTATTTCCCCTGCCCTCCGGTCTCCCCGGGAGAGGAGTACCTGAAGATAGCTGGATCTCAGGGATTCGCTCTTTACCACCACATTCCCTTCTCCTTTGAGTCTCTTTTTTATGATCTCTAACTTCTCCCTGAGGGAAAGAATATCCTCAAGGCCGTGCCACTGAAAGGGAGTGGATGCTTTGGGGATAAAGGGATTGATACTCAGGGTCAAGGTCCCCAGTCGGCGGCTCCGGCCATATTTCAGGATCTGGCTTTTAATCATTCCGGCCAGAGCGACGATGGCATCGATATCCCGGGAGGTCTCCCCGGGGAGCCCAATCATAAAGTAGAGCTTGAGGTTAAAGATGTCATTCTTGATTATCTTTTCCACTGTCTTGAGGATCTGCTCGTCGGTAAAACCCTTATTGATCACCTTTCTGAGTGTTTCGGAGCCGGTCTCCGGCGCCAGGGAGATCGTCTTATGCCCGCTTTTTTTCAGGTAAAGCAGGGTCTCTTCCGAGAGGAGGTCAAGTCTCAAGGAAGGAGCCGATACGTTGCTGCCCCGAGCAATTATTGAACTCATGACTTCCTCCAGTCCCGGGCTACCGGAGAACTGGGAGCTTATTAAACCGACCTTCACTTTTCTATCCTCAGGGATTACCTCTTTAACCCGCTCTGCCGGGTAGTTTCTCGGAGGCAGATAAACGTAGCTGTTGGCGCAGAAGCGACACCTCCAAGGACATCCGCGGCCGAGCTCCACCAGGAACATCCCCCCAAGCTCGGTAGCGGGAGTGGAGATCCGGGAATGAGCAGGATTAGTCTCAAGTTTCTTGATCAGTCTTCTTTTGATTTTCACCGGGGCTCCGTTTAGGGCCTCAAAACCGCTGATCGGACCATCGTCGTAATAGGAAGCCCGGTAGTTTCCGGGAGCGTAAACTCCTTCTAACCGGCCCAGCCGGGAGATAAGCTCCCCGCGGTGAAGGCCGGAACCGGAGTAACTTTTGTAAGTCTGCACGAGCTCGGGCATGACCTCCTCGGCCTCCCCGACGATAAAAAGATCAATGAAATCGGCCAAAGGCTCGGGATTGAGGAAACAGGTAATTCCCCCGGCGATGATGAGGGGGTCGGAATCGTTTCGATCCTCTCGCTTTAAAGGGATCTTTGCCAGATCGAGGATCTTGAGCACATTCAGGAAGTCCTCCTCGTAAGAAATGGAGAATCCCAGGATCTCAAACTCCCTCAGAGGTTGCTGGGATTCCAGAGAGAATATTTGGTAGCGGGATCGATAAAGCGCCTTTAAATCCTCCTTGTCGGGGAGGAAGGCCCGCTCGCAGAGTAAGGAGGGGTGCTGGTTAAGCAGGGAATAGACGGTCTGGAAGCCCAGACTGCTCATCCCCACCCAGTAGCGATTCGGATAAATCAAGGCGAAGGTAGTCTTGCCCCCCCGGGGCTTGAAGACTGTTCCTTCCTCCTGCTCAAGGAGTGATTTGGCCTTTTTCTTAAGTTTCCATGCCATAGTAGAGCTTGATAGGATCACCTTTGCCAAGAGATAGAGCTTGGGATGCATTCCCCTGATTCACCGAGATCTCCAGAAACCCGGAGCTCCCGAAGATGGCCAGAACCCCTCCCTTTTTGACCTCGGAATAATAACGGCTGATCCGGGAGAGCCTCCGGCCGCCGATAGTTATCTGACAGCCTTTGCCCCCAAAAAGGTCTCTGGTCCCCTCCTCGGTTATGTTTGAAATAAGGTTACCGAACCTGTCGATATGGATTATCTCTCCTTTTATCTCTCTTCCTTTTTTCCTTGGTCTTGGAATTCGGAGCCTCCGATATTTCTTAATTGGGCTTCCAAACTCCCGTGGATCGACTCCCCGGGTGAGGTAAGCGGCGACCGGGGCAAAGATATCACGGCCGTGGAAGGTGTCGCTTATTCGGGGAAGCAGGTATTTCGGCTCGGAAATTTCAGTAACCCTTTTGATTACACTAAACTCGGGGATAAGACTAAATGATCCGTTGTCGGGTCCAACAAAATAATAATCTTCGGTCTCCATCAGGATCGGCTTCCGCTTGCTACCAACTCCGGGATCGACAATTACCAGATGCACACTACCCCGGGGAAAGAACCGACAGGCTGCGGCAAGCACAAAGGCGGCCTCGAAGACATTATGAGCCTCAATCTCATGGGTGATATCAATGATTCGGACCTTGGGATTGATCCGGAGGATAACACCCTTCAGTGCCCCCACATAGCCGTCTGCGAGACCAAAATCGGTGATCAGGGTTATTATTTGTGGATGAGACATGGATGATTGCCTAATCAGGATATGAGGAGAGACGGGAAGAAAGATAACAAATTAGCGAATAAGGTGTAAATTTGGCCCGGTTCAATAGTTTGATTCCAGATACCACTGTCCCTGAATAAACAACCACTCCTGCTCCTGGATTTCCTTCCGCTCGATTACCGAAGGGAGCAGGAAAAATGTGCGTTTGACCTGGACTTTTGCCCGGGAATCGTTGTCCCGGAGCGTGACCTTGCCGATTTGGTAATCATTGATATTTAGCTGTTCCATCAGTGGTTCTACTTCCTCCAGGTATTTCTCCCTTTTGTCGGGCTTGACAAAGATACTTGCCTCCTCCACCTTTTTCCAGCGGTAGAGGCGGTTGTAAGTCTCTGCCCGCTCCCGCAGGCTCGCTTCCCGGTCCTCCCGACAGCCTAAAAGAATGACAGAGAGTAATGGTAGAAGGAACAGTAAAGATACCTTTATTAATGTCCCTTTATTTCTCAGATATTCCAGCATCCTCCTCAATGACCCATACCCGGTTTCGGCCATAATTTTTTGCCTGGAACAGGGAGCGGTCGGCTTTCTCCATAATCAGCTTATGATCTAAAAGCTCCTCTCTGTCAGTGGTGGAGATACCCAGGCTGAGGGTTAACTTCAAGGGATCTTTCACCCCTTTAAAGTCGTAATTCTCTACCGTCCGCCGGAGCCTTTCGGCTACATCCCGGGCACCGCTAAGATCGGTCCCCGGCAAGATCAAGGCGAACTCGTCTCCCCCGTAGCGAGCAGGGATGTCGATGTTACGAAGATTATTCTTGATCAGCTTACCCAGTTCCGCTAAGATCCTGTCCCCCTGAAGATGCCCTAATCGGTCGTTGATCTCCTTGAAATTGTCGATATCAATGAAGACTACCGAGAGGGGAGTCTGGTATCTTTTGGCCCGCTCGATCTCGTTATCCAGCATTTCATGGAAGTGGCGGTGGTTGTGAAGCTGGGTAAGTCCGTCGGTTATGGACAGAAGCTCTTTGTCCCTGAACAGCTCGGCATTTTCGATAGCGATGGCGGCCTGGTTGGCAATGGAGTTCATCGTTTCCAACTCTCTTTCGGTCGGCATTCTTCCCTGGGGCTCGATCTCCGCCATAATCGCTCCGATCCCTCTCCCTTTCGAGATCAGGGGAAAGCAAAAAAGACTGTCTCGGGCCACTAATTCCTTGTCCTCAAAAGCCTGCTCAAAGATTTCTTGGGGGAAATCCTCCCAATTTTTTTGCACATCCCCGGAGGAGACCGATAATTTTACCTCGGAGCCGTCAGGAAAGTTTGCGAGAAATATGGATATTTCAGAAAAGCAGAGGTCATTAGCGATCTCTGTGGCCAGGGAGGAGAGAAGCTTGTCAATCTCCAGGCTGCTGGTGAGGATCTTGCTGGTTTCGTAGAGACTGACCAGACCGAGATTGGCGCGGGCGAGGTTTTCCTTCTGGATCTCAATCTGCCCGGTTAAACCTACCAGATTCTCATTGGTTGCTGCCAGTTCCTGGTTGATCGTACTGAGTTCTTGGTTTGCTTTTTCCAGCTCCTTATCTTTGATCTTTAACTCCGAGGCGATGTGGCCGCTGTAAAAGGTAATTACCGTCATGACTAACAGGATGGTCAGCGGCCAGCCGATCACGAACATAAAATTTTTATAGAGACCGGGGTCGTAACCATCGGAGGAGAAAGGAATATGGTTTATCAGACCGGAATATTCCAGGTATGCTAATCCCCCGAATAAAAAAGTTCCCAGGATAATGACCATGAGGGAGGTTGGATAATCATGATGGATTCTTGCCCTCAATGCCAGGACAGGATAAATAAAAATGAAGAAGCTTTCCACCCCACCGGAAAAATGAACCACCAGAGTGGCGGTACAGAGATCGGTAACAGCAGATACCCGCGCAACCGAGGTTAAAGTAGTGCGGTGCTTGAAATACCAGTAATAGAAGCGGTTTAAGGCACTGTTAATGAGTCCGATCGTTAAGATAATGATGACCGGTTTTACGCCAAAGAAACCCAGAGAAAGCAAGATGAATAAGAGGATACCCACAAGGATCGTTGCCTGATCCCGGGAAACCGTTGACCAGAGGAGCAGTTTTCTCCTCGCCTGAAGATTAATCCCAGTGAGATTTTCCATTTCTTTGTCTCTAAGTTCAGCTATTTTACTGCTATGATATTCTTTAATATTTATCATAATTTAGTCATTTAAGTCAACAATTTTTTATTCTGCCGATTCAGGAACGGTAGGAAGAAAATATTGTATTCCCCCGGATTTCCTTCAAATTATTGGACACTAGTCCGCTGCCTGTCCGTCACGCAATTTTGAAAAAATACCTTATTTCTGGTATTATGAATGTGTTGCGGAAATTGCCTGCCAAAATAGTGTTACCATATATTCTTAAATATGTATAAATTAACAATAAAAACCCAATTTTCCGCTGCCCACCAACTCCGGGGCTACCGGGGGAAATGCGAAAACCTGCACGGGCACAACTGGAGGGTGGAGGTTACGATCGCCTCAGAGAAGCTGGATGATCTCGGTATGGTTATCGACTTTAAAGAATTGAAGCAGAGGGTAGGTGAGATTCTCGAAGAGCTTGACCACCAATTCTTAAATGAACATCCCCCCTTTCAAGAAGTCAATCCCTCCTCGGAAAATATAGCCCGACATATCTTCGACCGATTATGCGAGGGAATAACCGAACCCCACCTCCAGGTCGATCAGGTAGCAGTCTGGGAGTCGGATACCGCCGGCGCCGTTTATTACCGGAAGACATAAAAGATAAATTGTAAACGATACCCGGAGCAACAGCGAAGGGTCTCGAGGGATTAAGATTCGGGATTTGAGATATTGGGATTTGGCCAAGCCCTACTTGACAGTCAATGTGCCATCCTTATCCAGGGCAAAGTCGAAATGAACGGTAAACGGCACCTCTCCTACCAGCATAGCATTAGCGTCAATTATGGCTTTGATCGGGACAGAAAACACTTCATCTATCGGAAGGCTTGCCTTAACTTTCAGGTCAAGAGGAACATCCAGTTTCTTCTTTATGTGAAAGGTAAATTCTTTTTTTAGCTTGAAATCCACTACATCTTTTACATGGATGGCCCTTTTAAACGGAACCTCTATGTTTACCGGGAAAGTCCCTTTTACCGGCAGGCTTACCTCCCCGAGCCCCCAGATCTGGGTCTTTACCTCCGCGGCGTCAATTGTCAGGGTAGTGGATAGGGCTATTACATCATCCACAAAGATATCCTGATCCACCGGGACCTTGAGTTCGAGATCTACCGGGACAGTAAAATCTTCATCGACCGTAAAGCTCAATGTATCCTTGAAGGGAACATTGGTATTCAGGGTCTTCTGCAAATGGACGTGGACTACCTGATCGATATTCGCTTTTACCGGAATCCAGGTTTCCGCTGAGGCTCTGACCTCCTTGTCCAGCGAGAAGTTCAATAACTCCCGGGGCAATCTTTCATACAGGTATTTAAAAACCTCGATCGAAACCACAATCCCGACGCCGCTCATTACTACGAGCAAAATGATGGCCAGAAATATCTGCTTTTTATATCTTACTGCTGATTCCCTTATTAGTGGAAGAATGTCAGAGAGTTTAAGATCCTTTAATTTTCCCATTTTTTACCTCCTATGAAAAAATTTGCCCAAACAAGTAACCGACAAACCCTAAATAACCAGCGGTTAGAATCGCCCCCTCGATCCGGCTTATTGTCAAGCCTGTTTTCATTATGGGGTAGAGGGCCAGCCCGAAAATTATCATTACCGGAAATTCGAGCTTTAAGGTTTCACTGCTGACTTTTAGAGGACTGATCATTGCCACGATTCCTATTACCATCAGAATATTAAAGATATTGCTGCCGATCACATTTCCGATACTGATATCTGACTCTTTACGGAAGGCGGCAACCATGGATGCGGCCAATTCGGGCAGGGAGGTTCCGAGAGCAACTACGGTCAGTCCGATAACCAGCTCACTGATACCGAGTTCCCTCGCCACAAATATTGCCGATCTGACCATAAGCTGGGCACCGCCGACGATACCCGCCAGACCCAGGGCAATCAAGAACGCTTGCTTTTTCCTTGTTCCCTCGACTTTCAGAGACTCAATGTCGGTAATTTTAGCGGATCCGGCCCCACTCTTAGCAGAATAGTAACTCAAGGCGTTAAAACAGATAATGCCCGCAAAAAGAAACGCCCCTTCAATGAAGCTTATCCTTAAGTCCAGGGACATCCAGTATATAACTAACGAAACCAAGAGCATTATGGGGAGTTCCCTTTTTAAGATATCCGGATTAATCTTCAAGGGAGAAATCAGAGCCGATAATCCGAGGACTAATCCGATATTAGCGATATTACTTCCGATAATATTTCCCAAGGCGATATCATCAACCTTCTTTAATGCGGCACTCATGCTCACTACTAATTCCGGGGAGGAGGTCCCAAAGCCGACCACGGTAAGCCCAATGATCAGGGGAGTGATCCCTAATAATCTTGCCATCCTTACCGAGCCTTTAACCAGCCACTCGGCCCCGAGGTAGAGGATAAGAACACCTAATAAGAATAAAATAATATTGGTTAGCATGTGGGATTAAGTATCTACTTTACCCGGTGATCGAGCTATGATGTAACTCTATCTAAAATACTTCGTGATGGCAAGCATTAAGTTCAAAGTAAAGGCCTGCCCCCCGATAACAAGATAAAAAAGAGCACGACATTCAGCCGTGCCCCTTTTTTATTTTACAGCAATTAGGGGATGCTAATGCAATTGAAGATCATCACTGTTTGATTATGATTGCAGGCTATACTTCTTGATCTTCTTAATTAAGGTGGAGCGGTGTATTCTTAATATCTCGGCAGCCTTGGAACGGTTGTTATTGCAAGCGGCAAGCACCCTCTCGAGGTGTCTCCTCTCCATGGTCTCCAGGAGCCAATTTTCTTCGGTAGGCAGTTTGGGTGAGATTTTCCTGCGTCTTAGATTATCGGGCAGGTCTATTGTTTTAATTACACTGTCTTCACAGAGAAGAACCGCCCGCTCAATTACATTCCTCAACTCCCTCACATTTCCGGGCCAGGGATAATAAAGCAGCATCGCCTCCGCTTCCGGAGAGATGCCGGAAACATCTTTGACGAACAGCCGCTTGAAATCCTCCAGGAATATGTTGGCCAGGGGAAGGATGTCCTCGCTCCGGCCCCGAAGCGGGGGCAGGGATATGGGCATCACATTCAAACGGAAATAAAGATCCTTCCTGAACCTGTTCTCCTTCACCGCCCTCTCGAGATCGGTATTGGTAGCCGCCATAATCCGAACGTCCACCTCAATGTTGGTGGTTCCGCCCAGCCGGCGGAAGTTCTTTTTCTCGATGACCTTCAGCAGCTTGGCCTGCACGGACAGGGACATTTCCCCGATCTCGTCCAGAAAGACACTTCCCCCATTGGCGATCTCCAGGAGTCCCCGTTTAAAGGCCTTGGCGTCGGTAAAAGCGCCTTTCTCGTGACCGAAGAGCTCTGACTCCAGCAGTTCGCTGCTCAACCCGGCACAGTTGATCTCCACAAACTGGCCGTTGCGCCGGTTGCTCAGTTCGTGGATGGTATTGGCGACCAGGCCCTTGCCGGTGCCGGTTTCGCCCAGGATCATCACATTGGTGGAGGAGTTGTCCGCCAACAGCCGGATCGCATGGTATACCTCCTCGGGCTGCCTGAGCATTTTGAGAAGGGTAGAGCCCTCCAGGCGGGATACCTTCCGCTTGAGATAATGAACCTCTGCCTGGGTGCGGTAGCTCTCCAGGCTCTTATCCACCATGGCCTCCAGCCTCTCCAGGTCGATGGGCTTGAGAACAAAATTATCGGCCTTTATCTGGATAGCCTTCACTGCGATCTCCACATCGCCATAGGCGGTGATGATAATCACCCCCGTGCCCGGGGAGTCGCTCTTGATAGCCTTCAGGACGTCCAGTCCGTTCATGTCCGGAAGTTTGAGATCCAGGAGGACCATATCCATCGGAGTCCTTTGACAAAGCTCGATCCCGCTTTTGCCAGTGTAAGCTATCCGAACATCGAATCCCTTTGCCCCGAAATACTTCTTCAGATTGTAGCAAATGAACTCATCATCATCCATGATCAGCATTGAGTTAAACATTTTTTACCGGCGGCGGATTAAAAGGATAATAAGAAAACTCTATTTCTGATAATGTTTGACTTTCATTATATTTTGTATAATAATTAACGGTAACATGTCAATAGAAAAATGTTAATAATTACAAATACTTATAGCTAATATTCTGTCCATTTTCGACTAATTTTTACAAGTGATGGCTAATACAGCACCCATTGGTTATAAAAACATAATGGTTTCCTGATGTTGCCCTTGAGAGCTTTTGTATAATCTAACGGCAAAAAAATAAAACGGTGAAAAAAAATAAAACAAAAATCCTAATAGTGGATGACGATGAAGGTATGAGGGATACCCTGGAATCCATTCTCCGGGATTATTACGATGTACTTAAGGCCGGGGACGGAGAGAGGGCTTTAGAAATGTTAGAGAAGAATGATGTAAATATCGTATTGCTTGATATTCTCTTGCCGGGTATGGATGGTCTGACGGTCTTAGAAAATATTAGGGAATACCACAAAGATATTGATGTTATCGTGGGAAGCGTGGTTAAAAAGACAGATCATATAGTAAGGGCAATAAAGCTTGGCGCCTATGATTATCTAACTAAGGATTTTGACTACGATGAAATTAGACTTAAGATAAACCGCTTGGTCGAGCACCGGAAAAGAGAGAGGGAGTTGGTCTCACTCCAGGAGAAGATCGGAGCTCGGATGGAGAATGAGTTTATCATCGGCAAGAACTCTGCCATTCGGATGGTATGGGAGACGGTAAAGTCATTCTCAAAATCTGATTTACCGATATTTATCTCGGGAGAGCCCGGAACGGGAAAGCGGCTCCTCGCCCGAGAGATCCACGAGTTGAGCGATAGGACGGGCTATCCCTATGTCCCGGTAAACTTACATCTCATCCCTAAAAATTCCGTCAATTATATCCTGTTCGGCAGGGGATGTGCTTCCCCCTCTGTCCTGAATGGTTCTCCCGTCAGCAAAATCGAGCGCGCTGGCCAAGGAACATTAGTTTTATACGGTATCGAGAGTCTATCAAGGAAAAACCAACAAAGATTGCTGACCGTGCTCGAGGACAGGAAGCTTGAAAGAACCGGCAGGGAGAGGCACCAAAAAATTGATTTCCGACTTATAACCGTTTCCGAAAGAACCACCGATATTTTATTTGAGGATGCTAATTTCGACCCAAGGCTTCTTACTAAAATAAGTAAGATTAAGATTGAACTGCCCCCGTTAAGGGAGAGGTTCGAAGACATTCCCGAACTGACAAGGTATTTTATTAAAAAATACTCGGGTGAACTAAATAAAAGCCCAATTACAATTAAAATACAGGCTTTGAATTCACTCCTGAAATATCACTGGCCGGGAAATGTAGCGGAACTGGAGAACCTAATGCAAAAATTAGTCATCACCGCTTCCGGTCCTAAGATTACGAAAAACGACATCCCCTTGGAATACGTAGCAATAAAC
>CP070770.1:3114303-3124979 GCA_020345765.1 Deltaproteobacteria bacterium
AATATTCCATGAAAGAATTCCCTGATCAGCATAATCAGGCACTACCTGGTCAAGCGTTGTATTCTCTCCCTGGATTACGTTAAATCCATTCGAGGCGGTTACCTCCTCGTCAATCGTAGCAGTTATAGTAGTAACGGTAACATCCCGGGGGCCTACCTTGGCATTAAGGGCAATAGAAAGGCTTACTATCTCAAGCAGGGTGGGACTATTTATCGTCAAGGGACCACAAGTAATCCCTCCTCCAGCAAAATTTACCGAGGTATTGCCCGGGGAAAAATGGGTCCCCGTACCGGAGATCTCTACAGATATTGTGTCCCCCTGAACTCCCTCATTAGGATTCAGCTCAATTGACTGGGCATAAAGCTGGGAAGGAAGGAGTGCAGCAATTAACAGCAGGAACAGAAAAAAAGGAATAACGACGGGGAAAACTCTTTTATTACCCATTGTTTCCTCCATTTATCAGATTTAGCCTGTTAGGGGGAAATCCTGCTAAATCCTGAATTCCCTCTTAATAAATTATAGCTCAATCTAAAAAATATTTCCAATGAAGAAGTGCCATTCGCTCAAACCTTCATCTTTTCTCTTATCCAGCTTGAATCCCAAATCGAACCTGAGGGGACCGATAGGGGTGATATAACGAAGCCCGAAACCTGCTGAATCTCTAATGTCAATACCTTCACCTTCTTCCCAGACATTTCCCTCGTCCGAGAAGACGGTTCCTCCGAAACCCCAGAACAGGGGAAACCTTATTTCCAGAGAGGAGCTAAGCATAATATCCCCGGGGCCGAGGGAGTCCTCCTTGAAACCCCGGAGCGAATTACTCCCCCCGAGCCTGAACTTCTCGCTCAGGGGAAGTTCCTTACTTTCTCCGAAGGGGAAACCATATCCTGCCCGCAGGGAAAAGGCAGCGATAAACCTCTTATAAAGGGGAAAATAAAGATCAAACCGTCCAAAACACTTGAGGAACTCGCTTTCCGAACCAAGATAATCACTGGAGAAATCAACCGTGAGGGTCTCAAGCGTCCCCCGGGTGGGATAGAAGAGATCATTTCGGGTGTCCCGAATCAATATTGGGCTGAGGATACCCAACTGTCCCGGCTCCCCTTCTCCCCCTTCAATGTTGAGGTAGTCGAGCAGGGAAAAACGGTACTGAATTGAGCCCCGCACGAATCGGGCAATCTCCCTATCCAGCCCCAAAATAACGCTGTCTTCATGTAAGTCGTATGTATCAAACGTGTTTCTTTCTAAAAAATCAATTACATTTACCCGGGCATCAATTTTGTAGTCAAATAGCCAGGGCTCCCGGAAGCCGAGATTCAATTTCCGCTCATGAAATTCAAGATATGATTGGAAAAAGTCCATTTCCTCCTTAGTTATGCTCACCTCGCGTATGAAGTAACTAATATCCCCCCGCAGTGATATGCTGCGACCACTGCCCTCTAAATTCTTATGGGAAATCTCGGCAAACCCCCTCAAGCCGTCGCCGGTACCATAGCCAAAGCCGAATTCAATTGCCCCGCATTTTTTCTCCTTTACATTTACCAGAAAATCTCTTTCCTCCCTTCGGGTGGCCCTGATAATCGGTTTAATACTCGCTTTCTTGAAGAATCCCAGACGATAGAGCCTCTGTTGGGACAGGGCAATCTTTTCCGGATCGCAGGGTTCCCCGGTCTCGAATAAAAGCTCCCGGCGTATTACCCGGTCTTTGGTAAAATCATTTCCCTGGATTACAATCCCGGCTACCGATACCAGGGGGCCTTCCTCAATGATAAATTTCACTTTAGCTTCTTTCCGATCCTGGCTAAAAATGAAATCATACTTCACCCCGGTAAAGAGAAAGCCGTTCTTCAAATACAGATCGATTATAGACTTCTTTGAGTCCTCTACCGCCCAAAAGTCCAAGGGATGGGTATCCTTCAGGGGAATCAGCCTGAGAATATCTTTGGTTGAAAACACCCTATTTCCTTGGATCTCTATTTCCCTTATCAGGGTTTGAACCCCTTCATTAATGGATACGGTAACATCCATTCTCCTTCCGTTTTTATCGAAATTCTTCTCCACCTTCTCAATCTGGGCATCAAGAAACCCTTCTTTTCGGTATATATAGACAACCGCCTTGAGGTCCTCTTGGAATCGATCCTCCAGATAAATACCATTGAACTCACGACCATAGAGATGACCGAGGATGCTTGGAGGACGGGTCAGCATTTGCTTCCGGAGAAGCTTATCGGAAAAACTATGGTTTCCAACGAATTTGATCCTCCGGAGGGATACCCTATTACCTTCTTTTAAATAGAATCTTACGGCTTTACCTCCGTCTGCCTTAGGCGATATTTCATACGAGGCCTCGGAGAAGAGATATCCTTTTTTTTGATAAAAATACCTGTACTCTTCCTTCCATTGTTCCAGAAGGCTTGGGCAGAAACTCTCACCCTCCTCAAGCCGGAAGATTTTCTCCAGTTTCCCGTTATTGAGTTTCTCCGGGAGGACCGTAAATCTTTCTCCCTCATCGAGCGGGAAATACACTGCTGCCTGATTAGTAGAAAGATCATAAACTACTTCGGGCTCGGAAAATACCGCTTCCCAGAATCCTTCCCGACGATAAAACTCCCTCAGTTTCTCGACTGACTCCCTCAAAAGATTTCGGTCTAACCTCCTTCTTTCAGGGAACAAGCATTTCCAAAGAAAAAAGCCTCCGGTCTTCAGGGGAATAACTTTTTGAAGCTTTTTTACTTTAAAGTATGTATTTCCGGGAAATAAGATCTTGGAAATCTGGCAAGGCTCTCCCGCCTCAATATTCACCTGCAAAGAAACCTGGTACTGCTCAGGAAAAGGTTTTACATTGATCCTCACTCCCGCTCTAAGACAACCATGTTCCTCGTATATTTTTCTGAGCCCTTCCTGATATTCTTTCAGTTTATTCGGGTAAAACTCCTCTCCCGGACTTACTCCCATGATCTTTAGCAACTTATCTTCAGGAATCCAACGGTTCCCCTTGAATTCTATTTCCTTAATTCTTACCCGGGGAGTTAACAGATAGGTTAGCTTTATCCCTCCGGCCAATACGGTAGCCTTAATGACGATATCGGAAAAAAGGCCTTTATGCCATAGCATCTCGATAGTCTTGTCAATCGCTTCTTGAGAATAGGGATCACCTGGCTCGATTCCAATTAAATCGATTAAATCGGATCTATTAAGTTTTAGCGGACAGACAAACTCGATCTCGCTGATAGACCCCGGGGGACTATCCATGTCCCCGGCCAAGCCTTGATAGGGCATCAGGAGAGCCAGAGAGAAAAAGATAATAGGTCCGACTCGGAATATATGACGGGAGAGATTCATTTTTATAAAAAAATGTCCAAGATCTCATTTGACCCTGGACTTCTGCCTGAGGTTGAATTCAATTAGCTCACTATGAAGCCCCGCTAACTCTACCTGAATTCAAACCTGAATTTCAAATCGACCCCTAAATTCCCTATGTTTTCCTGCTCTTCCTCATTATCCCAATCCCCTAAAAGCGATAAGTTCTTATTTAATCTATATTCTACCTGAACCCGCTGTTTCCCTACCTCTTCCAAGCCGGTTGAGTAAATTATATTGAGATCATTCATCAACTCTTTACTCATCGTCAGCCGGGGACGGGTAGTTTTGGAGGAATCGGAATAATAGGGATTTATCGTAAATGTATCCAATCCAACAAACTTCCGCACCTGCTCAATCCTCTCCTGGGCTCCCAACTCCTCGGCAATCAGGGAAGCGGCCTCGTAGGTTACCCGGCTGCTGCCGGCACCTTCCGGCAGCTCACTACTGATATACCCGAAAGAGAGAAGCGAGAGGATATCCTTCTCGGTAATAAATGGTTCGGAAGTGATGAGGATCTTATAATCGTCTAAATTGCCGGTGATATTCAAGTAAACCTGATATTCCTCTTCTTCGTACTCCACCTCAGTCTGAGAGGCAATATCAAAGAAAGGATTTATCCGCGGGCCTCCGACGAAATTGATGATCCCGGAAGTGATTGTAAACTCATTGTCCTCGTAAAAAAGACTACCTTTAGCGAATTCCAAATCGCCTTTGAGATTTATCGCATTAATGTTTCCACCGACCGTAATATCTCCCCCGACAGTAGTCTCTGCCAGGTTAGATTTGATAACGATGGTATCATCGGCATGGATTTTAAGATCTAATCTAATTCCCTCATTATCATTGAGTAATGGTGGGGGTTTAAATTCACGCGAGCGAAAATCAAGTAACATTGTCTTCCAGTTAATTGTACCGCTGAGGGTGGCATACTGAACCCCGATATCACCATATATTAAAGGAGAGCGGGTGGAACCGTTTAGATTTATCCTTCCCGAAAGTTGCGCCCATCCTTTCAACCCCAATGGTAGCCAGGATGAGAGTTTTAATTTATTCTCATTAATCTCAGCAGCAAGATCGAATTTCTTGAATCGAAAACCTTTAAGCCCTATCATTCCACTGGCATCAACTGTTCCTTCTCCAAACTCTGCTTCAAATCTCCGGAGTTCGATCCCCTTCTGAGTGAGCATAATATCGGCCGAGATACCCTGGATGGCTTGAGGAAACTTGGCCAAACTTAAGGAACCGTTTTCAATTCCGATATTACCCAGCATCCTCGGCGAGCTTACCCTTCCCCGGATCTGGCCACTGATTGATGTCTTTCCCTTTGCCTGGGTAATCACTTGGGAAAACATATCCAACAGATAGAGATCTGTCTCTCCGTTTAATAAAAGCTCAATATCACCACCTGCGGAGAGACGACCCTCTGTTTTAAGCCACCCGAAACGGTCACGAGAGGAATCTTTCCCGATTAGGTCAAAGCTCAAATTGCCATCAGATTTAAGTTTCCCGTCACCGATAAGCCTTCCCTTTTCGGAGGAAATCGTTAGATTATCAAGAATTAAATCTCCACTGTTCATATTCATCTGGATCGCAATCTTCTCCTCTTCTGTCCCGAATAGTCTGGCCGTGCTTACCTGTATGCTCCCCTCTCCATTCAGGTGTTCCGGTTCCCCGGCAAGACTTACCTCTGCCATAATCTCCCCACTAAGGATATCCTGGCCATCTTGGTGGAAGACCTTAATGATATCTTCCGCCTTACCTGAGGGAATCTTCAGGTCGAAATCAATAGTAAATCTTTTACCAAAATTCAGTTTTCCGTCAAAGGTGTAAGGGGTTTCATTCTTCTTCAGAGCCATTTGCGAGAAAAAGAATACACCGGATTGGTAACCAATATCCCCTCGGATGGAACCGAGTTTAAGACGATAGAATTCCAAGTCCGGGATATCGATCTTCGAGTCGAAAAAGAGCCGACCGTCCCGGACGGCCAGTGTTCCATCAAGCTTTCCCTTCCCCCCAAGAGGAAAGCCGGCAATGGGTGATACATCGCTGTAATTAAAACTATCAGAATAAAAAACCAACTGCATTCTATCTTTGAAAAAATCACCTTTCACATCAATAACTGACCCCTCGGGAGTCACCATCCCGGAGACGGAAAATTTCCCTCGGCCGATCTCAAATCCGGTATTTACCTGTAGCTCCTCAACTCCAATCACCAATTTAGTATTCTCGTCTTCTTTATTGGATAGAAATTGTAATTGTTCTACATTCAGGTTAGTCTCCCCTTTGAGGATAAAGTCGTTCCTGAGCTTTCCCTTTAGCTCTACCTCCCCGCCTATAACAGCCTGCACCTGTTTATATTCAACCGGGAGCGGGCGAAGCAGCTCCCTTAATTTAATATCATCTAAGGTGAAGCTGGCCTGAATATCAAGATCTTCGGTAAATTCTATCCGGCTTCGGCCTCGGACTGCTCCAACGGGATTTTTTAGATCGAGTTCAAAGAGCTCTATCTCTTGTCGGGAAAGCCGGTAGCTGCTACTCAATTCCGTGAGCCTGAAATTGCCCCAGGCGGCATCGGTAATCTTAATCGTTCCAGTGGGAGAAAAAGAGGAAAGTCTTCCGTTCATAACGACGGAAAGCTTCGCTTCTGTTGCTGAGGGAAGGTGGGGAGGGGCGTCGGGATCTTCTCGGGACAGCAAAGGTAGCTTGGAAGAAAGCACTATTCGATAATTATCCTGCTCTACTCCCAAGGCTATATACCCATTAATTTCGGTAAGTTTGAGAACAAACCGGCTGGCTCTATTTAAGACCAATTCCCCCCCGGAAACGCTGAATTTATCGATCGATATCGGGCTAAAACCTGATGATTGCTTCTTATTGCCGGATAAATGAGTTTTCCCGGGAAGATTTATAATTCTATTGTCCTTGAGTTCCAGATTAATTATGGGGGAGAAAAGGGATATCTCCTTAATGGAGATCCTACCGGCAAAGAGCTGCCAAGGCCTGAAAGCAATCTTCGTTCTGGAGATTCGGAAGGGAGGTATTGTTTCTGCCGGATGGGAGAAAAGTGAGAGGCCTTCGATCTCCAGTGTAGGAGAAAGAATATGAATCTTTACTGCTTCAATCGTACACAAGATATTTAGCTCTTGCTGCAGGACGGATGTCAGATACTCACCTAAGGCTCTGCTGGCAATTGGACTCTTTACCAAGAAGATAATTAAGGCAGATAATAGTATGATAACCAAAAAGAATATTAACGGCTTTTTCCTACTCAATCGATTTAATCTTTCTTTTCTGACTCGGGTTTCTTCTCGTCTCTCATATTTTCTCCTGGAATACGATACTCCTCACTTGCCCATGCTCCCAGATCTATTAGCCTGCATCTTTCGGAACAAAAAGGACGATAAGGATTTCGTTTCCAGGGAATTAGCTTATTACAAACCGGACATTTTATCTGTAACATAAATTAAAAAAAATCCCAACCTTTACACGCCTTATTCTGAAACAAGCACGGCAGAAAGATTGGGTAACTAATTGAAAAACTTAAAGAAATATGAAATTTTGGAGCGGGAGACGGGAGTCGAACCCGCGACGTCAAGCTTGGGAAGCTTGCATTCTACCCCTGAATTACTCCCGCTTAATCCTTATCCTCCAGACTTTCCAGAAGGCTATCGATCTCGTCGACATCCTCCGCTCCCTTCTTTGGTTTCTCATCCTTTTCGGTAGCAGATGTATTTGTGGTAGCAGCGTCAGCCCGAACTTGCTCAGATGATAACTCTCCGGGAGGTCTTTCGGCCCCCATCGGAGTCTGTTCTTCTGAGTGAGTCTGCTCAGAAGAGGGATTCGACAGGGAGGCAGTAGACTCTGCCATCACTGGAGTCTTATCAGATTGAGTTTCCAGGGGAACAGCAGACTTTGCTCCTTCCTTTCCCGGCTTCAGACCCAGATCGCTGGCAACATTATCTACAATCTCCTTACTGATCTTATCCAATTTTAGTAAGAAACCCTCGAAAAGGGCATTGTCACAGATGGTATTGATCCTTCGGGGAATTCCCTGGGAATATACGTGAATACCCTTGATTGCATTCGGTTCAAACAACTCCTTCTTTGCCCCGGCCAATCTTAGGCGATGCTTTATGTAGGCCTCGCTCGACTCTTCATTAAAGGACTCCAGTCGATATCTTAAAACCACCCGTTGTGCCAGGGGTTCATCCAACCTTAGGTTTGCATCGAGCTCGGGAAGCCCGAAGAAAACGAAAGTGATGAGCTTCTTTTCGGGAACCTCGAGGTTTAACAGGCCCCTGAATTCCTCCATGATCTCTCTGGTTTGCAGCATCTGGGCCTCATCAATAAGAACCACGGACTTCTTCCCACTTTCGTGGAGCTCCATTAGCCGCTCATAAAGCTGTGATAAAAGCTGCAGTTTTTCCGAGGAGGGGTCTTTTACCCCTAACTGGATAGCAATCCTTTTCAGGAGCCATTCAGCAGTTATACCCGAGTGGATGATCACCAGCAAAGCAGATTCATATTCTTCCTCGGGTAAGCTATCCAGCATCCTTCTGGCCAGGATCGTCTTTCCGGTACCAATATCCCCGATAAGCAGGGCTAATCCCTTCATGGAATCCACCGCATACATCATTCTCACCAGAGCTTTGGAATGCTGGGCACTGTTGTAATAAAACCGGGTATCGGGGGCAACCGAAAACGGCTCCAGCTCCAATCCATAATACTCTAAGTAATTCACAACTTCTTTCCTTTCACTGAGGTCCTAAACATAAGAGATCTTCTTTCCCGGCCTCCTCCTTGCTGAAATAGGTATAACCTTTTTCATCTCTTCCTCCGCAGCAGGGGCAGCCCTCTCTTCCTCTGCGCTTGGAGGAGCGGCTGCTTTTTTGCGGAGTTCAGCCAGTCGATCCTGAACATCATGGAAATCCTTTTCCATTTCTCCCACTTGTTCAAATATTTCTAATGCCCGGCCTAGATCCCCATCGGCCTCATAGGCAACCGCCAATTCATAGTTTAATCCGACCTTCTCCTTATCCGAAAGTTGGGGACTATTTAGAGCACGGGAGTAATATTCTAAGGCCTTCTTCGGTTCCCTCTTTTCCATGTAACAGAGCCCGAGCATAGTACAGCAATCTAACTCCTTTCTAGGATTGCTGAGGGCAATCTCGAATTCTCGAATCGCATCATGAATAAGTCCCATTTCTTTATAAGCAATTCCCAGATCATAATGGGTATCAACATCTTCTTTGCCCAGAGTCTTCTCAACCCCTTGCTTGAACTTCTGAAGAGTATCCTCGAAAATCTCTTTTCCCTCAGGCCCCTCCACTGATGCACTTGGTTGTTCCATTTCCTCAGCCGCTAACTCTTCCTCTAGTTCCTTAGCGAGGTCAAATATTTCCTCGGCTCCCTTCTGGGTCTCTGCCGTTACCTCTTCCATCACTTCTACGACTTCCGGTTCCGGAACTTTCGGGACCTCTTCAACCTTACCCTCCAACTCATCCAAATCCTTTAGCTTAAGCTTCACCTGATTATCATGGGGATGAACCTGAATGATCTTCTGGTAGATCTTCCTTGCCTCATCATACAGACCTTGTTGGATATAGAATTCTGCCTCATCCAATTCTTCATCAGTCGCGAAATCTGCTTTTCCTTCCTGGCCAATTTCCTGTATTACTGGCTCCTCTATGGATACCTGCGGGAGCTCCGGTTCAATAGTAATCGCAGGCTCCTCTTCCATAGTAATATCTTCCAATCCGCTGCTTGCCTCTAAAGAACTCGGGGCTTCTTTCTCGGCAGCTACTTCTACTACGGGTTCCTCAACCTCCAGTTCGATCTCCAGAGGCTCTTTTTCTGCTACCTCTACCTCAACGGGAGCCTCCGCGGGCACCTTAATCCCCATGAGTTTCTTGGCCTGGGAGTTCTCCGGGTCTATTTTCAGCACTTCTCCTAAAAATCTCTCTGAATCCTGCTTTTCTCCCTTTCCTGAATATTCCTCGGCCAAGGCAAGTAACAGGGAGAGGACCTTTCCCCGTTCTTCCGCAGCAGCACTGAATTCTCTTAGTTTACTCAGTGCTTGCTCATTGGTCGGTTGAAGCTTAAGAACCTGACTGTATTGATCCAGAGCTTTTTCCTTCAATCCGTACTTTAAATAGATTTCGGCCTCAGTAAAGTGTCTGGTGGTACCATCATCTTTTTTGACCTCTGCTGGTTTCGCCTTTGGCGGGGCTTCCACTTTTGGTGGAGCCTCCACCTTCACCTTTTTGACCTCCTCCTTCGTAACACTTTCTTCCAGCATCACCGGTTCATCCAGTAACAGATGCTCTTCTGGAACTGGAGAAGAAGCAGCCATACCTAAAGCCTTCAGTGCATCCGGGTCTTTGGAATCGCACTTGAGAATTCTCCGATAGGCATCTTGTTTCGCCTCGCTTTCCCCATCCTCTTCGCACACCTTTGCCAGCTCTTTAAGTGCAGTTTTAGCTTTATCCACTTTGCCCAACTTTATATAGGCATCGGCCAGTAAAGATAGAACTCCTCTATCTTTTACCCCATCTTTCAAAGGCATCTGCAGCTTAATCAGAGCACGCTGGGCATCCCCTCTTTCCAGATAGATTTTACTCAGCTCCCTAATTAATCCATAATGTTTTGGATTGGTTGCCAGCATCCTCTCGTAAAGTGTGATTAAATCATTGGCCCTACCCTGCTCTTTTAAAGTATGTATTACCCTTCCGAACTCCTCGTCAGCCTCTTTCCGGAGATTCCCTCGGTAAAAACTCTCAGCCAGTTTAACCCGATTAGAGAGATTTTCTGGATCCAGCCCAACGATCTTCTTAAGCGTCTCCTGACATTCCTTAGCCATTCCTTCTTTATCATAATAATTGGCGACAATTTTATATTGAGTCATCGCCTCGTTAGTCAACCCTAACTTTTGGTAGAGATCTCCTAGCTTACTGTAAATATCGACCTGACGCATGTCAACTTTTAGGGCCTGTTTAAAAACGGCGACTGCCTTGGAATAAAATCCAGCTTTGGTATATTCCTGCGCTACCAGGCGATACTCATTAACCGATTCTTCCCTCATTCCTCTCCGGGCATACAGTTCACCCAGCTTGAGCCGAACCCGGACATCTCGGGGATCCACCTCTACGATCTTGGCGAACTCCTTGATGGCCTTATCTATCTGACCCTTCTGCAGGAACTTATTGGCAGCATCAATTAATTTGCTCTTATCGATTGGCAATTTCTTTTCCTTTAATTTACACTACATCATTATTATAATATAACATATGCCATCCAAAGTCAAATTTTCAGCC
>CP070770.1:3125079-3136620 GCA_020345765.1 Deltaproteobacteria bacterium
ATTGTTGAGGAGGGGATCAAATGGGTGATGAATCCCTACGATGAATTTGCGGTCGAGGAGGCCCTGCAACTGAAGGAAAAGTTTAAAGGGGACAGCACGGTTACTATTGTCAGTCTCGGACCCCAAAGGGCCATCGAAGCGATCCGCACCGCTTTGGCCATGGGTGCGGATAAGGGTGTCCATATTGATGATCCTGCCCTTGCCGGCTCGGATAGCTTTACTGTAGCAAAGGCTCTGGCAGCAGCACTGAAGGATATCCCTTATGATATAATCCTTTGTGGCAAGCAGGCAGTTGATGATGACTGTGCCCAGGTGCCCCAGAGCCTGGCCGAGCTTTTGGATCTCCCCCAGGCAATGGTGGTCGAGAAGCTGGAGGTTGCCGATGACGGTAAGAAGGCTACCGCCTACCGAAGGATCGAGGGAGGTGCCAAGGAGGTGCTGGAGCTTACTTTGCCTGCCGTAATCGCCGCGGAAAAAGGCCTGAACGAACCCCGCTACGCTTCGCTCCCGGGAATTATGAAGGCGAAATCAAAGGAAGTGAAAAACCTGGATCTGGCCGCTTTGGGAATGTCGGCGGGCGATGTCGGAGTTGAGGGCTCAAAAGGGAAGATCCTTAAATATATGCTGCCTCCGGAGAAACAGCCCGGAAAGAAAATTGAGGGAGAGCCGGAGGAGACGGCAAAGGAATTGGTAAAACTGCTCAGGGAAGAAGCAAAGATTATTTAAAAAAGGAGTAATAAAATGGCAAAAGGCGTATGGATTTTAGCTGAGGTAAAGGCAGGGAAGATAAAGAAAACTGCTTTCGAGCTCCTTAGCGGGAGTAAAAAGATCGCCGAGGAGTTGGGAGAAGAACTGGTAGCCGTTATCCTGGGCTCCGGGGTTGAGTCCTTGGCCGGGGAGTTGGGACATTACGGAGCCAGCAAGGTGCTGGTAGCCGATGACGATGCTCTTAAGGACTATACTACCGATGCCTACACCAAGGTTATTGTAGATCTTATCAAAGAGCGTGAGCCTTCCATCTTTCTGGGACCGGCTTCGGCAATGGGGAAAGACTTGCTCCCCCGAGTTGCCGCCCGGCTCCAGACCGGAATGGCATCGGACTGCATCGAGCTGAAGCTGGACGGGGATAAAAATCTGGCCCCCAAGAGACCGGTATATGCGGGAAAGGCTCATATTGAGGTCTCCCTTAGTGGGTCACCCCAGATGGCGGCGGTCCGGCCCAATGTCCTCTCGGTGGATGAACCCGACACCTCCCGAAAGGCCGAGGTGGAGAAGATCAAGGTAGACATTCCGCCGGAGAGTCTGAAAGTCACACTCAAGGAAGTTGTAAAGGGAGCGAGTGAGAAGGTCGATCTGACCGAAGCCAGTATTATTATCTCCGGAGGACGGGCGATGAAGGATGCGGAAAACTTCAAGCTCCTCTGGGACATGGCTGAGGTCTTCGGTCCCGGGACCACGGTAGGGGCCTCCCGGGCGGCGGTGGACTCGGGATACGCCCCCCAGGACATGCAGGTGGGCCAGACCGGGAAGGTGGTAAACCCCAACCTCTACATTGCCTGCGGGATCTCCGGGGCGATTCAGCACCTTGCCGGAATGAGGACGTCGAAGATTATCGTGGCGATCAACAAGGACCCAGAAGCACCCATCTTCCAGAAGGCTGATTACGGCGTTGTCGGTGATCTGTTCAAGGTGGTCCCCGTTCTGACCGAGGAGTTTAAGAAGCTTCTGAGTGCATAGGACAACTATCTTTCACAACTTAGGAGGCATTGGCCGATGAGGGAACAAGTTCGCGAGGTATTTTGGAATATACCTGTCTGGGCTCAGGTATTGCATTACGTCCTTTCCGTGATTGCGGTGGCCATCCTGGCCCACGGCTTGTATCAACGGTATCGTCTCTGGAGGATCGGCCAAGCAGACAATCGGCTCGACCGGCTCCCGGAGCGGATTAAGCTTTTCCTGCTCCATGGAATTGCCCAACTCCGGGTTCTCAAAGAGTATTATCCCGGGATCATGCACCTTTTCATCTTCTGGGGGATCGTTGCTCTTACGATCGGTGCCGGGGTCGATGCCTTCGATCATTATGTCCTCCATCCTCTGGGTATTTCCCCCTTCCAGATAGGCAGCATTTACCTTATTTTCTCTCAGCTTTTAGAGCTCTTCGGGGTGCTCTTTGTTGTCGGGTTGATCATGTTACTGGTCAGGAGATACGTGCTCCGGCCCGATCGCCTGGATAACCAGTGGGACGATGCCTATGTTCCCCTCATGTTGTTAGCGGTGTTGGTCACCGGCTTTCTGGTTGAAGGCCTCCGTCTGTCAGTCGAGCTCCAGGAAGTTGATTTAAGCTACTGGTATTCATTTTCCACTATCGGTTATATCCTCGCCATACCCTTTGAAGCAGTGGGGCTAAGTGCCGAGGCGGGAAAGGCCTGGCACTTCGGACTCTGGATGATCCATACAATCCTCGCTCTGGCCTTTGTTGCCAGTATCCCCTATACCAAGCTCCTCCATATCATTACCTCTCCGACAAATGTTTTCTTTAAGTCCCTGCGCCCCAAAGGAAGCCTCGTCCCCATTCTGGATTTTGAAAACGCAGAGAGCTTCGGGGTATCCAAGATCGAGCAGTTCACCTGGAAGCAGCTCTTTGATCTGGACGCCTGCATCCGCTGCGGTCGCTGTCAGGATAATTGCCCGGCCTATCTCTCGGAAAAGCCCCTCTCCCCGAAAAAGTTGATCCAGGATCTTAAGAACAATCTTTCGAGAATGGGGGGGCAGATACTCAGCAGTGAGACTGAGGCAGATGCCGGCAGTCAGGAAGGTTCCGGGCAGCTGCTGGTTGGCGAGGTTGTCTCCGAAGAAGAGCTCTGGGCCTGCACAACCTGCCGGGCCTGTCAGGAGCAGTGTCCGATATTCGTCGAGCACATCGATAAGACCACCGATCTCCGCCGCTATCAGGTGCTGATGGAAAGTAAGTTCCCCTCCGAGGTTCAGCCGATCTTCCGAAACATAGAGAATAACAGCAACCCCTGGGGTATCGGCTGGGCTTCCCGGGCAGACTGGGCGGAGGGCTTGGGGCTCAAGAAACTCTCGGAGGATAGTGGAGTGGATTACCTGCTCTGGGTGGGCTGTGCTGATTCCTTCGACGACCGAAACAAGAAGGTGGCCACTTCCCTGGTCAAGGTACTCCAGGCAGCCGGGGTTAACTTCGGGATCTTAGGCACCGAGGAGAAGTGCTGCGGTGATTCCCCCCGGAGGATCGGAAACGAGTACCTCTTTAATACCCTGGCCCAGGAGAACATCGAAACCCTGAAGAAGTATCAGGTGAAAAAGATTATCACCGCCTGCCCCCATTGTTTTAATACCCTGAAGAACGAGTATCCGGACCTGGGCGGGAATTTCGAGGTTTTCCATCACTCCGAATTCGTTGCCGGTCTTGTTCGTGAGGGAAAACTTAAATTATCGAAAGAACTAAGCAAGACGGTGACCTACCACGATTCCTGCTATTTAGGCAGATATAACGATATCTATCAGGAGCCCCGGGAGGTTCTGAAAAAGCTTCCTGGGATAAAGTTGGTAGAAATGTCGCGCTGCCGGGAGAAGAGCTTCTGCTGCGGCGGAGGCGGCGGGCGGATGTGGATGGAAGAGGACATCGGTAAAAGGATCAACGAGCTCCGAACCGATGAGGCAATCGCCGTCAAGGCTGATTTGGTGGGAACTGCCTGCCCCTTCTGCTTAACAATGTTCGAGGATGGGGTAAAGGCAAAGGAACTGGAGGGAACCCTTCAGGTAATGGACCTGGTCGAACTGATCGCCCAGGCAATATAATTGAACCCTTCGTAGCTCCGATGAACATCGGAGCGAAGTAGGGTCTTACTCTCTACTCCCCTGTCCTGCCAGCCCCGAGCCCCGCCTTTGGCGGGGTCGAAGGGCTACTTCCTGATTATCCCTTATTTTCCCTGATACTCCTTGATATTCCCTTAATTAACCACTTGACATTAAACCATGATATTGTTAGATTTATCGGCAGGTAGGGGGATTATAACTACCCGAGATAAAGAATCCGAGACTTATTGAACCGATCCTGAAAGCTTCATTGATCAACATCCCCCACCGTGACCATCTTGTATGTGCTTGCAAACTCCCTCTCCCCCGGGGGAGAGGGTAAGGGTGAGGGGGAACAAAATATAAAGCATAATGGGGTCGCACCTTCATTTTTCATTTTAGATAAAACGTCCACTATACCTATTAACAAAAGGAGGTAAAAAAATGAAAAAATCAGGGATTATAGCTGTCGGCCTTGTCTTCGCTCTCTCGCTTCTAGCTGGATGTGGTGGAGGCATGGTGGAAGGCAGTGGGGATATATCTAACGGTATATCGGATCAATCGGAGTGGGAGGATATGGTTGCGTCGATTAATGCTCTGGAATCACAGGTGGCGGCGCAGCAGAGAAAGATAGACGCCCTCCAGGACATACTGAGCATGGTAAGCGAGCATTTGGTAGCGGCGGAGAAGGACATTGCCGCCCACGACGGACGCCTCAGCATAGTTGAATCGAACAACGCCCTTATGCTTGATCCGTATCTGGCCATCAGCTTGGCCACGATTAACGGCCTGATTGGCCCTCATGTGATCTTGACCGGAGCTAACCTACACATCCGGAGCGGCAGTGCTGAAACCGATGCAACGGTTAACGGTGTGGGTAACCTGCTGGTGGGTTATAATGAGGAACCTACCATCGGCACACCACTTAATCCCGGGGACCGAGGCGGCTCGCACAACCTCATCGTAGGCCCTGGACACAGGTACTCGAACTATGGTGGATTCGTTGCGGGAATATTGAATACAGTAAGCGGCTCCTACTCCAGCGTCAGCGGGGGCTCACAAAACACGGCTAGCGATTATTGGTCCAGTGTCAGCGGGGGCTCGGGCAACACGGCCAGCGACATGGCTACCAGCGTCAGCGGGGGATATTCTAACACGGCTAGCTTCGAGAGTTCGAGCGTTAGTGGGGGGCAAATGAATGAAGCGAGCTTCCTAGGCTCAAGTATCAGCGGGGGATTCGGTAACACGGCCAGCGGCAGCTTATCCAGCATTTGCGGAGGCGTTGGTAACACGGCCAGCGGCGGTAGCTCCAGCATCAGCGGGGGCCAAGAGAACACGGCCAGCGGCGATAGCGCCAACGTCAATGGGGGGTATCAAAACACGGCCGGAGGCCAGTACGCTACCGTCGGTGGGGGGTGGAGTAGAACGGCCAGCGGTCAATACGACTGGGCAGCCGGCAGTTTGTGGGAGGATGATTAAGAAGTGGAAAGAGGGTCACCCATTAAAGGGAACGAGTTAAACAGGGAATAGGAAGGGATAAAAGGGAATATCACGGAATAGCAGAAAGGCAGAGTCATTTTTCTTATATAAGGTAGGGAATAGTCACCTATTAGGGATAGATAAAACTTTCGCTGGCCCTATTTTCCATAAGAAATGATACATAACTAATGCTTTTTATCCTTACCGGACAGTTTTTCGGTAAGTTCTCTAACCTTGTTTTCCAGATCCGCCTTCTCCTCCAACAGGGTATCAACTAACTCCCACACATCACTGGAACCCTTCTCTGCTTTCCCCCCCAGCTTCTCAACTTCTTTCAATCTTGCGTCCAGAAAGAATATTTCTTCCTCCTTTTCCTTGAGCTTCTGCTCCAAGCCGATCCTTTCCAGGGAAAGGCTTTCAAGATGGGTGGAAACTTCTTGTTGACTCGGCCTCTTACCCAGATCTTTCTCCATCGCCGAGATCTGCTCTGAATGCAGCTTGATCTCTTCCTGGAGATTCTCCTTTTCCTGGACAAGCCGATCGGCAAAAACAGATAACTTCTTCTGGTCTTCTCTTAATTTTTGGATTAGAAGATTCTTTTCCTCATGCTTCCGGTGCGTATCGGCGAGTTTCTCTACCTGCTCTTTGAGCTTGTCCTCCAGAGCCGTGACCTTCTCCGCCTGCTTTCTGATCCGGCCTTCCCACTCGAGTTTCTCCCGCATGAGATGGTTAAGATTATCAGAGAGTTCCTTGCGCTCTTTCTTTAACTCATTATTTTCCTCCGAGAGCCGGGCAAGTTTTTCGGACTGCTCCTGATATGCATCACCATCCTTTTGGGAACTCTCCAGGTTCTTCTCCAAGTTGGAGATCTTCTCCGACTGTTCCCGGAGTTTTCCTTCCTGTTTCAGCTTTTCCTGGAGCAACACATCTACCTGAGCGGACAGTTCTTTGCGCTCCTTCTCCAAACCCTCACCAAGGGTGCGGGAATCTTCCAGTCCTTTCTCCGAGGTAGAAATGCTTTTCTTAAGCTCCTTGATCTTCCTCTCCCGTTCCAGCTTCTCCTGGAGCAATACATCAACCTGAGCGGACAGTTCCTTGCGCTCCTTCTCCAGACCCTCACTAAGGGTATGGGAATCCTCGAGTTTTTTCTCCGTGGCCGAGGCAATTGTTTGGAGCTCCTGAATCTCTTTCTCCAGCTCCAGCTTTTCCTTGAGCAGTCCGTCGATCCGATTGGACAGATCCTTGCGGCCCTGCTCCAGACCCTCACTAAGGGTACGGGAATCTTCGAGTCTCTTCTCCGTGGCAGAAAAACTCTCCTGAAGTTCCTGGATTTTCCTCTCCAGTTCCAGCTTCTCGTTATGGAGGCTGCTGGCCCTCCCGGCAAGTTCTTCATGTTCCTCCACGGAGATCTGTTGGGCGATCCGGGTCGTTACCTTTTCGATTAAGTCTTCCGCGGTAAAATCTCCGATAAGGTAATCATCGGTATTAAGCCTCAACTTCTTCTGGTCTTCGAGTTCCTTTTCATCGGCCTCTTGGGAAACCATAATTACCGGGATATCTTTCAGGACTTTATCTTCCCCGAGCCTCCGCAGCAGCTCATTATCGTTGACCCGCTTACATATCATATATTCACTTACTTGGGGTAATTCCAAGGATACCAGGATCAAATCGGGTGCTTCTGCCTTTATCGTCGTCATCGCCTTTTCATCATTATTCAGGGTAACGACCCGATAGGTCCCCTCCCCCAGGGCGCCGGTGAGCTTTTCGGTTAAGAAGCGGCTTTTTTCGACTACCAGAATCTTTTTCAATGCGCTTCCTCCCAACTCTCTCCCCAGCCAATATCCACCTTCAGAGGAACCTTAAGCTCCATTGCACCTTCCATCTCTTCCCGGATTATTTCGCTCACCTTTCTCAACTCTTTATCCGGAACCTCGAAGACCAGCTCGTCGTGAACCTGAATAATCATTTTGGTTTTAAGTCGTCCCCTTGCCAGGCATCTGCTGATATTGATCATCGCTACTTTGATCAGATCCGCCGCCGTCCCCTGGATCGGAGTGTTGATGGCGGTGCGCTCGGCAAACTGACGGACCGTTGCATTCTCGCTCCGGATATCCGGCAGCCAGCGCCGCCGTCCCCGCAGGGTGGTCACATAGCCCTTCTGCTTAGCATCCTTCAGGGTCTGATCGATGTAGGCCTTGACCCCCTGATACCGGCCGAAATAATTTTCGATATACTTGCTGGCTTCCCCCGGGCTGATCCCCAATTCCTTTGCCAGCCCATAAGCACTCATCCCGTATATTATCCCGAAGTTGATAACCTTTGCCTGCCGGCGCATCTCCCCGGTAGCCATCCCCGGCAGGCATCCGAAGACCTCGGAGGCGGTAAGATTGTGAATATCCTCATCCTTTCGGAAGGCCCGGAGGAGGACCTCATCACCGCTAATGTGGGCCAACACCCGGAGCTCGATCTGGGAGTAGTCGGCACAGAGAAGCTTATTGCCCTTCTCGGGGATAAAGGCCCGGCGAATCTTTCTTCCCTCTTCGGTGCGCACCGGGATATTCTGGAGATTGGGCTCGCTGGAAGAGAGCCTCCCGGTGGCGGTTACCGTCTGATTAAAAGAAGCGTGGATACGTCCGGTCTTCGGGTTTATCAATTCGGGGAGGGTATCGATATAGGTGTTTTTAAGCTTCGCCAGGTTACGATACTCCAGAATCACTGCGGGAAGCTCGTGATCCTTGGCAAGCTTGGTCAGTACATCCACATCGGTAGAGTATCCGGTCTTGGTTTTTTTCCCGGGAGGAAGCTGCAATCGTTCAAAAAGCACTTCCCGCAACTGGCGGGGGGAGTCGACATTGAATTCTACTCCTGCCAGCTGGTATATCTCTTCGATTAATCCTTCCAACTGCTGGCTGAATTCACGGGACATTTCCCGGAGAGATTCCTGGTTGATCTTCACCCCGTTCCGCTCCATCTCCGCCAGAACCTCAATCAGGGGGATCTCAACCTTCCGGAACAGATCCTCGAGACCCTCTTCCCTCAGCCGGGGAAGGAGCTTCTGGGTCAACAGGAAGGTAACATCAGCGTCCTCACAGGAATAGTCTCTGGCCTGTTTTAGCTCCACCTCGGAGAAGCATCTACTGTTCTTCCCCGAACCCGTCACATCCTTAAAGCTTATCAGCTTATGATCGAGCCACTCCTGGGAGAGCTGCTCCAGGTTGTGGTTAGGCCGGGAGGGGTTAAGCAGGTAGGAGGCGACCATGGTATCGGAGCTCACCCCGGCAAGCCTTATCCCGTAGTGACAGAGCACGAGGTAATCATATTTGATATTCTGTCCGTACTTCTCAATCTTATCCGTCTCCAGCACCGGCTTAAGAAGCCCAAGCACATAATCCCTCTTCAGCTGCTGCGGACAGCCCGGGTAATCGTGGGTCACCGGCAGGTAGAAGGCCTGGTGTTCCCGGAAGGAAAATGATAGCCCGACGAGTTCCGCCCGCATCGGATCCCTCGCAGTGGTTTCAAGATCGAGGGCAAACCCATTGACTTTCTGAAGGTCATCCACCAATTTCCGTAACTCTTCTTCTGTCAGGACAAGGTGGTAGTCATCCGAAGGAAGCCTCCGCCGGGAGGCAAACTCCCGGACGAGCTTGGTGAACTCCAATTCCTTGAAGACCGACTGGAGCTTTTCCTCATCGGGCACCGAGAACCGGAACTCCTCCAGGTCGTACTCCAGAGGAACGCGGCAGTCGATGGTGACCAGGTCCTTGCTGAGACGGGCCTGCTCGGCAAAGCTGACTAAATTTTCCCGGAGCTTGGCCTTACCAACCTTGTCCAGGCTCTTAAGGAGATGATCCAGCCCCTGAAACTCCTGAATAAGTTTCACCGCACTCTTCTCTCCGATCCCCGGTACCCCGGGAACATTATCCGACGAATCCCCTGCCAGACCCAGCACCTCGACAACCCGGCCCGGCTCCACCCCGAATCTTTCCTTCACCTGCTCCGGACCGGTAACGCGGTCTTTCATCGTATCCAGCAGGGTAACCTTGTCCGAGACCAGCTGCATCATGTCCTTATCCCCGGTGACGATCACCGTTTCCACCCCCTTGGTATCGGCATCCCGGGAGATGGTCCCGATAATATCGTCGGCTTCGTATCCCTCCTTTTCCACCATCTTGAGATTGAAACCTTCGATAACCCTTTTGATCAGGGGAATCTGGACCTGGAGCTCATCGGGCATGGCCGCCCGGTTGGCCTTGTAATCCTGATAGATCTTTTTACGAAAGCTGGGGGCCTTGCTGTCGAAGATTAATGCTAAATGGGTGGGCTGATGATCTTTGATCACTTTCAGCAGCATCTGCGTAAAGCCATAGACCGCATTAGTGGGCAGACCCTTGGAGTTGGATAGATGGGGCAGGGCAAAAAAGGCTCGATAAATATAGGAGCTGGCATCGATCAAAAACAGGCGGGGTTTAGGGCTCATTAATTCCCTTTATCACACAGGTAATAGACCACATAATCTCTATCTATAATAGACTAACCACCTTCTCATTGTCAAATCCTCCGGCATTATTCCCCTTTAATTAGAGTAATTTATCTAAAAAACCTTAAATCCGGATAACCGGAAGATCTCCGGGAATATAGATTTTTCCCCGGGGGGAATAATCTTGTTATCCCCGAACCGCAGATTGCGGGTTAAATTTCTTGACATAGCTTAAAATATAATTAATAATGTTGATAAATATAGCAAAGGAGTAAGAAGGTATGTATGCGGTAGTTAGAACCGGAGGAAAACAGTATCGGGTAAGCGAGGGTGAGGTGCTTCGGGTAGAAAAGCTCAAGGGGGAGGTCGGCGACCAGGTTGATTTTAACGAGGTCTTGATGGTGAGCGGTCAGGACAAAGTCAAGATCGGCACCCCGGTGCTGACCAAAGCCAGTGTTACCGGAGAGATTGTTTGCCAGGGAAAAGAAAAGAAGATTACGGTGTTCAAGCAGATAAGGAGAAAGAATTTTCATCGAAAAAGAGGGCATCGTCAGGAATATACCGAGATAAGAATAAAGGAGATTAAAGCGTAGGGGGAAGCTATGGCTCATAAGAAAGGTCAAGGCAGTTCACGAAACGGAAGGGATAGTGCCGGGCAGAGGCGGGGAATAAAGGCTTTCGGTGGCGTCAAGGTGAAGGCCGGAAGTGTTCTGGTTCGCCAACTGGGCACCAGGATTCATCCGGGCCTGAATGTCGGAATGGGCCGGGATTACACCCTTTATGCCAAGATCGGCGGCCAGGTCCAATACGAAAGGCTGGGAAAGGATCGAAAGCGGGTCAGTGTTTATGCCTAAATTTTAAAAACAAAATTTAGGTAAATGAAATTTATTGATGAAGCGAGGATCTTTGTTAAGGCCGGGGATGGAGGACGGGGCTGCGTAAGTTTCCGACGGGAAAAGTATGTTCCCCGGGGAGGGCCTGACGGTGGAGACGGGGGAAGGGGGGGGGACATCACATTAGTGGCGGACGAGGGGCTTTCTTCCTTGATTCACCTCCAGTACCAGCAGCATTACCGGGCTAACCGGGGTGGGCACGGGAAGGGAAAGGATCAGCACGGCAGGAAAGGTGAGGAACTTATTATCACTGTTCCCCGAGGGACCCTGGTGAAACTCTCCCCCGGGGGAGAAAAGCTGGGAGAGCTGATCAATAACCAACAAAGACTTACGGTTGCCCGTGGGGGGCAAGGGGGGCGGGGAAACCCCCGTTTTTTCAGCAGAACCAACCGTGCCCCTCGCCAGGCCGAAGAGGGAGAAAAAGGCGAAGAAAAGTGGTTAGAGCTGGAGCTTAAGCTCTTAGCCGATGTCGGGCTGATTGGCTTCCCCAGCGTCGGCAAATCCACCCTTATCTCCCGAATATCCGCGGCCCGTCCCAAGATCGCCGATTATCCCTTTACCACTCTCATACCAAATCTCGGGGTAGTGAACTACGATGAATATAAAAGCTTTGTCATTGCCGATGTCCCGGGACTTATTGAAGGGGCGCACCGGGGGAGCGGCTTAGGCTTCCAGTTCCTTCGCCATATCGAGCGCACGCGCCTCCTTGTTCACCTCCTTGATATCTCCGACCAGGTTCAGCGCGATCCCGTCGATGACTACGAAGTCATTAATAAAGAGCTTCTCTCTTATAATCCCGATTTGCTCAAGAAATCTCAGATCATTGCGGTAAATAAGATTGACCTGCCCGAGGCCCGGGAGAGGCTTCCTCGG
>CP070770.1:3136720-3166324 GCA_020345765.1 Deltaproteobacteria bacterium
ACCTCGTCGGCGACTACCTTTTTAAGCTTGAGTAGGACCCTTTGGCGGGCACCGGAGATGGTCAGATGCCCTTCATGTCCCTCCTTGGTAACGGAACCGAAGACTTTGTTGCCGATTGATCTGTCAATCAACTGGAACTCAGCATTCCAGGCAAGGTATTTCCACTGAGGGTCGCCCCGGTCCATCTCGGACAGCATGGCTTTTCCCTGAACTAATATCTGAGCTGTATCTTCACTGCCGGCTTTGGCAGTTATGAAGCCGTCACGGTTGAGGCCCTCTATGATAGCTGCCTTCAGCTCAGCCGCGAACTCCCCGTCTACTTCTGCTCCGATACTGAATTCCTGAGTTAAAACCTTATCCAGGGCCGTTTTAACCTCAATAATATCGACCGCATCGGGTATCCCCTGTCCCTGGGGGTTGATTACCCTGAATTCCTGGTTGAATGTGTCCCGGAGAAGAATGTTGTCTATTGCCTGCCGGTATGACTTTACCTTCCCAAGCGGAGTTTTCGAGCCTTCCGAGAGTTCTATTAATTTTTTAGTTTCCTTATCCAGATCCCCTATCTTTTCCCGAAGCATTGCCATGGCATGGTCCCTTTCAAGCACCGCCAGGGCATAATGCATACCGGTACTGTCCTGCCAGTTCTGGACAATCTCTACCCCTTCCAGGGTCTGTTCGGTAGTGACCTGGGTTAATTGCTCCAATTTAAGGTTGTCCTCAACCGTGAAGCTCTTCCCTTTTCGAGTCTCAATATACCTCTCCCAGGTCTGGCTTTTCTGGGATACCTCCGCCCTGATTACCTTGGCTACCTCGGCCCGGGCCTTATCCTGGGCAGAAGCAAGCACATCAGCCCTTCCCACACCGGTTATATACATAATTTTGGGATAGGCAGGGGAATTGCCGTCGACCCAGGCCGGCTTTCCTTTCTCGCCGCTTCGGGCTTTGGGGCTATGGGCACAACCACCTATTAATATGGTTAAGGAAAAGACTAAGATTGAGAACATATTTGTTAATTTTCTTTGTATTATCATTAAGATGACTCCTTGCTTGACCCCTGGGATCCTCGAACCATTTCTTATAAAGCCGTTCGATAGCTTACAAAGGTTTTTTGCCGGGGCTCGATTTTTACATTTTCTAATGTTCTTTCCATTACTTGAGTGCCACCTTTATCCATAAAACTGAGCTTAATATTATAATTGCCTTGTTCCAAATTTACCCGGGCCATCCTGATCTGGGCCGGAAGGGTTCTCCAGCTTCTTTTATCGGCTTTCTCGGTAGCCGACGCTACAACAGTTGTCAACTTCTTAAAGAATTTGCCTGCTGCCTCTCCTTTCTTATCTTCGACAGCCTTTCCCACCGCATGGGCAAGGGCGAATTTTACTGCGGCCCGGGCTATCGTCTTTATCCTTATCCGATTAATACGGTCTTCGAGGTCCTTGAATGCTATTGCGGTAATATCCTCAACTAATCTGGTGCGAATATTGTCTTTTTTACCCTCAATCGACAACTGAGAGCTCTTTATCCGGTAATCACCTTTTACGTATTTTGGGAAGGCAATGCTTATATGCTCATCAGCGGCGATAGATTTGGCAATTGTCGTTGCATTTTGAACCCGGGCCTGTTCGTCGCTACGGACCTCGGTTTTCTGAACGTAACCCCAACCCTTACCGAAGGACATCTCAAAAATATTGTCTATCTTATGGGGGGCAATACCGTTGTAATGGATGAAAATCAGCTCTCCTTGATCGCCGAGTTTCTTATATGATTTAAAGGATGTCTTGGGAAATTTCCTCTGTATTTGCTCTTTCTCTTCCCGGAACCCCAAACTGTCTGCGGTCCGGAGGCAGTCGGCGACTAAATTACGAGGTATTGGTGTCTTATAGTTGGCAGCATAGTCGTGGTAGGTTTCCAGGGCTTTCCGGTAGGAGATAAAGGCATCATTTATCTCTCCCTGGTTCTCATAGAGCATTCCCATCAAGTAACGAACTAACGCATCTTCCTTATAGACATTCTTTTTCCCATACCTTTGATTATAGAGGTTAAGCTTGTGATCGACCTTACGGGCCTCTACCAAGGCCTCATATGGCTGTCCAAGATACACGTAATTAAAGGCTCTGAACAGATTTATAAGAACCCGCTCAAAGTCCTCCCCGTCATATGGCTTAACATTATCGCTGGTTAAAAAAGAGGCTGCTTCCTTGCTGATGCTCTTGGTATAGAGCTCGTCTATCTTTTGCTCGGCAGACTCAAAGAGTTGATTGCTCTCTTCCCACTGTCCGGACAAGTGGTGAAGGAGCCCCTTATCCATATAGTAAAGAACGGCATTTTTCCCCTTATATTCCTTATTCTTAGCTTGCTCGACTTTATGGACTGCCTCCGGATAGAGCTCCCGGGAGATCAAGTCGTTTAAATCCCGGTAATAAGCTATCCCAGCCGCACAAGCAGCGATCAGGAACAGAAAGGAAAGACCGATAGTTAGTCTAAAATTTGTCGTTAGCCTCATTGTAGCTCCCTCTCACCTGGGTGAGGGAGAAAAACGGATATAACTTTTTACTCCTTACCGTTCCTCCTAATCCCCTTCTGGGATTTGGGATTTTGTCATTAGGATTTGTTGGTTTTAGAACTTCCCCCGGGGGCGTTCTACTACCTTTTTTATCTTCTTCTGCCCGATCCAAACCTTCTCGTTGGTGGCGATATCAATCATTTCCAGCTCAACCTGGTAATATTTCAGCCTTGTCTTTCCAGCCTCGTCCAGTATAGTGTTAATCTGGCCTTTTACCATAAAGTCGGCCCCGTATTCCTGACCCGGGCCCTTTATAGTCTCCATAGATGCGTGTTTTGCCTGGTCACGGCGTTCTTCACGAATCTCTCCCCTCTGCTCGGACGAAGCAACGAATCTAACCTTGCCGGAATTGGTAAGCTCCCTTTCCAGATCTTTAACGAAGGTCTGGGTATTAATGTGCTCGTGGCTCCGGTTGAGTACCTGCCCGACAATGACCCGCGGTTTCTTACCGGTTTTTGCCTTGAATTCCGGGAGCCAATCTCTGTCCAAGGCGTCGCGTATCATTTCTTCGGAAACGAGTCGGGAATCGGTATCGTTCCACATCCCGCTAAGATCTACTACCTCTTCAACCCCAATCCTGGTAACTTTCGGGGTAGAAGAGCAGGCAGCAACAAACACCACTAGGAGAAGCGAAGCAGCAAGAGCAATTAGTGTTTTTTTACCTTTCATGATTAACCTCCTTCCATTTAAAAAGATTTATAATTTGCTTTTACCAGAGATATTCTCTCAGGTCAAGAAAAAAACTAAAAATGATTGACACCGACTCATCAAATATTATATATTTCTGGTAGAAAAAAGTAATTTTAAGAGATTACAAGAAAAGAAAGGGGGTGATGAAGAGGCGAGGCTGTTGTATCGAAATTAACGGTTTAAAGTGGTTTTGGGGTATTTTGCCCCGCAAGTGAGATAAGTTAAAGGAGGTCAAAGATGAGAAAGAAGGTAAAAACTAGTAGTGTATTGGTGCTGATTGCGATCGCTTCGTTGGTGTTTGTACTTGGCTGCCCGGGAGGCCAAGTAAAGCCCGGTGCTCCTGAGTGGGTTAATAAGGGCTCGGGTGCATTCCCCGGCGATCAAGGGGTTGTTATGTATGGTGTTGGCGTTACTGGAAAATCGCCTAATATCGCAATGATGCGAACTAAATCCCATAATAGAGCCCGCACCGAGTTGGCCGCAGCTATGGAGACCTACGTAGCTTCCTTTATCAAGGATTTTATGCAGGAGCACATGGACTATATGGACCCGAATTCCTCCGGCTCACAGGAGTTCACTTCGGCGGTAGCAAAGAGTGTCACCGAGGCGACCCTGGTAGGAGCGGAGATTGTCGATCACTATACCGATCCCGACGGTAATATGTATTCTCTCTGCAAAATGCCTCTGGACAGCAGTTTCCTTAAAGCCTTCTCTAACAAGGCCGCCGAGGCCCTCCGGGAAAGAAAAGCACAGATGTTGGAAAGTAAAGCCAATAAGATGCTTGAAGACCTGGACGCGGAATTGGAGAAGAAGACTCAGAGACAAGGGTATTAGTAACATCAAGAATTAAAGGGGTCGGTATTGATTACCGGCCCCTTTTCGTATTCAGGGCCTTATTCTTGTTGACAACATAGTCGTCCAAAGCTACTATAAAATGCCTTTATAAATTAGTTATTTATATCGATAAATATATAAAATACTTTATGTTTAAAGTCTTAAGAAAGTATAAATTTATCGTTCCTGTTTGTGCAGTCTCGTCAATTAACTTTTTTTGTTCTGCACCCAATCACCCAAAAGATAGAATAAGTCAGAGTATTGAATTGCCCCAGTATCCTATGTGGGTAGTTAAACTTCCCCAGGACAGCGAATACATTTATGCAGTCGGCTCTTGTCCAAAGACCCATGTCCGTGAAGATGCCGAGCCGAGGGCAGAAGACAACGCTAAACAGGAGCTTTCTCGTTCTATCAAAGTAGAGGTTCGCTCAGTAATGGTAGGTTTAGAGGGCGTAGAGGGGCAAACAGGCTCATATTCTCAACTACATGAGGAGAAATCCTTTAAGGTTGATGATATCCTGCTGGAGGCGATTCTGGATAAGGCAGAGCTGGTTGAATACTGGTTCGATAAGGGCGGAATAACCGGAGAGAAGGAAAATACCTATGCTTTAGTCCGAATTCCCCGGGGAGAAATCAGGAATAAGATGGGCGATATTAATCTAAAAAAAACTGGTGGATTTGAAGCTTCTTCTGATTATTTTTCGCCTCCTTCCTGGCTGACTGAGATACCTCAGGATGATATATATATTTATGCTATCGGTTCCTGTTCTAAAACCTACCGGCGTAAAGATGCAGAAGAGAGGGCCCTGGAAAATGCCCGGGTTGAACTCAGCCGTTCAATCAGTTTGGAAATTCAATCGGTAGTGTTCGATATCCATAGATCAAGGGGAGGAAGCAGCCGAATTACCGATTATAATCAAGAAATTAGCGTCCGGATGGACAAGTATGTGAGCGAAGCGGTTTTATCCGGATCGCAGGCAGTGGCTATCTGGTATGATAATAGGGGATTGGCCGGGGATAAGGGTAATACCTATGCACTGGTAAGAATATCAAGAGAAGGGGTTATTGAGGGATTTAGCGGTCAAGAATAACATGGTTTGGGACAGATTTAAAAGGAAAGATTGATAAAATGAAAAAATTCTCTTTGGTGTTAATTACACTGTTTTTTTTCTTGTTTTTCGCAACCTTAGCCAGTATGAACGGCATTGGGGGTATAGCCGAGGCAAAGAAGATAGAAAAGCCGGTCTGGGTTGAAAAGGGAAAAACCTCTCGCTATCCTGAGCAGTTCTATCTGATTGGTATTGGACTCACTACTTCCTCAGAAAATCCGGAGGAAGACCGCTCCCGGGCCGATAATAACGCCCGCTCCGAACTTGCCAAACAGATTCAGGTAAGTGTCGAGCAGCAGATAACCGACATGGAGCAGGAAATAATAAAGACCGGTAAAAGAGGCTGGGTGAGCACCGAGCAGGTATCCCAGATGAAGGTGGAGAGCTCTTCATCGGTGAATCTTACCCTCCGGGGTCTGGCAATCGCTGAGCGCTGGTTCGGTCCTCGCGAGAAGATACATTATTCCTTAGCCGTGCTTAACCGATCCGAGACCGCTTCCCGGCTCCGAACGGAAATTAAAAATCTTAAAAAGGCCGCCCAGACTTTAATCTCCTATGGTCAGGGCTATGAGGGTAAAGGTGATTATATCCTTGCCCTGAAAAGCTATCTCAAGGCAATCGGTGAATTAATCAAGGCCTCTACCCAACAAATAATTCTGGAGGTAGTCAGGGAAGAAACAAATGCCGGTCACCCAGCCGAACTCGGAGATCTTAGCACAACGGAGTTAGAATCCACAGTAGAAAGAATTATAACTAATTTAAAGATACATCCTCACAGAGGGGATAGCCAGAAGGGGGAGCCCGAGAAGTCTTTGCCTGAGCCTTTGGTGGCCAGGGTTACCTACGATGATGGGGTAAAGCAGGTTCCGATTAAGAATGCTTCGGTGCATTTCTCTTTTAAAAAGGGGAAAGGAAGCCTGGAACCTTCAGCAAAGACCGACACCGTAGGCCTGGCCAGTGCCAAGGTGTATAAGGTTGAGTCTACCGGGGAGGCAATTAATACCGTCGCTGCCAGTATTAATCCTGAAGGGATGATAACTAAAGACGAGGTAATCGCCGGTTCCAAATGGTGGACGGAACTGGGTAAGATTGAAACCGTCTTTACCTATCAGCTATTGACAAAAACGGCGATGCGAATAGTGGTTAAGGTATTTGAAGATAACCTGGGTGCACCGATGACCAATTCATTTGTGGAGAATGAGGTGGTAAAAAGACTGGTAGAATCAGGGTTTACCGTAGTAGACCAGAATGCAGTTAGGGCAAAAATGAGCCTGACTCAATTAAAAACCGCCACCGATGAGGACCTAGTATCTCGATTGGGCTCAATAGCAGATTTAATAGTGGTTGGGAAGGCCTCATCCCAGTTCAGTAGCAAGATGGCAGATAATTTCATTTTCTGCCGTGCCCGCGGTGCTATCCGTGCCCTCCGGACTGATACCGGACGGGTGATTGCCAGTGTTGATATCGAGAGTAAGGGGCCGGGAAATACCAAGGAAAAGGCGGGGAAGAAGTCTTTACAATCGCTGAGCGGGAAGGTAGCAGAGGAATTGGTTAAAAAGATTGAGGAGGGGCTAAAATGAAGAAAATTATTATCTTGGGAGCAGCTTATATATTAGCGCTCGGGGGGTGGGCTTTTGCCTACAAGGCCTCGGTTGCAGTAATACCTTTCGAGAATCTCTCCAAGGTTTCCGAAATCGAATGGATCGGCAGTGGTATTGCCGAGACAATGACCACCGATCTAAAAAAGGTTAAAGATCTGAAAGTGATCGAAAGGGCACAATTAAAAAAAGTAATGGAAGAGCTGAAAATAAAGCTTCTCACCGAGACCGATACTAAAAACGCTGCTGAGGCAGGCAAGCTTGCCGGAGCCGATCAGGTTGTAATCGGGGGGTTCCAACGCTCAGGAACGAAACTGCGGATTACTGCCCGTTTGGTTGATGTCAACAGCACCGAAGTGCTTAAATCTTTCAAGGTTACCGGTGATTACGGAAATCTTTTTGAATTGCAGGACCAGATTGTTGCAAAGATCCTGGAAAGTTTCGGGATACCGATGGAAGAGAAAATAAAGAAGGAAATCGAAAAGGCAGAGACAAAAAGTCTGAAGGCATACGAGCATTATATCAGAGGTCGTGATTATTACCTGTTTTTCTCTGCCGATAACTATGAGCTGGCCCTCGAAGAGTTTAAAAAGGCACTGGAAATTGATAACGGATACGCCCTTGCCTGGAGCGGCATGAGTCAGGTTTATTCCACATGGGGTTATCATAAGCAGCAGAGAGGCGAAGATTATAAATCGATGTATGAGCAATCGCTAAAGGCAGGTAAAAAGGCAGTGGATTTAGACCCCGCTTTAGGCGATACCCATCGGGCCTTAGCCCAAAGTCAACTTATGCTGGAAGATTTTTCCAAGGCGGCAAAAGAGGCCCAGAAGGCTATTGATCTTAATCCAAACGATGCCGAGGCCTGGGAGATCCTGGCTCACGCCAATCCAAAAGGGGACCCCGATTGGGCAATCGAGAAATTTAACCGGGCACTGGAGCTTAACCCAAAATTGTTTTCGGCCCATAATGACTTAGGGGAGGTTTATTTTGAACAGAAAAACTATGAAAAGGCAATTGAAAACTTTCGGGAAGCGATAAAGCTAATTCCTGGTTCAATCAACGCTCATAATAATCTTGGGCTGGCTTATAAGAATAAAGGTGACTTAGAGAAGGCTGTAAGAGAGTTTAATGCTGCCCTCGAGCTGGATCCCGATTCGGTCGCAGTCCATTTTAATCTCGCCCGGACCTATCAGGAACAAGGTGCAGGCCAGGAAGCACTTAAAGAGTTTCAGAAAGTGCTTGAGCTTAAACCGGACCATCCCCAGGCGGAAACGATAAAGGAAATAATCAAATTATTAAGTTCGGAATAAAATATTAAAATGGAGGAAGATATGTTCAGAAAAAAGGTTTTGGTCGGTCTCACTCTCTTAGTATTTATTACCTCTTTGTTTTTCCTGAAGGATTCGGATATCGCAAGGGGGCAGATGGAAGACCTCTCCACAATGATGGAAGATAGCAAAAAGATGGAAGAAGAGTTTAAGAAAGAGTGGGAAGAAGAAAGAAAAAGTTTCAAAAAGGCAAGGGAAGAGATGATGGAGATGGACATTCACGAGGAGAAATCGAGGATCCAGCGTGAATGGGAGGAGATGAGGTGGGAGATCAAGCGAACCTGGGCTCAAGAGAAACAGAAAATCAGAGAGATGGCAGCCCGGGAAAGAGGTGAGTTTCTCAAGGTATATAAGGACGAGGATACCGCTATTAAGGAAAACTGGAAACCGGCAGAATCGACATCGGTTAAGCAGAGGGATTACGAGGTAACCTCAGGCACCTGTAAGGACTATGAGGAAAGTGAACTTAGTTCTACCGGAGTAGCAATTGCCGAATCCCCGGAAAAAATCGAAGAAGCCAAGGCCAAAGCACTGAAGATTGCCTTGATGAAGCTTAGCGATACGGTCCTAACAATCAAGCCTACCAATAAGGAGTCAATCGGGGAACTGGTTAAACAACCGGATAGCCCCGTAAAAGAAGAAGATGTAGACTGCTTTGTTACCGAGAACGCCAAGATAGAACCGGAAGAAAAAGTAAAAGAGCTTCCTGACGGACGCAAAGCGGTATATGTTGAAGTGTCCACCCCGATGCACGGAAACACGCAGACTATCCAGGATATTGTCAAACCTATCTTGGATAAGGAGAAAAAGGTCGAAGAATATGAGGTTGAAAAAGAGGCGAAGGCTTCGGCTACAGTTCAAGTTGAACAAAAAGGACCTTTCACCGGGCTGATAATTGATACCCGGGGAGCGAATGTTATCCCTTGCATTGCCCCGGAGGTTTTAGCAGATGCCGGGGGTAAGGTTTATGGTCCCGGGGTTGCATATGAAGAATATGTTGAAAAAACCGGAATCGTAGGATGGACCCGGACAATTAAGCCTGCTCGACCCCATATCCGGGCAGGGGGAAAACCGTTAATAATCAAATCAAAGGATTTGGTGGAAGCAAATAAGATGATCGTCAGGAATGATGATGCCAATGTAATCATAACCGCAGACGGGAAATATTATTTCCTGAAGAAGGGGAGGGTAGTTGTGGTGGTGGACTGAATTCTGCATTTAGTACCGTGTAAAGGGGGATAAATAATGAGAAGATTCAGGTTCTTAGGAATAATCTTGACAGGGATTTTCTTTTGTTTTGCCGAGGCAGAGGCGGCTACCAAACTACTGCGAGGGGTTCACTCGATAACCTATGATATTATAAATCCTAAGGGATTATGCTCGATACCGAACTATTCCAATGATGGTTTTGAGCAAAAGGTAATTGCAGAAGACAGTTTCAGCAAAAAACTGAAGGTTACCGTAAAATTAGATACCTTTAAATCCCGGGCATCTTTTCCCATCCCTAACTCCATTATCGGTAGGGATCTAAGGGCATTTTTAAAGTCCGAGGAAAGGATACAATCGGATAACCATCTTATCAGAAGCTATGCCCGTGATATTACCCGTGATGCAAAGACGGTAAAGGAAGCGTTTGACCGGATTATAAACTGGGTTATGGATCGACTCACTTATAAGATCGAGACCCCCCAGGATGCATATTCCGTTTTAATCAACAAGCTGGGTTCCTGTCAGGGATACTCAAACCTCTCCGTTGCTCTCCTCAGGAGTGCCGGGATACCGGCCCGTTTGGTTTACGGATACCTACCCCCCGGTGATATATGGGGAGCTACTAAGGTCTATTGGGACGTTGAGATTCAGGAAGGTGGTCCCCATGCCTGGATCGAGGTATATTTTCCGGATGTGGGATGGGTGTCAACAGATGCCGAGCGCTCGAAGAACTTTGTCGATCCCTTTCATATCGTCCTGGCGATTATCGGGACAGATATTAAGTCCGATTGTTATGCGGGAGGAAAGGTATTGATTGATTTCAAAGAGATGACCTCATTTACTATTGCGGAGGAAGTAAACGAGGTAGAGTCTTTAGATGAAGTAGATGAACCGCAGAAGCCCATGCTGGAGAGAGTAGCGATTGGAGACACTTTCCGGGGAAGAATTTTGGCACGAATTACCGATACCTCCGGGAAGCCGATTAAAGGGGCAGAGGCTATCCTGTGGAAAGGGCTCAGCGGTGATGTTCTTCCCGCTTCTAATAGCGGAGATGTCCAGCTTGTAGGTTTGGAGCCGGGGGTTTATAATGTGACCTTCCGTGCCGGTGGTTATGCCAAAGATGAAAGAGGGATCTCACTGGAAAAAGGAGAAACAAAGAAGATAGATATTATGCTCAGCCCCGGAGGGAAAATTACGGGAAGGGTAATGAGTAAAGGTGGAAAACCTGTGGCCGGTGCCGATGTAGTCCTCTGGGAAGGGAGGAGAGGTAGCGTCCACCAGGTAAAAAATGACGGAAGCTTTATTATCGACTATTTAACGCCTGGGAAATATCAACTCTCAGCTCGAGCCGAGGGGTATAAGGAAAAATTCGTTGAAAAAGAGGTTAAAAAGTCCGAGGCGGTTAATATAGATTTTATCCTTGAGGTGAGTCGTTAGAGAGATTAATTAACATATATATTGCATGAAATAGATGATGTCTTCTGTATAGCCCCGAATCCACCTCTGGCAGGGTGGATACAGAGTTGACCTCCAACTTTTTCACTGAGTAGAAAAAAAGCTTGACAAATATATGCCGCAATATTAAATTACCGAATGAATAGTCATTCATTTTAAATGTAGCTATTCGCCTGAACCCACATTGTTATCAGATTAAGGGACAGGAAGTCCACCCAAAAGGAAAGGACAGAAAAATTTATATGAAAGGGGGTGAAATTAATGGCAGAAGAGTTCGCAACTGTAAAGGACAGCTTTGATAAGGGGATTGCTGAAGGTTTAAAGCAAGATCCGGAGAAAGCGAAAAGCGTAAATGCCGTCTATCTGTTCAATATTACCGGTGATGGAGGCGGGAAATGGACTGTTGATCTGACTGCTGATCCTCCCGCTGTAATAGAGGGAGATGCTGGTAATGCCCAGTGCACGATTACGATCGCCGATCAGGACTGGCTCGGTTTGTTGGCGGGCAAGCTTAACGGCCAACAACTTTTTATGTCCGGAAAGCTTAAAATATCGGGTGATATGAGTCTGGCCATGAAACTCCAGAAGGTTACCGGATAATCAGTGCCCAGTACTCACCTCCCTATTTGATGATCCTAATTAATTAGAAGAGCAGGGGGGGTAAATTTTCTGAGGGGAGAGAAAAAAGTCTCTCCCCTTTTTATTTCAAAAATAATAAAAATAACTTGATTTTATCAATATGCGTTTATATAATTTTACCGGTTAGGTAATTTTAGGTATGGGAAAGCCGGCGATCCTTTTAGTTGATGATCAGAAATCCATTATAGATTTGGAGAAATCTTTCCTGAAAGGAGCTGACCTCCAGATAATCACTGCTTCCACCGGGTCTGAGGCCTTACAGAGTATTATCAAGGAAAGGCCAGAAGTTGTATTTCTCGATCTAATGCTCCCGGGAATGAATGGCGATGCGGTTTGCAATTTTGTGAAAAACAGGGAGGAACTTAAGGACACTGCGGTGATAATCTTGACCGCAAAAGATGACCAGAATTCCCTTCAGCGCTGCTTCAAGTGTGGCTGTGATGCTTATGTGACCAAACCGATCACCCGAGACGAGTTTTTGGACAAAATAAAATTTGTTCTTGATGAAAAGGGAATATATCTTAACTGGAGCTAAGTGCCGATATTCTGCAAATTATTAAATAATTAAATAGCACATCAGGAGTGAGGACTATGCCGGATCAGATTGTCAGCTTAGAAAAAGATGAATTCATTGGCATAATTACTATGAATCGTCCTCCGGTGAACGGAATGGACGCCAATTTGGTAACCGAGCTTTTAAATATATTCCGGAAAGCTGATGAGGATGAACAGATAAGGACAATTATAATTACCAGCGCGATAAAAGGGATCTTTTCTGCCGGTCTTGACATAAGCACGGTATCTTCCGGAGAAGGGAAAGCTCCGGTAGAAATCCAGGGTATTTTTTCCGATATATACAAGATAGAAAAACCAGTAATAGCAGCCATAAATGGCCATGCCTTGGGTGGTGGGTGTGAGCTATCTTTAGTCTGCGACTTCCGCTTTATGTCGCGAGGGAGAGGAACGATCGGCCTGACCGAGGTTAATCTGGGGATTATCCCCGGAGCCGGAGGAACCCAGAGATTACCGAGGTTGATCGGAGTAAATAAGGCTACCGAGTTGTTATTTAATGGTACCCGATTGAAGGCTGACGAGGCCCTGGAGATCGGGCTGGTTCACCGTGTGTTTGATGAGGAAAAGCTAATGGAAGAAAGCTTGCAGTATGCCAAAAAACTGGCGGCCCAGGCACCCGTGGCAATTAAGCTGATTAAAAGATGCATTCGTCAGGGATTGGACACCGATTTGGAAGGCGGTTTGAAAATAGAACGAGAGAGCTCCGCCAAGGTGTTTTCAACCAATGATGCACTTGAGGGTTTCACCGCCTTTATGGAAAAAAGGAAGCCGGATTTTAAGGGTAAATAAAATAAATAACAGGAGGATTGCCAATGGCCAAAAAAAAGAAGAAGAAAAAAAAGCCAGTCGTTGAAGAAGTAAAAGGAAAAGAGAGACCCAAAGATAAGAAGGTAAAAGAGGAAGTAAAGCCACGAGAACAGAAGATAAGAGAGGAAGTAAGACCAATTGAAATCGAACCGGCCCAACCGACCACCCTTAATGAAAAACTCTTTGTCTTGGCAGTCGCCCTTGTTGCCAGCGGATTAATGTGGCTGGGAATAGTAAAAATGGTAGGTTACTCGCCGTATGCCGTATTAAAGGGGGATGAAAGGGGGTATTTTGCTATTAATAAAGGAGAAAATGACACATTCAGTATCTCGGTTGATGGAAAACCGGATCAGACAATAAACTTAACCCCAGGTCAATCCCAGAATGCCGCCCAGATTGCTTCGGATATAAATTCCCAGTCCACGGGAGTAAAGGCATCAAGCAGCCGGGGGCGTTTAAAATTAGCCACGGAGAGCTGGGGAACTGACACCAGCTTGAAAATTGGTAACGGAACCTCTAACTCTACCCTCGGTTTCTACCGGGGCATGGAAGACAAGGGAACCTATTCCAGTTTCTATTATTTTATTGCCTTCTTTGTCTGGTGTATTCTATTTTTTGAATACTTCGGCTTCTCCCTCTTCCGCAGAGGTAAACAAGCTGAAAAGAAATAGTTAATTACCCATGGAAACTGTCAGCTCTTTAAACTGGGATCAAATAGTTGAAGAGGCTACCCAGATCCTGTGTGAATACGTCCGCATAGACACTACTAATCCACCGGGTAATGAGCTTGCCGGGGCTGAGTATTTGCGGGGGATTTGCAAGAAAGAGGGCCTTGAGGTAGAAATATTCCCTTCAGCAAACAACCGAGCCAATCTTTTAGCTCGCCTAAAAGGCGACGGCACAAAAAAACCAATTATACTTCTAAGCCATATTGATGTTGTGGGTGCAGAGAAAGAGGAATGGTCGGTAGAGCCCTTTGCGGGAATAGTTAAAGATGGTTCAATCTGGGGGCGGGGTACTGTCGATTGCAAGGGTCTGGGAGTTATGGAATTAATGTCGATGATCCTGCTTAAGAAGAACCAGATAAAATTAAAAAGAGATGTCATCCTGCTGGCGGTTGCCGATGAAGAGACCGGTGGCGAGGTTGGAGCAGGATGGATGATAAGGAATCATCCCGATAAGTTAAGGGCTGAATTTGTGCTAAATGAGGGTGGCGTTGGAATGAAAGGAGGGGTAGCCGGCCGGGATTCATTCGCCCCCTGTTTTGGAGAGAAAGGGCCATGCTGGATAAAGGTTGCCGCCGAAGGTATGCCCGGGCACGGTTCCATGCCTTCAAAAGATAATGCTAACGACATATTGATAAATGCTCTCGGAAGGCTTCAAAGATATCAATTTCCCCTTATGGGGAAATGGGTAAAAGAAGCCCTGTTATATTTTGCCCGCAGAGCGAGTATTTTCCGATCCTTTCTCCTCCGCATGCTGGCTAGTCCCCTTCTATCGGTTTTCCTCTTTCTCCTGAAAGGAGTGGTTACTAAAAATAAAAGGTTCAACGCAATGCTTCGAAATACTGTTGCCCTAACCAACCTAAAAGCTGGTTTCAAAGAGAATGTAATACCTTCCCGGAGTGAGGCTGTCCTTGATTGTCGTCTCATCCCGGGGACTTCAACGCCCCGGTTTATTAGTGATCTGCAAAAGATTATAAACGATCAGAGAATAAAGATTGAGGTCATTAAAAATTACGATGCCAGCCAATCTCCATTAGATACGGAATTCTTCGAGGTAATTGAAAAGACGATCCGTAAAAATTCACCCCAGGCAATGGTAATGCCAATCCTCGCTCCGGGCTTTACCGATTCGAGGTGGCTTAGAGAACAGGGACTAATAGCTTACGGATTGATACCATGCCTGCTTTCCTCGGAAGAAGTTGATTCAATTCACGGCAGGGATGAAAAGATATCTCTCGAAAGCTTTAAACTCGGTCTAAAAAACGTCTATGAAATCTGTCTTGAGATATGCACCCGTTGAGTAAATTTTGTTTGCCTGATTACAATCCTAAATTTCTCTAAAAATTGATTTTAAGGTATTGACAAAAAACATATTCTTGATTATCTTACGCTTAGGTTGACAATAATTAGGAGATAGAAAGTAAAAAGAAGGGGGGTTCTGATGGCAGGTGGTTATACCGGCAAGATATTGATGGTAGATCTCTCGAAAGGGGAGTTCCGCACGGAAGAACCGGGTGATGAGGTTTATCAAAAGTTTTTAGCGGGCTACGGACTGGGGGCCAAGGTAATTTTTGATAAACAGATGGGTGGGGTTGATCCCCTGGGAGAGGATGCCATCCTGGGTTTTACCGCGGGAATCCTGACGGGAACCGGGGCGCTTTTCTCCGGTCGCTATATGGTAGTAGGAAAATCGCCACTTACCGGGGGCTGGGGAGATGCGAATTCCGGGGGGAGCTTCGGCCCGGAGATTAAGAAAACAGGTTTTGACGGTATTTTCTTCCGTGGCAAATCAGAAAAGCCGGTTTACCTTCTGATTGATGGGGATAAGATTGAGCTCCGGGATGCTGGTAAAGTTTGGGGCAAAGATGTAATTGAAACGGAAGAGATAATCTGGGAAGAACTGGGAGATAAGGGATATAAGGTTGCCGCTATTGGTCCTTCTGGAGAAAAGTTATCGCTGATTTCCGGTATAGTTAACGACAAGGGAAGGGTAGCAGCTCGATCTGGACTGGGGGCGGTGATGGGCTCCAAAAAGCTAAAGGCGTTGGTATTACGAGGCAACAAGAAAGTCACAGTCCATGATCGGGAAAAAATTGTTGAACTGAGTAAAAAGTTCAGTAAAAGAATTGAGCCCGTAAAGATAAAATTTGGGATGGGTGGAATCCTGGGTGTTTTTGGTAAGCTACTGAGGTTTCTCCCTCACACGAGGATGGAACCGGCACTGTGGGGTTTAGCCTTAAAGAAATACGGTACCTGCGGAGTGCTCTCACTCTTATCGGAAAGCGGGGATACCCCGACAAAAAACTTCAAGGGAGTCGGCTACCTGGATTTTCCGGTAAATGAACACTCGAGCAAAATCAGCGATGACCGGGTGATCAAATATGAGCAGAAAAAGTTTCACTGTATGAATTGTCCCATCGGCTGTGGGGGGATTATCAGTGTAAAAGAAGGGCCGTATCCTTTGGAAGAAAGCCATAAGCCAGAATATGAAACCTTGGCGAGTTTTGGAACCCTCTGCTTGAATGACGATCTTTATGGTATTTTGAAGCTCAACGATATATGCAACCGGGCAGGACTCGATACGATCTCTACCGGGGTAACCGTAGCATTCGCTCTCGAATGCTATGAACAAGGCATTATTACCAAGGCGGATACCGATGGAATTGAGCTTAACTGGGGCGATTCTTCCGCTATTTTAAAACTGACGGAGAAGATTATAAACCGGGAGGGAATTGGGGATATCCTGGCCGATGGGGTAAAGGTAGCTGCTCAGAAACTGGGGAAAGGCTCAGAAAAATTTGCCATGCATGCTGGGGGACAGGAGATCCCGATGCACGATCCCCGCTTTGATATTGGTTACGCAGCTGCCTATGAAGTAGAACCCACTCCGGGCCGGCATACCATTGCTTCCCTCCTCTGGCAGGAACTTATGCAGGTAGAAAGGAAATTCAAGGAGGCAAAGAGACCGGCGGCCATATCCGGAAGAAAAGACAGGTATCGTTTCGACAATAAGGGTAAGGGCCATGCCCTAAATACTATTTATGTCCAGGTAGCCAATGGAGCTGGGCTTTGCATCTTCGGGCTTGAAGTCGGGGGCAATGTACCAATCTTCGAGTGGTTAAATGCAGCTACCGGATGGAGTTTCTCCAGCGAGGACTATCTCCAGATTGGCGAGAGAATCGAGACTATCCGCCATTCCTTTAATGTCCGCGAGGGTATCAAGCCTAGGGATTTCAAAATGGCCGATCGGGCAACCGGCCATCCTCCCTTGGAAAAGGGCCCGGTGGGTGGGGTAACACTGGATATGGAGACTCTGGGGAAAAATTTCTATAAAGAATTCGATTGGAATTACGAAAATGGCCTGCCTACCCGGGAAAGGCTTGAGAAGTTAGGACTTAAGGAAGTCATTGAGGCACTTTATAGTTAGATCGATCAGACAATAAAAATTCGAAACCCTCTTTTTTCCTGAGCGTTTCTTAATCTAAGATAATTGGCGAGCTCTTTGGCAAGTCTTTTTAAGACTGCTCGGTTTTTTTCATCATCGGCAATTACTTCGATGGCTCCGCTTTCAAAGTCTGGATCGAAAAAAAGTGTCAATTTATTAACGTCTTTTGTCTTCATCTTGTTAGTAAAGACAGGCAAAAACTGAAAAAGTTTCAATTTTAATTATGTCGCTGATAAAAGAATTCTACTCAAAATCTGAAAACAAAGATTTTCGGCTGGACCCGGGGGGAGTATTATCATTTGATGAAATGTCAAAGAGAATCAATAAAAAGGGAGCGTTAAATAGGGTAGAGCTCTTATCCATTGTTAGATGGAAGCCGTCAAAGAAGATAGGTTCCGTGAAAAAAAATACTGCTGCCGAGGTAGATAAAATAACCAGGTATGTTATCTCCGAGCTGAAGGGAATTAAATACGATGAGCTCAAGCTAAGGGTACTAATGGCTCTCCAGGGGGTAGGATTAGGGGTTGCTTCTTCAATTTTAGCCTTGAACAACCCCAAAATGTATGGAATTCTGGATACCTCTACCTGGACATCGTTATATTTTCTCCACCGTGAAGGGATATTAAAAAATTATGGCCTTGACGGAGAGCTTTCCCGGAAAGTAGAGGATCAGGAGCTGAAAGACGAATATTGGCTACCATATCTAACGATTATCAGAAAAATCGGCAAGAATGAGAGGTTAAATTCACATCAAGTCGCTCGGGCCCTATATACCTACTGTAAAAAATTACATCAGGAAGGAAAAGTAAAAAAAATATAAGCCTGTTTATTAAGAAAAAACCATCAAATATCTTCCCCCCCATCAACAACTAAAGTCTGCCCGGTAACGAAACTCGAGGCCTCAGAAGCTAAATAAAGTGCGGCGCCAACTATCTCTTCAGGCTGTCCTATTCTCTGCATGGGCATTCTTCTCTTAACCTCCTCCATAACTACCTCGTTGTCCCAGAGGGCCTGGCTGAACTTGGTCTGGACAAGTCCCGGGGCAATGGCATTTACCCTGATCTTCAAACTTGCCCATTCCGAGGCGCATACCTTAGTAAGCATGATGACTCCGGCTTTGCTGATACTGTAGACACCCAGGCCGGGTGTGGGCCGATGGCCCGCTACCGATGCCATGTTGATTATTGAACCTCCTCCTTTTTCTGCCATATATTTAGTGACTTCCTTGCTGAGAAAGAAGTATCCTTTCAAGTTTACCTCAAAGATCTTATCCCATACAGGCTCATCACAGTTCAATACTGGCCCGAAAACCGGATTAGTGCCGGCATTATTTACTAAAATGTCAATATTTTTAAATTTTTCAATGGTTTTACTGACCAGATTCTCCAGATCCGCTAACTTTCCGTTATGTGCCGCAATGGGGAAAACTTCCCTACCGGCAGCGGAGATCTCTCCGGCTACCTTCTCCAGATCGGCAATCTTGCGGCTGGCAAGAACAACTTTTGCCCCCGCTTCCGAAAAACCGCATGCGATAGCCTTACCGATTCCCCTGCTGGCCCCGGTGATAATAGCAACCTTATCCTTCAAATGATATTTCTCTAAATACATACTTGCCTCCTTTTAAAAATAATCGTATGACAGAAATTATAATCGACTAAATATAACCTAATTCCATAAAAAAGCAAGTTCCTTGTAGGTTTCTCCTTGACAAATAAGGGGAAAAATTATAATTTTCACAAAGGCACAGTGGCAGCTTTTTTTATTTCTAATCATGTAATTTTATGAGGTTTAAAAATGAAAAAGGTTAGGGTAGGGGTTTTAGGAGCAGCAAGCTTGACATCGGAAACGCTGATTCGTTTCTTAATCGGACACCCTTCGGTTGAGATCACATCACTCAACTCCGATACCTTTCCCGGGGAGAAAGTGGAAAAAGCTCACCCGATATTTAAGAATTTTAATTTACCCGATTTATCCGAATTCGATCCGAACAAAATGAAAAAGGATTGCGATCTGGTCTTTTCGGCAAAGCCCCCCAAACACGGGTTTTTCTATATTAGCCAGCTGTTAGAGAGGGGGGTTAAAGTAATTGACCTGAGCGCCGATTTCCGACTTAAAGACCCCGAAATATACTTTAAATTCTACAACCGAAAACACGAAAAACCTGAGTTGTTAAAGGAAGCAGTTTACGGTATGCCTGAGTTATATCTCGATAAGATAAAAACCGCTGATTTAATCGCCAACCCCGGATGTTATCCCACCGGGATAATTTTAGGGTGCGCCCCTTTGCTCAAGGAAAAGCTTGTTTCTCCCCCCAATATAATAATAAATGCCATTTCGGGGGCATCCGGAGCGGGAAGGACCGATAAGGGCCGAAATCTATTTTTGGACATCCACAGTAATATCCTTCCCTATCAATGGGGGACACACCCCCACACCGGGGAGATCGAACAGGAGCTGTTCCGATTATACGGTGAACCGGTATCAATATTCTTCACCCCTAATGTGGGGCCTTTCGAACACGGAATTGTCACTTATATCTATCTAAGCCTTAAAGATAAGCGGATAGACGACAAGGCACTTTATTTGAAATATAAAAAGTTTTACCAAGGCAAGAGTTTCGTCAGGGTATTTTCACCCGATGAGGATCTGCCCCAGGTTAAAAATATAATAGATTCCAACTTTTGCGATATCGGTATCAGGTTCGATAAAAAAACGAAAACATGCGTTATTGTAACGGTAATTGACAACGAGGTAAAAGGAGCCGGGGGACAGGCAATTCAAAATATGAATATTAGATTCGGCTTCGATGAAACTGATGGTTTGCGGTTTAAGGTGTGATATTTCTGGCGGTCCCAACGGGATTCGAACCCGTGTTACCGGCTTGAGAGGCCAGCGTCCTAACCACTAGACCATGGGACCGTTATTTTCGAATCCTGAGTTCCTCGATTTGTTTCCGGTTAAATATTATTTATAACATGGCTGGGGAGGTAGGATTCGAACCTACAATCGCCTGATCCAGAGTCAGGTGGCTTGCCGTTAGCCCACTCCCCAGAAAACTCTGCTTTAAGCTAAATTATATCTATTTTTCGGAAAATGTCCAGAAATTTTTAGTCATTCCATATTCTCATATCGTAAAAGGCTTCTATAAGTCCACAACCCATCACTATCTATAAACTTTAATTCTTGCAATACCTTATTAAATAATTTAAAATTTAAATCATGAAAAAAGGAAGCTCATTAAGTTATCTTAAGATCCTTGGCTATGGAATTTTCATTTTCTGGCTATTCATGATGGGATGGCTGGTGAAGAGAACCTATACTAGTTCCCTACCTACCTTTATGCCATCTATGCTATCCGGTCAGTTAGAAGGAAGAAATGAGGAATGGATGGGGATATATTATAAAGGACGGAAGATCGGTTATGTAGTTAACTCATTGGTTTTAGAAAAAGATCGGTACCGCCTTGAAGAAAGGTCCTATTTGAAATTAAAAGTTATGGGAGAGGGTAGGGATGCAACCACACTCACCAATGCATTAGTAGAGAGCGATTTCTCGCTTAACTCTTTTGATTTCCAACTTAAATCCGGAGTTATTCAACTTGACCTTCAGGGCCAGGTCAAAGATAAAGAACTCTTTTTACAGATTGATTCAGCCGGGAACAGGTCCGAAGAGACCATCCTCCTTAAAGAAATCCCCCGTCTGCCCCTGGGTCTAGATAAGTATTTGATCCGAGAGGGAATTGAGATAGGTAAGAAGTATTTCATTCCCTTGTTTGAACCTACTTCAATGAGCACCAGAGAGATGACGGTGGAGGTTTTAGGCGAGGATGAGGTTGATTTAGATGGGAAGAAAATATGGACCTATAAACTTAAAGAAACGTTTTTAGAGCTCGAAACAATCTCATGGATCACTGCCGAAGGAAAGATAATAAGGGAGGAAAGCCCACTTGGTTTCGTCTCTATGAGTGAAAAAAGAGAAGACGCCTTGTCGAAGGGATGGGAGAAAGGAGAGGAGGCCGACATAATTGCTTCCACCGCGATCAGGGTAGAAACACTCATAAATCCTAAATATTTAAAGTATTTAAAAGTTAAACTTAAAGGTATTTCTTTAGATAGTTTTTTACTAAAAAGTCCCCGACAGAAGATTGCCGGGGATTATTTAGAGATAAGGCTGGAGGATATGGATTCGCTGAGATCCTATCAACTCCCTAACCGGGGAAAAGAATTAAAAGAGTTTCTGGAACCCTCACCCCTGATTCAGAGTGACAGTAAAGAAATATTACTAAAAGCCAAGGAGATTTTAAAGGGTGAGACTGATGCATTAATGGTAGCCCGTAAGTTGGGAGATTGGTTATATAAAAATTTGGGGAAAAAACCCACCATTAGTATTCCCAGTGCCTTAGCGGTTCTGAAGGCAGAGGAGGGCGACTGCAATGAGCACACTGCCCTTTATACAGCCCTTTCTCGGGCTGCTGGTATCCCTACTAAAATAGATGTCGGACTGGTGTATATGGATGGATACTTTTACTATCATGCCTGGCCCGAAGTCTATCTCGGGCAGTGGGTAGCGATTGACCCCACCCTAGGGCAGTTTCCGGCCGATGTTACTCACATAAAATTACTTGAGGGTGAACTGGAAAAATGGATAGAGATAATGAAGATTATCGGTAAGGTTAAAATTGAGATCTTGGACTATGAATAATGGATCTAAAAAATACCAAATCTAAAAGTTCAGGGGGCGAGGATTCAAAGGGTATAATCCCTGATATTCTCTGCTATTCCTTACTACTCCCTGCTATTCCCAGAAGCAAATGATAAAAACGATAAATTTAACCAAAAAATTCGGTAAATTAACCGCAGTGGACAATCTGAATCTGGAGGTTAAATCCGGTGAACTCTTCGGATTCCTGGGGCCAAATGGGGCCGGTAAAACTACCACTTTCAAGCTAATCGTCGGCCTGCTTCAGCCTACTTCAGGGACAGTAACCATCGGTGGCCATGATATCTTGAAAGATCCTATTAATGCCAAGAGTATAATTGGATTTATTCCGGATCAGCCTTTTATTTATCCAAAACTCAGCGGGAAAGAATTCCTGCGTTTTATCTGTGGGCTTTACGGGTTAGACCACCAGGACGGAGAAAAACGAATCCCAGAGCTTCTGGAACTTTTTGAGCTAAGTGAATGGGGAAATGAATTGGTGGAAAGCTATTCCCACGGAATGCGTCAGAGGCTGGTAATGGCCTCAGCCCTTATCCATAAACCCAAGGTCATTGTAATTGATGAACCGATGGTAGGGCTAGACCCCCGGGGTGCTAAGATGGTTAAGGAAATATTCAGGGGGATGGCCCGGGAAGGTGTAAGTATCTTTATGTCCACCCATACTTTGGAGGTAGCGGAACAGATGTGTGATCGTATTGGCATAATCCAGAACGGCAGGCTGATTGCTGTTGGCACAATATCCGAGCTAAGACAGCTCTCTGGAATAGAGGGCAAACATCTTGAGTCCATTTTCCTGAAACTTACCGGCGGTGAAAAGATGAAAGAGATAATCAAGGTTCTCCAGAGCTAAAGTAAAGGTTTAACTTGCAGGAATTCTCTCTTCTATTAAATCCAACAATTACATCCTTTAAAAACAGGGTCCAGGCCCAAACAAAGCCTCAAAGGCTCAGGGTCTATTTCCTGGTCCTTCTGGGTTTGGCATTTTGGGTTGGCATTTTCATTATCTTTTATCGGATATTGGTTTATTTCCAGAGCACCGAATATGTGGGAGATATCCTGATCAAGAAGCTCCTTTCCATGATATTCCTCACCTTTTTTTCGTTCCTGGTCTTCAGTAATATAATTACTGCATTTTCTACTTATTTCCTCTCCGATGATCTAAATCTAATAGTTGCTTCCCCCGTCTCGCTCAGCAGCATCTATTTTTCCCGTTTCGTGGAGACTGTAATTAACAGCTCCTGGATGGTTCTTGGGTTTGGGCTGCCGGTTTTTCTGGCCTATGGAGTAGTGCATAATTCCTCAATTTTTTACTATATTTACTTGATCTTACTACTTTTCCTATTTTTATTAATTCCGGCTGGATTAGGGATTATTCTAACCATGTTCCTGGTTCAGGTCTTCCCGGCCAGAAGAACCCAGGATGTCCTTTTCCTGCTCTCAATCTTCTTCATTGCTGCAATTTACCTTCTTTTCCGTTTCCTCCAGCCCGAGAAACTGGTTGATCCCGAATCTTTTAATTCACTAATGGAATATTTTGCTGCACTTAGAACACCGGATTCCACCTTCCTCCCCAGCTACTGGGCAACCGAGTCTTTGTTTCCGGTCTTAAGGGGCGAAAGCGGCGATAGTATATTTTACTTTCTGCTAATCTTTAGTTCTGGCCTGGCTTCAATGGTAGTTGGCAACTGGGTTTCCAATTGGATCTATTATAGCGGCTGGACAAAGGCCCAAGAGGCTAAAAAGGCTCGGATTACCCAGATGGGCTTTTTTGACCGAACTGTAAATTTTATTACTTCTCCCTTTCACTCTTCTTTCAAGGCAATTATGAGTAAAGACATAAAGACCTTCTTCCGGGATACAACCCAATGGTCCCAGTTACTGCTTCTGGGGGCTCTGGTGGTAGTTTACCTATATAATTTCAGTGTCCTCCCCCTGGATCGTTCACCGATTCCATCATTTTTTCTCCAGAATATTTTCTCCTTTTTAAACCTTGGCCTAGCCGGTTTTGTTCTCTCCGCCCTCGCGGTTCGCTTTGTTTTTCCAGCGGTAAGCCTTGAGGGAAAAGCATACTGGCTGGTAAAAACCTCTCCTATCAGCACCCACCGCATGCTCTGGAGTAAGTTCTGGACGAGTTTGCTGCCAATATTAGTCCTCTCTGAGTTCCTAATTATTCTCTCCAACACCTTTCTCAAGGTGACTGACTTCATGATGATACTAACGACGGTAACAATATTTTTCATGAGTTTTGGGATAGTTGGTCTGGGGGTAGGAATAGGGGCTATTTATCCCCGTTTTCAGGCGGAGAATGTGGCCAAGATTGCCACCGGTTTCGGAGGTATCGTCTACATGATAATATGCATGGGATTTATCGGTGCGGTTGTTATCCTCGAGGCCAATCCGGTATATATTATATTTATGGCCCAATTAAGAAAAATGGCAATTCCTCCTTTAAAATGGACCTGGATAATTTTCTCCTTTTGCCTGGCCATCAGCCTCAATATAATGGCATTTTACCTCCCGATGAAACTCGGAATAAAGAAGTTAGAGACAATGGAGGTTTAAGAAATCTTACATATAAAAGACGCTGAATTAAATAATTAGTTGAAAAACTTGACAATCTATAATTTTATATTGTAAATTAGAAGCAAATCCTGAGAGAGAACTAATATGGAAATTCGAAACTTTTTATATGGATATACAATTACTCTCCTAAAAAACAGGAGGGTTCTTTGGCGAAAGAAGCCTACTTTATTTAAATAGTTATCAAATATTAATTAATAGAATAAAACCTTTGAAGAGCCATGGGCTTATGTGAGGACCTCATGGCTTTTTTATTTTTGTTATTAGGCTATGTATTATCCTTCGTTTAAGGAATTCAAAGAAAAGGCCAAGAAAGGCAATTTAATCCCTGTTTATCGGGAAATCCTTGCTGACATGGAAACCCCGGTCTCTGCCTTCCGCAAGATCGACGAGGGGAAATACTCATTCCTTCTGGAGAGTGTTGAGGGAGGGGAAAAATGGGGTAGATATAGTTTTCTCGGGACTAATCCCTCGGTAATTTTCAGGAGCAAGGGGACCAATGCGGAGATAATTAGAAACGGAAGAGTCGAGATAATAAAGGATATTTCTGACCCTTTAGAGCCTCTAAAAAAATTAATCAAAAAATACACTCCTGTGGAGTTCGAAGGATTGCCGAGATTCTACGGGGGAGCAGTAGGATATCTGGGCTACGATATGGTCAGATTTTTTGAGTTGCTCCCGGACACCAGTAAGGATGAACTGGACCTCTACGACAGCTTCTTCTTAATCACCGATACCTTATTGATCTTTGATAATGTTAACCATAAGATAAAAATAGTCTCCAACGCCCATTTAGAGGAGGATTTAACTATTAAAGGGGCTTACGAGCAGGCTATTCGGAAGATTGAACAGATCATCAAAAAGCTCCAGAAACCCTTAAGCACCTCTCCAAAAGTAAAGAGGCGAGTCAATCTTAAGCTCAGGTCAAATTTTACTAAAGAGGAATTCCAGAAGATTGTAAAGAAAGGCAAAAAATATGTCCGGGAAGGGGAGATCATTCAGGTTGTCCTTTCTCAACGTCTGCAAGCCAACAAAATGGGAATTGATAATTTTGACCTCTATCGGGCTCTCCGGATCATCAATCCTTCTCCCTATATGTTTTATCTCTATTTAGGAGAACATGTTTTAGTAGGATCGTCTCCCGAGGTTTTGGTTCGGTTAGAGGGACAAAAAATTGAGCTTAGACCGATTGCCGGAACCCGTCCCCGTGGTAGAGATGAACAGGATGATCGGAGACTTGAGAAAGAGCTTTTAATGGATCCGAAGGAAAGGGCGGAACATGTTATGTTGGTAGACTTGGGGCGAAACGATGTGGGCAGGGTAGCAAGGATCGGTAGTGTTAAGGTTAATGAGCAAATGGTGATCGAGAGGTACTCCCATGTAATGCATATTGTTTCCAATATCCAGGGGATACTTCAGAAAGGGAAAGACGCCTTTTCTGTTCTTCGAGCTGCCTTTCCCGCGGGGACGGTCACCGGGGCTCCTAAAATAAGGGCGATGGAGATAATTGAGGAGCTAGAGGGGACCAAGAGAGGACCTTATGCCGGTTCAGTAGGCTATTTCAGCTTTTCCGGAAACATGGATATGTGCATCACAATTAGAACCATAATTATAAAAGGAGACCGTATATACCTTCAGGCAGGAGCTGGAATAGTAGCAGACTCCCGACCAGAAAAAGAGTATTGGGAGACAATAAATAAAACCAAGGCTCTGGTCAAGGCGGTAGAGATGGCCCGGAATGGACTGATATAACTATTGGAGGGGAAAATGATCAAGGAAGCTATTGCTAAGGTAATCGAAAAAGTCGATCTCTCCGAGGATGAGATGGAAGGCACCATGAATGAGATTATGAGCGGAGAGGCAACACCGGCCCAGATCGGTTCATTGATAACCGCTCTCCGAATGAAAGGTGAGACGGTAGAAGAGATTACCGGAGCGGCTCGTCTGATGCGGAAAAAGGCGGTTGGAATCAGAAGCAGTTCGCAATCAATGGTAGATACCTGCGGAACCGGGGGTGATCAATCCCATACCTTTAATATTTCAACTGCTTCTGCTTTTGTAGTAGCCGGAACAGGTCTTAAGGTAGCCAAGCACGGAAACCGCTCGGTATCCAGCCAGTGTGGAAGTGCCGATGTCCTGGAGTCACTGGGAGTAAATATCGAGGCCAAGAAGGAAGTTGTGGAAAAATGCTTAGAAGAAATTGACATTGCCTTCCTTTTCGCTCCGCTCCTCCACGGGGCAATGAAATACGCTATCGGTCCCCGTCGGGAGATGGGAATCAGGACGATTTTTAATGTCCTTGGTCCTTTGACCAATCCTGCCCAAGCCAAAGCTCAGGTAATCGGAGTATATGATGGAAAGCTGACTGAGACATTAGCCCAGGTTTTAGGCAGGTTAGGGAGTAAACATGCTTTCGTGGTCCACGGCACCGACGGCCTGGATGAGATAACCCTAACCGGGGAGACAATAGTTTCAGAATTAAAGGACGGCAAGGTAACTACCTATCATATTAAGCCGGAGGATTTCGGGTTAAAAAACTGTGAAAGAGACGCCCTTTTAGGAGGTGACAAAAAGAATAATGCCAAAATCATCCAGGAAATCCTGAAGGGGGCTAAAGGTCCACAGCGGGACATCGTTCTCCTCAACTCAGCAGCTGCTATCGTTGCGGGAGGTAAGGCAAAAGACCTCAGGGAAGGTATTGAGCAGGCAAAAGTCTCTATCGATAGCGGGGCTGCCTGGGAGAAGCTGAATAAACTCGCTGAAATGAGTAATTCTTAAAATATAACTGGATGTACTAAATTTAATATGTTTCTCGACGAGATCGTTGAACATAAAAGGAAGGAACTCAAAGAGGTTAAAAGGAAAATTCCATTAACTGAGCTCGAGAAGAAATTAACTGACTTACCACCAACTAAGGGTTTTAAGAAAGTATTTAAGTCATCAACACTCGATAATGAGCCGATTACCCGGATTATTGCCGAAATAAAGAAAGCCTCTCCTTCCAAAGGTATTATCCGGGATGATTTTGATCCGGTAAAAATCGCCAGGGTCTATGAAAAAGAGGGTGCTGTTGCCATCTCAGTTCTTACTGAGTCTAATTATTTTAAAGGATGTAACGAACATCTCAGGCTAATCCGGGATGCAGTAGAAATTCCTTTGCTCCGAAAGGATTTTATCTTTGATGAGTACCAGGTTTATGAAGCGAGGGTCTGCGGAGCCGATGCGGTTTTATTAATCTCTGCTATTTTAGAAATTAATGAACTAAAAAATCTTATTCGTCTCAGCCGGGATTTAGGTCTGGATTGTCTCTTGGAAGTGCATAATCAAGAGGAGTTGAAGAAGGTTCTAGCCACTGAAGGTGAGATAATCGGAATCAATAACCGTGACCTCCATAGCTTTAAAGTCGATGTAAATACTACCTTAAAACTGATCCCGCAGACTCCGCGGGGAATTACTATAATTAGCGAGAGTGGAATTAGCAATCGGGAAGAAATCGTTAAGTTGCAGAAAGCGGGGGTAGATGGTTTTTTAATAGGTGAGGCTTTGATCCGGGAACAGGACATAGGATCGAAATTAAAAGAGTTACTTGGGAAGAGCTAGTGGCTATCGGTTTGATCAGGGATATAGAATTATTTAGAGATGGTCAAGATCAAAATTTGCGGTATTACTAATCTAAAAGATGCCCTTAGGGCAGTTGAGTTGGGAGCTGACGCCCTGGGATTTAATTTTTATCTCAAAAGTCCTCGACTTGTATCGGAAGAAATGGCTAATGATATTATCAGACAGCTTCCCCCATTTTTTGTTCCCGTGGGTATCTTCGTTAACGAGACTTCGGAAAGGATTAAAAAAGTAGTAGGCATTACCGGGATCCAGGCAATTCAACTTCACGGCGATGAATCTCCGGAATTCTGCTCTCAATTCAGCAAAACGATAATCAAGGCTATTCGGGTAAAGAACCATGAGAGCCTGAAAAATATGAACGATTATAAGGTAAATGCATTCTTGCTCGACAGCTATTCCCCCAAATACGGTGGTTCGGGAAAAACCATTAACTGGGAACTGGCAAAAGAAGCCAAGAAATACGGCCGGATTATCCTTGCCGGTGGACTAAATCCCGATAATATTGTCAAGGCCATTAAAGAGGCAAGACCTTACGGGGTCGATGTCTGTAGTGGAGTGGAAAAGGAACCGGGGAAAAAGGATCATGAAAAATTAAAAAAGCTTATCCAGGCAGTGAAAAATCTAAATATAAAGCATAGTTAGGGAGAATTCTGAATATGTTACCAGATAAAAAAGGTCATTTTGGCAAGTTTGGGGGTAAGTTTGTTCCTGAAACATTAATGCCGGCTTTGAAGGAACTGGAAAGCGAATATAAATTGGCCCGTAAAAACAAACAATTTAGAGATGATCTGACCCGCTATTTAAAATATTTTGCCGGAAGACCAACCCCTTTATTCTTTGCAGAAAGAATGAGCAAGGACTTAGGGGGAGTTAGGATATATCTTAAAAGGGAAGATCTCTGTCATACCGGAGCCCATAAGATAAATAACACTTTAGGGCAGGTCCTTTTGGCTATCCGTATGGGGAAGAGAAGGATTATTGCGGAAACCGGGGCTGGTCAGCATGGGGTTGCCACGGCAACGGCAGCCGCTATTTTCGGCTTGGAGTGCCAGATCTATATGGGGGAAGAGGATATCGAGCGCCAGTCACTGAATGTTTTTCGAATGAAGCTTTTAGGGGCGGAGGTTATTCCGGTTTCCTCTGGAACCAAAACCCTGAAGGACGCCATCAACGAAACAATCAGAGACTGGGTAACGAATGTAAGAAACACCCATTATATCATCGGATCAGTTGTCGGACCTCATCCCTATCCCATGATGGTAAGGGATTTTCAAAAAATAATCGGCAAGGAAGCCAAGAAGCAGATTCTCAAAGAAGAAGGAAGGCTGCCTGATTACCTGATTGCCTGTGTCGGTGGGGGCAGCAACTCAATCGGTCTTTTTTATTCTTTTCTTAAGAATAGAAAAGTCAAAATGATTGGCGTTGAAGCTGCAGGATGGGGACTAAGTAGAACCGGGAAACACGGAGCTACTTTATGCCGGGGAAGAGTAGGGGTACTTCATGGAAGTAAAAGCCATCTGTTGCAAAATAATGATGGGCAGGTAAATCCAGCTCATTCCCTGGCGCCCGGTCTGGATTATCCTGGAGTTGGACCGGAGTTGAGCTATCTCAAGGATAGTGGGAGAGTAAAATTTACTGCAGTTACTAACAAAGAGGCGCTTAAGGCATTTGACTATCTTTCCCAGATGGAAGGGATTGTCCCCGCA
>CP070770.1:3166424-3183936 GCA_020345765.1 Deltaproteobacteria bacterium
ATCGATTGAATCTTGTTACCGACAAATCCCTCATTCAGCGAGCGAATGATGGGGATGCCTCCACCCACGCTGGCCTCAAACCCTACCTCCAAACCCGCCATCCCGGCGAGCTCAAAAATTGTATCTCCGTCCTGAGCCAGGAGGGCCTTATTGGCCGTAACTATGCTTTTCCCCGCCTTCAGTGATTCCAGAATGTAGGTCTTCGCCGGTTCATAGCCGCCAATAAGTTCAACGACGATATCTATCCCGGGATCATTAATTATATCCCGGGCATTTCGGGTCAGGATCTTCCGCTCGACCCTTATTCCCCTATTCCTCTCCAGATCGAGATCCGCGATACGCTTCAGGGACAGGGAAGCCCCTAATCGCCTGGTGATCAAGGCAGAGTTTCCCCGAAGAATTCTGACAACCCCGGTCCCTATCGTCCCCAGACCAATAAGCCCAACATTTATCTTTTTCATAAGTTACCTTGTAGGAAAATACTCTCCCTTATCCACTCCTCAGCACCCTTCTGATCCCCCGCACCGCCTGATTGATCCGATGTTCGTTCTCCACCAGGGCAAAACGGATATACTGATCACCATATTCCCCGAAACCCACCCCGGGAGAAACCGCCACTTTGCCTTCCTGTAGAAGGAGCTTGGAGAACTCCAGAGAACCCAGGGGTTGGAAATTCTCCGGAATCTTTCCCCAGACAAACATCGTGCCTTTTGGTTTCTCGATCAACCACCCACTCCTCCCCAAACCATCAATCAGGGCGTCCCTCCTGCTCCTATAGGTATCCGCAACCTCCCGAACACAATCATCGGGCCCATTCAGGGCAACAATGGCGGCTATCTGGATAGGCTGGAATACCCCGTAGTCGAAATAGCTCTTAATTCGGCCCAGGGCCTTGATTATCTGTGAATTCCCTACGGCAAAGCCAACCCGCCAGCCGGGCATACTGTATCCCTTGGAGAGGGAAAAAAATTCCACTCCGATATCCTTCGCCCCCTCAACCTCCAGAAAGCTTGGTGCTCGATAGTCATCAAATACCAGGTCAGCGTAGGCAAGGTCATGGATAACCAGGATATTGTTTTCCCGGGCAAAATCCACTATCTTGCGGAAAAAATCCAGATCTACCACCATGGTAGTAGGGTTATGCGGGAAAGAGATAATCAGGAGTTTCGGCCGAGGCCAGATCTGCTTGGTTGCCGTCAGCAGGTCATCAAAAAAGTCCCGCTCCGGGGACAGGGGTATACTGCGCAGATCACCTCCCGCAATCACTACACTATAGGCATGAATGGGATAGGTAGGATTGGGCACAAATACGACATCGCCGGGGCCAATAATTGCCAAAGCCAAATGGCCGAGTCCCTCTTTAGCCCCGACGGTAACAATTGCCTCTTCCTCCGGATCAAGCTCAACTTCATACCGGCGTTTATACCAATTACAGATGGCCTCCCGCAGTTTGTAGATCCCGCGCGAGGCGGAATAACGGTAATTACGAGGATTATCGAGTGCCTCCCTCAGCTTATCCACAATATGCGGGGGCGTGGGCAGATCCGGATTGCCCATTCCGAGGTCAATAATATCCTCTCCGGCCCGGCGTGCTTTGAGCTTTAACTCATCGATTACCGAGAAAATATAAGGGGGAAGCCTCTGTATGCGATGGAATTCTTCCATGATCAAATAGATTACAGTTTCTTTAGTTACCCGATAGTTGCCAGCTCCAGTCTCCCCTCTTGCCGGTGCTTCAATACCGCCATTAAGGCCTGATACTCGGGAAGCTCGAGATCCGGGTGTTCCCGGATTAAATTGAAAGCCTCCTTCCGGGCCTGACTGAGGACATCAGCGTCCCGGATAATATTAGCCACGCGAAAATCCGGTAAACCCGACTGTCTGGTCCCGAGAAACTCTCCTGGTCCCCGAATGGCTAAATCCTCCTCGGCGATCCTGAATCCATCGTCGGTCTCTTCCATTATCCTCAGCCTCCGTTGCGAATCCTCGTCCCTTAGATATTTAGCCAGGAGCAGGCAAATGGCATCCTGAGTCCCCCTCCGCACCCTTCCCCGGAGCTGGTGAAGCTGGGAGAGGCCGAATCTCTCAGCATTCTCGACAACCATGACAGTGGCGTTAATGACATCAATCCCCACTTCAATAACGGTAGTGGCGACCAAAATATCAATTCTTCGGTCCTTAAAATCCTGCATTACCTTTACTTTATCCTCGCCCTTCATCCTCCCATGGATAAGGCCGATATTGAGTTCGGGAAAGACCTCATTTTGCAGATACCCAGCCATCCGGGTAGCATCTTTCAGGTCTACCTTTTCCGACTCCTCCACCAGTGGGTAAACAATATATGCCTGACTTCCTTTGCTAACCTCCTGTCTGACAATCTCATAAACCCTCGCCCGGCGCGATTCCCAATAAACCCGGGTCTTCACCGGAGCCCTTCCCGGAGGGAGTTCATCAATAACGGAGACATCCAGATCCCCGTAAACGGTCATTGCCAGGGTTCGCGGAATGGGGGTAGCGGTCATTACCAGGACATCGGGATTTGCTCCCTTTCTCTTGAGCTCGGCCCTTTGGAGGACCCCGAAGCGATGTTGTTCGTCGATAATCCCCAATCCCAATCGATGAAAATCCACTCCCTCCTGAATAATTGCGTGGGTTCCCACCACCAGGTCAATCTCCCCTGACTTTATCCCCTGATATATCCCGCTCTTATCCTTTTTAGAGATACTGCTGGTAAGCAGGGTGGTTTTAACTCCGAGTGCTTTGGCCCAGTTATTCAGCCGGTAAAAATGCTGTTCGGCCAGAATCTCAGTGGGGGCCATAATAGCAACCTGATAGCCGTTATCCACCGCAATCAAGGCCGCCATCAGGGCGACGATTGTCTTGCCGCTCCCCACATCACCCTGCAGAAGCCGGTGCATCGGGTGGGGACTATTCATATCCCCCTCAATCTCCTTGAGCACCCTCTGCTGAGCACCGGTTAGCTGGAAGGGCAGCATTTCCCTCAGTCGTTCGGTATAATCATGTTTAATCTCGAAAGAATACCCTTCTTCCGAAACCACGCTTCTCCTCCGCAAGGCCAGGGATAATTCCAGGAAGAAGAATTCATCGAAGATAAGTGTGCGTTGCGCCTGCGAATGTCTCGTTAAATATTGGTTTATGTCATCCTTATCGCTGGGAAAGTGAGCCCTCCGGGCTGCCTCGGATAGCTCTAAAAGATTATATCTCTGCCGGATATCATAGGGAATCCCGGTACTTAGGCAGTCAGCGAATTTTTCTACGGCATTCCACATTATTCTTCGCAAGCTCTTTTGGTACAGTCCATCGGGTTCACTGTATATCGGGACGACCCTCCCGAAGTTGAGATTATCCTTTGTCAGATCCTCCTCATCGGTAACTAACTCCAGATCTGGATGATGAAACTCGAGACGGTAGTTAAAGGATTTTACCTCTCCCGAAAGGATTATCCTCTGCCCAATCTTATGCCTGTTACTCATATACGGATGATTAAAATGAAACCATTTGGCGGTAACCGTTCCGCTCTCATCGCCCACCACCATGGTAAACAGCTTCCTCTGTCGCCGGCGGCTGACCTCCAGAAAGAGAATCTTTCCGCATATCGTTTGTTTTTTCTCTACCTCCAATTCGGCGATCTTCTTTATCTGCCTCCGGTCCTCATAAGCCCGGGGTAGAAAATAGAGGGCGTCCTCCACCTTTTCTATCCCCTTCTTCCGGAGAATCTTGGCAACCTTCGGCCCTACCCCTTTAACATACTGAATGGAAGTATTTAGCTCATTAAGGTTATTATTTATCCTCTCGGTTTTCAAACCTTTCATCTCAGACTATCTTTAACTATACTTTATCTTTTTTCCGGCAGTCTCGAAACACAAGGCGATATCTGCTTACTTAAAAATCTCCTTGATATCGATCCCATGATACCTCTCAAATTTCAAATTTGCCTGGGAAAGTCTCGGAATTAATCCGGAAACGCTTTTCCCTTCCCTCCGGTATTTCTTTATCTCTCCCTTGATGAATTTCCAGGCTTCCCGGGGATAGGCATAAAGGGCCTCCGTAAAGTAATAACCCCCGTTCAAAAAGACTAATCTCGCTTCCATAATATCGCTTTCGCTGAAGCCGATAGATCTTCTTTCCTCAACAAAATATCTTTTTTTAGTAAATAGATCTCTTATGTGAACACCGGATGCAATAAATTTTTCTATTTGAAAGATGCTGTGGATGGTGCTAAGGAAACCCTCGTAAATCTCGCGCTCATTCTCAGGGGATGAAGAATCCAGACTATCATAAAAAGCCTGAGCGGGTGTTTTTCTAATACCATCCAACGGCCGGTCGAAGATATACCAATCGAGGAAACCCGCCAATCTGATCTCGAAGGATTTATCTTCTTCATTAACTTCACCGGTTAGCTTAAAGTAATCTTTTTTTGCCTTCTCTACCTCCGGAAGATCATCTCCGGTTGCAAACTCAACAATTCGGTCGAAATATTTCTGAAACATGGCAAGCTACTCCTGGATTACACCGTCTCTCATCACGATCTTCCCACCAACAATAGTCATTACTGCTCTACCCTTCAGCTCCCAATGATTGAAGGGGGTATTGCGAGATTTCGAGTTGAACTTACTGGGATCGACCAGCCAACTTTGCTCTAAATCAATCACACTAATATCTGCATCAGCCCCCTCAGAAAGAGTCCCCTTCGGTAACCTTAATATCCTTGCGGGATTGATTGTCAGCTTGGCAATAACATCAGACAGGCTCAGGATTCCGTCGGCAACCAATTTGAGGCTTAAAGACAGTTCCGTCTCTAAACCGATGATCCCGTTTTCTGCCGACTCAAACTCCAGTTCCTTCTCCACCGAGCTCTGGGGGGCATGATCACTGGCAATAACATCGATTGTGCCGTCATTCAGGCCTTCTTTGACCGCATCCAGATCCTTCCCTGATCGTAGCGGGGGATTAACCTTGGTATTCGTATCATAATCCTTTACCGCTTCCTCCGTTAAGCTGAAATGATGGGGAGTTGCTTCGGCAGTTACCGCTACTCCCCGGGCCTTTGCTTCCCTAATAAATCTCACTGCCCCGGCAGTGCTGACATGGGCAATATGTAGCCTCCATCCGGTTAGCTCGGCAAGAGCAATATCACGGGCTACCATAACTGCCTCCGCGGCCGCCGGGATCCCCGGAAGCCCGGTAATGGTTGAGATAAATCCTTCATTGATCAGCCCTTCTCCGGACAAATCCTTATCCTCACAGTGGGGAATAACCGGGAGGTCAAAGACCTTGGCATACTCAAGAGCCCGGCGCATTAAATTACTATTCATCACGGGATTCCCATCATCAGATATAGCTACGACACCGGCCTCCTTTAACTCCCCGATTTCGGCCAGGCTCTCTCCCCTCAGTCCCTTGGAGATTGCCCCGATCGGAAAGACATTTACCCAGCCCCCGGTCTCTGCCTTGTTTAAAATATACTCGGTGACCGAAGAGCTGTCGTTAACCGGATTAGTATTGGGCATACAGCAGATCGAGCTGAAGCCCCCGGCCGCGGCTGCCCGAGATCCGGTCTGGATGGTTTCCTTATATTCAAAACCGGGCTCCCGCAGATGAACATGCATATCAATAAGCCCGGGAACAACTATCTTACCGCTCACATCGATATTTTCTACCCCACTCTCGGGAGGAGCTTTGGGTGTGGAGCCGGTTGGCGTAACTCTGGCAATCTTTCCATTCTCCACTAAGATGTCGAAATTTCCCTCCAATTGGTTGTGGGGATCGATTACCTTGCCTCCGTAGAGTCTGAATTTCAATGCAGCCTTCCTAATTAGCATATGTCAACCTTATCTTTCTTAATCGAGATCACCGCCCCCGGCCAGCAGATAAAGGAGTGCCATCCTTACCGCCACCCCATTGGTAACCTGATTAAGGATAACCGAATAAGGACCGTCGGCCACTTCGGGAGAAATCTCGATTCCCCGGTTGATCGGTCCCGGATGCATTATCGTTACATCTTCCTTGGCCAGCTTCAATCTCTTTAAATCCAAGGAATAAAAACGAGAATACTCTCTCAAGGTGGGAAAAAGCTGTCCTTTCTGACGCTCCATTTGAATCCGGAGCATCATAATAATATCCGCCTCCTCGATTGCTTGCTCTATACGATAAAAGACCCCGACCCCCATTTTCTCAATATCAACCGGGATTAAGGTCGCCGGCCCGGCCACCCGAACCTCAACCCCCATTTTAGTAAAGCCAAATATATTAGACCTTGCTACCCGTGAATGAGAGATATCACCGATGATAGCAAGCTTCAATCCTTTCAGCTTCCCCTTCTGTTCTTTCACTGTAAGCATATCCAAAAGGGCCTGGCTGGGGTGTTCGTGGGCCCCGTCACCGGCATTAATGATGGAAGAATTTACATATTTACTAAGTAAATAAGGGGCGCCTCCGGCAGAATGACGAGTTACGATAATGTCAGGGTTCATTGCCTCGATATTTCTGGCGGTATCAATTAAAGTTTCCCCTTTGCTCACGCTGCTGGCACTAACGGTAAAATTGATGGTATCGGCAGAGAGCCTTTTTGCCGCTATTTCAAAGGATGTCCTGGTTCTGGTGCTGGGCTCAAAGAAGAGGTTAACGACCGTCTTCCCTCTCATCGTTGGCACCTTTTTAATTGTTCGTGTAGATATCTCTTTGAAGGATTCGGCTGTCTCCAGGATAAGGTTGATTTCCTCAGCCTCCAAATCCCTCATTCCCAGTATGTGTTTTCTTTGCCAGATCATATTACAACAACCTGATCTTCGTCTCCTTTTTCCTCGAGCATAACCTCAACCGATTCCTGATAGGAAGTAGAGACATTCATACCTACATAGTCGGGTCTTATGGGCAATTCCTGGTGTCCGCGGTCGACTAAAACTGCCAGTTGGATACACTCAGGTCTCCCAAAATCCATGAGGGCATCCATCGCTGCCCGGGTACTGCGCCCGGTATAAAAAACATCATCCACCAGGATCACCCTTTTATCATCAAGGGAAAAGGGCATCGTCGTCTCCCGTAATCTGGGGACCGCCTTCCGAGACAGGTCGTCCCGGTACAGGGTAATATCCACTACTCCCAGGGGAATTTCCGTCCCCTCAATATCCTTAATCATCTTCTGTAAGCGCTGGGCTAAATACATTCCTCCGGTTCTAATTCCCACTAAAACCACCTTTTCCACCCCTTTATTCCTTTCAACAATCTCATGAGAAATACGGGTTAAAATCCGTCCGATCCCCAACCTATCCAAAATTTTCTTTTTATTCCCCATCTAATCACTCATGCTGAAAAGCCTTCCCACAAAAGCAATGAGAAGGCTTTCCCGATAACATCGGCCTTGATTAACTCAATTAATAATAACATCCCCTCAAGGCCCCCGGTCGACTTCTCCGGGCTATATTAAAGGTAAAACAGTTCGTCAAAAATCTACCGATGACTGGGGACTGAAGGTAAAGGTTTTTTCATAGCGATCCCCGAGAAAAGAGACTTTTTCCTCATAGGTCACCGAGATCTGGATATTGTTACCTCTCCTGAGGATTAAAATCTCGTTTTGGTCAATCGGTGCCTTGATTTCTTTTAACCTAAGAGTAATCTCACCTAATATCTCCTGATCGGTCGAGCGATTGGCCATACTTGCATTAACCCCAAACAGGTTGCGCACTTCATAAAAACGGATCAACGGAGGAGCTACCTTCACCCCTACATAGATAAGGGCAATTATAATGACCAGAAATATCAGGGTTCCCATGCCCGCTTTCCCCTCTCTTCTTCCGTATATCCATGATTTTATTGCCTTTTGTAAGTTCGGTAAATTATCATTCATCATCTACCTCCCATTCTGGTTCCTATTTAGATAATAGCACATTTTCTTCTTCAGTCAATAATAAGTTTTCAATGAATCAATTTTGCAATCCTCCTCCAGCGGAGCCAGTGACTATTTTTATCCCAGGACCAGTAAATAATAAAAGCGCTGCCTTTAACCTCCTTCAGGTCAACAAAACCCCAGAAGCGGCTGTCGTGACTATGGTCCCGATTGTCCCCCAGAGTGAAGAGGGAATCTTGCGGAACGGTTACCGGACCAAAGTTGTCCCGGGCAGAAATTGAGCCCGGTCTGATGTTTAATTCATTATGCACCCCATAATTATCCTCCCACGGCTCCCCGTTGATAAAAACTACCTTGTCTTTTATCTCAACTACATCACCCCCTACTCCCACAACCCTTTTAATAAAATCCTTCTTCCTGTCAACCGGGCATCGAAAGACAATAATATCTCCCCGGTGGGGCGAGCGGAGAGAAAAGACCTTTTTATCGGTAAAGGGAATCTTGGTTCCGTAGATAAACTTATTCACCAGGATATGGTCTCCCACCAGCAAGGTGGGGAGCATTGAACCTGACGGTATCTTAAAAGCCTGGATAACAAAACTCCGGATTAACAAGGCCAATATAACCGCGGCAATGATAGATTCTGCGTATTCCCGAAACCTGCTTTTTACCTTATTCTCCATTTCTTATTTCCTATTTTTCTCTAAATGATTCTACCGTTCGGCGTAGCCCCTCCTGCAGCTCCGTCTTTGGCCGCCAACCCAATACTTTTTCCGCTAAAGAACAATCGAGACAGCTTCTCCTTTGCTCCCCCGGTTTCGGCGGCCCATGGGTTTCACTTATATCAGTTTCAGTAATTTCCACTAATATCTTAAAAATTTCGTTCACCGTGGTTTCCACTCCGGTGCCAATATTTATTTCACCACAGTAATTATTTTGAAGCGCAATACGGTTAGCCTCCACTACATCATCAATGTAAACATAGTCCCTGGTTTGCTTTCCATCTCCATTGATTACGGGCTGCTGCCCCTGCAGAAGCTTTTGTGCAAAAATAGCAACCACTCCCGCCTCTCCGTAAGGGTCCTGGCGGGGACCATACACATTGGCATACCTTAAGGAAAGATAACTCATATTGTGTACCGCTTTATAGTAAAACAGATAGTTTTCTCCGGCCAGCTTACTTATCCCATAGGGGGATAAGGAAGCGACTTGATGATCCTCGGAAGCTGGAAACATCTTTTGCTCCCCGTAAATCGCTCCTCCCGATGAGGCAAATAAAATCCTTTTCACTTGAAACTTATGGCAATTTTGAAGAAGGTTTATCGTTCCCAAAATATTGGCCTCGGCATCGCATAATGGTTCCTCCACCGACTTGCGGACATCTATCTGGGCAGCGTGATGATTCACCACTTCCGGCATCTCTGATTTGAATATCTCCTCGATCTTCGGATCCCTAATATCCAGTTGAAAGAACCTGGCATGTGTATTTATATTTTCCTTCTTCCCCCGGGAGAGGTTATCAATTACTATTACCTCATTACCATCGGCAACATATCCATCAACGACATGGGAGCCAATGAAACCGGCCCCCCCGGTAACCAGGATCTTCACTCCATTAACCTTTCAGATTAGAATTTTACTAATCCTCCTGCTTTGATATTAGTCTCTGTTGAAAATATTCCAAAGTCCGTTTAATTCCCTCTTCAAAAGAAACACTTGGCTCCCATTTAAGAATCTTTTTAGCCAGACTGATATCCGGTTGCCGAACTTGGGGATCATCTTCGGGCAGTGACTTAAAAACAATCTTACTTGAACTCTCGGTAATTTCCAGAATCTTTTTTGCAAAATCCAGGACACTCATTTCCTGGGGATTGCCTAAATTAACCGGGGCAGCATATTCGGAAGTCAATAACTTATATATCCCCTGAACCATATCAGATATATAACAAAAGCTCCTGGTTTGTAGCCCATCCCCAAACACTGTTAAATCTTCACCCCGGAGGGCCTGAAGGATAAATGTCGGCACTACCCGTCCATCCCTCTCCCTCATCCTGGGTCCGAAGGTATTAAAGATCCTCGCAATCCGGGTGTCCAACTTATGGAACCTTTGATAAGCCATTGTCATTGCCTCGGCAAATCTTTTTGCCTCATCATAAACCCCCCGGGGACCGATTGGATTTACATTACCCCAGTAATCCTCTTTTTGCGGGTGGCTTAATGGGTCTCCGTAAACCTCAGAGGTTGAAGCCAGAAGGAACCTTGCCTTTTTCTCCTTGGCCAGCCCAAGAACTTTATGCGTTCCTAATGAACCAACCTTCAAAGTCTGAATCGGTAGCTCCAGATAATCAATGGGGCTGGCCGGGGAAGCAAAATGGAGGATAAAGTCAAGCCTGCCCGAAATATGGATGAAATTGGTAACATCTTGTTTAATAAAACTAAATCCTTCCTGACCAAATCAGTGCTCGATATTATCCAAACTCCCGGTCAGAAGGTTATCCATACAAATAACCTCAAATCCCTTCTTAATGAAAAAATCGCCGAGATGGGACCCGATAAAACCCGCACCTCCCGTGATCAGCACTCTATCCATTTCAGGTTCATCTCCCGATGGAATAATACTCATATCCCATTTCTTTCATCCTCTTGGGGTCGTAAATGTTTCGCCCGTCAAAGATTACCGGCTTCTTTAATAACTCCCTTATCCGCTCAAAATTAGGCCGCCGGAATTCAGCCCATTCAGTAATGAGCACCAAGGCATCAGCACCGGCTAAGGCATCGTAAGGGGTCTTATAGTATTCGATCTTATCTCCGAATATCTTTTTCGCTTCTTCAATTGCTTCTGGATCATGTGCCTTTACTCTTGCCCCCTTATCAAGTAATTCGTTGATAATTACAATCGACGGCGCCTCTCTCATATCGTCAGTCCGTGGCTTAAAAGAAAGTCCCCAGACCGCAAAGACTTTACCAGCAATTCCCCCTTGAAAATGACGGTTGATTTTTTCTGCCAACTTCATTTTTTGCTGCCGATTCACCTCTTCTACAGCCGGGAGAATTTTCAGCTCAATCCCTCTCTCGGCGGCAGTCTGAATTAACGCCTGCAGATCTTTGGGAAAACAGGATCCCCCATACCCGGCCCCGGGAAACAGGAATTGAGTGCCTATCCGGCTGTCAGAACTGAGACCTGCCCGGACCGAACCAATATCAGCACCTACCTGTTCACAGAGATTCGCCAATTCGTTGATAAAAGATATCCTGGTAGCCAGCATTGCATTGGCAGCATATTTCGTGAGCTCAGCACTCCTATTGTCCATTATGATGATAGGTTTCCCGGTTCTGAGAAATGGACTATATAACTCTTCTATAATTTTGGTTGCTTTCTCCTCATTACCTCCGATAATAACCCGATCCGGCCTCATAAAATCCTCAACCGCCGCTCCCTCTTTCAGAAACTCCGGGTTGGAGATGACATCGTATTTATGGTTAGTTGCATTGCTGATTACTTCCCGAACCTTTTCGGCAGTACCAACCGGCACCGTACTTTTAAGAATAACAATCTTATATCCATTCATCGCCTTACCGATTTCTGAGGCTACTTCGAGGACGCTTTTCACATCGGCGGAATTATCCTTATCCGCCGGTGTACCCACGGCAATGAAGATCAAAAAAGATTCTTTTACTGCTTTCTCCAGGTTCGTATCAAACCTTAGTCTTCCCTCTTCCAGGTTCCTTCTGACTAATTCTTCCAATCCGGGCTCATAAATGGGAATTTCTCCAGAACTTAATCTTCGAATCTTTTCTTCATTAATATCCACGCAGGTAACGTCGTTTCCGCTCTCAGCAAAACAAGTCCCCGCAACCAACCCTACATAACCAGTTCCGATTACACAAATATTCATTGGCTCTTCCTAATCAAATCGAGTAATACGCCCTTTTCTCCCTTTAACCTCCATAATTAACGCAGTACACAAACTTATTATTACACTATCTCTCCTTAGATAAATATTCCTTGAGAGAGTCTTGCCAGGCTGGTAGGACTATTCCCATATTTTTTTTCAGCTTTTCTGTGCTCAATACCGAGAAAGGAGGTCTCGGAGCGGGACGATTAATCTCGGCTGATCTTATCGGAGTTAAATCGACTTGGCCTCCGTTTAATTCCAGGATCTTCTGAGCAAACTGAAACCAGCTACAATACCCATAATTGACAACATGATAGATCCCTTTAGCACCTTTCTCAATTAGCTCCTTGATTGCCCAGCTCAAATCCCTGGTAAAAGTAGGAGATCCCCATTGATCATCAACCACCCTCAATTCTTTCTTGTCTCGTACTTGATTAAGAATAGTCTCTATAAAATTCTTACCTCTTCTTCCACAAAGCCATTGGGTTCTAATGAGTAAATAATGATCTAATATTTGTTCTAAGTAGACCTCACCCTGTAGTTTGGAGCGGCCATAAATACTCAAAGGGTTAGGTAAATCATCTTCACAGTATGGCATTCCTTTACGACCATCAAATATATAGTCGGTACTCAAATGGACAAGAAAGGTTTGCGACTTTAGGCAGGCAAGAGCCAGGTTTTTAACGCCCTCAGAATTAACCGAAAAAGCTAATTCTACATTTTTTTCGCACCCATCGACATCGGTGTAACCCGCTGTATTAACAACTACCTCCGGCTTCTCTCTGGCTATGAAATCATTAACTTTTTCCTTCCAGGTAATATCAAGCCGGGACGACTCAGGCAATTCGGCAATATCTGTTTCCACCAATTGGTGTTTTTTTTCGCCTACTATTATTAGGGATAAATCGCTTCCCAGCATACCCCGAGCACCAGTGATCAAAACCCTCATTTAAGCTCCTAAATTAAGCCCAATTAGCCCACTTTAAAAATGTTTAGGTAGACCGGTTTCCATACATCCGGGTATAATATTCCCGGTACTCTCCGCTCTTGACTTTTTCCCACCATTTTCGATTATCCAAATACCAGCGAATAGTTTCCCGCAGTCCCCCTTGAAAGTCGGTCTGGGATTTCCAGCCAAGCTCTTTCCGGAGCTTGCTTGAATCAATAGCATAACGGCGATCATGCCCGGGTCGGTCTTTGACAAATGTTATCAACGATTCTGGTTTCCTCAGTTCTTTAACTATAAATTTCACTATATCCAGATTCGTCCGTTCGTTTTCCCCTCCGATATTATAAATCTCCCCCAATCTTCCCTGATGGAGAACAAGGTCAAGGGCCCGGCTGTGATCATCAACATATATCCAGTCACGGATATTTAAACCATCCCCATATACAGGAAGTTCTTTCCCTTCCAGGGCATTGGTAATCACCAGAGGGATTAATTTCTCCGGAAACTGGTAGGATCCGTAGTTATTTGAACACCGGGAGATAATTGCAGGAAAACCATAACTCATGCAATAAGCTCTTACCAGGAGATCGGCACTCGCCTTGGATGCCGAATAAGGACTATTGGGGGCCAAGGGAGTGGATTCGGTGAAATAACCGGTAGCTCCGAGAGAGCCATATACCTCATCGGTGGATATCTGGATAAATCTGGATATTCCCTGCTTCCTGCCGGCATCCAGCAGGGTCTGGGTACCCAAGACATTGGTTTTAATAAAGACCTGAGGGTCTTCAATGCTCCGGTCCACATGGGATTCGGCTGCAAAGTTAATTATAATCTCAATCCCTCTCTGGAGTATCTCCTCGACCAGCCCGGCATCTCCGATATCACCCTTAATAAATTCATAGTTCGGGTCTTTCTCAATATCCCGAAGATTTTCCAAGTTACCGGCGTAAGTCAATTTATCAAGATTGACCACCTGGTAGTCATTATACTTTTCCAATAAATATCTGATAAAATTAGATCCGATGAAACCCGCGCCACCGGTTACCAGAATCTTCATCTTTCCTTGAGGCTCCAGCTATAGGGGATGTCATTATCGTGGGGATCGACACGAAACTCGTCAGGACTATCATAATTATATACCTCGGTAGGACAATTGACCGCAATTGCTTCCTGCTCGCTGATACACTTGAATCCGTGCATGACCAGGGAGGGAATCTTAACCAGCAGAGGATTATGCTCTCCCATAAAGAACTCGTTTACTTCCTTAAAAGTAGGAGAATCCTCCCGGTTATCATACAGCACAACTTTCATCATTCCTCTGACTACGGCCATATTATCTACCTGCTTCTTATGATAATGCCACCCTTTAACCACTCCGGGATAAGCAGATGTCATATAAACCTGCCCGAACTTGACGAAGAACTCATCATCACTTCGCAAAATCTCCATCAGCCTCCCCCGCTCATCCGGTATTAGCCTAAGCTTTTTTACCACTACTCCCTCGATCATTACTTTTCCTCCATATCCTGCTTTATCTTAGATAATTCCTATCCTGCTGTTATCACCAAGCATAAGCCGGTAAGCCCTGGGTTTAAACTCCGATTTTGAAACCTCAACATCTCTGCCAATGAGGCTACCCTCAATCCTTGCCCCGACATCGGTGATCCGGCAATTCTCCATTATAATACTGTGCTCGATCTCGCTCGCCCTGATCTCGGTATTGCAGTTTACCGAGGTAAAGGGACCAATATATGAATCGATTATGCGCGAATCCTTGCCGATAATAGCCGGCCCCCGAATATTACTGCGGACAACCTCGGCTCCCGGCTCTATTACTACCTTAAAATCAATCCGGGAATCCTTGTCCACCTTCCCCTCAACCCGCATCTCCAGGGTATCCAGGATCATCCGATTAGCCTCCAGGATATCCTCCAACTTACCGGTATCCTTCCACCATCCGTTAATTATATGCGGGTTTACCATATAATCCTGATCAATTAGCCATTGGATGGCGTCGGTGATCTCCAGTTCCCCCCGGTTTGAGGGTTTTATTGCCTTAACCGCGTTAAAGACATTCTTATCGAACATATAAACTCCAACCAGGGCGAGATCGCTTTTAGGTTTCTTTGGCTTTTCCTCTAATTTAACGACCTTACCCACCTCTCCCTTTGCCCCTCCGGACAACTCGGCCACACCAAACTGACCGGGATTAGGAACCCTGGCTAAAAGTATCTGTGAATTCGGTTGATCATTCCGGAACTCATCCACTAAAGAGCTGATACCATCTATTATTAGATTGTCCCCCAGATACATGACAAAGGGTTCTTCTCGTAAAAAATCCTCCGATACCATCACTGCATGGGCAAGTCCTAAAGGGGCTTCCTGTTCAATATAGGTTATTTTTACTCCCCACCTTGACCCGTCACCCACTGCCTCGCGGATCTCCCTATGGGTATCTCCCACCACTATTCCGATCTGCTCGATCCCGGCATCACGAATCGCCTCAATTCCATAGAACAGGATCGGCTTATTTGCCACCGGGACTAACTGCTTGGCCCCGGTATGGGTAATAGGTCTAAGTCTTGTCCCCTTTCCTCCGCTTAAGATCAGTCCCTTCAAAATTCCCCCTAAAGTTACAGGTTATCAGATTTACTTAATATTATGAAATAAAAAACCAGTATCTGTCAATTAAATTGCTGGCAGGGAGTTCAAGGAAGCGAAGATTCAAGCATTTGTTTTGTAAGGATGTTTTACGTATCCTCTTAACATCTATTGGTGCGATTGAATAATCTGCTTCAGTTTGTCTGCTCCGCTCTGATCAGGGTTTAGTTCCAGGGAGCGTTTAAAATGATTTATGGCACTACTTAAATCCTTTTTGTGGTAATAATAGATAACCCCAAGGTTCTTGTGGGCATCGGCATAATCGGGATTGATCCGCAGGGTCGTCTCAAATTCAGTTATTGACAGATCATACTGTCCCTTGCGGTAGTAAATTAATCCCAGATTGTTATGTGCCTTCTCGGATTTGGGGGAAATCCGGAGAGCAGCCTGATACTGCTCGACGGCTTCATCAAGCATTCCCTTTTCTCCGAAAGCATTTCCTAAATTCAAATGGGCATTAAAATCATTAGGGTCAATCTCCAAAGCCTTCTGATACTGCCCGATTGCCTCATCCACTAGACCCTGCCGCTTGTAAGTCAGGCCTAAATTAATATAGCCATACTTAAATCCCGGATCGGTTTGGAGTGCTTGTTTAAACTCTGTGATAGCATCATCATACTGGCCCTTACCCAGATAGATCAGACCCCACTTATTATGGGTAACCGCATCACCTGGCCGGCTCCGGATAGCCTCATCAAACTCTTTCCTTGCCTCTTCGTGGAGACCCTTTTCCTCATAGGCCAACCCAAGATTATAGTGGGCCTCGGTATAGTCAGGATTCAATTGTAATGACCTTTTAAATTTCGATATTGCTAAATCGATCATCCCCTTCTTCATATAGGTTACCCCTAAGGTATTAAAGGCCTTAGTGTAGGTAGGATTAACCCGGACCGCGTCTTCAAGAATCACAGCTGCTCTATCGAGCATTCCCCTTTCCTCGTAGGCCAAACCAAGATTGCCCAGTACCCTCCACTTACGGGGAGACTTTCTGGTAGTATCCTCCCAGAGAGACAGATCATCACTCCAGATAAAATTTCTCTTGATCGTGCCTAATGAATTAAATACCAAAATAAGCAGAAATAGGCCGAGAATCATCTTCTTCATTCGGGAGTAAGAAAACTCAAAAAACCTTAATTCAGATACCCTGTTTATTATTATCCCCGAAAAAATACAGAGGCCCACCGAGGGAAGATAAACCCGGTGCTCGGCCATTACATCCAGGAGAGGATTAATACTGGAAGTGGGAACTAAGGTAATAAAGAACCAGAGCAGGCAGAAAGAACTGGTCGGAGAGCGCTTGAATCTAATAACCGCCACCAGAGCTATCGCGGCTAAGGCCATCATCGAAATGGCAACTGCCGGCTCAAAAAGAGTTTTTGAGATGGGAAAGTCCGGATCAACATTCAGGTTTACCGGAAAAATCAACAACCTAAGATAATTGACAATAACATGGAATTCATTGAGCAGGTAAACATAAGGAGAGAGAAGGCTGCCGTAGGTTTTCGCTGGAGGCAGGAAGCTAAATCGATAAATAAGAAAAAGGCCTATTACCAAGAAGTAGGGCCAGAGATACCGTTTGCTGGCCCTATATAATTCTTCCCAGTCTCCCTGAGAAATAAAGGTATACTCATACAACAATAGGATTACTGGAATAGTTGCTGCCAGCTCTTTGGTAGCCAAGGCAAGAAGGAAAGAGATAACAGAAAATACCAAATAGTAAATAAACCGGACTCTCCCTCGGGCCTCGATATAAAGTAAAATTGTAAACATATAAAAGCAGGTGCAAAGCATTGAGGACCGGCTGGAAATGAATGTAACTGACTCGGTGTGTACCGGGTGGGAGAGAAACAGGAGGGATGAAACCAAGGCAATCAGCTTGATCTGACCGAGAGATCTTCTTTCACCCCCGGAGCTTAATGATAGGGTTATTAAGACAATTATGTAAATAAAAATCCCATTCAGAGAGTGCAGGATTATATTAAACAGATGATAGCTCCAAGTCTCGAGCCCGCTAAAACGATAATTCAGAGCAAAACTAAACATCAGTAAGGGTCGAGCACGATTTGATTCATATATAGATTTTAGATCACCTAAATGACGGATACCCATGTTCTCGATTACGGTAGTGGCATCGTCAAA
>CP070770.1:3184036-3227280 GCA_020345765.1 Deltaproteobacteria bacterium
AGATAACCTTTTTCTTTACAGATTTCAAAAAGTTTTGTACCCGGAAGAGGATTTGCGATAAAGACCCAAGAACTGGTTAACCTCAATTTTCTGGCGAAGGAAAGTGTTCGGTGTATATTCTCTTTGGTCTCTCCGGGGAAGCCAACAATAAAGAAGGAATGAGTTCGAATCTTTAACTTCTGAATACTTCTGGTTAATGATTCCACTCTGTCCAAATTCAAAGGCTTCTTGATTATATTAGATAAAACTTCCTGATCACCACTCTCGATAGCCAAAGTTAGCTCGTAGCAACCGCTGGCCTTCATTAATTGCAATAGTTCTTCATCCAATTTCCAAAGGGCAATTCCATTGGGGGTATTCCAGAAAATATTTAGTTTTCGGTCAATTATTCCCTGAAATATCTCTTTGGCTCTTTCTTTATTGAGAATTAAATTATCATCGAGGAATTGAATTTCTTTGATTTTATATTCCTTAACCAGCAGCTCAATTTCATTTATGACATTTTCGGGTGAACGGCTGCGGTAGCGATGACCCCAGAAGTTAACCGATGAGCAGAAGATGCACTTAGCCGGGCAGCCTCGGGAAGTCATGATTGGTGCCCTATATTTTGACTTAAAAGTAATACTCATTGGTATATTAATTTTGGAATATTTACTAATAGGTAAAAGTTCCCAAGCAGGGAAAGGTAAGTTATCAAGGTTCTCAATATATTTGGTTCTAGGATTGATCTGAACCTGTCCATCTTTCTGAAAAGCAATTCCGTCAAGATCGGTATAATCATGATTATTATTCAGTTGATTTAACAAGCTTGGCAATGTATCTTCACCCTCTCCCAGAATAATAAAGTCAATGCTCTTATCTTTTAAGCTATCGCTTACTAAAAATGAGGGATGCGTACCTCCTATAATAGTAATAATCTTTGTGTTAATTTCTTTGGTTAATTGACAGATTTTTCTAACAAAGGGCATTTGGGAAGAATAAAGACAGGTAACTCCTACCATATCCGGCGAATAATCGCTGATTATCTTCTTTATTTCTTCGTCCATTAATCCATATCTAACATGGCCGTTTCCTAAGTTCTCAATATTTCGGTGTCCCTCAATAGTTGTATCTAATAATTTAACTTCATAGACTTTTTTTAGAATTGCTCCCAGGTAAGCAATTCCCATAGGAGGAGCACAGGGCCGTGGATGGCCAATTGTTGCGGTACTTGGAGGGTAAATTAGCAATATCTTCCCGATCAATTGCATCGGCTTAAAAAATGAATTTTTGGTAACAAGATTAAAAACACATGCTGTGCATGCTAATTTATAGTAGTTTTGTTTAACATAGTATATTATAAAGCTTTTTTCAATATTTTTTACACAATTAGGATAAGAATACGGATTTGACTCTTTGATTTGTTTATATTAATATTTCTAAGTATTAAGAATAGTCTAAAGATGTTTCCTTGGGCCCTATAAATCGTGTTTGAAACAATGAAGGCTTGCCCGATTCCTAAAAAATATATTGATGTGGGGAGGGCCAAAATAGCCTATATTGAGGATGGAAACGGTTCCCCGATTATATTTATTCACGGTTATCCAACCTCGTCTTTTCTCTGGAGGAAAGTGATTAAGCTGTTGAGCTCAGAATATCGGTGCTATGCACCCGATCTACTTGGGCTGGGTGATACCGAGGTTTCTCTGGAGGAAGACTTTTCTATGCCCTCCCAGGCAGAGATGATCAAGGGATTTATGGATGATCTGAAGATTGACCATGCAACTATTGTCGCCCACGATCAGGGCGGTGCCTGTGGGGAGATCTTTGCTATTCGGTATCCAGATCGAGTGAAAAATCTTATCCTTGTTGACTGCGTGGCTTATGATAATTGGCCGGTATCAAGAGTTAAGCTAAGGATGCGATTTGCTAAATTGCCTATTATAGCCTGGATGTTTGAATCTTACTGGTTTATGAGGTGTTTTTATCTCACAAGATTTGGACTGAAAGGATCGGTATATGATAAATCAAAGATAACGACTGAGGTAATTACTGAGTATCTCCGACCAATCTACACCACCCGGGAGCGAAAAAGAAAGTTTAGAAAATTTCTCCTGTCTGGTAATTGCCAATACACGATGGATATTGCCAGTGAATTACAAAGATTTGATAAGCCGACGTTAATCATTTGGGCAGCCGAGGATAGATTTCTTCCGGTATTTTGGGGAGAAAAGCTATATAAAGAGATTCCGGGAGCCCGAAGGTTTGAGCTCATTACTTTTGCCGGGCACTTATTGCCGGAGGAAAAACCGGTTGAAATAGCCAGGATAATTGTTGACTTTTTATCCGATGGAAAATAGTTTTCGGGTAACCATTGAGTAGTTGTTAATGTCTTGTAAGATATAGGTATATTAATAGAAATGCCACAGATTGAGAGAGTTTTATTAATCTTCCCGCCGAGCACGGAGGCAATCGGCCATCCACACGAGTGCACTCATCCTCTGGGAATCGCATACTTAGGTGCCGTTTTAAAAAAAGATTACAATGTAAAATTATTAGATGCTACCGCTGAAGGTCATCAAACAATCGAAATCCTAAAGGATGGCCTATTAAGATATGGGTTATCAGATGATGAGATCAAAACGAGAATCACAGATTATTCGCCTAATATAGTAGGAATTACCTGTCTCTATTCTTCGCAAATGCCCTTAGTAAGAAACATCTGTCAACTTGCCAAAGAGATTAACCCAGAGACTATTACAATTATAGGTGGCACACACCCTTCGTTTTTACCAAAAGAAGTTTTACGTGAAAAAAGTATTGACTTTATTATCCTGGGTGAGGGTGAAGATACATTACCAAATTTATTAAAGCGATTAGAAAGGGGGCAGGATTTTTCTGATCTCGACGGAATGGCGTTTAGGAGCAATAGTCAGTTTCGGGTCAATCCGAAAAAAAGGTATATTGAAGACCTTGACCGGTTACCTTTCCCTGCCCGTGAATTATTAACAATGGAAAAATATTCAAAAATAAACCTCCCGATGAGTGTTACCTGTAAGTCAAGATACTGGGCTCCGATCATAACCTCCCGGGGTTGCTCGGCTAAGTGCATATTTTGTTCATCGACCACATTCTGGGGTAACCGCTATCGCGCTCGTTCGGCAGAAAATGTCCTTGATGAAATTGAATTACTGGTTAGAGATTACAAGATTAGGGAGATTCAGTTCTGCGATGATAATCTAATTCTCAATAAGGAAAGGGCTATGGATATATTTCAGGGAATAATTGACCGGGGCCTGAAAATATTCTGGAATACCCCCAATGGAATTGCCCTATGGAAATTGGATGAAGAACTACTAAAGCTTATGAAGGCAAGTGGCTGTTATGAGCTAACTTTGGCTATCGAGAGTGGTGATCAGGAAGTATTATCAAAGATAATCAGAAAACCATTAAATCTTGACCGTTTAGAATCATTGACTAAAAGTATCAAGAAGTTAAAGATTAGAACACAATCATATTTTATTGTGGGTTTTCCAGGAGAGAGGAAGGTAGAGATACACCGAACTTTTTCTTTTGCCAGGAAATTAAAATTAACTAGTGCTGCTTTTTTTATTGCAAATCCCTTACCAGGGACAAAGCTTTATGAAATATGTAAAGAAAGGGGGTACCTGAAGGAGGGTTTTGACTTCGAAACCATAAATTTCTACAAATCAAATTATGAAACCCCGGAGTTTACCTCCCGGGAGTTAGAAAATATCAGGGACAGGGAGTACTTTATATTTAACCTGGGCCTGCTATTCCGAAATCCTTTCTTATTCATTCAAAAAACAATTTTCTTCTTAATAACCAACCCCCTGACCTCGATTGAAATATTTATATACGGAGGGATCAGTTTTTTTAAGACAGTCATGCAAAAAATAAAGAATTGAAAAATAAAATCTTTAAATTCTGTCTTTAGCTGTTTGAATCAATGCAAGCAGTAGAAAAAATTCTATTAATTTACCCGCCGAGTACACACATAATTGGCCAGCCGCGCGACTGTGCTCCTCCTCTGGGAATTGCCTATCTGGGAGCAGTTCTAAAGAAAGATCATAAGGTTAAATTATTGGATGCCACTGCTGAAGGGCACCAAAACCTCGAAGATTTAGGGAACGGAATGTTGAAATACGGACTGACTTACCAGAGGATTGAAGACCGTATTGCTGATTATTCTCCGGATCTCATTGGACTCACTTGTCTTTATTCTTCCCAAATGCCCTTTGTAAGAAAAATTTGTCAACTTGCCAAAAAGCTCAACACAAATACAATTACAATTGTTGGGGGTACGCACCCTGCGTTTTTGCCCCATGAAGTATTAAGAGAGGAAAGTATTGATTTTATTACAATCAGTGAGGGTGAAGCGACATTACCAAGCTTATTAGAGAGATTGGAAAGAGGTCAGGATTACGCTGACCTTGATGGAATTGCTTTTAGAAGAAATGGTCAGGTATATGTTAATCCGAGAACCACATATATTGAAGATCTTGATGAACTGCCTTTCCCCGCTTGGGAGCTTTTACCGATGGAGGAATATTCCAAGATTAACATTCCCATGGGTGGTATTTCAAAATCAAGATATTGGGCACCGATCATAACATCCCGGGGCTGCACAGCTAAGTGCATCTTCTGTTCTTCGGCCAATTTTTGGGGTAACCGCTATCGCACACGTTCAGTGGAAAATGTACTTAGCGAAATTGAACTGTTAATTAGCAAGTACAAGATCAAGGAGATTCAATTCTGCGATGATAATCTGATTCTCGATAAGGAAAGAGCTAAGGATATTTTTCATGGCATAATTGACCGGGGACTGAAAATCTTTTGGAATACTCCCAATGGAATTACCCTGTGGAGACTAGACGAAGAGCTATTGGAACTTATGAAAGCAAGCGGTTGTTATGAGCTTGACCTGGCTATCGAGAGCGGTGATCAAGAGGTTTTATCAAAGATAATCAAAAAACCCTTAAATTTAGCCCAGGTGGAATCCTTAACCAAGAGTATCCATAAATTAAAGATTAGAACTCATTCATTTTTTATTGTGGGTTTTCCCGGGGAGACCAAAGAACAGATACGGCGAACCTTTTCTTTTGCCAGAAAGTTGAGGTTAACCAGTGCCGGGTTCTATATTGCAAATCCTCTTCCCGGCTCAAAGCTCTATGAGATCTGCAAAGAAAGGGGTTATCTTAAGGAAGAGTTTGATTTTGAAACCATAAATTTCAACAAGTCGAATTATGAGACCCCGGAATTTACCTCCCGGGAGTTGGAAAATATAAGGGACAAAGAATATTTCATCTTTAACCTGGGACTCCTTTTCCGAAACCCCATATTTTTTGTCCAGAGATACCTCCTCTTCGTAATTACTAATCCCCTCACTTCGCTCGAAGTAATTAAATACGGAATAATTGCAATTTTGAAGACATTATTGAATAGAAGAAAGACTTAGTTTGAAATGAACCTTCCCGGCCTTGTTACGAAGGGGTTCATTAAGAAATTCTGATATATATGTTTTGACAACCTTTAAAATATCTAATATATTGATATGCTAAGGAGTTAGAGATGAGACCTCGAGTACTCTTGACTTCAGTGTTCAAACCCTTCGGGATCGATAACATTTACAGCCGTAAAGATTCAAAGATCGAGCTTTATCATAACCAATTAACAAAGTTTCAGGGTATATTCTCTCTACGCCAATTTCATGATACCTTTGGGCTGCATGTAATCGCTAACAACATTGAGGCTCCCACGATCGTCCTTGATTTCCCAACCCTGGAGAGGTTCCGTAAAGAAGTTAAAAAGGGGTATGATATTATCGGCATCGGCTCAATAATGCCTAACTTCCAGAAGGTAAAGCGGATGGTGGAGGAGGCCAGGGAGATATCGCCGAACTCTAAGATAGTCCTCGGAGGCTTTTGTGCAACAATCCCGGATCTCGAAAAGATGGTTGATGTGGACTATATATGTGTGGGTGAGGGGATCAGCTTTATGCGGGATCTACTCGGACTCCCTTCCGAATTTAAGTTTAAGAATCCGGATGTATTCTCCCAACAAGTGGAGATCTTCGGTGTTCCTATATTAAGGCTCAGACAACCGGAAATTATACCTGGCTTAGGCTGTTCCTATGGCTGTGATTTTTGTAGTGTTACGCATTTTTTCGGGAGGAGACATATCAAGTTTTATAAGACAGGCCGCGAGCTTTTCGAAGAGGTATTACGGATAGAGCGGCGCTTCCACACGAATGTGATGGGCTTCTTGGGGGAAGACAATTTCCTCCTCGATCTCAAACGGGCGAATGAGCTAAGAAAGTGTGTAATAGATAGTGGCAAGGCCTTTAATTTCTTTATTTTCAGTTCCGCAGACTTAATCGTTAAGTTTGGGATCAGGCAGTTAGCCGAAATGGGTGTAGGCACTATTTGGATAGGTCGGGAGAGTAAGTTCGCAGATTATAAAAAAAATGAAAATATCAATATGGCTGATTTAGTGGATGAGCTTCGCTCCTATGGAATCAGGACTATATTGAGTTCGATACTTCTCTTAGATCAGCATACCAGGGAAAATATTGAGAAGGATATTGACGATCACCTCGCCTGCCGTCCTACCATTAGCCAGTTTGCTTTCTATTCTCCTACCCCAAAGACTCCCCTCTACGACCGTATGAACGAAGAGGGTCGGATCCTAACCGCGATTCCTTTTGAGGAATGGCATGCCTTCAAACAACCTTGGTTTATCCATCCTGAGTTCAATCTAAAGGAAGCAGAGAAGGTTCAGGAACATGCATACCAGCGGGACTTTCTCGAGCTCGGTCCTTGGATAATGCGCTTTATCGAGGCTGAATATAATGGATGGCTCAATCTAAAGGATTCTTACCCCCTTCTTCAGGGTAGAGCAGAAGTTATTGCCAAAAATATGTGGATATACAGGATCCTTCTATTAGCTACTGAACACCTGGCACCTACGGAGAAGATTAAGGGAATGTGTCGGGAGCTGCGGGAAAAGATAGAGGGTTCATTCGGATCAGCCACAATTTTTGAAAGGGCTGTAGCCCGCGGACTGCAAATAACAGGACGTCTCCGGGAATTCCGGACACGACATTGGGGAGATGCTCTCCAGCCTCGTACAAGGGTCAAATATTATAATTGTTAAAGAATAGAATTTTATTCTAGTGCGTAAGACTGTTTATATAAAACCATTTGATTTGCTAATTGCTACAACTACTTTTCTGAGATGTATCCCATAGAAAGCAAAAATAATTGCCTCAGGAAATTTTCGGGGATGCTTGAAAAAGGATCTGATGATAAATTTCCAATATTCTCCCTTTTCCCCCCCCACAATACCGAGATGCCATATTGATTGAATGAAACCCTTGATCTCATAGAATTTGATCCTTCTCGGCCTCTTTACGGGCTTGAAGTCTTCGAGGAAGGTGTTGATTCTGTCGTAGTAGTTTTTGGGCGAATAGATCGTCTGAAGAATCCTTTTATATCCGTTAATTACAGTCTCGCTGTCCATCTTAGGGATGAAATTAAGGAATGAATCCATATTGTTTCCCGAGCTCGGTTTAAGCAGGCGACCCTCATATCTAAGACGATTATAGAGTCTTGTCTTGGGGAGAGCTTGGAGTAAGCCCACCATTGCAAAGATTATGCCTGTATTCTGAATTAAGCTTATCTGACTGTCAAATATTGACTTTGGATCATTATCGAAACCCACAATAAAGCCGCCAGACACTTCTATGCCATAATTATGAATTGTTTTCACGGCAGCAACCATATCGCGACCCTTATTTGGGAATTTATTACATTCATCTAAGCTTTTTTTGTTAGGTGTTTCAAGCCCCACAAAGAACCTCTCAAACCCTGCGTGTACCATCATTTGTATCAACTCTTCGTCATCGGCAAGGTCTAAAGTTAATTGAGTCATCAGCCTGAACGGGTATTTGTTTTCTTTCTGCCACTTAATAATTGCTGGTAAAATTTTCATTGCTTTAGCTTTGTTGCCGATGAAATTATCGTCAACTATGAAAACATACCCTCGTAATCCAGTTTTGTATAAGGCATAAAATTCCTGCAATAACTGGCTAATGTTTTTAGTCCGAGGAACACGACCATTCAATATGATTATATCACAGAATTCACAATCAAACGGGCACCCTCGCGAGTATTGGGTCGGCATCATGTAATAATGATCTATATTGATGAGGTTCCACAGCGGAATAGGTGACAGCTTGATATCCGGATATTTGTCGGATGAATACACTTGCTTGGCACAGTCATTCCTGAGATCTTTCAAAAACAACGGGAGCGTAATTTCCGCTTCTCCCAGAACGAAGTGATCGATCCCTTCAAACTCCTCATGCCCGGTAGTGAAAACCGGTCCCCCGGCAATAACTTTGGTACCGAGTTTATTACAGCGATCAACGACTTCTTTTACTGACTCTTTTTGAGTTATCATAGCGCTGATGAAAACATAATCTGCCCATTTGATGTGTTCATCTTGGAGTGTTGAAACATTTAAGTCGATAAAATTTTTATTCCATTCTTTCGGGAGCATGGCGGCGATAGTCAACAACCCCAGTGGTGGAAATAGCGCTTTCTTGGAGAGGAACTTTAATATATGCTTAAAGCTCCAAAATGTATCCGGGTATTGGGGATAAACAAGCAGTGTGTTCATTCTTAAGTATTAGTTAGAAATAAGACAGACGTTGTTTTTACTGCAATATGTATAGACTTTGAAGAGTGATTAAAAATTAGGAAAAAAGAAAAGCCGCATAGAAAATATATTCATCAGATATATTAATATTTGACTATGTTTTTCTTTTCCGGAAGAGTATCCTGGAAACAGCAATTGCTCCGTTTATCAATATTTTGAGTGTAATTTGGGGTTTAGTAATTAGAAAAAAGAGGTATCTATGAATAAAGAAGATAGGATGTAGGAAAAGTACACTTAGATTAAACATAAAAGTTTCTCTTTCTACAAGGTCTTCTAATTCACTGGAGGTGAACTCAGGGGTTTCATAATTTGATTTACCGTAATGTATAGTTTCAAAGTCGAAATTAGTCTTCATGTAATTATTTTTTTTACAGATATCATATAGCTTAGTGCCAGGTAGAGGATTAGCAATGAAGAACCAGGTACTGGTTAAATTTATTCTTCTGGCAAAGGAAAAGGTTCGGCGAATTTGTTTTTTGGTTTCACCGGGAAAACCAACAATAAAAAAAGAGTGAGTTCTAATCCTCAGCTTATGAATACTCTTAACCAATTGCTCCACTTTGGCTAAATTTAAGGGCTTTTTAATTATTTTTGATTAAACCTCTTGATCACCACTCTCGATCGCTAAGGTCAGCTCATAGCAGCCGCTGGCCTTCATAAGCTGCAATAACTCTTCATCCAATTTCCATAGGGCAATTCCATTAGGGGTATTCCAGAAGATCTTTATCTTACGGTCAATAATTCCCTGAAATATATCCATAGCTCTTTCTTTATTAAGAATTAGGTTGTCGTCACAGAATTGAATTTCTTTAATATTATATTCTTTTACCAATAACTCGATTTCATCAAGAACATTCTTCGCTGAACGGACACGATATTGGTTGCCCCAAAAATTAGCCGATGAGCAAAATGTGCATTTGGCTGTGCATCCACGAGATGTGATGATTGGAGCCCAATGATTTGATTTGCTAAAAACATTCATTGAAGTATTTATTGCAACATATTTCTTCATAGGTAAAAGTTCTCGGGCAGGGAAAGGTAGCTCATCAAGATTTTCAATGTATTTAGTTTTGGGATTAACTTGAATCTTACCATCTTTTCTAAAGGTAATTCCATCAAGGTCAGAGTAATCCTGGCCTCTATTAAATCGTTCCAATAGGCTTGGTAATGTCCCTTCCCCCTCACCCAAGATTATAAAGTCAATACTGCTTTCTATTATAATTTCGCTTGCTAAAAATGTGGGATGAGCACCGCCAATTATTGTAATGATCTGGGGGTTAATCTCTTTAGCCAGTTGACAGATCCTTCTTACAAAGGGCATCTGGGAGGAGTCAAGACAGGTAATACCTACAACATTTGGCGAATAATCTAATATTCTCTTCTTGATTTCATTATCTGATAACCCATACTTTACCAGTCCATTTCCTAAATTTTTAACATTTTGATGACCCTCAGCAGTCGTATCCAATAATTTAACCTCATAATCTTTTTTTAAAACTGCTCCAAGATATGAAATTCCTAAAGGGTGAGTGCAACAGAGGTGGGGAACAACAATAGATTGCGTGCTTGGCGGATATATTAATAAAATATTTTCAATTGTTAGTGTTGATTCAAGCATGAGTGCAGATATTAGAAAAAATATTAATCAATATATAGTAAATAATATTCTTAATATGTGAAATTGTCAATAGAATTATTAATGCTATTTAGAATGGATAATAAATTTTAAGGGCATAAATTCATTTAAATTACATAAGATTAGAAAGATCTTCTAAGAAAAAATATCTTGATAACACTAATCCCGCTATATATCAATAATTTTATTGAAAGGAGGGGATTAGTAATTAAGAAAAGGATATATCTTTGGAAAAAGAGAATAGGATTTCGGAAGAGTACACTTAAGTTAAATGTAAAAGCCTCTCGTGCCAATACAGTAACTAACTCCTGGGAGGTAAAATCGGAAGTTTCAAAATTCAATTTATTATAGTTTATGGTCTCAAAATCGAAACCTTCTTTTAGGCAACCTTTATTTTTAAACATATCATAAAGTTCTGAGCCGGGAAGAGGAGTAGCAATGAAGAACCAGGCGCTGGTTAACCTCAATTTTCTGGCAAAGGAAAAGGTTCGGTAAATTTGCTCTTTTGTTTCTCCGGGAAAGCCAACAATGAAAAAAGCATGAGTTCGAATCTTTAGTTTTTGGATTATTTTGGTGACAGATTCTACCTGCTTTAAATTTAAAGGTTTTCTGATTATCTTTGATAAAACCTCCTGGTCACCACTCTCGATGGCCAGTGTAAGCTCATAGCAGCCACTTGACTTCATAAGTTTCAATAGGTCTTCATCTAATTTCCACGGGGCAATTCCATTGGGAGTGTTCCAGAAGATATTTAGCTTCCGGTCAATTATTCCCTGAAATATCTCTTGGGCCCTTTCCTTATCAAGAATCAGATTATCATCAAGGAATTGAATTTCCTTGATCTTATACTCCTTTATCAGTAATTCGATTTCATCAAGTACATAATTCGGTGAACGGGCGCGATAATGGTTGCCCCAGAATGTGGTAGATGAACAGAAAGTACACTTAGCCGTACAGCCTCGGGAAGTAATAATCGGTGCCCAATATCTTGACTTACAATAGATGCTCATTGGAATATTGAATGCGGAATACCTTTCCATAGGTAAAAGTTCCCAGGCAGGGAAGGGTAGATCATCAAGATTTTTAATATATCTGGTTTTAGGATTAACCTGAACTTGGCTATCTCTTCTAAAGGCAATTCCATCAAGGTCGGTAAAATCCTGCTCACTTTCCAGTCGTTTTAATAGGCTTTGCAATGTCTCTTCGCCCTCGCCTAGGATAATAAAGTCGATACTTTTTTCTCCTAAAGTTTCTTTTGGCAAGAACGAAGGGTGAGTACCACCAATAATTGTTATGATTTTAGGGTTAATCTCTTTAGTTAGCTGGCAAATCTTTCTTATAAAAGGCATTTGAGAAGAAGAAAGGCAGGTTATACCAACAACATTTGGTGAATAATCGGAGATTCTTTTCACGATCTCTTCCTCGGGCAATCCAATTTTTAATAGATCGTTTCCAAGATTTTTTATATTTCGATTACCCTCGGTTGTTGAATCTAATAATTTTATCTCATAATTATTTTTTAGAAATGATCCAAGGTAAGCAATACCTAAAGGGGGAACACAAGCAAGGGCGTGTGAGACAATAGCTGCTTGTGTGCTCGGAGGGTAGATTAAGAAAATCTTATCAATCTGTTGCATTGCTTTAATGTACAGGATTATAAGGGATGAAATAATTGACTACATGATACAGAGGTCGACTCCTAACTTCACGATTTATTATGGGAATATTATCCCATTAAAGTTTAGCTTTTGCAGGTAGATTTAACTTTGGTTTAAAATAAAAGGCAACCAGCGGTGAATTAAAGATCTATATAAACCCCGGGGATTGGTAATGATAATATTAAAGTGTCTCTTAAGAAAGATTATCGGGTTGCGGTAGATTAAACCTAAATTAAATTTAACATGTTCTCGATTCCTCAATTTTTCAAGATCTTGGGAGGTGAATTCCGGGGTATCGTAGTTTGATTTGAAATAATCAATAGTTTCAAAATCGAAATCCTCCTTTAGATAACCTTTTTCTTTACAAATTTCATAAAGCTTGCTTCCTGGATTAGGATTGGCGATGAAAAAGTAAGAACAATCCAGGTTAAGTTTTTTTGCAAACCCAAATGTTCTGCGTATCTGCTCCTTTGTCTCTCCAGGAAAACCGACGATGAAAAAGGAGTTGGTCTCAATCCCCAAGTTCTTAATAATCTTGGTAAGCTCTTCTACCCGTTTCAGATTGAGAGGTTTCTTGATAATTTTCGAGAGAACCTCCTGATCTCCGCTTTCTATAGCCAAGGTTAACTCGTAGCAGCCACTGGCACTCATAAGTTTTAATAATTGCTCATCCAGCTTCCAGAGAGCAATACCGTTAGGAGTGTTCCACTGTAGTTTTAATTTGCGGTCAATAATTCCCTTAAATATCTCAACTGCCCTTTTCTTGTCCAGGATAAGATTGTCATCTTGAAATTGAATTTCCTTTATCTGATAATCTTTAATCAGAAGTTCTAACTCTTTTAAAACATTATCAGCAGAGCGAGCACGGTATCGGTGTCCCCAGAAATTTGGAGAAGGACAGAAAACGCACCTAGCAGTGCAACCCCGTGAGGTAGCGATAGAAGTGCATCGCTTGTGCTTTGAGGTAATACTCATTGGAATATTTATGGAGAAATATTTTTCCATTGGCAAGAGATCCCGAGCAGGGAAGGGTAATTCATCAAGGTTCTCGATGTAATTTGTTTTCGGATTAATCTGAAGCTTATCCTCTCGTCGGAAGGCAATTCCCTCTAAATGGGTGAGGTCTGTTCCATGTTCAATTTGTTTGAGTAGATCATGAAAGGTATGTTCTCCTTCACCTAAAACAATAAAGTCAATACTCTTTTCTTTCTCTAAGCATTCTTTAGCTAAAAAAGTAGGGTGATAGCCTCCAATGGCTGTAATCATATCTGAGTTAATCTCTTTAATAAGATGACAAATCTTACTAACGAAAGGAAATTGGGTTGAATAAAGACAGGTAATCCCAACTAAGTCCGGTGAGTAATCGGAGATTTTTTCTTTGATTTTTTGATAGGATAGACCGTATTTCACCAGTCCAGTCCCCAGCTCTTCTACATTATCATAGCCTTCAGCAGTAGTGTCCAGGAGTCTGACTTGGTAATCCTTTCTTAACACTGCTCCCAGGTAAGCAATTCCCAGAGGAGGAATACACATACGCAGCCCCCCGCTTACCTCGGTACTGGGGGGGAATATTAATAAGATTTTTTCAATCTTCCTTTTTGCTAGCATATTAGATTGTTAAGAAAGCAACTTCAAGGAATAGTGGTTTAGTAACTTATCCCCCGGAATAGTGTGAATCCTTGTGAATATTTTTTAACATCCTGAAAGTTTTTAATTTTTTTCAATGTTTTCCAGATATATCCGGGGCGTAGGTAGAACTTTTTATAGGCATCTTTTACTATCTTTCTAATTTGATTCTTATCTTGAAATCCTTCGGGGACAAAGTTTGGTTCGTGAGCCCCTTGATATTCTTCAACCTTACCTTTTTTGATGGCCCAATTGTATAGACTTGTTCCGGGATAGGGATGAAAAGGAAAGAATTCTGCCACATCCAGGTCCAGAGAAATCGCAAAATCAACGGTCTCTTTGCACTTTTCTGGAGTTTCACCAGGCAAAGCTAACATAAATGCCCCATTTACCTCTATCCCGGCCTGTCGGCCCCAAATAACTGCATTATGAATGTGGTCAAGGGTTATGCCTTTATTAAGAGCATCCAGAAGATCTTGATTACCTGATTCGAATCCATACTTAATATGGTAACATCCAGATTCTTTCATCATTAATAGCATCTCCGGGCTGACACCAGCGGCCCAGCCAAAACATGTCCAGCTGATATTAATCTTCTGTTTTCTAAGCAGTTCACAAAATTTAGAAATCCATTGAAAATTAACGGTAAATAGATCATCCCAGAAATGAATCTCCTTTATACCATATTTTTCAACCAATTCTTTTGTTTCTTCAACGACCCTTTCTGGTTTGTGTCTCCGGTATTTTGGGGCGGTAGTACCGGCCTGATAGCAGAAATTACATTTGGCATAGGGACATCCACGAGAGGTTATCATACTGGTAGCCGGGAACTGTTTTGATTGACTGGGTAGGGGAGAATAAAGAGAGTTGTCATATAAATGACGGGCAGGGAAAGGGATATCATCTAAGTTATGTATGGGCTCACTACATAGGCTTGTACCGGTGTTTATTCTGGATTTGCGAGAATATATGCCTTTGATCTCTTCTGAAGGTAGGGAGATAGCTATAATTTTCAAGAGCTCGGGAACTGAATTCTCTCCTTCACCGGTTACAACGTAGTCAATGAACTTTGATTCTTGGAGAATCTGTTTAAAAGAGTTGGTAGCGTATGGGCCTCCTATAATTAGTGGCACATCAAAATGATTCTTTAAAAAGTCTCCTAATTCCAGAGCTTTTTTGGCATCGCTTATCTGGGTGGAGATGCCAATCACCTCGGGATTGAACTTCTCAAGCTCTTGCTTAATGTCAATATCGGAATATCTTAATGGTGCTGAATCGATGATTTTTACTTGATGGCCTTCTTTCTCCAGTACCGAAGCAATATAGCCAATTCCTAGGGGGGGCATATAACCCCTATTTATAGTTTTTTTTGAGCCGTACCCTTGCCTTACCAGATCAAAAGGTGGGGTAATAAGAGCTATTTTCATAAGAAATATTAGATAATTACTTATATAAATACTATCGTATTATCATATTGCTGTCAATTCTTGCAGGATATCAAATTGGAGGTATCACCATTTTCATGATTAGAAATAAATAAGGTTCACTTTATACAATGTTTTCCCTGCTTTGCTTGGTAACTGCTTACTTGACAGATAGAAACGAATTGAATATAATGTAAACAAAATGTATCCTTTACTATAATCTAATTAATGGAATTTGTTTATGAATGAACCAGCTTTAACAACTAAACAGATTGCCGAATACTTGAATGTCACTGAGAGGACAATTTATAACCTTCTTCAAAGGGGTGAATTGCCTGGCTTCAAGGTTGGGGTATCCTGGAGATTTAGAAAAGATGACATTGATAAGTGGATTAAAGATAACATGAAAAAAAGAAACCGGAAGGCAAGATAAAAATAACAATCGGAGAAATTGACTGCATTTTATAACCATGATAATTTTTGGCTAATGTTTACCGGATTAGTAGAAGACATTGGAGTGGTGAAAGGTATCATACATGGGGTTAGCGGGGAGGATCTCAAGCTGGAGATTTACTCTGATACCATTGACCTGAGGAGGGGGGATAGTATTGCCGTGAATGGCTGCTGTCTAACGGTTATAGGGATTCGAGACAGGAGATTTAGCGTCGAGGTATCAAAGGAGTCACGGGGAATGACAACTTTGGGAATGCTTCGGGGGGGGGATAAGGTCAATCTAGAAAGGGCGATCAGGGTGGGAGACCACCTGGGAGGGCACCTAGTCTCAGGACACATTGATGGTAAGGGAACGATAAAAAAGATTGTTCCCGCTCTTCGTTCAGTAAGTATGGAAATCACCACGGGAAATGAGGTTTCCCGCTATTTGGTCAAAAAGGGGTCGGTAGCGATAGACGGGGTAAGCCTTACGGTAAACGAATTCAGAGGCGATTCGTTTACCGTTAATATTATTCCGTATACCTTAGAGAATACGATTTTTAAATACCGGAAAGCGGGAAATGTAGTAAATATCGAGAGTGATCTATTGGGTAAATACGTTGAGAAATTTCTAGCCTTTACGAAAGATAATCGTAAGAAAGAAAAGATCGGGCTCGATTTCTTGGCAGAACACGGGTTTCGGTAAGAAGCAGTTATTTGGAGGAGAGTGAGTGATGGCAGTTAAGAAAATAAAAAAGGCAATTGAGGATATACGCCAGGGGAAGATGGTCATATTGGTTGATGATGAGGATCGGGAGAACGAGGGAGACCTGACAATGGCCGCAGAACTGGTAACTCCGGAGGCCATTAATTTTATGGCAAAATACGGGCGCGGACTTATCTGCTTGGCTCTGAATGAGGAGAAGCTGCGCGAGCTTCAAATACCTTTAATGGTTAGCGAGAACACTTCACCTTTTGGAACAGCCTTCACTATTTCCGTAGATGCCCGGGAAGGTGTCAGTACCGGAATCTCGGCGGCCGATCGGGCCACTACCGTTTTAGCCGCGATCGCCGATGATGCAAAACCTAACGATCTGGTGCGCCCCGGGCATATTTTCCCTTTGAAAGCAAAAGAGGGAGGGGTGCTGGTTCGTACCGGTCAGACCGAGGGCTCCGTTGATTTAGCCCGTCTGGCAGGGCTGAAGCCGGCGGCGGTTATCTGCGAAATCATGAATGATGACGGGACAATGGCACGCCGCCCGGACCTGGAGGTATTCGCCGAGAGGCATGGTTTAAGAATTGTTACGGTGGCAGATCTGATTGAGTATCGGATGCAGAGCGAGTCTCTGGTTAAGCAGGTTGCTTCCGCGACGATACCTACCAAATACGGAGGAAATTTTAGGGTTTTAGCTTATACCAGCAAGGTGGATACTAACCAGCATCTGGCTCTGGTCAAGGGGGAGATCGATCCTGAAGCGGATATTCTGGTTAGGGTTCATTCGGAGTGTGTTACCGGGGATATTCTGGGATCGGAAAGATGTGACTGTGGCTCCCAGCTCCAACGGGCGATGAAGATGATAGAGGAAGAGGGTAGAGGCGTAATTATATATATGCGCCAGGAGGGCCGGGGAATAGGTTTGGCCAATAAAATTATGGCCTATGCTTTGCAGGAAGAGGGGAAGGATACGGTAGAGGCCAATAAGATCCTGGGCTTTAAGGCCGATCTCCGAGATTATGGAATCGGAGCCCAGATATTGAGCGATCTGGGTGTCCGTAAGATCCGCTTAATGACTAATAATCCCAAGAAGATTGTGGGTCTTGAAGGCTACGGGTTAGTGGTAACCGAGAGGGTACCGATCGAGATAACCCCGACGGAAAGAAACATCGAATACCTTAAGACAAAGAAGAAAAAGATGGGGCATCTTTTGGATATTAAAGAGAAAACAGGTTAGAGAAGGAGGGAATTATGCCTAACATCGTTGAGGGGAGCCTGACGGCTCAGGGTTTAAAATTCGGGATTGTAGTATCTCGCTTCAACCATTTCATTACCGATAAATTGTTGGAAGGGGCTTTGGATGCCCTTTATCGCAACGGGGTTGAAGAGAAGAATGTCGAGGTATATAAAGTGCCGGGCTCCTTTGAGATCCCGCTGTTAGCTAAAAGGCTGGCAGATGCGGGGAACTATGATGCGCTTATCTGTTTGGGTGCGATTATCCGGGGAGGGACAATCCATTATGACCACATTGCCGCTGAGGTGACTAAAGGAATAGCGGTTATAAATCTTGAAGGGAAAACCCCTATTTCTTTAGGTGTAATTACCAGCGAGGATATCGAACAGGCCATTGAGAGAGCAGGGACAAAAATGGGGAACAAGGGATGGGACGCAGCCCTGGCGGCGATAGAGATGGTAAATCTTTTAAAGAAGGTTTGAAACTCAAATGGATTTTAAACCCTATGGGTAAGCGTCGCAGATCACGGGAATTAGCTCTCCAAGCCCTTTACCAGCTCGATGTCAATAAAGAAAACGCGGAAGAGCTTCTACAACTCTTCTGGGAGAATTACTCCCACCAGGAGGAGGTAAAAGCTTTCAGTTCAAGTATTATCGAGGGTGCTCGGAGAAATCGGGAAGAGATTGATAAATTGATTAATCATAATTCCGAGAACTGGAGGTTAGAGAGAATGGCGGTAGTGGATAGAAATATCCTGAGGATGGCGGTATTTGAGCTGCTCTATTGTTCGGATATTCCTTATAAGGTTATCCTCAACGAGGCAATTGAGATGGCTAAAAAATTTGGTACGGAAGAATCCAGTTCCTTCATTAACGGGATTCTGGATAATATTGCCAAGCAGGCCCGTAAAGGAAACGGACAGCTTGGGAGTGATGTTTGAAGGTAAAACTTTCTGATCGGGAGATAAAGCGTATTGAATGTGAGGCGGTTATATCTTACTTTTTTACTGATGAAAGACCGTTGCAGGGTGTAACCGGATGGGTAGATCAGCAATTGAAGGGTAGTCTCACAAGGTTGTTAAAAAACGGAAAGATCAACGGTCATTTTAAAGAGTTTATTCTGATAGGCTCACAGGATAAGATCAGTTCGCCCCGGATACTTTTAGTTGGTTTGGGAGACTCTTCCCAATTTTCTTTTAAAAAGTATTCTCAGATCTCGGAGGAGATTCGGAAGGTTATCCTGGGAATGAAAGTATTTAGTTTAGCAACACCCCTCCCCGGTCTTCATCTGGCGAATCTGGAACCTTCCCGAGCAGCCGAGATATTTCTTGTCAGTATGGCTAAGAGTTTCGGGGATGACCAGGCCTGCCGGGAGTTTAACCTGATATTAATAGAGGAACCCAATAAGATTGATCGAATACTCAATGGCACCCTCCAGGCCCGAGAAAAGCTTAAAGGAAAGATAGAGTTAGAAGTATTAAGAGATGAGGACGATGAGACATGACCGAACTGACCAAGAGATTATTGACCGCTCTGGTGGCAGTACCACTGCTGATTTGTTTTATCGTCTTAGGTGATCCCGCAGGTAATTTCTGGTTTACGGATATCCGTCATTTTGGACTCCCTTTTTTAGGGTTGATCAATGTGGTTATCTTCCTGGGACTCTGGGAGTTCTATAAGATTATCGAGGCCCGGGGACTGAAGCCAATGAAAGTTGTCGGAATTATCGGGGGGTTGTTGGTTGGATTTCTTGCCCATTTCAGCAATGGATATTTAATGACCGTAGTTTTAACGGCGACTATCTTGCTGGTTATGACGATCCAGCTCTCGAAAAAGGATATTTCAACTGCGATTACTGGAATTTCAGTAACTATATTTGGGGTTATTTATATTGCCTGGCTGCTGAGTCATATAATCCTGCTCAGAAACTTTGGACAGGAATTGGAAAACGAATACCATTATACCGGACAGGTATTAGAGCAGTTCCCGGGCGGCCGTGATATCGGACTTTTTTTTGTCCTCCTGGTGATTGCTTGTACCTTCTTGAATGATACCGGGGCCTATTTTACCGGGAAGATCTGGGGGAAGAGAAAACTGGTCCCCCGAATCAGCCCGAAAAAGACTTGGGAGGGTGCGATTGGTGGGGTAGTAGTATGTACTATTACTGCTGTTGTTATCAGGCTAATTTTTGTCTTCCCGTTCAAAATTGTCTACTGCCTGTTACTGGGATTTTTAATCGGGGTGGTCGCCATTTTTGGTGACTTGGTAGAATCACTGCTAAAAAGGGATGCCAAAATAGATGATGCCGGGGGACTCCTGCCGGGACACGGAGGGTTTATGGATCGCCTGGACAGTCTCCTGTTCACAATTCCCCTAACCTATTACTATGTAAAAATTTACTATTATACACAAATGGTAGAATAATTGGAGTGCCCAATTGAGTTTAGTTGGAAGCCTTGAGGATCTAGCGCTTAGTGATATCCTTCAAATTGTGAGCTTGAGTAGAAAATCAGGTGTTCTATCTTTGAGCAGCGGTGAGAAGAAAGGGATGGTGATTTTTAAGGCGGGTCAGGTCGTAGGTGCATCATCCAATTCAAGCAGGGATAATATTGGTACAGAAATTGTGAGAAAGGGAATCATTACCTCCGTGCAATTAAAGAGTATAATGGCGGAGCAAAAGGAAGGAAAGTTCCCGGGTGGGCTAAACACGAACCTGATTGAAAAGTTAGCCCTTGATCCCGAGAAGATAGAGGAAGTAGCCAAAAATTATATCCAGAAGGTAGTGTACGGCTTCTTCGACTGGGAGGAGGGCAATTTTAATTTCGAGTTAAAGGAACAGGAGGAGATCGAGGGGATGGCCTCCGACAGCCTGCAATATACATTGGTAAGCGGATTAAATCCACAGTTTTTAGCAATGGAGGGGACCAGACTGAAGGACGAAAAGGCATGGGCGAAACGGGGAGAGGAAGGCACATCAATCGGGGAGGTTGAACAAGATAAATCAATGATAGCAACTGAGAGCCAGCCCCAGAAGCCTGCTGTCGGAATAGTCGAGAGAGAGTATGAGAGTTGGGAGGAAGAGGAAGAAGAAAGCGAGGTTGTCTCTGCTCCCAAATCTCTGGAGCCGATCATCGTAGTTGTTGATGATGATCCCCTCACCCTCTCAGAAATTGAGGCTTTTTTGAAGGATAAGGGTTATCAGACCGAGACTGAGGGGAAATCAGCCAAGACCCTTGAGTTAGTGCGGAAGTTGGTTAGAGAGGGGGGACGTCCTTTAGTGGTGGCTGATCTTATTATGCCCAAGATGGACGGAAGCGGAATGCTTGGGGGAATTGAGATTCTTTCCCGTTTGAAGTCGGAACTTCCCGAGATACCGGTAATTTTAATAACCGATCATAAAAATGAAGAGGCGGAGCGGAAAGCAAGGGAGCAGGGGGTAGATGCCTATCTGGATAAGCCGAAAAAATCCAGAATCCGAGAGGATTCAATAGCCTCAACCTTTGCCGAGTTCGAGGGTCAATTGGAGGAAAGTATTAAGAAAATCCTGCAGAAATATAAGGTATCAGAAGGGAAGGAAGTCCTTAAGCAGCAAGAAAAAATACTATTTGATATTGGGGATGAGCTGAAAGAGGAAATTGTTGGTTTTGAGGGTATTATTAAGGAGGATGAGATCCCGCCAACGCTGATTGTTCCCAGTCCGGGTCTGGCAATGTTGCGCGCGATGATTACCGAGCTGAGTAGGCCTGATATTGGGGGGGAGATTATGCTTCTGATTCTTCGTTTTGCCAGTGAGCTTATGAACCGAGCAGTAATCTTCCTGGTAAAGAAGGATATTATCTGTGGATTGGGGGGATTCGGAATCAAACTTAAGGATGAAGATGCGGATAAACGAGTTCGTAGAATGCGGATCCCCACAGGTGAAACCTCGATATTCAAAGAAGTCATAGAGAAAGGGACACCGATCACCAAAAAGCTGGAAGGGAACAAATGGGACAGATATATAGTTAAACAAATGGGCGGGGAGGAGCCCGAAGAGGTTTTTATCGCCCCTATTTTTGCTGCCGGGAAAATTGCCATAATTCTTTACGGTGATAATTTACCGGAAAAAAAGGAAATCGGGGATACGATAAGTTTGGAGATCTTTTTAGCCCAGTCAGGACTTGCGATGGATCGGGCCCTCCTGGAAAGAAAATTAAAGGATTTAACCGAATTACAGAAAACGAGGGTAGTATGACCCGGTATGTTCTTATTGTGGAAGATTCCCCCGCAATGAGATCATTCATTGCCTCAGCAATTGAGGCTTTGAACGATTTTCAGATAGTCGAGACGAGTAATGGCTTCGAGGCCTTAAAGGTGCTCCCCCGTTATAAATTCGACCTTATCCTGACCGATATCAATATGCCTGATATCAATGGCTTGGAACTGGTGAGTTTTGTAAAGAAGAGCACCGAATATAGCCACATACCTCTTGTTATTATCACTACCGAAGGAAGCGAGAAGGATCAGCAGAAAGGTTTAGCCCTGGGTGCAGATGCGTATCTGGTTAAGCCTTTTAAAGTGGAAGTTTTACAGAAGGTATTGAAGAGTTATCTTCACTAACAGAGGGTTCATACCTTGTCTGGGTAACCAGAACTAATTACAGGTATTTAGGAAAAATGGCCAAAAAAGAGAGCAAAATTTCTAAAAAGGCCTTACAAGAGTTCCAATCCGAGGCTGAGGAAATCGTAGAGAAGCTTTATCATAATATAGTCGATCTGGAAGAGTCCTCCAAGAAGGGTAAGGTTGATCCAGATAGCTTGAATGATACCTTTCGGGCGGCTCACTCTCTTAAAGGGGTAGCGGGAATGTTCGGTTTTTCCCAGATTGAAGCCTTGTCCCATAACCTGGAGAGCATCCTGGATAGTCTCCGTCTGGGAAAGATTCAATTAGAGCCGGAGATTTTTGCGCTGTTAGACGAAAGCGTGGGTTTACTAAGTAAGATCATCGGGGCAAGCGGTAAAGAAGGAGCGGAAGAAAAAGACCAGATCGAAGCCCTTATTGGTAAGCTTGATCAGAGATTTCAGGAGTACAGTTCCAGCGAGAAGGCTTCCCCCTTAGAGGAACTTAAGATTGACGAGAGCATCATTTCGGTGCTTACGGAATACGAAGAGCATCGGCTCCTGGAGAATATTAGGGAAGGGATTAACATTTTTAGAGTCCGGGCAGGCTTCGATCTCCAGAGCTTTGATCAGGGACTGGCAGAACTGAATCAACTGCTCAAGCCCTTAGGGGAGATTATTACAACTCTCCCCAGTTCTAGTGGCGTTGCTGACTCCGAGATCAACTTTGATATTATTTTGGGGACCAAGAAAGACAGGAAGTTTTTAGAAAATACCATAGAATGGAAGAATGTTAGCTTTACCCAGATTGAAACCGGAAAGGTGGAGAAAGAAGAGGAAGCATCCCCGGAAAAACTGAAACCGGGTGAAGGCTCTGCTGAAGAGGAAGGGCTCAGCTTAAAAAGTATCAGTCAGACCGTAAGGGTGGATATTAACAAGTTGGATAATATTATGAATATTGTCGGCGAGTTACTCTTAAGTAAAGCAGTCATTAGTGAGTTGACCGAAAGACTAAGGATGGAAAAGGGGTTCAGTGGGGTAGCAGTTGATTTCTATAAAGCCAACAGAGGCTTAGAGCGAAAGCTTAATGAGCTGCAGGAAGGGGTCATGGAGGTACGCATGGTTCCCCTACACCAGATATTCGAAAAACTGTCCCGGGTAATAAGAAAGCTTACCAAGGACTCGGGAAAAGAAGTAGAATTGGAGATATCCGGAGCAGACACCGAGCTGGATAAGTTGATTGTTGAGGCCCTCGGCGATCCCTTAATCCATATTATTCGTAACTGTCTGGACCACGGGATAGAAACTCCCGAAGAAAGGAAGCGAAAAGGTAAACCAAAGAAGGGGACAATAAAGATTAATGCTTTCCCGAAAGGAAACCATGTGGTAATTGAGGTAGAAGACGATGGTTCCGGAATTGATTTGACAAGGATTAGTGAGGTGGTTGTTGAGAAGGGATTAATTGAACCTGGCATTCAACTGGGAAAGGAAGAGCTGCTGGAATTCCTGTTTATGCCAGGATTTAGTACCAAGAAAGAGATAAGTAAGATTTCCGGGCGAGGGGTGGGACTCGATGTTGTAAAGAGCAATATTAGCTCAATGAGTGGGATGATCCGGATAGAGAGCGAGGAGAATAAAGGAGCAAAAGTCATCCTTACTCTCCCAATTACTTTAGCGATTATAAAGGCCCTTATTATTACAACTTGCGGTCGGACCTATGCTATTCCTCTTAACTCTATCCAGGAAAGCTTGATGATTACTTCCCAAGAGATCAAGACGGTAGAGGGGCGAGAGGTAATTCAACTGCGCGATCAGACGCTTTCTCTGTTACGCCTGAACCATTTGTTTGCTCTGCCCGGGGAGTCCCCGTCAGTGGAGCAATATTTCGTAGTGGTAGTTAGTCTGGCGGAGAGAAGGTTGGGTATTTTGGTGGAAGGCTTATTGGGGCAACAGGATGTCGTAGTAAAAAGTATTGGCGAGCCCCTGGTGGGCGTCCGCGGAATAGGCGGAGCAACTGAGCTGGGTAATAAAACGACGGTCTTAGTTCTGGATGTCGGGGGACTTATTGAGGAATCAATGAGATTATAAGGAGGGTTCAAAGTTAACCGGGCAGAGTGAACTCAGAGCTTTTTTAGAAGATGTACGAGAGTTATTACGGATTTAATTGTCCACCATTCAGTAAAACCCCGGATCCTAAATTCCTCTACAGGAGTAAGGAGCACGCGGAAGCCTTGGAACGCCTTAAATATGCGGTGGAAGAGAGGGAACTGACAGTCTTGACCGGGGACATTGGGACCGGAAAAACTACTCTTTCACGTGCGCTTATCGACTCCCTTGACGACTCCTATAAAGTCGCTCTGATAATCAATCCCCGCCTTACCCCCGCCCAGCTCTTGAGGGTAATTGCCAGAAGGCTCGGGGTAGAATCACCGAGCTATTGGAAGAACGAGCTCCTTGATCAGATCAACCAATTTCTTTATCAGCTTTATGAACAGGGAGGAACAGCGGTAATAATCTTCGATGAAGCCCAACTGATTCCCAGTAAAGGGACTTTTGAGGAGATCCGCCTGCTCAGCAACTTTCAACTGGACGATAAGAATCTACTGAGCTTAATTCTGATCGGTCAAACCGGGCTCAGAAAGAGACTACGACATCGGACTTATACTGCTCTCCGCCAGAGAATAGGGATCCAGTTCCATCTGGGCCCTTTGAGTATTAAAGAGGCAAAGGAATATATTAATTTCAGGCTGAAGGTTGCGGGAAGGGACGGCGCTCTCTTTAGCGAGGGAGCTTTAGAAATGATCTATAAGTATTCGCAGGGCCTGCCTCGAAGTATTAACAATATTGCTTCTAATGCCCTCTTGGAAGGTTATGGACTGGAGGCGGAGCAGATTGATGAGAGAATCATTGATGATGTGGTGAGAGAACTGGAGCTCGCTTTGCAGTAATATAATCCGTTAAGAATTAACAGTTGACGGTATAAGGAAACCAAAAGGCCGGTAAAATAAGGAAATTCAGTGGATCTCGTAAAGATCAGAAAGAAGATCCAAGAAGAGAAAAAAGGGGAGAGAAAAAAGCGGCGCCCTAAGGCAAGGACAGCCAAAGCGAGGGAAACGGAAGAGGTTAGATTAGATGAAAGGGAGTGGACGGGAGCTGAAAGCCAAGAAGGCGAATTACTAACTGAAGAGTCACCGGATATAGAGATTGCCGGGGAGGATTTTCCGGAGTTAACGGGTGAGGAGCTTTTTGGGCAAGCCGTAGGCGACGAAGAGGAGATAGAGGAGCCTCTGGAGATACTTTGTTTCATGCTGGCTAATGAAGAGTATGCCGTGGATATTATGGAGATCAAGGAAGTGATCAAAGTACCGGAGATTACCGAAGTTCCCCGAGTCCCCGAGTTTGTTTTAGGTATTATCTCCTTACGGGGCACAATAATCCCGGTATTTGACCTACGAAAACGTTTGGGCCTTAAGACTAAAGAGATGAGCAGGGCCACCAAGATCATCATTGCTTCGGATAACGGTAAAAACTTGGGCATGGTTGTTGATAAGGTGACTCAGGTTGCCAGGATCTCCGGCAAGAAATTAGAGCCTCCGCCTCCGGTGATCGGGGGGGTAGAGGCCGAGTATATTCAAGGTTTGGGCAGGTTCCGGGAGCGTCTTTTAATACTCTTGAACCTACAAAAGGTCTTAGGCTTTGAGGTAAATATACTGCAGTTACAGAAAAATGAATCCAATAGATAAAAAAGAAACCTCGGAAGAACAGATTCAACTTGCTTGCTTTAAGGTAGGGGACGAGAAATATGCTCTGGATATTTTAAAGATCAGAGAGATAACCCGAAGTCAGGCCATCACTAAAATACCCAAGGCCCCGGAGTTCATCGAAGGGGTAATAAATATCAGAGGGGCTTTTATTCCAGTGGTAGATATGAGGAAGAGATTTGGCTTTCCTCCCCAGAAAACTGACCGTAATACCCGGGTTATTATTGCCGCTATTGCAGGTAGAATTATCGGGATTCAAGTGGATGAAGCAAAAGAGGTTGTCTGGGTCTCTCGGAAGGACATAAAGCCCCCGCCAAAAATTCTAAAAGGAAGTGCGTCAGATTATCTGGAGGGGATCTGTCAAATTGGTGATGAAATATTAATGTTCCTGGATTTTGAGCAGATTCTGAGTACGAAAGAGAAGATAAGATTGGATGAAGTTAAAAAAGCAGTTAACGAGTTGAAGGCCAAGCCGAAAAAGAAAAGCAAGAAAACTTCCGGAAAAAAGAAAGACTTTTCCTGAGCCCCGATGCCCATCGTGGCTCAGGATAGGCCTGTCGAAGTAATAGGAGGAATCGGAAGATGTTTAAAGATAGAGAGGATGGGGAGATTAGATTCAGCCTCCGATTTAAATGTTTTGCCTTCATTATGGGTGGAATAATTGCCTTGAGCCTAATCTATGGATGGTATTATCTGTCTCAATCGAAGGAGATATTGGTCGAAGATTTGAAAGATAAGGGAATCTCCCTGACCAAGACGATAGCTAAAGTTTCTTCTTTAAGGGATATCAGAGATAACCAGACAATATTACCGGGTCTAATAGACGAATTAACTGATGAGTTAGACGTTGCTTATGCGGTGGTTTCCGACCGGGAGAAGAAAGTACTACAGGAAGCATTTAAAAATCGGGAACTGGTAGAGGAAAAGGAGACGATCTATCAAATGAGCACTGCCTTCCGGGAACCGGAAATCAAAGATTTCTTTTCCCGAGACGGGGAGCATTTTTATAATATCTCAGCAGCAACTAAATATGGCTTGGTCCAGATCGGGATTTCCCGGGAAAGTGTTGATAAGGAGTTTGGGAGGCTTAAGTGGTACGGAGTAATTATTAGCCTGCTGATTTGCGGTTTAGGTGTTGGTTTGGCCTTCCTTTTCATGAAATTCTTTGCCGGACCAATTACCGAAATCGCCCATAAAGGGATAATTATTGCTAATGGGGATTTAACTCAAAGTATTGAGTTTGATTCCCGGGACGAAATCGGGCTTTTGGCACGAACCTTCAATCAGATAGGCTCCAATCTCAATTCCATATTTAAAGACTTGAAAGGGGTTGGTAAGGATATTAATGAGATTACGGAGAAAGCGGGAACAAGCTTACAGGAGGTGTTAGAGGGCTTAAACAATCAGACCACCTCGGTAACAGAAGCTACTTCTTCCATAGATGAGATAAACATTTCGATCAAGGGTATTGCTGAGAATACGGAGATCTTAAGTAATTCTGCCGAGGACAGCTCCTCCTCGATCCTCCAGATGGGAGCAAGTATCGAGGAGGTCTCCCAGGGCGTGGAAAACCTTTCGACCTCAGTAGATGAAACGACCTCGTCAATTAGCGAAATGACCATTTCCATTAAGGAGGTGGCGAATAATGTGGAGAACCTGCTCAAGGTTACCGAGGAAACGGCTAGTGCAATGGTGGAAATGGATACCTCGATCAAGGAGATTGGAGTGAATGCCGAGGAGGCTGCTAAACTATCCGAGTTGGTAACAAAGAATGCTAATGTGGGAATGGAAGCAGTCCAATCAACTGTTGCCGGTATCTATAAGATACAGGCATCGTCCTGGGAGGCAGCTGAGGTTATTCAAAGATTAGGCGAGAGGACACAGGAAATCGGGAATATCCTTTCCGTGATTGATGGCGTGGCCTCACAGACTAATCTGTTGGCACTTAATGCCGCTATCATTGCATCTCAGGCCGGGGAGCAAGGTAAAGGATTTGCCGTTGTGGCGGATGAAATTAAGGATTTGGCTGACCGAACCAGGGCTTCGACTAAGGAGATTGCCCAGTTGATCGAGTCGGTACAGGAAGAGGCCCAGAGCGCGGTTAAGGCAATGGAGGCGGGATCAAAGAGTGTAAGGGAGGGTGTGGAACTGGCTAAGGAAGCAGGGGAAGCCCTGAATAAAATCTCAGAAAGTGCCCGGGAATCAACCGATAGAGGTCAGGAGATCGCATCTGCCACTATCGAGCAATCGAACAACAGTCACCAGGTTACCGAAGCGATTGAGAGGATCGCAGAGATGGTGCAGCAGATCGCTCGATCTACCCAGGAACAGGCCAAGGGTAGTGAGCAGATTATGCGTGCTTCGGAAACCATGAGGGATTTTACCCAGCAGGTAAGGGGCTCGATCAATGAACAAACTCGAAGTAGTAAACATATTACTCAATCAATTGAGAATATGGTGGAAATGGTAAATTTTATAAATAAGGCAACCCAAGAACAAGGACGGAGCAGTGAACTGGTGGTGAAGGCAGGCGAAAGTATCCAGGGAATATCAAAGAAGAATATGCAGAGTATTACAGAACTGGACAAGGCAGTAGAGATTATGTCTCAGCAAGTAAAGATTCTCCGGGAAGTAGTAGAAAGGTTTAGGATGTAAAATGATTGTTTCCTGTCCCCGTTGTAAGACTAAATTTAAGATTGATGATTCTCGGGTTCCTCCCGAGGGACGTAAACTAAAATGTTCCCGCTGCCAAGTGGTATTTTTAATTAAAAGGAGGCCAACACCGCCCGCCCCGATGGGAAAGAGGATACGGATCTTAGTCGCTCACGAGAGCGAAACATTTTGCCAAAGAGTAAAGAAGCTTTTGGAAACAAATAACTATGAGGTAACTACCGCTCCGGATGGCATCGAAGCGATGTCGAGATTGAAGGAAGTTCATCCTCAGTTGATCATTATTGATGTTGCCCTGCCCGAGGTGTTCGGTTTTGAGTTTTGCGATCTGATCCGTCGCGACGAACAGTTGAGTAATATTAAGATAATCCTGGTAGCATCGGTTTACGATAAAACCCGTTTAAGAAGGGAGCCGGAATCCCTATACGGTGCAGATGATTATATTGAGATGCACCTTATTCCGAAAGAGTTGGTACCTAAGATCAATAAACTACTGAAAATTGAGGCAAAAGCGCCGGAGACGCCTCGGCCGCCCGAGAAAATAAAAGTTAAGGAAGAAGAAGTTGCCCGCCCGACGGTGACCGAATCTCCCAAGGAAGAAAAACCGGAGGCAGTAGAGGATGAGGAGCACGAAAAAGCCAAACGATTGGCAAGAATCATTGTCTCTGACATAATGCTTTATAATCAGGATGTCATCGAGAAGGGGATTAGGGAAGGTAACTTCTATCAGCTTTTAGAGAAGGATATCGAGGAGGGTCGGGGATATTATCAGGAAAGGGTTCCCCCTGAGATCCGGAAAAGCACCGATTATCTTGGTTTCTATCTCGAAGAGTTTATCAATTCCAAGAGAAAAGAGCTGGGGATTGGAGAGGCTTAAGGGTAATGAATGAGAAAGATTTGAAAAAGAAGTTTGACGATCCTGATGAAGAGGTAAGGCGAAAAGCTGTCAGCGAACTTGAAGTGATCGATCCCGATCGATCTCTTGAGCTCTTGGATCGGGCAATCGGGGATAATAGTTGGAGGGTACGTAAGGCAGCCGCGGAGCAGATTATTAGGCTTGGGGATAGGGGGAAGGTAATTGATACATTGATATCAGCACTGGGAGCGGGTGATAATGCCGGAAAGCGTAATACCGCGGTTGAAGTTTTAGAAAAGTTGGGGGCAAGGGCAGTGCCCAAGCTGATAGCGAATCTACGCTTCCGTGAACAAGAGGTAAAGAAATTTATTGTTGACATACTGGGAGAGATCAAAGAACCAGAAGCGCTCCCGGAACTGATCAAAGCCCTTAAGGAAGAGAGCGAAAATCTGCGGGCAGCCGCAGCCGAGGCGCTGGGAAAGCTGGGCAGGGAAGAAGCAATAAATCCTTTATTGGAATTGCTAAAGGATGAAGAGCCTATGGTTAGATTTGCTGCCCTCGAGGCATTGGGGGAGATCGGCCGGGCAGGAGGAGAGATACCCGAAGGGCCTTTGGCTGAAGCCTTGAAGGAACCTATGATGCGGAAGGCAGTTTATACCTCTCTGGGTTTTTCGCGAAACTTGAAGGCGGCCCCGTTGCTGATCGAAGGGCTTGGTGATCGGCAACGGAGCAACCGGGAAGCAGCCGTAGTAGCTTTAGTGAATCTATACGATTGTCTCGCAGACGAAGAGATTAAAAAATATGTGACTGAAACGGTTCAGGAACTTTGGGTCTTGGAGTTGAGCAAATCACTAAAAAGCTACAGTCTCGAAGTCAGGGTTGGCAGTGCAAAGCTTTTAGGATGGTTAGGGAGAGGAGAAGTAACGAGAAACCTGATCGAGCTCACAAAAGAAAACCAGACGCAAGATGTAGCTATGGAGGCACTAATTGAGATTGGTAAGGATGCGTCCACGGCCCTGACGGAATATCTGGAAGAGGATGATGATCCCGGTACCCGCCGGATCATTTGCTCCGTCCTGGGAGAGATAGGAGAGAATGTGGCAGAAAATGTACTACTGAAGTGTTTAAAGGATAAAGATACGGAAATTCAGAGATCCGCAGCGGTCGCCTTGGGAAAGATTGGCTCCCTTCCGGCATTAGACATTTTGACTTTAATGATGGAAGGGGAAGAAGCGGAGACCCGGGAGGCGGCCCGGGAGGCATTGATACTGTTAGGCAAGGCCTTCCCGCAGGAAGTTATCAGATCGGTCAAAAAATTCCTTGATGCCCAGAATATTTTTATCCGGGTGGACTCCCTAAAGGTTCTCGGTGAGATTGGGAGTCCGGAAGAATTGAAGGATATATATTTTGCCCTTAAAGACGAGGCTCACCAGGTGCGCCGGAGCGCGGTGGAGATCCTGGGCAGTAAAAGATTGGAGAATTCGGTGGATCAGCTAAGCCATGCCCTGGCTGATGAGGAGGCCGAGGTGCGTAGGGCTGCTGCTATTGCCCTAACCGAGATCGGAAGCGAAAAGGCTTTAGAAGCATTACTTATGGCTCTGCAAGATCAGGATGTCTGGGTGAGACGGACTGCGATCAGGGGGTTGGGAAGAAGCCACGTGAGCAGGTTCCGGGAGGCGGTAAAGAAAATGCTTTCTGCTAGCTCGGGAGTTATAGTAATTTCCGCAATGGAAGCACTAGCGGAAAACGAAGAGGAGAGGGAGTTTTTAATTACTGCTATTGATCACCCGGACCCGGAGGTAGCCAAAGCAGGGATAAGGCTTATGGAAAATGTAGACAGCCCCAAGGTAACGAAAGCCTTAAATAAGTTAAAAGAGCATCCTAATAAAAGGATATGTCAGGAAGCAGAAAGAGTCCTGAAGAACAGAAAGAAATGATGCTCAACGAACCACTACTGAAATTATCCGAAGAAGAGTACTGCCTGATAAGGGATCTTATCAGGGATTACTGTGGGATATATTTCGATAGCGGCTCCAAGTTTCTCTTGGAGAAACGGCTTATGGGACAGGTAAGGCAACATCAACTCGCTTCCTTCAGAGATTATTTCTATTTTCTAAAGTACGGTCGTGGTAGGACCGAGGAATTGGGGGTTATTGTTGAGCTCCTAACAACGAATGAGACCTATTTTTTCCGCGAAGATTTTCAGTTGAGAGCCTTCCGGGAAGAGATTATCCCGGAGGTAGTAGCAGCTAAAAGAAAAGAAGGGCAGAAGGAGCTGCGAATTTGGAGTGCTGGTTGTTCTACTGGGGAGGAACCCTATACGCTGGCAATGATGGTATTGGAAGAGAAGAAATTCGCTGGATGGAAGGTAGAGATTTTTGCCAGCGATATCAGTCATCGGGTATTGAGGATTGCCCGGAAGGGAGTTTACTCTAAGTCTTCCTTTCGGGTTACCCCAGAAAGATATGTAAAAGAATACTTCGTTCCGCTCGATGGGAAACTGAAGATCAGGGATGAGGTAAAGAAACTGGTAAATTTCAGTTATCTGAATCTGCTGAATGCAACCAAGATAAAATTGCTGCCAAAGATGGACATTGTCTTCTGTCGAAATGTCCTCATATATTTCGACCATCAGGTTAAAAGAAAAGTGGTTGAGAGCTTTTACGATCTGCTGACGACCGGAGGGTTCCTCCTGTTAGGACATGCGGAATCGTTGATGAATGTCGTTACTTCTTTTAAATTAAGGCATTTCAGAAATGACCTGGTATATCAGAAACCTTGAAGTTAATAAAATAGGATTCAAAGATTCATGGATTCAAGGGTTCAAGTACTTTTTCCCTTTGATTACTTGAAGCCTCGACACAAAGAACATTCATTTATATGGATAAAGCAATTAAAGTATTAATCGTTGACGACTCCGCATATAATCGCCGGACACTTTTCCGGATCCTGGAGTCAGCTTCCGGAGTAAAGGTTGTCGGAACCGGGGTTGATGGTGCCGAGGGGATAAAGAAGGCTCTAAAACTTAAGCCCGACGTGATAACCCTGGATCTGGAAATGCCCAGCATGGATGGATTCAGCTTTCTCCGAATTTTAATGGAGATCCAGCCTACTCCGGTTATAGTTGTTTCAGCCCGACAGGGTGATACGAATGTTTTTAAGGCCTTGGAACTGGGGGCGATGGATTTTTTAGCCAAACCGACCACTAAAATATCTCCCGAGCTTTATAATATTAAAAATGATTTGATCCAGAAGGTAATGGCCGTTAGTCAGATAAAGCTGAAGAATCTGCAGAAGAGCACCTCCGATTTTTCCCAGGTGATTGAGAAGAAAGAACAATCCCCGGTACCAAAATCCCAACCTAAATCACGGGATATTGCTAAAATGGATTTGAAGCTAGTAGCTATCGGCTCATCAACCGGAGGACCGGCAGCGCTGAATAAGATTTTCTCTTCCCTTCCCAGGGAGTTGCCGGCGGGGATTGTTGTGTCTCAACATATGCCGTCTGGTTTTACCAAGGCTTTTGCGGAAAGGTTGAATAAGTGTTCCCAATTGCGGGTAAAGGAAGCAGAACGGGGGGAGCCGGTCGAGAGGGGAAAGGGAATGATTGCTCCAGGGGGATATAATATATTTCTGGAAAGAAAAGGTCGTTCGATTGTAGTGGGATTGAAAAAGCGGGGGGCAAGGGACAAGTATGTTCCCTCCATAAATTTAATGTTCCGTTCCGCCGCCGAGTTATTCAGAGAGAATAATCTCGGCGTGATCCTTACCGGGATGGGTGATGATGGTAAAGAAGGGATTTCAGCAATCAAAGAGAATGAGGGGAAGGTCTTTGCGGAATCGGCGGACAGCTCAGTTATATTCGGGATGCCCAAGGAGGCAATTAAAACCGGGGTGGTCGATAAAATTTTGCCACTCTCCAAGATCCCTGAAGAGATCGTTAAATGGTCAAATGGATAATTGTCAATTACAGGTTGTTTTGGAAATACTTGAAAGTCATCTTCCTTTTTGATATGCTGTGACGAAATCAAATAATTTAACTGTATTTAACTACGTAAGGTAGTAGAATTAATATTTTTAAGATCAATACAAAGCAAAGGGATGGGTAATATGGAAGATTCTCGAGGAAAGAACGGAAGTATTTTTGCCCGGGCAGAGGAGTTTCTGCAGGCGTTTAAAAAGGGAGCCGAGTTTACTCAGGAACTTTTAAAGGAAAATGAAAAACTGCGTTTCAAGGTAGTCCAGTTAGAGGAAGAGAGTAAATCTTTAAGTCAGGCAACCGGTAGTGATACTCAGAAGGAGCTGGTGAAGAAGATCTCTCGATTGGAAGAGGAGAAAAGGGAGTTGCTTGACCGATATCGGGAAGTAGAATCAGAGAATAGGGACTTTGCCCAAAGGTATGTTGAGATTGAAGAAGAGAACAACAATTTAGCTAACCTTTACATCGCAAGTTTCCAACTACATTCTACCCTGGACTTTAAAGAAGTGCTCCAGATAATATTGGAGATTGTAATCAATCTTATCGGGGCAGAGAAATTTGGGATACTTCTTATGGACGAAAAGAGCAGGGAGTTACAATCAATGGCTACCGAAGGGATAGATAAGGACGATATTCCCATAATTAAACCGGGAGAAGGAATAATCGGCAAGGTGTCAGAATCGGGAGAACCCTATTTTGTTGAAGAGATAAATGAAGAAGGAGAGATTAATCTGCTCCATCCGATGGTATGTATCCCTTTGAAGATAAAAGAACATGTTATTGGGGTGATTGTCATCTATAAGCTACTGCAACAGAAGAAAAAATTTGTTGAGGTAGATTATGAACTTTTCACTTTACTGGCCGGCCATGCCGCAACGGCAATATTCAGCTCGAAGCTGTATTCAGAATCAGAAAGGAAGCTAAGCACAATCCAGGGATTTATAGATCTATTAACCAAATAGTAAGGGGTAATATTAAATAAACGGAGTAGGTAATGGACGAGTATAAAATTCTTATTGTCGAAGATTCACCCACAATGCGACAGCTCATCATATTCGCCTTGAAACGGATCCGGAATATAAAAGTAGTAGAGGCCGGTGACGGAGTTGATGGGCTGAAGAAACTGCTTAGTGATACCTTCCATCTGGTGATTGTTGACATCAATATGCCGGTAATGGATGGTCTGAAGATGATTAGCTTGATTCGTAAGGACAATGTCTATAAGAATATTCCTATCATTATAATCACTACTGAAGGTGGTAAAGAGGATAAGGAAAGGGCTATGGCATTGGGAGCAAATGCTTACATTACTAAACCAATAAGTGCCCCTTACGTGTTAAATGTTGTCAAAGAGTTACTAAATATAAGCTGAACCACCACCGGGGAAAATATGAAAGTTATAATTATTGGGGCCGGCGAGATAGGTTTCAATATTGCGAGGAAGCTTTCTTCGGAAAATAAGGATGTAATACTTATTGACAGCTCAGAGGAAAAAATAAGGAGGGCGCAGGAGTGTCTGGATGTGCAGTGTATCCTGGGGAGGGGGAGCAGACCGGGGATACTGAAGGAAGCAGGGATCGATACTGCTGAGATTGTTATTGCCGTTACTAATAGCGATGAGGTAAATATGATTGCCTGCCTTATCGCAGGCTCCCAATCAAAGGTGCCGGTCAAGATCGCTCGGATCCGGGATCCGGATTACACCGGTAACAACACCATTTTAGGTAAAGAGCATCTTGGCATTGATTTGGTCATCAATCCGGAAAGGGAAGCTGCCGATAAGATATTACGTCTTCTGGAAGTTCCCGGGGCTACTGAAATTGTCGAATTCGCCGAAGGGAAGGTTAAATTAGTGGAGTTTCTGGTCGAGCCCGGGAGTTATGTAGCCGGGAAGAGGCTGAAGGAACTAGACGAAACACATCCTAACCAGCGGGTGCTCATCGCTTCGATATCAAGGGGAAATAAATTGATTATTCCCAAAGGTGAGGATGCCATTCAGGTGGGAGACCTGGTTTCTGTAGTAACAGTGAAGAATGCCGTCTCCGAGGTTCAGGAGGTGTTGGGGAAGAAGAACGGACGGACAAAGACGGTAATGATCAGTGGTGTGGGTTTCGTTGGTTTATACCTGGCGCAAAAGTTAGAGGAGAGGGGGCTGAGTGTAAAGGTAATTGAAAACGATGCGGTAAAATGCTCGGAGTTGGCCGAGAAGCTCAATCGAACGATAGTTCTTCAGGGGGATTCATCCGACCAGTCTTTATTGTTGGAAGAGAATATTAATGAAGTAGATGCTTTTTTGGCAGTATCCCAAGATGAAGAAGCAAACATATTAAGTTCACTGTTAGCGAAGCGGTTGGGGGCGAAAAGAGTTTATGCCCTGGTTAATAAATCGAGCTATATGCCGGTTGTTACGACTATTGGGGTGGATGTAATGGTCAGTCCCCGGCTTGCGGCAGTAGGTCGGATCCTTCAATTTGTCCGACGGGGAAGGGTTCTTTCGGTGGCTCAATTGGATGGTGAGGAGGCAGAAGCCATTGAATTTGTGGCCCTGGAGACCTCGGATATTGTCAATAAACCCTTGAAAAACCTCCGCTTTCCTAAGGGGGCGATTGTAGGGGCAGTAGTAAGAGGGGAAGAGATTATTATCCCGCGTGGTAATGATTCGATTTTACCAGACGATCGGGTGATTATCTTTGCCCTCGGGAAGGCTATCCCCAAGGTGGAAAAGGCCCTGACGGTAAAGCTGGAGTATTTTTAGTGCACTTCCGCCTTATCGGTAATGCTCTGGGAGCATTGATATTTTTTATCGGCCTGTCTATGCTCCTCCCCCTCGGTGTTTCCCTAATATATGCCGAGGGAGACGCAAAAGCAATTCTTATATCCCTTTCAATAACCACACTATCCGGGCTGGTTCTCTACGGATTAACCAGGGGGACGGTAAAAGAGATAGGCAATAAGGATGGATTTGTTATCGTTGCCTTGGGATGGATTTCCGCCTGCTTGTTTGGTTCCCTCCCTTATCTATTTTCCGGGAGTCTGGGGGGCTTCACTAACTGCTACTTTGAATCTGCCTCCGGTTTTACCACAACCGGAGCAACGATAGTCAATTATATCGAAGAACTGCCTCACGGGATCCTTTTCTGGCGTAGCCTTACCCACTGGCTGGGAGGGATGGGAATAATCCTTCTCTCCCTGGCAATCCTACCATTTTTAGGGATCGGTGGAATGCAGCTTTATCGAGCCGAGGTGCCGGGCCCGGTAATGGACAAGCTGGCCCCCAGAGTGAGGGAGACGGCCAAGACCCTCTGGAAGGTTTATGTCGGAATATCCGCCCTGGAAGTGGTTCTTCTCTTACTGGGAGGAATGGGGTGGTTTGAAGCGCTCTGTCATACCTTCGGAACCATGGCAACCGGTGGATTTTCCACCAGGTCTGCCAGTATCGGGTTTTATAGAAGCACCTATTTTGAAATAATAATAATATTCTTTATGCTGGCGGCCGGGACAAATTTTTCCTTACATTATCAGTTTTTAAAGGGAGAGTTTTCTGCATTCTGGAGGAGTGCGGAGTTTCGTTTCTATATAGCAGTGATATTAACCGGTATTACTCTGATCACATTAAATTTACGGTTAGGTTCTCACTATGATCTTTCGGACAGCTTACGATACGCCTCTTTCCAGGTTTCCTCAATCGTGACTACTACCGGGTATACTACTGCGGATTTCGGGAGTTGGCCATCCCTTTCTCAGTGTCTCCTGCTGATATTGATGTTTGTGGGAGGATGTGCCGGCTCTACCGGGGGAAGTGTTAAATGTTTACGAAACCTTCTTCTCCTAAAGCAGGGATATCGGGAGATTTATCGCCATATCCATCCCCGGGCAGTTGTGCCCATAAAACTGGGAGGAAGGGTGGTGCCTTCTGAGGTTATGGAGGGCATTTGGGGATTTTTCCTCTTGTATATGTTCATCTTTATCGTGGCCTCGATCATTATGTCCGTCCTGGGTCTGGATCTAATAAGTGCCATCGCCTCGGTAGCAGCCTCGATTGGCAATGTTGGTCCGGGATTGGGTTCGGTAGGCCCCTCCAGTAATTATGCCGATATCCCTTTAATCGGGAAGTGGGTTTTAACCTTCTGTATGCTCCTTGGAAGGCTGGAGATCTATACGGTAATTATCCTCTTGGTACCGGAGTTCTGGAGAAAGTAAGCGAGTAATCTGTAGAACTGTCTGTTAATTTTCCTGCTATTCCTTGCTAATCCCTGCTAATACTTGCTATTCCCTTATATTTTTTAAATCAGGCCCCGGCGTTTCAGGGCTTGCCGGAAGGCCTTCTTATACTCGATGTCCCAGTCAGCGGTTCCCTCCTTTAGGTTTTTTAGCTTACTTCTTGCTTCTTTGTCCAGTTCATCATCGATATCGAAGTGCTTCTGAAAAATGGAGAAGATTTTGCTTTTCATAAACCGGTCCTCAGTATAAACCTCCTCCACGTGGCTGCCAATCATGAAGCTCTGGAGGATCTGATCGATTGCCCACTCGATTCCCTCATCTCCGGTCTTTATTCCTTTTTCTTCCATTAATATTTTCTTCACCCGACCGAACTCAGTGGCAGGGATTCCCTTCCGGGCCATCAAATCACTAACCTCTTCGTTGAGCCTCGAATCGGTTTGCAGGTATTCATTCATTACGGCAACTATATCCTGCGCTACCTCCTCACGATTTGGGGTTTCCACCTCAATATCCCCATCTTTAATCAGTAGGTCAACAATCTCTGTTGCAATCTGGTCAAATTTTTTTGGGTAGAGTTTCATTTAGAGTTCAAGGTTCAAAAGATGTAGTACAGGTTTGTAGTTATTCTGTGATACGGGAATTCGTAGAAATCCCGGACAAAAAAGGGCCAAGAGTAGCTATAGCTGATCGTTATAGGAATTTTAAAATGGAGCAGATTAAACAAGATTTGGGGCTCCAGGTGGTGGACAGATGCGGTCTTGGCCTGTTCGTTCATAAATTCATCGAAAGACGCCAAGTTGGACTTGTATTCGCTGCGTAAGAAACACATGAATGAATACTTAACCTGGGTGGTAATAAACGGCAAGATATCTGCCGAAAGACCGGCATCAAAGAATATTGCATCCCCCGCTTTCTTCTCATAAGTCGGGCCAAGGTCTCTCCAATCTTCCTCCGCCGGTTCTAAAAGCAGAGCAGTGGTAGTCGGCGAGTCAAGCTTGCCACCAATCTGAATACTGTATTTCTGGCTGGTGAAGAAGATGAAATTATTTAGGGGTTCAGGAAGGAAAATATCAAGATCGTTTTCTAAAGAGATTGCCCATCTTCCCGACTCAAATCTACCGCCGTTGGGAATTCCAATGCCGGTGGCTAGCTCAGGACTATAATTGGGATCAAGAGGTTCGGAGGTGGGTAGCCTTACTTCGAGATATCCAGCTCCTCCGATCAGGTCAGAGCTATAGTAGCGATACTTCCCGATCAGACTGATGTCCCCAAATTCAACCCCATCAGTGTGATAATCAACAATCTCCATTCGGTCATATAGGAATTCTGCTGATTCCCAGAATAGCTCCGGGTCAGAGAAATCACCGCCGAGATATTCTATGTTGGTTAAAGAATCTATTTTGGTAAATTGAAAGTTAACTGCTGAGGTAAAATAGTCGGTCAATCCAACGGCAAAGGCGAGATAATGATACTGGATATTAACTTTCGGGTCAAAATGAAAGCTGTAGGCAACAGGCTCATCATCCGATACATACCCATCCTTATCTCCGATCAAAGGGAACCGGTTCCCATTTTTGTCTCTTATGTGAGTAATAGTGACATATGCGTAATTATAGCTTACAATCCCTGACCTCTTGGGGAGTGTAGTGGATATGACCCCTTTAGGGGCCTCGATCTCATTTACTCTTCTGCGCAAATAATCTAAGTATCCTTCATCAGCTTGGTCCGGTTGGACATCCGGCTCTTCCTCATAAGCGTCGAGGCTGATATTCCAGAAATCCTGAGAGAGCGAGGATGAGTCCTGGGCGCTGGTTGCCCGAGTGGTTATTAGGAAGAAGGCCAAAATTAAAATGATACCAACCTTCTTAGTCCCGATCATAGCTTTACCTCCTTTGTTTGGCGGTTTTGAAACTGATCCAGAACTTCTCGAAGGAATTATTTCGTATTTTTTAGGAGAATATGGCTTTCAGCATACATTTTAAGATAAAGAAAACCTTCTTGGAATATTTCTCGGCATGGAGCATAGCCCCGGTTAATTTCATGGCATCGGTAAAATCTCCCTCGATTGTCATTTTTTGATTCGCAATGGCATCTTGGGGATCGAGCTTGCGGGAGAGGACACCTACCGTGGTCTCTATATCCTGGAAGACCATAGAAAGGTTAGGCTCCGGGTGGAGACCCTTAGCCGCGTTAATATAGCTATCCTTTGTTACGATATATGCGTTGGGGCCGTCGGGCATAACCTTCCATTGGATTACCCGGTCCCAGCCCTCAAGCTCCTTTCTTACCTCTTCGTCAATTTTGGACATTCCCTCCAGCACGAAGACCATGGTATTGAGTAACAGACTCGCCTGGAATTTACTCGCCATTTGTTTCCTCCTTATGTTGCCTGCTCCTTTTTGAGTTTTGTTAGTATTTATCCTACTTCGACTTTATAATTTAAACTATTACTTATGTCAAGCCATTTTTGAACATGTTTATTAAAACTATTCAACCGGGGAGGGGAATAATTTTAAATTTTCGGCTTTATTTTTATTGACTAAATTAAATCTTATATATATATTTAAATTTAATCTTTAAATTCAAGGAGGTATGCGATGGAATTAATGGAGGCGATTATGCGGAGGCGGAGCATCAGAAGCTATCGGAGCGATGAGGTTTCGGAGGAGTTATTAAACAAGATTTTAGAGGCGGCCCGCTGGGCTCCGTCCTGGGCAAACACCCAGTGCTGGGAGTTTATTATTGTTAAGGACAAGCAGACAAAAGAGAAGCTTGCCGAGACGCTTCCACCCCCGAATCCTGCCCGGGGCGCCCTTAGCACTGCTCCCATTGTCATTGTGGCCTGCGGCAGGAAGGGAAAGGCAGGATTTTATAAGGGAACGGTTACGACCGTAAAAGGAGACTGGTTTATGTTTGATGTGGCCCTGGCCATGCAGAATCTGACCCTGGCCGCCCATTCACTCGGTTTGGGAACAGTGCATGTAGGGTTATTTGATTCTCAGAAGGCAGAGGAGATTTTGGGGGTTCCTGATGAGGTTGAGGTAGTGGAGATGACACCCCTGGGCTTTCCGGATAAGGAGTCCAAGGCACCGCCGAGGAAAGAGCTTAAGGATTTCGTGTTTTATGAGAGTTATGGAAAGAAATAAATCAAAATAATGTATGAATATTTTATTATTGGTATATTAACAATTATTCAATACCTACTTAGGTGTAGGGGTGGAACTCCGTGTCCATTCCGCAAAAGGCGGGATTGGGCCGACACAGAGATCGGCCCCTACATTCACGCATTATTTGGGTTAAATGATAGTGTGGAGAGATAAATACTGGCAGGAGAGGATGGGTATTTCCCTCCATTTTGCCAACATGATGACCGATGCAATCGGTGAGGTGCATGGGATTACAGATGAAGAGCTTGACGGTCTGAAGGCAAGGGGTAAGGCGATTGACCGGGATCTGAGGGAAAGGAGGAAGGCCGGGGAACTGCCTTTTTACGAACTGCCATATCAGAAATCGGAAGTTAGAAACATTCTTAAAAAAGTAAAGAAAATACAGGATAAATATGATAATTTTGTAGTCCTGGGAATTGGCGGTTCTGCTTTGGGAGCGAAGGCCCTCCACCTTGCCCTGAGCCATCCCCAGCATAACCTCCTTCCCAAGGGAAAGAGAAAGGATGCCCTCCGGCTGTTCGTAGCCGATAACATCGACCCGGAGGGTTTTAAGGCCCTCCTGGACATAATTGACCCGAAAAAGACGGTTTTCAATGTGGTCAGCAAGTCCGGGGGAACTGCGGAGATAATTGCCCAATTCCTGGTTGTTATCGATCTTCTCAAGAAGAGATTGGGCCGTAAAATGTATAAAAATTATATCATTGCAACAACGGACCCCAAGAAAGGTGCCCTGCGTGAGATCGCTAACCGAGAAGGGTTCTTGGGCTTCTCGGTTCCTGAGGGAGTTGGCGGCAGGTTCTCGGTATTTACCCCGGTAGGGCTGCTGCCGGCGGCGGCCGCGGGGATTGATATCGAGGAACTATTGGCGGGGGCGGCCTATATGGACAAACAGTGCCAGGTGGATGACCTCCGGGAAAAACCTGCTTATATTGCTGCCGCACTCCAGTATTTAGCGGATGTTAATAAGGGGAAGGCAATATCGGTTATCATGCCCTATGCCGATCGGCTCTCCGGGGTAGGTGATTGGTACTGCCAGCTCTGGGCCGAAAGCTTAGGCAAGAGGTATTCCCGAGATAATGAGGTAGTGAATGTCGGTCAAACCCCGGTAAAGGCCATCGGGGTTACTGACCAGCACTCTCAGCTCCAGCTCTATCTGGAGGGACCTTACAATAAGGTGGTGATATTCATTGTCCCCAAGAAGTATAAAAAGGAGGTAAAGATCCCCCCGGCCTATGAAGACATCGAGGCAGTTAACTATCTGGGAGGGCACACCCTTAACGCATTGATTAAAGCGGAACAAGAGGCGACCGAACTTGCTCTCACCAAAAATAACAGGCCCAACTGGAAGATCTTGCTTCCCGAGATTAACCCTTTCAGTGTGGGCCAGCTCCTCTATTTCTTTGAGGTTCAGACGGTATACGCCGGGGGGCTTTATAATATCAATCCTCTTGACCAGCCCGGGGTGGAGGAAGGAAAGAGGATTACCTATAGAATGATGGGGAGGGAAGGATTTTAGTTCTTAGGATGAGGAGGATGAATTAATGAGCAAAACTTTTGATGAAGCAAAGAGTGCCTGGGAGAAGGAGGAATCTGAACAGGAAAGGACGGAGAGGTTTTCAACGGTCTCCGATCAGGAGATCAAGGCCCTGCAGTTGCCTGATGATATTGAGGGTTTTAATTACGAGGAAAGTCTGGGTTTCCCCGGTTTCTATCCGTATACTCGGGGAGTACAGGCATCGATGTATCGGGGGAGGCTCTGGACAATGCGTCAGTTCTCGGGCTTCGGGACCGCCAAGGATACCAATAAGCGCTTTCACTATCTCCTGAAGCAGGGGCAGACCGGCCTGAGTGTGGCCTTTCATATGCCGACGATCATGGGATATGATTCCGACCATCCCCGGGCGAAAGGGGAGGTAGGCAAGTGCGGGGTAGCAATCGATACCCTCAAGGATATGGAGACACTATTTGAGGGCATCCCCCTCGATAAAATTACCACTTCGATGACCATTAATGCCCCGGCATCGATACTGTTAGCGATGTATATTGCCGTAGGCGAGAAGCAGGGAGTGGACAGCCAAGAACTGGGGGGCACCATTCAGAACGATATCCTCAAGGAATATATCGCCCAGAAATCATGGATCTTTCCCCCGAAACCTTCCCTCCGGATAATTACCGATATTTTGAAATATTGTTCGGACAATCTTCCCCGCTGGAACACCATCAGTATCAGCGGTTATCATATCCGGGAGGCGGGCTCGACCGCGGTACAGGAACTGGCATTTACCCTCGCGGATGGGATCGCTTATGTCCATGCCGGAATCGAGGCCGGGATCGAGGTGGATAAGTTTGCCCCCCGCCTGTCGTTCTTCTTCAATGCCCACAATGATTTTTTTGAAGAGATCGCTAAGTACCGAGCGGCTCGAAGGATCTGGGCGAGGGTGATGAAGGAGAGGTTCGGGGCTCAAGATCCCCGATCCTGGATGCTCCGCTTTCATACCCAGACCGCGGGCTGCAGCCTTACCGCCCAGCAACCTATGAATAACCTAA
>CP070770.1:3227380-3238897 GCA_020345765.1 Deltaproteobacteria bacterium
AATCAATCCGATAATCTCCGCTTCCTTCCACCGGGTAATAAAATTGCCGTCAAGAATAGTCTGGATAATATTGGCATGGATCTCCACCCCGGCGGTCAAACCCGCCTCCCGGGTCTCGATCTCCACCCCGCCCTTCTCTTCGACCTCGGCCCGGGAAGGGAACGGGGTCAGATAATAGTCGTGGTCGGCCACCAGGGTAGTCCCGACCAGCACCATCTTCCCCTCCACCTCTTTCGGGTCGAATTCCCCCTCCTTTATCCTCCAGAAGGGGATGGAGGGATAGCTCCGGCCCGGCCCGACATAGTTTATTAACATATTTTCCGGGAGGACAAATCTTCCGAATCGGAAATAAGCCCGGGGGAATTCCTTCTCCCCTTCGGTATAGAGCTCGAGAGCGGGCATCTCCTCCCGCTTGATCCCACCCGGCACCGATTCGGCTTCGGTCTCCTCGAGCTCCGATACCCCATATTCATAGAAGCGATGCTTCACCATCTCCATCCCCAGGGTAAAGAATGCCTCCTGCTTGTCTAAATCGACCTCCACCATCTGAACCCTCCGAAAAACACGGTCGGGATCCACATTGGTGAAATTAATCAGCCCTTCACCCAGCTCTACTTCTCGGAAAGGCTGGTAGGGCTTGACCGCCGTCCCCCGGCTGATGAACCGGGCCAGGATGATGTTGCCGGCGTAGTACAACGCATCAATCATGCATCGATCCTGAAGCGGGTCCTGAAATACCGGCTTGGAGAACTCGAAGTCGATGCCGACCACATCCGCTCCCGCATCGGCCAGATTCCTGAACATCGCCCCGAAATAGCAGCGGGTGAAGTCCGCTCCCCTCTTGCCCAGGACATTTTTACTCTCCTCATCCTTGGTTACCAGAACGATATCATCCCGGACCGGGAGCTCACCCCGGATACGAAAGCGCGAATTGTAACTCCAGAGCTCGAATCCCTCCAGCCATCCCAGGATATAGAGAAGGCAAAAGGCTAGGGTTATGGCTACGCCGGTAATAATACCCCACCGGGTTTTCTGCTTGGGAGAGCTCTTTTTTATACCTTCGGGCACAATTTTTACCTTAGAGGGACAGCAGCAAGGTTCTGACTTTTTGGGGGACGAATCTTGCCTTCCGTCCCCCCGATCATAGTATCCATCAGGATAACTACCTTGCATTTAGAAAACATCTGACTGGCCTTATCGGCCAATTGCGCCTTCTGGGCCGAATCGGAACTGACAATAATGTCGGCCTTGAGTTTCCCCCCGCTTTCCAGGGCCCTTATTTCCATCGGCTTCCTTCCCTGTCGGAGCCGGGCCCTTGGCCTTTTTCCCGGATCACCGCCTTCTTCGTCCTCCTTAGCTTCGGCTATAATCAGTGCGTTACTGCCGTCCGACATTATCAGGTTGCTCAGGTCGGCCACCAGGATCGGCGGATAGTCCGTCTTGCTCCGGGCCTTGATATAAATGGTCTTTTCGTCGAGGAGAAGCGAGCCGTCTTTTTCGGCGACCGCATAGCTTGCCATTCCCTCCTCTTTAACCACATCCTTATTGACCTTCTCGGGACCGTAGATGACATTACCGTCCTCGTCCTCAATCTGGGGAAACATTGCTGGTTTCAGTCCCGTGCCCCGGGCATCGATTATTAATCCGGTATAGGCACCCTCGGCCTCTTTGATTTCCTTTATCTCCGCTCCTTTGGAAGGCACCTTTTCGTCCAGAAAGACACTGCTGATCCCCCTTATCCCCACCAGCGGGACCTTAATCGTAACCTGATATTTTCCGTCTTTCATGTCCTTTTCGTCGATCACCTCCGCGTCTTTCACCAGCCCCTTTATCTTGACCGCCTTATCTTTGTCGTCTTTGACCTTTTTATCTGCATCTACACGCAGGTCGTGGACAATCTCCAGAGCGTGTGCCTGGGCATCAACTATCGCCGCCCTTCTGGCCATCTGCCGTGCCTTAACCCCCTTGCCTTCGTATTTTCCCTCCCCCCGGGCAGTAACAAACAATTCCTCGAAATTGACCTGACCGTATTTCGAGGGCTCGATATAGGGCTTAAAACCGGTCTCGATCTTTTTAACCACGGCCTCAACCGGATACTTCTTCATTAGCTCCTGGGGGACCTTGACCCGAGCCTGGATCTCCACCACGGAAGCACCCCGTTCGGTTCCCTCCGAGGTCACTTCGTAGCTCAAGCCCCCCATCGTTTCGCTGATAACCTGCCGCCGGTCCGGGACCTGGTCAAGAGAGACGACCGCCCCGACCCCCTTCTCCACCGCATTCCGCTGGGCCACTACCAGGGCTGCCCTCCGGGAAGAAGCTTCCCCCCGACTCTTTACATTCACTATCTGGAACTCTCCCTCCACCTCACCGACCTCTACCTCAACCTCCTCGTCCCGCTTGACCCCGGTTTTTGCGTATTCCTCCAGTTTATCCGCGATCTTGTCAGCAATCTCTTTCTTCAAACCCTTGACTTTCTTTCCCGAAACCCTCTCGGCAAAGATCATAATGCTGTCTTCCACCCGGAACAATTTGGCGTCGATCACTATCTTGGAACCGTCCTTTTGGATACTCCCCCGTAACAGGACATCCGCGGTGAGCACCTTCTTCCCGGTCAGTATCTTTTCCTTCTGGATCTCCTCCCTTATTACCACTACTCCTTTTACCTTCAACAACCTTTCCTCCACGACAGCAGCAATCTCCTTACCCAGACGGTCCAGGTCGGTATCACCACTCAGGTTCTTGAACTCGTCGATTCCCACATTCACCGGGGCGGCGGATACTGTCCCCAAAGGTGCGAAGAGGAGCGATAGAAAAGCTACCACTGCTAATAATCCCGTTAGTTTTCTCATGGCAATTACCTCCTTTAGAATGTGATTATTTGATGGACTCAGATATTTTAGACCAAATTCATGCAAATTACTGTGATAAATATCACAAATCTCGAAAACTTTCAAGATATTTTTACCGGAATCTCCTAGGCTAAATTCTCTTGACAAAAATGAAAAGTTTTTATAATATAATAGATTGTAGACCGATCTTTTATATTAATAAGGAGATATTTACGGTGGCCGGTAAATTAGGGGAACTATTAGTCAAACAAAACCTTATTACCCCGGAACAACTGCAGAAGGCCCTGGCGGAACAGAAGATCTCCGGGGGCAGATTGGGGGACAATCTAACCAGGCTGGGCTTCATTGCGGAAAAGGAGCTGACCGGCTTTTTAAGCAAGCAGTACGGCGTCCCGGATATTGATCTGTCCGAGACCGAGGTCGATCCCGAGGTAGTTGAATTGATTCCCGAGGATGTAGCCCGGAAGCATAACCTCCTTCCCGTCAGCCGGATGGGAGCAACCCTGGTAGTTGCCATGGCGGACCCTTCCAATGTCTTTGCCATTGATGATGTAAAATTTCTGACCGGATATAATATCGAGGTAGTAGTGGCCTCGGAGCCGGGGATCAAAGAAGCGATCGCCAAGTACTACGGTTCAAAAGCAATGGATGATGTCATCGAGGGATTCGATGACATCATGGACGAGTTAGATGACGATGAATACGAGGTGATCGGGGATTTTGAAGACCTCTCGGAGGACGAGTTGGCAAAGGCCTCGGCCCAGGCACCGGTGGTCAAGATGGTTAACTCGATCCTGATGAATGCCATTAATAAGGCGGCCAGCGACATCCATGTCGAATCTTATGAGAAGTCCTTCCGGATTCGCTTACGGATCGACGGGAAGCTCTACGAAGTGATGAAACCAGCACTCAAGCTGCGCAACGCAATAGTTTCCCGGTTGAAGATCATGTCGCAGATGGATATCGCCGAAAGAAGGCTTCCTCAGGACGGCCGGATAAAGCTCAGGCTGGGGAAGGAACGGGAGATGGACTTCCGGGTGTCCGCCCTCCCCTGCGCCTACGGGGAGAAGGTAGTGCTCCGGCTCCTGGATAAGTCCTCCCTCCAGCTGGATATGACCAAGCTGGGCTTTGAGGAAGAGCAGCTGAGACAGTTCAAAGACGCAATCAGCCAGCCCTACGGAATGATTCTGGTCACCGGTCCTACCGGAAGCGGGAAGACGACGACCCTCTATTCCGCCCTCTCCGAGCTGAACAAACCCACGGTCAATATCTCCACGGCCGAGGACCCGGTGGAGTATAACCTTGCCGGAATAAACCAGGTGCAGATGCATGACGAGATCGGGCTGAATTTCGCCGGTGCCCTGCGCTCGTTTCTCCGCCAGGACCCCAATGTCATCCTGGTGGGTGAGATCCGTGATTTCGAGACCGCCGAGATTGCCGTCAAGGCCGCCCTGACCGGTCAGTTGGTCTTGAGCACCCTGCATACCAACGATGCCGCCAGCTCGGTTACCCGCCTGGTCAACATGGGGATCGAGGCGTTTCTGGTCTCGTCGTCGGTTAATTTAATTCAGGCCCAGCGATTGGTGCGCCGGATCTGTCCGGAGTGCAAGGAACAAATAGAGGTGCCCACGAGTGCCCTGACCGATATCGGGATCTCTCCGGAGGAGGCCCCCACGGTAACCTGCTTTAAAGGAAGGGGATGCAACACCTGCAATAATACCGGGTATAAAGGAAGAATAGCAATCTATGAGATCATGCCCATCGATGAAGAGCTCCGTACCCATATCATCAATGGCGCCTCGGACATCGAGCTCAAAAAGGTAGCGATCAGCAAAGGGATGAAATCCCTACGGCAGAGCGCCATCAGCAAGATGAGAGACGGTGTTACCACCCTTGACGAGGTTGTCAGCGTGACCATGGCAGACGAGAGCTGAGTTTTAGGGATAGTAATATGGCCGAAAGATTGGGAGAGTTACTAGTAAGAGAAAATCTGATCACCCTGGATCAGCTGCAGAAGGCACTGGAGGAACAGAAGATTTCCGGGGGGAGGCTGGGAGCCAATCTGACCAAATTAGGTTTCATCAATGAGAGTGAACTCAGCAGCTTTATGAGCAAGCAGTACGGGGTCCCTCCCATAAACCTGGAGGAGTTCGAGATCGATCCCGAGCTGACCAAACTAATCCCCGAAGCCTTAGCCAAGAAGTATCAGTTAGTCCCGGTTGTCCGCTCCGGCTCCACCCTGGTCGTTGCCACATCCGATCCCTCGAATATCTCCGCTGCTGATGCGATCCAGTTCCGCACCGGTTACAAGGTGGAGATGAGGGTTGCCTCGGAAAAGGCAATAAAGTCGGCTCTGGATAAGCATTACGATTCCGCTACCACGATGTCGGACGCAATGGAGAATTTCGATGACAGCGGGATCGAGGTGATCGAAGAAGATGAGGAGGTAAGTATCAGCGAACTGGAGAGGTCCACCGAGGACGCCCCGGTAGTAAAGCTGGTGAACCGTTTTATGGCCGACGCCATCAGCAAGGGAGCCAGCGATATCCACCTCGAGCCCTACGAGAGGTTCTTCCGGATCCGGTACCGAATCGACGGGATGCTTTACGAGATCATGCGCCCCCCCTTGAAGGTAAGGGATGCGATCACCTCCCGGATCAAGATCATGGCCCAGCTGAATATCGCCGAGCGCCGCCTACCCCAGGACGGAAAGATCAGGCTTAAGATAGGGAAAAGTAGCGAGCCGATGGATTATCGGGTCTCGGTTCTTCCCACCCTTTTTGGAGAGAAGGTGGTCCTGAGGCTGCTGGGTAAAGAAAGCCTCCAGCAGGACATGAAAAACCTGGGCTTTGATGCCGAGCAGGTTAAACATTTTGATCATGCGATCAAGCAGCCCTACGGAATGGTGCTGGTTACCGGCCCTTCCGGAAGCGGGAAGACAACCACGCTCTACTCGGCCATAACCGAGCTGAACCAGATTGATACCAATATCTCCACGGCCGAAGACCCGGTGGAATACAATATCTACGGGATAAATCAGGTTCATATGCGCGACGATATCGGGTTGAACTTCGCCTCGGCCCTCCGCTCCTTCCTCCGTCAGGACCCCGATATCATCATGGTGGGGGAGATCCGGGATTTCGAGACGGTGGAGATTGCCATCAAGGCCGCCTTAACCGGCCACCTGGTCCTGAGCACCCTGCATACCAACGATGCCCCCAGCACGATTACCCGGTTATTGAACATGGGGGTCGAGCCTTTCCTGGTCGCCTCTTCCATCCTTTTAATCTGCTCCCAGCGACTGGTGAGGAAGGTCTGTCCTGACTGCCGGGAGGCTGTCGACATTCCCCCGAAGGCCCTGATCGATCTGGGAGTACCTTCCGAAGAGGTCGCCAGCCATACCTGGTATAAGGGTAGGGGGTGCGATCGATGCAATAATACCGGATATAAGGGTAGGGTCGCGGTATATGAAACCATGCCCCTGAACCGCCAGATAAGGGAATGCGTCCTGAGTGGGGCCTCGACCGGTGAGATCCGCAGAACCGCACTGGATCAGGGCATGAAGACCTTGAGGATGAGTGCCATTGATAAGATGAAGGAAGGTATTACCTCCATGGAGGAGGTAGTGCGGGTTACGGCGGCGGAAAGATAGATTATTCAGGGAATAGCAGGGAGTGTCAGGGGTATTATTAAAACAAAATAATGCGTGAATGTAGGGGCCGACCACTGTGTCGGCCCGGATGAAGATGACGGGGAAAAGGAGAAAAAGATGGCTAATTTACACCAATTGCTCAAGGTAATGATCGAGAAGGGGTCAACCGATCTTCATATTACAACCGGAACCGCTCCCCAGCTTCGGATCGACGGGAGACTGGCGCCGCTGCGCATGCCCCCGCTTACCGCCCCCGAGACCAAGCAGATCTGCTACAGCATCCTAACCGATGCCCAGAAGCACAAATTCGAGGAGAACAACGAGCTTGATCTATCCTTCGGGGTAAAGGGTCTCAGCCGGTTCCGCTGCAATATCTTTATGCAGCGGGGAGCAGTCGCCGGGGCCTTTCGGACCATCCCCTTCAAGATCCTGTCTTTTGATGAACTGGGGCTCCCGCCGGTTATGGCAGAGATTTCGAAGAAGCCCCGGGGTATGGTCCTGGTAACCGGTCCTACCGGAAGCGGGAAGTCAACCACCCTGGCCTCGGTGATTGACAAGATCAATACCGAGCGCCACGAGCATATCGTTACCGTAGAGGACCCCATCGAATATCTCCACAGCCATAAATCATGCGTGGTTAACCAGCGGGAGGTGGGTGCCGACACCTGGGCTTTCAAGAACGCCCTTAAATATGTGCTCAGGCAGGACCCGGATATAGTCTTGATCGGAGAGATGAGGGACTTAGAGACCATTGAGGCCGCCCTGACGATCTCCGAAACCGGTCATCTGGTCTTTGCCACCCTGCATACCAACTCCTGTGTTCAGACCATTAACCGGGTTATTGATGTCTTTCCCCCCCATCAGCAGACCCAGGTCCGGACCCAGCTCTCCTTCGTCCTGGAGGGGGTGCTCTGCCAGACCCTGATCCCCAAGCAAAGCGGGAGTGGGAGGGTTCTGGCGGTAGAGATAATGGTTCCTAATCCGGCGATCCGGAACCTGATCCGGGAGGAGAAGGTCCATCAGATCTATTCCCAGATGCAGGTGGGACAGTCGAAGTTTGGAATGCAGACGATGAATCAGGCACTTCTAGCCCTGTATCGGAAAAGGCTTATCTCTCTGGAGGAAGCCGAGCATCGCTGCCATGACCTCACGGAGTTCCGGGGAATGCTCTCCGGTCAAGGAATGGGAACTCCCGGGGGAGGCCCGCCCCACCAAGCCGGGGAAGCCAGGATGCAAGGGCACCGGGTCGGGTGAGGAAAAGAAAGGATAAATTCTAAGCACTAAATTTATATTAATAAAGAGTTAAGGGTGAAGGGAAATAACCAATAACCAAATCTCAATGACCAAATAATAATCAATAACCAAGTTCCAATAACCAAACATAGTTCTTGCCTTGAGGTTAGTTTGGTTATTAGTTATTGGAATTTGGAATTTATTTGATGTTTGGAATTTGGTGATTGGTGTTTAGAGAATTTGGGATTTAGGATTTATTATCAAGCAGATATTTAAAACGCTTTATATAAATAGGTTTTGCTACTGTAAATGATAAAAAAGGAGGATTAAAAATGGCTGTTTATGCATGGGAAGGAAGAACCAGGACCGGAGAGATAATGAAAGGCGACATGGAAGCCCCGAATGAGTCGGCGGTGATGGCACAGCTACGCAATCAGCAGATCCTGCCGACCAAGGTCAAGGCTAAAGGCGGGGGACTATCGATGGAGCTCAAGATCCCCGGCCTAGGGGAGAAGGTAAAAGAAAAGGATGTCGTGATCTTTACCCGTCAGTTCTCCACGATGGTTGATGCCGGACTCCCCCTGGTTCAGGGGCTTGATATCCTTGCCAGCCAGCAGGAGAACAAGGCCTTCAAGGATGTCATCACCAAGGTTAAAGAAAGCGTGGAAGGAGGCTCCACGCTGGCCGATGCCATGAAAAAGCACCCGAAGATCTTTGATGACCTTTATGTCAACCTGGTGGCTGCCGGCGAGGTCGGCGGTATCCTGGATAATATCCTGGCCCGGCTGGCCCTTTATATCGAAAAGTCGATGAAGCTTAAGTCGCAGGTTAAATCCGCTATGGTTTATCCAATCGGCCTGGCGACGGTAGCGGTGGCGGTAACGGTTATAATGTTGATCTTTGTGATCCCGGTCTTTGCCAAGATGTTCGCGGACTTCGGAGCGGCCCTGCCCGGCCCAACTCAATTCGTGATCGATATGAGTAATTTCTTAAAAAAGTATATTATTCTCGTACTTATTATCATGGCCGCCATTTACTTTATCTTCAGATCCTTTTACCGGACGGAAAACGGGAGGGCAATTGTTGATGATCTGCTTCTAAAGATGCCAGTAGTAGGGGATCTGATCCGTAAGATTGCGGTGGCCCGATTCACCCGGGTTTTGGGGACGATGATCAGCAGCGGGGTGCCGATCCTCGACGGCCTGGACATCTGCTCCCGGACCGCAGGGAACAAGACGGTGGAGACGGCTATTGTGGAGGCGAGGAAGAGTATTGCTGGAGGCAAGACCATTGCCGAGCCGCTCAAGGAGACCGATGTCTTTCCCCCGATGGTGGTGCAGATGATCGCGGTGGGAGAAGCAACGGGGGCAATGGATGCGATGCTCGGTAAGATCGCCGATTTCTACGATGAAGAGGTCGATGCCGCAGTAGGGACCTTAATGTCCATGCTCGAGCCGATAATGGTGGTCTTTATCGGAACCGTAATCGGCGGGCTCCTGATGTCGATGTATCTCCCCATCTTCTCGATTGCCGGGGCGATTGGATAGTTTATGAAAGGGGATGGCATCCTCCTTTGCTAAAGCTACGGAGGACAGGTCCTACTTCGTCCCGCATGAACGCGGGACTACGAAGGACAGGGGGAATAGCAGAGACTGCAATTCTCTGAATGAATCCCGAAACGGAAATTTTTTTTCGTGCAATTCGTGATCTTCGTGGTTCGAATCCCAAATCCACTATGGACTTCATGTCTGGAATCTACAATCTGAAATCTGTAATCTTCGTAATCCGCCGCAGGCGAAAATGGCTAATGCCCTGAAATCTTACCATCAGGAGGAACTGTTCAACCGGCTGAAGTGGTTGATGTTCTTCCGGGTGGTAGTCATTACCTTCCTACTGACCGTCACCGCTGTTATCGAGTTCCGCGAGTTCCGGGTTTTTCTTGCCGTCTCCCTTATTTCTCTCTATGCCCTGATCGGAGCCACCTATTTTTTCACTGCCGTCAGTGCGCTTTTCATCAGAAGATTCAAGAATTTAAGGGGGTTTGCGTATTCCCAGCTAATCTGGGACGTCCTTTTTACCACCGGGTTGGTCTATTTTACCGGCGGGATCGAGAGTATTTTTTCCTTCCTATATCTAATCTTCATTATCGCCGCCAGTATCATTCTCTATCGCAGGGGAGCGCTGGTGACTGCCTCCTTGAGCAGTATCTGCTACGGGGCCTTGCTTGACCTTCAGTATTATAAAATAATCTCCCCTCCATACGGAGAATCCCCTTCCGCCTATGAGGGAAGCGAGCTTTTCTTTACGCTGGTGATCAATATAACCGGGTTTTACTTGATGGCTTGGTTGAGCAGTTATCTCTCGGAACAGCTCAGGGCGGCCGGGGACGAGCTTCGGGAAAGGCAGATCGACATTAAAGAGCTGGAAGCCCTGAACCAGAAGATCGTCGAGGGGATACACAGCGGCCTTCTGACCATTGACAGTGACGGGCGGATAACCTCCTTTAACCGGGCAGCGGAGGAGATTACCAGCCATAGCCTTGCCGAGGTTTATCGGAAAAGGATTAGCTCCGTTTTCCCCGGGCTCAACCTCTACCCGGAAGGGAAACTGTCGCCTTTAGGGAGCCGCCAACAGATTAACTTTCAGAGTAAGGATGGAAAACAACTTTATTTAGGGTGCTCGGTTTCTCCCTTAAGGGACGAAAGGGGGGGGAAACAGGGTCAGATCATCATCTTTCAGGACCTAACCGAGCTTAAAAAAATGGAGGAAGAGGTGAGGAGATCGGACCGGCTAGCAACTATGGGCAGACTGGCTGCGGGAATGGCCCATGAAATAAGGAATCCCTTAGCCTCTTTATCCGGCTCCATTCAAGTTCTCCGGGAAGGATTAGACCTGAAGGATGAAGATAGGCACCTGATGGAGATTGTCCTCCGGGAGGCAAACAGATTAAATTCGTTAATCTCCGATTTCCTGGGATTTGCCCGCCCCTCGGAAAAAAAGGAAGAAAAAGTAAGGATCCAGGAGCTCGTTGAAGAGACCCTGAAGACCTTCGAGCAAAGCCCGGAGGGTCAGCGAGGGATAAGGATTGTTAAACATTTCGAAGGAGATCCCCTCCTCAATGCCGATTCCCGGCAGTTGCGCCAGGTCTTCTGGAACCTCCTTCTCAACGCCTCCCAGGCAATGCCCAACGGCGGTGAATTAACAATAAACGTAGGGGCCGACGTTTCTGTCGGCCCGTATAAAGGAGATACACAATACAATAGGCAAAAGGAGTTCCTTAAAATCACCATCACCGATACTGGGATCGGGATTAGTGAGGAAGATCTGCCGAAGATATTCGATCCCTTCTTCACTACCAGAGACAGCGGCAGCGGCCTGGGTTTGACCGTGGTATATAAGATCATCGAATCTCACCACGGGCAGATTAAAGTAGAAAGCACTAAGGGAAAGGGAACTACTTTTACAATCCTGCTACCTCGTGAATAAAAGAGTTTTTATGGTGGGTAATATTAGAATATCCCCCTCCCCTTTGTTCCCTCCCATCCCGCGTTCACGCGGGAGAGGGGAAATAGAGGTTGTTTGATTTCAAATTTCCTCCCACTTGATGGGGGAGGATTAAGGTGGGGGTGAGTAAAAATAATGAATAAGAATTTTATTTATATCGCAAAAAACCTCAGAAAATCTTCTACTGAAGCAGAAAGGCACTTATGGAAATATTTAAGAGGAAAGCAATTAGGAGGGTATAAATTTCGACGTCAAGAACCAATAGGAAACTATATAGTT
>CP070770.1:3238997-3284360 GCA_020345765.1 Deltaproteobacteria bacterium
ATCCGGGTTACCATCCAGGCGCTTGCGGCAGTTATGGGGGGAACGCAGTCGCTCCACACTAACTCAATGGACGAGACCCTGGCACTGCCCACCGAAGAGGCTGTGACTTTGGCCCTCCGTACCCAGCAGATAATTGCGGAAGAGAGTGGGGTGGCGAATACCATCGACCCCCTGGGTGGCGCTTACTTTATCGAGGCACTGACTAACCGGATGGAGAAAGCGGCCATGGAGTATATTGATAAAATAGAAGAAATGGGAGGGGTCATTCGAGCAATCGAGCTGGGGTACCAGCAGAAAGAGATCGCCCGGGCCGCTTATCATTACCAACAGCAGATAGATAAAGGGGAGAAAACGATGATCGGGGTTAATAAGTATACCTTTGAGGAGCAGGCGCCGATAGAGACGCTAAAAGTTCCGGCAAAAGTAGAGAATGAACAGGTCAATAACCTTAAGAATATCAAGGATATAAGGGATAATGCTAAAGTAAAGTCTCATTTAAAGGATCTTGAGAATGCCGCTCGGGGCAGGGACAATTTAATGCCTTTTATTCTGAAATCTGTTAAGGAATATGCAACCTTAGGGGAGATCTGCGATGTCTTAAGGAGAGTTTTTGGTACTTACCAAGATCCGGCTTTGTTTTAATTGTTCAAGGTCAGGGGTACAGTGATGAGAGAAAATAGAATTAGAATATTGATCGCAAAGCCTGGGCTTGATGGCCATGATCGGGGAGCGAAGATTGTTGCCCGGGCACTGAGGGATGCTGGTTTCGAGGTGATCTATACCGGATTACACCAGACACCGGAGATGATCGTCAATGCTGCCATCCAGGAAGATGTAGTCGGTATCGGATTAAGCATACTTTCCGGCGCCCACAACACGCTCTTTAGCGAGGTTATAAAACTCTTAAAGATGAAAGGGGCGGATGGGATTGCCCTCTTCGGCGGTGGGATCATACCGGATGAGGATATACCCAAACTGAAAAAGAAGGGTGTGCTGGGTATCTTCACCCCGGGGACCCCCCTCGATGAGATAATAGCATTCATAAAAGACAACATAAAACCTCCTGGAAACTAAACCCCAAGGGACAAATTGATTGATAGCGAGCACCGGGGAGCAAAAGCACCGGCGTTAATAATATCTTACCGTAAAAAGTGAGAAATACCTTAGTTTTCTCTTGACAAAGAGTGCTAAAATTGGTAATAATTACAAGAGTTTTCAACAATTATCTCTAATCTGCTTTTTAAGAACCCCGATGGGCATCGGGGTTGAAGGAAAAGATGGCATAAAGTAGGCACGTAGCTCAGGGGGAGAGCGCTGCCTTGACGCGGCAGAGGTCGTCGGTTCGAAACCGTCCGTGCCTACCATTTTATTAATATCGAGGAGAAAGAGTGCGCCAGTTAGCGAAGAAGAAGATCAAAGTGGTTATGCCTGACGGCTCAAGCGGCAGCTTTGATCCGGGGGTTACTCTCGCCGAGATTAATAAGGAGATTGGCTTAAAGGAAGCGGTTGCGGCAAGCGTAAATGGGAACTTAGTCGATTTGAGCTACCCTCTTAATGAGGATACGGAAATCAGCTTGATTGCTCTGGAGACGGATGAGGGGATAAGGATCCTGCGGCACAGTACTTCCCACGTAATGGCTCAGGCAGTAAAAGATCTTTTCCCCGAGGCGCAGCCAACAATCGGACCTTCCATCGAGGAGGGATTCTATTACGATTTCGATTACCCGCCAGGCTTCTCCAACGAGGATCTGGAGAAAATTACCGACCGGATGAAGGAGATCATCAAAGATAACCTGAGCATTCAAAGGGAGGTTCTCCCCCGGGAGGAGGCGATTAAGCTCTTTGAAAAGAAGGGAGAAAAATACAAAGTCGAACTGATTGAGGATATTCCGGATAAGGAGGTGTCGCTTTACCGCCAGGGAGACTTCATCGACCTTTGTCAGGGTCCCCATCTTCCCTCTACCGGTAGAATTAAAGCGTTCGAGCTCTTAAGCATTGCCGGTGCCTACTGGCGGGGGAGGGAAGACAACCCCATGCTTCAGCGGATTTACGGGACTGCTTTCCCTACCCGGGAGCAGCTGAAAGAGCATTTGAAAAAGCTGGAGGAAATTAAGAAAAGGGACCACCGCCGCCTGGGAAGGGAACTCGACCTGTTCAGTATTCAGGATGAGACCGGAGCGGGGTTGGTTCTCTGGCATCCGAAGGGGGCAAGGATCAGGAACATAATCGAGCAGTTCTGGCGGGATGAGCATTACCGGGCCGGCTACGAGATGGTTTTTTCCCCCCATATTGCCCGGCTGGATCTCTGGAATACCAGTGGACATCTCGATTTCTATCAGGAAAATATGTATTCGCCGATGGAGATCGATGAGGTCAAGTATGAAATAAAGCCGATGAACTGTCCCTTCCATATCCTGATCTACCAGTCCCGGCTCCGGAGCTACCGGGAACTGCCTATCCGCTGGGCAGAACTGGGAACGGTCTACCGCTATGAGCGCTCCGGTGTCCTCCACGGGTTGATGCGGGTTCGGGGCTTTACCCAAGATGATGCCCATATCTACTGCCGCCCGGATCAGCTCAAGGACGAGATAACAAAGGTGTTGAACCTGACCTTGTTTATCCTTGAAAGCTTCGGTTTTGAGCAGTACGATGTATATCTGTCCACTCGCCCGGATAAATATGTAGGCACCCTTGACAACTGGGAATCCGCTACCGATGCGCTCAGGACGGCGCTGGAAGAGCGGGAAATCTCCTACGAGCTCGACCCTGGTCAGGGAGTATTTTATGGTCCGAAGATTGACCTGAAGATCAAGGATGTCCTTGGTCGCCCCTGGCAGTGTGCCACTATTCAGGTAGACTTCAACCTGCCCGAGCGTTTCGGGATAACTTACCGGGGTGAGGACGGAAAGGAGCATCAGCCGATAATGATCCATCGGGCCCTGATGGGCTCTTTGGAGCGGTTCTTTGGTGTGCTGATTGAACATTATGCCGGAGCTTTCCCGCTCTGGCTGGCCCCGGTTCAGACAATTGTTCTTGCCATTACGGATAGAAATATCGACTACGGTAATGCCGTTTATCAGAAGCTTACGGAGTCCGGGATCAGGGCAGAGAAGGATTTCCGTAAACAAACCTTGCCCGCGAAAATCCGCGACGCTGAGATCCAGAAGATTCCCTATATGGTAATCGTGGGAGACAAGGAGGAGCGGAGTGGGATGGTTTCTCCCCGCTCCCGGAGTGAAGGCAATCTGAAGGAAATGAAGATCGAGGATCTCGTCTCCCGGATGCATGAAGAGGTTGCTCAAAAAAGGAGGTAAGATATAGATAAAGAAGTAAGGGTAAATAAGCGAATTAGAGCATCGGAGGTCAGACTTATCGATCCAGATGGAGTGCAGTTAGGTGTTTTCCCGATCGGGGAGGCATTAACGGCCGCTACGGATAGGGGGCTTGACCTGGTCGAGGTGTCCCCGAAGTCGAATCCTCCGGTATGCCGGATAATGGACTATGGGAAGTATAAATATCAACAGAAGAAAAAGTTGCAGGAAGCCAAAAAAAAGCAAAGCGTTATTCACATAAAGGAGGTAAAGCTAAGGCCGAAGATTGAAGAACACGATCTGCAGTTTAAACTCAGACACATTGAGAGATTCTTAAGCGAGGGAGATAAGGTCAAGGTCACCGTAATGTTCCGGGGCCGGGAAATAACCCGGAAAGAACTGGGACAGGCTTTACTCGAGCGACTTGTCGAAGAAACCAAGGAACTGGGAACTATTGACCAGAGCCCGAAACAAGAGGGAAGGAATCTGGTGATGTTTCTCAGCCCGATACACAGGAAATAGAAATGCCGAAATTAAAGTCATCGCGAGGAGCGAAAAAAAGATTCAAGCTCACTGCCACCGGGAAGGTCCGTAGGAAAAAGGCTTACGCAAGCCATATCCTGACAAAAAAGACCACCAAGAGGAAAAGAAACCTACGGAAAGCAGCCTTCCTGAGCAAGGTAGATGAGAAGAAGGTCAAAAGATTAATCTCTTAAGCGGGAGAAGGCAAATGTCAAGGGTAAAAAGAGGAACGCACGCCAGAAGACGAAGGAAAAAGATACTCAAACAGGCTAAAGGATACTGGGGCCGGAGGAGTAGTATCTTCCGCACTGCAAAAGAGGCGGTTGATCGAGCCCTGCGTTACAGCTATCGGGACCGAAGGGTTCGGAAAAGGGAATTTCGCCGACTCTGGATTACCAGGATAAATGCTGCCGCCCGTATCCACGATCTCTCCTACAGCAAGTTGATCAAGGGCATGAAGAATTCCCAGATCGCTCTGGACCGAAAGATCCTGGCGGAACTGGCGATTGCGGATCCCCCGGGGTTCTTCGAGGTAGTCAAGTTAGCAAAAGAGGGTCTCTGAGTCAGGGGCCGGCCCGGGTAATTTGAAGGGTATCCGATGAAGGAGATGCTAATAAGGCTTCAGCAGGAAGCGGACAAGGATCTTGCTGCGTGTGCATCGGAAGATGATATCTTCGCGGTAAAGGTTAGGTATCTGGGAAGGAAAGAGGGCAGGATCACCATGTTACTGAGGGAGCTAGGCAAAATCCCTCAGGAAGAGAGGCCCGCAGTGGGGAAGCTGGCCAATGAGATCAAGGAGAACCTGGAACAGAGAGTAGCCCAAGCCCAAAGTACGATCCACGAAAAGAGGAAAAGGGATTATCTGGCCCAGGAAAAGACAGATGTAACCCTGCCGGGAAGAAAAGCCCGGCGGGGAGGGTTGCATCCGGTTACTTTGGTTCTCGACGAGGTGATCGAGATTTTCTTGACTATGGGTTTCGAGGCGGTTGAGGGGCCGGAAGCGGAATTGGACTGGTATAACTTTGGCTCCCTCAATTTTCCCAATGAGCATCCCGCCCGGGATATGCATGATACCTTTTATCTGGGTAAGGAGATGCTGCTCCGGACCCACACCTCCCCGGTGCAAATCCGGACAATGGAAAAACAGGCACCACCGGTCAGGATCGTCGCCCCGGGAAAGGTTTATCGCTGCGATTCCGACATCTCCCATACCCCGATGTTCCACCAGTTGGAGGGGCTGATGGTTGAAGAGGGGATCTCGTTTTCCGACCTCAAGGGGGTGTTGACTCACTTTCTCCACCGGGTTTTCGGAGAGGAAACACCGATAAGGTTCCGACCGAGCTTCTTCCCCTTTACCGAACCAAGTGCGGAGGTAGATATTCGCTGCGCAGTTTGTCGGGGAAAGGGCTGCCGGGTATGTTCCCAGAGCGGCTGGCTGGAGATCCTGGGCAGTGGGATGGTCCATCCCGAGGTATTACGGATAGTCAAGTATGACCCCGAGCAGGTGAGCGGATTTGCCTTCGGCATGGGGATTGAGAGGATTGCGATGCTGAAGTTCGGCATAGATGATATTCGACTCTTCTACGAAAACGACCAGAGATTTCTGGAACAGTTTCAATAACAAGCTTTTAAATGAAGATCAGTCTAAATTGGCTCAAGGAATACGTAGATATTGATCTAGACCCCCAGGAACTGGCAGATCGGCTAACGATGGTCGGACTGGAGGTGGAGGAGCTGTATAAAGTGGGAAAGAGGGCGGGCAGGGATTGGGTTCTTGATGTGGGTGTTGCTCCCAATCGGCCTGACTGTCTTAGTCATATCGGAATTGCCCGGGAAGTGGCCGCTTTCAGCGGAAAAAGACTCAGGCTGCCGGCAGCCAAGGTGATTTCCCCGAGCAATGTGTCCATCAACTCGCTGACATCGGTAACGATAAAAGCACCGAAACTCTGCCCCCGCTACGGTGCCAGGGTGATTATGGATGTAGTGGTCCGGCAGTCACCCGGCTGGCTCAAGCAAAGGCTGGAGGCGATTGGTATCCGCTCAATAAATAATGTAGTCGATATTACCAACTACGTAATGATGGAATGGGGACAGCCGCTGCATGCTTTTGATCTGGATTTACTGGAAGGGGAGAGGATTGTTGTCCGGCAGGCATTACCGAAAGAAAGAATTATTACCCTGGACGGGGTTGAAAGGGTACTCGATAAGGGTTATTTGGCTATTTGTGATGCGAAGAGGCCGGTTGCTTTGGCCGGGATAATGGGAGGGCAAGATACCGAGGTTTGCGAGAAGACCAGGAGGGTGCTTCTCGAGGGTGCCTATTTTGACCCGAATAGTATCAGGATGACTTCCAGGAAGATAGAGTTGAATACCGAGGCCTCCCATCGGTTCGAAAGAGGGGTAGACCCGGAGGGCCCCCTGCCGGCGCTGGCAAGGGCGGCGCAATTGATTGCCGAGTTATCCGGGGGCAGGACGGCTAAGGGAGTCATTGACAAATATCCGGTACCGTTGGACCGGGGCAGGATAGGTTTAAGGGTGTTGAGGGTGGAAGAGATCCTGGGGGTAAAGTTTTCTCAAAGCAAGGTCAGGAAGTATCTAAGGTCGCTTCAGATGAGGGCCGAAGACGGCAGGAGGGGGAGACTAACCGTTCTGCCGCCGAGTTTCAGGAGGGATATTAGTGAGGAGATTGACCTCATTGAGGAGGTAGCCCGTTTGGCAGGATACGAGAATATCCCGGCCAGAATGCCGGATACCCATCTGGCATCCGCCACACTGTCCCGGGAACAGCTCCTGGAGAAAAAGGCCAAACAGGTTTTTTCGAACAACGGTTTTCTGGAGGTGATTAACTATAGTTTTACTTCACCGCGGGTTCTGCAATCCCTCCGCCTGCCTCCGGGAGATCCGAGGAACAACCTCATAGAATTACTGAACCCCATCTCCGAGCAACATTCTTCGCTCCGGACCACCCAGATTCCCGGCCTCCTGCAGACGATGAGGTATAACGTTTACCATAAGAATCCGAACCTGAAGATCTTCGAATTAGGCAAGGTCTTTTTCGGCCGGGGCAAGGAAAAGCTGCCCCGGGAGGTAAAGATGCTGACGGCCCTGATCAGCGGCGATCGAGAGGAGGAAAGCTGGGCTCACGGCAAGGAAGAGGTTGATTTCTATGATCTTAAAGGCCCATTAGAGGATGTCCTGGAAGGATTGGGAGTGGAAGGGTTCCGATTCTGCCCGAAAAGCGATATACCTTACTTCCATCCGAGGAGGTCGGTGGCAGTCTTGGTGGGAAATGAGGGGGTTGGGGGACTAGGCGAGATCCACCCCGATCTTATCGAAGAGTTTGATCTCAAAAAAAGGGCCTTCGTCTTTGAGCTCAATTTTGATAAGCTAAGCAAATTTTGCCGGAAAAAGAAGGCCTTTTCTGCTCTACCCAAATATCCCGGTATCCAGAGGGACCTGTCCATTATTGCTGACGAGAACATAACCGCTCAAGAAATCTATCAGGTGATTGCCGGTATCGAAGAAGATTTAGTGAAAGATATTAAGGTCTTCGACCTCTATCAGGGCAATAATATTCCACCGGGGAAAAATAGCTTGACCTATAGAATTAAATACCAGGCCCCGGATAGGACGCTGACCGACGAGGAAGTTAGCCAGATTCAAGAGAGGATACTGCTCAATCTAAGGAACAAGTTACAGGTTGAGGTTAGGGATAAATAAGAGGAAAGGAGTAAGGGTTATGACTAAGGCAGATATCGTTGAAGACGTATATCGAAGCGTAGGGTTTACCAAGAAGGAAACTACGGAGATTGTGGAGCTCGTATTCGAAACGATGAGGAGAACGCTGGAGCAGGGAACTACCGTCAAGATATCCGGCTTCGGCAATTTTGTAATAAGGAAGAAGAGGTCGCGGATTGGCAGGAATCCGCAAACGGGGGAAGAGATAAGGATCACGTCCCGTAAGGTCTTGACCTTCAAACCGTCTCAGATCCTGAAGAAATCAATAAACCAGGTTGATTAGTTGATTAAATGAACAAAGATATTCCCGAAAAATTATATTTTAGGATAGGTGAGGTCAGTAGGTTATGTGGGGTGAAACCGTATATTCTGCGATATTGGGAATCCCAATTTCCCGAGATTAATCCTAACAAGACCAGAGCCCAGCATCGGCTCTACCGCAAGAAAGATGTTGAGTTGATTCTCGAGATCAAGAAATTACTTTACGATCAGAAATTCACGATTAATGGCGCCCGGAGGAGACTAAAGAAGCGGAACGATAGTGTCCGGGAACCTTCCTCCGAGCCTTCCCCAAAAGAAAAGGAATATTCCAAGGCGTTCCTTTCGATCAAGAAAGGCCTGGAGGAGCTTGTCGAACTATTGAAATAGGCATTCAGGTTTGTTATAATATAAAAAGAACCCCCGGCGTGCTCTCAAGGATCTCGGGGCGTGGCGCAGCCTGGTAGCGCACTGGCATGGGGGGCCAGTGGTCGGCCGTTCAAATCGGCTCGCCCCGACCATTTTTTCCCGATAGATTCATTTAACTTGTAGATTAACCCGTCCTGAGACTGATGGTCCACCCGAATCAATTCGACACAATCGGACTAAAGCCTCGTGGAAGCTTCCAGCTGATTTTATCTTAATGATAATTTTGGTAAGCAATGATGACGGCATTAATGCCCCGGGTTTGCATACCTTGGCCCAGGCACTTGAAGACCTGGGGGAAGTCTGGATTGTCGCCCCGGATCGGGACAGAACCGCAGTCAGCCACTCTCTTACATTGCATCGTCCCCTCCGGATCGAGCAGATAGGGCAACGAAAATTCTCCGTAAACGGAACCCCTTCTGACTGTATCAATATCGGCACCCATCAAATCCTGGAGAGGGCACCCGATCTGGTGGTGAGCGGTATTAACCAGGGGAGTAATCTGGGCGATGACATAAATTACTCGGGAACGGTATCCGCCGCCATGGAAGGAGCACTGCTTGGTATCCCATCTTTCGCTATCTCGCTCGACACCACTAATCATTGTGGTTTCGAGCCGGCGGCAAAGGTCGCCTTCCGTTTGGCAGAGAAGATCATCGAAAATGGCCTGCCCCCCGATACCTTTCTCAACGTTAATGTTCCCGGAGTCCAGGAGAGCGAATTTCGGGGATACCGGATAACCCGGCAGGGGAAGAAGAATTACAGCATTAAAGTTGTGGAAAAGACCGATCCACGGGACCGGAAATACTATTGGATTGGTGGGGAAGAGCAGGGATGCGATGAGATCGAGGCTTCCGATGCCTCGGCGGTCCTTAATAATTATATTTCCGTAACTCCCCTCCTTTTGGATCTGACTAATTATTCATGTCTCGATAAGCTTCGGAAGTGGAAGCTGTGATTTTCAACCCTTAGAAATGATTTTGAAATAAACGAATAGAGAATGGATTACGAGAAGGCAAGGGCGAAGATGGTAGAGACCCAGATCCGGGCACGGGGGGTTAGGGACAAACGCGTCCTGGAGGCGATGAAGAGGATTCCCCGCCACCTCTTCCTCAATGAATCGCTGCGCCGTCAGGCTTACGACGATAATGCCCTCCCGATCGAGGAGAATCAGACCATCTCCCAGCCGTATATAGTTGCCCTGATGACGGAAGCCCTGGAGTTGAAAGGGACGGAAAAGGTTCTGGAGATTGGCACCGGCTCCGGCTACCAGACCGCGATCCTGGCGGAACTGGCCGAATGGATTTACTCTATCGAAAGGATCGAATCGCTGGCAGACAAGGCGAGGAAGCTCCTGGAAAGGCTCGGTTATCAAAATGTAACCATCAAGGTATTTGACGGCACCCAAGGATGGGAGGAAGAGGGCGAATTTGATGCCATAATAGTTACCGCGGGATCCCCCCGCATTCCCCAGCCCCTGATTGATCAGCTGAAGGTGAAGGGCAGGCTGGTAATTCCGGTGGGGACCGTATATTCACAGGATCTGATCAAGTTGACCAAGGGGGAGAGGGGGTGCCATCAGAAAGATATGGGGGGCTGCCGTTTTGTAAAATTATTGGGGGAACACGGATGGAAGGAGTAGCGGGGCAGGAGAGCAATGTTGCGGAGATTGTATGATTGGGTCCTTCATTGGGCCGAGACACCCTACGGCTCCTGGGCGCTGGCCGTTTTGGCCTTCTGCGAGTCCTCATTTTTCCCTATCCCGCCCGATGTCCTGTTGATCGCCCTGGCGGTCTCCATTCCCAGGAAATCATTCCGCTATGCGGTTATCTGTTCGATCGGCTCGGTATTGGGGGGTATTCTGGGTTATATATTGGGACTCGAGTTTATGGAGATCGCCGGTCGGCCAATCCTCGAATTTTACGGGGTTACCGATAAATATGAACAAATCCGGTCTCTCTACAACCAATACGATGTCTGGGCAGTGGGGATCGCGGGATTTACCCCGATTCCCTATAAGGTTGCTACTATTGCCGCCGGCGCCTGCAAGATCAATTTCCTGACCTTTATACTTGTCTCGATCCTGTGCCGTTCCGCGAGGTTCTTCCTGGTGGGGGGTCTGATCTATGTCTTTGGCGCTTCGATCAGGTCCTTTATCGACCGGTACTTAAATCTGCTCACAATTATCTTCGTAATCTTCCTGATCCTGGGCTTCATCGCCGTCAAGTGGTTATTTTAAGAGGAATAGGTATAAGTGGGGTTATTGGAAAACCCTTCTTCAAGGAAATTTTTCAATAAATCTCCTCTCCCCATCCTTCGATCTCGCTCAGGACGGGCCGGGGAGAGGATGGAGGTGAGGGGGAGGAAAGATACTTCTCCCCGGAAGGTAAATCAATAATCTATCACCGCAAGCCCGATCCCCTCACTTTTCGATTTCCAGTTGGGCACCGCCAATTCACTTCCGTTCAGTTCAAAGATCACAGGTTGCTCTACATCGGTGGGCAAACAATAATCCAACTGCTCCAGGAAGGGCATTTCTGAGAGCGGACCCGGTGTGCCTTCGCATACATCGTCGTTGTCGTTATCTCCGAAGAAATAGGCAATCGTGGTCTGTTCCGGGTCGGCGTATTCAGAGGTAGCAAGGTCAAACCCATCTATACTCGCAGTATCCCGGCCCGCATAGACCGCCTGGTTTGCCGAAAAGAAAATAACCACACTGAAGTCATCGGAAAATTCTTCTATTAAGGCGCCCATTAACAAGCCGATAGAACTATCTTCACTGCCCATGGTTCTGAGATAGGCCGCGTGCTGGGATGCAAGGAACGGCTGGCGGTAATAGTGGTATTGGGTAACCGGCCCTCCGGGTGTTTCGATATAGAACTCGTAATAGGTATCGGAGTCGGTTTCCAGGACACCCCACCCGCCTTCCTCGTCGGTCAGGAAAGACGCAACCGACCCGGAAGTCCTCTCGCCCGTCTCCGGGTCAACGGCAAAAACCTCTATCTCCGCACCCACTACGGGCTGGTTCTCAGCGAGGGTGATGACCTTGCCTTCGATCCGGACAGATCCTTCCTTCTGGATTGCGATAGTCGCCGGCTCCGCACCGTCATTGAAAAAAGTAAAAGCCTTCTCGAAAGAAAGTTCCAGGGTAATCACCTGGAGATGATCGGCACCGGTGATCTCCTGGTTGTCGGCACCGGGGATCTCGGTATATCCGACGGTTGTGTCAGAGGGGCTTGAAATTGTCATGACCTTGAGACCCGAAGGGAATGTTGCATCGGGAAAACTCGCCGCGTGGATGTAATGGGCAACCTTGCCGGCATTCCCTTCCCGGTTCACATATGTGCTCCCGACAGATCCCCCCATCGAGTGCCCGATAAGGTCAACCTGAGAATAGCCGGTCTGGGCAATCAGACCGTCAATGACCTCCGAGAGGGAATCCACTATCCCGGGGATATCACCGGCTAAGGTATCATAGTTAAAGAGAATGAGTTCCTCCGGGCGGTAGCCGTTCTGCAAAAAACTCTGAATCATGTTGGCATAATTGTCTCCCGCCCCCATAAAGCCATGAACAAACACAATCGGTCTGTTAGTGGTTACCCCGCCATTATCATTGTCATCACAGCTTAAGAAAAAGATTACCGCTACCGCAAAGAAGACGTAAATAATTTTGCCCTTCTTCATGCTTCACCTCCCGGGAAATAGACCCGTAAAATTAGAGCTTATTTTATCATACCTCTCTTTGTTGGCTAAATCAATACTGAATTGCCCGGGGCAAGTAATATAGGGAATAGTAAGGAAAATTAGGGATTGAGAGGTAAGTAGTAGGCAATAGGAATTTAGAGTTCAGAGTTCAAATCATTAGAGTAGCTCAGGACATGTAGGGAACGAGGGCTTATAGATATTAAATTAGTCGAATCTACTCTTGAACTTAGAATATTGACAGGAGCGGGTAAAAAAGGTAGAGTCTCTTTTATGATGAAACCTGTGCGAGAAGCTTCCGTAATTAGTTATACCGTCTCCATTGCCTTCCTCCTGATCCTTCTGCTCTCTTCCTGCTGGGCACCATACGGGATCTACCACACGGTCAAGACTGGTCAGACGTTCTACCGGATCTGCAAGACCTACGGCGTCTCGGAAAGAGAGGTTGCCCGGCTCAACGACATAGATGACCCGACGCAGATTATGGTAGGCCAGAAGATATTTATCCCCGGCGCCAGCATGGAACTTGTAGTGGAGGTGGTAAAACCCGGAGTAGTTGCCTCTCCCGGAGTAAGTAAAGATATTTACGAGAAGAAGTCCGAAACGCCTAAGAAGTCGAAGGAGGTAAAGTTCATCTGGCCAGTAGATGGAGTCGTCTATTCGAAATTTGGTTGGAGAGAGGGTAATCACCATGACGGAATTGACATCTCTGCCCCGGAAGGGACGCCGATCAAGGCAGTCGAAGCGGGTAAGGTAATCTACAGCAACAGCCTCAAGGGCTACGGTAAGCTGATAATTATCAAGCACGAAGGACATTACTCTACGGTTTACGCCCACAATCAGGCTAATTCGGTGAAGGAGGGGGATTTCGTCGAGAAGGGCCAGGTCATCGGGAGGGTGGGAAGGACCGGGAAGGCCAGCGGTTATCACCTCCATTTCGAGGTCCGCCGGAACAAGAAACCGGTAGACCCTCTTCCTCTCCTGTTCAAGTAACGAAATGAAGCCAAAGGTTGTAAGAAGATACGATAAGAAGATCGTGGTGCCCGAGGGAGGGGTCATTGACTCCGGGGAGTCGCCGGGAAGAAAGATAAGAATGCCCGGGATGGAGCATATGGTCGAGAGGGTCCTGATCTCCCGCGGGTGTTTGTCCAAGCGGATCCGGACGCTAGCCCGGGAGATCGTCCGTGATTATCGGAGGGCCGAAAGTATCCAGGCGATCGCGATACTGAAGGGAGCGGCAATATTTTCCGCGGACCTGATCCGGACAATCTTCGATCTGAACGGCCCCCCGATGGGGATCGACTTCATCCGGGCCTCCAGCTACCGGGCCGAGACCGAGAGCTCGGGCAAGGTGGAGATACTCGACGCCCTCACCGACAATATCGCAGGCAAGGATGTGTTGATAATCGAGGACATTATCGATACGGGGCTGACCCTGAATGATATAAAGAACTATATATTACGCCATCAAGGGGTAAAATCATTGCGGATCTGTTCATTGCTGGACAAGCCGTCCCGGCGCAAACAGCCGATCGAGATCGATTATATCGGGTTCGAGGTGCCCAATTACTTCGTTGCGGGCTATGGGACCGATTATGCCGAGCATTTCCGCAACCTGCCTTTCGTAGTAGTACTCAAACCGTCTATTCTCGAGGGGAAATCATGAGTAAGAGAGACTTGATTTTGAGAGGAGGGAATATTGTCGATGTAAGTGCCGTCAAAGTGAGCCCGGGAGACCTGGTGATCAGGAACGGGGTGATCGACGGCATCTATACCCCCGGGGAGGTCCCGGGAGGCGACGGGTTTACCGAGATCGACATTCCGGGTAGATACGTTGCCCCGGGATTTATCGATGGCCACCTCCATATCGAGAGCAGTATGCTTTCACCATTAGAGTTTACCCGGGCGGCGGTCCGCTGCGGGACGACGACGATCTTCGTCGATCCCCATGAGATTGCCAATGTGTTCGGGAGAAAAGGCGTCGAGCTATTCCTCGAGCAGGCGAGGATCCTGCCCCTGGACATGTATATCGGTATTCCCTCCTGTGTCCCGGCGACCAATTTAGAGGACAGCGGGGGTGAGATCGGGATCGAGGATATCAAGGAACTGCTCCCGGACGGGAGGGTTTACGGCCTGGCGGAGATGATGAATTTCCCGGGGGTAATCAACAAGGTGCCGGAGGTTTGCGGGAAGGTCGAGCTGGCATATCAATTCGGCAAGGTAGTCGACGGGCACTGTCCCGGCTTAAGCGGGGAAGATCTGGCAAAATACATTTCCAACGGGGCAGGGGATAAGGTAGTGAGGATCATGTCCGACCACGAGATAAACAGCGGAGAAGAGGCGGTGGAGAAATACCGGGCGGGGATGTGGGTGATGGTCAGGGAGGGGAGTGCCTCAAAGAACCTGGAAGAGGTGCTCTCTTATCTGGTCAAGAGCGAGTGCCCGCTAGACCGTTCCGTCCTGGTCTCCGACGACCGCGACCCGGTCGACCTAGAGGAAAGGGGGCATATGGAATGGACGGTTAACAAGGCAAGGGATATAATTTTGAAGAATTCGGGATTAAGCAAGGAAGAGGCGGCGATCCGGGCGATCGGTCTGGCGACCTTGAATACGGCCCGGTATTTCCGCCGGGAAGAGATCGGGGAGGTCGCCGTCGGGAAGAAAGGGAATCTGGTCGTTTTCAGGTCGTTAGATGATATCAGGGCCGAGCGGGTTATCAGTAACGGGGTGGTAGTAGCCCGGGAGGGGGAGTTCGTCGGCGAGGCCCTTCAGTGCGATTACTCCGGGTATCTGAGCTCGGTAAATATCGGGAGGGAGATAACCGCCTCCGATCTCAGGATCAGCTATGCCGGGGAGGAGGAAACGCCGGAGGTCAAGGTGATCGGGATCATCCCGGACAGTATCGTTACGCAAAAACTACTCGTCCCCTTGAAGGCTTCCGGGGGACCCGGGGACAGGGAGCTCAAGGCGGCGACCGATAAGGATATCCTGAAGATAGCGGTTTTCGAGCGGCATAAGGCGACCGGGAAATACGCGGTAGGCTTCGTCAAGGGTATGGGGATTGGGAAAGGGGCGGTTGCCTCGACGGTCAGCCACGACAGCCACAACCTGATGGTAATCGGGGCCGACGACGAGATGATGGCGGAGGCGACTAATTATCTGAGTGCCCAGGGGGGCGGGATTGTGGCAATGGACGGCAAGAGGACGGAGTATCTGCCCCTGCAGATTGGGGGATTGATGTCGACGGGCGACATCAAGTCGGTCGCGGGAAGGCACAAGAGCCTTGCCAGGTTCATCCGGGACATGGGGTCAAGGCTGGAGTCGCCTTTCCTGACAATGAGTTTTCTCGCTCTCCCGGTGATCCCGGAGCTCCGGCTCACCGATCGGGGGTTGGTGGATGTGAATAAGTTCGGGTTTGTGGAGCTGTACTAGAATCCTTGGCGGTTACTCTGTCCCTTCCTCAGGTGCCTCTTCTTCTCCGATTTCTTCTTCTTCCTCGGCCTCTTCTTCTACTTCTTCCTCGGCCTCTTCTACTTCTACTTCGGTCACTTCCTCAGTCCTGACTTCACCGGGTTCTTCTTCGGCCGCTTCCTCCGACGATTCGGCGATACTTTCGAGCGGATAGTAGCTCTCCACCGGTAATTCCCTGATCTCGTCGTCGGTGGCGTGGCGGAGAAAGTTTCTAAATTGGCTCTTCGACTGTGATTCCTTGCCCTGGGAATGATAAATCACCCCAAGGTTATAATGAGCAACTGCTAAGGTCGGGTCCAGCTTGATGGCCTGCCGATAGCAGTTGATCTCTTCGGGGGAATCGTTGCTCAGACTTACGCCTTCATTGAACCAGTCCATGGCGGTCTTTGCCGGGGTCTCTTCCCGGATCTCTTGCGTGTTCTCCGAATCCGGTTCCTTATCTTCGATTTTTTCTACGGGTCTCTGCAATTGAACGGCAGGCTCAAACCTTCTAGGGGTTCTCTTCTTCCTTGCTTCCCTGGGCTTACGTAGGGAGCTTCTCTCACGAGGGGAAGGTTTCTGGGGGAGGGGCTTGGCAACCTTCGCTTCAGGCTTCGGGGCTTTGGACGGGCTTCGTAATTTATTGAATGTGAGCCCCGCAGCAATGACTATGACCAGGCTCAAGAGGCCGATCAGGGCAAACTTCCAGCTCTTTCGCTTCCGGTAGGTTGAGACATTAACACCGCATGATGCGCAGAATAGGTCGTCAGGTTGTTGAAATCCGCACTTGGGGCATTTCATGGGATTTACCTTTCTTTCAAGCGGTCACATCAAAGGTATGCTAACATTTATTGAGGGCTTGAGTCAAGAGAAGATTGGCGGGTCAGAGCGGTATTAAGTTGCGGCTAAACGCAGGATAATACCAGCAATGACTCCCAGTATTACGGCGGCGATAATCGTGGATTTAACGTAGAGGAGTCCACGTGTCCTCGGCCTCTTACGGGTAAAAGGGATCTGGATCAGAGAGCTATAGACCCAGAACCTACCTCTCTTCTTTACCCACTTGTTGGCCTCCCGGAGGGAAATGTCCGGATAGACAACCATTCCTCCTTTCCGGAGCAGCTTGAAAATCCTGACAAGATCGGGAAAGGCAAAGGGGAGCCGGAACAAAGAAGTAAGCTTTTTACCTAAGAGAAGACTCCTGAGCTCACTTAACAGGTTCTTCTGGATGGAAACGGCAAAGCTGATCCAGCCGTCCTTCTCCCAGATCAGGTGCTTGGCCTTTATTACTGCCTCCCGGATCGAGCGGTATCCGGGCCCGGTCCTCTCAAAGAGGGGGTGGAGCTCGGAGACGGGGAAGGTCTTGACCTTTCTGAGCCCACCGTCATAATGCTCAAGGATGATAACTGCCTGGACCGAGGTGCCTTCCAGGATAATCAGGGCGGTCCGGAAGTGCTGGCCGAGGGCAATCCCGGAGCCCTGGACAATAACCTGGGGTAGGAACCAATCGGCTAGGTTGGTAATGTCATAGGGAAGGCCGAGAAGGCGGGCAGGCAGGCGGACATAATTCTTTAAAGCAATGGGCGAGGGACAGATAGTCCATTGACGCTTAAAATTCTTTATCAGGGACAGTAGCTTGCGGAGAATGGTGATCTGATCGTCCGATCCGTAGGGAAGGGGGCGGGAAACAAGCTCGTAAAGGAGATTAACGACAGGATCGAGTGACAGGGCGATGGCCATTTTGGCCCCGGTTTTCCGGGCGGCCGCCTTCGCCAGTTTACGGAAAGGTATCCGGTCAAGGCGGTCGTATACCTCTTTATCCACCGTGAGATTACCGGGGTCCCGGGGGTCCAGTCTGAGCGCCACGGTAAAGTCCCTCCCCCGGAGGACGATAACGAAGATATCGCTCTTACTGACGGGCTCGTATGATTGCGGAAAAAGATCGGAAGAGCGGTATTCGATCATGTCTTTCCGGAAGATATCCTCGAGCCGGGCAAGGATATTGGGGGTAGGGGAGAAGCTTATCCACCCGTTAGCGTAGATCTTCTTCAGGGCAAGATAGACATTTACCAGGTAATCACTCAAACCCCCATTACTTTCTAACCCGTCCAGTATTTCTTTAAGTACTTTGAAGAGCCGGATATTAGCAATCATCACCCAGTTAATTTCGCCGGCCTGATCCCGAAAACAGTCAGACAGGTAATCCCGCAATGGTCTCGGGTCATCCGCCGCGATAAAACCCTCGGCCTTTTCCCCCCACTGACCGGAAAGCTCGATATTCTTCAGGGATACGAAGTTGCTGTATCTGGTCTCCTGTAGGTAGGCTCGGATGATCCGTTTTCCCTCGGAGTCAAGTACGATAATAAACAGGTTAGCGGGCTGGAAGACGAACACCGGCAGGAGTTCGCGAAACAGGAAATAGAGCTGCCGGTAATCGGCCCGGAACGGCGAGAGGGGGATGGCAACCTCGCTTTCTTCGGGAGTAAGGATTGACCCCCGGGTAATCTTCTCTGCCACCCGGAAGATCCCGAGCCAGGGCTCCTTGACCTGGGTGCGGGCCCAATTGATCAGCTCTTCTTCGGATTTTGATAGTTCAACCATCGATTTTTATAAATCTTTATTTTAATTGAAGAATTCTAAATCACTGCTATTCCTTGCTAATCCCTACTAATCCTTGCTATTCCCTGAAATGAGAGAATAACTCTCGACCGTCTGAATACGGGAGTATTCCCGGGGATACGCAACATCCATATCCACCGGCCTTACCCCGTCCTTGAGACGGTTACCCTTAATGCTTTCGTTTGCGGCATAGATGTAGGAGGGAGGACGGGAGGCGGCGATCTCGCGCGCATATTTCCTTGCCCACTCCTTATCCCAGTTCCATCTGCGTGGGTTTTTCTCCAGGGGCACCCCCTCGGCAAAGGAATACCGTTCCGCCTCGACGATCTCGAGCCCGTCAAAGAGGCTGACCAGAGGGGCATATCCTCTCAGGAGGTTGGCAAATCCCCGGAGCCAGCCTAACTGGACCGGGCAGCAGCCCGGCACATCGGCATATCCCGGACGGGGAGACCACCAGGGGCCGATTTTTCTTGGTTTTCTTCGATAGCGGTAATGCCAGGTCGAATAGATCGCGCAGTCACCGAAGACCAGAACGAACCTGTCCTCCGGCGGGGGAGGAGGCCTGTCACCACAGAGAATATAGGTGGGGCCGAACTCCCGGGCCTCTTTGCCAAGCGCAATATGACAGGTATCGATAAGGTAACGGAGGATCATCTGGCAGCCGCCGTGACAGACGTCACCGGCCAGGACTACCAATCCCTCGGGCGTATCTACTTCCGGATACCATTTGGCCCTGATGAATTTTCTCCGGTGATTATCGACCCTCTCCCCGAGCACCTCGATCCGGCTCATGTCTGCCAAACCGATTCCTCGTTGATGGGCAATCCGGGTGAGGGGGGCCTCGGTCAGGGAATCGATCCCCATCAGCTCCTGGACGACGGTATCGCAGGCAACGACATCGTCGCTGGCTACTACCAGCCTGGGCTCCAGGATCTTCCCGAAGGCCGGTCCCTGTCCTTCCATTGCATGAAACATATCGGTAACACAGAGGTGTGGCTTGCAGGTGGCAAGGATATCAACGAATTTCTCCCATAAGCTGGTCCCGGCCTCCGTTCGGCCCCGGTGATGGCGGGCCTTGTCTTCGTCCGGGAGGATCCCGTGATTGTTCTTTATTCCCAGGGTGGTTACGCAGGCCTCATGAGTCTTGGCGATCGGCACGGTGATCCAGACATCGGCGTCAGCGATCGCCTTGGGAATATGCATGTCCTTGAGGCAGAAATTTTCGGGGCGGTAGCGGTAGACCCAGTCTTCCTCGTCGAAATGGACCACCTTGCACCCGATCTGCTCCAAGGCACGGGTATAGCCGGCTCCCTCAAAGTGTTTTCTTGCAGGCATTCCGCAGACCGGGTTGTCCCCAACCATGACTTCCTTCGCCCCGGCTTCCCGGCAAAGGAGGTAGAGTCCCTTGAGCATATCGATATGGGTTATCGTCGGGGTTCCGATGGCGGACATGATATTCGGCTTGAGCAGGACACGGTGACCGGGCTTGACCCATCGGCCGATACCTCCAAGGGCGGAGAACGCCCGGCGGATACACTCGATCCGGTCATTACCGTATCCGATTGCTACCTTTTCCTTTTTGGTCATATCGCTAACCCCCGGGGTGCACGAACTTCCCGGGATTACTCGGAATAAACTCTGCCGGAGTGCTTCCGGAGGGAAGGCTCAGTCCATAAAGTTGGCTTCGCTGAATCCTTTGCCGGTAAGGTGCCTGGTCTGATCACCTACCTTTAGATTCAGATCGTAACCGCTCTGGAAACGGTAGAGGTAAGGCTTGGAAATGAAGGCCTTCACGAAACTCCTTTGTAAACTTCCAATATGTTCCAGCACATCGCATCTTTCCAGGAGGTGCTCGATCTCGATCTTTCCCTCGAGGGAGAAGGCAGGTTCCGGGGAAGCCCCACTCCCGGAAGCTTTTAATTCGAACTGGTAGGGGACACGGTAGCCGGTATCCTTATCCGGTTTGAATCGGGAAGGGACATATGAGAACTCGGTGGTATTGAAGATTATCTTGTCGTCCTGGGCCAACATGAGCATATTGGCCGAGTCGCGCTCGTATTCGTCTCGTAAAACGATGCTCATGAGACTCAGTGTGAATTCTTCCGTGAACATACGGAATACATACTGAACCTTGGTGTAAGAAGTCTTTTTAATGTTCGCATACGAATGGTCATGGTGTCCGAGCCCCTTGAGACCTACCTTCTTGCCGTCAATCATTATATGTCCGGTAACCTTCGACCGGGGGGCCGGGGCGGCGAACTTCCAGAACTCCTTTTTCCCCGCCCCGAGGTAGAGAAATCCGTCACCCGGTTTCCAGCCTTTGGTAAGACAGATGAAATTAAGCTCCGCCTGCAATTCCTTCTCGTCGATGACTAGCCTGTAGTTGGGGAATTCGCCCCCGGCATAGTTCTGTCCGATCTTTACCGAGAAGGAATCTTCCGACGTCTTCAGGTGCTTTTTGGAGTAAATCCGGTGAAATCGGTGGATCGTGCCGTCGGCGGCGTAATAGGTAAAATCCACCGACGAACGGAACTTGCCTATCCCCAGATTGGTTGTTGCGAACGCAGATGCGATCCATCCGCCGTCCTCCAGCATGACCAGGAAGAACCAGTTTTCCCCGTAGGAACCGGATTTCATCGGGTGAAAGACCAGATCGGATTTCTCCAGACCCGCATTCAGATCCCGGGGAGCGACTTCCCGGTCTTCGAAGACGGTAACGGAAGTCTTCTGCGAGGATTCCCCCACCCGGGAAGGAATAACGAAGATAACGCTCGACATAAGCATTAAAGCGAGAAGAGATCGGATAAGGCGATTCATTTACTACCCTCCTTATTCTTGTCCCAGATACAGAGAAGATTTCCGGTAGGTTTCCAGGGCCGATTTGAGGACAACATTGAGAACTGCCGCCACCGGGACCGCCAGCAGGATCCCCAGGAATCCGAAGAAATCTCCCCCGATGAGCACGGCAATAATCACCCATACCGGGTGTAATCCCACCTTCTTGCCGACGATCCGCGGGCCGATGACCGAGCCTTCCAGGGTCTGAACGACGGCAAAGCAGGTGAATACCCCGAGAAGGTGAATGTCGAAACCGAACTTTAAAACGCACATGATCGAGGCCAGGACTATCCCCAGAATAGTTCCCAGATAGGGAACAATTGCGGCAAGCCCGGAAAGAATGCCAATGACTAACGCCAGATCTATCCCAACCAATAACAGACCGATACTGTAAAGAACCGCCATGATCGCACAGATGGTAAGCTGGCCCCGGATAAAACCGGAAAGGACCAGGTCAATTTCATTAAATTTTTCGATTAGTTTATCCCGGTGTTTAAGGGGGAAGTACGAGGTAATAACCTTCTTGATCTGGTCAATATCACGGAGAAAATAAAAGGTTAACAGGGGAATAATTACCAGCCCCAATAGACTCAGAATAAACGAAATGGTATTGGAAAATACCCGGGCGACAACTGAGGTAAACGGCTTGATCGAAGCGGAGGGAAGTCCGCGAAATCCGTTGATGATCTCTTCCAACCCCTCCTGAAAGGTGGAGGGGAACTGGACCTTAAAGGTTTTCTCAATTCCGGGGATTACCTTTTCCTGAAGGGTTTCGGAATATCGGGGGAGGGCATCTTGGAGGTCTCCGATCTCCCTCTGGACAGTGGGACCGACGGATAGGAACAGCAGAGCGATGATGATCGAGACGAAGGTCAACAGGAGAAAGATCGCACCGGTCCGCGGGATCTTCCTTGCCTCGAAGAAATCAACTACTGGGTCAAGGGCGTAGGCCAGGATGAAGGGTACAAGAAGTAGAATTAATATAGATTTTAGGGAATAAATAATGATTATTAAAAGAATAATAAAAATAAGAAAGAAAGCAATCTTGGATATTTTTTTAAGCTTGTCATCGTTCATTGAATTATCCTTTGTTACCCCCTGCGATTAACATCCTTACCCCCCGGTGGACATATTGATACCCCGAGATGACGGTAAAGATTACCGTCAGCCAGATGAAGAGTTCCAGGAAATCAACTTTATAAACGATAAGGATGAGCCCGGGGAAAGCCAATGATAAGACGACGAAGCCGACAGTAAACATCTGAAAGAAGGTAGCGGTTTTACTGAGGGCGGTTACCGAACGGTCGGGTTCATTTATTGAGTAAAAGATAATTAGTGAACCCAGGAGGACAATAAGCTCCCGGGAAAGAACGAGGGCGGTAAGCCAGATGGGCAGAAGTTGGTTTCCGCTATCGGGGGATCTGATAATCGTCAGGGCAGTGAAAGAGGATATGAGAAACAGCTTGTCACCGATGGGATCGAGGTAGGTACCTAACTTGGTAATTTGATTAAGAGACCGGGCGAGGACGCCGTCAAGAAAATCGGTAAGTGCACCCACTACCAGGAGGATCACCGCCAATTGGTAATTGCCGCGAAACAGAAGGATGATGAAAAACGGGATTAAAATTATGCGCAGTAAGCTAAGGCAATTGGGTAAGTTCATAATGATATGGGAACTCTTTAGATTGCAAAAGGTTGATCAAATCACTCTCCAGGATATAAGTACTGCCCATCACTTCCAGCTTTAAAGTTATCGTTCCGGGAGATATACTCAGTAGATATATGCCTTGGAGAGCCTGAATCTGATTCTGAAGCGCTTTTTCGAGCTTTAATAAATCATTGTGAGTAGATATTCCCGAGACCGCCAACTGGATTGCACTCGTTTTTATTGCCTGACTCTTATCCCAGTGATCCGAAATATCCTTTATCAATCTGTCGGCAAGTTTACCGGCTGCCTTCTTAAGGGCTTCGCTTCTTGCTTTTACCGGACTAATGTCAATTGAAACAGCGCTTTTAGTACAAGCACAAATCGTCTTTGCCGTTTCGGTTTTAACGGATTTGATCGATATGGTGGCGTGCGCAGGAAACATCGTGGAGCCGGAAACTTTATCCATCAGTCCGGTAAGGGCCTTGCCGTGGATAATAATGTCGGCGCCCGACTCCCGGCCGAGACGTAGAATGGTTTCGTTGTTCAGGGAAGAAATATCGATGGCGCTTTCGGCTGAGACCGGCTCGGAGAGCTTGGGGTTCTCGATAATAATGAAGCCATCCTGATCAAACCACGCGGTAATCTCGGCCACTGTCAGATTCTTCTCGATCTGTTCTTTTGGTACTTGCCCCGAATCGGCGGTAAGCCAATGCTCAGCGATGGTAATCATTATTTTAGGCTTGCTCCCTTTATGCGGCAGGAGGCCCAAATTGCTGAGATCCGCCTTCAAAACGCTTAGTGAAACCGTGGCCTCGATCTTTACCGCATAGATATCACCGATTATCTCGTCGCTGACAATTTTGTATTCCCTGATGTATTTCGAGCTCTGGGTAAAGATCTGGTCTATTAATAATTGGTAGTTTTCCGCTATGATCTCGGGAAAGACCAAATTAGTCAGAGAACGCTCGACAGCCTTCTGTAAAGTTTTTTTTGTCGCACTTCTGCGGGCAGAGGCAATATCGTTATGGGTAATGGTCTCTGCTCCCTCCACAAATATCTGCCTTGATTGAAAGGTATCCTGAGCCCAGCTTATCCGGTTGGTGAACCCGCAGACTGAGACCGCAATTACCAAAAACAAAAATAGCGTAATCCTAATTGATGATAATAATAACCTCTCCATTCCTTAAAAAACCTTGATCATTTATGAAACCGAGGATCTTCTGGGCATCCGCATTGCTGATAATAATATCGCCGGAGCGGGGCCCGGTAGCCCGCAATCCTTTAACGAGAAGAGGGTTTTTACCCACCCGATCATCCTTCTGGGATGAGGATAGATCCCGAAGGTATTTTGCCACCCCCCACTTGCCCAAACCCTCGAGAGAAATAAAAGAACTGCCATAAACCTCTTTTCCTTCTTCATCCATAATCTTTGGGGCCAGGACGGGAGCGGCTTTCAATCCCCGAACGTCAATGATCATGCCCGTATATTTTTTTTTGTCTGTCGTAACCGGGACGGTTCTTTCGGTAGTAGGGAGGATCAAATTTATTAAGGGACCTGAAAGCGGGAGGTTAACAACTATTTTTACTCCCCCATCCGAGAAGTAGGTGGTCTCGATAATCTCGGCATTTCGGACCAATTCCTGCACCTTCGAGCTGATAACATCGCTTTCTTTAATTTTCTGTTGGAAGGTAGTTCGGGAGTCGATTGGCACTGCCTTGATGGTCTTTAGTAGATTATTTAACGCTTCCTGCTTAGCCTCCTGATCCGCACCCAATGTAGCTCGGGACAGCTCGGACACCTGGGGATTGGGGATCCCATCACCCTTGGCACGGATTGTCATTTTGCTCCAGTTTACCTCGCCGTAGTCCATAATCTCGATTACCTCTAAGGGGTGAATTTTAAATATATCACCCAGAGCAGGATCTCCGAACAGCAGGGATGCAAGGAAGACCCCGAGAAAGATGATCGAGAAATAAGCTGTTTTCTTAAGTTGCGGAACCATAACAATATTATCAGCTTCCTTTTTCAAAGAATTTAAGTTGGGGTGAAGGATTTGATGGGTAGATGGAAGAAATCCCATGTTTGTATATCAGTCTGTATCCCTTATCTTCAACGATAATCGAGAAATTATCGAAGCTTATGACTGTCCCTTCTACCTTTTCCCCGGAGAGAAGTTCCACAATTACTTTTACCTTTTCCCTTCTCACCTGGTTTAAAAATTGATCCTGAACATTAAATTGACTTTTTGTCATAGATTCTTTCTCCTTTTTGAAAGGGAGTAATTTATTGGTCAGGGTATCTTTTGAACTCTCCCCAATTTTATATTTTAAAACCATTTTAAATTTATGTCTGTTCCTAATATTTACTGGAGGTAGATTGTGTCGGCTCCCAAAAGCTCCTGCACCCTCTCCACAAGTAAATCACTGGGAGACAGCTTAAAGTCATCCGGAAGAGAGATAATTGTTTCACTTTTATCGGGGACAATCAGGTGGAGATAACCCCGACAATTACCTTTATTGAGACGGAGAATCTCACTGAGCTTATTCAGCTTATCTTTAGACAACTCAGGGATTGCGAGGGTTAAATGGACGCCTTTGGTAAAGATCTCCTTTCCCTGGGAGAGGGGAGAAATCTCCGTAGCCAATATTTTTGCGTTGTTGTCTTCCGTTTTTTCCAGCTTACCCTTGAGAAGAATAGGGGCCTGGCCCCGGAGGGATTGCGATGTTTGATCAAAAAGGGAGTGGAATACGGTTATTTCCACCGAACCGGTGAGATCCTCCAAAGTAATGAATGCCATTCGTTCTCCCTTTCGATCGTTAATCTCTTTGATCGAAGTAACGATGCCTCCCAGACAGACTTCGCAACCGGTGGAAAGGTTTGTTAATTTGGAGGTGTCGGTATCGGTATATTTTTTTAATTCATCGGAATAATGGGTAAGGGGATGATCGGTAATATAGAAACCAAGGGCCTCCTTCTCGTAGGTTAACAGTTGAATTCTTGGCCACTCTTCCATCGGGGGCAGTTCATCCCGGTTTTGTTCCGGCCCTTCGTAACCGGGGGTTTCAAAGATATTAAGTTGGCCTTGACTCTTATCTTTCTGCATCCGGGCCCCTGACTCCATTGCCTTCTCGGAGTATGACGCCAATTGGGAGCGATAGGCTCCGCAAAAATCGAAGGCCCCACATTTGATAAGGCTTTCGACCACCTTCTTGTTGACCTTCCTCAGATCGACCCTTTGGCAAAAGTCGGTCAAAGAAATGAAATTATCGTCTTGATGACGGGCAGATAGTATTGCTTCGATCGCCCCCGATCCTACATTTTTAACAGCAGCCAGTCCGAAGCGGATCTTATCCTCCACTACGGTAAAATCACGGTCACTTTCATTGACGTCGGGAGGAAGAACCTCGATTCCTTGCTCCCGGCATTGGGAGATATATTTGATGATCTTGTCACTGTCTCCTATTTCACTTGTGAGGAGGGCGGCCATAAATTCCAGAGGGTAATGGGAGCTGAGGTAGGCAGTCTGGAAGGCAACCATTGCATAAGCGGCGCTGTGGGACTTGTTAAAACCATATCCGGCAAACTCAGCCATAAGGTCAAAGACCTTCTCCGCCTTTCGCTGGGCGATCTTGTTGCTTTTAGCTCCCTTCAAGAATTTTTCCCGCTGCTGATTCATCTCGTCAGGTAATTTCTTGGCCATCGCCCGGCGCAGGATATCGGCATCTTCCGGGGAGAAGCTGGCAAGCTTACGGGAAATTTGCATAACTTGTTCCTGGTAGAGGATTATTCCGAAAGTGTCCCTTAAAATTTCCTCTAGCCCTTCCAGTTCGTATCGAATGGACTTCTTTCCCTGCTTCCTTGCGATGAACTCATCAACCATCCCGCTTTTTAGTGGTCCCGGCCTGTAAAGGGCAATCAGGGCAATGAGTTCCTCGAAGCACTCCGGTCGAAGCCTGATAACAAGGTCCCTCATACCGGCACTCTCTAACTGAAATACCCCGGTAGTCTTACCCTCTCCGAGTAACTGATAGGTCGGAGGATCCTCCAGGTCTATCTGTTCGAAATTCACCTCGATCCCCCGGTTTTGCTTGATTAAGTCTTTAGCCTTTTCGATGAGGGTAAGGGTCTTCAGGCCCAGAAAATCAAATTTGATCAGCCCGATTGATTCTAGTGAATGCATATCATACTGGGTAACAAGGTTCCCTTTGTTATCTTGGTAAAGAGGTGAATATTCCTCCAGGGGCTTATTGGAAATAACCACTCCGGAGGCATGGGTGGAGGCATGTCGATTCAAACCCTCTAAAGAGCGGGCAATAGAGAGGACCTTTTTTACTCGCTCGTCTTCTTTCTCCAGCTTTTGGAGCTCCGGCTCGCGGGCCAGTGATTCCTCGATAGTAATCCCGATTACATTAGGGACCAGCTTGGCAATCCGATCGACATCTGCATAAGGCAAATCCAGAACCCTCCCTACATCTCTGATTACCGCCTTGGCCATCATGGTTCCGAAGGTCGTAATATGGGCTACCTTATCCTTTCCGTACTTTTCAATAACATATTGGATTACCCGATCCCGTGCCTCCATGCAGAAATCCATATCGATATCGGGCATGCTTACCCGTTCCGGATTGAGAAACCTTTCAAAGAGCAGGTCATAGGTAATCGGGTTGATATCAGTGATGTTCAAAGCGTAGGCTACCAGGCTCCCGGCAGCCGAGCCCCTTCCGGGACCTACGGGAATATTCTGAGATCTGGCATAATTAATAAGATCGGCAACGATCAGGAAGTAATCCGAGAGCCCAACTTTTTCAATGACTTTCAGTTCTTCCTCCAGTCGCTGGTGATAGATATCTCCCGATCCGTCGGAATCCCCGATCGCGGCAAGGCGCTTTCCCAGTCCTGCCAGGGATGAGCTTCTTAAGAAGTTTTCCCGGGTGGTATCCTCGGGAACGGAGAAAATCGGAAAGTGACGTCCTCCCAGTTCAAGTTCAAAATTACACATATGGGCTATCTTTAAAGTGTTTTCTATTGCTTCCGGGCACCAGTGGAAAAGTTCCCCCATCTCCCGGGGGGATTTGAAATAAAGCTCATCAGTTGAGAATTTCATCCGATCGGTATCACCAAGCTTTTTACCGGTCTGGATACAGAGGAGAGCATCATGAGCTCCGGCGTCCTCTTTATTTAAGTAGTGGCAGTCGTTCGTCGCAACCAAAGGGAGGGATAACTCCCGGCCTAGTTCGACAAGGCCATGATTTACTTTCTCCTGCTCGGGAACTTTGTTTTCTTGAACCTCGAGATAGAACCTTTCATTATCGAAGACATTTTGGTATTTTCGTGCTACTTCGAGGGCCGTTTTATGGTCACCGATGCTGAGTAAATGGGGTACTTCTCCGTGAATACACCCACTCAGGGCGATCAAACCTTCGTTAAACTTCTCGATGAGTTCCTGATCGACTCGGGGTCGATAGTAGAAACCTTCCAGGTAGCCGGCAGTAACCAATTTCAGCAGATTTTGGTAGCCGCGAGAATTCATGGCAAGGAGGGTAAGATGATATGAGCTCTCGAACCCCCCTTTACCCGATTTCTCAAAACGACTACGGGGGGCCAGGTAGAGCTCGCACCCAAGGATAGGCCTGATACCGTGTTTATGTGCCGCCTGGTAAAATTTAATGGCTCCAAACATATTGCCGTGGTCAGTAACGGCAAGGGCAGGCAGTCGGTATTCTTTCGACCGGCCCATAAGGTCGTCAATCTTGATCGCCCCATCCAGAAGGCTGTACTGGGTATGGAGATGGAGATGAACGAAATTTGCGTGCGGCATAGCTATTCTAAACGGTAATTCGGTGCCTCCCGGGTAATGATAACATCGTGCACATGGCCTTCCCTGAAACCGGCAGGAGTAATTCGAACGAACTTGGCTTTCTTTTGCAGCTCATCGATGTTTTTACATCCTGAGTATCCCATCCCGGCCCTTAATCCTCCCAAAAGCTGGTAAATGGTAAATGAAAGTGATCCTTTATAGGGAACCCTTCCCTCGATCCCTTCCGGAACCAGTTTTGCCTCGGTGTCTAATTCTTCTTGAAAATAGCGGTCCTTGCTCCCTTGTTTCATCGACTCCAGGGAGCCCATCCCTCGATATACTTTAAAACTTCTTCCTTGAAAGAATACCGTCTCCCCGGGACTTTCCTCCGTTCCGGCAAAAAGGTTGCCGATCATCACCGAATCGGCCCCGGCGGCAAGAGCCTTGGTTATATCTCCAGAGAATTTTATCCCACCGTCGGCAATAATGGGGATCCCGTGCTTTTTGGCAGCCAGAGCGCAGTCTTTAATAGCCGTCATCTGCGGGACACCGATCCCCGCAATTATCCTGGTGGTGCAGATTGAGCCGGGGCCTACCCCTACCTTCAGACCGTCAACTTCTTCTTTGATCAGACTTTCCGCCCCTTCTTTGGTAGCTACATTTCCGGCAATTAATTCGCAGTCCGGCATTTTCCTTTTAATTTTTCTGATCGTTTCCTTAACTTTCTGGGTATGAGCGTGGGCGGTATCGACGAAAATAACATCCGCTCCGGCGGAGAGCAGGGCCTTCACCCGCTCCAATCCGTCGTCGGTAGTTCCGACCGCCGCACCGACTAAGAGTCTTCCGTGTTTGTCTTTACTGGACAGGGGGAATTTAACGGTCTTCTCGATATCCTTAACGGTAATCAATCCTTTCAGATTCCCGGCCTTATCCACTACCAGAAGCTTTTCGATTCGGTTTTTATGCAAGATCTCGATGGATTTATCCATGGTGATTTCCGGAGGGGCGGTTATCAGTTTATCTTTGGTCATTACTTGAGAGACCTTCTGGTTCATGTTCTTCTCAAAACGAAGGTCCCTGTTGGTCAAGATCCCGACAAGCTTATTCCCCTGCACTACCGGGACTCCGGAGATATTGTATCTACTCATCAAAGCAAGTGCCTCCGAGATCTTCTGGTTGGGTTTGACGGTAATCGGATTATTGATGATACCACTCTCGGACTTCTTTACCTTCTCTACCTCCAAGGCCTGAGCTTCAATACTCAGGTTTCTATGGATAACACCCATTCCCCCCTCCTGGGCCATGGTAATTGCTGTTTCTGCCTCGGTAACCGTATCCATCGCTGCACTTAATAGGGGGATGTTCAGTTTCAGTGATTTTGTCAGACGGGTTGAGAGGACAACATCTTTTGGAAGTATATTGGATTCAGCAGGAAGCAACAGCAGATCATCAAAGGTAAGGCCCTCTTTCAATTCTTCGCCAAGCATCAATTATCTCCTCGTCAACTTGTGGCAGTTTCAGGTGGTTTTAGGTAGAAAATTAGTATATATATTGACCTATGTCAAGAGAAAGTTTAAGGGTCTTTCTCCGTTTTTAGGTAAAGATATTGATGGGGCTTAATAAGGGATCCAAGTGTAGGTGTCGGATTCAACCGACTCCTACACTTGGTAAGTTATTTTTAAAGTGGAGGTATCTGCAATCTTTGACCAACGGTTAAACTATTGGCATTTATGATCTTATCATGATTCGCGTCATAGATTTTTTTCCAGAATCGAGCATTTCCGTAATAGCGGGCTGCCAGCCAGTGTAGGTCTTCTCCATCAGAAACTGTATGCACGACCGCGCCTGAAAGAACCGGGGGTAACATTGCTACGACCGAACCGGGAACCGGTTGGGGGATCTGCGTGCTTCGGGGAGCGGCGCGAACGGCAGCAGCCGGAGGAGGTGAACTGGCAATTGGTGCGGGCTTAATTGTTTCGACCGGCGCCACTGCCATCATCTCGTCATCCGAGAGGGCCGAGGGAAGGGGTGCGGGGGCAATTGGCTCTATTACCGGGGGCACGACTTCCGGTAGAATAGTAACCTCCTCCATAGGGGGAGGAACAACCTCGGGTATTTCGGCAACTTCCTCTAATGGGGCTTCTTCAACCGCAATTTCCTCCACCGGAGGGATTACTTCCACGGGAGGGATATCCGGGGCCTCCTCAATAACAACTTCCTCTACCGGAGCGACTTCCTCTAATGGGACCTCCTCAACCATGATCTCCTCTACCGGAGCGACTTCCTCTAATGGGACCTCCTCAACCATGATCTCTTCTACCGGGGGTGCCTCCTCTACGGGGACCTCCTCAACCATGATCTCCTCCACCGGGGGTGCCTCCTCTACGGGGACTTCCTCAACCGCGATCTCCTCCACCGGGGGTGCCTCCTCAACGGGGATCTCTTCAACCGCGATCTCCTCTACTGGGGGAGCCTCCTCAGGGGCCTCTTCGATCGCCAACTCCTCCCCTAAATCAAGATCCTCTCCCAGATCAATATCACCCTCCAGCTCGAACTCTTCATCCTCAAGCATTAATTCTTCTCCCTCAATTAGCTCTTCTTCCTGAGCGTAGACCTTCGGCACGAAAATTTGACCTAGGATGAGAAAAGAGCTAAAGAGAATAACGGTAAAGATAGTGAGTGTTTTTTTCATTCCTCCACCTCCTTAAGTATTTTCTTATATATTATATACTATTATACTATTTTTTCAAGTTTTTTTCAAATTGATAGAAAATCATATAATAAAAAAGATTGACAACTTTCATTAGAATCTCTATTCTACAATTGAATATTATCTCATATTTTGATTAAATAGTCCAATATCTTTTAAAGATCTAAGAGTCATGCAGGCATTACCAAGGAAAGAACGGGAGAGGCTGCGTCAGCGTCAGGAGATCCAGGAGGCGGCTCAGAGGGTCTTTTCAATTAGGGGATTTCATAACTCAACGGTTAATGACATTGCCTTAGAAGCCGAGTTTGGTGTCGGGACAATTTACAAGCACTTTCCCAGCAAAGAGGATCTTTACTTTTCCCTGGTTGAGAACAAGATCGATGACCTTGGTCTGTTTATCCGAGACAAAATCGAAGCTCAGGCTGCCCCAGCAGATAAGATTAAGGCACTAATTAATGCCCAATTGCAGTATTTCCAGGAGAATGAGGACTTTTTTAAGATTTACATCCTGGAGATATCAGAATTAGAAAAAGAGATCAAATCGAGACTGCGCTCGAAGATCCTCGAAAGATACCAGAGATACTTAGTTTATGTTTCCGGCATCTTTAAGGAGGGTATAAAGAAAGGATATTTTAAGAAAATTGATCCCCTCAAGATGGCGGTGGGACTTCTGGGGATCATACATAGCTTCATATCTTACTGGATTCAGACGGATAGCTCAGAAAAGCTTACCCAGAATGTTGATAGCATCTATCAACTGATCATCGAGGGTGTTGGCCGGGGAGGGCGTTTCAATAAAAAAGGCCCTCATCCTCCGAAAGGAAATGAATAGGAGAATTTTTGATGGTACAGAAAATCTTTAGAAAGAAGACCTTTTTCCTGGTTTTATTCCTGCTAATATTCAATTTTCCTCCAGCGGCTGCCCAGAAGGAGATTGCCCTGAGTGAGGCCATCGAAATGGCTCTGGAGAAGAATAAGGCGGTCTTGGTGGCAAAGGAAGGGCTTAGCGTAGCCCGGGGATTGCGGACCCAGGCCCGCTCGGCATTTCTCCCGAAATTGGAAGCAGAGGGAGCGTATATAATAACCGAGGAGTTGCCGGAGATGGAGATCCCAAAGGATTCGTTTGTGGATGGCTTCCCACCTGAAGACACAAGTGCTTCCATGGATTTCACCTACGATTATTCCCTAAATTTCAACCTTACCCAGCCGCTTTTTACCGGGGGGAAGATCTGGTATGCCAACCGACAGGCAAGCTTGAATTATAGGGTAGCCGAGGAAAAATACCGGCAGTCAAGGGAGGCAGTTATTCTTCAGGTTAAGACCGCATTCTATGGGGCACTCCTGGCCCAAGAGTTCGTTAATTTAACCCGGGAAGCATTATCACTGGCGAAAGAACACCTCCGGATAACCAAGAATAGATACCGGGCCGGTGAGATCCCCGAGTATGAGGTGCTCAGTGCCGAGGTGGAGTTGGCGAACCTTAAGCCAAATGTTATCAAGGCAGAGAATGGGATGAAACTGGCTCTTTTAGGTCTGAAGAATATCCTTGGGCTGGGACTGGAGGAGGAGATTTCGGTTAAGGGAGGGTTTGAGAAAACAGAATTTGCAATGGATCTTGATGAGTGCATCAGTAAAGGAATAAGGGAGAGGGCAGATTTGAGTCAATTGAATTACCAGAAGGAGATGGGAGAGCATATGGTCAGGCTGGCCCGGGCAGGCTATTTTCCTAATCTGGCCCTGGTAGGAAGCTATCAGATGTTTACTAACGAGCTTGCGGAGGCATGGGGGACAAGCTACAGCGTACTTCTTGGCTTTTCCATGCCGCTCTTCGAGGGGTTCCTTACCCGGGGGAAGATGCACGAGGCTAAGGGCATCCTGCGGACGGCCTCTCTCGGTCAGGAAATGCTCCAAGAGGGGATAAAGCTGGAGATTCGGCAAACCTATAACGGAGTGGAGGAGGCCCGTGAGCTTATCGCAGCAAGTGAAGAAGCGGTGCGAATGTCTAAGCGTGGTGTCCAGATCGCCGAGGTAAGCTATGCCCAGGGGGTGATTACCAGCCTGGAGGTAATGGGAGCAAGACTTGCCCTGACCCAGGCAAAAACCAGCTATATTCAGGCACTTTATGATTATATTATCTCAATAGCTAAACTGGAGAATGCCATGAGGGGAGGGAGGGTAGAACTAAAGGGATTGGGAGCAGGGATGGAAGAAGAACTCGCGGATAAGGCCAAAAAGGCCTTTGAGGGGACTGGAAGTGATGCTATGGGCAGTGGGACACTGGAAAGGGGAATGAGATGAGAAGGGCCGCTATTGGTATAATTGCTATATTAATTATCGGTATTGTCATTTACCGGGGAGTTTCCAAAAAGGACAAACAGATTGAGGAGGTGGAAGAGGAAAGAATAATTCCGGTAGTGGTAACCGATGTTAAGAAAGGGAATATTAAAGAGATCTTGTATTTTACCGGCGATATCAAGGGTCAGGAGGAGATTGATGTTTTTCCCCGGGTAGCGGGAAAGCTCCTGAACAATTTGGTCGAAGAGGGGGATATAGTTACCAAGGGGACGGTTATTGCCATGATCGACAGAGATATTGCCGGCATGAAATTCGAGCCCTCGGAAGTGACATCACCGATAGCAGGGATCCTCGGTAAGCTATACCTGGATAAAGGAGCCGGGGTTAACCCCCCTACCATGAGTCCGGCAATGGGGACGCCGATTGCAATGATAGTAAACATGGACAAGGTAAAGGTAGTGATATATATTACCGAGAAGTATCTACCCAGGGTCAATCGGGGACAGGCGGCCGGGATCACGGTCGATGCCTATCCTGATAAGGTTTTCCAGGGAACGGTGACTATGTTACAGCCGGTTGTGGATGTCATGAACCGGACCGCCAAGGCGGAGGTAACGATCCCCAACCCCGGGCACCTGCTGCGCCCGGGGATGTTTGCCCGGGTTAACCTGATTGTAGCCGAGAAGCAAGGGGTGATAGTATCACCCGGAGATGCGGTCCTTGAATCCCCGGAGGGGCACTTTGTATTTGTTGAGGAAGAAGGGGTTGTGGAGAAAAGAACAGTCAAAACCGGGATCAGGGAGGAGGGGGAGGTAGAAATAACAGAAGGTCTGGAACCCGGGGAGAGACTCGTAGTGGTCGGGCAGGAGATGCTTTCTGACGGAATAACCGTTAAGGTAATCGAATAAAAGTAAAGAAGGAAAAGAAAAGTGAGGCTTCCGGAGACTTCGGTAAAACGCCCGGTATTAACCCTGATGGTCTTTGCGGGCATTCTGATCTTCGGGTTGATGAGTTTCTACTCCTTACCCGTTGATATTTTCCCCGATATTACCCTCCCGGCAATGGTGGTGGTTACCAAATACCCGGGGGGCGGCCCGGAGGATGTCGAGGCGATTGTTACCAAGAACCTCGAAAAGCTGGTCAGCACCGTGCCCAATCTCGAGGATATTTCCTCGATATCCATGGAAGAATACTCGGTGATAAGCCTGAGGTTCGGGTGGGGGACCAACCTGGACGATGCCGCCGCTAATGTAAGGGATGTTGTGGGTTATGCCAAGAGATTCCTTCCTGACGATGTCGAGGACTCGGTGGTTATGAAGTTCGATACCTCGATGATGCCCATCCTCTACTACGGAGTAACCGCCAAGGAAAGCTATATCAAGCTGAATAAGATCCTGCAGGACGAGATCGCCGATCCCCTGAAAAGGGTCCCCGGCGTGGCCCTGGTGGACATATTCGGAGGATTGAAGAGACAGATCCGGGTTGATATTGATCGGGATAAGCTGAATGCCTATCATATTCCGATAAACAATGTAGTTATGGCCATAATGGCAAGCAATATCGGCTACCCGGCCGGGAACGTAAAGATCGGCAAGACCGACTATACCCTGAGGGTTCCCGGTGAGTTTAAAAGCGTGGATGAGATAGAAAACATAGCGGTAGGAAGCAAGGGAGGGGTTCCGATTTACCTGAGGGATGTGGCGGATGTTTTTGACGGCTTCGAAGAGAAAGAACGGGTAATGAGGGTAAACCGGGAGAGCGGGGCGATCATGATTGTTCAGAAGCAGTCCGGGGCTAATACCCTGGAAGTGATCGAAAGGGTTAAGGCCCGGCTGGAGGAATTAAAGCAGAGGATCCCCGGTGATATCAAGCTCCATGTGCTTATGGACTCCTCAGAGTTTATCAATCTGGCAATCGGGCACCTCTACGACGCCATGCTCTGGGGCGGATTTTTCATTATCCTGGTGATCTTCCTCTTTCTCCGTAATCTGAGGGGAAGCATGATCGTCGTTCTGGCCATACCCTTCTCCCTTATCGTTGGTTTCATCTTTCTTTACGCCGGGGGTTATACCATTAATATGATGTCTTTGGCATCGCTTTCCATTGCCATCGGGATGGTGGTGGACGATGCCATTGTGGTCTTCGAGAATATCTTCCGACACCGGGAGAGAGGGATCTCACCCCAGGAGTCAGCCCTTTTCGGGGCCTCCCAGGTCGGTCTGGCAGTGACCGCGGCAACCTTTACCATTATTGCGGTGGTTCTCCCGATTATCTTTGTTCCTGGGATCACCGGGGTCCTCTTTAAGGAACTGGGTATGGTTGTCTGCCTGACGATGCTGGCTTCCCTTTTTGTCTCCCTTACCCTGACGCCGATGCTCTCTTCCCGAATACTTGTGATTGAAAAGGATAAAGCCGGCATAATTGGGGGTCTTTATCGTCGGAGTGAACAGTGGTTCCAGGAGATTGAGCTTAGTTATTCTGCTCTTCTGGGTTGGGGCCTGACTCACCGAAAAGCGGTGATCGTAATCGGAATGGCCATTTTTGCAGTCAGTTTGGCAATGATCCCCCTGGTAGGCACCGAGTATATGCCGGAGATGGATCAGGGACGGGTTATGGGCGATATCGAGCTTCCGTTGGGTACTAAGATCGAGAAGACCGATGAGGTATTGGCGAAGGTAGAAAAAATTATGGATGAAGAGGTTAAAGAGAAGCGGATGATCTTCGCCCGGGCCGGAAGGAGTGAGAGTGGGTTTTTTGCGGCAATGGGTGAGAGGGAAGATGTAAATTTGATGATGGTCGGCAGTTCACTGGTGAAAATCAGGGAGCGGGAAAGGTCGGACCGAGAGATTGCTCATATAGTCAGCAAGAAGATTGGAGAGATTCCGGGGATAAGGAGTATTAATTTCGACACCACCGATCCGATGGCCGAGATGATTTTCGGCGGTGACAAGCCGATTACACTGGAAGTTTATGGTGAGGATTTCGACAAGACCGATATAATTGCCGAGAAACTGAGGGAGATGCTGGAGAAGATACCGGGGACAACCGATATCTCCATCTCCCGGGAACGGGGAAAGCCGGAGCTTTGGGTAAGGGTCGATCGGGAAAAAGCGGCCTCCCTGGGGTTGAATATGGCAATGATTGCCGATACCTTAAAAACCAATTTTTCCGGAAAGGTTGCCTCACGTTTCCAGGAGGGGGGGGAGGAATATGATATCTTTGTCCGACTACGGGAGGAGGATCGGAGCAAAATCGAGGATATCGAAAATATTCTTATCCCCTCGCCCCTGCGAGCGGTTCCTTTGCCTTCCGAGCTTCCGATCAAGTTAAGTGACGTACCCCTCGGCAATATTGCCCGGATCGAGAAAACAAAGGGCCCGATTGAGATCGAAAGAAAGTCTCAGGGCAGGGTGGTCAAGGTAGGTGCCGGGCTCTATGACAGGAATCTGGGAGAAGTGGTTAGGGATGTTAACAAGGAGCTTAAAAATATTCCCATTCCTGAAGGGGTGGAAGTTATCCTCGGAGGGGCAGCCGAAGAGCAGGTGGAGTCTTTCCGGATCCTCACCATTGCCCTTGTCCTCGGAATCCTTCTGGTCTATATGGTAATGGCCGGACAGTTTGAGTCATTACTTGGTCCGTTAATAATATTATTTTCGGTCCCTTTTGCAATAACCGGGGTGATCTGGGCTCTGTTGTTGACCGGAAATACCCTAAGTCTGATCTCGTTCGTCGGGATGATTATGCTGGTGGGTATCGTGGTCCGTAACGCCATTGTCCTGGTTGATTATACCAACATCCTCCGGGGGCGCGGACTGCCGATGAGCGATGCGATAAGGGAAGCGGGGGCAACCAGGTTGCGTCCGGTCTTGATGACCGCATTTTCCACCGCCCTGGGTATGCTTCCTCTTGCCTTGATGAGAGGGGAGGGCGCAAACATGTGGAATCCCCTGGGAATAAGCGTAATCGGGGGGCTTCTGGTTTCTACCTTAATAACTCTTTTATTCATCCCCACACTTTATTCTATTGTGGAGGGGAGATCCAGAGAAATTGCATAATGAAAAATGCAAAGTGCAAATAAAGAAATGAATTGGCTGGTTTTTTTAAAAGAGAGGGCAGCCCTGCTGATGGCACGGGAAAACTCTGTCAATAAAAAATAGGAAATATAAAAATGAAAATGGTGATGATCGTCCATTATTCGGCAATCGGCAGCGATGTAACGGAGGCTTTAACGAAAATAGGGGTAAGGACCTACACCAAGCTCCCCGGGATCCACGGACTGGGGACCTCCTCGGAGCCCCATTTCGATACCCATATCTGGCCGGGAACGAACGACCTCGTCTTAACGGTAGTGGACGAGCAAAAGGCGGGGGAAGTTATGAAAGAGGTAGGGGAATTGAAAAAGAAGTTCAAGAAGGAAGGTATCAAGGCATTCTTGTTTTCAGTCGAAGCCGTGGTTTAGCACCGATGCTTCTCTCCTGAGCCAAGTAGGTAATTTGTAACAAGAAAGGAAGAATAACGATGACAGAGAGAATTTTCCATTGGGATGCGTGGTTGCCTGTTTTAGTCATTGCAATAATAAACGGTATTTTCCTCCTCTCAATATTCGTATTCGCTTTATTTTACTGGAAGAAGAATAAGGAGGAGGATGAGGAAGTCCTGGAGTATCCCCCCTCGAAGCTGCTCAATAGATTTATCAGAGAATGGTGGATGTGGTTCGACACACCATTCGAAATCTTATTAATAAAGGCCCGGGTAACACCCAATTTAGTCACCTTCTTTTCTTTGGTCGCAAGTATGTTTGCGGGATACTTCTTCCACCGGGGCTGGTTTGGCTCCGGGGGCTGGTTCGTCCTTATCAGCGGGATACTCGATTACCTTGACGGTCGGATTGCCCGAAAAATGAAGATGGATTCGAAAGCCGGTGCCTTTTATGACTCTACCCTTGATCGCTACTCAGAGAGCTTCGCCTTCTTTGGGCTGATGAGCTATTACCGGGATGACTGGATGCTGTATGTGGTGATGTTTGCCTACCTGGGATCGATGATGGTAAGTTATACCCGGGCACGGGGGGAAAGTCTGGGTGTAGGCGCCCGGATCGGAATTATGCAGAGGACCGAGAGAGTGGTATACCTGGGGGCAGGAGCGACTTTCTCACCCCTGGTAATGTACCTTACCGCGCCCTGGTTCGATGAGCCCAGGCAATATCTGCTTATTGCGGCAATCATCTTTATTGCCGTGATGGCCAACATGACGGCTCTCCGCCGGTTATTTTATATTATGAGGAAGCTAAAAGATAATATTCAATAATTAAAGCTAGTTAAAGTGATATACTCGATTATTTATTAAGTTATATATCAATGTTTTTTTAATCGATTACCGTATTATTGATGGGCGATGATGCAAAGATTCTCGGAACTGGTTATTAAATTCAGAACTCTGATTATAATCGGAGTCATCCTTGTTACACTCCTTTCCTTATATTTTCTGAAAGGCTTGCAGATAAATAATGATATATTTCTATTCTTTCCCCAGGATGACCCGTCGGTAGTCCTTTTCAATAAAGTATCGGAGGAATTTAAAGGAACTTCCTTGGCCATAATCGCTTTGAAGACCGATGATGTTTTCAAATACCGCACCCTCAGGCGGATCAGAGACTTGACCGGAATGCTTGAGAGGAAGGAGGGTGTGACCAATGTGATGAGCCTGCTCAACATCATTGACATCCGTAGGATTGAAGGAGGTATCGAGGTAGGAAAACTCATTGAAGAAGACAAAATTCCCAGAAGCAGTGAGGAACTCAGAAGACTCCGGGAATACACCCTTAATAAAGAGATGTATACCAACACCCTGATATCTTCGGACGGCACCGTCACTACCATAATTTGCCGGGTCAGTGAGGGTATCGACCAGTTTGCGGTAGGAACGGAGTTGAGAAAGACAGTGAATTACTTTTACCAGCAGGAAGGGGAAGATAAGGAGGAGGTTTTCTATGCCGGTGTCCCTTTCCAGATGGTGTTCATAAACGATGTCATTATCAGGGACAACAAGAGATTGATCCCATTGGTAATCCTCCTGGTTATGCTCACCCTTTATCTGAACTTCCGCAGTGTGCGCGGGGTAATTTTGCCCCTGCTTACCGTCATCATCAGCGCCGTCTGGTCGCTGAGTCTCATGAGTATTTTCGGGGTCTATTTGAACATGGCATCGATTATCATACCGGTATTACTGATTGCCGTAGGAAGTGCATATGGTATTCATTTGATTAACAAGTACAATGAAGAGACCAGATATGCTTTCGATAAAATAGAGGGTCTAAGCGAAACCTTGAGTAAGGTAGGCGTTCCCATTATTCTTGCCGCCGTGACAACCATGATCGGTTTTATTTCCTTTTTAAGCTCCGATCTGAGTTTTGTCAAAGAGACCGGGATTTTTACTGCTCTCGGTATCTTCTTCGCATTAACTTTCACCCTTACTTTTATCCCCGCAGTTCTCTCCATTCTGAAGGTAAAAAAAAGAGGAGGAGGCCCGCAAAAAGAAGGGGTGGTAAGGATGATGAGGCTGAACTCCGCATTGGAAGGGATAGGGAATTTCGTTGTTAAACACAAGAACGGGATCTTAATCGCGGCCTTAATAATTGCTGTCGTTGCTCTCTTAGGTCTACCCCGGCTGAGCAGAGAGGTGTATTGGGAGGAGTTCGTCAAAGAGGGTTCTGAGATAAAGGTGGCCGAAACGATGATGCGTAAGAAATTCGGGGGCTCCACCCCCGATCAGATTTATGTCAAGGGAGATATCAAGAATCCCTTTGTCCTCAAGGAGATGATAAAAATAGAGAAATTCCTCAGATCCCTCCCGTATATCCATAATCCTCGCTCCATTGCCGACCTTATCGGTGAGACCAATAATGCAATGAATGCTCGCAGGGCAATCCCGGATACGGATGAGGGGATAGGAAACCTCTTCTTCTTTCTTGAGGGAAATGACATCTTGGATCTACTGATTACCAAGAAGTCGGATGAAGCACTGATCCAGGCGACTGTCGGGACTATGGATACCGCAAAAATGATTGAGATCGTCCATAAAATTAACGCATTCCTTAAGGATGAGGTAAAAACGGAGTTTGTCGAGGTAGATCTCAATAAGGCCGGATCCGGACTAAAGCAGGTATTGGAGGAAAAAAGGATTGAGGATATCCTTTACCGCATAAAGCTTGATGTCAAGGGGAGATGCCCGGATTGTCAGTTTGATGAAAAGGTGATGCGTATAATTGTTACCCGCGCCGTAAAGCAGGGGATGCCGGCATTTGAGGAGGGTCTGCTCGGAAAAATCAGGGAAAGGATGGAAGGATATTTCATGGGCGGTGAATCCGATGTGGTAATCGACTCTGACGAAGTTGCCGCGCGGGTTGTAGATGAGATATCTCTCAAATTAAAAGAAGGTGAGATGAGAGAGGAGGATATCGAAAATCTACTCAGGAAAAACCTCAGTGAGGAGATTGTTGCTAATGATCCCGAAGCCCTGGTATATGCTGCTGATTCCCTTTATAATATTATTAAACAGGAAAGGGAAGAATTCCGGGTTCAAAGGTTGATGGCAGAGGCGGAAGCATTATTGCCCACAAAATTAAATTCCAACCGGAACTTCTGGAAGGACCTCAAGGCCGATCTCTGGGAGGTCAACGAGCCCCATGCCGCCATTGATTATCAAGACTACCTCAAGCTGATTGGCTCTGAGTCGGATGAAAAGCTTGAACCCCAGAGGTTTTCGGTGCAGCAAACCGGTTTCCCCCCGATTCTTCTGGAGATGTACAATAAGCTCGTCAAAAGCCTTCTTATGAGCCTCTTTTTTGCCCTGGTCATGGTTTTTCTGGTTTTGGTAATCCAGCTTCGATCTCTGGTGGGGGGGCTTATATCCATTGCTCCGATTTCGCTGACCGTGATGGTGTGTTTTGGCCTGATGGGTTATTTAGATATTGCCCTGGATGATATGACGGTAATGACCGCGAGTCTTGCTATCGGGATCGGGATAGATTACGCTATTCACTTTACCTCGAGATTCCGGGCCGAGCTGAAGGCGGGGAAGAATGAGTTGGAAGCCCTGGTCATTACCCTCAAAACCACCGGCAGGGCGATTACGATTAATGCCTTGACCGTAATAGTAGGCTTTATTGTCCTGGTTGGAGGTACCCTGCTTCCGATGCAGCGCTTCGGCTGGCTTATCGCCCTGTTGATGTTTATCAGTGCCCTGGGAGCATTAACCCTCCTGCCGGCGTTGATTTTGACTACCAGGCCGAGATTTGTGAGAAATTTAGTTTCTTCAGGGAATAACACCCTAATTCGTCCCGCGGAACGCGGGACTTAGTAGGGCAGGAGGAATATCAGGGAGTAAAATGGAATTCCCCCTCACCCTGACCCTCTCCCCCTTGGGAGAGGGAACTCTTTATGTTTATTAGTTCCTCTCCCCCCCCGGGGAGAGGAACTAGGTGAGGGGCATTTGGATTTATAGGAAAAAAGGAGGTAGAAGATGAAGAGAGTATGGATTATCGGCTTTTTCTGCGCTATCACAGTGTCTCTGATTTATACCGGAGCCTACGGGATTACCGCCCAGGAGATAATGGATAAGGTTTCAGAAACACTCAATGCACCGAAGGATGTAAAATACGATGCGGAGATGATCCTGATTGAAAAAGACGGAACGGAAAAGGTTCGCAAGATAAGTTATTACCAAAAAGGCGAGGATAAGAGGTTAATGAGGTTCCTGTCACCGGCGGAGGTTAAAGGTGTGGCTTTTCTCGCACTCTCCGATGATCAGATGTATCTCTATATGCCTGCCTTTAAGAAGATTAGAAGGATCGCCTCGCATATCAATAACGAAAGCTTTATGGGGACCGATTTTTCTTACGAGGATATGGGGGCGAGTGATTACGAGGAAAAATATTCGGCAAAGATCCTCGAAGAGTTAGAGAAACAATATTTACTGGAGGCAATTCCGAAGGAGGGCGAGGATGTAGGGTATTCCAAGATAAAGCTCTGGGTTGATAAGGAAAGATGGCTAATAGACAAGATCGAGTTTTATGATAAAAATGGTAAACTTCTAAAGATATTAACCAGCAGCGAAGCCGCTCAGATTCAGGGCTACTGGACCGATAAAAGAATGGAAATGCATAATGTAGTCGATCAACATAAAACCGTTTTTAAGTTAATCGATGTTAAATTCGATAACGGACTGAAGGATGATTTCTTCTCCCAGAGGTATCTCAAGCGGGCAAGGTAGGAAGCTTATGAAAAGATTTTTACTTTTTACTACTGTTGTTTTTTTATTTTTCCCATTGAAATTATCGGCCGGGGTGGAGTTCAGCGGTTTTATTCAGCTCGATAAGAGGATCCTGAGCGAGGAAACAGATCAGCCGTTTGTAGGGATGTATAACACCTTTCGTCTCGAGTCAAAGGCATTTCTCTCAGACAAAGCCTCCGCACTTGCCAGCCTGGATCTGCGCTACTATGATTTTTCTAATGCCGAAACTTTAGATGACCTTTCCCTCCGGGAAGAGGTAAACCCGCTTGATTTTGGTCTCTGGGAGGGCTATTTCGAGCTTTACGGCTTCCTGCTCGACGGGCTCGATCTCCGGTTTGGCAAGCAGAGGATTGCCTGGGGGACCGCCGATAAACTGAATCAGACGGACAATTTGAATCCTGACGACTTCTCCGACCTTCTCGATTTCGGCAGGAAACTTCCCTCCACCGCCTTAATGGGGACTTACTACCTTGGCGATTTCAGGTTAATCGGGGTCTGGCTTCCATCCCTGCGCCCGGCCCTCCTGCCCGCAGGCGGTATTCCTTTCGATATGGAGTCTTACGGTTTTACCATTCCAGATTATGTAATATTTGATTTCGAGGCGATGCAATACGAAACGAAACTCCCTCCTAAAGATTTAATGAATTCGATGTCGGCAGCAAAATTGGCGGGGAATCTATTTAATATCGACTTCTCGCTCAGCTATTTCTACGGCTATGATGATATTCCCGCACCGGTAACTATTACGATAACTTCACTTACTATGGGAATACCAATAGAAATAAATGAAGCAATTATTGAAATGGGTTTTCCCAAGATACAGGTAATCGGGGCCGATCTGGCAGGGGAGGTTTTCTCTATCGGTTACTGGATGGAGGGGGGATTATATCTGCCCGAAGAAGTAAAGATAGAGATTACTGCCGACGATCTTATAATAGCTTTTGATGAATTAGGGGGAATACCCGAGATGGTCTATCTGGAAGATAAACCTTATTTCAAATATACCTTGGGGATGGATTACACCTTTAAGGGTGGGATTTATCTTAATGCCCAATGGATGCACGGGTTTTTTACCGAAGTAGGGGAGGATAATTTACAGGACTATATTATGGCCTATACGGAGAAAAAATTTCTTCGTGATGAATTGAAGCTGAGATTAGCGGGAGGGCTTAATGTCAGCGATTTTGGTGATTTTAATGAAAATTATGCATATATCGTCATTCCCGAGACGAGTTATCTTCCCGCCGATAATGTCGAGCTTACCTTGGGTACCATCATCATGGATGGAAAAGAAACGACGTTATTCGGACAGATGAAGGATCAGGATCAGGTTTTCTTCAAGGCTAAAGTTAGTTTTTAGAAAACCAGGCTCAAAGTCGTCCCCCAGTTATAGATATTTCCACCGATTGTGAAGCCGGGATAGCCGGGATTTTCATTCAAAGCATCTGCATCGCTTTCCAGCATTAGATTTGGGTTTTTCTTGACCTTTCTCTCGGTCAAGTAAACAAACTGAAAGTGGCCGTCGAGCCTTAATACCCGCAAGACCGGAATATCGCAGAGCTCCCCAAGGAATAGGCCGAACCCCCCGGAGAAGATGTGGGTATGGGTGTCGAGGATATTGGATGTGCCTTGAAGTGTTTCGTCAGGAACTGGTGAGGGCTCAAATAAATAACCGGCCCGGAGGTCAAGGAAGTCATACAGGTGGTATTCAATACCCAGCCCGGGATTAAAGGTATCTTCAAAATTGGTTTCTATCGGCTTGCTTTCACCAAGATCTCCAGTAATATCCGGGAAGGGTGGTGTATATTGTGACCAGTCTATCCAGGTAAGATCGGCGGCAACAGTCAATTTCTCCAGGGGAACATAAGTCACACCCAGGGCTATTTGACGAGGTGAGTAGAGAGTAACCGAGACTACATTCATTTCAAGAGAACCTAAAATTGTTTTTGTTTCAATATCAATGGGAAGCTCATCCCGGAAGGCCAACCCAAGCCTTAAATTTTCTAAAAGCTTGTATAGTAAACCCGCATGGATGGCCATAGTTGTAGGCATAGTCAAATCGCTTTCTGTTAATGCTAACTTATAATCATTTACTGGTATAGAAGGAGAAATGACTGAGCCCTCGGTATTAAGAAACACTGATATCCCGAGACCGATGGAAAGCTCGGGCAGGAGTTCAGGTGAAAATCCTATTGCCGGAAGAACAATCAACTCCATAGTTCGGTTAGAATAGTCTAAGTAAAAGGGCTTTGATGCTGTATGAAATCGAGGCCGGACCGCCAGTTCCTGAGGTTTATGAAATCCAAAACCAACCACCCAACGACCGAAGGCTTCTCCTAAGGGGATTGCTAAACCCAGGTTAAACCCTTTTGTGTCATCAACTTCTAACTCGTCTGAACCGTCTTCAACATTAAAATCCAGGCTTGTGGTTGCCATGAAATAACCGGCCTCAGCTCTTATATACTCGGCCTCGGCAAGGGCTGCTGGGTTATAGTAGCATGCAGTAAGCTCATCACCTATAGCGGTAAATGCCCCTCCCATAGCAGTTGCCCGGGAATTATAGCCGAATGTGTCGAAGGTATTACCCCAAGCGATTTCGGTAGTAAAAATAAGAGAAATGATAAAAATTAGCACAATTGCAATGACTTTCTTCATAATCTGCCTCCTTTTAATAATGCATAAGCATACTAAGCATTTATTTATTAATAATTTTTCTGTACATATTTATGTGTAGGGGTGGAACTCTGTGTCCACCCT
>CP070770.1:3284460-3310829 GCA_020345765.1 Deltaproteobacteria bacterium
CCTCCAGCTCTACCTTCCCGCCTTTACTCGCCTCGATTAGAACCAATTTTGCTTTGGTGTCAGAATCAGGATGGATCAGGCGGAGGCGCTTCGGCTCCAGCTTTTCCTTCCGCAGCCCTGCGATTAAATCCGCCAGCCGGGGAGCCGAATAGATCAGGGCTAACCTTCCTTTTGGCTTTAAAAGATAACCGGCAACCTTGAGCAGCTCTTCCAGGGAGCAGGTAAGCTCATGGCGGGCAACGGCCTTCTCCGGATTAGGGTTGAGCCTCCCCGAGCTGCCTGTCCGGTAGGGAGGATTACTAAGCACTAGAGCAAAGGAGCCGGCCGTTAGCTCACCCGGAAGTTTTCTTAAGTCCCGGTGGAGAATGGTGATCTTATCTTCCAGGGCATTTAACTGCACATTCCTGAGGGCCATCTCCGCCAGCTCCTTCTGGATCTCGACCCCGACAATCCTCTTGGCCGGACTCTTTTTCGCCAATATCAGCGGGATCACCCCGCTTCCGGTTCCCAGATCGATAACTTCATCACCGCGACTTATCCGGACAAAATCGGTAAGGAGGAGCGCATCGAGGGAGAAGCGGTAGCCCTTTTTCTTCTGGATTATCTTGAGCTTACCGGAAAGAAGCTGATCCAGGGTCTCATCTTCTCTTAAGGGGAAGCCCATTATATCCTAATCAATCTTATTGAAAACCAGGCCGGAGAGAAGTTTGGGATAGAAATAGGTAGACTTCTGGGGCATCTTCCCCCCGGTACGGGCAACTTCGGTAGCCTGCTCCACTCTCGTGGGATTCAGGATAAAGGCTAATTGGGCCGTCCCGTGCCTGACTGCCGAGATGGCTTCTTCCGGGTCCGGGGTCAGACGGATATTACTTTCTACCTTAAGATTATTATTCTCAATATTAAGAAGCCTATTAAGAACTAAATTGTGGAGCACGGCTACATCTAAACTCTGAAGAGCATCCCGGGAAGCAAGAGAATCCTTTTCCTCTTCCTTTAATTGGAGCATATAGTAACAACTTTTTCCCCGGGTAATTAAGCCGAAAGCATTCTCTCTTCTTTTCTTCTGGGCAAGTGCCCGGAGCATTCTCTTCCTTGCCTTACCTTCACCCTGGGGACTGAAAGCAAATTCCTTAACCTTGAATAATTTATGCAGTTCCTCCAAAAACCCCCTCGGCTTGTATCCGTTCAAGCTGTGGATCAAACGATGAGTGGGCAGGATCGTGATCCCCCGGTCATTGATGTTGGAAAAATACATCATTACATAGTCGGCATTATCGTCCTGCTTACCCCCGGACTTCCGCCGGAGATCACGGTAGGCCAGAGCGGATGCATACCGATGGTGACCGTCGCCGATGAAAACGGTCTTGTCACGGATCATTTCCGTAACCCCTTTGATAATGACTGAATCAGTAATCTGCCAGAGCTTGTGTTCTATCCCTTCATGATCCACGAGGAAGGAGAGAGGCCTCTCCCTTATCTTGTTCCGGGTCAGCTGGGTTACGGTTTTCTCGGGATCGTAATAGATGGACAGGATCAAACCCAGATTGGCCCGGCAGGCCTTCAAGAGCTCAAGCCTGTCCGCACTCGGCTTGGAAAAGATATTCTCCGTAGCCCGGATCTGTCCAGTATCCGGGTCCTCCAACTTGGCCAGAGCGATAAAACCCCTGGTTATTTTCTCGGTTTTTCCGGTCAGAAGATATTTCTGCTGGTAAAGATAGATCGACGGTTGCCCGTCCCTGATCAAAACCCCCTCTTTCAGCCACCGGCGGAAATACCCGGCGGCCCGGGAGTATCTATCTGGCCCTTCATTATTGAGGATCAGGCGGATCACATTATTGGGGTGCTGCCGCCAGAATCTCTCTTGCTGCTTTGGGCTGATTACATCATAAGGGGGTGCAACCACCAGGGACAGGTCCCTTACTTTTTCCTGGGAAAAACGCACCGCACGGAAGGGAATTATTTCAGCCATCTGATAAACCTTTATTACGGGGGCCGGAACTTATTTTTCCAAAAAATCCATTATTACCCTGCCGGGAATCTCTCCTTCACGGACGATCTCCGGTGGGGAGAGGGTAAAATCAACAATAGTAGAACCTTTTTGACCCGGAAGCCTTCCCCCGTCCAGGATCAGATCAATCCCGTCAGAGATGCCCAGGATCTCCTGAGCCGTAACCGGACTTTTTCTCCCGCTCACATTAGCACTTGTGGTAGTAATTGGCAACTCAAAAATCTCCAGAATCCTCCGGGCAACCAACTGGCTGGAGATCCGCACCCCGATCTTCCCCGTTCCCCCGGTTAGACCGGAAGGCAATCGGTCCCGGCCCTTAAAGATCAGAGTAAGGGGCCCCGGCCAGAACTCCTGCATCAATACTTCCGCTCCGGGGGGAATATTCTCGGTCACCTGCTTCAGCATATCCTGGTCTTTTATCAGTATGGATATCGGTTTATTCTCATCCCGCCCTTTTATCCGGTAGAGTCTCTTTATTGCATTCTCGCTGAAGGCATCGGCTCCCAGTCCGTAAAAGGTCTCCGTGGGATAGGCTATTATCCCTCCTTCCCTCAAGACCTCGACTGCCTCCTCCAAAGCGGGAACTTCCGGTGCTAAAGGATCTACGTTTATTATTTTGGTCATAAAGTATCCTTTAGCCGGGAGAATATGTCAAGCTTTTCGGGGGCTGATTTTTAACTTCCGAGCCAGTTCTCTGTCCTTCTCCTCTACCCCCCGGGCCAGTTCTTTTTTATGTTTCTCGATCCTCTTCCTGATCTCCGGATATTTTATCCCCAGGATCTCGGCGGCGAACAACGCGGCATTCCGGGCCCCGGTTTTGCCGATGGCCATGGCAGCCACCGGAACCCCCCCGGGCATCTGAACGGTAGAGAGCAAAGCATCCAGACCATTCAAGGAACTTGTATTCAGCGGGACCCCGATTACCGGGATGGCGGTCTCGGCGGCAATGACACCGGCCAGATGGGCGGCACCTCCCGCCCCCGCAATAATTACCTCCAATCCTTTACCGACGGCGCCCTGAGCATATTCCCGGGCTTTCTGGGGAGATCGATGGGCCGAGCAAATCGATATCTTATACTCGATCTTCATCTTTTTCAATATCTTAGCCGCCTCCTCCATTGCGGGCAGATCCGAATCGCTTCCCATTACTATTCCTACCCGAGGTTTATTCATTTTCCTACTCCTAACTCTTAACCTTTCTTATCTTTCAGGGCCTTTCTTCCGATATCCTTTCGGTAATAAGCCCCCTCCCAACTAATCAACTCCACTGCCTGGTAAGTCCGCTCAATACTTTCTTTTATCCCTTCCCCCAGGCCGGTCACTCCCAGAACCCGACCTCCGTTAGTATAAAATTTCCCATCCCGTTGAGTAGTGCCGGCATGAAAGACGACCACGTCCTTCATCTGTTCCATCTTTTCCAGCCCGGAGATCTCCTTCCCTTTCTCGTAGCTTCCTGGATAACCCTGGGAAGCCATCACCACGCAGACCGCTGCCCGCTTATCCCATTCTATCTCTATCCCTTCCAGTCGCTCATCGATAACCGCCTCCAGGACCGGGACCAGGTCGCTTTTCATCCTTATCAGTTGTGCCTGGGTCTCGGGATCACCGAAGCGGCCGTTGAATTCCAGAACCCGGGGCTGCCCCTCGTTGATCATCAAACCGGCATAGAGCATCCCCTTGTATCGGTATCCTTCCGACTCCATTGCCCTTACCGTCGGGATCATAATCTGATCGATGACCTTCCGGTGCATCTCTTCGGTAACCAGGGGAGCAGGAGAATAAGCTCCCATTCCCCCGGTATTCGGCCCCTGGTCTCCGTCAAAGATTGCCTTGTGGTCCTGGGAAGAGGGCAAAGGGAGTATCGTCGTCCCATCGGTAAAAGCGATAAATGATGCCTCCTCCCCTTCCAGGAATTGCTCTACTACTATTTTATTGCCCGCATCCCCGAAGGCCCTCTCCTCCATTACCAGCTTGACCGCATCCAGGGACTCCCCGACACTTTGGGCAACAATCGCCCCTTTCCCGGCAGCCAGGCCATCGGCTTTGATTACGATCGGAGCCCCCTTACTCTCGATGTATTCCCGGGCTTCTGCGGCAGAATCGAAGATCTCGAAATCGGCAGTGGGGATGCCGTATTTCTTCATCAGGCTCTTGGCAAAGACCTTGCTACCTTCAATCGCCGAGGTTGCTTTGGTGGGACCGAAGATCCGGAGTCCCGTGCGGGTAAAATCATCAACGATACCCAAAGTCAATGGCAGTTCCGGACCCACTACGGTAAGATCGATCCCTTCGTCCTCAACCAACTTCATCAGGCCCTTGATATCATCGGCGGCGATATTAACGCACTCTGCTATCCCGGCAATCCCGGCATTACCCGGGGCGCAGTAGACCTTTTCTGCCTTAGGACTCTCGACTATCTTCCAGACAAGGGTGTGTTCCCGCCCCCCGCCTCCTACAATTAAAATCTTCATTATTCTCCTAATCTATAAAGTTTCTTAAATATCCGCAGATAATGTTTTATGCATCATCATCCCGATAAATTATAAATCCCAAAACCCCTAAACACCAATCACCAAATTCCAAACATCAAATAAATTCCAATTAACAATAACCAAACTAACCTAAAGGCAAGAACTATGTTTGGTTATTGGAACTTTGTTATTGATTATTATTTGGTCATTGAGATTTGGTTATTGGTTATTTCTCTTCACCCTTAACTATTAACTTAGTGCTTAGGATTTGTTTATCTATCTATATTATTTACAACACTACCCTATATGCATTTATTTTTTATGTTTCCATCTAACCATTACTGGCCACCGACACTCGCCGCGGTTCCGGCAGTCCCGAAAAGCGCCTTTAAATCCCTATCTTCGAACTTAATCCCTCCGCCAAAGAAGTATCTCGGCTCAATTTCCGAGTCAATAAAGTCATTAGCACCTCCTACCAGGTAAAGATGCCGGAAGGGCTCCAAACTCAATCTTGCCTGGAGGTTGGGATTGGTCTCTTTCCCGAAGTCAAAGGCCTCGAAGCTCACTATTATTCGGTCCCCCAGGAGACTGTAGTCCATCCCCACTCCTCCGGTGGATTCGATTATTCCTCCCCGCAGAGTGAGGTCATAGAATCTCTTTGCCATCTCCAGGCTGAACTTGAGCTTTCGCTCGGTTACCTCGGTATGGGTATACTGGGTTTCTCCATCATCCCGGGTATAGACATCGGTAACCTCCGTGACCCCCTGGGGATCATCAACGATCCCGATCTGATAATACTTATCTGCCCCGGGCTGGAGACGCAGGGAAAAGTGACTTTTCAAGTCATTATCCTCGATCAGATACTCTCCCCGGTAGTCAATAAATGCCCTGAGCCTGCGGCTGACGGCAAGAATTTCATTTACCCCTTCGATCGTCTCATTCAGCTTCTCCACCGTCTCATCTTCGTTGACCAGTTTCCCCAGACTTCCTTCCCCCTCATTAATCTTCCGGGTAATACTGGCGATATTATCCAGGGACTCCTGGAGGTCGGCAGCTGCCATCTGGAATTGTTCCAGGCTTTCCCTCAGCCCTTCCCGGTTCTCGCTGATTAAATCCTCCAGGTCTTCCGAAACCCTGCGGATATTCCCCGCAATAACGGGGAAATCATACTTCAAGGAAACACTGGCCTCTCTGATGTTGTCAATTATCTCCCGCAAAGACGCCTCACCCTCCTCCCCTCCGATAACTGCCCTCAGTGAGCGGGAGACCTCCCTTATATCCTGGACAACCTCCCCCAGTTCGTCAATCAGCTCTTCAACATCGGGCGGGATCTTCACCCGGACGATCTCACCTCCCGGTTCAATAACCGGGGCCCCCGGGGTGCCCGGCTTGATATTGATATACTTTGCCCCCAGGAAACCCATCGTCCTGATGGACGCCTCGACATCCTCCTCTAGTTGATACTCGGTAAAGATCTTCAGAATAACCCGGGCCTTCCCTTCCTCCAAGGCTATATCATTCACTTTTCCGATCTGGATCCCGGCGATATAAACCGGGGTCTCCAGGTTCAGACCCTGGGCCGTCTCCAAAGCTACCTTAACCGGGTAACCCCGCGGCGCTCCGACTCCCAGACAACCTCCCAGCTTGAAGGTCATCCAGAACAGGATGCCGCTTATTACCACAACGAATAGGCCGACCTTTGCCTCGGTGCTTAAAATCTTCTCTTCCATCTAACTTACTTAAATCTTGATCGGCCCCTCGGCCTTCCTCGCCAAAAACTGCTGGACTACCGGATTGGGAGAGTTTCTAAATTCCTCCGGAGTGCCAACCTCGATCAGCCGGCAATCATAAAGCATCGCAACCTTATGGGCAATCTTAAAGGTTCCCGCAATATCGTGGCTGATAACCACATTGGTCAGATTGAGCCTCTCCTGGGTCTCAATAACCAGGTTGTCGATGGCGTCGCTCATTACCGGGTCGAGACCCGTGGTAGGCTCATCGAAGATCATTATCTCCGGGTCCAGGGCAATTGCCCGCGCCAGTCCCACCCGCTTACGCATTCCGCCGCTGAGCTCGGAAGGGAGCATATCCTCGATTCCCGCCAGTCCCACCACCTGCAATTTCTCCGCCACCCTTGCCCGGATCTCTTTATCCGACAGGTTGGTATGTTCCCTCAGGGGAAACCCCACATTCTCCCCCACGCTCATCGAATCGAAAAGGGCGGCATTCTGAAAAAGTATTCCGAACCTTTGCAGATACTCTTTCATCTGCTTGTTGTCATATTTGGTAATATCATCGCCGTCTACAAAGATCGCCCCTCTATCCGGTTTGAGCAGTCCCATGATATGCTTAATCAACACACTCTTTCCCACCCCGCTCTGGCCGATTACTACCGTGGTTTCCCCCTTTTCGATATCAAGACTTATATCTTCCAGGACCCGATGATTTCCAAAAGACTTATATAAGTTACGGATACTGATCATACCTGTTTACCCGATCTCAAACAAGGGCTCCCGGATCAATATCAGTCGAAACCAATCCGGACCAGGACGCTCGTCAGGAAATAATCGCTCACCAGGATCAAAACCGAGGCAATAACCACTGCCTGGGTGGCAGCCCTGCCCACTCCTTCCGCTCCCCCGGCAGAATAGAATCCCCGGGAACAGCCAATCAGAGTGATCAATAGGCCGAAAAAACCGGCCTTAATGACCCCGTGATACAGGTCCGGAAGATCAACCATATAGACGATATCGTTGATATATCTCTCGGAGTTGAGTCCCAATATCCCAACTCCTACAATGTAACTCCCCACATTTCCCACGAAATTAAAGAGAATTGTCAGGAGAGGAACCATGATTATCCCCGCTATTACCCGGGGAACTACCAGATACTTGATTGGGTCGATTGCCATCGCAAAGAGGGCATCGATCTGTTCGGTAACCCGCATGGTGCCGAGCTCCGCCGCCATGGCCGAACCCACTCGTCCGGTAACCATCAACCCGGTAAGCACCGGAGCGAGCTCCCGGGTCAGGGAAAGACCTACGGCCGGCGCAATCATACCTTCCGCATTGAGCAGCTTGAAGGCATAAGAGCTCTGCAGGGCAAAGACCATCCCGGTAAAGGTTCCGGTAAGGGCAACAATAAAGGTGGACTGCACCCCCACAAACTCCATCTGTTTGGAGAGAAGATTCAGCCGGAAGGGCGGCTTTACCATCAGTCGCATCGTTGTTATGAACAGGTTAATGAGCCTCCCGGTCTCCTCAAAAAAGCGGATGAGAAACCTGCCCAGGCCGTCCAGGAAACCGATTGCTATGTTCTTGAATTCCAAAGCCATCCTTTCTCAAATCCCAATAACCAATGACCAAATCCCAATTAAATTTGTATAGTGGGCTTCCAGCCCGCTCTTATATCAGGCAAGATGCCCGACCAAAATTTGCACTTTGAATTTTTCATTTTGCATTTTGCATTTTCATGTAAACCCGGGGGACCCTTTTACTCACCGAGCAGAAGACCTCATAGGGAACCGTCCCGATCTTCCCGGCAATATCTTGCGCTTCGATCTCCTCTGCCCCCTGCCTTCCCAGGAGCACCACCTCATCGTCTATTTTGACCCCGGGCACATCGGTTACATCTATCATGGTCAGATCCATGCATACCCTGCCGACTACTTTACATCTCCTTCCCTTTATCAGGGCCTCTCCTTTATTTGAAAGGCCCCGGCTGTAGCCATCCGCATAGCCAATCGGTAAGGTAGCAATAAGGCTCTCGCACTCGGTAAAAAATGTTCTGCCGTAGCTGATGCTGAAGCCGGGGGGGACCCTCTTTAAGTGGAGGATCCTGGTCTTCAGTCTCATCACCGGCCTCAACTCGGTCTTTTTACGGAAAACGGGGGAAGGATAAGCACCGTAGAGCATAATCCCCGGCCGGACAAGGTCGTAGTGGGCCGGGGGAAAATCTATTATCGCGGCACTGTTGGCCAGATGGGTTAGAGGGGTGAACCCAGATTTCTTGGCCTGGGAGACGACCTCACTGAACCTTGACTGCTGCTCCCGGGTAAAATCCTTTTCCTCCTTATCCGCCTCGGCAAAGTGGGAGCATATCCCCTCAACTTTCAATCCCCCCAATTTTTTCAGTCCCCGGAAGAAACCCCCGGCCTCCTCCGGGAGAACCCCTACCCTCCCCATCCCACTGTCAACCTTAATATGTACCCCGATCTCTTGCCCGGAGTTCTTTGCCTGCCGGGCAAGCCGCTCCGCCATCTCCAGATTAAATATCAAAGGGGTAAGCCGATGGCGAACGATCTCGGCCTCATCTCCCTTAAAAAATCCGCTTAAGACCAGGATCGGGGCGGTAATCCCCGCCTTCCTTAACTCAATTCCTTCCTGACAGAGGGCGACCCCGAAAAAATCTACCCCCAGTCCTTCCAGCTCCCGCGAGACCGCAATCGCCCCGTGGCCATAGGCATCGGCCTTGACCATGGCCAGGATCTTTTTTGCTGATCCGGTTAATCTCTTGACCTGCTCAAAATTGAACCCTAAAGCATCCAGATCGATCTCGGCAAGGGTAGGACGCATATCGGTGATTTTTTGCCCCAGAAAGTTGTAATGTTATAAATATCTACTATCAGTAAAACCGGTTTTTGTCAAGGAAGGACTATTGACAGGTCACAAAAACTAAAATAAATTAAATAGTTATAAAGAAGAGGCCAATGGACTTTCCCGAAACCATAGCTGCCGAGATAGCTAAATGTGTCCACTGCGGCTCCTGCCGCAGTGTCTGCCCGGTCTTTGCTGCGATCCAGCGAGAAGCCGCATCCGCACGGGGGAAGATAACCCTGGCGGAGACTTCCTTTGAAGGGAAGTTACCATATTCAAAGAAGTTTAAGGCCGCAGTCGAGCAGTGCCTGCTCTGTAAGGCCTGCGTTGAGAACTGCGCCAATGAGGTCAGAACCGATAACATTGTTATCGCCGCCCGGACCGCTATCGCTCGGGATAAAGGCCTCTCTTTTACCAAGAAACTGCTCTTCCAGTATTTCCTTGATTCCGACAAGCTAATGCCCTCCCTAATGAAGGCGGGCTCCCTGTTTCAGGCCCTGGCCTTAAGGAAGATCCCGGAGCAGAGCGGGCTCCACCGCCGTTTCCCCCTTCCCTACTTTGACCAGCGCCGCACCGTCCCCAAGTTGGCCAAAAAGCCTTTCCTCGAGCAGTATCCCGAATATGTATCCGCGGAAAAGGAGAAGCTAAAAGTGGGGTTCTTTACCGGATGTCTGATAAACTATATCTACCCCGGAGTGGGGGAGGCGCTTATTAATTTACTGGGAAAGCAGGGGGTATCCGTCGTTATTCCCCGGGAACAGAAGTGTTGCGGCCTACCAGCTTTGGGCTCAGGGGATTTAGAGACGACTCGATCCCTGGCCTTGGATAACATTACTGCTTTCGAGGATTCCGGAGTTGATTATATCGTCACCGCCTGCGGCTCCTGCGGCTCAACCCTGAAGGAATACTACCGGACACTGCTTGAGGCCGAGCCCCCGGAGATCCAGCATAAGGCCGAGAGTTTCCGCAGGAAGATCATCGATATCTCAGACTTTCTGGTGAATGTCGTCAAATTTCCGCAAGCAGGCACCACCGATGGAAGGGAATCTGCGGTCTCCAACCTGAAAGTCACATACCATGACCCCTGCCATCTCCGCAGGGGAATGAAGGTTTACCGCGAGCCCCGGGAGCTGATTAAGTCAATCCCCGGAACGGAATTCATAGAAATGCCCTCGGCGGACCGCTGCTGCGGATTCGGGGGGGGCTTTAATCTCAGCTATTACGAGCTATCCCTTGATGTCCTTAAGAAGAAAATCGGAGACCTGAAAGAAACCGGGGCCGATTACATTGCCACCAGCTGCCCCGGCTGCATCCTCCAGCTCCGGGACGGGATCAACCAGGAGGGGCTCAAGACCAAGGCAGTCCATTTAGTCGAACTATTGAATGCACTTTATTTCCTGGCCGCCTCTGACTGAATTCCCCTGTTCGTTGAAGATGACCTTCTTAGAACAAACCCATCTGGGGATCGTCTTGTTTAACAATAGCAATAATTTTATCAATCAACTTTTTGGCAGATTCTAAGGAGGACTTCGCTTCATGAGTAGTTATGTGATTCTTAGTTTCATAGATGAAGTCATGTCGTTTTCTTCTCATTCTATTAAATTTACCAATAAGACTTTGATATTCATCGCCAAGTGCTAATCTGGTAAATTCAACTATGGTTTTGTGAGAATTTTTTGCCGTCGGCAGATATCCCTTTGAGTACATAAGCGCCCTTCCAGTTCTAATCATTGAATGATAAGCAATAGTAAATGACCAGGTTAGATCAATTTCAAGGTTAGCCTCGGCTGTTTTCAGATCCCTTAAAGAACGCTGTAACTGATATTCTATTTGTTTAAAGTCTGGTTTTTGCCTTTTTATGAGTTTGTCCCTGATAAAATTTTCGTAATCCATCCTCATCTCCGATAATCATAACCTTTTTATTTCTCAATACCTCCAGAATAAAGGGTTCTTTCCCTTCAACCTCTTTTTTGAATTCTTTTAAGGTATAGAGTTTATAATTTATCTCCCGCTGCAATTTTCCTTCCAATCGGTCCAATTCCTTAATTAACCCCTCCTCATCTGGATTACCAATAATTGCAAGATCAATATCGGAAAGACAACTCTCTTTTGCTGTAGCATAAGAACCGTAGATGAAAGCAAATTGTATATTACCAATTTTTTCCAATACCGCTTTTAAGCTACCGCTAACCCCAACTGTTTTAAACACTATGCTTTTCAACTCTTTATAGAGAGGGTAATTTCTATTCGCGCTGAAGTATCGGACATTAGCCCGGTATTCACTTATTAGGATTTCCTCTGATACCATATTGTTAAGAGTACGTTGAAATGTGCCCGGTTTTTTCCCTAAAATCCTTCCAATCTCCTGCATATAAAAAGAGCGATCGGGATTAGTAAAAAACAGTTTTAATAACTCCGCACTATTTTTCGTCAGCAGCTTCATCTTTTCAGCCTCAATATTCTTTATGCATACAATTGTATGCATTTAGCATAAATTGTCAAGACTTATTTTAAGGGGTATCATAATTGGTAAGGTTAGTGGGAACAACAAAAGGGAAAATAGGGGGAAAAACCAGTGCTCGTTTTATCTTCCTTCTCCGGTATTCCCCGACACGGACTGCTGACACTGACACCGAACTAATTCGCTCATTTATCAAGATCAAAGCTACCCGACCCTTCATTGATTCTTGGTCAAGTCTTGAACCTGATCTCTCCTGCCTTTTAAAATAATAATAACTACAATAATAAAAATAATTCCAATTACAATTTCCAAAGGTATTTCTCTAAATTTGTCGTTATGAAACGCAAGATAAGATAAGGCAATCGCAAATATCAATAAACTTAATCTCTTCATAGGACTCTGTCGTTTCTCAGTCTGCACTGCTTGTTGCTCAAATTGTTCCTCTTCTATCCTTTCATATGAATCTTCCTCGAACTCTTCCGCACTGTCTTTTTGCATAACCTCTAAGAGCTCCTTTGCTTCTTCAAAATCTATTTCTTTTACATATAAGTCATATTTGACACTTTTCCCTGAGTAACCACGATAAACACTGCTCGGGATAATGCCAAGCTCTATCTTTTTCCCCTTGACCTCTATTCCGTTACTCTCAAGTAAGCCAGCTACTATGCTAAATTCCATTTCATCTGAACAGGAGCGCAGTAAAATAAAATCACTACTTTCGGAAATAATATTTTCATTTCTATAGGACATCATTGATCTTTGCTACCTACTTCATTTCCTCAAAACTGCGGGGCTGAGCCTGGTTTTTCATCTTAACAAGTACCCTTTAAAAGGTGCCCCACAGTTAAAATTCTCCTTCCTTTTTAACATCAACTACTCTCTCAAATTCATCAAGTATGATCAACTCGTCAAATTCACCATTGCGGTCACGATCGTAGGTTTCGCTTATTTTGCGACCATTTTTATATGTTGTTTTTTTGTCTACAATTTTATCATTTTGGAATGACCAGTTACGTTCCGCAATAAAGCCATTTTTCATTGTACCCCATTCATCCACAATTCCGTTACGGTCATTGTCCGATTTATATTTATAACGCTCTCCTTTCTTATAGTATTCCCAGTGATCAACTTCACTATCATGATCATTATCAAATTCAATCCTCTCTCGCTCTCCTGGAGGATCGTAATATGCCCATACATCAACTTTTCCATTATGATTTTCATCAGATTCTGCTCGGTATTGTGACCCATCCCTGTAATATTGCCAAGCATCAGCAACTCCGTCAAAGTTCTGGTCATATATTTGTTTAACAATTTGGCCTTTGGAGTATTCGATCCATATGTCTGCATTACCGTCCCCATTTGAATCCCAGGTGCTTGGGTAATCCTTGCGTGTTTTCTTTCCTTCATAAAATCCAAGCATAAGAACGATGCCCAAAAAGAGACCCAAGATTAGACCACTTCTGAAAGATGCTTTGTAAGGGAGCTTTGTCGTCTTGGATAATTCATTTATATTCCGTTCGCCTGTCTCTAGCATATTAATCCCCTTTTCATATGAATCTTTCTCAATTTCTTCCGCACTTTCTCTTTGCACTGTATCTAAAAGGTATTTTGCCTCCTTAAAATCTTCTTTTCTTACATATATATCGAAACCAGCACCTCTTCCTGAGAAAATGCCAGGGTAAATTCCACTATCTGTCTTTTTTATTTTGGCCTTTATTCCATTATTCTCAAGTAATCCAACTACAATATTAAGCTCGGCTTCGCTTGAACAAGAAAGAAGTAAAATATAGCCGTTATACTCGGAAATAATATTTTCATTTCTATAAGACATCATTGATCTTTGCTCCCTACTTCATTTCCTCAAAACTGCGGGGCTGAGCCTGAATCTTTTTCTTTTGAACCTGGAAGAAAAATGATGGAAATCACTAACACCACAAGCCCCAAAATAAAAAAGGTGCCCACAGGAAAAAGCTCTGAGATAGGATATTGGAATGACGCAATAACTCCTGCTATTATAGTTAAAATTCCTAAAATTGCTCCATTCCGCTTCGTCATAGCAGGTATCATTTTATAGGGAATGAAGGGGGTAGAATAAACTCCATCGATAACGATTTCAGCCATTGAATAGCCTTTCATTTCTTGTTCGATACCATCCAAGAAGCAATAAACCACAATACCTATATAGATTAATATTCTTCCAGCAAGTACAATATGTTCAGAAATATCTTCTTTACCAATTATATAACCAACAATTCCGATTGTAATAATACCTGTCCCCACCGCTATTATAAAGAACCCCCTTAAACGAGTTCTAAAATATACTCGCCAGAAAAATAGGTTTGTTAATAAAGTTAACAAAATTCCAATAATGATTAATAAAACAACTCTCATTTTTTCTCAGTTAAATTATCGTTTGTCTGTCGAAAAGCCTTTCATAAAAGACGCAATTGTTTTTGGATACTATCTACCCAATTTGTACCCTTAAGATGTTTAAGTGCTTTGTTAAGAAACTTAATTTCAGCCTGCTTGTCACGGTTCTCCTTAAGGAGTGTACCTCTACAGATAGTTTTGCCAGAAAACGCCCTGCTTAGCATCCCGGATTTAACATTTGGCGTAATTAAGCGGGCGTAATGTAGCTGAGCATCATCAGCATTTTTTAGGCCAACATAATGCTTAACTATGTATTTGCCCATAAACGATATTTCCTCGGGGACCACTGTCACTTCAGTAAGTTTAATCAATTCTTTTGGGAAAAAAGTTGTGTATGTGTGACTCGGCTGAGCTATAGGAGTTTGTTTTTGACAGCTAGCAACAACCGCATAACGCCCTGGTTCTGCATTGAGAAGATAAATCTGCCCGGCTTTAGCAAAGTTCGACTGAATAACATGGTCACAAGTATAAGAGTCACTCTTTTCGTCCAATTTGATGAAATACACCCAGCTTGCTTTGTTGCTAACTAGTACGAAAGGTGCTCGGACTTCTATATATATGCCAATTGCTGAGCTATGAGGAGTTAGGGTTTCTGGGAATGCCGAGTAGGATATGTATTGTTTTTTATCCCTGTCGTAGTCCTTAACTTCTTTTTTTCTTCTCATTTTCTCTTGACGAAGAAGGTAATAACAGCAAATCTAAAAAATCAAACTGCGGGGCTGAGGCTTTCTTCAATCGCCTTCTTTACCGTCTTGCTTGATATTACTATCGAAAAAATTAACTACTTCACGAATTTTACTTTCTGAATAGTCTTTCCAACCAGCAGTTTTAAAGTACTCCGCTGCTTTAGACATATACCCTTTACTCTCCCCAATGTTTTCGTGCTTTTCTGCAAGTAAAGCGAGACGAGCATAAGATAAACCTAAATCAATTAAATACATATCTTCCCGAGTATGTTCACCAATCTTTTCATCTCCCTCCATTATCTTCTCGATAAGTGATATATGCGCTTGTAAGGCTTCCTTCCCTTTCTCGTAATCGGCATTGTTATATTGCAGCATAACTAATTGACCACTCCAAGAAAGTGCTAATATTCCATTTAAAGACTTATGTATTTCTCTGCCGATTTTTATACCATAATGAAATCCTGAAACCGCTCCAATTAAAAGCATGAAAAGACAAATGAAAACTATCAAAATCGTTTTTTTATAATTTTTCTTCATTTAACTCTCCTAAGACTACGGGGTTGAGGTTGGCGTTTCCTTTTAGATCTTCATAAAATTCTCAAAAATGTCACCGATTATTAGCAACAAACTGGTTATAATAAAAATACATCCAAATAATAAACGTCCGATGAAACTGAGTTCTCTTTCTCTATCAGAGCTGATAAACATTAATTCCCGTTCCCCAATTCTCCATTCCATCACTCTCCATAATATCCACCAAGGGAACTCAAAAAACATCGTTATTCTATTTTCAGTAAAGATTATCACCCAACCTATAAGCCAGAATATTACACCAAATACAAATTCGTCTGAAATAAGAGGAAGGTGATAAGCCCTCTTCATTAAAGGTATAGCTACAATGATATAACTTGAAGTCACCAAAATGTGCCATCTAAATTTCACAATACTGTTTTTAATCATAACATCCTAAGGGAAAATAGTGACAGCAGCTGTTTTATCATGTGCCCTTTAATGAGTGACTCGTTTTTGTAGTTCCCCCGTTTCTATTGTAGCGATCTGCCGTATCTCATTACCATTGTATTCACTGATAATAATGTTTTCGTACAGTCTGTCTGTGATTTCCCTCGGAGCTTTTTGGCAATGCGGATTACCCATATAATCCTCGCATATGGCACCCTTTATCTTTGGGAAGTACTTTAGTGACTCACTCGTGTAGCAGATTAGCGCGGTGTCGTAGTCATTGCACTTGTCAATTATTATGCGCCCATCCTTATTGGTATAGTCGTACCGAAGCGGGGGGCCAAACCTCTCGAACAACTTCGCAACGGTCTTTTCGCACCTCTCGATACTCTGGCCGTTCTTCTTCTTGGATATGTCAATGAAGACCATCTGAGGATGGAAGCCTGCTTTTTCTAGGATATCAGGGAGCCTGTTGGCGAAATCCAGTCCTGATTTTTTCAGCAAATCCGCCCCGCGACTCTTTTTGTCCACCCTGCCATGCCTGACCCAAATTATGATCATCGAAGTGCTTCTAAATAATGTTAAACAACCAATCAATCACTTGAATCCCTGAATCTTGGAACCCTTTTGCAAAAGTGTGATTTTGGTTCTAAAACAACTAAGGAGAAAAATGACTCTACTCCTTCTTCTCCAGATCTGAAATATACTTTTCAAAACCACCTAAGTTTACTTTAATATTTTTATTAAGATGTGGAAACATTTTCTTATAGTTTCTTTGTATTTCATTTCTACGAATTTGAATTCTTTCATTCATGTCTTCGTTATCAACAACTTCTAAATCAACATCCGAATTCATGGAATTTGCAAACAATTCTATTACTTTTTTATCATATGGAGGGAAAGAATATCCAATTATAGTAATTTTTTTTGCTATCCTAAGATCTCTTGCTGCTTTCTTCCACAATACTTCAATTTTCTTATTAACTTCTTCATGTGGTAAAATAATAAATGGCTCGAGAGCATAATTACAATATTTACATTTTCGATCATCATATGAATATCTTCGCAAATGCCAGTGAAATAAACTAAGATTATTACATTCATTACAGATTCCCCAATCCAGAGAACCACGCAATTTAATTACTGGGACAATGTTATTTCCATATTTGTATTCTTTCCTGCAAAAACAATCAAAATTGACAAGATAATCAATGTATATCCCTTTATCTATTCCATTATCAAAATATTCTCTTAAAAGTGTATCGTAATTTAAGGATATTATTGTAATATCTTTTCTTACTTTATACTTTGATATTAAATTTAGAAAATTATTGTATAGTAAATTTCGGCTATCAAAACTGCTTTCTACTATATGTTCGTATACTAATTGTTTTATCAGTTTTGCTGATTCTCCATCCTTCTTTTCATATAAGATCCTCAGCATCTCATCCATATAATATCTTTTATCCAAATTATACGGTATATATTGTTCACCTCTACTTAATGCTCTTTCAAATTTCTCATCTTCTCTTAATTCAGGATAAATATTCTTAGCTAAATTAAGAAATTTCTTAAACGTAATAAATTCTATGTTTTTCTCTTCAATATCATCAATTGCAGGTCTTCCGTTTTCCATTCTATATAAAGAATTAGCATCAAAGAAATAACTCCATCCTAGTTCATCTCCTAGCGGTGTTCTTCCTGAAGCATAAGAGGCACCAGCACCAAATACATATATTTCTTTCATATTATTTATTTTCTTAAAACTTAGATAAAATATAAACAGTATCTATCTTATCTAATCACCCAATAAAAAAGGGGATGATAGCAAGAAGCTGAAGCTTCTCTGATAAGCATCCCCTTCAATTCTTTTTGGGGCAGAATTGCCATACTGGCCCTCCCCCGGTTTACCTTGGTTAATCTATAACTGCTGAATTATCAAATCAATATCTCTACCCGCCCTCGCTTCCGATAATACCTTGTCCGCTCTTTCCCGCTTATCATTCATTCTCCAATGGATAACTAGCTGAATTAACGGTGACCCCGCTCACTAAGAGTATACTTTTTCCTTTCGTTTCATCAAATGACCAAACTTATTGTGTAATAAATCAAGTTGTTCTTTTTCTGAGTGATGAGATAATTTCTTCTCCGCTTCTTTCTGAAGCCGCCGTTTCATCTCTACCGCATCAAATTTCTTATCTTTCATAAAGCACCTCCTTAGGGCTCCTAATATCAAGCAATGGATATCCCAATTTTAGATTCACCGAATTCAATAGATGAATACGATTAATATTTACAATGTGCTTAAAATTCCAACTAACTAAAACATCAACTCGTTCTACTGTTGCAATTGCTATATGACGTGCATCTGAAAAACTCTTTTCTGCTACAGAGCCTTCCTCGATATATTTATTCGCGAGAGCAATTGATTCTTCGTTGAGAGCAACATACTCAATATTCTCAGTTGGAACCTTTTTCAATATATTCTTCACTTCCTTAGGAGCGCCCTCAACTTCAAATAGCAGAATATCTGATATAACCGGAGTTTTCATCCCTTTAATAAATTCATTAAAAAGTTGGACAGAGTCTTCTTTGAACTCCTCATCCAAACAGCCCCCTACTACGGAAGTATCAACGTAGACTCGCAATTTAAACAACTCTTGATCCCTTTTATAAAATATTTACCACGATTGTGGTTATTGGACTTACAGCACTAATATTCTATGTATAAACAAAAAAGTTGTCAATAAGAGGTGAAATTTATAGGACGCCGGTTCTAAAACAACTTAGTTAAAAATGCCTATGCCCCTCCAACAGAGATTGCGGAGCCTGTTCCGAACCAATAAGATTGCTTCGCCCCGATGTCCATCGGGGCTCGCAATGACAGTCTTCACTTAAGTAGGGCGTCCTGGAATTCCAGATTATTTATTACCACGTTTACGGCGGTTACTACCACATTTCTCCCAGAAGGCATTCCGGCCTGTTCCCCGGCAGCGAAGTTTTTTCTCCTTACGAAGGCGGTTTAGAACCAGGCGGATTATGTCCCGGCTCACGGAGGGACAGACACGCTCGAGATCCGAAATGCCGAATCCCGAGAAACTGTCGGTCAAGAGATTTCATTGAACTTAGAAACTTAGAATATAAAGAAAAGTTGTCCGCGGGACTGCCTCGGCATAACTAATTTATATCGGGCATCATTACCCATGGCAAAAAAAATGACTCTGACCCCTGGTGATTTTTATTGAATATATTGAACTAGTTTTTTCAGTCTTCTGTCTTTAATATCTTTTTCCAGCTTGCTTTATCGTATCCCATAATGTCAGATTTTACAATCCCTCCGTTTCTGCGACGGTGGTCAGTGTTGGGACAATTCCGTGTCAGTGTCAGGGGAAATAGTGTTGGCGGGGGAAGAGAATCAGGATTAATCTACGTTCACTGAATTTAGGATCCGTTCAGTGGTTATTTGACGGACTTTGACTTCGCGGGCTTGGGCTTCTTCTTCGGCGGTGGTTTCTCTACTTTGGAATACTTTTTCTTAATACTGGCAATATCGAACATCCCTTTTACCAACTTGGGGTTTTCGTATATTTCCTTAGCCCGAAAGCATTGGGTTAACTTTCCATCGGTATAAAACTCAACTTGAAAAGGGTAAGAGTGCCCCCCGTTCAGGTAACGATAATCCTGGTAATTGATCTCGATCTTCTTAATCGCCCTCTCGATTGTTACTCTCCCGATGAACCTCAGCGGAAGCAGCCTCTCTTTTTCTATCCAGAGCTGCGGCACATTCTCCTCCCCTTCCCGGGCCCCGATTATGTAGGAGACTTTACCCTTATATCTTCCTAAAGCTACCTTGGTGGCATCAATACCTTCCTCCCTGAGCAATCGCAGGATCGCCGTGGTTGAAGGTAAAAGGATGAGATCGCGAAATATAAGTCTCTGTCTCAGTTCAGTCTTATCTTCGGGGACAATACGCTTGGCAGCCAAACTAACCGACTGCTTCCCCTGACTCACCAGTATTCTCTTCTCTTGAGGCAAACTAATCTCAAGGCGAGCTTTATCCGGACCCTCCAGGAAGAGCAGAGACGGAACCTCAAGCTTCCCGCCGGTAAACGTATCTCCAAAAAAAGTGGTCAACTGTTCAATTCGGAAGGCAGTAACTTCGGGCTTGCCTTTCACCATCAACCGCACGATCTGATGGGTAGGAATAATATAAGCGGTTAGACTAACCGGGAAAAGGACCATTACTGCCAGTATTACGGGGAACCATCTTTTCATTTGCTCAGTTCCTTTTCCAGTATCTCTCTGAATCTCTCCCTCAGATCCGGCCGCTTCAAGCCATAAACCACATTGGCCTGGAGAAATCCCAGTTTGTCCCCGGAATCATACCTTATCCCCCGGAATTTATATCCGTAGAGTATCTTCCTGTCGGCCAATTTCTGGAGGGCGTCGGTAAGCTGGATCTCCCCTCCCTTTCCCGGCTTAAGCCGGGCGAGTATCTCAAGGATCTCCGGCGGGAGAACATATCTCCCAATGATTGCGAGATTGGAGGGGGCATCCTTCAACTTGGGTTTCTCGACCACATGCTTGATCCGGTAAAGCCTCTTCTTGACCTCAACCGCCTTTACTATTCCGTAAAGATGGACCCGGCTGTCCGGGACGTCCTCCAGGGCCACCACCGCCTTGCCGGACTGCGAATACTCTTTAATCAGCTGCTTGATACCGGGCACCGTGGAATCGATCAGGTCATCGGGCAGGATAACGGCAAAGGGCTCATCCCCCAGAGCCTCCCGGGCACAGAGCACCGCATGGCCCAGTCCCAGGGGTTCCTTCTGGCGCACGGAAATCAGCCTTATCATGCGGGAAACCTTCTGCACTGTCTTCAGAAGCTCGGTTTTACCCCTTTTGGCCAGGGTATCTTCCAGCTCATAGGAGATATCGAAGTGATCCTCAACTGTGCTCTTCCCCCGGGAAGTCACCAGGATTACCTCCTCGATCCCCGAGGCCACTGCCTCCTCGACAATATACTGGATACTCGGCTTATCAACAATGGGTAGCATCTCCTTGGGCACCGCCTTCGAGAACGGTAAAAATCTCGTCCCCAGGCCGGCGGCCGGGATCACCGCCTTCCTTATCTTAGCCCTGCTCCTTGACTTCTTCATGACTAAACCCCAATCTAATCAACTCCCAATGACCAATCGCCAAATCCCAATTTAATTGTTTGTATTTTTAAATAATAAGAATTAATTGCCTTCTCTCAAGGAAAGCAATTATTCTTACACCCCAATTGCTTTTAATGGCAAATTCGCTTGCTTATCGCCCGGGCCTGCTCGATTATACCTTTAATAACCTCCCCGGCCGGCCGGATTGATTCTATCAGGCCAATCGCCTGACCGCAGGAGATCATTCCGGCATCAATCTCACCGCTTTCAAACATCCCCTTCGCGGCCTCCCCCCCGATATAGGGGGCCAACTCTTCCAGGGAAGCCCCCTTCTCCTCTAACTCCGTAATCTTTTGCGCCATAGCGTTATTCCAGGCCCGGTGCGTAGCCCCGATACTCCGCATTACCAGCCGGGTATCGAGCTCCGAGGACTTAACCAGGGCTTCCTTGAGATTGGGGTGAAGCGGACATTCATCGGTAACCATTAGACGGGTTCCGATAATAACACCTTCCGCCCCCAGAGAGAGCATCGCCAGGAAACCGCGCCCATCACCAACCCCTCCCCCGCCAATAACCGGAACATCTACCGAATCAACCACCCGGGGGATGAGAACCAGGGAGGTAATGTCCAGCTTCCCGGTTGCCCCTCCGTTTTCGTAACCCACCACTGTAACGGCATCCACCCCGACCTTCACCGCCTTCTGGGCATAGCGCACCCCCACACATTTATGGATCATCCTGACATCGTTCTTTTTCAGCCGGTTCACATATTCCTCCGGGGCCTTGTGTCCGGAAGTCTCCACGATATTCACCCCTTCGTCGAGGAGGACATCGATATAGTCATCATTACTAACCGGCCTGAAAGCCGGGAACATATTAATGTTAATCCCGAACGGCTTATCCGTCAGCTTCCGCACCTTCCGGATCTCTTCCCGGAATGAATTTTTATCCTCAAAGATAGCCGAGGCCATGATCCCTAATCCCCCGGCATCGGAGACCGCTGCCACCAATTCGGCCCGGGAAAGCCACATCATTGCTCCTCCGATGATCGGGTATTCGATATTAAACATCTCGGTGATCTTTGTCTTAAACATTTCTTTTCCCCTCTTTCCCGGCAATTGTCTTTGTAAAGACGGCTAATTTTTATCCCTTACCTAATAGCTCTATAACACAGTTGACGGAAGAAATCAATTAAATCGGCACGTGAGTGAGTCCCCCTATTCTTAGGTAACTAATGGATTTGAATAAAAAATTCTTTGACAATAACCAATAAATCTGATAAGAATTTACTCTACTGGATGTATTGATAAGGGAGGAACGGCATGACCGATGTATATGAACGATTAGCCAAGAAATTAGATGATATGCCCAACGGTTACCCGTCTACCGAGAGCGGCATCGAGTTGAAGATTCTCCGGAAGATCTTTACCCCGGAGGAGGCGGAGATAGCATTACGATTAAAGCCCATGCCGGAAACGGTCGAGACCATAGCGGAACGTCTGGAAAAACCGGTACCGGAGATGCAGACCATCCTTGACAACATGACGGAAAAGGGCCAGATCGCTTCCTTAAAGGCTTTCGGTCATCAGGTTTATGTGCTCCCTCCCTTTGCGGTCGGTATCGTGGAACTTCAGGTGAATCGGATGGACAAAGAGCTGGCCGAGCTCATCCGGGAATATGAGCCAACACTCGTGAAGACCGTCGGCAGTTTTGCCCCGGCCATGCTCCGGGTAGTGCCGGTCAGCGCTAAAATTCATGCCGGCCTCCAGGTGCATCCCTACGAGGATGTGCGTCGCATGATGGAAGAAGCCAAGTCATTTCAACTGGCCGAGTGCATCTGCCGGAAGGAGGCGGCAATGGAAGGCCGTCCCTGCAAACATACATTGGAAGCCTGTCTAAGTTTCTCCCGCGAGGAAGGAGCATTCGATAAATACCCTATCGGCAAGATAATCTCGAAAGAAGAGGCCCTCAAGGTATTAGCCAACAGCGAGGAGGAGGGCCTGATCCACTCTACCTATAATGTCGAAGATAGCCAGCCGATCTCTTTTATTTGCAACTGCTGCTCCTGTTGTTGTGGTATCTTCCGCTGGATGAACGAGTATAAGGCCCCCTATATATTGGCCAAAAGCAGTTATTGGGCGTCGATTGACCAGGAAAACTGCACCGCATGCGGGACTTGTGCCGACGAGAGATGCCCGGTGGATGCGATCGTCGAAGAGGGCGACACCTACCGGGTCGTGGCCGAACACTGCATTGGCTGTGGCGTCTGTATACCGGCTTGCTCGGCCGATGCAATTACCCTGATCCCGAAGCCCGAATCCGAGCAGGACAAAACGCCTGCAAGTTTAATAGAATGGAGCCTGAGTCGCGCTGCCAGCCGGGGAGTTGAGTTCAAGACAGACTAACCGGTTAATTTCCAACTCCTGATTAAATCCAATAGTCTGTTTTCGAATATCTGACGAGACAGGAGATGTTTGTCAATTTCTACTTCTCTTTACTCGACATTATAATAAAAAGTGATTACTAAGCGATGAAAAATATCCATTACCATTTCTCAAATATTGCCCATCAATACGAATATTTAAGAACGACCGATTTAGAACCGATTCTATTTATCAGAAAGAAACTGAAAAACCTCACTAAAATTAATGCAGCAGATATTGGCTGCGGGGTAGGAAGGTACGATATAAAATTATTCCAGCATTTAGGGAAGAAACTCCATCTTGCTTGCATCGATCACAACGATGATATGCTGAACGAGCTTAATAAAAATTTTCAAGGGCGTAAAATCGAAAATTACAAATCAATAAGAGCCTCGGCGATGGCCTTACCATTAGAAATAAATTCTTTGGACGCAATATTCACCTTTAATGCCGTCCACCACTTCAAGCTTTTGGATTTTCTTCGAGAGGCCTGCCGGGTTTTAAAAAATAGAAGCCATTTGTTCATTTACACCCGGTTACGAAGTCAGAATAAAAGAAATATCTGGGGGAGATTCTTTCCGGAATTCTATCAGCGGGAGAAACACCTCTACGAACTGAGTGAATTGAGAAAAACACTGAAGCGGATACCAATCTTGATCCTGGAATCTATCGAATACTTCAAATACCGGCGGACGGCTAAACTGGAAAGGCTAATCAGTCAAGCCAGTGACCATCATTATTCTACCTTCTATTTTTACAACAAAAAGGAATTTGGAGAATCCTTAAAGAAATTTCAGGAAAATATTACCAGGCACTTTCAAGATCTAAATAGAATAACTTGGGATGACGAGAATATCTTGCTCGCTATCAGAAATAATGGTTAGAGAGAATATAGGAAATGAAAAAGTTCACTAAGCATATAAAGAAAGCAAAAGCGCTGGGGGTAAAGGACGTAAAAATTATTCCCACTGCGAGTATAGTCATTGCTGAATGGGTGAGACTGAAATGTCAATTCGGATGTTATGGGTATGGGAGAAAATTGACCTGTCCGCCTAATTCACCCACTCCGGAACAGACCAGGAGCATGGTAACAAATTATAAATACGGGCTCTTGCTTCATGGGCATGAATACCCGGAGATATGCGATATTGTTTATACATTGGAAAGGGAATTATTCTTGGACGGATATCATCGGGCTTACGGAATGGGCGCGGGCCCCTGTCACCTCTGTGAGAAGTGTGCGAAATTTTGCCGTCATGCTGACAAGGCAAGGCCGTCGATGGAGGCTTGCGGGATAGATGTATTCAGCACCGTTAGAGCCAACGGACTTCCGATCGAGACTTTAAAAACAGCTGACGAAGAGCCCAATTATTACGGTGTGGTTCTGATTGAATGAGGGAACCTCTTTATTGGCGAAAAGAAAATCATCCCGGTGTTGTCTAAATTATTCGGAAAAAAGAATATTTGACCGGGAGTCTGAATATAGATATAATAATGAAAACCGAGGCGATAACCCATGGATTTATCACAGTTAGGAGCTCCCCGGGAACATTCGCGAAAACTCATTTGTATTCCGGTAATCTTCTATAAGACGGGGAGCAAGGATTTCGTCATTGATTACACCACCGACCTGAGTGACGGAGGTGTTCTGATTCAGACCGAGACCCTGCTCCCGGTAGGTTCCAAACTCGAGCTGATATTCAAGCTTCCCAATTCGATAAAGCTGATCGAGGTCAGTGGCGAGGTAGTCTGGGTGAATGAATCCCAGCACGATCAGGATCCCGAAAAGCTCATTCCCGGTATGGGGGTAAAATTTCTTAACATCGACCCCGAGAGCGAAAAATATATAGTTGATTTTATCAAGACGATCCGGGAATCCAGCGTTCTGTCTGACTATGAGAAACAAAGCTGAAGGAAGTAAGGATCGGGACAATCGAGCTTCCCGGATTCTTAATCTTTCTGGAAGGGGTTTTCGGAAAGAATGACCTCATCCCTCTGGGCACCTACCGAAACCATAACGATCCTCTTTTTTATCAGCTCTTCGATCCGTCGTAGATAGCGTCGGGCCGCCGGGGGAAGGTGCTCAAGGTCTTTCACATCCCGGGTTTCTTCATCCCACCCCTCACATTCTTCGTAGATCGGCTGGCAGCGCTTGAACACCTCCAGATTGGAAGGAAGCTCATGAAATTCCTTCCCCCGATAGCGGTAACCAGTACAGATCTTGACTTTCTCCAGCCCCCGGAGAACATCCAGTTTTGTCAGGGCGATTCCGTCAAAACCGTTTATCCGGGCCGCATACTTAAGGAGCACTATATCCAGCCAGCCGCATCGGCGCGGTCTCCCGGTAGTGGAACCGAATTCCCCTCCGTCTTCCCGGAGCTTTCTCCCGATCTCATTCTTCAGCTCGGTGGGGAAAGGCCCTTCCCCCACCCGGGTGGTATAAGCTTTCGAAACCCCGATAACGGAATCGACTCTGGTAGGCCCCACCCCGGCCCCGGAGCAGACGGCACCCGCTACCGTATTGGAGGAGGTCACGAAGGGATAGGTTCCGTGGTCAATATCGAGAAGGGTCCCCTGGGCCCCCTCGAACAAGATATTTTTATTATTATTTATTTCCTGTTCTAAAAGAATCGATATGTTTGCCGCATATTTCTTCAGTTTCCGGGCATACTTCCGATAGGGCTCGAAGACCTCCGGGAAGCTAAAGCGTTTGGCACCCAGAATCTTACTCAGGTACTTATTCTTCTCCGGTAGTACAGTTTTCAGCTTTTCATTAAAGACCCTCTCATTCATAAGGTCGGCAACCCTTATTCCGGAGCGGGCCATCTTGTCCTCGTAGGCCGGTCCGATCCCCCGCCCGGTGGTCCCGATCTTCTTTTTCCCCCGAAGCTCTTCCCGGGCCTGATCGATCCGGCAGTGATACGGCATTATCAAGTGGGCATTCTCGCTGAGAATAAGACATCGATCGTCCTGGAGATACCCCCTTTTCTTGAGTCTATCGATCTCTTCCAGCAGAACTTTGGGATCCACCACTACCCCATTACCAATCACGCAGCGTTTTCCCGGGTGAAGGATACCCGAGGGGATTAAATGAAGAATGGTCTTCTCCCCATCTATCACCACCGTATGCCCGGCGTTATTCCCTCCCTGGAATCTTACGATTACATCGACAT
>CP070770.1:3310929-3317281 GCA_020345765.1 Deltaproteobacteria bacterium
GTCGGCACAGCTCAGATAATCATTTTCCAAACAACAGGCCCGTACCTTGCACCAAGACGCCTTCTCATTTTTGGCGCACCCCGGGCATTTCTCTCTGAGATATCTCTTGCACGCCCCACAATACAGGCCACAAAAAGCAATCAAACTCTTGTCCGCAACAATCTCTTTCATGGATTATCTTCCTCCTTTCACCATTCACCTTTTTCCAAACAAACCTGCTTACCTAGTAATCCTATTACAGGGAAATTCCTGGGGCAGCATACTTTTATTTAATTTTGCTTCTAAAACAACTCAGGCAATAGTCAAGCTTTGACCCCGAATATTCATCTTAAAAATGTGAACCCGTACCCAAAATTGCTTGAATCCCCGAACCCTCGAATCCCCCCTGCCCTTCGTAGTCCCGCGTTAACGCGGGACGAAGTAGGGTGAATCTTACTCCTTACTTCTTACTCCTTACTCCTTACTCCTTACTCCTTTTGAATGGCCTCGTAAAATGTGCGCTGTCCCTATTTTACCAGAAGTTGGCCCCGATGTCGTCCGGCGCCACCGAGGCCGGGGTGAAGAGGAATGGGATTGTTACTTGCTTGAAAGCGCAGCCGCGCCGGCTATTTAACCCCGGCGTTTGGAATTAAGACCATTCGGCCACAATCTCATCAAAATCGTCCACATTCTCGTGGTAGATCCGAACCAGCCCCGGGTCCGCGACGCCGAGATTCAGTTCTGCGGCTCTGCTGATTTGCCCATCTTGTCGCACCGACCGATCCAGATAGGGCCGGTATACGCCATTCTCTCGCGCATAACGTCTAAGAACGGCCAATCCCAGAGAATCACAGACCACCCTGTCGCGGGAAGCCAGTATGAGCCCGGCGTTATAGGTCACCATAGGACCGTCCTGAGTCCCTGATCCGAATAAAGCGCCCGCCGGTCCGTTCTTCAGAACGATGGTCGTCGCGTCGATGACATTCATGGTGATGCGGGGCACGATGCGTCCGAGTTCGGCCGCCTGAAACCCGAGATATTCGTCATGAATGTTTTTATTCGATCTGGAACCCTCCCCGTCGAAAGGCAAAATTCCCACAAAACTCTTGATGCAGGCCGTAAACACGGCGTTGGATTCGGGTACATCCTCGTGGTTCTTGAGGATGGGAACGTTGATGAAATGATCGTATTCAGGCGCATTGGGATCCAACGAACGGGGGATTCGTTTTTCCTCCGTAATGTACTTCCAATCCGGGTCGTGAAAACCGACATATTCCCCGGTTTCCCACCCAAGGAAGTTCGCGCCTTCCTCCTGACAGACGGCGAGATATCCCGCCTGTTCGGCAAACGGCTCGGTGGGCAGGCCCAAGGCCGAACACTCGGCCAACGTAATATGTTTGGCCTCTGTACGTTGGGCCACGGCTTGGATCACACCCTGAAGCACTTCGGCTTTCGTGTATGCGTTGGGCACCGGACCGGTGAGATTGGGTTTGATGACGACCCGATCACCCCCCTTGATGTCGTCCAACCCGCTGGCCAGTTCAATCGCGCGCCGGACCGTTGGAATGATATCCTCTCCCCGCACAACGCCCGCTGTGACGCCCGCTGTGGCGCCCTGCTCCGAATCTGCACCGCATGAGGACACAAGGGGCAGATATAAGCTACCGGCAGTAACTGTGGCTAATTTCAAAAATTCGCGGCGGTTCACCTTTGGCATGTTGTTGCTCCTTTACTTCACGCTTCCCTTTACGTTGGGATATCGATATTCGAGGTCATCGTTACTGGAGATCTGGGTGGTTGTCCCATCCTCCAGAAAGTAGGCGTTGATCTTGTTGTTGTGGGCCCAGATGATGTAGCCCTCATCCGGATCCCAACTGGGATACCAACTAACGATGGACGGATCGAACTCCGTGATTTCGACCTCATTCTCGAATGTCAGGTTGATCGGATCGAAATCGGCGTAAGCGATCAAGGCCGGCGAGTAGCTGTCCTTGGTTAAACCGTCGATGCCGCCGTAATCGTCCACTTTCATGTAGGCGATGCGGCGTTCGCTGTGCGCAATGGTCATCTTGTGGAGATAGGTGTTTTCAAAGGGATAGTAGAGGGTTTCGTATGAAGGCGACCCTTCCCCGTCAGGCGTCAAGAGAAGATACTCCTGCGTGATCTCTCTGCGAACCAATATGCGACCGTCCTTCAGACTGCTGTATCCCATTTCGAAAAACATGGGATCGGAAATCAGCTCTTCCTCCCCAACATCGCTGTCCGGACGCGTCCGGAAAATTTTCATTCCGCTCGGTATTTTCACATTCTCGTTTGGGGGGTTTCTTTCAAATCTTGTAAAAGTGATTCTATCGGAGCCGTCCCGCGTCCACATCGGGTTGAAGTCCATATAATCGCCGCTCGTCAACTGCTTTACATCAGACCCGTCTGAATTCATGACGAAAAGCTGAGAGTTCCAGTTAATAACGTTTCCATCGCCGTAAGAGAGGGCGCGGAAAAAGGCGATTTTCGAACCATCCGGTGAATACACCGGCTTGTATTCATCTAGATCGCTATCGGTCAAGTAGTGAATTTCCGAAGAATTGGAAACGCTTTCGGCGATTCTCAAATCGAACGAAGCGATCCATTCGATCACCGCAGGATCGTTATCAGCAGGATCGTTATCAGAGGACGAACAGCCTGCTAAGCCTAATGCCAAGCACGCCATTAAGGAATATTTACCGAAATTCATCATTTGGTGATTTCTCTCAATGGAAATATCCCGTTTGGATACTCGTTTTGCGGTACGAATCCTCCAATACGCTAAAATAAGATTTTCATTAATTTCATATACTACTTTAGCATTGTCAAGCGTATTTTTCAAAATTTTTCTTGAAAATATTTAACCCTTTCCAGCTTGCTTTATCTTATCCCACTTTGTGTATTTAGGGGACCATGTTGGTTCTAAAACCACTTACGAGAAAAATGGCTCTGATCCGTGATCACTGATAAAATGGCCTCGAAAAATGACCGCTGTCCCTATTTTTTCAACGCTCCATTATCCAGTGTCAGCGGAGGGTATTCCAATGCGGCGAGTGGCTATGCCGCTAGCGTCAGCGGGGGTTTTGAAAATACGGCCAGCAACTGGTACTCCAGCATCAGCGGGGGACGAGATAACACAGCTGACAGCGCCTACTCCGTCGTTGGCGGGGGTTGGAGCAATACGGCCAGTGGCATTGCCTCCAGCATAAGCGGGGGCTATAATCATTCTATGACCGACGATTATGGATGGATGGCCTGCGGCAGTTATTCTTGTACTGATGGACCCTGATTCGTATGCCGTAATGGCAGGGATAATAGATTTTAGATTACAGGGTGAGTTCTCGCCGAATGTATTAAAATTAACGCCTATTAAGGCGGATGGAAAAGTATTGCTAAATCTTAATATTGACAAATTAATATGGGTCGCTCCCAAAATTCCAAAATCAATGATCACTGATAAAATGGCCTCGAAAAATGAGCGCTGTCCCTATTTCCCCCTGAGCCCTTTTCAAAAATGAAAAATGAAGATTTGACCATCGCCCCTCATTCGGTTTGCCGATCATTTGACCACCTCCGGGAACATTATTGTAAAGTTATTATGGCTGCTCCACCGGCACTGCCCTGATGAATACCAGCGCGATGACCCAAAAGACGGCGGCAACCGCCAGGCTGTAAATAAAGACCTGCCAGCCGCTCATCGCCGTAGGAGCAAAGGTGATGGAACAGGCCGTCAGACTGAAATGCATTATCATCATTAAAAGCAGGCTGCCGGTCCGCTCATAGGCCCAGACCATCATGACGCGGAACGGCGGCAGCTGGCCGATCAGGAAACTGAGGCCGGACAGAACCGCATAAAGGACCGTGGGGAGCTCGCCTGAGTACGTTTTGATCGCCCAGATATCATTGGCCATGATGTGCCAGGCGCCCCAGATAATACCGACGATCAGCCCGACCGCCAGGGGGCTGTAGCGCTTCCTCATCTCAGGGATGACAAAACCAAACCAGCCCAGCTCCTCAAGAATGCCTACCATGATCCCCGACATGATGCCCAAAAATATCAGGGAAGAACTGTCAGGCGCGGTCAGAAAGCCGGGCAGATAGACCGGGGAGAAGAGCGACAGAACAAAGTGGGCCGTTACGAAAACCGCCGGCGCGATCAAGAGCGCCATGGCGTACCAGGCCAGGTTGACACGCCACTTGAACAGACGCGCGATCAGGTATCGGTAACCGGCGCGGCCGTGGACCAGGCCGATCATCACCAGCCCCGAGATACACGGGCCGAGCAGGAAGGTCATTATTGCCAGCGGCAGCTGCGCCTGCGCCTCTGCTACAGTGGCCGGCATCCCGTTCAAAGCGATCAGGACCAGGATCGCTCCCCATGAGATGAGGAACGTAAGGATGAAATAGGGAACAACCGGATTCTTTTTTATAAAAGCCATAATTTTCGACATGATGTTTGCCTACTTAGATAACGCTTTAACTATTTTTCTTCTAGTCACAATTCCCTGCTCCCTACCACTCCCTGACATTCCGCCTGTCCTGCCATAGCCTTTGGCGACGGCGGATGCTACTCCCTTATTTTCCTTCCTATTCCTTGTATAATGGAAAAATGGCCTCGAAAAATGTTCGCTGTCCCTATTTTTCCCAATATCAAATTACAAAGCTCAAAGTTCAAACAAAATCCAAATTACAAAGCCCAAATGTCAAATGAAGTGCAGGGTTCAGAATTCAAACTTATAATCCCTAAAGCACTCCCCTTTGGTATGCATCATGCAAACATCCACTTGGGGGGAGACTTCAAAGGTTAAGCCCAACTCATTGAACCAGGTTTCGGGACGAAGAAAGATCGCACACTGATACTGATCAATGATCCCCAGCCCTTTGACTCCCTGATAGGCAAAGCACTGCTCGGGCTCCCATTCCCAACGGACGATGTTCTGGCCGGGAAAGCTGATGGAGAACTTCATGAATTCGGGCTTGATTACCCTGAAAACTTCTTCGAGGAAAGTTTTCAAGTCCTCAAAGGTCTCGGCTTTTTCAATGCCGAAGACCTTTTTGTACCTCTTGACTTCAACTGACGACATGGATTTAGCAGCCCGGGTATTGATCTCATTCGTTTTCTCGATGCCGCACGTCTGCAGGCAATGTAAAAACCACATTGCGTCGTGGGTCATCCAGTTTTTATTAAGGAGTTCTTTCAATTCATTTTTTCCCAGTGACCTCATTCAATTCCTCACTTCCGACGAAAAAAAGGGACAGGGGCTGGTTTATCTTCAATTCAATAATTTGCATTCAGCCTTCGTAGCACTTCGGCGAAGTAGGCTTTTTCACTATGCAATTTGCATTAAAATGTGAACCCTTCCCCAAAATTCCAAAATCAATGATCACTGATAAAATGGCCTCGAAAAATGGGCGCTGTCCCTATTTTCCCCTCTTTTTTATGTGGCATTCCCTACATTTCCTTCCAGGAGCTTCCTTTCCTTCCTCTTTATTAACCTTTAAATGGCACCCTCTACATTGCTCATGAAAAGCATCTCTAAGTTTTATTATTTTGCCTTTCTTCTCTTCCTGACTATGACATGATAGGCATTTTTGAGGAGTCTTACCTTCTTTAGTTTTATGATGACAGATAATGCATTTAATTTTATACTCTGAAACATGCTTCCAGTGAGTTAAAATCACATCTCCATTTTTGGCTTCTATAATAAGATTAAGGCTTCTATCTTTTCTTTTAGGACTTCCTACTACTATATTATTTTCTGTTTCCTCATAAGGTATACCTAATAGTTTCTTTGCAATATTTTTAACCGGACATATTAATTCACTTGAACTGCATTCTTCACAAATTGCATCAGCAGAGGCCTCAACCAAAGCTGTATTAACATTTATTAACTGAACATTAATATAACAACTGCGCCCAAATCTATCTATAGAGCCAGTAACAACCTTACCAACATCAAGCAATTGTCCAGCCTTGATAAAACATTCAATACTTAAACAATCTTTTATTTGAAGACCTTGCTCTGTTAATTTCTTATCTCTATATGCCCTGTCAAACACTGTATATTGCTGGGTTTTCAACATCTCTTGTTGTAATGAATCTGTTAATTGTACAGCAATATCCTGCGGAACATCTTCTTTTTCATGCAAATCCAAAACAGCAATGTAATTCTGATTACTTTTTACTTCTTGTGCTTCTTCCGCTTGGCTAGCGATAGTGATAATGACTGAGACTAAGATTAGAAGAATGGTTTTGAATGAGAGGTTTTTCATAGGCTAAACTTTTTTACAAGTCAACTTTTCACTTCCTTCCCCAAAATTCCAAAATCAATGATCACTGATAAAATGGCCT
>CP070770.1:3317381-3340736 GCA_020345765.1 Deltaproteobacteria bacterium
AACACCTCCTTAATCCTGATAAAATTCTAAACCCTAAATAAACTCTATAAAAATATTTTTGGTATTTGGAATTTGTTTATTGGGATTTAATGGTTGACATCCGTTCCGAGTTCATGTTAATAATCAAACTTGGCTTAAAATATCAGAACGTCAGATTACCTGTCAAGAGAAATGTCGTAACATTAATGAATAAAAGAAAAAGGAGGAAGGTATGAAGGAAGTTGTTTGTGTAGAAGCAATCAGGGCACCGGTTGGCCGATCCGGCTGGAAGGGAATGGAGAAAAAGGGCCAGTTCGCCGAGATGTCATCCCAGGACCTCATAGCCCAGGTACTAAAGGCTCTGGTCGAACGGGTTCAGAAGAAATCCAGTAAATTTAATCCGGCCGAGATCGAGGATGTCATCATCGGTTGTTTGAGCCAGATCGGTGAGCAGGGAATGAATATTGGCCGGATCGCATCGCTATTGGCCGAGCTTCCCATTGAGGCAGCAGGCTGCACGGTTAACCGGTACTGTAATGCCGGGCTTCAGGCCATCAATTTCGGGGCCATGTCAATAATGAGCGGCTCCGGGGATATCATGATTACCGGCGGGGTCGAGCTGATGTCCCATTATGGTATGGGCTCCGATGTTCAGGTTGCTATTGATGGCAAGGCGCCGGTAGTCCTCTCCGAGAAATTGGGTGATATCGGGTTCTTTAACCCGATGGGTAATGCCGCGGAGATGGTTGCCGAAAAGTATAAGCTCTCCCGGGAGGACATGGACCAGTTTGGTCTCTGGAGCCACCAGAAGTCGATTAAGGCCCAGCGGGACGGAGTTTTCAAGGAGTATGTTGTTCCGATTAACACCGCTAAGTCTGGTAAAGATCCGAATTTGATTGACACCGATGAGACCCCCCGAGCCCAATGTCTGGACGATCCGGAAGGATCACTGGCCAAGATGGCAACACTTCCCCCGCGTTTCCGCGCCGACGGCAGTGTTACAGCTGGTAACTCTTCCCAGATCGTTGATGGAGCGGCTGCGGTTATGCTGATGTCGAGCGATAAGGCCGAAGAGTTGGGTCTCGACCCCCTGGTTAAGATAAAATCCATGGCAGTAGCAGGCACGGAGCCCTTTATCATGCTCCTCGGGCCGATCCCGGCCTGCCAGAAGGCCTTGAAGCGGGCTAATGTTACCTTCGAGGATATGGATTGTATCGAGCCCAATGAGGCATTTGCCTCTCCCTGCCTTGCTTTTGCCAAGGAGTTCGAATACGCCTACGACGACCCGAGGGTAAATCCGACCGGCGGTGCCATCGCTCTTGGCCACCCCATCGGTGCCAGCGGAGTTATCTATTTCGTCGAGATGGCCCAATATCTGAAGCGGGAGAAAAAGAAGTACGGCATCCAGATGCTCTGCGGTGGGGGTGGAGTCGGCATTGCCACCATAGTGGAAGCTGTCTGAGCAAAGTTGATCTTTATTTTACCGGGACAAATTGGTGGAGGGTGAGCTCATTCGATATATCAATGAAGGAGACCTTCATTTCCATTCCGATCTCGAGCTCCTCAAATTTGGCTTCTATCCGGGTTAGAATTCTGCCAATATCTTCATCCAGTTCGACCAATCCGATGACATCCGGCTTGGAAAACCGTAATGAACGCTCCTGTTGGGTAAAGGCATAGAGTTTTCCTTTTCCGCTGAGTTCTACCCAAGCGACCTTCTCGCAGTAGCATTTAGGGCAGAATGGTTTTGGTGGGTACCACATCTCCCCACATTCCTGGCACCTGGTAGTACAGAAAGTTCGCTCCTTTAATCGGCGATAGTACTCCTGGGTAAAGCTGTCGCCATATTGCTCTATTGCCCTGAGACTGACCTGATCAATAATTTCCTTCATATAAGTCCAGTTAACAATTGCTTTTCATTTCTTCTCTAAGATTAATACAATGCTCCCGTTTAACATCCCGTGCTCAGCATGAACCAGACCAACCCGGGCATTCTTGACCTGTCTTTCTCCGGCCTCCCCCCGGAGCTGCTCGACGATCTCCACGAGTTCCATCATCGGGGTAGCCGAGGGAGGATGGCCAAGGGAAAGCCGGCCGCCGCTTGGGTCAACTGCAACCTCACCATCAAGCGCAGTCTTCCCCTCTTTGAAGGCCAGGGCCGCCTTACCCTTTTTAAAAAAGTCCAGGTCTTCTAAGATCATCAACTCCGTCCCCGAAAATACCCCATAGACTTCAGCTACATCAACATCCGCTGGCTTTATCCCCGCGGAGGCAAAGGCCTCTGCTCCGGCTTCCCTAATAGCAATTGATTCAGTAAGGCTGTCCTTAAGCGGAATGAAGTGGGAAGGGTGATGGTGCTCTCCGATCCCGGTGATATAGATCGGTTCCTCCTTTAAGTCTTTCGCCACCTCCGGGCTAACGAGAACACAGGCAGCGGCACCGCTGGCAAAGGGGGAGCAATCGAGCAGTTTGATCGGCGGCGAAAGGTAAGGAGAGGCCATAACCTCCTCCACGGAAATAGGTTTTTGGTAAAGGGCCCGAGGATTCCTGGAGGCATTTTCCCTTAGCCTTACCGATACTTCGGCGAGATCCTCTTCAGTAAGTTTTTGTTCATAAAGGTATCTTTGGGTACTCATTGCGTAATAAGGAATAGGTGCCCCTATCCCATAGGGACCTTTATAGGAGCCATAAAGGGAGGTCTGGGTCATAATCCCGTCGGTAATAAAGGACTTAAAATCGTCTATTACCTCCTTAGCCCGGGAATCGATCCCGAGGACTAGGTTCACCTTTGTCCTTCCCGAAAGGATCTCATCCAGAGCGAAATGAAGGGCGGTAAATGAACTGGTACCTCCGGTTTCCATTAAGGCCAGGCTCTTGGTCTCTAATTGGAGGTAATCAGCCAGATCACAGGCCAACATACAGTAGGGATGTCCGGCCATGCCCGGATTGGTTACAAAGAAGCCGTCAACATCTTCTTTAGGTATCTGTGCATTGGCCAATGCTTCTTTGACTATCTTAAAAGATAGATCCTTAATGGAAGTCTCAAAATTCTTGGTAACCCGGGACGTTGAAATTCCGGCTATCGCCACATTTTTATTACTCATATTTATTCATTCCTTTTAATGAATGGCTCCAATGATTTAAGTCCCTGCCATTCTCTGAAGTAAATGAATTTATCTTTTGAAATTTGGTATTTGACATTTCTTATTCAAACAGACTCACGACAGATACCAGAAGTACCACTATATTCTATCCATATATCCGAATTACAGAAAATACTATATATTTATTTCCGAAACTTCTGGAAGTCCGGCTTCCGTTTCTCCAGGAAGGCCGACATTCCCTCCTTGAGCTCCTCGCTCTCGTAGGTGGAGGCCAGCATCTCGATCCCGTGGGTAAAGCTCGGATAGAGCTGGTCGCCTTCGAAGTTGAGCGAGAGCTTGGCAATCCGGAGACTCTGGGGACTCATCTCCAGGATCCTTGCGCACCACGCATGAACCTCTTCCTCAAACTTATCGTCCGGGACCACCTTATTTATCCAGCCCATTTCCTGGGCCTCGGCCGCCGGGTAGCGCTGACAGAGGAAGATGATCTCCTTGGCCTTCTTGTCCCCCACATTACGGGGCAGATACTGGGTCCCGGCCAGCACGGGTATGCTCCCCACGGTAGGACCGACCTGGCCAAAGACCGACCTCTCGGTTGCAATGGTCATGTCGCAGACCATATTGATCTCGTTTCCGCCCCCCAGACAATAGCCATTCACTGCCGCAATCACCGGCTTGGGCGCCCACCGGACAAGTTGGAGGAAATTTAAAAACTTAAGCAGAAACACCCGTCCGGTCTCCGGTGTCAAGTCCCGCATCTCGCTCACATCACCTCCGGAGCAAAAGGCCTTGCCACCCGCACCGGAGATGACGATTACCCCTACCGAACGGTCCCCGCTGGCATCCTCCAGGGCTCCGTGCATCTCGTCCAGTGTCTGGCTTCGAAACGAGTTGAAGGTCTTTGCCCGGTTGATCGTGATCCTCGCCACCCCTTCCTCCTGCTCATAAATTATATCCTCGTAGCTCATTTTCCCTCCTTTGTCCTGATAAAATTCTAAATCCCAAAACCTCTAAACACCAATCACCAAATTCCAAACATCAAATAAATTCCAAATACCAATAACCAAACTAACTTCAAGGTTAAAAACTATGTTTAATTATTGGTATATTGGTTATTATTTGGTCATTGAAATCTGGTCATTGTAATTTGTTATTTGGACTTTGTTTGAACTTTGAGCTTTGGCATTTGACATTATTTAAGATTTACTGCTTACTGTTTACTGTATACTGCTTACTACTTACGCTCTACTTCTTATACTCATACACCCCTCGACCGGTTTTCCTCCCCAGATGACCTGCTCGGACCATCTTCATCAGGAGTGGCGCCGGACGATGCTTGTCCCCCAGTTCACAATAAAGGGTCTCTATACAGGCTAAGATCACATCCAGGCCCGAGGCATCGGCCGCGGCCAGAGGCCCAAGCGGCATTCCCAGCCCCTTCTCGCAAGCCTTATCAATCTCTTCTGCGCTCGCCACCCCTTCGCCCAGTACAAAAAAGGCCTCATTCAAGAGCGGGATATAGAGGCGGTTGATTACGAATGCCGGCGAATCGTTCACCACTACCGTGTCCTTGCCGCAATTTTTAAGCAGTTCCTCGGTGACTCTTAACGTTTTCTCCGAGGTATCCACCCCCCGGACTATTTCCACCAACGGGGTCAAGGCCGCCGGGATCAGAAAATGGGTGCCAATGCATTGCTCCGGCCTTTCTGTGGCTGCGGCAATCTCGGTGACGGATAAAGTGGAGGTGTTGGTAGCGAAAACTGCCTCCGGGGCACAGACCCGGTCCAGCTCGACAAATACCTCCTTTTTCATCTCCATATCCTCGTTTACCGCCTCAACAATAAAATCCGCATCGCTCGCTACAACCGCTATAGTTGTGTTAGGAATCAGCCTTCCGAGCACCGCCTCCTTCTCGGAATCATTGATCTTACCCTTCTTTACCTGCTTGCCCAGGAAGCCCCGGATCCGCTCCATGCCCTGATCCAGACGTTCCTGACCGAGCTCTACCGCCCGGGTCTCAAAACCTGCCTGGGCGAATACCACGGCGATCTGTGAACCCATGGTTCCCAGACCGACGACACATATTCTATCTCCCTTCATCCTTCATCCCTCCATAATATACCGTTTCTTCGGAAGTCAGGAAATTATCCTGCTCTGAGGAAAAACTATCATATTGTCGGGTAGAAAGCAATTGCCTATAATGACTTGCGAAAGAATCCGGTTTGTAATAGGATTGCTGTAACAGCAAAGGGGGTATTACAATGTTTGAACTACAAGACCAACACAAGATGATCGAGCAGGCCGTTCGGCAATTCTGCGAAAAAGAGCTTATCCCGCAGATAGAGGCCCTGGATAAGGAGGAAATTCTCCCTTACGATCTCATCCGGAAGATGATGGACTCACTCGGCCTTGCGGACATGGTCCGCTTTTCCCTCGAGAAGCGTCTGGAAGGCAAGGAAGAGGAAGATGTGGTTAAACTGGCCCGCCAGGATATTCTTGTTCTTTTCATTGTGATTAAAGAGCTCTCCCGGGTAAGCCCGGGATTTGCCATGAGCTGGGGCACCAGCATCGGTCTGTGCGGCCAGGCGATTATTAGCAAAGGTACTAATGAGCAGATCAAAGAATATGGTATCCCGGTTATGTGCTTTGACAAGATCGGCTGCTGGGCACTTACCGAGCCGGAAGCAGGATCCGATGCCTTCGGGGCTATGAAATCGGTGGCCAAACCCGATGGTGACTACTACATCCTTAACGGAACCAAAACCTTCATTACCAATGCCCCCTATGCCGACATAATGATCGTTTATGCTAAGATCGATCGGGGCCAGCCCAAAGAAGAGCAGCCGGTCCACTCCTTCATCCTCGAGCGGGGGATGGAGGGCTTATCTACCGGTAAACCCTTCGATAAGATGGGGATGAGAGATTCCCCGACCGGCGAGATCTTTATGGATGATGTCAAAGTGCCTAAAAGCATGCTTCTGGGTGCCGAAAGGGATAACATCCGGGATACAGCCAAAGAAAGCTTGGGCGACGAGCGGAGCGGACTGCCGGCGATGGCCCTGGGGATAATTGAGAAGTGCTACGAGCAGTCACTGAAGTATGCCCGGGAACGGGTTCAATTCGGTCGCCCGATCGGTGAATTTCAGGCGGTCCAGCTCAAGCTCGCCAATATGTACATCCATCTCCAGAATGTCTGGAATATCGTTTATCGAACCGCCTGGTTGTCCAAGGAAGGAAAGCGGGACTTTGCTTTTACTTGCGCTACCAAGGCCTATTGTGCCCAGGTAGCCCTTGAGGTGGCGATGGATGCGATCATGATCCACGGTGGTTACGGCTATATGAGGGAGTATCATCTTGAGAAGCTTGCCCGCGATGCCAAGCTCCTGGAGATCGGCGCCGGCACCACCGACATCAACCTCCTCACGGTAGCCCGTCTGGAGCTGCAGAAATAGATTGTAGATTGCAGACTTAAAATCTGTACCTGAGGGAGAATTGTAATAAAGTTTGAATTATAATAGGACAATCATAACCGCAAAGGGGGTATAAAATGTTTGAACTGCAAGAGCAGCACCGGATGATTGAGCAGGCCGTTCGGCAATTCTGCGAAAAAGAGCTTGCGCCACAGGTAGAGGCGCTGGATAAGGAGGAAATTCTCCCTTACGATCTTATCCGGAAGATGATGGACTCACTCGGGTTGCGGGATATGCTCCTCTCTGCCCTCGAGAAGCGTCTGGAGGGCAAGGAGGCGAAGCAGGATAATGAGGAACTAGACGCCCTTGATGCAACTCGTCAGGATATCCTTAATAGCTATATCATTATGAAAGAACTTTCCCGGGTAAGCCCGGGATTTACCATGGCCTGGGGTGCCAGCATCGGCCTTTGCGGTCTGGCTATCATAAACAAGGGCAATAAGGAACAGATTAAAAAGTATGGTATTCCGGTTTTAGGCTTTGACAAAATCGGCTGCTGGGGACTTACCGAGCCGGAGGCCGGTTCCGATGCCTTCGGAGGTATGAAATCAGTGGCCAAGCCAGATGGCGACTACTACATCCTTAACGGAACCAAAACCTTCATTACCAATGCCCCCTATGCCGACATAATGGTAGTATATGCCAAGATCGACCGGGGTCAGCCTAAAAAAGAGCAGCCGGTCCACTCATTCATCCTCGAGCGTGGGATGGAGGGTCTAACCACCGGTAAGCCCTTCGAAAAGATGGGAATGAAAGATTCCCCGACCGGCGAGATCTTTATGGAGGATGTTAAGGTGCACAAAGATATGCTCCTCGGTGCCGAGAAGGATAATATCCGTGATGCGGCCAAAGAGAGTTTGGGCAACGAACGGAGTGGAATGCCGCCCATGGCCTTGGGGATAATTGAGAAATGCTATGAGCAATCACTCAAGTATGCCAATGAGCGGGTTCAATTCGGTCGCCCGATCGGTGAATTTCAGGCGGTCCAGCTCAAGCTCGCCAATATGTATATCCATCTTCAGAATGTCTGGAATATCGTCTATCGAATTGCCTGGATGGCCCGGGAAGGAAAGCAGGATTTTACTTTTGCTTGCGCGAGTAAATCTTATTGCGCCCGGGCGGCTCTGGAGGTGGCAATGGATGCGATCCAGATCCACGGAGGATACGGATACATGAGGGAGTATCATATCGAGAAGCTTGCCCGCGATGCCAAGCTCCTGGAGATTGGTGCCGGTACCACCGACATCAACCTGCTCACGGTAGCCCGGCTGGAGCTGCAGAAATAGATTATAGATTTGAGACGCCGCCCTGAGCGATAGCGAAGGGTTCTTAAATACTTGAAATTTGTAATGGATTTTTCAAGGGAGGGATAAATGATAAAAACAGAGCTTTGCGATATGTTGGGGATCAAATATCCCATAATCCAGGCAGGAATGGGGCCTTTCTCGACTAATGATCTATGTGTGGCGGCGGCGAATGCGGGATGTCTGGGGAATATCAGCACCTTTGGGATGGGAATTGGTCAGCTGGCCTGGCCTTCGCTGATCGAAAGTCTTTTCGGGAAAGGAACGACCGAGGAGTTAGTCAGGCAAAGTATCCAGAGAATAAAGGAGCTTACGAGAGAATCCCAAGGAATATTCGGCATAAACTGTCTGGTTGCCCAGGAGATTTTCGATTATGCGGAGAAGATAATCGGAGCCACGCTAAAGGAGATAAAAAGCGATCCTGAGGTGGCGGAGAGGCTAAGGGTAATAATCACCTCTGCCGGAAACCCGGCCCCCTGGACCGAGAGGATAAAGGAATCCGGAGTAAAGTGGTTCCATGTTGTACCTTCAGTCTATCATGCTCAGAAGGCGGAAAAGGCAGGAGTAGATTTAGTGATTGCTTCCGGACATGAAGGCGGGGGACATATAGCCTGGAATCCCGTTCATACCATGGTTCTACTTCCCGAGATAGTCAAATCGGTAAAGGTGCCGGTTATAGGCGCAGGCGGATTCTGTGATGGGGCATCTCTGGCTGCTGCACTTTCTTTGGGAGCGGTTGGAGTGCAGATGGGAACAAGATTTATTGCCACCAAAGAAAGTGATTTCGTGCAGATGTGGAAAGACCAGGTAATAAAAGCAGGTGACCGAGACAGCCTTGTTGTGAGAGGGCTTGCCGGTCCCGCTCGTGCCCTGAAAACCAAGTTTGCCTTAGAAGTTGCTGATGCTACCATTAAAAAGATTCCCCGGATATATTTGGGGGAAGATGTTGGCATCGATAATGAGATAGCTGCAATGGAGTCAGAAGGATTATCGAGAATATATGACGCTCCTGATAAGCCGGAGGATTCGCTTTTGTTTGGGGGAGAAGTTTCCGGAAGGATAAGCTCCATTCCCACTGTAAAAGAACTTATTGAAGAAGTAATGAGTGAAGCCGGTGAGATTATTCGAAATCTACCCGAGAAATTTCTGGTATAAAATTTATTGACTTTTTAAAAGGTAACACCGATGGCTGATTACGGCACTTTTGAGCAGTTCCGGCAGAAGTATCCTAAGGGTAACCGGTCGGATAACACCTGGGGAAGCAGGTTAGAGAAGATTGCCCGGGCTATCCCCGACCGGACCGCTTTCATACAGGGGGAGAGAGAGCTTACCTGGAGGCAATTTAATGAGCGGGTGAACCGGTTGGCTAATGCCCTTCTGGACCTGGGGATAAAAAAAGAAGACCGGGTAGCAATTATGGGTTTTAACTCAATCGAGTGGATGGAGAGCTACTTTGCCGCCTCCAGGATTGGGGCAGTCCCGGTCAATGTCAACCCGCGGTTTATTCCGAAAGAGCTGAAACATATTCTTGAAGATTCCGATTCGGTTACCCTGATACTTGAGGAAGAATGGATCGAAAAAATAACGCAGATAACTAAAGACCTGCCTCTCCTCAAGCACTGTATCGTTATGGGAGATAACCCTCCGAGCGGTATGCTGAGCTACGATGGGCTTATCGGTAAATATCCCGACAGCAGTCCAAAGCTGAGCTGGGGAGTGACCAACGAGGATTTCGCTTTCCTCTTTTATACCGGAGGGACGACCGGATACCCCAAAGGGACCGTCTGGGACGGGGAAACCAGGGTAAGGGGGCTGGATATTATCCTGGTCAATGCGATGGCTCCCCTTTTTGACCAATTGGGCAACCTGCCCAAGGAAGCCTACCCCGCTCTCAAAACCACCATACCGATTCCCGGTCTCGGCCGATTTATCGTCAGTGACTTCGGGCGGAGGGTCGTCAGCAGCCCGGTTATCAGGGCGCTTATCCGAAGGCTGATGAGGAGGAGATCACACAACAAGCTGAGATACCGACTCTCCGGGGGACGAATGAAGCTGATCGCGGTTGCCCCTTTATTCCACGGGACCGCTTATGAGTGTAACTTCTCGCTCATCGGCACCGGAGGATGCACCAGCATCTATCTTGCCTCCCGCCACCCTTTCAATCCGGGGGAGCTGTGGGAAACGGTCGAGAAAAGGAGGGCAAACGCCATCGTTATAGTGGGAGATGCTTTCGCCATCCCGATGGTGGAGGAGCTGGACCGGAGGAAGTATGATACCAGCTCCCTCTCCAGCATAATATCATCGGGGGTAATCTGGTCTCCCCGGATTAAAAAGAGACTCTTGGAGCATATCCCCGGACTTCTGGTCATTGACGAGCTGGGAACAACCGAGACGAGTTCGGCCTTCACCCAGCTGTCTTCATCGGCCGAAAGCGAGATATCCAAGCTCAGGGTAAAATTAGCATCCAAAGGAGATAACGTAACTAGGGTGCTAAATCCACAGACCGGCAGGGATGTCAGGCCCGGAGAAAAAGGGGAGCTTGTCTACGGAGGCTATACCGCCCTGGGATACTGGAAAGACAGGGCGAAGACGGAAAAACAATGGAAGGCTATTGACGGGAAGCGCTGGTTCTTTGTGGGTGACGAGGGTACGGTTGACGAAGACGGATACTTCCATTTCATCGGAAGGGGTCCGACGATCATTAATACCGGAGGGGAGAAGGTTTATCCGGAAGAGGTGGAGGAGACCGTCAAGACCCATCCGAAGGTGAGGGATGCGGCGGTGGTAGGGATCCCGGACGAAAGGTGGGGAGAGGCAGTAACCGCAATCGTCGAATTGAAGGAAGGAGAAAAGGCAACCCCGGAGGAGATAATCGATTTCTGCCGGGAAAGGATGGCGGGTTATAAAAAGCCCAAGCAAGTCTTATTCGTAGATCGGCTTCCGCGGGCCGCCGCCGGAAAGCTGGAAAGGAAACCACTGCAAGAACTGGCAACAAAGATGCTGGGACGTTCCGAATAAGTAGGATCAGACCACAGCAGACTTTGGGGATCGGGAGTTAATACCTAATAAGCACGAAAAAGGTGGGTTGGTGGCAAATAAATTGCGATCATTATTGTTTCTTCTTGTATTCTTACTTCTTGCCGCCCCCTATTCTTCCGGAAAAGTTGTTGAGGAGAAGTCCATCACCAGGGAGGCAGACCCGGTTATCGTGACCGGCAATAAGCTAATGAAGTTCCTGGGAAAGCATAAGGACAAACTCAGGCTTTATGCCCGGAAGGATGGGGATTTAATCCCTATCCCTTATCAGATCGATGAGCTTACCCCGGAGGATGAATATGCCTTTACTAATGGAGAGGAGGCAGTGGAAGACACCGACAAGGGATTAATTGATGACAACGATGAGCTGGTATTTATGGCAAGGGATACCGGTGAACGGGTCAGCCCGGAGAGTTGGCCCCCGGGAAACCTCGGCGGGATGGAGATCGAGGTAATTGACTCCCTGAATGGTAATAAGGGCTGGGCTTATCTCCTTGAATTCCCTGAGCCCCCGGAAAGATCAGAGGTTGACTACATCAGCATGGATTTATCCGGGGGGATATACCGGATCAAGGCCAGGAATTATTGCCTGGATAACGCTGAATACCCACCGAACGCCTTTCGGCCTACCGTTACCTTAATAACCCCTGCTGCCGGGGGAGATAACACCGATATCTATGACAGCCCAAGACAACGAACCACGGTTTCCGTGCTTTTCTTTACCGTTCACAAAGACGAGAAGGATATTAAAACTAAAATAACCGCTTTTATTGACGGACCGGTGAGGATAATTAACAAGAATGAGATAAAACTCCGATTATTCTGGAGGATCTGGGTACCCACACCGGGATCGGTAACCAAGCTCTATTACAGCCATTATGATCTTCCAACCAACCTGCACTTTCCGATTGCTCTTGACAAGAAAGCTTCCACCAGGCTGAGGGTATCATTCGACCTGGTGGATTCCGCTATCGGATATAAATTCTATAACTCTCATAACCCAATCCCGGTAGTTATCGATGGGGTAATGTCCCCTGAGGAGAAGGCTTTGAACCTTTCCTACCCTGACTGGAATGTTGTCACCGGAAACCATGGAACCCAGATAAATAGATTTACCTTCCCCCAGCGATTACTGGGAAAGGACCATAGGCTTTACTACATGGATGATTCCAAATTGCCTGATCCACCGGAGATGGTACGGGGTCAGATCGGACATGCGGGCTTCGATGTGGACCTTACCGGGGCGAAAAGCGGGGTATATCCACTGGTATACCATGTTTACTACCCGGAGGATTTTGAGATTGGCGATGAGGTTAACTATCTGAATATCCTGGATCACCCACTTGCGATAGTAGTAAGATAGTATAATGGGGTCAGGCGCATAATTTCAACTTATTTATTCTAGGTCTTAACCCATTAGTCAACCAACACCTTTATTTGCTGGTCTAGTATCTTAAGGTATACCTCTTCTATCCCATCCTTATATTCTTTGAAATAGTATCCGACAAGATAAAAGAACCATGTACCTCTGGGCAGCTTCGTAAAACCCTCCATCGTATAACCGATCTTGGGGGATTGGCCCGGGACATCCTCGGGCGGATCGAGAAAAGTGTCGTCATCTATATATGATAAACTTGTTCTAATCGGGGTTTTCTGTAACGAACCGTCCGGCCTCCGGTTAAGGACTATCCGGGTCAGACCGGCACATTCCGGCCAAGATATGAGGAACCAGTTAAAGTCTTTCCCATTGATACTATTCTCGAACTCGTCCATCTTCCCGTCAACATCGGCCCAGCGGGGATCCACATTAGTAAGCAAGCGTGCGCCGACGGAACGCTTCCGATAGTCCGCACCGCCGAATATTTCTATTTGAAGGATCTTACTAAATAATCTAAGGGAAACGGGGATATATATCTTGATGGGAACGACCGTGGCGTTATCATAATAGATATTTTCGATCGCGGCCGATTTTGTCTTTAAGTCCTTGCTGATCTTGACGGCGTTACGGATCCGGCGGATAACCCTGATCGGCCCGTCGTTGTAAAGCGCCAACTCGGAGCTAAACATGCTCTCATCCAGAGAGAACGGAATCCCGAAGAATCTGAACTTCAGACGCATCTTTATTCGATCGAGTAGATTTTCGCTTCCCTCGATACTCATAGTCCCCGGACTGCCAGGCAATCCCGGCAAGAAACACTGTTCGTAGTTCCTGCCAACTACCCGGTCCAGATCGCCCTCAGGAAACACATATTCCACATAATCCTTGTCGGAAAGGGGCGGATCTTTCGGGAAAGTGCAAAGATAAACCCAGGACTTCCCCCCATCAATCGGGTCCGCCAGCGTAATCTCATCCACTGCTAGCGAGCCTTCAGGGTATTGCTCTTCCGGGATACGGTCACCCGAGTCCCGGACCATAAAGACCAGTTCGTCGTTCTTGTCCAGGTGGCCGTTATCATCATCCTTATCCGGCTTGACCGTGGTGTCCTTCAGATGGGGTGGGATAATCGTCAAAACCCACTCGCCTTCCGGGTCCACCTCGTCAATCTGGAACGGGATTGGCCTTACCTTTCCATCAACGGAGGCAAAAAGTGACATATTGCTTATCTTCTTTTTGAGGTTCTTCTTGAGCTTCTTCCCGTGAACAACAATGTAATCCTCGGTCCTCGTCAGTGTCTTCTTCCCTTGAGTTTCAGGTTGATCGGTTTTCGTTATGTCCTCCTCTGCCCCGGCACTACCGGACAACAGTATAAGCAGAATGAAAAACAAACCGATTCGGACACTAATTCTAACCATATTCTCTCCTACAACCTTTCTATATTTTAAGCCTGACTAAAATACTTGAACCCTCCTGTCCTTCGTAGTCCGCCTGAGGCGGACGAAGTAGGATGAATCCTTGAACCCTCGAAATCTTCTACAGGGTATTAGCCACGACCAGGCGTTGGATCTCCTGCGTGCCTTCGTAGATCTGTGTAATCTTGGCATCACGCATATATCGCTCTACCGGGTATTCCTTGCTGTAACCGTAGCCCCCGAGGACCTGCACCGCCTCTACCGTCACCCACATGGCCACATCCCCACAAAAGGTCTTGGCCGCCGAGGAAAGCCGGACCTGCTCCGGCAGCAGCCGGCTCATATCTTTGGGACATTCCTGGAGCACGGCGCCGCATTTGTAAAGCAGCTGCCGGGCCGCCTCGATCTCGATAAACATGTCAGCCAGCTTGAAGGAGACCCCCTGTAACGAGATAATGGGATTTCCAAAGGCGATCCGCTCCTTCGCATAGTTACAGGCATACTCGGCCGCCCCCGTGGCAATTCCCAGGGCCTGTGCGGCAATCCCCGGCCGGCTGAAATCCAGGGTTTTCATCATAATCTGGAACCCCTGCCCTTCCTCGGCCAGCAGGTTCTCCGCCGGCACCTTACAGTCTTCAAAGATCAACTCTACCGTATCCGAAGAACGGATCCCCAGCTTGTCCTCTTTCTTGCCGATCTCAAACCCCGGTGTCCCCTTCTCCACGATAAAAACACTTCCCTGGCGATGGGTCTTCTGGTCCGGATTGGTAATGGCATATATCGTCAGGGTCTCGGCTACCCCTCCGTTGGTAATGAAGTTTTTGTTCCCGTTGAGGACATAACAGTCCCCCTCGCGGACGGCCTTGCATTTCAACCGGGCCACATCCGACCCCCCTCCGGGCTCGGTCAGACCGAAGGCGGCCAGTTTCTCTCCACTGGAAAGGGCGGGCAGGTATTTCCCCTTCTGTTGATCGTTGGCTGCCAGCAGAATGGGCAATGTCCCCAGTTCCTGGACGGCCGGTAAAAGTCCCACGGATGCATCCGCCTTGGAAAGCTCCTCAATTACCAGGATCAGGCTCAGCAGCCCCGATTCCGCCCCGCCGTATTTCTCCGGGAAATCGATTCCCAGGAGGCCGTTTTCGCGGAGAAGATCCACCATCTCCCAGCTGAACTTTCCTTCCCGATCTCTGTGTTCCGCTCCCGGCTCTACCTGCTCCTTTGCCATCTTGTGGATGGTATCCTGCAACATCCTCTGCTCTTCGGTCAGTTCATACTGCGGCATTTTTTCCTCTCCTTTCTACCAAGTTACCTCACTACCACGCACCATTATCCAAATTAGCTTGTTAATCCACCATCACCCTGATTTGCTGGTCTAATATTTTAATAAAATCGTTCTCCGCCCCCTCCTTATAATTCTTGATTAAATACATAATCGGATAAATGTAAAAAGTCCCTCTGGGTAGCTCATTCATACCGTTCATCCAATACCCGATGTGAGGGGATTGCCCCGGGACCGACTCCGGTGGATCGAGTGCGGTATCGTCATCTAGGTAGTATAGACTGCTGGAAAGCGGGGTGTCTTGAAAGGAACCATCAGGTTTCCGGTTAAATATTGCCCGGATCATAAAGGCGCCTTCTGGTCCCTTTACCACAAACCAGTTGAAGTTTTCTCCCCCGATCTCCTTCTCGATTTCATCCATCTTCCCGTCAACATTTAACCAGCGGGGGTCAACATTAGTCTTTACCTGCCATCCGTGCATATTCTGGAAGTCAGCACCGCTCCGCCCGGTCATATTGAAGATCCGCTTTAACCACTTAAGTGACACTGGCAATTTAATCCGAAAGGGGACGACCGAGGCATTATCGTACATGACGTTCTCTATCGCTGCCGACGACGACCGGAATGTCTTGGTAAGCTGGATGGCGTTCCGGGTCCGGCGGATAACCCGAATCGGGCCGTCATTATACAGTGATAACCGGGACCAAAATAGGTCTTCATTAAAGTCGAAGGGAATCCCAAGAATCTTAACGGTGAATCGGATTTTCATCCGATCGAGTATGTTCTTGCTTCCCCCGATACTGATATAACTCGGACTGTTGGGCAGTTCGGGCGTATAGCCGATCTTATAATTTCCGCTAATTACATAATCCATCTGATCCTTCGGAAACACATAGTCCACATAGTCCTTATCGGAACGGGGTGGATTCTCCAGGAAGGAGCAGAGATAGACCCATGATTTGTTCCCATCAATCGGGTCTGCCAGTGTAATCTCATCTACTGCGAGTGCACCTTGAGGGTATTGTTCCTTCGGGATCCGGTCGCCCGAGTCCCGGACCATAAAGACCAGCTCGTCGTTCTTATCCAGGTGGCCGTTGTCATCATCTTTTTCCGGCTCGATCGAGGTGCCCTGCAAATGAAGCGGGATCTTCGTCAACACCCACTCGCCCTCCGGATTCAACTCATCAATCTGGAACGGGATGGGTCTTGCCCTTCCACCAATGGAGGAAAAGAGAGACATATTTCTTATCGTTTTATAAAGGTTGTTCTTGAGCTTCCTGCCGTGGACAACAACGAAATCCTCGGTCCGGGTCATGGTCTTCTTTTCCTTGATCCCGGAGCGAGTAAATGCCGCTTCCTCCTCCTCCGCCCCGGCACCACCGGACAGCAACAAAAGCGTAACTAAAAATAGGCCGGTTCGGATAACAAGCTTATGCATAACCCCCTCCTTTTAGCATTAATATAGTTTATACCGTCTGACAATCAATTAGAATCTTTGAATGTCCTTTACCCCGCAGCATCCCGAAGGCCTGCCCGATCTCGCTTAGGGGCATCACATCGCTGATCACCACCTCCGGTTCCACGATCTCTTTTGCCAGGAGCTTGAGACAGTCACCGAACTCCTGATAATTATACCCAAAACTGAAGTTGAGCTGAGCCTCCTTGGCAAAACAAATAAGCGGTATGAAAGAAGCCGTGCCCATGTGTACCCCTAATACTATTACCTGGCCGCGGGGACCCACAACGGTTACGGCATCCTGAGTAGAGGATTCCGTGCCGGCACAGTCAATGACATAGTCCGGAACCCGTCCGGCGCTTTTCCGGATTACCGAGCCGGGATTTTCAACCGGATCGATTACCCCCTTTACCCCCGCGGCCGCAGCCTTCTCCGCCCGGTATTTATCCGGCTCGGATACATAGATATCGTTAATCCCCGCCTCTTTCAGTGCGTAAATACATAACAGCCCGATCGGTCCCGCACCCATCACCAATACAACCTGCCCGGCTTTCGGCTTTAATATATTAACCCCGTGCATTGCTACCGCCCACGGCTCGTTCAACGCCGCCGTATTTATATTCAATCCTTCCGGAACCTTGAACAGCATTGTGGGTTTCACTAATAAATATTGAGTGAATCCTCCGGGATTTACTCCCAGACCATAGCTTCGCTTGAGCGCATCGCTACATAACTGGGTATACCCGTTCCTGCACGGCTCGCAGGTAAAACAGGGATTAATAGGCAGAACCGACACCGGCTCTCCTTCGTTCCAACCCCCCACACCATCACCCATTGTTTCAATGTAACCCGACATCTCGTGGCCCAGGATACTACCGGGGGGAAACATACCGATATCCAGCATATGGATATCCGAGCCGCAGATTCCGCAGTAGGCTACCTTTACGAGCACTTCCCCCTGCCCGGGCACCGGTTTCGGGCACTCCTTGACCTCAAAACCACCACTCGAATCAACAAATGCTGCCTTCATACCCTTTCCTCCTAATAATTCAAATCTTCATCCCGGTCTCGAAGCCTTCGGTAATAGCGTCGATTAACTTCCGCGGCGATCTAGCATCTCCAATCCGGTAAAGCTCGAATCCACCCGAAGCCTCAAGTTCTTGATATATTTGACCATTTGGACGAACCCCGGCCGCAATAATCACGGAATCGGCGGTGAATACCTCCTCGGTGCCGTCTTTTTCGGCAATCACCCCGGAATCGGTTATCTCCTTGACCCGGGTCCCGGTTTTTAGCTCTACTCCGGCCCGCCGGAGATCGTCCAGGACCGTCCAGCGCATAGAACGACCGAGATCTTGACCCATTCGGGGAAGCATCTCCAGAACCGTGATCGGGCGCTGTGCCCTGGTGGCCAGCTGGTATAGCTCTTCGTTGCTCTCGGCCTGATGGACGAAAAGGAACCTCAATACCTCAGCGTTGATAGTATCGGCACTTGCCAGAAAGTGAGCGGTCTCACACCCGGTAGCCCCTCCCCCGATGATAACCACCCGCCCGGGAGGCCAGACTTCACCCCGGAGTATCTGGTGGGCCAAATAAACATTTTTCTTCTCCGCCCCCGAGAAAGGGGGAGTCACCGGTGAGCTCCCGGTAGCAACGATTACAACTTCCGGGGAAAGGGATTTTACCTCGGATATGGTCCCCTCCCGGTTAAGCTCGATCTTTACCTTTGCTTTTTTTAACCTATCCTGATAATAAGGGAGGAGGTGATTAAATTCCTGCCTTCCCGGGGGTGCGGCGCAGAGTTCAAGCTGTCCTCCCAATCGATTCCGTTTCTCCCAAATGACAACTTCATGCCCCCGTTCTGCCGCGATAGCCGCAGCCTCCATCCCGGCAGCCCCCCCACCTATTACCAGGATCTTCCTGGAACTGCCGGCTTTCGGCAGAGACTCCGGAAATTCAAGCTCTTTCCCCGCCCGGTGGTTGACCAGACAGGTTACCGGCGCGACTTCGAAGACCATATCCAGGCACCCCTGGTTACAGGCTACGCACGGCCTGATCTTCCGGGCCTGACCGGACTTCGCCTTGCGGGGAAGATCGGGGTCGGCAATCAGGGGCCGGCCCATATTAACCATATCAACCTCTCCCCTCAAAATCAATGACTCCGCCAACTCTGGATTATTTATCCGGTTGGAGGCAATTACCGGGATATTTAACTTTTCCTTTATACCCCGGGCAAGATAGACAAATGCCCCCCGGGGCACATTCATGGTTATCTGAGGAACCCTTGACTCGTGCCAGCCGCCGGTAATATCGATAGCGTTCGCCCCGGCCTGCTCATAGACCTTGCAGACCTTCTGCATATCTTGATTGGTCAGCCCCCCGGGGACAAGATCGGCCCCGGTAATTCGGATAATGACGGGATAATCTGGTCCCAACCCTTGCCGGATGACTTCCACAACCTCCCGGGGAAAGCGGACTCTATTCTCAAGTCTGCCTCCGTACTCGTCCTTTCTTAAATTAGTAACCGGTGAAAGGAACTGGCAAAGGAGATACCCGGCCGAACCGTGGATCTCCACCGCATCGAAACCGGCTTCCCGGGCACGGAGGGCTGCCCGGACAAAGGCCTGTTTTACATTTTCGATGTCCTCTCGGGTCATCTCCCTCGGGGTTTCCCCGCCGAACATCTTTGAGGAAACGGGCGAAGGAGCGATGGGTTGAAGCCCCCCGATGACGGCAGAAAAGTTATAGCGGCCCGAGTGGTAAAGCTGAGCCGCGGATCGGGCCCCTTCGGATCGGATCGCGGCGGTTAAGCGCTTCAATTCGGGAATATACTTATCGTCATCGAGCTTGATCATGAGGGGATTTCCCCCCACCGTATCGATAGCACAGCCCCCGATGATAATAAGGCCGGCACCGCCCCGGGCTCTGACCCGGTAGAACTCGATGTATCTATCGGTAACAAAACCGTTTTCGGAATAGTTAAGATGCATCGGCGGAAGGGAGATCCGGTTTGGGATCGCAAGCCCCCCGATCTTAATCGGAGAAAAAAGATGAGGGAAATTACCCATTTACCTGCCTCTTAGCGGATTATAACGGCGAATCACCGCGTTAACCCTTTATCTTGCCGACCCCTTGATCTGGGCATCAATTGTCATAGCTGCCCGTCGGCCATCGGCTACCGCCTGAACCACCGTCCCCGCCCCCCGAACTATATCACCACCGGCATACAGCCCCGCCCTGCCCTTTACCTGCATGGACTTCTCGTCCACCTCGATCAGATCCGCCCGGTTAAACTCCTTCTGTAAGTACGAAGCTAATGCCGGCTCCACTGTTTGCCCCACGGCCATAATCAACTGATCAAACTCCAGCTCCATAGTCTGGGACTCGTCATACGAAGGGGAGAACCTGCCCTGATCATCGAATACGGATCGGCAACCGACAAAAGACATCTTTGAAGGAGAAACAAAGGCCCTGGGACCCCAGCAGTTATGAATCTCAATACCCTGCTTCTTCAGATCGGCCACCTCACCGGAAAGCGCCGGCATCTCACTATCCTTTTCCAGGCATACCAGAGATACCCCGACTGCCCCGGAATCCTTGGCAGCTAAAGCAGCGTTTGCTGCCACGCTCCCCCCACCGATTACCAGAACCCTGCCTTTCACCTCCACCTTGCCTTTTTCCCGGTAAGACATAAGAAATGTCAGGGCATCGGTTACCTCCGCCCCATCCGCTCCGGGTAGATCGAGCCGGCGGCCGGACCACAGCCCGGGAGCCACAAAAACAGCGTTATATTCCTTAAGCAGATCAGCAGCGGTAAAGTCCTTTCCCATCTCTTTACCGTACTGGAAGTTAATCCAATTGAGAAAGAATCCGTCAAGCTCCTTGTATATTACTTCAGCTGGCAGGCGGAAAAGAGGTTCGGCGTGGGTAAGTATTCCACCGGGTTTATTACTCTTTTCAAATACCTCTACCCTATATCCCAACCGGGCCAGAAAGTGGGCGCAGGACAGCCCCGCCGGTCCGGAGCCGACGACGGCTACCCGGTGACCGTTTTGTTCCGGTATATAGCTGTCCCAGCCCTCGGATTTCGGAACCTGACCGCAGACCCAGGCCTGAAGGTCGGCAATCCGGACCGTTTGATCGGAGAACTCCAAGCGGTTGCATTCTTTCTCGCAGAGTCTCTCTGCCGGGCAGAGGTAGCCGCAGGTCTCCGCAAGCGGGTTCATCTCCCGCATCGAGCGCACCGCCCCGGCAAAGTTACCCGCCTCGATACGTCGGATAAAGTTTATGACATCGATCCCCGCCGGGCAGGCATTCATGCATCCGGGGTCTCCGCAGAGCTGACATTCTCTGGCCAGGCGCATGGCGGAAGCCTCGGCAATCGGTTCCGAAGGGTCCGGAACCGGTATCCAGGGCTCTCCTTTTACCATATTTATATACTGGCGGGGATGTTTCCGGGGCAAGTATTCCGGAAGCTTCAGGTCGCGCAGAACCATATTGGCCGCTCCCACCCCGGAGGCGGTAGTGGATACGATCCCGATTCCCATAACCGTGGAATCCCCGCAGTTGTATAGGTTTTTCCACTCGCTCCGGGCATGTAGCCTCTTCATCATCTCCTGGCCCATCATCTGCTTAGGGCCGCCGACCGCACCCCAGTTTTTGAGGATAAAGCGCTCAATCGTACTCGGGGTGGCGACTTCCATGACCTTGATATATTTTCTCAAGTCGGGGAAATACATCTCCACCTGATCGAGAAGCATCTCGGTTTCCCGTTCCTTCCGCCGCTTGTATTCCTCCGATTGATATTCGGGATCGGAGGGACGTGGCCATTTCTTCTTGGCGGGGGTGGTTACCGTAAGAACGTGGGTCCCGGGGGGGCAGAGGGTCGGATCGTCCATGCTGGAGATAAACATCGTAATATCCCTTGCCGCCAGATCGGACCGGTTCTCGACGAACATCTCGATCGGGCGGGTATCTTCGGGAATACCACGGGAGTCCACCCCCAGGTAGAGCACAAAGCTCCCGTAGGTGGGAACCAGGCTCTGGGCCCATTTCAGCCGCTTCGGTTTGATATGCCGGGGCCGGATCAACTGGCCGTAAAGATTCCAGACCGTGGCGTTGGAGACCACCCGGTCGGCCATGATCTCGGTGCCGTCCACCAGGCGAACCCCGTAGGCCTGACCCCGGTAAATCAGGATCTCATCGACCCGGCGGCGGAAAATGAGCTGGCCGCCGTTGCGTTCGATCACCTTCTCCAGCTTGCTCGATAGTATCTGGGGCGAGCCGGAGGGGTAAAAGGCCCCTCCCTCGTGGTTATCGACAAACATGGTGGCGGTCAGGGCCGCCGGGGTTTCGCTCGAGTTGCAGTAGCAGTAGGTCTCCGAGAGCATATCAAAGAAGTCCAGCAGCTTGGGGTCGGTAACAAACTGCTCCAGGAGATCCTGGGAGCTTCTAAACATTATCCGGGCCATCTCCATCAATCCCAGCGGGTTTCTGAGAAAATTCTTCAGAAGCTGGCTCTTGGGCATTTCGGTCGGTGGCTGGACCATCTCGTTGGGGACGATCATGTTCTGGTAGATTCTATACAGATAGTTGTAAAGGCTGCGGAGCTCTCTTTCCTGGTTTGGAAATACTGCCACCAGTTCCCTGAAGAAGCGCTCGAAATCCCGCCAGAAGGTAATTTGCTTGCCGAAGATATGCATCCGGTAGAGGGAGTCGTGGGGAATTATATCTATCTCTTCCTCGAGCTCGTTCATGACAAAACGGTGGGCGTTGAAGCCCTTTTCCCCGAAGCCGAACATCATGGCCACGCTGGCATCGAAGGTAAAACCCACACGGCGTAAGATCGTGCAGGCGCCCCCGGGGATATAGTGGTGCTCGACGACCAAGACCCTAACGCCCCTTTTGGCCAGCAGAGCAGCCGCGGTCAAGCCCCCGATACCGGCACCCACCACCACGACATCATAACGATCCCTGATTATCGCGTCTTTCAGGATCTTCATCATCATAATCACTGTGCTTTGATGGAGTTCAAGGGAGTTTACTCAACTACCTGAATCCTGTGTTTCTTCCTTTGCCTGATGGCTTAGTTTTAACCACATCAGGGTGATGAGGCGGCCCAGCGCCGGTGAAAGCCGCTTGGCGTGGAAGGCAAAGATGGCAAAATCGGTAAGCACCAATGCTCGATTCTTCTTGACCGCACGGACAATCTTTTTTGCCACCCGCTCCGGTGTATTTCCGAGCATCTTGGCCTTTTCTCTGAACTCTTCCCGGTAGCCCTTCATTTTGGCGACATTCATAATATTTGTCTTTACTATCCCGGGGCATACCGCGGTAACCCCGATCCCGAATCTCCTCAGCTCGGCACGAAGTACCTCGGACATACCGACCAGGCCGAATTTGGCCGTGGTGTATGCCCCGCAGGACGGCGTTCCGAGTATCCCCGCCCAAGAGGCTACATTGATGATATGCCCTGACTTACGCTCCACCATCTGGGGGAGGAGGTAATGGAGGGGATAGATCGACCCCCAGAGGTTAATATTCATGATCCACTCCCAGTCCGATAGCCCCGTATCCTTAATCTCGGCGAAAAGGGCCACCGCGGCGTTATTCATCAGGATATCCACCCGGCCGAACTCCCCGAGCGCCTTGCGGCTCATCTCCTCCACCTCTTCCCGCCGGGAAACATCGGTCCGGACAGGCAGTGCCTTCCGGCCAAAAGCCTCAATCTTCTCGGCGGTATCCTTTAGCCCGTTTTCGTTAACATCAACGAGAACGATGTGAGCCCCCTCCCTTGCGAATCTCAATGCGGTTGCCTGCCCGATCCCGCTCACCCCCCCGGTCACCAGAGCAATCTTATCCTTCAAATCCTTCATATCCTCTCCTTTTGTACAATCATATTAATATTATAATTACAGCAAGTTACAAGTTTAACCTA
>CP070770.1:3340836-3362246 GCA_020345765.1 Deltaproteobacteria bacterium
AATCCAGCAGGTTAAATTTGCTTTAATTGCTTTTATCGATGAAGCCATCATTACCTCTCTCCCGATCTCCCTTACAAATAGTAAAGCTACCATTTCGTTCAATTTATTCTCTCACTAGAGAAGGAGCCAGAGATTCTTTTTCGAATAATTCAATAATATCAATAGGTTAAGGCCATGGTGGTCTTTATTAATGGCAGGGGATAAAACTTGGCACGGTTAATGCTCTTTGAAAGGGTTAAAAGGACAGAGGAAAATGATAGCAAGAATAAAAGAAATCATTAAAAAATCAGGCAAAGACCTTTCCAGCCTCATTCTTCCGGTTATACTGATTCTGGCTCCTAATGCGTCAGCGACGATTTCTCCCCAGAATGATGATGGTAGTTCAGACCTGATGATTGTAATCAATCTTCCCGCTTATAATCTGAAGCTCTACCAAGGAGATGAGATCCTGCGAACCTACAAGATTGCTATCGGCTCTCCTAAATACCCCACTCCAAGTGGAGAAAAATCCATCCGTCAGGTTGTCCTGAATCCCTGGTGGTATCCTCCGAAAGAAAGTGAATGGGCAAAAGAAGCAGAGGATACTCCTCCCGGGGATGACAATCCTCTCGGCAGGGCCAAGCTCCCTTTGGACGGAGGAGGCTATTACTTACTCCACGGTACCAGCAACCCCGACAGCATCGGAAAAGCAGTCTCTCATGGTTGCATCCGGCTTAATAATGCCGATATCATGGAGTTGGCCGAGATTATCCTGACCCTTATTCCTAACCGTTATCAGGGCAAAGATATCTCAAAATTTCGTGAAGATAAGAACAGGACCTACCTGGTGAATCTGGAACTGCCAGTCAGGGTGAAGATAAAGTATGAGACCATTGAAGTAAGGGAATCTCAGGTGCTTATCCATCCGGATATCTACCGTAAGGGAGTAAATTGTATGACCGCACTTCTCCAGGAGCTTGCTACCACCCAAATCAATGCCGAGTTGATTGATGAAGAGAATCTCGTTCATTACCTGAAAAGATCCCGGCAGGAGACCCAGCAGATCTCTTTAGCCCAGATAATGGCAGTTGAGTTGAAAAGGCTGAATCTGGCAATGATGTAATCCTTATTGATTCTGCCCGATACTAAAAATCCCCTATTTTTATCTCCCAAAGGCTTTTGACTCTACTTTAGATCGCCCAAGGATCATAGCTATAATCCTTCTTGATCTCTTTTCCTAATCGTAGTATTCTTTACTTATAGTAGCATTCCGTTAAGGGCTTTTGATGACAAAATCAATCCCAATTATACTGAGGTAATTATAAACCAGTTAAGTTCCTAATTTAAAAGGAAAAATTATGCAGGTAAAGATTAAGTTAATCCAGTCGATCCTGATTGCAGCCATTTTCTTATCTATTCTCGGAGGGAAGATCGCAGCATATAATACCGAAGATTTAGCCGGCCGGGTCGAGGATCTTCTTCAAGAAGAGGAGCAAAAGGAGATAGAACTGAAAGCACTGGAAGAAATGTTAAAGGATTCCGATAGGGCAGTTCGCTCAAAGGCGATCGAGGAACTTTCCCGGGTCGATGGTGAAAGGGCAAAACAACTCTGGCAGATAGTCCTCAATGACCAAGATAAGGGGGTCAAAAAAAATGCCTGGGAGCATTACGATAAGCTGCGAGAAGATCTGGACAGAAAGGCCCTGCACCGAGTCATACTAATCCACATTCCCGGAGAGGTTGCCCAGGACATCTTCAAGAAGGCGAGCCTCGATATCATTCTATGGGAGGGCAAGGATTCCTTTGTCATTGGGGAAGGATCTGCCTATACCATAGAGAAACTAAAGAAGCTTGGTTGTGATGTTGATGTATTATATAGTTCCATAAGTGAGTGGCAGGAAGCCCGGAAGGAATACGAGATATCGGAGGAAGAAGGAAGGCCCTCGGAATTAAAGCCTCCCCCCGAGCCGCCCCGGGAACCGGAGTATAATTTCAAGATAATGATCTTCGACCTTACCAAAACCGGAGAGCCGGCCGAGGGGTATACCCAGTGGCTGGATCGAGAGAGCATCATGATGAAAAATAATCGCTATCTGGCCCTGGAGTCTCTCTACCCGAAGGACCATTTTCCCGAGCTAATTGAGGACTTTAAACAGCGGGGATTTTACATCGTGGAGATATTCGACGGAACGGAGGATTTTCTTAAGAACCGGGAAAGGTATTTTCCTGAATAAACAATTTTCCCTTGACCACCTAAATCCTTGATTCCTTGAACCCACTCTTGCAATGGAAAAGGCTAAAACATTCATCGTTATTATTTCTATCCTTTTTCTAACCGCCGGTTTTGTGCTTGCCGGGGTCGAGGGCGCCTACCACTCATATTCTGAAACCAGTGATGAACTCGATGATCTGGTTATTACCTACCCGGATCTCGCCCAAGTATCCTCTCTGGGACTGACCTTTGAAGGTCGGGATATATGGGCTCTCAAGATCAGCGAGGATGTCTCGGTAGATACCGATCTAAAGCCCGATATCCTGGTCAGCGGCTGCCATCATGCCCGGGAGTGGATCACGGTGGAGGTCTCTCTCTATATTGCCAATTATCTTCTTTCTCAATATTACACCGATGATGAGGTCAAGTTCCTGGTGGACAAGGCCGAGATCTGGGTGGTCCCGATCGTAAACCCTGATGGACTTTATTACAGTCAGGATGTAGCCGACGATACTCACCGGTTATGGAGGAAAAACCGGCGGGTACATGTTATCGACAGCACCGAGTATACTGGCATCGATCTTAATCGTAACTACGATTTTAAGTGGAGGCTTCCCGGAGATGACCCTTATCCGGACATTGGTGATGATTACGGGGCGAGTGACCATCCCGCAAATATACTCTATCGCGGACCCTCTACTGCATCGGAAAGCGAGGTACAGGCAGTCCAGAATCTTCTTCTCCATCCGGATCATAATTTTCAAATGATTACCGACTACCACAACTACGGCCAATTGCTCCTCTATTCCTGGGGATATTCCTCGGCCCCGACCCCGGATAACTCCACTCTTGCTACCCTGAGTACAGAGATGGCCCAGAGAATAAAGGCCGTTCATAACAGAACTTATACTCCCAAGCAGTCCTTTTATCTATATCCCACTACTGGCATCACTGTTGATTATAGTTATGGAGCACAAAGCATATTGGCAATTACTACCGAGTTAAGGCCTCCCGGATATCCCTATTTTAAGCTTCCCGAGAATGAGATTGAGCCAACCAACGAGGAGAACCTTCCGGCCGCCCTCTATTTGATTGACTGGGCCTTAGGGCCGGCCTTCCTTAAGCGGATTGAAGTAACTCAGGATCAGGATGGGGATGGGACCTTTGACGATCTCATTTATCAGGCACAATGGGATGATCTGCTGGAAGGAGAGACTACCAGAACCCTGGCGGTAACGGAATCGAATCGGGGGATGTCCGGGGAGGTTAGGTTCAGGCTTATCTTCTCCGAGCCGATGAGAACAGATGATGGGGGCAGCCCCTTGGAGCCGGTTGTTACCATGGGAAAGACCTCACCATATGATACCCATTCAATATCCTCATCTACCTCGTTTGGCGGTTGGGCAAAGACGGATTATCAGAATGATACCTGGGAAGGGTGGGCGATCCTCCCGGAGGATGGAAGCATTGATGGCACTCATACCGTTAGTGTAAGTGCTCAGGATCTAATCGAAAACGAGTTGGACGGCACCCCGGTAACCCTGGCCTTTTATGAAGTAGGGGCTGATCACTGGAGTAACTACGAGGATGAGACCGGGGCGGACAGCCACCTGGGGGGTAAAGACCAGATCCATAACACCTTAATATTTTACTTTGATTATGATAACGATGGCATGTCCGATGCCTGGGAGTCAAGGAATGGGCTTGACCCAAACACTGACGATGCCTCGGAGGACCCGGATAACGATGGGAGGGATAACCTTACCGAATACCTGGAGGGAACTAACCCCCAGGTCTGGGATAACCCGATTGAGGGTGCCTGCGTTAAAAGTTCGAACTTTATCGTTTGGGGTTCGGCCAGCGATGCCCACGGGATAGTCCAGGTGCAGGTAAGTTTAGATGGTGGAGTACCAATTATTACCGACGGGACTACCAACTGGTCGGTAGCCCTGAACGGGATCACCGATGGCCCTCACACTTTGGTGGTTACGGCGATTGACGGCTGCGGCGGAGGAAATCCTGGGGTTACCAGCCCCACCGGATTCCTAGTAGATACCCAGCCTCCTATTATTTCCATAACTTCACCCACCGATGGAGCCACGGTTTATACCTCAACCGTGACGGTAGTAGGGACGATAGGCGATTCAGGAAGTGGCCCTCAGTCAACCGTGGCAGTTAAATTGGACGGGGGGATAGAAACCCAGACGGTTCCGGTCTCGGAAGATACCTTTGCGGCAATATTTACCGGGCTTTCCGAGGGCTCCCATACCTTTCTGGCTACCGGAAGTGATTGGTGCGGCAATAAGGCCGATTCGCCATTGATTAACGTAGTAATAAAAACCGGGGGATCTTTTTAAAATGGAGATTGCTAAAGACATCTATCAGATTGAGGGATTGAGGGGCGCTAATGCATTTCTGGTTAAGGGGGAAGAACTTATCCTGATTGATACCGGGATGCCCGGGAGTGAGGAGAAGATCCTGGGCTTTATCGAGAAGATTGGAGGTTCCCCCACAAAGCTTACCCAGATTCTGCTCACTCACTACCACTGGGATCATATCGGTAGTGCCGCCGGGTTTAAAAGGAAAACCCAGGCGAAGATCCTTGCTCACCCGGAAGACAAACCCTATATTGATGGAGAAAGCCCTCAGCCTCAACCCAGTCTTTTGAACCCCCTGGGATTGCTTATCCGGGTAATCACCTCCTTCTATAAGACCGAACCGGTAGAGGTTAATGGCTTACTTGCCGATGGTCAGGAAATCGGTGGGCCTCCTGTAAGGTTAAAGGTTATCCATACCCCCGGCCATACCCCGGGGAGTATATGTTTTTATCTGCCTGAGGCAAAAACCCTCTTTCTGGGAGATGCCGTGAATCGCCGCCTAAATCGCCTTTCCCTCCCTCCCAAGCTTTTTACTACTAACCCTGTTCAGGCCCGGGAGTCCTTGAAGAAGCTCCTTCTGCTCGATTTCGAGATCCTCTGCTTCGGCCACGGTGACCCGATAACCCGCGATGCCGCCGGTAAGCTGAAAAGCCTATTAGGATAGAATCCTGCTTCCCAGCCTATAACCCAGCATATTGGCAAAGGCTACCAAATTGTGAATAGGTGGACGATATCAGTGTTTCCCTTGACTTTTTACTGATTTAAGTTAATTATATTAGTAATTTTTTACCCCGAAATATCGGAAAAGACTAATGTAATGAGAGCAGAAAATATCTACAAATCCTTCGGTGAGGGGAAAAACCGGGTGAATGTTTTGAACGGAATCAACCTGGAGCTCCGTCCGGGAGAATCGCTTACAATTCTGGGGGCTTCGGGGGTAGGAAAGAGCACGCTCCTCCATATCCTGGGGACGTTGGAGAGGCCCTCCTCGGGGAAGATTTACTATAAAGAAGAGGAGCTCACCGCGAAGGACGAGAACAAATTGGCTGAGTTTAGAAATCGCACCATCGGCTTTGTTTTTCAGTTTCACCATCTTCTGCCGGAGTTTAGTGCTTTGGAGAACGCAATGATGCCCGCTTTAATCCAGGGGATGAGCCGGGAAGAGGCTGCGGCAAAAGCAGAGGTAATACTGCGGGAAGTAGGGCTGGGAGATAGGTTCAGCCATAAACCGGGAGAACTCTCCGGGGGTGAACAACAGCGAGTAGCGGTTGCCCGCTCGCTGATTTTAGATCCTCCTCTGATCCTGGCCGATGAGCCCACCGGGAATTTAGATGCCAAGACCGGCGAAGGAATTGAGGAACTACTACTAAGGTTTAACCGAGAAAAGGGAATTGCCCTATTGATTGTAACTCACAATGAGCGCCTGACCAAAAAGATGTCCCGATGTATCCTTTTAAAGGAAGGTAAGGTGGCAAGTTAATGGAGGGGTGAAGGAAGCGCTTTCTGATGTTGAAGAAATCCTGGCTGCTTTTACTATCCTACTGGATCCTCAGCGGTGCCGCAATGGGTGTTCAGCAGGAGGTGATTGACATTTTAGTGAGCGGTAATCAACGTATCGAGGAGGAAGCCATCAGGGTCAACCTAAAGACTAAAATAGGGGAGCCCTTTTCGTCCTCCCAGATACGAGATGATATCAAGAACATCTACAAATCAGGCTGGTTCAGCGATGTCCAGGTGGATCTGGAAGAGAAGCCGGAGGGGGTAATTGTTACTTTTATTGTAACGGAATTGCCGCTGGTCAGGGCGGTCAAAATCTCGGGAAATAAGAAGCTGGACGAAAAAGACCTCCGTGAGCTCGTTGAAATTAAGCCCCGGTCCGTCCTGGATCGGAAGAGCCTGCAGGAAAGTTGCCGGAAGATAAAGAGTATGTATGCGGATAAAGGATTTTACCTGGCGGAAGTGGATTATTCTCTGAAACCATCAGAGAGGGGCGAGGTGACCGTTGAGTTAAAGATTAAGGAGAACCAGGAGGTTCAGGTCAAACGAATTAACTTCATTGGGAATAAGGCGTTCAGCGCTGAGGAACTGAGAAGTATAATGGATACAAAACAAAGCAGTTACCTCTCTTGGTTTACCTCCCGGGGGGTTTTTAAGGAGGAAACCTTAGAGAGTGATATTACCAAGGTTACCGGCCATTACTATAATAACGGATACATTCAGTTCAAAATAAGTCCCCCACTCATCTCGCTTTCACCGGATAAGAAATGGATATATATCGCCTTTAAGCTGGAAGAAGGTGAACAGTTCTATGTGGGAAGAATAGAGCTGGAGGGAGACCTCATTTTTGGGGAGGAAAAGATCCTCCGGGGGTTGAGAACGAAGGAAGGGGATGTTTTCAGCCGTGCCCGAATAAGCGAAGACATCTTCGTGCTAACCGACCGTTATGCTAACCTGGGTTATGCTTCCGCCAATATCAGCCCCATGACCAGGATCGATGAGCAGAAGAAAAGGGTTGATCTCACCTTTGAGATCGAGAAGGGAAAATTAGTATATTTTGATAGGATAAAGATCGTCGGCAATACTAAAACCCGGGATAAGGTAATCCGCCGGGAGCTCCGGGTGAAGGAAGGACAACTGTTCAGCGGCTCCGGTTTAAGAAGAAGCCGACAGAGAGTTTATGCCACGGGCTTCTTTGAAGAGGTAAACATGAGTACCGAACCCAGCGAAAAGGAAAATATGCTGGATGCTAAGGTTGAGGTAAAAGAAGGGCATACCGGGACCTTATCAGCTGGTTTCGGCTACAGCTCAGTCGATCGATTTGTCGGGATGATTCAAACCTCACTGGGCAACTTTTTTGGCTTAGGACAGAGGGTGAGCCTGACCGCCGAGTTTGGGAAAACGAGGCAGAACTACAATTTCTCATTTTATGAGCCCTATTTCCTGGACAGTTCCTGGTCTTTCGGGTTAGATCTGTTCAAAAGCGAGAGGACATATACCGATTTTACCCGATCAAGTGACGGGGGAAGTATTCGCTGGGGATACCGGGTTGCGGAATATACCCGGGTCTTCCTTTCCTACCGGTACGAGGATATTGAAATTAGTGATATACCAAAGCCACAAGAGGGGATTACCAGCAGCCTTACCGGGAGTTTAACTCGTGACTCGAGGGATCACCCCTTTGATCCTTCGAGGGGATCGGTCAACTCGTTTTCAGTGGAGTATGCCGGAGGATTTCTCCAGGGCAATTATGATTTCACAAAATTTTCCTTAAGTTCCCGGTGGTATTTTCCGGTAGTCTGGGGGACGGTTCTGATGTTTCATGGAAGATCCGGTTATGGCTTGGCCGACCGGGAGCTGCCGTTCTCGGAGAGATATTTTCTGGGAGGGATTAATTCAGTAAGGGGTTACCAGTACTGGTCACTGGGCCCGAGGGATAATATCTTACTCTCGGAGGGACTGCCCACCTCTTCTACCCAGAGTGTTGCTGTGGGTGGGAATAAAATGGTGGTAATGAATTTAGAGTTTCTCTTTCCCATAATCAAAGAAGCGGGACTCAAAGGGCTTCTTTTTCTTGACGGAGGTAATGCTTACCGGGAAAGCGAGAGCTTCTTTGAGAGTCCTTTACGGGCCAGTTGGGGGTTTGGTTTTCGCTGGTTTACCCCGATCGCCCCCTTCAGGTTTGAGTGGGGATTTCCTTTCAAGAAGCCGGGAGAGGATATCGAATCGAGTATCTTCGAGTTCTCTATCGGGACTTTCTTTTAGTCCTGTCCGGGTTTCATTTACGGGGGTGAGGTAATGGAAAAAACATTAGAGGAGTTAGCTAATTATGTGGGGGGGGAGGTTATTGGTGATAAGAAGGTTAAGATAAAAAGTGTGGGGTCGATTGATGGGGCAATTGAGGGTCAGATTGCTTTTATCGCCAGTACTCGGTACCTGAGGAAGCTCAACCAGACCGAGGCTTCTGCCATCGTTGTTCCCCCTAAGGTTAAGCGGGCAAAGAAGCCGATACTGGTTAGTGAAAATCCTTATTTGGCTTGGGCGAAGATCGCTACCATGCTGAGCCCTGAGCCCCAATTCTCCCGTGAGATTTCTCGCTCGTCCACTATTGCCCCTTCGGCAAAATTAGGTAAAGACTTGAGTATCTATCCCTTCGTTTATGTGGGGGAGAGGGTTGAGATAGATGACCGAGTGGTGCTGATGCCGGGGGTCTGGGTGGGGGACGACTCCCGGATCGGAGAGGACTCCGTTATCTACGCTAATGCCTCTATCTATCCGGGAAGCGGTATCGGAAAAAGAGTTATAATTCATAGCGGAGCCGTCATCGGGAGCGATGGTTTCGGCTTTGTACCCGAAGGGAAGAAGCATTTCAAAATTCCCCAAAGGGGAGTGGTGGTAGTCGAGGATGATGTGGAGATCGGAGCTAATGTTACCATTGACCGTGCGACTCTAGGAAAAACCATAATTAAAAAAGGTACCAAGATCGATAACCTAGTGCAAATTGGACATAATGTAATAATCGGAGAGAACTGCATCATTGTGGCTCAGGTGGGGATCTCCGGGAGTACCAAACTCGGCAACAATGTGATCCTGGCAGGACAGGTAGGGGTAAGTGATCATGTTAAGATCGGGGACAATGTAGTGGTGGGAGCTAAATCAGGGGTATCCAATTCCATCGCACCAAACCGGCAGGTATCGGGCATTCCTACCATTGCCCATCGAGACTGGCTTAGAGCGGCAACCATCTTCGGTAAGCTACCGGAACTCCGTAAGACGCTGAGGGAATTGGAGAAAAAGGTCAAGGAGTTATCTTAAAACATGTTTCAATTGACTCGAAGGAAACGAGGAAATAGATGATCCATAAAACTGCCATTGTTCACCCCAAGGCCCAACTGGCGGAAGATGTTGAAATCGGCCCTTATACTGTTATCGGGGAGAATGTGAAGATCGGGAAAGGAACCAGTATCGGCCCCCATGTGGTTATTGAGGGGTGGACCGAGATCGGAGAGGAGAACCAGATCTTTCAATTTGCTTCGATCGGTTCCAGCCCTCAGCATGCGAAATACCAGGGTGAGCCGACTCGATTGAAAATTGGTAACCGGAATATTATCCGGGAATTCGCAACCATGAACATCGGAACCGAGGGCGGCGAAGGAATTACAATTTTAGGGGATGACAATTTCTTCATGGCTTATTCTCACCTTGCCCATGACTGCATAGTGGGGAATAATACCATCTTTGCCAATTCTGCGACCTTGGCTGGTCATGTTATTGTCGAGGATTTTGCCATCCTGGGAGGGCTGGCAGCAATCCATCAATTTGTCCGGGTCGGTTCTCTGGCGATGGTCGGTGCCGGTTCCATGGTTTCCCAGGATGTCCCCCCTTACACCCTGGCGGTTGGGGATCGGGCAAAACTTTATGGATTGAACCTCATAGGACTGAAGCGTCGAAAATTCCCCGAGGAGACAATACTCAAACTAAAGAGAGCCTACAGGGTTGTTTTTAACTCCAAGCTGAAGCTTAGTGAAGCGATAAAAACAGTGCGCGAGAAATTTGCCGATACCCCGGAGGTAAACAATTTTATTGACTTCATTGCAAACTCCAAGCGGGGAATCTGCCGATAACAGGGTACGGTAAGCTATCCCTATGCAGCAGGGGAAGAGAGTCTTGATTGTGGCCGGAGAGGCCTCAGGAGACCTCCATGGCGCCAATCTGATCAAAGCGGTCAAACAGAAGGAACCCAGAGTCGAGTTCTACGGAGTTGGCGGCCGGAGAATGGAGGGGGCAGGGGCGAGTTTATGGTTTAATCTGGAAGAGCTCTCAGTAGTTGGCCTTACTGAAATTATTACCAAATCGGGAGCCATAGTTAAGGCACTTAGCCGGTTAAAGAAATCCCTCAAAGAAGCAGCACCAGAGCTGATAGTCCTGATCGACTTTCCGGGCTTCAATCTCATGCTGGCAAGATCAGCAAAAAAGAAAACAATCCCCGTTCTTTACTATATCAGCCCCCAGGTCTGGGCCTGGAGAAGGAAAAGAGTCAATAAGATTGCCAAGGTTGTTAATAAAATGGCAGTGATCCTCCCCTTTGAGGTTCCTATTTACCGAGAAAAAGGAGTGGATGTTGAGTTCGTCGGTCACCCATTACTGGATGTAATTGAGAAAGAAACGATACCTCGTGAGGAAGTATTAAAGCAGCTTGAGCTTAACCCGACTAAGAAACTCATATCTCTTTTACCAGGGAGTCGCCGGGATGAGCTGATCCGCTTGCTTCCGGAGATGTTAGGGGCGGGTGAGCTTTTAGAGGCAAAATATTCTGATCTCCAGTTTGCCCTGTTGGCGGCACCTACCCTGGAGAAAGAAGAGATCCAGAAACTTGTTGCCAAAAGCAAGTTGAGAGTCAATATATTCAGTGATCATCATTACGATCTATTGCGTGCCTCCGAGCTGGCAGTCATTACTTCCGGCACGGCGGCCTTAGAAGCGGCTCTGCTTAATACGCCGATGGTGGTTATCTATAAGGTATCCCTTATCACTTATCTGGTTGCCCGGATGTTGATAAAGGTTAAATATCTCAGCTTAGCAAACCTGCTTGCCGGTAAGACGGTAGTGCCGGAGTTGATTCAAAGCGAAGCAAATTCAAAAAGAATTGCCGAGGAGGCAGAGAAGATACTGAGTGGTAGAGAAACAACCGGAAGGATGAAACTTGCCCTGAACCAGATTAGAGAAACACTGGGAGAGCCCGGGGCAGCAGCAAGGGTAGCAAGCATTGTCCTGAAAATGTTATAATTAAGAGGCTTTATCGGAGAACTACCGTAAATGAATAATTACCTGAGACTGCTTCAGTTTGTAAAGCCGTACTGGATCAGACTGTCTGGCTCAATGGTCTGTATGGTAATCCTTTCCTTAACCACCGGTATGGTAGCCTACCTGATCGGTCCCGCCGTCAAGTTCCTATTCGATCCCCGGGAAGTATTAGTGACCTTGCCCAAATGGGTGCCGGGTCTCTTTAGATTCGAGAAAGATCAGGTATACTACCTCCTTCCCCTGGCGATTGTCCTGGTCTACCTGGTCAAGGGATTATCCTATTACGGACAATCTTATCTTATGGGATGGGTGGGCCAGAAAATAATCGATGACCTTCGCAATAAACTTTACCAGCATATTCAATCCCTCTCGCTTTCATTCTTTGCCAAGAACCCTACCGGGTCTTTGATCTCACGAATAACCTACGACATCACCCTGATCCAGGGAGCAGTTTCCCGGGCGGTGACGGCAGTGCTCCGTGACTCTTTTACTATTGTGGTATTGATTGGATTAGCTTTTTATCTGGCCTGGAAGTTAGCAATCATTGCCTTCGTTGTATTTCCCCTGGCAGTGATCCCCATTGTAAAGTTCGGGAGGAAGCTCCGCCGGATCAGCACCCAGAGGCAGAAGATAATGGGTGGGATTACCAGCATGATCCACGAGACCTTTTCCGGAGCGAGAATAGTCAAGGCTTTTGGAAGAGAGCAGTATGAAAGCAAGAGATTCTCCGAGAGGGCCTTCCAATTCTTCCGGGAAATGATACGGGCAATTAGGGTGCAGTCAATCTCTGCCCCGTTAATGGAGTTTTTTGGAGCAGCCGGCCTTGCGGGCGCAATCCTGTTTGCCAGCTATCTCATCAGTAAGGGAGAGCTTAAACCGGAGGAGTTTCTCTCTTTCTTTGCCGCCTTGATATGGCTTTACGAGCCGATTAAGAGGCTGAGTGGCGTTAATGAAACCATCCAGGCAGGTCTGGCCGCCGCCACCCGGGTATTCAATATCTTGGACCAACAGCCGGAGATTAAGGATGCTCCCGGAGCCCGGACACTCCCCCCGGTATCGCGGGGGATAGAGTTCTCCAATGTATCATTCAAGTATGATGATACCTTGGTTTTAAAGAAGGTGAATTTAAAGATCATAGCAGGAGAGATGATTGCCCTGGTTGGGATAAGCGGGGCGGGGAAGACCAGTTTGGTTAATCTTGTTCCCCGGTTCTACGAAGCTAATGAGGGTACTGTCCTGCTCGATGGAAAAGACATTCGCGAGTTCACCATAAAATCTTTGCGGGCCCAGATTGGTATCGTAACCCAGCAGGTGATCCTTTTCAATGATACGGTCAGAAATAATATTGCCTATGGTGATATTAGCAAGTCGGAGGAGGATATTTTCAAAGCCGCCAAGGCGGCTAATGCCCATGATTTTATCATTAAACTCCCCGAGGGGTATGACACGGTAATCGGGGAGGGAGGAGGCAGGCTCTCGGGAGGAGAAAGGCAGAGGCTGGCGATCGCCCGGGCTTTATTGAAGGATGCCCCCATTCTGATCCTGGATGAGGCAACTTCATCTCTGGATGCGCAGTCCGAGGGAGAGGTTCAGAAGGCTCTGGAAACCCTGATGCAAGGGCGCACAACCTTTGTAATTGCCCACCGCCTCTCTACCATCAAGAAGGCCGATAGGATAATAGTCATCGCGAACGGCGAGGTGCTGGAGGAAGGAAAACATCAGGAACTGCTGAAACGAAAAGGGGAATACTACCGGCTATACGAAAAACAGTTTACCGCGGATATGACCGAAGAGGCTTTGGTCAATTGAAAAGGCTAAGGAGGGCATTAAAGATCAGGCTGGCCTCCTGGGCAGGATGGCTGATTGTCTATTCTATCAGCAGAACTCTCAGGATAAAAATAGTCAACGAGCAGGTATGGGAGAATCGGGAGAGGGAAGAGAAATTAATATTTGCCTTCTGGCACGGGGATTTATTTTCGTTGGTAGATTATCACAAGCAGCGCAAGATTGCGATTATAACCAGCCGGAGCGATGATGGAGAAATTTTATCAAGAATCTTGAAAAGATTTAGATATGAGTTAGTCAGGGGCTCAAGCTCCCGGGGAGGGACAGAAGCGCTTAGAGGGATGATAAAGAAACTTGAGGAGGGTTATATTGCCGCCGTTGCGGCGGATGGCCCGAAAGGCCCCCTCCATCAGGTAAAACCGGGGGTAATATTATTAGCTCAACGGACCGGAGGATGGGTTATTCCGACAACGGTTAAATTGAAGAGATCTATCGTCATAAACGGTTCCTGGGATAAAATGGAGATCCCCCTGCCTTTCAGCCCGGCATTAATTTTCTACGGGGAGCCAATTCTGGTGGAGAAGAACAGCGGGAAGGAGCAGGTTGAACAAAAAAGGTTATTGGTAGAGGAAAGGTTAAAGGATCTATCCGAACAGGCGCAACATTATTTTAATAACTAATTTCCCAAAAGATTAAAATGTATACCATCTATAACCTTATTTTACTCCTAATAATCCCGATCCTTTCTCCTTTTCTTTTATTTAAGTTCTTTACCGATAAAAGGTATCGAATCGGACTCGGAGAGAGGTTTGGTATTCTCCCCAAGGTGATAATCGAGGGAGAAAAGAATCAGAACAGCATCTGGATTCACTGTGCCTCGGTAGGGGAGGTGCTGGCTGCCCGTCCCTTCATCGCCACCCTGACCCAGAAGTTTCCAAACCGGCCAGTATTATTCTCCACGATGACCGCAGCCGGCCAGGAGATGGCCCGGGATAAGTTGTCGAATATTAAAACCACTTTCTATTTTCCCCTCGATCTCCCCTGGGCAGTTCGGAGGGCATTTAATAAATTAAAACCTACTGCCGTTATTATCCTGGAGACGGAGTTCTGGCCTAATTTCCTGAGGGAAGCCCAAAAAAGGAAAATTCCGGTATTAGTGATCAACGGGCGAATTTCCCCTGCTTCTTTTAAAAGGTATCGCTGGATAAAACCTTTTCTTAAGAAGGTTCTTTCAATGGTTGAGCTTTTTGCCATGCAGTCAGAGCCCGATAGGGAAAGAATTACGATCTTAGGGGCTGACCCGGCTAAGGTGCTCACCACCGGTAATCTGAAGTTCGATGTTCTGCCATCAACAGATAAGGCAACAACTCTACCTGATGGCTTAGTCTCCTTCCTCTCCCATTCAGAGCTATTTATTGCCGGAAGTACCTATCCGGGGGAAGAGGAGGTCGTCTTGGAAATTTTCCAGGAATTTTCCGGACAGAGGCCCGGCATGAAACTCCTGATTGCCCCTCGTCAGCTGAAAAGAACAGAAGAAATAGAACGTTTGATCAAGAAGCGAAACCTGAAAATGGTCAGACGCTCAGAGACCGACAACGGGTTTGATCCTGAGATCTCGGTAATCCTCCTGGATACCATGGGTGAATTGGGGGATTTATATCGTTGGGGGAGGTTCATTTTTGTAGGTGGGAGCCTGGTCCCCCGCGGCGGCCACAATATCCTGGAGCCGGCCCTTATGGGGAAAGTAGTCTTTTTCGGCCCCCATATGGATAACTTTCTCGAAGCAAAACAGATCCTTCTTAAAAGCGGGGCGGGAATAATGGTGCATAGTGCGGAAGAGTTCAAAGAAAAACTCCAGGAGGCATTAGCGGATCCGGAGTGGTTCTCCCGGATAGGGGAAAAGGCCCGAGAAACCGTGAGGGAGCAAGGGGGAGCTACGGAGAGAAACCTAAAGGTATTAGAGAGGTATCTGTCAGGGTGAGGAGGATCTATAATTTTTTCCGTCAGCTGTTATTCAGGAAAGAAATAAGTTGGTGGCTCAATCTGGTTCTCCTGCCCCTGCTGCTCTTTTCTCTTATATACCGCTTCGTTCTTCAAGTAAGGAGTCTCTTTTACCGGCGGGAAATCTTCCCGAGTAAGAGAATTAACTGCCCGACTATATCAATAGGGAACATAACCCTGGGAGGAAGTGGTAAGACCCCAATGGTGGCCTATCTGGCTGCCGCCCTCAGGGATAAAGGGTTCAAGGTTGCCGTCTTAAGCCGGGGATATAAAAGAAAACATCCCGGTAGGTTAGCCCTGGTATCCGATGGTAAGGAAGTCATCTTGGGGGTGGACGAGGCCGGGGACGAACCGTATATGCTGGCGCGAAAATTAAACGGCGTCCCAATTATTGTTGGTAAGGATCGGTATCAATCAGGCCTTCTTGCCCGGAATAATTTCTCGGTAGACGGAGTGGTCCTTGACGATGGCTTCGCTTATCTGGGATTGAAAAGGGATCTGGATATAATTCTAATTGATGGTGAAATCGGCTTTGGCAGTAAGAAGCTTCTGCCCCGGGGCATCCTTCGGGAACCCCTCAAGGCCCTTGCCCGGGCAGGGCTTTTTGTCATTAACCGAGCGGAAGATACCCGGGAGATCGAGGAGCTCCTCCGGCGATATAATCCCGCATCGCCGGTTTTTAGGAGCAGGTTCTCCTTTGACAAATTTATTAACATAAATAAACGCGAGGAGGTCGAGCAGGAAAAGGTGAAGGAAAACAAGATCCTTGCATTCTGCGGGACTGCCAATCCCAGCTCCTTTCGGCAATCTCTTCAGGAGCTGGAGCTTGACATCGCTGAGTTTATCGAGTTTCCCGACCACTGGTACTACCGGCAGTCAGACCTGAAAAGGATAGCAAAAATGGCTCAAGGCTTGGGAGTTGATTATATTGTAACTACTGAGAAGGACGGGGTAAAATTAGAAGGCAGGATAGAGGAGGAGACCCCTCCCTGGCTGATGCTTCTGATCAAGATTTCCATGGATGATAGTGATTCCTTTCTAGATTATCTATCTCCTATTTTCCGTAAAAAAGCTGGTTGATTAGCTTATGGTAGTTAAAGCAACAGATGCTGCTACGGTCGTTCTACTTCGCGAAATGGAAAAGCCAAGGATTGATGGAGCTATAGAGGTATATATGACTAAAAGGCATCAGCGCCTAGATTTTGTCGGGGGATTTCACGTTTTTCCCGGAGGGAAGATGGATCGCCAGGACCGGGAACCGGGAAATTTAGAGAGGTGTAAGGGAATTGGCCCGGAAGATGCCCAGAGGATCCTGGTTAATTCCCCCGATCCACTAAAGAGTTTAGCCTACTGGGTTACCGCAATAAGAGAGCTTTTTGAGGAAGCCGGGATTCTCCTGGCATACGATAAAGACGGGAAGTTTATTGATTTCAAAGACAGAAAACTCAGGGATAAGTTCTCTTCTTTCCGCCGGCTTATCCACGATGAAAAGATTACCATGGGGGAGATGATGGTAGAGGAAGATCTATACTATGCGGCTGATAACCTGCTTTATTTCTCCCACTGGATAACTCCCGAATTTTCTCCGCGAAGGTTTGATACTCGGTTCTTTATCGCCCGTCTCCCGGAGGAACAGAGTCCTCAGCACTATGAAGATGAGGTAGCCGAGAGCGGCTGGATAGATCCGGTCGTAGCACTCTTGAAGTGGCAGATGGGGGAGATAAATATGATTATGCCGACATTTACAACCCTGCAGAGCCTGACTAAATTTAACAGATTAACAGAGTTGTTTGATGCTTATGCACCCCGTTAAGAAACAAGTATGAAGAAATGTCCTTATTGCTCCAGCGTATTCCGGGGAATAACCCGTGTGTGTCCTTACTGCGGCAGTGAACTTAGGGAGGGCAGTAAGGGAATCATAATTGCGGTTTTCCTGACGATTATTATCGTCTTCGGCGCCTACCTATATTTATTGGGAGAAGACGGGAGGGTAAAGCTTCTCCAAAGATCCCAACAGGGCGTAGAGCTTGTGGGGAAAAAGCTTAAAACACTGCAGCCTAAAAAATGGATCACACAAGCCAGAAAGAAGTTTGAGAATAAGAATGAGTATAAGGTTGAGAATAAGGTTAAGGGTGAATATAAATACGATGGTAGGGGTCAAGTCGAGATAAAGCTGTTCGAGTCAGGAAAACTGTCCCGGGGAATGACTAAGGATGAGGTTATGTCAGTTCTGGGGAAACCAGAATACCAGAAGGGCCCGGTAGGCGAGCCCCCCATTGAAAGATGGATATATCCGGATCAAGTAGTCATATTTGAAAGCGGGTATGTTATCGATTCCTTTTACCGGAAGTAGATGGTAATGGAAGATAAGATCAAAGAGATATCTCAGATAATACTGGAGGCAAAAAAGGTGGTTGCCTTCACCGGTGCCGGGATCTCGGCGGAGAGCGGGATCCCTACATTTCGGGGAAAGGGGGGAATATGGGAGAAATACAGCCCGGCGATCTACGGTAACCTGCCGGGTCTGGCCCTAACTTTTCTCCTCAGGCCGAAGAAGCTCTTGCAGTTCATTACCGATGCATACGAAACATTCTCCCGTGCCCAGCCCAATCCTGCCCATCTTGCACTGGGAAGGCTGGAGAAAAGAGGCCGGCTAAGCTCAGTTATTACCCAAAACATTGATAATCTGCAGGAAAGGGGAGGGTGCCGGAATGTGATCAAGCTCCACGGTGACCTCTATCGTCTGCGCTGCCTGAAATGTAATACCCAAAGACCTCTGGATCCCACTAATTTCGGGTTAGCACTTCAGGAACTAGGTAGCACCCAACCGGGAAGATTCGGTATGATTCAAAAAATCCGGGAGGCCATCCCCCGTTGCCTGGACTGCGGGGGATGGATGCGTCCTGATATTGTCTTCTTCGGGGAGGGTCTTCCCCAGGATGAGTGGCTCCATGCCCAGTCGGAGGCGCAGTCCTGTGACTTAATGATGGTCATTGGAACATCAGGCCTGATCCAGCCTGCCGCCAGTATTCCCTACCTGGCAAAGAGCGGCGGCGCCACCATAGCGGAGATAACACAAGAGAGAAGTCCAATATCCCCCTTTGTCGACTATATCTTACTGGGAAAAGCCGGGGAGATTATGCCACCGATTGTCGAGGCCGTGGAAAAGGGCCTCCCTAAACAAAAAATCCGTTAGGATTTTCATTTGGTTGAGATTACGCAGTTTATTTCGGGATTCGTAAAGCATTTGTATAAAACACCCCCACCCGAATCCTCCCCCATCAAGGGGGAGGAAATTTAGGATTAAATAATCTTTGTTCCCTTTCCCTTGCGGGAGGGGTTAGGGGAGGGGGAACATAACCTGCTGACGAGAGACGAAACGAGCAGCACAACCGAACAACAAGCAACTATGAGGTATCTGGTTATTGGGATTTGGGATTTTGTCATTGGGATTTGTTATCAATCAAACCTCTTGACATTTTTTTAAAAAAGGGTGAGTATGGCTTAAATTTGGTATTCAGCCACTAAATTTTGGGGGGAAGGAAATGAGAAAAGGAATACTGATTGCGGCTTTGTTCAGTCTCTTTTTACCTTCTTTTACCTTTGCCGGTAATATTGGTGGACTGAGCAGTTCGGTAGGGGGGCAGAGACTGAATTTCGGTTTAAATATCGGCTACCTACTGAGGGATACCGAAGACGGGGAATCGCGGGAACGGGAGATATCCTCCCGTCAGCTCCTGCTCAAGGTTAATTACGGAATACTCGACTTCCTGGATCTTTACGGCGAGCTTGGTGTGGCTGACCTTCAGATCGAGGACAGAGATTTTGAGAGCACTCTGAGTACCATTTACGGAGGTGGAGTTAAATTCTCGCTCCTGCCCTCGACAAGCGATTTTAAATTCTTGTTCGATGCCCAGATACTTGCCTTTTCCGGTGAGGATGGGGGGATCGAGGCGGATTTTCTCGAGTATCAAGGAGCGGCCATCCTTTGTTTCCAATCGAACAACTTTGCTACCTATGCGGGAGTCAAGGTTTCTCAGGTAGAAGTAGATTGTGAACCCCAGGGAAAACTGGAGGCGAAAAAACCGGTGGGTATATTCCTCGGAATTGATTATTTTGTCAATCCCAAGGTCTTCTTTGCCGGCGAGATGCATAACTTCGACCAGGATGCTGTTTATCTGGGGGTAGGATATAAACTATAGCCACAAGCTTTAGGAGGTTTTAAGTGAAATTCTTTATTGACACGGCCAATATTAAGGAGATAAAGGAAGCTGCTGCCCTGGGTATGATTGACGGGGTGACCACCAATCCCAGTTTAATCGCCAAGGAAGGGAGACAGTTCCGGGAGCTTATCGAGGAGATCTGCTCGATTGTTGACGGTCCCGTCAGTGCCGAGGTAATCGGTCTGGAAGCTAAAAAGATGGTTAAGGAGGCACGGGAGCTCTCCCAGATCCACGAGAATATCGTGATCAAGATCCCGATGACCAAAGACGGGCTTAAGGCAACCAGAACACTTACCCAGGAAGGAATCAAGGTCAATACCACCCTGGTCTTTTCTCCGGTCCAGGCCCTGCTGGCAGCCAAGGCGGGTTCAACCTATGTCAGCCCCTTTGTGGGCCGGCTGGATGATGTATCCCACTACGGAATGGAGTTAGTGGATCAGATTCTCACGATTTATGATAACTATGATTTCGATACCGAGGTAATCGTGGCCAGTATCCGCAATCCCCTGCATGTCCTGGAAGCTGCCCTGATGGGTGCCGATATTGCCACCATTCCCTTTAATGTAATCGAGCAGCTTACCCGACATCCCTTAACCGATGTCGGGATCAAAAGATTCCTGTCCGACTGGAAAAAGGTGCCAAAGAAGCGCTAAGTATCACCTCTGATCCTGAGTGCACCATCATTTGCAGCGATACTACCGGCTTCCCCAGTGTTCGGTTCCTACATTTAGCTAAAATCTATACGATATTACGGTTAAAGCAGTATCCTTGCCATCCGTTACAGGGATAATAGTCAGATCGATGTCTTTTTTACTGCTGTGCAAACGAACAACCGCCTTGGCGGTAAAGTAGCCGAGGGCGGAGCCGAAGAATACATCCGAAGCCCAATGGTAATTGTCATTGACCCTCGACAGGGCAGTCAAGGTAGCAATGCCATAGGCCAATGGCGGGATAAATACTATGTTCTTATACTCGGAAGCAATTGTGGTGGCCAGGGCGAATGCAAAGGATGAATGACCGGAGCAAAAAGACAGGTGGGAAGTGGAAAAACTGGGGCCGTCCCAGGTGTCATAAGGGTCCCCGGTCTTAGGTCTGTGTCTGTGGGCGGTAAACTTTATGACCTGGGTAAAGATGCCGGCGGAGAGGGCGATGCTTTCAAAGGTTAGCAGTGTGGTCCGCTTTGCTTTTTCATATTTGAAAAAGTGGCCGTAAAGGTAAAATACAGCCAGAGGCGGCAGGGTGTATAACCCATTGCCGAAGGGCTCAGCAAACTCGGCAATATTATCGCTGGTGTCGTTCCTTTCCCTCTGCACCCAATCCTGTATTTCCTGATCATAAGCATATAATCCGGCCGTTGTGCCGACTACGAGGGAGGCCTTTACCCAATCCCATTTCCCCCAATGCAGTGGCGAGGTAAGTATGCTTTTTGTATCTAAAACATATCCTTTGAAATAATCCCAGTTTAAACTTACCTCTTGCGGTTCGCCCTGATCTTTTTTAATTTCCCTGACATCATCCGACAACTCAGTCTCATCTGATTGTGCCAGGGAAGTACCGGCAAACGCTGCGGTCAACAAAAGGGCAATAAGCCAAATTTTAACGGTCCTTGTTCCCATATATTTAGATAGTCGGCGCTCTTGAACCCGTCGGGTTCGATAAATCGAACCCCTACAATAACTGGTTGGGCAATTAAAACTCCGCCTTTATCCCGAAATAGGGAATGATGGGTAGGTTGTAGATGCTTTCTTTCTCTGGCAATTTGTTTTCTTCCACAATTCCTCCCCGGTAGAAATAACTATAAACATTCTTATGGTAGTAGGCATTGAGGACCTCAAAATAGAGGGAGAGTTCCCAGCTCTGCTTTATGAACTTCCTTTCCGCCTTGAGATTCAGGCTGTGGTAGGAAGGGAGACGGGCCGAGTTTACATCCCCCATTTCGGCTACCCAGACTCGAGGGGCATCCGGATCATCAGGATCTGTATCCGGATCCCTTAAGTCCGGCTCATCATGCCAGCTACTCTCATCAATCGG
>CP070770.1:3362346-3401481 GCA_020345765.1 Deltaproteobacteria bacterium
ATGCTGGATATGTACCGAAGGACTAAAACCGAGGGTTTCGGTCCTGAGGTAAAGAGAAGGATCATGCTGGGAACTTATGCCCTATCAGCAGGGTATTATGATGCCTATTATCTGAAGGCGCAGAAAGTAAGGACACTGATCAGGAGGGATTTCGAGGAGGTCTTTCATGAGTGTGATGTTGTGATCACGCCAACTGCTCCGACCCCGGCCTTTAAGCTGGGGGAGAAGACCGAGGATCCTCTCCAGATGTATCTATCTGATATTTTTACCATTTCCTGTAATCTGGCAGGGATACCGGGGCTCTCTCTTCCCTGCGGGTTCAATAAGGAAGGGTTGCCTATCGGACTCCAGATCCTGGGGGGGTTTCTCAAGGAAGAAACGATCATACGGGTGGCTTATACCTATGAGCAAAGTACTGATTGGCACAAGAAAAGACCGGAAGTGATCTAACCCCTTGTAATTTAAAATGAAAAATGCAAAGCGCAAAGTGAAGAATTAAGTGCATAGTACATAGTTCAAAGTTCATAATGCACTTTGAACTATGTACTGTTTACCATGAACTATAATGAGGACCAGGGATGCAACTTGAGGCGGTTATCGGGCTTGAGGTTCATGCCCAACTTTTGACCGATTCTAAGATATTTTGCGGATGCTCTACCCGGTTCGGGGCCGAGCCCAACCATAATACCTGCCCGGTATGTTTGGGGATGCCCGGGGTTCTACCGGTATTGAATAAGAAGGTCGTGGATTATGCCCTAAGAACGGCCTTAGCTACGAATTGTCAGATCGCCCCTTATAGTATCTTTGCCCGTAAGAACTATTTCTACCCGGACCTACCGAAAGGTTATCAGATCTCACAGTACGAAAAGCCGTTAGCGGAGAAAGGCTGGGTTGATATTGAGGTAGAAGAGGGGGAAAGAAGGATCGGGATCACCCGGATTCATCTGGAAGAGGATGCCGGTAAGCTTATCCATGAAGAAGGAGCAAGGGGTGCTTTTAGTTATGTTGATTTCAATCGAACCGGGGTTCCCCTGATAGAGATTGTCAGCGAGCCGGATATCCGAAGCCCTGAGGAAGCCAGCGAGTATTTGAGGAGCCTGCGGGATATTCTCCGCTATCTTGAGGTATGTGACGGGAATATGGAGGAGGGCAGTTTTCGCTGTGATGCCAATGTCTCTATTCGTCAGAGGGGAGAAAAGGGGATGGGGGTGAAGGCTGAGGTTAAGAATATGAATTCTTTTCGGTTTGTCCAGAGGGCGCTCGAGTATGAGATTTCCCGCCAGAAGGGGGTTCTGGAAGAAGGAGGTAAAATAATTCAGGAGACCCGGCTCTGGGAGGAAAGCCGCGGGGTCACTATTTCGATGCGGGGTAAAGAAGAGGCACATGACTATCGATATTTTCCTGAGCCGGACCTGATTCCCCTGAAGATTGACCCTTCCTGGATCGAACGAATAAAGGAAACCTTGCCGGAGCTACCCGGGGAGAGAAAAGAACGGTTTATCCGCGAGTATCAACTTCCCCCTGATGATGCCGGTTTGCTTACCGGCAACAAGGCCCTGGCGGATTACTACGAAAAGTGTGTTAAGCTTTATAACAAGACGAAAATAGTGAGTAACTGGATTATGGGAGAGGTTTCAGCTAAGTTAAAAAGTAAAGAACTCGAGATTGAACAATGCCCGGTAACGCCTGAGATGCTGACCGGTATGCTGAAGTTAGTCGATAAAGGAACGATCAGTGGTAAAATAGCCAAGGATGTCTTCAATCAGATCTGGGAAAGTGGCAAGAGCGCGGAGGAAATCGTTGAGGAGAAAGGTTTGGTCCAGGTCTCCGATGCGGCAGAGATTGAGCAGATAGTAGATAAAGTCCTGGCCGATAACCCGGCCGAGATCGAGCAGTATCGGGCGGGTAAGGATAAGCTCCTTGGATTCTTTGTCGGTCAAGTAATGAAGGCCTCTGAGGGTAAGGCCAATCCCCGAATAGTTAATGAGATTGTCAGGAAAAAGCTCGGAAGGTAAATGTCGGGTGTGATGCGTAAATTCTTAATTGCTTTAATTATATTTTTATCCTTGATTTTTCTTGTTGCTCTTTTCCTACCCAGGGTAATAAACCTTGATCAATACAAACCTGCCCTAATTTCGATGGTAGAAAAAAGGATCAACGGCAAGGTAAACATGAGTCATATCGAGCTGACAATTTTGGATGGATTGGGGGCAAGGTTGCACGAATTCGAGATTTTAAATACCGATCGATTCAATAACTCACCCTTCCTGCGGGCTAAGCGATTGGAGATGAAGGTAGGGGTCCTTCCTCTGTTAGCCGGCAAAATTAACGCTAAACTGATTATTGAAGCCCCTCAGATCCTTCTGGAGAAGGATAGGGAGGGGGTCTTCAGCTTTAAAGAGCTGATTAAGGGGCCGGAGTCTACGGTGTCCCCGAAAGAATCACTGCCGCCGAGCGAAATCCTTCCTGCGACGAACAGGTTCTCAATTACTGCTCTGAACGTCAAAAATGGCAGGGTTGCCTATATTGATCATACCCCACATACCACCGAGCCAAAGGCTTTAATCCTGGACGATTTTCACCTGAAATTAGATAACCTCTCGCTTGCCAAACCGGTAAGATTCGAGCTTGCCCTCGGAAAGGAAGAATCTGCCTCAGACGGAGTTAGACTCGAGGGTAAGGCCCGGGTTGATACGGAGAATCGGCGGATAGATTTACAGGATACATTTCTTAATACCGGGTCGCTTATCCTGGAGTTAGGCGGTAAGGTCGATGATTACAGGGTGCACCCCATCTTTGATCTGGGTTTTTCCAGCAATCAATTTGATCCGGCACAGGTGCTCAGCTTATATTCCCCCGTTGCCAATAAGGTTCCTCCGGGGCTGAGCTTTTCCGGCTTAAGCTCCTTAAAGGGTAGTATCTACGGGGGACTCGGCAACTTGCTGATAAAAAGTAGGATAGAATGCAGCGAAAATACCATTAATTACGGAAAAATCTTTAAAAAAGCGAAGGGGGTACCTGCCAATTTTGCTCTTTCCCTGATGATGAGTAAGGGCTCAATAATCGTAAATGAAATGGAACTAAACCTTGTTACCCTCAGGCTTAAGGGAACAGGGAGTGTGAATAACCTGCGGGATCCAAAGATCGATTTGAGGGCAGCTACTAACGGAATTGAGCTTAAGGGTTGGGAGGGAATGTTTCCTTTTCTGAAATTATCGAAGCTAACGGGATCGGTGAAGCTCGATATTGCGGCGGAGATAGGGATTAAAGAGGAAGAAAAGCTCAGCTGTAAGGGGAATATTTTCCTGAATGAGATTGGTGCCTCAGTTCCCTGGCTGGCTCAGGATATTGAGGGGCTCAATGGTGAGCTGGGTTTTTCCTCAGATTCAGTGTTCTCTCAGGCTCTGTCATTAAAGCTGGGTAACTCGGATATAAATCTGGACTTTGAGGTGAATGATTTTGAAAACCCAGTGGTTTCCTTCGATTTAAGCTCAGGTCGGTTAGATCTGGACGAGCTTCTACCGAAATCTTTGGGGAAGGAGATTGGGGGAGAGAGGGAAGCACCCCCCGAGACCAAAAGTAGTAAAGGTATGGATCTACTGGATAGGGCTGAGGTCCGAGGCAAAATGAGGGTTGGGCAGGGCAAATTCAGGAATTTATCCTTTGAGAACCTCTTCCTTACCCTCATGAAAAGTAAGAAGTTAGTTAACCTGTCAAATCTATCATTTGACCTTTATGAGGGAACATACCAGGGAACGGGAAAATTGGATATGGGAGAGCAGGAGCCGACATATATCTTCCAGTCTCAGATGCATGAGGTTAAGATCCATGAGATGCTTTCCCTATTCCCATCCCTGGAGGGTCTCATAAGTGGTTTCCTCTCCGCTGAGTTATCTCTCTCAGGCAAGGGAGTGAATTTTGAGAGTTTTAGCAAGAGTCTTTCGGGAACAGGGAAGATCAGTTTAAGCGGGGGAATGATTTCCAATATCTCTTTAGAAAAAAGCCTTTCTAACCTATCCAGACTGAAGGGATGGAAGAATGAATCTGATGGCACCCACTTCGATACCCTGGAAAGTCAGGTTGCTATTAGTGAGGGTAGGGTTAATGCCAGCGATCTAAAATTAAACACCAGTGATATGAGCGTAATAGCCAATGGCTACTTTGATCGCAACCGCCGGTTAAACTATCAGGCTCAGGCAGTTCTCTCCCGGCAACTCTCACAGAGACTGGAGGGAGGTAATGGGGGTGAGTTTTTCAAGGACGAAAGTGATAGGATAATCATTCCATTCCGTCTTGAGGGAACTGTTGATGATCCCGGATTCAGTCTGAACCGGGAGGATCTGGAGAAGGGAAAGAAGGAACGGGCTCTCAGGAAGACGGAAGAAGAATTAAATCGGGCCATAAATAAAGACCTGAATCAGTAGCAGAGGGAGAGGAAATTGTCGTTTAAGACGATTGAATGGATTGATGATCGGGTAATAATGATCGACCAGAGAAAGCTTCCTTTGGAGGAGAGTTATGTCGAATGTAACGACCACATCTCGGTAGCCGAAGCAATACGGACGATGGTAATCCGGGGGGCTCCGGCAATTGGAGTGGCAGCGGCAATGGGCATCGCCCTGGGGGGACAACAGATAAAGAGCAAAGATTTCCCCGGGTTTTTTAAAGAACTAGAAGAAATATGCGAGGTTATGAGGCAGACCCGACCGACCGCGGTGAATCTGTTTTGGGCGATTGAGAGGATGAAAAAGCTCTGCAGGAATAACCGAAAAGCTAAAATTGGTAAAATAAAGGAGCTGCTGAAGGAGGAGGCACTCAAGATATTAGAGGAGGATGAACAGATCAATCGCCAGATCGGAATTAAAGGCCGGGAGCTGATTGAGGACGGTGATACAATCTTGACTCACTGTAATGCCGGTGCTCTAGCTACCGCAGGCTACGGAACCGCTCTGGGAGTTATCCGGGCTGCTTACGAACAGGGTAAGAGGATTGAGGTTTATGCCGATGAAACCAGACCCGTGCTCCAGGGGGCGAGGCTCACTACCTGGGAATTGAATAAGATCGGGATACCGGTAATCCTGATAACGGATAGTATGGCTGCCTACTTCATGAAGAAAGGGAAGATCAAGCTGGTAATCGTCGGAGCAGATCGGATCACCAGAAATGGCGATGTGGCTAACAAGATTGGGACTTACGGGGTAGCAGTATTAGCCCGGCATCATAAAATTCCCTTCTATGTGGCAGCCCCCGTCTCTACTTTTGACTTCTCCATGACCTCGGGTGAGAAGATTCCTATCGAAGAGAGAGAGGGGAGGGAGGTCATCCAGATTTTCGACCAGCAGATAGCTCCCGATGGGGTAAGGGTAATGAACCCTGCTTTCGATGTCACCTCGAACCGGTATATAACGGCAATTATTACCGAGAAGGGAATTGCCCGGCCACCATACGGTAAGAGCTTACGGAAGTTACTGAAAGATTGACTAAAAGACTTGAAAAAGATGGTAGTGATTTGATACAATTATATCCGTCGAAGGTTTTAAGGATAAAGTAGAAATGGAAACACAGAAGGAGGTTCCCCTCAGCGGAGATCTCAAGGAAATTCCCTTTCCGGAGATAATGCACTCCCTTTATATCCGAAAGCGGACCGGAGTTTTGAGGCTGGAAAACGACCGGATCAACAAAGAGATCTTTTTTCGGGATGGATACCCGGTATTCGTAAGATCCAATATTCTTAATGAGACCCTCGGAAGGCTGCTGCTAAAACAGGGGAAGATCAGCCAGGAGGTCTATGAAACGACTTTGAAGAAGATGGCAATCGGCAAGAAAAAGCAGGGGTCAATTCTTTTGGAGATGGGACATCTTACCCCTCAAGAGCTCTATGATGCGATTCAATTCCAGGTAAAATACAGGATCTTCGACTGTTTCGGCTGGGATCAGGGGAAATATAACTTTACGGAACGAAACGACTTTTTTGAAGAGATTACTATCTACGAGTTCAATCCGGCCTGGATCATCAATCAGGGGATCCAGCAGAAGTTCAACCAGAAACGCCTTCAGGAAATAATGAAGAGTCAATTAAATAAATATCTGGTAAAAAGTCCGGATCCTCCTTATCGTCTTCAGGATATGGGTATAGGGCCGGCGGAGCTACAGTTAGTATCTCTGGTCAATGGGAGTAGGACATTGAGGGATGTCGTTGCCGCAAGCAAAATGGAACACTCCCGGAAAGTTCAGATTCTTTATGCTCTGCTTACTACCGAGATGATCATTTCCCGTTCTCAAGCCGAAACTGTAGAGAGGGTAGAGACGCCCCCGGCTCCCAGTCAAGTGGAGAAACCCCCAGCTCCCAGGCAAGTAGAGAAACCTCAGGTTCCCAGGCAAGTAGAAAAACCCCCGGTTACAAAGAAGGAGGAGCAGGTAGCGAAGAAGAAGCCTCCCAAGAAAGAGTTAACCGAGGAGAAGAAAAAGCTTCAAGATGAGTTAGTCAGGCGTTACCTTAAGATAAAGGAGATGAACTATTTTGAGATCTTGGGGGTTAAACAGGAGGCCAGTAAGGATGAGATAAGGAAGGTATATTTCAGATTAGCCAAAAAGTATCATCCGGATAAATATTTCGACGCTGCCGATAGCGAGATCAGGAAAACCACGGAAGAGATCTTCCGAATAATCTCCCGGGCATACGATGTTCTCAGTCACGATGAAGAACGGGCAAAATACGAGAAATTCCTCCGCACCGGCAAAACCGAGGAGGAGACATCCCGGGAAGTTGATAAGATCGTGAATGCAGAGATCCAGTTTCAAAAGGGGGAGGTTCTTCTTAGAAAGAAGGACTATGATGGTGCCCTGGGGGCGTTTAAGCAGGCGATCGATTTAAATCCAAAGGAAGGGGAGTATTATGTCTATTTAGGGTGGACGATGTTCAAAAAGACTCCCCCCGGGCAAAAATTGGGGGTAAATGAAGCGGAAGAGTATATCATGAAGGGATTATCCATGAATCCCCGGATACATGATGCCTATATCTTCTTGGGGAATATCTTCAAGCTGGATGGGAGAGAGACAGAGGCGGAGAATCAGTTTAAGAAGGCTCTGGAGTATAACCCTAACAGTACCGAGGCACTGCGCGAGCTGCGCTTAATTAATATGCGAAGGGAGAAAAGTAAGGGAGTTTTTAAAAAAATATTCAAATAGCAGGGAATGTCAAGGATTATCAGAAATAGCTAGAGTGTTTTTTTAAGAAATTTTAAGGTAAAATGATTTTGAGGTGAGGAAATGATTGAGAAAACGAAGAAAATCTGGTTTGACGGGAAGCTCGTGGATTGGGATAAAGCCAATGTGCATATCTTGACCCATACCCTTCACTACGGTTTGGGGGTTTTTGAGGGGATTCGATGTTACCGCTGCTCCGATGGTTCTTCCGCGGTTTTTCGATTAAAGGAGCATGTCGATCGGCTTTATGAGTCAGCCAAGATTGTTCTGATAGACATACCCTTTAAAAATGAGGATGTTTTTCAGGCCATTCTGGAAACCCTGCGGGTAAATGGCCTGAAGGAGGGCTATATCCGTCCGATAGTCTTTGTTGGTGATGGTGACATGGGGGTCTATGTTAAAGAGAACCCTATCCGGGTAGCGATTGCTACCTGGCCCTGGGGGGCCTACCTGGGAGAAGAGGGGCTCAAGAAGGGGATCCGAATAAAGATATCCTCGTTTACCCGCTATCAGGTTAATACCGGTATGACGAAGGCAAAAATATGTGGATTGTATGTCAATTCGATCCTGGCCAAAAAGGAGGTAATCAAGGCTGGTTATGATGAAGCCTTACTGCTGGATCCCGAGGGTTATATCTCCGAAGCCAGTGGTGAGAATATCTTTATCGCCAAAGGTGGCTGCCTGAAGACTACCCCCCTGACCTCAATCCTTCCCGGGGTCACCCGGAATACGATTATTAAGATCGCAGAGGATGAGGGAATAAAGCTGACGGAGCAGAGATTTACCCGGGATGAGCTTTACAGCGCTGATGAGGTTTTCCTTTGTGGCACGGCAGCCGAGATCACACCGGTCCGGGAGGTTGACGATCGGGTTATAGGTGAGGGCAAGCCCGGCCCGATTACTTCCAAGCTCCAGGAGATCTTTTTCAGAGTTGTCAAAGGGGAAGAAAAGAAATATAAAGATTGGCTGGCCTATCTTTAAAGGACTTTGATCCAATTGCATTAAATTTAGAAAGATGTTAAAATAGGAACAGTATGGAGAAGACAAAGATCCTGATAGTTGATGATAGTGAGCTGATCTTAGCCAAGATCTCGGATGTTCTCGAAGCAGAAGGATATACAGTTTTTTCTACCTCCACGGCTGGAGATGCCTTTGGAGAAGTTATGCGTAAAAAACCAGATGTCCTGCTATTGGACATCATGATGCCCGGGATTGACGGGATCGAGATCTGTTCAAAACTTAAGAAAAACTCTCTGACAAAGGATATTGCTATAGTTATTTACTCGGGTAAAAAAGATGTGGAGTTGATGGACCTCTGCTTTGCCGCCGGTGCCGATAATTATGTCTTAAAATCCTCGGATACCAGCCTTTTAACCAAGACAATAAAGGATATTGTAAAACAGAAATCGATCCTTTACTAAATAGAGATGCTGTTTATAATTGCCGGGCGTAATCTAATAGTTGTTTGCCTGTGATAAATGAGCTTATTCTTGGTTGAACTACTGCACTCCTATCATCTGATCTCGGAATATCTGGCTCGATTGCACGTCCGGTTTATATAAAGCTTTTAATCGAGAATAAATAATCTTTTATATCCGCGAAATAAAAAGGTGTTTAACTGTTATGGTTAATAGTTGGCAAAGGTAGCCATAATTACTTATTGATATTTTTAACACCAATTATAGTTGTTAGTAGAGTTCTTAATTCTTAATTAACCAAGAGGTGAGAGATGAGAAAGTTTTTTACCTTTGGTTTTTTTCTTCTATTTCTTGCTGGATTTATCAGTTCCAGCGCCGGACAGAAGCTTCCCAATAAAGGCAATTTCATTCGCCTCCGCACAGTTCAATTCGACCCCCAGAAAGGGAAGCCGGCTTTACCTAAAGGTTTACAGGTAGTGGAGTCTGAAATAAAAAAGAAAGGTTTTTATATCCTTCAATTTAAGGCTCCGGTTCGAAATGGCTGGAAGGAGAAATTGAAGATTCTGAAAGTAAAATATTTTAGCTATATACCTGAAAATGCTTATATCGTCAAGATGACTCCCGAAGAGAAACTCAAGGTAGAGAAACTTCCCGAAGTGCGTTGGGTCGGAATCTACCAACCAGCTTATAAGATTCAGCCAGAGATATTGGAAGGCAAGTTTCATGAAGAGAAGGAAGATAGAATCAAGCTCATTATCCAGGTTTTTGCCGATGAAGACTACCAGTCAGTAGCTCAGAAAGCACGTAAGATCGGGTTTGATGTTCTTGAAACAACTGACGGTGTTTTCCATGAGGTTTTACGGTTGGAGGTTGCAAAATCAGGTCTTCGAGAGAAACTGAACTCATTGGCCAAAATCTCCGAAGTAGAATGGATCGAAGAATATGTTCCTCCTGAGTTTCACAACGACAGTGCCCGCTGGATTATTCAGTCATACGTTGCCGGAAACACTCCCTTATGGGATCGGGGCCTGACAGGTGGTGGGCAGATTGTAGGAACGGGAGATACCGGAGTGGATGTGGATGCGTGTTTTTTTTATGATTCCAGTGAAGGAATTCCTGGTGAAATTCTAAACCCTAACCAGCGAAAGATTCTCGTTTACCATGACCTGGCAGGAGATGGTGGTTATGATAGCTGTTTCTTTGCCCACGGAACCCACACTGCCGGTACCATTGCCGGGGATAACTTTGCTAACCTGGGGGCTTATGACCTTAATGATGGGATGGCTTTCGATGCAAAATTGGTGATTCAGGACATTGGTTGGGGCTGCTCACTTACCGGGATTCCTGGTGATCTAAATTTTTATTTTCAGCAATCATATGATGATGGTGCCCGGATCCATTCCAATAGCTGGGGGGCTTCCGTTGGAGGTGCCTACACGACTGCCTCTCAAAATTGTGATGAGTTTATGTGGTCACATAAGGATTTTCTGATTCTCTTTTCTGCCGGAAATGATGGGGCATTTGGAATTGGCTCTCCTGCTACCGCCAAGGATTTAATTTCAGTAGGGGCAACCGAGAATGATCATCCCGGATATGACCCGGAAAACGTGGCTGATTTCAGCAGTCAGGGACCCACAGATGATGGAAGATATAAACCCACTATTGGAGCCCCGGGAGACTATTTGAATTCAGCCTACGGAGATAACAATATATCAACCTTCAACTGTAATTATCAGCAGATGAGTGGAACCAGTATGGCCTGCCCTGCCACTGCCGGAGCGGCAGCTTTAATCCGTCAATACTTTACAGACGGTTACTATCCCAGTGGCACCCCAGACCCGGGAGACGCCTTTTCCCCAAGTGCGGCTTTGATAAAAGCTATCCTGGTCAACAGCGGTAAGAATATGTCGGGATCCTATATTGGAGGAGCAATACCCGGGACCGGACAGGGATGGGGGAGGATACTACTTGACGATACCCTTTTCTTCCCGGGAGATACAAAGGGTTTGGTAGTTATTGACGAGACTTCTGGATTGAATACCGGGGAGACTGCCGTTTATACATATTATGTTGACGGGAATAACCCCTTGGAAATTAGTCTGGTCTGGACGGATTATCCCTCCACTCCCTCAGCAATGATAAATTTGGTCAATGATCTTAATCTGGTAGTAACCGGGCCCAGTGGGACTTATCTGGGAAATAATTATTCTGGTGGTGAGTCAGTGCCCGGTGGAAGTGCTGACTACCTCAATGTAGTGGAAAATGTTCAGATCAACTCTCCACTGGCCGGGTCTTACACCATTATGATCTCGGCTTTAAATGTCCCCCAGGGTCCTCAGCCTTATGCTCTGGTGGTTACCGGAGCCGCTGCCTGCAGCAGTAAGGGGATAGTCAGGTTCGATGCCGAGAAATACAACGGCACGGCTACCGTAAATATTACCCTGGCAGACTGTGACCTTAACCTTGATCCGGGAGTAATTGACAGTGCTACTGTTGGGATGACCAGCAATACCGAACCTACTCCCGAAATAGTTAGCGTATTGGAAACCGACCTGGATTCAGGGGTGTTTGCCGGTTCTATTTCCTTAAGCATTGGCACCCCCTCACCGGACGGAATCCTTCAGGTTTCTGACGGCGATGTAATTACCGTATCTTACGACGATGCTGATGATGGGACTGGTAGCCTGGCGACGGATACCGATACTGCCTTGATCGATTCCTCCCCCCCGGTTATCACTAATGTTGATGCCCATCCTGACGCTTCGGGAACATTTGCCACGATTACCTGGAATACCGATGAGGAGAGTAACAGTGTGGTCTACTACGGGCTTACTCCTTCGCTGGGTCAGAACGAATCAGTGGCTATATTAAGTACAGATCACTCGGTAGTTCTTAACGGATTGGTTCCAATGAGTACTTATTACTTTGATGTGGAATCTACAGACTCGGTGGGTAACACCACCCGGGATGATAACAGTGGAGCCCATTATCAGTTCGGCACTACTCCACCGGAAATAGAAGTTTTTCCAACGAACCTGAATGTCACTATTCCCGAAGGAGTATGGACCGACCAGATCATTACTATTTCTAATCTTGGAGTTGATGCTGATTTAACCTTTGATATTGTTGAAGAAGAATTAGGAATTGGTTTCATAGACGATATGGAAAGTGGAATTAATGGATGGGTAGCCAGTGGCCTCTGGCATCAAGTTGATGATTTTACCAGTCCTTGCCCTAACAGCCACAGCCCCACCCATAGCTGGTGGTATGGGCAAGACTTTGCTTGCGATTATGACACTGGAATGTCCAATAGTGGCACTTTGGTATCGCCTTCATTTATTGCTCCTGAAAATCCAAACTTGACTTTCTGGAGCTGGGAGCAGACAGAGTGTGGTGGCGTTTGTTTTTATGATAAGCGCTATGTTGATATTTCAGTAAATGGAGGTGGTTTTATCAACATACTTGATTTAGGTACAGAAAATACCTGGTATCAAGTCAGTCAGGATCTCTCACCCTGGGTTAGTACCGGGGATACAGTTCAGTTACGTTTCCGGTTTGAAACGGGTGATGGGATTTTAAACAATTTTGACGGTTGGTATATTGATGATGTAATGATTGGCGGGGATATCCCCTGGCTTTCGGAGTTCCCTACCTCAGGTGCAGTATTCCCTCAAAGCTCTATTGATATTCTTGTTACTTTTGATTCAAGAGGATTAACTCCGGGAACCTACGAGGGTAATTTGGTTATCAATAATGATGACCCGGATGAAAATCCGGTAACAGTCCCGGTAACGCTAACGGTAACTCCTTCTCCGGCAATTGCCTATTTTAGCCATGTTATTGATGATGACTCTTCCGGGGAAAGCAATGGCAGTGGCAATGGAATAGCGGAGCCCGGAGAGATCGTGGAGGTTCCAGTTACCCTGATTAATAATGGAAGTGTTGATGGTTTTGGCATTACCGCCGCTCTCTCCACTGATGATCCTTACATCACTATAAATGATAACTTTGAGGATTTCGGGGATATTCCGGTAGGTATTAATGTTACCAGCCCCGATGATTTCGATTTTATAGTAGATCCGTCTACTCCCTGCGACTACAATGTAACTTTTAACCTGGAGATATTTGATACGGGAAGCGGCTACTGGTCAGATAGCTTTGAGATTACCATTATGTGTGTTCCGGACATCGAAATCTCCCCTCCGGCTATGGCTGCTACCATTCTTGAGGGGGCAACGCTTGACCAGATCCTGAACATCTCCAACTTGGGAATTGCAGATTTGGACTTCGATATTACCGAACTCGGGGATGGAGGGATAACATTCTACATGCAGGCCTCCGATTATGACTCCGACCTCGTCAAGAGTATAGACGGCTCAGGGGCTGTTACGAGTTTTTATTCTATGACAGATCCCTGGGGTATAGACTTCAATGCAGGTTATATGTATGTTTGCTCAGGCGGTGGATATATCCATAAGGTTGACCCATCAGGCTCTGGCTCCGTATTCTTTACCGGAATGGGCAATTGCCGTGGGCTTGCATTCGACTCATCGGGAATGCTCTACGCTTCTGATGGGGCGGCTGGTGTTATTTACGCGATTGCCCCTGATGGTTCGGGAAGTATTTTTGCCTCTGGTCTAAACAACCCTATTGGGGTGGCTTTCGATACGGCGGGTAACTTATATGTTTCCGAATGGTCCGCCAATCAAATCACCAAGATTGATCCTACGGGCACTCCGTCGGTATTTGCGAGCCCCGTCCCTGATCCATATGATTTGGATTTTGACTCGGCGGGATACTTATATGCAGCAACAGGGTATAGTGGCATGGACATTAAGAAGATTTCTCCCGATGGCTTAACTATTGTCTCCTTTGCCACACTACCCGGCTGCTCATGGGTAACAGGTCTGGAAGTAGACAAAGGCACCGATCTGGTCTATGGGAGCTGTTCGGATGACGGGAATGTGTACTCGATCGACTCGACCGGAACGCCGACTTTGCTGGCCAACATCGTTGGGCCGCGGGTGTTCAACCTAACCCTCCCGATAGGGGGCTTCGGGGATGTCCTCTGGCTGAGTGAATCTCCAACCACCGGGACGGTAACTCCCGGGGGCTCGGAGGATATAACAGTAACCTATACTGCTACCGACCTCTCACCGGGAACCTATAGTGCGTCACTGATCGTTAACAACAATGATCCAAATGATAATCCGGTAGCAGTCCCGGTAACTCTCACAGTAACGCCCTCACCGGCAATTGCCTATTTAAGCCATATTATTGATGATGATTTTAGTGGTGGAAGCGAGGGTAATGGTAATGGAATAGTGGAACCCGGAGAGATGATAGAAATCCCGGTTACCTTAATAAATAATGGTAGTATGGATGGTTTCGGTATTACGGCTACCCTTACCACCGATGATCCTTACATCAGTATTGAAGGAGGCTTTGGATGGTTTGGGGATATTCCGGTAGGATCTACGGCTACCTGCCTTCCTGATGACTTCTTTTTTGATGTTAATGCATCTGCCCCCTGTGACCACATTGCAACTTTCAACCTGGAGATCTTTGATACGGGAAGCGGCTACTGGACTGATAGCTTTGAGATAACTATTATATGCCTCCCTGATATCGAAGTATCGCCTTCGGCCATGGCTGCCACAATTCCCGAAGGGACTACAATTGACCAGATCCTGAACATCTCTAATACGGGTCTGGTTGATCTGGACTTCAACATCGTAGAAGTTGGGCCGGGCGGCAGTATCACGTTCCTCGATGATACCTTTCCTGCCACAACCCTGGATCCCACGAAGTGGACTAACAATGGGGCTGAAGTCAACACCCTGGGCATCAATCCTCCAAGTCCGCCCTATGTGCTGGATCTAAAGGCCGGAGACTCCGTTACCTCGATGACATTCGATGCCTCCTTTGGGCCAGTAGATTATTCATATTGGTGGGAGCGACAGGGAGCAGGAGAATCTCCTGATCCAAATGAGTATCTGCAATTTGAGTGGTGGGATGGAACTTCCTGGATCATGGAGCAACAGCATGCCTATAATGAGGGATCCACGACCAATTTCACCCAGGTAACCGGAACACTACCCCCTGGGGCTAGTTTTGATGGACTTCAAATCCGCTTCCGGAACACCAGCATATCCGGTTCCACCTTCGATGATTACCTGGTAGATGATGTAACCATAGGGGCGATAGACGCAATTCTGTGGTTAGTTGAGAATCCCGAATCAGGCACCATTATACCAGCAAACTCCCAGCCGGTTGATCTGACCTATTCGTCGGTTGACTTAGCTCCGGGAACATATACTGGTGACCTCAATATACACAGCAACGATCCCGATGAGGATCCAGTAACAGTTCCGGTAACTCTCACAGTAACTCCGTCCCCGGTAATTGCCTATTTAAGTTGTACTATTAATGATGACACTGCGGGGGAAAGCAGTGGTAACGGAAATGGTATGGCGGAGCCCGGAGAAATAATAGAGATAACGGTTACCCTGATTAATAATGGGAGTTTGGAAGGCTTTGGTATTACAGCTACCCTTTCTACCGATGATCCATTGATCGTAATAAATGACAACTATGAAAGTTTCGGGAATATTCCGGCAGGTGCTAATGCTCCCAGTCTCGATGATTTCGATTTAATGGTAGATCCGGCTACTCCCTGTGATCATAATGTAACTTTAAACCTGGAGATTTTAGACTCGGGAAGCGGTTCCTGGACAGATAGCTTTGAAATAATCATTACTTGCGAGCCGGACATCGAAGTATCTCCTCCGGCCATGGCTGCTACTATTCCTGAATGGACTACACTTGACCAACTCCTGACCATCTCCAACTTTGGCATAGCGGATTTAAATTTCAATATTACCGAAATAGGGGATATTCCTTGGCTAAGTGAATCTCCTACAACCGGAATTGTAATACCCGGCGATACAGATGAAATAATAATAACTTATGATGCCGGCAGCCTCCTGCCGGGAACCTACAGTGCGTCATTTAATATTAACAATAACGACCCAAATGATAATCCGGTGACAATCCCAATAACTCTTACAGTAACAGCCTCACCGGCGATTGCCTATTTAGGCCATATTATTGACGATGACTCTAATGGGGAAAGCGATGGTAGTGGCAATGGAATAGCAGAGCCCGGGGAGATCGTGGAGGTTCCAGTTACCCTGTTTAATAATGGAAGTGTCAATGGTTTTGGCGTTACGGCTACCCTTTCCACCGACGATCCCTACATCATCATAAATGACAATTTTGAGGATTTCGGGGATATTCCGTCAGATACTGCAGTTACCAGTCCCGACGATTTCGATTTTTTAGTAGATCCTTCTACTCCCTGTAACTACACGGCAACTTTAGACCTGGAGATTTTTGATTCGGGAAGTGGCTATTGGGTAGATAGCTTTGAGATAACTATTATGTGCGTGCCGGAGATTGAAGTCTCTCCCCCAGCTCTGGCTGCCACCATCCCCGTAGGGAGCACACTTGACCAGAACCTGACCATCTCAAATCTTGGAGCTGTTGTTGATTTAGACTTCAGTATTATAGAAGAAGAAGTTTCAACTTTAGCTAAAATAACAAGAAACTCTTCAAGTGCCTCGCCCGTTTTAACTGGATCTGGAGGGCCGGACGGATATGGTTATCGCTGGATAGATAGTGATGAGCCAGGAGGACCAGTTTATGATTTTATTGACATTGTCCCAATCGGGACGCAGATAACGGGAATATATGATGATACTAATGTTGGCCCTTTTAACATCGGCTTTGATTTCCCCTTTTATGGAAATACCTACAATAGCTTCCGCTTTTGTACCAATGGATTTATCAGCTTCACAAGCACATCAGCCCAATACTCTAATACATCCATTCCCAGTAGCGGTGCTCCCTACAATCTAATTGCTCCTTTTTGGGACGATCTAAATTTCTCTTCCGGAGGGAGTGCCTATTATTATTCAAACGGGGTAGATACCCTAATAATTTCTTACCTTGGTGTTCCCCATTATGGGTCAGGAGGGCCTTACACCTTTCAGATAATCCTCAAAGCGTCCGGCACTATTACCTATCAATATGAATCAATGGGAATTCCAGACAACAGCGCCACTCTTGGTATTCAAAACAGCGATGGAAGCGATGGGCTTCAAGTTGTATATAATAGCAGTTATGTCCACGATCTGCTGGCAGTTAGGATATCAAAAGGCGTGGACTGGTTGGAAGAGAACCCGGAATCTGGCATTGTGCCTCCAGCCAGTTCCCAAGATATCATTGTAACTTACGATGCAAGTAATTTAACTCCAGGCGTTTATAATGCCAATTTAATTATCAATAATAACGACCCGGATGAAAATCCGGTTACAGTCCCGGTAACCCTCACAGTTATTGACTCGCCGGCAATTGCTTATCTGAACCATTTTGTTGATGATGATAACTTAGGGTCGAGTATTGGCAATGGTAATGGAATAATAGAGCCCGGGGAGACAGTAGAGATTCCGGTTGCCTTGATTAATAATGGAAGTATGGATGGTTTTGGTATTACTGCCACCCTTTCAACCGATGATCCCTACATTACTATAATTGATAACCTTGAGGATTTCGGTGATATTCCGATAGGTGTTAGTGTTACCAGCCCCGATGATTTCGATTTTTTGGTAGATCCGTCTACTCCCTGCGACCACAGTGTGATTTTCAACCTTGAGATTTTTGACTCCGGAAGCGGGCACTGGACGGATAGCTTTGAGATGAATGTTATGTGCGTACCAGAGATTGAAGTCTCTCCACCAGCCATGGCTGCCACCATTCCTGAGGGGACTACACTTGACCAGATATTGACCATCTCCAATATAGGCAGCGAAGATTTAGACTTCGAAATTATCGAAGGTGGTGGACCGGGAACTATTAGTGTGGCAATTTTCGACCACGACGCAACCGGCGATATTTCGTATTGGATTGGCGGTAATATGAACTCATGGGCAGCCTATCAAACAGTTCTAAATGGTGATCCGGAAGGAAGGTTTAATGTAAGCATTATTACCGATCTTACAGACACCACTCTGGCTGGATTTGATGTTCTTATGCTTCCCGATAATGCGGTGCCTGATATCTATCTGGCTGATGTTGATTCATGGTTCCTTGAGGGAAAGAATATCATTGCCATTGATAGTGCTGCTTGTTACGCTCATTTCTCAGGCTATTTTCAACCTCTCAGTGCCGGGTCAAATGGTTACGGAACTTACTGGAACTATAATTCATCCCTTAACGACCAGGAAGTTATCACCATTGATTTTATCACCAGGGCATATACAGTAGGGGATGTTATAGGCTCGTTGGTGGGAGATGCTCAACTTTTTGCCAGCAGCTTTTCCACAGAAGTAGTCGCCCTGACTGCAAAGGCATCTAATCCCAACATGACCTATGCTGCTTACAGAGATGTTCCGGGCAAGGGAAGAATAATCGTATTGGGCCCTTATCAGACGCCACCTGCAGCAAATACTTATCCTCTAATTCAGGACGCCGCAGCATCCTTGGGCTTATATGGTGATATTCCCTGGCTGAGTGAATCCCCCATTATCGGAACTGTGATTCCTGGCAATACTGCTGGGATAACGGTCACCTATAACTCAACCGGTATGGCTCCCGGAACATATACCGGAAATTTAATCGTAAATAATAACGATCCGGATGAGAACCCAATAACTGTTCCGGTGACTCTCACGGTTGCTGCCTCTCCCCCAGCAATTGACTATTTAAGTCATGTTATTGATGATGACTCTGCTGGGGAAAGCGGCGGCAACGCTAATGGAATTGCGGAGCCCGGGGAGATCGTGGAGGTTCCAGTTACCCTGATCAATAATGGGAGTGGTAATGGCTTAGGCATTACAGCCACTCTTTCTACCGATGACCTCTACATCACCATTAATGATAACTTTGAGGATTTCGGGGATATACCAGCAGGTACTAATGTTGCCAGTCCTGATGATTTTGATTTTGTGGTAGATCCATCTGCTCCCTGCAACCATAATGTAACTTTTAATCTGGAGATATTTGATTCGGGAAGTGGCTACTGGACAGATAGCTTTGAGATAACTATTATGTGCGTGCCGGAGATAGAAGTTTCTCCTCCAGCAATGGCTGATACTTTGCCCGAGACGACTACGGGGTATCAGACTCTGACCATATCCAATATTGGCAGCGAAACCTTAATCTTCTTTATCGGCGAAGATCCTTCGGTAGACTGGCTTAGTGAAGATCCAGCCTTCGATGCAGTTGCACCAGGTGATTCTTCTGAAATTACCGTTACTTTTGATGCCACTAATTTGGCTGTGGGGAATTATTATGTTGATCTCACTATTTTAACCAATGACCCGAATGATCTTGTAGTTACCGTTCCGGTGAGCTTAACCGTCTTTCCCGGCCCCATTATGGCTTTTGAGAGTTTTACCATTGATGACGATAACATGGGTGAGAGCCTGGGAGATGGTGATGGTTCTCCCGAGCCAGGAGAGAAGATCGAATTGGTGGTTACATTGATAAATGAAGGTATCTTAACGGGCTCAGGGATCATTGCTACTCTTTCTACCGCTGACCCGCTGATTAAGATTACCGATAACCAGGAGAATTTTGGCGATATTGCTGCGGGAGCCACTGGTGTCTGTCTCGATGACTTCGACTTTGTCGTTGATTCAAGCACCCCGGACGGACACATAGTGAGCTTTGCCCTTGATATTTCCTATTCCGGCAGCGGAACCTGGGTTGATAGCTTTGAGGTAGAGATTATCTTATTAAGCTCAATTTCCGGATGGGTAACCGAACTAAACTCCGGGGTAGGGATACCCGGAGCCACCGTTTCTTACGCGGGATTAATAACCGGTTCGGTAGGCACCGATCCCGAGGGGTATTATCAAATTAACGGCCTATCGGGTGGCTCGTATACCCTTTCTGCCAGTGCTTCCGGTTATCAGGACTCATCCACTCCTCAGGAGGTAGTAGTGCCACCGGATGCCACCGAAGTTAATTTTACCTTCATAGGACCTGAGATCGAGGTAGAGCCTGATGAGCTTCAGGCAGTAATAAATATTGGTCAGGGGATTTCTACAACGCAAAACTTATATATTTATAACCAAGGTAGCTGGGAGCTTACTTTTGAAATCCTGGAATTACCCACGGGCCCGATTACTATCGGTGGGGGTCCTGATGAGGCGGGCTACCAGTGGATCGATAGTGATGATCCGGATGGTCCGGTTTTCAACTGGGTTGATATTTCTGCAATAGGGACGGAGATTACCGGTTTGGGTGATGATAGTAACATTGGACCATTTGGTATCGGTTTTGATTTCCCTTTCTATGGGAACCTCTTTAATACCTTCCGTTTTTGCAGCAACGGCTGGATTAGCTTTGACAGTACTCTTACCAGCTTCGCCAATCAGCCCATCCCCAATGTTCTTGCCCCTACTAACCTGATAGCCTCCTTCTGGGATGACCTTGACTTCACTCAGGGAGGAAGGGCCTATTACTACTCGAACGGAGAAGATCTCCTCATAGTCGCGTTCCATGACGTCATGAATATTAACAACGAGGGCCCATACACTTTTGAGATCGTCCTTACTCCCTCTGGTAATATTACCTTACAGTATCAAGAATTGGGCGGGCCAACTGATAATGCTACCGTGGGCATCCAAAATAATGATGGGACCGTGGGACTGGAGATTGTTTACAACACAGCTTATCTGCACGATGCATTGGCAGTCCAGATCTTTCAAGGTCTATCCTGGCTTGCCGAGTCTCCTGACTCGGGTAGTATTTCCCCGGGAGGCTCAACCAATATTGAAGTAGTCTTCGATGCGAATGGGCTAAATGCTGGGACCTACACCGCCAGCCTCCTTATCTCCAACAACGATCCGGAGGAAGGCCAGCTCACAATTCCGGTTACTCTGAAGGTAAATAATCTCCCGGTTATTACTTCAGTGGCACCAACTACGGCAACGGAGGGCTCTCTCTATAATTATGATGTTGAGGCCTTTGATGTAGATGATGATCCTCTAACTTATAATTTGACTCTTTCCCCTCTCGGGATGAGCATTGATCCATTAAATGGGCTAATCGAATGGACCCCAGTATACTCTCAGGTCGGAGGCAATCCTGTTAGTATTGAGGTTTCTGACGGTAATGGTGGAGTCGACACCCAGAGCTATATTATCGAGGTTGCCTTCATGGATAACGATGGCGACGGACTCCCTGATACCTGGGAAGAAAGCTATGGATTAGACCCGGATGATCCAACGGGTGATAATGGGGCCGATGGGGACCCAGATAACGATGGAATTACTAATTTTGAAGAGTACCTGGGAGGAACCAATCCCATGGTTAGTAATGCCCCCACAGCGCCTTCCCTGAATTTCCCGGAAATGAACTCAGAGGTAGAGACCCTCTACCCGACACTATCGATTAATAACTCCTCAGACCCTGATGGCGACCCGGTAAGCTATGAGTTTGAACTCTACCAGGATGCTTCCCTACTTAATCTGGTGTGGGGCGTTACCGGTATCCCCGAGGGCGATAATACCACTGAACAAAACGTTGATTTGGAACTTCAGGATAATACCTATTACTGGTGGCGGGCGCGGGCCTTTGATGGTAAAGGCTACAGCGACTGGATGATGGTAGGGGGACCACTCAGTGGCGTAGTGGCATGTTTCTTTGTCAATACCGCAAATGATCCCCCAACTGCTCCTAATCTCAGTGCTCCCCCGGAGGGTAGTGCGGTAAGTGTGTTCAGTCCCACCCTGCAGGTAAATAACTCTATTGATGTCGATAATGACCAGTTAACCTACTTCTTTGAGATTGACATAGTCCCTGCCTTTAACAGCTTTGAGTTACAGCAATCTTCTGCCCAGACCGAAGGGGAAGCGGGGACGACTTCCTGGGCTCCTTTAGTAGCTCTGAGTGATAATACCCTTTATTATTGGCGAGCCCGCTCAGAGGATGAACATGGCAGTAGTTCCATTTGGATGTCGACTGCTACCTTCTTCGTCAATACTGCCAACGATGCTCCCAGCGATCCCGAAATAGCGGAACCCCAACAAGAAGCAGAAGTTACCACCCTGAAACCTTTACTCATAGTTGAAAACTCCTATGACCTGGACATGGATAGCCTCGTGTATTACTTCGAGATTAGTGAGACCCAAAATTTCTCTGATCCTACCAGCAGATCTCCGGCAATAGTCGAGGGAACGGATACTACTGCCTGGCAGACGCCGACCCTGCAGGATAATGTTCATTATTACTGGAGGGTGAGGGCCTACGATGGCCAGGCAAGTAGTAACTGGGTAAACGGTCGTTTCTTTGCCAATTGCTTTAACGACCCTCCCTCAGTACCGGTTCCGGTTAATCCTTCCGATGGGGGTGAGGTTACAATAGCGACACCGCTATTAATCATAGCCAATTCTATTGACCTCGATTTAGATGAGCTAAGCTATCTATTCGAGGTTTACCAGGATCCTCAATTAACTATTCTAATTTCCCTTTCGAGCCCCGTGGCCGAGGATCAGCTGAGAAATGTAACCGCATGGACCGTTGGCGCAGTGTTAACTGAAAACGCCACCTATTACTGGATTGCTGAAGCCGTGGATGAGCATGGGGAGGAAAGTGGTTGGTCTAACGCAAGTTCCTTTATGGTTAATACTGTCAATGATATTCCCACCGGGGTCACTATTAACTCACCCAGAGCTGGGGAGATAATTAATAATAATACTCCCACATTAGTTTTGAATAAGGGTTTCGATGCCGATGGTGATGAGTTAACCTATGAATTTGAGGTGTTCAGTGACAGACAGCTTTATGATATGGTAGCAACAATAGTTGGTATCAAGGAAGATGAGGTTACCGTTTCCTGGGTAGTGGAGCCAGAACTTGGAGGTGACAAGACCTACTACTGGCGGGGGAGGGCCTTTGATGGTCAGGCTTACAGCAGTTGGACCGAGACTGCCAGTTTCAAAATAGGAGACGCGGAGGTCACAACTGTGGTAGAAAGTACGGGATGTAGCTGTAAAACTATCGGCGGACATTCACGGTTTGGAACGAGCCAGTTTGGAATAGTTGTGCTTATCTACCTGATTCCCCTATCGGCTTTGAGAATCTTGAAGGCCCACTATATCTGGAAAAGGAAAAGGTTAAAAGCTAAAGGAGTAGGTAATTTAAAATAAAGGATATTATAAAAAGTCTATACTTTATTAAATAGGGCACTTCCTATTTTTTCTTGTGTGTGATATAAATATAAAAAATTGGGAGTGTCTTTTTTTATCTGAAAAATAGAAAATTAAGGGCGATATGGGAGAAAAAGTGTCGACGCAAAAAAGGAGGAGTTCAGGGATGATAGTTCCGACAGTGATCATGGGAGTGCTTGCAGTTATTCTTCTTTATTTAGGGTACCAAAAGGGACAAGGGCAGCATGTTAGCGGGATGAAGTCGGCCCTGAATATGACGGTTGAAGTCCTGCCACTATTAGTATTTGCATTTATCGTGGCCGGAATGGTACAGGTGCTTCTTCCGCGTGAGCTATTATCAAGATGGGTAGGTATGGAGTCCGGTATGCGGGGGATACTTCTTGGGACGGTAGCGGGTGGTTTGTCACCAGGAGGCCCTTATGTCAGTTTACCCATCGTTGCTGGTCTTATACGTTCGGGTGCCAGCGTGGGAACTATGGTAGCGTTCTTAACCGGTTGGTCATTATGGGCGGTTAGTAGAATGCCGATGGATATAGGGATATTGGGCTGGAAATTTGCCCTCATCCGCTTGGCATGCACATTCTTTTTTCCCCCCATTGCGGGATTAATTGCTCAGGGGCTCTTTGGTGGCATAAAATTGGTATAGATTATATAACAGGAGGCTGGATTAATGGATACGGATGAGAAATATGGGATAAATCGTGAAGAGGCAATCGAGTTATTGAATACCTATATAAAGAATCCCAATATGCTGAAACATTGTTATGCCAGCGAGGCAGTTATGGGGGCACTGGCCAAAAAATTCGGTGAGGATGAGGAGAAATGGGCATTGGCCGGCTTGTTACATGATTTAGATGTAGAAATAGTTAATGCCGATCTCTCGGTACACGGACTTAAAACCGTTGAGATACTAACGGAAAAAGGAGTCGATCCGGAAATAATAGATGCAATCAAGATGCATAACGAAGAAGCACATGGCGATAAAAGAAACACCCGCTTCCAATATGCATTAGCTTGTGGTGAAACCGTCACCGGATTAATTGTTGCAACTACATTGGTTTACCCGGATAAAAAGATAGCCAGTGTCAAGGCCAAATCCGTAGTTAAAAGGATGAAGGAAAAGGCATTTGCCCGATCGGTAGACAGAGATATTATTCGGGAATGCGGGAAAATAGGGATGGAGCTTAATGACTTCTGCCAGTTGGCTCTGGATGCTATACAGGAGATTGCGGAGGAGTTAGGGTTGTAGAACACGTCTTCCGAATTACATCCTCTTTATCTCCCTTTAAATTTAGGTTCTCTTTTTTCCAGAAACGCCTCCACACCTTCAGTATAATCCTCAGTCCCCGCAGATAGAATTTGAAATTGACGCTCGTCATCCAACTGGGACTTCAGGGTGTTCACAAATCCTTCGTTGATTAGCTCCTTTGTTCTGCCGATGGCTAAGGTGGGTCCCTTTGCTAATCTGGCTGCAAGTTCCTGGGTCTCTTTCTCCAGATCTTCATCAGGAACTACCTTATTAACGACGTATATTTTTTCCGCTTCCTTAACATCAATAATATCGCCGGTAAAGAAGTATTCGCTGGATTTTTTTGCTCCTGCCAGACGGGGTAAGAAGTAGGTTGCCCCGAGATCCGGAACAAGACCGATCTTTACGAAAGCAAGATTGAATTTGGCATTTTCGGAGGCGATGGCGAGATCGCAAGCCATGACGAGGGAATAACCGGCTCCGCTGGCATGACCCCTAATTGAGGCAATCACAGGCTTTTTCAAGTTCCTTATTTCTAATACTAACCTGTGCAGGATCTCGGTCATTTTCCCAATACGCTCCTGTGGTGAACCGGTAGAAGTATCGGACTTCAGATCGGCACCCGAGCAGAAAGCACGTCCCGCGCCATTGATAACTACTGCCCTGACATCATCATCCCTACCGCAATCTTCAATTACATCCACCAATTCCTCTGCCATCTGAATGCTTATGGCATTCAAGCGGTCGGGACGATTCAAGGTTATTTTAGCAATCCCTTCCTCTTTCGCTAAAATAATAGTTTCATAGCTCATTTTTTCCTCCAATTAGAACTACCTAAAGTCAAAATCTTTATTATTTATATGGATATACTAATCTCAGCCTGATAAGAACCATATCATCTTGCCAAATAATGTCAAGGTGTTTTCCCGCCGCGATATCCTCTTTGATGACTGGTTATCGTCTTTCTTGACAAAATTCTGCTTAGAGTATAGAGTTTTATCGAAAAGACGTATATTTTTAAGGTAAAATGATTTCCCGGAAAGCACAAGAGATCCCTCCTTTTATTGTAATGGAGGTTTTGGAGAAAGCAGGCGAGATGGAGAGGAAAGGGGAGGATATTATCCATCTGGAGATAGGGGAACCCGATTTCGATACCCCCGAGTGCATTAAGGAGGCGGCAAGTAGGGCGATGCGGGAAGGTAAGACAAAGTATACCCACAGCCTGGGATTAATTGAGCTCAGGGAGGCTATCTGCGAGCATTATCGGGACAAATATGGAGTTGAGATTACCCCCGCTCAGGTTCTGATTACCTCCGGTACTTCCCCGGCCATGCTTTTGCTATTCTCTGCCCTCCTCAATCCGGGAGACGAAGTGGTAATTACCGATCCTCACTATCCCTGTTATCCGAATTTCGTTAGCCTGGTCGACGGGGTACCAAGCTTCGTAAATGTATACGAAGCGGAAGGGTTTCAATATCGCCCAGAAGAGATCCGGAAGAAAATTAACCCAAAGACAAAGGGGATCGTAATCAACTCACCTTCAAACCCAACAGGTAATCTGCTTTCCGCCGAAAGAATGAAAGAGATCGCTGAGCTGGGACTGATGGTTATTTCCGACGAAATCTACCACGGATTAGTATACGAGGGTAAGGAACACTGTATCCTGGAATTCACCGATAGGGCCTTTGTGCTTAACGGTTTTTCCAAATTATATGCAATGACCGGATGGAGACTGGGTTATGTCATCGCGCCTCAAGAGTTTGCGCGTCCGATGCAAAAGCTCCAACAGAATCTTTTCATCTCCGCCAACTGCTTCGTCCAGTTGGCTGGGATTGCTGCTTTACGGGAGGCTTCCCAGGATGTGGCCCGGATGCGGGAGACCTATGATACCCGAAGGAGGTATATGCTCAAAAGATTGCAGGAACTCGGGTTTGGAATATCATCCCCACCCACCGGAGCCTTTTATATTCTGGCTAATGCAAAAAGATTCAACCAAGACTCGTACCGTTTTGCCTTTGATATCCTTAAGCAGGCCCGGGTAGCAGTGACTCCCGGGATCGATTTCGGTAGGAACGCCGAGGGTTATCTGCGGTTCTCCTATGCAGTCTCACTGGAAAAGATTCAGGAAGGAATGGAAAGGCTGGAGAAGTATTTGGCTGATTACCGCTAACATATTACCGTTCTGAACATATATCATTAACTGATAGAGCTATGAATAGATGAAAATTAGCTCGTCCGAGTACGTTAAGAGTGTCTTTAATCCTGCAGACTTACCGAGAGAGAGCCTCCCGGAGATAGCCTTTGCCGGTCGATCCAATGTGGGGAAATCCTCCCTGATCAATTCTCTGGTAAAACAACGGAAGCTGGCCCGGACCAGCAGTGACCCGGGTAAAACCCGATCGATTATATTCTATCGGATAAATAACGAGTTCCTTTTTGTGGACCTGCCGGGATATGGTTATGCCCGGGTATCCCGGGAACTCCGGGAGGCCTGGAGGCCATTGGTGGAGGGATATTTCAGGAACCGAAAGAGTTTGCGAGCGGCAGTCGTTATCCTTGATATCAGAAGGGAGCTTTCATCCGGGGACAGAGATTTATTGGATTGGCTGAAAACCCTTAAGATTTCAACGGTTATCGTCTTAACCAAAGTGGATAAGCTTTCCCGGAATCAACGGGAAAAACAGCAAAAGCTGATTGGGGAGTCACTCGGGGTTGAGAAAGAAAGTTTGATCCTTTTCTCCGGATTGACCGGAGAAGGCAGGGATAGGCTGTGGAAAAGGATTATGGGCGAGATCCGGGCTATTTAAGCATTTCCAGGAAGGACTCGATCCGGAGCCGGGTGCGGGCGTCAAGAAGGAAAGACCGGTCTCCCTCGATGCTGAGAACGGGAAGCTTGATCTTGCGGCGGATAATGATATCCTCAATCTGACGGTGGCAGAAGGACTGGTAGTAATGGATGAGGGCATCTATCTTTCTTATCTTTATTTCGTGAATTATATCCTCGATCCTGCCAAAAATATCATAAGGATAGGTGTAACATAAGTACTGATCCAGAAGGGTGGAAGTAGGATAGGGCATACTGAACTGGCGCTGGATCTCGCTGAATAACACCCGGGCTCCCCGGGATTCCAGGAAACCATAGAACTCCTGAGCGTCATAAATGGGAGGGACGCCGATATAGCCCAACCGGAGCCGCTCTTTAAAGGGGGAGCGCATCTTCAACTCATCAAGAAATCGGTCCACCTCCCGCTCGAAAGCCTCCAAATCTCTATTCATATCAGTGGTGCAGACCTGATAATGATGATTTTCGTAGCCCGTGACAACATTTGCTTTCCAGCTTAGCTCATCAATACGGTGAACCTTGCTCCGGAGGGCATCCAGCCTTCTCTTGGTGGTAAGGACCTGTTCATCACCTACCCGATAACAGTCCATCAGGCTTTTGAATTGGGCACTCAGGAGCCCGCGATTGCGGTCATAAGGGTAGGCGAAAGGAACCACTTTTATTGCCAGCAGTTGGAATAGCTCAATCAGAGCGTGGGTGTAGCTGCAATCCCCTTGAGTAACGGCGATGACCTCCTGAATTCCCGCCTTCAGGGCAGTGGAGTAAATGCCCTTGATCCAACCACAAATATTACGGGGAAACCCCTCGGCCTCTGCCTTGTCAACCAACTCGCTTCGGTGGGGATCGGTAATGAAAAGATTGTTAAGGTCCACCGGCTGATGGCCGGCCGCCAGGAGAATCTCGATAGGGACGGTGGTAGTAAAACCAATCTGTTTCATAATAAAAGATCCTATCAGATATCGGGGAGGATTCCAATGGTAAATAAGGCTTTTGAATTATCTTGACAATAACCTGGAACTGGCTTATTTTAAAGGAGAATTAAAAAGCTGATTGGGAATTTAAAGGATAAAGATAATCGGGGATATGTCAGCCGCAAAGAGAAGGAAACATAAGGCGATAGTGAAAAAGAACGGAAAGAAAATACTCCTTATATCTCTCGGGATTCTGATTGTATTGACTGCTACGATCGGGATTGTTTTTTATTATAAGCCTTTCAAAACATTATTGCCGTTAGGAAAAAAATCCGTCTCTCAAACAACTCGACCTCTTACCGGAAAGACCGAGAAGGAGATTATAGTGTTCTTTTCAGATTATACGAGGGATAAATTATCACCAGAGAGAATAGAGATTAACCCGAGCAATGATTTGATTGGGCTTTCAAAGCAAGTGATAAATGAGCTGATCAAAGGACCAAAAAGCAACTTAGGTCCTACCATACCTCGGGGAACCGAGATGAGGGATCTGCATATCGATCAGACGGGAACTGTCTATGTGGATTTCACCCGGGAGCTGGCGGCAAATCATCCCGGGGGGAGTTCGGCGGAACTTCACACTATTTATTCGATTGTTAATTCCCTGCTCATGAACTTTCCCGAAATCAAACGGGTTCAGATACTTATTGAAGGGGAAAAGATTAAACAGACCCTGGCCGGACATATTGACGCCCGCCGACCATTTAACGTTAATCGGGAGATAATCGGAAACCTGAATTTACCGAGGAAGTAGTAAAAAATGGCTCCCAAAGTATTGATCATCGATCAAGATAAATCAAACGTTGATCAGCTTACGGTTCTCTTGGAGCGTATGGGATATGAATGCCTGACGGAGAGCAAAGGTGAAGCTGGTTATACTCGGTTAGAGAGCGAATCCCCGGCGCTGATTGTTCTTTCAGTCGAACTACCGGATGTGAGTGGTTACCTGATCTGTAAAAGGATAAAGGAAGACAAGAAACTGCGGAAGGTTCCCTTGATTTTGACATCTTCGGAGGCTAAGTTAGAGGACTTCGAAAAGCATCGTAAATTAAAGGTTAAGGCAAATGATTACCTGAGTAAGCCCTTCAACGAAGCAGATATGAAGAACAAGGTCGAAAACCTGCTTGGTATTCAGGCTACCCCGGAAGAATATGCCGAGTTAGAGGTGAAAGTCCATGATTTCCTTGAGGAAAAGGTAAATCTCGAGAAGAAGATCGAAGAGCAGAAAACTCGACTTTTGGCTTTAGAGGAAAATCTGAGCAGTATTGAAAAGGAGAGAAACGAGCTGAAGGAGAGGCTAAAAGAGCAAAAGCGGGTCGAGGAAGAGAAATTTAGCGAAGAAAAAAAGGCGCTTCTGAAGGAAAAAGATAGTCTGCTTAAGGAAATGGAGCAGATCCGAGAAAATTTAAGGGAGCAACGTAAGAGTGAGTCGGCATTCCAGGATGAAATAAAGAAACTCGAACAGGACAACAATCTACTGGAGAGAAGGGTTTCTGAGCTGGAAGGGCTGATAAGGGATATTGAGGTGCTTCAGAAGAGATTGGAGCAGGCAAATGCCGAGAAAGAAAAAATTCTGAAACAATATGAGGACGAGACAAGGAATAAGAAGCTGATTATAGAGGAGAAGGAGGCCTTGGAGAAGGAGCTGAGGAGTATCAAGAAGGGTCTGGATGAGAAGGAGGAGAAGTTAAAAAGAGTAGGGGAGCTTGTTGAAAAGACCAGGGAACTTAAGACGGAACTGAAAGAGATTAAAGGTGAAAGAGCACGGTTAAAAATTGAATATGAGGCCCGGTTAAACGAGAAAGAGGAGGAGGGGAACACACTGCGCAGCCAGTTAGAATTGCTTCAGGAGGAGAAAGACAGACTGGAGGAGATAACCTCTCAATTTGAAGAATTAAAGGCCCAAAGAGAAAAATTAGGAAGTGAGCAGGATCTGTCAGATTACGACAGGGAGGGTTTAATTAAACTTTGTCAAGTAGAGGTAGCGGAAAAGGAGGCCCTTCTGATAGAGAAAGAAGCTTTAGAAAAGGAAGTCAATAGTCTCAAGCAGAGCCTTCAGAAGAGTGATGAAAAGCTGAGTAAGGTTGGGGAACTGGTAAAGAAGACCAAGGAGCTAAAATCGAAAATGGATGAGCTCAGAAGTGAAAAGGAGGAAATGGAGAAGGAATATCAACTGCAGTTGAAGGATAAGCATGAGGAGGGGGCAGAGATTAAAGAACAGATAAAGACTCTTGAAATAAAATTGACCGAGGCTAACAAAATAATGGAAGAGTTTAAGATAGTAGGGCCGCAGTTGGAAAAGGAGCGCGAGGACCTCAAGGCAGAAAGGGACCGATTAAAAGAGAAGTTGGAATCAATGTCAACCGGCGGGCTCAGTAAGGGAATAAAGGGGATCTTTAAAAGAAGTTAATCCATCCCATTAGCGCATTATTTTAGTTAATCCACCGTATACCTCCAGATACCGAATCCCCCGAACCATTTGTTATCATTTAAATCTATTACCTTTAATCCACCTTCTTCCGGTGGATAGTAGGTGGTCCAGGCTATCCCGTCATACTTGACTGCCCCACCAGGGACATTCACCCAGATATTATCCTTGCCATCTATTTTCCAAAACTCACTAAGATACTTGGTGCTCAAGAGGTCGGTATAATCACCTTCTACCGCAGCTATAATATCAGGATATATTGTCCATCCACTGCCATTGTATTTTTTATACTCCCCCCCGACTTCAATCCAGACATTATTATTATCCACCGTCCACAGCGTATTCTCATTTATGGTAGTCATGATCTCGGCATAATTGCCCTCGATTGCCTCCTGGCGGGTTGAGTAGCTCACCCAGCCCGTTACCCCGTCAAACCGGCTGATGCCGATAGGAGTTAGGAACCATAGATAGTCGGTGGAAACAGCTATATCAAAAACCTCATCGTCTATCAAACCGCTATTGGAAGTATTATAAAAAATAGGTAAGCCAATATAATCTCCATCTATATACTTTCTAACACCAAGCTTAAGACCAGCGATAGTTCCTAACCAGACGTTACCATTCATATCTACTGCAATTGCGTTCGCGTTCCCTCCCGCCTCAGCCATGAACCAGTAATCAATCCCGTCAAATACCCATGTAGCTCCCTCCTCAGCGGCAATCCACCAGATACCACTATTATCCCGGGCAATATCTTGAATTGCCCAATCTCCCAGGCTGCTGTTCCACATAGTGTAGGTCGTCCAATCCGAGCCGTCAAACTCACTCAACCCCCCATCATAAGTGCCGAACCAGATATTGCCATTAGCTTGAATCTCAACGACCGAGGCCTCATTGCCCCCGAGCTCTTCAGCCCAATAGAGTGTTGAAGTAATACCATCGTATTTGGCTAGGCCCTCTCGTTGAAAACCAGGCTCAATCCCAAAGATATTCCCACTGCCGAACCAGATATCATCGTTTGAATCTACTGAGATTGTGAAGATTATTGACCCACTGGTCGCATGGTTTGTCCAGCTCACCCCGTCAAATTTACAGAGTGTATCCCCGGCACCAAGCCAGGCATTGCCTGCCGTATCAAAGTCAATTGCGACGACACCATTATCTGACAAATCGCTGTTTTCAGTGGTGTAGGTAGTCCAGCTTGTCCCGCTCAAAACGCTCACTCCCCCGGCAACCAGGTCACCACTCGGAATTTCAATTACGGGAACGGCCCCTACCCAGACATTATCGTCAGGATCAATACCCACCGTATAAACCTCCGCCAGTGGCCAGCCGTCGGCATCGGTATAAATGGTCCAATTGGTGCCGTCATACTTGGTCAGTCCGTACCTCCCCCCGATCCAGACATTCCCCGGGGAATCCACCGCTATCGAGTTCACCCGGTTGTGGGGGAGCTCCCCGATACCATAAACGGTCCAGGTCTCTCCATCAAAAACACTTACCCCGGAATTATAGGTCCCAAACCAGAGCCTCCCCTGCTTATCCACCGCTACGGCATTTACATTGTCACCCACTAAATCGCCCTTGGAAAAGTTATAGTTTGTCCAGGTGGTGCCGTCATACTTGCATACTCCGTTGCCGTATTTTGTCTTATCCCCCAGTTCCCAGCGATCCCCACTTCCAAACCATTTGTTCCCCTCACTGTCAATGGCTACCGCTCGGACTACATTATTGCAGAGCCCATCGGCAGTGGTGTATTTGGTGTAGGTGCCATTCTCGATATCCCATCTGACCACCCCACCCTTGGTCCCTACCCAGATATATTCCCCATCAAAGGTGTTCTCAATCGCACTGCCGCCAATGTGATTGGCATAGTTGAACTGTTTCCAGAGGTCATCCCGGATCTCTAAAGTAATGCTTGCTGAGTTCTGGGCACAATTATTATCAGTGGCAGTAAGGGTAATCGTATGGAGGCCCAGGGATAACTGGCTGGCTATTGCTGTCCCGACTCCAATTTGTCCGTCAATATCAGAGCTCCAGACCAGGGAGGCTCCGTTGAGCGAGCCTTGCTCAAAATCCTCTGCCTCCCCGGCGAATCCTATCGCAGTTGCGGGATCATAGCGGTTCCCTTCCTGCGGGCTTAAGATACTTGCTACATGGGGGGGAACATTAATCGTAATCCTCCAGCTTTTGGTCACAGATAACTCCCCGTCGCTGATGATAACTTTCAGATACTTCATCTTATAATCGCCTACTCTCGATGAAAAAAGGTATTCAGTTGTCACAGAAACTTCCTTCACATCAAGTATCCAGCAGTAACTTAGCCCCTCTCCCTCGGGGTCATACGCTATTACAGAAAATCTCAAAGAATTTCCTTCATTGATAATTGGAGCCAGGGATTCCGGCAAAAAGGACTCAATAATCGGAGGTTGATTGGGCCTCACCCCTATCTCCTTCCCACACCCGAAGCTGATCCCCAGAAGCAGAATGAACAGGAGCAAAATTAACCATCTTTTATCCATTTGCCCTCTCAAAAGGGAGAAAATGCTACTTTGTTAACTTATTGGAGTATGTCTTGGGTAGAGCAGAAAGAGGAAATTCGGTAGTTGTAAGAATGTTTTTATCAGCAGCAGTAACATCTGCTCTACCGTAAAGCCTATTAATGATAATCTATTAAATCGATATTTATTTGTCGAAATTAAAAGTCAGTATGTTCGCTTATAGCGTATTTTTCCTCTACGAATAAGGTATCATAGATTCTACCCATCGGACAACTCGCTCGGCGAGAGCGAGGGCTTCTGCATAATCCTCTGCGGTGACATCTTCGGACATCCCGGGATACCTCGTTTCTACTGCATACCCGGTCAGAAAGTCGGCATGGCGAATCTCTTCCGGAACATCCATCCCACTCTGATGGAGTATAGTCAGTAGATCCATGATATCGTGAGTCTTTGGAAACGGTACATTTCGATAGACCAACAGAGCCTTGAGGGCCTTCTCCGTTGCCTGCTAGGCATCAAAACAAAAATCTTCGTAGAGGACTTCAGGAAGATTGCGGTCCGCCTTAGCTTTTGCCAGGTTTCTGCGGGCCCTACGAAGCCATTCGGCAGGTTTAGTCGGGTCGCGGTGCTCAGGCGGCATAAATTACCTTACCTTCCTGAAGAGCGGGGCCGGTGATTGCGCCTACTTTATCGCCAAAGGCTTTGATGTCTTCAGGGGTGACCACAATGATATCTACTGGTACACCCAGTCCGAAAAAATTCATATGGATCTGTTGGGCAAGGCGGCGCCGGTGAGGCACACCAGATTTTACCACAAGCAGATCGATATCGCTGTCTGGCCCTAATTGATCGCGGGCGGCAGAGCCGAATAGGATAATCCGCTCAGGCTGCGCCACTTCTACTACTCGGCGGACGATCTCGTCCAAAATAGAATGGTTAATGGTACTCATGACCTTGAATGTGCTTATGCGAGGGGTGCTATTATTACCCTTATGTTGCCTCCTCATTTTCTCTCAGATCGAAAGATTAACACAAGAATACTTTGAAGTAAAGTTTTCCCGGAACTGAATGACTTATTCGAAAGCGGGTGAAAAGAGGTTTTTTTGAGAAAGGATTGTTTACAACCTCGTTATACCTATTTTCGGAAACAAATAAGTCTAATTAGCGCATTCGGAGGGGTCTCCCTTGAGCTTTTCGAGTGCATGAGGGAGGGTCGGGAGGATGAAGGAGAGGCCGGTATTAACCGCCTGGGGGGATCCGGGTAGGTTGATAATTAGCGTGTAGCCCCGGGTGCCGGCCATTCCCCGGGAGAGCATTGCTCGGGAAGTGGACTTGAGGCCCTCCCAGCGGATCGCCTCCGCAATGCCGGGGAGTTCCTTTTCCAGAACCTCCCGGGTGGCCTCCGGGGTTAAATCACGAGGGCTTAGACCGGTGCCACCGGTAGTTAAAATAAGGTCAAGTTTTTTATTATCCACCCAATCAATTAGCTTCTGGCTGATAAGCCCTTGGTCGTCGGGGATTATTTCGTAAGATTTCACATTGATTCCCGCTTCGGTAAGGAGACGGCGGATCTTCTCTCCGCTCTTATCTTCACGCTCTCCTTTGGCTCCTTTGTCGCTTATCGTTAGAATACCGGCGTTAATCATTAATTTCATTTATCACGAGGAATATCAGGGAATAGCAGGGAGTAGCAAGGAATAGCAGGGATTTATTATTTGAATTTTGGGCCTTGGCATTCAAGATTTAGAGGTTATTCCGGAGACAGCCTTTGCGGTTACAATCCCAAGATTATCAAGTTTTAATGTAAGATCAAGCACAAACTCCTCGGCGGAGCGCTTATTTCTGATAACTAAAGGGATATTGAAACAGTTGGAGGAAATTTTTTCTGGCTCTCCCAATTCAATTATTTCCAACTCATCCCGCTTGGGCTGGGTTCGGGTAGAAGGAGATATCTTCAAAGGAGGTTTTACCTTATCTTCGGTGGGGGAAATGACAGTAGAGGTTTGGTAATCAGGAGAAGGCCTAAGTGACTCCAGGGTTTTCTGCTCTTGTTGAGGGGTGGGAGAGGGAGGCTTCGGTTCGTCAAAAGACTCATCGGTAGGCTTTTCCCTTTGAGTCTCTAATGTGGTAATTTCGGAAGTGCTTTTCAGTTTGTTAATTACCATTTTACTTATAGTAGTCAGGCAGTTAAGCACCCCTTCTCCCTGGCTGGCAATGGATTCAAACGAGGGGGAACCGTAGGTATTCAGTGCTGCCTGGAGTTCGTCTACCGAAGAGACCCCGGGCATATCCCTCTTGTTGTACTGGAACACCAAGGGAACTTCTTTTAAATCCCGGTGGTAATCCCGCAGATTCTCATCTAAATTCTTTAGACTCTCAATATTCTCGGGAAGCATTTTTTTCTGAGAGTCGGCAATAAATATTACCCCGTCGACATTTTTGAGCACCAGCTTGCGGGTGGCATTATAGAATACCTGGCCGGGCACGGTGTAGATCTGGAGACGTACCTTCATACCCCGAATAACACCCAGTTCTACCGGGAGGAAGTCAAAGAAAAGGGTCCGATCTCCCTGGGTGGCAAGGGTCATAAGCTTTCCGCGATGATCGGGACGAAGTTTTTTATGGATATACTGAATGTTGGTGGTCTTGCCCGAAAGGGCGGGACCGTAATAGACAATCTTGGCGTTGATCTCTTTTCTTTTTGAATCTAATATTGCCATCGTTATTCTAAAAGATTACATCTTTTTTTGGGATAAGACTCTCCTCGCGGTTGAAGCGAGAGCCTGAGGAATGTTTTTACTACGGGTCAGCATTCTTAAGTCACTATCCCTCAGGGCCCCGATGAATTTTATCGCCATCGGCAGTGGGGTCTTGGGATTATTCGTAAGCTCCAGCTTAATCTGATAGTTTCTGGTCCACTCCTTGTTATTAGAAATTATCCTAAGAACTTCCTCGCTGACATTGCGTGACTGACAGATCTTGAGAACCTCACCATCGGTGATTTTCGGGGACCTGATAACCGATGTTGCTACTATCTTATTGGGGTCACGCACCAGGAGGTCTCTTGCCTCTTTATTGCCTCTTAAAGCCAATTTAATCTTTTCGGAAACCGGCATTCTCTGGATCTTCTGAAATAGACTCTCTCTTTGCTCTTCGGTAAGCTCACCGTCCTCATCCTTCGCTTCCGTAGGGAGTACAACCTTAACTGCTTCCTGAGGGAGCTCGTCCTTTTCTTCCATTTTCTCCGGCAGATCTCTTTCCGCTTCCTCTTTATCTTTGGGGAGATCGGCAATAGGTTGAGACAAGATATAATTTTGATAGAATGAGAGGACGCGGTCTTGATTTACCCCATCGAGATTTGGGTTATTTATTAGGACTTCAGCGATCTGGGGAGTGCGGATAATCCTCTCCTGATTATGGGAAATTATTTCCAGCAACTGCCGGTTGTCTTTGCCCGCCAAGAAGATGATGGTAGCATCGTTGGTACCCCGATTGAGGGCAATGGTCTCAAAATGTTTATGCTCGAGTGAAACTTCCCGGGCAAAATAATCAAGGATCTTGGGGTGGAGCTCCGGGTTGGCGAGAAAGGTTTCCAGCATATTTAGTGGTAGGCCGTCAAGGCTTTTCTTGGCATTTTCCCGGACCTGAGCGTCCTTATCCGAGAGCAGATGATAAAAAAGGGGGATCAGATCACTGGAGGGAAGAGGAATAAGCCCCCCGGCCGCCTTTAAACGGGCTTCCCGGGGAGCATCTTTCTTAAGATAAGGTGCAATTGCCGGGGAGATCGGAATAGGAGAGGACAGTTCTTTCATTATCTACGATTACTTCAGGTTTTTTATAACGGGTGAGAATCCATTCTGCCGTAAGAGGGCCAATGTCTTTTCAGCATCTGATTTGGTAGCGAATTTCCCCACCCGTAATCGGTAGATTACATCAGTAGAAGTGCTAAAATCTATCCGGGTAGCATAACCCAGTTCAGAGATTTTGTTTTTGATCTCAACGACTTTGCTGAGGGAGTTATAGGGGCCTGCCCGGATTGTATAGCTACCGTCGTTTTGGGTCAAAACATCATTTTTAATTCCTCCGACAAACTCCACTTTCATTGATGCGGCACGAGCTTCCCCCTCATCAAATCTTTGATCAACCACCACATAATTAACTTCGGTGGTTTTCTTCTCGGTGATAGTAAAAGACGAAAGTCCTAACCGGGCAAGTTTTCTGTTATGGGATGCGAGTTCTCCTTTATCATAACGGCCGACCTCGAGTGTATATCTGGGTTCCAGGACAGGTGCCGGCTTGGCCACGGGAGGTGGAGGTGCGGGTCTGGCAACGGCGGGCGGTGGTGCCGGTATTTCTGCTACCTGTTTAGGTGGTGAAGGTGCAGGAGGCTGACTCGGCTCCACCGGTGGGGGTGAAGGCGGAGGAGTTTGATCGGTAGCCAAAGGTGAAGGGGGAGCGGGTGGCTGAGTCGGAGCAGGGGCTTGGACCAGGGGCTGTGCGACGGGTGCCGGCACAAGGGATTGTTGTTCCTTACCCCCAAAAATTAAGATAACCCCGACAATGATCAAACCAACTGCGAGGAGTCCTCCCCCGGCAATCAAAGCGATTTTCTTGGGTTCGATTCTCTTTTCTTCTTCTTGAACCGCAAAAACCTTCACCTGAGGTTCATCTTCGGATGGGAATGAGTCAAATGGCTCATCAAGGGGGCTTATCGGTAGATCTTCCTCTAAAAATGACTTGGTGGAAGGTGTTTCTATTTCTGGAAAAGGCTCTGAGGTATCCCCCCTATCAGTAGGGTAGATGTCATCGATTGGTGGTTTGAAGAAGTCATCTTTTAGAAGTTCTTCGCTCAGGCTTTTCTTCTTTGGGGGATTTTTCCCAAAAGGATCCTGTTCCGCCATTGGTCAAGACTCCGTTGAAATAAATATATTTTACTGTTCCTCTTTGGTTTTACTAGCGGCAATAACCTTTTCACTGATATGGGAGGGGAGCTCTTCATAGTGAGATAATTGCATGGTAAATGCCCCCCTTCCTTGAGTCATTGAACGGAGATCTGGCTCATAGCGTAAGACTTCAGACATAGGAACCTGAGATTTAATGATCTGAATGCCTTCCTTGGGTTCAACCCCAATTACCTTGCCGCGACGGCTGTTCAGATCTCCGATTACATCTCCAGTGTATTCATCAGGTACAGATATTTCCACCGACATAATTGGTTCTAACAGCACAGGATCGGCTTGATTGAATCCCTTTTTAAAGCCCAAAGCTCCTGCAATCTTAAAAGCCATATCCGATGAATCTACATCATGGAAGGTACCGTCGTAAAGGGTAGCCTTTAAGTCAACTACCGGATAGCCAGCCAGAATCCCTTCAGCCATCGTTTCCCGAATACCTTTCTCAACCGCCGGTATATACTGTCGTGGTATTACCCCCCCGGTAATTTTATTGACAAACTCGAAACCGTTACCTCGAGGTAGAGGTTCGACTTCCGTCCAGGTATCCCCGTATTGCCCCCTTCCTCCGGATTGCTTTTTGTATTTCCCCTGAGCCTGAGCCTTAGATCGGATGGTTTCCTGATAGGGAACCTTGGGGACGGTCAATTCAACTTCGACTCCGTATTTTCTCTTTAATTTCTCAATAGTTACCTCGAGATGACGTTGTCCCAATCCCATGAGGATCACCTCTTTGGTTTGCAGTTCCCGCTGAAGTTTGATCGTCGGGTCTTCCTCCTGAAGTTTGGCTATGCTGGTAGCAATCTTTTCTTCATCGCTTTTACCTTTAGGTTTAACCGCGAATAAAACTGAAGGGGATGGGAAATTGAAGGAATCAAAAATTATTTGGTCTCCTTCATCGGAAAGAGTATCGCCAGTAGTAGTCAGGCGAAGTTTGGCTACCGCTGCGATTTCTCCGGCAACTGCGGGATTTATGGCATGCTGTTGTTTTCCCACAAGCTGGAAGATTTGGCCAATTTTTTCCTTCTCTTTTTGAGAGGAATTAAAAATATTTGAATCAGAATTGAATTCACCGGAAAAGACCCTAAAGATGGAAAGCCTTCCGGCAAAAGGGTCAACAATGGTTTTGAAAACCAACGCAGAGAGGGGTTCCTTGGAGTCGGGTTTGCGTTCCTTAACCTTATCGGCAGAAGGTTCAACTCCAAAGACTACGCCCCGATCCAAAGGGGAAGGCAGTAAGTTAACGATTGATTCCAGCAGGGGGGCCATCCCGATATTTTTTTCCGCGGAACCGCAGTAGACCGGGATTATCTTGCGGGATAGAATGG
>CP070770.1:3401581-3407535 GCA_020345765.1 Deltaproteobacteria bacterium
TGCTCGGCGATTATCTCCTGAAAATTCATTATCTTTCAGCGGGTAACTTAGGTGAAATGATTAAATTGGTGATCCCCATTTTTTCAACCTATTATATCCATCAAGCCTTCAATTAAATCTTCGAGCTCTTTGGGGTCTACCATCCCTAACCTTTTCTCCAGCCTTTCCGTGGACAATGTCCTTATCTGGCTTATCTTTACCCAGGAAGGCTTCGACAGTTCTACAGTTTTTAATTTCAGGGTCAAAGGAAAACCGGCTCTCGGTTCCTTGCTGGTAATAGCCAAGGCGATAACGGTCCCGCTTTTTTCGTTAAAGATATCTTGGCTTATTACCAGTACCGGTCTAAACCCCGCCTGTTCTTTTCCTTTCACCGGGTTAAGATCCGCCCAGTATATTTCACCTCTTAGTATTCTTCGTCCCATATCTCATTTCCTGAAAAAAGTGCCTCCTCAGCCAGAGCCTGTTCCTCTTTAGGGTTCAGTTTTGAAACCTCTTCTACCAGTCTCTTCCTGCGCCAATCCGTTATTTTCCCCTTCAAGGTTTCTTGAATTGCCTTGCTTCTGTTTGGATACCGGCCTTCCGAAACCCATCGGTCTATCTCTTTAAGAAAATCCTCTTCCAAGGTTATTGCTATTTTAGCTGTAGGCATAAGACCACCTCCTGGTATTACAATTTATCATACCACGAAGAGGCTGTCAATTGAAAAGTAGGATTTATAGGGTTAGAGCCACTCTCAGATATTTGGATTTTGGATTTCATTTGGCATTTGATCTTTGTAATTTGATATTAATTTTTCTCCCTGAGAAGTACTCCAGGAACCCACTATCCTTACCCAATCCCCTCCTCAATCCCTTCAGCACGATTCCGAGGGATAACTACCACAATTAGTTTCGCTTCTTTCGCCCGCCACAAGATATAGTGGTCAAAAGTGATTTTTTCGAATAAAAAAAATTGACAAGCTCGGGGTGGATTAGTATAATTATAATGGTAAATCCCAATGACCAATTACCAAAGCCTAATGTACTAATATACTTACAAATTTAACCCTTAACCTATAGGTAGGAAAATGGAATTAGTAGCAGAAAAAATACCGGTAAATATCGAAGAGGAGATGAAAACATCCTATCTGGATTACGCCATGAGCGTCATCATCGGCCGGGCCTTGCCTGATGTCAGGGACGGGTTGAAGCCGGTTCAGCGCCGGATCCTCTACGCCATGAAGGAAATGGGAAATACCCACGACAAACCCTATAAGAAATCGGCCCGGGTCGTCGGCGATGTCATCGGTAAGTATCACCCGCACGGGGACGCGGCGGTCTACGAAACCGCGGTGCGGCTGGCCCAAGACTTCTCGATGCGTTATCCGGTGATCGACGGCCAGGGCAATTTCGGCTCGGTTGACGGAGACCCACCCGCGGCCATGCGTTATACCGAGATCCGCATGGCGAGGCTCGCCTCGGAGCTGATGGAGGATATTGATAAAGAGACGGTTGAGTTCGGCCCCAATTATGACGATTCCCTGACGGAACCTTTGGTACTCCCGGCCAAAATCCCTAACCTTCTGGTAAATGGCTCCGCCGGCATTGCGGTGGGTATGGCTACCAATATCCCCCCACACAACCTGGGCGAGGTTATCGACGGGCTTATTGCCCTGATCAAAGACCCTAAGATAACGGTCGAGAAACTGATGAAACATATCCCGGGCCCCGATTTCCCCACCGCGGGTTTTATTTACGGGAGAAAGGCCATCAAGGAGGCCTATAACACCGGGAGAGGGATTATCCAGCTCCGTGCCCGGGCCATCCTCGAGAAACAGAAGCGGACCGAGAGGGAGAGTATCGTCATCACCGAGATCCCCTATCAGGTCAATAAGTCGAAACTGATCGAGCGGATCTCCGAACTGGTGCGGGAAAAAAAGATCGAGGGGATTTCGGATCTGAGGGACGAGTCCGATCGGGACGGGATGCGGATCGTAATCGAGCTAAAGAAGGACGAGATTGCCCAGGTTATCCTCAATCAGCTCTATAAACACACCCCGATGCAATCCACCTTCGGGATAATCCTTCTTGCCCTGGTGAATAACCAGCCCCGGATACTCAACCTGAAGGAACTCCTCTCCCATTATCTTAACCACCGCGAAGAGGTTGTTACCCTCAGATGTATCTACGAACTCCGGAAGGCCGAGGAGAGGCACCATATACTTACCGGTCTGAATATCGCCCTGGAAAAGATCGATGAAGTCATCGCCCTGATTAAAAAATCGCCCGGCCCGCAGGAAGCCAAGGCCGGTTTGATAAAAAAATTCTCCCTCTCCGAACTTCAGGCCCAGGCCATCCTCGACATGAGGCTCCAGAGGCTGACTAACCTGGAGAGGGAAAAGATAGTTAGCGAGCTCAAAGAGGTCAGTGCCCTGATTAAGCGGCTCAAGGAGATCCTGGCCAGCAAGGAGGAGATTTATAAGATTATCGTTCAGGAGCTTCTCGAGATCAAGGAGAAATACGGCGATGAGCGGGAAACCGAGATCGTTGAAGAAGAAGCAAAAGAACTGAGTGCCGAGGATTACATTATCGAAGAGGATATGGTGGTTACTATCAGTAACGAGGGCTATATTAAGCGTAATCCCATCAGCCTCTACCGCAGTCAACGGCGAGGGGGCAAAGGCAAGACCGGGATGACTACCAAAGAGGAGGATTTCGTGGAGAGCCTATTTGTCGCCTCCACCCACAACTATATCCTCTTCTTCACCGATAGAGGAAGGGTGTATTGGCTTAAGGTCCACGTGATCCCCCAGGCCGGAAGGGCGGCCAAAGGCAGGCCGATCGTTAACCTCCTGAATTTGGCGGCGGAAGAGAGGATCACTGCCTACCTGCCAATCCGTGAGTTCACCCCGGATAAGTTTGCCGTAATGGTCTCGCAAAAAGGAACGATAAAAAAGACCGAATTGATGGCCTACTCCAATCCCCGGGCAGGGGGGATCATTGCCCTCTCCCTGGATTCGGGTGACCGCCTCCGCTCGGTCAGGATTACCAATGGTACCCAGGATATCTTTCTGGGAACCAGAAACGGCCTAGCCATCCGGTTCGCCGAAACCGAGGCCCGCCCCATGGGGCGCACCGCCCACGGGGTTAAAGGAATCAAGCTAAGCAAAGACGATTATCTCATCGGGATGGAGATCATTGAACCCCGGGCTACTATCCTCACGGTTACCGAAAATGGCTACGGTAAGCGGACCGAAGCTGAAGAGTACCGCACCCAGAAGCGGGGAGGAAAGGGTCTCATTAACATCAAGGCCACAAAAAGAAACGGCAAAGTAATAGGAATCATCCAGGTAGTGGATGAAGACGAGATAATGATCCTTACCAATCGGGGCAAGATCATAAGAATGAAGGTCAAGGACATATCCGTGATCGGCAGAAATACCCAGGGTGTGCGCCTGATTGGCCTGGAAGCAGGAGAAAAGGCGGTAGGGGTTGCCCGGCTGGCCGAGAAAGAGGATGAGAATAACGGCTCTCCCCAAAATAAGACTGAATAATGACCAAATCCCAATCAATAGCAGGGAATAGCAAGTAGTAGCAGGGAGTATAAAGGAATAGCAGGGATACAATTCTTGGATCAAAGCTCAACAAAATTCGTGAAACATGTCGAAGGGTTCGTTGTTCAAATCCCAAGGGTCAATCTAAGACGGCTCGCGATCGGAATAATTTTCTGTCTGGCTCTCTTTAGTGGCTCTGACTGTTCCGAGGACCCGGCCAGTCGTCATTTCAAGGCGGGAGATGACCTCTGGAATAGGGGAGATCATATCCCGGCCCTGGAAGAATACGCCAAGGTAGTCCATGATTATCCCAACAGCGACCTGGTTCCTGCGGCTATCTTTCAGATGGCAACCATCCTTCATCTCTACCTCCAGGATTACTCCCAGGCCCTGGCCACCTATTCCCAATTAACCCACTACTTCCCCACAAATGAATATGCTTTACGGGCCCGGAAGAACATGGCCGAGATCTACCAGTACAAGTATCGCGATTTCCAGAAGGCAATTATCGAGTATCATAAGATAGTTGATAACTACCCCCAGCACCAGGACCTCGACTATTATCAGTACCAGCTAGCCCTGTGCTATACCAAATTAAACGCCTTCGAGCAGGCCCGCATTGAATATCGGGCCCTGCTTGAAAGGTTTCCTCAAACCAGCCTGGCCGATCAGGTCTATTACCAGATCGCCAATACCTATCATCTGGAGGGAAAGCTCTCAGAAGCAGAACAGGCCTACCATGAGGTGATCAGCAAGTTTCCCGCTAGCCCCCTGGTATTGGAAGCGAAATTCGGGATAGCCGATTGCCTGGAGGAAAGGGATGAGCTGGATCAGGCCTTAGCCCTTTACCAGGAGATCACCGAAAAATATTCCAACCAAGAGGCAATAATGCTGAAAATAAAAAACATCCAGGAAAGGAAGGGAAAAAGAGAAAGGTAATCAAAAGCCCGCGCTTAACTTGAAATTATATGAGTTAACCTCGGCAAAGTCTACCTCAGCGGTAAAATTTATAAAAGTAAGCGAAATCCTTAAACCCACATACCCCTTGAACAGAGCAACATTCACCTTTTCCAAATCCAGCAAGTTGGAAGGCGGAGGCAAATCCTTTGTCTCGCTCTGGACAAACACCCCCCCGACCCCACCATAAGGCGTCAGAAACGGCAGTCCTTTACTGATGGACAGATCCACCCCCTGGGTCTGGAAATTCAGTTGATCCACCCCCAGCAGCCTGGTATAAGAGCCCCGCAGCGCCAGGGCCGGCATGACCATCGAGCCATCTATGAATGCCCATTTCAGCTCCGCCCCGATCAGCTGGATGTTACTCTTGGGGGTCCCCGCATAGATTGCTCCGAGATCAATCCCCGCGGGAAGCCCCTTCTGGACATGCACCTTCGGGATCGCCAGGTAAGGGGGAGGCTCCCGGTCACTCACCGAATTGACCCAGTAGGGGATTCTCTGATCAATATCGATCAGGCTCAACTCGGCCCCAATATCAAAGCCCGTTATCCCCAGGGGCTCGGCCGGGGCCAGAGGGATAAGATTCAGGGCATAACCCATATCCCGGCTCAGATCCTCAAACGCTCCCTGGGGGTCGGTTAAATCTATAAAATTCTTCAGATCGATATCGTTATCCCCTCCCCAGGCCGGGACACTGATGCCCCCCACAATCAACATCACAAATAAGAATCTCTTCATATCAACCTCCTTTGACGAGTAGACCGACCGCAAACGGGCAGTAGATTTCGGCTAACTTCGGCTGGTGGGATTTATCCGAATTAGGTAAATAGTAGGCCGCGACCTTGCAGTGATACCGGTCGATTGTCCCGGATATCGTTCCGTCACGATTGTTATCCCAGACCTGTGATTTAATCTTATCATTTATTGCCACCACTATCTGGAGCTCATTCTCACTCATATACTCGACGTCCTCCCTCCCCAAAACAATATCGGCCCGGCTCTCTCCAAACATGGTATGGGAATGAAAATCCCCGATCACATCGAGCTTCGGGAAGTTCTTGACGATCTTCGAGATCACCATCCACTTGTCCTGCCGCAGTTCCGCCCAGGTGCGCCCCCTCTTGGCACTCTGATAAGGAATGGCGTAATCAATAACAAACTTCTCGTTCGTGCGGAGTCCCAGAAGCAGACCGTAACACTCGCTCTTATAAACCTCAATCGCCGACAGGATCATTCCCAAGAATACATTCTCACTCAGGTAAACCTGCATCTTAGAAACCTCCGTAATAAGAAAAACCTATCTGAAGCATCTCTTTCTCTCCAATCATTTATAAGATAAATAGCACAGTTTTCGTCCGATTTCCAGCAAAAAATTTTATTACCGGACGTTTCCCCCGAAAATTCTTTAACTACAACATATTGCATAGCTAATTCTCATTTATACCATAAATAGGAGGCGAAATGA
>CP070770.1:3407635-3416895 GCA_020345765.1 Deltaproteobacteria bacterium
GTAGATCCGGGTTGCCTCGGCATCGGCTTTACCCATGATCGTCTGGGCCTTTCTGTAAGCTTCGGATGTAATTTCATTATATTTCTTCTCCCGGTCTCCTTCTATCTTCGCACTCTCGCCCCCTCCCTCGGAGCGGTACTTTTCGGCAATCCTTTTCCTTTCGCTCTTCATCCGCTCATAGACTTCCTTTCTTACCTCTTCCACATAATTTATCCTCTTTATCCTCACGTCCTCCACTTCAATGCCATACTCAGGCACTTTTTTTGAAACCTCTCCCAGTATCTCCCGGGTTATCTTTTCTCTCCCAAACTTAACTTCTACTTTTGCTGCTGTTCTTTCTTCCTCCATTTCCAGCCCTATCTCAGCCATATCCATCTCCCGGTTTGAGTTCCTTACCGACTCAATCAATAGGTGAGTACTGACAAAATCTCTGGTTGCCGACTCGATAATATTATCCAGCCGGGCCTGGGCTACTGACTCATTGTTTACTGCTTGTAAGAATTTTAGCGGGTCAACGATTCTCCACCGGGCAAAGGTATCAACCCAGATAAATTTTTTATCCTTGGTCGGGATCTGCTCAGGTTTAGCATCCCATTCTAATAGCTGCTTGGAGAAATAGTTTGCCGTTTGAATAAAGGGCAATTTAAATTTCAGGCCCGCCTCCTTTACGGCCGATCCTACCGGCCTTCCGAATTGGGTTATCACTACCTGCTCGGTCTCGCTCACGGTATAAAAGGAACCTCCCAGAAGCATCAGAACTAGAAGTGCCAGTACGGCTAAAATAATGGTTATACTTTTTTGATTCATTTTGTCTCTCCTTCTTTACCCAGGTCCAAAAGCGGCAGTAGTCCTTTCTGCTTGGGGTCGACAATATACTTATTTCCCATCTTGGGAAGAACCTCCTGCAGGGTTTCCAGATAGAGTCTCCTTCTGGTGGCATCCTTGGCGCGGCTGTATTCCTTCCAGACTGCAATGAATCGGTTAGCGTCCCCCTTTGCCCGGTTTACCCGGTTCAGGGCATAGCCCTCGGCTGACTTTATCGCCTTCTCGGCCTCGCCCTTGGCAAGGGGGATTACCTTGTTATACTCTTCCCAGGCCTGGTTTATCATTTTTTCTTTTTCCTGCAGCGACTGGTTAACCTCATTAAAAGCAGCCTTTACCGGGTCCGGGGGAACGACGTCCTGCATTTCTACGGTAACCAGCTTGATCCCGGTATCATAAGCATCCAGGATTGCCTGCATATCCATCTTTGCCTGATGCGAGATCTCCTGCCTCTTATTTATTGCCTCGTTTACACTTCTATCCCCGACCACCTGGCGCATAATTGTCTCGGAAACATCCCGGATAGTAGCTCGGGCATCTCTCACCTTGAATAGATATTTAACCGGGTCATAGATCCTGAACTGGATTATCCACTGGACCTCGGCAATGTTCAGATCACCGGTTAACATTAAAGATTCATCAAGATATCCCCTTGTTGTATATTCGGTTCTCACTCCCGGACGCAGTGTGCGGAAGCCGAACTCCTCGGTGTAGACGCGATCGACCTTTACCTTGGTAACCCGTTCGACTCCCAGCGGCATTTTTATATGAAGACCCGGTTCGGTTGTCCTCACATATTTGCCGAATCTCTGGATCACCCCTCTTTCATCGACCCCGACCCGATAGATCCCGGTAAAAAGAACTATGAGCAGTATCATCAGTAAAGCGGCCCAGGCACCGGGGAGATTGCCCCGAAAAAACTCCTGGAACTTCTTGATAATCTTATCGATATCAATATCCGGGAAATCCGGGGGCCCCCCTCCCCGATCCCACGGTCCTCTTCCGCCTCTAACCATGCTTACCTCCTTGAAAAAAATTTAATTTACCTGAGTCCAATCACCTTTTTACATACCATTATCGAGTCTAAAAGTCAAGGGAAGTAACCCAAAAAATCTCTTGCCTTATCCGGCGAAATACCTAATAATAGATTAGTTTGAATGAGGGATCTTGACAGTGAGGGCGGTAATCCAGAGGGTTAAGCAGGCTAAAGTAGAGATAGCCAATCGCACCGTCGGCGAGATTGGAAGGGGTCTCCTGACTCTCCTGGGTGTCGGGAAGGAAGATACCAGGGAGGATGCCGATTACTTGGCAGAGAAGATCGTCAATCTGAGGATCTTCGAGGACAGTGAAGGGAAACTCAATCTCTCCTTGAAGGATATCGGCGGAGAGATCTTGATCGTTTCCCAGTTTACCCTTTATGCCGACTGCCGCAAGGGCAGAAGGCCATCATTTTCGCTTGCGGCCGAACCTGACCGTGCCCAGGAACTCTATCATTACTTTGTTTCTCATGTGGAAACACAGGGGATTAAGACCTCAACGGGTGAATTTCAGGCCAAGATGGAGGTAGAGCTGATAAACGAGGGCCCGGTAACTATTCTCCTGGACAGTAAATTCGCCTGAGGCTGACTTAAAAATCATGAATAATCCCGAACATCCAAGCCTCCGGTTCGATAAAGAGGGCCGGTGGTACCATGAAGGGGTGGAGATCACCCACGAAAGGACCTGTAAGCTGTTCAGCCGCAGCTTGAAGAAAGATACCCGGGGAAGGTATCTTATTGCGATCGGGAAGGAGTGGAGTTATGTGGAGGTCGAAGACGCCCCTTTCCTGGTAAAATCCCTCGATTATTATCCATCCGATAAAGCTGAGGATGCGTATTTCACCATCCTGCTCAATGACGGGAGCACAGAGGCCCTTGACCTGGACACCATCCGGGTGGGGAAGGATAATGTGCTCTACTGCCAGGTAAAGAACGGTGATTACCGGGGCCGTTTCTGCCGACCCAGCTATTACGAACTTGCCCGGTACATTGAATTCGACCCCTCATCCGGGGGCTATTATATTCTCCTTAACGGGAAGAGGCATTACTTGGAGAGAGAGGGGTCGAGGGTTCAAGGATTCAAGGGGTCAAGGGAGAAGAAATGCTGATTCGGAAGATGCTGGAAGAGCAGGAGAGAAAGACCCTTTCTCCTTACGCCAAACTAAGCTCCGAGACCCAGGGGCGGGAAAAGCAGGAGAAGCCCTGCCCTATCCGCCCGGCATTTCAGCATGACCGGGACCGGATCATCCACAGCAAGTCTTTCCGCCGGCTGAAACATAAAACCCAGGTCTTTCTCTCCCCCACCGGAGATCACTACCGCACGCGTTTAACCCATACCCTGGAGGTATCACAGATCGCCCGGACCATCGCCAAGGCATTAAGGCTCAACGAGGATCTGACCGAGGCGATCGCAATGGCTCATGACCTGGGCCATCCCCCCTTCGGCCATGCCGGTGAGGAGGTTTTAGACCGAATCCTCCCCCAGGGATTCAAACATTTTCAGCAGAGTCTCCGGGTGGTAGAATGTCTGGAGAACAATGGCCATGGTTTGAATCTCACCTATGAGGTTCGTAATGGTATTTCTCATCATTCAAAAGGCCAGAACGAGATCCTTTCCGATGACACCGATGAAATGGCTTCTACCCTGGAGGGACAGAGCGTAAGGATTGCCGATGTCGTTGCCTATGTTAATCACGACCTGGATGATGCCTTGCGAGGGGAAGTAATTACAGAGCAGGACATCCCGAAGGAATTGTCCCGGGCCCTGGGCAACACCCATTCCCAGAGGATAAATACGATGGTTACCGACATTATCTATACCAGCTCGAAAGAAGATGGCTCCTGCATCCGGATGAGCAAAGAGACCTATGAGGCCCTTAAAAACCTGAGGGAATTTCTCTATACCAATGTCTATACCCAGGAGAAGGTTTACGCTGATTTCGTCAAGTGCTCCAAGATCCTTACCGACCTTTATCAATATTATCTGAAAAATCTTGAGAGATTTAACCGGGAAGCGGGAAATCTCCGGGATGAAGATCCCCCGGAACGGAGGGTATGCGACTTTATTGCGGGAATGACTGACCGCTATGTCCTCCAGCGTTACCAGGAGATATTTATCCCGCATCCGTGGGTCGACTGACGAAAAGGAAGGTAAAAGATGGAGAAAAGAATTCTGATAATAGACGATGACGATAATGTGAGAAAAATTCTCCAGGTGCAGCTTGAAAAGGCCGGATACATTACCAACGAGGCGAAAGATGCTGAAGCGACCTATAAAATACTGGAGGAATATCTCTTTGAAGTAGTGATCTGCGATATTAAGAATGTCGGCGGCATCAAGATTTTAGAATACATCAAAGAAAAATATGAAACCCTGCCGGTAATTATGTTAACCGGTTATGTCGATATCAACACTGCGGTCGAGGTGATGAAAAAGGGAGCGGTTGATTATCTTACCAAGCCGATCAAAAAGGACGAATTTCTTATCTCCCTGGAGAGAGCAATCCAGCACAAAAAGTTGCTGGAGGAAGAAGAGGAGGTAAGAAAGACCATGTCGAGGGAGTTTGAGGAAGCCGTAAAAGAGTCCATCGAGAGGGCATCGGAACTGGAACAGGCATACTATTATCTTAAGCAGGCCAACTTCGATATGGTAAAGGCCCTTTCCGGTGCGATCGAGGCCAAGGACCCATTTACCAAGGGACATTCTTACCGGGTAAGTCAACTATCCCTGGAAATAGCCCGGAAGCTCACCTTCCTTAATCTTTCCGGGGAACAGCTGGAGATTTTGGAGCGTGGCGCTTTACTGCATGATATCGGAAAGATCGGGGTCAAGGATGCCATTTTAAACAAAACCAGCCGCTTGACCGGAAAGGAATACTCTCATGTCAAACGTCATCCCGTTATCGGGGAAGAGATCATCAGACCGATAGAGATCTTCCATCCCGCTCTGCCTCTGATCCGCAGCCATCATGAGTATTTTAACGGTGGGGGTTATCCTGATGGTCTCAAAGGCAGGGAAATAAGCATTTTCGCCCGGGTAATTGCCGTTCCTGACGCTTTTGATGCTATGACCAGCGATAGACCCTATCGGAAGGCGCTGACGGTGGAAGATGCCCTCTCAGAAATAAAGAGGGGCCGGGGATCGCAATTCGATCCCCAGATAGTTGATATCTTTATCGGGGATAATATCTATGATCGGTATATGATCTAATCTACTTTCTCTTGAGGATCTCCAGCTTCTCCTCCAGGACATCGATCTCTTCCGTTTTCTTCGTTTCCGCCTCGAGCATCTTCAGATGAGTTTCAATATTGGCCCTCAGGTTCGATTCAAATTGAATCTTCTGCCGCTTCAACTCCTTGATCTCCTCAAGGATCTCAAGGCTTCGCAGTTGGGCGCTGTTAAGGATTTCCTGGGCTTTAAGCTTAGCCTCGGAAACTATCACCTCTGATTCCTTAATTGCATTGGTCTTGATGTCTTCATTAATCTTCTGGGCGGTTATCATCGTCTCCTTCAGGGTTTGCTCATCATCCCGGTACCTTGCAATCTGTTCGTCCCTTCTCCGGAGTTTGTCTTTGAGGGAGTTGTTCTCCTTGATCAACACCTCAAACTCGTTCCGAACCAGTTCCAGGAAAGCTTCCACGTCCCGCTGATCGAATCCCCTGAATCTTACCTTAAACTGCTGCTGTTGGATATCCAGTGGAGTAATCTTCATTTCTTACCTCCTTTTGATAGTTCCTTTGAACGGAGGGTGGCCGATTCCACCGCCTCAATCAAACTTGCGCGCAGTCCTCCCTCCTCTAATTTCTTAATTCCGACGATTGTCGTTCCCCCGGGTGAAGTGATCATATCTTTCAGTTCCCCCGGATGCTTTCTGCTCTCCCGGGCTAACTTGGCGGCACCGGCGATTGTCTGGACGGCTAAATTGGTAGCTACCTCCCGGGGCAGCCCCATCTTAACCCCGCCGTCTGATAGTGCCTCGAGAATTATAAAAACATAAGCCGGGCCACTCCCGCTCAGGCCCGTCACCGCGTCCATCAAAGACTCGTCCTGGAGGACAACAGTTCTTCCCACCGAATCAAAGATCCGACCGGCAACCTGTAAATCCTCTTCCGTAGCCTTGTCTCCCCGGTAGATTACCGTTGCACCTTCCTGAACCAGAGCCGGAGCGTTGGGCATGGTTCTGATCACTCTTGCTCCCCTTTTCAGCAGCCCCTGGAGCCTGCCCACCGTGATCCCGGCAAGGATAGAGATGAGGAGCTTATCCCGGGTTAACCCTTCCCTCACCTCTTTCAAGGCTTCATCCAGATTCTGGGGCTTAACCGCTAAGATAATGATATCTGAATTTCGGACAACCTCGGCGTTCTTTTTAAACACCTTTATCTTATAGGTTTCGGAAATGTATTTCCGCCGCCCGGGGACCTTATCGCTTGCCCGTAACTGCTCGGGACTAAAACTTCGGGAGAGGAGCATCCCTTTGATCAGGGCCTCCCCCATATTACCCGCTCCGATAAAGCCAATCCTTCTTTTTTCTCCGTTTCGTATCGCCATTGTTATACTCTTATGCCCGTAGGGCAAAACTAATTTAGTCCCGGGGACCGAAGATAGCCGTTCCTACTCTGATAATAGTGGCTCCCTCCTCGATTGCAACCTGATAATCCCCGCTCATCCCCATAGACAGCTCCGGCAGTGAGATACCGCACTGTCCCTCGGCTTTATCGCGGATCTCCCGCAGTATCCTGAAATACGGTCGGGCCATTTCGGGATCATCGAAATAAGGAGGCATCGTCATCAACCCCCGCAGCGCGATGCCAGGAAACCCCTTTACCCGGTTAATCAAAGTGATGGCCTCGTCTCTTTCCACTCCTGACTTTGTCTCCTCACCCGAGATATTAACCTGGATCAAAATCTGCTGAATTAATTCCTTCTGCTCCGCCCGCTTCTGGATCTGCTCGGCCAGCGAGAACCGGTCCACCGAATGGATCAGATCGAAAAGTCCCAGAACCTGCCTCACCTTATTGCTTTGCAGGCGGCCGATAAAGTGCCATTCCTTTGCCTGCTCAACCTGTCTGATTTTCTCCCGGGACTCCTGGACATAGTTCTCGCCGAAGGCTTCTACCCCTGCCCGGGCAGCCTCCTTGATCTCATCGATTTCTACCATTTTTGTGACTGCCACCAGCTTGATTGAATCCGGCTCCCTTCCTGCTCTCCGGGCAGCAACCTCTATTTGACTTCGCACATAACTCAATCGGGCAGCTATCTCAGACACGGCCCCTACCCACTAATCATTCGACCCCGCCGGAGGCGGGGCTCCGGATAGGTATTTCTCGAACAGATCCACTGCCCTCATTTCCCTTAGAACTTGAATTAACTCGCTCATGGGCAGGCCGACTACGTTAGTGTAAGAGCCGTTGACCCTCTCTACCATAAAGGAACCAATGCCCTGAACCGCATATCCCCCTGCCTTATCGAATGGTTCCCGGGTTTTTAGATACCCCTCGATCTCATCGGGAGCGAGCTTCTTCAGCTTGACCCTGCTCTCTACCGACCGCTGGGTGTAATCTTTACTTTTTGCGTTAACTACACTGAATCCGGTGATCACCAGATGCTCCCTATCGCTTAGCTTCTCCAGCATACTGCGGGCGTCTTCCGGATCTTTTGGCTTTCCCAGGATCTCCGAGTCGATTACAACAATTGTATCGGCGGCGATTACCCAGCAACCATTTGCCCGCGGGAGCCCCTCGATAACGCTTAATGCTTTTTCCAGGCTTATGCGCAGTGGATACTGCCGGAAATCCTCCCCCTCCCTCATTCTTTCTTCGATTTTACTGGGTATTGTGGTAAAATCCAGCCCCACCTGCTTGAGCAGCTCTTTCCTCCGAGGGGAGGCGGAAGCTAAAATCAATCGGCTCATTAATCTAAATTAGCTATGAATTTACTACTTTCTCTTATAATTTAATAAATTTTCTTATATTTGTCAAGAAAATTATGGAAAAATAACTACTTTCTGGTTTCAACCTGGTTTTCCTAAATCGCTGATTGACAGTATGGCTATTATGTTATAATCTAACTGGAAGTAGTGAAGCTGATAGGAAGGCGAAAAGAGAACTCGAAAAGACTTATTACAAAACCTCAAATGAGCCGCTAGCTCAGCAGGTAGAGCATCGGCCTTTTAAGCCGAGGGCCCCGGGTTCGAGCCCCGGGCGGCTCATTCCATTTTTTCAAATTTGAGCTTTAACACTTGGATTTATCTTATTTTAGCCGGCCTCGCCTCCATTGTTGATAATGCCTCTCACAATATCCCTTGCTCCGGTAGGGTGCATTACAGCCCCTGATCGTGCAGACTCTCTTAGCCTTAGTGGATGTCTTCACCTTTCTGCCCGAGCTCTGTTTAGTCAATTTTCTCATTTTCTTATCAATAGTTGTTATCTTACGACTCAGTTTTTTTAAATCATCCTTTGTAGGAATCCCTATGGCCTTTAGGGCTGCCTTTAAATTTTTTCTCAACATCTTCTCGGCACTCGCCCTTGCTCTCTCTACTGATTTCGAAGCCCTGGTTTCTGCCAAGGTGCTTATTTCAGTAGAAAGGCTGTCAATACTCTGCTTAAGGATCTTTCTGATGTTCTTTTTCCTAGCCATTTTTGATTCTCCCTTTCTTATAATTTAATAAATCCTGAAATTTAGCTTATGTCTCCAAGAAAAATCAGTCACTACTTTCCGTATTTATTTTTCTTTTTTGGATGCACAAACCATCCATCCCATTTGTGTGCATCAAAATCTCGCTTGTCTTCGGTCGGTGGTAAAAACCATTCGTACCCTTTTACTTTTCTCCTTTCTCTCTTCTCGGGAGACCAGAACCAGTTATCGGATTTATCTTCCGGTTTTATCGGTCTGAATAAACAGGGAACCTTGTATTCCGGATGGAGGGCAACAAGCTCGTAACCCTCTTTTATTTTTTCTTCGTAAACCTTTCTATTGGTTGCATATAACCACGAACCGATCCATTCCTCCGGCAGCCCGGATTTTTCCTGATCCGCCTTTCTTATAAATATACCACCCGAAATATCCCTTAAGCCCTGGATTTCCGTTATTTCATATTTTCCCCAGAACTCTGGCTCATCGGGATGTATACTCAACTCCTCCAGATCCGCCTTTAGCTTCTGCTCTAATTCCTTTTCTATCTCCTCCGCGCTGCGCTTTACTATTTTCACTTTTTCCTTCATTTCCATTTAATTTTATCCAAAAACAGTATGTTATTCAAGGAAAAATTGAAATGAAAAGAAAACTTGCAAATAAGTATTGAGGTATGTTAAATTTGTCTTAGCCGTCCCTGTCGTCTAGTCTGGCCAAGGACACAGGCCTTTCGAGCCTGGAACACGGGTTCAAATCCCGTCGGGGACGCT